>CAVOXE010000012.1:0-649367 GCA_963700335.1 Nitrospirota bacterium | reverse complement strand
AATCTCGAAGCGACGACTGAGCAGAAGATGGAGCAAAGGCGCGACGAAGTATTGGCCTTCATCCGGAGCTAGACGCGAACGAGCACAGCGAGTGAGCCGCGCGAGCGGAGCCGGGGATCGTGGGGCCGCCTGGACAGCTCGGGACGCCCTGAGCGCAGTCGAAGGGCGCGAGCGCCGCGCGCGAGGATGTGGGACGAAGTCCCAGATGAATAGATGGAGAAACGCGACGAGGTGCTGGCCTTCATTCGCAGCTGAGTTAGCGACTCGCTACGGTCGAGCCTGACATCCCGTTCAGTTTCAGCGTCAGCCAATCAATCAGTGCTGTGGCGATTATCAACTCGGTCGTTCGCACGTGCTTGGAAGATCTGCAGGCGGGAAATCGAGGCGGGGTCGCGCACCCTTCAGTCGATCGAGACAGGCGCCGCGGAGATTCGCGCAAGCCTGCTAGAGAACCACCTCAATCAAGCATCCCTCGCCGGCCAGTTGGTTCGCCGCATCGAGGAACTCAGACAGTCTGTCGCCGAGCAACGTCTTCGGATGCATAAGTTGCCGTCAGGCCATCCGCGGGCCTAGCCGACCAGTCCCGTAGGCCTCCGCGTCCACGGTTCTCTCGTGGCATCGACGCCGGTCAAAGTGCCCAGCATCTGCAAGCTACCCCAGGCTCGAGAACGTTATAAGCTGTGGCTCGATGTTAACGATTGGCGACAATTTGAAAAGAACCCTGACGTTCGCCCTCATGGTGTGCCTGAGTGTTGCGGTGCTCAATGCGGCTCCTGACTGGCCGCAGTGGCAAGGCCCTGACCGGACGCGCATGTCGAAGGAGACCGGGCTTCTCAAAGATGGCCCGCCACTGGCCCACGCCTCATTTGGACCGCGAACGGACTCGGGTCCGGCTATGGATCGATGGCCGTGGCCGGTGACCGCGTCTTCGTCCAGGGCGCGCAGGGGCTCGACGAGCGTGGTCATCGCACTCAATCGAGCGGATGGCAAGGAAGTGTGGTCGAAGACACTCGGCCCGATTGAAACGCGAATGCGGACCGCGCGAGGCGCGGGGCCACGCGGCACGCCGACGGTGGACGGTGATCGCCTGTACCGGACCTGCTCAGCGAAAACGGCGACCTGGCGTGCCTCAGAATCGACGGCACCGTGGTCTGGCAGCGCAACATCTTGAAGGATTTCGGCGGACCGCAGTTGCAATGGCTGATTAGCGAATCGCCACTCGTCGACGGACCTCATGTTGTTGTTTCTCCTGGCGGTCCGAGCGCCACAGCGTGGATCCGCTGGACAAGATGACGGCAAGCAGTTCGACCTCGAAGAGCTGCAGCGATGCCGCCGGTATGACTCGTACCACTGCGCATGCAGGGCGTGCGCACCTACCTCACCTTCACCACGCAGCCGGCGTCGGCGTGCGCGCGGCGGACGGCAAACAGATGTTCCGGTATCCGGCGGCCGCCAACCGGACCGCGAACGTCGCCACGCCTGTCTACTCCAACGACAGGGTCTTCTTCACGTCGGCGTACGGCACCGGGTGGCGGACTCCTGGACCTGACCGCGCAGAACGGCGAGGTCGCCGCGAAGGAGGTCTACTTCACCCGCGAAATGAAGAACCATCACGGCGGCGTCGTGCTCGTGGATGGCTATCTGTACGGATTCAACGATGCGATTCTGACCTGCCTCGAGTTCGCGACCGGCAAACTCATGTGGCGCGATCGCAGCGTCGGCAAAGGGTCGGTCATGTACGCCGATGGCCACCTGTACATTCAGAGTGAGAACAACATGGTCGGCCTGGCCGAAGCCACATCGGAGGCCTACCGCGAGAAAGGACGGTTCGAGATTCCCGACAAGGGGCTACTGAGCTGGGCGCACCCGGTGATCAGTGACGGCCGCTTGTACGTGCGCAACCAGGACACGCTGCTCGTGTACGACATCAAGGCCACGCGTTCAGCGAACTGAAACCAAACCCGCGAGCGCGGCGCGCGCACCTGCTCAGAGGCCTTTCGGCAGAGATCTTTTGCTGTGGCCTTGCGCTATCGATACGAGGAACAATCCGCGGCGGCTCCGCGAGTCCACGGACGCAATCCGGCGCGTGTTGGTGATGTAGTCCAGCGGATTCGCGTCCAGAACCAGGAAGTCCGCGCTCTTGTTCGCTTCAATCGTACCGGTGTCGGTGAGTCTCAGGAACTGCGCACCATTGCGCGTGGCCGCGACGAGCACCTGCATCGGAGTCATCCCGGCCTTTACCATGTCGAGCATTTCGACGTGGGGCGCATACGGGTGCTGCCCATCGTCCCGAGGACGATCGTGACGCCAGCCGCGCTCATCTTTGCGAGGTTGCGCGCCTGTATGGCCCAGAATGTCTGCGCATCGGGACAATCGGTATTGCTCTTCTGCAGGGCGTCGAACTCGGCGGCGCCAAGACTGAATCGCGGCGACTCGATATCTGCGGCAACTCCACGGTCGGGCATATTCGGTCCCAATACCAACTGCGGATGCTGTTTGACCAGCGCCATGAATTCTTCGTCGAGATCCTTGTCTCGCACGCCGTGGGCAATTCGTCGAGACCTGCGCGCAACGTCGCCTTTGCATCGTCGAGCGTATAGATGTGCGCGATGACGCGAAGGCCACGCTTGTGCGCCTCGTCCAGGACCGCCCCGTAAAGCTGGGCGAGAGCTTCTTGACCGTCCCCATCCGGTCGTCGACCCATATCTTGATGATGTCGACTTTCCGCGCGGCATTCTCCTCGACAGCCGTGCGGGCTTCAGCGGTCGTCGTGACCCAGTACGGCGCAGTCGTCCGCCCGGTTTCGGCGCCGTGATGCCGCGTCCCGCGGTGAAGAACTTCGCCATCCCGGGCATTGTTGCGCCCGGACCTCATACACGGCATCTGACGTATCCTGACCGAGGCTCAGCGCGGCTCCCACTCCGAAGTACCACCGTCGCCGCAGAAATCGTTCAGTAGCGCCTCGCGCGTTTGCCCCAGGTGGCTGTGCGTGTCGATGATCGCCGGCATCACGGTCTTACCCGCGAGATTCACGCGTGCTGCCGGAATCGGCACCCGTACGTCTGCGACTCTGCCGACCTGCACGATCCGGGCACCGTCGACGACGAATGACGCGTTCTCGATCGGCGATCAGGCCGTCACCGACAATCGTCGCCTTTCGAAGACCGTCACCCCGCCAGCGGGCGCCTGTGCGAGGGTTCGCACCGCGAATCCGCATCCAACCACGATCAAACCGAGCCACAGCACTCGTCGCATTTGTCTCCCCCTGTAGGCTATTGCTCCCCTGATCAAAGAACCTGCAACAACAATCGGACAGCGCCGGTTCTCGCCATCTCCGCGCTCGACCGGCTGAACGCTCGCGAGGCGCTGCCGAGGCTGCAAGAACTGCAGAGTGACGACAGGCGGGCCAATTTCGGAGAGCATCTGACAGTCGCCGAAGCTGCAAAGCGCGATTTCCGTCGTCTCACCACAGCGATAGCGCCTGGTGGCCAGCGATACGTTGTAGATGCGTCTCGATCGGGAAATCTGCTACGATCGATAGCTCTGGGCGGGCTTAGCATAGTGGTAATGTCCTGGCTTCCCAAGCCAGTTAGACGGGTTCGATCCCCGTAGCCCGCTCCATTCTTTGATCGGCGGGGTCCCCTGCACTCCGCCTGGCTCACTTCATTCCGCCCGAATGCAGGTAGGTCACGTTTCAGATTCTCGGCGGCGTCCCAGCGTGAGGGCTGTACCTGGGCCGAAGTGAAACGGGCCGTGGATGGGCACTCCATCACTTCATCAGGCGGTGTGGCAGCGTAATCGGCCGTACCGCTTCGGCTGCATCCGCAGTCGGGACAGTAACTGGTGCCGATAATACCTTGGAAGCCGTCCTGCGTCGCTTGTTGCTGCAGTCGACGATTTTCCTGTTCGAGCTGATGGACATAAGCCGCGCGGCTCAAGGTGACACGTAACGTTTCCAGGTGTACGGGCTTCTGAATATAGTCAAAGGCGCCGCTTTGAATCGCTCGGAGGGCGCTCGATCTCTCATTATTTCCCGTGAGGACGACGACCTTGGTCAATCGATCGATGGCCAGCAGACCCTCCAGCAAAGCCAGGCCTTCCACGGCGTCATCCGGGCGAGGAGGCAGTCCAAGATCCAACGTTACCAGCGGCGGGCGCTCGCGCTTCATGTACGCCAGCGCTTCGCGAGCATTCCCTACGGGGTGTACATCGTACGTATCGTCCAGTGCCCAGCGCAATTGGGACCGAATCTCCTCTTGATCATCGACGATGAGCAGTCCCGGCTTCGACATGACTCCTCCTTACCGTTTCCTCATGCGCACGAAGACGGATGACGAACCTCGTGCCCTTGCCTTTCTCACTCTCAACATTTAGGGTGGCGCCGTGCGCGCGTAAGATCTTACGGCATTGATACAAGCCGATTCCCAATCCTTTGCCCTTGGAGCTCCGGAAGGGACGAAAGAGCCCAGCCATAGTCGAATGATCCATCCCACATCCGTTATCCTCTACAACAAGCTCAGCCTCGCCTCCCACCGTGTCTGTGCGGAGATAAATACGACCGTCGGGCCCCACCGCATCCTGGGCATTCAAAATGAGGTTGAGCACCACCTGCTGAAGTTGATCGGCATCGGCTTCCACTAAGGGAACGGTCCCCGTTCGGCGCATCAGCGTGGCCTCCACCGCACCGTTAAATCCTTCTAAGACTTCATCAACCAGGGCATTCAGATCCACGATCTTCAATTTTGGTTTGGGGTCGCGAGAGAGCGCCGCCACCGTCCCCATAAGCGCCGTCATTTTTCGCACCGTCGATCCGATTGTCACCATGGCCGCCAATTGAAAATCAGGCTTGGCCCCATGCCGTTCCGCATTCTGTACAATGAGAGACAAGGTGGCCGTAAAGTTTTTTAAATCATGCAAAAAGAACGTCGAGTATTCATAGAAGGCCTCCATCTCGCGAGCCATCATGAGGCGATCGGCCAACATCAGATGTTGAAGACGATCCGCCAAGTGAGCCGCAACGCACCGAAGGAGATCGCGGTCCTGATGCGAATATTCACTGCCGTCCGCATGCGGGCCTAGCGCTATCCATCCAATGGCATGAGAGGCCGCTCGCAACGAAATCAAGAGCGTCGCTCCGCTTCTCTGCAATTCGTCTTTCAACGCTTGTGGGAGCGTATCATGAGGCGAGGCCACGTCGACTGGCTCCTCTTGTTGTTCCAGCCACGATCGGATCGTCCCGGTGTCTTTCAATTGTCCGGGAACTCCGACCACATGATGGACCGCCACCTGGGTCCAGAGGCCTTCATCAGGATCGGCCGCGACCCAAATAGCAAGGCTTTTCGCGCCGAAGATGCCTTTGCATAGATCCACGGCACGCCAGGCAATCTGCTCAGGCGTCTGGCCCGATCCGATCGTCTGAGTGACTTCCAGCCACCGTGCGCGATAATCGTACTTGTGGGGGAAAAAATGACGTTCCACAAATCGATTGAGACTTTGACGAAGGTGAGCCGATAAGAGAACGAAGACAAGGCCCGTTCCGGCGAGCAGGACAAACAATGCGCTCAGCACCATACTCGCGGGAAGGCCGGAGCCGTGAATGAACCACGCAATCAGCCCGGTCCCCGCCAACACCCCACCGACCAGAAGAAAGCTCAACGAGCCGGTAACGACTTTTCGGGAAATATAGATTTGCACGTCGGGGATTGGCCGATAAAATAACCCATACCCAATCAACAGACAGGCAACGGCCGTGACGAGACCACTCAGCCAGGCGAGTTCCGGATGCCAGACCGAATATAGAAGCAGGTCGGACATTTGATAGAGAAAATACATGCTGATGAGACCGAGTCCCACGATGGGAAACTTGACGTACCAACGGGCATGCTCATCAGCATGACGCAGCGTCTGTTCCAGATTGGCCAGGATCAGGACTTGCGACATCAAATACAGCGCGGCATAGATCCGCCCGGATGGCCCCAGACCCACGACCATCACTTCTGGAGCGACTAAGGTAAACAACCGGTCGGAGCCGACAAAGCCAAGAAACAATACAGTCAACAATCCCGACGCCACAAGCGCGGGCCGCCATTCTCGCAACAACTCCCCTGCATTCGACCGAGCAAAGGCGATACTGAACAACAGCCACGCAGCCGGCATCAGTATCTCGCCGATGGAAGCCACGCGCCGCCAATACAAGAGGTCGCCAGGCGAGTCCGACAGCAGGCTCATCCCATTACCGAACTGCGTCACCGCTAGTGCAGCCAATGCTCCTGTGAGCGCCCAGTGCACCGGCAAGCGCTGGGTACGGGCCATCATCAACAGGGCAAGGATGAGGCAGGTCGCACTACTGAAAACCGAGAGAATGAGGGGCAAATATGATTCGTACATGTTAAACCGCGCCGTGACGGTTCGAGAAACACAGATTGAAGATAACTGACTCACAGACAAGTCTGCCCGCAGAATTTCCTGTGGGACTCGACCGTCTGGCCGACATGATACCGCTCACGTACAATTGTGTGACAATAGTCTCAGACATTCGCTTCGACCATCTCAGCCATCCTGTTCCGTGAGTCCTCAGAAGGATTCAGTTCTTTCACCACACGAGCCGGATTGCCGGCTGCGACTGTGTGCGGCGGGACATCCTTCGTAACCACGGCATGCGCGGCCACGACGGCCCCTCGTCCTACTCGAACTCCTTTCAGAATAGTTGCGTTATCTCCGATCCACGCGCCATCTTCGATCCAGACCGATTTGACGTCTTCGAGTAGAGGCGGCTCATTACGCACACGCGCACTGAGATCGAGTGGGTGACTATCATCACCCCCAATGTAAACCCGGTTGGCAATTAAAACATGCTGACCGATGTGGACGCCTCGGCCGGTGACGATCGTCACTTGATAACCGATGTAACTATCGCTGCCAATTTCCAATATCGGATTGTCGATCGGTTTTGAGCCAATGATGGTCGTGACACCGGAGATTGTGACATCGTTTCCGACCACCAAGCGGATAGGGTTTCCCATAAGCAATGGCAGTCCACCGATTACGCGCAAATTTCTGCCCACCTGTTCACAGCGTGTTTTAAACATCGGCTCATAGTACAGAGTGCGTAGGAATGTATGCCAAAGACTGTGGCGTAGGCGACGTTCCTCATACAAGAGATGATGGACGCCAGGAATCACAGGAATATGGATCGCGCGCAATCGCTTTGCAAAATCGTACAAACGGGCATGCAACGGTGTTTCCCTACGACGAACCTGGGTCATGAACCGCTCAATCGATCGCATTCAGCGAGAGACCTTCTGCCAAAGGACCGACTGTTGACCGATGAGATAACGCCAGAGACCGATGGCGGCAGCCACATTAACGGCGCAAAAATAATAGGGCACATAGACGGGCATCCATCGCCGCAATCGTTGACTGATCCATCCGCAGAACGCCAAGCAATAAAAGACCATTTGCAGGACAACAGCAACTGCCATCACAGGATACTGCCGTTCAGCAAAGGCTGTTAAGAAAGTCGTGACGAGTAAGACGGGAACCAACCACCGCAATAATTTATGTGAGATGAGCTGCCAGGCCACCACTGGATGCCTGAAAGGATTGAGCAGAATGTTGTGCCGCCACAATGTTTGATAACCGCCCGCAATCATTCTTACCTTACGACGGAACTCGGCTTTCACATCAGGAACTACTACCTCGGTGGCGCGTGCCGCGGCTTCATACACCACTCGACGCCTCTGGGCCACAATAGATAGCGCGACGGCGAAATCATCCGTGATCGTATCGGCAGGAAGTGGAGTAAATAGAGACCGGCGAATGGAAAACAGCGCGCCGTCCGCTCCGACCATGGTGAAAGCCCGACTCTCCTGGTTGTAGAGCCACCGTTCATATCGCATATAGATTCCCTCGCCCAACGGCTCATGGGCGCCTTCTGCTTGCAAGGCCACATTGCCACAAACACCGCCGATCGAGGGATCGTCATACTGTCGCACGAGTATCCGCAACGCATCGGAATTGACCAAGACATTGGCATCACTAAACAGCAGTATGTCACCGCTCGCTTGCAGTGCGCCAGTATTTAACGCCGTTGGCTTTCCTTGACGCGGGTGATAGCTGATGACATGGATGCGATCTCGATATTGCTTCAGGATCTCTTCAGTCCCATCGCTCGATCCGTCGGACACTGCAATAATTTGCAATCGCTCTGCCGGATATTCCAACTGGAGTGTATTTTCCAGCTTTTGACGTACCCAACGCTTTTCATTATGAAACGGAATGATTACCGAAACGGTCGGCAAGCTACCCGAGAACCCTTTGATAACAGGCTGAGTGGTACGGCGACCAATAAGAAGAAGAGCCGGATAGACCATGTAGGTATAAAGCAGAGCAGATGTTGCGTAGACGAATAGAAGAACGCCATAGGACATAGGAATATGACCATAAGAAGACAAATAAACTAATCCGCAAGCATCTTTACAAAGGAATACCTCAGACCACTATCAGAATTTCGCCCAATACCTTGTAAGCATGATGGAACAACAAATAAATCTTTGGCAGCCATGTTAAGGCCAATGAGAAATATATTCTCAGCGGAGATGGCTCCATATGAATGGACCTCATAGGCATCTTCAGAGATATCTTCACAGAAAACGTGGGAACTCTTGCAACCTCATCGTGAACGGTGAGATATTTCCGTGTTGAGAGTCCCCAAATCAACGACGCGGAAAAGTGACATCAATAGGGGTTGGCGAATTAGTGCCGTCGCATGCGAATCTTTACTGACCGTGACAATTTCTTTGTCTACCATACTGCTTCGGTTGGGCGTATTCGGTTCCTCGCTATCCCATTGGAAGAAGGATGGAAACCAGTGAAGTGTTATGAAGCAACCACCTAGTATATTTCGAGAGAATACAACAGAGATCGCCATGCGCCTGTTCGAGGCTCAAGCTGCTCTTTTCGCACCCCGTCCGTCCCGTTTAGCCTTACTAGGACTAGACCTGCCCCCAGCGGGGCAACAGATCACTGTGAATGTCTGGCGCAACCATAGCTTTGAGTCAGTGGAGTCTCTGACAGCTCCCTATTTTGCGTTCCGGGGATGGCGGGCAGATTTCCGCTTGGGAGGCTACGACGACACGCTCATGTTCTCCGGGCGGCAGGAAGCCGATGCCGACATCTTGTGGTTAGATAGCAGCCGCTTCTTCGCACGCTCATCTCTTCTATCAGACTGGCTGCAGTGGCTGGAAGAGCGGCTGCGGGCTCTGCGGTCCGGCTCTAAGGCGCCCATCATCCTAGCTACCTGGGTCGAGGGTAGCCAACAGGCGGAAGCCGTTCAAGCTCTGGCCGACAGTTTACCCGCCGTGCTCTTCGCGAACTTAGAGACAGCTTGTACGGATGCCCGTGTGCCTCTTCTCGATTCACGTTCGGCGAACCTCGCCGGTACGCCGATTAGCAATGCGGCCCAAGTAATCTTGGCGCGGGAATTGGCCTGCCACTGGCTCCCAGGCACTCTGCTGCCGCCTGTAAAGGCAGTGGCCTTGGATCTGGATCACACCCTACACAGTGGAGTTCTAGGGGAAGACGGTATTCAAGGCGTGCGGCTCACGCCGGGCCATGCTGATTTGCAGCGTTACATCAAATCCTTGCAACAGCGAGGCATCTTCATCGCTTTGGTGTCCCGCAACGAACCGTCCGATGTCGAGGCACTGTTTCGTCAGCGTTTGGACTATCCCCTACGCTGGCAGGATTTTTCAGCTATAGAAGTCTCTTGGGACGACAAGGTGGCCGCCATCGAGCGCATTGCGAAGGCTCTACGGATAGCTTCCGATGCTGTGCTGTTCGTGGACGACAACCCTGGGGAATTGGCTAACATTGCAAAACAATTGCCCCAAGTGCATACCGTCTACGCCCATCCGGATGCTAGCCTGACCCGACAGGTTATACATTTTTATCCCGGACTATGGCGCTGGAAGGTGGAAAGCGACGATGCCAAGCGTATTCAGGATCTAAAAGCCAACGCAGAGCGAGAGTCCCTCGCAGAGAGCACTACCGACCCAGCTGAATATTTCCGTAGTCTCAAAGTGGCGCTCACCTATCGCCACAATCCCCAAGTCCAACTGAATCGCCTAGCTGACCTATGCAATAAAACAAACCAGTTCAACCTATCTCTGCGTAGGTTCAACCAGGCCGAGATCGCCGACCGCATGGAGCGGGAAGACGCTTGTGTTACCAGTGTGCAATTAACCGACCGCCTTTCTGACAGCGGCGTCATTGCCGTCATCGTTGCTGAGCGTCACGGACAGCAATTAATAGTGGAAGAACTGTGCGTCAGTTGTCGCGCCCTGGGCCGACAACTAGAAGATGCCATCATCCTGCTCGCCCTACGGGATATGCCTATTTTTGCTGGTTGCCAAGAAGTGGCCTTCCGGGTGCAGCATGGACCACGCAATCAGCCTGCCATGGATTGGCTGGTCCGGCTGTTGGGGTTAAACGAAGTACCGGCGCCCGGTCACCATATCTTGCAAGCCCAGAGTCTCTTGGATTTTGCCACCGTCGAAGGCGTCGCCTTCAATAAAGAATAGGATAATTAGGAATCAGTATGGATCGCCAACAGCTCGAAATTGTGTCGCTGACGGTGCTCGCAACCGTACTTAAATGCGAAGTGAGTGCGGAGACTTCTCGTAAGAATACGCCCCAATGGGATTCTCTTAAGCACATCGAGGTCGTTTTTGCGTTAGAAGATGAGTTAGGTTTGCAGTTTTCCGAAGAGGATCTGGCTAACCTAGACAGCGTAGGGAACATAGTTGATAGAGCCCTGATCCGCCATGCGACATAACTTAATCCTGGCAGGGCCAGCCTTTCGTTTACGCCCCATCGGCGATGCTGATGCTCACTTGCTCCTTGAACTTCGCTGTAACCCATATTTGAATCGTTTTCTCCACGCCACATCAAGTAGTGTTGAAGATCAGCTGGCTTGGCTGGCCGGCTACTATGAACGCCCCGAGGACTACTACTTCGTGGTAGAGCGACTTGAGACGGGGACTCCCGAAGGAGTCATCTCGGTGTACGACATAGATTTCGATACTGGTAGCGGTGAATGGGGACGTTGGATCCTCAAGCCCGGTTCCCTAGCGGCAGTGGAAAGCGCTTGGCTCATCTATCGTTATAGCTTCGAGCAATTGAAATTGGCTCAAGTGTACTGCCGCACGGTAGCCGACAACCGACCAGTGGTGTCTTTTCACGATTCCTGCGGAATCCCACAGCGCCGCTTGCTGCCGGGACACTTTGACCTTGGGGGGCGTCGGCTAGATGCAGTGGAGCATCTGATGGACCGTCAGAGCTTGGGCGCAAATAAGCCCCCGTCTTGAAAAGCTGGCCCAGCTTACGGCTCAGAGGCTGAAACGTGGCTGATGTCGTCTGTGATTTGCCTATCTTGCCAGGGGGCTACGACTTTCACCATGTTGGCTACGCCACTACATCTCTGGCTCGGGAGCGAAATTTCTTCGCTTTTCTCGGTTATCGCCAAGAAGGGCATAGCTTCTCCGATCCACTCCAGGGCGTGGCTGGTTGTTTTCTTACCGGCCCGGGGCCTCGAATCGAGCTCCTTGAAAACTTGCCTGGCGGGGAGATGCTGACGCCCTGGCTCAACGCCGGAATCAAGATATATCATTTCGCCTATCTGGTCGATGACCTAGATGGAGCCCTCCAGTGGGCCAGAACCCAACGAGCGCGGGTGACCGTTGCGCCAGTGCCTGCGGTGGCGTTCAGCGGTCGGCACATCAGCTTTGTCATGTTTCGCAATGGTCTGATGCTGGAATTCATTGAATCAATCAGAGTGACAGACCCAATTAGGAATGCATGAGTACCGACGAAAAAGACAAATTACAGGAGAATGGACAACTCCAAGGGCATCAAACGTTGATCGATTTTGTCAGTGCCAATGATTGAAGTACTTCAACGTCGAAAGTCGATGACCGAAAACCTTAAGGGCAGTTTTTACAATTGAATGGGCCTTCGACTTGCGACTCTTTATTGAAAGCACGCGGGGGATGTGGAGGCAGATATAGGAACGACGTGTTAGGGCGGGATTCGCAATTGCTTCTCCACCATGGATTGGCATGCCCTACCAGAAGAACACTTCGCCCCTTTTTCGCGATTAAGATTTTTCGATCGCAGCGTTAGCATATGTTGTCGAGATGGCGATAGTACGCGGTTAGGACTTTTCGTACGTCTTCAATTGTCCAGGTTGCGCAACATACCTAGAACGTCTACTCCGGCACTAGGTGTGGCACAAACTATGTGTCCCAATAATGGTGCCAATGCTGCAGATCCTCGAATTCCTTGTACGCAAATTTCTCTGCCCCCCGGCGCCGCTGTTCCAACAGCTTCATCGCATTCGGTTGGTCGAACCAGGGTTGCTCAGCGGGACGATTCACCTGTCGTGTGCCGCGCCCGCGATACAACTTAAATAAGTCTCTTATTGCAAGTATTGCCAGAGTTCCTCGAATAGAAGTTTTGTGAAGGGGAAATTCGAACACCAGCATTGATCGCCATTCCCTTCAGACCAATTGTGCTCTCCGTCATATTCGTCCTGAATTGCCGATAATTTCAAAGCGGCTCACGCTCAAGTCGCAGCCCCACTCCCTTCGGCCCTGCCATCATGGAAATGACAGGAGTCCCTACGTTGACAGACTTTCTTGGTTCATAAGTGAAGCGCTCTGGAACAGGAGCAATCGCCGATATTGCTGTTCGGTCGATAGTCAGCGAACTCCCTACACGGTGATAGGCGAGCGACTACAGAAGCGAGGACCATTATCGGATACCCGCGTATAAGGGACGATGTTACTAGGTACCGCTCAAGTATTAAATGCCATTTGGGTCAACTATGCTCGAAATGACGGTTTTGATAACGGGTGTCGAAGCAACACCGGCACTTTCAGTCCTCAAAACTTTGCGCCATCAAGATATTTGTCGAGGCCGGGTCATTAGCAGTGATACCTGTCCTCGGAATTTCATTGCCGGCTCTTCGTTCTTCAATGTTTTTATACGTGCCGCGAGCTGATGATTCCAAATACATTCCGATATTGGTCAAAAACATTTCACTCTGTAGACTGCCACATTCAGCGCTCAGAAGTACCTGAGGAGATACGGTCATGTCTGTAAACGAACAGGCCGAGCGAGCCAGATTGGACACAATAGCATCGGACAGTTGGTACTCCAGAGGGGCGAATGCCGCGACGATTCGCTATTCAGCCAAGTTATTTGATAGACACTGGCGTCCCGGGCGTTGTCTGGAGCTTGGACCTGCTGAAGGCCTGATGACAGAAATTCTCAGCGGCACATTTTCAGATCTGACGGTGGTAGACGGCTCCGAGCAGTTTTGTCAAAGCCTTCGGCAACGCTTTCCCAAGGCCACCGTTCAGTGCTCCCTCTTCGAAGAGTTCAAGCCGAAGCAACAATTCGACACAATTGTTCTCAGCCACGTTCTTGAGCACGTGGCATTCCCCAATGCCTTGCTACAGTCAGTGCGTACGTGGCTGTCTCCCCAGGGGGCCGTCTATGCTGCCGTTCCAAATGCCCGGAGTATTCACAGGCAGGCGGCAGTCCTGATGAGGACACTTCCCACTGAACACAGTCTGAATGAAACGGACCACCATCATGGCCATCGGCGAGTCTATGATCCGGAATCGTTTCGAGCCGAGTTCTTGACTGCAGGGTTGGCGATCAAGATATTTGGGGGATATTGGCTTAAGCCGCTCTCCAATGCGCAGATCGAGGCCTCGTGGACACCAGACATGCTCGAAGCTTTTATGCAGCTTGGAGAACGGTATCCTGATATCGCGGCTGAAGTCTATGTAATTGCAACAGCCTGATGGTAGACATGCGGAGGACAGCCCCCACAATCGTACTTGACGATCATCGATACAGCCCAAAACTCTCCATTGTTTATTTGCGATTGAGCGAAAGATTCCGTTTGGATCCATCCACGCAATGCGATTATTGGTCCCTTCGATGAAGTGGGTTGAGTAAGGTTCAAGTGTTGCGGAGAGCTGGCCTGAGGGATGAACTGAGTCCATCAGCCGATGCGATCTGGAGACGAGATATTGAATCGAGGTCTTTGTTAGAACTCGACTGCGTCTTGCTCGGTGTTGTGCAATGGCTGGAGACCTGGAGAGTTGCTGCTACTAATTTCGTCTTAGTCACGGTTCGAAGCAACCCTCAAGCTGTGCGCGAGCAATTAAGGCGGCTGGACCTTATTCATTATTTTACCGAGGTGATTGTGGTTGGCCATCGCTCCGACGCAGATAATATTAAGGCCAGGGCAGTACGAGAGCTAAAATGTGACCATCCTCTCGCATGGATTAGGGATACTGAACCTGACTTGCACTCGACGCAAGAAATTGGGGCTCGCACCATCGAAGTCACGGCTGAGGGCTGCGGGAGCCCGGCGCCGAGGACATCGTAACCTCGGTGACAGTAATTCGGACATGGCGGGTCGTCTCAATCTGCACATTCCCGCGAGAATCTAACTCATCATCGATAATTCCATTGGTGTGAGATGGATGTAAAATCGACCATGAATGTCGTCTTCAATGATTTACAAGGATCTGCCCGAGACATTCAACCGGCATTACATGGAGCATTGCGTCGCGTACTAGATTCAGGTTGGTACATCCTTGGGGAAGAATTGCAAAGGTTTGAGGAGGAATTTGCCTCGTACTGCACCGTACAACATTGCATCGGTGTTGGATCAGGAACAGAAGCGCTTCACCTTGCGCTGAAGGCATGCGGCATTGGACCCGGGGATGAGGTCATTACCGTCTCCCATACCTTTATCGCGACAGCGCTTGCCATTACGTGGACGGGGGCGCGGCCTGTCTTTGTCGATATCGATCCCGAGACGTATACGATGGATCCCCTGCAATTGGCACGGGCCATTACTTCTAAGACCCGAGCGATTCTCCCGGTCCATCTGTATGGTCAATGCGCAGATATGGATCCAATAATGGATCTCGCTAGAAAGCGAGGGCTATGGGTGATTGAAGATGCGGCACAAGCCCATGGGGCCATCTACAAAGGACACAAAGCAGGAAGCATGGGAGATATGGGTTGCTTCAGTTTTTATCCTACGAAAAATCTAGGAGCGTGCGGTGACGCGGGCGCAGTCACAACGAATAATCCAGAATTGGCCGCCAAGCTTCGTCTTTTGCGGAATTATGGCCAAACGGAGAAATATTGTCATCCCACAAGCGGATACAACAGTAGGTTGGATGAGCTACAGGCGGCGTTGCTTCGTGTGAAGTTACCATATTTGAATGCATGGAATACGGAACGACGCCGATTGGCCAATCTCTATCATTCCTTACTTACGAGGGATATTCATACGCCGATCGAGCGCAGCGAGTCTGAGCCTGTCTACCATCTCTACGTGATTCGTACATCTCAGCGAGATCGACTGCAGGCCCATCTCAACACGCGCCAAATCAGCACCCTCATTCACTACCCCATTCCGATTCACCGTCAACAAGCGTTTCAACATTTTCACGTTGACACAATACGGCTGCCCATCACTGAAGCAGCAGCGACGAAGGTGCTAAGTCTGCCACTTTATCCCGGGATGCCCGATGAAGCAGTGCACGCAGTTGGGACCACGATTTCTGAGTTCTTTTGCGCAGAGAGTGAACTGAACGCGGAGGCTATCAGATGATTACCAACGACAAGCCCACATTGCCTCTCGAATCATGCTGTCTCATCGATCTTCCGAAAATTACGGATCCTCGTGGCAACCTTAGCTTTATTGAAGCGCATCACCATATTCCGTTTGATATCAAACGGGTCTATTATCTCTATGATGTGCCGGGAGGAGAAAGTCGCGGGGGGCACGCTCACAAAAAGCTTGAACAATTCATAATCGCCGCGTCCGGCAGTTTCGATGTGGTAGTTCGAGATGGACATGCATGCAAGGAATTCTTTTTAAATCGCTCGTATTATGGCCTGTATGTGCCGAAAATGGTGTGGAGAGAGATTGAAAATTTCTCCTCCGGCTCTGTGTGTCTTGTCTTGGCATCCGATTACTATGAGGAAAGCGACTACTACAGAGACTTCGAAGAATTTCGAGCGGCTCTATAGCCCCAGGGCAAGGGAGCTAAGGTCGATGATGCACCTAAGTGATCAAAGTAGAACCGAGTCCTCCTTGCAAGAAATGTTCGGCAAGCCGCTGGTGACCGTCATTACTTGCTGTTACAACCATTCCCGCTTCGTGGTTGAGTCACTAGAAAGCATTCGACAGCAAACGTATCCCAACGTTCAGCTGATTATCACGGACGATGCCTCGACTGATGATTCCGATGCCGTTATTACGGATTGGATTTCTCGACATGAGATTTCCTGCACCTATCTACGGCACCGTACCAATAAAGGTCTCTGTAAGACACTCAATGAAGCATTGTCCCATGCCAAAGGAAAGTACATTGCTCTCTTGGCAACTGACGACCTCTGGATCAAGGATAAACTCGAGCACCAGGTTGAAGTGATGGAGGCGCTTCCGGAAAAGGTTGGCGTTTTATATAGCAATGCTATGCAGATTGATGAGGCAGGTGCAGAAATCGGCTTCGTTGAAGAACACACGACCACTTGGCCTGCTGAAGGTGACATCTTCTCAGTGCTAGTGAACCGATGTTGTGTCCCACCCATGACCACGTTGATTCGAGCCTCCTGCTATAACACCGTCGGCCTTTATGATGACCGCCTGTGCTTTGAGGACTGGGACATGTGGCTGCGCATTGCACAGCATTATCATTTTGCCTATTCAGCTAAAGTCTATGCGAAGCGCCGCGTTGTCTCCACGTCCATGAGCAGCACTCTGCTTAAGAGTGAGTCACCAGAATTGCTGAAAACTCTATTTCGTCTCAATGAGAAACTTCTCACCTGTAATAGACTGCCCTCTCATCAAAGTTCATTGATTATCCAGCGTCTCGCGTGGTTTGCAGAGCGAATGTATCAACTGGGGTACACATCACGGAGCCAGCATATTTTTAAAGCGTTGCGTGCGGACCACCGCGGTCGCACTCTGGTAATGGCGCTTTGCTCCGCTTTGGGAATGAGCTATCCAAGTTTTTGCAAGACCCTAGATCGAATGGCTTCTATGAGAAAGGCATTGCTTTATAACTGATGAGCGATGCCCATTGAATGATTTTGGGCATATGCTATAGGACATTAAACATACCGCGAATACGATTTTCTCGACGCCAGGAAGGTCGCATTGTTTCTTGCTCTAAGGTTCTCCATTAATAAGCATGTCAAAAGATCCTCGCAAAAGTCTCATGTTTGCCGATCCACATTCTGAGCGAAGCGTCTCGATCGACCACTTGGAAGACTGCCGCGAAGAATTCAGCGCCGATCCATCTGTCCGGCTGACGCTTCATTCCACTCCGGAGGAATCGGCTCGATGGATCAAAATCGCCGGCTTCTTGGAGGTCATTCGTCGACGTCTTCATAATGCTCCATTACGCATGATCGAGGTTGGATCCGGCCGTGGATGGCTCACGAATCTCCTCTCGATGTACTACGGAGCATGTGACGGCCTCGAGCCGATTCTCGAATTGGTGCAGGAAGCCCGCACGCGATTTCCTTCGCTTCGTATGACGAGCGGTACTCCGACTACGCTTCTTCAATGAAGAAGGTTTTCAACCGTATGATGTCGTGATTGCATCTCAAGACATTGAGTCTATGCCTACGGCCGAACATGCCGCGTTCATACGGAGCCTTCGCAATCTTCTCAAGCCAGGCGGTTATATGCTGCTGACCGGGAGACGCAGCGGAAGTGTGGACCAATGGAAACACATTTCTTCTCTTGCTCAACAGACAGCTGGATGGTTGACCGAACAACGATTACGCACATTATTAGAAACAGAAGGATTGCAATGCCTCGGTCAGGAATATATCTATGTTGAGCAACCAAGCATGCGGGTTGTTCCTGCGCCGACTCCTCACGACCTTCAGACACTGAACTTACTCCCCGTCAATCAAGTATGGATTTGCCATTGGGCCGAGAGCCGTGAGAATAGCTCAACGCCTCGTTTCAATCGTCCGCCACTGGTCTCCGTCATCGTGCCAACGTATAACCGTCCTTACCGCCTTCGCGAAGCATTGCAGAGTATTCTGACGCAGAGCCTTCAGGATTTTGAAATTATTGTGGTGAACGATGGTGAAACCAATATCACGTCTGTCATTGAGACTCTTCCGCATAATGGCCGTATTACCACTGTAAAGCATGATCGAAATCGTGGCCTTGCCG
Organism: Nitrospirota bacterium; assembly: GCA_963700335.1. Classification (GTDB taxonomy): domain Bacteria; phylum Nitrospirota; class Nitrospiria; order Nitrospirales; family Nitrospiraceae; genus JAICXS01. The sequence goes on along the minus strand of CAVOXE010000012.1, from coordinate 631,072 downwards.
CGTCAAGAAATACCGGTCTTCGGCTTGCGCAAGGAACGTACATCGCATACCTCGATGATGACGATCGCTATTATCCGGATCATTTAGCTGTCTTGGTGAACGCTCTCCAAAAAGGCGGCTTTCAGGTGGCCTATTCTGATGCCATGCGTGCGTTTGAGATTGGCGCCGGAAAGCACAGAGATGTCGTGCAACGGGATCTTCCTTATTCGTGTGATTTTGATGCGGAGAGACTTTTCGTCTCCAATTATCTGCCTGTCCTATGCATGATGCATGAACGCGCTTGCCTTGAGAAGGTCGGACTGTTCGACGAAACCCTCTTTGCTCACGAAGATTGGGACCTCTGGATTCGTTTGGCCATTCGGTACCCTTTTTTACATAGTCAAACACACAACAGCAGAATTCTCCTGGCGGACCGATGGCTCCTCCATGACAAGCAGCGCGAGAGAGACCTATTTGCGGACGACTGAAATTATTTACCGAAAATATCGCCCCTACACGGAATGTGTACCTGGAATACTGGACGCACAGCAGCGCGAGTTGGATCTTCGGCGACAGGCGCTAGAGTACAGCGAGGCTGATGCAAACACGGGTGAGCGTATGTACCAACGCCATTGCCGGTTCCGTACCTTGCATATTTTCAAAGATTTTCTTTCCAACAAGAGTCCCCGCATGTTGTTTATGGGTATGTGCTCCCTGGTCGGAATGTCCTATTGGCGATTTTGTCGGTTGGCTCGCTTGATGATTAAATGGAAACAAGCGCTCCACGGATCTGTAAAAGGACCTTTAAAACACAGTGGTGAATGACGATATCCGTTACGAGTTACACCTATGACAGGATCTGACTATTCCGATGCCAGATCCCATAGGTTCATGCAAGGATCACAAAGGAGGCAAGATACTTGTCCGATAGCGGCATACTAAACATGTCGAGGACCGACTTCCCTGTCGCAGACCGCTAATAATTAGACAACGTTATTGTTTTGGAGACATCTATGCCTACGATTGAACAGAATTTGAAGATGTGGAACATAAATTATGAGTGGGCAAAAGAAGGAGAAGAGTGGTCCGCGACTTGGGGTGGATCCGAAGCTCAATGGTTCGGTGCGATATTCCCTCGCATCCACGCATTCCTGCCAGCAGGCACGATTCTGGAAATCGCACCAGGACTCGGACGATGGACGAACTATTTAAAGCATTATTGTGATCACCTTGTAGTAGTCGACTTGGGGCAAAATTGCATCGATGCCTGTCAGCAGAGATTTGCTTCCGATCAGCATATTACCTACCATGTAAATGATGGAAAATCATTGGCAATGATCCTGGACAATTCGATTGATTTTGTCTTTAGTTTCGACTCATTGGTACATGCAGAGGCTGATGTCATCCAAGCTTATATGAACCAATTAGCAAAAAAGCTGAAGCCAAACGGCATCGGGTTTATACATCATTCCAATATAGGGAAATATCAACGGGCCTTCTCTGTCAGCCAAAGGCTACCTGGTAGATTAAGACAACTCCTCACAAGGAGCGGTTTCATAGATCCTTATCATTGGCGCGCCTTTACCATGACAGCTGAATTATTTAAGAAACAATGCGATCAGGCAGGGTTGCAGTGTGTTAGCCAAGAGCTTGTTAATTGGGGAACCAAAGGGCTAACTGATTGTTTCTCTTTGTTTACACCTAAAACGTCTTCGTGGGCACGATCAACTAAGGTTATAGCAAACCCAAATTTCATGAAGGAAGCTGATTCGATAAAATGCTTATCGCACTTATACTCAAGTGCTTATCTCAGAAGCAACGGTGAGAGTAACCTCTAGCGCGAAAAGGACAGACTAGCAACGGTGCCCTTCTAAGATTGGGTGAACTCCACACTCCGCGTGGTCACCTGATTCTGGCGTCAGACGGGGCCAGTCTGGGCAGTTGAGCTACTCAGTTGAGCTACTAATGGGACTGACCATAAGTGTCGTCATAACGACGTATAACCAAGCTCGATATATTGAAGAGACGTTACGTTCGGTCTTCAGCCAAACTTATCCGGCCTCGGAGGTCATCGTCGTAGATGACGGGTCCACAGACGACACCCCGAATCTCCTTGCCGGCTATGGGAATACGATTCGTTACATCCGGCAAAAGAATCAGGGCGTGGCTTCATCACGCAACACGGGTATTTCACATGCTCGAGGAGAGTATGTCGCGCTGTTAGACGGTGACGATCTGTGGGAACCCGAGAAGCTTGCGGTCCAAATGACCGCGGCCAAGAACTCCCCTCATGCCGGACTCATTGTGGCAAACGGCGTCGAGTTCGATGACGGAGGGATTCTTCAACCGTCGCTGCTCCGCGATGTCGAAAACAAGTTACAGCTACAAAAGAATCAGATCGTGACGGTGCCCTACTACGAACACGCACTGGAATGGAATCCAGTTTGGACCGTTTCTCAGGTGATGATGCCTCGCGCAGTCCTTCAAGACGTCGGACCCTCAGACCCGACATTTCGATGCGGAAGCGACTATGATTTGTACCTGCGTATAGGTCAACATTATGATATGACGTTTATCATGCAGCCTCTTGTTAAATGGCGCTACCTCACGACGAGTGCTTCTGGTGGACGTGAAATTCGGGCTCTACGCTATCGTTTAGACCATGTTTTGGCGTTAAAGAAACAATTGCGCACCACCTTGGAGCCTCGGCGCCGTCTCATTAAGGCTGTTCTCAAACGACGCATTCCCCTGGCAAGTGAATCCGCTTATTATTATGGTCGCACGCATGACCGTGCCCTCTCCAGCCGGATGCTCTGGCAACTTCTCACGATAGACGTGACACTCATCCCTCTCGCCTATCTTATGGCCTTGTATGTTCCATCCACTATCGTCCATGGCACTGCGCCGACAATCCGTCGAATCCTCGGACTGCCACGATGATCAAGAGACTGTCGATGAAGCGAACAAAGCCCGATGCTCGAGCAAGAGAAGAATTCAACGTGAGTCTGATTTCGCGAGAGCCGCAAATGAAAGGGAAGATGACATGAAAGGCGTCGTGTTGGCAGGAGGCCTCGGAACGCGATTGTCACCCCTGACGCGCGTGACGAATAAGCATTTGCTCCCCGTCTACAACAAACCGATGATCTACTATCCGATCCAGGCGCTGGTTAATGCCGGCATACGAGAGATTTTGCTGGTGACCGGGGGAAATAATGCCGGCGATTTTCTCAAACTATTGGGCAACGGGAAAGAGTTTGGACTTCGCCACCTCGACTACACCTATCAGGAAGGCGAAGGCGGTATTGCCGACGCCTTGCGCTTGGCTGAGTTTTTTGCCGATGGGGAACCGGTGTGCGTCGTTCTTGGCGATAACTTGATCGAACGCAATATCTTGAAGGCCGCAGAGGCGTTTCGTAAGCAAAAAGCAGGAGCTAAAATTCTTTTGAAAGAAGTTAAAGATCCACAGCGATTTGGTGTCCCGGTTCTCGAGGGCAACCGTGTCGTCAATATTGAGGAAAAACCTCGAAACCCGCGGTCACCTTACGCCGTCACGGGCATTTATTTTTATGATGCGACCGTCTTCGATATTATCAAAACGCTCAAACCATCCGGCCGGGGCGAGTTAGAAATCACCGACGTAAATAATGCCTATATTCAAGCCGGTCAGTTGACCTGGGACGTGCTGGAAGGCTGGTGGACCGATGCAGGAACGATCGAGTCGCTTTATTTCGCAAATCAACGAGTCGCGGAAACCGGCGCGAACAAAATGGAGTGATGATGCGGATTCTTGTAACGGGCGGCGCCGGATTTATCGGATCTCATCTGGTGCGACGCTTGCTGAAAAACGAACATGAGGTGGTCAATCTTGACGCCTTACGCTATTCGGGAAATCTAGAAAATTTACGAGACATCGAAACGAACAGTCGGTACACATTTGTCCATGGGGATATTTGCGACCGACCGACGATTGAAAAAGTCTTTATTCAACATAGGCCGGATGCGGTCATTAATTGTGCAGCCGAAACGCACGTCGACCGTTCCATCCTTGACCCCAGCGCGTTTACCAAGACCGATGTCGTAGGCACCGCGACGCTGTTGGAAGAAGCGCGTAAAGCCGGCGTCTCTCGCTTTCTGCAAGTCAGCACCGATGAAGTGTATGGAAGCGTCGAGCAGGGCTCTTCAAAAGAATCCGACGCGCTCGATCCACGGAGTCCCTATTCGGCCAGTAAAGCCGGGGCCGACTTGTTGGTCTTGAGTTATTGGACCACCTATCGCTTCCCCGTCTTGATTACCCGCGGTAGCAACACCTATGGTCCCAATCAATACCCCGAAAAATTCATTCCGTTATTTGTGACCAACGCGCTGGAAGATCAACCGTTGCCTTTGTATGGGGATGGAAAGTATCGTCGCGATTGGTTATCTGTCTTCGATCATTGCGGCGGGATTGAACATGTTCTGAGGCATGGAGTCCCGGGAACAATTTATAACGTCGGCGGTGGAAATGAGCGCGAGAATATTGCGGTCGCAGACATAATCCTCCAACACCTCAAGAAGCCTCAGTCTCTTATTCGCTACGTTCAAGATCGGCCGGGGCATGATCGTCGCTATGCCATCGACTGCACGCGACTCAAACAACTCGGGTGGGCGCCCGTAGTTGCTTTTGAGGAAGGACTAGCTCTTACTATCGACTGGTACGCGCAACATGAAGATTGGTGGAAAAAGATTAAAAGCGGGGAATTTAAAAACTATTATGCAGCAGCGTACGCAGCTCGTCTGCAGCGTGGGACATGCTGAGACGCGGTCATGATTATCGTCTAAAAACCATAGTAGTAAGACATGACTGCAGAATGATATTTGAATGTGAATCCCATCGTTCTCCCGCGTTGAAGACTCGAATCCTACAACCTCTTCCCTAATTTGTTACTCCTACAAATAAACCAGTCCGAATCCGACAGGTTTTCACCGGCCAATTTGATATCAAAGAGCGTTTCAATTACTCCGCATAACCTTAGAAAATGTGTAGAAACACAAAGTCAATAATTTTGTATGCCATGGTATGGGCGATCGGCAGTATGTGTGCCGAATGGCACCCAGCTTACGCTGAAACCTATCCGCTATATATTCCCTCCGTCAGCATGTCGGAAAGCTATGATTCAAATGTTTTCTTCAGCAATAATATACAGGGACCGAAGGACGACTTTGTGACTTCGATAACTCCAGCCATTCGGACAGAGCAACGCGGGAGGTTAATCAATTGGGGGGGATCGGGCCAACTTACCGGAAATATTTACGCGAGGAATCCGGGTTTAAATTACATTTCCCTAACGGGTTCCATCAATGCAACGTTTGACAACTGGTTGGCCCAACTGGTCAAGCGCTCAAGCCTTTCGGTCAGCGACTTTATTACTTATTCCCCCCAACCACCCGCTTTTTACGCGCCGGCGGCAACCGGCACGAGCGGCGCTGAAAATTTTGCCCGTGGTATTCAAGGTGTGCGGGCCAATTCCTTGTTCAATGTGCTTACGTTAAACGCCGGTTACGCATTCAATCCGATGACGAGTTTAAGAGCCAACCTCACTCATCAATACATGCGATTTGGATCGACCTTCGCTACGCCGGCGGGAGGTGGGTACTTCGGCACACAATATCTCACGGCGGGAGTCGGCCCACAGTTCGCTGTGTCGGCACGCGATAACGTGTCTGTCCAGGCTACGTACACGGCCGCATATTACTCGGCAGGAGGTTTTGAATTAATGGGAGTAACGCTCGGCTGGCAACGGAAATTTTCTCAAAGATTTTCTTCAAACATTACCGCCGGGGTGAGTAAGTTCCTGGGAGGCACAATTACTGAGAATATACAGTACCTAGGGTCGGCATCCGCTTCATGGCAAGAACGTTCCACCCTGACCACTGTGAGCTTTTCACGGTCTGTCTTTCCAAGCTTCTATGTCTCCGCGGCTCCATTGATTAGCAATGTGGCATCATTGAGCGTTAACCAACAATTTACCCAAAAATTTATCGGATCGGTCAGTGGCAACTACGCGCAGAATGAATCCGTCAGCGGACCACCGTTGAAGTTTATTACATACTACGTCTCAGCCAACCTAAATTATTCATTTACAAAGCGGTTGAGCGGAAATGCGACCTACAGCCATTTCATAAGTAACAGCTACCTTCAGGGACAAAATCTTAACTTCAATCGAGACCTCTTTATGCTATCAATCCGATACGAGTGGCGATAGGAGAGCGATAACTCTTGTTTGATGAACGTGATCGGCTGAAGGAACGCAAGCTTGGCAGGAAGGGAATTAAATAACTGTCTTCAAAAAGGTCAACCAGTCTTAAGCTAGCCGCTTAACCCCTTTCATGTAGAGGCTCCAGGCCCATCGTTTGGCCCAAGCTCGAATCCAGCGTTCAGGCAAATAGGATGCTATTTTCGGCGGAAAAGCATATTCAAAAGGGCCCATTGCATAGATATTCAGCTCCGCTGAATGTGGTTGCAAAAGGGCTTTCATCTCTTGCTTCGTCACGGGCCACGTATGAGGATTTCCTTCCTGCTCATTACCATCCGTATAACGACTGGCAAGTTCCAGTGGGTGTAAGAAACTTGGACTCGCCATGAAGAAAACCTTCGAGGTACCCGACTAAGTACCAGTAATACACTGAAGCGCGATTATACAGCATAATGCCATATTCACCATTGGGCTTGAGGACGCGTAAGAGTTCGGAGATAGATCGACCAAGGTCTGGGGAATGGTGCAAGACTCCCCAAGAATAGACATAGTCAAAGGTAGAATCAGGGAACTGGAGGATATTCGCATCCATTTCAATTATGTCACCCTGCAAACCAAGGAGATCAAAACGGCGTTTGGTTTGAGCAATCGCAACAGGGTTCAGGTCGACCGCAGTGACATGGGCTCCCTGCTTTGCCCAATTCATGATCATTGTGCCCATCCCGCATCCGATTTCGAGTACTTTCTTATTGCGATAACGCTCATATGGAAACAGTCCGGCAAAATGGCCTTCCTTAGTATGAAATGCTTGAGTCCAACTATAAAATGTTTTGTCTACTTGATCAAAGAACTCTCGGCTTCCCATCTCGACGGCTACGAATTCTCCCGTTTCAGTCTGGTAGAGCGGCTCTCCATGTAGCTGGCCATAGGTCATCGGACGAGTGGCCCACCAGTCCTTGATGTGTCGTTTTTCTTTCAACTCAGTCATGAATTTCTCCGCACTCCCTGCGAAAGACCATCCCAAAGAGCGAGTATAGGGGCCGTTATGACAAATAGAAGTAAGACACCCATCTCTAGAAGAAAGCTTTTTTCCAAGAATCGCTTAAATCTGATAAGTCTCCACTGACTTTTTGAAAGTCCAAACAACCGCTTGCGGCCGTTTAGTACATACACGTCGCTGCTCGCCTTTTTCAGTTTAAATACACGCCGCTCAATATCAAACCATCCCATCCCATTGGCATCAGGCCAGAGTAAAACGATTTGTTCGACCGTAGGGATTCGGGAAAGCATGGACAAATCATATGTCGGTACAAGATCGATCTTGCCCAGATAGTGATCGACCAATCCCTTCATATATTCGAGCGACCTTGGGTTTCCTCTATATTCATGGTACCCGCCCAGTTTTTCAAAGAGAGTTCGAATGAAACGGTTCGGGATCCATCTGGTTCCCGCATACGGCTTCCCTTTGTGATAGACGAGTAAGGTAGAAACAAGTGGGCGATTGAGCCCAGATGGCCCCCCGGCCAGAGCAGGCATCTCATGCACGAGACAGATAGAATTCTCTCCGGTCAATTCCCACCTCATGTTCTTCGTAAATTCACGTGAGCCTCGCACAAATATGTCACCAAGTAAACCATCATGCAGGAAAGGAGGTGTCAGGCTTATGCCTACTTCCAAAGTGAATCGGGTAAACCGGTAGAGAGTTACTGCACCTCGATTCACCTTATGATTTCCACTTCGCAGAAGAGATGCCCTGCTGTTTGGCCAGGCGTTGAGCTTTTCTAGTACCGTTGACGAGCGTCGCTTGATCGGCCATCCTTAAAAAATCAAGGTCGGAAGAGTGATCTGCATAAGCCACGACCGTAGCGCCAGGATAATCCTGTCGCAGGCGAAGCAGGCAGCGGACCTTTTCCTCACCACGATGGTTTGGGCCGGACAATTTTCCAGTCAATCTATCTGCACTCCACTCAGCTTTCGTGCAACAGACGCGATCAAATCTTAGTCGACGTCCCAACTCTTCCACATAAAGATCTAGACTAGCCGTCAGAAGTATTAACAAATCTCCTTGGGCACGGTGGTACTCGAGAATATCTTGCGCTTCGCGACACAATCCTCTTGACAGAACACGGGTGATAAAAGCCTGGGTCCATGCCTCTATGTCCTGCCTTGAGGCACCCGCCAAAATTGCATTCAGAAAACGTTCCTTTAATTGAGTATTTGTAAGTCGGCCCGATCATGAACAAGAGCAGAGCGCCGGGTAGAGCGACAGTTCGTAGTAAGCGCAAAGGACGACGAAGAAGAAACCCGGTGAGGAAGGGCACATACGTGTCGTGACGCGTCAATGTACCGTCTAAGTCAAAAACCACGACACGAGAGGCCGTTCTCATTAACTGATGTAGACAATAACTGCAAACGTGATGACCCAAGCGAGAATGGCCGTGCGCAAGGGTGTATCCTTGACAACCAATTTGGCTGGAGAGCCACCCAGATCTTTTTGGTGAATCAGATAGAGATAGCGGAAAATACCAAAGACGACAAATCCGGACGTCAAATATAACTTGCTGGAATGGAAACGCGCCATGGTCGTGCCGTCGAGCGTATATAGAATGTAGGTAATGAGTGTCACAGGGGTGACCACGGCAGTCAGGATGTCGACAAGAGTCACTGAGTATTGCTCAAGTACTGGACGATGCGAATTTGCAATCTGCTTCATGAGCAACAATTCGTGCCGCCGTTTGGCCAGGGCTAGGAACAGCGACAGGAGGAAGGTCGCCATGATCAGCCAGCTCGAAGGCTCGACCTGAACAATAAGTCCACCGGCGAACACGCGCAACACAAAACCCGCAGCAATGGTAAATACATCCAGGATCACAACATGTTTGAGTATCAAGCTATACAAAACATTCATGCCGGCATAGGCCAGCAGCACACCAAAAACGGGCGGCGAAGAATGGACGATGATTAATGAAAATATCGCTAAGGATGCCGCTGCTGCTGCGGCAAGGCCTACGGGAAGAGCACCAGAAGCAATAGGACGATCCTGCTTGGCCGGGTGAGTCCGGTCAAAGTCACGGTCACGGATATCATTAAAAATATAAACGGCGCTGGACATCGCGCAAAAGGCGACAAAGACCAACCCGACGAGCAATAACTTATCAAAATGCTCCGCTCCACCTGAGAAAAATATCGGAGCAAACACAAAAATATTCTTAATCCACTCAAGCGGCCGCATCGTTCGCGCCACCAGCACAGCGTCTTTTGAAGCTGTAGTTATTGCTTCGCCTGCTATCGCAATGGTTTTCATAACACCTTTAATGAATTGGGTAAGTGTGCCTTATGAACGAAGAACTCAACACCGGTAGCCTTCTCGTCGATGCGTAGGAAGAATGTTACAAATAAGTATTAGAGTTGCCTACCATGAGTTAACTAGTACAGCAACTCATTTGCCAAAAATACCTACAGTGTGATCGGCCGTTGACTGTTACTGTGACGGTTCCGTGAATCTAGTCATCGATTCATACCGGGGATAAATGCATCAGGACACCTCCTTTAATAGTCGATCTAGAACTGACGGCCTGGCCCCCCCTCCTCTACGACGGCACTCCGACATACTCGACTACTTTCTCCTTATTGGCATTCTTTGTTCCTATATTCTTCTCTTACCCGAAGCACCACACGGGGACGGCGTGCGATGGGCACAATCTTTAGAGCACCATCATCTCGACCTAAATCCGAATTACCTGCTGATGGAGCCGATTGCACTGTCTTTGTATCTTGTCTGGGAAGGCGCTGGACTGCCACCCGATGGGACACAGTTCCAAAAGTACCTGGATGTCGGGTTGGCCACCCTAAGCTTATTCCTTCTTAACCTATGCTTGAAGACATTAGCCGTGCCAGCGACATTTCGCCGCCTTTGTATTGTCTTTATGGCTTTCTCCTATAACTTTTTTTACTTAGCCACGTCGGATCACATCAAGCTTGTGACAGCTCCCTTCCTCATGCTCACCATTTTGTTCCTTTTGAAATATTTTCACACTTACAAGACGAAGGTTCTGCTCGCGGCAGGATTATCGATAGGACTGTCACTCTGCACGCTCATCAACGCACTGCCTTGGTTTGGCCTTCTCCTACTCGTTCTCCTTCTGGTCAGCAGTGGTCGTTTGACGCAACGCATACGAGTCTGTCTTATTTTTGGACTGTCTGCGACCGTTACCGCTCTAGTGTTTCTCGGAACCGCCTATGCCGTCGCAGCACCTGGCAAACCGTTCCTTACTTGGTTAACCAGTTACGGAGCCAATGCAACATCGAAAGAAGTAGGATTTGGAGGCCTGAATTGGCTCACGATAGGACGAGCGTTGTCTGCAGTGATCAAGAATTTTGCTTTTACCTCTGAAGTGGGTCCGATCGTGAAAGCAGCAATCTTCGGCTTCTCCCCTCCACCTATTTCCAAGGCCGTCATGTTTTTAAATGTCCTGACCTTTCTAGGCATTGCTTGGGTTCTACTGCGAGTATGGTATGCGCACCTATCTTCATGGTCTCATCTTCTGAAAGCGGAAAAAGACATCGTGCTGGCCATGGCGTCAGCTGTGTTGGGTTACTTCCTATTTGGTCTTATCTGGAATACCAGTGAAGAGGAATTCTGGTTTCAGATCACTGCGCCGGTTGTCATTCTCATTGCTATTTTTTGGCAGCACCGTGGACATAGACGTTTTGATGAAGCCACAATCGTGATCGCGATGTGTCTGGTCGTAACGAACACTCTCGTAACATTTGCGCTCCCTCGTCATGCCTACCCCTATTCACGATATGTACATGAACTCTCTTCTGCCCTGGGGCCTCAAGATTTAGTGATTTACGACGGTAGTGAGCCCATTCAAGGTTTAGTCTACGGAATGAAACTGAAAGAATCCCCTCATGCCATCAACCTTTCCACGGCCTTTGACGATCATGGCTACGACATCCAAGAGACATTTGAATCTCATCAAGTCGACATTCAGCTGACTCGTAAGAGTGGTGGCCAGATTTATATCTTCGATATTTTTAGCTCTTCAACAACGAGTCATCCATGGAGCTTATTCCGTGAGCGTTTCGGAATTTCAAAGCAGGATGTCGTCTCGTTTTTAGAAAATCAAGGGACTTATCGCCAGATTCAGGTCGCCGGACAGCCGGCGTGGCTGATGGAAGAATGAAGCACTAATATCAGTTCCATGGTTTATGGAATAGACGAAACTTGCTTGCGAAGAAGGATGAAAAGGCCTGTCGTCTCAACGGCGACAGGCCTTTTCTCTCCGCAATAGCCGGGGATCAGAAGTTCACACGTATGTTCGCCAATCCGCCCCAACACTTCGGTTACGGTCTACAAAGACGCGGCGACAAGAGTCGCTGACGGCGGAATAGCTGCGTCCGTGTTTCCGAAGCGGTGGTCCGGATGTCAGGTACTGCGGTATGAACTAACGAAGTGTCGACAATTGCTAAAGGAGCGAGGGGCAGTTATCGGAGCTACAGAGCAGAGGCCAGATAAGAAAGGCGAAAGGTCGCGGCCTGATCAGACACAATCCACAACCCTTGACGATAGCTCATCAAAACTGAAAGCCCAACCCTCCGACGACATAATGCGCTTGATAAGCGACATGAAAGTCGGCCGCACTAAAATCGAAACTGGTCCGATTGTATTTGTACTCTGTGAAAAATACAAAGTGTTGACCTAGCTTCGCACGGATGCCGGCAAGGGCGTTTAGTCCGGGGCTCACATCAGACGAAGACGTCCCGCCAGAATCCGCTAAGCGCCCCCAAAAAACACCAAAACCGGCGCCGGCATAGGGTTGAATCCATTCGCCGGGATAGCGCACGATCCAATTGAGTGCCCACGTGGCCACGCGTGTATGCGAACCGGCAAAATCACCTGTTGCCGACCCGCCGCTTCCCGTGACGGTCACACTCTGTTGTTTGAAATGAGGCGATGCGTAAAACACCTCGGTTTCTATCGCCATCCATTTCGCGTACGAAGGAGAAAAACCTGCTTTTAATCCGCCTATGCCTGTGCGTGCTAAGGCTAGATCACTTACATTGACTGAAGAATTCGTCCCGGCGCCATGCACGTTTGTGAAGGATTGTGAGAAGGACACTCCCCCGAAAGCCGCGACATAGGTTTCTGTCTTAGGCTGAGTAGTGGGTTGATCCACAAAATGACGATCTGCAGCTCTGCGCCGGCCTTCGTGGGGAATGGGTTCACTATTGGTACGGTCTGCATCGATTGCAGGGAGTGGACGGTCTCCGGATGCTACCAATGCAGATCCGGATGCAGCGCTCACCTTTGCGGCTTCGCTTCGTTTGACTTCCGTGCTATTCGTCCCCTGAGACGGCAGCGCGATCTCACCCGCACGGGTACTGGGTTTTGGTGCAAGTGAGACCGACAAATCTTTGTTGCCTTCTTGAATTGAATAGGTTGCGGGCTGGTTTAGATCAATGACAAGACGCAGGAGATTAGGGTGCTGTCCGATACGAATCTGCCGGACGATCCGATGATTGAAATCAAAACCTCGTTGAAGCTTCGTCGACGTGTTGATCAGATCGACAATGACTCGATCGGAACCAAGTGAGAGCACTCGATAAGATAAAGGACCATCGCCGATGATTTTGATCAACGCTTCATCACCTGCTTGTTTAAGTTCGACCTGGGTCAATATGCGACTCGTAATAGATTTGTTACCTGCAGCTCCTTGCCTTGTCACAGGTACATCCAAAGATGCCGTCCAACCAGGCGATGGAAACAGGACGGCACATAGTACGCTCGATATACTTAATAGATATCTCATACGTCACCGCTCGTAGCTAGATTATTGACGGTTTGCATTGACGAAGATTTGAGTCGGAGCTCAGACCTGCGGCACCAATGGCGGCATACGAACAATCCGTGTTCGTCGCATCAGCCTGGTAATACCGCGGAGAGAATTTTGTACGGTGAGAAGGAGACTGATGAAAACGTGACCTCGTGGTTGTACGAGGTTTTTGGTCATCACCCATGCAGTATCTGACATCACTGATGTCTATTAGCAAGAGTCAGACCAACTAGATAGAATAAGTATTATGGACTAGTCATTTAGCTAACTCATTCTTGTATCTTCATTTCTAACAATGTTTGAATCATGCCAACTTAGAATGACCTCACCTCATTCGTTCTTTTGAGAACAAACCTCGCAAATTATGGGAGACTGTTCATGGGTCTGCGAGAGATGAGTCGTAGGCCGCTTCTCAAGCCTCTCGCCTATTTTTGTTAGTATGCTTTCGGCCCAGCAATGCGACGAACCGCTCGGATGCTGGCCGGCTCACCGGCGAGGTACTCCTCAAAAGCTTTGACAAAGAAGTCGTGCGAAGGTCTTAGCAACATGGACGGCACCCTCTTGCGTGGACGCAAGCAGACGCGTGCCTGCTCGTACCATACCGGCTTCGTGCATTTTCCAATCGTTTTTCAATGGCTCGGACCGGGCCCATTCGCTGGACGTGGTGGTCATATTTCTGTCCTACCATAGAAGCCGACCGTCATGTGCCTGAGGCCAGCATCGTAAAGCGCAGCAAAATGTCATTCGTTGTGACGTAACTGTTCAATCGGATCTCCGGCTTATTCAAACCACACGGCATCCAGATTGGCATGGACGGCACAGGGTGCTGGCGCGATAACGTCTTTGCTGAGCGACTATGAAAGACAGTCAAATACAAAGAAGTCTATCTGAGGGTTACGAGACGGTCAGGTGGCGCAGCAACACTTAGCGAGCGATCTCACGTTCTACAACCAACGCAGACCGCACTAGGCACTAAGCGGCACAAGACCAGATGAGCGTTAAGATGATCACCTCCATGATCTGCTCAATTCAGTGTAGGGAGATTTCGTAAGGCTTCACTTATCACTTCTAAAATATGTCCACACAAAAGGGGTTATCTCTGTCGGCAATGTCACAAAGGACATCCATCTATGAAATCGAAAGGGTTGCCGTTGGAGAGTACGATTTCTGAAGCATGACATGATGCGAAGCCTAGTACAAAACTTTCCGGCAGGGGTGAACATGGAACAACTATCCGCACGTCCTCTAGAATATGCTCTCCCCGAGACACCATATCGTCGACGGTAACATGAGGGCTCCATCAGATCGCGCAGATCGCGATCAGGAAGACCCCCTAACACTGATATCTCGTTATCGGACCGCTATAGTCATCCCTAACTTAACTTCAGAATAAGATCAGGAAGTACGTAAAGTGCCCCCTCGGCGTGTCGTTTATCTCAACCACAGGATGTTGCTGGTCCGCAATCAGAGGTAGCTACCTACCCAGGACAACTGATGAAAGGTCCAAACCCCCTACATGGTCATACATCACCTCGCATATAACATGTCATCCGTATCCGACCTAAAAGCAGGAGTTTTCTCTATATGAACGTGAATAACAAATGGGATAACTTTCCCCTTTTTGTCACCACCGTGCCCTGAGTCGGGCTAGGACAGCTTCCTCGTTCAGAAAGGTTAAGTTCATGTACGGAATCGCAGGGTTGATGCGGCATGATGGTCAGCGTGTTGAGCCTGCGATCCTCTAGGCTATGACAAATATCATGCATCACCGTGGCCCTGATGATGAGGGATTTGTCTGCGACGGACCTACAGGGCTAGGTCATCGCCGACTCGGCATTATCGATTGGGCGCGTGGGCATCAGCCCATGGCTGATGAGACACAGAGGATCTAGATTGTCTTCAATGGAGAGATCTACAATTACCCAGAGTTGCGCAAGGAATTACTGTCGACCGGCCATATCTTTAAAACGAAGAGCGATACCGAGGTCATTTTTGAACAGGCTGTACGGTTTGCTTCTTCGGGATGTGCTACTCTGCAAATCGATACAGGACTCGGGATTGTTTGATATGGGTCAGATTGGGGCACTTATCGCGCGATACGAGCGAAGCCGATTGAAACTCCTGACTGGAGTGTCATCGAGCAATTGTGGTCTCTGCTGGTCTTTGTGACCTGGAGAGAATACGTGTCTGTCATACCGGTAAGTTGATCATTGCTGCGAGGCGTATGGAGATGAGAGGACCGCTAAAGCAAGCCGGGTTGAAAGCGCTAAAGTATAGTCGCGGACTCGATATGCTCGGGTACAGCCCGTGGCGTTCACGTCGCCTTCTCATTCTGTGCTACCACGGGATCTCAGAGGGTGATGAACTGGCATGGCGTCCCTCTCTCTATGTAACTCCTGAGATGTTCCGGTGGCGCATGGAACTCTTACGTTCTGAGCAGTTTCATGTCTTGTCGCTCAGCGAAGGCTTGGACCGTCTCTATCGCCGAGCCCTTCCACCTCGTAGTGTTGTTATCACATTCGACGATGGTTTTGCCAACTTTACCCAGTTTGCCTTACCCATCCTCAAGGAATACGGTTTCCCAGCGACTGTGTATTTGACGACGTATTACAGCCAGCATCGCTGGCCCATCTTTCCCCTTATCTGTTCTTATCTACTTTGGAAAGGTCGGGACCGCTCGCTCATCATGCCGGATATGGGGATCGAGCAAACTGAGCTGCGGACTTTAGACTCCAGAGAGATCGTATTTCACCGACTGTGTAGATTTGCCCAAGAACAGCGTCTATCGGGCCAAGAGAAAGATTCATGGCCTCTCAGGTTGCCGATGCACTGCAGATCGATTACGGCTCACTGTGTCGTGAGCGCCTATTCCACCTAATGACTGCGGAAGACGTTCGGGCGGCGTCCTCTAAGGCGTAGATTTGCAGCTCCATACCCGATCGACATCGGAGCCCGGCAGATCGGACACAATTCATTCAGGAAATCGAGGACAATCGTCATTGGATTCGGGACGTCACAGAGAACGACCCCAAGCATTTCTGCTATCCGAGTGGGAACTTTCAAGAGAGGTTTGTGGGATGGTTACAGGATCAGGGTGTAGTTTCAGCGACCACCTGTGAGCACGGCCTCGCCTCGGCAGATACCTGGATGCCTTTCAGCTTCCTTGCTCTTGGATCATCTGAACATCACAAGCCTCGAATATGAGGCCTGGCTGACAGGCCTCGTGCCCCTCCTGCGTGTAGGCAGGTACCATGCGTATTGAGGAGTTGGAGGGGATTAAGGCGGAATGCTTGAGGAATGCCCTCGCAAGTCCAGAGTTCGCCAGGATTGCTCGAGGACTGGGACAGATGGGGCTAAAGGATGACGACTATATCACGCGAACACGCTTGTTGGCCCAGGGCCATCCCAATGTATCGTCTCTCCAGGATTGGAAAGAGGGGTTGTGTAAGACCGGTGTGGCTATAGACCTGTGTCTTCTTGAACGTTTTTTGCTCCTATCTACAGCGGTCTCTACAATTGGTGAGGTGCCTAACCTGCCCGTGGCTCACTCGGTCAAGCGTCACATTCTGCACGAGTTTAAGTTCTTTGCTTATCCCGACTTGGAATGGCTCGAGCTTCTCTCTGCTGGCAGCGCGAGTTTTCAGGCGTTCTGTCGCATTGTGCTCCTCCAACGTTTTCCCGCTGGCCAGTGGCACTGGGAAAGATCTGGCCTTCCGCGCTCGTGGTTGTTCAAAGCCCCCGTGCTCGTCTGGGCCGAGCTGTGGTGGTTCGTGACCGTCAAATTGGGAGGATTTGGGCCGTTGGTGGAAACGCACTACTTCCCGAAACAACCGGGCGTGCGACCCTGCTCCAGCGCGAGTCGGAACGGTCCTACTATCGCATCGCCAAGTCGCTGGAGTTACAGCCAGAAGTCAAAGGCCTCCTCGCCGCGGGGTGGTTTCACGGGCCTGATCCGTTTGGTGTGACTCCGAGCCGGTGGATTAATAAAGTCTTTCTCGATAATGGCGGGCTCGTTACCCATCTGGGGCCGGCTCCACCGGACTCCGGGTATTTGGTAGGGAGTCGTCGCCGAGCGAAGCTCTATGAATCGGGGCAATTCATGCCCTTCATGGGACTCGTGCTCTGGGCGCGCAAAGATATGATCAAATGGGCGGCAGCTGGCATCCTGAATATGATACTTAGAGCACGTATGACGAGAAGCGAGAACGGGAACGACAGAGCGAAACTGTAGGAGTACTCCATGAATAACGACAAGTTGGTAAAATGCTTTGCCGAAGTGCTAGGGTTACCAATCGAAAATATCACAGATGACTTGGCCTACAATAGCGCGAAGGAATGGGATTCGATTGCACACATGGCCTTAGTAGCCGCCATTGAACGAGAGTTCAACGTGATTCTAGAAACGGAAGAAATTCTCGCAATGAGTACTGTTGCTCAGGCCAGGATTACACTTCAGAAGCATGGCGTGAATTTTTATGCTGCTTAAAGGCCGTGTGGCACTGATTACCGGAGGCACTAGAGGCATCGGCCGCGCCATTGCCGAATTGTTTGTGGAGCAGGGGGCCGCCGTTGTCCTGACGGGAACCAGCGATCAGCTTGAGCAGACCGCTGGAATCCTGCGCCAAAAAGGCGCGGAGATTACGGCTGTCCGCGGAAGCATCGCCGACGAGAGCCATGTGAAGGAAGTCATCGCCACATGCCGGAAGCGGCATGGCGAACTTCATATCCTGGTCAACAATGCCGGTGTGATGCAACCTGGCTTGTTAGGCATGACTCCAGTCGCTTCTATTCGGACCATGCTTGAGGTCAATGTTGTCGGCATGATCGAGATGACCCAATACGCGATCCGACTAATGCCAAGGGGGTCAAACGGGTCCATAATCAATATGTCGTCAATTGTCGGAACGCACGGCATGACGGGACTTTCGGCCTATGGCGCCACGAAGGCGGCCATGGTTGGCTTTACCTTGTCGGCCGCAAAGGAGCTCGCCCCCCGAGGTATTCGTGTGAATGCCATTGCGCCCGGCTTCATCGACACTGACATGGCCAGATCGGCTTCCAAAGAGTGGTATCATCAGCAACTCCAAGGTATTCGAATGGGCCAACGCATTGGTTCCCCGAGTGAAGTTGCCAAGTGCGCGCTGTTTTTAGCCTCGGATCTGTCTTCCTATGTCACCGGGCAAGTGGTAGGCGTTGATGGGGCCATGTCGATATGATTCCGCCGTTCGCAAACCATAATTCAGATGCCCCAGCGATCATTGACGCTGCGACATCTCGAACCGTCGGCTACGGCGAGTTGCATGAAAGGGTCGGATGCTGTGCCGGGTATCTAAAAAAACACCAGGGCTTAGTCCTGTTTCACTATGCCGAAAACACGATCGATTCGATCGTCATCTATCTGAGCTGCCTTGAGGCGCACGTTCCGGTCTGCCTCCTCGACCCGAGAACCGGCCTCTCTGGTCAGCAATTAGAACCGGTATGGTCCTTCATTGCTGACCCTCCCACATAACGTCCTGGCGCCGCCGGGCTATGACCGTGTGCCGCTCCCCCGGGTTCCCCCAGCTATGATTTGCTGTGCACCGCCCCTAGAAATAGCACGACTTGCCATCCGGACCTAGCTCTGATGTTGCAGACCTCGGGATCGACAGGAAGCCCGAAACTTGTCCGCCTCTCGCAACGTAACATCTGGGTCAACGCAAAAGCGATCGATACGTATTTGGGCCTCTCGCCAAACGAACGATGCATTCAGAGCTTACCCATGACATATTCTTATGGGCTGTCCTTAATCCACTCACACTTGCTCGCGGGAGCCTACAATTGTCTTAACGGAACACTCGTTCATGCGGCCTGAGTTTTGGGAAGATTTTGACCGCACGAGTTGCACTTCCTTTGCCGGGGTCCCCTACATGTACGAAACTTTGGTCAGGCTCAATTTTGACCTGTCCCGCCATGCCACTCTGCGAAGCATGACGCAAGCCGGCGGAGCACTAAAACCTGAACTCATTGAGAGGTTTCGGCAGGCCACAGAAAAAGCAGGAGCACGACTATGGATCATGTATGGTCGAGACTGAAGCGACAGCTCGGATCGCATATGTGCCGCCGGAGCTGCTGGCCAGGAAGGTTGGGGCAATTGGCATTGCGATTCCAGGAGGAAAATTAGATCTTGCACCGGTAGAAGCCAACCCTGAGGCGACTGAGCTGGTCTATTGTGGGCCCAACGTCATGCTCGGTTATGCGGAATCAGCTGACGCCTTGGCTGAAGGGGACAACCTGAACGGTATACTTCACACCGGCGATCTGGCTCGCGTTGATGAGGAGGGATATTTTTACCTCACCGGCCGACTGAGGCGCTTAGCCAAACTCTTTGGCCGACGCATCAATCTTGAAGAGGTGGAGTCGCATGTTGAATCGATATACCCAGTCAGAGCTGCAGCGGTATGTGCCGACGACCATTGTGTAGTGTTCGTTGAACCCGCGAGTGACCTAAATCATGTAGCGATTAAAGAGACCATTGCGCACTATCTCCACACCACGCCTGCAGCCATTACAGTGAAATTGGTGGATCTGCTGCCCCGGACCTCTAGCGGAAAGACGGACTACACGGTTCTCGCGCTATGAAGAATGATCGGTTGCAGCAACTGGCAGGACTTCCTCCGTTTAGCCTCCAGCAGGATCAAAAGGCAGACATGCTACGGGCTTCCCTGCAAGATCTCACCGGACATCATTATGAATCATGCGAGCTGTACCGGAATATCGTCGATAACGTCTTTGGCGGCACACGGGCTCTTCAATTCGAGCGCATTGAAGACAGTCCGTTCCTACCAGTGTCATTTTTCAAAAATCACGAGCTGTTCAGTGTCCCGAGAGAACAAATAATCCGCGTCTTGACTTCGAGCGGCACGTCGGGACAAGTCCCGAGTCGCATCTATCTTGATCGGGCCACTGCGGACGTTCAGACCAGGGTCCTCATCAAGATTATGCAGCATTTTTTGGGGAAACAGCGACTTCCTCTCATTCTTATCGACCAAGAAAAAGTCATGCGAGACCGCGCGACCTATTCGGCCAGAAGTGCCGGCATCCTTGGGATTTCACAGTGCGGCCGAAACCCTTGGTATGCCCTGACCGACGATTTGGCGTTAGATGTCGAAGGCCTCCTAGCCTATCTCGAGGCCGTCCCTGATCGTCGGGTTCTCCTGTTCGGCTTCACATTCATGGTTTGGCAATATTTCATTCTTGAACTTGAGCGCCGGAACATCACATTGGATCTCCCTGAGGCCATCTTGGTGCATGGTGGCGGCTGGAAAAAGCTCCAGTCCCTGAACGTCACCCGGACGGAATTTCGTGATAGGGTCCAAAAGGTCACTGCCATTAGCCAATGCCTAAACTTCTACGGCATGGTGGAGCAGGTGGGTAGCATTTACATGGAAAATTCACTCGGCTATCTTCATGCCCCTAACTATTCCGACATCCTCATTCGTGATCCTCGGACGCTCAAGCCCCTTGCCATAGGGGAACCGGGCGTCATTCAGCTTGTCAGTCTGCTTCCTTTCAGCTACCCAGGTCATTCCATTTTGACGGAAGACCTGGGCGTAATCCGCGGGACTGACGCTGAAGGTCTGGGCATGGGGGGGCGGTATTTCGAAGTCCTCGGACGAGTTCCCAAAGCGCAGGTGCGCGGGTGTAGTGACACTTTCCAGAGGTGATGTGTTGATGGAGAGCAGACAAGAGGATATGACCGCGCTGGCACCCGCCATGGAACGGCAAGCCTTCGAGGCCTTTCTTGCAACGGCGCAGTACGGAACAGAACTGTTTTCCGACAGACGCTGCGGCGTCCTCGAACGACTCTCTGAAACCATCCTGACTGACCGAAGGTTACGGCACGATCCCGCAGCCGTGGCCCTCGCGTACTGGCTCCGAGATGCGAACCTGAAACGACTACGGAGGGAGCTTGAAAACCGTGCCAGGCTCCATCCTCAATCTATTCTCCTCCCTGTGGGCCGCGTCTTCCATATTGCTCCTAGGAATGTGGACACTTTGTTTCTCTATTCGTGGGCATTGTCCTATGTCTCCGGCAATGCCAATATTGTACGGTTGTCAAGCCAGAGAAGCCCGCTCACAGAGGGACTGCTTGAGCTGCTCAATCTGCTCATGCAGCAGGACACTGATCTCCGGGAGAGGAATTGGTTTGTTTCATACGCTCATGATTCCCAACTAACAGAGCAGATTTCACAGTGGTGCAGCCTGCGACTGGTTTGGGGAGGAAACGATACCATCGCAGCCGTTCGTCAGGTGAAGTTGAATCCACACGCCGCGGAACGCACCTTCAGCAGTAAATTTTCCTATTCCGTGATCGCCGCAGGTCCCTTTTCTGATGCCTCTGATGAAGTCTTCGGGCGTGTGATCAGCGGATTCTTTAACGACATGTTTTGGTTTGATCAGAAAGCGTGTTCCTCCCCGCAAATCATTTTCTGGGTGGGAACCCCCGAGGTAGTTCGTAAGGTCATTGATCGGTTTAATACCTGTCTTAATGATGAAGCGTCCCGACGTCGATATAGCACTTCCGACTCCTTGGCGATGTTACGGTTAAACGAAGCCTTTGAACTTGCGGCCTCCCCTCAGGTCAATGTCGATTTGCAGCATAGTGCATTCATAAGCGTAGAGTTATCGGACTACCGCCGTGTGACAAGAAACACCTGCGGAGGAGGGCTATTAAAACACGTGCGAATCGAAGATGTGGATAGCATCGCAGATTTTGTAAATGAAGAAGATCAAACAATTACACATTTTGGATTAGCTCCTCAAGAAATCAAACGGTTGGCCGTGACTGCCGGGACAAAAGGGGTCGATCGAATCGTCCCTATTGGCCAAGCTCTCGATTTTGCGCCTGTATGGGATGGATATGATCTTTTAACTGATTTTACTCGTCATGTTTCTATTAGCTCTTAGCGATTCAAGAGCCTGGTGCTTGGGAGAGGCTGGCTGTCGCAAGCAGGCACGCGAGGTTTTTTCTCCGTGGCTGAGATTTGCTGCGTAGGTGCTTGTACTATTAGCGATGGTCTCATCTGTGTAGCCCAACACATGACACACCGCTTCTCGGCGTCGGGCCGGGCTTAGAAGTTTCCCGCTGCCACCTGCTTCAAGATATTATTGTCGAGCGAGAGATCGGCCACCAAGCGCTTCAGTCGCACATTCTCCTGTTCCAGGCACTTCAGCCTTTTGGCTTGATCAACCCGCAGCCCGCAATATTCTTTCTTCCACCGGTAGTAGGTCTGTCTCGGGTAATCCCCAGCTTGCGACAAGCCTCGACTACCGCGAGCCCTTTGCCCAACTCGATCTCAATGGTCCGCAAGTGCCCGATGATCTCTTCCGCCGAATACCGTTTTCGTGCCATACCCCCTCCTTTCGCCGGTCGAAATCCTAACTCCAGATCCGACCTGGGTTAAAGGGGGCAGACATTTCCTACATCATCCTTAATTTGGAACAAGGTATGCCCTACCCGCAGCCGCCTTCTTGGGTAACCGTCATGAAGCGTCACGTTTACACGGCGGTCCTTGCCTTTCTAGGTGGATTGTAACAACTAAACTGTTAATATACCGTTCTGAAGGCAATCCCATGCCGTCCATTACGCACTGCAACAAAATTCAGAACCGTGCATAGAGGTATACCGATCCTTCCCCTTCAAGTCACTTTCACTTTGCTGTGACCGACCACTTGTGCCGATCTAGGGCCAATATAGTGATAGGTGTGTGGACCTTCTGCGTCGAAGCGTTGAAAGGCCGTTACTTCTCGCGCGCCGAAATACCTGCTCTGTTACTTATGGAGGCTCAATCATGATAATCGGGATTGCACTTCCTTTCGCCCTTATGCTGACAGCGCTCTGCGCAGGATGCGGTAATTTCGGTGATGTCATGCATCAATGGCAAGAGAATATGCTCACCTATGGCCAAAAATATTGTGAATTACTGAAGGATCGGAGCCAACCATGGGCTGTACGCAGCGAGAATGGTTACTATGATGCTGAAAGAATCTACTACCAGATCGCTGACTATACAGGGGACAACCGTTGGAATGAATGCGCGCAAGCGGCAGAACGAACTTACAGGGATGAGTATGTGCTGGCGCAGCAGAAACCAGGCGCAGTCGCCGGTTGGATGATATTTCCCCACGGACTTCTCATGGATTATGAGCGAACGAATGATGAAAAGAGTAAGGAAGCTCTTTTAGCCCTTGCCAATAACGCCTCGTTTGCCTATGCGCCACTGGAATGGACGAGGAGCACCGAGACCAGTCGCGAGGTCGCCTACAACATTGAGGCTAAATATCTTGCACTTCCCTATGGGTACTCCGATAGGCAACGGCTGAACGATTTAGTGGAGCAGGCGTTTGGCCATATGAATTCCTGGTTCAAGACCAAAGATGCTCCCTATGTAAGGCCGTTTATGGTGGCGCTCACCGCAGAGGCTCTAATTCTCCACTACGATCGTACACAGGATGTCCGCGTTCTTCCCACCCTAAAACTTGCCGCAGACACCATGTGGCAAACCATGTGGGTATCCGACAAGAATGCGTTTCAATACACCGATCGTGATAATGCACACGGAGGAGGGAAGGAAGTGACGGCGGACCTAAATCTTCTCATCGCCCCGCTTTATAGTTGGCTGTGCATGATGACTAGAGACCAGTCGTACTGTGAGAAGCATGACCTTATTTTTCTTGGTGGTGTGGCGGGAGCTTGGCTCGGAAACGGGAAACAATACGATCAACAATATCGATGGAGCTTTGAAGGGCTCAAGTGGAAACAGCAGACTGGCGGCAGGCAATGAAATCCAGTGAGTGGCAGATTTGGCGACACGACATTGGGTCAAGATCCATAAGCACCCACGGGCGGCTCGCGGACACAATTATCCTGGTATAGTCTTCGTGACAGATCCGCCATCCTGTCTCCATTTCCTTGCCACGATCGATGACTATACGCACACACCGTAATGCTGCCCCCATGAACTCAACACCAGCAGCGCCCAGAGCGTTGAAGCATGGTTTGCACGGCCCTCAATATGCTCCTCAACCAATCCATGCAAGGACTTTAGATTAAAGCGCTTCGACTGAAGCACCGTTCCGGAAAGAACGCGTTCATACAGGAGATCGCGCATATGACTTTTGAACCAACGTTCCAACGGCACTCCAAAGCCTTGCTTTGGTCGCTCTAGAAATCCTTCCGGAAATCGGTCACGGAATGCCTCGCGCAAGATCCACTTGCCGCCGACTGGCGTACGTTGATTCCTGGATATGAGCGGTCCACCTATCTTTAGCGTACTCGGTATCTGGAGCGCTAATGTGACGACATCGCTGTCCAGCAAGGGGGATCGACACTCAAGCGAATGGGCCATGCTCATGCGATCGACCTTGACTAGAAGATCCTCGGCCATATACGAAGCAAGGTCGGCGGCCATCATACGGTTCAACGAGTCATCGCCCGGCATTGCGTCGTATCGCTGGCCCAACCATCCTAGTGCCTCTCCCTGTGTTCGAGTAAAAAATTCCGGCGCATAGATGCGCTTCTTTATCTCAGAACTCATCTGTTGCCGCAGCCAGGCGTATCGCCCGCCAGGGAGAAGTGTCAGGACATTGGCTAGCCTGTTGACGCGGCGAAGGCCAGCCCCCGGCAATAGGCTTGAGAGGCGCCCGATCCCGCGCCACACCGCCGGCGGCACGACCGCTAAGCGGTTCAAGAGATGGCCGGTGCGATACCAAGCATAGCCCCCAAACAGCTCATCACCACCATCCCCCGTCAAGGCCACCGGCACTGACTTTCTGGTCATCTCGGCCAAATACCACGTGGGCAAGCACGAGGAGTCTGCGAAGGGTTCGCCGATATGAGAGACCAGTCGATCCAACACCTCGACCCCGTTCGGTTCCAGAACGTATTCATGATGATCAGTGCCAAAATGACGAGCCAGTGTCCGGGCATACGGTAGTTCGCTGTACTGTTCCTCCGCAAAGCCCATGGAGAAGGTGCGCACGGGTCGATCGCTCAGCTCCGCCATCATTGCCAGGACAATGCTGGAGTCCACACCTCCACTTAAGAAACAGCCGATCGGCACGTCACTCACCAGACGGACTCGGGTGGCCTCCCGCACGCGTCTCACGAGTTCCCCTTTGACGTCTGGCCAAGCCACAGGGCTCGTGGGTGGGACGGCACTCAGCGACCAGTAGCGCCGGCGTTGCAGATCCCCTTTTCGCACAATGAGGTACTCACCGGCCTCTAGTTTTTGCACGCCCGCATAAATCGTGGCAGGCGCAGGGATGTAGCCGAGGGTCAAGTATCGATCCAAGGCCATCTCATCGATGTCTCGGCTGAGCCACGGCACCGTGGTCAGAGGGTCTAGTTCGGATGCGAAGACAAGGGCATTCGGACCAATCGCATAGTAGAGCGGCTTCTTGCCGAGTCTGTCTCTCGCGAGCAGGAGGCATTGGTTGTCTTCGTCCCACAGGGCGATCGCAAACATCCCAGTGAGTCGTTGCAGAGCCGCTTCGCCGAAATCTTCGTACAAATGGACAATGACTTCGGTATCCGTCGCCGTCCGAAAATGGTGCCCACGCTCTTCGAGCTCGCGACGCAGGGCTTGAAACCCATAGATTTCTCCGTTGAAGGCCACTGTTACGGAGCCATCTTGATTGCCCAACGGCTGACGCCCGGTCTGCAGATCGATAATGCTGAGACGCCGGTGGCCCAAGCAGACGGTATGGGTTTTATTGACGTACACGCCGGACTCATCCGGTCCCCGGTGAACGAGACGATCCATCATCGTCCGCACTAGATCGACATCTTCGAGCGGTCGGTCCGTCAAGGACACCATGCCGGCAATGCCACACATAATTAGGGCCCCGTTCTGACCGAGGAAGAGGAATCCTGCGTCGATACGCCAACAAACCCTGCAGTGCTCAAATCAATTTCCACTACCGTCCAATCCCACCGCGACACGACATCGGCGAAGCGTTCCATCCCGCACCAAGCATCCCGGCCTCTCCTAAGACCCTCTGATACAGGTCGTCGTATTGTCCAACAGTCCGCTCGAAATCATATACCTCACGCACTAACTCACGGCCACTTTGTCCCAGGCGCTGTCGCGCTCCCTTGTCTTCGATGAGAAAACATAGAGCATCGGCCAGCGCGTCGGCATCGCCGGGGGGCACAAGCATGCCTGTGGCGCCATGTCGAATGACGTCAGGAATGGCGCCAACCTCACTAGCGATGACGGCTTTCCCGGCGGCTAACGCCTCGAGAATGACCATGGGAAATCCTTCTTGGATCGAGGGCAACGTGAAGAGGTCGCAGGCCGCCAGTACCTCGGGCACATCAGCCCGTAAGCCCAAGAACCTCACCAGGTGCCCAATGCCCAAGTCCGTGGCCAATTGTTGCAATCGTTCCCGCTCCGCCCCATCGCCAATAAGGACAAGTCTTGCCTGTGGATGTCGACTGAGCACCTTCCGGAAGGCCCGCAAAAGGACTGCATGGCCTTTTTCTGGGGAGAGACGTGCGACACAACCAATTATCATGTCACTGTTTTTAAGGTCCCATTCCTCTCGGTTATACGGGATTGCCTCCTCGTAGTGGTGGATCTCGACACCGTTTTTGATAGTGATCAGTTTGCCTGCCGGAATACCGACTGTGCCTTCAAGAAAACTTCTGACCGGCTCGGCCACGGCCGTGACACGGTCGGCAAGACGAGCGAGCAAACGGAGCAGTTGCTGAGCGCGAGGGCGCATCAAGGTAAAATATTCATGTTCGGTATGGACGACGCGGCATCCTGCCAATCTGCCTGCTAGCCCACCATAGAGGAGTTGGCCAAGGTGATGTGTGTGCACTACTTTCGTTCCGTCTGCACGGAACTGCTGCACCAACTGTACGAGTGGACCAATATCCCATTTGCCTTTTCGCGAAAATGCACGGCAGGGAATGCCGTCCGCCCTGAGGAGATTCGCAAGGGGGCCGTCGTCATGGACGGCATATAGTGAGCAGGCATAGCGGCGGAGCCTGAGTCCGAGCGCTAGCCGCCGGGCAAGAGTTTCTGAGCCACCTATGTCCAACGCGTAGACGACCTGTGCCAGTGGTATGGAATTCATGTGACCGTACACGACAGTTCAGATAGGAGCTGTAACAAGTTCATAACTATCCGTATTGTCCGGCGACGACTGTGTAAGATGGCACATCCTTGTTCATCTCGGCAACGCCATAGATTCAACGATCATTAGTCTTTTCAGTGATTCATACGCGTTGGATGAATCTACAATAGGTGTAATATTTACAAATAACCCTGGAGGCAACTATCGGAAGGAGCTTCAAGTCGATGTAGGGGTTTGGTTCTACAGCTGACAACGCGATTGCGGCCGAAGGTACACGTCCACTGCCTTCGAAACAAGAGGTAGATTTCCTAACCGTCGGAAGCGTCCTCTCCACAAAGGACAGGTTCACGCTGTCACTTCGTGACACTTCTCTAAAAAAGCCCGACCTCAGCCTGTGCGAGGTCGCCGAAGATCACTGGCGGAGCTCCTTTAGCAGGACATCCTCACGCCCATTAATAGGAAGCTCAATAGATGGAGAGCCGTACGAGGGTAGACTCTCTCGAACCCCTTTTTGTCGACAAGACTCGTAGGAGCAAACGGAGATGCTAAGGGGATTACTTAAGTCCTCGACGGCCTAAGTAATCCACTTTTCGTTGATGCGTGTTAAGCCTATCACTCATTGCGTCCTATTATCTCGCGCATTATGCCTTTTCCCCAATAGCTAACACCCGATTAGGGTGCGAGTGACTGCCATGAGAAGACTGCTAGCCATTAGGTCGACTATGGATATGGAGCCACTAGGCGTGAACGAAATGAACGCAATGACCACAACATGAAGCCTCATTGAACACGGTTTAACTGTTTCGCCAGTTCATAAAGTCAAACGCAAATAAATAGTTCTGATTGAACTGCTTTGCGCCTTCTAGATAGGTATCCTGCACACCACTCTTAAAGATTGCATCCACCTCCTGCTGATACATCGGATTTCCTGTCTGATGATACATCCAAGCATAGGCGGGAGCGATCAACATATTCAGGTCAGGAGCAGGCGTAGGGCTGCCTACCCCGGAAAGATCGTGGTCAACATACTGAAACGATTGGTTTTCAGGCAACCAGTTATGCGACCACATTGAATCCACCCCCGATTGAATGGCCGGTAAAATGCGAGAGTCTCCACCTACGGCCGTGTTGTATTGAATCAGGGCTTCCATGGTAAGACCCGCCATGAAAGGCTGAAGATAAGGCGCTGTCTTTGACACGAACCATTGATCGAGATGCCCAATGGCTTGGGTAACAAGATCATCAAGACGCGCACGGTGCGGCTGACCAACCGTCTCTGCATTCAAATAACTCATTATGGTATAGGCAACCTCTCGACTTTGAACGGTACTAGCTGTCCAGTCCAAAGGGGTGCCATCAACAGCAAATGCGGCATTCTTGGAGAGTAAAACTATTGCGTCTTTCGACCGGACGTCCCCCGTATGTTGATAATCGAGAAGCAGTCCCCCCGTAAAATTCCAGTAACCAGGAACGTCGCCATTACTGGGTATCACAAATTGATCCCGATAAATTGTCGCGGCTTCGTGCGCAGGAGCAAGCCAGCTTGGGTCATGCGTGTAATCGGCAATCTGGTAAAAAACCCGGGCAGCATCGTAATACGTCGCGTCTAACGCAGCATCACCTGATAAGCCGCTTAATAGGTTTGCATGCTGTTGCCCAAAGGTAGTCATCTGCTGCTGCCACTGACTTAAGAGAACAGTATCAATCGGTGGACGAACGGTGGTCGTTTGACTCGAAAGGCTGGATTCAGGCGCAGCGCTGACAGCAAGCGGCGCCGGATTTATTGTCACTGAGTCGCTGAGATTAGCGTTTGTCGGAAGGTTTGTAGCGAGTTCAGGGGCATTGGATATATTCGGAGTCACAGTCGGAGAAAGAGAGATCGGTTGGGGAAGTACTTGGGCGACGGGTAAAGTTTGCGGTTCAGCAGTTAAGGTTGTATTTGTTGGAGTGGTCTGTTCATTGGTGGGCTGTTGACCGAAACTTTGGCCCGATTCTGCATTCTGGGAAAGAAGCCTTGAGTCGGAACTCGGCATCGAAACCTGATTCTGTTGGGGTATGTCCACCGTTTGAGATACTGTCTGAGTTGGACTAACGGTTTCTGATACCGACATAGTTACCGCCACAGGAAAAGCGGAAACCGGTATGGCAAGAAGTTCGGCAACTGATAAAGCTTGTTGTCCGGCAGTGGAGGCCGGCGTGACATTAAGAATTACGGCAGGCGGTGGCGTTTCTACAGGTGTAGCAGATAAGGCTTGAACTGCGCCAGAGAGATCGGCCGACAATAAAACGCGCGACTCCAGCAGTTCAAGAGTATAAGCAGTTTCTTCTTTATGTTGGCTTGTCAATTTATGATCGACCACCTTGCACTTATCAGAAATGTATTTCTTATGCCGCATCAAATTGTCCTCCTCTAACGTGTTTCATATGGATGGTGGTCCTAAAAACTTGTGTCTAAGGATTTTTAGTGCAATGAGAAGGAAAATGAAATTGACATTTTCTGTCAATGCGCCCGACCTTTATCAATCTCAAGTGGAACCACCCTAAGACATGATTCTGAGGCACAGAAGAGGTTGATGTGGCAGATAAATCAGCGGATTCAATTAAGCGAGGACGACGACCAGACGGCGTGTGACCTCGTGATCAGCATCCTGAAGAGTGAGACATTTTAGCCATAGTGTCTTTGTAGGGAAGTTTTCCCTTGGACTGAGTATGCGGACCCGGACTCGCCCGATGAATGAAAGAGCCTCGAGGAGGATCAGGTCGATGGCATCTACAATTGGAGGTTAGAAAATGGAGCATAAGTCCCTATGACAGATGCTTCCGATGACTACCTATCCAATCCTAGGATGTGCCGATAAAGCCAGCTCACTGAATCCGCCCGACGCTGCGGGCTGCAGTGCCGGCGCACATAGTCGAATCCAGCGGACCCGCTCGACGTTTGACGCGCCGCATCCTGGAGGGCGTCCACCATCGCGTTCTCCAAAGCCTTGACATCACTTGGAGGCACCAGCCATCCCGAACCCGCCGGTTTCAGTACCTCCGGAATCCCGCCGACCTCGGTCGCCACCACTGGCTTGCCGTAAAGAAGGCTCTCCAAAAGTACATTGGGCAATCCTTCGCTGAGCGACGGGATCACCACAAGATCAAGGGCTGGATACAGCTCTTCAATATGAGAATCATGCCCGGTGAACAGGACATGGTTCGCAAGTCCCAGATGGCGCACCAGTTGCATCAAGCGTTCCTTCTCGGGTCCTTCCCCGACAAGGACGGCTCTCCGATTCGGATCCTGCGCGACGACTCCCTGGAAGGCTTCTAGAAAAATCTGCTGCCCTTTCTCGGGGCTCAATCGTCCAATGACGCCGAGCACGACCGCGTCCGGGGGAATGCCCCATCGCCGGCGCCACGACGATCCGTCGCCACTGACAGAGTATTCTGCCGGGTCGATGGCATTGTGAATGACGTGAACGCGGTTAAGGGGAACGCCGCCAACCGTCAACTGATCTCCCATCGCTCGAGACATGGCGACGACTGCATCGGCACGCCGCAACACCCAGGCATCTAACCGATTGTAGAGGCTGATACGACGGTTCTCACTCGTATATCCGTGCGAAAAGGCCACCCAAGGTATCCCATACAGACGTCCGCAGATCCACGCGACGACTGCCGATTTGTATCCATGGGATTGGATGACCGCGAGGCGATGCGTTCGTATGATTTTCGCCGTCCGAATCAGCAAGCCCGGGTCATACCGTCTGGTCTGTGTCAACAGCTCAACATGCAGTCCACGGCGCACGGCTTCTGCCACGGCACCCATTGGCTGGTGACCCTTTAGCAGGAACATGCCCAAAACGAACTGCACATCTTTTGCATGCTCAATCAGTTGAAAGAGCCCGCGCAGCGGTCCCGTGACCTCATTGGCGGCGATCAACGCTAGGACCCTAATCTCGTTCGATGCGTGGGGCTGACATCGGCTTCTTTTAACGGTCTCACTGGCATCGCGATCTTCCCCCATTCGTTCCCCCACACTGAAGTTGCTTCCGGGATCGGCACTTCTTTCGATAACGGATCCGTCATTTAGTCCATTGCAGAACAAGCCTAGGCGCCGGCATGGGCGCCGCAGGCCCGCCGCAACTCTCTTCTGCCTCAGAAGACCCAGAGAGAGCCCTTCTTCAATAGAGTCGTTCCACCTTCTTATCATTGCATTGACCCATCACTCTTCGCAATGCACATAGATGCGGAGTGAACCATAGCGTCACTTAATGTAGACAGTCTCGCATTCGGACCGCAATCGCTTGATCGTCGCTGCGACGAGGCGACATAACTGTTCGCTAGGGAAGGCCCTGAGTGAGGTCTCCGGCGGACGCGATATGTATCGAGGGCCGCAGCGGGGGCGCAGATCAGGAAATTATACGGCTTTAGGCGATGAGCCGTAGCTCGAAGGCATTGCCTGCTTTCCCTGTAAAGAGGCCGTGATTATGGATGTAAAGAGTTTCTCAGTCGCCCGAGTAGTGCGTAGAAATTGCGTTCGACGAATGGCGGGGGAGTGTCATGATACGAAAGTCAGAATCGCTAACTTCTGAATCGGCCGTTCATTAACTGGGATGTTGAAAAGAGATGAACACCGGCTGCGGAAGCCGGTGTTCATCTTGCGAAGACTTACCTGACGTTATCCATTAGCTGCTTTAAGTTTCCCAAAAGACTGCCTGTCGGTTGTTCGGGCGGACGAGCAGACGACGACGGGGTAGGAGGGGCCGTAGTCGCAGTCAAGGACTGCGACGGCATCGATGTGGACGGAGGAGTGGACGCCGTATTCATCAATGAATTGTTCGCCGTAGGTGCCGGCACCGGGACAGTCACAGCGGCCACACCCGGCTGCGCGGCTTTCCGCCAAGTGACATACGCGGGACTCCACCAGTAGCTCTGGTCGAATTGCTTTCCTAGGTACAGCCAACCTTGCGCATTCGTCACCCCACCGGCAAAAATTTGATCGCCCCAATCGCGATATTTTGTCTCGCCCGTCACATAGTACATCCAAGCATAGGCCGGTGCGATAATAAGATTGAGGTCTGGTGCCGGATCCATGCCACCGGTGCTAGTGACCACATTTGTATATTTAAAGCATTTGCAATCAGGCAGCCACATGCTGGGCCACAAGGCCGTCCAGAGCGGTCTTCACCGCGTAGGGAATCCGGCTGTCCTGCGTCGCATCATAGGCCTGAATCAGTGCCTGCATGGTGATGCCGACCATGAACGGACGGACGTAGGGGGCGGTTTTCGAAATGAACCATTGATCGATATGGCCGAGGGCTTGATTCACCATGTCGGCCAATCGCGCCCTTCGCGGTGCGCCGGCCGCTTCCGCATTGAGGTATGCCATGATGGCATAGGCCACTTCACGACTAACCGAAGCATCCGCCGTCCATTCCAACGGCGTCCCATCACTCGCGAATGAAGCATTTTGTGATATTTGCACAACGGCATCTCGCGACGTCGCATCGCCGGTCCGCTCGTAATCCATCAATAGTCCGCCAGTAAAGTTTACCCAGCCGGCAACTTTTCCATTGTTAGGTATGGCATAGCCATCTCGATAGATCCTTTCCGCCAAGCCGGCGCAGTACTTCCACGTTGGATCCCCGGTGTAAGCTGGCAATTTGATAGTAGACCCGTTCGCCATCGTAATAGATATCGTCGGCCTGGAGAGCCCAATCTTCAGCTCCAGGAGCGAGCTTATTGCAAATCTGGCGGCCAAACGTCGTCATGTTAGATTCCCAGGTACTTAAGAGAGGGATGGGCGTATCGTCAGCATGTGTCGGACCCGAGGCGAGTAGAAACAGACATGCGGTGACGCCCGTAGCAATCGTAATGAAATAGCTAAAAACCGATGCCCTGTGTCGCATGGTGTGCCCCTTTCAGTGAACAACATGTCCCAGCGCGGTCAGACACAACAGAGCATCCCGTATGCCAAATAAAATGGCCTAAGTACAATAGACTAGCGTTGTGAGTGAGATCAGATTTGTACCGGAACGACAAAAATCGATGAGATGCAGTGATTACGTCTAATGAGTATGATGGCAGTAACTAGCGATCTTATACTTAGCCCGTCGTAGTAAGACAATGAAATACCTATTCTGAACGGCCTTCTGGACGGGCTAAATTCATAGCTATTACATGGGGATTGCATACGACAATCACCACCAAGGAACTGAATTAGCCGAAAATCGCCAAATTCTAGCAACATACATCAAGAGCCTTCTGCCGGTTTTGACCTAGGCTGTTGAATGGGTGTTATGCAGCCGGACACTGGTCATTCTGCACTCCGATTTAACTGTCAATTTACATCGAAGAAGCAGTAACGACCTCTGGAGACGTACTACATCGTCGGTAGCATAAGCGCGTAGCAGTTGCGCGGACAAGGCCGTAGCCGAGATTTTTTGTGGTGATCAAACGCGAACGTGTGCACCGTCAGCGTAACATTTGAGAGCCGAGGCACGTGCGGATATCTTTGACTACATCAAGCGCTGACGACCTGCCAATAAGCCACGAAGACTCTTTTTCCGAGAATCCTTTAAGATGAGAAATGAGCTTCATCTATCGAAAACTTTTCCCACTAGCTATGGACTGCGTCACATCCTGGAGAAGTGAGAAACTTCTCAAGTCATCAACTTTCCTATTCCTCTGAATAACCCCTGAAAGACCTTTGCCGAGCACCTTTGCATCTCGATTATCCGACGTACTGCGCATTTCTTTCAGAGGTCCCATGCACGCCCAAG
The DNA here is from genome assembly GCA_963700335.1 of Nitrospirota bacterium. GTDB lineage: Bacteria > Nitrospirota > Nitrospiria > Nitrospirales > Nitrospiraceae > JAICXS01. The sequence goes on along the minus strand of CAVOXE010000012.1, from coordinate 597,127 downwards.
CATTGTTCGTACACATCTTCCAAGCTCGCAACGATCGTGTCCCAATTGTATCGAACTTCGACCGCGCGACGGCCGGCCTCTCCTAATTTTCGTCGAACATCGGGCTGAGCCAGTAGAGACACTACGTGATCAGCGAAATCATCTGATCGATCTGCGATGATTAAGTCTCGGGAGGGGGCGGCTTCGATGCCCTCGGCACCGACAGTCGTACTGATCACTGCTTTACCCATCGCCAAGGCCTCTAATATTTTCAGTCTGGTTCCGCCGCCGATCCGCAACGGCACCACGACGACAGACGCCTCTTGAAGATATGGCCGCACATTCGTGACAAATCCCGTCACCTCAATCTCGCCCGCTCGGGCCAATCGCGAAATAGTCGGAACAGGATGTCCTCCCACAATCTGTAAGACGGCTCCGGGACGAGCCGCCCTGATGCGCGGCCAAACGGAACGGCAAAACCACCGCACGCCTTCGACGTTCGCGTGGTAATCCATGCGACCGACAAAGACAATGCGTTCGCCGGACTGCGGCGTCTGATGGATCGGCCAACTTTCCACACTATGCGCATCGATATCGACACCATTGGGAATCACGCTGACTCGCTCGACCCTGGACCGGGTCTGGAGCAGTACGCGCTCTTCGTCGGAACAGGTCAAGCAATGAGTAAATCGTCCACACACCTCTCGCTCATACGTCGCCAGCTTCCGCCAGGTGATCTCGGCATAGAGACGTTTCATCGGATTCTGTTCTTGTTTCGCATACCGTTTCATCAACAGCGATTCGATATTGTGTAAATCGAGCACAGTTGGGTGCGCCAAATCCAAACAGTACTGCGCCATGTGCAAGCTTTCGCTTTGAATCAGATCGAAGTCATCCTGCTGCATCACCTGCCGGAGCAGACGCGTCATACGATCGTCGCGATAGTTGAGGATCGGAAATGCGGTCTTTCCGAGTAGGCCCTGCGCGAGCGTGACCGGTGAATAACGGGACTCCCGCGGAAGCACATGGACGGCAATGCCATGATCCCGCAACTGCTCGACGGCAAGCGCGTCATCAATGCGCCGCATGAATGAGACCACGGTAACTTCGTGACGTCTTGCGAGTCCGCGCACAAGAGAAAAGACTCGTATTTTCCATCCATCAGTCGGGGGATAGGGAAGATTTCCCGTCAAAAATAACAGCTTCATGATTCCTCTGTCGTCGTCTTGCGTGAGCCCTCGTCTACAGATCCGTCGGTACGCGCCGCTTTGGGTCGCCATCGATAGAGCATCTGCTTGGGCCATTCGATAAACACGCGTTCACCAAGTGGAAGATTGCGTTCAAGCAGCCGGAAGGCCGCATATCGAGCCGGCGCGAATACGTAATCGGCATAACCGTACCATCGGACAATCTGGGCGCCGAAACTCTGTTTAAATTGGTAGACGCCATAGCCCTTATCAGTCTCTTGCGGGGGGTAACTTGTGCCGGTGCCCCCGAAGTCGTACGTGGTACATCCTTGTGCCATCGCCCATCGAAGCATGTCCCATTGGACGGCCCATCCCGCTCGCTGCATGGAATAGTCATTACTCAAATACAGCAGAGTCGCCGTCGATCCGAATCTAACAGTGAGACCTCCCGCTACCGGTATGCCATCCTTCCTCGCGACAAACAGACGTCCCATGCCCGATTTCACAAAGGTACGGTAGACGGTTCGGAAGTATTCCAAGCCACGTACGGGAATCCGCTTCTTCATGCCAGTGTCCTGCAGCAAGCGATAAAAGCTCTCAAGATCCTGCTCGCCGCATCCCTCTTCGATCACGACGCCTCGCTTGGAGGCATGGCGGACCTTCGTACGGATTTTCGACGTCAATTTTGCAAAAACCGCCGTTTCACCCTCGGCAATATTGAGTTGCATTTCATACTTGGGTCGATTCCAGTATGACCACTCTTGGGGAACCGATGAAAAACCGGCTCGCGAAAGGATGTCTCCCGCTCCAGCATCGTCTGCAACTACTGGCGGTTCGATTCGCCAAAACATCGCCTTGCGCTCGCGTGCCAACTCCTGCACCGCTTCTTTGAGAAGAGGCATCGCGCGGTCCCATTGCGTAACAATCGGACCGCGTGGAGAATAGAGAATAGTTCCCATGCCGCCCGGAAGCCGCTTGGCCAATATCAATGCCGCCGCAATCCATACCCCGCCCTCCTCAAGCGCGAGATAGATCGGCTCCCATCCGTTCGTACGACGAATGTCTCCCCACTCATAAGATTGATAAATCGTCGCACCCTGGCTGGGCACAGACGAATCGATTCCATTCATCTCGACTAGGAGTCAGCATTCGTGGTCGATTCATGCGAAATGAGCCTCGCTCAGCAATCGCGCCGACGTCGCCGGACGTCCATAGGCGACTACACCGGATGGAATATCTTTCGTCACAAGCGATCCCGCACCGATGACGACTTCATCGCCGATCACGACGCCGCCGAGCACCAAGGTTTGGGCGCCGATCCAGACGTGATTGCCCACCCGTATAGGCGAGATCGTGCGGGGATATTCGGCACACAATCGATTCCCGATGCGGGAGCCGGGATCACTATGCGTCATGAACATGCACCCCGGCGCAACGGCCGTATGGCTTCCGATATTCACGCGACCGGTCAAATCGATCATCGTACCCGTGCCGATGACGGACTCATTGCCGATCGTCAAATTTGAAAATCCGGCAAAGGGGTTCACTATCATAACTTCATACACTCGCACCTGCGCCCCGATATGCGCTCCGAGCAAAGCCAAACAGCGCGCGCGCACGCGAGGATGAATGCACCATCGCAACAGTTTTTCCACCAGCATCCAACAGCCTACTTTTATCGGTTCGAGTGCCACGGGTACGGACCGTTCCTTTATTCAGATGTCTTATCTACGACGCAATCGTTGCAAGGGAAATCGGGCCGCGAAGCTGAGCGGCTTGCCGACAGAAATATAGCCTGATTCTCCCGTTTGCTGTCGAACCAACCGAATGCAGACAAGGCTCAATGCCAATATCACATAGAGAATGCCGCCATATGCCTGAGAGAGAAAAAACCCGCCCACTATAAATCCCCACAGCGCTATTTCTAATGTTTGGGCAAGCTGGAATATTTCTTTCGAATTCTCCTTCGCTTGGGGCGTATCTGGGCGGATGGAGAAGCGACGAACAGCTTGAATGGCTGGGGTAGGTTCGCTGTGTCCCCGCGCCAAAGTCTCGACATGACGGAGCGTGCGCATGACCTGCTTCAACAGTCTAATGAACACGATCAATCCGACTATTCCCAATTCCGTCGCAATTTGGACAAACGAATTATGCGAGCTACTCCACTTCCCGGCCCCGCTATGTGAGAGACCTTCCGCTGTCACAAACCCGTCGATGCCTAATCCCCATGGATGGGTGGCTAATAGTCGGAGACCAGTCTTCCAAATATCGGTACGACCGCCGGCGGTCTGGTCGTATTCAGTCTGAGGATCCCATATTGTAGCAATTCGTTCTTTCCAAGCGGTACCTGCCAATACCCCAAATACCAAGACGGCGGTTAAGACCGTCCCGATTTTTGCCGATCGACTTAAACGACTTCGCCACAGAATCAACACTCCGACGACCACGAGCGACAGCAGGCCCCCACGAGACTGAGTGAGCACGATGCCGTAAAGACAGAGAAGCGCAATGCCGATCAACACAAATTTGGCCCGTTTGCTGGAGACAGAAAACAGGTACAGGACAAAGGGTAATGCGATCACAAATAAAAACGCCAGGTCGTTGGGATCGTAGCTCACAGATTCGGCTTGATATCGGTCCGTATGATCGCCGCTTAGGATGCCGGGAATCACCAAGGCAGCGGTAGCCAGACAACATACCCACAATAACCGATGGACGTCCGTCAATGATCGACACCAATAGATCACCAAGAGAAACAGCAGAATCGTCTTGGAATAGACATTCAATAAAAAGTTCACGCTATTTCCCGGCCACACGCTGATGGGAATAGTCACGACAGCGATTGCCAATAACATCATCACTGATTTCACTTCGGGCAACTCAAGGGGAATTTTCTCCGTCCATGTGCCTGGCGCTTTGATCCACACCAGCAAGGCCAATCCGCCTGCGATCAGTCCTGGCCGCATGGGAGTTAGGAACGGCAATAACTCCTGAATGCGTCCAATCGACACGGCCGCATAGATTAGCAATAAAACCATCCCCCAGGAGACGACAGAACCGGTCTTTGTCTTTGATGCGGCAGGGAACCGTATGGCTGAATCGGCTAGGTGCATGCGTTCACCACATCGGCAATCGCTTGGCGGTGAGAATCGGTCACCCAATGATGAGTCGGTAGCGTGATGAGACGTTCGCTAATCCATTCGGCCGTAGGACAACCTCCGAGCGCTGCCAGGCTAGGACGCAGTGCCGCCAATTGCGATAAGGCCAAAGGATATCCTTCGGTGGCCCCAAGTCCGCGGCGGCGCAGTTCAGATAAAACGCGTTCTTTAGTGAACCGATCGGGCATGAGTACCGGCGCTCGCAGAAACGCCCCCTCGTCTCCTTCGCTGGGCCACAAGAATCGAACAGGCAGCCTATCAAGAGCATGGCGCAAACGAGAGGCTTGTTCCCTCCTTAATGGTTGAAGTGCTTTCAAATTAGGCAGCAAGTGGCTGAATACCGCATATTGAAAATCCGACATTCGGGAGACTTCGAAGGCAGGCTCAAACCAAGAGTGCCCTAATTTAAGAAACGGAAGTCTTGCCGGCAGCCAATAGAGAGATGGACGAATGAAGACCGCCATCATCGAAGTTTCAACAGCCTCGCGGACTTGCAAACCCAACGTTCGAGAAGAACATCCCACAAAGCGGCGACAAGCTTCTGCCATTTCTGGATCGTTCGTGCCGATCACACCTCCTCCGGCTCCGGGCAAATTTTTCCCCCGACTTAAGCTAAAGATTCCAGCATCGCCATGCGCTCCCCCGGCACGACCTTCACAGATAATACCCATGCCTTGAGCTGCATCCTCGATAAGTGGAAGTCGGTGAGCGCGAACGATCTCACTCACAGCGGTCATCCGGCAAGGCAAACCATACAAGTGATGAGGAACGACGCATAACGTACGAGGAGTGATGCATTGCGAGAGGACTGCGGGGTCTAGCCCAAGGGTATCCGCCTCTATATCGCAGAGCCTGACTTTTAATCCCGCCCGAATGATGGCCGCTGGTACGGAATAAGAGGTGTAGGCTGGAACGATGACCTCATCGCGCTCAGGTCGACGAGCATGGAGAGCCATCACAACTGAGCTTAACGCTGCACGCCCAGAATTCGTGAAGATCCAATGTTCTAACCCGGTCATCTCTGTTAGCCGATGCGGAAGCGTCTCGTTCCCACGGACGGCATTGCCTTGAACGCTATCCCATAGGGCGGCGAGTATCGATGAGTAAGGAATGTGAGCACCTACTGGGGGGAGTACCTGAAACCGTCTCAGTTTCCTGCCCTCTGAATTGTGATTCGCGCTCAGGGCGACCGCAGACTGTACGGGGAGTCGTGGAGAAACGATATTGGATACACTTTTGCGAGATATCATGACAGGGCGTCCAAATAGGCGGCCAACCGTCCGGTCAGCTCTTTGAAATGAAAGTTCCGAATACTCGCGTCTTCCCAGGGCATAGCGGACGACTTGCTGACGGCCGCGCGGGCGCGATTCACACATTCTAGAATGCCTGCACGCACCTCGGCCGGACGTTCATAGCTCACGGAAACTCCGCGGTCTGTTCGGGTGATCACATCGGCCGAAGCCCCACCACTTCCCACATTCAGTATCGTAACTCCTGTCGCCATCGCATCGTACAGCTTCAAAGGAATCTGCATCGGGTGCCGTTCATCTAAGACAAGAACGACATGCGACTCCAAGGTCTGTTTCAAAGCGTCCCGGCGGGGAACGGAGGAATGGAGTGTCACTAAGCCATCTAATCCGAAATGCCTTACCATTTCGTGAACCGGCTTTCCATCCGCCAACGCGACTTGCCCAACAAACCGTACCTTCACATCTTGTGGTTTCAGAGAGCCGTCATCTAGAAGACTTCTCAACGCACCCAGAAACGGCTCAGGTGTTCGACCATGATAGAATGTGCCGAGATACGAGAAGACAACCGGATCGGGGTAAGGACGAGACCATACGATTGTCGAAAAGTCCTTTGGATCGAATCCACTCATCAACGTTTTGAAACGATCGCCTGGAATCCCAACATGCTCTTTCTGCACTTCCTCTGTCATGGCCGACGTGACGGAAAGAACCGTATCGGCGCGCCGCATGACGGTTCGAATAAGCCGTGATTCGATCGCATCGGTCACACGATTGCGGAAGACTGGGAACTTATGTTGCAACGACCATGGATCTCGAAAATCCGCAATCCATCGCACCCCGGTCAGGCGTTTCAAAATCAAGCCCACGAGATGGCAGGTGAACGGGGGACCGGTCGTGATCATATGACGCGCCTTTGATTGGCGAATTGCGCCCAGACCTTTGATGACCGCAGGGATGATCCAAGCCGTCTCGCGATCCGGCAACGAGAAAAATGCCAGGAGCCAACGCTTCAATCCCCCACGGGTCGAATAGCATTGCGCATAGGGCAATATCAATTTGGCCGCATGCTCATCGGCCACGCCTCGCTTCGCAGCCGCGCGCGCGCGGTTTCGCTCGTATGCTTTAAGAAGATGTGGCCATTCGGCCACATGACGTACAAGGGGCGACATCCGGCTCTCTTCACTTGCCCCTGACATCTTCTTGCTTCTCTCGGGCTGGCAAGAAGCTGTGATCACAATAGGGTTCCATCCGAACTCCGGCAAATATTCCGCAAATTTATTCGGTCGAACAGCACCCACCGCCGAATCGGGCGGATAGTGATAACTCACCATTAACACGGGTTTCATCTCACTCCACCATCATTGGCTCTCGCACATCACAATGTCGGTTGGTAATGTTGTTGCCAGAGGGCAAAGACCAGCAACGGCCAAAGTTGGAACCATTGTCCTCCGGCTTCGCTTGCTTTTTCGGTCATAAGTCGAGACAAGACGTCGTTCATGAAACAAGCCCGATTCTCTGAAAGACCGCGAGCTAAACAGGTCGCTGGCCATAGTCCTCAAATCCGTATCGAACAGGCTCCAGACAGGAACGAAGAACCCGACTTTGGGTCGGTTGAGCACAGCCTCAGGAATCAGCCCTTCAACAGCCTTGCGAAGGATATATTTCTCGCTATAGTCTTCTCTTGTCTTGCGCAGCTTCATGTCTGTCGGCAGACTCGCGGCAAATTCCACGAAGGAGTGGTCCAGAAACGGAACGCGCAATTCGATAGAGTGCGCCATGGTCATCTTATCGGCTTTGAGAAGCAGATCGTCCGCCAAGCCACTGTTTTGAATAGACATAGAGCATCTGGTCCAACGGCTCGAAGCCGGCAGCTCGCTCGTAAGCCGCTCGAACAACCTCATCCGACGATACCATTTCCTTTCCCTTCCAGGCCGGCCGTACAATTTCTCTTTCATGTTCTTCGAGAAGACATGCGTCATGTGGGCGGGGACCGTTTGAAAGTAATGCGAGAGCGGGCGTTCGCCGAGATTCAGATATCGGGCCAATTGGGGAGATCTGAGAAAAGCAGGTCGTTGAACGGTTTGATGGCCCATCGACGGATCGGCCGAGGAATCGAGTGAAACGATCTGAGCCCGTCGATATCCTTGCAACGGTTGCCAAAAGCCATACCCGCCAGCAGTTCGTCACTCCCTTCACCGGACAGCATGATCGTGACTGAATCTTTGGCCAAGCGCGACAAATAGAATAACGGAATGGAAGAGGGATCAGCCATCGGCTCTTCCATGTAGTGGACAAAATCTTGTAACCCATCCGCATATTGCTGGCCGGTCATCATCAATTCATGATGATCGGTGCCGAAATGCTGAGCGGCTAGCCTTGCGTACGGCATCTCATTGCGCGGGTCCCCAGCACCGTCGACAAATCCGACTGAGTAAGACTTGACTTGTTTGCCCGACAATTCCGACACCAGCCCCGTAATGGCGGTCGAATCAATACCGCCACTGAGAAAGACACCGTGAGGAACTTCACCTACGAGATGACTTTTCGTGCTGGCTCGAAGCCGGCGCTGGCACTCTTCAATCAGGTCTTGTTCGGATGCCACTAACTTTTTGCTGAAATCCAAATCCCAATAAACCTTCTTGGTCACTCGTCCGTCACGGACCATCAGGAGATGGCCTGGTTCCAACTTCAAAATGTTCTGCCACGCTGTTCTCGGAGCGGTCGTATAGCGATGGGTCAGATAGTCGTGCAGTCCTTGATAGTTCAGCGACGGCTGAATTTCGTTGAGGGTCAACAGAGGTTTGATTTCGGAGGCAAACGCGAAAACTTTCGGCGTCGAGGCATAATAGAGTGGCTTGATCCCCATTCGATCCCGCGCAAGCAGAAGTGTCTCTGTACGACGATCCCAAATCGCGAATGCAAACATCCCATGCAGGCGCTGGACGCACCCCTCGCCCAGATCCTCATACAAATGCACGATGACTTCCGTGTCGCTTTTGGTTCGAAAGGTGTGGCCGTTGGCAAGAAGCTCCTCGCGAATCTCCTGGTAGTTATAGATTTCACCGTTAAACGCAATCCAGACGCTTTCATCTTCATTGCACAGTGGTTGATGGCCGGACGATCGATCGATGATGCTTAGTCGACGATGACCCAAGCCGACCGAACGATCCATCCAAATGCCTTGATCGTCAGGACCTCGATGGACCATCGTGCGGACCATCCGCTCCAATGTCATCCGCTCGACCGGACTTTTATCCTGGCGAACTATCCCTGCTATGCCACACATGCTTGTGTTTCCAGTAATCTCAAGGAACCGGCACTCCTACTTGAGAGAGTCCAACAGTGGGCTTCCGTCTCAATACCCACCCCATCACTTCCCAGACTTCCTTTGCAAGTGGCCGCCTCATGAGCGATACCGCCGATCCATAGACGGCGATCCCGACAATCGTGGCAGCGAGAAGCCTGATGAGATGTTGCCAGAATTCCCCTGCGGGGAGTCCCCATTGAACGGCCACCACGGAGAAGATCATCAGAACTGTCGGCACTGCCACGGGCAAGACATGCCGGAGTAGTTCCACGGCACGAAGATCCAATTCCTTCAGTGCTTCACGAGCCATCCAGATCGTGGCGCAGGGATAGACCAAGATCAGGGCCAGAGCAACGCCCATCGCTCCATCCCACTTCGCCCCTATCATGAACGGTGCCGGCATCACCACCAACAACCCGATCGTCCACTTTAAGAGAAACCCGGATCGGTAACGGGCAAACAATACGGGAGGTAACAGTACTTCGACCGAGTGCGTGAGGGCATAAATGCAGAACACACGAAACAATGGCATGACCGCAATCCATTTCTCACCAAGAACCACGGGGATGAGATCCCCAGCCACAAGTGCTAACCCGACGCAAAGAGGGAGTGTCAAGCATGTCACCAACCGTACCAATCTGAGAAAAGAGGTGCGAAGCCGTTCCTGCTCATCTTGAATGCGCGCCATGACAGGACCTGCCAATTGATTGACGACGACTGAAATTTTTGTGACAGGCATGATGGCCAATTGTTTGGCCATCGCATAGATGCCCAATGTCTGCTCATTGGTAAATTTGCCGACAATAAGGCTATCGAGCTGCGAATAAAATGACCAGCCCAGGCTGGAGCCGATTGCCGATAGACTAAATCGCAGCATGGCAGGGAGGCGGACAGCACTAAATTGCAGCCTCGGCCACCATGGGTAAAAAGCGATCAACGCAACGACGCTGACTACAGCCTGCGCGATCCCTCCATAGACCAGCGCCCAGACACCGTTTCCGTTCCAGGCCAAGGCCAGCGTAACAGGAATCCCTGCCGACGCCGAAAGAATTTCGACCTGCGCGATTTTATCAAGCCTCAAAGCCTTTTTTATCATCGCATCGGGCACAAGGCGAAATGCGAAAAGGAGGAGCGTCGCACTGCTCACCCTTAATACATCAGTGAGGTCCGGACTATTGAACCATCGAGCAATAACCGGCGCGAAGGCGAACAGCCCTATGTAAGCTGTCGTGGTGGTCAAAAGGGTAACCCAAAAACAGCCTTGCAGCTCTTCGTCCTTGACCTCAGGAAACTGCACGATAGCCCACCCCAATCCCATATCGGCCACCATTACGATAGTGCCGGTCCAAATTCCGACCAATGCCATCAGGCCGTAGTCACCGAGGCTCAGCCATCGAGCGACCAACAAGGTGCTGATGAAGGACAGCACTTGAACGCCGCCGCGCGACCAGACAATCCAGAATACCGACTTTGCGATTTGGTCCTTCAGATCCCAGCTCCGATTCTAGAAAGGCAGCCCTTCACCGTGGGCGACTCGTTGATTTAGGGCCTCTCGTATATACCCTTCTGACAAGATCCCCTTTACAGATATTGACCTGCATGTTCTAGGCAAACCCGGTCAACTGGCCGGCTCATACACACGTGTCAACTTACTATTCATTAACATCGCAAGGCCTTGCGGATACCAGCGAAGCAAGACATATAAACATTTGAATGCTCGAGACCATTTTTTTGACCTCACCGACCCTACCATCGTCCAGGCGACCGCCGGGCCATACAAATCTTTCCTGAAACGGACACCGGCCTCCAATGCCGTTTCGTATTCAGGGCGCCCTGCGACGTATCGCCGTTCGTTCTGTAACATCTCCATAGCAGTCGACAGCATAACTTCCCATTTCTGGGACATTTGATTCCCGTGACGCCGATATTCAGCAATGATTTCGTGATGACAGTGGATCGACGCTGTGCGAGCAATGCGCAAGTAGATCTCTTGATCTTCACAACTTTTCATGCCTGGTATGAATCCGCCCGACTGGACGATCGCGTCTCGGCGAAACATCACCGTATGCGGGGGGCCAATGAAATTCGAGCGTAAGAGAGTCCCGTAGAGATCCGGTTGTGGCCGACAATCATGCCGGTGCGCTGCCTGGTCATCTCCTAGAAACCGATAGTCGCCACAGACGAATGCCGCATCAGGTCTTCGTTGAAATGCCTTGATACATGTGGACAGATGGTGTGGCAATAATCGATCATCGGCATCGAGGAACACCAGATACATTCCCCGGCTGTTCCGATAACCGGTATTACGGGCGGCAGAAAGCCCTTGATTCGTCTGCCGCACATATTTGATGCTTGGATAGCGTATGGACACTTCCTTCGTCTCGTCCGGTGATCCATCATCGACGACGATTATTTCCTGGGCTGGGTAGGTTTGCGCGAGGACGCTTTCTATGGCTTCGCCAAGAAAGTGCGCCTGCTTGTAGCAAGGAATGACGACACTGACCAATTCGAGCGACAACTCTGGGGTCTCGTGTCTCATAACCGTACGTGTTGCGCCTGCATGGGCTGAGGTGACGATGTAGTATCCGCCGTCGTAGGCAATTCGCGTCCGTCGGATGTCGTATGGCCGGTATCGCACGGAAGTGCGCCGATCAGACGGTCGAGACAGCATCGGATAATCTCGTAGCAGCGTCGCACGTCGTCCAGATCGCCATTGTAGGGATCATCGATATCGACCGTGGCGCGCCGGATCGGACGGCAGGCGCCCAAACAAAAAAGCTTCGTCCTCGCCTGCGGGTACCGAGCCAACAGATCGGCCTCGTTGAATTGATCCATCACGAAAATCGCGTCGGCCCGCCGAACCATTTCCCAGGTAATTGGCTCGGCACGATGATCGGCCAACGAAACACCAAACTCTGTCGCGGCGGTCATGCCCCGACGATCGGCTCGATTCATGGGTGTTGCATGCAAACCCGCAGAGCGGATCTCCATCTCGACGCGGCTGGTACTCAGAGACTGCCGCAGCAGTGCGGCAGCCATAGGACTGCGCAAAATGTTTCCGTGACAAACGAACAGGATGGTGCGCACATTACCCAGATGCTCCGGGACACGCGGTTGTCGAAACCCCAGGGCCCTGGCCATGGCGAGCAACAAAAATACCCGTCGCGAACGCCTATCGAGGACGCGGCTGCGTCGGTGGAGGCTGAGCCATGAGGGTGGAATCAGCGGCAAGACGAGACGCTTCGCCGCGGTGCTGGTGGCCACTCGCGCGAAACGCAATGTTTCCGACAACCCTGGCTGGGGATCTCGTATCGACCACAGAAGATCTCGAGTCGGCGGCAGACAATCGCGCACGAACGAGAGAACCTCTCGGCCAAACCCGACCGCCCTGGCCAAACGAGAACCTTCCTCTCTTCGAGTGGAGAGCCGTTGTAGCGCGCCATGGGTCCACCGCGCCGTCACGCCGGTTCGATAGCAGACAGGAACATCGGAGGATTGTGCATGCGCGACTTGCCACTGATACCACGGAAAATCGACGCCGGCTAAAATCGACAATTGCAACGAGCCCCAGTAACGGCCATTCACTTCCATCAGCGCCACGCGTTGCGTCGGCCGGTCTACGCGGAACTCGACCATCGCCACGCCTTCCCACTCTAGCGCCTTTAACAATCGCATGGCGTGATCGGCCAATAAGGAATCGACCGGCTCCGCAATCGCGACGACGCTGACTCCCCCACTGCGCGGGAATTCTTTCAGCCGGCGATGTTGAAACAGGGCAATGGGATGACGGTTCGCCATGAGTACTTCGACTCCGACGCCTTCGCCCGGGCAATATTCTTGGATGAGATTCTGTCGGCCGAATTTGGAGTCGGACGTATACGCCTGTCGTAAGGCTTCATAGGTGTCGAAGCGACGTACCTTGAAGGAAGCAGTAACGTGATGTCCTTTGCCGACGGGTTTGGCGATCACGGGAAAGGTCAGCGTCGATCCGAATTCTTCTAGCGCGTCGAGCGTCGCCAAGGTCATGGACCGAGGAACCGGCACGCCGCACTGTTGTGCGATTTGCACCGTACGCGCCTTGTTCAACACACGTTGTACGATGTCCACCGACGGGCACGCGACGTAAAGGCGGGCGGACAATTGCGCATGATGATCCGCCATTAGTGCGAGCGCGGTATCACTCGCCGGAATGAGAAGATCGTACCCCTCGGACTCAATGTGATGTATGAGGACGGCAAGACTGAAGGCGGCATCGTGCCGGGGATCCGGCAACGAGAGGCACTGCCGAATGGCGCGTGATCGCAATAGAGGCGCATCAGAAGACAACGTTCCCACATCGACGACCACGCCATGCCGATGCAGCGAGCGGGCGATGTTCACGACGATCCGCGGTTCTTCCCCGAGTACGAGTACGGGCTTCATCGGGTCGACCCCGCAGTCGCGACCTGACGTAACGCCGTGACACCGACCCCTATCCAACGCGTCAAGCGGCCGGCTGTGGAGCAGTGCACGGCATCCAATTCGACTCGACGACTGCCGAATCCTCGTTTGAACTGATCGAGACCCGAACCAGGCTCACTGACACCGCCTAAATTGAACTGTTGTTTAGAAGCAGCTTGCAAAGCCATGGCAATGTCGTGCACGAGGACATGAGACGCGCCGCACGCCATGCCTTCGGCACTGGTTCCCGCTGAATGATAATAACCAGCGTCGCGGGACAGGAGCACAAGGATTGAGGAGAGCACCTGGCCGTCCACAACCGCTTGAAATATTTCTCCCGCGCCGTGGGCCGTTAGGGCTGACACCTCGGCCAATTGGCTGGCCATGACTGCCGGAACCTGCTCGCCTCGCTCGCGTCGCCGCATCATCGACGATGCCATCAATGAAGCGTGGAGACCGCACGCATCGCTATCTGATGATCGGCGGATCTGGACGTGGGCTTTTCGCCCACGCTTGATATTGCGTGCATGATTGGACGACATCTGCTTCCAGAGTGTCTCATCTTGCAAATCGAGCACATATTCGCACCGGCGGCGGCGGTTTTTCTCGCCGTCCAAAAGCGGGATGTGCGTGTCTCGCGAGGCAAAGGTATTAACGTCCAACTGCGACAGGCCCCGACCTCGGCACCAAGCCTGCAGGCCATTCCAAAATTCATCCGGCTGGGTCAGCAGCGGCAACGACATGATCTCGAGCGAGCGCGTGAGGTAGCCTGAACGTTCAAACGCCAGACATCCGGCTTGGACTTCTCCCGCGTCTTCGAGGGCGAGAAGATGCGCATGACCGCCCAACGCTTTCCGGGCCGCCAGATAGGACCCCGTCATAAAGGGATTCTCTGGACAGCGGACAGCCACTTCTTCGCAGCGCTCGCGCGATGGATTCGTGTAGACGTGAAAGGTCATGACGTCAGCCTGACCGTATCGTGCGTTCCAGCATATTCGCGTCAATCATAAACTTGCAGCCCCAGTTAAGGTACTGATAGGGATTATACGCTCCGTCGATGGGGAAAGAGCCCTTTACTCCACCGCGCACATCGGGCGGCCCCTCGATCTTCAGTGTCCGCCTTACATAGCTATTCGCCAGCAGTGCCGCATCGCGGTAAGTCGTCTGTTCCGTCTCCGCATAGAGCATCAACCAGCAGGTCGCGATCTGGGCGGTTCCTGTGAGACAGGCCCACGAGGCGGCGGGAGTCCAATCGCTCCGCAGGCGACCTGGAAGAAATCCAGACGGGTGTATGACCGATAACAGCGCATCCGCCGTACGTCGGCATGAGGCCAGGAGTGACGGATCACGGGTAAAACGATAGGCTTCCAACACACCGCGCAAGACATATCCCACGGTGTGCGTCAGTGGCTGCGAAGGTTCAGTCAAACAGCAACGATCAAACCAGCCATTGGATTGCTGATGAGACAGCGCCCATCGAATATTGGCCAGGGCCGCCTCTGCATACGATCGGTCTGGTTCCACGCGCGCCGCTTCAAACAATCCCCACGCGACATGGGTGTCATAGGTTTTTTCGCCGGCTTTGGCGAACGGCGAGCCGTGCCGCCGCCAACATCCGTCCGAGTCCTGTATGGTGACGAGCCAATCCGCTGCGCGCACCATCGCCGCACCATACTTCTCACGATTTGCCGGCGCTCCACCGGCCAGACCGATCAGAATCTGTCCCGTATTGAAGACGACGGGAACCACCGGGCGTTCGCCGATCATCCCGCCCTGGAATCCGCCCTCGGGAAACTGAAGAGACGTCAACCAATCCAACATGCGCAACGCACGCAGGCGTGCGTCCGCATCCCCAGCCGCGGCGGCATGGGCCAACATGGTCGGTACGATATACCCGGTCGTCTCCGGATACGACGTGCTCCATCCGGTAATCAAACTAAAGTGCCGGGCCACTCCGCCGTCTCGTGAGGCAGACTGATCCTGAGCCCGGGCTAGCCATGCGATTCCGGCTGAGATAGACCGCTCGATACCGGGGTCCTCCTCGGCTGGTTTCCAGCGATCGCGACGATATTCGACTTTGGCCGCCGACGGCAATTGCCAATAATCCCGCACCGCGCGAAGGGGTCGTAGGATACTGACGGGAGCATGCACTATCATCGCTAACCCTCTACCAACGTAACGAATCCGATGTCGAGGACCCCACGTGTTGGTCCGCTGGTTCAGCGCCTCCTCCAGTCGACTCGTCCTTGCTTTCGAGAAGTCCTTCGAGCGCATCGGCGATGCGTTCCGCCGCGTGACCGTCCCATAATTCAGGCCGGCGGCGCGACGTTCTCGGAGCGCGTAACGCGGCACGCCCGGCTTCGATAATTCTGTCGCGATTGGTGCCGACCAACACGTTACCGCCTTGTTCAATCGTTACAGGCCGCTCCGTATTTGGTCGCAAGGTCAGGCAGGGAATACTCAAGACGGTCGTTTCTTCCTGAATCCCGCCCGAGTCCGTCAACACGACGCACGCCTCGCTCATGAGCGACAGAAATTCCAGATACCCGAGTGGGTCGGTGAGAATCAGTCTGTCCTCACCAAATGTCGAGCACGCCTTCGGCATGGCGTTCAATCGCTCCCGCGTTCGAAGGTGGCATGGAAATATGACGGGAAGGTCGCGGGATAATTCCCGAATCGCTCCCATTATTTCCCCCAGCGTGTCAGGGTCGTCCACATTGCCGGGTCGATGCAGCGTCAACAGCGCATAAGTCCGGGGTTCGAGCCCGAAGGACCGAGCCACGTTCAAGCCTAGAGCGCGCTTCGCATGTTTGAGCAGCGTGTCGACCATGACGTTCCCGACGAAAAAAATCTTTGAGTCCGATATGCCTTCACGCACGAGATTTTCCCGTGCGCTACGCTCTGTCGTGAACAAGACATCGGACAGATGATCGGTCACAACGCGATTCAACTCTTCCGGCATCGTCCGATCAAAACTGCGCAGGCCGGCTTCGACATGAGCCACGGGAATACCAAGTTTCGCAGCGCACAAGGCAGCCGCGACAGTCGAGTTGACGTCTCCGAACACCAGCACTATATCGGGACGATCGCGTTGAAGCAGCGGTTCGAGCCGGATCATGATCTGTCCCGTCTGCTCGCCGTGAGAGCCGGAGCCGACCTGCAAATCAACGTCGGGAGTCGGCAATCCCAAAGCTTCAAAGAATAACTCGGACATCTCCCGGCTATAGTGCTGCCCGGTGTGGACCAGGGAGACCGTCGCCCATGAACGCGGCTTCAGCGCCTCGATCACCGGCGCGACTTTCATGAAGTTCGGCCTGGCGCCGACAATACACATGATCTTGCGTGGCACAGGGATCAACGGCGCACCTTAGGGAATATTGCGGACAATCGAGGGTCCTATCCAATTGGCCACACTGAGCGGCAGCCGCTTCCAGGCGCGAACGGCCATGCTGTAACGTGGATTTTGGGGCGACAAGTTGGGAAGTTCGCCGGTCGCCGTCCAATACTCCCAGAACTGCGGCACTTCCTTCGCGCCCCATTGCGCCTTAAATTTAAACGGGCCCGACCCCGGCGAACTGCGGCCAAAATCGAATTGTCGAAATCCTGCCTTGATCGCATGCTGAATCAATTCCCAATACAAGCGATGATTCGGACATCGAGGCAGTGCATCCCTCCGCGACGCCGCCCATGGCACTTCCAGGGTATCGCGATGCGCCACAGCGATCGCTCCCGCCACGACGTGCCGGTCGTCGCGAACCGTAAATACACGGCAGGCCTCCGGGAATGTGTGGAGCAGACTCTCAAACAATTGCCGGCTATACACGGGAGTACCGAGATCGCGCATGTTTCGCGCAAATACGTCGTAGAAGGCACCGACTTCCGTCCCGCCCCCTACACGAATCGACAGTCCCGAGAGTTCGGATTTTCTAATTTGATTGCGCAATTTCGCATTAAATCCCTTCCACTGCGCTTCGATCGACGCCGCGAGCGGCAGCGTCATTCCCACCTTATGCTGTTTCGCTTGCGCAATGAATGAGTGAGGATTCAGGTGCCTCGCCTCGACTGAGCCGGCACCGCATTCTTCTGCCGTCCGTATAGCAGCGTTCCACAAGGCCTGCTCCGTCTCGACGGAGTCAGCCAAAATGCCTCCGTAGTTGACATACGGCATCGACACAAACACCCGCCCGAAGAATTTCGAACGTACGTAGACGAGCGGTAAGACGCCGACGATCCGAGCATCGGCTACCGCGGCATAAGGCAACACCCGATGGCGGAAGACCCGCGCGATCAGAGGCAGCCATTCGAAGCGGTGATAAAAGGTTCCCTGCGCGTGTTCCCGGACATACCTGTTCCATGCCGTCGGATCGTCGAACAATACGACCTCCGGCGAGGCCACATCGGATCGAAGGACCGTTTTTCGTTGAGCATCGGAGCCAATCATGCGACCTGTTCACGGGCCATCTGGCGGATCGGCTCGATCGTGTCTGCAATCGAACCAAAGCGAAAGTCTTGCAGCAACTGCACCAATCGTCCCTCGGTCTTATGCAGGTTCAGGTAATGCCGACATCGAGACAGCAAGGCCGCGCGCACCCGCGGCTGTTCGGGATCGATCTCCCATGGATGCAAGTACACCACGAGCGGATGGCCAGACAATTCAATCTTTCGAAGCCACCGGCGTAAGAGTCGATATGGCCACAAGCGAAAATACCCGCCTCCGGCCACCGGGAGGCGCATATTCCCGACCGGAAGAGTGGACGGGGGCACTTCCCAAATAGGTCCGGCGGCCGTCATCAATCGATGGCAATAGGGGTTCGCTCCATGCAATCCATAGCGGTCGTGCCACACGGGAAAAATGCTGGAATCGTAGACATACCCTTCTTCGACGAGCGTGCGTAAGGCCCACACCGTATCTTCCATGATCGTGAAACTCGGTGCTCGATAACCCACCACCGGTTCCCCCAAAATATCTTCCAAAATGCGTTTTGCCCTGCGGACATCCGCCCTGAACTGGGGCGGCGTGAGCACCGTTAATACTTGATGGGCGTAACCATGCGACGCCACCTCGTGACCGTTCTTTCGAATCGTACGAATTAATTCCGGATGACGCTCCGCCACCCATCCGAGTACAAAGAATGTCGCCAGTGTGCCCGTTTCAGACAATCGTTTTAAGAGACGATGGGTCGTCTTTTCTACCCGGCTTTCGTAGGTCGGCCAATCATGCGACGAGATGATCTGCTCAAACGCCGAGACATGAAAATATTCCTCGACGTCAATCGTCAATACATTCATTCTATGATCCTGACTGTCCGATCAGCGGGCACCGGACTGAAACAGCACGGTGCGGATCGTTTTGAATGCGACCAGCGCATCGAGGCGGACGGACATGTGCTTGATGTAGTAGAGATCGTATTGCAGCTTCTCGGCGGCATCCTGAATGGTCGCGCCATAGCGAAACTTGACCTGAGCCCATCCGGTGAGCCCCGGTTTCACGGCCAGGCGATAGGAATAGTAGGGAATATCTCGCGAAAGACGACCGATGAATTCAGGCCGTTCGGGACGTGGGCCCACCATACTCATATCACCGCGCAGCACGTTGAGGAGTTGCGGCACCTCGTCGATCCGATAACGGCGCATCAATCGACCGAGGATCGTGACACGCGGATCCTCCTCTTCCGCCCACATCGCCCGCCCAGCCGCCTCGGCGTCGTGTCGCATCGAGCGAAACTTCAGAATGGTAAACCGGCGCCCCTGCCAACCAACACGCTGCTGTCGATAAAAGACCGGCCCGGGCGAACTCATTTTGATAAGCCACGGTAACGTCATAAAAAGCGGCAGCGTTCCTGCCAAGGCGACCAGCGCAAGCATCACATCCAGCGACCGTTTCATCGCGCGCGACGGCCATCGAAACCCGCCATGAAAGACTAGGTAGCTGGGCGTCAGGCCTTCCAATGAAATTTTGTGACTGATGCGTTCGAAAAATTCGAGCGCGTCCTCCACGGCGATGCCATGAAAACGGCAGGCCAAGAGCTGATCCATCGGTAGGCCGCGCCGCTCCGTCATGGTGACAACGACACGGTGGACACGCTCGCGCGCGGTAATTTGCTCCAAGCGTGCAAACGACTCCGAGGGGTCCTGCCCGTCGCCGATGAGATCCGGCGTATCGGCTACATGCTGTTTATGAAGATGCCCCACGAGCTCATAGGAAGAGTGGCGCTGGAGCGCTGCCACAATACGATCTCCTAAAGGTCCATCGCCGATGACGAGAATTCGTTGTTTTCGGGGGCGCGGATAAGTCTTCTCACCCGTCTGTCCACGCCCCTTACGGACAGAGGGCATGCGATATTTCCATACCCACCGGGCGGGAAACGGCGAAACATCCAATGGGGAGGAATCCTGAGTACCCTCATCGAGTATCGATGTGACGTGATCACCCGTTCCGAACATATTCCATTGACGCACGAGAAACCTCCGTGCTTGCTCACACGGCGACTCGCCGACTCTGAGCACACCAGAAATTGTTTCTTCAGTCTCGGACATGATTTCTGAAAGGAGTTTTTCTTGTTGGATACTGGGGGCATCCTAGTTCGCTGCAGGGGTATCCAACATCAGAAAAGCACTGGAAGGACTGTAGGAAATACATCGCAAGGTGATTCGCGAACTACTTACAGAGAGTTTGGGTATATAGACGTTTGCTACGAACCGCAGCCATTGGCGGGGTATTTCACGATCTCTTTATAATGACTACGCCCTATGACAGTCAAAGATGACTGTGCGACAGTGAAGACAAATCAGTGAAACATCGGTGCACTCTTGTCTAGATAGCAGTCATGCTGACGGTTGAAACCCACCCGAAAGCATCCACGCGCGGCGATTTAGCACGGACATCACTTAGATTTATATGAGGTCAATTAGACTAGAAGGGGTAGCAAGAAAAACTACACATATACTCCTAGGTGTATATATCCTCTGACGGCGGCGCGTCTTGATACATTCTAAAGACAGCCGCGTCTTCAGTGTAAACCATCAATCAATAAGTCCTTCTCGAATGACATAGTGAGTCAGTTCGGCATTATTTTTCATTTTCATTTTTTCAAGAATGCGGGCCCGGTAGGTGCTGATGGTCTTAACACTCAAAGACAATTTATCGGCAATCTCCTTCACGGTCTTCCCGAGCGCAATCATACACAGCACTTCATATTCCCGATCCGACAGCGTCTCATGCAAGGGCTTGCCGGTATCCGACTCCAAATCAAACGCCAACTTTTCAGCCAAGGAAGGACTAACGTACTTCCCTCCGGTGACGACTTTTCGGATCGCGGCCACGAGTTGGTCCGGGGCGCTATCCTTCGTGAGGTACCCATACGCGCCTGCTTTGAGAACACGAACGGCATACTGATCCTCGGGGTGGACGCTCAGCACCAACACGGGGAGACTGGGCCGCTCCCGCTTCAAGTGCATTAACGTATCTAACCCGCTTCGGCCGGGCATTGCGATGTCGAGCACCACGACATCGACATTGTTGGTCCTGATTTTATCCAACACTTCCTGTCCGTTGGTCGCTTGCGCCGAGACGATGATATCGGGCGTCTCCGAAAGAATCTGTTTGAGGCCTTCTAGGACTACGGCGTGATCGTCAGCAATCAACACTTTGATCATGGTCTGCTCCGTCAACATCGGTTCACTGTGATGAATGGACGCTCACGGTCGAGGGTTTGAGCGCGATCGTTTCTCTGAAAATCCAAATACGACCACGATACTCGTCCCCATCCCGCCGCGGTTTCGAGAAACGTTCCACCAGACGTCCATCCTGTAATTCCAAGATATCATAGCTCTCGGCGTCAGGCTCCCCTCCCAGCTCGCTCATAGTCCGGAGCAATACATTAGGGACCTTGAGTTGGCGCATCATCCAGCCCATCAGTTCCTCGGTGAGCCGGGATTCGGTCACCGCATCGGGCATCTTCCACATCGACACCAGGCGCTGATTGAAATTGATCAAGACTCCGTCCTCATCGACGACCAGAAGACCGTCAGCCGTCGATTCCAACATCGCATCCATAACGGCCAACGCGCGCGACAGTGGCTCCTCACCGGTTCCCCGCTGAAGTACCGTCTGCAAGAGATCGGCGGCGGCCTTGAGTCCTTGCTGCTCGGCATCCGACCAGGTTCGATCGGTAAAGCAGTGATCAAATTCGATGAAGCCCCACCATTCCCCGTCGACCATAAGCGGCACCACCAGAACCGTATGAATGTCGCACGAGGTCAGCGCGTCCGCTTCAGCCGGAGGAAAGGACGAGACGGGACCGCTAATGGTCTGTCCCTGCGCCAACAGTTGCTCCCAACGAGTAAACCCCTTGGCGCGAAGTGACCAACTAAACCATTGCGACCATTCCGTGCGAGCGACCTCTCCCAATCCGATCCATTCATAGCGGCGGCTCACCCACAACTCCTTATCCTCGCCGCGATGATTTTTGAATAAAGACACTCGATTGACCTCCGCAAGACGTACCCATCGCCGAAGATCTTCCCACTGCGCAGGATCGAGCGCGATCGGCGTTGAAGATGCAGCCGTCGGATCGATCGGCATGGCGTTGGAAGCATGCCCAGGCTTACTCGCGACAGCGCGCGCTCCCACGGACGGACGTGCCTGACGTGGAAATCGTTTGGCTTCTTCCATCAATGGGAGAACCGGCGAGAGACCGACCGGCGCCGATGATGCCTCCGATACCCGCTTCAAGCGTCCAACGATCCACAGCAAGATCGCCATTAAGACGATAAGGATCAGTCCCCCCCACATCATCATCGCCGTGACAAAGCGGTGAAAGGGAGCGAGAATCGCGTCCCGATCCATGCGAATCAGCACCGTCCATTGCCATCCCGGCACTTGACCATACCGATTTACGGGCGCATACCCGATCACGATCGGAACATTCCTCTGAGGGTGCAGTTCCTCTCGATAGCCCGGCTTCACTACGCTGTTGATCGGAGGACCGGAGAGCGTGATGGAATGCTTACCGAGCTTGCCGCCGTCTACCGAGTCATAGAGCACGCTCCCATCACGACCCAGCAGTTGATATTCGACCCTGCTAGAAGATGGACGAAGGGTAGCCGATCGCTTATTCCCATCCAAGAGAAATTCGATGCTTTGAAATCCGACCTGTAGCACGGTGGCACCGAGAAACTGGCCCTCTTCCCCGACAATCGGCGTCGGGAAAATCATGGTCTTTCCTGTCGGCTCAAAAAAATCGCTCCCCCGCAGATCCATATGCCCGCTGTTAAGAAAGGATTGAAACCAGACCTGCTGAGACACATCACCGCCAAATTGCGTTGTCGCGGTAGCTGCAACTATACGCCCACCGGCATCGGCGATATGGACATTCATATAGTCTGGAAGAATTCCCTTCAGCGAACGCAGGTAGGCTCCAAGCGTGTCTGAATCAGGACGCCGGAGCAAGGTAGCCTGTGCAATCGTTTGACTCTGAAGCGCATGCTCGTATAGCACGCGATTGATCGATTCTGAAAGTGCGGCCGCCGACTGTGCCAACCCTTTGCCGGAAACGTCGAGAATATACGATTCCACATAGCGAACAGTCGACTGCAGACCGAGACCCATCACCACGCATACCATCAGCAACACGGTGAAGAGTCCCACCGAGTACCTCAAATAGGATCGTGAAGACGCCTGTGATCCCACAGCGGCGTTCATGCTGCAATGACCCTCAACGGCGGTTTCCTCCTGCTCCGGTATACGAATGTTTCACTATCATAGAAATATCTAGGCCTCTAATGCAACCGCCTTCCAATTTCCACCTGCAAAGGTAAAGATCCAGCTTATAAGACGGGAGGCTGCTCGGCAATGGCATACCGTCCGTAATACTGATGCCGTGGCGTCACAAGATCATTCAATACGACACCTTCGATGCTTCCGCCGGAGAGAAATCGCAAGGCCTCCGCCACCACCACTTGCGGTGTTTGCTCGGCGCGAACCACCAGCACGATGCCGTCCACGACCTCGGAAAAGAGATTCATGTCCGCCATCGGCAAAATGGGCGGCGCATCGAGAATGACGATGACGCCACGCCGCCGCAGGTCGGCCAGAAGTTCTTGCATCCCGACTCTGGTGGCGGTCAGTCCTCGTCCCCCATGCTCCACCGTTCCCGCCGATAAAATGCGGAGGTTGGGATGCGTGTGCTGATAGAGCGCCTCGTCGAGTGTGCACTCGCCGGCCAGAACGTTGATCAATCCACGTTCATCCTGCAATCCCATCCGCGTCGACACTTCGGGATTTCGGATGTCGCCGTCGATCAAAATCGTTTCTTCAAGATAATCCCGGGCGAGCGTGATGGCCAAACCCAATGCCACAGTCGTTTTGCCCTCGCCGGCGAGTGAACTGGTCATCGCCAGAATTTTTGCGCCTTTCTTTTCCCGCACCTGCACGACACGGCCGGCCAACACACGGAATTGTTCCGCGCCTAACGCATTCATGTGCGCTTGAAGAACACGCTGCGATTTCCCGCCGGTCGGCAATCGCTGAGCAAGCACGCCGTTGACCTCTTGCGACCGGAAAGGAAGACGCTTCATCCGACTCACCCACCGTCGCCATCCGGTAGGCGGCGGCTCGCCATCGTTCCGCTCCGGACCGCCGATCATAAACATGTGTGGAATACTGGCCAACATGGGAACGCCGAGTGAACTTTCGATTTCCTCCGGACGGCGATAAGGAAGACTTCGGAAATCCAGCCACCAGATCGTCCCGCCGCCCAACACCAATCCGGCCGTCATCCCGATCAGAAACACGCGCAACGGATCCGGCTTCACCGGCTTGACGGGAAGGTTTGCTGGATCGAGAACGCGGAACTGTTCGCCTTTTTGCCGCTTCTCCATCTGCTCGGTGATTTTGGCGGACTCCTTACTCGCCAGCAAGGACTGATAGCGCTTGTTCGTCGTTTCGTAATCGCGCAACAACGTGCTCAGCTCCTGTTCACGGATCGGCATCTGCTCCATCCGTCCTTCGAGCGATTTGATTTGCGTCTGAATTTCGGCGGCCCGGTGGCGACGCACCTTGATTTCGGCCTCGACCGTCCGCACCTGCGTATCGATATCGGATCCGCTCACCACGACGTCTTCTTCCAAATCATCCGAGGAAGGACCGCGCGCGATGCGAGCTTCAAGATCCTTAATCTCTCGCTTCACACGAAGCACGTCGGGATAGGTGTCCTTATATTCCGATAAAAGCTGCGAGAGCTGTTCACGCAACTGCCGGAGCCGTCCCCTGGGAGAAACATGAACCACGCCGCCCGGCATCCCAGCCGACGTGTCGGCGGCATCGTGCATAATTTCCCGGCGTTCGACCAGCATTCGCAACATATCGTTCTGGGTCTGCAGTTCCATCGTGAGACGATCGATAGTGCGATAGAGGCCCTCAGACTGTTGCGGCAATTGCCCCATATGCTTTTGTTTGTACAAACTGATTTCGGCCTCTTGCCGGTCCAGAGTTTCTTTCACCCGAAGCAGTTCCTGCTCCAAGAATTCGGATGTCCCTTCAACTAATTGTTCTCGAACCTTCAGGTTTTCTCCAATGAAGAGCGTCGCGAGTTTGTTGGTCACCTGTTTGGCAAGCATCGGGTCGCTGCTGTCGAATGAAATGGTAAACGCTTGGATGTTGCGATGGAACCGATCGTCGACCATCGTAATTTTGATATCGCGGCGCATCAGGTCGATGACGTCTTCGAGCGGCTGCCGCTTTAAATCGTCGTCATACACGTGAAACTCTTCGATAATCCTTTGCAGTAAGGTCCTGCTTAGAATTTGCTGCTGGATCGCAATTAAGCGCTCTTCAATGGTATCGACCGCCATCGGCTTGATGTAATCGGTGGGCACTTTCTGTGACTCGACAAGAATTAGGGTGCTCGACCGATAGACCTTCGGAAGGATGAGAAACGCAATGCCTGCTCCTACCAGCCCGACTACCAGCCACACCAGCAGCACCCACTTACGTTTTTTCAGCACATCAAAGTAATCGGCAAATTCAAGCATGGCAGTCCTGCGATTATTTAGGTTGAAAGAGGATTGTGACCCTGTCGTTTAGACCTGGAGCTTCCACGTACATCGGACCCAATCAAACTGCTGCGCAAGTCATCTCATGAAACAAATCAATCGGCGAGGATGGCGCGCAGAGTCGCACGGATATCTACTTCCATCTTGTTCAATCCTCGCCTACCTTTCTCTTACGGCACAACGAGTGTGTCGCCTGGGACGAGAATCGCGTTGTGAGTCGAGTCCTCGCCCGACACAATTTCGTCGTAGTCGATCGGGATTCGCACTTCCGAATCCCGGTCCGGCATTTTTCGCAAGAGAAACATTTTGCTTTTGGCGGCATACGGCGTGAATCCCCCTGCCAACGACACGGCTTGCAACACGCTGGTGAACGACTTCAGCTGATATTTACCCGGGTGGGCGACTTCGCCAAGTACGAAAACCCCATAGCTATTGACCTGTTGGACCACGACTGAAACATTGGGGTTTTCCTTGAATTCTTTCAATCGGTTTACTATTTCCTTCGTGAGTTGATCGGGGGTCATGCCCACGGCTTGCACGTCGCCGATCAATGGCAAGGAAATCTTTCCGTCCGGCCTGACCGTGATGGTTTTTGAAAGATCTTGATTGCGCCACACAATTATTTCGAGCACATCCTCAGGACCGATTTTGTAATCGCCTGTTGCGTAGGTCGCCGTGGTAATCACGGCAGGCTCAGGCTTTGGATCGAAGGGACTGCACCCCGAGAGCACGAGGAGGATGCCGACGATACCCGCTGCACACTGCATATGTCCCGTCTTCATTGAGTCAACACCATGGTTTCGGCTGGCACGACAATCGTATCGCCAGGCTTGAGAATGAAATTCTGATTGTTCCCGTCTCGAAGCACAATATCGTCATAGCTGGCCTTAAGTTTGATCTCGTTATTTTTTCCCTCTCCCCAACGAAAGATGACAATTTTATTTCGCGCGGCAATCGGAGTAAATCCCCCCGCCATCGTAATCGCCTGCAGCAAGGTGGTCTTGCTCTTGAGATAATAGCGGCCCGGCTTCTGCGTCTCCCCCAAAACATAGATCCCGTAGCTATTCACTTGCTGAAGGATGACGGAGACGGTCGGTGTTTCCTTAAACTGTTTCAGTCGAGTGACAATATTGGCCGTGAGTTCAGCGGGAGTCAGTCCTGTGGCCTCGATATCGCCGAGTAGCGGAAGAGAAATCCGTCCATCGGGGCGAACCGTGACCACCTTCGAGAGATCGGTATTCCGCCATACGATAATCTCCAGGACATCCTCAGGCCCGATGTAATATTCGGACGTGACGACTAAGGAATCCTTTTCGAATTTCTCAGAGGGGTGCCCCTCGGCAATGGGACGTTTAGACTGCGCAGAACCCGACTGCGGGCCGAGCGTCTGTGAAAAGCCCGACTCCGCAATCAACAGCACTAAGCAGGACAGAAGGATAATTCCAATAATGGGCCTCTCCGATTGATGCACGACCGTCACCTCCCCTTACACCCCGTTAACCGCAATGATCACAAATAATCGATCTCATACATACCCATAGTAAGGATAAATAGCCGCTCGGTGACGTCGGCCGGACGGACCTCTCCTCCACTGTCTCCTGGACAGTCCTCGGCTTCTCTCCAAGCACGGACGGATCATACGCAGAGAATAGACGTGTCCCTATCGGAAAAGCACTTTTTTCTGTGTAGGCGTAACCTAATGGAAGGGTCAGGTCCGTCTTACACGCATCAGGATAGGCTGGAGGGAGTAGGTTTAGGAGGGTCGGCTTCACCGATCATTTGGGCCGCCGTGTCCCGAACAGCTTTGGTAATCGAAAGACCACCGATCATGCGCGCGATTTCCTCTTGTCGGGAAGGGGCGTCAAGAGCCGTCACCCGCGTCGTCGTACGTTTCTTCTCAACCGCTTTGTCCACCCGATAATGGAAGGTGGCCTGAGAGGCGATTTGCGGAAGATGCGTGATACACAACACTTGATGATAGGCCGACAGTTCACGCAGGCGCCGGCCCATGACGGCTGCCACAGCCCCGCCGATGCCCGTGTCGATCTCATCGAAGATCAGGACCGGCACCGTGTCTTTCCCGGCCATCACTGTTTTAATCGCCAGCATCAACCGGGACAGTTCTCCACCGGACGCCACCTTCGCCAACGGCATCACCGGTTCACCCGGATTCGCGGAGAGAAGAAACTCGACGCGATCCCTCCCGGTCACGCCTATGCGACCATCTGGATTGGTAGTTACCTCAATCTGCACGTGTGCCTGGTCCATGCAAAGCGCCTGTAATTCTTTCTTGATTTGGACTTCCATCTGCCCCGCAGCCTGGCGGCGCGCGATCGTCAATTCCTCGCCCAATGCCGCTAACTGTCGGGCATCGCGCGCCGCCAGGTCATGCAACTCGGCGCTCCGGGCATCCGAGTTGGAAACTGCGTCAAGTTCTTGCTCCAACGCCCGCGCTTTCGTCAGCAATCCTTCGACCGTCGTGCCGTATTTTTTCTTTAATCGTTGAAGTCGATCCAGTCTTGTTTCAATCTGCTCAAGCCGATCGGGACTCTCCTCCAATTGTTCGTGATACTCTTTTAAATGGTGCGCCAATTCACGTAACTGGACCATGGCGCCATCGCAAAGCGCCCGCCATTCAGCTTGTTCTTCATCGATCCCGGCCAAGGTGGTCACGCGTTCGGCCACACAAGCTAGTCCCGATAGGACCGATTGATCGGCCCCATATAGAGCCTCATAGGCTTCCTGGCCGAGCGCTGCCAGTCGCTGGGCATGTGCCAAACGCTGACGCTCGTTTACCAATGCCTCCTCTTCACCCATTTTGAGATCTGCACCTGCAATCTCGTCGTACTGAAAACGAATCAGATCCTCCTGGGCATGGGTGTCACGCGCGTCTCGTTCGGCTGCTTCCGCCTCCGCCTGACGAAGACGCCAGCTCTCGTAGAGGGTCGCCACCCGCCCGCGCAACTCCGTCAGGTCACCGAACGCGTCCAACGCCTCCAACTGCATTTTCGGAGACAGCAGGGATTGCTGATCGTGTTGTCCATGAATATCGACCAAGGTTCCGGCGAGACGTTGCAACGTATGAAGGGGAATGGCGCTGTCGTTGAGATAGATCCGGTGGCGCCCGGTACGCGACAAAATGCGACGCACGATCACGTCCGTCTCGCCGTCCGTCTGCAACCCTTGGGCACGAAGCTCACCGAGGACCGGATGGGACGGAGGAAGGGAAAACGTAGCTTCCAGGATGGACTCTTCGGCTTCCGATCGAATGTGATCGGCAGTGGCGCGGCCCCCGACAAGAATCGCGATCGCATCGATGAGGATAGATTTGCCCGCCCCCGTTTCACCCGTCAGCACTTGGAATCCGGCGGCCAGTTCCAGATGTAACCGGTCGATCAAGGCGAAATGCGATATGCGGAGCTCGGTGAGCATCCGGATCAGGGAAGCAAGGGACACGAACGATGAGTGAGAGAACCGCCGCGGTCCCGCTCTGTACTCATCTGCATGAGGTCCTTACTCGATTACGCCGGCGAAGCAGACTGGGCTAGCAGTTGGTCGATGATGTCTTTGAATTGCTTTTTGGGCCGGGCACCGATCAGCTTCTCGACAGGCTGACCGTTCTTAAAAAAGAGGATCGTGGGAATGCTCATGATCTGATACCGGCCGGCTACCTCCGGATTTTCATCCGTATTGAGCTTCAGAACTTTTAATTTCCCCGCATATTCCGTCGCGATTTCATCGACGATAGGGGCCACCATTTGGCACGGACCGCACCACACGGCCCAAAAATCCACCATCACGACACCGGGCGATTGAATGACTTCCTTCTCCCATGCCGCATCTTCAACTTTCAGCGCATTCGTTCCCACAACCGCCCTCCTTACCCAAGGCAAATAAATTCTGATCAACAGGAAGTCATCGTAACGTACCATTATTTTCTGTGTCAACCCGACCGCACATGCCGGTAGTGGGTCAGTGTCCCATTACCGGCATCCCCTCTTTATTTTATTTTTTCCCGTTTCTTTTAATAAAAATCAGCAAGGGGGACGTCGTGAGGCGCCTTCATTGCGCATCCAACGAGCACATTCTGATTGTGCGCGTTGTGCGAGCACAAAGGTGCTCACGACGTCCCCCTCCACCTCACCAGTTCCACTCCGGCGGCACGCCCGCCCACCATCTATCCGGATTCTCTGCGCGCCAGGATTTTTGCTGTTTCCACAAGCGCCCTGTTTCGGCTTCATTCAGGCGCGCAGCCATGGCAGCGGTGACGTCCGACTGTCGTTGTACGCTGCCTTGGATAATTTCCTTTGCGATGCGCGCCAGTACTTCCGGCGGATCGACTAAATCTTGCGGTCCCTGGAAGGTTAAATTCACGTACAGTTGCTCGATGCCCACCCATCGGTCTGTGTTGGCCAAATGTTCGATATATCCATCAAGCGCCTGATAGACGTAGGTAATATACACATAGCTTTCGACGGACGGTGAATCGGACACCTCGCGCAAACACGCCTCCACTGCTCGCCGATAGTCTCCGGCCGCCAAAAAAACCTTTGCTCGACGCAACTGCTCTCGTGTGCGTTCATTCGCCTGAACGGGGTCGCCGAGCAATCCGACGAACGAAGCCATCGTCCCTATGAGGATCAATGCCCACCCTCTCCATTGCCTTGTCATTCTGACCGCTTCCTCTAGATCTTTGAATGGCCTGAGCGGGTTGGCATTTGGCCCGCTCCCAGTTTTTCGATCACGATTTGACCGTCCATGCGCAGTACGCGAATGCTCACGTCCTGTGGATGGCGTTGAAGCAGCAGGTCCACCGTCGCACGACCGACGCGAAGATTTTCGATCCGCACTTCCTGCAAAAATTCCGGCAAAGTCGGGCCGGAGAAACGGATGCGTTCGTCCGCGCCGTGGATCGACAGGCCGAGGCACGCCTGCAGCAAGAGAAACACAGAACCGGCCGCCCAGGCCTGCGGGGCGCAGGCCACGGGATACAGCGTGGGCCCTTCCCCCGTGCGGCGGACGAACCCGCAAAACAGTTCCGGAAGACGATGCAAATCCACAAACAGGGAGGCGTCGAACAGGCCCGTCAAGATCTTGTGCACCGGCTCTTTAAACCCGTATCGCGCCATGCCCCAGGCAACCAGTGCATTATCATGAGGCCACACCGATCCATTGTGATAAGACATGGGATTGAACCGTACTTCAGAAGATCCCAACGTTCGAACGCCCCATCCGGTAAACAAATCCTCGCGCATGAGGGTTTGCGCCGTCAGCCAGGCGCGCTCGGGCCCGGCAATGCCCGTCAGTAAGCAATGACCGGCGTTCGAGGTGCGGACCTCACAGGGGCGTTTCTTTCCGTCGACCGCGAGGACGTAGCTCGATAAGGTCTCCGACCAAAAGGCAGCCTCGAACCGACGCTGCAGCGTATCGGCTTGCCGCCACAACTCCGCCGCCCTCTCGGGATATCCCAAGGCCAAGGCCAATTGGGCTGCCATGCGCTTTGCGGCAAAGACGTAGCCCTGGACCTCACATAAAGCGATCGGTCCGTCCGCCAACACGCCGTCGTTATAGAAGACGGAATCGGCAGAGTCTTTCCATCCTTGCTGAACCAATCCTGTCGGGGAGTGCCGGGCATATTCCACAAATCCATCCCCATCGATGTCGCCGTACTTATCGATCCACTCCAAGCCCAACTGCACTTGCGGCCAAATGGATTGAATCAAGGGAAGATCGCCGGTACGTTCGTAATACGCGCCTGCCAACATAATAAACAAGGGAGTCGAATCGACGCTTCCGTAATATTTCCCGAAGGGAATTTCGCGGAGCGCGGCCATCTCGCCGCGTCTGGCCTCATGAAGGATCTTCCCCGGTTCGGCGTCCTGCTCCGGAATCACCTCGGTCGCTTGCGCCGACGCCAAATAGGCCAACACGCCTCGAGCCATATCGGGCTTGGTCCAGAGGCACTCCAACGCGGTTATCAACCCATCCCGGCCAAACGGCGTACTGAACCACGGGACGCCTGCATACGGGTACGGACCTTCCGGCGTCTCTGTATTCATCATCTGGATGTCGGCGAATGAGCGATTCAGCCAATCGTTGAATCCTTCATTCGACGTAAACAGATGACAGGCCTGACGTTTGGCTTCATAGAGCACGCGTGTCGCGGCTGCGAGCGCGGGTTGGTACGCTGTCTCTCGTGCCTTCGATGATGGGGTTTCGCAGGAAATCGTGAGGTAGATCGTCGCTTCCCCTTTGGACGAGAGCGGCAGGTCGAAAAAGACCTCCGAGCCTACCACCCGCGCGGGAGACGGGGCGCATTCCAAACGAGTGCAGCGGACGATGTCATCGAGCCCTTCATAGGTCATCAGAATCGCGCCGTCTACAATCGTGTCCATCATTCGTTTGCCACGATGTTCGCGCGTCGAGCCTCGCACTTCAAAAATATCGGCGAAGTCGGCTTCGAATTTGAGCGAGAGCGAGAGGCCGACCGGTGCGAGCCCGTAGTTGAGTACACGCATTTGCTCGAACGCTTTACCTTGCCACAAAAATATCATGCGCGAGATATGCAGCGTCCCTCGCTGGATGACGACGTCGCCCTTCAGATTCGTGTCGGGATTCGTCAGATCGACGGCTAAAAGCGCGTTATCGTCTCTCACGGTCGAGCTCAGCAACATCGGACGGTCGTTGCCCAATCTGAGCTCCCACCGCGACAGGAAACGGGTGCCCTCGTGATAGAGCCCTTGCACGCCGTGACCGACGGGACGCATGTCGCCGTGACGGTCGAAGACGGCAAACGTGTCTCCCTGTTTGAGCACGCGCGTGCGGTCGTCGGCCATGGAAGAGGTTGAAAGAATATAGAACTGATCGTTGACGCGGATGACGTCGTCGGCCGTCATCTCTTGTTTGTGCTCTGGCATCATCAGCGCACTCCGATAAAAAGAAAGAAGGTCATGCGAATGTATGAGCGAGAATAGACAGTCTCCAGAGAGTAGGCAGGCCACTTCAGCTTGTCAAGGCAGGATTCCTTGAGCGACTGGACTTGGCGTCGAGCGCCTGCCATACGGAGCCCCCCACGGAAGCGCGCGCTCACCCACTAAGAGCGGCTGCAACAGATACTTTATGATTTGCGTGCCGAAATTTTCAGTGGTCCCCACACCGGTCAGCGTCAGCATAAAATTATATTGGACGCGATCGGGAAAACGAATGTAATACACTCCAAGGGACCAACATTCGCAGGGATTGCGATACAGAGCGACGACATCGGTTTCCGGACTGCCTCCACCTTTAACGTCATAATACGATCTTGCGCCGAAGGCCAACCCAAAGGGCCCCCGAACTCCTCCCGCAAGCGTCAAAAAGTTCAGTTCTTGAGTTGGCGCAAACACTTCATTGAAGGAAATCGGATTCCAAATGTCACCTCGGCGTGGGCGCAATCCCTCGCGTGTATGGCGTTGCCCGACTTCAACGTACCATTCTTTTTCATACTGGAATCGCAGATCGGAATTGAACTGACTGAACATGCCCCGATACGGATCGTAAAACGCATCGATGGTCAGTACATGGTCGATGGCTCGTATCGCTCCAACCGGATTCCCGATGATCGTACGCGTCCAGATATCGGAAAATTTATTCGTGTGGACGGGTACCATCGGAGGCTGAAGCGGCTGGGTCAACGATCCAATAAAGGGAGGAAAGGGGGGAAAGAAGTCTCGCGTCTGACTCGGCGTGCTTCCGGGATGGTAGCTTTGCGCAATCATAATATCCAGCCAACTGGTCGTGCCTCGAGACGTTTGTTGAAACACCCGATTATTGAGGGAATAGGTAATAAGGTTTTTCTTCGGCAAGTCATCCACGGCGTCGACTTGCACAATATCGCCTTGAGACGAGCCCGGCACAAATTCATAGATGACCTTCGGTTCGATGGCATGGAGAAGACTGCTGCCGTCGCCGCTCCGATATTGACGGCTCAACTTGGATGCCGCTTCCATCGCCGCCCAAAACGTTTCGCGATGTGCGGTGCCGGTATCCGTAACATTTCTGGTGTAATACACTTCCCGAAACCGCACTTGGGGCGTCAATCCGACGACATGACCGATATCCAACATGCCTGTCGAGATGGACGGCACGAGGTCCGCTCGGTTCATGTTGAATCCTTCTTCCCGGTAAAAATTCACCAACCCGGACTCAAAGCCGAAAAGCATCGGTCCATCGAACGGCGCCACGTTCATAATATTGGCACCGATTTCGGGTAACCGTTGAAAGGTATCTTTTCCACCCGATTGCAATGGTTGGAGATATTGGCCGAGAAGGTAAAGGTTTCCGACGTCCAGGCGTCGATTCACGTATAAATTCGAATCGGCGCTCGGCAACGCTCGCTGGACGCCTGAATTACTCAGATCATTCAAGATATTCGGATCGGTCAGCAAAAAAGCTTGCGCGTTCACCGTCCAATTGGCATCAACCTGCTGACGATGCAATCCGGATATGAGCGCACGCGACTTGTTCTCCGTTGTGTCTTGAAGAAAACTCATCAGCCACTGGCCGCGGTTGGGAGTGCCGGCGGAGACGTTATTGAGCGCATAGCGGTATTCCACATCCGCGCCATAGCCACGATTGCTCATGAAGTTGGGAGAAATAATCGTATCCTGACTGGGAGTCAGGGCCCAGAAAAAACTTTGCCGGTACGTCAACCCGAACCGATTGTCGTAGCCGACCTGAGGAATGAGCAGACCGGTTTTTCGATTCGTTTGAATGGGATAAATCATCGATGGCAAAGGAACGATGGGTACATCATTGACGCAGATCCGGACAGACCGAGCATACAAGCCGTCACCGACATTCAAGTCGAGATCCTTAAATGTAAATCGCCAAGCGGGAATCTCACCGCCGATCGCATCGCAATTTGTAAATGATCCGTCTTTCGCTCGATAATGAGTTTCGGAAAACCGTTGTAAGAGCCGTCCGGTCACGAGAGTGTCCGATTGCTTGAGGAACACCCGTCCATTGGTAAGCACACCTGCTTGGGTATTCACGTCTAGTTCCAGTCGTTCGGCTTCCGTATCCGAGGCGGGATCGGTCAAATGCACGTGACCTTCGGCGATCACGGTTCCCGATAACATCATGAGCGTGACGTGATCGGCGGTCAGTCGGGTCTGTCCCTGTACAATGACGGCATGACCCTCGGCCTCATACATTTCTACATTTTGGAGATATTCAATGTGATCGGCCGTGACTTCGATCGGAGCGCTGGTTCCGGACTTCACGGCGACCGTAGACGACTCGGCGGCCATGACGAACGAAGGAACAACACTGGCTAGTAGGATGTACCAAACGAGGCGTAGGAAGAACAGAGGATTCAACCCGGATCGAAGGTCCATCTCACCCACGAAGTCCGGACACTTCGCACCCGCGAAGAAGCGCTTTGATCTCGCCGACCAGCATCAGCGAGCCGGTGATACAGATGAGGTCGTGAGGACCTGCAATCCTTCTGGCACAGGCAAGCGCCTCTGCGGCATTGATCGTCGAATGGACAGGACCGGACCACTCCTGTAGCGTGGCGGACATCTCCTCGACCGTCGCCGCCCGAGCCATGTGCACATGCGTCACCACCACCTCATCCACGACGGGTAAGAGCACCTTGCAAAATCCGGCCCTGTCCTTATCACGCATACACCCGATAACCAGAATAATGCGGGCGCCATGATGTCGTTCTCGATAGCGAGCCAGGAAGTCTGCGACAACCGCGCCCGCCGCCGGATTGTGACCGCCGTCGAGAATGAGCGTGGGGTTGTGTTCAATCACTTCGAGACGGCCTTCCCACGTCACCGTTCGGAGTCCCGATCGTATCGATCCTTCCGTGATGGAGAAGCCGGCATCAGCAGCCAGATCGACCAACGCCAGCGCGCAACCGGCATTTTCAAGTTGGTGCCGGCCGGATAAGGAACAAGCGAGGTTTCGATATACGGCCTTCAGCCCTTCATAGTCAAAACCAGTCACCGGATCGCCATGCGTTCGAAAATTGATCCCCCATCGTAAAACGGGTGCCGCGCGGCTCAGAGCGACTTCGTGAATGACCGACCATCCATCATCGTGCAGTCGTCCGATAACGACCGGAATACGTGACTTAATGATTCCCGCCTTTTCAAACGCAATCGCTGAGACTGTATGTCCCAGATACGCCTCATGGTCCAAGGCCACATTCGTGATGACCGAGGCAAGCGGTTGCAAGACATTAGTGGCATCGAATCGTCCACCCATACCGACTTCGATCACGGCAATGTCCACCTCCATTTCGGCAAAATACGCAAACGCCATCGCCGTCGTGAACTCGAAAAATGTGGGCTCCAGCGTCGTGCCCATTGCCGCGCGTAAGCGGTCCGTCCATTGAACGAAAGCCTCTTTGGGAATCAATTGGCCGTTGATACGGATCCGTTCACGAAACTCGACGAGATGTGGCGAGGTGTACAGGCCCACGCGATAGCCGGCAGCTTGAAGGATCGAGGCCGTCAGGGCCGCGGTGGACCCTTTTCCGTTCGTTCCACCGATGTGGAGTGTGGGATAGCGACGATGCGGGTTGCCGATCCGATCGAGCAAGGACTCGACCGTGTCCAAACCCAATTTGATCCCGTGCTTTTGAAGATGGTAGAGAAATTCGAGCGAGTCGGCGCAGGTCATAGTAAGCCGACGGGAGGACCGGTCAGGTGCATCAATCCAAAAATCATGTGTGAAGAGACGGCGATATGTCTATTCATGAACTCGCCCGGCCTAAGCCAGTGTAGGATTACAGATGGCTCAGAAGCGTGCCCAGCGCTTCTTTCAGATGTTTGCGCTCGACGATCATATCAACCATTCCATGATCTCGAAGAAACTCGGCCCGCTGAAATTCGTCCGGCAACTGTTGCTTGATGGTCTGCTCGATTACTCGAGGGCCGGCGAATCCGATCAGGGCTTTGGGCTCGGCGATAATGACATCCCCCAGCATGGCAATACTCGCCGTCACGCCGCCAAATGTGGGGTCGGCCAGAATACAGACAAACGGGACGCGCGCTTCGCCGAGTTTAGCGACCGCGGCAGATGTTTTGGCCATCTGCATCAACGACAAGATCCCTTCCTGCATGCGCGCTCCACCCGAAGTCGTCACCAAGACCAGGGGAAGTTTGGCGGTCTGCGCCCGCTCGGCGGCTCGGCAGAACTTTTCGCCCACGACCGACCCCATACTGCCGCCCATAAATCCGAAATCGAACACCGCCAAGACGGTGCGCCGGCCGTTGATCGCGCCTTCTCCGATAATCAAGGCGTCTTTCCGCCCGGTTTTCTCCTGCTGCGATTTTAAACGGTCGCGATACGATCGACTATCCGTAAATTGTAGCGGATCAGTCGGCTCAACATCGGTTTCCCATTCCTTGAACGTCCCCAAGTCGGTCAATAGGGCGATCCGCTCGGAGACAGAAATCGGGAAATGATATTCGCACTTGGGGCAGACCTTGTTATTGCGATCGACTTCCTTGCGATAGACAATTTCGCGGCAATGATTGCACTTCAGCCACATGCCTTCGACGGATTTGGATCGCGGGGATGCTGGAGATGTGGAGCCTTTTTGTTTTTTAAACCACGCCATTACTTCTCATCGACTCCATGGTAAACGATCGATTGCGCCATCCGAGCTCCTCTTGGTCCTGAGCCTTCCGTGATGGCACGGCTAGACAGTAATTTCCTGGCCTTCGCTTAGAAAGCTCACCTGCTTGATCGACAGTTGCCGAACCTCGCGTTCAATTTCAAGTCGTTGCCGCGGCTTCATATGATACAGGTAGACCGGCAAGTCGGCCCGTCCGATCTTTCGAAACTCCTGTTCAAACAAGGCCGGCGTCAAATGCTTGCTGGCCAAGGCCAGATCCGCCATGCGATTGGGAAACGAGATTTCAACGAACGCGGCTTTCAACGTCGGTTCGCGAGCGGCCACCGCCCAAATCTCTTCCGTGGTGTAGGTGTCTCCGCTATACAGCATCGAAGACTTTCCTTCACGAATGAGGAACCCCACTGCGGGCACTAGATGATTGACCCTGACTGCCGTCACAGACAAATCTCCTACTTGAGTCGGTTGACCGGGTTGCAGCACCCGACAGGTAAACACCGGCTGCTGCGACGTAGGTAATTGTAAAAAATTTGGGTACACCGTGTCATTGAAAATGTGGGTCCGAAGACCGTCGAGGACTTCCGCAATGCTAATCAGAGATACCGGCTGCTCCACGCTGTCGCTGATATTATCGCCGAAGGTCGGCAGGCCCTGAATGTGATCGAAGTGAAGATGACTGAGTAAAATATGCCGGATGTGCCGTTGCGCGTCGAGCGTGAGAGCTGCGCCGATCGTACCGGCATCCACCATCACGGTGTCGTTGATCAAAAATCCGCACGTACGACACTGATGGGCTCCATCCTTTTTTTTAGCAAGCTGTTCAGAGCCATGACAGCCCAGCACACGGACCTTCACACACCACCTCTTGCCGCCGTGTACCGCGGCAAACCATGCCCCTTCCAAACAGGTATGCAGAATAGCACACGAGCCGATCTTTTCCTATTCGATTAGGACAGAATGCGTAGAGAAAGGGGTGGGCAATTGTTCTCCGCGTGAAGTTTCAGCCTGACGAAACAATTGGACTGAGGAGAAAGAGCAATTCGCTTAAAAGCCGTTGCGTACAATAATCATAATGCCCAGCGCCACGCTTCCAACGCTCGCCAATCCTTGCATCAGAGTTTGCGCACGCCCTCCATATGTGGCGGAAAGGACCAGAGGAATGCTGACGAGCAACCCGATGAGAACCATGCCGATGATCGAGCCGATGCCAAACACGGTAATGTACAGAATGCCTTGCCCGAGTGTCTGGACGGTCGAGAGCACGATCAGTAGGAGGGCGGCGGACCCTGCCAACCCGTGCACCATGCCGATGCATAGAGGCCGCACCGACAAACGCATCCAATGCGGATGGTGATGATCGTCCTGCTCCTGGTGGCGATGCAAATGCACATGGTGCGCCCCATCGTGCTCGTGGGTATGCAGATGCCACCGGTCTCGATAGATCGTCCATGCCAAGGAGCCGCCTAACACGACCAGCATGACACCCACGCCGACCTCGAGCATCTGAGCGACCGGTAGGGGAATCGCGACCTTCAAGAAAATGACGGCGAGCCCCACCATCAGCAACGTAAAGGTATGGCCCAATCCCCAACATAAGCCGATGAATCCGGAGGTATGCAGACTTGGTCGTGTGGAGAGAAGAGTCGAGACCGCGGCAATATGATCGGCGTCTAACGCATGGCGAGCGCCCAGCAAGAACCCGAGTCCAAGAATAGCAAGAAAGTCCGCGTCAAACATCGGCTCATTCTAAAATAAAGATTGCACGCAACGGCAGGGCGGTACGGTCACAAGTCCGGCGAGTAGGCCTTTGCGCGTCACCCACCACGCGCATGCATTTCGAGATGGGGATCCTCGCGTAGCTTCTCGATGCCGATCAGTCGACCTCTGAGACCGGTTTGTTCTAACTCTTTTCGTTCTTCCGCGCCACGGTCCTGTCGCTCTTTCCAGATGGATCGGATCAACGAAATCAGGTCCTCTCGGGAGACGCCCGCGCGCAGCGGCTGTCTCAAATCAACTCCCTGCTTGGCGTAGAGACACAGATACCACATACCATCGGCCGTGAGGCGGCTGCGATCGCATGTCGAGCAGAATGGCGTAGTCGTGGAAGGAATGATCCCGAACGTCGTTCCATCGGAAAGCCGAAAGCGCTGCGCCGGGGCAGAACTGCATTCAATTACCGGTTCGATCGCGCCATATCTTTCCGAGAGATTGGTAAGTATGGCCGCCCGCGACAAGACCTTCTCGGCCGACCAGTCGTTGGCGCCGCCGACATCCATATACTCGATAAACCGAACCTCCGCATCGACGTGTTTGCCATACTCGATTAACGCGCCCAGTTCGTCGTCATTAAATCCTCGGATGGCCACCGTATCAAGTTTAAGATGTGGAAACCCCATGCGGCTGACGATTTGAATGCCTTCCAAGACTTGCTGGAACGAATCTCGTCGGGTCAGGGCACGAAATCTTTCGGGCCGGAGCGTATCCAAACTCACCGTCACGCGATGCAGGCCGGCATCATAGAGATCTTGGGCTTGATCGCCCAACAAAATGCCGTTCGTCGTCACGGCAATATCTTTGAGCGCCCGATGTTTGGTGAGCCGTCGGATCAGCCGCGGCAAGTCGCGGCGCATGAGTGGTTCACCGCCAGTCAAACGAATCTTGTCGACACCGACCTTAGTAAAAAGCTCGGTGAGCGTATCGATTTCCTCAAAGCTCAACAGTGTCTGCCGAGGCAACCATGTATACTCCTCCTCCGGCATGCAATATTGGCAACGAAGATTGCACCGATCGGTGACGGAAATCCGCAGACTTTTCAGCGGGCGAGCCAACGCATCGTAGAGAGAAGGAACTGGATCAGTCTCAGAGAGAGTCATGGATGCTCTTCGACCCACACCTGCCCGTCGGGGGTCTGCTCAAGTTTCCAAATGGGGGTAATTTGCTTCAGTTCGTCGATGCACCATTTGCAGGCCTTAAATGCATCGGCCCGATGCTCGGCCCCGACCACGATCAGAACGATATTTTCGCCGATTTCGATCGTGCCATAGCGATGAAGAATCAGCACCTCGAGCACGTCGAATTGCGCGAGCGCGCGCTCCCGAATATCGCGGAGCTTCTTCTGCGCCATCCCTTCGTAATGTTCGAAGGTAATCCCGCTCACAGCATGGCCCTTCGACCAGTCTCGTGCGGTACCCAAAAACGTCGCGACTCCGCCGATGCGCTTGGATCTGGCACGCACGCGATCGACTTCCGCATCCAGGGAAAAGTTTTCGCGCTGGACACGAACGAGCATACCCTCATCGGAGAGCGTGGATACATGCTGTGCCCCGTCCGCATGTGAGCCGCCGGCAAATGGCGGCAATAATGCCACTTCATCTCCCTCGTCAATGGACGTGTCCTCTTGGGCAATCTCCTGATTCACGGAAATCAGCACGCGTTTGGTATGAATGAGCTCGGCGACGCGCGGATAGACGGTATCCAACGAGGCGACAAGGTCTCGAACGCGTTGTTGGCCGTTGAGTCGCACTGTCAGTTCCGCTTGATTATCGGCCAGCGTTTTAATCAGTCCAAACAGCTTGATGGTATGTGTGGGCATTGCTCTCTCGCTATACTCGCGTATAAATTCCGGATTTTCCGCCGGACTTGGCCATCAGGCAAACGCCGCTGAAGCTCATGCCTTTATCCACGGCCTTACACATATCGTAAATGGTGAGAGCCGCCACCGACACCGCCGTCATCGCTTCCATTTCCACACCGGTAGGACCGGTTGTTTTTGCGGTCGCGGTGATCGTGATCGAGCAGAGACCATCATGATCGAGACTCGCATCCTCCTCAAAGCCGATATCGACGCTGGTCAACAGAATAGGGTGGCACATTGGAATAAGGTCCGGTGTGCGTTTTGCGCCCATGACGCCAGCCACTTGGGCGACGGCCAAGACGTCCCCTTTAGCGATTTTGCCCTGTTGGATTTTGGTGAGGGTGTCCGGTTTCAGGAGGACACGACCCTGCGCCGTGGCGGTCCGCTCGGTCGAGTTCTTCTCAGACACATCAACCATGCGGGCTCGCCCGGAATCGTTAAAATGGGTCAGTTCAGCCATGTTCTGGAGTGGACGGTGGATAAACTGAAGAGTTGATTATAGAAGTCGCGCAAAAACCAAGTCAAGACAACGCCGAGACGTTATTTTCGTTTCGATCCTTGTGAAGCCCGAAGACGTCGAGCCCGACTGAGTGCGCGCTTGAGTTGAGTCAATTGACGCCGCGCATGATCACTTTGCTGCTCCAGATGCGCCATCTGTAATTTTGTCTGAGCAATTTCTTGTTTATGGAGTCGAGTCCAATCAGCGCGCGTCAGATTTTCACCTTCTCCAATTTTTTGTGCGCGCTTGATGCGATGCTCCAGCGTTTCACGCAGACGCTTTTGACGCATGAGGAGAAGAGACTTCAATGCTCGCTGGCGAAGTTGAATCTCAAGTTCTTCCTGTGAGCCTTCACGGTTGTTCTTGGGAAACATGATAACTCCTCGTCTTTATTGTATGAGGAGCACATTCTACCCTATTGGCGCGGCCGGTTCTAGAGGCTGTCGACTGAAGGTGCTTGACTCCTTAACAACATCTCCACCACAATGGCGAATGACCGAGCAATTGACAGTTCAAGCCATTGAATTTAAAGGTCATATTGGTGTGACAGATGAAGAAATGCTGGCACCTCAACCCATCCGTGTCGACCTAAAGCTTACTTATCCACAGGGAGCGTTTCACACCGCATCCAAGAGTGATGACATATCAAAAGCCATTGATTATGCAATCGCAATCGACCATGTCGTCAGATTGGGGACTCAAACAAAATATCGACTCGTAGAACGGTTAGCCGAACAGATCATCCTGACCCTTTTTGCAAAATTTGCCATATCTGAAGCAACAGTATGGGTGCGAAAGCTAAAACCTCCATTATCGGACGTCCGGGATTCGGTAGGGGTCTGTGTCACTCGAACAAGAGCCGATGTCCTATCGGAGCCAGCACCTGCATCCTTTTTGGCTCAATCTACAAAACTTCTGCACAAAGGCAAGATTTTGGATATCGCGGCCGG
Organism: Nitrospirota bacterium; assembly: GCA_963700335.1. Taxonomy (GTDB): domain Bacteria; phylum Nitrospirota; class Nitrospiria; order Nitrospirales; family Nitrospiraceae; genus JAICXS01. Next base: position 555,037 of record CAVOXE010000012.1, on the reverse strand, counting down.
CCGAGGGAGAAATGCTCTGTATCTAGGAGGTTTAGGATTTGCCGTTGATGCCGTTGATCGAAATGAGCAAAGCTTGGAGGAACTGGCCGCGGTCGCAAGGCAGCGGAATCTCACTCACGTGACGACCCGTGCGGTCGATTTGGAGACCGATTCAAATCCGCTTTCATGGGCCAATGAATCATACGATGCGGTGATCGTTTTCTATTATCTTCACCGGCCGCTCTTTCCCCACTTACTACACGCCGTAAGGCCCGGAGGCATGCTCATTTACGAAACGTTTCTGATCGACAATCATCTGCAATACCAACACCCGAGGCGGAAAGAATTCTGCCTCATGCACAATGAACTCCTTCGTCTGGTTTCTGCATTCCGTGTCTTACATTATGATGAAGGACCACACGATGAAGAGCTGGACAGTGAAAGGGTTTTTACCGCACGACTCGTTGCTCAAAAGGAATATCGATCAACATGAGCCGGCTTGATTTGCATCTTCACACGACGTGTTCGGACGGCAGTCACACACCGACGGCCGTTGTAGAATTAGCTCGGAAGGCTCGGGTCAGTGCCCTAGCCATTACGGACCACGATACCGTCAGCGGGTTGCCGGAAGCCATTGAAGCCGGCCGAGTGCTCGGACTTGAAGTGATTCCTGGAATTGAGCTGAGCTCACGTTGGGGCAAGAGTGAACTTCATATTTTGGGATATTTTTTGAACTGGCAAGACGAAACGCTCTATCTCCAGCTGACTCGTTTCCAGGACGCGCGGCATGTGCGAAACCCACGCATTATCGAGAAGCTCAACGCGCTCGGTCTCGATATTACTTATGATGAAGTCAAAACTCTGGCAGCTAACGATTCGATCGGGCGGCCTCATATCGCCCGTGTCATGATGCAAAAAGGATACGTCACATCGGCCAAGGAAGCCTTTGACCGTTACCTTGCCGACGGAGCAGCCGCGCATGTGCCGAGAGAACTGCCGGAACCGGCTGACGCCATTGCCGTCATCAGGGCGGCGGGAGGTGTGGCGGTCCTGGCACATCCATCCTGGTTGGATCGGTCGGAAGGCATCTTTAAAATTTGCGAACAATTAAAAGCGGTGGGACTGGCTGGAATCGAGGTGCATTATAGTTCGCATCGACCGGAGCAGACGGCGACATATCTTGATGTGGCGCGACGTCTAGATCTGTTGGTGACCGGCGGGAGCGATTTCCATGGGGTGACAAAACCGGACATCGAAGTCGGGATCGGGAAAGGCCAACTCAAAGTCCCTGAGGCGTTATTAGAACCGCTCAGAAAGGCGGCGACGGCTTGATGCTTCACATCGCACGTACTGGACCGTACAATGGAAGCAAGGATAAGAGGCGGACTCATCTATTCCCCCAATTCTCAATGGAGGACATCATGAAATTCCTGCTGCTCGCATGCCTTTGTCTGGGAGGATCCTTCCTCACTGCCTATGATGCCACAGCCGAATGCTCGATCCATGACCGGGTCGACCTTGCAAAGGCCGGCTATTCGAAGACTGAGATCAATGGAATGTGCGAACAGGACGCGTCTTCGATGACGCCTCCCCGGACCATGCAGATCCTGTCCGGCGAGGGACAGGCAAGGTGGTCACAATGGTGTCGCACTTCGCAGGGAAGTTGCCCGTTGAATCCTGTGTTGGGATACTATGCGGTCGGTGCACCGTGCAACTGTTATATGCCGTGGGGATTTTCGGCCGGAGTCGCGCAATGATGACGTGAGAAGCGCCGGAGCGTTTCAGCGGCGTATCAATTTTCCGGCGCTTCGACGATGTGATTTTCGAAACGCGTGCAGCCTTCGGCGAGTAAACGGTTCGTCAACATCTCTCCGGGCCATTCGATCGGCAAGTCGGCCGTAAAGACCCAGACATCGGGAGACGTCCAAATTGGCCCATGATCCTCCGGCAATTCCGGATCGAAGAGGTCGGTCCAGATCGGCATATACACGCCGTTCCCGCACTGGGTGTGTAAGTGCACGATCGTTCGGCTGCGAACGCCCGGATCTAGATCGCGCCAGACCGCGACCGTTTCATCGGCTAACCGGTGCAGCCGCACCGCATTTTGCGCATCGAACATCGCGTAGGCGGCATACACGGGCGCTTCGATCATATGCGACGCCGGCGCCAACTCCGGGCACTGCCCCATCAATCCCTTGAGCAACCCCTCGCGATCTTCTTCTTCCAGCGAATCCGGCATACCTGAATCAGGCGACCCGATCAGCTCAAACATGAGGTATGCTGTCGACTCAACGGGCGGGTGGAGACGCGCGGCAATCGCCTGGCGGCGCTCGGAATCTGCAAGATTGGAAATATGGGAGTTCAATTCATGTAACGTCAGCAGATCGAGGGTCGCATCGGTGAGTAACCGCGGTTCGACGGTCACAATGGTGCCGGCAGGCAAACGCAGATGCCGGTGGAGAAGATCAGCGGTCGCCACCGGATCGATCTTTAAGCGGAGCGGCTGGCTGAGGTTGGCTTGCAGCGGCAATTCAAGCGCCGCCATGATGGCATAGTTCGGACGATCGTCTCCGCCTTCTTCCTGATCGATGGCGACCGAACAGGCTGCCTCGGACAGCAAGTCAAACATCCATTCCGCCATTTCCTCATCGAGCGCGGCCAACACGGTCAGTAAATCGTGTTCGCGATCCTGCTCCAAAAATGCCTGCAGCGTTTCCACAGCGGAATCCGCATCGCCGTGATCGTGACGCCGCGCATTGATGAGATGGATCAAATCCCGCGTCAACGGATCGGGGCGGCACCAATTGGACATGTTACCTTCCTCCAGATGTGCGGTGAGGAGTCCATGTTGCCAAACTCTTCCGAGCGAATGCAAGCGGCGCGGGCACATCGAGACAAAAGATCACCTGCATCGAACTGCATCGCCTTGCAGGTCTTTCAATTGATATGGTATGTCGCATCATTTCGATCGTCCTGTTGCAGACGTGTTACTCTCCGATGACCTTCACCAGTACGCGTTTGCGGCGGCGGCCATCGAATTCTCCATAGAAGATCTGCTCCCACGGACCAAGGTCCAAGCGTCCGTTGGTGATTGCGACGACCACTTCGCGACCCATCAGTTGCCGCTTGATATGCGCGTCGCCGTTATCTTCGCCGGTTTGGTTATGGCGATACTCCGCGGAGTGAGGCGCCAGCCGTTCCAAGAATTCATCATAGTCCTTCAACAGTCCCGCCTCATCGTCGTTGATGTACACACTCGCCGTGATATGCATGGCGTTGATCAATACCAATCCCTCCACCACCGCGCTCTTTCGCACGGCGGTTTCAATCTGCGGAGTGATATTGAGATAGGCGCGTCGGGTTTTCGTCTCGAACCATAGTTCTTCGCGGTAGGACTTCATGAGGCGGTCACCAATGAAAACATTCTGCGCCACCCGACTTTGGCAATGCAAGACATCATGCCTGAAAAGAGACGCCTCGGCGATGGTCTCTCCACGTCTCATACCATATAATATAGCTGGCATCTTTATTCTTGCATCGACTATGTCACGAACTCATCAGACAACACTCCATCTATCTGCCAACGCGCTGACGGTGCTGCGCCGCCGATATCTCCGGAAAACGGCGACCGGCGAAACTAGAGAAACCCCGTCGCGCATGTTCCGGCGCGTGGCGAACAATGTGGCGCAGGCGGAATCTCTGTATGGATGCGATGATCGCCGGCAATACTATGCGCAGCAATTCTACGACCTCATGAGCCGCTTGGATTTTTTGCCGAACTCCCCGACGCTCATGAATGCCGGCCGTGACTTGCAACAACTGTCCGCATGTTTCGTGCTTCCTATCGACGATTCGCTCGAGTCGATTTTCGAAGCCGTCAAATACCAGGCCCTTATCCATCAATCGGGAGGCGGCACGGGATTTTCTTTCAGCCATCTTCGCCCGGCGAACGATATGGTGGCGTCGACCAACGGCATCGCTTCGGGCCCGGTGTCGTTTATGCGCGTCTTTAACATGGCGACGGAAGTGATCAAACAAGGCGGCACCCGGCGGGGCGCCAATATGGGCATTCTACGCGTCGACCATCCGGATATCCTCGACTTCATCGCCGTCAAACAGCGCCCCGACGAACTCACGAACTTCAATGTGTCCGTCGCACTGACGAATGCGTTCATGCATGCGTTGGACCATGGAAAGGACTACGCGCTGGTCAATCCTCGGACGGGCCGTCCCACCTCGCGGATACAAGCCGCCGCCGTGTTCGACCGGCTCACGCAGGCCGCCTGGAACACCGGCGAACCGGGCGTCATCTTTCTGGACAGCATTGCGGCCGCCAATCCGACCCCCCACATCGGCCGTATGGAAAGCACCAACCCATGCGGTGAGCAACCCCTCCTGCCGTACGAGTCGTGCAATTTGGGGTCGATCAACCTCACACATTTTCTCATCGGTGCGCCGACCCGGCGACGGATCGATTTTGACCGGCTCGAAAAAGCGATCCGCCTGTCCGTGCGATTTCTCGATAATGTCATCGACATGAATCATTACCCCTTGCCCGATATCGAAACGATCACCAAAGGCAATCGAAAAATCGGCGTGGGCCTGATGGGATTTGCCGATCTGCTCATCGATCTGAACGTGCCATATGACTCGTCCGAAGCCCTCGACCTGGCCACACGGATTATGCGATTCGTATGGGAGGTGGGACACGACGCCTCGGCGGCGCTGGCCGACGAACGTGGCATCTTTCCCAATTTCAAGGGCAGTATCCTGGAATCATCAGGACAGCGGATACGCAATGCCACAGTCACCACCATCGCGCCCACAGGCACGATCAGCATCATCGCCGATTGCTCCCCAGGCATTGAGCCGCTGTACGGTGTCCACTTCGTCCGAACCGTGCTGGATGGTACTCGTATGGTCTCTCTGCATCCGGCATTCGTTCGTCACGTGCGGCGCGCCGGTATCTATTCACAGAAGCTCATGAAAGAGATTGCCTTGAATGAATCGATCCAGCATCTCTCCCGCATTCCGGAGGCTGTGCGCCGTCTCTTTGTGACGGCGCACGACATCGCACCCGAACACCATGTGCACATGCAGGCCGCCTTCCAAGCCTACAGCGACAGCGGCGTCTCAAAGACCATCAATCTGCCGCCAACCGCGACTCGCTCCGATGTGGCGTCGGCATTTCGGTTGGCCTATCGTCTGAAATGCAAGGGACTTACTGTCTTCCGCTCGGGCAGCCGCGAGAAACAGGTCATGGCCTGCCCGCAAGCGAATGTCTGTTAAAACACGTTCGAATCGGATCGCAGCTCGCCATCGTTTGACAGTTAAAGCTCATAATGATATTTACTCACCGCATATCGAAGGTCATAGCGGAGGGCATATGGAAGGACGACTCGGATCACACGGCATGATCGGCACCCTCCCCGGCTGGACTCTGTTGTTCGCCCGAGAGCCTGAATCCGATCTGCCATTGCACGTCACGGAGCCGTCCACTGCTCCAGGAACCCCGTCCTCTCCGACCCCACAAAAACCTCCGCGCCTCCGTATTCTTGTGTTAATCGTGCTCTTGCTTGTTGTCGCAGGTGGCGCGTATATCGCCATGGATCCAGAACTGGTCATGAAGCTGATGGGGGAAGACCAGCCCGTTCCGCCGGCCCCGGCGAGAACGCCTGCGCGTTCTCCTGTCGCACCACCCCCCAGCCCACCGGAACCTACGGCCGAGATGGAACCCACCCCTTCCGTGCCCTTGCCAAGCATAGTTCCCTCTCCCCTCTTTGGGGAAGGACAACACGTGATCGCCGTCCTCAATCGGACTACCCCGACGGCGCCTCTTCTCTTGAATCAGGATTCCGCCGGCACCCTCCCCGGGCCATCGGTCAAGAGCACCGACACGTTGGTGGTACTGGATGCGGAACTACAGGGCCAATCGTGGGTCTATTTTGTACGCAACGATGAAGGAGCCAAGGGCTGGGTAGCTGAAAAACAGCTCGCAGCAAAACCATAGGCAAGACTGCCCGCGGGAATTATCCTCTGCTATAATAGCCCCTTCGTTTTGTATGACTTCCATCGGCTCTGGCATACCAAGGCAGTAGACGATCTACCGCTGATGTAATCACGAGGTTGGCGTGCGAGCAATCATTTTTGATTTCGATGGCGTAATAGCGGACAGTGAACCGATTCACTTTTCCGTATTTCAACGCGTCCTCGGAGAACATGGGCTGTTCCTGAGTCGGGAAGAATACTATGCCGACTACTTAGGCTATGACGACAAAGGCTGTTTTGCTGCATTTCTCGCCGCGCATGGACGCCCCTTCTCTCAATCATTCGTCGATCAATTAGTGGAACGCAAAGCGGCCGCGTACTTTGAGCACATCAAGGAACGCCCCATCATTTTTCCGGGGGTCCGCGAGCGGGTACAAGAGGCCACGATGACCCGGCGATTGGCGGTCTGTTCCGGCGCCCTGCGGCAGGAGATTGAGTTTATCTTAGAGTTGGCCGGCATCCGCAAAGAATTCGAGCACATCACCAGCGCGGAAGATGTCAGGCAGGGCAAACCGAACCCCGAGGGATTTCTTCACGCGCTCGCCTCACTGAACCGGCATGGCTCCGAATGCCTTGCGCCAAACCAATGTCTGGTGATCGAGGATTCGCTTCCAGGCATACGAGGCGCACATGCGGCCGGCATGAAAGTCTTAGCTGTCGCCAACACGCATGCTCTCGATGAGCTGCAGGAAGCCGATGCGGTGACCGCATCCCTTGCGGATCTGACACTGGAGCAGATTGAACGCCGATTATGGACCTGATCGTCGCGAGACTCGGGACCTTCTTTATTGCCGACCATGCCATCTGGACCGCAACACTCTGAGCCTAGGCCTCTGCGGATCTGCTCGCTTCTCCCTGGGGCAACGGAAGTCGTCGCCGCGCTCGGGCTCGCCCGGCATCTGGTGGGCATCAGTCACGAATGTGATTTTCCCGCTGAAGTCAAAGACGCTCCGGTGATGGTCCGTCCGATTATCGATCAGGAACACATGGACAGTCCGGAGATCGATCAAACTGTTAGCCGCGCCGTCGCCGATGACCGGCCTCTGTACGCGCTGGATGACGCGCGATTTCGTGAGGCGGAGCCCGATCTCGTAATCACCCAAGACCTCTGTCATGTGTGCGCGGTCACACCGTCACAATTGCAACAGGCGATTGTGACATTACGGAAGGCGCCTCGTGTGCTTGCGTTAAATGCGACGAGCCTCGATGGCGTATTCACTGATATCGAACGAATTGGCCACGCAACACAGGCAGATGATCAAGCGAAGACATTGACTGCTGCCCTTCGCGAACGGCTGCATTGGATTCGACGGCAGGTCGAGGCCGAACAGAGGGTGCCAACCGTCGCCTGCGTGGAATGGCTCGACCCACTCTATGTCGCCGGCCATTGGGTTCCGGAAATGGTGGAGTGGGCAGGCGGCCGCGATGTGCTGGCGCAGGCCGGCGTGCCGTCTGAACGTATTACGTGGGATCGATTAATCGCGGCGGCGCCCGAGATCCTCATCGTCATGCCCTGCGGATTTTCGATCGAACGAACAAGGCGAGAACTGGGTCGCTTGACATCCCATCCGGACTGGCATCGCCTGCCTGCGGTCCAACACGGGCGGGTGTTTGCCGTCGACGCCGTCTCGTATTTTAGCCGGCCCGGCCCCCGCTTAGTTCAAGGCGTGGAGATTTTGGCAGCCATATGCCATCCATCTCGCTTCAATCATGCTATCCCCGTGGGCGCCTCTTCTCTCCTTTATGCAGACCGCGACGCGGGTCCTGTACCAGGGCGCAAGGATGGATGACGGCTTATCGATGGGCATCATGACCAGTGCAGAAGCGCAACAGTATTGCGAGACCGTCACGAAGCGGAGCGGAAGCAACTTTGCTTATTCGTTCCTCTTTCTCTCTCCCGCTCGCCGAGCCGCCATGTATACGATCTATGCCTTTTGCAAAGAGGTCGATAGCGCAGTGGATGATCCACCATCCGGCAGCAACCCTCACGCTCAATTAGCGTACTGGAAGAATGAATTGGCCTCCGCTTACCATGGAGAGCCGTCTTCGCCGGTCACAATCAGTCTGGCCGGTCACGTGCGGGCACTCGACATTCCGAAAGCCTATTTTGACGATTTGATCGCAGGAGTCGAGATGGATCTGACGATTTCGCGGTATCCTACGTTCGATGAGCTCTCCCTCTATTGCTATCGAGTCGCCTCCGTCGTCGGACTGATCTGCCTGCATGTGTTCGGCACACGTTCCCCCCTCGCACGCGAGTACGCGGTGAATTTGGGCCTGGCCTTTCAGTTGACGAACATTCTCCGCGATCTTGGTACCGATGCGGCACAAGGCCGTATCTATTTGCCTCAAGAAGATTTGGCTCGCTTCCGGTATTCCGAACAGGATGTGCTGAACCGAACCTATTCTCCCGCGTTCACGGAGCTGATGCGTTTCGAATGCGCGCGGGCACGAGACTTCTATCGGAAGGCACGCGAAACCGCCGAACGATTGCCGATAGAGGATCGCCGCGCATTAACCGTCGCCGAAATCATGCGAGGGGTGTACCGCCGCATTTTGGATCGCATCGAGCGATCCGAGTACCGCGTGTACGAGGCCCGCGTGGGGCTTGCGCCTTCTTATCGTTTGGCAATCGCAGCCGGCGTCTGGCTTCGCGCGCTGCTGCACGGATGAAATCGACCGCCCTGGTAATCGGCGACACACTCGCCGGTCTCACAGCCGCGCTTCTCCTCGCTCAACAGGAAGTTGCCGTCACAGTGCTTCCCGTTCAGGATCGCTCTCCCTTCGATGGTCCATTTAATGGGGGGCTGCCGTTCGTCGTGATGGGATGCGATGTGACCACCCATTCATTACTGGAACTCCTCGGGACAAACGCACACCTTGCTTCGAACCGCGCCGCGCTCGAATTTTCTCCAGACGGCCGCCGCCTTGTGCGATTGCGACGACCAAGGCTCCCCGCCCCTCTTGATGTCATGGCCAGCGTCGGCGTCTTTTCGGGTTTACCCGCCCGCGATCGTTGGCGCTTTCTCATTTGGATGGAGCGCACGTGGGAACAAGATCCGGCTCTTCCGATAGATCTGGATAGCCATACTGCCGAAGCCTGGTTGCGGGGCATCGGCCAATCGGAGTTTGCGCGTACACACGTGTGGACGCCGCTGTCTCGGTTTTTGCTGGGGGATGACGTCAAAGTCATTTCCGCGGCTTCGCTTCTCCACAGCCTGATGCGCTGTTTTCTTTTGGGACCGCGGAGAGGGCAGATCGCAATTCCACACTCCTCAATCGACTCCCTGATCTACAAACCCCTGCGCGCCCTACTCGTCGGTTGGGGGGTCATTTTCCATACGGCATCGGTCGACCGACTCCACTTCGAGATGAATGGCGTCGGCGGCGCACACATGAAGGGAGAAGAAATCCTCGCTGCCGACCGGTATATCCTGGCGCTTCCCCACCATCACATCTCTCGGCTTTTGCCGGAGCGTATTCTGACCAAATTTTCTTACTTTCAGCAGTTGGCGGAACTCACCGATTCGCCCGCGGTCACCCTTCATCTTCAGGTTGAACAATCGATCGGCTCCCCTCGCATCGTCTTACTGGCGGGAGAGACATTCCATTGGATGTGTCTCCAGCCGGATGCAAGCAGGAAGGAAACGAGGATCTCTTTGGTCGCGCATGAGCAGGCTGGATTATGGGAACGTTCCGATGACGAATGGCTTAACGAAGCCGGCATTGTTCTGCAACACACGTTTCCTTCTCTACCGAAAGCCCATGTAAGCGCTCCGGGAGTGGTGAGGACGAAGCGGGCGACATTATCCAATCGACCCGGGGTGGCGTCCCATCGGCCGCTCCAGCAGAGTCCTTTTGCCAATTTGTATCTTGTGGGAGGGTGGACGGATACCGGTTATCCGTCAACGATTGAGAGCGCCATTGTCAGCGGACATCGTTGCGTAGACGTGATCCTTGCGGGAGGCCACAAAGAGTGACCTGAAAGGGAGAACGTCCCGCAATAGGACGTTCTCCTCAACGATTACGACTGATGGCAACTGATACGCATGGACTCGATCTGGTTTCCCATATCCACCTTACTGAGGTTCGGCACGCGTTGATTGGACGTAAAGGAGATTTCAGTTCCCTTGAAATCTTTATCCTTGTACGCCTTCACGGTGGCGCCCGGCCCCACGATCAGACTTTCGATGTCATTATTCCAGTTGCGTCCCTGTAAATCCTTCAGCGTTGCATAGTCAGCCGGCCCTTGTAGTTGAATGTGCGGATCGTCTTTATCATAATTGTCGTCTTCGTAAATCTCCACCCAGCAGGCCTTGTCTACCACTTGGACTTCCAAGTCGGCTGCCTGCGCCACGCTATTGACTCCGACCAACAGAAATGCCCCCATCAGTATGCGTAACATTTTTTCCTCCTTACGTTAGGCTTATTCCCACTCTCTTGTGAAAGCAAGGGACGTACCCTTTTCTGGACGGAAGAAAACGATAAATTTCTTGCCTGTGAAGCTATTTGGCGAAGGAGCGAAAATACGCTTAAGGATTCGGCTGGACTAAATGTCTAAACGTGGAAAATGTGTCTAAGAGGTTTCGGTTCCGGACAGTTAGGGGCGTAGTCAAATTGCCTACTTCTTCTTGAGAGCGTTCAGCTCTTTTTCCAAGGCAATCATTTTAAGTTCCCGACCGACGACGGCGTCCTCGAATTTTTCCAAGTCCTTGATTTTTCCTTGGAGCTCTTCCTTGGACCGTTCGAGCTCGGCCTGCGCGCGCTTGTATTCCGACATATCGCGAAGAATCCCGATCGCGCCGACGATCTTTCCGTCGGAACCGCGCCATGCCGACGCATTGAGCGTCGTCGGCGTGACTTTGCCCGATACGCTGCGGGGGTGCAGCTCAACGTTGCGCGAGATTCCCTTATTCGTCACCTCCCGAAGCGCGCCGGTGAACTGCGTGACTTCATCTTTGGGAAGAAAACGCGACAAGCTGGCATATCCCGGCCGGTCCGGTTCCAAGCCCAAGAGCTCGCAGGCGGCGTAATTGGCAAGAAGAATATTGGCATCGAGATCCGTGACGAAGAGCGGGTCCGGCGCGTGCTTGATCAAACTTTCGGCAGCTTTGGTGCGAACTAGTTCGTGCTGCGCTCGCTCAAGTTCCAGATTTTTGCGTTCGAGATCCTTGGTCCTTTTGTACAGCTCGACGAACACGTTCACCTTCGAACTGAGAATGGCTGGAACGATGGGTTTAAAGATGTAATCAACCGCACCATAGCCATACCCCTTGACCACATCCGCATCGTCTTTGTTGTAGCTTGTCAGAAAGATGATGGGCACATCCCGCGTTTTTTCACGCGCCCGGATGAAACCCGCCGTTTCATAGCCGTCGATGCCGGTCAATTTAATGTCCAGCAGCACCACGCTGTAATCCTTATCCAAGAGATGCTTGAGCGCCTCTTCACCGGACTGCGCTTTCACGATGATCCGATCGTCGGCGGCCAAGAGCGTTTCTAACGCCAGGAGGCTTTGAGGATTATCGTCGACGAGCAACAAACTCGGCTTGACGTCATCAGGTTGGGGCAGGTGCAGGGATTCAACCCCTTCGATACCCGCATACGCCTTCGGTCCGCTCGCAGGCATGCTCATACTCGACCCTCCCGACGATCGATGTTGGGGCTGGTGGTGGTATCCGTCGTGTGCCGAAGAAGCTTTCGATACCACCCGGTTCCGATTTCCTCGTACCGTTTATGGTCGGCCACCAATCGTTGAACCAGGGGATGGCCCAATCCCAGCATGCCGAACCGACATAAGCTTCGATAAAAGAGCGTCTGCACGCGATCGTGAAGCCATGGATTAAACATTTCCCATGTGTGACGGCAGAGAATAAGCTGAAACTCGTTGAACCCCTCGTCCGCTGCCAGGCTGTGTTCGGTAAATATCAGGTGCTCTCGAAGCGAGGGCGCCATCACGGCCTGATCCCCCTCGACGGTATAGTAATCTGAAAATGTACCACGGCCGCCGGCTTGGCGGTAATTGTCGGCATTCACTGCCAGTGTGTTTAGTGGAAACAGACCCTGCGCAGCGTTGCTGAAGACGGCCTTGTGGATATCCGTCGCATAGATGCGTGCGCGGGGGAAGAGCCCTTCCTCATGGAGTAAGATTGCAAGGGCATACACCTCTTCCCCACTAGAACAGGCAGGCTGCCAAATGTGAATCGAAGGATAGGTTCTCAGAATGGGTATCACGGTGGAACGAAACGCGGCGTAGAACGCCGGATCGGAAAACATCGGTATACGCCCGCCGGACAGGCCCATCAGCAAGGCTTCCAACGAGCCTGAGCGGTGAAAGACTTTGTCTTGCAGCTGAGAAATCGTCTCGACCCCTTCCGCCTGGACGCGGTCCCATACGCGACGCGTCAAGGGACCCACTATATAATCTCGAAAGTCGTACCCAAAACCATGAAACAGTCCATCTAAAAGCAGACGGACCTCGGTATCTTCTAACAGCTGTTCGTTTGCCGGCGGCATCTCGCACCTCTAGGAAGGACAGCGCCTCAACCCGCACAGGCGTTCGCTTATTGATACAGCCACACACGCAACAGCGACAACAGTTGATCGGGATCAACCGGCTTCGACAAGTAATCCGAGGCGCCGGCATCGATGCACTTTTGTCGATCGACCTTCATCGCCTTGGCCGTCACGGCAATGATAGGCAGGGAGGCGAATTCTGGCATTTTACGAATCGCGTGCATGGTCTGATACCCGTCCATCTCCGGCATCATGATGTCCATCAGGACGACGTCGAAGTCCGGATGCTGCTTCAATTGTTCGATGCCGTCGAATCCATTCTCGGCATATACGGCGGTCATATGATGCTGTTCGAGAATACTGGTCAGGGCGAAGATATTCCGGATGTCGTCATCGACAATCAAGATTTTCTTGCCGGCCAAAATGGGATCTGACTGCCGGGACCGGTCGAGCAGCTGGCGTTGGGACGACCCGAGACTGTCGGGCGGGCGGTGCAGGAATAATGCGGTTTCATCCACGAGACGCTCCGGGGATTTCACGTCTTTGATGATGATCGCCTCCGTCATCTTCACCAATTCGTTCTCTTCCTGGTGAGTCAGCTCTTTTCCTGTATAGACGATGATCGGAAGATTGGCAAGCCCGAGGTCCGTATGGATGCGCTCGATTAATTCCTTTCCATCCATATCGGGCAGGCGCAGGTCCAGGACCATGCAATCGAAGCGCGTATGCTTTAACGCGTTCAGCGCCTCTTCTCCGCTTCCGACCGACGTCGCTTGCACGCCTCCGCCTCCGATGAGCTCCATCATGCTCTGCCGCTGATCGGCATTGTCTTCCACGATCAGCAGATTTTTAGATGGGCGATCGATAAAGGCGATCATCTCGTCAAAGGCCTTTTCCAACCATTCCCGGCTTACCGGCTTGTTCAAATATCCGAAGGCCCCGAGGCGTAATCCTCGTTGTCTGGCTTCTTCGACCGAGATGATGTGCACCGGAATATGACGCGTGATCGGATCGTGCTTCAGCCGATCGAGGATCGTCCACCCATCCTTGTCCGGCAGGCACAGATCGAGGGTAATTGCGGCGGGCTTGAATCGCCGGGCAAGGCCGAGGCCGGCTTCCCCGTTGGACGCCACCACGCCCTTAAACCCTTTCTCGCGAGCCAAGTCCAGGAGAATGTTCGCAAAGGGCGCATCGTCCTCTACGATCAGCAGGACGCGGTCGTCATCCTGGATGATCGCCCGATCGTCCGGCACTTCCATCGGCACCTCGGCCGTTGAATATTCGAGCATCGAGTCGTCCAAAGAAAGCGCCGAGGCAAGCTCTGTGCGCGTCGCCAAGACGGGAGGAGTTGGGCGCGGCGCCACTGTGCTCGAGCTGTACACCCTCGGGAGATAGAAGGTAAAGGTGCTGCCTTGTCCCGGCACGCTGCCGACGGTAATTTCACCTCCCAGCAGGCGCGCAATTTCACGACTGATCGACAGACCCAATCCCGTCCCGCCGTACTTACGACTGGTCGTTCCGTCCGCTTGCTGGAAGGCCTCGAAGATGATCCGTTGCTTATCCGGCGAAATGCCGATCCCGGTGTCGGTCACGGAAAATGCCAGCACGCAATCGGCTTGATTCAGACCGATATGGCCCTTGTCCCATCCGGACGTGACTTTCTCGATGCGTAAGGCCACTTTCCCCTGTTCGGTGAATTTCAGCGCATTCGACAGCAGATTTTTGAGCACCTGCTGGAGCCGCATGCCGTCAGTTTGGATCGCCGAGGGCAACCCGGCAATTCGCTCGATTTCGAAGGATAGTCCCTTATTCTGCGCGACTTCACGGAATGTGCGATCGACGTAGTCGGTCAGCTCTGCAAAGCCGACCGGGCTGATCGAGACGCCCATCGTGCCCGACTCGATTTTGGCAAGATCGAGAATGTCGTTGATCAATGCCAACAAGTCGCTGCCGGACGCATAAATCGTCTGGGCGAACTCGACCTGTTTGGGCGTCAAGGTTCCTTCACGGTTATCCGACAAGAGTTTCGACAGGATCAACAGACTGTTCAACGGCGTGCGCAGCTCGTGCGACATGTTCGCCAAAAATTCCGATTTATACTTGGATGACAGCGCAAGCTGGGCGGCTTTTTCTTCCAGCGCCAACCGAGCTTCTTCCACTTCTCGATTTTTTGATTCGACTTCCGCGTTCTGGTTCGCGAGCAGGTTGGCTTTTTCTTCTAACTGCTCGTTCGTGCGCCGCAGCTCTTCCTGTTGCTGGCGCAGCAGTTCCTCCGACTTGCGGAGCGTTTCCGCCTGCCGTTCCAACCGCTCGTTCGTTGTTTTCAATTCGTGCTGTTGCGCCTGTAACTCGGCCGTCAATGCCTGCGATTGCTTGAGCAAGTCTTCCGTTCTCATATTGGCCGCAATCGTATTCAACACAATCCCGATCGTCTGCTTGAGCTGGTCGAGAAAGGTGACGTGAATGTCGCTGTATCGATTGAACGAGGCCAACTCGATCACCGCCTTGACTTCTTCTTCGAACAGAATCGGCAGGACCAGGATGTTATAGGGAGTCGAAGAGCCGAGGCCGGAACTGATCTGCACGTAGTCGGTCGGCACATTGGTGACGAGAATGCGCTCCTTCTCCAAGGCGCACTGGCCGACAAGGCCCTCTCCGGCCTTAAAGACGTTCGAGACGCCCTTACGCGCGCGGAACGCGTACCCACCCAACAACTTCAGGAGTGGCTCTCCTTCTCCCGAATCGTTGATGTAGAAGCACGCGTGCTGGGCATTCACGAGCGGAACCAGTTCCGATAAAATCAGATTGGCGACGGTGGTCAAATTCTTCTGACCTTGCAGCTTGTTCGTAAATTCGGCCAAGTTCGTCTTGAGCCAGTCCTGCTCCATATTTTTCTGAGTGGTGTCCTTCAGATTGCGGATCATCTCGTTGATATTGTCCTTCAGCGAGGCCACCTCACCCAACGCTTCCACGTTGATGGAACGCGTCAAGTCGCCCTTCGTCACGGCCGTCGCGACTTCCGCGATGGCCCGCACCTGATTGGTCAGGTTTGCCGCGAGCTGGTTGACGTTGTCCGTGAGATCCTTCCACAGACCGGCAGCGCCGGGCACGCTGGCCTGCCCGCCGAGCTTCCCTTCAGTCCCGACTTCGCGGGCGACCGTCGTCACCTGATCGGCAAAGGTCGCCAACGTATCGATCATTTCGTTGATCGTGTCGGCCAGCGCCGCGATTTCGCCCTTCGTTTCCACCGTCAGTTTGCGTTTCAAGTCTCCGTTCGCCACCGCCGTCACGATTCGAGCGATACCGCGCACCTGACTGGTCAGGTTGCTTGCCATCGAGTTCACATTGTCAGTGAGGTCTTTCCAGACGCCGCCGACGCCTTTCACTTCGGCCTGCCCGCCGAGCTTCCCTTCCGTACCGACCTCGCGCGCGACGCGTGTCACCTCCGACGCAAAGGAATTCAACTGGTCCACCATCGTATTGATAGTATTCTTCAACTCCAAAATTTCGCCCTTCACGTCGACCGTAATTTTCTTCGACAGGTCGCCGTTGGCCACGGCCGTCGTCACCTGCGCGATATTGCGCACCTGACTGGTCAAGTTGCTCGCCATGAAGTTCACGTTGTCGGTGAGGTCCTTCCACACGCCGCCGACCCCTCGCACCACCGCTTGCGCGCCGAGTTTCCCTTCCGTGCCGACGTCGCGCGCGACGCGCGTCACCTCCGAGGCGAATGAATTGAGCTGGTCTACCATGACGTTGAGCGTATTTTTCAATTCGAGAATTTCGCCCTTTACGTCCACGGTGATTTTCTTCGATAGGTCGCCGTTGGCCACGGCCGTCGCCACCTGGGCGATATTGCGCACCTGGTTGGTCAAATTGTTGGCCATCAAGTTCACGTTATCGGTGAGGTCCTTCCACGTGCCGCCGACGCCTTTCACCTCCGCCTGGCCGCCGAGCTTCCCTTCCGTGCCGACCTCGCGTGCGACGCGTGTCACCTCCGACGCAAAGGAATTCAACTGGTCCACCATCACGTTAATGGTGTTTTTCAACTCCAAAATTTCGCCCTTCACGTCGACCGTAATTTTCTTCGACAGGTCGCCGTTGGCCACGGCCGTCGTCACCTGCGCGATGTTGCGCACCTGACTGGTTAAGTTGCTCGCCATGAGGTTGACGTTATCAGTGAGGTCTTTCCACGTGCCGGCCACGCCTTTGACGTCGGCCTGACCGCCGAGTTTCCCCTCCGTGCCGACGTCGCGTGCGACGCGTGTCACCTCCGACGCAAAGGAATTCAACTGGTCCACCATCGTATTGATAGTATTCTTCAACTCCAAAATTTCGCCCTTCACGTCGACCGTAATTTTCTTCGACAGGTCGCCGTTGGCCACGGCCGTCGTCACCTGCGCGATGTTGCGCACCTGACTGGTGAGGTTGCTGGCCATCCAGTTGACGTTATCGGTGAGGTCCTTCCACGTGCCGGCGACCCCACGCACCTCGGCCTGGCCGCCGAGTTTGCCTTCCGTGCCGACCTCGCGCGCGACCCGGATGACCTCAGACGCAAATGAATTCAACTGGTCCACCATGATGTTGATGGTGTTCTTCAATTCTAAGATTTCGCCCTTGACCTCGACGGTAATTTTCTTCGACAGGTCGCCGTTGGCCACGGCCGTCGCGACCTGCGCGATGTTGCGCACCTGTCCGGTGAGGTTACTGGCCATATAGTTCACGCCGTCCGTCAAGTCCTTCCAGGTGCCGCCGACGCCTCGCACATAGGCTTGCGCGCCGAGTTTACCTTCGGTGCCGACTTCGCGCGCGACGCGCGTCACCTCCGACGCAAACGAATTCAACTGGTCGACCATCGTATTGATGGTATTTTTTAGCTCAAGAATTTCGCCTCTGACTTCCACCGTGATCTTCTTCGACAGGTCGCCGTTCGCCACCGCCGTCGTCACCTGCGCGATATTCCGCACTTGATTGGTCAAATTGTTAGCCATGAGGTTGACGTTGTCTGTGAGATCCTTCCACACGCCACCCACTCCGCGTACCACTGCCTGCGCGCCCAATTTCCCTTCCGTGCCAACGTCGCGCGCGACGCGCGTCACCTCCGACGCAAACGAGTTCAACTGGTCCACCATGATGTTGATGGTGTTCTTCAACTCAAGGATCTCACCGCGCACATCCACCGTGATCTTCTTCGACAGGTCGCCGTTCGCCACGGCCGTCGTCACCTGCGCGATATTCCGCACTTGGTTGGTCAAATTGTTGGCCATGAGGTTGACGTTGTCGGTGAGGTCTTTCCAGGTTCCGGCCACGCCTTTCACCTCCGCCTGGCCGCCGAGCTTCCCTTCCGTGCCGACCTCGCGCGCGACGCGCGTCACCTCCGACGCAAAGGAATTCAACTGGTCCACCATCGTATTGACCAGCTTAGCGGTTCTCAGAAACTCTCCCTTAATCGGGCGTCCTTCGGTTTCCAATGGAATAGACTGCGTCAGGTCGCCTTTGGCCACCGATCCGATTACGCGGGTAACCTCCGCGGTCGGTCGCACAAGGTCACTGATCAGGGAATTGACCGAATCAACGCAGGACCCCCAGGATCCCGTCACATTCCCGATTGAGGCCCGCGCGCCGATCTTGCCCTCCTTGCCGACGACCTTACTGAGCCGCTGCAGATCTTTCGTGAGACGCTCATTTTGTTCGATGATTTCATTGATCGTGGAAGCGATTTCTCCGGCAATGCCACTTCGAGTGAGCCGCATGCGGACGCCGAAATCCCCTTTTCGAAACGACTTGAGCGTGGACAACAAGGTATCGCTGAAGACAGATTCCTCGGTACGTTCCTTGACCTGCATACGGCCCTCCTTTTTCCGTCGACCGACGAGGACTCAACTACTCAATGAAAGCATCTCAATAAACCGCGTAAGCATATTCCAGAAGATTATTTGTGGCAGCCAGCACTGAACCAAGGGCTGTGTAGTCCTGCGTCCTACCTTACAACAGACCAGAAAAGCGTATCTTTAAGGCGATCCTTAGTAGAAGACCGCTTGAAAGAGAAGCAACAAAGATGATGGCCTTACGTGGAATATTTAGATTACCCTGGCGCCAATGCGTAGAGACCGACGCAACATGCTTTTCGCGCCGATGGGTTTTTGCCGGCGCCCCCCTGCAACATACATTAATCACACCAAAAAGGGACTCACGCATGCTTTTCCATGAATGTATCCCTGCGAACCGGCACGTCAAGCGGTCAGTGCCGCCATGCTGGGCAGGCAGCTTTCGCATGAACGCCCATGCTGAAAAGAAAGTGACCGCTCACCAGTTCGGCATAGACAGAACTTTTGGCTCGTGATGATTGCGAGGAAACCTTGGTTCTTGTAAAGGATCCGAAGGTCGTATGACATAAGTCCAATTGTGCGCAATGGGGAAACCATTGCATGATGGCCTTCACGCAACGGCCAATTGGAGATGAAATCAAATGGTGCGTCACCACCGAACGAAGATGACCTCCCTTGATGAGAGTCTGAAGTCATTCGACGAGGCATTGCCTTCGGCCGATCACGGCGTCCGCGACCTTTTGATCGACATCCGCAACGCCGTTCTTAGAACGAAAGCCGACCTAGATCGGATTCACATCTCCCTGTTGCCGCATCCGGCCGGCGTTCAGCCGATCTGCTTCGACTGCGGCAATAAACATCTGGACGTCATCTATACATCCAAACGAGACCGTTGTCAGTTGTGTGCCCCCTGTTTCCACAAACGAGAACAACGTGGAGCCGCTCGCGGTGATGCCCGGGGCCCGCAATCCACTTCACTCTCTAACACTCTCCAGCAGGCTGCGCATGAAACGCGTTCATAATTGCAGTCAACAGCTTTCAGACGAAGATCTCGAGCAACTTCTTCCAACCCTGCTTCTGCATCTCGTCGATCGATGCGGAGGCGAAGTAGTGTTTACCACCAGTGACGTGCAGAGCACGCAGTCATGTTTAAGCGAAAAAATGATTCAAATGCTGGTCGGCGATGATATCAGACTTCGGATCATTACTCGTCCGCCTGAAATGCACATGTAGACACGCGTCTCTATTCGAAGTTCCTTCCAAATTCGACCACCAGTCGTCCAACAATCCACTTCTCTTCAGCGCTGAAATCGTCAATACTGAGAGTGCACCCAGAATATAGAGTGGCTTGGTACATCGTTTCGCAGACTACCAGACAACGGAGAAATTGCAGGGACGAGTGAATGAGCCGGGGGAGTAAAAACAAGGTATAGAATCGGCGCACCAGTCCGCTACACACCATTCATGAACCGTTCCCAAGTGAGATCGCGATCTTGTTTGGCTGCGATATTGTGTTCGGGACATTCGATCCGGAGAAGGCGATCGCCGAACGCGGCATTGACCAGATCGCAGTGGTGCGGGCGTTCCTGATCGTCATGCACGTTGGGACGAAAGAATCGGCAGGTGACGCACATTTTGGCAATAGGAATATCGCCCTGCTCTTGGAGCGTTCGAATCATTTTGATCAGGGTGCGCAGTAACGAAAGTTGCTCGGCCGGTGGGAGCGCATCCGCGGCAGCGGCTAAAAAATCAGGCCATCCGGCAGCCACATCCGCCTTCCGGCGGCCTTTGGCGGTGAGGCTCACCATCACCGTGCGCGCATCGGCTTTCGATCGCTGCTTTTTAATCAATCCACGCAACTGTAAGACGCGGAGCACTTCGGAGGCAGTCGGAAGAGCTACAGCTAATTCATCGCCGATTTCCGAAACGGTGGCGGTGCACTTCGGACTCATGCGAAGGATCGTCAGCGTTTGAGCCTGTAATGGCGTAATGCGGCGGACACCCGCCTCCTTCCACGCGCGACTCTTGATCGCCAGTCCGATCTTGCCCAACCCGGTTGCCACGCGCCGCGATACAGACTCACTCTGCGTTTCTAGTATGTCGACATCCATGGCGACCGCCTCCCATCCGACTGCTGTGCGCTTCTTACTTCTTGACAACACATACCTCAAATGCCCGGCCAATGTCAACCTTATGATTACGTATAATATGTTAACGACCTGCTATGCGTACAGATTGATACACCGTTCTGGGAATCCGTCTTCTTGACATGTTCACGCAGGATGCCTAGGATGCCGCCACTTGGACTAGCGTGACTCTATGACCCTTCAAGACTTGGCCCATTCACTGCATGATTGCCAACGCTGTAAGTTGTCCAAGCTGGGACGAACGCAAGTGGTGTTTGGTGTGGGTAATCCGCACGCAAAAGTCATGTTCGTCGGCGAAGGGCCGGGCTTTCACGAGGACAAACAGGGCGAGCCATTTGTCGGCGCCGCGGGCAAGCTGTTAAACGAATTGCTTCAATCGGCCGGGTTGTCTCGGGCGGATGTCTACATCGCCAATGTGGTGAAATGCCGTCCACCTAACAATCGTGACCCCGAACCGGATGAAGTGAAGACTTGCAAGCCGTTTTTGCTTCAACAGGTCGAGATGATTCATCCCACTTTGCTCTGTACTCTCGGCCGCTGGGCGGCAGAAACCATTCTGGAACGTAAGGTGAGCATCACCAAAATTCGCGGTCAGGTGGTTCGACACAAAAATCTGGTCGTCTTCCCGCTTCTGCATCCCGCCGCAGCTCTTCATCAGGGGAACTTGCTTCCTGCTTTGAGGGAAGATTTCGGGAAACTCAAGGCCTACCTTGATCAGGCCGATCGCGAGTCGGCGCAGAACGCACCGGTAGCGCCTCAACCGACCAAGACATCACAAGTTCAAATGGATTTGTTTTAGCCGAGGTGCGAATGGCGCCCGTCTATGCGGCGGGGAGTTGGGGCCTAGGCTGGAGCGGTCGAGTTTTTCCCCGCCTCGCGGGAGGCAGTGTCTTTGTCGGTATAGAGCGCATCGGCTGTCTTCTCTTCTTCCGGGTCCTCAAACCACGCGACCAGCATATCGTCCCACCACGCTTCATTCACGTCGGGGCCAGGGTCGACGCCGAGCGACTCAACGTCCTGGGGAGTAATCGACGCGTCGACGGTCGCGGGGTTGAATTTTGCGCGCGCAATCGCCTCTTGGGTAGCATAGCCTCCCACAATCCAGGAGTCGGGATCGGCCCGGCGAGACTTATAGGCCTTCAGCCCATGTTTCAGATAGAGAAAGATGAGACGTTGCGCTTCGTCGGCAATGCCGCTCTGCGGCAAGCTGAGAGTCTTCTCGATTTTCTTGCGCCAATGCCGATCGTCGTACCGCGACGTCACTAACTGCAGCAACTTTTTCCCCTGTTCCGCATCCAGCGCCATACGACTCTCCAAGTATTTCGCTCTTGAAAACGACGACCATGCCGGGTTAATTCCCGGCGATCATCATCTCGCTGATTTTCACCGTGGGGCTCGCGATGCGGCCGCGAAATTCCAGATCGCTCCCCACCATCTCAACGTTTGCGAACATCTCCTTCAAATCCCCTGCGATCGTGATCTCCTCTACAGGATAGGCCAACTCCCCATTTTCGATCCAGTACCCGGCCGCACCACGGGAGTAGTCGCCGGTGACCATATTGATTCCAAATCCGATCAGTTCCGTAACGTACAAACCTTGTTTCACCGAGCGGATCATATCTGAGGTGGAGACAGTCCCTGGAGCGAGATAAAAATTCGTCGGCCCGACGGACGGCCCATCGCCGACTCCACGCGAGGCATTTCCGGTCGAGGGCATGCCTAACTTTCGTCCGGAATAACAGTCTAATAGATAGTTTTTCAAGACGCCTCGATCGATGATGGTCTGCGTTCGGCTCGGCAGCCCCTCTCCGTCAAAAGGTCTGGAACCAAATCCTTCCGGCTTGAGTCCATCGTCGTAGATCGTCACGAACTCCGGAAAAAGCGGTTGGCCCAGCCGGCCAACCAGAAACGACGCGCCCTTGTAGAGCGAGTACCCGGAAATCGCGCTGCACAGATTGCCCAACAAGCTACCCGCGGTCTCCTGATCGAAAATGACCGGTGCACGCTGAGTCGGAACCTTCCGAGCGCCTAAACGCCGCACCGCCCGCCGCGTCGCTTCTTTTCCAACCGACTCCGGACTGTCCAAGGAGGCAAATTTTCGTTGGGCCGCATACCAATAATCCCGCTGCATGCCTTCGGCCTCCGTGCCGGTCGCAATCGGCGAG
Source organism: Nitrospirota bacterium (assembly GCA_963700335.1). Lineage (GTDB taxonomy): Bacteria > Nitrospirota > Nitrospiria > Nitrospirales > Nitrospiraceae > JAICXS01. The sequence goes on along the minus strand of CAVOXE010000012.1, from coordinate 532,354 downwards.
ACAGAAACGGAAAAACTCGAACTCCGATACTCGCCCACAAATCCATGACTGTTCGCAAGGACCACTCGGCCGGCATAAGAACTGAAATCCGCGCCTTCAGAATTGGTGATGCGGGGATCCGCCGCAAGCGCAGCTTCTTCGGCGCGACGCGCTAACGCAATTTGACTGTCCGTATCCAACTTGGTGGGATCGTAGAGATCCAGATCAGGAAGGACTTGCGCCATCAGATCGCCAGAGGGCAAGCCGGACACATCATCTTCGGCGACGGCGGAAGCCAAGGAGCAGGTATCCGACACAACCTGTTCCAATGACTCGCGCGAGAAGTCGGAAGTCGACGCGCTGGCGGACCGCTTCCCGATGAAGACGCGCAACCCCAGCCGTTTTTCCCGCGCCTTGGTTAAGCGATCGACTGCGGAAAGTCGAACTTGGACATCGAAGGTATCGCCGTCGGCCACCACGACATCAGCCTCCGTCGCACCGCGTTTCTTGGCGCGTTTCAAAAGATCCGCTGCTAACTCGGAGAGGTGGGTTTCCGTTGCCATCTTTAGCCCTTTATCCTTGTGTCCCGCCGACGGTGATCTCATCGATCTTGATGGTCGGCATTCCAACTCCGACGGGGACCGACTGACCATCCTTCCCGCACGTCCCTATACCCTCATCCAATTTCAGGTCGTGACCTACCATCGAGACGCGGGTCAAAATTTCCGGCCCATTTCCGATCAGCGTGGCCCCTTTCACGGGCCGAGTCACCTTGCCGTCCTCAATCAGATAGGCTTCGCTGGCGGAGAAGACGAATTTTCCATTGGTGATATCGACCTGCCCGCCGCCGAATGACACGGCGTACAGCCCTTTTTTCACCGTGCGCAGTATATCGTCGGGGTCCGATTCACCGGCCAGCATGAACGTATTGGTCATGCGCGGCAGGGGAATACTCTGAAAATTTTCGCGCCGGCCGTTGCCTGTTAAGGGAATCCCCATCAACGTGGCATTGAGGCGGTCCGTGATATAACCACGCAGGATGCCGCGTTCGATCAACACCGTTCGGCTTGTCGGCGTGCCCTCGTCATCCATATTCAGCGATCCGCGACGAAACGGCAGTGTCCCATCGTCGACAATAGTGCACACGTCCGAGGCGACTCGTTTGCCGATTAAATTCGAGAAGGCGGATGTTTTTTTGCGGTTAAAATCCGCTTCAAGTCCATGTCCGATCGCCTCGTGCAATAAAATGCCGGGCCAGCCTCCGGCCAGCACGACGGGCATCACGCCCGCCGGCGCATCGATGGCGCTTAAGTTCAAGATTGCCTGACGGGCCGCTTCCTGCGCGTAGCGTCGATAGCGGTCCTGCTCCCGATAAAAGGAGAAGCCGATTCGGCCACCGCCACCAAAGGTGCCCACCTGCCGACTCCCGCCGTCTTCCGCAATGCAGGTCACATTCAATCGGGAGAGCGGTTGGATATCGTTGACCATCAGACCATCCGTCGTCGCGACAATGATCCGTTTGTGCTCCGTCGTGAAGGACGCCATTACATTTTTGATGCGCGGATCGTATCGACGCGCTTCCGCATCGATGAGGTTCAATAGCTCGACTCGCTCCGAGGTGGCCACATCAAGTTCCTCGGTCTTTACCGGGTAGAGATCGCGTGCCTTGGCCGCACGATGGGTCACCGGGAGCGGATGGTTCCCATGAGGCGAATTGGCAATATAACGGGCAGTATCAGCGGCAATCTCCAAATCGCGGCTGGTAAGTTCGTCGGAATAGGCAAAGCCTGTCTTCTCTCCTGCCGTGGCGCGGACTCCTACTCCCTGCGAGACGCTCTTGACGGCCCGCTTGACGATCCCCTCCTCCATCGAGACGGATTCAGACACGTCCGACTCAAAATAGAGATCCGCGTAATCGACGTCTCGAACCTTGACCTTGCCGAGCGCCTGCTGGATTTCTCGTTCAGTCAGACCGAAGTGGGCCAACTCTACCGATTCCTGACTCCCCATACCGCTTCTTCCTCCTGGAATGAATTCGTCAGTATAGCCCATTCATTTTCGCAGGTGCAACGCGAAGACCATTATCTTGCGCCATATTGCTCGACTGTTCGCTTCCGTGAGGGGCTTCCGTTTGACTTTTAGCCAACTGCTGATTAGACTGAACGCACCTACCCACTCTATCTTCGAACGATCTTAGAACGAAACGTGTAAGGTTTACCTCTCGCGAATGACCAAGGGAACAGCAACCGGTATTGAGCACCTGCCAGAAGCGGACCTGCTGTCCCTTGTGGATCTCGACGCGCTCCCGAGACATATCGCCATTATTATGGACGGCAATGGCCGGTGGGCCGAAATTCGTGGGTTGCCTCGCATCGCCGGCCATCAAGAAGGCATTAAGTCGGTTCGTGAAATCATGACACTGTGCGGAGAACTCGGCATCGGCGCGCTTACCATTTATGCGTTTTCGCAAGAAAACTGGAAACGGCCCGTGCCGGAAATCAACGCGTTGATGATGCTGTTGGAACACTATCTACAGAGTGAAATGGACGCCTTGATCGAAAAAGGCGTCAGATTCCGTGCGATCGGACGGGTCAATACGCTTCCACCATCGGCCCTTCAGTGGGTGCGAAAAGCCGAACGTGAAACGCTCTCGCTCGACAAGATGACCTTGACGGTCGCCTTGAGTTACGGCGGGCGTTCGGAAATTGTCGATGCGGTGCGTCGCTTGGCCGAGGATTGCACGAAAGGCTTAATTCAGCCTGACGCCATCGATGAAACGCTGCTGGAAGGATATCTGTCTACGCAAGGACTGCCGGATCCTGATCTGCTCATTCGGACGAGCGGCGAAGCGCGTATCAGTAACTTCTTACTCTGGCAACTGGCCTATACGGAAATGTATTTTACGCCCACTCTTTGGCCGGACTTTCGTCGGCGGGATGCGCTGCTGGCGCTTCTGGACTACCAAAGACGCGAACGACGGTTCGGCCGAGTCACCCCTCCTCCTCCTTTTCCGCCGAGCGAGTTGTGATCAGAGACGAAGCGGCGGCTGAACGTCCGGTAACGGTCCGACGCTGGGATACTCGTCGCGTCTATGCCGCGCTGATTTTTATTCCTCTGTTTTATCTCGTCGTGCGCTATCTGCCGCCTGCAGCGTTTTTCGCCCTTATTCTTGTGGCGGCAGGGCTGGCGTTAGTGGAACTATACCGTCTCCACTTTCATGGCAGACCTGCGACCATGGCGATCGCCGTCGGACTGGTCAATGCGGGACTTCTGCTGACGCATATGCAATGGCCCGACGTCTTCTCTCTACATTCCGTTCTCGCGTGGATCATCGGAGCCACCCTGCTGTTCTATCTCCTGTCGGCGCACGATCTGAATCAGAGTTTGGTCGACGTATCCGTGCTCGTGTTCGGAGCGCTATACATCGGGCTTACGATGGGGCATCTCTTGCTGACGCGTGCACTCCCGGAAGGGACCTTTCTGATTTTTTTTGTCGTGCTGGTCACGTGGGCCGGCGATACCGGCGCCTATTATGTCGGGATCAGCATGGGCCGCACACGCCTTGCGCCGAAGATCAGTCCACAGAAAACAGGAGAAGGTCTCCTGGGGGGATGCGTGCTCGCCGTGCTTATGGCGCTGCTCGCCCGCCTATGGTTCCTACCTTCCTTTTCCTTCACCGATGCGGTCGTCATGGGCATTACCTTGACGCTGGCAGGGCTGGTGGGCGACCTCTCGGAATCGATGTTCAAACGTAGCGCAGGCGTGAAAGATTCCGGCGGGCTCATCCCCGGCCATGGCGGCATGTTGGATCGACTCGACAGTCTGTTGCTCACCGCGCCGACCTATTATTATTATGTGACCCTGATGAAGGGGTAATTTTGGATTCAGTAAGCTATTCTATTTCCGGGTCGCCGCGCTGCCTCGTGAAAGGACCGTCATGAAACAGATCATCATTTTGGGCTCGACCGGCTCAATCGGCACCAACACATTGGACATCGTGTCGAAGTGCCGCGACGGTTTTGAAGTGATCGGTCTGACGGCCGGATCAAACGACGAAAAACTCGAGGATCAATTGCGGATGTTCAAGCCCAAGGCGGTTGCGTTATCCGATCGAGCGGCCGCGGAACGCTTGAGAGCGCGTTGCCGAGACGTAAACGTCGACATCCATGATGGTCCGGAAGGTGTGGCCCGGGTGGCCGAGTTATCAGGCGATCTCGTGGTTTCGGCGATCGTCGGTGGCGCCGGTCTCGTACCTACGCTCGCCGCGATACGCACGGGGAAACACATCGCGCTGGCGAACAAAGAGCCTATGGTGATGGCCGGACGATTGATGCAGGAGGAAGCCCGCGCTCACGGCGTCCACATTCTGCCTGTCGACAGCGAACATAGCGCCATCTTTCAATCTCTTGAAGGACACCGCCAGGAAGACGTGCACCGGCTCATTTTGACTGCCTCGGGAGGTCCGCTGTGGGAACTCTCCAGCGACGAGATGCGGGACGTGAAACCCGCTCGCGCATTACAACATCCTAACTGGAAGATGGGCGCGAAAATTACCATCGATTCGGCGACGTTAATGAACAAGGGATTGGAGGTGGTGGAAGCTCGCTGGCTGTTTGACCTCCCGGCCTCGCAGATCGAGGTGTTGGTGCATCGCGAAAGCATTATCCATTCTCTGGTAGAATACAAAGACCGATCCATGATCGCTCAACTGGGACTACCCGACATGCGGACACCGATTTCCTATGCCATGCATTATCCTGCTCGAATGACGCTCGACCTACCTTCGCTGGATCTGGCCGCGATCGGCAAACTGACGTTTCAAAACCCAGACCATGATCGCTTTCCCTGTTTAGGATATGGATATGACGCGCTACGGGTGGGCGGCACGATGCCCGCCACCCTCAATGCCGCCAATGAGATCGCAGTGGCGGCCTATCTACACGAACAGATCGCCTTTCATCACATTGCAGAAGTCATTCGCGGCACGATGGAGGCGCACAGCTCGCGCGAAGTCGCCGGCATCGACGAGGCGCTAGAGGCCGATCGGTGGGCGCGCGAAAAAGCCGGCATGCTGGTTCGATCCTTGGCCCCTTCTCCGGTGCGTTGATCTGAAAATCCCATCTTTCAACAAGGAGCTATTATCGTGTTAGCCGCATTTACCTGGTCGCCTGACGCGGTGTGGATTTTCACCCAAAAAGTCTGGTGGTTCTTGCTCGTGCTGGGGGTTTTGGTCTCCTTCCACGAATTGGGCCACTTTTTAGCCGCCCGATGGGTCGGCGTGAAGGTGCTGAAGTTTTCCCTCGGCTTCGGGCCGAAGCTGTTCGGTCGTCAGGTCGGAGAAACGGAATACTTAGTCTCGGCAGTGCCCCTGGGAGGCTACGTCAAATTATTCGGGGAAGAAGAAACTGACGCGTTGAGCCCGGAAGACAAACGGCGCTCCTTTTCCCATCAACGGCTGGCCAGTAAATTTCTAATCGTCGCCGCAGGACCCGGATTCAACTTTTTGCTGACATTCTTAATCTTTACCGGGTGGCTCTCGACTGGGTCACCCCTCTTCATGCCTACCTTCCGAGAGTTAACTCCGGAAGTCGAAGCGCTTCGACCGGGGTCACCGGGAGAGATCGCCGGATTGCAATTAGGCGATCGAATTCTACGCGTAAATGAGAAGGACATCTCGGCACGAAGCGAAGTGCAAGACGCGGTCGCGAAAAGCAACGGAAAAACCTTGACGCTGGATGTGCGCCGCCGCGATCAAATCACGACCGTGATGGTGACGCCCACCCCGCTCACTGGACCCGACGTTCCCAAAGAGCCGCCGGTGTATTCGATCGGCATCGAGGGGAGCGCTCCCATCATTACGGCCATTATGAGCGGCTCCGCAGCCATGGCCTCGGGACTCGAAGATGGGGATCGCGTGCTTAGCATCGACGGTCAGCCCATCCACGCATGGTCGGAAATGGCCGCGATCGTCCGCAACAGTCCTGGAAAGCCACTTCAGTTTAAAGTCCAACGCGAAGGCCAATCACTTTCACTCATCGCCACGCCATCGCCAGAAAAAGTCGAGATCGACGGCAAAACGACCGAAGTCGGCCGCATCGGCATTTCCCGGCCAGGCGGCCTCATGATCCGGGCGCACAATCTCTTCGAGGCCCCAATCAAAGGCGTCGAGGCGACGTGGGCGTTGACGGAATTGACGGTGGTCGGCATCTACAAAATGTTTTCAGGTGAAATTTCCAGCAAGAACATCGGCGGACCGCTGACCATTGCCAACATGGCCGGCGAGGTCGGACAACAAGGGCTATCCAAGGTCATTTCGTTGATTGCCCTGCTCAGTATCAACCTCGGCGTACTGAATCTGTTGCCGATTCCAATATTGGACGGGGGTCACTTATTGTTTTTTACCATCGAAGGTATTTTGAGAAAACCGTTGGGGGAACGGCAGCGAGAGATCGCCCAGCAGGTCGGCTTGTTTTTACTTGTCGGCATCATGGTGTTTGCCCTGTGGAACGATATTGAACGGCTGATCTCGCGCTAAGAGAAGGCGCGAGCTAAGCCGCCACGGCTTTGTCTTTTCAGAACAGGATATCCAGGATATAATCCCACCTTTTCATTTCTCCCCAACTATTTTTTAACTCGTAGCTGACGGCGACAGCCAAAGGACATCATGCGAACTTCTCAGATGCTCATTCCCACATTGCGCGAAGATCCAGGTGAAGCCGAGGTGGTCAGCCACCGGCTCATGCTCCGCGCAGGCATGATCCGGAAAACTGCTGCAGGCATTTATACGTATTTACCGTTGGGGCTCCGCGTCATCCGCAAGATCGAACGAATCGTGCGGGAAGAAATGAATCGAGCCGGCGCGCAGGAAGTGTTGATGCCGATCGCCTCGCCTGCGGAACTCTGGCGCGAGACGGGCCGATGGGATTTTTACGGCAAAGAGTTGTTCCGCTTTAAAGATCGTCATGAACGCGATTTTTGCCTCGGCCCCACGCATGAAGAGGTCATCACCGACTTGGTGCGGAGGGAGGTCCGGTCCTATCGGCAATTGCCCTTGAATTGCTATCAGATCCAAACAAAATTTAGGGACGAGATCAGGCCGCGCTTCGGCCTCATGCGGGGCCGAGAATTTATCATGAAAGACGCCTATAGCTTCGATCAGGACGAAGCGGCCGCGAAGCGAAGTTACCAAAGCATGTACGACGCGTATCATCGAATCTTTAGCCGATGCGGACTCACGTTTCGAGCCGTAGAGGCGGACACCGGCCTCATCGGCGGCTCATCCTCCCATGAATTTATGGTCCTGGCGGAAACAGGGGAAGAAACCGTCGTCTACACCGACAATGGAAAGTACGCGGCGAATGTGGAGCGTGCGGAATTGCCGTCGTCGTCATCCGACACCGAAGGGGAACCTCATCGTCCATTAAGAAAAGTGCCGACCCCGGGTGTTGGAACCGTCGAAGAGGTGACGGCCTATTTGAAAGTCGAACCGCAACGCCTCGTCAAAACACTGCTGTATAAAACGCCGAAAGAAGTTATAGCCGTGCTCCTTCGCGGCGATCATACGGCCAACGAAATCAAGGTACGGAAGCTGCTAAATGTGACGGAGCTTGAATTGGCCGACTCGAACACGGTGACGCAGGCCACCGGAGCTCCGGTCGGATTTGCCGGACCGATCGGCTTGCGGCAGGTTCGCATCATGGCGGACTATGCCGTGAAGGCATTGTCAAATTTTGTCGTGGGCGGCAATGAAGCCGATGCACATTATGTCGACGCCAACTATGAGCGCGACTTTTCAGTGGAGCGATTTGCGGACTTGCGAAACGCTCAGGCCGGCGATCCTGCGCCCGATGGCAATGGAACACTGAAGGCGGCGAAAGGCATCGAAGTCGGTCATGTCTTCATGCTCGGCACGAAATACAGTCAATCGATGAAGGCCACCTTTCTCGATCAGCAAGGGCACGAGCAGCTTGCGGTCATGGGGTGTTATGGAATCGGCATCGGGCGGACCGCTGCCTCGTCCATTGAGCAGAATCATGATGCGAAGGGCATCATCTGGCCGACACCGATCGCCCCCTTCCATGTCCATCTCTTGCCGCTCAGTCACTCCGCCGCCGTGACACAGGCCGCACAAAATCTGTACGATTCACTCACTCAAGCGGGGATCGAGGTGCTCTGGGACGATCGAGATGAACGGGCCGGCGTCAAATTCAACGACGCGGATTTGATCGGCGCGCCCTACCACGTCGTGATTGGTGAAAAGGGGCTTGCGCAAGGGACCGTCGAACTCAAGGCGAGAAAGACAGGAGAGGTCCAACGACTGGCCCCTGATTCAGTCGTCGCAACCGTGTCTACTCTACTTCTGGAGAGTTGTTAGGGACATTATGCCGGTCGCCGCGCGGGTGTGGCATGCTCCTTAAACTTCAACGCATCTACCAGTCCCTGGCGAACGGCATAATGCGTCAGCTCTGCATTCTTCTGCATCTTCATCTTTTCCAGAATGCGGGAGCGATAGGTACTAATGGTCTTGGGGCTCAAGGCCAATGATTCGGCAATTTCCCCCACCGTCTTTCCAATGGCAATCAATCCGAGCACCTGATATTCACGCGCAGATAGGCGTTCATGCAGCGGCGTGTTGGGATCCGCCTCAAGATCGAACGCGAGCTTTTCCGCCAACGCCGGACTGATATACTTTCCACCCGTAATCACTTTCCTAATGGCGGCAATCAGCTGAGCCGGAGCACTTTCCTTGGTGAGATAACCCGAAGCCCCCGCCTTCAAGACCAGCACGCCATACTGCTCTTCGGAATGCATGCTGAGAATAACCACCGGGACGCTCGGACGCTCCCGTTTGAGCGTGCGTAGGACATCCAACCCGTTGCCGTCCGGCATGGCGATGTCCAAGACTACGACATCGACAGGTTTGCTCCGCACCCAATCCAGCACTTGTTGTCCTGTGGTGGCCTCGGCGACCACATTGATATCAGGAGTATCGGACAAGACTTGCTTCAATCCCTTGAGGACCACCGTGTGATCGTCCGCAATCAATACTCGTATCATGCGCGCTCTCCTTCCACCCTGCGGGTTTGTAGGATTGAGCATACCGTGCGATGGGGAGAAAGATAAGTCAGTAAATAATGTAAATGTTTAGTCGGCAGAAAGCCTACGTAGTATGAAGTTAAATTTACTTCGTTAAAAATACTCAGAAACCACTTGGAAACATGACTGTCATTTTACGAGCTCTCCACAGAACTGTTGTTTCGTTCGCTCCTCTTTTATGCATACGCGGGAAGAAGAGGAAGATCCTGTGGATGCGCTCGCTTCCGATCCTTCGCTGCTTTTTTCAATCGGATCTGTCGCCAAGGTGGACTTCGGAGGCGGATTTGGACTTGCTTCAGGCCTTGATGCGCCCCCCGAGCTGCCTTTGGTCGCAATCCGATCCTTCATCTGATCATAGGCGTCCTGCGGAAGAATTTTTCGCTCGATTAATTCCTCTTTCGATTGAAATGGTCGGGCACCCACAATCATCATCACATATCCCTCTGTCATGCCAGGGAGCGCTTTTAACTGGTCGGGCGTCGCAGAGTTAATGTCGATCAGCTCTGCGGCCTGAAGAGATCCCAGGCAGAAGAGCAAGAGAAGGCCGCTGATCGTAAAGCAAAAGAATCGTCTCGGCGACATACGATGCCTCCTTTGACTTGTCCACATGAGATTGTTGACCATCATGCTCTCATCATACCGTAGCCTTCCTAAAGGAACTATAGGAACGCATTTCCTGAATATGGTGATTTCTATCATGATTGCCGGAAAGACTACATCTGCCACCTGTGTGCGCATTCCTCGCGTCATGCAGGACGTCGCATTTCCAGCAGCATGCCTCGCCAAAAAAATACTTTCGCCCAGAAAAAGCCGACCCAGGGTAACAGAAACGCCGCCACATAGTAGGTCTGCCCAAGGACGGAACTCCATGCGGCGGCCGCAAACAGCGCGATGCCGCCCATGGCATAGCCGAACGGAACATACTGTCTGTATCGGTGCTGGATAGCAGGAATGGTGATTTCTTTCCGTGGACGTTTCGCTCGATTTTTGGCGAACAACTTCATCCGGCCGGCAAAGGTCTCAGGAAACTCTCGGAGCAGGTAGTGATGATAGCGTGTCTGCACCCATCCAAAAAGCATTCCCATGAGCAGCAGGCCTGCGCTCTCGAGAAAGGTTCGCCAATCGTACGAGATGTACACAAATTGGTAGACGAGCGCCGCCATGCCAGCCACCATAAAAACGAGTCCCAACACGCTCGACGGCAGAACGATATGCGTTCGGACGTATTCTCGCGCTTTCTCGGATTCCCCTTCAATTCGACGCGACGTAATAATTTTTGGCATGTGAGAAAGGAATGAGGCAGGGCGATCGGTTCAAAACACCTTGATATCTAAGCTCGATAGAGGTAACGAGGCATTATAGCAACGACTGAATTCAATGTGAACGGAAACCTTACGAGGCGCTGCCGACACGTGCCATTGATTGGGAGCAATGCCGAAACAAGAAAGGTGGTAATCGAAGTGACTCAAAACGACTTAAAGGATCGCAGGCTAACTAGGACCGAGAGGATTCATCGAGGCAACATGCCAGGGTGCAAACCTACGGAGCCAGATATTCTCAGGGGCGGACGAGCTGTTCGATGGCCGTCCGTTCCTTTTTTCCGAGCTCGATCCACTGCTCGGTAACGGGTAGTATCCTTTTTAATCGAGATTCCACGCCTTCGAGTCGAGCAGCGGCGATCTCCACGACCTTTTGCGAGCGAATCACGAGAAAATTATGCAGGCCGTGAAAGAATTGCATGACCGGTTTAGCATCAAAGAGTCGCGCTGAATCGTGCAACGCCTGGACTTCCTGAAGGAGCTTTTCAACGCGTCCATTCGAGAGCAGCTTCTCGGCATGCGGCGACCTCAGATCGGCGAAGATTCCTGCAATGGTGGGCAGTCGCTTACGCACCTCGTTTAAAAATTCCTCGTCGGACCGGTCAAGATCCTGCACGATCTGAACAACGGTCGGCGAGTCAATCATGCGCCATCCACGCTCACCGTAATCATGTTTGGCTTTGCGAATGATCGCATCCACAGTATGCCGTGTGAGTTCCGATCCTCCTGCGGGTCGGCGCTGAAAATCTGCGAGTAGGTCCATGGTATTGACAGCGGGCTTCTGAGGTTCGGTCGGCGCGGATGCCGAAGCAGAAGGGGCGTGGGGGGAGGGACTAACGGCCCGTTGCGTGACTTCGGCCAGCTGCTTGAGTATCTGATCCAACTGCGGAATCTGCGCCACCTTCGTTTCACTGAGCGACTGAACCACCGCCATAATTCTGTTGAACCCGTCCCGCAATGCCGCCAGTTGAGGGGCCGAGCTGCTGCCGTTGAGTGCCTGCATCATTTGCACCAACGGCACTAAGCCGTACGCCAATCGTTCGAGATCGCGCAATTCTACCGTGGCGGCCGATCCCCCCAGATTGGTGATGCCGCAGACGATGATGTCGTACAGTTTGTGTTTTCGATCCGAAGCGGGGTGGTGCTCTAATTCAAGAAGCGCGGTATTGCTTTGGTTAATCCATTCTTGAGCCTCAAGGACGAAGAGCCCGAGCACTTCATCCAAAAAGGCATCTTCATGAGGGGTACTGGCCATAACACACACACGTGATGCGCCTCAACGGCGAGGGCACACGGCTAATACCCTATCGGCTCTCTTCCGATTTGTTGGCCAGACGACTGATTTTCTCCAGCAGCTTAGTGCAATCGTCGACATGCCCATTGGCGCGTGCCAACTCTTCTTCGAGCGTGGCACATTTACTGGCCAAGGTCGTCGCGCGCTCCTGCTCTTCCGCGACCGTGGTTTCCAACGATTTGATACGCTCGCCGGATTCGCCATGCATCATGACATCGCGGGCAAGATCGGCCAATCGTTGCTGCTGATCCGCAAGGAGTGTTTGCAGTTCGCCCATTGTGGGATGATTGGCGTTCGAGCCCGCGAATTCGGGCGCCGGCAACGACGAGGCGGATCGCAATTCAGCGACCAGAGCTTCCAACTCTTGATTGCGTCGCTCCACTGAGCCCAGTCGTTCCACGTCCGACGACAGGCCTTCAATTTTGCGCTGGTACTCGCCCAAGGAGGTTTCCATCTCGGTCAAGCGGCCTTGTGAAGCCGTGGACTGTTCTGCCTGCTCACGGAGACGGCCTGAGATGGTCTTTTCTTCCTCCAACAATCCTTCGAGTTCCTTGATCCGGCCTGCGGATTCACGGAATGACTGCAACTGGTCTTCGGTGATCCGGTACGCTTTCGGCCCGGACGAAGTTGCGGCCACCGATTCTTCCGAGGGAGCGGGCTCCGTCTCCGATGGCGCGACATCGTGATCGACCGCGGCGACTTCCGGTGCAGTCCCCTTCTCGGTCTGCTTGGAGAGAATCTCACGGACACGGTCTTGTAGCGACGCGCCTTGGAAAGGCTTTTTCAATACTCCGTTGGCGCGGCAGGATTCGGCCTGCCGATTGACTTCCTCGTTGACGATGCCGGAGATCAATAACACCGGTGTATTGGCCAACAAGGATTGAGATCGCACAAATCGGCAGACGTCATAGCCGCTCTTGTCGGGCATAATGACATCCGAGATCACGAAGTCGGGATGTTCTGTCGAGAGATAGGCCATCGCCTCTTCTCCGCTGGCGGCCAGCGCCACTTCCATCCCGGCTTCCGTCAAAAGCCGTTCGGCCACTTTGCGAACCGTAATGCTGTCGTCAGCTACTAAAACCTTTGGCATAGGATCCTCCGCTCTCCCCTCCGAGAGATTTGACTGCGCTCAGCCCTAGACGGGCCAATGAATACACCGGCAATTCTTGATTCTCGATTCGGCACGTTCCGATCACATCCGAATCCTTCCACTGCACAGGGCGAATGCTCTCTTCGCTGAGCGAATGCAGAGTCGGGATATCCCCATCGATGCCCACCGCCATCAGACCGTCCTGGCGTTTCGCGATGAGGCACAACCGTTCTCCGGTTTTCACCTCAACCTGTAATCGTCCGGCCAAATCGAACACCGGCAGAATATCTTCCCCATGCCGCAGGACGGCATTGATGTGCGCCGTGCCGCTCGGGACGGAGACGACTTCGGTCCAGGGCCAGATGCCTCCGACGTCATTGGCACGCGTAGCGATGCGGCGCCCGCCGACAGAGAAGACCAACAGCATAATCGATTTGGCCTTCTGGGAACCGGCAGCTCCCTTCCTAGATTTGAGCCCAGGGCGTGTCGTCAGCATCAGTGACTTCCTCAAATTCCATATTGGTCCATTCACGGTCATCGCGCTCCACAGCCGTAATGTCCATCACCGGCTGCTGGAACGATTCAAAATTCTGCTCTCGCGGCGCGGACTCGAGAACCGGGGATAAGACGGCCCGGCTGGCTCGATCGTCGCTGAGCAGCCAACGGGTATGGAGCGCGAGCGCGACCGTCTTTCGAAATAAAAACATCCCCGCTATCCAGCGCCTCTCCGGGCCAATGAAATGAGGCAATAACGGTTTGACCTTTGCGGCATCGATGTCATGTAGCCCTAAGACCCGGTCCACGCGAAACGCGAAATGCCGGCCTTGCATGCCGCACACCAGGATGCGCGAGTCCGGCGAAAGATACGATCCCGTCAACCCGAACTGCTCCGACAAATGCATCGGCGAAGACGTAATACCCACCGCCGACAATAACGCCTCCACATCCCCCTCATCAGGACGAATCACGCTACGGACCACCTCAGCCTGAATGGCAAAATGCGTGTGCCCGCACGCCACCATGAGAAACTCCACCAACTTCACGGACTGGACCGCGGTGTGTGAACGCCCTCTTAAACTCACGCGTGCAATCCTCTCTGCTCTTCGCCTATGATCATCAGCTTATGACCGACCGGATGCGCTTAGGCCTTGACTCCGGTCACCTGACCTGTCCAACGCCCCACTTCCGTGATCAACGTTCGTTCCTCGACGGGCTTGGCAATGTAGCCTGACGCGCCGACACTCAAGGCCATCTGGCGATGTTTCTCGCCGGCACGAGTCGTCATGACGAGTATCGGCGTCGTCTTCGTTTGCGGGCGATCACGCAGACCTTGAATGACCTCATATCCGTTCAGTTTGGGCATTTCCAAATCCGTGATGATGAGTCGGTACCCTCCGATGGTCGCCTTTCTCAAGCCCTCCTCACCATCCACCGCTGTCTCCACTTCGTAGCCTGCGCCCTGTAACATTTTTCCGACAAACTTTCTGATGCTTAACGAATCGTCGATCAACAGGATTCGCATAGTATCGGGTGCAGCCTCAGCAGCCTCCGAAGCAGATGAGTCGGTCAGCATCGGCATGGCATCGGGCGCCGGCATTCCCAGCGCGTCCCGTCTACGCCCCGCCAGCACTCTCGCGATGTCCAACACTAAAATGACACGGCCTTCCGGATCGATTGTGGCCCCCACAAAAGAGGATTCCCGAAACGGTCTGAGCGTTCCGAGCGCCTTAATGACGATTTCCTGGCGGCCCAGCAATTCATCGACGGCGATTCCCTGCATTCCGGTGGCGGTTCGAATGATGACGATAGGACGGGCCTCCATTTTTGAGTTGGACTCAACGCCCAAGATGTTCGAAAGCAATACGACATCAATTGCTTCGTCCCCCACCTGCAGCACGGGATGACCCCCGACTTCTTGCACGGCGCCCGCCGCCGGCATGACCACTTCGCGAATGTTCGGGAGCGGTAGCGCGTAGCGTTCACTGCCGGCACGGACCAGAAGGGCCATCGAGATGAGGAGCGTTAAGGGCAGCCGCAAGGTAAATTTCGTGCCGACGCCCAGTTCGGTCTCGACTTCGATTTGTCCATTGATACTTTCCAGCGTCTGCTTGACCACATCCATGCCCACGCCGCGGCCGGCGACATCGCCGACCGTGTCGGCTGTGGAAAAGCCCGGCAGAAAAATCATCTTGATCGCTTCAGCATCGGAGAGCGCCGACACGGACTCCGGCCGGAGTAAACCGAGGGTGACGCCTTTGGCTTTGATCTTGGCGATATCGATGCCCCCGCCGTCATCCTCCACTTCGATTACGACGGCGCTGCCGCGATGCGAAGCTGTGATATAGACGGTCCCCATCGCCGGTTTCCCGCACGACACCCGCACTTCCGTGGACTCGATGCCATGATAAACGGCATTTCGAACGAGATGGATAAGCGGATCGACCAACCGTTCCACCACATTCGTATCGACTTCGGTGTGTTCTCCGGACGTCACGAGCGACACCTGTTTCCCCGTAAACCGGGCCATCTCGCGGACTGCCCGCTGGAAGCGTACGAACGGCGTCCCGATCGGCACCATGCGAGCGCGCGCAATTTCATCCCGCATGCCGAGCGAAAGACGCTGCAACTGCCCCATATCTTCGCGCGCTTTTCGGATAGATCCATTGAGCTGCGCCATCGACTCACCAACGTCGGCCGACAGCTCCGCCAATCGTCTGGCTAAAATATTGAAATCATCGTACCGGTCGAACTCTAAAGAGCCGAAGTCCGTCAAGCCGGGCAATTCGGTAAGCTGCGGCTGTCCTTGGCTCGTCACCGTCCCTTGATTGGGCGATGCGCTCGGCAAGGTGAATGCGTGCTTTTCTTCAAACGTCCGGACTGCTTCCAACATGCGGCCCTTGAACATGATGACCTGATCGGATAGTTGCTCCAACGCCATCAGCCGCTGTTCGAGCCGACCGCGGCTGATGACCAACTCGCCGACGAGATTGAGCAAACGTTCAAGACGATCGCGACTGACCCGAATGACGGCGCTCTCCTTCTCGTCGGACTTAGTGTCGCCGTCTTTTCGGCCGTCCGATTCCTGTCGATGCGTCGAATCCTCTCTATCCGTGGTCTCGGATGTGGAGGTGGTCTCAGCCGCTCGAACGAACGCCGGTACGGCCTGTTCGGAAGATGCGGGCAACAGAATAGATCGGAGCTGACTGAGCCGGTGCGTGACCCCTACAAAATCGTGGCGGGTCTTGTCTAAGATCCGGGAGTCCCGCCGCATCAAGAGTTTCACGACATCGACGACACGAAACATGACGTCCGTCAGTTCCACCGTAATTCCGATCCGGCCCTCGCGAATCGCCGTGACAAAGTCCTCAACGTGGTGGATTAGGTCTCCAATGGACTTGAATCCAACGGTATGGGCCGACCCCTTCAATGTATGAGCGGTTCGAAAGAACTGCTGCAGCGTCTCGGTGTCATCGGGAAATTTTTCCAGGCGCAGGAGAGCGGCTTCAATCGTTTCGAGATACTCTTGGGCTTCGGGAGAGAAATACGACGCCACTTCCGAATCCAGATCGGGAAGCAGGTAGCTATCGGACAGTTCCTCGTCAGGATGCTTTGCCACAGAGGCCGCCGCGAGCGACGGCACCCCTTCAGCCGATGCGAGCGGGAATCGGGTCATCCAGTCCTGACAGCACGCGGAATCTTCCGCTCCCTGTTCTTTGATGCGCACGAGCTGTGCCTGGATCGCATTTACGAGGTCCCGAAACATCCCGACCGACTCGGGCCATCGTTCGTCGGGAACCTCATGGAGTTTCTCCACCCGTGTTTCGAGGATCTCCGTCAGTCCGGACAGACCGGTGTAGCCATAGAGAGAGGACGTGCCTTTTAACGTGTGGGCGACAATATATTGGTCGCTGATCGCGTCCGGGGTCGGCAACGTCCCATCAGCAGGATGAAGCGCCGACCAGAGCTTGGCTACGCGATCTTCCGCTTCGGCAAGAAAAATCCCGACTAATCCGTCCCGGTCGAACTCTGTGCTCATCAGCCCCTCGTTATCGTCAAATCACGGCCCCGGCGCATACCTATCTCGCCCTCTTCGTGAAGATTAGGCAACTTTGAACTGGGACACGGAACCGGCCAGACCTTCGGCGAGCTTGGCCATTTCTTCTACGGTGGCGCGAGCAGAGTCCGTCGCTTTCTGCGTCGCGACGGCGCCGCCGGTAAAATCCTTAATCGTCGCACCTACCGATTCCGTATTGACCGATTGTTCGGTCGCCGATTTGGAAATGAGCTGCGCCAGCTCAGATGAGCGTTGCGCGATGTCTGAAATTTCTTTGAACACGTCACCGGTTCTTAACGCCGAGGCCGAACCGGCTTCCACCGCTTGGGTTTCTTGTTCCATCGCGACGACCGCATCTTGCGTTTCCTGCTGAATGACTTTCACCAAGTCGGCAATTTCACGGGTGGCCTGCGTGGAGTTTTCGGCCAGCTTTCTGACCTGGTCGGCGACGACGGCAAATCGAGCACCCGCTTCGCCGGCGCCCGCCGCCTCGATGGCGGCGTTCAGCGCTAGAAGGTTTGTTTGAGAGGCGATTTCACGAATCGTGGACACGATTTGCGAAATTTCCAAGGACCGATCGCCAAGACCTTTAACCTGTTTGGACATACGTTGCACGGCGGCACGAATATTTTGCATGTCCTGCACCGTATCTTGCACCGCTAAGCGGCCTCGCTCGGTCGCCGTCAACACTTGCTTGGCGCTCTCGGACGATGCACCGGCCGTCTGGGCCACTTGCCTCATCGACATAGCCAGATGTTCAACGGAGCTCAAGGCGCGTACGGATTCTTCGGCCTGATGTTTGGCGGTACCCGCCATTTGACCAGAGGTATCGCGTAAATTACCTGCCGAGGAGTTGACTCGTTCGGCCGCCTCTTTGACCTGTCGCAACAATTTTCCGAACCGATCCAACATCAAGTTGAAGGCGTCGGCAAGGTTGCCGAACATGTCTTCGGTCACCGTCCCCCGTTTGGTGAGGTCTCCCTTACCTACGTCCGACACCAACGCCAAGAACTGCATCAACTGCCGTTGCATCTGGTCGCGTTCACCTTCTGTTTGCACCAGGGTCGTGATTCGATCCAGCATGGAGTTAAACGCGGTGGCCATCTGGCCCAACTCGTCATGCGTCGAAAGTTTGGCGCGCGCTTGTAAATGTCCGGACGCGGCTTGTGTTGCGACGTCGGCAATATGAATAACGCCCTGAGCGAAGTAACGCGCCATGATAAATCCGATGCCCAAGCCGAGGGCCACGGCCACCGTTCCACCGAGGAGGAGCAGCAAGGTACCGTTCTTCGCCAATCCTTGTGAGTCATCGTTCAAATCCTTGGCGATTTCTCGCATCGTGGCGACCTGTTCTCCGTGACGACCGATTAATTTTTCGAAGGTCGGCGTCAGGTTGGTCGTTAACGCCAAGACACCCAAGGCCCGCATTTCCTTGGACTGCTCAGCGGTCATTTGCGACTTATCGAAACTCTCGATGAACGCGCTGAGGGCAGCGTCCGCTTCTTGGAAATAAGCCGTTAACACCGGTTTTAACAGAGCCAGGTCTTTCGTTTCGTCACGACCCGAACGAGACACCCGCGTCGCCGTCGCTTCATAGTCTTCGATGTGCTTTAAAATGGCTTGTTTGAGAGGAACGAGCCGACCGACCTCTTTTTCGAAATCCTCTTTGCGGTTGGTTTTGGAAATGTCCAACAGCAATTCGTGGTGTTGCGTAAGCGCGGTACCCATGGAGGAGAAGTCCGATAATGGAATGGTGTAGTCAATGTACACCGTTTGAGATTGTGAACTGAGCTGCCGGAGCGTCACGATACCGATGACGGTCATGGTCAAGATGATGACGCTCACCACGCCGAATCCAACCATAAGCTTGGATTGCGTCTTGAGGTCTTGGAACCACTCACGAAAGCCTAACTTGCCCATGTCAATCCTCCCTTTTCACTCACAATCAATAAGAGCCTACGCTCGTTGCGTCAGACGAACACCTCTCAGGCGTCCGTCCGCATGGGCAGCGCCTGAATGCCTGTGCCTTCGAACTGCGCGAAGACCGTGGGAATCTCCAGCACCCCTCCCATTCGCTCTTCGATGCAAAGCACGGCGGTGACAAACGGCCTGGAGTTTCCGCGGGCATTTTGAACCGCTGGCAGAAACTGCTCTCGCTGAATGGTTCGAATTTCGGGAACGCGCTCGATCAGGACGGCCAACAATTGCTCGCCATGGCGCACGACCACCGCATAGGGAAGCGCCGCACCTCCCGTGGCCAGGCCCAAGGAGGCGCGAAGATCCACAAGAGGAATGACGAGTCCTCGCAGGTTGGCGACCCCGACCAGCGCGCCAGGCATTCCGGGCACAGGCGTAACGGCGTCGACTTCAAAGACCTCGCTCACGCTATGCAAATCGATCGCAAAAAGTTCTCCCCCTAGGCTGATCAAACAGACACGCACCTGCGACTCTGCAGGCGAGTTCGCAACGACAGAATCGATCCGTTGAACGGAGGCCGTTGTAGTTTCCATAGGACGCGCCTTTTAGCCGGCGATTAGTTGAGCACTTTCTTGACGGTCGCCAACAAATCCTCGCCCTTGAACGGTTTCACGAGGTAGGCGTTCGCGCCTTGTTGTTGCCCCCAAAATTTATCGCTCTCCTGTCCTTTGGACGTGCACAATACGACGGGAATGCCCTTAAAACGATCGTCGGCTTTCAGGTCGCGGCATGCTTGAAATCCATTCCGGCCAGGCATGACCACGTCCAACACAATGGCGTCGGGACGCTCGAGAAGGAGCTTGTCCTCCAACTTTTCAGTATTGGGATAACTGACGACCGTATGGCTGGCGCCCTTGAGCACACCCTCGATCAACTGCAATTCCGCATATGAATCATCGACGACTACGATCTTGCTCATTGATTCCCCCCTCTGGAAAAGTAAGTAGTGAGACACGCGCTGTGTCTAGTTGGACTGCTTTCTTAATGGATTGGAATGACCAAGCTGATGGCCCCCGCAAGCCCGCCTTCTTTCAACCCTTCTTTCTTATTACCGGTCAGGTCTTTCTCGCCCTTGGGATCGCCATGGCATTTCAGACAGCTCGCCGCCGCGTACTCGGGAGTCATAATCCGAAACGCCGGCCGCCCTTCATACATAACCGTTCGGCTGTATTCCTTGCCTTTGGGATAGGAGGGGTCGGAAAACATCTTCAGCACTTCCGATTCGAAGTCGTCCGGCTTGTTGGTCGGAAATCGATAATCGACGGCGGTCAACTTCAATCGGATGCCTGTTTTCTGCAAAAACTTTTCGCCTGTCTTTCGTCCCCAGGCCGCCGGAATCATCCCCTTAAAGCCAATGCCCTGCTTGTTGATGACCGGTTGCGCTTCCGCGACCACTTCTTTTCCTGAATCAACGAGCGCCAAGAGGAGCTTGTTGTAGGGAGTGCTGTTCGGCTGCCGAAGATCGATTTTCGTGGTTTCACGATACTTCTCGATCATCTTTTCCCCCATGTAGTCTGGGGTAAATCCCTTATTGCCCTTGCTCGCATCGTTGATCAGCTCTTGGTGAGCCGAGATCACGCTACGCCCGGCCTGCAAAAGCTTCACGAGCAATTCACCCGTTTCGGATTCATTGGCGGCCTGAACGGGCAGCGCACACACAAATATAGATGTCAACAGCACACTGTAGAGCCCCAGAGCAGAGAATGTACCTTTCATAGCGTCCTCCCCATGTTCTAAATATAGCTAATGATTTTAAAAGCGGAACTGCCGGGGACAATCGAATAACTATAGTAAGTACATCGAGGTGGAGGGCGAGCAAGTTCGATGCCCTGAAAGAATTACGTACGTTGGGCAGCGGATCAAAACACAAATTCAAGTAATGACAATAGATTAGATGGAAACTTGTGGATGGGGCAGGCGCAGAAGAACAATAATATCTTGCGGCAACCACTGGCCTCGTACAATTTCCGTCGCAACTGACTAAATTTCGTAGAGGTGGGGAGAAAACTAATCGAGAGTGTGATCCAAACGAATCGGGTGAGCCGTCATTTCCTTTTATAATGCTGGACGCTTAGCGCACGAGCCAAGACTTTGACGCCTCATTGCTTGTGGGTATGGCATGTCAAGTGGGTGACAACGCCCTAGGCACAGCGATCCAATCTGCTCAATCCATCGCCTACGGTAGCTTGCGTCAGGCTTTATTACTTGGGTGCGGCGGCGCGTTCCCATAGAAATTCCGGCTCTCCTTGTTTTTTGGCAACCCATCGCGCCCAGACGAACAAGGCATCGCTCAAACGATTCAAGAACTTGATTGAAGCAGGATCGACCGTTTCTTCCCGAGCCAACTTCACGCATAAACGCTCGGCACGGCGGCACACGGTCCTGGCTTGATGCAGAAAACCGGACACTCTTCCCCCGCCCGGCAAGATAAATTCTTTCAGTGGGGCCAAATCCTTTTGACACCGGTCGATGCCTTGCTCCAACGTCGTAACGTCCCCCTCCGTCACCTGGGGCATCTGAGGAAAGACCTGTCCCGGCGCGGTCGCCAACAGACTCCCCAGATCGAACAACTTGTTTTGAACCCAGCGAAGCGTCGCCTCAATGTGTGCTGCACTTTCCGAGAGCTGCGGCCCGTGTGGTTCGGCATTAAATACGCGCGCCAGGCCGATTGAAGCATTCAGTTCATCAACCGTACCGTAGGCTTCAACGCGTAGACTATCTTTCCAAACTTCCTGGCCGCCGGCCAACCGCGTCTTGCCGGCATCGCCGGTACGGGTATAGACCTTGGTGATGCGCATAATATTTCCTCATGATGTAAGGCCCACACTACGAGAGCGATAATCCGACCATCTTGGCAATGGAGGGCCAATCGACATACTGCTTCACATGATCAGCCCATCGATCTAATTGCGCAGCTAACCGTGTGGTCGTTTCGGCAGAGACCGATGCATCCAATGGTGGGAGGCCTTTTCGGAGCCTGACCGAGTTCAGCCAATACCGACGAAACTCCGGACCGTCAAAGAGGCCATGAATATACGTGCCCCACACCAATCCATTGGGATGTACCGTGCCGTCTTCGTCCGCTGTTTCCTCGTGATCAGCTTTCATCCCGCCACCGCCGTTATAAGATGATGATGGCGCCAGCTTAAAACGGGAAAGACCGTCGGTGCGTCGCGTTCTTCCCATGTGAATGTAATATCCGGTGATGGTCAGATCCGTCTCGCTTCCGCGATCGAGAAATATGGCGCGTACCTGCCGCGTCGTTTTAGATGTCGTGAGTTCAGTGACCACGTTGAGAAACCCAAACCCTTCTGTACTTCCTCCTGCCTCGACCGCATGCGGATCGCTGATGAGAGTGCCGAGCATTTGATAGCCCCCGCAGATCCCGATCAATTCGCCTCTCTGTTCGATGTGTGCATGAAGGCCTTTGAGAAAGCCGGCATCGCGGAGATATTTTAGATCACCAATCGTATTCTTACTGCCGGGAAGAATAACAACATCCGCACCGCACAGGTCATCGGGCGTACGAATATAACGCAGCGTGACGTCGGGCTCTGCCGCAAGCGCGTTAAAGTCGGTGAAGTTGCTCATGCGCGGCACTAACAACACGGCGACATTCACCTGCCTCTTCGTAAACTTGTTGCACGTCCGATTGACTTCCAGGCTGTCCTCCTGATCCAATTCCAATTCACGCAAAAATGGAAGCACGCCAAGTACGGGGACTCCCGTCCGTTCTTTCAAAAACGTCACGCCCTCTGCAAAGAGCGTCCGGTCGCCTCGAAACTTATTGATGAGAACGCCCCGCACCCGACGACGTTCTGCCGGAGTAATGAGGTCCAACGTGCCCACGACTTGAGCAAACACCCCGCCCAGATCGATATTGGCGACGAGGAGGACGGACGCATCGGCCATCTCCGCCACTCGCCAGTTGACGATATCGCGATCGCGAAGATTCACCTCTGCCGCACTCCCCGCTCCTTCAATCACCATCACCTCATGGATCTGCGCCAACCGTTCGTAGCTGTCTTGCACATAACGAAACAGGTCGGACGTGCGCTCGAGATAGTTATGGGCATTCGTCTTCATAAGAACCCGACCTTGCACGATCACTTGAGAGACGTCATCCGACTCCGGCTTGAGCAGAATCGGATTCATATCCACGTGCGCCGGAATACCGGCAGCTTGCGCCTGTAAAGCTTGCGCGCGCCCGATCTCGCCGCCGTCCACCGTCACAAACGCATTTAACGACATGTTCTGAGCCTTAAACGGCGCGACGCAGACACCGGCCCGGTGAAATAGTCGGCACAGTGCCGCGACCATCATACTTTTGCCGACATCCGAGCCGGTCCCTAATACTGCAATGGCCCGAGCGTTTTGCTCTGGTAGTGTTTTCATGCGAGAGGGACGTCATCCTTTCCGCGATGTCTCAAAACGGTAATGGTACGGGCTGTCCATTGAATCCCCGAAGATCGATCGTCTGCGGGAAACTATTCCCGATCTGGTCGTACATGACGATGCCGGTAGCCAATTGAATGGTCTCTTGCACCGTTTTCGCCCCGGATTTTTTAATATCGTCGGCCGTGATAATGGTGACCTTCGCAGGAAGTGTGCGCGCGTCCACGGCTTCGCCGGGCAGGCGCGTGCAGGAAATAACGACGTTTTTCACTTCCAAGACGTCTGTTTTGTCGGAAGATGGTTCTTCAGGAGACGCAACGAGCGGGAAGCCCACGCTCATGGAACCAATGCCCATACAAATACGTATACAGGCAAGCAATCGACCCATGACACCTACCTCCCCTATGCACGAAGGACTGAGGAGACTGAACTGTCAGTCTGGTCTCCTTGCTTGCGGATCGTCGTTTCCCTGCGCCTTCCCGTATGAAACACCATTCATGAGCCGTGCACCTGAATCCCGAGAGGGATCCTTCGTTCGATTAACGATGAATGTAAAACGTCTCACGACAGTGGCATCTATGCAGGATCACTCTCCGCTTACAGTGGCGCCACCGCGATGGCCTCACACCATCTCCCCGGCACTGGCAATCTTCCTCTAATACGCCTCTGACTAAATGTGCCTGACGACTAGGCAAGATGATGGGCCCTCATCCGTTTTGCATTGACCATGTTATGACGAACGTTGCTCGGACGGCGAGGATGCTGCCGGCAATGTGATGCGAGGCACCTCCGACATCGGATGGCGATCGACCAACACCTCGCATCCGTAAACATGTGCGATCGTGGCAGGCTGAATCACCTCATCAGGCGCCCCGAGTTTAAACAGAGCGCCTCGGTTCAACAGCAACAACCGGTCGCAATATTGACTGGCGAGATTCAGATCGTGAGAGACCCAGACGACGGTCAGACCCTGCTCGCGATTCATGCATCGCAAACTGCTGCAGATCTCAATTTGATGGTTGAGGTCCAGAAACGCCGTGGGCTCATCCAGGAGCAAGATGCGTGGCTGCTGCGCCAGCGCCCGCGCGATCATAACGCGCTGGCGCTCACCGCTGGAGACGTCGCCGATACGACGATTCGCAAGCGCGAGCACTCCCATGGTCGCCATCGCCTGTTCGGCGATGCGCAGATCCTCCTCCCCCTCCCAGCCCCAGCCTCCAAAGATGGTGTGGCGATGCTGAGGAAATCGTCCCATCAGAACCATTTCAAAAATCGTGAACGGAAACACCTGCACGGATTCCTGGGGAACAAACGCGACTGAGCGGGCTATCGTCCTATGAGCAAGGCCGTCCAATTTCTCTTCAAACAGGTCAATGAAGCCCTCGTGTGGTCGCAATATTTTGGCAAGCAGTTTCAGCAAGGAGGTCTTTCCGGATCCGTTGGGACCGATAACGCCGAGAATTTCGCCACGCGCAACCTGAAAGTCTACCTCGCGAAGCGACCATGCCTGGGACTTATGCGCGGCCTCATGTCGATAATGAAATCCCAACTGATGGACGGTATAGGCGGGCATCGATAAGGTCGTCGGCATCATGGTCACGAGTAAAAGGAAAGTCCGCGCTTACGGCTGACAAGAAAATACAGAAAACACGGCCCACCGACTAGAGCGGTGATGACACCCACGGGCATCTCAGTCGGCGCCAGCAATGTGCGCGCGGCCGCATCCGCCGCCGTTAAGAAGGCGCCCCCGAACAAGACGGAAGCCGGCAACAATAATCGATGGTCTGGGCCGACGAACATACGCACGGCGTGCGGCACCATCATTCCCACGAATCCGATTAACCCGCTGACTGAGACGACGGCCCCTGTCAGCAAGGCCGATACGATAAAGATGATTCTTTTGAGGGCTTCCACCTCGATCCCGAGAGACTTCGCCGAATCCTCGCCTAGCGTCAATAGATTAAGAGCCCGCGCTTGTCGAAAGAGTACCCACCCGCCCACCACCATATACACAAGGAGAGTGGTCAATACCGGATAGGTCGGCGCAGTCAGAGTGCCCATCAACCAGTTCGTCATTGCAAAGGATCGTGTCGGACTCATCATTGACGTGGCAAACATAATCAGAGCGGCAAAAATGGCGTTCAAAATAACGCCCGCCAAGAGAAGCGTCTGCACAGGCAGCACGCCCGACGACGACGCGACTCGATAGACGATGGCGAGGGCGAATAGTCCCCCACCGAATGCGAATAGCGGAAGTGTGGAAAAGGTAAGCATGGACGCTTCGAGTCCTAGCAGAATGGCAAGCGCCGCACCGAAAGCGGCGCCGCTGGAAATTCCCAAGATATAGGGATCGGCCAGTGGATTGCGCAACAGGGCTTGCAAGGCCGTTCCAACCGCGGCCAGACAGCCGCCGACGAGAAAGGCTAACAGAACACGAGGGAGCCGCAAGTACAACAGTATGACGGTGCTCGGATCAGCGGACTCGATGGATGCACCACCTTCTCGCAGAAACTGCGCGACAATCGAGAGAGCTTGCCACGGTCCGATCGGCTCGGTCCCGACATGCAAGGAGAAAAGCGCCACAAGCACGCTGATGCAGAAGAGCCCGAGTAGCGTCACCACCCAGCGTCGTCGAGTCAATACGGGCACCGTGAGAGTCCGATGCGAACACTCATGCGATGAGCGTCCGTCCATGGTCATCACCTTCGATTCACCCACAGAACAACCTCAAGGAATGTCCTGCCGGAATGCGTCAGGATGAACCGCGCGGGCCAACTGCTCCAATCCGTCCACCATGCGAGGACCCGGCCGATCCAACAACACACTGGGAATGCGCGCGAAACGCGCATGCTTGACCGCCGAGAGTTGCGACCATCTCAACCACTGCTGCTGTTCGGATTCGGGAATCCCTTCTTGCGTGCCGATGGGAAACACGATGATTTCCGGATCGTCGCGAAGAACCTCTTCCATGGCGATGCGTGGATAGGGGAATGCAGCATCGGCCGCGATATTTGTCGCGCCGGCTAATTCAATCAGCTGATGGATGAAGCTTCGGGGACCGGCCGTCATAAGAGGATGACTGTTCAACACATACAGAAGCCGCGGACGCGGGAGGGCCTTGGTGCGCTCGGACACCGCGGCGACCCGCCGCCTCATCGACATCACTAATTCATCGGCCTCTCTTGTGTGTCCGAGCATGCGTCCCAAGGTATGAATGTGCGACAGCACCTGCTCAACGGTTGTGGCGTCGAGCATGAACACCGGAATCTTCAAATGCTCAAGCGTGCTCAAGACGTCCGTTTGGAGAGGAAGAGTAAGGACGAGATCGGGACGTTGCGCGACCACCGCCTCAAGGTTGGGATGGACGTCACCTACCTTCGCCTTGCGTGTTGCCTCCGCGGGATAATCGCAGGATGACGTAACTCCGACAATCTTGTCCCCCACGCCCAGAGCAAAGAGCGTTTCGGTGATGTTGGGGGCCAGCGAGACAATCCTCGTCGGAGGTTTGGCGAGAAAGATCTTTCGACCGAGGTCGTCGACGAACGTCTGCGGCGCGATATTCGCCATGAACGGCATACCGGTTAAGATGCCTTGTTGTCGCCGTGTCATCGCGCCTTGATTCGTTTCATCCGCCACTGCGCCTTCCGCACCTAGGCAGAACGTGATCGCAACACTAACAATAGTGAGTCGCAGCCATGTCGCCCGAATTCGTCGAGTGTACAAACAAAAAATCCCCAAGGCCAAAAGACCCTGAGGATTGCACCCGCTTCTTCACCCTCACCCTTTCCCCAGCCCACGAGGGAAAGACGGACCGACCGGGCAGGTTTTCTGGCTTCTGGTTCCATCTACTCCCCGCGCCTTCCCATCCCGAGGACGTGATGCGTCATTCAATCATTAATCGCAGGGTTCATCTTCTGCGATTAACCGATTGACGTTGCACGTCCTTTGAACAGTGGCATTGGCGGGTTTCGTTCCCAGTTACAGCGGCGGGACCGCGAGAGATTTACACCCTCTTCCCTACACCCGGGCCGAATATGTGGCGTCACCCTAAGAGAGCGAGGGGAACCTTGTCAAGGTGAAAGTGTGCGCTGAAGACGGTCCCAGCGCTTGGAGGGTGGCATCCGTCCCTCGCGCACGGCTTCCATTTGACGTTCGCCTGACTCGTCCTCCGGGTACAGGCGATAGAGAAAGGCATCGAGCGGAGCAGCGGAGTCTTCGCGCACAAATTCGTCGAAATGCTGGAACAAGGCCGCGCGTTCAGCCTCCAGTCCCTGTTGATGGGACCGGTCATCCGGATCAAGGACGATCCACAGTTTTGAGAGATTCACATTGCGCAGATCGCTGACTAACGCATCGGCCCGCATCAGGCCGTCATCGTCCGGCGCGCCCCGTTGTTCGCTGAAACTCTGTCGAAGGGCTGATTCGAAATATCCTAGAATGACTTTCTGGAACTGCACGTGCGCCGCCAGATACTGCTGCGCAGCCTCCTGCTCGCGTCCTTCCTTGATGAACGCATCGGCTTGGCGTGAAAGCGTTTGGCCGGTAACTAAAGCATTGCTTGCGGCGGATACCGGCCGTTCTACGAGGCCGAACCCAATCATCAGAAACATGAGAATAAGGCTGAAGGGCACGGGAGCAAGCCGTCTGATGCATGCGCGCATTGCTATGGGCATGTGACTATTATACTGTGATGACCTCTGATGACATATGACGGAAACCCTGTAGGCCATACCGATAACAGATAACACGCGTCGGGGCGGTGAGGAGGGAATGAAGATGAAGGCAGCTAGGCTCTGGACGTGTGTGTTGGCCGTTTTATTCACATCCTCCGTGGGCTTCGCAGCCGCTCCCGTTGACAGGCTGACACCTCTCTTCGAAGAAAAGCAGATCCCGCTATCGAAAGTCCTGCTCTATTCCAGCGGAGTGGGATACTTCGAGCATGATGGGATGGTGCACGGAAATGGTCGCATCGATCTCAGATTTACGATCGACCAAATCAACGACGTGCTGAAGAGCCTAGTGGTGCAAGATGGCGGCGGCGGACAGGTATC
This sequence comes from Nitrospirota bacterium, assembly GCA_963700335.1. GTDB lineage: Bacteria > Nitrospirota > Nitrospiria > Nitrospirales > Nitrospiraceae > JAICXS01. The sequence goes on along the minus strand of CAVOXE010000012.1, from coordinate 504,099 downwards.
GGCTGTCGGGTACGGTTCTCGCGATCCGATCGTGAAAGCCCTTGGTAGTTTCGGCATCAATCTGACCGCGAATCCAACCCTTGGACAATTGCTGAATCAGATTCGAGGCGAACGCATCGAGGCGGCGACGCCCGCTGCCATCACCGGCACGATTATCGGAGTGGAAAAGAAAGAGCAGCTCGCGCACGCGGACGGCCGCGACGTCCTCGTCGCGGCCGAATATGTCAACCTTCTGACCGAAGACGGACTCCGCTCCATTCCACTGACGCAGGTACAACGCATTCGACTCCTTAACCTTGCACTGAATGGAGAACTACAACAGGCCTTATCGGTCTTGGCCACCGGCCATGACGCGCAAAAGCGCACCGTGTCTATCGCCTTTGAAGGAACCGGCTCTCGGCCCGTGCGAGTGGCCTATATTGCCGAGGCGCCCATCTGGAAGACGACGTATCGTCTCGTGCTCGATGATGCGCATGCGCCGTTCTTTCAGGGGTGGGCCATTGTCGAGAATAGCTCGGAAGCCGATTGGTCGGACATTCGCCTTTCGCTGGTCTCCGGTCGGCCGATTTCGTTCACGATGGATCTCTATCAGCCGCTCTACGCCATGCGGCCCGTGGTAGCTCCGGAACTTTATGCCTCACTCCGCCCTCGCGTGTATGGCGACGCGTTGGACGACGCTCCACAAGAATCGAAGCAAGCCGCGCTCGACGAGAATCGAATGGAGATGAACAAACCGGCTCGCGCTCAGGCCAAATCTCGGCTCTTGCGTGCCCCAACCTCGCCCGAGGCAGGTGCCCCCGCTGCGCCTCTGCCCTTTACACCACAGCAGGGGGTGAGCTCCACCGCGCAGGGGCAGGAAACCGGCGAGCTGTTCGAATATGCGATGACCACGCCCGTCACGATCGCACGGCACGCTTCTGCCATGCTGCCGATCATCAATCAGTCTATCGAGGGTCGGAAAGTGTCGATCTACAATTCGGGCACGCATGCGAAGCATCCCTTGAATGGATTTCGGCTCAAGAACACGTCATCTCTTTATTTAATGCAAGGCCCCATCACCGTGTTCGATGGACAAGCTTATGCCGGAGACGCGCGCATGGAGGACTTGGCGCCGGGACAAGAGCGTCTCGTCACTTATGCGCTGGATCTCAAAACTGAGGTTGAGCCTAAAGCCGAAGCCGGACAGCAGGAATTGGTGAATGTCAGTGTCAAGAAAGGCGTCTTGATCGCGACGCACATGATGCGGGAAGAGCATGCCTATCATATCAACTATCGCGATCAGAAGGAGAAGACACTCCTGATCGAGCATCCCTACCGAGCCGACTGGCAATTGATCGAGCCTGCCAAACCCTCCGAACGGACGCGTGATGTCTATCGCTTTACCCTGCCGATCGATGCGGGCAAAACAGCCGTGCTCCGCGTTCGCGAGGAAAAGCAGCTCACACAAACCGTGCAACTGATCGATTCTGGCCCCGAAACGATCATGCAGTACATTCGTGCCAAACAGATTTCCGTTAGAGTGAAAGAAGCGTTACAACGGGTCGTGGCCCTTCGCGATCGTCTGTCGCAGACGACCGCTCGGCGAAACGGATTGGAGCAGAGAATCAAGGACACGACCCAAGAGCAGACTCGCATCCGGGAAAATATGTCGAGACTCACACAAAATTCGGAGCTCTATACTCGGTACGTCAAAAAACTCGATCAACAGGAAACCGACATTGAAACGCTTCGCAAAGACATCGACCGTCTCAAAGGGACTGAAGACGAACAGAAGCGCGAACTGAACGAGTTCCTGCTGAGCATGGACCTAGGTTGACGGCTTTATCGCCCGCCTGATGCGCCACGCCATAGCTGTCTATCCAGTGCACTGCCGGGCCATCCCCTGGAATCTTCCGAGACTTCCTAGCGTCGACTATCCCTTCTAGCCGACAATCGTACACCCCTGCACGATAGCTTGCTCGGTCGGCTTCCCAGATAATTGACACGATCCTGAACCGTCGTAAACGCTGACCGACGGCGCGGCGCATCAATCCATCCCACCGTGCCACGTGATAACCAAAGAGGACCGACATGCGGAAGGGAATCATTTTTCGGACCAGTCTCATGACGGTTCTGAGCCTTTCGCTGCTCGGCCTCTCCCAGGAACCACACGCTGTGCCGGCGTACGATGCGTCGGCCGCCTTGTCCGGAAACCGCACGATCGAAAGCGGATTGACCGGTACGGGACCATTCGACCACCATGAGGCCTCAGGTATTCTATGGGACATCACGGAAGACGAAGGACAATATCATTACAACTACACGCTCTTTGGATTTTCGTTCGATGGAGGAAGCGCCATCAACCATCTCACGCTAGACATCTCCGATCTCTGCAGCGCCACGGCGGGTTGTCTCTTGAATGTGCGGCTAAACGGACAACCGATTGGAAGCTTTTTACAATTTAGCGCCCTCATCGACGGTATCTCAGGCGGCCCGTCTGGGGTGACGTGTTTATCCAGGCAGAGGACGGCGTCGTCGCCAACACCGGCCTCGGCAATCATGGCATCGAGACCATTCAAGACTTTATTGCGCGGCCGGACACACAAACATCGGCAGTCCCTGAACCCGCCTCTCTGCTACGCTTGCCACTGGGCTAAGCGCCCTTGTCGCGTGGCGCATCCGTACCGTCGCTCATATGTAAACGCTGTCGGCGGTCCCATCCAGACGAAGTAAACGCGTCGTCTTCGCTAGTTCACCATCGCCCCTTTCAGTGGACAACTACGTCCCTTCCCGTATACTTACAACACGGTTTTTTTCGATGACGGTCGCCGTTGCCTGCTTTCTCAGAGGACCATGCTGCCTTTGCATAATGAACGAGGGAGTGTCGGTACTCTCTCGGTACTGCTGATGTTGGTTATCGCGCTCTACCTTTGGCATCACCACTGGCTCAGACAAAAAGGTCCGACCTTATTTCAGCCTCCGGTTGAAGCCACTGCTCCCATACCACCGTTGCCGCAGTTGGTCGACGAACAGGCGCACGTCGAGTTCACGCCGATTCAGGAACAGGTTTCCGTCCCTATCTCCCCCTTTGCCGCGGCTATCACCAACATCAATCAGATGATTCAGCAGGAAAAGCTTCAAGACGCTCTTCGAGCCTTACAAGGGATGCCACCTGATGCGTTAACCGACCTGGTGTTGCGAGGACAGGTATCGACTCTCTGGAATAATTTGGGCATCCGCCAGGCCCATGCGGCCGCCAACATGGCGGCGGGTGTAGCGGCCTATAAGACAGCCGTGGCGATCAACGCCAAGAACGCGACCGCCTACATGAATATGGTCTTGGCGTATTGGGAGCTGAAAGATCCGGCATTGACGACCGAGATGCTGGAAGCGGCCATGCGCCTGGCTCCCGACGATGCAATGCCGCATCTGATCCTGGCCCAACGATTGATCGACAAAGACGACCTGGCGAGCGCCACCACGCATCTCGAGCACGCAAAATCTCGCTCAGCGGGCTCCCCACAAGCTCAATCGTTTCTCAACAGTCAGATCGCGTATATTGAAAATGCCCGAAAATCCGAGCAGAGATTTCAGGCGCGCGACAGCAGTCACTTCACCGTGAAGTACGACGGCGGAGAAGATTATGCCGTGTGGACGCGTGTACTAGAGATTCTTGAGGACGCGTATCGAGACGTCGGTCAACGGCTCGGACATTTTCCGAATAAGCCGATTCTCGTCGTGCTGCACACGCGCGAAAGTTTTCACAATGCCACGGGCGGACCGGCCTGGTCCGACGGCCTCTACGATCCGTCCCTGGGACGCATTAAAATCCCGACGCAAGGAGCATTGACGGATCAGGCGTGGCTGGCGCGTGTGTTGCGTCATGAATTCGTCCATGCGCTTCTGGACGATCGCCTGAAGGGCCATCGCATCCCGCAGTGGCTTAATGAAGGCTTGGCCATGCAATTAGCCGGCGATTCGCCGCCAGACATTGCGGCATTGGTGCGCGGCGAAGTCAGATTAATCAACCTGGCGCACCTTGAAGGTCCTTGGGGAGGCATGCCCGCGCAATATGCGATGGTCGCTTATCTGGAAGGGAATTCCGCCACGCGCTATCTTATCGATCGATTCGGTATGGGCACGGTGCGCGATCTGCTTGACCGGTTGTCAAAAGGCGATGCGTTTCCTGCAGCCTTCCAGGATCGAGTATTTATTTCGTACGAAGATTTTCAACGACGGTGGGTGGAATCGCTCAATCAATCACTTCAAGGCGGGCGAACCTAAATCTTCTCTTCAACTGCGACAGCTCCAAACAAGCGATAGCGATACCGCGCTACAAAACGGTAGAGTGCATAAGCCAACGGCTTCAAGAACGGAATGCGCGTGAATGCCTGCAAGAGACGGCCTCCCCGTAAACCAGGCAACAGCGGTAAAAACGCATCCAGCCCTTGTTTGATGTTTCCATCCGGCTCGATCAAAAAGGCGGCCTCGGGTCGTCCTGACCGATAGCCGGTTCCCAACCGGCAGACCGCCTCTTCGCTTTGATACGGCACCCATCGTACATCACGCGTCTCGCCATCTTGTTTTAATTGTTCCACACCCTTCTTGGCCGAGACGCATAGACGGCAGTGCGCGTCATAAATAAGTATCCGCTCGCCCTCGATTTTGTGCGACTCATTGAGAGGCTGTTCCTCCATTCGATGAGCCTACCATTCTGAGCACGTGCTGACAATGACGCGTGAGCAGATTCCTCCGCTGGCCGGGCGACGTACACCAGTGGTAGGATGCGCTCCGTACAAGGAGGCATCATGGACATTTCGGCATTTCGGCAAATGGTTGCGAAAAATCCGAATGGATTTCTAGGGCGCTATGGACTTGGCAACAAAATTTTACAAGAAGGGGGCGACACGGCCGAAGCGGTCGAGCATCTAAACGTGGCTGTGAAACTTGATCCGACGCATGTCGCGTCTCACTTGGCGCTCGGCCGCGCCCTCGCGTCACTAGGCCGCCACGATGAAGCCAAACCGATCATACAGGCCGGGATCGATGCCGCTACCTCCGGACGATCTTCCGGTGGCGTCGATCTGGTCCCCGAACTCAGAGCGCTGCTTCACACACTGCGGTAAAGGAATCTCGTTTTGGAATGGCACTGAAGCGATCGACAGAGTACAGCCTGATTGTGATTCTGCTCGGCCTCGTATTAGTTGCCGGCGTTTCGCTTTCTCTCATCGGCGAGCCCGATCATGCGGTTTCGTCGGGACGCCGAATTATCAGCGGGGCCTTTTTCTTTGGAATTCCAATCCTCTTATCAGCCCTGACGCTGATGCGTATCAGATGGGCGTTCATGGCGGCCGTGATGTATGGAACGATCGGATTGGCGTTGGATATTTCGACGGTGGTACAGGAGGTGACGAAGGCGGAGAGTCAATCGTCTGTGGTGTTGTTGAGCGGCATCACCGGTGTGCTGAACTTCTTGCTCATCGCGATCGGCGGGCGCGGGTTCCTCGACGTGCTGCAGCCAACGTCGCCTCCAACAGGCCCTGCTCCCAATCCCCGGTTCCCTTCTTCACCCGAATAGGTCGGATTCGATGGAACCCCGCCTTCTCAAGCCACCCGCGGGTTTCTTTGATGCTATAAGTGTTCCCTGCTTCAGTGAAGAGCAACATGGTCACGGCAAATAAATTCGATTCTTGCGGATATAGATCGTGCGCATCGGTGAGAAACGCATCCTGTATCAACAGACGTCCCCCTGGGTTGAGCGCACGAGCCACCGCGCGAAACACGCGTTGATTGTCCTCTGGAGAATAGATGTGCAGCACGTTCGAAAACCAAATCGCATCATAGCGACTTGGAATCTCGTCCTGCAGAAAATCTAACGGCAGATAGGACAGTCGACGGCCCTGCTTGACCGAGGCGGCGATCTCACGGGCCACTTCGAGCGCGGGGGCCCGGTCGGCCACCGTCGCCTGCAGGGAAGGATGCTGTTTGAGAAATTCCAAGGCATAGGTGCCGGGCCCTCCGCCGAGATCTAGAAGCGTGTTGACACCCTTCAAAGAAATCTGAGAAACAACCTGCGGCGCCACATCGATTGAACGGTGATGCATGGCCCAACTGAATTCGCGCCGGTACGCGGGATCATTCGGCGGAGTTTTGTCCTCGATAGGTCTCCCAGTCCGAACCGCCTCGGTTAACTGACTCCAGTCATCCCACTGGCTGCGGATCAGGTTAATGTATCCACGGCGGTGATCAGGGCTGTTCGCATTTAAGGTAGCGGCCGCGACCGGACCGTTTCGATAGGTCTCGCCCTGTTTGATCAACACCCCTGCGCTTGCCAAATTGCGCAAGAGAATATCGAGCCCGCGCACGCTGACACGAAGCTTTGTGGCCAACACCGGCACTGTCAATGCACGCGCGCCTAGCACGGTAAACAGATCGAGATCCAGTGCCGTCAGAAGAATGCGCGGCAAGCGATAGGTGGAAATGGCATCGCGAAATGCTTCAAAATTTTTGAGCGAAGGAACTCGAGAGGAACGATGTTTCTGTGGATGGATGGCCATTCAGCGCTACACAACGAATACCGAATCTTACAATAACGCAGGCACCAGAGGTTGTCCTACAAGTTCCGCTCCTTAAGAAATTATCTAAGGAGACTACACGGCCACCAGGGAGAGAAGTTTTTTGACGTGCGCATGAGCCAGTACGACGTCTGGTGTACGTTGAAGCGCTTCGTAATAATTGCGTTCAAATCCTTCACCCTGCTCCGACGGGGTCAGCAGCCCGCGCACTTCCGATAGAACGAGAACGATGTCCCGCGGGGTCGATTCTTGTTCATCCTCCAGCATTTCATCGATTCGAATAACAAGGTGCGAGAGCGGCCGCAGCCAGGCAAACCACGGATCACCCATGACCAATTGAAGAAGTTGACCTGCCGACTCGACACGCCCGTGAATGCGTTCATAGGTGACTTGCTCTGAGTCCAGCAGCGTCTTGTGAAGTCGCAAGAGCCCGTGCCGTAGATCCTTCAAGCTTCGGCGGACTGCCTCGGACATGGGGCTCGATGGGAGACGTGGCACACTCATGCGCGTATTTTACCTGTCTGCGTGCAAATCATCCAGTCAAACAAACTTTTTACAGACACGGCCCAACGTCCTCCATGTCAAAATCATGTCGCTCGAGTCTGGCCCTACACGATTCCCGATCCGGCAGATTCGGGAGAATCGGCTATACTCGTAAAACCTGTGCGGCAATGGTGACCGTAGACTTCAGCCGGGAGGATCGTATGCGGCCTATCTTTCAATGGCGCCAGTGTTTCATGTTGATGGCGATGGCGGGGATGACACTAGGGCTGACCGGTTGCATGTCGGATCTCTGGACACGCATGTCCGCACTCGAGCAACAGATGACCACTTTCGCCACCGACCATCGCGTCCTTCCGCAACAGATCGAGACGATCCAACTGAAGCTCCAGACGATGGATCAAGAGGTGAGAAGCCGACAAAGTCGAGTCCTCACGGAAATTGAACACTTTCGGAATGAAGACTTAACCCATTTCACGCAGCGGCTGGAAGCGCTCACTCAGAACTTTCAGAATTTTCGCCGAGAGATGGTGAGCTCGACACCGTGGGATCAGATGCATGCCGAAATTGCCGAAGTGCAGGCGGCCCTGGTCCGAATGAAGCGTAGCCTCGATCAGGTTCAACTGCAGCAAGAACAGGTACACGCTCCCGTCACCAAGCGCGCCTCGGCGACAAGCAAGCCTGAAACCGCCGCGGTCTCAATTCCAAAAGCGCCCTAGAGCCTACAACTAAAGTTCGCCGGCTTCCCGATCTCAATTAGTGGGAGCTTGCTACGGCCATTTCCTCCAGGTCATAACTCCATCCCCGCCTATCGACTTCTCTTGCTATCGACACTGATGAGTTTGTGTGAGAAAGATGGATTTATCTTTCACGTCCGTTTTAACATATGGAGGTATCACAGCCGTAACGGTTGCGCGATGCGGTTGCCTGCAGCCGCTGTCTGCTGAAGATGAAAGGTGCCGACTTCATGGTGGTTTTATTGTTCCTACTTCTCACAGCAGGCGCAAATCTGCTCACTGCGCCTTCTGCGGAGGCCGCGTGTTCGGGTCTCAAAGGAGATGCCTTGCAACAGTGCCTGCAAAAAGCGCCTCCAACCAGCGGACCTTCGGCCATGTTGTTCATTGGTCCGAATGGCCATAACCAGACGGTTGATACCGCAGCCGTGACTCGCTCGATCGAAACCGTCTGCCAGCAAGCCAAACAGGACGGAATCTATACTGCTTATCGGAGCGGACAGGATCGGGCTCGCAATCGCATTTGGAAAGAAGTGGAATGCCGATCGGGACACGTCGAAGGGTTATGGAAAGAGCACTTTCCCGAAGACGACATGACCATCGTTCTCTATTACGACACCGCGGGTAACTCCGTCAAACAGGCCCTCTACATCGGCGGTCAGCTCATCCGCGAGCAACCGATCTCGGGGCCGGCGCGCAAATGAAGGTAATGAGAACGGTTTCGAGAAGTCGTTCTGCCATACAGTTATTCCTTCCCAAACGTCTTCCGCAATTCGTCTTTGGCTTTTTCCAGCACGCGCTTCTGTTTCGCGTCCAATGTCTTGCCCGCTCGATTGATATAGAACGTCAGCATCGACATGGCGGACCGATAGGGACTGCTCTTTCGGCGTGCACTCGATTCGGCGGAATGCTTCAAAGACAAAGCGATCTGCCGTGCGCTGCCCTTTTTAAACACATCGCGCTCGAGATCTAAGGCATCGCTGTGCTGGGTGACTTCATTCGACCACCGACGTCTTGTTGGTTTTTTCTTGGACGATTGTGCACGGGCCGGACTCATACGACAGCATACCGTCTGCTCATTGTAGAGGCAGTCATGAAGGCGGCTATCCCGCCGTCAGACTTTTAGGAAACCGAGAGGGAGGCATGGTAGACCTCCAAACGTCGTTGGTCGCCGGCTTTGACCTTCAGAAATTCGACGCCGAAACTGGCCTCTGAGACCCATCGTACAGCCGCCACATCGATGACGATCGGCTCTGGTTCATGCGAGATAAAAAGTCGCAGGACCAGCAGTTGCTCCGCTTGAACCGGGACCGGACTTTCTATCTTGCAGCCGCTGGTGGAAAGATTTCGTACGGTCCCCGTGCCCTTCGCATCGCCGATAAACGACGCGGGGAATTCCACCTTTTTCCGATCTTGTCGTTCGCCGCCCATGTGCTCCTACGAGTGAACCGCCCAATAGCTGCCGTCAGTACAATGGCGATGGCCAAACGCTTACTTTGAAGCCTTCCACAAGGATTCTGATAGAATACGCAGGGATGGAACCCGTGTCCGTTCACACGCTGTTAGCCCGCTGGTCGTGGAAACCTCTTCGACTGTGCCCTGGCCGATTTGTTCTCGTGACGACGGATCGCACGATGACGGTGGAAGCGATTTTAGGATGCACCCGCCCCGTCCACACATTTATACGTGAGTCGGCACGAGATCCGATTCTCGTCGTTCCACTGCATGATGGGGGGCTTCTTTCATACGCACATTCAGACGGCAGCTTCGTCCATACCTTGAACACTCCAGACGGCTTTGCCCGAAAACTTTCCCAATTAGGCATCGTGCTCGACTCGCAATCTGCGCCGTGATCCGATCCGATGGGACCATCCTGTAGGCGGAGGTCGGCTAGGCAAGAACCAGAGTGGCAGATAAACTATTCATTACGTATCAAACCGAAACACCCATGGAACGAGTGATTATGACGCATGTTGGATTGGCCTGTCGAACGGTGGTCTTTTTGGGCTTGCTCGTCGCCATTGCCTTCAACACCGTGGCGGTCTTCGCTGCGCCGATTCCGGTCCGTTTCGCGGAAGGGTTTGCACACGGCTATCTCGCGTTGCGAGATGAAAATGGCGACCGTCTGGCGGACGGCGAGCTGATTCAAAAGAGTCATGGCCATGTGGTCGACAGCCGGCTGGTCTTCCGGTTTAAAGATGGGTCGCTGTACGATGAGCGCGTGAGCTTCACTCAAAAGCAAGTCTTTACGCTACAGAGTTACAAGCTGGTTCAACGTGGCCCTTCATTTCCGAACACTCTCGATATCTCCCTGGACCGAAAAAGCAGCGAGTACCGTGTCCTAACCTCTCAAGATGGCGCCCCTGAACAAAAGCTCACGGGACGGCTCGACCTGCCGGACGACGTCGTGAACGGCATGATCGTCACGGTGCTGCGAAATCTGACGCCGGGCCGCGTTGAGACGGTGCACTTTCTTGCGTTTACACCGGAACCTAAGGTACTCGATCTTAAGCTCGTTCCCACGGAGCGCACGACCATTCGCATCGGCGATCTCTCCAAACCCATGACCCGCTATGTTATTGAACCCAAATTGGACAGCTTGACCATGTGGTTTGGAAAACTGCTGGGTAAATTACCTGAAAAATTTCATTACCATTTTTGGTTAGTGACGGACGAGGTGCCGACCTTCGGCGGTTTTGAAGGTCCGTTGCATCTTCTTGGACCGACCTGGCGCATTGAGCAAACGGTTTCCTTGAATCTGTGGTCTAAGCCGACCGACTCGACCAAGCCAACGCCACGATGAACGGGCATCCACACAACCCTCCTAGCGCCCAACGTCTGACGATGCTATACATATCCTTCCTGGACGATTGAGAATCCAAGAGATCGCTATGAGTGACTCGCTTAGAGCCGGATCGAGAGAGCGCGCGACCCTGGGTGGAGGCTGCTTCTGGTGTCTGGAGGCCGTCTACGATCAGATGAAGGGTGTAGAGTCGGTTGAGTCCGGCTATATGGGCGGAGCCAATCCCGATCCGTCCTATGAAGAAGTGTGCACAGGGCGCAGCGGCCATGCGGAAGTTGTCCAGCTGGCGTTTGATCCAGCCATCGTGTCCTTTCGCGAAATCCTTGAAGTGTTTTTTGTGATCCACGACCCCACGACGTTGAACCAACAGGGCAATGATGTCGGCACCCAATACCGTTCGGCGATTTTTTATCACTCGCCGGAGCAAAAGAAGGTGACAGAAGAGCTGATCGCCGAGCTCACGAAGCAGCAGCTTTACAACAGGCCGATCGTGACGGAATTGGTTCCGGCCGTGCAGTTCTACGAAGCGGAGGAATATCACCAGGAATATTTCGCCCGCAATCCGTTTCAACCCTATTGCAGTTATGTGGTCGGCCCAAAATTAGCCAAATTTCGCACCTCGTTTGCTTCAAAGTTGAAGCCCTAATCACTCGCCTCTCGATCGTCCCATATTCCTCCTACCGATATACACTCACAGGCTGACAGCACGTCACCCCCAATAGTGCTAAAACCAGTTGGCATGGCCACTACCGCCCCCGCCATCCATACGAATATTCCTCAGCGCATGGATCGTCTCCCGTGGTCGCGATGGCACTGGCTGATCGTGACGGCGCTGGGGATCACCTGGATTCTCGACGGGCTTGAGGTGTCGATTGTCGGCGCGCTTGGTCCGGTGTTGACGCACCCGACGACGTTGGGGCTGACCGAATCGCAAGTGGGTCTGACGGCCTCGGCATATCTGGCCGGCGCGGTGGCCGGCGCCTTCGTCTTTTCTTATCTCACGGACCGGCAAGGGCGAAAAAAATGGTTCATGATCACGCTGCTGATCTACCTCGTCGCGACCGTGCTCACCTCGTTCTCCTGGGATCTATGGAGCTTCATGGTCTTCCGATTTTTTACCGGGGCAGGTATCGGGGGCGAATACGCAGCGATCAACTCGGCGATCGATGAACTCATTCCGGCGCGCGCGCGCGGCCACACCGACCTGGCCATCAATGGAAGTTGGTGGCTCGGATCGGCAACCGGCGCGCTGCTCACGCTCGTGTTACTCAATCCGGTCTTCATTCCGGAATCGCTCGGCTGGAGGCTGTGCTTTGGGCTCGGCGCGGTGTTGGGCCTGTGTATTATCTTGATCCGGCGCATCGTCCCCGAAAGTCCCCGTTGGCTGATGACACACGGACAGGTGGACAAAGCCGAGTCGATCGTCCAAGCTATCGAGCGCAAAGTCATCGCCGACGAACGTCTCACAGAGCTTCCCGTCGCGACCGGGTCCATTGCCGTGCACGCGCGCCCGCATGCGAATTTCCGGACCGTCACCCGAGAACTCTTTCAAAGCTACCCGCATCGCACCATACTCGGCATCACTTTGATGGTCACCCAGTCCTTCATGTACAACGCCATCTCGTTTACGTATCCGTTCGTGCTCACCAAGTTCTACGATGTGCCGAGCAGCAACATCGGCCTCTACATTCTTCCATTCGCCATCGGCAATTTTCTCGGCCCTCTCTTGCTGGGACGATTCTTCGACACGGTCGGCAGAAAACCGATGATCGCCGGGACCTATGGGCTCTCCGGTCTCTTGCTGGCCGCGACCGGGTATCTTTTTTGGCAAGGGTATTTCACCTCCTTGACGCAGACACTCGCATGGTCGACTATTTTTTTCTTTGCGTCCGCGGGCGCCAGCGCCGCCTACCTGACGGTGAGCGAAGTGTTTCCCATGGAGATTCGCGCCATGGCGATCGCCTTCTTTTTCATCGTGGGGCAAGGCGCTGGAATCATCGCGCCCTGGCTGTTCGGCAAATTGATCGAAACGTCTGCGACGAGCGTCTTTTATGGCTATCTCCTAGGCGCCGGTTTCATGCTGGTCGGCGCCGTGGTGGAAATATTTCTCGGCGTCAACGCCGAACGGAAGTCGCTGGAAGAGATCGCCACTCCCCTATCGGCGCAGGATTCGGCGTCCGGTTGACAATGTCCCTAAAGAAAATCTCGCGATTACGCTTTCACAATCATGATGCTTAAGCTTGTACTCGAGCCGGGTAAGCTGATGCCGCGTCCTTTGCGGAGGGTGTGCGCGCCGTGCTCGCGAGAACCAAGAACTCGTATACTTTGGAGTACGCCTGCCAGACCTCAACGGGCATGCAGTGGTTTATCGCGGTGGTGACACCGCTGGGCAACGATGAAAACCGACGTCTCATGATCGTGCAGCACAACATCACGGAAAGAAAGCTGGCGGAAGACGCCTTGCGAAAAAAAGAAACTCGCACAAAAAGCTTGGTGGTACAACTCGAAACAACCCAAGCCGAACTTCATGAGAAGGTCAGGGACCTGGAAACATTTCACGACCTCGTTGTAGATCGGGAATTGCGGATGATCGAACTCAAAAAAGAAAATCAGCAACTCCGTAACCACACGCCCGCGGTTCATACCTCCTCGCAGGGGAATAGTCAGCCCGTGCCTCAGGCGACCGGCTAGACCTCTGGTAGCTGTTGCCATTGCCCCACCCGATAAATTCTAATCTCACTTCCACAAGCGGGATCAGCGCGTCCACGTTCATTCGGTCTCGTACCGCTATAGCCGCAAGATCCGCGCAAGACCTGCCTTGAGATCGGCCAGGACATTGGGTTTTTGAGCGACCTGCGATGGCTTCACGAAAACTTCGGCCTGCGGTGGGCAAAATGGAAATTGCAACGCCGTCTTTGCCTGCACCTGGACGCGAAACGGAACATCAAGATGGTCGGCCGGTCGGTGCACGACGATCAGCGAGTCATGCAGCTCGAGAATACACGTCGCTTCATAGCCGGCCCGTTCATACTCCGTCGGATGCGCCAACACGACGGTATGACGGCCGGTGCTGAAGACGGTATCGCCTTCCCGAATCGGTCCCTCAGGCGAGATGAGGTACAGCACGAGAGTGACGGCAAGCGTCAGTGCGATTGTCGTTCCGATGGACCAGAGTGGAGTGTGCGATGGTGGAGGATTGTCGTAGGCCCCTGGGTGCACGGACTATTTATGAATGTCGAGCAGCACGAATTCAAGCGGAATAGGAATGTGATACCCTGCGTCGTCTTCTAACGCCCGTAAGGCCTTCTTGCCGTCCAGCCGCGTGATGCCCCAGAAGGAAAACTCCGCATTCTTTTTCAAACTCTTTAAGGCGTCATTCGCTTTCGTGCCGCCGATACTGAAAATTCGAATACCCGAGGCCATGGTCTTTTGCTTGTCCTGGATGTCGATCACGGCGGTATACCCGTCTTCGGTCTTGACCGGCCTCGATCGCAGCACGGCTTTTAATTGAAAATGATTCGGCAGCGAGCCGCCGCTCTCGATCGCCACATACGGAGTCCCATCGTCGGCCTCATATCCTTCGATCGTGACCTTCCGTTTCAACAAGCGTTGCAGCGCCGGCATCCCGTGGACATTAAAATCGAACCACTCCATGGCGCGCACCGTATCGTAAAACTGCCGCTCGCCGACGAGCACCACCGGGTCAATCTCGATCGCATGCTTCGGGTTAGAGTCAGTGTACGGCTCGACGCCATCTTCTTCGGACAAGACATCATCCTTGTTACCTGCCCGTTCGAACCAAATGCGAAACACGCCGTCGATCGACACGTCGCCATTTTCGGCAAGGGCGGCAATCTCGTTCGGCTCCAGCTTGGTCGAGCACGCATTGATCCATTCCCCCACCACTGCTACGCGTATGTCCTCCACTCGAATCGACGCCTGAAGTTGGCAATCTCCCTTATCGGGAATTGTTTCGACAAATTCGACACGCCCGATCACATTGATCAGAGCGCGGTCGGATTGACGGATGAGCAGCTCTTTGCGGATACGCAACTCCGCGCCGTCGGCAGCATGCATGGAAGGGTCCAGCAACAACCCAAGAATGCCGACCACGGCGCACACCATATACCGAGAGACCTGCCGTCGTAGCTTCTTCGATGGCTGCAATCACGCCCTCCTTGATTACTCGCTTACGTGTCGTGGATGAGGATGATGATAGTGAAGACTATCTGACCTAGTCATCCGTTTTGAAGGCATCCGCTTGTCGAAAGAACAAGACATTTATATGTGTGCTGCGCTCGATTTGTCGAGCCTGTCCATCTCTGTCACGAAACGAAGCGCGAACGGCACCGCCATCCTGAGTCTCCAGCCATCCAGTCCGTAGCGAAAGGTGCCGCAACTCCACGTGACACCGCCATTCACCTTTTTGAAAAATGGTCGAGGCCTTTTAGCACGCCTATCGATACGCGGTTAGCAGATTACATACCCGGATCAATATCGTCTGCCGACGCGTCGTCAATCGCATGCAGAGAGGTGAAGTCGAAGAGCATGCGATCCAGGAGCAGCGACGGGGCAACGTTGGAAAGTGCGGCAAACATGCTGTCGCTACAGCCTGGAACGCGCTGCTCCCATTCGCGCAGCAATCCCTTCATCGCTTTCCGTTGGAGATTTTCCTGCGAACCGCAGAGATCGCATGGGATGATCGGAAACGCTCGACGCTCGGCATAGTCCGCCAAGTCGATCTCTTTCACGTACGCCAGCGGGCGGATCACGACATGCCGTCCATCTTTCGACCGCAGCTTCGGAGGCATGGCTTTCAGCTTCCCGTTATAAAACATATTCAGGAACAGAGTTTCGAGAACATCGTCCCGGTGATGGCCGAGAGCGATTTTTGTCGCGCCCAACTCCGACGCGACGCGATACAGGTGCCCTCGCCTAAGACGTGAGCACAGAGAGCAGGTCGTCTGGCCTTCGGGGATAAGGCGTTTCACGATCGAATAGGTATCGCGGGTCTCGATATGGTACGGCACGCCCAGAGCCGTCAGGTACTCCGGCAACACGTGAGCCGGAAAGCCCGGCTGTTTTTGGTCTAAATTGACGACCACGAGATCGAAGTGAATGGGAGCGCGGCGCTGCAAGAGGAGCAGTACATCAAGCAAGCCATAACTATCTTTGCCGCCCGACACGCAGACCATGACCTTATCGCCCTCTTCGATCATCGCGTAATCCGCGATTGCTTGACCCACTTGACGACACAAGCGTGTCTGTATTTTTTCGATCGCGTCGGTAAGTTTGCCGGGCCGTGTGTTCCGCTGCTGTTGAATCGTTTCCCTCTTCATAATGGCGGGCATTGTACCGTACCCGTTCGGGAAAGTAGAGCGCCCGTCCATTCGTTGATAGAATGGCGTATGGGAAAATTAAGCGCCGGCCTGGTGATGTATCGCCTACGCGACCAGATCCTTGAAGTGTTTCTGGTGCACCCGGGTGGACCCTTTTGGATGAAAAAAGATCTTGGCGCCTGGTCTATTCCGAAAGGCGAATATCTGCCCGAGGAAGATTCCTTGTACGCGGCAAGACGGGAGTTCACCGAGGAAACCGGCTTGCAACCAAATGGAGATTTCATCCCTCTGTCACCAGTCACACAAGCCGGCGGCAAGCTCGTGCAGGCGTGGGCCTTCGCAGGCGACGCCGATCCTACCACGATTATTTCCAACAACTTTTCAATGGAATGGCCGCCCCGCTCGGGTCAACAAAAGACTTTTCCTGAAGTCGATCGCGCGGCATGGTTTCCCATTGAGGAGGCGACTCAACGAATCTTAAAAGGGCAGATCCCTCTCCTGGTAGAACTTCAACGCCTTCTCTCGGATCGTTCCATTATGAGATGACACCTGTGCAGGGTGATGCTGGGTTCAAGACTGCCATCCAGGCAAGGGGCATGGCCAGCGAGAGCAGATTTAGGGACTCCTTCAACGCGGCGACTAGGCGGTCGTACGAAAGACGCGATAATACCGCTCAGTCTGGGCGACAGGAATCGGGTCGCACAGAAGCTCAGAAAGCGGGCGAGAATGCCGGCAGCTAGATGTATCCGCAACATGGGCACAATAGACACGCTGCACTTTCGGGACGTAGGCTAAGGCGCCGTTGTATCCGGCCACTGCACGCCACGTGGATCCATGCATAGCTATTTGCTCGCGCAGAATCATGCCGGCGAGACGCAGATTGGTGCATGGATCGAGCGCGCGCACCGGTGCAATGCCCATGCGTCGTTCCAGCGATTGAAGATTGCGGCTGTTGATCTGCGCCAATCCCACGTCGAAACGGATATGCTGACGCTCTAACGCTTCGAGCTGTCTCACCGCCGCCGTGTAGCTGGTCGCTCGATACACGCGACGCACCCCGCGCGAATCAAACCACCCGAACACGTAAGGGTGATTGCCCGACTCGACGGTGACAATCGCCTCTAAGAGCGCGGGGTCGACGCCGCCGGCATGGGCGGCGTCCTTTAAACAAACCGACCATGTGTTGACCGAGACCTCGCCGAGGTGCAACGAGAGCGGCATCGCCTTGAGATGAATGTCCGGCGTCCACGACGCATAGGCCACGCCGGTAGCCAACACAAGCAGCCCGAAAAATAGAGACATCCGCAGTGGAGATCCATCAGCGCGATGTGTTTGACGTCGGCGCATTGAGTTTTCCATCATCATGTATCATAAAATGCCATCTAGGCCTTTTCAATCAGCGGGCGGTCGTCCGTAAACGGCTCTTTTCCATGTAGGGCAAACCATGCAATCGATTCTCTTCATTTGCACAGGCAATGTGTTTAGAAGCCTTGTGGCTGAACACGCGTTGAAAGCCCTCATCGGATCGGACGTCGGCTACACGGTAAACTCTGCCGGCATCGAGGCGTTGCCTCAAGCGGTCCATCCGCTCATTCGAGAACGGTTACGACTCAAAGGCTGCGATCTCGTCACCCATGAGCCACGCAAGCTCAGCCGGGACCTCTTGGACAAAACGACGCTGCCGGTCGCGATGGGCTTCAACCACCAAGATTTTCTCCGGGAGACCTTCAACCGGGAGGTCAGGCTCTTTAACGAAGTGTGCTTTCAGAAACGTGAACCGATTCTCGACCTACACGAAGCTTTGCCGAACTGGCAATCGGATCTCAAGGCGTCACGAGCGTACGTGCTGTCCGTTATCGATTATATTTTTACTGCCATGCCGGCGTTTGTCATCGCTCTTCACGCACTGGAACGACGCGGCCACACACTGCCGGACTAACCTGAATGAGACCGCTTTCCGTCAGTGCTCGGAGCGCAGTTCAATATTCAGCAGTTTGATTTTTCGGTGCAAGTGGCTGCGCTCGATCTGAAGATCGTCGGCCGTGCGGGAGACGTTCCAGTTGTGCTCCCGAAGCTTTCGGCCGATATAGTCGCGTTCAAACGCGTTCCGCGCGTCCCGAAGCGACTCATATTGTTTAACGGATAGCGCAGAGCCCGCAGCGGTAGTCGACTGCCCGGCCCCAGATGCGGGTGGGGACGCAGAGGGCCGCACCTGCATGAACATGGCTGTCTGAGCCGCATCGATGACGGATCCAGGCACCATGATCATCAGGCGTTCGATCAGGTTCCGCAACTCCCGGATATTGCCGTGCCAATCGTAGTGCTTGAATACCTCGATCGCATCCGGCGTCATTTCTTTCGGTTTAATCCCCTGCTCTTCGGCGTGCATCTGTAGAAAATGTCGCACCAGTAAGGGAATATCCTCGGGCCGTTCGCGCAACGGCGGCACCTCGATGGGCAACACGTTCAACCGGTAAAATAAATCGTCGCGGAAGTTGCCTTTCACGATCTCTTGTGACAAATCCTTATTAGACGCCGCAATGACGCGCACATCAACCTTGATCAGTTTCGTGCCACCGACCCGCGTGAATTGCTGTTCTTGCAACACCCGCAACACTTTCGCCTGGGTATTGAGGCTCATGTCCCCGATCTCATCGAGAAACAGCGTGCCGCCGTCCGCTTGCTCGAACTGCCCACGCTTCTGTACGGTGGCTCCCGTGAAGCTGCCGCGTTCATGCCCCAGCAATTCGCTCTCGATAAGATTTTCAGGAATGGCCGCGCAATTCACCGCGACAAATGGACGATCGTGTCGAGGACTCGCAAGGTGGATCGCGCGTGCGACCAGTTCTTTGCCGGTGCCGTTTTCTCCTCCGATCAACACGCGCCCGTTCGTGGGGCCGGCCGTCGCAATCAATTGCCGGAGATGCTGCATGGCGGGAGACGCGCCGACCAGTTCGAAGCGACCCGCCACCTTGGTCCGGAGCGCTTGGTTTTCCTCCTCAAGTCGCCGTTGATCCAGCGCATGGCGGATACGTAGCGTCACATTTTCAAGCGACAAGGGCTTCTCAATATAGTCGTAAGCGCCGAGCTTGATCGCCTTCACGGCGGTTTCGATCGACCCGTGGCCGGACATCATGACGACCAGCAACTTCGGCATGAGGTCGCGCACGCGCTTGAGCGTTTCCAGGCCATCCATCTCGGGCATCCAAATATCCAGCAACATCAGATCCGGTGGCTCCGCCATGATAATTTTTAAGGCCTCCCCGCCGCTCTTGCAGACCGTGACTTGGTACCCTTCGTCCTCGAGAATCGGACTGAGGGAATTTAGGATCGCCACTTCGTCATCGACAATCACAATGGATTCAGACATGCATCCTCATGAATCGTTATTCGTTTTCCTATTCGTTATGCGTTAAACGAGGCCCGCCCAATCGGACAGTGAACAATTAACGAATAACGTACGTCACCGCTACACCGGCAATTCGAACGTAAAAATGGCGCCCCTCGGTTGATTGTTGGCCGCTTTGATTTGGCCATCATGATCGGTAATGATGCGATGCACGATGGCCAGGCCCAAACCCGTCCCGGTTTTTTTGCGAGAAAAATACGGCACGAACAATCGCTCTTGGTCTTCCGGATTGATCCCGATGCCCTCGTCGGCGACCGAGACGATGGCCCGATGCTTCTTGGTATCATACCGCGTCGTGACCAGGACCTGGCCTTTCTGATTCATGGCTTGAATGGCATTGTCGTAAAGATTGACGAACACGCGCTTGAGCTGCTCCTTGTCGAAATTCAGCAGCGGAAGCGACTCATCCAGCTCTAATCGGAAGCGAATATCCCGGTGGGCTCCGCTGTACAGGGCGACGACGTCGCGCATCACATCGTGCAGCGATTGCCGAGCCATTTGCGGTAGCGGCAGCCGAGCGAACTTCGAGAATTCATCCACCATCTGTTTGAGGCTGCCGACTTCGTTTACGATCACTTCGGTCGATTCGTTGAAAATGGCGTCGAAATCTGGCGCCTTCTCGAAAAATTTCTTGCGCAGTCGTTGGGCCGAGAGCTGAATGGGCGTCAACGGATTTTTGATCTCATGCGCCACGCGGCGCGCCACTTCCTGCCAGGCCGCCACCTTTTGCGCCTTGATCAGCTCGGTCAAATCCTCGAAGACAAAGACGAACCCCAAGTCCTCTCCCGCCTCGTTTCGCATACGAGAGAGATTCAAGCCCAGGGTTAAAAACTTTCCTTCGATCTCCATTTGACCTTCCAGGCTCAAACTGTCGCGGCCATCCGCAAGGATCCGATCGTAGGCCGTCTGGAACAGATCCAGTCCACGCGCCTTGAACGCCTCGTTGACCGGACGGCCTTGTAGCGTATCGTCATGAATGCCGAGAATCCGTTCGGCTGAGGGGTTGAACGTCGTAATGCTGCCGGCACGATCAATGGACAGCACGCCCGCCGCAATCGTATCGACGACCGCCTGCGTATAGGCTCGCCGATCGTCGAGTTCCTGATTGGATCTCGTCAACGAAGTATTGGCCTCCTCCAATCTCGACTTGCTCAGCCGTAAATCTTGCGTCATGCGATTGAAGGAATCGACCAACGTTCCGATCTCATCCGTGGCCTTGGCCTTGATCTGCACGTTCAGATTGCCGCGCGCGATCGCATTGGTGGCTTCGGCCAACCGTTGGATCGGGACGGTGATGCTCCGGGCCACGTAAAACCCAAACCAGGTCGCGCCGAACAAAATCATCAGCGTAATCCCGCCGACAAAGAGGTAGGCGGCCGCCTTGATCGGATTCTTCATCGCCTTGATCTGCTTGTACTCGTTGTATTGATGGGCAATCGCTTCCCATTTGGCGAGAAGCGACTCGGGCAGGTAATCGTCCACGACGACGACACCCGCTACCGCACCGTGCTTCATCGTCGAGGGAATGGGAACCCCGGCCCGAATCAATCGCCCGTTCTGCGATTCCTGCACCGAGGTCAATTCGCGATTACTGTTCAAGACCTGCAAGACGAGTTGCCCGACCGGCAGATCCAACACGGTCGCGGGCACGTCGGGATTCAGCGTCTTGGTAAGCGTCTCCATCTTCGGCGAAAAGACCTCGACCCCGGCCACATTATGCTCAGCTCGCTTGCGCGCCATGGCGGCTACCAACAAATCCCGTTGCTCGGGCGTCAGCATATCTTCTCGAAAAATCTCCCGGCCGATCGCGCGGGCGCTGTTGACCGCCAAGGCGATATGACCTTCGCGATACATGCGCGCCACCTCATGCGAATCCTTCAGCACCTGTTCGACCTGCGTGTTGAACCACATATCGACCGATTTGTTGACCAACCCACTCGCCACCACCGCCAGCAAGACGGTAGGGATGAGAGCGAATCCGATAAATGCCGCCACCAGCTTGGTCCGGAAGCCTGACCCCAGTAAACGATGACGTCGCTCGAAGTAGGTCTTAATGAGATTGCGGGACAGGAGTAGGGTCAGGACCACCAAGCCGATCAAATCCAAATTGATCAGCAAGAGCACGAACGCGTAATTGGCGGTGGGCAATAAGGAGTCAGTCTCCGATGTACCCGGCGTGCCGTACTTGGAGTAGTACAGCGTGAGGAGGAGCGACGGTACTAACAACAGCAGGACAATCCACACCGGTCGGAGGTGAGGCCCCCGCCGATCCGTATCACTCACGAACTCTTCGTGACGGCCCGGATCGTCCGGACGCGCCGACGCTTCAAGGATCATGGGGGAAACGGACCCAGCTGCGGCGAGGGACTCGTTCGAGGGAACGCCTCGTACGGCAGATTCTGAGGAAGAGGGTGTCCGATCTGCCATTACGATCTCCGGTGGGTCACTGAGGTCATCCAGAAGGACTCAAATGCATGATAGGGTTCTTTGAAGGCAGTTTCAAATGCCGCGCTGAAATCATCGATCGTTGACAGCAGTTCCAATACCTGCCGGACGCTTCCCCACCCGTACCGATCGATCAATGCGCCGGTCGCGCTTAGACTCTCCGCATACGCGAGCGCGGCTTCTCGCCGGGGCAGGGATAGGAAGCTGCCGTGGAGCGCATGTAGTGGGGTTAACTCGATGTCCCGACGATCAAGAATGGCCTGACTCCACACAGGCCCCCGTCCTTCAAAATACAACGCCAGCCCCTCATCGAGCCAGGTCGGCGTGCGGCCTCCGCTCAAACGATGCACCAGGGCGTGAGAAAATTCATGCGCTAACACGCCGTTCGTCTCGGGGGAACCATGTAACACCCGCTCCGCGGCAAGATGAATCTTGCCGTCGAACAGGCCGCCGGCCCATGCCGGACTGTCTGTGAGCTGCTGAAACCGTCGATCGGGATAGAGAATCACGACGGTCCGGGCGTCTGGACGATACAACAACCTCTCGCCGATCCGGTTGTATAAACTCTCCAGTCGCGCGGCGATGCGGCGCATCTCAGCCTGTTTCGACACGTCACACTTAAGGACAAAATGCGGGGTCACCATGCGCACGAGCCCGGCTTCCAATTGTTGAGCGCGCCGTGCGGTATAGAGTCCGTCTTGGATCACGACATCATTGGGATTTATTTCTTGCGCTGATTCGTAGTGGCGGATCGCTTCGGTCAGTTCATCCCGCATAAATGCCAGCTCTCCCAGCAGGACGTGGGCGGCGTCAAGCGACGGATCGATATGAAGCGCCTCCGTCAACGCGGCCTTGGCGGAGTCAAATTGTGACAACCGATACCGGCTGACGCCGATGCCCAGCCATAACTGCGGGTCGTTCGGCGAAGCAGCCTTCGCCTGGGACAATAGATGGAGCGCACCACGATAGTCGCGAGCGCGGATCAAGTCCCACCCCGCTTCGACAGCGGCGCGGGAATCGGGCGACGCATTTGGCCGCGACGACGTGGAGTGCACTACACGGCCATTGGACGTCCTATCCACGACGGAGCCGAAGCGAAGTTGAAGGACAGCCGTAGCCTCGTCCACCATGCCGTCGACAATCGCGGCATCGGCAGTCACTACACGCATCGTACCCCAGCAAGAGAGAAGACTGATGCCAAGAAGAGCGATGCGCATCGAAGGCTGGACAAACGAACCCATCACTTCACCAGTGCTTGTAGAAGATCTGACGGATGAAGACCGGAAACGCCAATGTAATGAGAAGGAAGACGACCCTTACCTCGAACTGATGCGACGAGGATTAAGACGAGTGTGGACCGGACGCCATACTGACATATTTCATGCGAAGCGCATACAGCATATCGGTCAGCACGGCTTGCTCATCGGTCTGTAGATTTCCCTGAGTCTTGTTCTCCAGCATCGAAAGAATGTCGATGATTTCTTTGGCTTGAGGCAAATTGACGGGCGCCTGCCCTTGCTGTGGATCAAGCTGTTCCCCCATCAACATCATAGCCGACGTACTAAGGGAAAAAATAAATCCAGCAAAGGTCACCGGAGGCGCCGCCTCATGCTCATGGCCATGCAGGGTTTGCGATGGCGGCTCATCCTGTTGTACTTTTGACGAAGGGGAAGATGAATGGGAAGAAGACGAAGGCTTGGCGGTGGGGGACTCTACCTTGTCCTCTCCACGACCACGCTTGTCGCGAATGACAAAGGCTTTGGACTCTTCATCGCTCATGACAACTCCTCGGAAGCTCTCACATTTCTAACATACGATGCATTGAATCGCAAACGTAAATCCACAATAATGGGAGAGCAGGTGAGATGGTACCTGACTGCTCGCGCAGCGCGCACAATCGGAATGTGCTCGCTGGACGCGCGCATTGCAGGCAGCCATCTCACCTGCTGAAAGAGAGAAGAAAAAGATTATGTCAAAGTCCTTTGACGACCTTGTGCAACTGATGGCCCGATTGCGGGCTCCGGACGGATGCCCGTGGGATCGGAAGCAGACTCACGAGTCGCTCAAACCGTATTTGGTCGAAGAAGCCTATGAGGTGTTGGAAGCGATCGACCATACGGACACCGCCCGATTGCGCGAGGAATTAGGCGACGTGCTGCTGCAAGTGTTGTTTCATGCGCAAATAGGATCGGAACACGATGCATTTTCAGTCGACGATATCATTCGGTCGTTGGCTGAAAAACTGATTCGTCGGCATCCACACGTCTTCGGCACACCCGAGCAACAGCAGGAGGCGCTCGATGCCAATGACGTCAAAATTCGATGGGAACAAATCAAACGAAACGAACGGGAGCAAAAAGGCGAGGACAGCTCAGCCCTCGAAGGGGTTCCCAAGACGCTGCCGGCATTGCTCCGAGCCTATCAAGTGCAGGTGCGCGCCTCACGAGTCGGCTTCGATTGGCCCGATCTCGTGCCGGTGTTAGGGAAACTAGAAGAAGAATTGCAGGAGTTCCGTGATGCGATGGCCGCCTGTACGGCCGCGGCTCCGGCCGCCTTACCCAGCGCGAAAGAACATCTGGAATCGGAGTTGGGCGACGTGCTGTTCACCATGGTGAACATCTCCCGTTTTCTCAAAATCAATCCCGAGGAAGCGCTAAGAAAAACGATTAACCGTTTCATCGATCGGTTTCAATCGATCGAGACGCAGGCGGCCGCCTCGGGCCGATCTATGAGCGAGATGACGCTGGGTGAGATGGATGACCTGTGGGAAGAGGCCAAACGTCGAACCTTCGTAGCCAGTCAATCCAAGAAGAGCTGACCGCCAAACTACCGTCATTTCTATGGACAAAGACGAGCAGCCTTACGAAGAAGGGAAACGGGCGGGAGCGCACCCGGCGGTGGTGCTTTTCGGCGTGATCATCGGACTCTGGCTCCTGATTGTCATGTTTATCCCGAATCCCAAACGGGATAAGCAGGGAACGGTACCGGAGAATCCGGAGGCCCTGCCACATGCGGCGGAGGAACTCGATGCCGCGCCGATTATCTTTTCCGTGGGCCCGACCGTGCCCGAGATGAATGCGATCAGCCTCATTGTGCCTCCTCAGGCCACCGCCAGCCAAATAGTCGGCTTACTGAAAAAACTCCGTGAGGCCCGACTCGCCAATACGCTCGGCCAACTGAATATTCCCGCGACGACTCCAGGACACAAATTGGGATCGCATGCGATTGCGGATGTCTATATTTTTTCCGACCGGCAGTACGCCACCCCCGAGGCGATCAGCGTCCTCTCGCGTGGCGCGCACGCGCCGGGCGGATTGTACCCGCAGGCCATTCCGTTTGAGACGGCCATGGAGCAGGTCCGGGGACACTACCGGATCGATCTCAACGATACGGGAAACCCCGATCTCGGGTCGCTTGGATTTGCCGATGAATCGGGAGTTCACTCGCAGCATTACCGACGTGTCTTTGGCAATTAAGATCAAAACTATGCACAGGCAAAGACTGTCCAGCGCTTCTCGCTGCATAAACTACGTACGACGACAATATATGGTGGTCGACAAATTCATCTACACAATGCCTAAAAGTTGAGCATCGTGCCAAGCGTGTGCTCAGAGTAGGCGTTTCTCCTACACACCCGCCAATTATTCACAGCCTTATCCACAGATTTTGGGGACTGCGCTTCGATAAAATTTGTTGACTTCTTTTTTGGGCCGGTAGGGACGATCTTCGACTGCAGAGGGTCGATTACAAGCCGACGCGGGAGTTCACTTCTTGTCTCAAGGCTGTATGGGCCTCGTTCATCCAGGCGCTCAATGTTCCAAAGAGATGTGCAAAGGGTCCGGTAAAAGGACCGACCAGGACATCGCCCCGCTGCGTAAACATCCCCTCTTCATTCGCCATCTGGAGTTTGTGATCCGCGATTCGCCTGGATAACATTTGGGTCACGATCATCTGCTGGCCCGGACTACCCCCGCTGATTCCCAAGACGGTCGTTTTGAGATAGTCCAATTCGTCCGGTATCGACACCTTGACGCGCACACTGTTTGGCGTGGGCCAATGGGGCCGCTGGACGGCGTAGTCGTATGACAAGACCGGTTCGCGAGGTTCGCGGAAAGGTCCGCTCACATTCAGGATGCTGAATGGCGCGGTCATCGTCGTCGCTCCAATTTGATGAATGTCACTTCGCCCTCGCCCTCGATCGGCCCGCGCCATCCCTGGAGGCCATCCTGCACATTGTACAGATTGGTATAACCCGCCCGTCCCAGAAAGTCGCAGGCCAACCGGCTCCGCTCGCCGCTCGAACAGTAGACGAGAATTTTTTCTCGCGTGTCGGGAACTTCTGCAACATATCGCTTATCGATGTCTTCAAACGGGATCAGCGTGGCATTCGAAATATGTTTCGCGGCAAACTCTTTTGGCGTCCGAACATCCACTATCAACACTTTCTCCGACTGATAACCGCCGTTCTGTTCGATCACACGCTGCGCTTCCTCCGCACTCACATCGGCGTACAGTCTCCCTGAGAGAATGAGCTCCGGCAACACGGGTTTTCCGGAGGTAATGTTGGCAAGCTGCCGACGGACCGGTTGCACGGCCTCTCGAATGTCCTCCGGCACTCGCTTGAGGCGACTATCGTGATAATAGTGATCACGCTTGACTTGCTGAAGCTCTTTGGCCAGCGCCCGGTAGCGCCACAGGGCGCCCGCCGTTCCAATTAGACTGACGACGACAAGTATCATCAACACAGCATCCATCTGTACCTCGTTCTATGCCGGATCGTTGCCCGGCATCTGCCCAATATCCCGTAATATGCGCTCAGCCGTCTCCGTCCCGTCACGAATACAGTCGGGAATGCCGATGCCTCGATAGCCGGACCCAGTGAGGTACAGGCCTCGGTACGCTTGCAAATGACTGTGAATATGATCGAGTCGCTGAAGATGCCCCAGATGGTATTGCGGCATCCCTCGATCCCATCGATTGACTTCCGTGTAGATCGGTTCTTGACGAATCCCCGCAATGACGCGCAACTCGTCACGCACCCGTCGCACCATCGACTGATCGTCTGAATTGGCGATCGCGTCACGACCCGCTCCTCCGACGTAGCCGCGGACGAGCATATGAGAGGAGGGAGCGCGGTGCGACCACTTGAGCGAGGTCCATGTCGCGGCCAGCAGATCCCGATGCTCGATTCGAGGCACGACAAATCCATACCCTCTAACCATCGGCCCGAGATCAGAATCGGAGAAGGCCAACGACACGGTGGCGGTCGAGGCATATGGAATCGCCGCCAGCAAGGCGGCCGCTTCAGGACTGAGCGCGCGCGTCAAGGCGGCGGAGACAAAAGCGGGGGTCGCAAGTACAACCGCATCGGCGGAGACCGACGACCCGGCCTCAGAGGATACTTCATACGGAGTCCCATTCGAGCGCGAGCGGCGGGCGCGAACCGCCGTCACCCGTTGACCGGTAAGGACTGTGACTCCAGCTGCCGTCATGCGCTGGAGCAGCGCATCGACAAGCGTACCGAGGCCTCCGGCCAAGGTCACGAACGCAGTCCGGTGAGGCACGCTTCCGTTACTCGGCTTTGCCGGACCGGACGCGAGGATGCCGCGCAGCAGACTCCCGTATTGCTGCTCCAGTTCGACGAAGCGCGGGAAGGTCGCGCGGATACTCATCTCCTCCGCATCGCCGGCGTAGATGCCGGCCATCAGCGGTTCGATGAGCCGTTGAAAGGCTTCTACCCCGAATCGGCGACGGAAAAAAGAGGCCAGCGATTCGTCGTCTGCCACCGCGCCCTTCGGAATCACCATATCGAGTCCCATACGAGCGATGCCGCTCCAGGACAGCAGGCCGCTGCGCAAGAATGGACCGAGTTTTGTCGGGACGATCATCACCAGCCCATCCGGCAACGCTCTCAACCGTCCACGCGAATAGACGAAGGCTTTTTCACGCGACTCATTCGTATTGATCAATTGATCGGTCAACTCCAAGTCACGGCACAGATTCAGGGCCCAGGGTTTTTGTGAAAGAAACGAATCGGGACCCGCCTCGATGACCAAGCCGTCGACTTGATGGGTCAGAATTTTTCCGCCGCAGCGGTCCGTCGACTCCATCACCGTACAGGTCAGCGGAACGCCGGCCGTCTTGGCGCGCGTGCTCAGCGCATGCGCGCACGCGAGCCCTGCGATACCGGCACCGACTACGACGACATGTTTAGGAGATCCCGCCATGAGGCCTACGCGACGAGAGAAGCCTGATGTTCCTGCAGAACAGCCGCGAGGATGTCGATCAACGCCGGGCTGGCATTGAGCATGGCAATGCGCTCGAGCTGCATCTGTTTCGATTCGGCCAGCCGTTTGAATTCGATATCCACATCGTACAGCACTTCGAGATGGTCCGAGAGAAATCCGATCGGCGCCATCAACACATGGCGATGCCCGTCGGAGTGCAGCGCGTTGATGGTGGCTTCGACCGTCGGCCCCAACCATTTTTCACCGGATTTCCCCTGGCTTTGATAGGCAAACCGCCAATTCACCGGCTTGAGCCGACTGCATATCGCTTCGACCGTGCCTCGCACCTCCTCCGGATAGGGATCTTTCATGTCGAGGATGCGTTCCGGCAAACTATGCGCGGTGAAGATGATAGGCACGTCCGCACGAACAGGGGCGGGAAATTTCTCGAGGGCCGCCTGGATACGGTCTGCAATGGCATCGATCAGTTTGGGATGACAATGCCAGCTGTTGACATAACTGATGGGGAAGGAGCCGCCGAGGTTCGCATGCGCTTCTTGGACCCTTTTCACGTATGCCCCAACGCTCATGCTTGAATATTGTGGCGCCATGCATAGGCAGATCAGTCGATCCGGCTGGTCACGCATCATGTCCGCATACGCATCTTTGATATAGGGATGCCAATGCCGCATGCCGATCATCACGCGATACTGTTGGCCTTCGCGCTCGTTTAATGCGCGCTCGAGCAAGGCGGCTACGTCGCGCATGATCCCAAGAACCGGCGACCGTCCGCCCGTGGCTTGGTAACGTATCCGAATCTCGTCGATCAATTCGGGCGACGTGGGACGCCCGCCTCGTAAATCTAAAAGATACGGCTTCACATTGTCTAAACTATCGGGGCCACCCAACGCCATGAGCAGCACTGCAGTATGAATGGGTGATTCAGATATGGCAGACATGATGATCCGCATGGCAATTGCGCGGCTAGACGAGGTGCGCCGAAGCCGGCCGAATTGCCTAACGTTCCTGTTCACCGTTGACTGAGCTTGTGCACCATCTCGACCGTGGCGGCCACGCTCTCGACCGGGGTATTGGGAAGAATGCCATGCCCGAGATTAAAGATGTGGCCAGCGCGAGAATCGGCCCGTTGAAGAATGTCTTGTACGCGACGTTCGATTTCGTGTAACGGCGCGAAGAGGGCGACGGGATCGAGATTGCCCTGAATCGCCACGTCGTATCCTACGGTTGCCCAGGCTTCGTCCAACTGCACGCGCCAATCAACGCCGACCACGTCGGCCCCGGCCTTTTGCATCAGCGGCAAGAGCGTCGCGGTGCCCGTGCCGAAATAAATCAGCGGCACGCCTTGACCTTGCAATCCTTGAAAAATCGATTGCACATGAGGCAGGACGTATTCGGCATAGTCGCCGGGAGACAGACAACCGACCCAACTATCGAACACCTGCACCGCTTGCGCACCCGCGCTGATCTGCTGCCGAAGATATCCCGTGACGACGCGCGACAGTTTTTCCATTAAGCGATGCCAGGTCTGCGGCTCACGATACATGATCGACTTCGTTTCGATATAGTTTCTCGAACCGCCGCCTTCGATCGCATAACTGGCCAGGGTAAACGGCGCGCCTGCAAACCCAATGAGCGGGACACGATCGGCCAAGGCTCGCCGCGCGTGTCGAATGGCCTCACAGACATAACGCAATTCTCCGCCGTCGATCGGCAATAAACGATCGACATCTGCCCGACTTCTGACCGGATTGTCGATAATGGGTCCTTCGCCTTCGGCAAATTCCAGATGCAGGCCCATGGCTTCGAGCGGCAACAAAATATCCGCGAAGATAATGGCCGCATCGAGCGCAAAGCGGTCGATCGGTTGCAGCGTGACCTGCGCGGCCAGTTCGGGCGTCTTGCATACCTCGAGAATGGAGCGCGTGGCGCGCACCGCCTGATATTCCTTCATGTATCGGCCGGCCTGCCGCATAAACCAGACGGGCGTGCAATCGACAGGTTCGCGCCGACAGGCTTTCAGAAATCGATCGTTCATAAGGGATGGCATTCTAGTGAGGGACGAAGGGGAGTGTCAATTCAACGGTCATGGTCATGACGACCATCATCGTGCAGATCGAGTCGACGCGACGAGAGACACCACCCGCCTTTCCAGTTCGATGAGGTCATCGAGCACGACGATGTGCGCATGCTCAAATATGGATCTCTTCGCACGTCCTGCGATTCCCCCTACTGCGACCGGAGCGTGAGCCATGAGCAGCTTACGAACCTCTCTAACAAAATCAAGCGCATCGTCCGGGGTCGGAACGCTCGTAAGCGACAGAAGGATCAGTTTAGGTGTGACCAGTTGGCAAAAGGCGGCTAGTTCTGCAAGAGGCGTATTCGGACCCAGGTAGGATACGCGACATCCCCGTGCGCTGCAGAGATAGGCGACAGCCTGCGCCGCAATTTCATGCTGTTCACCCGAGGGACACGCCACGACGATTTTCGGACCGTACTCGGTCATGGGAAGTTGGTTCATCGCGGCAAAAATCTTTTGCTGGACCTGCTTGGTCACATAATGTTCCACTCCGACCCCGAGTCGGCCGTCATGCCAGAGATGGCCCACGCGTTCTTGAAGTGGAAGAAGAATCTTGTGAAGCGCTTCCTCGAAAGGGATCACCGCCACAGCGCCATTGAGCCGCCGTTCGAAAGTCTCGCGATCAAGAGGATTCAGCGCAGTGATGAGTTCCCCGATAAAACCTTCATAGGGTGCGGAGCCTACCACCGAGGTAAGAGCATTTGTTTTCGCATGACCCAACAACGCCTCACGGCCTTGCGTGACCAGTTCACCGATTGATTCTCCCTTTTCCACCGCCGCCTTCAAATATCGCAATAAGGTCACCTCGTCATCCGTATAAAGCCGGTAACGGTTGGCTCCTCTCGTAGGTTGGACAACGCCATACCGACGCTCCCATACCCGTATAACGTCTTTTGACAATCCACTTAATTTTGCTACACGATTAATTCTGTGTAAGTTCATTATGTTAGCTATTGTATGAGGCTTGTCACATGTTTGTCAAATATTTCACGACATAACTATTGACACATTGGACATATCAATAGTACATTGGACACAACATTGAACAATGAGGCAGCACATGGAAGAACGCTTCAAAGAACAGATCGGTTGCAGAAGGTGCCAAGGATTGATGGTAGCCGAACCCTTCGTCGATCTCCTGAAGTTTAGTAATGATGGTGAAAGTTTTGCCCTCCGATGTGTTCAATGTGGCGAAATGATCGACCGCACGATCCTCCGTAATCGGACACTTCCTCTGCGCCGGCACGTGAAGGTGCCCTCATCTCAAGAGGGGAGGCCATCGCCCGATAGGATCCTTTCGAAGTGTATTGATATGAAACCAACTATCCCAGCCCGCTACAACAGGAGGTGTGATGATGTCGGTCACGAATAGTACCCAAATAGCTATGGCAGCCGCCGGAGTCCTTTTCGGATTAGCCGCACCACTCTATGCGCAATCCCAATCAGTAGAAAAAAATATGGTGGCCGTTCCGAGGGGTGAATTCACAATGGGAAGCAGCGAACACTCAGATGAAGCCAAACATCAGGTGGTGGTCGATGCGTTTCTGCTCGATAAGTATGAAACCTCTAATCAGCGATATAAAGAGTTCATGAAAACGACCGGACATCCCGCTCCCGCCTATTGGGATGACCCCCGCCTCAGTAAGGCCAACCAGCCCGTCGTGGGAGTGAGCTGGTTTGATGCCAAAGCCTTTTGTGAATGGGACGGAAAGCGGCTTCCCACCGAAGCGGAGTGGGAACGCGCCGCTAAGGGGCCTGATGGTGACAACCATTATCCGTGGGGGCACAAGTTAGATACCAGCAAGGCTAACTACGGCCAAAATGTCGGTCATACAGAGCCCGTCGATTCGTACCCGGAAGGCATCAGCGGATTCGGTGCTTATAACATGGCCGGGAACGTTTTTGAATGGGTAGCGGATTGGTACGAGCCGACCTATTACAAGAGCAGCCATGCTTTGAATCCTCAAGGCCCCGACAAAGGGTACAACTTTGCCAAACAAGGTCCCGTGAAAGCTTTGCGTGGTGGTTCATGGTTGGCGCCGGAGACGTCGCTTCACACCAGTCATAGATTCTGGAATCAGCCGGAGAACAATTCCTATGGTGTCGGTCTTGGCTTCCGATGCGCCAAATCGGTGAAGGTGGCGTCGCCCGATCAGGTCCAAGAAGGCCGTGATGCGTTTATCCAAGCGCTCATCGGGATGGGAGCCGAGAAACATTCGGAGGCACTCGCCAGCATCGAAAAGGCGCTCAAGGTCGATCCCAACAATACGGAATATCTCGCGACCCGCGAGCTTATTCAACAGAACGTCAAGAAATCGAAGTGATTGGAAGACAGGAAGGTCTGCGCCCTTCCTCCACCTCAACAGATTATGATCGGAGTCGACCGTTCACCGTGACTACTCTATCGAAAGCATGTCCTATCATCGTTGCCATGATCAGCCTGTGTAGCGTTAGCGCTATGGCAGAGACAGGCGTTCTTGGCATACAGCGCGCGGAGGATCGCGGGACGCTGGAAACGATTCAGGAAGGGGAGCATGCCGTTGACCACGCGTGGCAAGTCTATCACCGAGCTGCGTTAGGAGGAACTCTCGCCTCCCCGGCTCTGCAAGCTGAGATCGAACTTCATTTGCATGAGGCCCGGACATTATTGCCGAAAGCTCAAGCGGCTGCCGAACGTCAGAACTCCGTGCAACTCGAAGCCCTCTTGGCGGCTATACGTCTCCACACTAAACAGGCGATTGAAGGAAGCATGGAGCAGAAGCAATGAACATTATCTATGCAGGCGTGTCATGCCTCGCGCTCTCATGGCCTCTGACCGCTATACCGGCCACGGCGGTATTGTCGAATGCCGGCGCTGATCCGGTCCGGACAATCCGCATTCCTTCCGGGACTTTTCTGATGGGCAATCCCGAAGGTGAAGGACGGGAGGATGAACAGCCGCAGCGAAGCGTCTATCTGGATGCCTTCGCGATCGATGAAGTCGAAGTCAGCAATGGTCGTTATATGGTTTTCGTGCAGGCAACCGGTCATCGGAATCCCCCGCATCCATACGAAACAGGATTGCTTACATCCGCTGCAGGAATCGAAAACTTGCCTGTCGTGCAAGTCACCTGGTATGACGCGAAAGCCTATTGCGCCTGGGCAAAAAAGCGTCTCCCGACAGAAGCAGAATGGGAGAAGGCCGCCCGCGGTACCGACGGCCGTCGCTTCCCTTGGGGCAATGAGGATCCAACTCCTACCCGCGCCAACTTCGATCGGGAGTGGGACGGCGACAAGACATTGGCGTCTGTCGGCTCGCTCCCTGAAGGCGCATCTCCTTACGGTGTTAAAGACATGGCGGGTAATGCGCGCGAATGGGTCCAGGATTGGTATGATCAGAATTATTATAAGCAGGCACCGCTTCAGAATCCTCAGGGACCAGACCGCGGCGTAGTAAGAAGCATCCGCGGCGGCTCATGGCACAGTCCGCTTAACGATGTTACGGCGGCGTCTCGGGGCCGCGGCGGCTTTGCGCTGCAAACCCACGGCACCGGCTTTCGATGCGCCCGAAGCATTGAGAGTTCAATGCCGAAGGAGTGACGTATGAAGATCGTGGTCAGCGGTGGAACAGGATTCATAGGAAAGCCCCTGTGTCGCTCGTTGAGCGCAAGCGGACATGATGTGATTCTTCTCACGCGACAATCGAACGTACAGCTGACTTCGACGGGCACCCATGTCAGAGTAGTGCACTGGGATGGCATGACGCGGGGTCCGTGGGAGTACGCATTGAATGGAGCCGATGCCGTCATCAATCTCGCAGGCAAGCCAATTGCCGATCGGCGATGGACAGTCGCCCGCAAGAAAGCGATCGTTCAAAGTCGTATCGGCGCGACCCGGCTTCTCGTCGAGGCCTGCGCCTCTCTCCCGAATGTTCCGTCCGTCTTGGTCAGTGGATCGGCGATCGGCTATTATGGGCCGCGCGACGATCAACCTCTACGCGAAGATGACCCTATCGGCTCCGGATTTCTGGCCGACCTGTGCCGCGATTGGGAGCAAGCCGCCATGGAGGGGGAACGGCTCGGTATGCGTGTCGTCCGCGTGCGTATCGGCATGGTGCTCGGAAGCGACGGCGGTGCATTGCCTCGCATGCTAGTTCCCTTTCGTCTCTTTCTCGGAGGGCCGATTGCCCCCGGGACGCAATGGGTCTCGTGGATTCATCTGGAGGACCTGGCCCGACTTCTTCAATGGGCCGTGACCACCCCGAGCGTCACGGGCGCGGTGAATGCCGTTTCTCCCCACCCGATTCACACGCAGGAATTCGCGACGACCCTGGGGAAGGTTCTCGGCCGTCCCTCGTGGTTACCCGTGCCAGCTTTCGTCCTGCGTGTTGCCCTCGGTGAACTGTCCACGCTCTTGACGACAGGGCAACGAGTCGAACCATCGGTGGCACTGAAACACGGATTTACGTTTTGGTATCCGCACCTCCTTCCAGCACTCTCCGAAATCCTCCATGGCGCGTCCTGACCTCATGACAAGACATCATCTGTATGATGCGGATACATGATGCGCGCCATCGTCTGGTTTCGCCGCGATCTTCGAATACATGATCAGCCCGCACTGGCGGCGGCTGTGCGAGAGTGCGATGAGATCATTCCACTTTTTATCTTCGACGATCCTCTCCTCTCCTCGCGACAATTCGGATCGACTAATGTTGCCTTCATGTTGAGCTGTCTGGAGGATCTCGTTGAAAGTCTTCAGCGCCTGAAGTTGACGTTCATGTGGCGCCGCGGCGACTCAGTTAAAGAATTAGCTCGTGCGGCACGGGAGCTGAAAGCAGAGATCGTCTATTGGAATCGCGATTACGAACCAGCCGCGATTGAACGGGATCGTCGGGCGGTACACAGGCTCGCCCAACTTGGGGTCGCGACGAAGACCTATAAGGATCACGTCGTCTTCGAAGCACGGGATGTGCTCTCGTCCCAAGGAAAGCCGCTTCAACGCTACGGCGCATATCGACGTCGATGGTGGAAACACTGGCATGCAAGTCCGCCCAGACTGACTCCCCGCCCAACTCCATCCTCTACCGTGAGGATGAGGACCCCGCGCGCCTTGCCGACACTCAGCGACCTCGGATACGATCCTCCATCGGTTCCATGGAAAGGAGGGGAAACGGCCGCTCGGCGACGCCTCCGCCGATTCCTCGATGACGCCGTGCGTGATTATGCCACGGATCGCAATCGACCCGCTGTCGACGGCACGTCCCGCCTTTCTCCATACTTTCGCTTTGGCGCCCTTTCGACGAGAACCGCCATCCACGCGGCGCTCGCAACACGGCGACTGAAGGGAACGGCTTGGCAGAGCGGAGTGAATGCGTGGATCGACGAGTTGATCTGGCGGGATTTCTTTCAACAGATCTTAGCAAACTTTCCGGAGGTAACGACGCGCGCATTTCATGCATCGCCGCGCCCTGCTCCTCGGCATAACAATAGACTGTATTATGCGTGGTGTCGCGGATTGACCGGTTTTCCATTGATCGATGCAGGCATGCGACAATTGAATCGAATTGGATGGATGCATAATCGGGTCCGCATGGTCGTGGCGTCGTTTCTCGTCAAAGATCTCCACCTGGACTGGCGGTCGGGCGAACAGTACTTTCTGCAGCACCTGGTCGACGGCGACACCGCCGCCAATAACGGCAACTGGCAATGGTGCGCCTCCACCGGAACGGACGCCATGCCCGGCTTTCGCGTCTTCAACCCCGCTCGCCAATCTCAACGATTCGATTCAGCCGGAGATTATATTCGGCAATACGTGCCCGAATTGGCCCATGTTCCTCCCACACTGATTCACCGGCCCGAACTGATGACGGGCGAAGAACAAATTCGCTTTTCCTGCCGAATTGGACACGACTATCCAACTCCTATCGTTGATCATGAAACAGCCAGACGCGCGTATGTCGGACGTTAATCGGATCGCGAAGGCACCAGAAGCCGGACCGCTGCGCCTGGGCATTAGCCAATGCCTGTTGGGTGATATGGTCCGCTTTGACGGGGGGCACAAGCGTGATCGCTTTCTGACGGATGTGCTGAGCCGTCATGTCGAATGGGTGCCGGTATGTCCTGAGGTTGAAGCCGGCCTTGGTGTGCCAAGGGAGCCAATTCGGCTGGTGAAGAGTGACGATCAGCCTCGCATCATGACCGTGAAGACCGCGATCGATCGCACGGCGACGATGCAACGCTTTTCGACGCAGCGGATTCGAGAGCTGGCGGCATTGAACCTCTGCGGGTACGTCTTCAAGAGCAACTCCCCTAGTTGTGGGATGGAACGGGTCCGCGTCTACTCAACGCATGGTATGCCGACTCGGAACGGCATCGGAATCTTCGCTCGCGCCTTTATGGCGCACTTCCCCTTAACACCCGTCGAAGAGGAAGGACGATTGAACGATCCGGCGATTCGTGAACATTTCATCGAGCGGATCTTTTGTTATCGTCAATGGCAGAATCTTATCTCTTCCCGCGTCAGGCGTCGCGAGCTGATCGGGTTTCATACCCGCCATAAATTGCTCCTGCTGTCACACGATCGGGAACGCTATCAATCACTCGGGCAACTCGTGGCCCATGCTGACGCGCATCCGATACACGCTCTCGTCGATCAGTACGGGACAGAATTTATGCAGGCGTTACGTCGGCGCTCGACGGTCCGAAAGCAGGTCGATGTGTTGCACCATATCGCCGGTTACTTCAGGCATAGGCTGGACAAGGAGGGAAAGCGTGAGCTGCGTCAGGTGATCGAAGAGTATCATCGTGGACTTGTTCCGTTAATTGCCCCGCTGACACTCGTCAACCATTACGTCAGGCTCTTTGAGGTCGAATATTTGCAGCAACAAATCTATCTTAATCCACACCCCAAGGAACTGATGCTGCGGAACCATGTCTCACGCATGGATTAGACCCAATCTGAGTCGGCACGCTCTCGCGTGGATCGGAGTTGATCGGCCAGCGAAGATCGAATGGCGGCACTCTGCGCATCCAACTCCAGCGCCTCCTGCTCGGACACAATCCACGCATCTTCTGGATTCAATTCGAAGCGATAATGATTCCTTCGAATAGAAAACCATTCGACATACGGATGCGGTGGCAAGTTGGGATGCGGATCGAAGGAGATGAGACTCACTTCACCGACTTGGGGAATTTCGAAATCCCCTAACGCCTGACCGGCCAGATCTTCATCTTCAAAGCGACTATTGTGAAAAGCAATTGCCTTGCCTGCGATTTCGCCTTTGAAATCCCCCTTCAAACACATCTCGACAGGTCCCCATACCGCGAGGATGATCCGCCCAACCACCAGACCATGCACGCGATTGTCGAGGAATCCTTCTTTCACCCAACGGCCATTGCCGAATTTTTGCGCCATGCTAATCCTTCTACGAGACGACCGGCGACGATGCGGTAGCCTCGACCGTCTTATTCACTTCCGGCGCAAGCGCTCCGATCACGACTGCGCCGAGAATGAGGGCGCTACCCAACCATCCTCGAGCGCTCAATTGTTCACCAAGAAAGTACCAGGCCAACCAGGCGGCGTACGCCGGCTCTAAAGAAAAGATCAGGGCGACGCGTTGCGCGGCTACGCGTCGTTGCGCCCATACCTGAACGGCAAAAGCACCCGTGGCAAAAATACCGGTGACGGCCAAACCGACAACCAAAACCGGGGTGAGCGCAAAGGCATTCGCCCCCGGAGATTCGACCCACATCATCGGCATGAGCACACCGGTGACCATGAGAAGTTGCCACACAAAGAATGAGCGCGGATCTCCGAGCCGTGAATAGGACTCCAAACAGACGATATGTGCGGCAAAGGCCGCCGCGCAGCCCAGCGTCATCAGGTCACCGAGATTGAGCACCACTGTGGGATCGATGAGGCACCATAAGCCGATCAATGCGAGTACGGCCGTCGCCCAAATGCGTGGTTGAAAGCGGCCGAGAAACAAGGGAACGAAAATGACATATAACGCCGTGATGAAGGCGGAATTCGATGCGCTGGTATATTGGAGGCCGACGGTCTGCAGCACGTAGCCGCAGAACAACCAGATGGTGGCGATCGCGCTCCGCTTCAACGTCTGTCGGTCGCGATGCAATCGCACACCCATCATCGCCAGCACCGCCCAGGCGCATAGCGCTCCGGTCAGAAAACGAAGCACGAGAAACGAGAGCGGGGGGATTTGTTCGAGAACAGCTTTGGTCGCCGGAAATGTGGCGCCCCAGATTAAGGTCGTGAGGAGCAGCGCAAGCTGGGGCATGGGGTTAGAAGTGCTGAGTGCTGAATAACGAGTGCTGAGTCATCAATGCTGGTAGTGGGAGGGGGGCTGGCTGCGAATCTCAGCACTCAGCATTTTTTGCTCAGCACTGGGCTACGGTTTGCACAAGGTGCAATTTTTTTGAAACGTCACCCCGGCCTGCTCCATGGCCGTCAAGGCTCGATCTTTGTCCGGATAATCAAACCAGCCGCCCTCCCAGAAATCCTTATACACATGGCTGGACGGTACCTCGGAACAACGCTCGCGATGCAGCGTCGCGCGGTCGATCGATCTGGCAATATGGACCCAATACACCATGGGACGTCTCTCCGTCGACCGGTTCGACCACGACGACAACCTACCATGCGGACGACGCGGGCCGCAAACCATTGGTCGTGAGATAGTTCGATGATGAAAGGATCGGTCAGGAAGGCTCGTCTACGGCAGGAGCTGCCACTCGTCCTTTTCGATAAACACTTTGGCCCCGGTGTGGAGCTTCTTCAGATCGTCCTTCTCGAACATACGCAGGTAGCGATCGATACGGTCTTCATCATCGATCCGCTCTTCCTGAGCCATTCCACTGGCCAGTTTGTACTTCCGTATCAGCAACGGCATGACGCCTCCTTCATAGTCGATAGTGAATCGGTAAGATACCTGACGGAGCTCATACGGGTCAAGATGCGCCGCACCGTTCGAACGGGCATGGCGATCCGATGAGGGACTCGGGTATAATGAGTCACCTTAATAATCGTAGGAGTGAGCTATGCCGAGGTACGAATATCATTGTGAAGGTTGTGGCGAGCAATTCGAAGTGACCCAGTCGCTGACTGTGCGGGCTGAGGATACGGTCTGCCCTCATTGCCAGGCACAGAAAGCCGTTCGTCTCATGTCCGCGTTTGCCTCGAATATTGTAGGCACTCGCAAGCCCGGCTTTACCGAAATGAAAGCGTACAATATGCTGAACGAACGGATGGACAAGTTTAAGAAGCTTCCACCCGTGTTTGGTAAACGCGCGGCCCCACCCCCCATCTCGGATGTCTTCTCCGGTTCGCCTGCTCCCAAACCTTCCGATAAGTCCGATTCTTAACGGTCTTCCAATGGGAACTTGTGCGGCCGACCAGATTCGACCCAGGCCGGGCGCCGTGCGACTGGCAACGCTCTGCTTCTTGACTAGCCTCCTCTTCATGCCGTATGCGCCGGCGCAAGCCGCAGACAATGTCTCGGGCAACCTGGTCATCACCGGCAACGGACCTGAACAGGTCGTGATCGAGCAATTGACTAGGGCGTTTGAAAAAGCCAACTCTCGCGCCTACGTCGAAATTCTGTGGGACGATAACTCCAAGCCGA
The DNA here is from genome assembly GCA_963700335.1 of Nitrospirota bacterium. Lineage (GTDB taxonomy): Bacteria > Nitrospirota > Nitrospiria > Nitrospirales > Nitrospiraceae > JAICXS01. The sequence continues at coordinate 464,370 of CAVOXE010000012.1, read as the reverse complement.
TCGAGATGGTCAAGGCCGGCCAGGCGCAGATTGCGGTTTCCGGCAAGGAAGATCCTGACCTTCGCGCCACCCAGATCGGGTGGGACGGCATCGCGGTGGTCATCAACCTTTCCAACCACACCAAAGAGGTGACGTCCCAGCAGATCGCCGATGTCTTCTCCGGTAAACTCAAATCATGGTCCGATCTCGGCGGTCCCGACACGAAGATTCTTCTGATCGATCGGCCGCGAAACCGAAACATTCGCGATACGTTTGAACAACAACTCGGGATCGCTGGAAAAATTCCGGACGGCGTGAAGGTGATTGGGCCGGATGACAAAGCGATCAAAACAGTGGCGGGAACGCTTCCACCATTGTCGGCGGTGACCTATGTCTCACTGGGGCCGGCTCTGGAGGCCGTGAATTCAGGTGTGGCGATTCGCTTGCTTCCCATCGACAAGGTCGAGCCTGAAGAGCCGCCGGTCAAGGACGGCCGGTACAAGCTGCGACGTCCCATTCTCCTTCTGATGAAAGATGGCTCGAATCCGGTCGCACAGGCCTTTGCCGCATTTGCGCTCAGCAAAGAAGGTCAATCCCTTATCGATAATGAAGGATTTACTCCGCTCGGGCAGAAGCCATAATATTTTGACTCATGATGATACTTTTTATCGAGGAGGCCTTATGTACTATCGTTCGGCCATGATCGTTTGCTTATCGATGGCGCTGTGGAGTTCGCCCGCATGGTCCCAGGAGACGGACGCGCAGACTAATAATCAAGGCACTCAAGTGGAAGGCATGGGATTCGGCGCTTACGATACGGAGTCCATCAAGGGCATGGATGAGAATAAGATCAATAAAGATCCGGTCTGCGATCGCAGCAAGCGGCCGCATATTCTCAAGGTCGAACCGGACGAAGCCAAGCCGGGCGATAAGCTCGTCATCAAAGGCGAGAATTTTGGCACGCAGGAATGTTTACATGGCGTGACGTTCAGTGCGGCCCCTAAAGCAAATATTAACTACACCTACGTGAACGACGCCACGATTGAAGTCCTTGTTCCGGATGCCGTCAAAGCCGGAATGAGCTTTGTGATCATCGTCGCGGGTGGCGGGAGCGCGCAATCCAAGCCGGTCCTCATTCAAGCCAAATAATTCGTACAAGGTGAGGGAGGGGCCCCGCTCATCCCTTTCAGCGCTTCTGTCGCTCTTCGCAAGAGGGCGTGACGAAGCGCCCGACAGGCTTCCGGTCAGATCAGGACAGAACCTCCTCGTAGACTCTCCGTTTGTCTCGACAGTAATCCAGGTCGTGTGCTAACTTACCCGAGCTTTTCGCCAACTTAGCGTGCATCGATGGCTTCTACCATGTTTAAAAAAATTCTGGTCGCCAACCGTGGCGAGATTGCCATGCGGATCATCCGCGCTTGCCGTGAATTGAACATCGCCACGGCCGCCATTTACGCGGAACAAGACTCGACCGGGATCTATGTCAAAAAGGCCGATGAGTCGTATTTGGTCGGGCCGGGTCCAGTCCAGGGGTTTTTAGACATGCATCAAATCGTCGACTTGGCACGTCGAATCGGCGCCGATGCGATCCATCCCGGCTATGGCTTCCTGTCGGAAAATGCTCAATTTGCCCATCTCTGCCAGGCGTCTGGCATCACCTTCATCGGTCCCTCCCCCCAGGTCATCCATCTCATGGGAAGCAAGATCAAGGCGAGGGAGTTGGCCAAAAAAATCGGAGTTCCCGTCGTGCCCGGAACCGATGGCAACATTGTCGGCATGGAAGATGCGCTCGCATTCTGCCGCCGCGTCGGCTATCCGGTCATGATCAAAGCCAGCGCCGGAGGCGGTGGCCGCGGGCTTCGCGTCGTACGAAGCGACGATGAACTCCAGGGCAACATGGACACGGCGTCGCAAGAGGCGCTGGCGGCATTCGGCGACGGTAGTTTCTTTATCGAGAAATATATCGAACGCCCGCATCATATCGAGTTCCAAATTCTGGCGGACCGGCACGGACACGTCATTCATCTCGGTGAGCGCGATTGCTCCATCCAGCGGCGCCATCAAAAGCTCATCGAAGTGGCCCCCTCCTTGATGTTGACGCCGAAGCTCCGGAAAGAAATGGGCGAAGCGGCCATCGCGATCGCCAAAGCCGTGGACTACGATAACGCCGGCACCGTGGAATTTCTCCTCGCTCAGGACAGCTCGTATTATTTCATTGAAATGAATCCGCGCATTCAAGTCGAGCATACGGTCACGGAGCAGATCACCGCCGTCGATATCGTGCGGTCGCAAATCTCGATTGCCGCCGGGCGCCCACTGGAGATCAAGCAAAGCGAAGTGACGCTGCAAGGCCACGCGATTCAATGTCGAATCAATGCCGAAGATCCGCAAAACAATTTCAGACCTTCGACCGGCACGGTCACGGCGTATTTGTCCCCGGGAGGCATCGGCGTCCGCATCGACGGCGCCGTCTATAAGGACTATGCCGTCCCCCCGTATTACGATGCGTTGCTGGCCAAACTTACGGTCCGGGGCCGCACCTGGGATGAGACCGTGAGCCGCATGCACCGGTCGCTCGAAGAGTACGTGCTGCGCGGCATCAAAACGACCATTCCATTTATGAAGAAGATCATGAACGAACCGGATTTTCGCGCGGGTCGCTTCGATACATCCTATTTGGAAACACATCCGGACCTCTTCCAGTATGACGAGAGTATCGATCCGGAAGATTTTGTGCTGGCGGTATCGGCAGCAATTGCGGCCTACGAAGGATTATGAGATGAGGCTACTGAAAATGGTCCCATTCCACCCGCCCAGCCCGGCGCGCGCCGACACGCGCCCTTTTCCCGAGCTACGTTCTCGGCTCGCAAAACATCCTCAACGTACCCAGTGGAAGGAGCGCGTCTCGGCGCGCACGGGGCTGGGCGGGTGGAATAAGGTACGCCTGGGGTGTTTGCTTTCCTGCGGCCTTGTTGGAAGCCATTTTGAGCAGCCTCGCTACGGGACTTACTAAGGATATGGCGATTCGACGACGCAAGACAGTCCGCCGCCGCCCCAAACAACGCGGCACGGTCCACAAACCGCTCAGGCGCGCGGGACCCGTTCGCTCGTCGTTGGAGCTGACTCCCGCTCCGGCAAAACGACTGCAGCTCACCGATGTTGCATTACGCGACGGACATCAATCCTTATTGGCGACGCGCATGCGGACCGAGGATATGCTGCCGATCGCCCAAAAACTCGATGCCATCGGCTATTGGTCTTTGGAAGTATGGGGTGGCGCGACGTTCGACACATGCCTACGCTTTCTGAAGGAAGATCCATGGGAGCGGCTGAAAGCGTTGCGCGCCGCGATGCCGAACACTCGGTTGCAGATGCTCCTCCGCGGGCAGAACATCGTCGGCTATCGTCATTACGCCGACGACGTTGTGGATCGGTTCGTCGAACGATCCGCGGCGAACGGCATCGATGTGTTCCGCATCTTCGATGCCTTGAATGATCTGCGCAATCTCGAGCGCTCGATGCATGTGGTGAAGGCCTGCCGTAAGCACGTGGAGGCGACGCTCTGCTACACCGTCAGTCCCGTGCACAGCATCGCCCGCTTTGTCGATCTGGCCAAGCGGCTCGAAGATATGGGCGCCGATACGATCTGCATCAAAGACATGGCGGGACTGCTCGCGCCGCTGGACGCCTATCAACTTGTGAAACGATTAAAAACGGCCGTTCGCGCGCCGATTCATTTGCATACGCACTATACGTCGGGTATGGCCTCGATGTCCGCGCTGATGGCCGTGCTGGGTGGACTCGATCTCCTCGACACTTCCATGTCGCCCTTAGCGGGCGGCACGTCTCACCCGCCGACGGAGACACTCGTCGCAGCGTTGCGCGGCACCCCCTATGACACAGGACTCGAATTGCCGAAGTTCACAGCGATCGCCGACCATTTTCGCAGCGTGCGAAAAAAGTATCACCAATTCGAAAGCGACTTTAATGGTGTCGATGCGGATATTCTGATTTCGCAAATTCCTGGAGGGATGCTCTCGAATCTCGCCGCTCAGTTGGCCGAGCAGAACGCGCTGGATAAGATGCGGCAGGTGATGGAGGAAGTGCCTCGCGTACGCGCGGACATGGGCTATCCGCCACTTGTCACACCGAGTAGTCAAATCGTGGGAACCCAAGCCACGCTCAACGTCCTCACCGGTGAACGCTATAAAGTCATCACCAACGAGACGAAGAATTATTTTCTTGGCCTGTATGGGCACCCGCCCGGACAGCTCAATGCGGACGTGGTCACGCGCGCGATCGGAGACGAAGATCCGATCAAGGGCCGGCCCGCCGATCGGCTGGAACCTGAACTGGATAAAGCGAAAAAGGAATTGGCGGGAAAGGCGACGTCCGTCGAAGACCTCCTCTCGTTCACGCTCTTTCCCGCGATTGCCCGGGAATTCTTCGAGGAGCGCGAACGCGGCGAGCTGAAACCCGAAGAATTGGTTCCGGCGCCTGAGAAGGGACCGGCCGTTGCCCACGAATTACATCTGGCTCCCGTCGACTTTAACGTCACCATCCATGGCGAGACGTATCACATACAGGTCTCGGGATCGGGACGAAAAGTTGATGGGCGTAAACCGTATTACATACGTGTGAACGATAAGCTGGAAGAAGTGCAGTTGGAATCCATCCAAGAAGTGCTGGCAGGCGTGCCCGAGGCATCCGATGCGAAGCCTCGCGTCGGACCCAAACGCCCCAAACCGAGCAAACCGGGGGACATTGCGCCACCCATGCCAGGCCGGGTCGTGCAGGTGCTGGTAGCGGTGGGAGATACCATCAAACAAGGCGAGGCTGTCCTGATTATCGAAGCGATGAAAATGCAAAGTCGCGTTCCCTCGCCGATCGACGGCACGGTCAAGGCGGTGTATGTGAAGGATGGCGATGACGTCAAAACCGATGAGACCTTGATTCAGTTGGAGTAGTGTTGTTGCGTGACTGCGGCATCCTTCCTTTCCGCACGAGCCTCTCTCTCATATCGGTGACGATAATGGCGCTCACCGCCTGCTCCTCAATCTCCGAACATCCAGAATGGTTCGACGCGATCCATCGCACACCGATTCACCGTGCTGTGGTGGATGGACATCGGATTGCCTACACCGACCGCGGCGACGGTCCTCCCGTTATTTTGGTCCACGGATTCGCCGGATCCATGTGGCAATGGGAATATCAGGACCCGCTTGCAGCCTCTTTCCGCGTGATCATTCCGGATCTCCTGGGAGCCGGCCTATCCGACAAACCGGAGATCGACTACACCCCCACGCAATTCGTGGAATTCATGCGGGGCTTCATGGATGCCCTTCAGATTCCACGCGCCTCGTTTGTCGGGAACTCGATGGGAGCCGGCATCGTTATGGGAATGGCACTGACCCATCCCGAACGAGTCGAGAAACTGGTCTTGATCGATGGTCTGCCGGATCATGTTCGCGAGAAGGTCACCAGTCCCTCACTACAGCGTGCGTTGGGTCCGTGGCCGCCCCTGTGGGTCGTGGAGATGGCCAACTGGTTCGCGGGCCGGAGCACAACTAGAAGCGTGCTCCGCGAAATGATCTACGACGATCGTTTGATCACTCCGGTAGTCATCGACCGCTCGAATCGAAACCGTCATCGACCCGGCGTGATGAAAGCGATTCGCGGGACCGTCAAACATTTGCCCTTATGGGAAGAGGGGTTTGCCACACGGTTTGGCGAGATAGGACAGCCCACCCTCGTCATCTGGGGCGACAAGGACGCCGTATTTCCACCGGCAGTGGGTGTGGACCTTCATCATAAGATCAAGGCCTCTGAGTTTGAGCTCATACCCGAGGCCGGCCATCTAGCCATGTGGGAGCGGCCCGACGTCATCAACCCCCGCATCCAGACATTTCTCAAACCTTGACAGCAGACCCCGGTCATGACACGGTTGGAGCAACGTCCGAACGTTCCATGGAGGCCCTATGAACCGATCGACCACCTTTTTCGTTTCGCTGGTTCTCCTAGGTGTAGGAACGGCAGGGTGTAACGTGAACTGGCCCGGTTCCAATTCCGATCGCGGATTTGCCTATCAAAATTTTCCCGTCGCCACGACGTCGGCCACCCCTGGAGACGGACACACCGTGACCTTCAAAGGCTCACCATTGGACCTTGAAGGCAAAGGGATCAAGGTCGGCGATGTGCTGCCTGATGTGCAAGTCGCTAAAAATGATCTCTCGCTCATGAATATCGCCGACACAAAAGGAACGGTGCGCATCATCAGCGTCGTTCCATCCCTCGACACGAAAGTATGCGAGCAGCAGACGCATTATCTCAGCGAGAAGAACCAGGGGCTCGACAAGAACGTGCAGATGATCACCGTCAGTGTCGACACGCCGTTCGCACAGGGACGCTTTGCCAAAGAGGCCAAGATTGCCAATGTGACGTTTCTCTCGGACTATCGCGGCGGCGACTTCGGAAAAACGAATGGCCTGCTCGTCAAAGGCCCGCACATACTCGCGCGATCCGTCATCGTGGTGGATAAAGAAAACGTGATTCGCTATCTACAAGTCACGCCGGAACTCGCGCAGCTTCCGGATATGGACGCCGCCTTCCAAGCCGCGAACGCGCTGGTGAAATCAAATTCGTAGGACACACAATCTGCCTCCTCTGCTAGCGCAGGAACTCACAAGCGTTTCCAACAAGGCCGGAGCGGAGAGAGAACCGGAGGCGGTGAACTTTTTCACCCTCCCGCCCGAGCGCGCCAAGCCGCGCTTCTTCCCGCGTGGGCTACATTGAGAATTCTCTTGAGGCGGAGAACGCAGTTGGGGACCATTTTCAACATCCGACTGTAGAATGTGGAGGGTGTTCAAAATCGCCCGCCAACAAGGCCGCAGACGAACCCGCAACCGGAGGCGTACCCTCTGGGGTACGTTGAGGATGGCGGTGAGTTGAGAACGAAGGTGGCGGCGATTTTCAACGCCCGAATACCTTATGCATTATGAGATGTTAGTGATCGGCACCGGCCCCGCCGGCCAAAAGGCCGCGGTGCAGTCCGCCAAACTCGGCAAAAAAGTCGGCATCATCGAGCGCGCCGAGGTTGTCGGGGGTGTCTGCATCAACTCCGGCACCATTCCCAGCAAATCGCTCCGCGAAGCCGTTCTCTACCTCTCCGGGTTTCATCAGCGCGCCGTGTATGGAGCCGAATACCGGCTCAAACAAGACATCACGATGGAAGACCTGGCCTTCCGCTGCAGCCACGTCATCACCGAAGAGATCCACATCATCCAGAAACAGATGGCTCGCAACAATGTAGATCTGATGTTTGGGGCCGCGCGCTTCATCGATCCACATCGACTGGTCATTCGACACGGCGACGAGGAGACGGAACAGACCGCGGACCATATTGTTGTCGCCGTGGGATCGAAACCGGCCCGACCGGACACCGTGCCGTTCGACGGCCATACGATCATCGACACCGATGAATGGTTGACATTAAAGTGCCTGCCGACTTCGCTGATCATCATCGGTGGCGGCGTCATCGGATCCGAATATGCGTCGATCGCCGCGACGATGGGCATCAAGGTCATGCTGATCGATCAGCGACCACGCCTGTTGGAATTTGCCGATCACGAAATTATCGATGCGTTGCAAGTCCAGATGACGGCCATCGGCGTCGACCTCCATGTCAATGAGCAAGTCGTACGCGTCCAAAAAGGGGCCGATCACGTCTCGGTACAATTACAGAATGGAAAACAACTGAACGCCTCCATGGTCATGTACTCGGCGGGGCGTGTCGGCGCCACGGCAGAATTGAATCTGGAAGCCATCGGTGTTCAACCCGATGCGCGCGGCAGGCTGAAGGTCAACGAACATTTTCAGACGACGGTCCCGCACATCTATGCCGTGGGAGACGTCATCGGCTTTCCGGCCTTAGCCTCCACCTCCATGCAACAGGGTCGCCTCGCCGCATGCCACGCGTTCGGTCTTCCGTCTGATGTGAAATGGCAGTTGCTTCCGTACGGTATTTATACGATCCCCGAAATTTCGATGGTCGGCCCCACGGAGCAGGATCTGATGCGCGATCAGGTGCCATATGAAGTGGGGCTCGCCCGTTATCAGGAGATCGCGCGCGGCAAACTCATCGGTGATGATATCGGCATGCTGAAGTTGCTCTTCCATAAACAGACGCGGCAACTGTTTGGTGTCCATGCCATTGGTGAGGGGGCCACCGAATTGGTCCACATCGGCCAAGCCGTCATGGCCCATGGAGGAAAAATCGATTATTTCATCGATAACGTCTTCAACTATCCGACCTTGGCCGAATGCTATATGGTCGCCGCGCTGGCCGGCCTCAATCGACTGCCTCGTCCGTGGTTGCCGAGTGAGATGGCGGCACGCCAAGGCGGAATCGCCTAGTGAGATTCAGGAGGCTGAAAATGATCCTATTTCACCCGTCCACACCCCAGGCGCGCCGAGACGCGCTCCTTCCCGAGCTGCGTTCTCGCCTCCAGAGAATCCTCAACATAGCCCACGTGGGAAGAAGCGCGTCTTGGCGCGCTCGGGTGGGTGGGTGAAAAAGTTCACCGCCTCCGGTTCTCTCTCGGCTGCGGCCTTGTTGGGAATCATTTTGAGCCTTCTGTGATTTTGACCGTTTGAACACGAGTAAGGAAATTATGTCGTTTTGTAATCACCTTCGGAAAAGAGCGCAGTTGATCTGGAATGCGCAACTGACTCATCCGTTCGTAGTGGCGCTTGGGAAGGGCACGTTGCCTGAACGAAAGTTTCAATATTACATTCTGCAGGACGCACGTTTTCTTGGGGACCTTGCGCGCGTGTTTGCGGCCGCCGCGCAGAGAGCGCCGGATGCGGAATCGACGCTGAGATTCTCTAAATTGGTCGAAGAGACGGTCCTGACTGAACGCGCCTTGCATGAAAGCTATGGCAACCGGTGGAAATTGACGCCGAAGGAAATGTCCGCAGTGAAGATGGCGCCGACGAATTACGCCTACACGCGCCATATGCTAAGCGTGGCGCAAATGGGAACCGCCGCGGAAATCACTGTCGTGGCCCTGCCCTGCGCATGGATCTATTGCGTGGTCGGCAATCATTTGCTACGCAACGGTCCGCCGAAGACCGGGCACCCCTACCGCGACTGGCTCATGCTATACGCCTCGCCGGAGTTTGCCGAGGTGCAACGATGGATGCGGGCGAAGGTGGACGCGTGGGCGAAGAAGGCAGGGTCAGCAGAGAAAAAACGAATGGAAGAGGCATTCGTAATCAGCTCGCGGTATGAGTGGATGTTTTGGGAAATGGCCTGGAAAGAAGAGGAGTGGCCGGTGTGAATATTCGGAGCGTGGCATGCGGCGTCGTTCCCGTGTGCTCGCGCAACGCGCACGATCAGAATGTGCCCGTTGGACGCGCGCAGTCAGGGCCCAACCCCACACACCCTGCGGGAGAGGAACACCGGCCACCGAGTAGAGAAATGAAGAATAAGGTGCTGCTCGCAGACCGCGCACGCTCGGAGGTGCTCGGTCGATGCGCGCAGTGACGGCCCAGCCCGGCGCTCCCTGCGAGAAAGAAACAACGGCCACGCAGGAAACAAAATAACAAAAAGAGCCTGCTCGTTAGCCCGGGATAATCGTTTGGTATGTCCCAGCAAGAATCAATTAACAGTTTCTGTAACCATTTCCAGGAACAGTTTAATCAAATTGTTTTGATCGACAACCGGCGACATCAAAAAATACTACTCGTGACAGCGATAGATGCTATAAGTCGCGCTTACCGTGCTCCGAAGCCTCGTTTTACAAGACGTTTCGTAAATTTTATTTACGATTTTGGGGATTGGAATGATAAGGATCGGGTCAGTCTCGTTCAGCTTTCTCACCGATTGCCACCTCATCCCCCGAGCAAGTTAAGGGACTATGTCGAGCGGCGACTTCGAAATTGGAAAGATTTTAGGCCTTATGGTATCGATAATGATCCGATGCCATTTGATCTGGAGACGCTTACAACTGATGCTGAAAAAGTACAAATCGAAGCTTGTGGTCATGCAAACCTACTATATGAATATCGTTGCAACCTCATTCATGAGTTTCGTGAACCAGGACATGGGTTCGAGAGCGTGACAGACAGATCCCCCTTCTACCATAGTCTTACAAATTTTGAGGGTGGCACGAACCTCCCGTACGATACATGGGAACTGGTTTACCCGGTTAACTTTTTTATAAGCTTAACAAAAAGCTCATTGCATAACTTAAAGGAGCACCTCTCTGAAAAAGACATTGATCCATATTCATTCTATAATTTTGGTACCTCATGGAAACACAACTAAACTGAAGACGTGTGCTCAACATGAACTTATATAAAATGGAGCAAAACAGAGTTCTGACAGTCCAGATCATTTAGTGAGATACATATGAAACAAGTTCTCACAATAGCCGGCTCGGATTCCGGAGGCGGTGCGGGGATTCAAGCAGACATTAAAGCGATGTCGGCGCATGGCGTGTTTGCTATGTCCGTGATCACGGCCATTACGGCGCAAAATACGGAAGAGGTGACGGAGGTGTTCGAGCTGCCGACATCCATCATCGAGGCACAGATCGATGCGGTGTTCGATGATTTCGAGGTCGCGGCGGTGAAGATCGGGATGTTATCGTCTGCGGACATTGTGAGGACGGTCGCGCGAATGCTCAAACCGCAGAGTGTCGTGAATCTAGTGGTCGATCCCGTTATGGTATCGAAGAGCGGCCAGACGCTCTTAAAACCGGATGCGGTGGAGGCCTTAAAGCGCGAATTGATCCCGATGGCGCTCGTCATCACGCCGAACGTCTATGAAGCGGAACAGCTCTCCGGGATGCCCATTAAGTCTCTAGCCGACGCGCGGCAAGCGGCGAAAGCATTGTACAAGATGGGATGCAAGCATGTGTTGATCAAGGGCGGTCATCTCATCGCTGAGCGCGGCACGGATATTTTATATGACGGCAAGTTTTTCAATATCTTCAAAGGGGATTTCATCGACACCCCGCATACGCATGGCACGGGTTGTACGTATGCGTCGGCGATCGCGGCGCAATTGGCGAGAGGCAAGACGCTGCCGGATGCGATTCAAACGGCCAAGACGTATCTCACAGAAGCGATCCGGCATGGATTGGCCATCGGCCATGGCAAAGGTCCGACGAACCATTTCTATTTCCTGCCCGACTAATTGAAAGGAGGCGCATGGCGCGCCTGTTTCGCCCGCCGGTTTTTTTGCTCACCGGATTGGCATGGCTCATTGCCTCCTCGCTCCTTGGATTGATCCTGTTCCTGGCTACGATACGCGGCATCGCTTTGCCGCCGATGCTTCGTCTGCTCCATGTGCACGCGGCGTTAGTCGGAGGCGTGGCGCAGATGATTCTCGGCGCCATGCTGGCGCTTGTCCCGCCGTTGTTAATGACCGGTCGCGATCGGCCGGATGCGCACCCTGCTCTGTTCGCCTTGATGAACGGAGGGACGATCGGGGTGCTCATGGGATTCTGGGTACAGGACTATACGATCGTCGGCATCTCGGGCGCGCTGGTTGTCGTCGCTTTTTTGTCTTTGGTGACGGACGCCCTCCGTCAAGTTCGAACGAGCCTCGTGTCTCCTCCCCTCAACCTCTGGTTTTACGGTACCGCCCTGCTTGCACTACTAGCCGGGTTGGGCTTTGGGGAATCGATGGCGTTCCGCACGATCCCTCTCCCGTTTCTGGGTCAGGGACGGCTGGCGCATATACATCTCAATCTGCTGGGCTTCGCGACCTTGTCGATTATTGGCACCATGCACAATCTCTTTCCGACTGTGCTCAATGCCCGACTCTATAGCCCACGTTTGGCCCGACTCACCTATCTGATCTTACCGGTCGGCATACTTCTCCTGGTCATGGGCTTTCTCCTGTCGAATCTGTGGGCACAGATCGGCGCAGGCGCCGTTGTGCTCGCGGCGGTGGTGATGTACGCATATAATATGCTGCGCACTTGGATGGGCTCCGGCCGGCCATCGAGCATTGCGTCCGATCATTTTTTGCTTGCCACATTATTCCTCTTGCTCGTCGTACCCACCGGTATCTTAGTGGCCATAAATTTTTTGTGGGAGCCGTCCGGCGTGCCGTTCGGACGGCTGCATCTTGTGGGGTATACGCATTTGGCGCTTACCGGCTTCATTCTGCAGACCATCTTCGGCGCGCTCTCTTATCTATTACCGATTATTCTGGCGGTCAGCCGCGTCGCCAGCAGCAAAAAACGCGGACCTTATTTAGCCCAACTCACGTCCATCGTGGAACGCTGGCGTATCCTGCAAGTGGGCGCGTTAACCCTGGGCACGATGGGGCTTGCCGTCGTTGCGGCATTAGTGTGGAACTACAATTTACATTCGACGGTCGTGCAAGTGGCCTCATGGATGACAGCCGGTCTATTATTTGCCGGCATTGGAATATTTGGAGCGAAGATAGGCCTCCTCCTGACTCACCATCCTTCCCCCTCCTAACCGATGGATCCCGAATTCGTTTTGTATAGCGATTTTAATTGTCCCTTTTGCTATGCATTCGGCGAGCGTGTGATCCAGTTACAGGCGGCCGATCGTATCGCGTGGCGCGGCGTTCAACACGCGCCGCACCTTGCGGTACCGATGGCTTCAGCCGGACTGAGTTTTCGGCGAGAGTTGGAGCGTGAGGTTCAGTCGATCCAGCGGTTCGCCCCGGACGTGCCGATCTCTCTCCCGCGAGGTAAGCCGAACACGGGTCCGGCCATCCAAGCCGTCGCTTCCGCGCTGCGCATCGACGGGGAGAAAGCCCATGCGCTTGCTACATCTTTTTATCGAGCCTTGTGGCAACACAGACGCGATATTTCCGATTCGGTCACGATTCATACCTTAATGGCGGAAGCCGGCCTTCACGATGCTATTGATGCAGCGGCGGCCGACTCGATAACTCGGTCGTGGCATAACGCGTGGCTCGAACGAGGAGTCGGTAGCGTGCCTGAATTGGTTCGCCGCGATGGCGAGGCGCTGATCGGCTTGGTCGATCGAGATATCCTTCACAGTTTTTTGGCATTTCGTTAGCACCCTCTGCTGAGCCCTTCCTCTTAATGGTATGATGACCTCATGGAAGAATCGTTCACGTTTCACGACTCCTCAGGTCATCGCGTCTCCGTCATCCTGGTTACACCCGATACCCCAACGGAATCTCTCGTGCTTCTGTGCCATGGCTTTCTGTCGAATAAAAACAGTACGACAAACAAAACGCTGACGCGGCTGCTCGTCGAGCGAGGCATCGCAACCTGCCGCTTCGATTTCTTCGGACAAGGTGAGAGCGAAGGCCCCTTCGAGCGCATTACACTGACTACGGCCTTGGATCAAGCGCAGTCGGCGTTGGCCAGTGTTCGACACAAAGGCTATCGCCGCCTGGGACTCATGGGATCGAGCTTCGGCGGACTGGTCGCATTACTCCTCGCAGCGCGTACGACCGATCTCCGCGCGGTTGCCCTCAAGTGTCCCGTGGCAGATTTTCCAGAAACGCTGCGCATGGAGTTTGGCGAGGACCGGATGGCGCACTGGAAACGGTTCAACGAAATTCCCAATGTGCTCGGAGGGTCACAGCCGGTCGCCCTGCAGTATCGATTGTATGAGGATTGCTTAACCTTCGACACGTATAAGGCAGCCGAATCGATCCAGGCGCCCGTGCTGATCGTCCAGGGAGATTGCGATGAATTGGTCCCGCTCCATCAAAGTCGCCGGCTATTCGATATCCTCACAGGTGAGAAACGGTTGGACTTACTCCCAGGCGCCGACCATGGATTTACAAAAGGCGAGGACTTTCGTACGATGACGCACTCGATTGCTGAGTGGCTTGTTCAGCATCTTTCGCGGTGAAGGACGATGATGGAACGGTTGCGCGACGAGCAGCTGGAAGTCTTGAAGGTCCTATACCCGTGGTATAAGGAGGAGGTCTTCCGACGACGGGAACAGATGATGCGGCTCACGGCTTTCGCGAGCGCATTTCTCGTCCTGCTGCTCGTCACCATGGTGGCTTTTCCCGCACGGCCGCATCCCGACTTCACCACGGCGCTCTTCGCGATCACCGGTGTATCACTCTTCTCGGCGGTCTTCGCCTATCTCATTCTTCAACAGCGCAATCGCCATCGCATGGCCAAGCAAGCGCTCATCGAAATCGAACGGGTGTTGGGGTTGTACGATCAAGATCTGTACATCCTTGGTAAAACACTCTATCCCGAAGATTGGCAATCGGCATGGTTGAGCGATCGAAGCGTGACGATTTATTTGGCCGTGCTGGCGACGTTAACCGTGCTGGTGATCGCCGCCGTTCTCTTACGTCCTTGAGCAGCCGCACGAAACCTTCTCAGCGACGTGCTATGGTATTTACCCGCCGAAGAGCATTCGGGCAAACCAGTAATACAGCGGGATTCCCATCGCAATGTTGAAAGGAAACGTGATCCCCAATGACGCGGTGAGGTAGAGAGAAGGATTGGCTTCCGGTAGTGAGATGCGCATGGCAGCCGGCGCGGCAATGTAGGAGGCGCTTGCTGCCATCACTCCCAACATCGTGGCTCCTCCTAAGCTGAGACCCACGAAGTCCCCGGTCAACACACCCAACATCCCATCAAAGATGGGCATCAGGATGCCAAAGATGATCAGGAACTTGCCGACGGTTTTGACTTCCGCCAGCCGAAGTCCGGCCACGAGTCCCATTTCCAGCATGAACAAACACAGCACACCCTTGAAGAGGTCGCCGAAGAACGGTTTCGTCACTGCAATACCTTCAGGACCGGAGATGTATCCCACGACCAAGGCGCCTAACAAAATCATCGATCCTTTACCAGTGATCGCCTCGTGCAGCACCCGCCTGACCCATCCGGTCTGTTTCGTCGAACCACTGGCTTGCCCCTCTGCCTGAAGCGCCATTCTGGCCAACAGAATTCCAATGACGACGCCAGTAGGCTCCAGCACCGCCAGAAACGCAGAGACATATCCTTCCTGCCTAACCTGCAAGCTGGAAAGAAACTGCGTGGCGACGGCGAACGTCACGGCGCTGACCGACCCATAGTGTCCAGCGATCGCAGCGGCATCGTGAATGGAAAACTTTCCGATCTTGCGAAGGATGAAGTACCCCACGATCGGGATCAGAATCCCTAAAAACATCGTGCCCATTAACGGTATCCAAATCGCAGTCAAGCCTACTTCGCGTATTTCAGCTCCGCCATGCAGTCCGATCGCCGCAAGAAGATAGAGAGTCAGTCCGATATATAAAGCCTCTGGCACCTTGAGATCAGACCGTATCAGAGTAGCTAGGATGCCAAGCACAAAGAAGAGCGGCATAGGCGCAGTCAGATTGTGTCCTATGGCTTCCAGTAAACTATGATCCATGTGCTGAGCCTCCAGAAAGAACAGTCGGTCGGGCTATTCAAATCGAGCAATTTCTATTCCATTGAGGACGATCGAATAGTCCACCAGTTAACCGTGTTATTAAAGAGAAGCGCTCATGGTGTGATTGTATGATTTCAGATTTCGCGCGTTATCGCACACCGAGCACCGTGCATATTTGATTGCTAATAACCTCACCTCTCCGTCAAAATTCGACGTCGCACAGTGCGCTCACCGATATCGAAGGAGCCCGAAACAATGTAAGTTGGCCACCGCCGTTGTAAGGCACCTTTTAAGGGTGTAGGGTTCCCTGACTCAAATCCGCTGCGGGACTGCATTTTGCACAATGCTCTCTGACTGAAGAATCGGGGGAATCCCCGCGGCCAGCATCATTGAAAGAATTCCTCTTTGACCTACACCACCAAGGGGCCGTTATGAACATGGATCGTCTGACCGTCGCCATGTTGAACGTGATCGTCAGCACAGTGTTGACCTATGGGCTGGCACACGGAGCTGAACGCTTCTCCATTAAAGACATCGGGGAAATCTCTCAAGGCGTCTCGGTAGAAGGCATGAACAATGCGGGCCAGATCGTCGGCGCGACGCCAGCCACGATTTCAACGAATCGAGCCTGGTGGTATAACGGAACCAAGGTCATCGAATTCAGCAGTTGTGGCGGGACGGGATGCCGCGCGCTGGATATCAATGGAGCCGGCCAGATCGTCGGCAACATCGGCCGAGACCCCTATATTTACAGTCATGGCAAATTCATCGATCTCGCCGCATATGCGCGTCCGCAAGGGATTGCCTCGGCGATCAATGATCTCTCGGAAATCGTGGGATGGTATACGCTCATCCCGGCTCCCGGTGAAAACTTTCCACCCGAACGTCATGCGTTTCTCTATCGCGGTCGTAAGCTCACGGATCTTGGGACACTGGGAGGGACAGAAAGCGGCGCCACCAGCCTCAACAATTCCGGACAAGTCGTCGGCTATGCGACGACCTATACGGGCGAATCGCACGCCTTTCTTTTCGAACGTGATCGGATGCGCGACTTGGGGACTCTCGGGGGAACGGCGAGCCGCGCACATGGGATCAATGAAGCGGGACAAGTCGTAGGAAGCGCAAATGTGGCGAGAACCAATAAACCGCACGCCTTCCTGTATACCGACGGAAAGATGCGCGATCTTGGGACCCTCAATGGCGATGAGAGCGTGGCGTTCTGCATAAACAAGTCCGGTCATGTGGTGGGAAACAGCGGTGGCCGTGGGTTTCTCTATACCGGCGGCCGGTTGATGGACCTGCAGACGCTAGTGCCCTCTGAGGCCGGTTGGAAATCGCTCGTCCCCCGCTGCATCAACGATCAAGGGCAGATCGCGGGTGTAGGTACGTACGCGGATGGCAAACAACACGTATTTCTCATGTCTCCTGCGCCGGAACGCGCGGACACCTTGCCCGTTCCCTCGGAGAATGTGGCCATGACTAACAATCGATGATGGGCTTTGAGAGGACTAGTATGAGACGTTATCTACAGGGTATAGCCTTCCTCATGGCAGTAGGCCTGGCGTTGATACCTGCATCCAGCGCATCTGCGGCAACCCGCGGAGAGGCGCAAGAAATGGCTCGTTTGATCGGGCAACTATTGAGTGCAGGGCGGGTGGTCATCGAGCGAAACCAAGCCTTGATCGACGATCCCGAGAAAGGCGACAAGGGCTTTACACCCGACGTCTTTGAACGGCAATTAATCGATGAGTTCCGCTTGCGATCGGGCATCGACCTTAAGAATATGAAGGAGGTGGCTATCCCACCGATGGCCAAAGACCTGCTGCAGGCACTGGTGGCGTCCAGTAAATCTGTTGTCGCCGACGCGCAAGACGTGATCAACCGGAAAGGGGTTGGGTACAAGAATTTTATCCCGGCCAGCTTCGGAAGCCAGGCGGCGGCAAGATTTTCCGCGCAGTCTCACGTCAAACTTAAGCAAACGACGTTACAGCCGCGTAATGCGAATAATACACCGGATGATTATGAACAGGCGGTCTTGCGGCGATTGCTGGTCCAGCCGAGCCAATCGGTCACGATCAATCAGGTCACGGACGATGGGACTCTTCGGGTTCTGACGCCGATTTACTATACGAAAGATTGCCTGACGTGCCACGGCAGCCCGGCTGGACAGATAGACATCTCCGGCTACCCCAAAGAAGGCGCGGAAGAGGGTGATCTGGCGGGGGCCATCAGCGTGTCTGTTCCCTTGAAAGAGCAGGAACGGTGACATGATGACGGATAGCACAAGGTCGCTCGTGGGACTGCGCCGGCAGTGGCTTGACCCGGCCTATCGACAAACAAAAAAGATGGCGTGCGCGGCCTTACTCATTGGGGCAGTTTTTCTTTTCACGATCCAGCCGCTCGACGCGGCGTCGGGCGACACCTATTCGATCAGGGACATCGGCTTGATCGGCCCTGGGGTGAGCGTTGAAGGGATGAACAATCAGGGAGAAGTAGTGGGCGCCGTCCCGGCCTCGAGCGGCGCGACTCGATTTCGAGCTTGGTGGTACAAAGACGGCAAAGTCACCGATCTCAATACATGTGGCGGAATCGGCTGCCGCGCAATGGACATCAATGCGGCAAGCCAGCTTGTCGGCAATATAGGTCGCGATGCCTATATCTATAGTCACGGAAAATTTATCGACATCGCGGCTTAT
This sequence comes from Nitrospirota bacterium, assembly GCA_963700335.1. GTDB lineage: Bacteria > Nitrospirota > Nitrospiria > Nitrospirales > Nitrospiraceae > JAICXS01. Next base: position 446,302 of record CAVOXE010000012.1, on the reverse strand, counting down.
GCCCGGCCACCCGGCATCGCATTAGCCATCAACGATCTGGCTGAAGTCATCGGCTGGTATACCCTCATTCCGGTGCGGGGCGAAAACTATCCATCGGAGCGACATGCGTTCCTGTATCGTGGGCGGCGATTCACCGACCTGGGCACCCTCGGAGGCATGGAAAGTGTCGCGACCGACATCAATAATAATGGACAGATCGTGGGCTATTCGAGTACCTACGCCGGAGCGACTCATGCATTTTCCTATGAAAATGGAAAGATGGTCGACTTAGGCACCTTGGGCGGAACGGAGAGTCGGGCGAATAGCCTCAATGAACGCGGGCAGATCGTCGGCAGCGCCGATATTGCCGGCTCGAACAAGCCTCATGCATTCCTATACGCAGACGGCAAAATGACCGATTTAGGCGCCTTGGATAATGGCGATAGCCAAGCCTTATGCATTAACAAAGCCGGTGTCATCGTGGGGATGAGCGGGGCGCGTGGATTTCTGTACAAGAATGGAAAGATGGTGGACCTTAACACCCTGCTACCCTCCACACTCGGTTGGAAATCGCTCGCTCCCCGCTGCATAAACGATAATGGCCAGATTGCGGGCGTCGGTATATTCACAGACGGGAAACCGCACGTGTTTTTGATGACCCCTAAATCTGATTGATCGATCACTATTTCGCTAATCATCCCTCTTCTCGTTGTCTGATGTATTTGCACTGCTCGATAAGTTACATGGACCATGAAGGATAGGGAGTATGGAATGACGCGTCGAACTCCGCAGTATTCGACTTTCTTTTTTGCTGATGACACACAGTAGCGCTAGGCACCATGGATCGTCTTTTCCATATTTCTTCTCGGACAGTCATTGACCTCTAGATGGAGGCAGCATGCAACGCCAGCAGTCCACTCTTGTAACGATCGTGACGGAACGAATCCTCGAACAAGACCTTATTGAACTTGCCCAAGAAGCCGGGGCGCCTGGCTACACGATCACGGAAGCCAAGAGCGGCAAGGGTGTACATGGCGAACGGAGTGAGGCGGCCATCGGTCAGGACAATCTACAAATGATCGTGGTCGCGCCCGGCGCTGTGGCCGATGCAATTCTTACCGCCATCGAACAGCGCTTTGCGAAGTCGTACGCGATCATGGCCTTCACTCAGACTGTGGAGTGGATTCGATGGACACCTGCAAAATAGCCGTGTGCTTCACGGATCGCCGGTCGAATCCCTGTTCACCCGACAGACGAATGGATCATTTGGTTCCGGCTATACAACCTTCGAACATTTATCCCCGCGGGACGCCTCTCAAGAATTTAGAGGTCGATTTTGTCATCGGCAAACGAATCGGATCAGCACGCACTACCCCAAAATGTCAGTTGCCCCGTTGATCTATCGAGTGAAAGATCATTTGTTCTATCAAGTGAACGAAACTTTTTCCTTCCTCAACGGAACTCTGCCGCTGCGATGCGCTCCTCTGAAATCGCGATAATAACGTTGCCATGAACGACGGCGTTTCTATTAGGGCCCTCAAGAAAATTTTTGAGGTTGTTGTACTCGTGATCCTCATGGTCACTCCGGCGGCTTGGGCTGCGGAGGAAGGCGAGTTCGTAAAAAAAGGGGGGCACTGGCAGTATGTGCCCACTGAAGATCCGTGGGGGAGATATCTCCTGGAAAAGGGAATCATCTCCCAAGAGGAATTCGACCGAGGCCAAAGGATTCTCGAGAGCCGGCAACGCGTCCGCGACCCCGGGTACAGTGTCGGTTATGGAAACGGTCTCAACATCAAAGTCGGCGATAAGTTTCTCCTGAAGCTACGGGTCCAATTACAATTTCGTTATAACCAGCATGAGTACAATCAAGCCTGGCGGCTGGTGGGCGATGCAAACAATTCTCCTGAGCTAGTAGGGACCAATCTTACGGCCGTCCGTCAGAATGATTCTTCCGCCAGCACCTTCAATGTGCGATACGTTCGTTTGCAATTCCTCGGCTATGCCTTTGATCCGGACCTCCGCTACAACCTTACCTTCTCGGCGGACCAGCCGGAAGGCGCCCCGAACGGAACGAATGGCACCGGCAACGTCGCCCTTCTCGACGCCACGGTAACGTCGTGGCATGTCCCGTATGCCACCGTGCAAGTAGGGCAATATCGCACTTGGTTCAATCGAGAGGAAATTACATCGGTCGCGACATTGTCCTTCGTCGACCGGAATATCGTCGCGGAATCCTTCATTGCCAACGTTCTCAATCGTCGGGATATCGGCATCACCATCCTCAGCGATGAAAGTAAATACCGGTTCAACTATGCTATTGGCATTTACAATGGCGCGGGAATTAATACTGACCGCCTCGGCATTCCGGTGACGGCAGGCAATACCCGAGCGAATGCCGATGAGCACATGTATGTTGCTCGCGTGCTATGGAACGTGAGCGGCCGGCCAGGGTATGGTGAGGGCGATATTCTCTATTCGCGTGTGCCGCAGATTGCCGTAGCCGCCGGCTATGCCTACAACCCCGGCCTGAATTTGTTGAATCCCAGCACCGCCATTCGCAATCAACTGATTGCCACGAGCAATGGCCGCCTGATTGGAGCCGGCTTCATCGACTTTCAGACATGGGAGTTCGACATCATCGCCAAGTACCGCGGGTGGGCGCTTCAAGCCGAGGGATACATTCGCGAACAACAGGTGCGAGGCGGCAATCCCCAACTGGGCAGCGCCACCGGCTGGTACGTGCAACTCGGGAAATATGTCATTCCACGAAAAATGGAAGTCGCCGTACGCTACGCAATGATGGACCCGAATACCAAACAGGGACAGGATCTGATTCAGGAGGCGGGCGTGGCAGTCAGCTACAACTTCGACGGCACCTTCAACCATCGTATGGTCACCGATTACAGCAACATCACCATGGGAACCGGCGGCTATGCAGCGGGACGCTCGACATTGGCCTCCCAGCCTGGGTACGGACAGGATCTTGTTGAGAATCGCATCCGTGTCATGTATCAATTCTATTGGTAATGACCGACGAGAAGTGAGTATGCGCATCGGAACATCATCGCTTCAATTCGCCGTACCGGCAGCCATCGTGTGGTTCCTGACGGTGGGCACCGGCTGGGCTGAGTCACTTACGATTGCGGCAGCGCCGAGTCTCAAGCCGGTATTACGCGAGATACTTCCTCTCTTCGAGTCACAACACAAGACAGCGGAGATCCGCATCGTCTATGGCCCTTCGCAAACGCTTCGGGAGGCCATTGAAGACGGCGCACCCGCCGACGTCTTTCTCCCGGCGGCCGCAGAAGAAGTCAACAAACTCCACAACAAGGGCCTTACACTCAACGGCGGTCCTGTCGTGTATGGACAAACATCGCTCGTGCTGGTCACCGCGTCCCCGGCACATGTGAAAGGCGTGTCGATTAAAGATCTTCACACCAATCGAATTGCCCGCATCGCCATGGGCGATCCGAAAACCACCGCCCTAGGCGCCCTCACCCAAGAACTCTTATCGAGATTAGATCTTGGGCCGGCCCCCCATTCCCGATATCTGTATGGCAAACACGAAGACGTCATCCATCTCGTCACTAGTGGAGAAGCCGATGTAGGCATTGTGTATCGAATCGATGCAGCCGCCAATCCCAAGCTGCAGATTATCGACGAGGTGCCCGGGTCTTTTCGGCTTCCCGTGAAATTTTCCAGCGCCGTCGTGTGGACCTGCAGCCATCGCTCTTGTACGTTGGGCAAAGAGTTCGTCCATTTTTTGAACACGCCCGATGTGCAAAACATTCTTCAGAAACATGGCTTCGACCAGTCGTATGAGCACGCATTACGGGCCCAGCGAAGCACCACACGGTAAGACATGAATGTGACGCGCCTTCTCCTGCTCATGTTGTCACTTCTGTGGGTGTCCTGCGCCGAAACGACGCCTCGTCCTGGGTCCGTGCTGTGGGAAGAGGGCCTCGATCAAGTCCGACTGGATTCGGAACCGACTCCTGTTCGAAATACACATCCGGTGATCTTGAGCGCAGGCCAGATGGCGAATCTCTTGCGAGGCGTGCGCGCCGGTGAGCGACGTAATCTGATCTATCGGCTCGTCAGCGGCGAGGCCAAGCAAACACGCGCATTTCGTGATGACGAAATCCTCCTGTTGGCCAAACCGATGGCCGATGCGCTGGCGCGGGCCACGCCGGATCAACGCGTGTATTTTCACTTGAGTCAGCCGGGGGCGGGCGGAGAGGTCACGACCACGGGCTGGGCTTTTGCCCGAGACCCGTTGCTCTTTTTACAATTAAGCGAAGTGCACGATTTACACGCGGTGGGTCCTGACATCAGCAAATACCTCCGCAATATGCCGGACGTTCCCGAGGCCCCCACGCCGTTCGGCCTGACGTTCGAACCCCAGGAATATGTGAATAAGGAAGTCTCAAAAGGCAGCTGGTTGGCCCCGGATCAATTGGAGGAGTTACAGATTCGGTACCGAGAGGCGCTGACCGAACTGCCGAGCTATGTCATCGAAGAGCCGAAAACACCGCTCCAAGATCGTGTGCCATAACGACCGCCCGGACGTCGTAGCAACACAACGCCTTACTCCGATTTCGCGCAGCGAAATCCCGTAAAGCTGTTGCGTGTCGCAGGCGGAAGCTTGAAGCGGCCGTAGGCCAGTAGATATTTCGGCAACTCCGACCACGATCCCCCTCGCAACACCTTAAACTGGCCCTGTTCAGGTCCCTGAGGATTCCGATTCTCGCCTGCCTCATAATAGGCGGCGCCGTACCAATCGTGCACCCATTCCCACACATTGCCGGCCATGTCATACAGGCCCTCATGGCTTTTCCCCCGCTGGTAACGGCCGACCGGCATAAGCGTTTGACTATAGCTGAAGCGCGCGCCAAGTCCGTAATTGGCCAAGTCGAATGTCGGCGTCTGATTGCCCCATGGATACGAACGTTCATCGAGACCGCGGCCCGCGCGTTCCCATTCCGCTTCCGTCGGCAGGCGCTTCCCGGCCCACCGACAGTACGCCTCGGCATCTTCCCAATCGACTCCAATAACCGGACGGCCGGCATGCTCTTCGAGCGTGACCGTCTCCCAGAAGGCCGGCGGCGTACGGTCGCTCTGCGATAAAAAGACGGTGTAGCGGCCCACCGTCACCTCGTACAGATCCATCAAATAGGCGTCCAACCGAATCTGATGTCGAGGGCGTTCATCCTCCAACCCCTGCAATCCATCGACACCCATCCAAAAGTCTCCTGCCGGAATGGTGGCCATCGCCTCATCGAGAGCCTGAACGGCATGCGGATCTCTATAGGATTTGCGCAGCCGATCGAGTTGCGCGCCGGCAGGCGCGATCGCGGCCAAGAGTAGAAGGCTCGTGAAGCCGATCAAAAGAAGGCGGAACATCAGAGAGTGATCACACTTTATCGAGCACCTCGCGCACCTTATGAGTGAAGGTCGTCGGGCTGAACGGCTTTTGCAAAAAGGCCATTCCGGCCTGCGCGACCCCGGCGTGCACGACCGTATCATCGGTATACCCGGACATGTACAGGACCTTGATCGAAGGTTGTTCCACCGCCAACTGTTCAGCCAACTCTCGCCCACTCATCCCCGGCATAACCACATCGGTCACCAGCAACTGAATCTCGCCGGGATGTTGCCGGCAGATACGCAAGGCTTCGATGCCATCAGCCGCTTCCCATACATGATATCCGTTCAGCTTCAGGAGACTCTGCACAAATCCTCGCACGCTCTGTTGATCCTCGACCACGAGCACGGTCTCCCATCCCGGCAGCGGCTCCGCGGACACGGGAGTAACAGACACAGTCGCCGCTTCGGCGTCGCTTTTCGGCAAATAGACAGTGAATGTCGCGCCGCGACCGGGCGCGCTGTCGACGGAAATGGCGCCGCGGCTTTGTGTGATGATGCCGTAGACGGTGGCCAACCCCAAACCGGTTCCTTTGCCCAAATCTTTGGTCGTAAAAAATGGCTCGAAAATCCGCGTCTGGGTCGCCGGATCCATTCCGCACCCGGTGTCCCGCACCGTCAACTGCACGTACGGACCTGGCGACACCGTGCCAAGGCGCTGGCAGGCGGATTCGTCTAGTGACACATTGCTCGTTTCGATTGTCAAAACGCCCCCGCGCGGCATGGCATCCCGCGCATTGATAGCCAGGTTCATCAGCACCTGCTCAAGCTGGCCGGCATCGGTTTTGATGAGTGTCGGTTCGGGCCCCAGGGCCGTTTTTAATTCGATATGCTCGCCGATCAATCGCGGCAGCATCTCCAGCAAGTTTGCCACGACAACATTCAGATCCAGCACGATAGGTCGAAATACTTGTTGACGACTGAAGGCCAGCAATTGACGGGTCAGCGCAGAAGCCCGATCGCCCGCGATTTTGATCTGCTCGGCGTGCCTCCTGAGCGTATCGTCCGTGCTGAGATGATGCTGCAGGAGTTCGCTATAACCGGAAATCACGGTGAGCAGATTATTAAAGTCATGCGCGACGCCTCCCGCCAGCTGTCCGATCGCCTCCATTTTTTGCGCCTGGCGAAGCTGATCTTCCAGTACCTTCCGGTCCGTCGTATCGATGGCCATTCCAGCCAGCACCCGTTGGCCCGAGATATCGCGAAAGGGAAATTTGAAGACCAGCCAATGATGCAGTTTTCCATCCGGTGTCGGCGCTACCTCCTCCAGTTCCACGACACTCTCCCCGGCCAGTACTGTCATATCGTTCTCCCGCAGACGAGTGGCGATCTCAAGAGGCTGCATGTCGATATCGCGCTTGCCCAGCCATTCCGCCTGAGGGCCGAAGTAACGGGTAAATGGCTCATTGACGTACAGATAGCGCCCTTCCTCGTCTTTGATGAACGCCACGGCAGGGCTGTTGTTCATAAAGACTTCGAACCGCCGCTCGCTCGCCCGAATGGCCTGCTCGGCTTTTTTCCGGTCAGTAATGTCGTGAATCAGGATCAGTTCAGCCTGGCGTGTGCCGAAAATCAGGGTGTGACCCGTAATCTCTACGTCGATGAGCGAGCCGTCCCGTTTTCGATGTGTCCAGACCCCTGCGGCACTCAATCCCTGCGATACGCGTTTGACCTCCTCCAGAAGAAGCGGTACGTGCTCGGCAGGCCGAATATCCTTAATGGTCATAGCGAGAAACTCTTCGCGCGTATAGCCATAGTGCCGGATTGCAGCATTATTGACGGCAAGAAACGCCAACGTCTCCAGATCGTAGACCCACATAGGATTGGGGTTGTTCTCGAATAAGAGGCGATAGCTCTCTTCGGATTCGCGCAACACATGTTCCGAACGCGTCAACTCTTCCGTCTGCTGGCGAAGCGCGTACACTGTGTGATCGAGTTGCTCGCATTGTTTGATCACCGCCTCTTCGTGCACGTCGAGGAGGTCTTCGAGCGCGGCGATTCGAGCTTTCAGTCGATCGACGTCGTCGGGAGAATATTCGTGGTTCATCAGGCTCCGCTCCGGCGGCCTCACGTGACGATCGCGTTTCGATCGAACGGCAAGAGCGCGATCTTCGCGCAGAGGGCCAGCGTCTGAAACCGGTCGGCAATTTCCCGCGCAATAGGCACTTTAGAAAACACGATCACCGCGAATATCTCGGCCGAGGGCAGCAAGCTGCCGAAGCCCAGCACAGACTTAATTTTATAGGGAAGGACAAATTCCTGTTGGCATGGAATATACGGACTGCCGACGGCGTCGGCGACATGGAAGACATTGAACCGATGCTCCTCCTGATCGACGATGAGGTTCGAGCTGGGCCTCAGGAACGCATGCAGATCGACCCCGAATTGACTCAACAGTTGTGAGAACATCGGAAATTGGGCCACAAAGGTATCGCCGACGACGGGAATCGCTTGGAAGCGGGTGGACTGCGTCCGATCGTTCCATTGCGGTTCCTGCCCGGCAGACGCGAGGAGGAGAAAGCATTTGGGACAGGCCGCGAGAGAGGCGTGCCCCAATTTGTTGGCGGCGAATCGCTGCAGCGAGGGACCCACGAGATCGGTGGGATGTGTTTTAAACGCGCGCACCAGTACGCAGGCGGGTTGGCCGTGATCGTTGACTAACCGACAGTAGAGGTAATGGACGATCTCGTTCGCCACCTCTTGAAGGTTTGTGGCGGTGCCGCCTAACCGGCGAAGGGCCGCGCCGCATGCGGTCATCTCTTTGAGGCCAAATTGGGCGAGACGATACATGGAGCTTTCAGTGATGGTATTCGACCATCCTCATCAATCGAAGTACGGTGACGATGTGAACGGCATTTTTGTACATCCTGCACCAAGGCGCTAATACACCAGCCCACTCACGAGCCAATGGCGATCATCCGGAACATCGATTAACAGGCGACTGAGATTCATTTCCGCTAACTGAGCCGCGACTTCATCTTCGGTGAAGGCCGCCAAGAGGGAATTATAAAAGTCCCGCCGTAAAATAGCCGGTTCATTCGCCGCATATTGGTCGACGAGAGCAGCCGCATCGTCCGTCGATGCGGGACGCAAGAGATCCATGACCAGCGCGTAGCTACCTGGACGCGCCAATTGCTTCACGGCCAACCAGAATCTCAGCGGATTGGGGATATGATGTAAGAGACTGTTTGACACGACGGCATCGACCAATTCCGGAAGCACCAGCGATTGAAAGCGCTCGCACCTGAGCGTAATGCGATCGACGAGACCGGCGTCAATGATGGCTTGCTCCCCCAACCGAATCATAGGTAGCGACGCGTCGATTCCCGTGATGCGACAGCGAGGGAGTGCACGAGCGAGTCGGATGGGGATGTCGGCGGGTCCACAGCCCAGATCGACAATGTGGCCTTCGGTCAAATCGGGAAAAGCCGCCAGGAACCGTTCAACGAACTCTTGATTCTCGCGCTCGAAATCCGCCTGTGCGTAAGCGCTCGCCTGCTCAGGATCGTCCATGACCTCCGGTTCAAGTATCCGATGCATCGTCGTCCTCAATTCACTGATATCTTGACAGAATTTCCAATAGCTGCAAGTGCGTAGTAGGGGTATCCTTCAAAGAGAATGCGCCCTACCGGTAGGGCGCATTAGCCCTGAATGGCGCCGTGAGAAAGGCTCTCAGCGAGAAGCATTGGCCGGTTCGTAGATGATCGCATCACCGACTCGGATCGACCCTTCGCCCGACACGCGGGCATACATGCGACTCCAACCAGGGTGCTTCTTATGAGAGATGCGGCTGAAATCCCCATTCACAAACCATCGGGCATTGTGAATGCACGGCGTCGTATAGCTCAGCAATTCCAACTCAACCGATTCGATACAAAGTCGATCCCCCGGTTTCAGCGAGAACCAATCCAGCCCGGCGATCGTCACATTGTCTCCGGTCGATCCAGGCGCAATCGAATGACCTTCGGCTTGAAGCGCCTCGATGGCTTCCAAGGAATATACGCATACGGCACGGTCGGGGCCACCATGAATATTGGTATGACGCTGCCGATCTCCCACGACGCCCCGCACAGTGATCTTCGCTTCAGGCACCGGAAGCTTGGGCACGCCTCCGTGGGACACGCTAATTTGGTGCACTCTCGGCGGACCATTAAGACGCGTAGTCATCGGGAGTCCTGATCAAAGCTAAAATGTATGGCCAGCCATCCATCCCGTTCTCGTTCCCACACCGGTGCTCCACCGACGCGGGAGAACGCATCTATCACCTCCGACCGATCTCCGGATAAGATACCACTGATCACGAGCCACCCAGGGGCACTCAATAGACGTGGGAAAACGTCCACCAGCCCGAGTAACGTTCGGCGATCCAGATTCGCAATCAATACATCGGACCATGCGTCGGGAACATCCGCAAGTCCCGAGGTATCTAATTTCAGCTCACCGCCGAATCCATTTTGAGCCGCATAGCCGACCGCGCACTCGATGGCGACCGGGTCATGATCGATCCCCCATGCCGACGTTGCGCCCAGCCGCACCGCCGCCATGGCCAGAATTCCGCTGCCTGTGCCTACGTCCAGCACCCGTTCGTTCCCTCGAAGGTGCGCTTCCAGCCATTCCAACATCAATTGTGTCGTCGCATGATGGCCGGTCCCAAACGCCTGCTTCGGATCGAGAATCAGTTCCACATCACCAGGATTGACCGCCGCAGCCTGCCAGCTTGGACGGATCACGATTCGACGCCCCACGCGAAAGGGCACGACCGATCGCGCCCATGTAAGATTCCAATCTTCGTCGGGCAACGAATGGACCGAATATGATCCGCCCTGGCTCACCGTCTGGATCAACTCGGCAACCACTTGTTGAGTCTCTGCAGTCCACCGCTCATGCGGCCAATAGAGATGGATCAGTCGCTCTTCTTGCCATGCACCCACCATCCAGGGATCGTTCAGGAGGCCCGTGAATTCTCCCGCATCCATGTCGATCTGTACCTGCACATCTATCCAGCCTTGCCCCATGACTCTCCCGATTTTCTCGCGATGAGTTGACGTCTAAAGTGCGACCAGGTATGGTCAATTCTAACGAAACGAATGTCCTTGGCTGCCCTACACGCTCCCTCGCACAGAGAATACTCGCTCCTTCGCCTGACGGCGATCATCGACCGTTTACTGGCGCGCGCCACGCAAACCAGCGCTCGATTTACGCGCTGGCGTTTGGCCATCTTTGTCGTCGGCGCCGTGCTGTCCGTAATGTGTTTCCAGCAACGATGGTTCCAGCTTGGGAACGCGACACTCGTCGGTTTTCTGGCCCTCTTTCTCACCGTGGCCCGCTATCATACCAAGCTCGAAGATCGGATGCAGCGGCTTCGGCTCTGGCGTCGCATCAAAGCAACCCATGTCGCCCGATTGCGATTGGATTGGACGGCCATTCCACCTCGCATCACGCCGACGCACGAACAACATCCATACGCGGCCGATCTCGATATCGTGGGGCCACATTCACTACTCGTGCTGCTGGATACGACCAATTCGTCGAACGGCCGAGAGCGATTGGCGGATTGGTTGTTGACTCAGCCGCCACCGCCTGCTGAATGGATCCGTCGCCAAACGCTCATCCAGGAATTGGCTCGTCTTCCTCTTTTTCGAGACCGCCTCAGCCTGGAAGCCTCCTTACTGGGAGAGGCCGAATTAAACGGCCAGCGGATTCATACCGCGCTGGCGCCCCCGGTGGTCTTTCCCAAGATGATTCCCTTGCTGCTACTCCAGGCCCTGCTGGCCGTCATGACCTTGGGACTCGCATTCGCCTCCGCCATCAGCGGACTAAAAGAGTATTGGATCTTGTCCTTCACCCTGTATGCGGCCGTTTATCTGCTGACTTCAGGTCACGTCGAGCCGGTGTTCGGACGAGCCCTATCGCTCCACGGTCAACTGGAAAAATTGGGCGGGCTGTTTTCCTATCTCGAACGGCGCTCATACGGCGCCACACCGGCACTGGGACGCCTATGCGCCGCGTTGGTGGCGGGGGCTCTGCGTCCGTCGCTTGCCATCCGACGGCTGGCGCGTGTGTCTCAAGCCCTGAGCGTCCGCGCGCACCCCTTGGTCCATTTGGTGCTCAACGGCATCGGCCCGTGGGATCTCTTTTTTACCTGGCGGCTGGACCGTGTGCGCAATCAAGTCCTCAATGACATTGCCGTCTGGCTCGACACCCTGGCTGAACTGGAGGCGGCGCACGCGCTCGCGACATTCGCGTATTTGCATCCGTCCTATCCGTGGCCCTCTCCGCTGAGCGAACGCGCGTCCGGTGCGCCGCCTGCACATACAGCGGCCCTGACGGCAACGGCGCTTGGCCATCCATTGATTCCATCTTTACATCGCGTTACCAATGATATCGACTTGCAGGGATTCGGGCGGGTGCTACTGGTGACCGGCAGCAATATGTCCGGTAAGAGCACGTTCTTGCGCACGATTGGCATCAACACGTGCTTGGCGCAGGCCGGGGCCCCGGTATGCGCGCGCTCCTTTGAATGGGCGTGGGTCCGACTGGCCTGTTGTATTCGCGTGGACGATTCTTTAGAGGCCGGCCTCTCCTTTTTCTATGCGGAAGTGAAACGCCTCAAGCGGTTGTTGGACGCCGCGCAGGAGCGTACATCGCCGCCGGTCTTATTTCTTATCGACGAAATCTTTAAAGGCACGAATAACCGGGAACGGTTGATCGGCAGCCGCGCTTTTATCCACGCGCTTTCCGAAAGCAATGGATTTGGACTCGTGACGACACACGACCTCGAACTGGCCGATATGGAGCGCGAAATTCCCAGCCTCTCCAATGCGCATTTTCAGGAAACGGTCGATGCCAACCAATTGAAATTCGACTACGCAATACGCCCGGGGCCCTGCCCGACGACCAATGCGCTCCGCATCATGGCGCTGGAAGGGCTTCCGGTCACAGACCTGTCGGCTCAACCTTCTTCACGCTCAACCCCAAGAGGATGAGGATGAAATCCACTCTGGTCGCATCCGTGAGCCTGATATGCTTGCTGAGCGCCTGTTCGACACCCGGCGCACCCAAATCGTATTTCGACGAGGATACCCAAGGCCGTTACTATACGACCGAAACCGGGAAGGTGCTGCGCGTGGAGCGGGACGGGACGGTCTTGGACGTCACCTGCCTTCCGCGCGAGTTCACCAAAAACACCTCGAAAAAAGATCTTCCGGTCACCTTATGTGGCGGAGAGAAAGTTCAGGTCATCGGCAAAACCAGAAAGGTCGGCGACGAGTGGGACATGTCCCATTATGCGATCACGCCAGAGACCGGCACGTGCAAACCGCTGCTGCCTTTCCTCATTAAAGACTGGGAAGAGGAGAAGCGCCATTCGTGTTGGCATCGCGTCTGGGAGGTGCCGACCGCCGTCGTCGTCTATCCAACCGTGGCCGTCGTCTTCGTCGGTGTCGTCACGGCGCCCATCTGGGTCCCCATCCTACTTCTACACTGATCTTCACACCTGGGCGATCGCTTGCTGTACTAAAGACAGGCTTTAAACTTTTGCCAGCTTGAACCTCGTAGGAGGACAAACCAAATGCAGGCTACCATCCCGACGGGAGCAATATGCCCGCCTTTAAGACAATGCAGGACATCGTGAATCTACAATTCTGAGAAGATGACTAGCCAATATAATCATTTCGACCGCCTCGGCTGCATCAATCGCTACATGCCGATGGCTGTTAGGATTCTTGTAAGAGCCAATAGCACCAGCAAAGAGATCGCTCAGTGCTTGACGTTCCGCCTTGAGTGTCTTTAGATCGGCTAGAAGACCGCTATCAACATCAAATGCCTTTCTCATTAACGGAACCCCAATGTCTGCCCGCGTCAAAATTTCCTTTAGTCCGGACACCCACTTCCACTTCCTTGAACGCCTGAAACACAGCGGTGTCATAGGCGCCTTGAACAAATGTAGGCCAGACCTTTTTGGCAATCAATGGATGCAACTGCGCTTTGGGTAGCATGTTGCCATTAATAAATGACTTGAGGTCTGTAGAATTCTTAATACTCCTTCCACGCCTTGTGATAAACATCCAATCTCCATGAAGACCTGGCCGTGGCCTTGGAGCAAGAAGGCCTTCTCTTTCCAACCATGTCCATGCCTTCATTAACGCTTTGCCGATTGTTCCTCTGATTTTGTGAGTAGGAAACGGCGTGCAGGTTGACATAGTTGTATCCGTTTAATCGCGATTCTTCTTCTGCAGCCCCTAGGGAATTTAATCATTGCATCAGAGGGCCTGCGAGCTCTTCTGGTAACATATCGAGTAACATTTATGACTTAGGAATAATACTCTTTATTAACATTTCCATGATGCTTCTCCGTTTGTATATGCAGTGAAAGTAACCGCTAGGACCATGCAGGAGAAGTGTCAAGCTTGCAACACCTCCATCTGTTCGTCGTTAGAGTAAGTTCACCCTGCTTGTAGGAAAACTACTGATACACAGCAAATTGAAAGGTTGATAATGTGTGAGAGGAATGACGAGCGCTCCTTGGCTATGGAGGACCACATGCGTAGATATTTTGCTTTCAATTTGACGGCGGTTGGCTTATTGATCCTTTCCGCCTGTACTTTTAGAGCCACGAGTAATGAGATTACCGACACAACGCAGAATACGACCATCAGTACCTCGGGTCGATCGTGGTTTACGAATGACGGCCTGGTTCGTCAGGGAGAGCGTATTAACGCGTTCGCCGCGTTGAATTTCGAGAATCTGACGACCGATATGGCATTGGGTGGGGGGGAATATTTAACCTCGCTCGGAACCTTGATGGGCGTGCCGGACGATCAGCGTGCCTCGTTCTTTCATCTGGCTCAAGGGCAATATACTACGCTGGTTCACTCCGGTGCAGCGACCCCCGCGAACCTGCTTTCGGGGCTTGATCGCACCCTCGCCGAACACGGGATAATGACGGCGACAGCGAGATAGTCCGATCAGGGGGTGATCTGCAGTGCGCGCGAAAGTGCGACCTGCGACAGATCGTCATGAGGCGCATCGCGGAGTGACCCTGTGCGGACAACGTTGCCGTTGCGAAAGATGAGATAGTTGCTTGGAATGGCAGGAACGCGCGGCCCGGGAAGAATGATGCCCGCCAGGTTTAAGGGATCGGCCGCGCAGACACGAATCTCCTGAGCCGCCGACGCATCTCCTTCCGTCCGGCGCAACGCACGCAGCGACTCCAACGCTTCCGGCAACGCAAATTGCTCGCCGGTAAATCCACTCACGAATCGGCCACCGCGAATATCTCCTCGCAATTCCATGCGCCGGTACTGCATGAGCAAGTCCCGCCATCCGGGATTCAGCGATTCCCGCACCAAGAGATCGCGAAAGACGACGCCATAGCGCCTCAACAATTGACGGGCCAATGGTTCGATCGAATGGGTTGTCCGGCCGTCTCCGGCTCCTTTCGGCACGATCGATCGTAATAGGGACCACCGGCCTGCGGCCGATCGGGGGCGTCTCGACCGCTGTGCTCCCGCGGCTCGACGACGTCGAGGATCGAGCAGCGCCCGAAGATTATCGTACCCGTCGGCGGTAACCAATCCGGCCGCCGTCAATTCCCACAGAGCGCCTTCGATCTCAGCGGGCACGTGTCCGCAGCCTCGTGCCAGGTCGGCAAAAAAACTGGCGCCATGTGCATCAAGGTGCTTCAGCAGATCGCAGGCGATGGGACTCACCGCTGCACTCGCATCAAAAGCCGCATCCCGCCGTTCATCCATCGTCGTCATCAGCCAGGAGGCCTCTTCACGAGGAAAGAAACTGATGGGCGCAAGACTCGTCGGAACGATCCGGCTCCCGCGATTCGAATCGACGAGGAGGTCGAAGCGCGGGTGAGGCGACAACCGCCCCCACATCACCGAGCCCCCAAGGCACAAGCCGTCTACCCAATCCGGATCGTATTTAGCGCTCCTAAGCGGCAAGAGATGGCGTTCCCACGCCGATGCGGCGGCCTCGAATCCTGCCAGTTGCTTGACGATTTCAAGCAGCCCGGCTTCCCCGTGCAAGCGTGAGGCAGGCGCGACGTGTTGCCATTGAAAAAGAAAGCGCATGAACTCTGTGGCCGTGACCGGCTGGACTTCGCGACGCAACGACCCGATGGTCAGACGATGGATGCGAGCCAGCAGTCGTCGATCACACCATTCGATTGCCGCTGTACCATAGGAGGTGGTGGTAAATCGACCGCGAAGCACCTGACCCTGGGATTCCAATCTCAGGAGGGCACCGTCCACATCGCCAAGGGCCAGATGAAGCCGAGCCGCGAGCGCCTCCGCCGTCGTGGGGCCGATGCTCTCCATCCATCCTTGTACAATCGACACGATGGATTCGTCACGCGTATGTGAAACATCCTCGGGCATATGCGTGCGCGATGGCACCCAAGCCGCATGCGGAAACACCGTATCGAGAGCAGCCGCCCGTTCAGTGGCCACCCAGCCGTTTACTCGGGCGCCGTCCGGCCCATCGTGGATCGTCACGACCGCGGCTCGTCCAGATGCGGTGAGAGCGGGGAGCCACTGCGCCCAGGCCTGCACCTGCGCCTCCGGCGCCCAGACCAGCGTCAACAAGGCGTCGTGCAATTCATCGGCATCGCGGACGACGGGCCAGACCTCCGCGGCCACCTCTGCAATCGCCTGTGGATTCAATGCCCCTAGCTGCCCGGCCAACTCGGGCGGGAGGCTGCGACGCATTTCCACGGCACGCGCTCGGCGTTCTTCCAACGGCGCATCGTCCAGATAGGCATAGGGATTCGCATTGAGGATTTCGTGACAGAAGGGCGACGGCATGGGCGTATCGATCGCCACGCAACGAATCTGCTTGGCCTCAATCCGCCGCAGCACGTTGATCAGACCGTCCAGATCCATCGCTTCGGTCAGACAATCCCGAATGGTTTCGTTGACCAATGGATGATCGGGCGCCTCGCGGCAAGACGCGCCGCTATCCCGTGGATGATTATCCTGACACGCCGTAGCGCCGGGAAAAACGGCGGACAAGAGATCTTCCGCCCGCATCCGTTGTATCTGCGGCGCAACTCGACGTCCATTCACGAAACGCAACAAGGCCAGCGCCCGCGACGCGTTCCACCGCCATCGGGTCATGAACATCGGTGCTTGCAAAATGGCTTGTACGAGCACCTCCCGGACGGTGTTCGAATGGAGAAACCCGAAGATCATGTCCAACGCAAAACTGTGTTTCTCACCAAGGGACAGCACGACACCCTCGTCGGTTGCCGCCGCTTGCAGCTCGAAATCGAAGGTCGTGCAAAAGCGCTTTCTCAGTGCCAGCCCCCATGCCCGATTGATGCGCCCGCCGAACGGCGTATGCAGCACCAGTTGCATGCCGCCGGCTTCGTCGAAAAACCGCTCGGCGATAATCGTGTCTTGTGTGGGCACCTCGCCCAAGATGGCCCGGCCGGATGGAATATAGGCCGCCGCCTGTTCGGCGCCGCGACGATCCAACCCACATTCCGTTTGCAACCATTGCATGACGGGCGCATGGTCCGTCTGGCCGTTCGCAGGCATCAGACGATCGATCTGCGCCCTGACCTCTGCCACTTGGGCCGACAATTCCGCCGTCCGCGACGGTGCTTCTCCGCGCCAAAACGGAATAGTCGGCGGTGCGCCGTGCGCATCCTCGACGCGGACCTTGCCGGTTTCCACGCCACGAATGCGCCATGACGCATTGCCCAGGAGAATGATATCGCCCGCCAAACTTTCAACGGCAAAATCCTCATCGACGGACCCCACGACGGTACCGTCCGGCTCGGCGATCACGGCATAATTCGCCGTGTCGGGAATGGCGCCACCCGAGGTGATGGCCGCCAATCGGGCGCCTCGGCGCGCCCGCAGTCGACGGTTGACCCTATCGTGATGCACATACGCCCGACCTCTTCCGCGGCTGGTCGCGACACCTTCCGATACCATCCGCAGAACGGCATCGAACTCGCCGCGCTCCAGATCGCGGTAGGGATAGGCGCGGCGGCATAGATCGAATAGATCCGTTTCATGCCACTCTTGCGTCGCCGTCGCGGCGACGATCTGTTGGGAGAGAATATCCAACGGAGCCGGTGGCACGATGAGCCTGTCCAGCTCGCCCGACTTGATGGCATGGATCAGCGCCGCGCATTCAATCAATTCGTCACGCGTCGTTGCAAAGAGGCGCCCTTTGGGAATCGCGCCGATCCAATGGCCGGAACGGCCGACCCGTTGCAAGCCGACCGCGATGGATCGGGGGGAACCGATTTGGCACACGAGATCGACCGCGCCGATGTCGATGCCCAACTCCAGGGAGGCCGTGGCTACCACGACGCGGGTCTGTCCCGCCTTGAGCCGCTCCTCCGCCGACAAACGAATCTGCCGGGAGAGACTGCCGTGATGCGCCGCCACCGCCAGCTCACCCAATGATTCGCGCAGGCGTTCGTCGAGATGATGAGAGACGCGCTCAACCAGCCGGCGCGTATTTACAAAGACGAGAATGGATCGATGTTGCCCAGCCAACTCGGCGAGCCGATCGTAGATGTCGCTCCAAATGGCGTTTGTCGCAACCGCCCCAAGCTCATCCTTGGGCACTTCGACCGCCAAATCCATCTGCCGTCGATGGCCGACGTCGATGATGTGCAGATCATCCGGACATAAACCTTGGTGCGGCTGTGCCGAGAAGAGAGTGGGATTCGGGCGCTGTCCCACCAAAAACCGCGCCACCGTCTCGATGGGCCGTTGAGTAGCGGACAGACCGATGCGGATCAGCCTCTTCGCCGCGCCCGCTTCAAGCCGCTCTAACGAGAGCGCCAAATGCGCGCCACGCTTGTTCGGCGCGAGCGCATGGATCTCATCCACGATGACCGTCCGCACATCGGTTAATGTTTTGCGGCTCTTCTCCGCCGTGAGCAGCAGAAAGAGAGACTCCGGCGTCGTGATGAGGATGTGCGGCGGCCTCCGGAGCATCTGTTGACGATCCCAGACCGGAGTATCGCCCGTCCGAACCATCACGCGAATGTCCGGCATCAACAAACCGGCCGCAAGCGCCGCATCAGCGATCTCGGCCAGCGGCTGCTGCAGGTTCTTTTGCACATCGTTGCTCAACGCCTTGAGCGGCGATACGTAAACGACGTGCGTACGATCGTCCAACTCACCCCGCAGCGCCTGCTGAAACAGGGCGTCGATGCAAGATAAAAAGGCGGCCAGCGTTTTTCCCGAACCGGTCGGAGCGGCGATTAAGACATCCCGGCCCGATTGAATGGCCGGCCAGCTCTGCGCCTGCACATCGGTCGGTGAGCCAAAGCGCTGTTGAAACCACGTGGCAATGATGGGATGAAACGATGAAAGAGACATGAGATCGTGCATATTATCATGCCCGACCGCGCTTATCCCACCGTCACTTGACAAGTGTGTCGTCCGGAACCGATAGTCCCACACTCGGTTGCCCTTCATTCTACAGCAAAGGAGAACCCATGACGCGACGGTCACGGATACATCGAACGCTTCTCACGATTCTCGCCCTCTCGTTTGTCGCGTTTGGCCAGGGAGCGCGGGCGGCAGAACGAGAGAAGCTCTTATCGGACCCGGGGGTGTACGGAACCTTCGCGGCCTTCAAGGTTGACATGGATTGGTGGAAATTGGAGAAGGGCGCACGAGAAGCGGCCACGGCGTCCGTCAAAGAGGTCGTGCAGAAACATGCGGACCACGTGATCGTCGATACCTATCTGCTTCGCGGCCTGTCGGAACACGCCGATCTGCTTCTGCGTATTCACGCAACCGAGCTGGTTCACAATCAGCAGTTTCTCGTCGATTTCATGAGGACAGGACTCGGCGTCCATTTGGTCAATACCTCGACGTTCAACGGCCTGACGAAGAAGGCGAACTATGTGCCCAGCTTTCCGGATGATACAAAGGCGTCGCTCAAAACGTCGACAGACGCCGGAGCCAAACCCTATGCCATCGTCATTCCTATTCGCAAAGATGCCGCATGGTGGTTGATGGATCAAGAGACTCGCGTGCGGCAAATGAAAGAACACACCGATGCGGCCATTCCCTATCTCAAAACGATCAAACGCAAACTCTATCATTCGAATGGACTAGACGATTTCGACTTCATCACCTATTTTGAAACCGCCAATTTGGCCGACTTCAATAGTCTGATTTTGGCCTTGCAACAGGTGAAGGAAAACCAACACAACCGGCGATTCGGAAATCCCACCCTTGTCGGCACGGTTCATCCCCTTGACGATATCCTCGACGTATTCGCTCGATAAAACGGATTCCTCTGATGCTTGTCATTCTCGGTGCAGGGTATACCGGCCGGTTTCTCTACGCGCGCGCCATCGCGAATGGTGTGCAAACCTTGGTCACCAGCCGCGCGCCGGATTCCCATCTTTCCTTTGCTCCGCCGGCACATCGACTCGCATTTGATCTTGAGCAGGAGACGACCTGGCGAGGCTTTCCGGCGGGCGTCGACCTGGTCTGGTGCTTTCCGGCCGCACCGCTGGACACGATCACCGCTTTTGCAGACGTCGCACTATCGAAGGCGAGACGCGTCATAATTTTGGGAAGCACGTCGGCTTACGAAACTTCCGATCTGAGTGCAGAGAAAGTCATCGACGAATCCGCTCCGCTCGACCACACACGTCCACGCGTACAAGGCGAGGAGTACCTGCGCACGCATTTCGGGGCGATCGTCTTACGAGTGGCGGGGTTGTACGGACCGGGACGGAACGTGCTGGATTGGATTCGTCGTGGAAAAGTCGGATCGGCGCCGCGCTGGGTGAACCTGATTCACGTCGAGGATTTGGCCGCCATCTGTCTCGTGGCGCTGGAAAACGGCCGCCGTGGAGAAGTGTATAACGTCAGCGACGGCCAGCCGCGGCGCTGGAGCCAGATTTGCGAGACCGCCCACGTGCGGTGGGGTGTCGTGCCGACGCGCACGGATATCGACACGAGTCCTGGAAAGCATATCTCGATCGCCAAACTAACGCGTGACCTTCAATATCAATTCCGGCATCCGGATTTATTCTCGGCTTTGGATGAGATCGAGACCGCTACTTCAACCCAAGAGACCGACGCGCCGACGCCGCAATCGACTGCCGAACAGTCCACAGGTCTTTCCAGGGATCTTCCTTCAGCATCTTCAACCGGCGCGGAACGGTCTTGACCGTGAACTCATCCAACGTGAGCCGACTCAATTCCTCCCATCGAACGGGCACGGATACGGTTGCGCCGGCACGCGAGCGTGTTGAATAGGCCGCTACTGCCGTGGCGCCTCGGCTGTTGCGCAAATAGTCGATGAAGATTTTCCCCCGACGACCCGCCTTGGACATCTTGCTGGTATACCGATCGGGCGCTTCCTTCACCAAACGTTCGGCGAGCGCTTGAGAAAACCCCTTGACCTCCTCCCACGTCTGTTTCCCGGTCAAGGGCACGACCACATGCAGGCCTTTGCCACCTGTCGTCTTCACCCAACTATCCAGCTTCATCGTCGCTAATCGGTCTTTAATCAGTTCCGCCGCTTCCGTCACACGCGCCCAGGGCAACCCTTCATCGGGGTCGAGATCAAAGACCATGCGATCGGGGTTTTCCAGTCGGGGCGCCCGCGCTCCCCACACGTGTAGCTCCAGCGCCCCCATTTGTACAAGGGAGATCAAACCCGGGAGATCGTCAACCATTAAGTATGCTGAGGAGGCGCCGCTTTCTTCCTTGATATCGATCGACTTCACCGCTGCCGGAACCATCCGATTCATATGCTTTTGATGAAAGCAGTCCTTCCCGGCTCCCTCAGGACAACGCACAACCATCACGGGTCGCCCCGTCAGGTGCGGTAAGACCCACTCGGCGATGGATTCATAGTAGCGCGCGAGGTCCTGTTTTGTGACGTCTTGTTGAGGATACAAGATGCGTGTGGGATGCGTGAGTCGAATTCCGGCAATCTCCACGTGCGCACTCGGGCGAGACGCGGCTTTTCGATCAGCCTTCGGAGGAGGGGCTGAATCATCCGGAGGCGGTTGTGGAGTTTCACGTTTCACGTCTATGGCCTTCTTGTCCTCACGAAGTCCCTGAAAAGAAGGATGCCGTAGTACGCCATCGGAGGTCCATTCAGTAAAGGCAATTTCTGCAACCAGATTCGGCTTGACCCAATGGACGTCCCGTGAGGGACCAGGCACGCGGGTCTTAAACGGCGATTCAGGGCGCTCCAGGCGCTGCAATCGGGCCGCTAGCATTTTCAGCAGCCCCGTATTGAAGCCGGTGCCCACCCGCCCGGCGTACATCAACACCTTCCCTTCGTACACGCCGATGAGAAGCGCTCCAAACCCGGTGCGAGAGCCCGACGGATCGGTAAATCCACCGATCACAAATTCTTGCCGCTGCAGGCACTTTATTTTGAGCCAATCACCGCCCCGGCCGGACTGATACGGCGCGTTCTTTCGTTTCGCAATCATCCCTTCCAGACCAAGTCGGCAGGCCGCTTCGTGGAATGCCTGTCCGCCGCCGATCACATGATCACTGTAACGAAGCGCGCCGTCCTTCGGCTCCGACTCGAGGACGCGATTCAATGTTTCTTTGCGAGTCAGGAGCGGCACGTCCGACAGATCGTATCCATCGAGATAGAGCAAATCGAAGGCATAGTAGGCCAAGATCGCGTCGGCGCCCTCGCTCAACGCGCGTTGGAGCAATTGAAACGAACTCCGGCCATCCGACTGCAACGCCACCAGTTCTCCATCAAATAAAGCGGTTCGCAGGGGCAACCGCGCCGCGGCTTGGGCGACGTCGGTAAATCGATGCGTCCAGTCCTGGCCCGTTCGCGTGAGTAGTTGGGCTTTACCCTTCTCGATGCGACACTGCATGCGAAAGCCATCGAGTTTAATTTCGTGTAGCCACTCATCTCCAACCGGTGACCGATCCGTCAAGGTGGCCAGTTGAAACGGCATGAGCTGGGGAAGAGACGCTTTTCTTCCTCCTTCCATGCGCGACGGATCGATTGCTGACTTCGATGCCGAGGTGGATTGATCCCGATTGCTATGCCAGACTGACTCCGGTTCTTTTCCCATGTCCTCGATCCGCCTTCCGCTCAGCACGCTTTCCGGTCGCTCTTGCACAATATCACGTTGATCTTGAGGCGCCGCCTCCTCGTCGGCTTCTTTGATCAAGAGCCAGTTGGTCTTCCCTTTCTCTGGTACCCCGGCTTGACCGTGCATGCGGACGAGATTCCACCCGCCACGCAGCTTTTCGCCTTGAAGATGAAATTTCAGCTTTCCTTTTCGCAAACCTTCATGTGGATCTCCTTCGGGTGTCCAGGAGCCTCGGTCCCAGACCTGCACACGACCGCCGCCATATTCCCCCTCCGGAATTACCCCTTCGAAACCGCCGTATTCGATTGGATGATCTTCGACTTGAACGGCTAGACGCTTCTCTTTCGGATCGAGGCTGGGACCTTTCGGAACCGCCCAGCTCTTTAGTACACCGTCTTCTTCCAGGCGAAGATCGTAGTGCAATCGAGTGGCTGCGTGCTTTTGGATGACGTACGAGCGTTGCGGGCCCTGAGAATGGATGCGGCCGGCGGGTTCTGGCGTCCGTTTGAAATCGCGTTTTTTTCGATAATCCTTAAGCCCCATCCCCCAGCTTACCAGACGCTATGGATGCCTCGTCGACAGTCTGCCTCCTACAATCGACCGATGAATTCTAAAAGATTACGCCGTGCATGTTCTCACTTCGATACTCCGAATGACTCCTTCACGACCGACCGTTGCGACTTCAACGCTCGAGCCATCCTCCGGAATGATCAACAGCGACACTGCAGCGGATTGCGGGAAATAGAGATAAGGCACGACAGAGCCCTGCTCGTGCAGAACCGTCCCTCTCGTACGCAAGACCATTTCCGATTTTGAAACCAAACTCTGCTGGTAAACCGAAAGTTGGACTAACAGTCTATTCTGTCCACCGCGCTCGTCTTTACTACAATCCGTTATCATTCGACTCATAATTTCCTGGGCATCAGGGGAAAATAAAGCGGGGAAACTCTGACAAATAATTACGATCGGCGATTGTCTCTAGGGATCTCATCAGCCTGGTCGATTGAGAAGGGTATGAGCAGACGGCGGTACTAGTCCGAAATGACCGTTGATACCATGGTAGGAGAATTAGGCTCGACTATGAATCGCTTTGATGATCCAATCGGTTCGAACGGATGCAATTAGGAAGCGCTGCGCCAAATTGTTTCTAGAGCGTTTCGGAGACCAAGTAATGGTGGCAGGTGGGAATGGACATGAGGGCTCTTTGAGTTGAGCCGACTGAACCAACGGCGACATCACGCGCCTTGCATGTATTTTTTTGACCGAGGAATTACTGACAGGCATCGGTCGAATTCTCGACCGGGCGGTAGCATTCGCAGGAAATGGATTTTAATTTGCCGGAGTCTAAGACTGTAATTTTCCCCCGCGTCGCCCGGATGACTGCTTGTTTTTCCAGACTTTGCAGGACCAACCCAGCGCTCGGCCTGGTGATGCCCAACATCTCGGCCACCGTCTCCTGTGTTAACGGAAACTCATCCGTATGGGCGCGATCATGCGCCATGCTCAGCCATCTTGCGCAACGCTGCTCCGCAGTATGCAGCCGGTTGCAGCCCGCAGATCTCGCGACTTGCGACAACATGGCATTCGCGTAACGGCGGATCTGTTCGGTCAAGTATTCGTTCCGTTCGATTTCTTCTTCAAAAAGGCTCGACCGCATCCGACGGGACTTCCCCGGAACTTGGACGATCCCGCGCGCGAAGGCTAATTCCATCCCAAAGTATCTAGGCAACCCAAGAAAACCATCGTTGCCGATCATCGCGACCTCAACGCACGAGCCATCCTCCATCACGGTGAGCAGTGAAATCACGGCGGAACATGGAAAATACACGTAGTCTATCGGCTCGCCTTGCTCATAGATGATTTCCTGCTTATGCAGGTGGACTAAGTCCATCTTGGACAACAGATTATCTTGAATGGCCTGGGGAAGACTGCCAACCAAATGATTGGGATGGGTTTCTGAAAATTTGGTCATCACGGGCGCTACTGTAACATAAACAGACAGCAGCGGTGTTCAAATTTTATGACAAAACTTTCTTTTTTTCTGACATGTAGATGACAGACTGAGCCTTCGGATATCGTTATCTTGAAGACCGTATGGCTCGATCCATTCTCATCGTCGATGACGACCCGGCACTCTTGGATGCTTTGACCTCCATGATCTTGATGAGATTGGACGATGTACATCTACAGACTGCGGCGGTGCCGGAAGACGCTCTCAGCCTCATTGCCAGTCATAATTATGACATCGTGCTCAGCGACATCAAGTTGCCGGGGATGAATGGACTCGACCTGCTCCGCCGCATTCTTACGCTACGGCCGTCAACCCCAGTAGTCATGATGACCGGCCATGGTGATGTCACACTTCGACAGGAAGCGCTCAACGCCGGCGCCATCGGGTTCCTTCAAAAACCGTTCGATCGAAATACGCTGATTACTCAATTGCAAGAGGCTTTCGGCAAAGCCTAATTGATCTCTCTCGTTGTGCTCTCATGTTTGATCGGCTACCTACGAGCGGTGATAACTCTTTCGTTTTTCATACGAAGGCGCTTCCAACCGGACGGTCAGGAGTTACGCTCGAAGTAGATAAAGGATGGACAGGCACACAAGCAGATTATTGGCGGCGTGCGCGAACATGCTGGGAAGCAGGCTGCCCGTTTTTTCATAAATCCACGCCCACAGCATTCCACTCCAAAACACACTAATAAAGCCGAGCACTCCGTAGCCATGGGCGAGCGCAAAAATTGCGGCGCTGAGAACGGCCGACGACCCCCAGGAGAATTTTTTGCGCAATGTGCCAAACAACACACCACGGAAGGCGACTTCCTCGAAGATAGGCGCCAGCACGATGAATTCCAGGAGGCTCACCATCACCTCGGGCAGGCTGCCCCATGCCAAATCCGCATCGAACCATTCTGTCCAATGACTCGACACGCCCCACCATTCGGCAAGCTGGCCTAGTCCCCACTCGCCCACCAACCCTATCGCCAACACGGCAAGAGCGGCCGTGATCAGCCGCAACCAACCTCCGCGCAACGGAACCAACCCAAAGCCGCCGACAAAACCAAGGCCATACGGCGCAAGCAGATACTGTCGAGTCAGTGCCAACAGCGGCAAACCTGCCAAGGGAATACTGAGTAAGCGCAGCAAGAGGCTGTGGGTTTCCCACAATAGGACGGCGACGCTGAGCAAAAGGCCCAATGCGGCCCCACGGATGAGCACCACGACCCCGACTCTGCCACGCCATAGTGGAGGAAGGGGGGCGGTGCTCACCGTGTATGGATGCCGGCCGCGAAGGAGAAGCCCAAGCGCCACCAGGCCAATCAGCATGATGCCAAGCTCGATCGAGGTAAGCAGACGCACTCGCTCTAAGAGAGGTGTGATCCGCCGGTCCCACTCCGCCCGGATCGCATCTGTGCGTGCCTCATCATCAGACCGTTCCGCCAAACGCATCGCCAGCTTCGTGTAAAACCAACCGGACGGGAGTGCGTCGGCCAATTCCGCCTGCAACACATCTTCGACCGCACGGTCAACCTTTCGATCAAGATAAGCCGCGTATATCAGCCGAGCATAGAGCGGAAAGGGCACCTCGCGATTGTCCCACTCGGCAACCTCCTGCCGAACCTCTTCCAGATGTCCGGCTTCCGCTTCCAGCGTCGCGCGCTGCAGATGAATTTCTGGATTAAAAGTCACGCGACTCAATTCGCGATACCAGGCGATTGCCTGGTTGAGATCACTCGAACCGTTATCCGTCGTCAATTGATACAACAGGCGCTCCCACGCAGGCGCATGGGCAATGGCTTCCTCCACATCCAATGTTTGGCTGACCATCAGGAAAAGGGCGCGCTCTGGAAACGCGACCCGATCCAACGGAGGAATGGTCATCTGGAGCCAGACGAGGAAGGCCATGCCGCCCGCCAGCACGAGCGCCATCAAGACGGTGAACGTCGTCGACAACTGCACGGCCCGAGTCGAATCGACAGTCGCCGGCGGTTGAGCGCTCGGCGGAGAATCTGTGCCGGAGAGTGAAGAATCGTCGTCCATGGGGCGCGACTATACCATCCTCCGTCGCACACCTGCAGCTGTGTAGCTTC
The DNA here is from genome assembly GCA_963700335.1 of Nitrospirota bacterium. Classification (GTDB taxonomy): domain Bacteria; phylum Nitrospirota; class Nitrospiria; order Nitrospirales; family Nitrospiraceae; genus JAICXS01. Next base: position 419,722 of record CAVOXE010000012.1, on the reverse strand, counting down.
CCGTAGCATGCTCCCCTCGGCATTCGCTATAATGAGTGCCCTTCATTGGATAGAGAGAGAACGGTAGTGAAACGATACGACGATGCTCCCCTTCCTCCGGCTCGACTCCTACTCGGTCCCGGTCCGAGTATGGTGCATCCCCGCGTGTTGCACGCGATGAGCGTTCCGCTGATCGGACATCTCGATCCCGCCTTTCTGACCATCATGGATGAGGCGCAACGCCGGTTGCGTTCGCTTTTTCGCACCGCAAATCCATTGACGATTCCAATCTCCGGGACCGGGTCGGCCGGGATGGAAGCCGCGCTCGTCAATGTGATCGAACACGGCGATGCGGTCATCGTCGGAATCAACGGCGTCTTCGGTTCGCGCATGGCCGCCATGGTGGAACGATGCGGAGGCCGTCCTATCCCGATCGAATCTCCCTGGGGCCGCATTATTGAACCGGACGCGATTGCAGACGCATTGAAGCGGTATGCGCCGGTCAAAGCCGTCGCGGTCGTGCACGCCGAAACCTCTACGGGAGTCCATCAACCTCTGGAGGACATCGGCAGACTGTGCCGGCATTTCGATACGCTCTTGATCGTCGATGCCGTGACCTCGCTGGCCGGCCTTCCTTTAGACGTCGACGGCTGGAACATCGATATCGCCTATAGCGGCACGCAAAAGTGTCTCAGTTGCCCGCCGGGCCTTGCGCCGCTCACGATCGGCGAACGGGCCCTCGCGGCGATTCGGTCGCGCCGCACGCCCTGCCAAAGCTGGTACCTGGACGTCTCCTTGATTGCCGATTACTGGGTCAGTTCGAAACGCGCTTACCATCACACGGCGCCCATTTCCATGATCTATGCCTTACAGGAGGCGCTACGGCTGGTCGATGAGGAGGGGCTTGACGCAAGATACGCTCGGCACCGCACCAACAGCCATGCGCTCATGGCGGGACTTGACGCGCTCGGTTTCGAGCCGATCGCGCAGGAAGGCGCTCGACTCACGACGCTGCACTGCGTCGCACCGCCTCCCGGCATCGACGAGGCGTGGGGGCGCAAGACCTTACTGCAGGAATACGGAATAGAAATCGGAGCCGGGTTGGGTCCGTTGCAAGGTAAGGCGTGGCGTATCGGTTTGATGGGTGAATCCTCCACCCGTGCGAATGTGGAGGCGCTTCTCGGCGCGCTGGAGCAGATGTTTTTGGCACAAGGTTGGATCCAATGCGCCGGCGCGGCGCTCGACGCCGCGGCTCGAATCGAGAACGTGGCCTCGAAGTGATTTTGATCATTCGCTGCAAACGCGCAGTCCATCGTATGTGAGAGTGGAGAAAAGGCTGTCATGACACTGCGGAGCTTCTTCTTGATCGTATTCGGTTTGTGCCTCGGCCTCTCGGTGTGGGGCCTCTCGTCGTTCGTCAAGTCTCAGGATTCGGACGTCACGTTGAATCCGGCCAAAGTTGCCGAACAAATCCACGCCGTCATTGAAGCCAATCGGACGATCTATGCCACGCATGTCGTCGATAAGCTGCAGGCTAAAGGCATCGTCACCGCGGCGGAATACTGGAAACAGGAAGACGTGCTCCCGTTACCGGCCCAATTTCTGATCGAAACGGGTCGGCTGATGAGCGAAAAAGGCACGGGCCTCAAATATCGTCTCGCGAGTTTGTGGCCCATTTATGTCTGGAACGCGCCTTCCACCGATTTCGAACGGAAGGGACTCGAAGCCATCGCAAAAGACCCGACGCAGCCTTATACCGGATTTGTCAAACTGGGTCGGGAACGCTCCTTTCAGGCTATCTATGCCGATATCGCCATCTCTCAATCATGCATCGATTGTCATAACGCTCACCCGAACAGTCCCCGCCGTGACTTTAAGCTGAACGATGTGATGGGTGGAATCGTCATCACAATTCCAGTCGAAGAATAACCGATGCTGCCCACGATTGCGCTGCGGCACATTCGGTTGATCGACGGTCTCGGCAGCGCGCGCGAACGAATGACCGTGGTCATTCAAGACGGTCGAATCTCGGCGGTGGGAGCGGACCGCCACGTTTCCATCCCCCGCGGTGCGAGAACACCCGACGTGCGCGGTCTGGCGGTTTTACCGGGGCTGATCGATTGCCATGTGCATTTGTGTCTGGGCGCCGACGCGGATGTCGTGCGTACGATCGAGCAGGAACCGGCTGCGTTGACGATCCTTAAGGCCTCGCAATTCGCGCGACGAACGCTGGAAGGCGGATTCACCACGGTGCGCGACGTGGGGTGTCGCGATCACTCGATTTTCGCTTTGAAGCAGGCGATCGGCGGCGGTCTCATTCCGGGGCCGCGCATTGTCGCCGCCGGGTTGGCCATCTGTATGACCGGCGGCCACGCGCGTTTCATCGGTCGAGAAGCGGATGGGCCGATCGAAGTCGTTCGCGCGGTGCGAGAACAGTTGGCGGCCGGCGCGGAGGTCATCAAGTTCATCGCCTCGGGCGGCGTGCTGACACCCGGCACGTCACCGGAGTGCGCGCAGATGACTCCGGACGAGCTGGCGGCAGGGATGGGAGAAGCGCGACGCGCGGGACGCCGGGTGGCCGCCCATGCGCACGGCTCGGAGGGGATGAAGAACGCCGTCAAAGCCGGCGCGCATTCCATCGAGCACGCGACACTGATGGATGAAGAGGCCGCCGGCCTCATGCGTGAATACGGCGTCTTCATGGTGCCTACGCTGTCCGCGCTGGCCACTACGGCGTCTTGCCTCGCGACGTGCGGCATTCCGGAGTCGGCCCTCACGAAAGCCAAATCCATGCAAGCTCGCCATGAACTCAGTTTTAAAAAGGCCTTGCGTGCCGGGATCAACATTGCCCTCGGCACGGATGCGGGCACGCCCTTCAATCATCATGGAGAAAACGCACAGGAACTGGAGCGGATGGTTGCGCTGGGGATGAGCCCGATGGACGCGCTTGGCGCCGCCACATCGTCGGCCGCCGCCCTTCTCGGTCTTGGGCATAAGATTGGGTCGATCGAAGTGGGCAAGGACGCCGACCTTTTACTCATCGATGGCGATCCACTGAAATGCATCGATGTTCTCCTCGATGCGGAAAAGAGAATCGCCGTGATGCAGGGAGGGCGCTTCGTCAGCGGAGCGCTCGCTACCGGATAACAGCGTCTGCAAAGTCCGTTGACGCGACCATCTCCGCAATAGTGGCAGGGGCAGCGGTCAGCGCGCTCGGCGTTTCAGGACTCATATGAGCGATGGCGACGGTGAACTGTCCCGGCTGAAGCGCCACCGTTCGAGGCCCGGATGTGAAGAGCACTTGACCGGCCCTTCCAATATTCGCGACGCCGCTGACCGTCTCGTCGGCCCACACCACGAAATACGTGCCCTGAGTAGATGCCACCGCTGTCGGGGTGAGAACAATCAGCTCCGAGCTTTGGTTTCCGACATTGCGACCCACCAAGGCTCTCACCTTTCCTCGAGTGAGTTTGACCGTCATGCTGCGTGTATCGACGCTGGAGGCGTAGGTGGTTCCCGCAATCTCGACGACGCTGCTGTCTCCCATCGTGAGGAGCGTGTCGTCTTCAAAAAGAATTTTCGATCGGGACTGAGCACCGGTTCGAATGACATCCTGATACGCGAGCTCATCCGGAACTTGGGCCCGCAAGGATACCGTGCTGCCTGGGCGGCCGATGACGGTGTGCCCCTGGATGGCGGTCAACTTCCCTACCGGGCTCATGGCGGCATCGTGTCCCCAACCCGGCGGGGTCGCGAGGAGTATCATCAGGACACCGACCCAGCCAAGAATGACCCGGCCACGTCCAAGAGAGGACGAGGCAGTCCCCTTCACGGGATCTTTAATAAGGTGATACTCGATGTTGTCACTGAGCTGCATTGTGCCTGTATAGGCCGTCCCCGATCTCTTTCCTATCAGGAAGAGCAGTAACAGCTACGTCCATTCGGGAGGGGACTCTATCGGTGTGGGGATTACGGAGTTACTAGAAGAAAGCAAACCGAAGTCCGGCGCGCCGCCGGCCGTACTCGGTTCATCTCGGCGGAGTGAGCGAACGTTTCTCCAATGACGGTGTTGACCCTGTCGAATTCCTCATCGTCTTTCGTACCATAGTTCCAATGCTTGCGCGAAGCCATGCAACTCGCCTTTGCCGAATACCTGTTCGAAGCGATCCCGCATAGCTCGAATGCCGTTCTCGTCCTGTTTTGCCACGACTTGCTGGGAAACCATCATCTGCACCGCCACGTCCAGCAACCGTTTTCGCTTCGCCTCCAACTCTGGGCTGAGAAATTCATGGCGTGTCTCAGCCGCCCGTTCAAGCACAATCCGCTCTTGAAACGTATCGTATCCTTGAGCCTTGACCGTCCGTTCGCGGATGAGCGCCAGTTCGGATTTAATTCGTGCGGCCTGTTTGATCACGACCCCGAATAGTTCCCTTCGGCCTTCGTCGAAGAGCTTCTCTTCCATCTGCTGCAGTAGAGCGCCGAGATCGGGCGACTCGTCTCGAACCTCTTCGCCGAATCGCAAGCGCTCATAGGTCCGCCTGGTTTCGGTATCACCGACAATTTCGTACGCGGCATTCAGCTCACGGATTTTCGTTTCGGCCTGTTTATCGTCCGGATTTCGATCAGGATGAAATTGGAAGACGAGCTTGCGGTACGCCTTCTTGATCTCGTCATCCGACGCGTCCCGCGTGACTCCTAGAACGGCATAATAATCCTGTCCGGCCATGGTGGGACTATAGCATCGAGAAAAAATGTCGGCAACCGCACGATTTACAAGGCGGTTTTTTCCTACGACCTGCGCGCCTTCACATGTCCCTACAAAGTATCCACCGGGTTTCAACTACGCTTTTTACCTACTCTCGTATATTCAATACGCATCGTGGCGAGTAAGAGATACCCAGGCAAATCACCCGGGATTTTAAGGTAAGTGAGGTGCTTTATGCAGATCGTGATTGGAATCGCTGTAACGATGCTTTTCGCGCTTTATTCCCCATTCTCGGCGTCCGCCTCGGAACCGATGTACCGCTGCGACGACGGGACATTTACCAATATGACGGAACGCATGTGTGCGCCGTACGAGCCGAAAGGAACCGTTTTGGTACTTCCCGAAGGCGCGTCGCTCGCGTCGATGCGGACGCTTCTCGGTGAACCGGCCGCCAAGACCGCTCAGCTACCCGACCCCGCGTCTGTCTGCACGCTTTACAAAGAGTGGCAAGTATTGAATCTTCGATCCGGAGGCGGGGTGACGTTTGCGAATACGCAAGACGTGCCGCGGTGGATGTCCCTCTCGCGGATTTTTACCGCGATCGGAGCGCCGCATTGTCCCTAGCCCATGCCCTGCACAATGGGCCAACGGCCGAACTAGAGTATCGCTGTATGGAATGAAAAAGAAGACCTACGGAAGGGCGGAGAGGCGGATGGCACCGACGTCCACGACGGGGGCCATGTCGGTGATATCGATAATATCGGCAATCTTACGAATCAACATGTCGGGAGTGAAGGGTCTGGGCAAGAAGGCAATTCCTCCCTTGGCGAGATCCGTATGCCGGTTTTCCCCCGGCATGTATCCCGACAGGAAGAGAATCTTCATTTCTGGACGCAATTCTGAGAATCGTCTGGCTAGTTCGATCGAGACGTTGCCCGGTCGTCCGACATCGGTCAGCATAATATGGAGCGGATTTTTAAAGGCTTTGCAAATCGCCATCGCCTCGGAAGCGTTAGCCGCCTCGACGACGACATAGCCGTGCTGCTGCAACAGGGTTCGCGTCACCCCCAGCACGGTCGGCTGCGGTTCGACGATCAGGACAGTGCCGGACGAATTGGGATGTTCTTGCTGATGCTGCAAGACACGCGCTAACTCGGCCTCCAATTCATGGCGCTCCGCATTCAGCTTTTCTTCCTGTTCATGCGCATCTAATCGCAGCCGTTCTTGCTGCTGCTTGTGTTTTTCTTCTAATTCGCTTTCCAGCCGATGGCGTTCCTGACTCAGGGCTTCCACCTGCCGTTTATAGTCGTCCCGTAGTTGGCCTTCCCGCTGCTTCAGTTCTCGTTCGAGATAGACATCCACCTTGACTTTTTCTTGGGTGAAGTGCTCCTCCTGCTGCTGCAACTCACGCCGCAACTCGTTCTCGCGACGTTGCAATTCGAGCCGTTGTTGTTCCAGTTCCTGCTTCATTTCAGATTGAAGGCGGTTCTGCTGCTGCTCGAGTTGCTCTTCTCGCTGCTTGACCTCGCGGCGCAATTCCTCTTCACGACGCTGCAGCTCAAGCAGACGTTCTTTCTCCTGCTGCTGCGATTCGCGGCGACGTTCCAACTCTTGCTGCATATCCGTTTTTACACGTTCATGCTCTTGTGCCAGTTCGTCTTCACGCTGCCGATATTGCAATTGAAGCGCATCTTCGCGGTGGCGCAATTCCTCTTCGATCTGCTGTTCCCATTGATGAAACTCGTGCCCAAGCTGCTCTTCGCGCTGCCGAAACTGCTGCTTCAATTGATCTTCACGTTGCTGGATGGCATTGTTCCGTCCACGAATATCACGGATCACGCCCACCGTCCCGGTCATCTGGCGCTGTTGATTATACCGGCCCATGGCCGTGAGTTCGACGTCCACCGCTTCGCCTTGTGTCTCTCCGGATCGTTTCGGTTTCAGGCGCAGTTCTAGATTTCGTGTCGCGCGATCGCCGGTCCGCCGTTCATTGAGCCGATGCTCCGCCAATGGCCGTTCTTCCTCGGGAATCACCGCTGAAAAATGGGTGCCGATCAATTCTTCCGGGGTGTACCCGAGCAATTTCACGACGCCCGGACCCACCGTGACAAATCGCCCCTCGTTGTCCAGTTCATAGACGATCTCGGTCATTTCCTCTGACAGCCGGACATACGCGTCGACGGCGCGATCGATGGGTACGGGAGCCTCTTCCTGTCGCTCGAGCAACACTTTGGCGGCCGCAGGAATTTCGGTGGCGAAGGTTGGCGACTTTTTATAGAAACAATGATCCGCGCCCGCCCGAATCGCTTGCATGGCGGTTGAAATATCGTTTCGATCGGTTTGTAAAATGATCGCGCTCTTGGGAAGACGCTTGCGGATTTCAGGAATGATCGACGTTCCTCCCGATTGAAGCAAGGGTTCATCCAGGAAGACGACCTGCCAATCGTGTTTCGAGACCCAATCCAGGACGTCGTCGGCAGAGTAAATGGCCTCCACGCGGCAACCTGGAAACACCGTGCGGAAGCAGAGGGTGATCATCTTGACCTCCTCCGCTTCGGCATTCACGATTAAGACGGCTATGTGCTGACGATTGTTCATGAACAGATAGGAATAATTGCGTCAAAGGGCACAGTTGCCTCGTCGATCGCTTGATTCGATCACTAAAAAGTATCAGCGGCACCTGACGTTTTGTCAATTTTCTGACCGTGGCTGGCGCTGCAGCCCTGGGCGCTCAGATCAAGGGAATGACCGTAAATTCCTCAGCGAGCAGGGATTTTTACTTCATCGCCCATACGGGCACCTTCAGTCCATCCAAACTAGTACGTTGTGCCGAGTCAGATCTATGCCTCGCTCGGGAGAAGCCCTGTGAGTAGGCAATCAGCGCGTGGAGGAGGGGGACGGGCCGTTGAGGTTCCAATCGAATTCTTTAAATTGAATCTCATAGCGGCGTGTCGTCAATTCGCGGGCCAATACAGGATCATTCACATATTGGGCAATGTATTTCAGGACGGATCCGGAATGCGCGATAAACGCCTGGTCGTACCAGGAAAAGATCATCGACAGGTGGGCCATCTTGCGCTGGCGGTCGAAGTGATTGCGGTTGGGGTCATTAATGAATGCGCGCGTGCGTGCGTTCAATTGCTCGTCCAAACGTTCAGGCACGTAGAGCTCCTCGCTGAGGGGCGGAGACGAACGGGCCGGAGCGACGATCGCGAAGTGAATGCGCGGATCGCGAAAATCCGGAATCAATAAATCACGCTCCAATCCGTGCAATGAGATGGGGCGCCCGCCCACATAGTAGTCATGCGTGACAAAGGCGCGATAGCGGCCCAAGGCGGTCTGCGGGTCATCTCCTTCTAAAATACCTTTCATCGCAAACGCGTTATACACATTGATCCAAAACGCGATGCTCTGCTGCCGGGAAGACAGCGTATTGGGATTGAACCGGTCCAATTGCCAAATGAACAACTGCAGGCGATCGTCCTTTCCGAGGGCCGGATAGTTCACGACGCCCTCTTTGACGTATGCGCGGAGCACCTCTTCCAAATATTGATAACTGAATTCGGAAAGTGGCAACGGATCCGCCGGCGCAAATGAGCGCGGAGCCGATGAGGAACAAGCAGAGAGCGCACAGAGAACAACAGTCATCACGATACCAGTGACGCAATGTAACAGCGTCATCAACAGACCTCGCGCAGGCCCAAATCGTCCGCATGAGAAAGTCCGGCGACCAGCGTCTTTCACCGTGTCCATTGAAACCATTTCGCCAGCAGCCTCTTCCGTCCGTCGGTGAGCGTCGTCTTTCTCCATGCATTCGCCACTTTTTTCATCACCTCGGCTTGCGTGGGATAGGGATGAATCGTCCCACCGAGCGTCTTGAGTCCCTGCCCCGTTTTCATGAGCACGGTGAATTCACTGATCAGATCGCCGGCATGCGCGGCGACAATCGTGGCGCCCACGAGTCGATCTGTGCCCTTTTGCACATGCACGCGCGCGAACCCGTGCTCCTCGCCATCGAGGATGGCCCGATCGACTTCGCCTAGGGGACACGTAAACGTCTCCACCTCGATGCCTCTCGCGATCGCATCCGCCGCATATTGGCCGACGTGCGCGATTTCAGGCTCCGTGTAGGTGCACCACGGGATGATCAGCGAATCGGTGCTCGCATATCCCAAGCCCAACGGATGGGGAAAGAGCGCATTCTGAATGACGATCTGCGCCATCGCATCTGCCGTATGCGTAAACTTCAACGGAAAACAAATATCGCCCGCCGCAAAGATGTGCGGACGCGTGGTCTGCAATCGTGCATTTACCTTGACGCCGTGCGTCGCGTCGTATGCGACGCCGATCCGATCCAGTCCAAGGCCTTCAACATTGGGGGCGCGGCCGACGCCGATTAGAATGTCGTCCACGATCAGTTCGTTCGCGGCGCCCTTTCGTTCATAGTGAATGACCTTTTCCTTCTGCCGCTGTTCGACCCGAAGGACTTTTGCATTGAACAGAAAAGAAATTCCATCGTTCGCCATCTGCGCCCGGACGATCTCGGCTGCGTCGTCATCCTCTCGAGACAAGATGCGGCCGTTCTGTTCAAAGACCGAAACTTCGCTGCCGAACCGTGTGAACGCTTGGGACAGTTCGCACCCGATCGGACCGGCGCCGATCACGGCCAGCCGGCGGGGCAGCTCCGTGAGATCAAAGACCGTTTCATTCGTCAGGTATCCCGCCTCTCGTAAGCCGGAAATCGAAGGCGCCGCCGCGCGAGCGCCGGTGCAGATGGCTGCCTTCTTAAACGTGAGGGTTCGTCCGCCCACTTCCACGGCGTGTCTTCCCACGAATTGTCCCGCACCGAGAAAGACATCGACTCCCAGCGTTTTGAATCGTTGCGCCGAATCATTGGAGCTGAGCCGTGCCCGCAACTTGCGCATGCGGGCCATCACGGCGGCAAAATCCTGTTTGATCGTCCCCGCAGTGTGCAGGCCAAACACATGCGCCTGTCGCACGTCGGACCATGCGCGTGCCGCGCGCACCAAGGCTTTCGACGGAACGCAGCCGACATTCAAACAATCGCCGCCCATCAGATGCCGTTCGATCAGCGCAACCTTTGCTCCGAGCGCCGACGCGATGGCCGCTGTCACCAATCCCGCCGTCCCCGCCCCGATCACGACAAGATTATAGCGGCCTCGCGGTTCGGGATTGATCCATTCGGCGGGATGGACATTCTCTGCCAGCACGCGATTATATTCGTCGTCAGGCTGAATCAACGAAGGCACGGTCTCCCGCATCATTGCTTGGTTCCCTTCTCGATGACCTTGCGATATGCAATCGGGACCACGGCTAAAAGCCCAAGCAAAGCAAAGGCGCCCAGAACGCGTGGCGACGCAATCTCGTTCAGTGAGTTGATCGATCCGAGCTGGCGCCCTGCATTGGCAAAGACGAAGCTCGCTGGAATGATGCCGATCGCCGTCGCCGCCACGAAGGTTCCGATCGTAATGCGCGTCAGTCCGGCCACAAGATTGACGAGAAAGAAGGGAAACAATGGAATCAATCGCAGTGTCAGCAGATAGCTGAAGGCATTCTTCGAAAAACCCGTCTGAATCGCGCCCAGTCGAGGGCCGAATTTTCTCTCGACCCAATCACGCAACAGATAGCGAGCGGCAAGAAACGCCAATGTCGCCCCTGTCGTGGCGGCCACATTTACATACACAGTCCCTAGGACTGCGCCGAACAGAAAGCCACCTGCCAGCGTGAAGATCGTTGCCCCGGGCAGCGACAACGCCGTCTGCACGCAATAAAGCACGATGTACAGAAGAACAGCCGACGCATAGTGGGCTTCTGTAAAAGCCAATAAGCGATCTCGGTTGTCCTTCAACGCATCCAGCGAAACGTATTGCTTTGCATCGAAATAGAAAAACGCGACGACGACAGTCGCAAAAAACGCCAAAAGAACGATTTTCCCCATAGGGGATGCTGAAGCGGGAGTCGCTCCCGCGGCCGGCATATCGCTGCTTATGTCGCTCACACTTCACTCCAGGCAAGAAATGGGCACCACAGATAAGACACTCCATAGGTAGGCTTATCACCTACAGCAGTCTAGAAGATCGACATCTATCTTCACAAGTGACTAACACACGGATGACCTTCTCTGATAATCTTGTTGGACGATGACTGGGTAGTCTATATGACCCGTACGGACACTCTTTATAAGCCTGTCATACAGAAAGATGACACCGGCTGCGGAATTGCCTGCGTTGCTGCGCTTGCCGGCGTGACGTATAAGCAGGCGCAGTCCACGGCGCGACGGCTCGGCATCTTTGCCGATGATCCTCGGCTTTGCTCGGAAACCGTCTCTGTTCGATTACTCCTTCGCGAATACGGTCTTGGTGTTTCCAAGAGAGAAGAGCCATTCAAGTGTTGGGAGGCGTTGCCCGATCTAGCATTGCTCGCGCTGAAATGGCGCATCGAATGCGGTCGCGCTGTGTGGCATTGGGCGGTATTTTGGCGAGGGCCCGGCGGAGCCATGGTTCTCGATTCCAAGCGGTCGTTACGGACGAACCGACGCACGGATTTCGGTCGCATGAAACCGAAATGGTTCATCAGCCTTACGGAAGGTGACTGGCGTACCAACTGTTGATTTCTCCCACGTCCTCGCCGCTCTAAACCTCCGTGTTTTTTCTGGTTGCTCACCCTCACTTTTCCAAGTAACGTGGTCCTTGGCATAGAGAGTGGTGGTCGTTGCGAGGCAGGCATGAAATCTCATCGCGTAGATCCGGACACTAAAATCAAGCTGACCAAGATCGCCTCCGATGACACGGGAACATACGACGCAAAGGACGACGGCAAAACACGGGCCCAAAAGAAAACCGAAGGCTTGCTTGAGAAACTTCGCGCACTCCAAGAACGGCTCTATGCGAGCGGCTCGCAATCGCTCCTGATCGTTCTACAAGGGATGGACACGTCGGGGAAAGATGGGACGATCAAGCATGTCATGTCCGGAGTCAATCCCCAAGGTTGCTCCGTCACCTCGTTCAAAGCACCATCCACCCGCGAGATCTCGCACGATTTTCTATGGCGCGTGCATCAGGAGACGCCGTCCAAAGGCCGGATTGGCCTCTTCAATCGATCGCACTATGAGGATGTGCTCATCACGCGCGTGCACGGAATGATCTCCGACAAGATCGCGAAGGAACGTCTGGAACGAATCGTCGATTTCGAACGTTTGCTCTATCAAAACGATACGACGATCGTAAAATTTTTTCTCCACATTTCAAAAGACGAGCAACGCAAGCGCCTCGAAGCGCGCCTGCGCGACCCTGAGAAGCAATGGAAATTCAGTCCCAACGATCTGATTGAACGCAAATTGTGGGACAAATATCAGAGCGTGTATGAGGACGCCATCTCGGCCACCAGTACAGAGGAGGCGCCCTGGTATGTCGTGCCTGCCGATTACAAATGGTACCGTAATCTGGTCGTCGCCGAGACGGTGGTGGCCGCGTTGGAAGGGATGAAATTGCGTTATCCCCCGCCCCCAGCTGGTGTCGATTTCGACCACATGACCATCGAGTAATCAAGTGGCGAGCCGCCACGCAACGTGCGAGGGCTTGCGGTAAAAGGAATACATGCTACAAACACGCGGCTATTCGGCAGCGGCGGCCGGCGCGCCTTTGGCGCCCTTTACATTCTCCAGGCGAAATCTGGAATCTCATGATCTGCTGATTCAGATCCGCTACTGCGGCATTTGTCACTCGGATGTCCATCAGGCACGCGACGAATGGGGCGGCTCTCACTTTCCCATGGTGCCCGGTCATGAGATTGTGGGCACTGTGGCGCAAGCCGGATCGGCGGTGAAGAGGTTCCGCGTCGGCGATCAGGTCGGCGTCGGATGCTTCGTAGACTCTTGCCGCGAGTGTCCGCCGTGCCGCAGCGGGAATGAACAGTATTGCGAAGGCCACTGCGTCTTTACTTATAATGGAACGGAAAAAGACGGTCACACGCCTACCTATGGAGGCTATTCCAATCAGATCGTCGTCGATGAACACTACGTCTTACGAATCCCCCCGGCGCTTGCACCCGAACGCGCCGCCCCCCTGTTGTGCGCCGGCATTACGACCTTTTCCCCCTTGCGATACTGGGCCGTGGGCAAGGGCCATAAGCTGGCGGTGGTGGGACTCGGAGGCCTCGGACATATGGCCGTCAAATTCGGTAGGGCCTTCGGCGCCGAAGTCACGGTGTTAAGTCAATCCGAGACCAAACGCGAGGACGCCGCCCGTCTGGGCGCGGCGGATTTTGCGTTAACGTCGAAGGCAGACACATTTGCTGGATTCGCGCGCCGGTTCGATTTCATTCTGGATACGGTCTCGGCCGCACACGACTATAGCGCCTATCTCGACCTGCTCAAGACGGACGGCACGATGATCCTGGTCGGCGCGCCCGATGAGTCCACTCCGCTGGGCGCCTTTCCTCTTATTCTCCGCCGGCGACGGCTGGTGGGATCGCTCATCGGCGGCATCAAAGAAACACAGGAGATGCTGGACTTCTGCGCGCAGCACCAGGTCGCATCCGACGTGGAAGTCATCTCCATCCAGCAGGTGAACGAAGCGTATGAGCGCATGATGCGCGGCGACGTGCGCTATCGTTTTGTGATCGATTTGAACACGCTAACCTAGATATCTTCTGCGCTCTGACGGTGTCACCTACATCTGCCTACTCTCGCCTTCCCCTTTTGCCGATAGCTGGACGTTCATCAGCGCTTCACACTGACCGACAGGAAAGGTGTCGATGTCCGATGCACGTCACACAGCAAGTCTTGACCTTACCCGCTTCGAGGCGGCCTTGTTCGATTTGGATGGGGTCGTAACAAAGACAGCCACAGTTCATGCGTTGGCCTGGCAACAATTATTCAATGATTATCTGTATTCCTACTCGCAACGGACCGGTCGGCCTTTTGTCCCCTTTGATATCGACAAAGATTACCGTGTCTATGTGGATGGCAAGCCCCGTTATGAAGGGGTGAAAAGTTTCCTGGATTCTCGTGAGATCGTCCTGCCCTGGGGCACTCCTGACGATGGTCCCGATGAAGCCACGATCTACGGCCTGGGCCATAAGAAAGACGGCTATTTCGAGACGCGCCTCCACGAATTCGGAGTCGAGGTCTACGAGGGGACGGTGCGCTTTCTTCGACGCGTCCGCGAGCACGGACTGAAAACCGCCGTCGTCTCATCCAGCAACCATTGCCGGGAAGTGGTCGAAAGGACGGGACTCACTGCGCTGTTCGACGTTCGAATCGATGGCCAAGAAACCCAACGTCTGCGCCTTCGGGGCAAACCCGCGCCCGATACGTTTTTAGAAGCCGCTCGCCGATTAAACGTCCCTCCATCGCGAGCCATCGTGATCGAAGATGCGCAGGCCGGTGTCCAAGCGGGACGCGCGGGTGGATTTGGCCTCGTGATTGGGGTGGACCGGCTCGATCAGCCGGACGCATTGCGACAACATGGCGCCGACATCGTGGTGGCCGACTTAGCGGAACTCTTACCGAAGCCTCACGCGGCCGTATAACCATCATGATCCACCGTCCTCGCTTTCAGCCGGCTCCCCATCTCTATCCCGCTGACGAATGGAACATGGTGGAGAAACAGTATGCTCCGACGCTACTCGAACAAGGCGAAACGATGTTCGCGCTCGGGAACGGATATCTGGGTATGCGAGGGTGTTTCGAAGAAGGCGGACCGATCGGCCAAAACGGAACCTTCATAAACGGGTTTTACGAGTCCTGGCCGATCCTCTATCCAGAAGAAGCGTACGGGCTCGCGAAAACGGGCCAGACCATCGTCAATGCGACCGATACGAAAATCATCAAGCTGTATGTCGATGACGAGCCTTTTTGGTTGGCGCATGCGCACGTACTGAGTTTCGATCGCCGCCTCAATATGAGATCCGGCACGCTTGATCGGGACATTGTCTGGGAAACGCCGTCGGGGAAACAGGTCTCGATCAAATCCCGCCGTCTCGTCTCGTTCGAGCATCGGCATTTGGCGGCGATTTTCTACGAAGTGACGCTGCTCAATGCCTCAGCCCCCATAGTGCTTTCTTCTGAAATGATTGCCAACGAACCGTCTCAGCGACGGAATAATCATGATCCTCGCCAGGCCCGCGTCTTTACCGACAAGGTGCTGCACCATCGCCGGAGTTATGCCAAGGAGACGCGCATCGTCCTTTGCCACGGCACAAAAAAAAGCACCATGACCCTCTCGTGCGCGATTGACCATCGGTTGGAGTCCGAGTGCCCCACAACCTGGCAGACTCATTACACCGAAGATGCCGGACAAGTAGTGGCCAGCATCGATGCGCTGCCGGGAAAGCCCATCACCTTGGTGAAGTACATGGCGTATCACACGACACGCACGGCTCCGCCCGATGAGATGTGCGCCCGCGTCGAGCGGACGCTCAACCGTGCCGTCGACGACGGTTTCTCACAACTCTTGCACGGCCAAGAACGCTACATGCAAGACTTTTGGCAACGGAGCGATGTGCAGATCATGGTGGATCCCGCGACGGCCCAACGCTCCACCACTGAAGTGCAGCAAGCTATCCGCTTTAATCTCTTTCACGTCTTACAGGCATCGGCCCGCGCCGATACGACCGGCGTGCCGGCCAAAGGCCTGACGGGGCAAGCCTACGAGGGGCATTATTTTTGGGACACGGAAATTTACGTCTTGCCCTTTTTGGTCTATACCTCTCCGCTCACCGCAAAAAATTTGCTCCGGTTCCGCTATGGTCTTTTGGACCTGGCGCGCGAACGAGCGCGGCAGTTAAACCAAAAAGGCGCGATGTTTCCATGGCGCACGATCAACGGTGAAGAGGCGTCGGCGTACTATGCGGCGGGGACGGCCCAATATCACATCAATGCCGATATCATGTACGCGCTGAAAAAATACGTGCAGGCCACGGGCGATGAGGCGTTTCTGTTTGAGGAAGGCGTGGAGATGCTGGTGGAAACCGCGCGTCTGTGGAGGGACCTTGGATTCTATTCGACGCGGAAAGAGGGAAAGTTTTGCATTCACGGCGTGACGGGCCCGGATGAATACAATGCCGTCGTTGACAATAACGCGTATACCAATTTAATGGCGCGGGAAAATCTGCTTTACGCAGCCGTCACGGTAGAGACCGTGCGAGGACAACGGCCCGATCTCTACACCGCCTTAGTGCATAAGACGAAACTGACGCCCGCGGAAGTCGAAGAATGGAAACGGGCGGCGAACGAAATGTACGTTCCCTATGATGCGCGCCTGGGCATCACGGCACAGGACGATCACTTTCTCGAGCAAGAGCCGTGGGATTTTGAGGGCACTCCGGTAGACAAATATCCGTTGCTCTTGTTCTACCACCCGCTGACGATTTATCGGCATCAAGTCATCAAGCAAGCCGACCTCGTCCTCGCCATGCTGTTGCTCGGGCATGAATTTTCCTCGGATCTCAAAAAGCGCAATTTTGAATTTTACGATCCGCTGACGACCGGCGATTCCTCATTATCGCCCTGCATTCAAAGCATCGTGTCGGCAGAAATCGGCGACATGGGAAAAGCCGTCGATTATGCCCGCGTGGCGGCGCTCATGGATCTCGGCGATGTGGCCGGCAACGTAAAGGATGGCTGCCATATCGCCGCGATGGGAGGGGTCTGGATGATTTTCGTCTATGGCTTCGCCGGCTTGCGGGACTATACCGGTCAGCTCTGCTTCAGCCCTAGGATTCCTTCTGTGCTGGAGCGATTACGGTTTCAATTGATCTTCAAGGAGCAAGTGATCGAGGTCGATGCGAGCCGCCAAACCACACGTTACACACTGCGTCAAGGATCGGGGCTCACGATCAAACATGAAGAAGAGGAAATTAAGCTGACTGTGGAGAACCCTTCGTCGGTCCAACCCAACCGCAAGGAAGAGACAAAAGTCCACATGTAGGCCATTAGCCAGCCCCTTCGCATTTTTGGCAATTCAGCGGTTGCCCGAGAAATCGTGCGCGGCCGCCTTCCGTCATCACCCACGGCCGGCTAAAAAATGGCGGTTGATGCCGCACATGCTGGCCGTGCCCGCACGCAAGATCGGCGACCCAGTCCCCATGTTCGTCCTGGTGAAAGCCGACGATGGGTTGATGCATGAGACTATTGCGAAAATTCTCCTCGCGCGCCTTTCGGCACGGTGGTCGTGTAGTTTCGGTCGATGGTGCTCGTGGATTTCCCGGTGCTCATGACCGAATCCCCCCACCCACGCAGGTAATAGGCATCCAACACCGGTTCTATGTCATTCGGCCGATCGGCTGGACTGCGGCGTGGACCCTCCACTTTCCCCACGACGGTCACACGAGCCCAGTCTCGATATTCGGTGGGGAGATCGCCCCTGAGAATCAGCACCCAATAATATCCGGCCTCCGGACTGTCGAGTGACGGAGGACGATGCGGCACATAATCCTTGTCCAGCGGTCGATTTCTTAACCGAAGCCAAACCTGCCCGCCCTCTTCCTTCTCTTCGACGATGACTCCTCCCAAGATCACGACCTTTCCCCGGTAGCGATCCGGGTCGGAGGTCAAGGACGTCAGCGTCACGCCATGTTCGGCCTGGTCGATGTATTCCTTTGGAAGCGGAGAGGCGCAGCCCGACAGCAAGCCTATCAGGCCCAGAGCGGCTGCGAGGAGGCATGTTGCTTTTTGAAGGCTATGAGATAGGTTCATTCGTACCTCGCCAACTCAAATAGTTCATCCGTCGATCCGCATGAGCTTGGAGCAGGTACGTATGTTGGCATAGACCTCGACGAATTTCCATGTTTCATAGCGGAAAGGCTGGCTCCTGCCGTTCGACTTTCGGTATAGTCTGCACTGACGCCCGCCGCATCACCAAAGATGGACCATGATCTCACCGAGTCGTGACAGCATCGCCGCTATTGAACTGTGGCCGATCGATGTGGCGATTACAGACCCCTTCGTCGTGGCCACGGGGCAACGGCTGGTCGCCGAAAATATTTTTGTTCGCCTAACGCTCGCCGGTGGCGCAGTCGGATACGGCGAGATGGCGCCCTTTCCCGAGGTCGGCGGTGAAAGCCGGTCGTCCTGTTTTGAGACAGCGCAGCAGTTGGCCGCCTCGATGATTGGCCGGACGGCAACGCAGTATAGAGCAATTGGGCGCCGGTTACAGGAGATGGCAGCGGCCCATCCGGCGGCTCGTTGTGGATTAGAGACCGCGGTGCTCGATGCCCTTTGTCGAGAGTTCGACGTGCCCCTCTGGGGACTCTGGGGCGGCGCCGATGTGCGTGCGCGCGAAACAGATATCACCATCCCGATCACAACAGTCGAGCGCACGGTTGAGCTGGCGCGCGGTTGGTACGCCAAAGGCTTTCGCACATTGAAAACAAAAGTCGGCGTCGATGTGGACACCGATATTCTGAGGGTGCGTGCGGTCCACGACGCATTCCCGGACATCGTGTATGTCATCGATGCGAATCAAGGGTTCGCTGAAGCGCAGTGCCGCATGTTCATGAAGGCGCTCGCCAAGTGCAACGCCACTATTGTACTGCTCGAACAGCCGGTGCCGCGAGAAGATCTCGAAGGCATGGCGGCCTTGCGGCGAGACCTCAAGATCCCCATCGCGGCCGATGAGTCCGTGCGGTCCTTACAAGACGTCAAGGACATCGCCGGCAAACATGCCGCCGACTTCATCAATATTAAGATTACGAAATGCGGGCTGCTGAATGCAGTTGAGATGGCCACATTTTCTCGTTCGATGGGATTTCGCTTAATGGCCGGAGGAATGGTGGAGACACGCCTTGCCATGGGGTGTTCCTTTGCCATGGTCCTTGGACTGGGAGGATTTGAACTGCTCGACCTGGATACGCCGCTGCTCTTATCGAGCGACCCGGTCAATGGAGGCTATCGATATGATGGACCGTATTTGCACCCTTCTCATGGCGCCGGTCTGTCCGTCCATGCCGATCCCGGAACGGCGTGCGTCAAGATCGAATAGCCGAATGCCATTTGATCATATGGCGATCTGAAACGTAAGCAGCGGGAAGAGAAGAGATGATAGGTTTATTGCCCACCACGAGAACTGGGGCCAACGGAATTTGCGCTTTGATTTCCAGACCCTATTGAGCTGCCATTCGTGGAGGATCCAATCACGGATTGATTGACGGTCCCCGGCCCTCTACTGGACGGTCCCCCGGAGGCGCCCGCTCCTGTGCTTCCGGATGAACGTCCTCCGGGATCCGTATTATCGCTTGTCGAAACGGTGACGTCTGTTGTCGTCGTCGGGATGGCAGTCAGTTTTTCAAGCAACGTGCTGCCATTCTGATAGCGAGTCAGCACCCACGGTTCGTGATACGTATTGCCGATAGGTGTTGCCGTGGCCTTATACGAGACATCTCGCGAGTCCGGTGTCACTTGCACGCTCACCGTGTAATACTTTAATGAGGTAGATGCATATCCGATGGTCTCCAGATCCGATGAAAATTGCCCCCGCGCCTCGTAATATAACGTCTCCAATCGATTGACCTCTCGCAAAGCCGTTTCCGCCTCAACCGTCTTCGCCTTATTGGCAAACACCGCATACGAGACAATGGAAATGGAAGCCAGGATGCCGACAATGGCCACGACCACCATCACTTCGCTCAGCGTGAACCCACGCTCCTCTTTAATGGTGAGACGCGACCTCATGTCCTCAATGCTTCCCACTACTTGATCAATACCGGAAAGTATAGCATTTCCTCGGCCTTCCTAAATGGAGCGGCATATACATGTCTTTTCTGCAAAGAATCGATAGCGTAACCGCCGTCCGATTTCCCCACTCCTACGAAGCGCGCTGTCCGGCTTGCTTGACGGCAGACTTCACTACGAAGATCGTGCTATACCCTGTTTGCCGTATCCACATACGTCAATTTCCATCGGGTCGGCGTCCGTTCCCTCGCAAAGACGAAACGATGGTGGCCACGTCGATGACGGTCAAGAAGGCCTGACATTTTTTCTCTCTCCTCTATTCCAATCCGCCTCACTACTTTACTTTTCCCCTCAGGCCTGTCTCTTGCTTTCATCGTTGCGGTTTCACGAGGCAGCACTTCTCGAACACTCAAACACGAAAGGAATCACATACGAATGATCTATAAGACACTTTTCGTAGCCGTGCTGATTTCGGTCCAGGCAGCGGCCTCAGACGCGAATCCCATCACGGTCACTCCACGGGCTATCGGTGAACCCGACAAATCTTTTACTGCCAGTTCGATCGGTTTAGACTATGCATCGGTTCTCGATCAGTCTACGACGGGCGGTTTTTCTGAGATGGGCGGGGGAACATTTTCGAATTTTTATTATCCTGATACCGATCACGTTGTCGGCAAAACAGGTTTTTCACAACATTACATTCTGTCGGCAAGCTTCCGCGCCGTCGGGACCGCAGCCCCTACACCTCAGGGGTTCACCGCAACCTTCAGCGGCTTCGACCTTCAGATTTTTGCGGATCGCACCTTGGTGGGACGTTCGAGCGGCCTGATCAGCGGAGGGGCGCATCTGGTGCCTGATTCTCTCTATCATGCCACCGGGGAGTTTGACGTCGTCGTCAACTTCGCCCCTGTCGGGGGTTTCTTTGGTTCCAACATTCTCACGGCGGAACTCAAAGGCCTGAACGACAGCTACACGATCGGCGCGGGATCAAACTTTTATAGTCTCCATCGGGGATCAGGCAGTCTGAGCTTCACGACAGGTGTATCGCAAAGCCTTTTCTCCCTCGAAAGCTTGACCCAGGAAACCGTGACGGAAGGAAACACCCCGGCAACGATCACGAATCCGGAACCGGCGACGCTGTTCCTCCTGGCCTCTGGATTAATCGGACTCGCACTGCTGCGACGGCGGCGCTGAGGGCAAAAGAGACCATTTTAAGAGACCGACTTGGCCGCTCCGGCCAAGCCGGCGATCCGTCTCTCAGCCACACTTCTCCATTCTCGTCAATACCGCCGCCCTGTGTTAGACTTCCTCCCCGCGCAGTTACTGATCAGTTTAGAGAGGCCGCGAATGTCAAGGCAACAACGTGTCGGAGTAGTAGGCATCGGACGAATGGGCGCCAATATGGCGAGGCGCTTGAAGGATGAAGGATACATCCTTACCGCCGTCTATGACTCGGAACCCTCCAAACGGACATCCCTAGGGAACGAACTCCGCTGCGAAGCGGCGGCGACCCCAGCGCGCGTGGCCGAGTGCAGCGATACCATCCTGACAGTGATCTCCGACGATGCAGGGATGCGCCACATTTTTTCGCCTCAACGGTCCGACAGCCTGCTGACCCATGCCCAAGGCCGTCTTTTTATCAATTGCGCCACTCTTTCTCCCCAAGTGCATAGAGATATCGAGACGCTGCTTGAACAGCATGGAGGACACAGCCTCGAGGCCTGTATGGCCGGCAGCATCACCCAGGCCCGCAACGGCACCCTTTATTTGATGTGCGGAGGAAAGGTCGAGGCGTTTGAGCGCGCTAAACTACTTCTCGCCTCGCTGGGCTCAAGTATCCGCCACATCGGCGGAGCGGGTGAAGCCGCCAAAGTGAAGGCGCTCGTCAACATGGTCATGAACATTAATACGGCTGGACTTGCAGAAGGTCTGGGACTCGGCGCTGCGCTCGGGCTCGACCTCTCGATGCTCCGAGACGTGTTTGGTCAAACCGGCGCCGCCTCGCGGGTACTCGAGACGGATGGAGAAGATATGCAGTATCGTTCCCATGACTGCTATTTCTCTGCAGCCCATGCCGCCAAAGACTCGGGCATTGCGCTCGCGCTGGGACGCGCAGCCGGCGTGTCGTTACCTGTGGCCCAAACCACATTGGAGCAGTATCAACGACTGGTCGCGTTGGGCAAGGGTGAATTGGATAAATCGGCCGTCGCCGAACTGACATTCCTCGACAGGGAGCGTGATTCATGAAACGAATCATCCTCGCCGCTTTCCTAATGGCAATCTTCACGCTTGGTTGTTCCGACAAGCGTGCAGAAGAGCTTTACACGACGGCCCAGTTTGAAGAGCGGCAAAATAATGTGCAACATGCGAGGGAATTATACACAGAGCTTACCGAAAAATATCCTGACAGTGGCTACGCCAAGGATGCATTAGCAAGATTGCTCGTCTTGAATCCCGAGACCGTCCCGCCAAAATAATCATAAGCCCGTCATCCGATCGTCCACGCGTGACACTACTTAGGAACACAAAACAGAACCATATTGCGGCGGCGTGCGCCAAAATTTGTTCATTTTTGTCGAGACTTCTTTCCTTACATGTCGAAGTCTTTGTGAATACAATCCATCTTTCTGCATTCATGGGCACAGAATCTGCTGTCTCCCCATCTCTCGATGGGTTGCTGGTGGCGCTGTTGCCCTGGATGGACTTCACGACATGTTTCCTTCGCAGGCAGTCCCTGAATCTCTCCCCCGGACAATTCTTCTCGTCGAGGATGACGAGCAATTGCGCATCCTGCTTCGAGAGGTTCTGCGTGTGTCGGGATATACCGTGCTTGAGGCTCGCTTGAACAGCCAGGCCGCCATGCTGTTCGGGCAACATGCCGACCGAATCGATCTGATGCTCACGGATGTGATGATGCCCGGAACCACGGGCTATCACTTAGCGAAGCGCTTGCGCGTTTGGCGTCCCGACATGAAAGTCTTATTTATGTCCGGGCTTCCAAGAGAGACCATCGAAGCGGAAGGACTGTTGGACCCGGACGCTCCCTTCCTTCCGAAGCCCTTCGACGGTTCGACACTGCTCGCCAAGATTCGGGAGATCCTCCATCCATCGGCCTCTATGCCCGCTCTCCGTCCTGCGCCTGCGCTTGACACCCCGCAACACCTAATGAAGGAAGTCACCACGATGCAAGCGACCTTATCTGCGCTGGCTCAAGTCGTGCAACACCTCACGCAACAACTCTCAAAACAATCCGGCGATCGTAGGCATAGTAAGGCGGCCGGCATCCAGTCAAAAAGACATCAGCTTCGCGCGCGAAGACGCACCTTTCTCAATCATCGTGAAGAAGAGAATCCATAATCCTCATCCATCAGACCGCTTGAATCCGCCTGCAGGTCGTGCCGTTCAAGCTGCGGTCCTCTTCGGCCAATGGTGGGTTCGGCTCCTGGCCACGTGCTTCCGTTACCCCTGTCTTATCGATACCTCAGAGCCTGCACGGTGTTCGGAGTAATGGCGACTGGTGGAACAGGAATTCCTAACAGCGGTCGGGAAGGATGAGCGGGGGTCGATGGAACTTCCGGCGAATCCAATTGATGCTGTCGATCACTTTCGGCCGTCGGATCAGTTTGCATTGCAGCGCGTGCCGTCCGGGAAAATCGACCAGGCTCAATCCGAGGACAATCGACAGGATGCCTTGCCCCGGCAAAACCAACATAACAATTCCGAGGATCACCAATACGACGCCGAGAAGATTTTTCAAAATGCGGAGTCCCCACCGCACCACGGCCGGCTGTTTGTCCAGCCACCCGGCCTGTCCATCGTTCACCAGATAATCTTCCGGCAACCTCACGATCGCGAATGGAATGCCAATCGCTGTCAGTACCAGCATGATGCCCGAACCGATCGAAATCCACATCAGCATCTCGTTTGACAACCATCTTCCCACGCGCCACCTTATCGCACAGCAAGTAAATTTCCATAACCAGAAGGGGGAGCCATGCAGTTAGCCCCAGTCGGCAAATCCGTTAATCAGAATCGATCGGGAGCGGGGCTCGGTTCAGGAAAGGGAGAGGGATCGGGTAGAGGCTCAGGAACTGGCGCAGGTGCCGGGTCCGGCATTGGATTCGGCTTGGGAACAAGAGGTTCGGGAGCAGTCATCATAGTCGTGGCTTCGTTTCGACGATTGTAAGCCATGTTTGCGTTCAACGCTCTTTTTTTTCAGGGCCCGTCTCCGGAGCATCCGGTGGCGTTGGAGGTGGAGCGGGTATCGAGGTATGAAATGAGGTGACACTCGCGCGTTCACGCCAGAGCGCCAACCCTCCGACAAGGCCGTTCAAATTCGAGACAATCGTCACATGCGCCGCGTGTGCACCGATATCGACGAACCGAGCGTTGCCGCCTCCGATATACAGCCGATCGAAGTGAAACATTTTCTCTAGTTTCTTGACCGTCTTAATCAGCCGCTTGTTCCATTTTCTCTTGCCGACTTTTTGCAATTCCCCATCGCTCAACTTTCGGCTTCCCACTTCTACGTTCGGCACGAGATGACCATTGATGAATACCGATGAGCCGACCCCCGTACCGAGCGTCAAGACAAGCTCAACACCTTTCCCGGAAATGGCGCCGAAGCCTTGCACGTCCGCATCGTTGGCGACTCGAACAGGCTTGCCCAGGCGCGCAGCCAAAACCTCGCCCACGTTGAAGTCTTTCCATTCCGCCGCCAGATTCGGCGCTTCTTTCACGACCCCCTCTCGAACAATGCCGGGAAATCCTAAGGACACCCGATCGAAATCGCCGAGTCCCTGCGCCAAGGCCGTTGCCGCATCCAACACTTCTCCGGGCATCCCGCTCGCGGGAGTTTTCACCCGAGCCCGTTCCGTGACAGGCGCGCCGAGTTCATTCAAGATAGTTGCTTTCAGGCCGGTGGCGCCTATGTCGATCGCCAACGTGCGAAGCGGCTTTTCCTCGATGCCGTTCGCACTGTTCGGCGACTTGGGCGATTTTGCCGTGTCTTTCGCCTCTTTATCCTTCGAGCTTTCTTTGCCGGAGCTTTTGGTTGGCTTTTCTTTTTCGACGACGGCTGCGCCCATATCACCTCCATCCTGAAAACAACGTCTCCACTTTCTCACGTTTTGGAGGATATTGCTGTAAGCAGTTTTGCTATGCTCTGGACAGGTTGGGGATGACGGCTGACTCAGTCGTCATTTCAATCGGGGCAGACGGGTAGTTTGTCTTGCAATGAACGCCGTGGCGCTTTTGATCCCGTATCGTCCACCGGCTCATCTGTCTTCGTCTCAGCGGCGAGTAACGCGCGCACCCCATGCTCACCAACCTTGGAGGTCACGGTCACCACTTCGAGAAACGGGAGATAGCCTGGCTTTTTTACTTCAATCGTCAGCTTACCGTGGGGAAACGTCGAGGAAAACCTAGGGGGTTGATCGCCTGACTTCTGCAGCGTGCCTACCCACTTTCCATTCACGAACACCTCGGCGCCTTCTGTTTTCTCATCTCCCGAGACTGTCAACATGAATTGGCGGGGTTGGCATCCGGTGAAGACCAACGTCAATTGGGCAAGGCAGACCAGACAACGTAGGAGGCGGACCACCTGCACTCTTGTTTGCAAAGATCGCAAAGGATGCATAGAGACAGCCGGCGTGATCCCACACCCGACCCTACTGCCAGACGCGCCACGACGGCGATCCAGTCACACTGGATCGCCGTTCGTGGGAGGCGACTGTGCTAACGCGAAGGATTGCGCCGACGCAGAAAAAAGGCGAGTCCTCCGAATAACCCCATAAAAAATGCCAGCCTAAACACGATACCCTTTACCTTTATCGGTCCGAGCTGCTCCCGCTACCCTTCATGCTCTTCTTGGAAGACTGGCTATCCTGACCTTCGTGCGGTCCCAGATGACTATCCCGTCCCCCTGAAAGATCCGCGCCGGTATTTTTGGCCTGGCTGCCGCCCTGTTTGCCTTCGTTGGGGTAATTGCATCCAGCAACCGCTGTGACGGATGAGCAATCCGCCTTAGACTTGTCCGACTGCTGCGAAGACATAGGTTGTTTATTGATCATATCTTGCCCCTGCTGAGTCTTATCCGAGCGCTGCTGCTGGAAGCCCTCTTTCTCTTGCTGTGTGCCTTGATTCTTACCGCCCATACGGCTGTCATCCGCAGCCATGGCGGGTACACTCAACGCCACACATCCGACAAAAGACAATAAACCCGTAATAAACAGACGCGACCTGGTCATGGACTCCTCCTTTGTGGTGTATTCAAACCCTTCCCCGATGAGCTACAGTACAATAAATCTTTGTCAGGTTCTAGGGAAGCGGATAAAAAAAAACTTAAGGAGGTCAGGTCAGAGCCTTCCTGAACGCTAAACCGTTCTCGATCCCTCTTAGCTTATGTCCTTCCCGATCCTGGCTCCGCCATTTTACGATGCATTTCAGCAAGCATGTCGGAGGGGGTCACCGAGGCGATGGCCGATTGCAGTTTGTTCTTCCAACCCGTGACGACGTCACCATCGCCGCGCATCATGGCATCGAAGCCGGTTTGAGCCACCTCCGCCGGATCATCCTTCTTTTCTTGCCCTACCTTGGTGTCCATCATATCCGCGCGCTCGAAGAACTGGGTCTCGGTCGCGCCGGGCATGAGGCAGGTGACCGTCACCCCTGTATCTTTTAATTCATGCCGCAGCGCAAACGAAAAAGAATCCAGAAACGCCTTGGTGCCGTTGTAGACGGCCTGATACGTCCCCGGTATGAAGCCGGCAATTGAACCGGTAATCAGAATCCGTCCCTTCTCCCTCGCTCGCATTTCGCGCGCCACCTTCTGTAAGAGATAGAGCGTGCCCGTCACATTCGTATCGACGACATGGCGAACGTCGTCGAAATTTTGATCCAGGAACCCCTTACCTAAACCATGACCCGCGTTCGCAAGCAGTGCGTCGACCGGCTGCCCCTGAATCGATCCATACAGCCTGTCAACTCCCTCTCTTGTCGCGAGATCAGCTTCCACCGCCGTGACCGTGGCGCCCAGGCCGCCGAATTCTCTGGCGGCCTCATGGATTGCCGGCTCGTCGGCTGCGACAATGAGGTCAAATCCCTGCCGGACGCAGCATTTGGCAAGCTCATATCCAATGCCCGTCGAAGCACCGGTGACGATCGCAAGTGGTCGGGAGGATGACATGGCCGCCTCCTAGATTTCTGAGGTCATCCGTTGTCTGAAGCGCCTGAGAGTGTGACTACCGTTTCTGGGTCGGAAGCTTTTCAAATCCCGGCAACACGGCCTCAAAAAATGCGTTCTTGATAAGAGTCACGACCAGTTCCCAAGTACTGGCCTTAGGATTTTCTACCGGTCCAGACAGGTCGGCTTTGGCGGCGACCTCGCCGCGGGGCGTGTTTTTCAGGGCTTTGGCGGCGAGGTCAACAATGTTCTCATATATCTTTTTGAGTAACCCCTTGTCCTGATCCTGGGCCGGGTCGAACGCCTGCACATCTTTGAAGAGCGGCTTCAAATATCCATCGATCGATCCGTTCTTGACCGTCATTTCACAATAAACAGAAAATACGCCGGACACGACATCCAGACCTCCGCTCGCCCGAAGCAGATCGTTCATGGACTTGACCTGCGTCTTCCAGATTCGGACGCTCAAATCGAAGTCCGGCGATTTCGTTTCGGGCCTGAAAGACCCGTTGATCTGCGTGGCGCCGCTGCCCATAAACATCCCTCGCAATCTGACGATCGAGGTGCCCTCGGTCAACTGATTGCTCCAGTTCTCCAAATAGATATCCGTACCGGATATAAAAACGCGATATTCCGGCTTGGCCGCCTTATTCACAAATCCGAATTCACTGTTTTCGATCATGCCCTGTTTGATGCGCAGCAGGAGTTGCGGATGATTTGAGACCTCCTCCGCCTTTCGAGCGACCTTCCGCCCGGTGTCCTTTTCCTTCGCCTGCGTCGTAGCCGCATGCACGAAATCCAGCTTCACGTCCTGCAGCGTCAGTTGCTCGAGCTGAACGATTTGCGTGCGTGGAGAATATTCCACGTGCCCCTTCGCCGTCAGATCGCCTTGCGTCAGATGTACCTGCCGCTGCGCGGTGAGTGGAAGCCAATCCACCAGGGACATCTGCTCCATGGTAATGTCCGCATTGATGCCTATAAACGGCTCGGCCAGAAAATCGGCATGGCCATCCACGGTCAACCGACCTTTCTCAAATACCACGGCGTCCAGGTGAACCTCCGATGGATACTCATCGGGCTTCGAACGAACATTGCGAATATTCCCCGCCTTAAAATTGGCCTGGCTCACATGCAAGGGCTTGGAGCTGCGGTTCTCACGATAGGTAATATCTGCCTCGTTAATTTTAAATTCGTTGATCTGGAGCGGATAAATGGCCAGCACCGCTTCTTGCCATCCCTTCTCCTCGACCGGCACGTCATCCTTGACCTCTTTGGCTGCCTGAGGCCGCGTAAAATGCACGACGGGCTGATCGATTGTATGATCGCTTACGAGGTGGCCGGATAACAGCTCGCGCCAGTGGACGCTGGCATGCCAATTGGCCACCTGCGCAACCGGCGGATCGGGATGCGCCGTTTGGACGACGCTAATGTCTTTCAGATCCATGGAGAGACCGATCGGATGGAAGTCGAGGGCGCCGATTCGAAAGGTATAGCCCTTCACGCGTTCATTCAGTTGGCGTTCAGAATACTTGCGAAGCGGTTCATCGATGAAGGCCAAGGTGAGCCCTCCAATCACAATCAGGACGACCGGAATACCCAGCACCCACCACCAGAGTCGAGAATGTCTGCGGGATCTGTCGGCCATAGAATCCTTTCAGGTCATCGGTTGATGGTGAATGGACCGACGGCACTATGCATGACGTTTCAACGCGGCGAGATAATCGAGAAGATCATCGAGGTCTTCATCAGCCAGGTCCTCGCGCGTGAAAGTCGGCATCGCTCCCAATCCATATCGAACTTGCGCTCGCACCAGGAACATCGGTAACGGTTTATTGGTGAGCGCCGGCCCCAGTCCAGCCTCGCCACCGGGATGGCCTTGGTGGCAATGTTTCATAAAGCTCGTCTGCCCCCGTTGGATGGCACGGCTTTCCAGTGCCAGCGGACCGACAAACGGCTCCCCGCGACGTTAAGAACAACACCCCGTCAACAGCACCGCCGCGAGCAGCGCGATCGGTACGATTCCCAGCCCCGTCATCAGCTTCCACCCGTCAGAACAGTAGTTCCTTCTCAGTCGTGGGTGATTCGCCAGAGCACGCCGCTGCCCTTTCGTGGTTCAGCGGCGACATACGGAGACGTTCCCGGTTGTCTGGCTTTGGCCCCTTGGCCAAATGTCATGACTCCGAAATCGACGATGTAGAGTGCGGCGCCGCGTGGATCGAATCGGGCCGCCACCGGCCGCTCCAAACCTCCACCTCCGATTTTTGAAGCCGGTCCATTTTGACTACCTTTGTTGGCGGCAAATTCTTGCACGACTCCAGTGGCCGGATCGACGCGCACGACTTTAAAACCCACCGGGGCCAACACCTTCCCCGACGTAGACGACTGATCGCCAAACTGCGCGATAAACGCCTGCCCGACGTAGCCGAATTCAGGGTTTCTGGAAAAATCAAATCCGTTGGAAGAGGAGTGCACGCCCAGTATGGCCACGGGAGCTGGCGGAGCGCCAGGATGTAAAGCTACGAGCATGTT
This sequence comes from Nitrospirota bacterium, assembly GCA_963700335.1. Classification (GTDB taxonomy): domain Bacteria; phylum Nitrospirota; class Nitrospiria; order Nitrospirales; family Nitrospiraceae; genus JAICXS01. Next base: position 390,634 of record CAVOXE010000012.1, on the reverse strand, counting down.
GGAGGCCGCTTGCTTGGAGCGACAAAACGATCGCCGTCCGTTAAGGGACGGGTGCCATGGAAATCGGGCCTTCCATACCAGCTGTAAAGACGATGGAGAGGCCTGGTGTTCGTTCTCCATCATCCCAGCCATTCAGGCTTGCGTGCAGTGCTGTCGAATTTCTGTGTCGTCTTGAACTGTTCGTAATGTCCCGTAGCCGCCGTCTGAGCCGTACGGCTGAGTAGAGTGGCGATCTGTGACTCCGTCATCGGAAGAAAGGTGCGTACGGCCTCCAGCGCCTGATCGAGAATCTTCAGATCGTCGATGCCGGTAATGACCGTCGACGTCGGCAGGCTCATCGCATAGTGCAGGCATTCAACCGGCGTGACGGCTCCACTCTCCAGTATGCGTTTGTCCCCCATTGACTTCATGCCGAGCACGCCGATCTCTTCCTCCATCAGGACCGGCAAGACCTGCCGCTCGAAACTTCTGAAATGCGCATCCATCACGTTCAACGGCATCTGCACCGCATCGAATCGAAAGTGGTGGGTGCGCGCCACTTCGAGCATACGCAAGTGTACGAGCGGGTCTTTGTGGCCAGTGAATCCGATAAACCGAATTTTGCCGGCGCGCTGCGCTTCCAGGACAGCTTCCTGTGCGCCACCTTCGGCAAACACACGGTCGGGATCTTCCAGCCGAATGGTCTCGTGATGTTGCAGGAGGTCAAGGCGATCCGTCTGCAACCTGCTTAAGGATTCGTCGATTTGCTTGGCCGCCGCTTGGCGCGTGCGCCCATCGATCTTCGTCATCAAAAATACTTTATCCCGATATCCGTCGCGAAGTGCCTTTCCCATCCGCACTTCGCTCATGCCTTCATGATAGTCCCAACAATTGTCCATGAACGTGATGCCGCGATCGATGGCGCGCCGAATGATCCGAATGCCGTCCTGTTCATCGCGCGGTCGCCCGATATGATGACCGCCCAGTCCGATGACCGATACGTATTCGCCCGTCTTCCCCAATAGCCGGTACAGCATGTCACCCTTTTGCATAGATTGCGCGGGCCCAATTTGCTGCCCCAACGCCTGGGCTGCCGAGCGGCCGGCAGATGCCAAGCCGGAAGCGATCCAGGCAGCAGACAATCCCGCTTTGAGCACATTCCGCCTCGTCGTCTCCATGACGCTCTCCTATTTTGTTTGCATATGAATGATCCCGAACTCGAAACCGACCTCGAACGCGTGCAATGGCTCCAGGGGGTTGGCAAGACTGAAAGGGGGAGGAACGCAAAAATGCATTTCGTAGATTCGGAACTCCTAACGCAGGTGGTGCAAGAACGTGAGTACTGCGTGTGTGACATCGCCATATACGTGCAGCAGAGGAGCCCAGCCTTACAATTCGTTTCATTATTCCTCAGGCCGCCTTGTCCATCCAATTTCATAAGACTGTTACTGCACATTTTTGCATAACGTCCTCCTCGACTCACATCAGCTCTAGACTCGTCCATTCGTCAGTGGATCAGTGTGGTCTTCCGTATAGAAGCCTACACTGATGGTGGAAGTTCTGTTTGGCAGGCACTCAAAGGGATCGGGTCGATGGACAGATTCTAAATCCATCATCTTCCCCGCTAATCTTGTATGATGCATCCATGGACCTCCTGCAACTTATTCGTAATGCGCCGCTGGAACATCTGCTGCTCGGACTTTCGAGTCTTCTTTTGATCAGCGTCCTCGCCAGTAAAGCATCGGGACGATTGGGAGTACCGGCTCTCCTGCTGTTCTTATTTATCGGCATGCTGGCGGGATCGGAAGGACCCGGCGGGATCGGTTTTGACTATCCTCAATTGGCCCAATCACTGGGCGTCATCGCTCTCTCGCTGATCTTATTTTCCGGCGGTCTTGACACCCGATGGCACACCATCCGGCCGGTACTGGCAGAGGGATTGGCCCTAGCAACGCTCGGCGTGTGTGTCACGGCCGTTCTGATCGCCTGGTTCGCAGCCGTCGTCCTTCACTTTTCTTGGCTGGAAGGGATGCTCCTTGGTGCCATTGTGTCGTCGACCGATGCGGCCGCGGTTTTTTCCGTTCTTCGATCTCGGCAGGCTCGCCTCCAGGGACGTCTCACGGCCCTGCTGGAATTGGAATCCGGTATCAATGACCCCATGTCCATCTTTCTGACGCTCGGACTGATCACCTTGCTTGTCCATCCCGACACTTCGCCGCTCATCCTGCTCCCGATGTTTTTGCAGGAGATGGTGCTTGGGGCGCTTATCGGTTATAGCGTGGGTGCGCTGATGACTGCCCTGATCGAACGGATAAAATTAGAGTATGAAGGGCTCTATGCCGTACTGACGCTGGCGCTGGCTTTATTTTCGTATGCCATGACTGCGTCTGTCGGTGGAAACGGATTTCTCGCGGTCTACGTGACCGGGCTGGTGGTCGGCAGCAGCGACGTACGCCACAAAGACCATCTCATTCGCTTTCATAATGGTCAGGCATGGCTGATGCAAATCCTTATGTTCCTCACATTCGGGCTCCAAGTATTTCCATCAAAAATTCTACCTATTGTCGGCGTGGGCATAATTTTGTCTTTGTTCTTGATGCTCGTGGCTCGTCCCGCCAGTGTCTTTGCCACATTAGTCCCCACGCGTCTCAGCGTGAAAGAAAAGTTCTTTGTGTCCTGGGTGGGATTGCGCGGCGCGGCTCCTATCGTCTTGGCCACCTTTCCCGTCATTGCGGGAGTGCCGAGGGCCGACATGATGTTCCATCTGGTCTTCTTCATTGTTCTAACATCTGTCCTGCTCCAAGGCACATCTCTCGCTTTAGTCGCACGATGGCTGGGTCTGTCGGCACCGCTGCTTTCGACGCAGAGTCATTCGTCATCACAGGATCGTGAAATTGCCTAGATTACTAGGGGAAAGAGTTTGATTGTTTCTACGCTCTTGACTGCCTTCTGATCTGAGCCTATGGTGAAGTGGGAGGAGTTGAACGCCCCGGGGGAATATTGTTCCACAGGGGATCGAGCGCTGTGGATGGTGTGCAAGCCCAGCACGACTGGGAAGCCTGAAATCCCACCAAGATCTCCGTCCTGGTTAAACGCTCCCGCAAGGCGCGTTCTCCTCCCATTTTCCTCCGTTTCCTTCCGAATTCCAGCCCGGTTGGATCTCACAGAAATAGCAGATCGCGAATAATGGCTTTAGGCCGGTCAGAACCGACGGCAGGTGTCTCTGAATCCGTGCGTTGCTAAGGATGTGAGGCGGACTGGAGCTGATCGGCATAAGCCCGATCGGACGCCCATCGCTGTTTCAGACTGGCATAGAGCGTATCCAGCGTGCGTTGTTGATCGGGAGTCAAGGTGGTTTTGATGGTGTCGATCGTCTGCACGAACACATCTTCGATGCGGGGCTGTTGGGCCAACCGCAGACTCAGCAACTCTCTCTCCGCCTCACTCACCATGATATCGATTCGCTGCCGCTGATCGTCGGACAGATGTAATTCTTGGGTCAGATGTTGTAAGACGCGAGGCTTCATACCGGCCAGGCCTTGCGACCATCGCTGTTGTCGTTCATAGGAATGATAAGCATTGGTTGCGATCACGCCGACCAGCAGGCCGCAAAGAAACACGACGGTTATTCCACCCCAGATTCGCCAATTCTTTTGTGCCGGAGCCGTCAATGCGGAATTCATCGGCTCACCTGTCCAATAGCAGCGAGTCGTCCGCCGTCATCGTCATCAAGGCCGAGCCATCCAGCTCTCCGTGACGTGCCATCCAGGTCAAAAGCGATCCAACGAACAGGGCCGAGACCAGTACAACGACGGCCGCGGCACGCCAAACCAACTGCGGCGCGTCGTCGGATACCATCCCGGCATCAGACTGGTAGCGAACGTCCTGCATGACATTCTCCGTCCACTCGGACGAAAAGTTGGGAACCGTCCGCACCCGGTGGGCATGGATCAAGGCCCGTTCCAGCGTATCGGCCTGTTGCTCGTGAGTGGACCTGCTCATGGTGAATCCTTTACAAGGGTGTCCAAAATCTTCCGGAGTTGATGGCGGGCTCGATGCGCGCGCACTTTCACATTCACGACAGTCCACCCCAATAGGTCGGCGGCTTCGCGAACCGAATGTCCTTCAAGGTGAACTAAGGTCACCACCATCCGGTTTTCGGCGGAGAGCTGCGCCAGCGCCCGCTGCAACACGTCCGTCGCTTCACGTTGCCGACACACCGCGTCGAAGCGTTCACGGGATTCTGCGGCCAGTACCTGCTCCGTCCACTCCCTCTCGTCATCGGTTGTGTTGCTTAATTCACTGAATGGAACTTCCTTGCGTGCGGCGGCGTTCCGCCATACGTCATAACAGCCGCGTATCGCGACGGTCGAAAGCCAATGCTGGAACGGCCTTTGGAATGAATAGGTCGGCAAGGAGGTATAGGCCCGCACAAACACCTCATGCGTCACTTCCTCGACTAGGTCTCGCGGGACATGTCCTTTCACGATCCGACCTACATGCTGTCGATGGCGGATGATGAGGGCTTCATAAAGATCCACCTCTCCACCCAACACGCGCCGGATAATCTCCTCATCCGTCAGCCCTGAGGCCGTCACCATGGCCGCCTCTGATGAGGCATCCAAAACGGAACTGCCGGCGACAGGCGCCATGGCCTTTGTAGGGATAAGTCGAGAGGTCGATCAAAAAGGTTACAGGGGCCGGTCATTCGGCTCACTTTCACTGTAACCTCACTGGTCATCCCTCCGACTATAGAGACAAGGTCAACTGATCACGACTCATTCTAGCCGGATCTTGTCGCGATTACTCTCCGAACTTATGGCATCTTGCGGAAGCGCAGCGGCGGTAGTTTTGCGGAGACGATATTATTATGATGATAACAACCGTCACTCCAGACACGAGGAACGTCGAGATGCCTGAATCCCTTCGCCTCGCTCGCTTAGTGAGACGCACCGTCATCGGGGTGTTGATTCTCTGCATCCTCGGGATCGGGGCCTATGCGCTCTTCTCCAAGTCCGGCGAGGCCCAACCCCGCGTGATCCCAGGACCCGCCGCCGGCGCCAAATTGGTGCCCATTGTAGCGGCCGAAGCGAAAATCGGCGACATCGGTATTCGGCTCAGCGGGCTGGGCTCCGTTACGCCGTTAAATACCGTGACAGTGAAAAGCCGCGTGGACGGTCAACTCATGCGGGTGCTGTTTCAGGAAGGCCAACTCGTCAAAGCCGGAGAAGTGTTGGCCGAAATCGACCCACGGCCGTTTGATGTGCAGTTAAAACAAGCCGAAGGCCAGATGGCCCGCGATCAGGCCCTACTGAAAAACGCGCAGTTGGACCTCAAGCGCTATCGCGAACTGTTTGAGCAAGGTTTTGTCGCCAAACAACAGGTGGATACGCAGGAGTCGTTAGTGGCCCAGTCCGAAGGCGTCCTCAAGACGGATCAAGGTCAGATCGATAATGCGCGGCTCCAGTTGACCTACTCACGGATCATCGCCCCCATCAGTGGGCGCATCGGCCTCCGTCTCGTCGATGCGGGCAACATCGTGCACGCCAACGATCCGAACGGATTGCTGGTCATCACGCAGCTGCAGCCCATCACCGTGGTCTTTACCATTCCGGAAGACAGCCTGCCTCCGGTCCTTGAAAAGCTGAAAGGCGGGGAACGCTTGCCTGTGGAAGCGTTCGACCGCGAACAGAAGCGCCGGCTCGCCACCGGAGCATTGCTGACGGTCGATAATCAGATCGATCCGACGACCGGCACGGTGCGGCTCAAAGCGATTTTCGATAATGCCGACAATACGCTCTTTCCAAATCAGTTCGTCAATGCGCGTCTGCTGTTGGATGTGAAACGAGGGACGACCATCGTGCCGGCCGCCGCCATTCAGCGAGGCCCTAAAGGCACCTTTGTCTATGTCGTCAAGGACGATCAGACGGTCGCCGTGCGTCCCGTGAAGCTCGGCCCATCGGAGTTGGACGACGCCTCGATCGATTCGGGCGTGGCGCCGGGCGACCTTGTTGTGGTCGATGGCACAGAGAAATTGCGCGAAGGAACGAAAGTGGAACTCCGTGGTCCGAGCGTCGGCGCGCCGAAAGGGTCGGATGCCGCTCCCAAGGGCGACGACACGACTCCGAAAGGGCCCCCGGGTTCGCGAAAGGACAAGCAGACGTGAACCCGTCTCGCCTGTTTATTCTCCGGCCGGTCGCCACGGCCTTGCTGATGGCGGCCATTCTCCTGGCCGGCTTTGTCGCCTATCGCCAGTTGCCGGTGTCGGCGCTTCCACAAGTCGATTACCCTACCATCCAGGTCCTTACATTCTATCCAGGCGCAAGTCCGGATGTCATGGCCTCGTCCGTCACGGCTCCGCTCGAGCGGCAATTCGGCCAAATGCCCGGCCTGAAGCAAATGACATCCACCAGTTCCAGCGGCAGCGCGATCATTACGCTTCAATTCACTTTAGGTCTGAGTCTGGATGTCGCCGAACAGGAAGTGCAGGCCGCCATCAATGGAGCGACGACGTTTTTGCCGCGCGATCTGCCTAATCCACCGGTCTACAGCAAGGTCAATCCCGCCGATGCGCCGATCTTGACGTTGGCCTTGACCTCCGACGCCGTGCCCTTGTCGCAGGTGGAGGATCTGGCCGATACCCGCTTTGCGCAAAAGATTTCTCAACTGTCCGGCGTCGGCCTCGTCAGTATCAGTGGTGGCCAGCGCCCGGCTGTTCGCATCCAGGCCAACCCCACCTCGCTGGCCGCCTATGGGCTGACCCTTGAAGACGTTCGCCTCGCCGTGGCGCAAGCCAATGTCAATCAAGCAAAAGGCGCCTTCGACGGGCCGCGGCGAGCCTCCGTCATTGGCGCCACGGATCAACTGCTTTCGAGCAAGGAATATCGGCCCCTGATCGTCGCCTATCGCAATGAAGCACCGGTCCACTTATCGGATGTTGCCGATGTCATCGATGATGTTGAGAATGCGAAGCAGGCGGCGTGGATGAACGATAGGCCGGCGGTGATCGTCAATATTCAGCGCCAGCCGGGCGCCAATGTGATTGAAGTCGTCGACCGCATCAAGCGGTTATTGCCGCAGTTGCAAGGCGCGCTTCCTTCGTCCGTCCATGTGACCATCCTGACGGACCGCACCACAACCATCCGGGCATCGGTCAGAGACGTGCAATTCGAACTCATGATGTCCATCGCCTTGGTCGTGATGGTGATGTTCCTGTTTCTCCGCACGCTCTCCGCGACGGTCATCCCGGCAGCGGCCGTGCCTTTATCCTTGGTGGGCACATTCGGCGTCATGTACCTCTTGGGATTCAGCGTGAACAATCTGACCTTGATGGCGCTGACGATCGCCACCGGGTTCGTCGTCGACGACGCCATCGTCATGATCGAAAACATCGCGCGCTATCTCGAAGAGGGCGACTCACCGCTTCAAGCCGCGCTCAAAGGATCTCAGCAAATCGCCTTCACGATCTTGTCACTGACTATCTCGCTCATCGCGGTGCTGATTCCGCTTCTCTTCATGGGGGATGTGGTGGGACGGCTGTTTCGTGAATTTGCCGTCACGCTCGGGGTCACCATTCTCATTTCCGCGGTTGTCTCCCTGACGCTGACGCCGATGATGTGCGCCCGATTGTTGCGGCACACGCGGGAATCTGAACAGGGCCCCTTCTACCGCGCCTCGCAACGGGCATTCGACCGTGCGATTGAAGGTTATGGCAAAACCTTGCGGTGGGTGCTGAATCATCAGACGGCCACGTTGATCGTCGCGCTGGCAACTCTGGTGCTGACCGTGCTGCTGTACATCGTCGTGCCTAAAGGATTTTTTCCCATTCAAGACACCGGCGTGATTGTCGGGATCTCCGAAGCGCCGCAATCGGTCTCGTTCGAGGCAATGGCCGCGCGTCAACAAGCGTTGGCAACGGTCATTCTCGAAGATCCGGCGGTGGAGAGCCTCTCGTCGTTCATCGGCGTGGACGGTACCAATACGACGCTCAACAGCGGACGCATTCTCATCAACCTGAAACCGTTGCACGAGCGACGGATCGGAGCGCTCGACGTCCTCCATCGCCTGCAATCGTCTCTCGAACGCGTCGAAGGCATCACACTGTTTCTTCAACCTGTGCAAGACCTCACCGTGGAGGACCGGCTGAGCCGCACGCAATACCAGTATAGCCTTGAAGATCCGGACACGGCGGAATTGAATGTATGGGCGCCGAAGATGGTCGACGCGTTGCGAGCGTTGCCCGAGTTAAGGGATGTCAGTAGCGATCAACAGGATCAGGGCTTGCAGTCACTGTTGACGATCGACCGAAGTACGGCGTCTCGACTCGGCATCACCCCACAGATGATCGACGATACGCTCTATGACGCTTTCGGGCAGCGGCAAGTCTCCACCATCTTTACGCAACTCAACCAATATCGCGTCGTGCTGGAAGTGAAACCGGACTTTCAACAAGGGCCCGGCGCCTTACAAGATATTTACGTTCGCTCGCTCCGGGGCGGCCAGGTGCCGTTGAGCGCCTTTACGCAATTCACGGAGACCACCGCGCCCTTGAGTGTGACCCACCAAGGCCAATTTCCCGCGATCACGCTGTCCTTTAATCTGGCGCCCGGAGTCTCGCTGGGAGATGCCGTCCGGAGAATCGATACGGCGACGCAGGAGATCGGTTTGCCGGCCAGTATTCGCGGCAGTTTTCAAGGCACGGCAGAGGCGTTTCAGGCATCCCTATCCAGCCAGCCGTTGCTGATTCTGGCCGCGCTCGTGACCGTCTACATCGTGCTGGGCGTGCTGTATGAAAGTTACATCCACCCCTTGACTATTCTCTCGACGCTCCCCTCCGCCGGCGTCGGCGCGCTGCTCGCGTTGCTGCTCTGCCGGACGGAACTCAGCGTCATTGCGCTGATCGGCATCATTCTCCTGATCGGCATCGTCAAGAAAAACGCGATCATGATGATCGATTTTGCGTTGGACGCCGAACGGCAGGAAGGCAAGTCGGCTATTGAGGCGATCTACGAAGCCTGCTTGTTACGATTCCGACCCATCATGATGACGACGATGGCGGCGCTGTTGGGCGCGTTGCCGTTGGCGGTCAGCACGGGTGTGGGCGCGGAACTTCGCCGGCCACTCGGCATTGCGATCGTTGGCGGATTAATCCTCAGTCAGATATTGACGCTCTATACCACGCCGGTGGTGTACCTGGCGTTCGATCGCCTCGCCAAGCGCCTCGGGGAACGCCGCTCTGCAGCGATGCCAGCCCAACCTTCTCTTGGATCAAGTCCCGGCTAGACGATCATGAATCTGTCGGCGCCGTTCATCAAGAGACCGATCGCGACGACCCTTCTTACGATCGCGCTGGCGCTCGTCGGAATCGTCGCGTTTCGGCTGCTTCCGGTCGCCTCCTTGCCGCAAGTGGAGTATCCAACGATCTCCGTCTCGGCGAGCCTGCCCGGCGCCAGCCCCGAAACCATGGCCACCTCGGTGGCTGCCCCGCTCGAACGTCAATTCGGGCGTATCGCCGGTGTCACCGAAATGACCTCGGCCAGCACCCTCGGCTCGACCAGCATCACCTTGCAGTTCGATCTAGATCGCAATATCGACGGCGCGGCGCGTGACGTGCAAGGCGCCATCAATGCCGCGCGCGGGTATCTGCCGACGGCGCTGCCGAACAATCCCACATACCGCAAGGTCAATCCCGCCGATGCGCCGATTCTGATTCTGGCGCTGACCTCCGACACATTCAGTCGCGGGCAGATGTATGACGTGGCCTCCAGCATTCTCCAGCAGAAAATTTCCCAAGTGGAAGGCGTCGGGCAGGTTATGGTGGGAGGCGGTTCGTTGCCGGCGATCCGTGTCGAACTCAATCCCCTGGCCCTGAATCAATACGGGATCGGCCTTGAGGACGTTCGCAGGCAGCTGAGCAGCACCAACATCAATCGTCCCAAAGGTCAGATGGCCGATGCCACCAGGACCTGGGACATTCGGACGACCGATCAACTGCACACAGCGGAAGAATATGGCCCGCTCATCATCGCCTACCGAGGCGACCGAGCCGTGCGTCTTTCGGATGTGGCGACGATTGACGAGTCCGTCGAAGATATCCGGACGACGGGACTGTCGAACGGCAAGCCGGCCGTTATGGTCATTCTTTTTCGCCAGCCGGGCGCAAACATCATCGAAACCGTCGACCGCGTCTACGAACTCCTCCCGCAGCTCGGTGCGTCAGTACCGGGGGCCATCTCGCTATCGGTAGTCCTGGACCGCACCCCGATGATCCGCGCCTCGTTGCACGACGTGGAGCGCACGCTTCTCATCTCCGTTGTCCTCGTCGTGCTGGTGGTCTTTGTCTTTCTGCGCAGTGTCCGCGCCACCATTATTCCCAGCGTCGCGGTTCCCGTATCCCTCATCGGCACCTTCGGTGTCATGTATGTCTGCGGGTATAGTCTGGACAACGTCTCGCTGATGGCGCTCACAGTGGCCACGGGCTTTGTCGTCGATGACGCGATCGTCGTCTTGGAAAATATTACGCGCTACCGCGAACAGGGCATGGCTCCGATGGAGGCAGCCCTACGCGGGTCGAAAGAGGTGGCCTTTACGGTCCTGTCCATGAGCCTATCGTTGGTCGCCGTCTTCCTCCCGATTCTCTTGATGGGTGGGATGATCGGACGCCTATTCCGGGAATTTGCCGTGGCGCTCTCCGTGGCGATTCTCATCTCGCTTGTGATCTCGCTTACCACGACCCCCATGATGTGCGCTCGAGTGTTGCGGTCCGATGCGACGCGCCGCCGCGGTCGAGCCTACCGGATCAGCGAAGGGGTGTTTCAATGGACGCTGGCCCGATATGAGCGCACGCTGACCTGGGCATTGCGGCATCCGCGCCTCATGCTCACGTTAACGCTCTCCACCATTGCGATCAGCATCTATCTGTTCATCATCATTCCCAAAGGCCTGTTCCCCCAACAGGATGCGGGACGGTTGAGCGGCAATATCCAGGCGGCGCAGGATATTTCTTTCCAAGCGATGCGACAGAAATTAACTGAGGTGGTGGACATCATCAAGAGCGATCCGGCGGTCGATAGCGTGATCGGATTCAGCGGCGGGGGAGGCAGCAGCAGTAGTACGACCAACAGCGCGCGCATGTTCGTATCGTTAAAGCCATTGGACGAAAGGAAGATCAGCGCGGATCAAGTAATCACACGTCTACGCGGCAAACTGTCCAAAGTGCCAGGTGCCCCAACCTACTTGCAGGCGGTGCAAGATTTACGCATCGGTGGCCGCGCAAGTAGTGCGCAATACCAATATACGTTGCAAGGCGATGATCTGGCTGAACTCAATGCCTGGGCACCCAAAGTTGAGGGAAAACTGCGCACATTGCCTGAATTGGTAGATATCAACAGCGATCAGCAAAACAAGGGCACGCAATCGTCCGTCGTCTTCGACCGCAGCACGGCCGCGCGATTGGGTATTTCCCCGCAACTGATCGATGAGACGCTCTACGATGCGTTCGGACAGCGTCAGGTGTCCGTCATGTACACGCCACTGAATCAGTACCATGTCGTGATGGAAGTCGCCCCGCAATATTGGCAACACGCGGGAACCCTGCAGGATATTTACGTGCGCTCCTCGCTCGGCACGCAAGTGCCTCTGAGCGCCGTGGCCCATTACGAAACGACGGCCACGGCCCTTGCCGTGAATCACCAAGGCCAATTTCCCGGAGTCACGCTTTCGTTCAATTTGGCTGCTGACGTCGCGCTTGGACAGGCTGTCAGCGCCATCGAGAGCGCCATGCGGGAGATCGGCTTACCGGATGATATTCGAGGGAGCATGCAGGGGACCGCGAAAGCTTTTCAGTCTTCACTCTCCAACCAGCCATTCCTGATTCTGGCTGCCCTCGTGACGGTCTATATCGTGCTCGGAATCCTGTACGAAAGTTACATTCATCCGATTACCATCCTGTCCACGCTGCCGTCGGCTGGTGTGGGGGCCTTGTTGGCGCTCTTGTTGTTCAAGATTGAATTGAGTGTCATAGCGCTCATCGGCATCTTTTTGTTGATTGGGATCGTGAAAAAAAACGCGATCATGATGATCGACTTCGCCTTGGAAGCGGAGCGCACGGAGGGAAAACAGCCGGCCGCTGCGATCTATGAGGCATGCGTACGGCGATTCCGGCCCATTATGATGACGACCATGGCTGCCCTATTGGGAGCTCTGCCGCTCGCCTTGGGAACAGGAGTCGGTTCGGAACTGCGACGGCCCTTAGGCATTGCGATTGTCGGTGGGCTATTAGTGAGCCAATTGTTGACGCTGTATACGACACCCGTCGTCTATCTCTACCTCGATCGTGCCAGACTCCGCTTCGAGCGCCTGCGTGCGGGCCGGGGTCGAAGACTTACAAAAGCCGCTGCGTCAGCCGATCCATAGTTCCACGCTCAATCATGGTTCGTCGTCTGTCATCCTTGTTCCATTACCTGACCGCTCCTTTACCGCTTAGCTGATACTCCTCATCCCGTTTCCGCTGGTAACCTTCAGCCGCCTTCTCTACACCATGTCGAAGGAGCCATCATGAACCCCTCTCGTCTCGCGACTATTGTACTCTCGGTTGCGCTCATGCCGGCTCTTCCCTGTGTCGCTCAGCAGGCCGGTGCGCCCATGCCGGGGGCAACTCACGACGGACAATTCGGGCCTGGCTTTCCTCAAATTCCAATGACGCCGAGTACCATCAGCCCGGGACGGCAAGAAACACCCGAGGCGATTCCGGAAACCACGCCTGGTCGGCCATCCGCCGCTCCATTTACGCCGCTCGATCGAGAGCCGGACAACAGAGCGACTTCCGGCTCGTCTCAATCCGATTTTCGTTCCACCATCGAGCAAGATCCGAGACCGAATAAACTGGACCGGTGATTGGGAGCCCAATAGAAGATGAGATTGACGGGGCAGCGTGGTCGAGAGGGTTATGGAGCGATAAAGAAAGCGACGAGACTCCCTGCCGCAAACGCAGACACAAAAGCGAACCAGAGGCCACCATCAGCATATGGGAACCACATGTTGTGTCGGTACATCGTGCACCTCCTAGTGGTCTCCACAATAGCGGAAGGCATGTGCTGTGGCCATTCTGCGTAAGGATTACGTCCGGCATCAGTGTCCAGTATCTGAGCGGCATGGTTAGAGGCCAGACAGTGGAAGAGCAAGCCCGGACTTTGGTCGTATGACGAAAGCCTGATTGCGCTGAGAAGCACGATTCATCGATCATGACTCAGTACAGACGACTTTCGACATGACCGGTTGGAAATGAAACCCGTGCAACAACATCGACTGATAACGCGCGTACCGCTACTCCTTTCCTGTGCGTTCATTCTAATCGTTGGAGTGTTCATCAGCCTCCCTGTTTCAGCGCAACCCCATACTCACCCGAACGATCAATCCATTTCCAATCAAGCAGAAGCGATGGCCGATGCGCTCCGTGGAAGGGCCTATCAAGACGGCCTTTCCGGCCGTCAAGACTATGCCGAAGCGGCACGCCTCTATCGTAGGGCCGCGGTGCGTGGTCTGTCGCTGGGACAATACTATCTGGGCTTTCTCTATGTCGCCGGGCTAGGCGTGCATCAGGATTACGCGGAAGCCGTTCGGTGGCTTCGCGCCGCCGGTGAACAAGGGGACGCAGATGCCCAAGTCCTGCTCGGCGTCTTGTACTATCATGGCCAAGGAGTCGAACGAAATTACCCGCACGCGCTTCACTGGTTTCGACTCGCGGCGAAGCAAGGACGTCCTCACGCTCAGTACAGTCTCGGGATGATGTATTCGATGGGCCACGGAGTGCCGGCGGATGAAACGGCGGCTATGGCGTGGTATGAGGCCGCCGCCGCTCAGCGGCATCCCGCCGCCTCGCACAATCTCGGACTAAAATATTATCAGGCACGCGGCGCGGCAAAAGATGTCGATACGGCGCTCCGGCTATTTCACCAATCGGCCGAACTGGGGTTGGCGGAGTCGCAATATTTGCTGGGCCACCTCTACCTGACGGGAGAAGAGATCCCCGGCGATCTCGCCCAAGCCCTGCATTGGTCGCGGCTGGCGGCCACGCAAGGCCATTCAGGGGGACAGGTCAATCTCGGTCTTATGTATGCGCGCGGCGAAGGCGTGACGCAGAATGGTCCGGAAGCGCTCCGCTGGTTTCGCGCCGCGGCCGATCAACGCGATGCGCGCGGCATGCTCAATCTGGCCATGGCCCACTGGATGGGCTTGGGCATTCCGCGAAATCTCGTCGAAGCCTATCAATGGGCTTCCCTGTCGGCATCGTCTGGTCATGAGGAAGGGAAAGAATTACAAGCCGCCATCCAGCGGGAAATGACCCCGACCCAACTCTCGAAAGCCCGACGATCGACGAAGCCCTTCACCCTATCTACCGCGCCGCCCACCCCACAACCCAAACCCAAGCGGTCTTCTTCGCTCGTGCCTTAAACTTCCGTGCCTCACGGCTTCCTGCCTCCGATTCGACGCGCAACGCCGCCGTCGGGTATGATGCCCCGCCATGATACAAATCGTCACGGCGATCCTTTTCCTTGTTTGCGTGACGCCCGAGCCCTCACACGCCTCGTACACACCCGAGGTCGAGTTGGCTCGCCATCTCACTTCTATCGCACAATTGGCGCATCCATCCCCCCTCGTTGAAATCCCCGGCGGGTGGTTCCTCATGGGTACCAATCGAGTCGACGACGATCCGTATGGATTACATACTCAATTCGACGATACCGAATTGCCACAGCGTCGTGTGTGGATCGATCGCTATGCCATCGACCGGGACGAAGTCAGCATCGCCGAATATCTCACCTTTCTTGGCCACACACATCGGCAACCGCCAGACGAATTGCAGCGCTTGATCTGGCATATTATTACCGTCCATTTCATGCCAGACCCGGTGATTGCGAGCTGGCCGGTGCTGTATGTGAGCTGGTCGGAAGCGGTCGATTTTTGCGCCACGCAAGGGAAACGGCTGCCGACGGAGGCGGAATGGGAAAAAGCGGCGCGCGGCACCGAAGGCAATTTGTTTCCGTGGGGAAACGCCTCTCCCGCGCCGGGACTGGCCGTGTTCGGCCAATATCATGTGCACGAGATTCCGCTCGTTGCCGCCGTGAATAGCGGCGAGGAAGGACAAAGCCCGTTCGGTGTGCGCCATATGGCCGGAAATGTCGCGGAGTGGGTGCAGGACTGGCTGGGATTCGATTACTACTCGATTATGCCGGAGAGAAATCCTAAAGGTCCAACCACTGGCCGGTACAAAAGCGTCCGCGGCGGTTCGTGGAAAAGCCATCCCAACCTGTTACGAACGCCCAGCCGCAATGGAGCCAACCCCGATCAGCGTTCGGCGACGGTTGGATTTCGCTGCGCGCAGTCGCAGTCATCACGTCGGACCCTCAGGCGCACGCGCCGTGATCATTGATCACTGTGGCGAAGGGCGGCCATCACGTCATCGAGATTTCCTTCGCCGTCATAGCGTACACCATTGATAAAAAATGTCGGCGTGCCGCTTACGCCACTCTCACCTCCGCTTTGCCTATCGGCTTCTACCCGCGAGCGATAGACGTGCCCAGATAGATCGCGATTGAATCGTTCCCTGTCCAGGCCGAGTGAGGCGACGCTTCGCTCGATCTGTGATGCCGCAAGCGTGGCGTGGTGGGCGAAGAGCCACTCGTACATTTCCCAGAACTTGCCTTGCGCGCCCGCAGCCTCGGCCGCTTCTGCGGCGCCAAACGCATGCGCATGCTTGTCGAGCGGAAAATGCCGAAAGACGAAGCGGAGACGCGGCCCGAATGACCGTTGAATCACACGAATCGTATCTACCGCGTCAGCTGAGTACGGACATTCGAAATCTCCAAACTCAACGAGAGTGATGGCCGCGGTCGAAGAGCCTTGGATATGATCGCGATCGTTGATCTCAGGCGTGAGCGTCTCCCCCTTCCTCGTGGCTTTTGCCATCGTCCTTACGTCGGCTTCAACTTTATCGACGCAACCGAGTATAGATTAGCTTTTGGCGTGCTCCTCATGTACTGCCTGTTTTTCGAGACATCGCCGTAGAGCAGCCTCGTTCTCGTCAATGTTTGGCGCCGCCCTCGCCTCGATGGAGATCGATCACGGTGCCGGCTTCATTCAGCTCCACTGTGACCACGGCGCCTTCTTCGATTCCGCCCGTTTTGATCTCTTGGCGTTCAAGCGGAAATACTTTCTCACCCTCCGACGTGATGAGCTTGATCTGATTCTTCATGAGACCGACGTAAGCAAGTTTGCCTGTCACAAACTTATGGGTCCCCTTATCCCCTTTCGGATGGTGATCGATAATCGCATTGTTCTCATTTAGCACTAGCGTGACTTCATCGCCTACTTTAGGAATGGCATGACCATGCCGTTCGGCAATCTTCGGATTGAGCGACATGGTCGAGCCGTCGGGCAGCTTTACCGTCAAGATGCCTGATTTTTCTCCAGTGATGACGCCGGTGACCTCACGATGTCCCTTACTGACACTCCCTGCATCAGATGCCGCATAGGCCACGGTCATGGTGACCAAACCCATGATAGTCGCCATTAGTATGGAACGATAGAATGTACGGTGCATCGCGTCCCTCCCGCTAAATTTTTTCACATCTGCCCTTCCGAGTTATAAATGACTCCAAGTATGATACCTGTCGGTCAACGCACCGCCAAGTCTGTTTTTCTCGATTACATGATAGTACTCATGGTCGGAAGATGAAAACGCTCCAGGAATAATGTAGGCAACCCACGTAAAGCTCCGTCTGACAGACTTCACCTTTCGAGCCGCTTACATTGGCTCCATTCGCAAATGGAAGGTGAATGTAAGGAGGAACATGAAAAAGATCACCCCGCGTCTTACCAGCATTATCTTGGGAACCTGTATCTTGTTCAGCGTGACTGTTCCTGCCTTCGCGTTGACATGGGTAGACCAATCGCCCGGCACCGCGGCCGTCGACATCTATTATGATTTTCGTCCGTCCATCCTGGGCCAACCGAACTCGATTGCGCCGTGGCAGGTCAATTCGACCATGGCCGCCATGCAACTCTGGAGCAGCGTCAGCAATCTGAATTTTATTTGGAATCCATGGGCGCCGGACAGTCAGATCATCAATATCGGTGTCTCACCTATCGATGGGCAATGGAGCATTCTCGGTCAGGGTGGGTACAACTATACGAACGCGGGCGGCTTTTGGCACATCGCCGGCGGCATCGTCGATATGGACTTGAACGAAAATTGGGATTCCGTCATCGGCAACGGCAACCCAGGGGGCACGATCGACTTTTTCACAGTGGCGACTCACGAAATCGGTCATGCGTTGGGGCTCGACCATAGCGGCAACTCTTGGGACCAAATGTATCCCTATTACAACGGGGAAAAGACATGGCTCTCGTCGACCGATGTGGCTAACATCCAGGCGCTCTATGGTGGCAGCGGCGGAAAATCGAATGGCGGGACCTTCAGTGCGCTTGAGGCGGTCCCGGAACCTGCGACGATCATTCTTTTGACCCTTGGATTGCTCATTTTGATCGCAATGCGACTTGCACTCCCCCTATCCCCTCGCTGGCGATCAACCTGATAGGAGAGACTTCTCCGTTAAGAGAGACTTCCTCGGCAGCAGATTCACATTTGACAGGCAGTCACTGGCCTAGCCCTCAGTCGTGTCTTCATGTGCCCCTCCCCAGGACTTCCCAACCAGTCCAAAATCTCTAAACAGCACCAGTGCCCACCTTGAGAGCTCAATCGAGCTGTCGAGGATTTTCTATAGGACAATCGCCTGAACTGATCGTTCCAGCAATAGGGTATTCCTGCTATGCTTACGATGAGATGGAGGTAAGAAGTTGAAACAGGCATATGGATGGGTACTGACAATAGCATTTTGCATTATTGGAGGACCGTTCGAGGTCTGGGGCGACGCATCGACGCGGCCGTTCTGGACGGAGCAAGCCATGTTTCGCTTCGGTGATGAGCTGTTCTTTTCAGGACGGGCCTCGTGCGCCGCTACGGCGGAAGACGGTCGCCAACGCGCGTACGAATCGGCCGTTCAAGAGGTCTTGAACTATACGCAGCTACCGCGACTTCTTGGTGTCCCGATCGAGACCCAAATGCTCTTCGAAGAGCCGAACTCAGCCGGTTGTCCATCGGGCACGGTATCGGTCTGGCGATTGCTTCGAATTTCAGAATTGACCCTCGACACGTTGGCCCAGCGCACGCACCGGCTGCCGCGCGTCAGCCAGCCGAAAGCCGACCCGATTCTGCAACCTGTTCGGGACCTGACGCTCAGGGTTGGTATGAAGCGAGAAGAAATTCAGGAACGTTTCGGCCTGCCGCGCGCCGTCATCATGCGGCGCAGTTCGCGGGAAGTACAGTACGACTACACTCGATTCGGGCTCACGCTCACGGTGGATGAAGACGGGAAACTGGTCCGCTGGCGATTGGATGCCCCACAATCCGCGACGGCTTCACGAAGCGTCCCGGTAGATTGGCCCCCGCAGCCGAAGGAGGCGGCGCCAAAAACTACCCCCAACCGGGAACCGCCTCTGGATCTGACGGATCGTTTGCGCGAACTTGAAGAGCGCACGCATCAGGAGTTAAAGGACGACGCAAAAGTGATCTGCGCGAGACGGTGGCCGAGAAGTCCGAATTTGCAAACAACCTGCGAGCCCTATGAATACGAACATCTCAAGGTGATTGAAAGCCAAGGCCGACGCTAACGCGTCTTAATAACCTCCTCTTGATTTCATCATGATCATTGGGCTCGTCGCAGGCATCTTGACGACCTTGGCGTTCCTGCCGCAGCTCACCAAGACCTGGAAATCGAAATTCGCCAAAGACATGTCGCTGGTAATGCTGATCACCGTTACCACCGGTGTCTTCCTGTGGTTGATCTATGGTGTCCTGATTCAAGCTACGCCGATTATTTTTGCGAATATCGTGACTCTGGTCTTCGCGTCCTCTATTCTCACTTTGAAAATTCGCTACGGCCGAGACCCGTGATCGCGGCTCTTCCCGGTCCTCATACGTTCGTTCCGCCTCGCACAAGCATATCGATACATTTCGCGACCAGACCCGTCCATCCGGTTTGATGACTGGCGCCGATCCCAGCCCCGTTGTCGCCATGAAAGTATTCATAGAAGAGCACGCAGATCCCGCCAATGCGGATCATGCTGAAATTTCTCGGTCCCCCCGTAGACCGGCCGGCGGCCATCCGGCCCGCGGAGGAAAATCCGTGTGAGACGGTGCGAGAGCTCATTGGCGACCTCTCCTAAGTGCATCATGCGACGCGAGCCGACAGGACATTCGACGCGGTATTGCTCGCCCAAAAAGTAATGAAACTTCTGGAGTGATTCGATGATCAGAAAATTCACCGGAAACCAGACCGGCCCACGCCAGTTCGAGTTGCCGCCGAACACCCCGGTTCTGGATTCTGCCGGCTCGTAGTCCACGCGATATTCCATCCCCATGACCGACAGCGTATAGGGATGGGCACGATGAAACTGTGACAGGGCGCGGACGCCGTATGGCGACAAGAACTCTTTTTCGTCCAGCATGTACTGCAGCACACGCCCCAGCCTTTGGCAATTCACAAGGGAAAGAAATCGGCGCACACCATGACGATCCGATTGCGTTTCTACGTGCGCACCGAAGTCCGGCCGATTTTCGATGAACCACTGCATGCGATGTTTGAACCGGGGGAGCTGGTCCACCAATTCGGAATCGAGCGTCTCTACGGCAAAGAGGGGGATGAGCCCGACCATCGAGCGGACTTTCATCGGCTGATTACGTCCGTCAGGGAGATGGAGCACATCGTAGAAAAATCCGTCCTCGCGATTCCATAGTTCCAGACTGTCTTCGCCCATTCGATTCAGCGCCGCGCAAATATAGACGAAGTGTTCAAAAAATTTACTCGCCATGTCCTCGTAAGCATTGTTGTCTCTGGCCAACTCCATGGCGATCGCCAGCATATTAAGGCAGTACATCCCCATCCAGCTCGTCGCGTCCGACTGTTCGATATGTCCGCCGGTCGGCAAGGGCGCGCTACGATCAAAGACGCCGATGTTATCGAGGCCCAAGAACCCGCCTTGGAAAATATTTTTTCCTTCCGTATCTTTCCGATTGACCCACCAGGTGAAATTCAAGAGCAGCTTTTGGAACACGCGTTCGAGAAAACGGCGATCGCCGACCCCGCGCCGTTTCTTCTCGATCTTATAGACGCGCCAGGCCGCCCAGGCGTGGACCGGCGGATTGACATCTCCCAGCGCCCATTCATAGGCCGGCAATTGACCGTTCGGGTGCATGTACCATTCACGGAGCAGCAGAATGAGTTGTTCTTTGGCAAACGTTGAATCGACTAGGGCAAGCGGCACGCAATGGAAGGCGAGGTCCCACGCGGCATACCAGGGATACTCCCATTTGTCGGGCATCGAAATGACATCCGCGTTGTAGAGATGCGACCAATCCGAATTCCTACCATGAAGACGACCTGACGAATGCTCCGGTCCTGACGGGTCACCACGCAACCAGCGATCCACTTCGTAGTGATAGAATTGCTTGCTCCACAGCAGTCCTGCGAATGCCTGGCGCTGGATAGACCGCGCATCTTCCGAAAGACCGTCTACCTCATGCTCACGATAAAACTCATCCGCTTCCTGCCGACGTTGCGCAACTATGATGTCGAAGGGACCGCCGAACATGTCCGCAGAGCCCTCACCATCGGTCAATCGCAGCCGAATCGAATGGGTCTCACCCGACGCGACCGTCACCACGTAATGCGCCGCAGCCTTCGATCCGACGAGAGCGGGATTGACCGCCTCCTTGCGGCCCTGCACGATATAGTCGTGGATGCCGTCTTTGACATACGTGGAACTATTGTCTTCACCGTAGAGACGCTGGGCGTTCGTTTCGTTTTCAGTAAACAGCAGCGGCGGCAAGCCCTCGCAGAATAAGCGGCGGCGGCCATAGTAGTTATGCGCCAATTCGATCGCACTTATGCCGTGGCCCCTACCGAATAATGGTTCGCCGTTGCGAAGCCTGGGCCGACGAATGTCGAGTCCCCACGACCAGGTGTTACGAAACCAGACCGTCGGCAGAACGGTGAGTTCTGCGGGCTCCGGCCCACGGTTCACGACGTCGATCTGAATGAGGAGATCGTCGGGCGCGGCTTTGGCATATTCGATAAACACATCGAAATAGCGGTCCTGATCGAATACACCCGTGTCCATTAGCTCGAATTCCGGCTGGTCCCGCCCACGATGGCGATTTTCTTCGACCAAGCGCGTATAGGGAAATTCTGCCTGGGGATATTTGTACAGATATTTCATATAGGAATGAGTCGGCGTCGAATCGAGATAGAAGTAGTACTCTTTGGCATCCTCTCCATGATTGCCTTCATCGCCCGTCAAACCGAAGAGGCGTTCCTTCAGAATGGGGTCTCGCCCATTCCAGAGCGCCAGTGCGAAGCAGATAAATTGGTGGCGATCTGAAATCCCGCCTAGGCCGTCCTCATTCCATCGATACGCTTTCGACCGGGCGTGATCGTGCGAGAGGTGTTCCCAGGCCGTCCCATGGGGGCTGTAATCTTCGCGCACTGTGCCCCACGCCCGCTCGCTGAGATAAGGTCCCCATCGTTTCCAATGTTGGGTGCGACTCGCACTGTCTTCCAATCGCCGTGCTTCAGCACCGTGCGGAGGTGTAGGTTTCATCGTCGCGGTCCTTTCGTCCTGTTCTCTGTCACTATCATCCTCACTCGCAAGGCCTCGCCGACGGACCACGCCTGAAAGGGACATCCACGCGTCGTATAGGGCGCTTCCGCATCGGCTATCTCCGGCAGATGGCCGAGACCGTCCGCGTTCATGTGACGGAGCAGCGGATCAAGCCATCGCTCGCGAGCCGTCCGTTTCACCTGCGGCGTCTCGCCATACACACGTATCCATGCTTCGATAAATGGGCCCGCCAGCCACGGCCACACCGTTCCTTGATGATAGGCGCCATCCCGTTCGAGGACACCACCGCGGTAGACGCCAACATATCCCGGCTCACCGGGCGCTAACGACCTCAACCCCATGGGGGTCCATAGACGCTGTTCGACCGCCTCGACAACCTCCCGCGCATGAGGTCCTTGCAGAACACGGTACGGCAAGCCGCCGACAGCAAAGATCTGATTGGGACGGAACGACCTATCGACCGCACCCTTTTGGTGATCGCAATCGACTACGTCATATAGATATCCTGACTCGCACCAGAAGCGTTGCTCGAACGTAGCCGCGCCGCGCTGAAAGATATCCCTCCAGCGCGCGGACCGCGCTCCGCCGATCTTCAGCGCATTCAGCCACAACGCTTGCACTTCCACCGGCTTTCCAATGCGTGGGGGCACGACCCGGTCACCGATTTTGGCATCCATCCAGGTGAGCTGTACTCCCGTCTGCCCGCAGGCCAACAGTCCGTCCGTATCAAGATGAATGCCGAATCGTGTGCCTGCGGCGAATCCGGAAAGTATCGCTTCAATGGACTCGTCGAACAGCGTTCGATCGCGTGTGGCCGTCTTCGCGTGGTTCCGCTGCGCCGCGCACAAATAGTCGTGCAAGGCAATGATGTACCAAAGCGAGGCATCGACCGAATTATATTCCGGCTCGTTCCCTCCGTCGGGGAATCGGTTCGGGACCATGCCTTGGGAAATCGTGCCGGCCCACTCACGGAGAATGCGACAGGCTACGTCGAGTCGTCCGGTAGCAATACACAACCCTCGTAGCGCGATGAACGTATCTCTGCCCCAATCGGTGAACCAAGGATAGCCGGCGATAATCGTTGTTCCGCGCTCCGTATTCGTCTGTCCCTCCGCGGACGCCACGCGGTGTTGCCTACGAACAATATAGGCATCGGCCGATCGAATCAGCGGAGTGACAAATTTGCGGCGCCGCAACTCGGATGCGCGGAGTGTGTTGAATAGTTGCTCGATCTCCTGTGGTTGAGAGATCGGGGGCAGTTCTGTTTTTTTGGACGCCAATATCCAGACGGCCTTCTGATCGGTGACGTCCCATTTCAATTCACCAGGGGAGGCCACATCCTCCGTGTCGTCGAGGCCGCGCACGCGCTCCTCTGTGTAGAGCACATTCCGGTACCATTCAGGGTGGTGACGATAGACGCCGTTTGAAAGGGATACGACTCCAGGCACCCCGGGATAGGGACTCCACGTCAGGCGTGCATGGTCTTCGGCCGGAGTGAACTGGAAAGCGGGATTTTCATGATGCAGCGCATGATAATCGCGGCCCGTCAAAAACGGGCGTACGGTAAGCCAGGCCGTCCCGTGAGGCGCGTGGACACGCCACGAGAGGGCCGTCATGGACGACCCGTGTCGGACAAAGACCTCGTGCTCGATGTGCGTTCCGTCGTCGAGACGGAAGATCCATCGAGGCCAGGGATCATGCGCAAACGATTCAATTCGCCGGGCGCCATCGGGATGGATGACGTCGGGTGCATAGCGTTGAGACGAAAGAGCCACGGAGCCGGCCGATGTCGTGACCCAGGCATCAAATCCATTGACCAGAACGACTCGGCCTGTCGGCGGGGTGACGGCGGTTAATAAGAGCGCGTGATACCGACGGGTTCGCAGACCCGCCGCGGTTCCGGAAGCAAATCCTCCCATCCCATCGGCTTCGAGCCATTCCTTCTGGGTCAGGCATTGAAGATCCAACGATACCTTTCGATGAGGACTGCACGTGAGTAGCCGAGGAGAATACTAGTCTGAGTGCGCGAGCCTGTACAGAGAAAATTGTACAACCAGTTGAGCGAAAGAGAAGAGTTCGAAGAACTTTCTGGACGTTAATGAGGGATCGACGAAAGCGGACGATGGATGGTGTCGAGGCGGAGCGAGCCAGGTATACGATCTAATTCCAGGTAACGCTTTCCTGATTGAGCAGAAAATCAACTAATTCGATACTGTCTCGTAACGCGACTTGGGCCTCTTCTGACATGGGCAGGATAGCGCCGACAGGCTTGCCGACTTCCATGTCGTCGAGAGAAGGGATGCCCTCGGAGTTCATCGTTTCGTGTTCGGGTCGATAGCTGGCCATCCGTCTCTCCTTTTCCTCCCTTTCAAAGGCTGCCATTCGTGCCTCTATGAGATTTATCATACCACACGAAATCCCGTTGTATAGGTGCAGCAAGAATAGGCGGGCGACAGGAAGGTAACGTGAACTGGATAGATTCAGCGTGTAGTTTCGACCGGCGGCAAAGCGCCGAGATAAGCAAATTTTCCTACGTGCATAAGACGGCTGTTAGGCTTGAGGCGGAAGTCATCACGACCGGAATCGACAAACTGCGGTTCGGTCACAAGATCGGTCTGCGACTGCAATTCCGGCGCCGCCGTCGGCGGTGAGCCGGCTCTCACGTAATTATGTTCACTGTTATGGACCGCATTGTAGGACAGCATGGGGTGGCTCGATGGCGCAATCAAAAAGCCGACCTGGTTCAATCCGATCACGTTTCCCGAGGCTTCTCCGGACGCCATATTCAGAAATGCGACGCCCCCGCCGTTTTTCGTGATGGTATTGCTGACCAAGGCAGCCGTCGCATGATCCGTCACGAGGACCCCTTCGAAGAGATTTCTCGTAATCACATTGCGTTCGAGCCGAATGGACGATTTGCCGGCCACCGTCACGCCGTGATCGTTATCGTGGATGAGATTGCCGATCAACACGGCCTGCGAATCGGCGAATTGCACGCCGGTCGTTTCACTTCCGCCGATGGTGCAGTTCTCAATATGGACGTCTTGAACCTGTTGTCCAAAGAGCATGCCGTTGATGCGGACGTCATGGAGCACGATGCTTTTCCCGTTGAAGATACCCATCGCATGACCGCCATGTTCGCGAATGGTGAGGCCGCTGATTTCAATGTGAGTCGCGCCGTAGGGCCATTTACCGATATGAAAGACCCCCACCCGCTCGCGTCCGAGCACCGTGACTTTTTCGACCCCCGCCCCGATCAAGCGAAGACGATCCTTGCTGTGAATAGTGACATCTTCCGGATACTCTCCGGGCTGAATATGAATCGTGTCGCCGGGCTTGGCTTCGTCAATGGCGTCTTGGATAGATTTATATTGACCGCTGCCGTCCAAGGCAACCCTGACCGTGCGAGATTGACCCGGATCCTTTGCCGACTCCAACTCTTGGCCCGACACAGAGAAAGAACCGAGCGTCATCGCCAAAAGAACCACGGCGGATCGTGTGAATTCCCGCGTCATGACCCGTAGCCACATCTCTTACCCCATTCGCCGCTCTTGAGCCTATCCTGCTCTGCAAGGTACCCCATTTGGTTGTGAGGCGTAAAGGCCTCATGCTATCTTCCGCCATGCTGATCGGAGTGACGGGAGGAGTGGCCACCGGCAAGAGTACGGTCGCGCGGCTATTTCAAAGCTGTGGCGCCCACATTATCGACGCGGATGAACTCGCGAGACAGGTCGTGCAGCCCGGCAAACCTGCGTGGCGCGAGATCGTTCGCCATTATGGCCGCCGAGTCCTGCGTCCCGATCGAACATTAAATCGTCCCGCCTTAGCCGACATTGTCTTCCGAAACCCGAACCAACTCCGCAGACTGAACGCGATCATTCATCCCAGAGTCGCGCGAGAACAAGCTCGGCTCCTGCGAGAAATCACACGAAAGAATCCACGAGCGGTCGTGGCATATGACGTCCCGTTGCTATTCGAGGCCGGAGTCGACAAGCGGGTGGATCGAATCGTCGTAGTGGTAGCCGACCAAAAGACACAAATCGCACGACTGCAGAAGCGGAACCATCTCACCAAAGCTGCGGCGCTACGGCGTGTACGTGCTCAGATGCCGCTCAAGCAAAAAATGACCAGAGCCGACTATATTCTGGATGGGACACGGCCGATGTTAGAACTTAGACGTGCGGTGAATAGAGTTTACGTGGAGTTTGAAAAATGCACGCGAATCGGGAGACGTACGGTAGGTGAATTAAAAGGTTCTACTCAGAGACCGAGATCCCGGTCATTTCCTCAGGCAGCATCACGGTGAGAGCGTACGGGGCAGACGAATCTTTGTGCGCAATGGCAACCAGCGTACACACTTGTGGTTGCGATTCAGGGGGAAGCGCGAGCAGCGCCGGAAACTTAATCCATGGGGCCGTAATCTCCGCCTGTTCGACATGCAGTCTCAGCGCAATCAACACATCCCGGACACGACCCCGGCATTCGTCGTCATCCAGCTGATGCGATGCCGTAATGCCCAACTCCCACAGCGGCTTACTGATACCGACGGATAAACGCAAGCCTACCTGTTCAGCGATCGGCGACACATCCACGAGAATTCCGGCTTCGATCGCTTCCTGCCGATTGAGCAGCTGTACCGGACGTTCTTCTTCCTGTGCCTCTTGCACCGTCAGTTCTCGGCTGGCCTCTGGGGAAGATGATGAAATCGGCACCTCTTCCAGATCGGTCAGCAACGGATGTACGGCCTCTTTGCTTTGCGTGGCGTGGACGATTCCCTCGTACACATCTCGAGCCGCAGCCGACCATTTAGGATTTAACGGAAGGCCACGGAACGCCGCCTCGGCCGCTTTCTTTTCATCGTAGGTGAGCTCTCTTGACGCCATGCCTTTAAGATAACGCGCCGTGCCGCCTTGTCAAGAGCATAGGATTTGTCCGAAACGCCCCCCACCGTGCAAGCATCTGACGGCATGTGATAAATTGTCGCCATGCAGAATGTTGCCATCATTGGGTCCGGTCCCGCCGGCCTTACGGCCGCTATCTATACCGCTCGCGCCAATTTGAAACCACTGCTCATTCAAGGGGCCCATGCGGGCGGCCAGTTGACCTTGACGACCGAAGTTGAAAATTATCCGGGATTCCATCATGCCATTATGGGACCGGATCTCATTAAAGAAATGCGAGCGCAGGCCAAACGATTCGGCACGGAATTCATCTCCGGCGATGTGTCGTCGGTCGATGTGACGGGCCAACCGCTCCGTCTCACGATCGAGGGCGAACACTCGATCGACACGAAGACGTTAATTATTGCAACAGGCGCCTCGGCAATCTGGCTCGGTATTCCAGGAGAGTCGACGCTCATGGGGCACGGGGTTTCCAGTTGCGCCACGTGCGACGGATTTTTCTTCCGTGGGCAGGAATTAGTCGTCGTCGGAGGTGGAGACACGGCCTTGGAGGAAGCGAACTTTCTCTCAAGATTTGCGAGCAAGGTGTCCGTCGTTCATCGACGGGATAAACTTCGTGCCTCGAAAATCATGCAGGATCGCGCATTCAAAAACGAAAAAATCTCGTTCATTTGGAACTCTGTCGTCGAGAGCATTCTCGGCGCCGATGTGGTAACTGGCGTCCGATTGCGCAATATTGTGACCGGACACGTATCGGAGCTGAAATGCGCCGGCGTCTTTGTCGCAATCGGCCACAGCCCCAACACTCGTCTCTTCAAAGGCCAGATCGATATGGATGAACGAGGCTATATTCTGACCAAGCATGGCACGGCGACGAACCGACCGGGAGTCTTCGCAGCGGGAGACGTGCAGGATACGCATTATCGTCAAGCGATCACGGCTGCGGGATCGGGCTGTATGGCTGCCATGGACGCGGAGCGATACTTAGAGGGCTATGAGGAACGCTGAAAAAGGCACTATTACACCCACCCAGCTCCAGGCGCGTCTTGGCGCGCCTGGAGCTGGGTGGGTGTAATCGGGTACGCCTGCGGTGTTGCCT
Organism: Nitrospirota bacterium; assembly: GCA_963700335.1. Lineage (GTDB taxonomy): Bacteria > Nitrospirota > Nitrospiria > Nitrospirales > Nitrospiraceae > JAICXS01. The sequence goes on along the minus strand of CAVOXE010000012.1, from coordinate 362,917 downwards.
CACCTCCGGCCTCGTTGGATAATCTTTTTGAGCATCCCTTTTAGATCGCGATCAGAGCGAACTCCGAATTAAGATGCGTTGTGCGATCATTCATTATCATGAGCTGGCGCTGAAGGGGCGGAATCGGCCGTTCTTCGAGCAACGGCTGGCGCGCAACATTCGTTCGGCCGTACGCGACGTGGGCGGGAAGCAAGTCGATACGCTCCAAGGGCGAATTCGGGTGATCCTGCAACCGGACGCCTCATGGCCTCTTGTGCGAGAACGTCTGGCACGTGTCTTCGGCATTGCGAATTTTTCTCTCGCGCAGTCCGCTCCGTTCGACGATGACACGACCCGTCTCTTGGATCCGTTGAAGTCCGCCATCGGCGAAGCCATACAGGATGTGGCTTTTGCGAAGTTTCGCGTCTCGGCCAAGCGGTCGGACAAGCGTCTGCCGATGACCTCGATGGACGTTGAACGTGAAATCGGCGCGCACGTGTGTCAGCTCACCGGCAAAGCGGTCGATCTTCGTCAGCCGGATGTCACCATCCATATCGAAACCCTCATCAAGGACGCGTACTATTTCCTGCACCGAGAAGAAGGTGCCGGCGGACTCCCTCTTGGAACGAGCGGAAAGGTTGCGTGCCTGCTCTCCGGTGGCATCGACTCCCCGGTTGCCGCGTATCGCCTGATGAAACGCGGATGCCCGGCCGTCTTCATCCATTTTCACGGCCGTCCTTACGTCTCACGGGCTTCAGAGGAAAAGGTTCGAGAGCTTGCCGAACTGCTCACCCGCTATCAGTCTAATTCGCGATTGTATTTAGTTCCGTTCGGTGATATCCAGCGCCAGATCGTGCTCGGCGCCCCGTCCGCGTTCCGTATCGTGCTCTATCGGCGAATGATGATTCGGATTGCCGAAGAATTGGCGCGGCGCGAGCGCTGTTGGGCCTTAGTAACCGGGGACAGCTTGGGCCAGGTTGCCTCTCAAACCGCGGAGAACATCAGTGTGGTCGAAGAGGCGTCCGGCTTACCGATTCTTCGCCCACTGATCGGAATGGATAAGCTCGAGATCACGCAACAAGCGCAAAAGATCGGCACGTTTCAGACCTCGATTGAGCCGGATGAAGATTGCTGCCGCCTCTTCGTGCCGCCTCATCCCAGTACCAGAACCGAGCTGGATCACATCCATAAAATCGAACGCGGATTCGATCTCATCGCCTTAGTGAAGCAAGGCCTCGACAAGGTGGAGCTCGCGGACTTGACCTTTCCCCCGTAATATTTTCACGCCTCTCTTGAACGTTACTTGCACGGTGCGCAGCGCTTAGTCAGCTATTGCGTCAGCTTGACTATTCCAGAATATTTTCCTGGCTAGAGACGCTCCTCGATTGTTAGGGGGATGCCAATGCCGCCTGAATCCTCAGGATATCAATCATGAGCCGAAACCCATAGGTAGGTCCTGAATCTGTTTTACCTAACGCATCGTTCCACGTTTCCACGACGCCGTATGGAAAGTGGATGGCAAGAGAGCCGAATCGTCGTTCGATGCCATGGCCGCTGGGCGTCACGAATAATCCGGAATCGATGGTGGCGGCAAATTCCAATTCCCAACGCGGCGGATCGTGCCCGTCGTAATCGGCGATCGATACCGAGACTTGCCCCAGATAGGATTGATTGGCAATTACGTCGTCGGAATAGGCCGATCCACTATAGAGCCGGCCATACCGTCCCATCCCAGAAAACCGCACATATCGAGAGAAGGTCTCCAGCGCCTGCGGGACGATCCCCGGATTGATTGATGCCAGAATCTCCGCAATCGATACCTGTCGAAGGCCCACCCGCCCGTACACTTCTTGATAGAGTGATCCGACAGCAAGTCCCATTCCCGCGAATCCATTTTCGCTGGAACCAAACAATCCCCACCACCGCGTGACCGAGCCGCCCAGCATGAAATCTGCCCCACCCCGCGTCTCATTCACGGGCACAGGCTTATTGCCCAGCAATCGATGCACGAACCCGTTCTGAAGATAAATAGAAGGCTCATCGCCGGTGGGTCCTCCTCCGATGGTCAAATTGCCGTTCCACCCGTCAAACCACTTGATGCGTTCAGTCCAACTTACGGTGGCAAAATTAAACCCGGCCGTTTCCTGGATGGCATTGAACCGGGCGCCGCTTCCGTTAAATTCTGTAAATCGGTTGACGGTGAGACCTGCGATGAGAGTCGGCGTTCGATCGGGATAGCTAATCGCGCCCCAATGGTCACTCGGCGCCACCGTTTCCGCTGTTGCCGTCGAAATGGCCATGAGAACAATCGCATGGGCAACAGTAGCCACGATTCGGCGTATGGCGCGCGTAAGGAATTGTCGGTGATTCCCGACGGTCATCATTTAATCGCCAGTCCTTCAAGTCATCATCGCACATGCGAGCCTATCGATTTAGACAGCGTGGTCAGGACATTCGCCCATCTTCAGCATTCTGACCGCTGTACCATCGCAATGTCTGATAAAAATTTCTGCCCGATCTCCCGCTGCTTGATCTGTAAGTGGGACGCCCATCGTCTCTACTTCACGTCTCGTTAGCCAATCCTATTCTTACGTGGGCACAGCAGGGTTTGGATGGGTCTGATGCTTGCCATTATCCTCGACACGATCGCTCAACTGTGCAGAAAGCCGCTGGATGGCGTAACTCATCATTGGTCCAGTCTCGATCGAGATCAGCCCCATATGGTTGAGAGCGTGTTGAGCAGTCGCCGTGACTTTACGCTAGTCGATGCGGTTCGCCTCGGTGTGGTAGGATCCTGTACATGAAACGGTCGGCATTGTTCGTGGGCATGTTACCGGTTTTTCTCTTTAGTCTTGCGGTTGCGCAGCCTCTCGGAGAATCTTCGTCCGCGACGACCGAGACGACGTGTAATTTCGGGATGGGAAAGAATGAGGCGCGTCAGAGCTGCCGCATTCCGATCCCTGCAGGATGCGTCGTCGCAAAACTTCCCGGTACCAATAAGCCCTGGGCAAATATCTCTAAAGGGGGCGTGACGACCTGCCGCTTTAACGACAAGGAAACCGACTGGAAGACGCGCATTACCGGTACGTGCGGGAGATGCACGACCTCCCATTGTTCCGCGCGGTTTGCCGTCGTCTTCGATTGCTCGGCCTCGCTCCCGCCGCCGACTTCCCAAGTACCCGGTCGAACGCCATGACACTCGCAGAATCGATCAAGCACGAAGCGAAGATCCTCGGCTTCGATACGGCTGGCATCAGCCGCGTCTTGCCGTGCTACGACTCCGCGGATTCTGGTTCGACCCGACTGATGCAGTGGCTTCGACAGGGCTATCATGGAACCATGGCGTGGTTGGCTCGCGACCCGACGCGACGATCCGACCCGCGATTGGTGCTCCCCGGCTGCCGGTCGGTCATTTCCGTCGGCCTGAATTACTATACCGATCGACAGGCAGATGAAGCGCCCGACAATGGCCGAATCGCGCGCTATGCGTGGGGAGAGGACTATCATGACGTGTTTGGCAAGCGGCTCGATCAGTTGGCCGCGCGTATTCGTGACCTTGCGCCGGAAGCCGAGACCCGCTGGTATGTCGATACCGGTCCCGTCATGGAAAAGGCGTGGGCACAACAGGCGGGATTAGGCTGGATCGGCAAGCATTCCAATCTCGTTTCGACGCGCTTCGGTTCGTGGCTGCTCTTGGGAGAAATCCTGACGACGCTGGAATTGGACGCTCGACGAGCCGGGCGCCGATCTGTGCGGATCGTGCACGCTCTGCATTCGAGCATGCCCAACGGGGGCCATCGTGGAACCGTACGTCGTGGACGCGCGCCGCTGTATTTCCTACCTCACGATCGAATTGCCCCGTACCGGCGAAGCGGTTCCGGATGAATTGAGCAGCCGACTGGGCAACCGTATCTTCGGCTGCGATGACTGTCTCGACATCTGTCCGTATAACGTCTCTGCCACGCCTACGGCTGAACGGGCCTTTCACCCCTCGGCGTTCACCTTGGCGCCCCAGCTAGACCACTGCGCGCGCATGACGGAATCCGAGTTTGCCGACCGATTTCGGCTGAGCCCCATCCGGCGAGCGAAACATGCGGGGTTTCTGCGAAACATCGCCATGGCGTTCCGTAACAAGCGGCCCATTCACACGCATCAGTCCTGACGGCATTCGCCTCGATCGTTCCGACGGCTCTTGCATGACCTCCACCCATTCACTATAGTTTGCTCATGAGGTGGGCGCGTGTCATCACCCGCGTCAACGCACCACTCTAAACTCTAATCGGGATATACACGGCGACTCCATGCGGCCTGCCACCCTCCTCATCATCGAAGACGAAGAGCGTATGCGGCGCCTGCTCGAATTGGTCCTCAAGCAGGAAGGATACGATCTTCTGCTGGCCAACTCCGGAGAAGAGGGCATTCGCCTCCTGACCCAGGACAGTCGGATCGACCTCATCATCACGGATCTACAGCTCGGCGCCAACTCAGGGCTCGACGTGTTGGAAGCCGCGCAGCGGCTGCGCGCGGGCGTCCCGGTCCTGATCATTACGGGATTCGGCACCGTAAAATCCGCCGTCGATGCCATGCGCAAAGGCGCGTACGACTATATCTCCAAACCCGTCGATCACGACGAATTAAAGATTGTCATTGCGCGGGCATTGGAAGCCAAACACCTCTCGCAACATTATCAGGCCTTGCAGGCGGGCCTGCACGAGCGATTCGGATTCGAACGCATTGTCGGGCGCTCGGCGAGTCTCGACGCCGTCAAACGGCTGGCGATGGAGGTCGCCAAGACCGATGTGACCGTCCTTATCACCGGCGAGAGCGGCACCGGCAAGGAACTGCTGGCTCGCGCCATCCACTATGCAGGCCCTCGCGCCACCGGCCCGCTGGTGACGGTGAACTGCGGGGGCATTCCCTGAGACTTTGCTGGAATCCGAACTGTTCGGCTACGAAAAGGGCGCCTTCACCGATGCCAAAAAGACGAAACCCGGGCGATTTCAACTCGCCGATCGCGGCACCTTATTTTTAGACGAAATCGGCGAGATGAGCCCGGCGGCGCAATCCAAGCTGCTGCGGGTGCTGGAAGACCACACGGTGGATCCGCTCGGCAGTACTCACGGAGTCAAGGTAGACATCCGTGTGATCGTCGCCACCAATCAGGATCTTTCGGCCCTGATCAAGCAAGGCAAATTCCGCGAAGATCTTTACTATCGACTGAACGTCTGTCCGTTGCATATCCCGCCGCTACGAGAACGGCGGGAAGATATTCCGGATCTTCTCCAGGCTTTTCTGACGACGTCCTGCCAGGAGAGGGGACTTCGTCTCGGAGGCGTCTCGCCGGAAGCATTAGCGATCTTGCAGCGTCATCATTGGCCTGGCAATATTCGCGAACTACACAATGTGGTCGAATGGATCACGATCAGTTGCCGCGAAGGGCTCATCAAACCTGAACACCTCCCGTCTTCACTCCGGCTGTCGACCGAATCCGCGACGTCGTCCGCTTCCCCTTCCCCGGTCTCATTACTCTCGTTCGGCCTATCCGTCGAAGAAGTGGAGAAGGCCATGCTGAAAGAAGCCCTCGAAAAGAGCGGGGGAAATGTGTCGGAGGCCAGCCGGCTGCTGAAAATCACCCGCAATACCCTGCGCTACCGGATGGCAAAATATCAGCTCAGCGCGCCCGATGAGAACCCTTGACGGGATCGAGACCGACCTCGCCTCGCCCTTGACTTTCGCCATCGCCAGGGACATGATCGACGCCATGCTCCGCGTCGGAGGCACATGCATCTCGACGTGGGCAGGTCCGCACGGGATCATCCATGACCGTAACGTCGGGGGCATGATGGCCTATTCGCCCAGAACCGGCGGCCTCCAAAAGAAGTTTTTCGTCGCCCTCCTGATTGTCGGCATCGTTCCCGGCTTTGTCGCCCTCGTCGCGACCTACCTGTACAGCACCAAGAGCCTGAAACATTCTATCGGCAGCAGCTTTCAAGAAATCGCCCGTTCGACTGCCATTCACATTTCGGACGCCGTGGACATGGAAATCGACCGCGCGATGCAGCTCGCGGCCGCGCCGGTACTGGTGCGCCGAATCGTGGAATTATCCAATCAGCGATACGTGGGCAAGAGCGAGCGGGAGATTCAGACGCTCTTGGAAGAAGGCTATTCGCCGAAGCTGCTCGCCCAACTCAACAGCGGCCGCCTTCCGCTGACGCAATCCATTCACTATTTGATGGAATGGGCTCACAATGAGGGTCATTACGTCCGCGTCGTCGTCACCGACAACCGCGGCGCCCTCGTCGCATCGAACGATAGCCGGGCGCCCTATCTCAACGCGCAAGAAACCTGGTGGCAGGAAGCGTCCGAGAACGGGTTGGACGTTGCCTACGTCAGCTCCCTACATCTCGACCCGCAGGTGAACGATTATGTATTTGCAATCTCCGTCCCCATTGCAGGCGACGACCATGAGACGCCGATCGGCGTCGTCGGCCTAATGCTTCGGCGTAAGGTGCTGATGGACACCATCCTATCGATCCGCGTCGGCGAAACGGGACACGGCATGTTGCTCGATACGGCCGGCACTCCCCTCGTGTGCCCTGTTCTGCCGCCGACAGAGCATCTCATCCAGCATAGCTTGATCAATCAACTCGCGCAGGATCGCCCTGTCTGGCTCGTCGCCGAGGATGATGCGCACGGCGGGCACAATTCGATCATCGGCGCGGCACCCGTCCACTTCTCCTATCGTCTCTCGCCTCTCAGCCTGGACGGTCAACGCTGGTATGCGTTCGTCCGCCAGCAGCCGGAGGAGACGTACGCACCGATCTATTCGTTGCTGTTCACCGTCGGTTTAATCGGCTTCGGTCTCGTCGTCGTGCTGGCCTCGCTGGGCTTCGGCGTCGGGAATACCATCGTACGGCCGATCCTCGTCCTCCGAAAAGAAGCGGAAACCTTGCAGCGGGACATGCTGGCGCTTTCATCGGCCGAGGGACCGGCGCCGTTACCCGAGCCGGCGGCTGAGATTCGTACCGGCGATGAGATCGAAGACCTGGCTCGGACGTTTGCGGCCATGCGCCGCACACTCGAAGACAGCCTGCAGACGATCCGTGCGCAAAACGAGGAACTCATTCGAAAAGAAAAACTCGCCTCGGTCGGCCAACTCCTCGCCGCCTTGGCGCATGATCTGCGCAATCCGCTCGGCGTGATTCGCAGTTCCGCTCAACTGATCTTGGAAGAACAGCAGCCGGATGCCGTGAAGCAGGAAGTGACGCGTTATATCATCGAGGAGGTGGACCGCCTCACCCACCGCATCAACGATTTTCTTCGCTACGCGCGCCAGAAACCCCCGGAACCGACGCCGACGTCGCCAGAACGCTTGGTGCAGGCCGCGCTGTGGCAGTGGAGAGCGCAGGGCGGGCATGATCGGGTCCGGGTGACGACGCACTTCGATCCCCATCTTTCCGATCTGTACATCGATCCCGACCAGGTCAAAGAGGCCTTAGTGAATCTCCTCATCAATGCGCGAGAGGCCATGCCCGAAGGTGGAGATCTGACGGTGACCGTTCGCCGTGAAAGCGACGGCACAGCTCTCGACATTGACGATACCGGCTGTGGCATTACGGCGGCGAACCTGAGTCGGATTTTCGAGCCGTTTTTTACGACGAAAGAATACGGCACCGGGTTAGGATTGACGAATGTGAAACGACTTATTCAAGATAACGGGGGAGTCATCGCAGTGTCGGCTCAGGCCGTCAAGGGAACTCGGTTTACCGTCCGGTTCCCCTCGCAGCCGGTGTCCTCACATGTCGATTACCCGCTTGAGTTGAACCGGCAGGCACGATAAGATGCCGCGGTTTTTCCGGCTTGGCTACATGATAATTTAGACTATAATTTAGGCAACGGAGTATACGGAGTGTTTTGGGAATCACGGCAGAATAAAGACCGACGCGATCGGCAGTGTTCGTTTTGCGGGAAGCGGGAAAATGTGGTCAAGAGTTTGATCGAAAGTCCCGCCCCCTACCACTGTCACACCTGTCAGACGGGCTCCAGCCTGCTCATCTGCAACGAATGCGTGCGGCTGTGCAGCACGTTTCTAGCCGAAGGAGCGGGAGGACACATCGGGCAGAACGCCTCCCTAGCGCCGACGATGCAGCTCCCGAAGCCCACCGAAATGAAGACCATTCTTGACCAATACGTCATTGGTCAAGAACGCGCGAAAAAAGTTCTGTCCGTCGCCGTGCACAACCATTACAAACGCATCCTCAGCCGGCACCGATTGCGTGAAGTCGAGTTGCAAAAGGGCAACATTTTGATGATCGGCTCGACGGGAACCGGCAAAACGCTCCTGTCGCAGACGCTGGCGAAAATTCTTCACGTCCCTTTCGCTATTGCCGATGCGACGACGCTGACGGAAGCCGGCTACGTCGGCGAGGACGTGGAGAACGTCGTCTTGAAGTTGCTGCAGGCCGCCGAGTTCGACGTCAAGAAAGCGGAAACCGGCATCGTCTACATCGACGAGATCGATAAGATCAGCCGAAAGTCCGAGAGCGCCTCGATCACGCGCGACGTGTCCGGAGAAGGCGTGCAGCAAGCGCTGTTGAAGCTCGTCGAAGGGACGACATGCAACGTGCCTCCCAAAGGCGGGCGAAAACATCCCGAGCAGGATTACATCCGCGTCGATACGACCAACATTCTTTTCATTTGCGGGGGCGCCTTCGTCGGCTTGGATCAGATCGTCGGCCAACGTACGACCCATCGGCGGATCGGATTTGGTTCGGGCACCAGCACGCGAGACACCAATCAGGCGAACAATCTGCTCGAAATAACGCAGCCTGAGGACCTCCTCAAATATGGCCTCATTCCCGAATTTGTCGGCCGTTTCCCCGTCTTTACCACCTTGTCGGACCTGGACGAAACGGCGCTCATGCGAGTGCTGACCGAGCCGAAGAACGCCTTGCTCAAGCAATATCAGGCGATGTTCGAGTTGGAGAATGTGCGCCTCGACTTCACGCCAGAGGCCGTCAAGGCGATCGCGCATCGAGCCGCCCCGATGCGAACGGGCGCGCGCGCGTTACGGGCCATTCTCGAAGAGGTCATGCTCGATCTCATGTATGAAGTGCCGGCGCTCCAAGGCGTGACATCCATCGTCATCACAGACGAGGTGATCCATGGGACCGGACAGCCGCACATCGTGTCATGACATGGCGAACGATACGGGGCCATCTGCTTCGTTCTCGGCTTGCCAAAATCCTCAACGTACCCAGTGGGAAAATACGCGTCTTGGCGCGATTGGGGTGGGCGGGTGAAAAGAGATACCCCTGCGGTTTTGCCGTTACCTGCGACCTCGCATCTGACCCCGTCTCCTTGCCCTACAAGCGTCCTTTGCCAGACATGATAGGGTCGTGACATGGCCTCAAAGATTCTCGTCGTCGATGATGAGCCACATTTAAGACGTGTTGTCTCGCTTTATCTTCGCGCTCGCCACTATGAGGTCGACACGGCGGAGAATGGGCTTGAAGCCATTCAAAAGGTAGCGGACGATCGCCCTGACCTCGTCATCGCCGATATCGGCATGCCCGGCCTCGACGGTTATGAATTGTGCAGCCGTCTCCGGCGTGATCCTGCCACGCGCACCATCCCCTTCATCTTTTTGACGGCCAAAGACCAGGACACCGACCGGATCAAGGCCCGCAAAATCGGGTCCGACGATTATCTCACCAAGCCGTGCCCTCTGGATCGTCTCGTCTCGCATGTCGAGACGATGATCGACCGCATCGAACAGGCGAAGAAAATGCCGCTGGACCGCATCGGCTTAAGTGGCTCACTCGATGACGTGAATGTGTTGGATCTGATTCAGATGCTGGAATTGAGTCAGAAGACGGGGGCCCTGGTGCTCAGCCACGGAGAACGTACGGGCACGTTGTATTTTAAAGACGGCACGATCATCGAAGCCGACATTCGATCCCCGAAACGCGAAGAACCCCTCTTTGTCTTGCTGGGGTGGAAAGCAGGCCGCTATCTCTTTTTGCCGGACGCCGTGCCCGAACGCATGCCGATTACGGCCAGCCTCGCACATTTGCTGTTCGAGGACCTTCGAAAACTGGAACGTCACGAGCATCCTGTCTCTGTATCGGTCGAGGCGTCGGGAGGTGGGACCTCGCTTCACGACAATCGGGCCGGTCAGGTAATCGACCGATTGGAAGCCGTGGCCCGACGTCTTCACAGCGGCGGCCACTCACCGGACGACCAACACGTCCTACGAATTCTTGTGGTGGGAACGATCGGGACAGGAAAAAGCGAACTGATTCATGCGCTGGTTGAGGATCTCTCGGTTTCGAGGTGGGCTGCCGTCGGCGCGAAGGAGGCGAATGGGGAGCAACACGCGGATTTCGGTTTGATCCGCTTGTCGGCGGACACGACGCTACACTTTCTGTCCGTTCGTGCCGAGAAGCGATTCCGGTCGATTTGGGAACAATGCCTCCCGACAGCCTTAGGGGCTATTGTACTTGTGAACCCCGCCATGGAAGGCGAACTCGGTCATATCCAGACCTTTTTGAATGCCCGGCAGGAATTCGCCCCCTCGCTGCCGGTACATGTCATCGTCGTCAATGCCGATACCCTTCCTCATCTGACGGGTGTGTCTGAGTCGGACTGCTCACTCGGTTCCCTCGACGATCAGCAGTTTCGTTTGAGTATCCTCTCCCACGTTGTAAAACTCTAACGTCGGCCTCCTACGGGCCGCCGAGGTCAATTCCCTGCCGTGTGGATTCGACGTTCCAATAGGGAAGACCGTTCTGAGACGGGGGCCAACCTGCCGGCTCGCGGCGTTTCGCTGGTCACTTGCGGCAGGAAAGATTTCTCCTATGCGGCGTGTTTCGAGGAGATGACTTTCCAGGATTTTTCGACATCGGTCGAATCAAATCCCGATGAGGCACGCCGCCGCTTCTCGGCGTCACTTTCATTCGCCATACTGAAGGCCAAGACCCAGCTTAAGCCCACGATGGTCGCTACTCCGATGATTTCCACCATAGATCACCTCTCGCAATGGGTCAGACAGCACGCCGGTTCCCGACAGGGCGCCGCATTGGTTGACGATCGGCAATCTCGTTTCCTTCCGAGGGACCGGCCGCAGGAAACAGGAGCTCAAGAATCACAAAACCGAGAATAAGCAATACTCCGATCACCGTGACGATCATCCATTCGAGTCCCGACATCACACCCCTTTCTCCCGGTCATGAAACCGAGGCGCTGACATTCTCAGCCGACGCAGTTTAAGGTCATCATCCTAGGCAGCCGACGACTCCAACGCCATCACCTGCAGGAGTGATTTGCCCTCACCTATTCGGGTGAGGGCTTGCCCGGCGTTATTGCAGACAGAATGGCTCACTATCCTGCATTCGGATCTGAAATCCACTCGTCGCAGCCTCCCTCATGGCACCACACTCGGTCTTGCGGCTGCATGTTGATCTTCAAAACGGGAGAGATCATCAAGCGGCTTCGTTCCATTTCCGAAGAGATCGACGATCCGAGGTCCTGTTCATACGGAGAACGGACCGTGAGCGCAAGATTATAGAGCTCTTCAGCCATCGCCCCGTCGATCCCATAGGCTTTTCCGCGCAGCATCGATTCGAATTCGTCCATCGCGGCCGTCACAACCAGTTGATCGCCGCGTCTTAGGCCGTCTCTCGCTCGTGTCAATGCGTCGATATACGGCGTCCATTCGACGCTGGGTGAGATCAGCTGATAGTAGGCCACGACGTTTCCTACTTCCTCGACCCAGGTCCCTTGAGCCGACACAACACCGACCGTCATACACCAAAACGCGCACACGCCGATCAGCGTCTTCAGACCTGTAGAGCAATTAGATGTCTGCATGGCGCCCTCCTCGATACTATTGTCGCGAGCGCAGACCATTCGTCTACTGTACAGGACGAGGGAAGGATGCACAGTGCCCCGAAGGATAGATTTGTCATCATCCCGTGCGGTGACGGAGATTGTGAAGAACATTCATCATGAACGATTATTTTCCATTGATATAGAGAAGAATCGCCTCTACGCGTCCGGTGACCTGTAACTTACGGTAGATGTGGTGCAGATGCGTTTTGACCGTATCTGCGGACACGCAGAGTTGATCGGCGATTTCCTTGTTCCCCCTGCCGCCCGAGGCATAGGCGAGAATCTCCCGCTCCCGATCCGTCAGCACAGCCAAGCCTCCAGCGTGTTGATCGCTGCCTTGCGCCAAGGCCCGATAGACCGTCCGCGCCCCGCGATCGGGCAGGAACGGCGAGACGACTTCTTCCCCCGCAAGGGTCCCGCGAATAATGCGCAGAAATTCGCTATGGTCGGCATCCTTGAGAATATATCCACTGGCGCCAGCCTGGACGGCCGCGACGATCCTCGTATCGTCATCGTGCACGGACAGCATCAAGACCTTGATCGCCTGCGTGCAGCCTTGAATGAGGCGAGTCGCTGTAATCCCGTCCAACGTCGGCATGTCCACATCCATCAGGATGATGTCAGGCCGCAAAGTCATCGCCAGATTGAAGGCCTCGCGCCCATCGGTGGCTTCGCCGACCACGTCTATATCGGGCTCTCGTTCCAGCAGGCAACGCACGCTCTGCCGAAAGAGTCGCTGATCTTCGGCGATAAGCAGTCGAATCGTCTTCATGGCATGGCGTTCAACGGAAGCACCATCGACAGTTGCGCGCCGCCGGATGGCCGATTCGCCGCCCAGATCCGGCCGTGATGCGCTTCGACGACGAGGCGGCAAAAATGCAATCCCAGGCCCCGCCCAATCCGTAAATCATGCCCATCCTTCTTTCGAAAAAACATTTCAAATAGGGAGGGCAGGTCGGCCGCATGAATCCCCGGCCCTTCGTCCTCCACGCGCACAAGAAGGATCGCATCGCCGCACCGACCGATTCCCGCAGGCATCGCCCCCTCTCGCTCCGCCTTGACGGTGATCGTCACGACTCCCTTCGGCGGTGAGTACTTCAACGCATTGTGCAGTAGATTGACGCCGACGCGTTGCAGCCGGCGGCGGTCGCCCGTCATCGTAATCTCCTGCGGCAAGAGCTCCAATCGCACCGTGACCCCCCGGGCCTCGGCTTCCGACTTAAACAAATGGATGGCCTCTTGAAACAGGGGACGCACGGGAAACGTAGACGCAACAATCGGCAGGCCGGAATAGCTTTCCTGATACACATCCAGCATATCGTTGATCATGCCGAGCAGAAGGTCGGTCGTGAGCTGTAAGTCCCCGAACCATTGGGCGATGGGCTGGGCCTGCAGCTCGGGTCGCGCCCCCAACAATTCAAGCGTTTTCTTAATCCCCGCCAGTGGATTGCGAATATCGTGCGCGAACATGGAGGCAAACTGGCTGAGGGAGGCGAGCCGCTCCGAGCGGATGAGCTGTTGCTCCAAATGCCGCTTCTCGGTCATGTCGCTCAATTGCAGCAACACGGCCGTGACGCCATCGGATCGTTCAACGGGAACGATGTCCAAGTCCATCGTCAGCAAGGCTCCGCTCATGGTCGGCACCTGCATGCCGCTGGCCGATCGTTCTTTCCCGGACGCCAAGACTTGCGTCAACAATTTTCGAAATCGTGCACGATCATGATCCCAGAAGATATGGACGGCCTGCGTTCCGACCACGTCTAAGCGGCGACGGCCCAGCTTTGATTCCGTCCGGCTATTGACGTCGCGGATCACGCCTTGATCGTCTACCAGCAACTTGGCATCGACCGCGTGATTCCACAGCGTCCGATAATATTCTTCCGATGCGGCGATCTCGTGGCCGGCCTTGACCTGCTCGCTCATGAGAGCTCCCGGCGCCTTGTCCACCTCTGGGTCTCGACCGCGCCATGGCCCGCGTCGGAACGCATCGCGGGCATGTGCGCAGACCTCAAGAACACGCTGCCTGATGCCGCCGGCTAGGCGGCATGCCTCGATCCGGCTTCATGCGTTGCGCCGCGCTTATCCGGTGCGTGCTCGTCGGAAGGGGTCTTCTTTCCCCGATAGAACAAATCGATGGTGAAAAAGAAGACGGTCACGAGAACCAACAGCCCTGTCACGATTCCCCAATACCCCCAGGACATGGTACGTCTCCTTACGTGGCGCTTGTCGAGCGCCCGTCACGATTATCTGCGATGCAGATCCTTTTCCACATGCTCTTAGGCCGTCTTTCGATACATCGGCTCCGCAGGAACGTCGCGAAGAACAGGGCGTTCGTCCAGCTTGCTGCCCGGCAGCAGAAATCCCACGCAAAAGAGTCCGATGAGTCCAATCGAACCAGCCACCAGCAGGCCGACAGGCATATCGGGCCATGCGCGCGGTCCGACAAAGACAGTCGCCGATGTGGGCTGAAGCGTCCGTTCTGCGCTCGCAAGCGATTCGAATCGATCCGCTACCTGTTCGGTATGGATAGCGGCCAACGCCACGAGCCCCAACTGAGTCTGCGCGCTCCCTTTGGCCTGGTGATCTTCTTGAAGAGCGGCAATCCGAACGATGGCCTTGCCCAGACGACTCTGGATCTGCTCATCGGCCTGGACCGCCTCATGAGCGGCGGTTACGATCATGCGTCCGATCAACGGTTCGCGGCTCTCTTGGTACGCCATCTCTAATCGTTGCCCCGTATCTTCGGTCAGTCCGATCATGCGCCGGTTATAGGCGCCGTCCATCGACATCCGAGCCAGCTCGCCGGAGTGAATCCCTCGAGCCGTGAAAAGAACGATGGCGCGCCCCATCACATATTGGACACGTGACGCGTGGTCGCCATCGATCTCCGCGATGCGGTCGGTAATCCTTGTGAACGATGGGTCGACACTATTATCCCGATAGTGGCTTATAAGGGCGACGTGGTTGAGTTCTTTGGCGGCCGCCTGCATATCGACGATCGCGGCACGGTCCAAGAGATAATTCTGAACGAGCGCCTCGCCCAAGGCCGGTTGTACCCATTGCATGGCGGTGGTCGACCCACCGAACGATGCCATCTGTTCAGTAGTGGTATCGGACAGTTTCGAAGTCCACTCGGCATCAGTAGCCATAAACAAAAACGCACCGCCGACGATCGTCGCAAATACTCCAACCGCAGCCATCATATCTACCGCTTCTATACGCCGTTCCATGGTGACCTCCTACTCATGGTCTATTCAGGACTGCAGCAATGGAAGATCTCGCAAGCAAAGTGCCACGATGGAAGGCATTGATCCATCATGCATTCATCCTATGCCGTTGAGCTCTGCGCTGGGTGGTGGTGGTGGGTTTCAGCCAGGGTCTGACGAAATCCACCAATGGGTGGAGTGCAAAAGAAATCTGATGCCGGATTATTTCAGTTGAACGATCGTGACACCATCTCCACCTTCCGCCCGCTCACCCGACCGGAACGTCGAGACATAAGGAGAATCTTTCAGGTAGGCGCGAAGCGCCGTCTTTAAGCGGCCGGTCCCGTGCCCGTGAATGATGTGCAGACTCGGACTGCTTCCTAGTACGGCTCGATCCAAGGCAGCTAGAGTAAGATCAATCGCCTCATCGGCCGCTTTACCACGTAGGTCCAACACGACGGACGGCTCTTCAGAGCGGCGAGGAAGAATTATCGACGGGGACGCCGCAGGCGCAGCACCTTTCTTCGGTTCGCCATCACCGGATGGCGTGAGAAAAGACGCGGCCACCGACATGTCCGTCTCCCCGACTCGTATGCGGACCCGCTTCTTACCCTGCGGTATTTCCAATAGCGTGCCGACGGTACCAAGACCTGCCACCTCCACTCGGTCTCCGATATGCAGCTGCTCGAGGGGGATACGTTCTTCGGGCTGTGCGAACTGCT
Source organism: Nitrospirota bacterium (assembly GCA_963700335.1). Classification (GTDB taxonomy): domain Bacteria; phylum Nitrospirota; class Nitrospiria; order Nitrospirales; family Nitrospiraceae; genus JAICXS01. Next base: position 347,118 of record CAVOXE010000012.1, on the reverse strand, counting down.
GCCTGACCTTCTCATCTAATTCACCTAATCGCTGTTTGGCCGCGCTCATCTTGGAAACGGTTTGATCCGTCTTAAGCGTCTCCAAAAGAGATTGGACCTGCGCGCGAGCCCGCCATAGTTCGTCGCTCCACTTTTTCTTGACGCGGGCGCGCTCTTCGCGTTCGGTGGTGGTGAGTCGCTCGGCCACTTCAGCCGCCTCGCGAGCAGCTCGTTCTGTTTCGCCTCGCAAGGCGGCCGTTCGGGCCGCGTCCTCGTCCAGGCGACGCTGTTTGCTCTGAAGGTCTGCGAGCATCTGTTCGAGTGCCCGATCTTCTCGTTGCACCCGTTGCAGCGCATCGTCGAGAATGGATTCGTCCATTCCTAACCGTCCGGCGATCTCAATCGCCGACGATCCGCCCGGCAGACCCATCACGACGCGATAGGTGGGTGACAAGGTCTGCACATCGAACCCGACGCTGGCGTTCATAAATCCCGATGTCGTCTGAGCCAAGATCTTAAGCGAGTTGTAATGCGTCGTCACGACCACTTTCATGCCGAGGCTCGCCAGCCGCAGCAGGAGTGCCTCGGCGAGGGCCGCGCCTTCTGTCGGGTCGGTCGACGTCACGGGTTCATCGAGCAGGACGAGCGCCGGCTCCCGATCGAGAGAGCCGGAAGAAGTGGCGTGATTCAAGAGACGGATCATCTGGGTCATGTGGGCCGAAAAGCTCGACAGATCTTTCGCAAGATCCTGTGTATCGCCGATGTCGGCAAACAATTCGGGGAACCACCCCATTTCAGAATCAGTGGCGCACGACAGGTGAAGCCCGGCTCGGACCATGAGAGCACATAGACCGAGTATTTTTAAGGTGACTGTCTTTCCGCCCGTGTTGGGACCGGAAATGATCAGCACGCGCGTGGCCTCGTCGAGTACCAGATCGTTGGCGATCACGTGCTCCTTTGCAAGCACCAATAAAGGATGCCGCGCTTGTTTGAGCGCAATCCGGCCATGAGCGCTGATCGACACGGATTGTCCCTTAATCTGATGGCTTAACGCCGCCTTGGCCGAGATGCAATCGAGCGCGGCCAGCACATCGAGCCCGGACGACAATGCTGCCGCATGTTCTGCGACGCCCACCGAGAATTCCTGAAGGATACGCCGCACCTCTCGGCCTACCTCAAGTTCCGCCACCTTGATTGAATTATTCAACTCCACCAACTCGCGCGGTTCTACAAACACCGTCGCCCCGCTGGACGAAACATCATGGACGATCCCTGGGATCTTCGATCGCATATCGGCCTTGAGAGGCACGACATAGCGACCTTCGCGTTGATCGAAATAATGCTCCTGCAGCACATCTGCATACCGTGTCGACGCGAGAATCGATTCCAGGCGGCGTCGTATTTGTTGCTTGAGGCTATGCGCCTGGTGCGACAATCGCCGGAGATCGGGTGTCGCCGATTCCTTAATATTGCCGTCCGCATCGATTCCTCGATCGATGGTCTCCTTGAGTCGACGTAGCCCGCCGATGTCGGACAAAGGCGCGGCGATCTCCCAGAGGGTCGGCGCCGTCTCGCGCTGCCGTCCCAGATAGCGGAGGACATCAAAGGCGAGTCCTAACATGATGGATACGTCGCGAAGTTCGTGCGCTTCCAAGATCGCGCCCTTGGCTCCGCGGCCAAGCACGTCTCTAAGATCGGGAAACACGACGGACGGAAATGGATCGGCCGATTCACGTAATGCCACCATCTCGGCCGTCTCACGCAATCGAATGGTGGCGCGCTTAATCGAGCCCTCCAAGGGAAGCGATCGACATCGCTCGCTCCCCATCGTGGAATGGGCATGACCGGCCAGCACCTCAAGCAGACGAGGCCATTCCAATACCGTCGCGGCCTGTTCAACCAACGGGGAATGCATATCCTTCTCGGGATGTTCTCGCATGATCAGACTCTAGCGAAATGAACGGGCTTCAGCAACTAGACTGACCGATTGCCTTTCCGACGTCTGTCGCATACGCTATGGCGTGTACCGACTATGCCCGACCATCCGATGATGATCCGTCCATTGGCCTTTGCCAATACTCTCGGGCTCACCACCGCGCTGCTCTCGGTCGTCTTGATCGTGTTGCGGCTTGTATGGCCGACCGTCTTTACCTTCATCTTCAATGCGCAGTTTTTCGGCGCGGATGTCGCTTCTTTACTTCCATCCAGCGTTGACATGCTCAAAACGGCAGGAGAGTGTCTCGCCTTTGTCGGTGGCGCCTGGGGCTTTGGTCTGGTCGGGGGCCTTCTCTACAATCATTTTATCCGGGACGATTATCCTAGTTAACGCATAACACTCACCGCCCATTTCAACTCCACTTGCTTCTGATTGCCACTCCCGCCACACTACTCGTGTCATCCTGAGGCAAGGTCATGGGACTGTCGGCAGCAGACATTGCAGGCGTGATTGAAGAAGTCGCTCCAGCGGTCGTGGGTGGGTGGATTCAAAAAGTGTATCAACCCTACCCCCGTACCGTGACGTTGGACATTCGCACGCCCGGGCAGACCGTGTCGCTTTTGATTTCCGCCGATCCGGAGAATGCGCGGCTTCACCTCCTGACGCTACGTCATTCCAATCCTCCTTTGCCACCATCCTTTTGCCAGTATCTGAGAGCCCACATTCAGGGCGCGCGAATCGACACGATCGAACAGGTACAAGGGGACCGCATCGTGCGCCTTCGTATGACGTCGCGGGATGGTCCCTGCGCTTTATTGACGGAGCTAATGGGTCGGCGAGCCAACGTCCTCATGCTCGATGGCGAGAACCGCATCGTGACGGCGTTGGAGCCGGCCCCCGATCTCGTCGGCACGGTCTATCGTCCGCCGACTCGCAAAGATTTTTCTGACTCGGCTCCGGCGTCGCACACGTTGGAATCGACGAACGGCGCACAGCCGTTCCCCGTGTCCTTCGCTATCGAACAGCGGTATCGAGCGCGGGAGGAAGAGTCGGCTCAAGCACGCTGGAAGCAGGCGAGGCTGAGCGATTTGAAGAAACGAATTAAAAAGGCAACACGACGCGCGCAAGCGTTGCGCGGAGATCTCGAAAAAGCTGCACGCTACAAGGACTACGCACGATATGGGGAGTTGCTCAAGGCTAACCTGCACCGGATGCAAAAAGGCCACGACCAGCTTGCAGCGATCGACTACTTCGATCCGGCGATGCCGGAGTTGGTTATCCCTTTAGATCCCGCTAAAAGTCCGCAAGGCAATTTGGACGACTATTTCAAGAAACACCGAAAGTATGTCGCGGCGGAGCGGGAACTCCGGCCCCGGCTCACACGCGCTGAAGAAGAGGTGGCGGGGTTACACGCCGAGCGTACGAAGGTGGAAGGCGGAATCCTCCCACCGGACTCGGCGCTTGTGAAAAGGACCGACAAGCAATCGGCTTTCTCTCGCCTCCCTTCTCTAAAAACAAAAGACGACACACGCGCCGGGCCGTTTCGTCGATTTCTGTCGCTGGATGGCTTGCCGATCTATGTTGGTCGCAATGCCAAGGAGAATGAGGCGCTGACCTTCGGCGAGGCGCGTCCCGACGATCTCTGGCTCCACGCCCACGGCACACCCGGCTCACATGTGATCGTTCGCCTTGAAAAGGGAGCTGATCCACCGTCTGAGTCGGTGCGGGACGCGGCGACATTGGCATTGCTCTATAGCGATCTGAAAAAGAGTGGGAAAGGCGAAGTGATCTACGCGCGTCGGAAATACGTGCGAAAGGTCAAAGGCAAGCCGCCCGGCACGGTGACGGTCACTCAAGAGAAGAGCATATTCGTAACATTGGATCGTGTCCGTCTCGATCGATTGAAAACCCAGGCCGGCGACCTTCAATCACAGCGTGCGTCGCGACCTTGAACCAGCCAAGCTTGAGGGCAAGTGGATTGGTCGCTATCCGGCCAGGTTCATGAATGAGAAGGTGCACACTGCTTGATTCGGTGCTTCACTATTACTGTAATGGGACAGAGGATGGGGACTCGACTTTCAGGACGTTGATGTCGAAGACGAGGGATTTGCCGGCCAGCGGGTGATTCGTATCGACGACGACGGCGTTGCCGTCAATAGCCACGACCTTCGCTTCCATTCCATTCGGCGAGCGAAGTCTGGTCCCCACCTTCGCTTCGGGCGGCACTTGTTCTTTGGTGACAGTAACCTTTTTCTTTTCATCGTAGGAACCATAGGCTTCGTCTGCTGAAAGTGTCACATGCTTTTTGTCGCCCGCTTTTAATCCGGCCAACGCTTTCTCCAATCCAGGAAGTACTTCGCTATTGCCCTGCGTGTAAGAAATGGGTTCCTTTCCGACATTGCTTTCAACAACCGTGCGGTCCGGTAGCGCGAGCGTATATTCCAACGTCACCTTAGAACCGTCGGTGATCGCCAACGTCTGTTCTGCTCCCGCATCCGACGCCAAGGCAATAGCTGCACCGAGGACGGTAACGATCGCAACCTGGAGGTATATTCGTACATGTTTCATGCGCTCCTCATTTCCTAGATCGACCCATGTCGCCCATCATAGCTCTCTCCTTATCCACAGTGACAAAGAAAGGCACGGTATCATACCACCGGCCCACCCACAACCGATGAAACCAGCTACTGTGCTTACGTTAGAAACCATTGTCACGAATGGAAGAATGTCGTACAGTGCGCCGACTCGCCGGAGCTTAGAGTCGGAGAACGAAGCAGGCACAATGCTCTCGATCGATCAGCCGTTGAAACGCACCGTGACCCTCTCGTGGTCGCAGGGGGTCAGCCGATATCAGTGGCTGGTGTTATTCGTCGCCTGGCTTGGCTGGGTGTTCGATTCTATGGATGCGACGATTTATGCCCTGGTGCTCCATCCGGCGCTTGAAGATCTTCTGCATGTTTCTCAAGCGGGCGCATCGACAGAAACGATCGGCTGGTACGGTGGGATTATATTTTCGGTCTTTCTAATCGGCTGGGCCATCGGCGGAGTGCTCTTCGGGATCTTGGCGGATCGATTCGGCCGAACGAAAACGCTTATCGCGACTATTCTCATCTACGCGGTCTTTACGGGCATGGCGGCCCTCGCCGAAGAATGGTGGCACCTCGCGATCTATCGCTTTTTGACTGCCTTGGGCATCGGAGGAGAATGGGCGGCAGGCGCCGCGATTGTGGCGGAAACGTGGCCGGAAGACAAACGGGCCACGGCGGCTGGAATTCTTCAATCCGCCTGGGCCGTAGGATTCTTTTTGGCCGCCCTTCTGAATTTGCTGTTTCAGGGATATGGCTGGCGCATGTTATTCCTCATCGGCATTCTCCCCGCCTTCGCCGCGCTCCTGGTACGCGCGTGGGTCAAAGAGCCGGAACGATGGCAACACACGCACGCGCAGGAATGCGCGCCGGGAGCGCGGCGCGATATGAAGCTTGTGGAGCTGTTTCGCGATTACCCCCGCGCAACCTGGGTGGGGAGTGGGCTCGCCTTCGTGGCTGTCTTCGGTTTGTGGGGCGTCACCAGTTGGACTCCCAGTCTCGTGCGCGCCCTCCCCGATCTGCAGGGTCTCTCGCCTGGCGCTATCGGCGCCTCCATCAGCTACGCGATCATGGCTGTGAACGTAGGCGCCTTACTCGGCTACCTGAGTTTTGGACCGTTGGCCGATCGTATAGGAAGACGACCGGTCTTTGCACTGATGTGCGCCGGGAGTCTTGCGCTGGTCCCCATCACGTTCTTTACGCCGCATAGTTACCTTCACGTGCTGCTCCTACTTCCGATTCTCGGCTTTTTTACGAATGGGATTTTTAGCGGCTTTCCGATTTACTTTCCGGAATTGTTTCCGACTCGCCTCCGTGCCACGGGCGCAGGATTTTGCTTTAATGCCGGGAGACTCCTCGCGTCGGCGGGACCGTTTCTGACCGGCTCTCTTGTCGCCGCCTTAGGCGGCTTCGGACGCGCGGCGTCCACGGTAGCCCTGGTGTATCTTCTCGGTCTCTTCATCCTTATCTTCGCGCCGGAAACCAAAGGCCGGCCCTTGCCTGAATAGACGCGCCGTCATTGACAGTCACGCGGGCCTATCGTGAGTAGCCGGTGCTACACTAAAGGGACTTGCCACGATTGAGGTGAACATGTCTTCGCATAACTTTTGGTTGGCGCGCTCATGTGCCGTCTCGCTGGTTCTTTTCGCGTCCACAGCGGCGGGACAAGTGTCGATCGGCAGCGTACAGAATTATGTGGCCTCCAACAATCTGGAGTCGGTCACACTTCAGGGAACGGTGCGACTGACTACACAAGGACGCGACAAATTCAATCGTTGCGGTTCCTATGTGTTTACCTTGCAGGATAATACCGGATCGATTGAAATCGCTGTTCGTCGCCCGGCCCGCATGGTCTCTTTAAGGAGCGGAGATATGGTCACCGTCCATGCGCAAATCCAGGTACTCTCTCAACGTCATGATCCTGCCCCGAGAATCTGCATCCAAGCTATAGACATCATCCCCGCGCCCAGATAGTTATCTTCTAACGGCCTGACATCTAGCGAGCCTATGTAAATTGCGGAGTTTATTAATAAAGCGACTCTGTTCGCTGGGACCAATTCACTGAAATAGGTTCGGATACCTGGATTTTTTCAATAAATCAACTATCCTTAGAGAGGCAATCCTACAATTATAGAGGAGTGACAGGAGACAGTGATGGGTGAGCAGGTGACTAAAGCCGGGACGGGACTCCAAACAATCCTCGTGGTGGATGACGATCCCTCGACTCTTTTGCTCTGCAGTCGAAAGTTGCAGGCTGAAGGATTTCAGGTGCTGCAAGCCGGTGGAAGCTCCGAGGCGTTGCAACTGTGCTCGCAGCACAAGGGCGACATCCATCTGCTCCTCACGGATCTTTTGCTGCCCCCCCCTGCGCTGCAGATGGCGGCCGGGAAGAACAGTTTTCCCCGAACCCATGGACAAGAATTAGTGCACAGAGTGTTGAAATTAAAACCACAGACGCGTGTACTTTTGATCTCGGCGTACACGAACGATGAGCTTCGCGAGCAGGGCATTGAAAGACAAGGACTGCCCTTCTTACAAAAGCCGTTTAGCCCCGACGCCCTTCTCCAAGGTGTGCGCGGAGCTCTCGCCGGCCCGCCCGTAACCTTGCCGAAAGCGCATGATGAAAACGGAAAAGAAGTTGAGTGGTATGACTAAGCGGTAGGAGAGAGCGTCGGGCCGTCGTCATGGACGGCGGCCCGACACAAAGAGATTACCAGCGGTCGCGATTTCCACCGCCGCCGCCACCACCGAACCCGCCACGACCACGATCGCCACCGCCGCCGCCCGAACGCGGTTCCTGAGGCTTCGCTTCGTTGACCGTGAGTGTGCGACCACCCATTTGCGTGCCGTTAAGCGCGGCAATGGCCTTGTTCGCCTCTTCGCCGGTCGACATTTCGACGAACCCGAATCCCCGTGATTGACCGGTAAATTTATCGGTAATCACTCGAGCAGATTCCACGCTGCCGTGCGTGGCAAACAAGCTGCTCAATTCCTGCTCAGTTGCCGAATACGGCAACCCACCGACGTAAATCTTCGAACCCATGTGGGTCCTCCTTTGAAAGTGATATTGTCTTGAGCTCGAGGAAGAAGGAAGGAACGGGCCGAAGACGCGAACAGAGGCGGCTCAGGTCTGACTTCAATCAAATTCCCGGACAAAACAACATCGGTTATCGGGCCTTGTTGTGACTCCAGCTCCAGGCCCAGGAGATGAAGTGATTTAACGGTAGCACATGACAACAGAAAGAACAAGTCGCGAGGTTAGGAAAGTCGTGAATGGGGAGTACAAAATTCCTACTGCCATCACCCTAAGCTAAAACATTCAAAGTAGTGAGCCCTGGCTTAAAGTGCGATCTGCTGCAAAGATAGCCGTTGTCATCAACATCAATCAGGTGGATGCAATGAAATACGACTCCATATCTAGCCGCAAGGGTCTGGGTAAGCCCTCTTTATTCCTATTCTCCGATTCGAACCAGCGAGCCGCGATCCTTGCACACTGCAAAGGTGTGATGGAACCACGCCACCATTAGGGCGAGATATAGCAGATTAAGCCCTGCCGCCCACGCGAGATGAGTGGGTGGCACGGCTCCCGTACTGATCACCGCACGCATGCCCTCAAACACATGCGCCGCGGGATTTGCCCACGCGACGGCTTGCAGCCACTTGGGAAGCACCTCGATGGGATAAAACACACAGGACACCGGCTGAAACAGAAACACCATGCCCCACGCCAACACTTCCGCTTCTTGGCCGAATCGCATGATCAGCGACGTGGTCAAGACCCCAATCGTCCAGCCGGAAACAAGTAGGTTGAAGACGAACGGGATCAGCGAAAGACCGATCTTGAAAATGTTGTAGTCGTAAAAGATGAGGGCCGCGACCACCATCACGACGGATACCGCCGTGACCTTAAACACGCTGAGCGCCATGGTGGCGACGAGAAACTCGCTGGGCTTCAGAGGGCTTGCAAACAGGTTCATCAGATTGCGCGCCCATATCTCTTCTAAAAAAGAAATCGTAATCCCCTGCTGTGCGCGGAACAGCACATCCCACAAAATCAGCGCCCCGAGAAAAAAGGTCACAACGCCTGGAATCTGTCCCTGAAACTTCATTAGGTAAACCGTGATGAATCCCCACACAACGAGATCCAAAAACGGCCAGTAAAAAATTTCCATCAAGCGTGGCAGGCTCCGCTTATAGAGGTAGAGATGGCGGGAGATCAGCGCGTCGATACGATGCCACTTCACCGGATGACCTGTTCGCGGGCGAGCTTTAAAAAGACTTCTTCCAAATCCTGTTGGCCGAACTTTTCCACAATCTCTTGCGCAGTCCCCTGGGCGACCAGCTTGCCACGCTGCAAGAAGACGATGCGATCGGACATTTCTTCCATCTCCCGCATGTTATGGGACGTATACAGAATGCTGAGACCGGAGGACTGACGGACTTCTTTGAGCACGCCACGGATTTTATGTGCGATATCCGGATCGAGGCTGGCGGTCGGCTCATCGAGAAACAGGATTTTAGGTTCGGTGAGGATCGCTTTGGCCAGCGCGAGGCGCGTCATCTGACCGGACGACAGCTTCCGTGTGACTTTGTGCCGAAACTCTTCCATTTCCAAAATCTTCACGACTTCCTCTATACGTCGCCCGACATCGTTCATGCCGTAGAGTTTTGCGACAACACGGAGGTTCTCTTCGACGGTCAAGGAAAACGGCATGGAAATATAGGTGGACGAGAAATTGACCCGCCCCAGGATCGTTTCGCGGTGCGCGTTCAAATCGAGACCGAACATGTGAATCGACCCGGACGAAGGTGTCACTAAATCGAGCAACATTTGTATTGTCGTCGTCTTGCCGGCTCCATTGGGTCCCAACAAACCGAGAATTTCGCCTTCCCCGATATCGAACGAAATATCGTCGACCGCGGTGAAATCACCGAAGCGCTTAGTGAGATGTTTGACTTCTACGATCGCGGCGCACATTCCATCATCTCGATTCGTCTTCGTTGGCCGACATTCCGCATTCTACAACACCGTCGTGCGTTCTGCCGGTCGGAGGGACAACGTCCTAATTAAATAAAAATGAATTGAGTTTGTCAGGGAGATGGCACGTCTCGCAACGTTTGCTGAGGACCTTATTTTCGTATTGCGTCTTCCCATCATGGCAGTGGAAGCAGTCGGCCATCGTGGCGCTACGAAGCCGTGTCCCTTCCGGATGGTCGGGATAATAGGGATGACTATCTTCCGACACGTGGCCTCTCGGCACGACGATAGGGTAGCCTTTGATGGGCTTCTCGTGTACGACGCGCGCATGGCAGGTCGTACAGCCTTCGCCTTGACCGCGGGTGACAAACGCCTTCATGTGCTTTCGATGGCTCATAATCAAGCCGACATCATTTAGAGGCGCGGGCAGATCACGCGGCGAGACTTCGGACACGCGCAAGATGGCCTGATGGCAGCCGATGCAGACTTGCGAGTCCACCGTCGCCGTAAGATTGTGAGGATCAGTTGGTGTGCCGAGCAGATAAATCGCCAGATCCTTCGATCCATTCCAGACCTTGTCGTGGACCCAGTGTTCAAAGCCCGGCCGGACATGGCACGCCACGCAGGTCACCTCTTTATGCGTCGAAACCTTCCACGTCTCGTAGGAAGGCTTGATCGTATGACAACTTGCGCAGAAGTCGGGATGATTGGTGAGGGGCACCGCGACACCACCGAGCATCATTGCGGCCACCACGATGGTCAGGATGACGGCAGCCCGTGGCTTGCGGATCATCGTTTTGGAAAACGCTGAATGAGCAGTTCGCAGAGACCTTTGATGTCATCCGGATGAAATGTCGGGACGGTTACCTGGACAGGCGTATTCGACACCACCGCCAACAGACCGTCCGGAGAGATGGGCACCTCCCCGAACTGATCCCGCACGATGACGACTTTTGGAAATCCCTCGCTTTTCCATCCTTCGGCGATAATCAAATCGAGATCGGCGTCCAAGAACTTGTCGCGCACCTCTTCGACCTGAATCTCGCTCGACACGTCGGAAAACATCGCCAGGCTTCCCTTGGACACGACGACGACGGTACTGGCGCCCGCTCGCTTGTGTCGCCAACTGTCTTTGCCTTCCGTATCGAGGTCGAACCCATGTCCGGCGTGTTTGATCGTCGCGACGCGGTATCCTGCCAGCACCAGTTCGGGAAGAAGGCGTTCGATCAGCGTCGTTTTTCCACTGTTCGATCGCCCAACAAATCCTACGATAGGAGGGGTCATACGATCCTTCTCAACAACAATGCGTGCCATGGCCGCTGGTTGCAGGCGGGGGCTCATTGGTCCAGATCTGGCTGGTCAATACTTGCACATTCACGACGTCCCCTGGCTGCAACGTTTCAATTTCTTCGGAGACATCGATCAGGCAATTCGCTTTGACCATCGACGTTAAAATTCCGGACCCTTGTTCGCCGGTCGTCCGGACTTTCAACACACCCTGCTCTCGTGTCAGGATGCCGCGCAAGAAATGCCGTCGATCGTTGCGCTTCGTAAATTTCTCTTGGATCTCCGCCTGCACGACGGGCCGTCCGTACTGCTTCATCCCGCTCATTTTCAAAATGCACGGACGCACCAGTTGCTCGAACGTCACCATCGAGGAGACCGGATTGCCGGGCAATCCAAAAGCGAGCGTATCGTGAATTCGTCCAAAAGCCAGCGGTTGGCCGGGCCTGATCGCGAGTTTCCAAAAATTCATGTCCGCGCCAAGTTCCTTGAACACCGCCTTCGTAAAATCGTAATCTCCCATCGAGACGCCGCCTGAAAGGACCAAGATATCGGCGTTCAATCCGTGGGCGATTTTTTCCTTCAAGGCTTCCGGCTGATCTACCGCGATCCCCAGCAGGATCGGAATGCCTCCCGCCTCTTGCACGGCAGCCGCGATCCCATAGCTATTCGAGTTGATGATCTTTTCTTCGCTGAAGCGTTCATCCAAATCGGCCAGCTCATCCCCGGTTGAAAGAATCGCCACACGCGGCTGTTGATAGACCAGCACGAATGACTTGGCCAGAATGGCGAGCATCCCCGCTTCTGCCGGGCGAATCTGCGTACCTTTTCGGATAATGCATTCGCCCTTTTTGACATCTTCCCCTTGCGGACGAATATTCGCGCGAGGCTCGATCGGCTTGAACATCTTCACCGAGCCGGCCGACGGCTCCGTCTCTTCGACCTTCACGACGGCAGTAGCACCCTGCGGCAATGGAGCGCCGGTCATGATGCGAATCGCCTGACCCGGGCCGACGGTTTTAGTGGCGACTTTCCCGGCCGGCACCTCCTCGATCACCTTTAAGACGATCGGTTTTCCGATCGCATGTTCCTGCTTCAAATCCTCCCAGCGGACCGCAAAACCATCCATGGCGGAGTTGTCCCATGGAGGGTTATCGCGCGTGGCGATGATATCTTCGCCCAGCACACGGCCGAGCCCATTCAAGATCGCGACTTTTTCCAATCCCAACGGCTGTGCGGCGCTTAAGACGATGGTCAGTGCTTCGTGAAGCGGCGTGAGGTCGGACTGTTTCAAATCCATGGTTTTCTTCAAAACAATGTTAAAGGTGTACGGTTAAACAGAATGGGTCCATGGCCATCTCGGAACAATTGAATATTCTCGTGACCATTCAATGTTGATGGCGCTGTGGCACGCGGAGCAACGACCCGCTCTTCTTGCAAAACGCATCGACCTTATTGGCGATAGTATGGTACGCATCGGCGGTCGGCGTATCTGAATAGAACATGGCAAACGGCTCGCCAGCATCGCATTGCGTGACGACATCCGGGTCCAGCGGAATACGGCCCAAAAATGGCACGCCCATATCCAACGCAGATGCCTCACCCCCGCCTTTCCTGAAGACCTCGATATGGTTGTGGCAATGCGGGCAATCGAGCCCGCTCATATTTTCGACGATCCCGATGATCGGCACTTCGCTGTCTTTGCAAAAGGTGACCGATTTTCGAGAATCGAGCAGCGCGACTTCTTGCGGGGTCGTCACGATGACGGCGCCCGTCACCCCGCCCAGCAGATCGATGGTCGTCACCGATTCATTGCCCGTCCCCGGCGGCAAATCGATGAGCAGGAAATTCAAATCTTGCCATTCGACTCCGCCCAGCAATTGATTGATAAATTCGTATTTGTACGCGTCGCGCCAGATAATCGGGTCGTCGGGATTCTGCAGCAGGAAGGACATCGAGGCGATTTTCAAGTTGTAGGCTTGAAAGGGAATAATGCCGCCGGTGGAACTGATCTTGAGCTTTTGCCCTTCCGCTCCCACCATTTTCGGAATATTCGGCCCGTGAATGTCCATGTCGCAAATGCCGACTTCATGCCCTTTTAGCGCTAAACTGACGGCCAGGTTCGTCGTCATGGTGCTTTTCCCGACGCCGCCCTTATTGCTCATGATGAGCACTTTGTGTTCGATCCGTTCCATGCGCTTGGCAACGAGCCAACGGCTGTGGCCTTCCTTGTCCTTCTGGCACGTCTCGTTTTCATCGCAAATGGCGCACGCCCACATGTACGTGCACGTGTCGCCGTTACCCGAAGAACCAGGCGTCTGAATGATCGGTAATTCTTTGGCCATCTTCTCTCCTCTTTCCGTGAATCGTTCTCTGTTAATGACGGTCTTCGCGATTCACGAATGCCCGATTAACGTGGAACGGCTTTGATTTTATCGGTCGTATGTTCCAAGACCGGCGCAATGACGGCCAAATTATCCTTGGCGCCGTTGACGCTGCCGGGTAAATTCACGATCAGGGTTTCTTTACGAATACCGGCCGTCCCTCGCGACAGCATCGCCGTCATAATGGTCTTCATGCTCTGTTGTCGCATCGCTTCTCCGAGTCCCGGCACTTCCTTATCGATCACATCGCGCGTCGCTTCGGGAGCCCAATCCGTCGGCCGTACACCGGTGCCGCCGATCGTCACAATCATATCGGGGCGTTGCTCGTCACAGAGTTTCGTTAACTCCTCTCGAATCCGCGCGCGATCGTCCGGGACCACCTCGTAGGCCACCACCGTTCCTGGAATCGTGGCCACCATGCGCTCTAATGCAGCACGGCCTGTGTCGGGCTCACGTCCCGAGAGAATCTTCGTGCTCACGACGACGATGGCAACCTGTAACATGACCGTCCGACTACGAAGACCTGCGGTTGGAGTCGGGAACCGACACGTAGTCGCCGGTCGTCGTCATGGCGGGCTTCGAAATGGGCAGGGCCGACCCCGTGGCGCGCACGGAGGAGGCCGCGAGGGATTGACTGTCGGATTCGGGTTTCTTGCCGAATATCCCCGCGCTGATGATCCCCACCTCATAAAAGATATACAGGGGGACCGCCATCAGACATTGATTAAACGGATCCGGAGTCGGGGTGAGAATCGCGGCCACGAGAAATGCACCGAGGAACGCCCACTTTCGATAGCGCTTCAAAAACGGCGCATTGACCCACCCCAACTTCGCCATCAAGGTAATCGCCAGCGGCACCTCAAAGATCAAGCCGAATACGAGCAAAAACCACAGGGCGAATCCTACATACTGTGCGATGGAAATCTGCGGGATAAATCCGGCGTTGACCCCGTACGAAATCAAAAAATTCAAGGCAAACGGAAGAACGAAGAAAAACGAGAACGAGATGCCTGCGTAAAACGCCACCGCGCTGATAAACACGAACGGCGCAACGAATCTTCGTTCATGACTGTGCAAACCGGGAAAGACGAACTGCCAGATTTCCCACAACACGTAGGGCGTGGCCATGACGAGCGCGAACAAGCCCGCTACCTTCACATTTTGCCAGAGCGCCTCGGCAGGAGCCAAGAATACGAACGGAATGGTCGGCAAATCAGTGGGTTCCCATTCCAGTTTGCCGGGCACAAACATGTTTTGTAGCGGCACGCGGAGCCACTGCACCAGCGTGTCTGCAAAAAAGAACGTGCCCACGAAGACGAGACCCACGATAATGACGGCGCGGGTGAGCCGGACCTGGAGCTCCACCAGGTGCTCCATGACCGGCATCTTTTTGTCTTCGAGCGGCGCAAAGACGGATTCCTGCAGCCACTTTCCGAGTCGCTTAAAATCAGGCATGAGTGCGCTGCCCCTGGCGTGACCCGCGTAGCCGACCTACTTCGGATTCACCGCCACGAACAGATTATTTCCCTGGCGGCTCAACAGCAGCACCGCCATCTCATCTTTCTTGATCTTGGCGGACGCCTTTTGGTAATCATCCAACGCCTTGATCACTTCGTGATTCACTTCTTGGATGACATCCCCACGCTGCAGACCAGCCGCTTCCGCGGGACTTCCCGGTTCCACATGATTAATCAGCACGCCGGACGTCTTGCCCGGCAAGTTCAGTTGGCTCATCGTGGCCGCGTCCAGGGTCTGAACACGCAACGAAGCCAACACATTGTCGGGCGGCTTGACGGAGTCTTGCGGTGTCTGCGGCGCAGACGGTTCTTTCTTCGCCAACATTTCATCGGTCGGCCGTTCGCCCACTTTCACGTTTAAGAACTGCTCTTTGCCTTCGCGCAATACTTTCAATTTCGCCTGGCGCCCTACGATCGTCCGCGCAACCATATTACGCAATTGGCTGACGTTCTTCACCTCGCGGTCATCGAACCCAATGATCACGTCGCCGCGCTTCAGGCCGGCCTGCGCCGACGGACCGTCTTCGTTCACATCACTGATCAACACGCCGGACTTGCGTTGCTCCGGCAACTTGAACGACTTGGCCAGGGCGGGCGTAATTTCTTGAATGGCGATCCCGAGCCATCCACGCACCACCTTGCCGCTCTTCATCAGTGCATCGGTCACGTCCATCGCAATCGTGCTGGGAATCGCGAACCCGATCCCTTCCGATCCGCCCGTCCGCGAAAAAATCGCCGTATTAATGCCGATCAGATCCCCATTCATGTTCACCAGCGCTCCACCGGAGTTTCCCGGGTTGATGGCCGCGTCGGTCTGAATAAAATCTTCATAGTCGGCGATGCCGACGTTCCCTCGGCCCAGGGCGCTGATAATGCCGAACGTCACGCTGGAATTGAGCCCGAACGGACTGCCGATGGCGAGCACGAAATCTCCCACCTGCAATTTTTCGTAGTCCGCCCATTTGAGCGCCGGCAAATTGTCGGCCTCTATTTTAATGATGGCAAGATCGGTCTTCGGGTCTGTTCCGACCACTTTGGCTTTGAACTCACGGCTATCATGCAACGTCACGGTGATTTCCGACGCATTGTCGACGACATGATTATTCGTCAAAATGTGCCCTCGGGGATCGACGATCACTCCGGATCCTGCGCTTTGCTCGGGACGGCCATGCGGCCCGCCCGGAGGTCCGGGAAACGGAGGAGGACTAGGAGGTTCCATGCCCGGTGGCTCATCGGGAGGCCCGCCTGGACCGCCGGGGCCACCAGGGCCACCAGGGCCGCCGGGACCACCAAAGGGACCAGGAGGCAACGGCCGTCGTGGACCTGGACCGCCTTCTCGACGTTCTGCACCACCAACCACGGCCACGTTCACCACGGCAGGAGTCACTTTTTTGACAATATCCGCAAAGCTTTGCATGCCTGCGGGAGGAGCCGATGCCGCTCCCTTCGACGGAGTCAGAACACCGCAGGCTAGCGGTCCCAGACACAACAATCCCGCGATCATCAGCACGCCGAGCCGGTCACGACGGCGATCGGCAGAGATACGAATCCGAACCTTATCCATGATGGGCATATAGTGATCCCTCAACGGCTTGCGACGCGCGAAGAAACGCACGTCTAGGTTTTTATGTGAGAAATGACACGATCTTACACTAACCGCTCTCTTCCATTCAAAGCAAAACCTTTGCAGCTTCCACACCACTGACGGTCACATTTTTAGCCTGCCGTATCCAACTCTTGTTGGCGTTTCTCGATCCACGCATCCTGGAACTTGAGCACCAGCCGTTTGGCGGCTTCCTGCATGGCGATCACGCGTAACGTGTTTGGCGCTCCTTCATAGGTCGGAGGATAATAGCGACGGTCCAGCGGCCGCAATTGAATCACCGGGTACCATTGATTGATGCCGGGAGCGGCCGGTCGATCCAATGTTGCAAATCCTACTCCCTCTGCTCGGACGAATGTGTGACCCGTATGAACGTCCAGCAATGCCGTTTCCAACAGCGACCAATTATCCCGACGCCATCCCGGCTGCGCATGGGTGACCCATCCCAGAAAGACAGTTTTCGGATATTCCTGCTCAACGGCAGAAGCGATCACTACAACGAGATAATCGACGCCATACCGCGTGCCCAGTTCCCTGAGTTGAGCGAAATCACCGTCCGGCCGAATCCCTTCGGATGGAATGATCGTGTCGATCACGACCAAGGTCATCTCGCTCAACTGTTGTTGGAGCATACCGCTCAATCTATTCAAGGCTTCATCCGGCAAGACTGCGGTACTCGTACGCGACCTGTCCGGAATCACGACAAGCCCCGCATGAATGGGTCTGGGCGGTAAGGGCGCATTCGAGACCTCTGTCTGTGGGCCGATGTAATCGGCCAATCGCCGCGGAGGCGTTGACGACGCACAGGCACTGATCTGAGCGAGAAACAATAGGCTTGCGACGGCGAGCCACACGCGAGACGCGCTCTCATGTGTCGTACTCATATGCCGCTCCTCAACTTCCTGTTCAATGCTCATCCGAATTGCGCGATCGCTTGCAATTTGGATTCATTGAGATTAGGCTCCGCGTCCTAGTAAGCGACCTTCGTTTCCATCAACCAAACGGTTGGTGATCATGCCCTCTGCAACACAATCCATCGCGTTGACCGTCGTCATTCCTGCGTACAACGAACAAGACCGCCTGCCTCCCTATCTTACCAGCATCACACGCTATCTTTCTCGGCGGGGCGATTGCTATGAAGTCCTGGTCGTCGACGATGGAAGCACGGATGAAACGGCCAAGCGGGTTGAGACATGCGCCGTTGACTCACCGGCCGTTCGGCTGATTCGTCTACCAAAAAATCAGGGGAAGGGGGCGGCGGTGCATGCCGGGATGCAAGCTGCTCATGGTGAGCTGCGGCTCATGGCGGATGCGGATGGGGCGACGCCGATTGAAGAGCTCGAGCGCCTGGAGCGTGCCGTGGCGGAAGGTGCCGACCTGGCGATCGGCTCCCGCTTTCTCGCGTCACGCGATGATCGCTACCACGTCCACGCGCGCCGGCATCGGACCATCCTCGGCAATCTGTTCAATCACGTAGCGCAACGTCTTGGTCTGGCAGGCATTACCGATACGCAATGCGGGTTCAAACTCTTCCGCCGCCGTGTCGCAGCGGATTTATTTTCCGTTGGACGGATCGCCGGCTATGGGTTCGATCTGGAGCTCTTGTACATCGCGCGTCTCAGGAAATACCGAGTCGCCGAAGTGCCGATCAACTGGACGGATCAGCCGGGATCGAAAGTGCGCGTCATGCGAGACGGACTTCAACTGTTGCGTGAATTGCTCGCCGTGCGCCGGTACGATGCGCAAGGCCTCTACCGTCGTCGAGAATCACCGGGACAAGTCGGAGAGATCTACCAGACCGCTAAATCCCACCCCTACTGATCGCCCGCCGCTTTAACAAATATTCTTACCTTTTCATCTTCGTACCGAATCGACCATCCGTGCATTCCGCGAAGGACACGATCGATCGGACCGTCGGTCGCGGTGATGGCCCAGTCCACACCATACTTGGCCAGGACGCCGAGAGCGGGAGCATCCCAGCTCGTCAATGCGACATAGTCATAAAAAATCCATCGATCGCCGATTCTCCAAGCCGGCATACGTCCATCGATAAAAATTTTTTCGTTCGGCAGCCACCAGAGCAAAAACCCGCCAAGCCCATAATCGTTGTACAACTTCGTGCCGAGCTCCCGCCGATGTTCTCGTATCCATTGCACGGCTTGCATTGGATACTCGGTCGATGCAAAAAATTGCTCCGGCTCCATTCCGGACAGAGCCACCCGCTCAAGATGGTCCGCACCGAGCCATGCCATTCCAAGGGCTAGTGCCATCAAGACGCCGAACAGCCATTGGATAGGATGTCGCCGAAAAGTCGAGCCCCGTTCGACCATCCATGCGACGGCAAGTTGAATCAGATCGGCGGCAAGCGGAATGCTGAGGAGAAGAAAAAACGGCACATTCCGCCAATGCCGTAATGAGAGGGCAAGAAAGACCCCGAGCACCGCCCATCGCGTGGGTTCGACACGACGGTAGAAACACAGCATGAGCAATGCAAGTCCTATGAGATACACCACATAGATCCGCCCGGCACGATGCAGGAGCGACACCGGTTGCCACTCTTGGAGCATGTCGAGCATGAATCGGTCGCCGAGCGATTGCACGATCTCTCCATAGAGCCGCCATCCATACGGATTGATCAATGTCACCAGCAGCGATATTCCAAAGATGACGGCGATGTGCCGAATCTGCGTCCACGTCAGGATCGGCTCGTCGACTCTTTCAGACCAAGCGGGACGTCGGTCGGCGACAATCCGCATGAAGACCGTGACCGCGAGGAGGAGTCCAAGCGTGAAAAGACCCACGGTAAACCCGCCATGCAAATTGGCCCAGAGCAAAAAGAGCGGGGGAAATAACCAAAGCGTTCTGGCTCGGCCTTGTTGGAATCGGTTCCACAGCCACAGCACGCACGCCAATCCCAATAGTGTGACCATTTGAATGCGCGCACCCAGAAACGGAAGCGCGATCCATGCGACGACCGCGACCGACAAGGCACGAGCCATTCGCGAAGCCCGGGCAGTCGCAGCCGACAGAACAAACGCGCCGGTAATCACGGCGGCAAACAACAGAATGACGCCAAGGCCACCCGCACTTCCCAGGCCGCTGTAGATCAGCGCGACAATTCCGTCCGTCAGCCAGGCGTGCTCGACCCACGGCCACTCCGGTACCGTATGGGAATAGGGATCGGTGAGCGGCATCTGCCAGCCATGGCTGAGAAGATCCAAGCCTGTCCGCAAATGCCATCCGAAGTCCGGCTCGACGAGAGGCTGAAGCGTGAGATTGATGAAAAAGAAAAACAGAAGCGCATCGAGAGCGGGAAAGGACAAGGCGTGATTCGCGAATCGTGAATCGTGATTCGACAAGTAGGTGTGATCTTTTTCCACAAGGATCGACTAACGATTCACAAACGCTTCCTATCCGGCCGTGTGTACCAATACGCCCACGCGATCAGTAGACCCTGTAAGGGAAGCCGGAGCCAGAGGTTCATAGGAGAGGCCCACGTGTACAGGTCCGGATGCAGAGCCATATGGATATTAGCGGGGAACACGGCGATCAGCAGCGCGATCAGTCCCCACCCCGCCAAGACCGACCACCGCTCAAATAGGAGCAATGAGCCCAATCCCATCTCCGCGACACCGCTCAGGTACACCAGCGCCAGATGCCACGGCAGGGTCGACGGCATGATGCTCACGTAGAACGGCGTGTTGAGGAAATGATTCGCCCCGGCAGCAATAAAGAACGCGCCGTAAATGTAACGAGTAACCTGTTTAACCTTGGACAGCGTCTGCCCCGTCATTTAAACGGGGCGTGGCGCAAACATAATGATGGCCATACCCACCAGACAGACAGCCACGCCCAGCCAATCCCATGTCGAAGGACGCACGGCATCAACCATCCATAACCAAAGGATCGCGACCGACACATACACACCACCGTAGGCCGCATAGACCCGCCCGGCCGCGGCGGGATGCAAGGTCAACAGCCAGACAAATGCCGCAAGACTGACAGCAGCCGGAATAAGGAGCCAGAGGGGTGCGTCTTTTTTCAACCATAGATATGGGAGATAGCAGCCAAGGATTTCGGCGACCGCAGTGGCAAAGAAGAGAATGAATGTTTTCAGCTCAAACATTGGCAGATACTACGTTGGTCTATATTTATATTTCTAGAATGGAATAGAAGCTTAATATTTAGATATTTCATCATAATTAGCGAACAATTAAGACCATCCGGTGTCTTGAATCTCTTCGGCTCGATGTTTCTTACCTTGAGGGACATACTCATAGCCGTTGTCGTTCAAGAACCCACCGAAAACTCGAATCTTGGCACATAGGGGTGCCTTACGACCACACCAGTTCGATGTGTTTTCCCAACGACCGTTCAAGATTTCAGCTGTACCATCCTGGGGAAAGCTCCATTCTCCGTAACACTCATTACAGATGTGTTTCTCAACCTCCGCAAGCCAGACTTTCGCCGACGCGACTCCGAGCGACTTCTGGATTTTTTCCTTCGGTAAGGAACTGAGTTTTCCAGACGCCAGCAATGCAGGACTTAGTGTTTGGATCAAAAATCTATTCCTGCATAAGCCATGTTCGACAGACTTAAAATACTGGGCTCTGTAACTGTTTGATGAGTTAAAGAACACGTCGAATAAGCTCTTCGAGATCCGCACGCAATAAACAACCCGCCCAAACCTATTATCGTCACAACTAATTTCATTATGCCCACACAGAACTTGCATACCCACAACAATGCTTGCCACGATGTTTTCGAATGCGACTGGACTAGATAGAGCTGCCTTGCGGGAATGACAGACTGTGTCGCCATATGTCCACATGTCCGTATACCTCATATACATACGTTACGATGCGGCGGATTACCTCGAAACCTTTATCTGCAATAAAAACGACCGGATTGGCACGCGTGATATCACTATCAACCAGAGCGCCCAACCAACAAATTCCCCAACACCAACCAATCAACCTCCGTGCGCAGAAAACAACGGATCGCCTCGTCGGGCGTACAGACGATCGGTTCATTCACATTGAACGATGTGTTCAACAGGATCGGCACGTCGGTTTTCTGGTCGAAGGCTTCCAGCAGTTTTCTGAACAATGGATTTGATTCGCGATCCACCGTTTGGATGCGGGCGGTACCATCGACGTGAGTCACGGCGGGAATCAGGCCTTTTGCTTTCGGCAACACCGGCACCGTAAAAAGCATGAAGGGTGAAGGAACGCTCCAGTCGAAAAAGTCGGCGGCGCGTTCTTCGAGGACGGCGGGGGCGAACGGGCGAAAGGGCTCTCGCAGCTTGACCTTGGCATTGATGAGCTCGCGCATGTCTTCACGTCGAGGGTCGGCGAGCAGACTGCGATGACCCAAGGCACGCGGCCCCCACTCCATCCGTCCCTGAAACCAAAAGACGATCCGACCTCGCGACAGCTCTGTCGCCACGCGGTCGCAGAGCAATGCGTCGGGTAACGCCTCGCCTTTCAAGCAGGCACGGTTCAAGGCTTCGCCGCATTCCTCCTCGGAAAATTGGGGACCGAGATACGCATGCTGCATGAACGCTCTAGGCCGGTTCGGTTGGGGCCGACTCGACAGAGTCAACGCGGCCCCCAGCGCGGTACCGGCATCGCCCGCCGCAGGCTGAATATACAGATGCTTAAAGCCGGACTCTCGGCTGAGGCGACTATTCGCAACACAGTTATAGGTCACACCGCCGGCCAAACAGAGATTGTCCGTGTCGGTCAGGCTCCTTAGATGACAAGCCATGTGCAACACCGTCTCTTCCAATATCATCTGAGCACTCGCAGCGAGATCCCGATGGCGTTGGGTGATGTCGTCGTCGCGGCGTCGATTCGGGCCGAGCAGTTGCTGTAGAACCGGCGGAAAGATTCCCACCCGCGCAAGATGGAAATCCAACAGACGCGTGTTCAAAGAAAATGACCCTTCCGGTCGTAATCGAAGAATGTGTTCCCGGAGCAGATCGGCATAGACTGGCCGTCCATAGGCGGCCAATCCCATCACGATGTATTCGTCGTAGTCGGGGCGAAATCCCAGGAACGAGGTCATGGCGGCATAAAACTGTCCTAACGAGTGGGGCAATGGAATGCGTTTCAGCGTGCGGATGTGCCTGCCTTCACCCACCGCGAACAATGCCGTGTGCGACTCCGACGCTCCGTCGATGACGAGGATGGCCGCGCGCTCGAACGGCGAAACCAGAAAACTACTGGCGGCATGGCAGAGATGATGTTCGAGATAGGTCGGTTTGGCGCCTAACGGTCCAAGCGCCTGCGTAAGCTTGCCTGAGAGGCAGGCCAATTCGGTCCACTCCTGCCGTAGGCGCTCGACGCTTCGCTTGCCCTTCACACGCAGGAGTTGCGGCGACCGCAGCATCGAGCCGAGCGCCAACAACGACCGGCGGCCCACCACCCAATACTTCCACGGTACCGCGATGCCGTCGAGCGCCTCCGGGCCGACCCCGGCTTCTCGTAGACAATAGCGAATGGCATGGATCGGCAACGCGGTGACGTGTTTGATCCTGACGAAGCGCTCTTCCTCAGCCGCGGCGATGATACGGCCATCTTCGACGAGCGCGGCCGAAGCATCACGCATATTTGAGAGACCGAGAATGAGCATGGGTTCTGAGTTCTGAGTTCTGAGAACAGAGTGAAGACCTGAGTGGGTCGCTTGGTTAATTTGCTCAGCACTCAGGACTCAGGACTTTTCTTTGCCGCTAGCATAGAGAAGCCGCCCGCGACTGACAACAGTGGTTACGTTGCTTTCCAATTTTAATTCCGGTAGGGTGTCGCGCACATTGAGGACTGTCCATGCGCCGGAGTTTGATTGCCCTTTCCCTGACGTGTTGTCTGCTAAACGGTTGCCAGCAATTCAATGCCCTCATTAAGAAGTCTTCGCTTCCCGATATGGGCCCGCAAATTCCCGCTACGGTCCGCGTCAAGTTTGATCCCTCATTGACTGCCGCCATTGCACAATATTCGGATGCCTGTAACCATCCGCAAGAACTCCGCATTGGGTCCGAGCTTGAAGACGTCCTGGTGGATGCGGCGCATCGCACATTTCAGACTGTCGTCATCGCCGGACATTCGCCGGCAGACACACGGGCCGACGTCGAGGCGGATATCACCTTGCAACAATCCGGACTCAAGATTCAAACCGACGGCGTCTACGATCGGCTGCCGACTGAACTCACGTTGGAATCCCTCGTCGTGTTCCGCGATCCTGCCGGCAAAGTGCTGGCCGAGCGGACGTTGAAGACCACCAGAAATGAACGAATCCTCTTGGAGCCGACGCAAAAGCGCTGCGCCTATGTCTCGATGGACCCTTTCCTCCACGATACGGCCGTCGTGCTCGGCACACAATTCATGCGGGAGTCGCGCGCCCTGTTCGAACCATCGCAAGCCGTGGCGCCTGTCGCTCCGGCAGCCGGTATTCCTCCAGCATCGGCCAAGCCGTCTGTCGCTGAATCTACTGGAGTCGCCGTCATTCCATCCAAGCCTCAGGGTGCTCCCACCCTAGCCGCGCCTCTCTCGGACAGTGTGGATCAGATTCCCAAGCCGTCGGCATTCCAGCAACCGCATACGTTTGTGATCGCCGTCGGGATCAGCACGCATCGTGATCCTCAGGTGCCGATGCGAAAATATGCATCCCTGGACGCGGAAATGGTCGCGAATTATTTTCAGACCCTGGGCGGCGTGCCACCATCCAACATTCGTCTGATGATCGACATGAAAGCGCTTCGGCCCGACATCGAAGAAACCATTCTCGACTGGCTGCCGACCCGCGTCACGGCGGACTCGGTCGTCATCGTCTACTTCTCCGGACAGGCGAAGGTGTCTTCCTCGGGCGACACGTTCCTGGTGCCCTACGAAGGCGGGACCTCAGCCTCCCGGCTCTATCCACTTAAAGATTTGCAAATCGCCCTATCTCGCTTAAAGGCCAAGCAGATTGTGTTGATCTTCGACGGGTCTGTTGCGCGATTGAACGGCGATCAAAAAGCAAAGATCAAAGAGCCGCAATGGGATCTGGGGGGCACTCATATCGTGCGCCTGATCGCGACGACCGGCGTGCGAGAAGGGTTGGAGTCCGACAAGCTCCGGCACGGCCTCTTTACTTATTACTTACTGCGAGGGCTGAAGGGGGAAGCGGATGATAATCTCGATGGAGAGGTAACGCTGGGAGAACTGGCCGCTTTTGTCAGCCGATCCGTGCCACCGGCCGCGAAAAGCGCCTTCAATCAGGAACAGCATCCGCACATTCTTCCCCCCGGCCAATCGGGCGTCAATCCGACGTTACTCACCAAGCCCTCTCGCTAGCCGCAGTCTAGTGCGCCTTGGGCCATCATGCCGATCGTAGCATCGTACTGTTGATCGCCCCAAATAAAAAAGCAGAGAGGGAAGGCCCTCTCTGCTTTCTCGTACGGATAAGACGAACTATTCGCCGCCCTTATCCTTGCAGAAGGTGCGCTCGTAATTGATGATCGTCCACGCTTCTTCTTCGTTGATCGCGGCCGGGATCAATGGAACCATGCCGGTTCCCGCACTGCCGTTCTTGATCACCCAGAAGAGCTCCCCATCTTTCCGCTTCTTGTGAAATTTGCAGTTTGTGAAATTGCGGGGGCTGGGATTGAGAATCTGGCCGGCCGGGCCATCGCCCTTGCCTTCCTTCCCATGACAGTTAAAGCAAGTGCCCTTCCCCTCGAACAATGCCTTCCCCTTGGCAATACTCTCCGGTGACGAAGCCACTGGATTCTTCATGGCCTTGGCGTCGGCCATCTGATCCGGCGGAACGCGGGGCTTCAACGGATCTTTCTCTTCCGCCATCGCCACGCCGGCGAGCAAGACTGTCATCGACAACACACCGACCGACTTCAACAGATACCCCATCACAGCTCCTCCTTTGTGTGAAAAATACCTATTAAAAAGACCTGCAGTAGAGACCGACGGCACACCGAGCATTCGTCCTACGACCATGATTTTAATACAAAAATCGCGGCACTATAGCAATGGCCCTCGAGTCTTGTCAAGCAACATCCCAGCGCCTCCGGTGTGACGATCTCCCGCTATCCACGCAACCAAACATCATGCCATCAAAAAAGAATTACAAAGCCTTTGATTCTCCATCCCGAAGAATCTAATAAGAAAAAATTTGATCCAACTCACATCGTTTCTTGGGACATTTTGGCTTAACGAATTGCTGTTCCGCCACATCAAGAAGTTTACGAGCGTTTGAGCACGATATCCCTCGCGACTTTACCACTCGGTCCAAACGGTCCCTGCTCTTTTCCATTGAGTTCAACGCGGACTCCGCCGGCATTGCCTAAGGTCAATGTAAACCGATCGGAGGATTTCCATTGCACACGCTCCCCTGGCCTCATGAGCGCTTCTTCAGGACTGCCGTTATCGATTTGGACGACGACCCAGGTCAGTTCCAATGCTTCGATGGTCAGCACCAACGATCCGTCAGGCGCGGGGCCTCCCAGCATAGGATCGGTACGGACCGACGCGGTGGAGACGGTCTCGTCTCGAACCGTCGGAGGGGGAAGCGTAGCGGCGGGAGACGAAGTCGACGAAGGAGCAGCCACCGATTCCGTACGAGAATTGGTTGCCGGTCGTTCTTTCTCCTGTTCCTCCGCTTTGTGCGGAGCGGTCATCGACGTGGGAGTGCGCGAGGATTTGCTCACCGGAGGTTCAGTATCGATCGTGGGACGAGCCGGAGCAACCGTCGCATGCTCACGGGACATGAGTAGGATCAGCCCAAGCAACGCTACCGCAATCGCCGCGAGCACCACCTTTCGATTCGTCTTCTTTCGCCGATCGTCCTCCGCTTGCTTCAGTCGCAGAATCTCTCGCTCCGCCTGCTTTTCATAAAATGCTCCGGCCGACCCTTCGAAGCGGCGCATGGCGTCCTCTTCATCCAAGCCAAGGGAGCGCGCATAAGACCGAACGAATCCCTTGGCAAAAACCTGATCGGGAAGCTTCGTGAAGTTGCCTTCTTCGAGCGCAATCAAAAAGTCGGGATGGATACGCGTCTTCAACGCGACATCATCGAGCGTCAACCCCTTCGTTTCCCTGACCTGTTTGAAAAACTCTCCGATGGATTCCATAAGATGATTACGGCTTCAGCCTTCCCAACAACTTGTCGGCTTCCGCTGCGTATTGCCCTCCCTTGTCTTGCGTCTTAACACGGGTCAACGTGTCCTTCGCCTTCGTATCGTACCCAAGTTTCGCGTAAACCCGGCCTAACTCCAGATTGAGCACCGCCGGCGGGACGGTGGGCGGGCTGATGAGCAGCGCGTCTTCAAAGGCCTGCGCGGCAGCCTGCAAGTCTCCTTCGTGAGCCAACGCGCGGCCCAAATTGAACCGCGCCAAGTCCGGTGTGCCGTACAGCGGATTGGTGAGGGCACGACGATATTCTTCGATCGCCTCCGGCCATCGATTTTGTCGCTCTAAAATTTGTCCTAGATAATTATGAGCCTCGGAATATTCCGAGTCGATGCGCAACGCCTCGCGAAACTCCTCTTCCGCTTGTGGATACTTGAGCTGGAGCGCATACAGATGCCCGAGTGAGTAATGGGCCTCTTTGTGATTCGGATTCATTTTGACGGCTTTTTGAAATGAGACGAACGCCGCCTGCCGATCGGCGTCGAGATTGGCCAGTCCTTCTTGATAATAGCCTGTGGATTTTTTGATCTTGTCTTCTGAGGCACAACCCGTTACGGCGATCGCCACACAGCCGGCGATCATGAGGATTGCGTGCCTGCGCGCGCGTCTCGGATTGTGGATCGAGGTCAACAAAGACATCATGACAAGTCCTCAAAGTGGGTGAGACGCTTGAACTCGCGAAACCGTCCCTCGATCTCTTTGTATTCTAGAACGCGAAGGCGGTCAAGACTAAAGGCTTCTACGGTAAACGAGGCCATGACACTCCCGAAGACAATGGCCTGGCGGATCGACGCATCGGTCAACGTCCCCGTGGCGGACAGATATCCCATAAATCCGCCCGCAAAAGTGTCGCCGGCTCCTGTGGGGTCTTTCACCTGCTCGAGCGGAAACGCCGGCGCGCCGAACACCTGTTGCCGGTTGAACAACAAGACGCCGTATTCTCCACGCTTGATGATGAGATGCTTCGGGCCTTTGGCCAAGATGGTTTTGGCGACTTGCACGAGATTGGAGTCTTGTCCCAAGAGCCTCGCCTCGCCGTCGTTGATGATTAAGATGTCCACTCTCTCCAGAACGCGCCAGAGCGCCTCGCGCTTTCCTTCGATCCAGAAATTCATCGTATCGCAGGCCACCACGGACGGCCGCTCTACCTGATTCAAAACATCGAGCTGCAACTCGGGATCGATATTGCCGAGAAAGAGCATGCCGGGCGAGCGGTATTGGGCGGCGATCTTTGGACGGAAGGTCTCGAACACGTTCAACCGTGTATCCAGCGTACGCGCCTCGTTGAGCTGATAGGTGTATTCCCCCTTCCAGCGAAAGGTCTGTCCCGGACGCTTCTCCAATCCGGCGACATCGATGTGGCGACTCTTAAGAAACTCTAAATGCGCCTCGGGAAAATCTTCCCCAATGACGGCGATGAGGTCGACATTCGTAAAATAGCTGGCCGCGACCGAAAAAAATGTGGCGGAGCCGCCCAAGACCTCCGTGGCTTCTCCGAACGGGGTCCGCACCGTGTCCAACGCCACCGATCCCACGACTAGTAGTTTCCCCATCTCAGCGGTCTCCCTTGGTTGACGGCATATGACGGCCGATGAGTAAATCGAGTTTTCGACGCGTCGATCGAGGAATGATGTGTGGAGAGGTGACGATCGCATATTTCAACGCATCGGCGCACTGACACTCCCGCACTTCACGCACAATGGGAAGCACCCCTCGAATTACCCGCTTCGCTAGTTCAACGTTCTTGTGCAAGGTGGCGAGAATCATTTCCACGCTCACCGAATCTTCGCTTTCATGCCAGCAATCATAGTCAGTGGCGAGGGCAAGCGTGGCGTAACAGAGTTCCGCTTCGCGGGCCAATTTGGCTTCGGGCATATTGGTCATGCCGATCACATCGACGCCCCATTGTCGATAGAGCAGCGATTCTCCGCGCGTCGAAAACTGTGGCCCTTCCATGCACACGTATGTGCCGCCTTCGTGCACCGTGGCGCCAATGGCGCGCGAGGAGCGGGCGAGCGCGCGAAAGACGGTCGGACAGACCGGATCGCCCATGGCCACGTGCGCGACGATACCATCCTGAAAAAAGGTCGAGGCGCGCTGTTTGGTCAGATCGATAAATTGATCGGGCAGGAGCAA
This sequence comes from Nitrospirota bacterium, assembly GCA_963700335.1. Taxonomy (GTDB): domain Bacteria; phylum Nitrospirota; class Nitrospiria; order Nitrospirales; family Nitrospiraceae; genus JAICXS01. The sequence continues at coordinate 318,535 of CAVOXE010000012.1, read as the reverse complement.
ATGCCCTGGCTTGACGGTTTCTTTCATACTGCCGACGGCGCTGACTGAAATGATTCGGCTGACACCGACGGATTTCAACGCATAGATGTTTGCCCGATAATTGATCTCACTCGGGCTGAGTCGATGCCCGCGGCCGTGCCGCGCTAAAAACGCGATGCGCACACCGTCGAGGGTGCCGAGCAGAAGCGCGTCCGAGGGACGGCCGAAGGGAGTGGTGATCCGCTTCTCCCGAACCTGTTGGAGTCCTTCCATCTCATAGAGGCCGCTGCCTCCAATAATGCCGATCTCTGCCGACACTGTCTCCGATTTGCGCGCCACTCTATCTCCTATGACCCTGCCATGAGTATGGCCGATTGCACTTGCGAGCCGTCACGATCGATCCCTTGTGACAAAAACCCCTGCACCATGCCGACCAGTTTTGAGACGGTCGAATCAACCGATTCGTCTTCTTCCATTTCCACCCAGACGATGCCGGGCTCCTTTCGGAACCATGTGTACTGGCGTTTGGCAAAGTGGCGTGTATCTCGTTTAAGCAGCCGCACGGCCTCTTCATAAGAGTACTCACCGGCTAGATAGCCGGACATCTGGCGATATCCCAATCCCTTCATGGAGCCCAAGTGACGGCCATATCCCTGGGCCAGCAATCGGCGTGTTTCCTCTACGAGTCCTGCTGCTAGTTGCGCATCCACCCTGGCCTCGACGCGTCGATAGAGGGCCTGCCGGTCCCGGGTTAGGCCGATGAGGAGTGATGAGAACGGATGTTCGGCAAATCCGTGTTCTCGATGCAGCTCCGACAATCGACGACCCGTCACGTGATACGTTTCCAGGCCCCGAATAATTTTTATGACGTCGCGTGGATGAAGCCGTGCGGCCAACTCCGGGTCGATCTGCGCCAATTCGCGATAGAGCGGCTCCGTCCCATCTCTCTCGGCCACTGCCGCAAGACGATGCCGATAATCCCAATCAGCCGGTGGTCCTTCCCATAAACCGCGGACGATCGCTCGTACGTAGAGCCCGGTGCCCCCGACCATCAGTGCTACCCGGCCGTTCTGGTGCAATCTGGCAATCTCATTGAGAGCCAGGCGGCGAAACTCACCGACATTAAACGGCTGGTCCGGTTCGACGAGATCAATGAGCCGATGCAGGATGCCGCCACGCTCGTCCAGACGCGGCTTGTCCATCCCGATATCCATTCCCCGATACACTTGCCGCGAATCGGCAGTCAGAATCTCGGTTTTGAGCGCCTGCGCCAATGGAATGGCGATGCGACTCTTTCCGACGGCCGTCGGCCCGATGAGGACGACCAGCGGCTTCTGTTGATGGTTACCAGTTATCGTCATTTATCGGCCAAAGATCTTTTGCAATTCCTCCGCCGGTAATCGCAACGCGACTCGACGGCCGTGAGGGCAGGTCGCCGGCAACCCTTCCGCTACCCAATCTTCGATAAGCGTTTTGATCTCGGGAAGTGCCATGGGCCGCCCTGCTCGCACGGCTGTGTGACAGGCCATGGTGGCTAAGATGGGACGCATGCGTTGTTCGAACGATGTGGGGACACTCCAGTCGGTCACATCTTCCAACAGGCCCTGCACCAGTGCCGAGCCATCTATCCGACCCAGCAAGGCCGGGACCGCGCGCACCAGAAACGTCCCTGTTCCAAACGGCTCAAGATCGAGACCCAGCATAGACAGCTCGGTCAAGTGTTGCTCTAGGTGCACCGCCTGGTGAAGCGGCACTGTGACGGGCTCAGGAATCAAGAGAGGCTGCTGCACAACGGTCTGTCGAGACGCAGCCCTCAGCAGGCGTTCGAACAGGACTCGTTCGTGCGCCGTATGTTGATCGATTACATGTAACTCGGACCCCACCTGCGCCACTAAAAACGTCTGGTCAATTTGCCCGAAGGGAATCACGTCCCCCAATGATTGCACCTGTGACTGCACCTGATAAGAGGAGGAAGGCTCTCGAATAGACTGTCCTGAGAGATCCGCCGGCGCATCGGCCGAGACGCCCTGAAATTCAGGGGACCGCAACGACGAAAGAAATAACGGACCTTCGCTGTTTCCCCGAAGATCAACCGTTCTACTTTCCGTGTTCAGTGAGCCACCCATCTGGGATGAAGGGATCCCTGCGAAAGCCCCTTCAATTGCAGCGGAACCGACGGCGGAGCGAATCGCCCGTTGGACGGTGCGATGAACATGGTCTGGGTCGGCAAACCGCACTTCGCGTTTCGTGGGATGTACGTTCACGTCCAGTCGCGCCGGATCGACTTCTACAAAGAGGACAAACAGCGGGTGATGCCCTTTCGCCAAGGAGACACCATAGCCATCATAGATGGCATGAGAGATCGTCGCATTTTTTATCGGGCGGCGGTTGACGAATAGTTCTTGCGGCGAGCGGCTCGCACGCGCAGCGGTCGCGGTGACCGCCATGCCATGCACGCGCAATCCAGACAACTCGCCCTGCACCCTGACCATCTGATCGACCAGCGAGGTGCCATAGACCTGAAGGATGCGATCGCGCGCCGTTTCCGCGCGGGGGTATTCGCAGACCTGCAAGCCATTATGGGTCAGGCGGAAATGGACACTCGGCCAGGCCAAGGCAGCCTGTTGCACGACTTGGCAAATATGAGAGAACTCCGTTCCGGTCGTCTTTAAAAATTTCTTGCGCGCCGGTGTATTGAAGAACAAGTCGCCGATCTCGATGTCCGTCCCCTGAGGCGAGGCCGCCTCTTGCAGTTTGGTCGTGCCGTCCATCACCAACAAGGTGCCTACCGATTCGTCACGGCATGCCGTCAACAGGCGCACTTTCGAGACGGAGGCAATGCTCGGGAGCGCTTCACCTCGAAATCCTAATGTCTCGATCGAAAACAATTCGGTATCATGGCGCAATTTGCTCGTCGCATGGCGTTGAAAGGCGAGCGGAACGTCGGCGGCGCTGATGCCGTCACCGTCATCCGTGACCTTAATCAGCCTGCGTCCGCCGTCCATGATCTCGATGGCAATTCGTGTGCTGCCGGCATCCAGGCTGTTGTCGACCAATTCTTTTACAACGGCGGCTGGCCGCTCGATGACCTCGCCCGCCGCAATGCGACTGACGATCTCACCCGGCAGGACGTGGATTTTTCCTAGACGGACATCAACGTTCATCGATCACGCACCGCGGAAGGATGACCCGTGCGGGAGGCCGGGACAGAGATAATCCGGCAGGGATATGGTGATACGCAGCGAGCCAGAGTGCGGCGATACTGCTTCATCGAATTTCGGCGAGTTTGTTCTTGGCTAATTTCGCCTCATCCGACGTCGGATACTCTTCAATCACACGTCTGAGATAGCCACGGGCTTTCGGAAGGTCACCCGCTTCCGCCGTCACCACGCCCATCTTAAAAAGTGCAGGCGGCACTTTTTCGCTGCGCGGGTGATCGTTCACCACTTTCTGAAAGGCTTGATTGGCGTGCGGATAATCTTTTTGGCTGAAGTAGGATTCACCCATCCAATAGTATGCGTTGGGCGCCAACGAGGTCGAAGGAAAATCTTTTAAGAAGCGCTGGAAGCCGGTCACCGCCAGATCATAACGGCCGTTTAAATAATCGTTATAGGCGAGGTTGAAAGCGGACGTCGGAGAAATCCCGGGTGTTCCCGGCAAGGAGGTCGTGGTTGCGCTCGTCTCCGGCGCTTCCGACTGACGTGAGGAGGCCGATGAACGAGGCGGTTCCTCTTGTTTCGCGGCGACGGCCGATTTGCCATCTTCCAACCGCGAGAGCCGACTTTCCAAATCACCCAACCGCGCCGTCAACTCTTGCACCCGCTGTTGGGCCGTATCGTGGCCTTTTGACGCCGGATCGTCGCTCAGCGGAGGACGCCCTGTCTCCAGAGCTTGCAGACGCCGCTGCAGCGTCTCATTTCGCTTCTGCGCTTGCTCCTGCGCCTTCGTAAGCAACCCCACCTCTTCACGCAGTTCAATAAAGTCCGCATGGTTCGCGCAACCGGCCAGGAGCAGCCCGATGAGCGCACACCCTCCGCCCATGACAGTGAATGCGCGTGGCCAATTCGTTCGGTGATTCATTGAAAAATTTTCCATGCCTCTTCCCTTCACCGTATCTGCTTGAGTTGCGCCAGCTTCTCCAACGCTCTTCCTGCTTCGGGGCTATTGGGGTAGCCGTCGACGACCTGCCGCCATACCGACGAGGCGCGATTTCTGTCCTTTAGGGCCAGATAGGCAAATCCCTTTTTGAGGAGCGCGGCCGGAACCTTTTCACTGCTGGGATAGCCGACTTTTACGCGATCGAAGGCATCGATCGCGCGGGCATAATCTTTCTTGCCGTAATAACATTCACCGAGCCAGTACTGGGCATTCGCCGCAAGATCCGATGTCGGATACTCCGTGAGAAATTGGGAAAAGCCTTGCAATGCTCCATCCAGATTCCCCTGCTTGAAGGTCGTGATATAGCGATCGTAGACCTCTCTGGCTTGTCCGGTGTGAGCCGTTGAGTCGCGCGACACCGATGCGACGACGGGCGCCACCTGCTCATGCGTCGATGGTGGAGTCGCTGCGGACGCCTGCGAAGTGGACTCGTCTGCGACTTTTGTCGTGCCTTGTTCACGAGACACTCGCAATTGCGCGGCAGCCTGATTCGCAGCATTGACCTGCGCATCCATGCCATGCATCATTTTGGTAAGCTCGTCCAATCGGCGGTCCTGATCTTCCACACGCGGAACCAGTTGCGCATTCATATTCTCGACGGCTTTGGCGATCAACCCTACATTCTTGTTGACGTCATTGAGATACGTGGTCGTCGCCCGTGTATCCGTATCCACCTTGGAGGCGAGCTGATCGGCGCGGCCGCTGATCTTGTTCGACAGCTCCATCGTCCGTTGCTCTTCCTGCACGACCTTTTCGCCCAACGAGGTCAGCGCTTTTTTATAATCGGCCAAAGCCTGTTTATAAAGAGTCATCTGCTCGGTCAGCGACCGATTCTGGGACTCCAACTGCTGGACTTTCGCATCGTAGGCCGTCATGCCCTTGTCCTGCTCGTCGAGTTTTTCTCCCAGCTTTTTGGTGACGGCCGTCACGGTGCCGTTCATCGAATCGATACGACCGCCTAACTTTGAGACATCCTCGTGGAGCCGGTCCCGATCCACCTTCGCCGCCGCCGCTTGATCGGTTTGCGTTTTTTCGAGGGCCGAGGACCGCTTGGCGAGTTGATGCTCGAAGTCATCGAGGCGGTTGCGCAACGTCGAGACTTGATGCGCATCCTTATCGAGACTTCCACGGAGCTGCGGCAATTCCTCTTCGCGCAAGGCGGTGATTTCCTGGCTCAAGCGCGCGCGGGTCTCGCTGACCAACTTATCGACATCGATCTTCGCCTGCTTGACGGTTTGCTGCAATTCTTTGTCGCGTTGATCGAGCTTCGAAATTTTTGTCCCGAGATTTCGCTCCACGTCTTTCAGCTCGGCCTGTTGGGCTATACAGCCCGATAACAGCAGGGACAGTAAGCCGAAAGCTGCCGCGCCTCCAGAAAAGACACACCGATCTGGGAGAAGGTTTTTCATGTCACTCACTCCTCCTGAATCCAGCGAACTACAACCCTATTGAACGCGAATGGCGATATGCCCGCGCCGATTCTGCTGATAGCAACTCTCCTCACGATCCTTGCAGAAGGGCCGCTCTTTACCATATGAGACGACGGTCAGACGGTTCGCATTGATGCCCAGCTCCGTCAAATATGTCTGCACGGCCTTCGCTCGCTTCTCACCTAACACGAGATTGTAGGCCAAGGTGCCTCGTTCATCGCAATGACCTTCGATCGTCACCTTTTGTGAGGGATTCGCCTTGATCCACTCGGCATCGACCATTAAGGTCTGCTTGCCTTCATTGCTGATCTGCCAGCTATCGAATCCGAAATAGACATCCTCCAGGCCCGAGGCGGCCGTCGCAACTTGCTCGCGTTGAATCTCTTCGACCTGGCGCCGGCTCATATCCGACGGCTCGGTCTTGGCGACGAGCAGATCGCCTGGCACGCGCTGCTCATCGGATTTTTTCGCGTTGAACGGACCAGGTCCCGAATCGAGCGTGGACAACGAGGGAATCGGGGTCTCCGGTTCCGAGCTAAGCGGCTCCCGCGGTGAAGAAGCCGCTGTCGGCGGCTTGCTGCTAGGAGTGCTGCTGCTACCGGGCCCGCTTCCGGTTGAGGCCGTGGTCTTCGGTACCGAAGTCGCCTCTCGCTTGGCGCCCGGCTCGAAGGATTTGGCCCCTGAGTTCGCCTGAATGGATTTTCCGCACCCCGCTCCGACTAAAAACAGTCCTCCCACGAGCACGGCGATACAGGGGGTAAGATCTACTTTTCGCATACGACGCTCCTTGTTGAGGTGATGTTCAGATTGTTTATTCATTGCCGTTCATCTACATCGGGGACCACGCCGGCGACGTATTAGAAGTTCCTCCGGACGTTAGCCGTTCCAAATTCGCTCCATCACTATCGATCATGTAGATATGGCTCTTGCCTTCTCTCGTCGAGCTGAACACCAGATGACGTCCGTCGGGGGACCAGGATGGCGAATCGTCGACGCCGGGGCCGGAGGTAAGGCGAATGTGTTTTTGCCCGTCTGGACTCACGAGACACAATTTGTACTGGCGCTCTTCCGTGCGGCAGACATGCGCGATCCAGTTCCCGCGCGGCGACCAGGCCGGCGCCGCATTATAATCGCCCTCATAAGTGAGACGGCGGACGTTCGAACCATCGGCACTCATCACGAAAAGTTGGGGCCCTCCACCGCGATCTGAGGTAAATGCCAGTTCACGTCCGGTCGGCGACCAAGCGGGAGAAAGGTCGCCCGCTGCATGAAAGGTCAGCCGCTGGAACGCCTTGGTGTTGGTGTCCATCTTGTAGACCTCGGAGTTGCCGTCCTGGCTCGTGGCAAATGCCAAGGAACTGCCGTCCGGCGATAGGGCGGGCGTAATATTCAAGCCGGGCAATGAAATGAGCGTCCAACGTTTGCCGGTCGCAATCTCGACCATGTCGATGTGCTGTTTGGTTCGTTCGCGGTACGACGTAAAAATCAAAAACCGGCGGTCCCGCGACCATCGCGGCATTAAATTCAGAAACCCGTCGGCCGTCACTTGGCGTGGACCGTATCCATCATAGTCCATGACGTAGAGTTCACGGCCGCCGTTTTGCTCGGACACAAAGGTGATTTTCGTTCTTGCAATCCCCTGCTCGCCCGTATAGCGAAACACCAATTCGTCGGCCAATCGATGCGTCATCTGTCGAAGCACCGACGAGGAGCCGATGTAGCGTCGATCCGCCACGACATCCCCGCTGCCGCCATCGTACACATAGCCATCGAGCAGCATGTCCGCTTCCTTGGCCCACACCTTGCCCCAGACCAAGACGGAAATACCTTGCTCGGAGGCCTGCTGAGCCAATCGCTTGTCGACGGCGTCTTTCTCCCATCTGCCGTTCAGCCGAATGCCCAATTTCGGAAGATCGGCCACGGAAAAAATCAGGGACCGGCGGAGGTCCGCACGCAAGACATCGGCGGCCTTTTCTCCGTTGGGGTCCTGGTCCCCGCCATCGCGGAAGCCGAAGATGCCGATGGGAATTTTTTGAAAGTCCGGCCGCGTCGCTTCCATAAAAACATCTTCCGCGCCGGATTCGATGATCCCGATCAGGCCGCCGAGCAGGGCAAGATAAAGGACGACAAGAGAAATCTTCATCGAGTTAACTCACCGGCTCGCCGACGGCAAAACTAAAATGCGCGTCGAAATAAGGTTCCGACATTTCCGGAGGAAACGTCGGCAAAATGGCCGTGCGCACGGCACGCAACGCCGCCAGATCATAATACTCATTCCCGGACGTGCGCTCGACAACGAGACCGCTCACCTGGCCGGTTTTATCCAGACGAAATTTTACGAGGACCCGAAATTGCTCGCCGGTCATACCCACTTGCGGCGCACTCCATTGCGCGCTGATCAAACGTTGAACTTTCGCTAAATAAACGTTGCCGCCTTCGATGCCGGTGGCCTGAATCGTCGTCACGGGAGTGCGCGTTACCGGCTTCGAGGCCATTCGCGATTCCGCGGGGGAAGCCGGCTTCACCGGTTCAGCCTTGGCAGGCGGCTGCTCAAGGAGTCGATTCATTTCTTCGCTCATCGAACGCTGGGAAGTCGTTCGAGTCGGTGGCGGCGCGGACTGCTGAGAAGGAGTCGAAGCCGATTCCGGAACGGAAAGATTATTCAGAATTTTCTGCACGTCTGTTTGAGTCTGAGACCTGGTTTCCTTTTGCGTTCCCGCCGGGATGGGTTCCACCTGGCCTAACTTCGGCACTTCAGTCGGTAAGGCGATGCCTCGAAGAACGTCCCGATTCAAGACGGGTCGGACGGGAGACGGAACGGGAGCCGGAGGAGCCTTCGCTTCGGTCTGTCGCACGACAGGAGGAGCGATGGAGCAGGCGGAGACGGGTCGTGTCGAACTTTCGGCGCCGGCGGAGCAGGAGATGGTTTCATTGGGATCGGTTCGAGCGCGCGCACATGCGGCATGGGCGTCATGCGAACCGGCTGGGGAGGCGGGAGCGCAGCTTCCTTCGTTACAGTGGGCACAGGCGGCTCCGGAGCTTTCGGCGTCGGCGGCTCAACAGGACGAGTCACGGCGGGCTTCTCTTGGCTGACCGGCGTCGGCATCGTGACCAAGGAAATTTCATACGCCGCCAGCGGCCGCTCCATTTTCCCCGGCAAGCGCAATCCTGAGATGAACAGGAGCGCGAGAACATGAAGCGCCAATGAGAATCCGATCATCACTTTCATATATCGTCCGGATGAAGAGGGTCCGTACGACATGAGAGCAATCTGGGGATAGGTGCCTACCGACATACTTGCTAATTCCCCTTGCGCTTCGAGGACTCGTCGGCAACTCGCTCGCGCGTGGATTGAGGATCAGTGACCATGCCGAGTTTTTCAATCCCCGCGCGTTTCACTCCATCCATGACTTGCACCACCGTGCCATACGCGACATCCCGGTCGGCTCGCAGATAGACGGAGACGTCTGCATTGCGCTGCTTGGCCGCTTTGAGTTTCGATTCCAGAAGTCCAACCGGCACCAAATCCTTATCGAGATACACCTTCTGATCTCGCTCGATCGTGAGCACGAGACGCTCTTCGGGCTTGATGGTATTACTGGAAGAGGTCGGCAGTGTAATGTCCATGCCCCGATACAGCATCGGTGCGGTCACCATAAAGATGATCAGCAAGACCAACACCACATCGACGAGTGGAATGATATTGATCTCGGCGAGAAAGCGTCGGTGACGGCTTTCAAAAATCATCCGCGGATTCCGACTTGCTTCATGCGGGCCAGTACGGTGTTCAGCAGTTCGATGCTGAAGGCTTCCACCCTGAAGGCCGATTTACGGATACGAGCGAGATAGTAATTATAGGCGATGACTGCGGGAATCGCCGCGAAGAGACCGGCCGCCGTGGCGACAAGCGCTTCGGACACTCCCGGTGCGACTGCCGCAATACTAGCGGTGCCTTGCTTCCCGATCTCTCGAAAGGAATCGATGATGCCCAGCACGGTTCCCAACAGCCCGATGAACGGCGAAATATTTCCTGTAGTCGCCAAAAATGGAAGATAGGCTTCTTGCCGCGATAGCTGGTCCTGCATAATGTGCGCGATCACGCGGTCGAGATATTGGCGATCCGGCGCATCGAGTTCCGGCGGTGACAGCGCCGTGGCCGGGATGCCTTCCCGTTCCGGGGCGACCCGATCCATGACGCCGAGAAAGACGGCTGCACTTGGACTGGCGGTGTGGCGCTTGGCGTGGCGCCGCAAATCGTCTTTCTCCTGCGTACGGGCGTAGGCTTGCAAGAAGCGCTGGTCTTCCCGTTCACTGGCGCGAAACATCCGCCACTTGTAGAGAATGATGGCCCAGGAGATCACGGAAAAAATGAAGAGGGCGAGGAGGACGACTTTTGAGACGGCTCCAAGTGAACCGACAAGCCCCATCGGACCGGCTTGGAACATCATACGCGGTGCGCGCAACCCTCCTGTCGCATAGCGGACCCAATCTTTGAGAATAACACGGTCATCGAAGAAAAGTGGCGGGGCCGACGGGATTTGAACCCGCGACCTCCAGATTGACAATCTGGCGTCCTAACCAGGCTGAACGACGGCCCCCCCATTCTGAAAGCAAACGGCAAGGAGTTAAAACGCGGCAGTATGTGTATCGTATTCCAGATCGACAATGTAGCTCGGGAGTTCAGGACCGAATGTACACGCCTGGTAGGCGGAACAGGGATTGAACCTGTGACCTCTGCCTTGTAAGGGCAGCGCTCTCCCAACTGAGCTATCCGCCCAAAATCTGTAACATTGCTGAGCGTTTGGCGGATAGTATCAAGTCCGATACCCCTTGTCAACACACGGATTCTCTAGTTGGAAAGTCGAGATTGTCTGCGCTAAGACCGTACATTCGGTGTGGGCCGCTCCCGACGAGTTTTCCTAGGGAAGAATTCCATATGCAGTCGCTTGAGTCGGGCCTGCTCGACATGCGTATAAATTTGCGTCGTCGACACTTTGCTGTGCCCCAGCATCGCCTGCACCGATCGGAGGTCGGCTCCGTGGTCCAGCAAATGCGTCGCAAACGAATGCCGTAACATGTGCGGTGAAATAGACTTCGCGATCCGAGACTGCCGCGCGCGCTTTCGAAGCAGATTCCAAAACGCTTGCCGAGTCATGCTGGTCCCCCGCCGCGTGACGAACAAAAATTTCGACACACGGCCTTTCATCAAGGTCTGCCGCGCTTGTTCGAGATAACGTTCCACTCGTGCCCGAGCGACATCCCCGATCGGCACGACCCGCTGCTTCGACCCCTTCCCCGTTGCCAGCACATACCCGACCGCCAGATTGATCTGCGCGACTTCCACATTGACCAACTCGGATACGCGCAGACCTGTGGCATACAATAATTCGAGCATCGCGGTGTCACGAATCTCTTCGGGCTTGGCGCCCATGCGAGGCTCAAGAAGCGCGGAGATCTCTTGCTGCGTGAGAATCTTCGGGAGCCGCGCCCAAGGCCGAGGAGACTCAATCAACATCATGGGATTTTCTTTGAGCAGGCCCTCTTTGATGAGGAAGCGACACCAACCTCGTAAGGTAGCCATGCTCCTGGCGATAGATGACGAAGAGAGCTTCATGCGGGTGAGCGACGAAAAAAACTCCCGCAAGACCGTGCGGGTTAGTTCGGTTGGATGCTGAAGCCGATGCGCTGCCATGAACAATTCCAGGGCGTGCAGGTCAAGACGATAGGCGGCCACCGTATTCTGCGCGAGTCCATCCTCAATGCGAAGCCGGGTCAGATAGCGCTCGATCAGGGCATCCATTGGAAGGGATGGCGGTGAAGACTCAAACGGTGAGATGGACGAGTGCGTCAACAATAGCTCCCGTCGGGAGTGGAGTTCCCACTATAGCATGAAGGCCGCGACTCCATGCATAACGCAGCGAAATCTTGACACTAGAAACGACCGTCTCCTATAGTGATTCATTCATGGTCGGTTGCGCTGCTTACACCTGCTCGTCCCAAGACTCATCGCAAGATCAGCAGGCCGATTCAAGATTCCTCCACCTTTGGCTATTCGTGTTGTCCTTCATTCTCACGCTCTTGCTTCTTCTCCGCGCAGTCCCGTGGGACGTCTCTCTCGTCCACGCAGCCCCTTCGACTGCCGATGCGGCGAAATCGTCGAATGGAACCTCGAGACCCACGCTTGAACATGCGAAGAATTTAATCGAAACCCATCAAGAGGCGGCGGCGATCGTCACGCTCAAACGATTTCTCGCCTCCTCTCCGAAACCGGAAGATATCGACGACGCCTATCTCTTGATGGCCGCCGCATTGGTTGGAAAGAAAGAGCACGAAGAAGCGCTCACCTACCTAAACCAATTGCTCGCCGAATTTCCGGCGTCTAATCTTGTCGGTCGCGCGAGATTGATGATCGGCGCCGCGCAATTGGCACTAGGAAAACCGGACGCGGCTCTCTCGGCGCTTTCTGAAGCCAAAAACGCCGTGGAGGACCCGGAAACCAAGCGGCAGGCGTTGCGCATGATTGGCGACCTCCATATGCAAAAGGGGGATCTGCCGCGAGCCATTCAGGCGTGGCTTGAAGAAATGTCGCTGGCGCCCGCCGAACAACGGCGTGAAAGTCGGGAACGGATTAAGGATTTGATCGTTGAGAAGATGGATAAAAAAGGCCTCATGCGGCTCCGCGAGATTTACCCCGCCGAATTCCCCGGCGACCTCGCGCTGATTCGATTGATCGAAATGCAAAATGCGCAAGGCGAAGACTATTTGGCGGAACGAAATGCGCGCGTGTTTTTGAATCGATTTCCGAATCACGAATTCACCACGGTGGCGGCAGATCTGCTGGGGACGTTTCAGAATAAACTGCAAGCGAGCCAACATATTATTGCCGCAGTGCTGCCTCTGTCGGGAAAACTGCAAGCCTTCGGCGCCGAAGCGCTCAACGGCATTCAAATCGCTATCGACAAGGCACGGGATTCTCTGGGCATCAATGCTATTGGGCTGCAGGTCGTCGATAGCGAAACGGACAAATTGGCGCTGCGGTTAGAACTGAGCGATGTGTTGAACGGGCGCCATCCTCTGGCGGTCATAGGCCCTTTGCTCTCGCGGGATCTGTCGCTGGTCTCCGCACTGGCAGAGCAAACCGCCACACCGTTCGTCACACCGTCCGCCAACGCCGCCGATGTGCGCCATCTTGGGCCCTATCTCTTTAGTACGGCCATCACGCAGCCACTGCAAGCACAGCGCCTGGCGGAGTATGCTCTCGGTCCGGCGGGTTTCCGTCGCTTTTGCATCTTATATCCCGATACGCCCTATGGCCACGAGTCGGCCTTGCTGTTCGGCAATGAGGTCAGGCGTCACGGGGGCGAAGTCATCGTGATGGAGTCGTACAAGGAAACGGATACGGACTTCAGTCAACCGATCCGCCGGATCAAGGATGCCGATCTCAAAAAATATGGAAAGAGCGAAACCGTCAAGGCTGTGAAGAACGGGCGACACATTGTCCGTATTCTCTATACTCCCGGGTTTGACGCTGTCTTTTTGCCCGGAAGTTTCAATCAGGTGGCGCAAATCGCGCCGCAGTTAGCGTTTTACGATGTGCGGGTCCCGCTTCTTGGCACCAATACGTGGAATTCTCCGAACCTCACGACGCTGGCAGGCCGTTCGCTCGATGGCAGTACCTTTGTCGACGGATTTTTTTTGGACAGCCCGGACCAAAATGTGCGTGAGTTCGTGGATCGCTATCGACGAAAATATCAAACCGATCCTTCTCCGTTTGCCGCGCAATCGTACGATGCAACGCGCATCGTGATCGAAGCGATCCGCAAAGGCGCTACATCGGGAAAAGCCCTGTATGATCAGCTCATTGAGACGCATGATTTTCCCACATTGACAGGGCCCGCCGCCTTCTCGCCCAACGGGGCGTTGAACCGTCGGCTCTACGTGATCCATGTTAAGAATGGTCGTCTGGTCCAGTTAAACTAGAAGAAGAAAGTCGCACACCATGAATTCCTTATCGCAAATTCTCTCGACCATTTCGTATCTTGCCCTCCCGTTAATGCTGGCCATCGTTCTGCACGAATACGCGCACGGATGGGTTGCTGACCGTTTCGGGGACTCGACGGCGCGTCTCCAGGGACGACTAACGACCAATCCCCTGGCCCATATCGACCCCTTCGGTACCATTCTCTTTCCGCTGATCTGCCTGCTCTTACCGGGCGGGTTTTTTCTGGCGTGGGCCAAGCCGGTGCCGGTCAATCCCGCGCAGCTGCGGCATCCACGTCGGGACATGGCGATCGTCGCGGCGGCGGGACCCGGCATGAATCTCATCTTGGCGATCGCCAGCGCCATCTTCTATGCGCTGCTCATGCAGATCGATCACGCATTTCCTGCTGCCGCCGCGTCATCCGACATGGCCGTTCCGCGCGATGTAGTCGGCATGTTCGTTGTGCCGTTGGCCGTGATGGCGCGCTATTCCATTTTGATTAACGTCTTGCTGATGGTCTTCAATCTCATTCCAATTCCGCCGCTGGACGGGGGCCGGATTTTGGCGAATCTTCTCCCCGCTCGTTCGGCCATGGCCCTCGCCCGCGTCGAACCCTATGGCATGCTCATCATCGTCGGCCTGATTCTCCTCGATCCGCAAATCCATGTGATTGAAACCCTGACGGGCACCGTGGTCAGCACGATCGTGGGAAAGATCGGCGCCTTAGGAATGGGGTAGTCCCGCGATGGCCAAAAAAAGAATTCTCAGCGGCATGCAACCCAGCGGGCTCCTCCATCTGGGGAATTTGTTGGGCGCGCTGGACAATTGGAAAGCGTTACAAGACGAGTACGAATGCTTTTTCTTTGTGGCGGATTGGCATGCGCTGTCGACAAACTATGCCGATACGAGCCGGATCCGGGAATTCGTGCACGAGATGTTGGTCGATTGGCTGGCCGTCGGGATCGATCCTCAAAAAGCGACGATCTTCGTTCAATCGGCCAACCCTGATCACGCGATTTTGCATCTCTTGCTTTCCATGATCACGCCCATTCCGTGGTTGGAACGCAATCCGACGTACAAGGAAAAACAAGAACAGATTGCCGATCGAGATTTGGCGACCTATGGTTTTCTGGGATACCCCGTGCTGCAAGCCGGCGACATTCTGCTGTACAAGGCCGATTCCGTTCCCGTCGGAAAAGATCAACTTCCGCATCTTGAACTCACGAGAGAGATCGCCCGCCGCTTCAACAGCCTGTACAAGTCCGTGTTCCCCGAACCCCAGGAACTCTTGACCAGCTTTCCCAAAGTGCTTGGCACAGACGGACGCAAGATGAGCAAGAGCTACGGCAATACAATCAATCTCTCCGACTCGGAACCTATCGTGCGCCAAAAACTCAAGACCATGGTCACCGATCCCGCGCGCGTCCGGCGCACCGATCCAGGAAATCCCGATATCTGCCCCGTCTATGACTTTCATAAGATCTACTCACCCCTCGCTGTCATCGAGCGGGTGAATCGCGAATGCCGCACTGCCGAAATCGGCTGCATCGAGTGCAAGAAGCTCGCAGCCGACGCCATGGTCGCCAAGCTCTCCCCCATCTGGGAAGCCAGAACACAATTCAACAATGATTCAAAACAAGTTCAAGAGATAGTCGAAGCCGGCGCCGAACGCGCCAAACGCGTCAGTCATCAGACGCTGGAAGAAGTCAAAGAGGCGATGAGGATTTGACATCACTTCTATCTCTCGCAGGATGGTGGCCTTCTGATGAAAAGAATATCGTCTCTCGCTGAGAGTATTCGTGAGCACACGTATAAATGGAATTCCGACTTATATGAACATTCCTACAAGGACCATCCCGACGAATGGAGCGCCCTTTGCGTTGCGATGGATACTCTTGACGACACAGGCATAGCATTGGAATATTTTGAAGGACAGGGGCTTGGCAAGGATGACGGATTGCTCCAAGGCATTTTCTTACAGCAAGACTCCATTCGCCAACTTCATAGGGAACTTGGTGGGCAAGAATTGACGCCTTCACCTGACACTGGATGGATGAAAATTCGAGAGCTTCGAAACGTAACTGTTGGCCATCCAATCAACTCCAACGGAAACAAAAGTTGCCTGATCTCTCGAGTTACCATTGGAAAAAATGGTTTCCAGGTTATCGTCTGGAATAAAGCGAAAAAGGCCAACGAGATAGAAACAACAAATTTTAATTTGCTTTACGAACATTACAAGTCGGAAGCCATAATACACCTTGAAAGTATTTATAAAGCCGAGACTATTAAATGGCCGCGAAAAAGAAGTGTTTAACCGCATAACACTGACTCTCAAAAACAAAGCCCGTATCTAAGTTAGGCCTGTGAAGAGTAGTGGCAGTGCAACGAGCACATTCTGATCGTGCGCGTTGCGGGAGCACAGAGGGTCAACACACCACGCTTTTCTACTCCCCACAAAAGAGGGGGCTGGCCCAGGTGCTCGTACGTGCGCGCCATATTTCACCCAACCAACCCCAGCCGCACCAAGACGCGTCTTTTCCCGGGCGAGCACATTCTGATCGTGCGCGTTGTGGACTATCGAGCAGCGGACACAACACTCTTTCCACCTTTTTCCCCTCTCAGAGCGGGACGGTCTCTCTCCCCGTCATTGCGCGCGTCCACCGAGCACCGTCTCCGTGTGCGCGGTGCGCGAGCACGAGGGGTGGGAGACCGTCCCGCTCTTCTTCTATTTACTCACAGCGTGTGGCGTGGGTGACCCTCCATTGCGCCCGTCCAACGAGCACATTCTGATTGTGCGCGTTGCGGGAGCAACGAGGGTCGGCCACGCCATCACGCCCTTCCTAATTCCTTCTTGACAACCCCTTCCCACCCTCGCTACGATTCCCCTGTTTGGTTGCCGGTCGCCTATACGGCCGGCTTTTTTGTTTGTAGACTTCTGCCTTCTATCCGGCTTTAAAGGACATTACCAACCATGGCTATTCGAATCGGTATCAATGGGTTCGGTCGGATTGGGCGCAATGTGTTGCGTGCGTCGCTGCATGACAAGGATCTTGAATTCGTCGCCATCAACGATCTGACGGATGCCAAAACATTGGCCCATCTGTTGAAGTATGACTCCGTGCACGGCACCCTCGGCGTTCCGGTCGAAGCCAAGGAAGACCACATTCTGATCGACGGCAAGCCCATGAAGATCCTGGCGAAGAAAGATCCCAAGGAATTGCCGTGGAAGGATCTCGGCGTCGATCTCGTCATCGAATCAACAGGCCGGTTTACCGATCGCGAGGGGGCCAGCAAGCATTTGTCCGCGGGCGCCAAACGCGTCATTATCTCCGCACCGGCCAACGATCCCGACGTGACCATCGTCCTCGGCGTAAACGAGTCGATGTATGATCCCAAATCCCATCAAATTATTTCCAACGCTTCCTGCACGACTAACTGCTTGGCCCCCGTCGCAAAGGTGTTGCATGAATCGTTCGGCATTAAACACGGCATCATGACGACGATTCACTCCTACACCAACGATCAGCAATTGTTGGACCTGCCTCACAAAGATTTGCGCCGCGCGCGCGCGGCGGGCATGTCCATGATCCCAACGTCTACGGGTGCGGCCAAGGCCCTTCACCTAGTCCTCCCCCAACTCAAGGGCAAACTGGACGGCATGGCGATTCGCGTCCCGACGCCTAACGTGTCGCTCATCGATTTGACGATCGAAGCCGAGAAAGATTGCGACGTCGCCTCCGTGAATGCCGCGTTCCGGCGCGCCGCCGACGGCCCGTTAAAGGGCATTTTGAAATATTGCGACGAGCCGATCGTCTCGGCAGACCAAAATGGCGATGCTCACTCAGCGACGTTCGACTCCCTGCTCACGACGGTGCTACAGGGTCGCATGATCAAGGTACTGGCATGGTACGACAACGAGTGGGCCTATTCATGCCGCGTGCGCGATCTCGCAAAGTTCATCGCAGGCAAGCGCTAGGGCAAAAAGTTCATCGTTACATTGCCCGCACATGACAGATGAGACGAGTGTTGTAAATCGGCTGACCTACGCTTATCGGTGAACGAATAACGTTAACGGCTTCGATCCAGGAGATGACATGAACCTGAATAAGATGACCATCGACGTCATCAATCTTCACGGCAAACGAGTCATCATTCGGGTGGATTTTAATGTTCCCCTCGACGATTCTCATCAGATCACCGACGACACCCGTATTCGTTCCGCCCTTCCGACCATCAATCACGCCGTCGATGAAGGGGCAAAGGTCATTCTCTGCTCGCACCTTGGCCGGCCCAAGGCCAAGCCGGACCCGAATTACAGCCTCGCGCCTGTGGCCCGACGTCTCCAGCGACTGCTCGGCAAGGAAGTCACCTTCGCGCCGGATTGTATTGGACCCGCCGTGCAGGCCCTCGTCGATAAGATGAAGCCGGGCGATGTGCTGCTCCTCGAGAATCTCCGCTTTCATGCCGGCGAAGAACAAAACGACGAAGAGTTCGCCAAAGCCCTAGCCTCCTTAGCCGACGTCTATATCAACGACGCGTTCGGAACGGCCCATCGCTCGCATGCGTCCACCGTGGGGCTGGCGAAGTTTGTTCCCGTCTCGGGCGCCGGCTATTTAATGAAAAAAGAAATCGAATACTTGGAAGGCGCCGTCGCCAACCCCATGCGGCCGTTTGTGGCCATACTCGGCGGCGGAAAAGTCTCGGGCAAGATCGGAGTCATCGAAAATTTAGGCAAAAAAGTGGACAAGGTCATTATCGGCGGCGGGATGGCGTTTACCTTTATTAAGGCCCTGGGTCTGGAAATCGGCAATTCGTTAGTCGAAGATCAGATGCTGGATTTCGCCAAGGGCGTGCAGGAACACGCTTTTTCGCGCGGCGTGAAATTTTACCTTCCCGTCGATTGCGTCGTGGCGGCCAGCCCCGATCCAGGCGCGGAAACGAAAATTGTACCCGTTCAGGAAATTCCCAAAGGCTGGTACGGCATGGACATCGGACCGGCGTCGGTCAAGTTGTTCAGCGAAGCGGTCCAAAATGCCAAAACCATTTTGTGGAACGGCCCAATGGGAGTTTTCGAAAACGACGCCTACGCGCGCGGCACGCTGTCCATGGCCCACGCCGTCTCGAACGCGTATGCCTTGACGATCGTAGGCGGTGGCGATACGGCGCTGGCGGTGCATCGGGCCGGTGAATTGGAAAATATGTCTTTCATCTCAACCGGTGGCGGCGCGACGCTTCAACTGCTGGAAGGAAAGGAACTGCCTGGACTAGCGGCCCTCCCCAATCGACCAGTCTAATTTTCATCCCTCCAAATTTATTGATCTTCGTGAGGCTATTGCGTGCGCAAACACCTTATCGTCGCCAATTGGAAAATGCATAAGACCGCCGGTGAAGCCACCGAGTACGTACACCGGCTGTTCGAGCTGATTCAGCCGCAACATATCGACCTTGTTCTGGCGCCACCGTTCACCGCCTTGCATGCAGCCACACAGGCAATGAAGGAATCCTCGGGCTTGGCCCTCGCCGGACAAAATATTTTTTGGGAAGATGCCGGCGCCTTTACCGGCGAAGTCTCCGCGCCGATGCTGAAAGAGGCGGGCTGCCGTTACGTAATTGTCGGCCATTCCGAACGTCGACACTGGTTTGGCGAACGAGATGAGGAGATCAATAAAAAAATCCGCGCGGCGCTCCGGCACGGCCTTCGGCCAATCCTGTGCGTGGGAGAATCGTTAGCCGACCGTGAACGTGGCGACACGAAAGGGATCGTGACCGCGCAATTGGAAAAAGATCTCACCGGCTTTACTGAAGCAGAGATCGCCGATGTCGCCCTGGCCTATGAACCGATCTGGGCCATTGGGACAGGCCGGGCAGCCAGTGCAGCGCAAGCGGTCGAAGTCCATACCATTCTACGCCAGGCGGTCGCCTCTCTTTGGGGGGACAAGGCCGGACAACGCATGCGCATTCTCTATGGCGGCAGCGTCAACGCAACCAATGCTCAAGAGTTTTTGCAATCGCCTGAGATCGATGGAGTCCTGGTCGGTGGGGCTTGTCTAGACCCGGCATGCTTTGCTACAATTGCGCGTTTCGCTGAAGAGCTTTGTGAGAACGAACGTCGAGGAGCCTAAATGTATACCCTGGCTGTGATCATTCATATCATCGTCTGCTTTCTCATGATTGCGTCGATCCTCTTGCAGGCCGGAAAAGGGGCGGAAATCGGAGCGGCGTTCGGCGGATCAAGTCAGACGGTGTTCGGCAGCCGTGGTCCCGGCACGTTCCTGAGCAAAGTGACCATCGGCGCCGCCGTGATCTTCATGATGACGTCGTTGGGCCTGGCGCTGCTCTCCAAAGAACGAACCTTCTCTTCCACCGTCATCGACTTAAATAAGAAGGATGCCGCCACCGCGCCTATTTTGCCGCAAGGCACTCCTGAATCGAAACCTGCGACGGAGACGCCTGCGCGGCCCCCTGATACAGCTCACTGATCCGACAGCTCGGCTCCATCAACCCCACTGACTATGCCTCATGTTTGAGCGTCGCACCCTAGACGCGGGTGAGCCACTTCGCGTGGGCGGAGTCTTCGCCACGCACGATACTGAAGAAGGCCTGTTGTAATTGCGTGGTGACCGGTCCCGCCACGCCTGCCCCGATACGTCGTCCGTCGATCTCTCGGACAGGAGTGACTTCTGCCGCGGTTCCGGTCAAGAAGACTTCCTCCGCGACATATAAATCATCGCGAGTCAGGCGCTCTTCGATGACGGGAATATTCCGTTCTCGTGCGAGTTGCAGGATTGAGTTTCTCGTGATGCCTTCGAGAATAGACGACATGGGCGGCGTTTTTAGTTGGCCGCGCCTGACCACAAACACGTTCTCTCCTGTGCCTTCGGCGACATACCCCTCCGGATCAAGCATAATAGCTTCATCGTAGCCGGCCGCCTTCACCTCGCACTTCGCCAAAATAGAATTCACGTATTGCCCGGAGATCTTCGCGCGGGTCATGGCAATATTCACGTGATGCCGAGTAAACGAGGAAATCTTCGCTTGAATGCCCTTGCTCAACGCTTCTTCTCCTAAATAGGTCCCCCATCGCCATGCCGCAATGGACGTTCGGATCGGGTTCTCACCGGGGTACAACCCCATCACCCCATAGCCGATATAGATCAAGGGGCGGATGTAACAGGCTTCGAGTCGGTTCACCCGAACCGTTTCAATGATCGCCTCGGTGATCTGCTTGCGATCATACGGGACGTCCAACATGGCAATGTGCGCGGATTCGAAGAGCCGCTCCACGTGTTCTTGAAGCCGAAAAATGGATGAGCCATTCTTGCCCTTATAACAGCGAATGCCTTCAAACGCGGCGAGTCCATAATGAAGCGAATGGGTCAATACATGGACGGTGGCGTCCTTCCACGCTACAAACGATCCATCCATCCAAATTTTTTCACTGGGTTCGAGCATCGTACCTGCCTATGAAATGTTCAAACTATAACCTCTGACGACTATAGCAGTGGCCCGAAATCAGCGTCAAGCTAACATCAAATCACTCATGGATTCCGACCTCTGCGTGCTGCGTGCTGGGTGAGTGTCACGAAACTTTTTATTTTTTAATCCTAAGGCAGATCATTTAGTTCTGATTTTATAATGTGAAGCAATCGATTTCCGCCTAGAATGATGTTTTACAACGAAGGCTTTCCATGATATTTTCCAATTCCAGGAGGTTTTCATTCAAGTCTTACGAGTAATGCACGTAAATGTATGTCATCAGTGACTATTCCTTATGCAACAATTAGATTTTGACAGCAATTAAACAGGAGATGACGATGCGGACATTATCAAGTCGTAAGTGGGCTTTCGCAATGTTACTAGCCTGTATCGGAATTCTTATTTCGAACACAGCTCGATCAGAATTCTATGTAGCGGGACAAGGCGGAGTAAGTTTCCCCGGCTCCTTCTCCCATATCGAGGGCATTGGACCGGGGTTCGGGGGTAGCGGATACAAGTCGAGTAACCTTAATTTAGCCACATCTCCTCTCTATGGCGCCAAGGTCGGTTACTTTTTGCCGCGGTTGAATTGGCTCGGTTTCGAAGGAGAGTATTTCTATACGAATCCTCATATCGAACAACAGCCGTTTTCGGTCACCACTCCCAGCGGCCAGACATTTAACAGAATCGGTGAGAAACCCGGAGCGCACACAAGCATGTCGGTTGCTGCATTAAACGTCATCGTCCGTTATCCGGGAAAGCGGTTTCAGCCGTATATCGGTATTGGACCGGCTATGTATTGGGCGAGTATCTCTGGCTCTGAGATCATCCTCCTGAACGGAAAACCATTGTCAGCTTCGGACTCCAGTCTTGGCTTCAATGCGCTGGTGGGGTCGCGTTTTTTTCTAACCAAACAATTAGCGATCTTCGCAGAATATAAATACAACAAGGCCTCGTTCACCTTTGAAGGGAATGCGCAATTTAAAGCCGACTACAGTGCGAACAATATCGTCGCGGGACTATCAGTTCACTTCTAATCATCATCGGCGGCATGAGGACAACGAGCAATCTATGCGGGCGAACTTCTTGACAGTCTTTCGTCTCCTATGCTAGAAATTTCCGTTCTGCACTGGAGGACTACATGTACGCCATAGTTGAAACGGGTGGGAAACAATACAGGGTCGAGCCGGGTTCAATTCTTCAAATTGAACAACTCCCTGGTGATGTCGGCGGGACCATCGAATTATCCCAGGTCCGCTTGGTTCAGAAATCCGATGCCGACCTTCTCATCGGTCGTCCGTGGGTCGAACACGCTCGAGTCACTGCCGAGATTGTCCGGCAGGGACGGACGCGATCGATTATGATTTTCAAAAAGAAACGCCGTAAGAATTATCGTCGGACAAAAGGTCATCGTCAGAGCTTCACGCAAGTTCGTATTACCGACATCGTAACGGCGTAGTCTATCGGGCAGGACACGCAAAGAAACGGCTGACCCTTCACGCAAGGCGGCTTACTTCCTCAGTGTTCTGAGAGTTTCTACGAAGGAGTCATCATGGCAACAAATAAAGGCGGCGGATCGTCTCGAAACGGCCGCGATAGCAATCCACAGTACCGCGGCGTGAAAGCGTTCGGCGGGGAGCAAGTCACTGCCGGTAGCATTCTGGTACGGCAACGCGGCACCCAGTTTCACCCAGGATTTAATGTCGGCTTGGGGCGCGACTATACATTGTTCGCCTTAATCAATGGTGTGGTGAAGTACGAAGGGAACCCGACGCGTCGAAAGGTCAGCGTCTATCCCGCTGCCTGAAGCTCGATCACGCCTCCCGTGCCCCTCTTCCATCCTCCTGGCTAAACCTACCGCTTCTCCGGAGCTCGATCCATGTTTGTCGATCAGGTTCGCATTTTTGTGAAGGCCGGCTCGGGCGGAAACGGTATCTCCAGTTTCCGTCGAGAAAAATATGTGCCGTTTGGTGGCCCCGATGGAGGCGATGGGGGGAACGGCGGCAATATCGTTCTAATCGCCTCTCATCAGCTCACCACACTCCTCGACCTCCGCTATCAGCAACACTACATGGCAAAGGCCGGCGGACATGGAGAGGGATCCAATCGACACGGGAAAACGGCTGCCGATGTGATCATTCGAGTCCCGGTGGGCACCGTCGTGCTCGATGATGAGAGCGGCAACCAAACCTGCGACCTAACGGAAGAAGGACAATCTGCTATTGTGGCCGCCGGTGGCCGGGGCGGCCGCGGCAATAGTCATTTCGCCACGTCCACTAATCGCGTGCCGACGCGCTTTGAGCAAGGGACACCCGGTGAGGAACGGTGGCTTCGCCTGGAACTGAAGCTCTTGGCCGACGTCGGTTTGGTCGGTTTTCCTAATGCCGGCAAATCGACCTTGATTGCGGCCCTTTCAGCCGCTCGGCCCAAAATTGCCGATTATCCATTTACGACCTTGACTCCAAACTTAGGCGTCGTCTCGTGGGCCGAAACCCGCAGCTTCGTGGTGGCCGACATTCCCGGTCTCATCGAAGGCGCTCACGAAGGGAAAGGGTTAGGCTTTCAGTTCCTCCGCCACATCGAGCGGACCTCGTTTATCCTGCATCTCGTCGACATAGCGGAATGGACGGCCGACGATCCCGTGGCAAGTTTCGACGTCATGCGAAAAGAACTGGCCGCGTACAATCCGTCGCTCAAACAGAAGCCCTTCGCCGTTGTCGGAACGAAAATGGACAGCCAGGGCAATGGCGAACGACTCGAACAGTTACGCGCCTATTGCCGCCGGCGTCGGCTTCGTTTTTTTGCCGTCTCGGCCATCACACGAGAAGGCCTCGACCCCTTGATCCAATTCGTGGGAAAAAAGGTAGGGGCGTTACGAGCCCATGCGTGAGCCATTCCTTGCCCAGTCGAAGCGAGTCGTCGTAAAGGTCGGCAGTAGTCTGCTGGCCTCTCGGGCCTTGGGGTTACAAATCGACCGGATCGAGCGGTTGGCCGATGACCTTTCTGCCATCAAGGCCGGCGGCCGAGATGTCTTACTGGTTTCTTCCGGCGCCATCGTGTCCGGCGTTCAAAAACTCGGTTTGTCTGCCTACCCCAAAAGCCTTCCTCTGAAGCAAGCCGCCGCAGCGGTCGGGCAAAGCCGGCTCATGTGGGCCTACGAGAAGGCGTTTGAACGGCTCGGCACGACGGTCGCACAAATCTTATTGACGCATCAGGACTTGGCTGACCGTCGCCGATTTCTCAATGCCCGTCACACACTCACTACTTTGCTGTCCCATGGGGTACTTCCCATCATCAACGAAAACGATACTGTGTCGGTGGAAGAAATCCGATTTGGCGATAACGACACCTTGGCCGCCGAAGTGGCGCACCTCGTCGATGCGGATTTGCTGATCATTCTGTCCGATGTCGAAGGCGTCTTTACGGATGATCCTCGTCGCAATGCATCAGCCATCCGCATTCCATTGATTGCTGAAATTTCTCCGGACATTGAACGGCTGGCCGGCGGCACGGATAAAGAGGAAGGGACCGGCGGAATGGCCACCAAAATCCACGCCGCAAAGAAAGTCTCGGCGTACGGTGTCGCCACCTTGATCATGAATGGCGACACGCCCGGATTGTTGCCGAAAGTATTGGCGGGACATGAGGCGGGCACCGTGATCTTGCCGCATGGGCCCCAGTTATCGAGCCGTAAGCATTGGATCGTCCATACGCTCCGGGCCAAGGGCCACTTAACGTTGGACGACGGCGCGATTGACGCATTGGTACAACGGGGCAAAAGCCTGCTCCCATCGGGGATTCTTGCCGTCAGCGGGATCTTTGATCCAGGGGATGCGGTCGTCTGCACCGATCGTCACGGAAAAGATATCGCAAAAGGCCTGACCAACTTTTCATCCACCCTCTTGGATCAAATGAAAGGGCGTAAGACAATAGATATCAAGAAAACCGTCGGCGATTTGGAGTACGAAGAGGCCATCCACCGCGACAACCTTGTTATCCTCTAACCCTACAGCGTTACATTCCATTCATTGATAGAATGGCGCCGATAGCCGTCCACGAGAGTACAGATTGCCATGCGCATTGGCCTATTCGGCGGGACATTTAATCCGATTCATCGCTGCCACCTTGAGGCCGCGAATCAAAGCCGCCGACGTCTGCGCCTCGATTGTATTTTATTTATCCCGTCCGGGGACCCTCCTCATAAGACCAATGTATCGCTCGCCCCAGCCACCCATCGCCTGGAAATGGTGCGTTTAGCCATTCGGGATCATCCGGCCTTCAAACTGTGCGAGGTGGAAATGCGTCGGCCGACCAAATCGTACTCCATCGATACCGTGCACGAACTGCAAAAAGAGTTTGGACCGGCGGCGGAACTCTTTTTCATCATCGGCTTGGATGCCTTTTTAGAGCTACATACCTGGAAGCAGGCCCCGGAGCTTTTACGCGCCTGCCACTTTATCGTTCTGGGGCGTCCCGGCTCGACCTTCCTCTCTCTCACTAAGATGTCGTTGTTGCCAAAGTTGGACCGCACACCGCTCACCGCTCTGGATACGCAGCGTACGCTGCAAGTCGACATCCCGCTTCCCGGCGGAATGAGTCTCATCCTCTTGTCGATCCCTCCCTGTTACGTCTCGGCCTCCGACATTCGACAGCGCATCGCCCAGCATCTGAGCTTGTCAAATCTGTTGCCCACGTCCATCGAATCCTATATACTCGATCAACACCTTTATCGGCAGGAGAAGGCCAATCGTACCGGAATCTAAGGCGAAGTCACTGGCCATCGCGCAGGCGTCCCTCGAAAAAAAAGCCAACGACGTCCTGGTTCTTCATGTCGCTCCCCTCACGTCCATTGCCGATTATCTGGTCTTATGCTCCGCCGACTCGGATCGCCAGGTACGCGCTGTGGCCGACCATATCGACGGAACGCTGGCCGCCCACAAAATTCGTCCGCTCAGTCTAGAAGGGCTCTCGACCTCCCAGTGGGTGGTGATGGATTTTGCGGACGTCATCGTCCACATCTTTCGCACGGACTTGCGAAAGCATTATGCGTTGGAAAAACTGTGGGGCGACGCTAAACGCCTCCGTATTCCAGCCGAACGTGTGCCGCTCGTGTCCGAGCCTATACCAACGACCAAAAAGCGGTCTGTGCGCAGGGCCGTCAAGGGTCCGTAATGCTGCAACTGCTGCTGAGTTTATTTCTCGTCATCGTCGCGAGCCTGGTGTACGGCTATGTCCGCGAATTGAACCCGGGCACCGTGACCCTGCGACTCGGCCCAACAGAAGCTTTCGATCTCAATCCGGTGTCGTTGATCCTCCTCTCGATGGCCTTGGGTGCGCTCATTGTGATTCTCACGGTCGGCGTCCGTGAAACGCGGCACCTGATTCTGACCTGGCGAACCAGCCGACTGACGCGGCGCAAGGAAAAAGTCGATGCGCTCCATCGAGAAGGCGCCCATGCCGTCGTATCCAAACGAACGACGGAGGCTATCGGCCTCTTTCAGCGTGCGCTGACGCTCGATCCGAATCATGTGGACTCGCTGTTGTGGCTCGGCAATCTCTATCGCGCAGAGCAGAACCTGTCCGAAGCTATCCGCCTCCATCGAAAGGCGCGCAGCATCGACGAACATAACATCGACGTCCTTTTTGCGCTCGCGCGAGATCTGGAAGCGGCGAAGCGATTTGAAGAAGCCCTGCAAGCGCTCCAAGAAATCCTGCGATTCGACGCCGCCAATCTTACCGCGTTGATTAGGAAGCGAGAATTGTACATCCGCCTGGAACAATGGCTCGAAGCCATGGAAATTCAGCACCGCATTTTAAAATCCCGTCTGCCGGAGCAGGATCAAGTCACGGAAGCGGGGGTCCTTGTCGGTCTCACCTATGAAGTCGGTCGTCAACTTTTGGAGCGGGGGCATCCCGAAAAAGCCCGTCGTTATTTCCGCAGCGCCATGAAGCGCGACAAAGCCTTCTTGCCGGCCTATATCGGGCTCAGTGAAATCTTAATCCACGAAGGCAAGACGAAGAACGCCGCGGAAATTCTTGAAAAAGTTTATGGACGAACCGGCAACATCATCCTGCTGCATCGGCTCGAAGAACTCTATCTTGAAATGGGAGAGCCATCAGAAATTATCCGAGTCTATCAAGAAGCCGCACAACGGCATCCGCAAGACCCGGCATTGAAATTTTATCTCGGCAAACTGTATTACCGGCTCGAAATGGTGGACGAAGCGTTCGATGTGCTGTCGACCCTAGAAGCGCCACAAGATCAAACCTCGGATTTCCATAAGATCATGGCGAACCTCTACCTCCGTAAACATCATATGGAAGAAGCGGTCGACGAGCTTAAAAAAGCCTTGGGCTTCAGAAAACGAGTGGTCGTCCCCTATGTCTGCACACGCTGTCGGCAGGAATCTTCAGATTGGTCAGGACGGTGCCAGGCGTGCGGCCTTTGGAATACCTATGTCGCACTTCCGTGGGTAGATGCTTCCGGAACCGACACGCACGACCATCACAACGAGGGTGCACGCGCGATTCCGTATCAGGGGATTGCTTCCCCCTTCGAAACAGTGTGATACAGGATGATGAAAAAGGTCTCCAACTTTGTTCTCGGCTCCAAACAATCCTCAACGTACCCCAGAGGGTACGCTTCCGGTTGTTTATCGCCTGCGGCCGCGTTAGATGACCTTTTTGATCATCCTAGGTTTGTACTATTCATCGATAGGAGAGATCCATGACCGATTTTGGTGTACTCGCAGACAAGGCGCTTCGTGATGAGATGTTAACCAGAGAGGAATGCCTTGCTGTTTTAGACACACCTCAAGAGAGAGTGCTCGACTTGCTGAACGCCGCCTTTCGGGTGCGGGAACGGCATTTTGGTCGAACAGTCCGGTTGCAGATGTTGATGAATGCCAAGAGCGGCGCGTGTCAGGAGGATTGCCATTATTGTTCGCAATCAGCCGTGTCCACCGCCGACATCCATCAGTATGGCTTATTGCCGGTCAACGCTATGGTCGAAGGTGCGCGAAGGGCCGCCGCTGCCAAAGCGCAACGTTACTGTATTGTGATCAGCGGACGCAGTCCGCTGGATCGTGATGTCGCAGAAATTTCGACGGCCGTTCGCGCCATTAAAGAGGCAGTACCCATTCAAGTCTGTTGCTCGTTGGGTCTCCTGAACGAAGCGCAGGCGAAACGGCTCAAAGCGGCCGGCGTGGATCGCATCAACCATAATCTGAATACGAGCGAGCGCTATCACGCCGACATCTGTACGACACACACATTTCGCGACCGCCTCGATACCATCCAACATGCGCGAGCCGCTGGGTTGGAACTGTGCTCAGGGGGCATTATTGGGATGGGTGAAAGCGATGATGACATCGTCGATCTTGCCTCTGCCCTTCGGGACGTCCAGCCGCATTCGATTCCGCTGAATATGTTGCACCCCGTTTCCGGAACGCCGCTTCAGGACTGTCACCAACTGACCCCGCAACGTTGCCTGAAGGTTCTTTGCCTGTTTCGCTTTCTGCATCCGAAAACGGAAATTCGTGTCGCAGGAGGGCGTGAGTTTAATTTGCGGTCCTTGCAACCGCTCGCGCTCTATGCCGCCGACTCCATCTTTGTGGGCGGCTATCTGACGACTCCCGGCCAACCCGCGCCGGAAGCCTGGAAGATGATCGAA
This sequence comes from Nitrospirota bacterium, assembly GCA_963700335.1. Classification (GTDB taxonomy): domain Bacteria; phylum Nitrospirota; class Nitrospiria; order Nitrospirales; family Nitrospiraceae; genus JAICXS01. The sequence goes on along the minus strand of CAVOXE010000012.1, from coordinate 289,839 downwards.
GACCTGGGCTTCACCATCGAAGTAGATTATCGATCGGCAGATACTACCCAATACCCCTCAACAGTCCGTTCGCCCATAAATGTCTTAACAATCTCTTAATTTTCTTCCCTCTGGGGCAGCAATTGGTGAATCTCCACGGCGCGCATCGAGCGTTCTGAGTGTGCGCGCTCTGCGAGCTCGGGATTCGCCAACCGCCGCTCTCCTCTTCCTTTCATTCGTAGCGCAGTCCTTCGGCAATCGACTGCCTCGACGCCCACTGCGCGGGAAGATACGCCGCGAGGAAGGCGGCGCCCAGCGCGAGCGCCAGGGCCTGAACAAGGACACGCGGCTGCAGTGAAAACTGAATCGTCCATCCGAATGACTGCTTATTGATGACTTCGATCAGTAAGAGCGACAACAGGATGCCCCCCACTACGCCGACAATTCCCCCCATCAGTCCCAGATAGCTCGACTCCCAGACCATCAACCGCCTGATGTGCGCACCCGTGATCCCCAATGCGCGAAGCATCGCGAATTCGCGACGACGCTGCAGAATCGATAAGACCAGCGTATTCATAATACCCAACACTGCAATGATGATCGCGATCAATTCGAGTATAGAGGTGACGGTGAATGTTCGATCGAAAATGACCATGATGTCGTGCTTCAACTCGGCATTGCTGATCACGATCAAAGGAGTCGGGCTGCCCGCGGCCGCCGTCATTCCCCTGACCCGCTCATCCAGCAGGCGACGCACAGTTAACACATCGGCCTCATTCTTTACATAGACGGGGAAGACGGTCGCCGTTTCATCCTGCCACAGCCGCTGATAAAGACTGCGATCCATGACAATCTTGCCTCCATCCGTTGCATAATCGTAGAAAACTCCGACGACACGAAAATCGCGATCCCCTGAAGGAGTCGCCAGCCGCAGAATGTCTCCAGTGTCCAGTCCTGTCATTCGCGCGAACACTTCCGAGACGACGACCCCCTCCGTCGCAATGGCCTTCTCCAAGACGCTCGCGGAGTCGCCCTTGGTCATCAAATATCGGCTCCGCTCTGCGTGAATATGCAAATCGCGAGAGACCAGTGCGACACGCCGCCCCTTCCAATCGATAGAGAGATCGCGATACGTATCGATCGCCGCGATGCCTGGAATTGACGCGAGCGCTGCTGCCCACGAGACGGGAATTCGGTTGGCCAACTGTCCCGTTTCATGCTCGTGCAGCCAACTGGACGGAACGACGATCAGATCGGATATGACGGTCTGTTCGATCCATTCACGCACGGTGTCGCGAAAACTCCCGATCATGGTATCCACCCCTACCATGATAGAAATACCTACGAGCATGGCGGAGATTGTGACGGCGTTTCGCCCCGGTGTGCGTGAGATGTGATCGCCGGCCAGACGCGCCAACAGTGGCAGTCGAAGACCTGTTGCTGACGTGGCGTGAGATTGTCCGGCTGCCGTCAGCATCCATCCGAACAACCGGATGATCAACGGAATCAGCGCCGACAGTCCCAGCAGCAGACACAGCGACGCCAGATAGCCGAACACCGGCAATTCCCATACGGGGCCCGGCAAAGCACAGAGCGCCGCGAACAATATCAAGGCTAGACCAATCCACCCGAGCAAAACGGTTCGCACCATTCGACTCGACTCGTAATCGCCTGGTGCAAGGGCTCTCGCAGGCGCCGTGCTTCCAGCATCCCAACTAGGAACGAGCGCTCCAATGATCGAGATGCCTGTTCCCAGCGCCGCTCCTCCGAGCCAGAGGGAAATCGGTTGATCGAGGATGAATTGGAAAACGGATTGCTGTCCCGCCATCCCTCCGACCGACACATAGAGATCGGATACGGTGCGATTGAGGCTGGACATGAGGCTTCTCGCCAGTAGCACGCCGCACGCGCTTCCGAGCAATCCGCCCACCAGTCCCAATACCGCCGCCTCGATGATGAATAAGGCCACGACGGCCTGACGAGACAATCCCATCGCGGAGAGTATTCCAATCTCACGCCGCCGCCGGACGACAGCAAAGGACACCGTATTGTAGACAAGGAATAGTCCCACCAAGAGGCTGACCATGCTCAACACCGTCAGGTTCAGTTGAAAGGCTCGCGTCATCCGCTCGACTTGGTCCGTCCGCCCAGTCGTTCGAGTCACAATGACGGAGTTCGGCAGATCGCCTTGAAGTTGATCGATCACCGTCTGGATCGGACGTCCCGGCTCGGTCACCACATCAATGCGATCGATCCGGCCGATCAATCCAAAGAGAACTTGAGCGGTGGCGATATCCATGATGCCCACGGACTCCCACATGGACGGCCGATTCGAATCGGACTCGATCACGCCTTCCACCGTCACTCGATAGTCTTGCATTCCAGCCGCAAGGCGGAGCGTCGTGCCCTGACGCAACGGCCATTCAGCCGCTAACCGGGCTCCGACAAAGATCGCCTCCGGAGCAAGGATCTTATCCAATGACGCCCCGGCGCCATCCTGGTATTGAAACCGCACCTTTTGAATGTCTCTCGCTTCGAGAAGATCAAACGCCACGATCGGGAGCACACGACCTGAAAGGGGTCCCTCGATGACGCGTGCAGTCAGTTGGAGCATCGGTGTGGCAGAGACGACGTCCGGATGCCGGCTCACGTTTGCCATGAGCCGTTCGTCTAGTCCGAGTTCGCCGCCGGTCACCTGGATGGTCGCACGCCCCGCAACCGCGATGACACTGTCCTCGAATGATCTCAGCACCTCAACGTTGGCGGCTCGAATTGCCACCGCCACGGACACGCCCAGCGCAATGCCTACGACGGTGAGCGCAGTGCGGCCGGGACTGGTCCACATATGACGGCGGCTGATCTCGTAAAATGCTCTCAACATGGTTGGAGGGAATGCGGATGCGTGGCGTCAAAAATAAGGGCACCCGCATAGCTACGTATGCGTTCAAAATTGAACTTCTCGCTCGCGTCCCAACTCACGATTGTGTTTACATGAAAAGGCTGGTTTGTTAGACTGTAGTCGATGGCAAGAGTCCGACCCACAATGGCAAGATCAAGCGGGGTAGCGAAAATGGAGCGAGGCGCGTTCTCCAACAGAACTACTTCGCCGCATTCCCTCACGCCGCGTCAAAAAGAAATCCTTCGTCTCGTGGCCCAAGGGATGACCAACCGTGAAATCGCCGGCAACCTGGACATCAGCGTCCGAACGGTCGAAGTGCATCGGTTCAATCTCATGCGACGCTTGCGCGTGCGCAATGTCGCCCAGCTTCTCAGGCAAGCGCTGCTGCTGCGTCTCCTACCTAAAAACTTCTCCAAATAGTTCAGAGTTCCTTGAGCTTTCCGCTGCAGGCCGCCGGCGACTCATAGCCTTTTCGATCTAAGATCCCACACAGTTCTTTTTCCAGTCGGTTGAACGCCGGCAAGCCCTCTTCGACAAGCGCCGTCCCGATCTGCACGGCAGATGCGCCGCAGAGCAGATGCTCGAAAGCATCCATGCCCGACACGACTCCGCCAACTCCGATGATGGGCATTCGGCCTTCGAACAATTTCCAAAACGCACGGACATTGGCCAGGGCGACCGGTTTGATCAAAGGGCCGCCTAATCCGCCGAATCCCCCCTTCGGCTTGATGACGACCGATTCGCGCTCCGCATTCACGACGAGCCCATTGCCGACCGAATTGATGAGCGACAAAAACTCCACGCCCACCCGCTCGATCACGCGCGCCATCTTCTCATGGTGGGCGGGATCAAAGTAGGGCGGCAACTTCACGCCCATCGGCACAGTAATGAAGCGGCGGACCTGCTCAAGCAACCGTTCCGAATCTTCAGCGTCATACCCGATCTGCGGTTTGCCGGCAATATTCGGACACGACAGGTTGATCTCGATTAAGTCCGGACGGCTGTCGTTGATGACCTTGGCAATTTTTATAAAATCTGCTTCGCAGAGTCCCGCCACACTCGCGATCACCGGCTTGCCGTATCGGCGCAGGTCGGGAATCAGCTTCGCATACGCGGCATATCCCAAGTTTGGCAGGCCCATTGAATTGATAGAGCCACCCGGAAACCCATAATAGCGGGGCTCTGAATTGCCGTCACGTGGGTCGACCGTCATTGATTTCGTGACGATTGCGCCGGCGCGCGAGTCGCCCAACGCACGCAGTTCTTCTTCCGTCACACACAACGCGCCGGCGGCATTCATGAGACAGGTGGGAAAGCGAACGCCTGCAATGGTCGTGGAGAGATCGCTCATAGACTTGACCTATACCATACGCCTGAGCGGGTCACAAGAACCACAATCGGAAGCGTCAATGATCTTCCCATTGAAGAACCCTTGACACCCATACGAATGCTCCGTACAAATCTGTGGAAGAAAACGCAAACTGATGAGTCTGATCAACACCATACGCCGATTGAGCCACGCGCTTCTTCCCGTCCAGTGCGCGAGCTGCGAAAACACGCTCGATGGCGACCCCGTGCCCTTCTTTTGCCGGTCGTGCTGGGAGACCGTTCAACCAATCTCTGAACCTTTCTGTCCCTGCTGCGGACGTCCATTTCCGTCTCCTCTCACGTTGCGGTACAGTCCGGAACACGTCTGCGGCATGTGTCGCTTGCGCCGTCCCGCCTATACGCGTGCCTGGTCTCTCTACCGTTATGACTCCCCGCTACAGGAAGCGATCCGGCTGTTCAAGTATCATAAGAAAGTCGCGTTGGCGGATGCGCTGGGAGCACTCATGCAATGCCTTTCGCTCGACTTGTTATCGGTTGATGCCGTCATGCCCGTGCCCCTCTATGCCACACGCTTAAGAGATCGGGAATATAACCAGTCCTTATTGCTGGCCGAGCGTGTAAGCCGAGCGAGAAGGCTTCCGCTTTCCTACGATAATTTGATTCGCACTCGCGACACGCCGCCGCAGACGGAACTGACCCGCGCCGTCCGTTTGAACAATGTGCGACGCGCCTTCGCTGTGCAACGCCCTGAAGAGGTCGCCGGCAAACGCATCCTTGTGATCGATGACGTCTTTACGACGGGTGCAACCGTGAACGAATGTGCCAAAACGCTCCGACGCGCCGGTGCGACGGATGTGTATGTGTGCACGCTAGCGCGAACGGTGTAATGGATCTTCTCGGGCGTCTCATTTTTTCAACGACAGAGGTACTGTATGCCCATTTATGAATATCGCTGCATGGACTGCAAAAAGCGCGTGAGCCTTTTGATCTTGTCGGCCAACTCCCCCATCGCATGCACCGCTTGTGGAAGTTCAAAGCTAGAGCGGCTGATGTCACGATTCGCCTCTCCTAAGTCTGAAGAAGCAAGACTAGAATCCATGGCAGACCCGAGCAAGTTCGGCGACATCGACGAGAACGACCCACAGAGCATGGCTCGCTTTATGAAAAAGATGGGACAGGAAATGGGAGAAGATATGGGCGATGATTTTAATGAGGCGCTCGAAGAAACCGGGAGCGGTATGGGTGAATCAGACATGTCCGATTTGGATTAGGTACAGCACCTCGTATTGTCGTAATTTGACCCAGACTGTCCTACTTTCAAGTCGACTATCCTAGTTTGAATTAAAGTGTCCTATTTTGCCAACTGTGAAGACTGTCCTATTTTGAATCGAGACTAAAGCTTAACAAAAGCACCCAGCACTGAAAGTCTTGACATTTTCTTCGCCTTTGATACGATGAGCCCTCAGGAGCCTTTTGCTTAGGCAACGATCCTACTGTGGAGGAGTTCCATGTTTGCGGGCGAGTATCTCTGCAAGGTGGACGAAAAAGGCCGTTTCATTGTTCCCTCTCCGATTAGAGAGAGATTGGAGCTCGAGGGCAATGGAGTGGTGTTTCTCAAAGGCACAGACCAATCCCTGTGGGTCTATTCTTCAAGTGAATGGGACAAAGTCTTAGAACGCACCAAGACCAAGCTCGACGAGGACCAGAGTCGGCTCTTCATGCATTTTGTCGTGGCGGAAGTGGGCACATCCGATGTCGATAAGACGGGTCGTGTGCTGATCCCGGGCCGCCTGCGGAAACAGGTGCCGATGGACGAGGACCAGGAAATCATTCTCGTCGGCTTGTACCATCGTCTGGAAGTCTGGAATCCCGCCGAATGGCGTCGCTACATCAGCCGGACGGAAGATAAGTACGAACAGAACCTCAGCAAGATTTTCAACTTATTGTAGGCGAGGCTGCCGCTGCCTAGAAAACTGCCGTCCGCTGATAAAGCGACCTCTGTCCGACTGACCAGCTATCGCCCGTCCGATTCCCACACCGGTCTAGTTCAGGCGCCGGCATCTCCATTGAAGACCACACCAGCGTGCGCACCGCCTCCCCGACGACGTGTTGTACAGATGACCGTCATCGCCCCCGTGCTTCCACCGGCCACTATCCACGCGCATTGTCTCACGATTACATTGCCGATTCCGCCTAGCATCAATCATCAATATGCCACGGTAAATGGACGGCGAATTTTGTCCGAGGTGGGACGTCGCTACAAACTCGAAATCGGTCAGCATATCCTATTGGCCCTGTCTCGCTCCCCGCACAAGCACGCGCTTCTGGTCAATTTGCGAGCGGAATATTTAGGACTGTCCATTCGGTGTCATTTTGCCTCCCTGCTGAGACGTGACATCGACGGCGGACTGAAAATCACACAGGATGCGATTTGCGAAGCGCTAGGGCTGAATGATAATCGGGTACTCGAACTGCATGTGTACAAGGAAGTTGCGACGGCCTCGCCCTCGATCGAGCTCACTATCAGGGCGCTTGCCGCCCCACTCTCCGAGTAAGCCAAGATATCTTTCGCGCGCGACGAAGGCGTCGCTTCCAGTCATTATTCATACCGAAGCGCATCGATAGGATTGAGGCGAGACGCCTTGTTGGCGGGATATAGACCGAAGAAGAGGCCGACTGCTAGGGAAAATACGGATGCCACGACAATAGAACTCGGACTAATGATGGTTGGCCAACCGGCCACGAACGTCATCACTCGGGCGCCGACGACCCCAACAATGATCCCTAAGATCCCACCCACCAGTCCCAAGGTCATCGCTTCGATAAGAAATTGCATGAGGATGTGGCGGCGCTTGGCCCCGACCGCCATGCGCACTCCAATTTCACGTGTCCGTTCTGTAACCGAGACCAACAAAATATTCATAATGCCGATGCCGCCGACCAGGAGAGAAATGGAAGCGATCGCAAACATCATCACCGTCAAGGTTTCGCTGGCGCCCTCTTGCACTTTTCCGATGTCCACCTGCGTGCGAATCGTAAAATCATCCGCCTGATCGGCCTGGAGTCGATGACGCAGCCGTAACACTTCTCGGATCGCCTCGACCGCCTCGGGCAGATCATCAAGCCGGCTGGTAGACGCAAAAATTGCCCCGACGCTCCCCAAAAATGATGTTCCGACAAGCTTTCGCTCCGCCGTGGTAAAAGGGATAAAGATCACGTCGTCCTGGTCAGTCCCCTGTGCCGACTGCCCTTTCGCAGACAGGACCCCCACGACCCGAAACGGCACATTTTTGATCCGGATCGTCGAACCAACCGGTTCTTCCCCGGGGTCGTATAAATTTTCGACGATCGTTTCACCGATGATGGCCACCCGCGCTCCTGCTTCAAGATCGGCCTGCGTGATCGGGCCTCCCCCCGTAAACGACCAATCGCGAATCGTCAAATAGCTCGGCGAAATACCGTTCACCGGGCCGTTCCAATTCTTATTGCCGTTGATGATTTGCGTCACGTCGCGCTTGGCCCAGCCCGTGTCGACCAGGAGAGGAATCTTTTTTTTCAATTCCTGCGCATCAGCGACGGTCAACGTCACAGCCCCTCCAGCCGCATTGCGTACGCCGCCGACTGTGGTCGAGCCGGGCCACACAATGATCAGATTCGTGCCCATAGTCGCCACTTGTGCTCGAACGGCTTCTTTCGCGCCTTGTCCTATGCCGACCATGGCAATCACCGCTCCCACCCCGATAATGATCCCGAGCATGGTGAGGCCCGCCCGCAGACGATTCCGGCCCAGCACGCGAAACGCGGTGACCATCGTCATGGCGATGAAGGTCCACATGACTATGAGATCGGCTGACTCAACGGCACCTGGACTTTATCGGCAATCAATTGTCCGTCTTTAAGAAAGAGTTCACGGGACGTAACGGCGGCAATATCCGGATCGTGAGTCACGACCAGAATGGTCAAGTGGTCTTGTCGATTGAGGTCCGTCAAGATCGTCATGATTTCTTGGCTGGATTCCGTGTCGAGGTTTCCCGTCGGTTCGTCCGCCAGAAGAATGGACGGGTCCGCGACCAGTGCGCGCGCAATGGCGACCCGCTGCTGCTGCCCTCCTGAAAGCTGGGACGGGAAATGCTGCTCGCGTCCGGAGAGTCCTACTCGTTCCAGCGCGGCGGCTGCGCGAGCGCGTTGATCTCGCAACGACAGTCCTCGGTAGAAAAGTGGAAGCTGGACGTTTTCCAGCGCGCTCGTGCGCGGCATCAGATTGAAGCTTTGAAAGACGAAACCGATATGGCGATTCCGAATGTCCGCCAGTTCGTCAGGGCTGGCGGAGGCGACGTCGCGTCCGTCGAGTCGATAGAGCCCTTTCGTCGGGACGTCTAGACAACCGAGCAAATTCATGAATGTCGATTTCCCCGATCCGGACGCTCCCATGAGAGAGACGAATTCCCCGCGCGCGATCGAAAGGCTCAGGCCACGAAGCGCCTGGACCTGTACGTCACCGAGCCGGTAAATCTTCCAGAGCTCTTCGCAACGAATGAGGGTGTCCATGAGGCGTGGGACCCTATAAGGTCTTTCCGCAGGTGGTGGAGATTTTCAGTGTCCCCCTGAACGCCGCTGCTGGCCTGAGCCGAAGCCGGGCGGCAAGGAGTCGGGTTTGCGCCCGCTCCGAGACGCTTCTATGCCGATAATCACTTCGTCGATGTCCGTTAGACGGTCCGTCATGATCTCTGTGGCATTTCCATCAGAGATACCCACTCCAACCGGGATTTCTTCCGGTTCTCCCGACGCTCCGACTTTCCATAGGTGTTTTATCTCGCTTTGATCCGCCCCTGCTCGGCCGTCGATCTGGGTTGTCGGAACCACTACACCGGAAGCGTTCTCGGTCCGGTCGGCCTTGGGCGGAGTAAAGCGGAGAGCGGCATTCGGTACTTTCAACACCTCCTCTTTATGCGCTACCACAATCGCGACATTGGCCGTCATGCCCGGTTTCAGCCGCATATCCTTATTCTCGACCCCGATGACGACATCGTACGTCACCACATTCTGAATACTGACCGGAGCATTTCGAACTTGGCGGACTTTTCCTCGGAACTGCATGCCGGGATACGCGTCGACCGTGAACGTCGCGTCTTTTCCGATCGACATGCCCCCGATGTCCGATTCGCTGACGGCGGCATCCACCTGCATTTGTGTCAAGTCTTCCGCGATCAAAAATAGGGTGGGGATAGCAAAATTTGCGGACAGTCGTTGTCCAACCTCTACCTGCCGCGAAATCACCGTCCCGTCGACCGGAGAGTGAATCACGGTATAGGTCAAATCCAATTCAGCCGCTTCGAGCATGGCGGCGGCTTGTTTGACAGCCGCTTCCGAGACCGCCAAAGTAGCAATGGCCCCTTCATGCGCCGTGAGGGCCGTATCGACTTCCGCTTGCGAGACGAAATCCTGCTTGAGCAGCAATTGCACCCGATCTAACTCTCGCTTGCGTTGATTGAGATCGACCTTTGCCTTCACGAGCGCAGCTTTGGCATTCGCTAGACTCGCGGCAGCTTGGTCGCGCTTGGCGCGATACGGAAATGGATCGATACGGGCGACGACCTGGCCTTTTTTCACGCTGGAGTTAAAATCGGCGTGCAAGCTCTCGATCATGCCTGAGACTTGGCTCCCAACCTGCACGGTCGTCATGGGATTGAGTGACCCGGTCGCCGTGACGGTCGACACGATCGCTCCACGTTGTATCGGGACGGACCGGTAGCGAACCGGGACCTTCCGCTCGCCCGTGAAGAATACATATCCCGCGATCACGACGGCGACCGCGAGTACGCTGCATATCCAGATAGCTTTACGCATCAATCAAGGAATACGGAGGAGAATACATTCTACGGGCTTTACAAAAGGCGGGCAAGGTCCAACGCTATACCGACCACAGTATGATGCCGGCGGCCGGGACAGAGAGAGGGACAATGAAATCAAAGAGGCCAGCCGCTTAGCAGCGGCTGGCCTCTCTATTCACGAACTGTGACTGCGCCTTATTGAGCGACGGTAATTCTTTCCTTAAGCAGATCGAAGGTAGCTTTGGGCATAATGTTCTTGGCGACCAACTCGCCTTTGATCTTATACGGACGATTGGCAACGACACGCTCGGCCATGTCCTTCGTCAATCCTAAAAACAGGACCAAGTCGCTGGGGGACGCTGTATTGACATTGATGGGAGCCACACCCGCGGACGGAGACGGTGGCTGTGGGATGGCCGAAGGGGGCGCGATCTTTGACGCCGGTGGTGCCACTTCGCCTGCCGATGAAGAGGAAGAAGACGGAGGCAGGGACGTCGGCGACTTCGGTGAGGGAAGAGTCGGCAAGGCGATCGAACGCTCCCGCTCCTTCAACTCCTTTTGATATCGGGCGACCGTCGACTTGAGCGTCTCGTTATGTTTCTTGACGTCCTCATATTCCTGCTTCAGCATCCGGTGCTGTGCGGACATTTCTTTGACCTTTTGTTCCAACTCCTTGCCACGCGTGTCGATGCTGGAGCGTTCTTTGTCCCGGCTGTCCTTGATGCGCTGCAGCTCTGCGGACATGAATTCCGAATCCGCCGTCAACTTGCCGTTCGCGTCTTTCAAACTTTTCACCTGCTGTTCAAGCGCATTTTTCTGTGCCCGCGCCTTCTCCAAGTCCGCCTTGATAGTGTCCGCTTCTGCCGTGGCCGCGACATATTTCTCTTTACTGACACAGCCGGCGGCAGTCAGTGCGATCACGATCACGCCCATCGTCACATACGTCTTCATCCCATCCTCCAGTCAGCTCATTGACGCGCACATGCTACACTGTTCGCAATACGCCACGAACTTGATGTGTAGTTCATCAACCCTGTTTTGTCAATAGTCGACGCCGACGTATCGTCCATCGGCGAGGCGTCTTCAAATGAGCGCCGGCTCGCTTGACTCACTTTCGGCGGTCTGTGATGATGCCGCCCGCTTTCATCGAGCAAAGGGGAATGCAGCATGCGTGAATCGGATGGACCAGGGCTCGGCTTCGAACTGGCCGCTATTTTAGGATTGGTGGAGGGGCTCACTGAGTTCCTTCCCGTCTCATCGACTGGCCATCTCATCATCGTCGGACATCTGATGGGATTTACCGGCGCGATGGCAGACACGGCGGAAGTCGCTATTCAGTTGGGAGCGATTCTGGCCATCATGGTCTATGAGCGTCGCAAGATCGCCTCGTTGCTGTCGCAAGCCGCGACGGAACAGGCGGAGCTGCTTACCTCCCTACCGAGACGTGTTGGAAGTGGATTTTGGCAAAGACCTGGATGGAGCATCGTGATCAGACGTTCCATCGATCAGCACCGAAGTCTGTGGTTCTTAGTCGGGCTCGCGATCGCGTTTCTGCCGGCCGCTCTGATCGGATTCGTTACGCATCATTGGATCGAACGCTATCTGTTTACGCCGCAGACCGTGGCGGTGGCATTAATCGTGGGCGGGGCGATCATTTTGTGGGTCGAGGCGAGAGCGAAGCCGGTTCGCATCACGACCCTGGAACAGGTCGATGTGAAAACCGCCTTTGCGGTCGGGCTCGCGCAATGCTGCGCGCTCTTTCCCGGCATTTCCCGTTCGGGCGCGACCATCATTGGCGGTCTCCTGGTAGGGATGGATCGCCGGGTCGCAACCGAATACTCATTCTTCTTGGCGCTCCCGACCATGATCATCGCGACCGCGTACAAAATGTTGAAGTCCTTTTCGATCTTTACACAACAAGATTTGCTCGCGCTCTTGGTCGGTTTGATCGTTTCTTTCTTCGTCGCCTGGGCCGTCATTGCCGCTTTCCTTGCGTTCGTCAAACAACATACCTTGTCCAGCTTTGCCTATTATCGTATTGCGCTTGGCATTGTGGTGTTGATAATGTTCGCATAGTTAGCATCGCTGAGTACTTGAACAGGAGAAGGTCAATGAGTGAGACAATGCCCGACACCGTGAAAGTATTCGACACGTGGGTGACAGGCAAAAACGGCCGGCTGCACTTTGACGTGATGACGACGAATGAAGCCACCGCGCTAAAATTGGCGAAGCAATATCTTGAGGGGATCGGCGAAAGCGGGGTTGCCGTCACGACCAAGGAATGCCAGTTCTGTCACAGCGAACCGGTCGTCTTCTTTTCGGCGGATCAACAGCGGCAGCTCAAAGAAAACGGCGGATTTATCGTCACCTTGCCTGCCTGATTCCATCTTCCGCATGGATTAGCAGTATCCTCACTATATGCGGTCCTGCTGCAGTTCCCCTTCCTCTTCTTTTTTTTCGAGCGCAAAGTGAAGGATGAGAAAAAACACTCCGACGCTGATCGCGGCGTCGGCGACGTTGAAGGCAGGCCAGTGATAGCCGTTGATATAGAAGTCGAGGAAATCGATGACTTCTCCGAAACGCACGCGGTCCAGTAAATTGCCGATGGCTCCGCCGAGAATCCCGGCAATGCTCAACTGCCCGATCCAATCTTCCTGACGCAGCCGAAAAAAAATTATCCCCAACAATCCCAGCGCAAGCACCGATGTGAGTCCGAAGAAGACCAGTCGAAAACTTTGACCGCTGGACGCCAGCAGCCCGAATGCCGCGCCCGGGTTCCGAATATAGGTGAGGCTGAAAAATTCAGGAATGACCGGAATCGATTCATGCAGCCGCATCGTCTGCATGATCTGCACTTTCGTGATTTGATCGAGCACCACAGTGGAGACACTGATCAGCGCCAGGATCACATACCGCCTATTCCGGCTCATCAACGAATCGCCTCAAGACAGCGATCGCACAAGGTGGGATGCTCTTTATCCATACCGACTGCTTCGCGATAATTCCAGCAGCGTTGACACTTCTGGCTATCTGCCTTAACCACTTCGACACCGAATCCGTCACTAAGATCGCTCATTAACAATTCCGGCACGTGGTCAACACTGCGCAGCTCAACCTGAGAAACAATAAAAAGGCTGGATAGAAAGTCCTGATAAGTCTTTAACACATCGTACATCGCTGGATTGGCTTTCGAAGCGTGAACAATCACTTTTGCCTCTAAGGAAGACCCAATTATTTTGTCGCGCCGCTTCTCCTCTAGACGAGACTGAACGACGGTCCGCAGAACCAGAAGATCCTCCCAACTCTTTTCGAGCTTCGGATCATTCCACTTAGGCTGGGAACGTGGGAAGCAAGTTAGATGAACACTGATGACCTTCTCGGTTTTTAGTTCATCAGGCATTGTCCGCCAAATCTCTTCACCAGTGAAACTCAGAACCGGTGCCATAAGCTTTGTCAAGGCAACTACAATTTCATGCATCGCTGTCTGCGAACTACGGCGAAACTTTGAATCTTTATGAAACGTATACAGACGATCCTTAGTAATGTCCAAATAAACCGCGCTCATATCCACTGAACAGAAATTGTTAAGCGCATGAAAAATGCCATGAAATTCGAAGTTCTCATAAGCTTTTGTGACGCGAAAAATCAATTCATCCAGCCGCATAAGCGCCCAACGATCCAACTCCGGCAACTGTTCATAGGGCACCGCATTCTCAGCTGGTTTGAAATCGTACAGATTGCTCAGCAAGAACCGACACGTGTTGCGAATTTTCCGATAGGCCTCGATGAGCTGAGTTAAAATCTCATTCGAGATGCGTAGGTCTTCACGATAGTCTTGCGCCGAGACCCACAGACGCAAAATTTCTGCGCCCGATTGCTTGATAACGTCCTGGGGCGCAACCACGTTGCCTGCCGACTTGGACATTTTTTTACCCTGACCGTCGAGCACAAATCCATGCGTCAGCACGGCATCGTAGGGCGCGCGGTCGTCCGTCGTCACGCCGGCCAACAACGCGCTATGGAACCAGCCGCGATGCTGATCCGATCCTTCGAGATACAGACTAGCCGGCCACCATTGCCGTGGCTTCAGCACGGCGGCGAAGCTGACGCCCGACTCAAACCAGACATCGAGAATGTCCTTTTCCTTTTCAAATGACGCGCTCCCGCATGTTGCGCACGTCGTAGCCTGGGGAATTAATTCGTTCGCGGTTTTTTGAAACCAGACATCGGCGCCATGTTGCTCAACGAGATCGGCGACATGCCGAATGACTTTGGCATCCGCCAGAACCGTTTTGCATTCGGCGCACGTGAATCCCGGGATGGGAACGCCCCACACACGTTGACGCGAGAGACACCAATCGGGACGGTTCGCGATCATGCCGCCGATCCGGTCCTTGCCCCATGAAGGAATCCACCTTACGTTGTGTTCGATCTGCTCCATCGCCTTCTGCCGCAAGTGATTGGTCTCCATCGAAACAAACCATTGTTCGGTGGCGCGAAAAATCACTGGATTCTTGCAGCGCCAGCAATGGGGATAGGAGTGCGTGATCGAGCCGTGTCCCAGCAGCCTGCCCGACGCCTTAAGCGACTCGACGATACCTGGATTTGCCTTGAAGACGTGTTGCCCGGCAAAGTCCTTTACGATCTCCGTGAATCGTCCCGCGTTATCGACAGGCGCCAGTATTTCCAGTCGCTCTCCAGCCGTCGCCGAAGCGTTATGCGTGAGCACCAAGACATAGTCTTCTTGTCCGTGGCCGGGAGCAATGTGAACACAGCCGGTGCCTTGATCGAGCGTGACGAAGTCCCCCAGCAAGACGGGCGACAGTCCGGTCGTCAAAGGCCGCTGTGTCTCCAGAGCCTCGAATCCCTCGCGTCCTTTTCTGGTGCCAATAATCGAATAAGCCGGGAAGGCACATGCCTTCGCCACGCTCTCCACCAAGGATTGGGCGATGATGAAGACCTCTTCACCGACCTTCACAAATGCATATTCAAATTCCGGATGGAGACACACCGCCTGATTGGCAGGAAGGGTCCATGGCGTCGTCGTCCAGATCACGATCGAGACGCGGGCCACGTCGGAAGGAAACGGCATGTTGAACAGGGCCGCGCTTCCCAGCACGCTGGGCGGTTGCACCACGGGAAACTTCACATAGATGGATGGCGAGGTATGATCCTCATATTCGACCTCGGCTTCCGCCAAGGCCGTCTGATCGAACGTGCACCAGAGGACGGGTTTCAGTCCTTTATAGACGCCGCCCTTTTCGACGAACGTCCCGAACTCGCGAAGGATCGTCGCCTCATACTCGGGATTCAAGGTGAGATACGGATGGTCCCAATCGCCGAGGACGCCCAACCGCTTAAATTCGTCGCGCTGGATCGTGACGTACTTTTCCGCATATTCGCGGCATAATTTACGGATGGCGAGCGTGTCGAGCGTGTTTTTCTTCTCGCCCAGCTCTTTCAGCACCTGATGTTCGATCGGCAATCCGTGGCAATCCCACCCGGGGACATACGGCACATGAAAGCCGGCCATCGTTTTCGATTTGACGATGATGTCTTTCAAAATCTTGTTCAGCGCATGACCGATATGAATGCGGCCGTTGGCATAGGGAGGGCCATCGTGCAGCACATAGAGAGGCCGGCCTTGTCCGCCGTCTTGAAGTCGCTGGTACAGGCGCTGCTCTTCCCACCAGGCGAGAAGTTCGGGCTCCCGTTGCGGCAGATTCGCCTTCATCGGGAAATCAGTGCGGGGCAAATTCAGGGTCGCTTTGTAATCCATGCAGTGTAGTTAATCCAGCTCACGGTGTTCTGCAAGAAGAATTTTCGCTGAGGTGAGGGGATTGGATGATCGCAGCTCGATTAACTAATCGCCATCATGCGATCCAAGGCAGCCTTCGCCCAGACCTTTTCATCATCGGGCACGACGATACGATTGACCACATGCCCTTCGGCGAGATTTTCCATGGCCCAACAAAGATGCGGCGCGTCGATACGAAACATCGTGGCACATTGACAGACGGTGGAAGACAGAAAAAAGACCCGCTTATCAGATTGAAGCCGCTTGAGCCGATTGACAAGATTCAGCTCAGTTCCGACCGCCCATATCGTGCCGGTTGGCGCGGCACTGACCGTCTTGATAATGAACTCAGTCGAACCGACGAAATCCGCTTTATTCACTACGTTCTCGTGGCACTCCGGATGTACAATGACCTTCACGTCCGGGTACTGCTTTCGGAAATAATCGACGTGAGCCGGTTGAAACATTTGATGCACGCTGCAGTGGCCTTTCCACAAAATGAGCCGCGCGCGCTTGATCGCCTCGATCGTATTGCCGCCCTTCGGCATGAAAGGGTCCCAGACGATCATATCCTCACGCGGGATGCCCATTTTGTTCGCGGTATTGCGTCCCAAATGTTCGTCGGGGAAAAATAAAATTTTCTGGCGTCGTGCCCATGACCATTCAATCACGGCGCGCGCATTCGAAGAGGTGCACGTAATCCCTCCATGTTCCCCGCAAAAGGCTTTCAGGACTGCTGCGGAGTTCACATAGACCGCCGGCATGACCGTCTCTTCCACCGGGAGGACACGTCCAAGCGAGTCCCAACATTCCTCGACCTGCTCGATCGCCGCCATATCGGCCATCGAACAGCCGGCGGCTAAATCGGGAAGAATCACGGTTTGCTGGGAACGACTCAGAATGTCCGCGGTTTCCGCCATAAAGTGCACGCCGCAGAAAATGATATTTGGACGCTCCGCATGTTGTGCGGCGAGTTTAGACAGCATTAGCGAATCACCGCGCAGATCCGCATGTTCGATTACTTCGTCGCGCTGATAGTTATGGCCGAGCACCAATACCTTGTCGCCGAGCGCGCGTTTTGCCGCCGCCGTGCGGTCAAATAGTTCATCCGCCGACAGGTGCTGATAGTCGGTGACCGGACGTTCTGTCGTTTCCGCTATTTTCATTAAGAGCACTCAGGGATGACGCATTCACTGCCGCATTCTTCTAAATTGTACGATAGCGCCTGCCCACAATCAATGAATCTTCCGGCCTACTGGACGCGGCAATTAGCCGAAATGCCCAATTGACAGAGACAAAAACCGGGGTGTACCATCCCCTTTAGCTAGGGGAGCCTGGTTTCGTTCACCCCGCGAGCGTCACAAAGGCTGAGAGTCCTCGGACAACCCTCAGAACCTGACCTGGATAATGCCAGCGTAGGGAAGCGGACAGAGCCTTGGAACGCCAAGCCGCACCCTGTACTGGTGCGGTTTTTTTGTTTGGATTACCCGGAGGATTTCATGAGCCATCCACAACCCTTGCAGGCAGGCGTTGGAAGCAAGAATGGAAACGGAGACGGTCACGATTCCGGAAAGGGCCAAGCCGTCGATACCACTTTATCGACCGCTCCGTTCCCCGCTTCTACCAAAGTCCACGTGCAAGGGGCATTGCCGAACGTGCGTGTGGCCATGCGCGAAATCCAACTCACCCCGACTAAAACGGTCAATGGGGGATCCGCTGTCGAAAACCGATCGATCACCGTCTACGATACCTCTGGGCCGTACACCGACCCCGCCGTCACCATCGATATCCGAGCGGGCCTCGCGCCATATCGAGAACCGTGGATTCGTGAGCGTCAGGATGTGCAAGAACTCCAAGACGTGACGTCGGAATATGGACGGATGCGCGCGACCGATCCCAAGTTAGCCGAGCTTCGGTTTCAACATATTCGCAAGCCTCTTCGCGCCAAGCCCGGACAGAACGTGAGTCAAATGCATTATGCGCGAAAGGGCATCGTCACGCCGGAAATGGAATATATCGCCATCCGCGAGAACCAGCGCCGTGAGTTATCGCGCGATTTGATGGCGGGCAACAATGGGCATGGTGGCGGTGTGGCGCAACATCCTGGGCAGGCGTGGGGCACTCGTATTCCTTCAACCATTACGCCTGAATTTGTCCGCGACGAAGTGGCGCGCGGCCGAGCGATTATTCCGGCGAACATCAATCACCCGGAAAGCGAACCGATGATTATCGGGCGTAATTTTCTGGTGAAGATCAATGCGAACATCGGCAACTCCGCCATCGCCTCCTCCATTGAAGAAGAAGTCGATAAGATGATCTGGTCCATCCGCTGGGGCGCGGACACGGTGATGGATCTCTCCACCGGCAAAAACATTCACGAGACCCGCGAATGGATTCTGCGCAACTCGCCGGTCCCCATCGGTACGGTGCCCATCTATCAAGCGCTCGAAAAAGTCGGCGGGAAAGCGGAGGAACTGACCTGGGAGATCTATCGCGATACGCTCATCGAACAGGCGGAACAGGGTGTGGATTATTTTACCATCCATGCGGGTGTGCGGCTCCAGTATGTGCCGATGACGGCGCCCCGGATGACGGGAATCGTCTCCCGTGGCGGGTCGATTCATGCCAAATGGTGTTTGGCGCATCATCAAGAAAATTTCACCTACACCCACTTTGAAGAGATCTGCGACATCATGAAGGCCTACGATGTCTCCTTTAGTTTGGGAGACGGCTTGCGGCCGGGTTCGATTGCCGACGCGAACGACGCCGCACAATTCGCGGAACTGGAAACGCTGGGCGAACTCACGAAGATCGCATGGCGGCACGATGTGCAAGTAATGATCGAGGGCCCCGGCCATGTGCCCATGCATCTGATCCAGGTCAACATGGAAAAACAGCTCAAGGAATGCGATGAAGCGCCGTTCTATACGCTTGGCCCCCTCACCACCGACATCGCGCCCGGCTACGACCACATTACCTCGGGGATCGGCGCAGCCATGATCGGCTGGTACGGCTGCGCGATGCTCTGTTACGTGACGCCGAAAGAACATTTAGGTTTGCCTAATCGGGAAGACGTCAAGACCGGCGTCATCACCTATAAGATTGCGGCCCATGCAGCTGATTTAGCGAAGGGACATCCGGGCGCGCAATCCCGGGATAACGCTCTGTCGAAAGCGCGATTTGAATTTCGATGGGAAGATCAGTTCAACCTCTCGCTCGACCCGGATACCGCACGTTTGTTTCACGACGCGACCCTGCCCGACAATGCCGCGAAGGTCGCGCATTTCTGCTCCATGTGCGGGCCGCATTTCTGCTCGATGAAGATTACGCAGGATGTCCGGGAATATGCCGCGCAAAAACAATTGGACGAGCAGCGCGCCTTGGAACTCGGCATGAAAGAAAAGTCGGAGGAATTTCGAAAAGCCGGTGCAGAAATTTACCGCTGATCGCCCGGCATCCAAAGGATAGCGTATGGATATGACCAAACCTCCTAGACCGGCGCCCTTGCGCGAACGCGATATCACCCGCCACATCGCGCGCGAATACTACAAAGAGTTCGATCAATTGATCGAGAGCGACGTCATCATCGTCGGCGCAGGGCCTTCGGGACTGATCTGCGCGCGCGATCTTGCCGCAATGGGGTTTCGTACCTTGATCGTCGAACAGTCTCTCGCATTGGGTGGTGGCTTCTGGTCCGGCGGCTACCTCATGAATAAGGCCACCATCTGCGAGCCGGCCAATGAGATCCTTCAAGAACTCCGCGTTCCCTGCAAACAGATCAAAGACTGCGAAGGCATGTATATTGTCGATCCGCCCCATGCGACTGCGGCATTGATTGCCGCGGCCTACCAGGCGGGCGCAAAAATCATGAATCTGACGCGCGTGGTCGATCTCATCTTACGGCGCGACGGCATTTTAGAAGGCGTCGTCGTCAACAGCACGACTGCCGAGATGGCGGGCCACGATATTATTCATGTCGATCCCATTGCGCTCGAGAGCAAGCTAGTCGTCGATGCAACTGGCCACGATGCCGTCGTCGTGAACCTCTTGCATCGCCGTAATCTCTATAAGGCCGTCCCAGGAAACGGCGCCATGTGGGTCTCACGATCGGAAGAAGATGTGATGGATCATACGGGAGAAGTCTATCCCAACTGTTTCGTCATCGGCTTGGCCGTATCGGCCGTCCATGGTACCCCTCGCATGGGGCCGGCCTTCGGGTCAATGTTGCTCTCCGGTCGTTATGGAGCGGAGTTAATCAAGAGAAAACTTAAACAAGAATAGTATTGATTCGCTATAGCCCTCGCAGGCTGCTCAAAAAGGCCAGCCAGCGAGGCCGCAGGCGGGAAAGAACCGGAAGCGTACCGACATTTCACCCTCCCGACCCCCGAGCCGGCCGGGACCGGCTCTTGCCCGTGGTACGTTGAGGATTTTTTCTCGCTGAGAACGAAGCTGGGGCCTTTTTCAGCAACGTGACATGGATATTCAAGATTTTTTAATTCAAGGCGAAGGCCGCGACGAAGATAAGAAAGATGCGTGGAGCTTTTTTCAACAGGCTTATGAGCATCAGATGAAGGGCGAACTTGAGGAAGCGGTGAATCTGTACAAGCAATCCATCGGAAGTCATCCGACCGCCGAAGCGTATACCTTCCTGGGATGGACCTATAGTTTTATGGGACGGCTCGACGACGCGATCGAAGAATGCCAGCATGCGATTCAGGTGGATCCCGAATTCGGAAATCCCTATAACGACATCGGCGCGTATTTGATTGAAAAGGGCGAATTCGACGAGGCCATCCCCTGGTTCGAGAAAGCTCTGCAAGCGAGGCGCTACGAAAGTCCGGCATTTCCCCATCTCAATTTGGGCCGCGTGTACGAACGCAAGGGACAATGGTCGGAGGCCATCGATTGCTACAAAAAGGCGCTCGCGCTTAATCCGAACTACACCTTGGCAAAGAAGGCGTTCGGGCGCGTGATCAGCATGCTCAACTAGGTGTTGCTGCAGTTGTTGAAAATGGCCGCCAGCTGCGGTTCTGGGTTCGCCACCGTCCTCAACGTCGCTCCTGGGGAAGGAGCGCGTCTTGGCGCGCTTGGGTGGACGGGTGAAATGTCGCTATGCCTCCGGCGGTGCCTTCACCTGCGGCCTTGCTGACAGCCATTTTGAACAACCGCTTAGGTACTTATGGACAATAATAAAACGATCCTTGTCGCCGTGAATGATCTCTTTTTCTATACCAAGGTACGCGACGCCTTGTTGGCGCAAGGCTACACGTTAGATCGGGCGCGGACGCAGGAAGATTTTTCCGAAAAGATCAAATCGACACCCGCGGCGGTCATCCTCGACATGAATGACGGCAAATTGGACGCACTGCAAGCGCTCGGACACATGCACGGCTCTCCGTCTCCGACCTCGATTCCCAGCTTGGCATTTGCCAACCATGAAGAAGTCGACACCTGGAAACTCGCCAAGGAATTGGGTGTGACGAAGATCGTGTCGCGCAATGAATTTTCTTCGCGCACACGTGCCTTGGTAGACGAAGTGCTTGCCTCAGGTCACCGTTCTCAAGTCTAAACCGTGAGCGCCAATCGCTAAAGGCAACGATCGTGAAATATCTGCCTCTCCACGAACAACACACCAAGCGCGGGGCCACCTTTCACGAGGTCTCCGGATGGGAAGTTCCTCGGCACTATGGCGATCCCATTGCCGAACATGCGGCCGTCCGACATGGCGTCGGGATCGCCGATCTTTCTCATCGAGGAACCCTTCGCGTTACCGGTGACGACCGCGTGAAGTGGCTTCAGAGTATTATCAGCAACGACATTCTGCCGCTGACGACCGGCCATGGCGTCTATTCCAGCTTTCTGACGCACAAGGGAAAGATGCTGTCCTATTTTCGCGTCTATGCCCTCCCCGATTCGCTCGTCGTCGAAGACGTGGGCGAAATTGGAGAAGCCACCTTCCAAGCCTTACGCAAGTTTCTCCTGTATGGGACGAAAGCCAAAATGGAAAAAGGCGCCGACGCGTGGGGGCTACTCCTCGTGAGCGGTCCACAGGCAGCAGCGCTGATCGAGGAAGCGTTTGGATGTGCGCTGGACGGCCTCGCTCCACTGGATTTTCTCACGCATGAAATCGGCGGTCAGCAGGCGTTGATCATTCGAACGGAAGAAACCGGGGAAACGGATATCGAGATCCTCATTCCAACTGCCGGCCTCATGGCTGCCTGGGAGCGTCTCTGGGCGGTCGGCGGGGCGATGGGCATGAAGCCTTTTGGGACGGACGCACGCGAAATGCTTCGCCTGGAAGCGGGTCTGCCCAGAGCCGGATTCGATTTAACGGAAGAGATCGTTCCCCCTGAAGCGAATTTGGAGGGCAAGGCGTTCAGCCTCAGCAAAGGCTGTTATCCAGGACAAGAAGTCGTGGCTCGCATGGATACCTATGGTAGCGTCCGCCGCCGGCTCACGTGCATGGTATTGCTCGATGCAGTGATTCCTGCCAAAGGCGCAAAAATTTTCAGCGGGGAACGTGAGATCGGGTGGGTTAGCAGCGCCGCACACTCACCGTCGTTCGGTTGCACCGTGGCCTTCGGATTCCCCTTGCGTGACTTTTCCAACCCAGGCACCACGTTGAACATCGACATTGAAGGTCAGCGGTATGACGCCACCGTTCGTCCGATGCCTCTCTATTCCAACTCCTGAGCCTACAAGTCATTCCCTCACAGACTCGCTTGAACTCACGCACGAAGAGGCCCGGTCGTTACGCTTCCGGGTGGCGGGCGTTCGACAAGGCCTCGGCAAAGGATAAGAGACTTTGGCGTTCGTCGTTATCCATGGCCAATAATAGATGCGTCTCATCCGCATGCATGAGCCGGAGGCTGAGAAACGGCTCTTCACGCCGCTTCTCGCGGTTTTCCCACACCGCATCGATGAGCTGAATTTTATCCAGGTCACCGACCGATACGATGTCATAGCGAAAATACGAATCGCCGATCACCATGTCGTAGACTATTTTTCCACCGGTCAGGAGCAGGGCGTTGAAACGTCCCTGATCCTCATAGCCTTCCGGTAAAAACCGGTTGATATGCATCAGCACTACTTTTCGAGTGCCCAGCGCTTTCCGAATGTTGTCCCGCAGCGCGTTGTAATCGATTTGCAGCGCCTTCTCATCCGGGTTAGTGGCCGCCGTGGCCGCATCCTCAATCTGCTTAATCACGTCGTCTACTGAAATCGAACCTGCCATGTGCGCTCCTTCCGTGCGGAATCTAATAAATAAAATGTTCAGCGAATGTCCTGCCTCACGCTCTGGCTCTAGATCAATGAGCTTGCAAGTCGCGTTAAGCAGGGTGCTACGGTACCTGTGAGGAGTTGCACAATGCAAGAGGCGATTGATCCAGATGCAGTCTCAAACCGATGTTAGGTTGGAAGGTCACGGCTATCAACATTCCAAGTCTGATCGCCATTTATCTTTCTCACCTACCCATTCGACTCACTTAACCGTACGGCTATTGTGCGCCCATCGTCTCTATGTGATCAGCGCAACGGATTGTAGAGGATAGGGAAGCTGTTTGTTGCGATGTGCGGAGATGTTACTCGGGCATGCGTCGTAAATATAAGAGAGCGTACCTGCTCTGCTTGCCCCTATTCTCTCGCCGATCCGAATTTGTTGATTGTGACTCGCTCTGGGGAAGACGGAAAAGGTTATGTTTTGCTAGGAGGTCGGCGTTTAGCAGGGGAGGAATTGGTGTGCTCATGTAAATCCCCGATGGGGTCGCCCTTCTCGTCCAATTCTTGGACACGATGATGCTTAACAGTTTGACTTGGATTGCTCCGATCAATCGAAAGTATCTCATGAGTGAGCCGCTTGCTCTTGCCAGAAATTTTTTCACGAGAAACGGTTTCGCCAATCATAAAACCATCCTGCATCTTCCGGATCTTGACTTGCTCAAGGAGTTTAACGGCCTCAGAGACTTCGACGCTAATAGTTTTTGGGTCTCCCATAGTGGGACGGATTATACAATGAGGCCCTGCCTTCGACAAGACTGGAAGAAATCAGTGTACTAGGACGTAGATGAGTTATGATTCCGTTGAATAGATATACTTATATGGCAGTTCCCATTCGTGTCGTGTCCACAAACTGCTCCGTGGAATCATCGATATGGCGCCCTTCACGGCCCTTGGCATGGTGAATGTAGAGCAGGCCGGAGTTGACCGTTGGTGTCGCCGCGGGCGGCAAGGCCATCTCGTATTGAACTGATTGCCGATGGTCGGCCAGTTGTAAGGCCGGATTGTAGACGCTGTTAAATTTCCACAACATCTTCACAAAATTGGTTTGCCCCCGGAGCAGATGCCCGGCCGCGATCTTCGCCGTCGATCTCAGCGCCCTCCAGCCCAGATGTTTGGTATTGAGCACTTGTTGGGTCTTCACCAATTCCGCGTAAAACTCCGTCAAGGGTAGTTTCGTAGGGAGCACGGCATGCTGAATGTCAAAGAGTCGATAATCGCGGCTTTGAATGGGGCGGGATTCCGTCAGCCACGTTTCGGTGCCTGGATAAGGCGTATTAACGCTGATATTCACGATTTCAGGAATTTCCAGACACCACTGACGAATAACCTCGAACCGCTGTTTGTCCCAGTCCGGATCGGCGATCAAGTTGATGGCGACGGTAATGCCAAGCGAACGGGCAAACTCCAAGGCCTCAAAATTCTTTCCCAGCGAAATGCGTTTGCGATGCTTGAGCAATCCCTCTTCGTCGATGGCCTCGACTCCGATGAACATATATTCAAGGCCGAGCGACTTCCAGAAGGTAAATACGTCTTTATTCCGAAGCAGCACGTCGCCGCGCGTCTCCAAATAATATTTCTTTTTGATGCCTTTCTTAGCAATCGCTTCGCCAATCGCCAGGCCATGCTTGCCCTGAATGAAGGCCACATCGTCCACGATAAACACGCCCGGTTCTTGGATTCGCCCCAAGTCTTCCACCGCCTTATCCGGGCTGATCACGCGGTAACTGCGACCGTAGAACGTCCAGGCGCTGCAGAAGGAACAATCCCATGGACAGCCGCGCGCAAATTCAATGGAGGCGCATGGGTCGAGGACACCGATGAAATATTTTTTGCGATGGCGCAGCAGATCACGCGCGGGGCTGATGGCGTCGAGGGTCTCGACAAAACGAGGGGCCGGTCCAGATCCGAAAGGCGATACCACACCGGGCACGCGGGCAATCGCCGTCCGATCATGCTCGATAGCCTGCAAGAGCTCCGGAACGACGGCCTCTCCCTCGCCTTTGAGTATGCAATCGATTGCGCCCTCGCCATGTTCCAGAAAGCGATCCGCAATAAATGAGGCGCTGTGTCCTCCGACGAACACAAAACTCTCAGGCAGCATGCTCTTGGTGAGCTTCGCGAGATCGACGATTTCAGGCACATTCGCCAAATAGTTACAGGAGAACGCCACGACATCGGGCCGCCAGTTCTGTAGGAGTTTGCAATAATCACGATGGCTTTCGACCTGCAGATCAATAAGGAGGATCTCATGCCCTGCTTGTCGGATCGCCTGGGCTACGAGTTCCAACCCAAGCGGCTCCAATCGAAGATAAATCTTTGTATACATCAACGGACTGGGATGAACCGCAAGTATTTTCATTAGCTTCCTCGTCTCGTGCATTCACTTTTTACGGACGATGGCAGCATACGTACCCCCAAACACGAATACGAGTAGGATTCCGGCCGAATACCTACCCTCGATCGTCTTACAGATAAGACCTACTTAGGAAGAATGTCGGATTCGGAAGGTTGAACGTAGGCGATTGCCTCTGCGGAGAAATGCGTTGACCATACGGGCATGTGCCGCTCATTAGTGATTGAAGTGCTAACAAGGAGCCCGCGCGATCCAAGGTCCAATATTTGGACAAGGTGGACTGTCGTTCATTTTATACTCAGGCGGAAGCCCAACAGGTAATACGAGACCATCTTGAATCTGAACGCTCATAAATTCTCGCTCTTCCTCATTTTCAGTTTCGTCAGACTGGCGCTGCGCATCTATACGACATCGCTCGATCTCTTGATTGAGAGCTTTCTCCAAACACTCACAAAGCATTTACATTGGTGCACTGAATAAAACAATTTGGTTAATTCAGGACAGGTCAATTCTGATTCCAGTTTCTTACACGCTATTCACCGCTCTCCGAGAAATACATCAACAGCACGACGCTACTCAAGTCAACGTATAAACGTTAACAATTCCACAATAAAATAGCGGCTGAGTTACCTTTGCGCTTGAATCGTCCGCTCGAAACGAGACTTGCCAGTGTCATCGATAATGGCGAGATGCAGGTTGTTTCCATCGACGGTGATTTTTCCGAAATTCGCGAACCCGCCTTCGCTGTAGATAGTTTTAGGCTTGAGGTCGGGATTGGGAGGAACCGGCCGGCCAAAGGCAGCGGATAGGGGGCCGCTGATGAACTCGTAGAAATCCACAATGCCGTCTTCATTTGGGTCGAGGTCCGTGACTTGTGCGTAGTGGACGTCACCGGCAAGCCAGACGACATTGACGATATGGCGTGCCAATAAGATCCTCACGATGCCGTTCAGTTCCGTAACAAACCCAGTCCCATCAGCCCCGCGGGCCCAACTATCATTGCCGGGCACCAACAATGTGCCGCCCTTTTGATTGGACAAAGGAACACTGGTCACGACGAATTTCCATGTGGCAGTCGAACGCGACAATTCGTCGAGCAACCATTCACGTTGCGCGCTCCCGAGCATGGTTTTGTTCGGCCCATCGGGATGGCCATTGGAACTGCGGTATTGGCGTGTATCCAGAATAAAGATTTCCGCATCGGCACCCCATCGGACCTTTCGGTAGAGCCGGAACGGGTCTTCCTTCGGCGTCGCGATGGGCCAATATTCGAGCAACGCTTGCCGACCTACCGGCATCTGGGGGTCGATCGTCCCGGAGAAATTATTGCGCACTTCATGATCATCCCAAATCGCATAGACCGGCGCAGCAGCTAAGAACCGCTGCAATGCTGCGTCCTCTCGTTGATAGCGATGCTTGGCGCGGTACTCATCGAGAAGAGACGCGGTGAACTCGCTTCCCGGAACATTGGGAGGAACAGTGCAACGATCGTCGCCATAGATCGTGTCGCCCAAAAAAATCATGAAGGCCGGCTGCTGCTGCAGAATTTGATCAAAGACCGCGTAGCCGCCCGGCAACCGACGACAGCGTTGCTGTCCGCCCAGATCGCCGCTCCAAACAAAGGTGGCTACCGCGTGGGTATCTTCCGCCGGCGCGGTCATGAACCGTCCTTCCGA
Organism: Nitrospirota bacterium; assembly: GCA_963700335.1. Classification (GTDB taxonomy): domain Bacteria; phylum Nitrospirota; class Nitrospiria; order Nitrospirales; family Nitrospiraceae; genus JAICXS01. Next base: position 262,697 of record CAVOXE010000012.1, on the reverse strand, counting down.
AGCCAGGCCCGCGTTGCGGACATTCGGTCCCGCTGATGTCCTCACGCCGTATCGATAGGAGGTTCCCGGCTTCAGGTCATCGAGTAAGACCGTCGCCGTAAAGTCTTTGTCCTTTGTCGTAGTGACGGGGATAGAACGTATGGATTGATTGCGCTCCTGCCATTCTACGTATACCGTCACAGCGTCATCGGTGCGCAGCCAGACCAAGGCAGAACGGCTCGTCACGTCGCCGACTGCAACCCCCTGCCCGAGAGGTTTTTCATGAGGGACCTCATTGGATGAGACATTCGAACGAGCGGACGACTCACAACCGGACAAGAGAGCAAAGAACAGACAAACAATCGACAATGATCTACGCCTCACATTTATCTCCTATTCTCGCCATCGGATAAGACGTGCTGCGGGCATCGGCTTTCCGCAACTGCGGCCTTGCAACCCGGAGAGTCCGTCCGGCATACTCTATACGAACCCGGTTTGAAAGGAATGCCATGAGCGACGAACGGTGTTTGATCGAAAGTTGTACGCTTCCCGCATATGCGCCCAGTGGAACAACCACGCTCTGCAAGGACCATTTTATTCAATTCGTGACTTGGCGGCGACGGCGCGGGCAGGGCATGTTCAACAAGTACGCCGGCATGACCATGGATGAGCGAGACACTATCGTCTCTGAATGGCAAAAGACCGTCCTTTCAACCGAATAGCCTCCACTCTTCACTTTATCGTCACTGACCCTCAACCAGCTTTCCTAACGTCCATTGCCCAACCGAGCACTTGGAAAGTCCCTGCGCACTTTTCTTCTTTCCCTCTCCTACCAAATAATAACGAAGGAGAGTTCATTCGGCGTCCCTTGCGCCCATCGAGCGAGCACATTCTGATCGTGCGCGCTGCGCGAACACGACGGATGCCCCGCGCCGCCCTTCCCACCTTCTTACCCCATCACCGGCGACCCATGATGGTGGATGAGATACCATCGACCCTCGATGCGTTCATACAGATTGGTCGCGAGGATCTGACTTTCCTGCGTCGCCTCGCCCTGCAGGCTGGTGATATTCTCCACGCAAATAACCCACCCCACATCCCCCGCCACCTGCACTAAGACATCCGCCAGTTCGAATTTCATCGAAAAGGTATTGTTAAAAATTAACACCCATGAGTCGCGCACATCCGGCCAGCCGACTCGTTGCGTCCAGCCGGGATGAATACACGTGACGTAATCCTGCTTCGCCCAGATGTGATCCATCCGTCCGATATCCAGCGTTTCGAACGCAGCGTAAAATTCCTGATTCGCGCGAGTGACTTCTTCAATCCGTTGTTGAATCATACGGCTCCTTCTTTTTTCGCGGCGCTATCATACTCTAATTGCCCATTTCGTTGCATAGTCTCCATTGATGCGCGCCGCTTCAGCCGTTTAGGATACGGGATGTCCTCACTCATCGACACGCGGCCGTTTATCCCGCACCCACTCATTCGCCATCCACACGCCATGACGCTCGCTCCGCACTGGTGGCGACGGCGGGGGCTCCTCCAAGACATGCCGACGGAGCGTCGCCTCTTTACCGTGGCCCCCGGATCTCGTCTCCTAGGCCACTGCCATTGGCAAATGAGGCCTGGACAACATCCGACGTTATTGGTTGTGCATGGACTGGAGGGCTGTAGCGATTCGCACTATATGCGGGGCATTGCAACCAAGGCCTGGCGAGCGGGCTTCAACGTGATCCGCCTCAATCAACGCAATTGCGGGGGCACAGAGCATGAAACCCCGACGCTGTATCACAGTGGATTGAGCGCCGATCTTCGGGCCGTGGCCACGGAACTGGCAGAAAAAGATGGGCTCACTCGCTTGTGGTTCGCCGGCTATTCAATGGGCGGCAATCTAGTCCTACGATTGGCCGGCGAAAGCGGGAGCGGCTTTCCACCACTCAAAGGCGTGATGGCGGTCTGTCCGAACATCGATCCCGCCGCGTGCGTGGACGCGCTGGAGACCCGCGGCAATTGGCTATACCATCGCCATTTTCTCAACAGCATGCTGAAGCGACTCCAGCGCAAGGCGGTTCTCTTTCCCGGCCTGTTCGATACGACGCAGCTTCGATCGATTCGAACGATGCGCGCCTTCGACGATATCTATACGGCTCCCAATGGAGGATTTTTCGACTCGGCAGATTACTATGAACGTGTGGGCGCTCGGCATGTGGTGGGAGGGATCACTGTGCCGACTCTCATTCTGACGGCGGCAGACGATCCGTTTATTCCCGCCCGCATCTTCAATATTCTGGGCATCTCGACCAATCCATCTATCCAACTCGTCATCACCCGGCACGGGGGCCACTGCGGATTCGTGCAACGTCCGCGTTCAGATGAGGATTGTTTTTGGGCCGAGAATCGTCTAATCGACTTTCTTCGAGGCGGCTCTGGAATAGAGAGATGAAAGGACGGGCAGGATACAGCGCTAGAGCGGACGCATGGGATCGCCCACCCGCCGCCTCCCATGCGGATAGGAAGCAATCATCTGCTTTCGCTGTTCGGGAGACAGCACCGCTTCGGCGGCGTGGAGCGCTTTCAGGCCTTCCATGCGCACGGTGGTCTGGGCGCGCTCCGAATTCCGGAGGGCCGCCTCGATGTCGGCTGGGATGTTTTCGTCTTGGGCCAACGTTTGGATGTGCAACTCGGCGACCATGAATTCGGCTTCACAGGCGAGCCGCGCTTCTTCGTATTCAATTAACAGGGCTTCCAGTTTGGCGCTCTGCTCCTTGGACAGATCGAAGTCTTCTTTTCGATTGAGCACCGACTGGAGCATATTCAAAACAAACTCGTCGTTCTCACTTTCGGTATGAGGTAGGTGATCGGATGAATCCAGAATCTCGCGGATTTTCGGGAGGAGCGTTTCAGGACTGAGGGGCTTTTGCAAGAACGCCGACCGCTCCTCCAAAATCTTTTCATCCAGGAGAATTTCCCGCGGGTAGCCGGACACGTAAAGAATTTTCGTCCCGGGGCGCAACGATTCGAGTCGCCGTCCCAATTCGCGACCGTTGATGCCCGGCATCATGACATCCGCCACCATTAAGTGCAGGGCGCCCCGATGCCGGCCTGAAGCCATGAGCGCGCCGCTGTTAAATTGTGCATCCAGGACGTGATAGCCCTTCATCTTCAACGTCTCGCGAATCAATGCGCGCACATTGTTGTCGTCGTCGACGACTAAGACGGTTTCCGTCCCGCCGGGCAGTCGTTCAAATGCGCTTTTCGCGTTTTCCGTTCTCACTGTCGAAGCGCTCCGTTAAGATAATCCCTATCAGTATAGTCAATTTTTGCCATTTTGCTAGTAAAAACGCAGTCACGAGACGGCATGACCAATAAAGGACTTGTCTGCGAAGCGAAATGCTCCCGCCAGTGGCCCCTAAGCGCCACAACCGCTCACTAGTTAGGCAGCCTTAACATCAGAGGTGCAATGCGCGCAGCGTGTCGCCTTGACGGGAATGTCGCTCAAACAATAGGGACAACCTCGGGTGGTTGGAGAAGCGGCAGGCGCATCCGAACTCTTCAAGCGATTGACCTGTTTGACGATCAGGAAAATCACAAAGGCGATGATCACGAAATCCACAATCGTTTGCAGAAAGACACCGTAGTTGATGGTCGGCGCTCCGGCCGCTTTGGCGGCCGCCAGCGACGGCTGAGGCTGTCCGGAGAGAGTCAAAAAGAGACTCGAAAAGTCGACATGCCCCATCAGCAAGCCGATAGGAGGCATCAAGACATCACTCACGAGCGACGACACGATTTTTCCGAACGCTCCTCCCAGGATCACGCCGATCGCCATATCCAGCACGTTTCCGCGCATGGCGAATTCCTTGAATTCTTTCAACATAGACGCCCTCCCATCTGGGTCATAAAGACCGTGATTAGCTGCGCTTCCTACTTGTATCAAAGGCATATCCAAGCGTCGCCAGGAGGAGCGTATCGGAACTTCTCACCCCAGGCGGGGGCATGTTGTTATATCGATAGGTCAATTGAAAGCTGCTGACAAGATTTCCAAACAGTTTGAATCGCACGCCTTGGTCGGACGTCAGGTAAAAATCCTTTGTGTTTTGGATGGATGGGAAGAATTCGTCATAATGAAAAAACGTCATCTGTTCGTCCAGAATCGGCCAATTCCATTTGAGAGAGGTGCGAAGGCGCACGGACGTCTGATCCGCCGATACCTTGAAATCTTCGTTAAAGTACGCCAGACCGCCTTCGAAGTACAGCGTCATATCTTTCAGATAAGGACTGGCATAGTCTCCCTTTTCGATGAACTGGTAGCCGGGACCCGAAGAGAGCGACGTGCGAAGATTGAGATCTTGGAACGTATCCTGTTCGAAGTACGCGGCGGCAAACCAGTAAAATCGTTTCGTAAGAAAAAAGTCCAGCTTGACCGTCCCACGACTGTTCCGGTTGGTCAATTGTCCGTTATCGTCGCCATAAACATACCGGCCTAAGATCATCAGGCGAAGCGATTCACCTCGGCCGGTAAGATCTCCCAGGACACTGGCGTTACGTACATGAGAATTTCCGCTCGCTTGCGAGAGTCCCGCGTTCAGGTTGCCCAGATAGACGACCGGCGGTTGAATGAGAGGATTAATCGCTTTCACTGAGTCCATTGGGACCATCAATGCATCTGCCATTGATTCAATCTTCAACAACAACGTTCCGGGCGTCCCTTCCTGCGCAGTCCCCATCAACACCGTGCCTTCCTTCAAATGAAACGGGATCGGATGATTGATGGACAGCTTGGCCACGCTCTCCCACTTGATCGTCACGACATCTTTGACGCCGAAGGACGTTTTCAGTTTCAACTCGCCATCCACTAACTCGATCACTTCGCCATAGACAACGCTCCCATCTTTCAACGTCACGATATCCAGCGGCGGAGGCGGGGTCGGAACTTCCGATCGTCCCATGTCTGGAGAACCCAACATAGACATGGCAATGACGGTCAACATGAGAAACCGTTTCATGACACCTCCCATAATTGCGCAGTAGATAAAGGGACCAGCATGACGTGTCGTGTGTAACTGGCTCTGTTCGAGGGACCATACTATAAGACGAATGCCTAGTAAACACGGGAGGGCAGGATTGGTCGTCGGGGTTGGACTTGAACCGAGTAAGTAACTGACCCGGTGCCGCTTGATGGCAGGATCCGTCAATGTCATTTGATCCCGCCGACTCCGGCAGGCTAGCGATTCGGTGCAAGTGAAGGAAGGATTACCGGAGCGTAAGATTTAATTCGGTGAGGCGGCGATAGAGCGTGGCGCGGCTCATCCCGAGGAGCCGAGCGGCAAGCGTGCGGTTTCCTTTGGCTTGATCCAGAGCGGCGAGCATTCTGCTTTTCTCGTCCGGCGGATCGACGAGAACGGCCCGTTGGGACATATTCGAATCGAGTACCTCGGGGGGAAGATCTTCCACTTGAATCATGGTGTCTTTGCAACTGATGAGCGCGGATTCAATCGCGCTCTTCAATTCCCGCACATTGCCCGGCCACGTGTACGAGGTGAGGGCGTGCATGGCCTCTCGGCTGACTTGATCGACAGGTTTACCCGTGACCGCACTACACTGCCCGAGGAACGACGTCACGAGCAACGGAATGTCCTCACGCCGTTCGCACAGCGATGGCAGCTGAATGCGCGCGACTCGAATCCGGTACAGTAAATCAGCGCGGAATGAACCCTTGACGACGTCCTGGCTCAAATTATGATGCGTGGCCGCTAAGACACGGACATCCACCTTTCGAGGCTTGGATTCTCCGATACGAACGATCTCTCGTTCTTGAAGCACGCGCAGCAGACTTGTTTGCACTGCGGGAGAAATGTCGCCGATCTCATCGAGAAACACGGTGCCGCGGTCGGCCGCTTCGAAGAACCCCTGCTGGTTCTCCACGGCGCCGGTGAACGCACCTTTCTTATGGCCGAATAGTTGGCTTCCCAGCAGCGAATCGGTCAAGCCCGCGCAATTCACCGCGATAAACGGACCGGCCTTTCGTTGACTGGAGAAATGAATCGCCCGCGCCACCAATTCCTTGCCGGTGCCGGTCTCGCCTTCGATCAAGACGGTGGTATCGACCTTCGCCAGATCCCGAATCTGGCCATAGAGCTGCCCCATCGATTTGCTTTTCCCGATCAGATCTCGAAACTGCGTTTTTTCATTGAGCTGGCGCTTTAAGTCCTGGACAGTCTCCTGCTGTTCGCGCAGGGCGTCTTCGGCTTCGTAGCGCCGATCGATATTGCGCACCGATTGCTCGGCAATCGCTAACCGCACTTTCAGCATGTCGAGCGTCACCGGCTTGGCGATATAGTCATTGGCACCTGCTCGCAGGACGGCCTGCAGATCGTCCGATTGATCGCGTGCGGTGATCATCACAATGACGCTCCGCTCACCTTTGGGATGCGATCGAATTTTGCGGCACAGTTCCAGGCCGTCCATGCCTGGGAGTTCCCAGTCCAGGAAGACAATCGAAAAGGAGCCCTCTTGATATGTCGTCCACGCCGTCTCCGCATTTCCGCAGCCGGTCACCTGATGTCCGCGCATCTGCACGACCTTGACGATTAGGCCACGCATGTCCTCGTCGTCTTCGACTACCAGCGCGTGGATCAATCTTCGCCGGTCGACTTCCTGTGTCGTCGGCCCACCACTCTCTTGCGGCACTATCGATTCACTCATAGACGACCTCAATGCGCTCCAGATAGTCGATCAACGCGTCAACGCGCGTCGCGATTTCCGCCCTATCTTTAACTTGCGCCGCCGCCTCGATGGCTTGGCCGATTTCTGAAATCATGTGAAATCCATAACCGCCCCCGTCTCCGCGCATGCGATGCCCCAGCGTCCGAATGGTATCAAAATCCCCTGCGGCCATGGCTGCTTGCAGCTTCCGGATATCCTGTTGCCGGTTTTCCAGAAAACCCGGAATCAGATCCTGAAGATCGCTATCGATGGGAATCTTCATCTTTTCAAGGCGGCGGCTTAGATCACTCATTCGGATGCGCGTTCCTTTGCATGACGGGCAATTGCCTCGAGTAAAATCGGCTTCCGGATCGGCTTGAGAAGGTGTGCCGTACATCCAACTTGCAAACTTTTCTGCTCTTCTTCCCTCATTCCATAGGCGGTGAGCGCGAGAATAGGAATCGGCGGCCGTCCCTGTTGACGCTCCCAGTGCCGAATCTGCTTCGTGGCGGTGTAGCCGTCCATCACGGGCATGTGCATGTCCATTAATACTAGATCGTACCGTCCCGTTTGGAACCGATCGACGGCTGCCTTTCCGTTTTCGACGTGCTCGATCTCGTACGGCGATTTTTTGAGGTACGAATGGATCAGCAGCGCATTGTCGGCCGAATCCTCGACCAATAAAATCTTGAGCGTTCCCTTTTGCTCTAGGGCGGTTTCCGGCCAGGTGGTCGATCCCAGGCCGTTGGGACGGCTCATCGCAAGCGTCAGGGACTTGTACAAATCCGAACGACGAATCGGTTTGACGAGATACCCCCCCAGACCAAGTTTATACGATTTAGCAATATCCGCACTCCGGTTATCGGACGTCAGGGCCATGACTGTCATGCCCTCTAGGGTGGAGACCGCTGCGAACTGCTCTATGACCTTAAACCCGCTCAGATCCGGCATACAGCAATCCAACAGAACCAATTGATAGGGCTCCGTAGTCTGTGACTTGAGCTCCAGCAGTGCCGCGTTCCCACCGGACACTTCCGTGACCACTGCGCCCCAGGACGAAAGGGCCTCGTTGAGAATCATGCGGTTGTTGTCATTATCATCGGCAACTAAGGCTTTGATACCGCTCAGATTGATTACGCCTGCTAAGGGATCGGATCGCGTGGAATCTTGAAGGTCAAACCGAGCCGTAAAGGCAAAGGTGCTTCCGACACCCTCGGTGCTTGTGACCCAGATCCGGCCACCCATCAGATCCACGAGACGCTTTGAGATGGCCAGGCCTAATCCGGTGCCGCCATATTTTCGTGTGGTAGAAGCGTCCGCTTGCACAAATCGGCCGAAGATGCACGGCAATTTCTCGGCAGGAATGCCTATGCCCGTATCGCTAATCGCGAATTGAAGCGCGCCAGGTTGGTCGCCAACCGGCTCCTGAATCACACGCAACACGACCTCACCTTTGTCCGTAAATTTGATCGCATTCCCCAGCAGGTTCAGCAAGACCTGACGAAGACGATTCGGATCTCCGATCAAGTCGGTTGCGACGCCGGGGGCCACGGAGCATCCCAGTTCCAAGCCTTTCTCATGCGCGCGCAGGGCCATCATTTCAGCCGTCTTGTCGACTACTTCGTGAAGATCGAATTCGATCCGTTCTAATTCCACATATCCCGCTTCAACTTTGGATAGATCCAGAATATCGTTCAATAGAGTCAGCAGACTCAGACCGGCCCGTCGGAAGATTCCGACATATTCCTGTTGTTCGGGCATCAATGGCGTCTCCCAGAGCAGATCGGCCATGCCGATAATCGCGTTCATCGGAGTACGGATCTCATGACTCATCCTGGCGAGAAATTCCGTCTTCGCTTGATTCGCGGACTCCGCCGCTTCCTTGGCCTTGCGCAGCTCCGCCTCAGCCTGTTTCTGTTCCGTAATATCCCGTGAGACGCTCATGACGCCGAGGATGTCTCCCGTCTCATTCTTCAATACTGAGGCAGACAGCAGGCTCACGAAGTCGGAACCGTCCTTGCGTCGAGCGCGGACTTCGGAGACATATCGGCCCTGTTCAAGTACCGTGGCATAAATATGGTTGCCGAGTCGCTCGTCGAGATAGAGCATGTCGAACGCATGCCCTAATACGTCATCGGGACGATGGCCGAAGGCGTCCTGCGCCGCACGATTAAATTCCAGAATATGGCGATCCTTATCGACGACGATGATCATGTCCAATGAACTAGCGATGACGTTTTGCGCAAATGCGCGAGACAGCTTTAACGCCTCTTCGGTTTCCGTGTGCCGAGTAATATCGACGTACGATCCAGGCGTTCGATCCAACCTCTCAAGCTCGGCCCGCTTCCCGCTATGCAGATCGCGCCTGATGATGATCACCGCGCATAGGGCGATCGCGCTCGCCAGGATGCTGCCCACCACGATCGCCGCCATCGTGTGTCGTGAACTCGCCAGGACTTCTCGATCTTGTGCGAACAACCTCGCGGCCGCCGCTGCCTTCATTGTGGCGCTGGCTATTCGAATGTGGTCTGTGAATTCCTTTTCCGCATCCATGTACAGTTCTTTAAGCGACTCATCGAAATGCCGATTGTGCCGCAATTGAATCTGCTGATCCGCCAACGTCAAATATCGATCGATGACCGTGTCCACCTGTTCGAGCTGCTCGACCTGCTCGGGAATGTCGCGCAAAAAGGTCCGGAGCTCTGAACGCGAGTGATTGAGAACGGCCACCGCATTCTGATATGGCTCTAGAAACCGCTTCTTGCCGGTGACGATGTAGCCGCGCGCGCCCGTCTCCGTATCGGTGATGAGCGTCAAGAGATTTTCCACTTTCTCCAGCACGAGATGGGTCTGCGCTCTCTGCTCCGTGACCTGCAGAAATTGAATGGTGCTGTGATACGCAAAGACGGCCACCACCATGAGAATGCACAATCCGGCCAGGAGGCCGATGATGGCCTTTCGCTCAAGCGACCACTTCATTGCAGCTCTCTTCTCAGACACTGGTCCCTTTGAGCATGGGGAAATGCACGCCGACACACTCGGCGCAAATACCGTGACTGAATTCCGCTTCGGTGTGTTCGCGGATGTAAAGCTCCACCTGCTGCCAGGTGCCTTGATCGTTTTGAATTTTTTTACAATAGGAACAGATCTTAATCAGTCCGCGCAGAACCTGGATCTCATGCAACGCCTGCTGTAGAGCCAGGTTTTTGGCGACCAATTGTTCCTCGCGCGCCTTGCGCGAGTCGGTTTCACGTTTTAACGCCAGTGCTGAACGCACACGTGCCAACAGTTCGATCTTCTGAATCGGCTTGACGATATAATCCACGGCGCCCGCATCGAACGCCTCGGCCAGGGTGCGTGCCTCGGCCAGAGCCGTGACCATGATGATAGGCGTATCTCTTAGATGAGGTTCGGTTTGGAGGCGCCGGCACGTCTCGATGCCATCCAGTCCCTCCATTTCGATGTCCAGCAGAACCAAATCGATATCGGCTTCGCGCGGCGCGTGAGGATTGGTCACACGCTCAATGGCCGCCGTACCGGATTCGACAGCGATCACGTCCGCATAACCGGCCGCCGTTAACAGGGCATAGAGAAGATCTCTCGACGCCGTGGAGTCGTCGACAATCAAGATCCGCATAGGATCGGAATCTAGAGTGGTCATGTGGTTCATAATTATCTCGACTGCCAGGACGCGACACGCGTCATATCGCCCCAACTCGCTTTTTTCCCCGACAACCAGCGCACCAAGCCGATGAGCCGCCACATGGAATTCAATTGTCGATAGCCGACGTTTTCCGCAAGCGCTACTGCAAAGAGGTAGAGCGTGTGAACCGGTTTGGGATAGATATGAAACGACATCTCTTCCAGCAGTAAGGCGCTGACCGAGACAACCATGCCGAGTCCCACGTCCGCCAGCAGAAACGCCGCGACGGCCGCACCCGAAATCAGGCCCAGCCCGAAACAGACGACGATGGTGAAATAGCCGATCGCAATCATCACCGGGCTCAAGCATTCGAAGAACATCGCAAATGGAAAGGCAATCCATCCCACCATGCCGCCGGTAGGATGGAGCAGCAACTCGCGATTCAGCGACAGACTTTCGCAGAGCCCCCGTTGCCAACGAATCCTCTGGTTGCGCAACGTCCGCAAATCTTCAGGCGCTTCCGTCCAACAGATGGGATCGGGCACAAATGTAATGCGGTACGGCGTCTTCGACTCTCGCAACAGCCGGTGAAGCCGTACGACCAACTCCATGTCTTCTCCGATCGTCTCGGTTCGATACCCGCCCACCTTCAAGACCGTCGACTTATGAAAGAGTCCAAAGGCGCCTGAAATGATCAGCATCGCGTTCATCGGCGACCATCCGAGCCGGCCGAAGAAAAACGCCCGGATATATTCAACGATCTGAAACAGGGCGAGCAGATTGCCGGGCAGCCCCACCTTAACCAGAAAACCACCGCTCACCTCGCATCCATTGGCGATGCGGATGGTGCCCCCACACGCCACTGTGGTCGGATCGTGGAGAAACGGTTGCACGATGCGCTGCAAGCTATCGCGTTGCACGATCGAATCGGCGTCCAAACTACAGAACAGGGAATATTTCGACAGGTTAATGCCGGCATTCAGCGCATCGGCTTTTCCGCCGTTCTCCTTGTCGACGACGCGAAGATTCGGATACTGCTCGGACCGATACACATCGCGAATCGTCTTGGTCGGAATACGCATCTGATACACTTCAGGAAACCGGGCCAACGAAAATTCGCGGATCAGCACGTCGAGGGTGCGATCCTTGGATCCATCGTTGACGACAATAATTTCGTACTCCGCGTACGTCAGCTGCAGAAGAGAGCGAATCGAACCGGCGATCGTCGACTCTTCGTTATAAGCCGGTGCAAGAAGGCTAATCCCCGGCTCGAAGCCGGTATATCCTTCCGGCAAACGATCCAGCGTGTGCTCGGGCAGATACCGCGACAGCGTAACAAGCGAAATAAGATCCAGCAGGAGATAGCTTGCCGCCAGCAATACGAAATAAATAATGAACAGCCATTCCCACGTTTGAATGACACTGTTGGCGTGTATCAGCGAACCACTCCTTTTGCCGATGCCCCGAACGGCATTGGCCGAGGGCAGAGTCGTGCATAGGCTAAAGCCGAGTAATAACTGGTAAGAACTGTAGCATATGATTTTGGCGACTTTTCTCGGATTTGCTATACTGGTAGGGCTGATTCTTCCGAGTCCCTCCTGGGCCGAGGAAATTCCCATCCTGGGAGCGCTCCCCTCACACGTCCACGAAATCGATATTACCTATAGCGAGTCCGCTCCGCCCCGGCTCTCCTTCCGATCCAGCTCGCCACCACATCCAAGCGCGCCGCCATATCGACCATCCACCCCCTCATTCGATCTGTTGCCAGTCTTCAAAGCCGCCACCATCACAAGCACCTGTCACGCATCTGTCACGAATCGCGCGGCACGGTGGTCTCTCACAATGCGCTCAGATAAGGGACGATGCCGGGCCATCATCCAGTTTCACAAGCCCGCAGCTCTCGACGTGCTGTCTTACCCCACACTGGCGATCAAAGGGGCAGCCTCTTCGCCGGTCATGTTGGAGCTGGGCGATACGATCGGCGAGCAATCCGTGCCTCTCGGCCATATGTCGGGCCGTTTTGATCAACGACTGCCCCTGACACCGGTGATGCGGAGGCTCGACCCCACTCATGTGACGACCCTCGTGATCGAAACGGAGGTCGGCCATGCCACCTTCACGCTGGAAGCGTTTTCAATTGAACGGGCGTCCACTGCTGAATCGCCGGGATCGAGAAAAGGTTTTTGGATGTGGGATTACCAGCGTGCCGTCGCAGATCCTGACTCGCTGATTCGGGAATGCAGCCGCGCCGGCGCCACTCGTCTTCTGGTGCAAATACCTCATGGAAACGATCCTCCAGACATCTGGGCAGCCTATGCAGAACTCTTACGACAGATTTCCTCCTCCGGCCTGGAAGTGTTCGCCCTTGACGGGTATCCCGAAGCGATCTATGACCCGTCTCCGTTGATCGAGAAGGTGAAGCGGCTGCGCAGCCTTCTGGTCGATGAGCAGTGGACGGGCCTACAACTGGACATTGAGCCCTATTTGCTCGATCGTTTTTCGGATCCGCATGATTACGATCTCTACTTGCAAGTGATTGAGCAAATGCGACGGGCCTTGGGCGATCGCATCCGGCTGTCGATCGTCATGCCTTTTTGGTTCAGCGACAAAACGACGCGCGATCGGCCGCTCGCGTTTCAAATCATGAATCGTGTGGATGAAGTGGCGGTGATGAGCTATCGAACGGATCTTGAGGAGTTGGAAGATATTACGGAACCCCTTCTACGATACGGGGATGCGGTAGGGGTTCCCGTGTGGCTGGCGGTCGAGACGCGGCCCCTACCCGTCGACCGCCAAGTAACTCTCGTTCGAGCACGCCGGTCGGCGGAGGCCACAGCGTATCTCGATAGGCAGGGCCGCCGACTCGTGCTCGCGCCGCCGCCCCCGGGCCAGACAGAGCGATTCCGCGTCGCCCATCGCATCACGATTCGGCCTGAACGTTTGACCTTTGCGGGCAAAACCCGTTCCGATCTTCATTCGGCGCTGACCACTATTCTGGCCATCCCGCACAAAAGCTTGGCCGGTGTACTCATTCACGATATCGACGGTTACTTGTCGTTAACGGAATAGCCGTCGACGCACTGCAAGCGTATCGAGATTGGGTCGACACCCGCGTTACGCGCGACGAGTTCCTATGAGAAATGGTTCGAGAATGTGCTTGGCCTGCGCATTGGTTTGTTCGGCTTGAATCTCGCCGAGACGCTCCCGCCGCATGAATGGCAGATGCGCCAAGGCATCGGCCGCCTGATATCGGACTTCCCACTGGGCATCGGAAAGCAAAGTGACCAGTCTGCTCTCATCCGCCGGCGTGCCGTTGGCGCCTAATGCCACTGCCGCCTGCGCGCGGACGGTGGCATCGGAGTGTTGGAGATAGGATCGCACCACTTCCAAATCTTTCGGATCCTGAAATTGTCCGATCAACTTGAGACAGGCCACTTGAACGGCCGGTTTCGTCCCCTTACGCGTAAGCAACGTTCGAACGGCCGGCAGAGCGGCGGTGCAGCGCGTCACTTCCAGGAAATGCAACAACCGTATGGTCATGGCAGGAGTAGCGCGCATGGCCGCTTCGGATAACGGTCGGGCGATCCGCTCGGACCCCGCTTGGTAAAGAAGAGCCGCGACCTTTGGAGGCGACCAATCGGTGCGAGTCCCAATCCACTGCGTGACCAACGGTAAGGCGGCCTGGGGATCGATATGGATCAAGGCTCTGGCCGCCGACAACGAGACGATCGGATGGGCGGACTGCGCCAACATCAACAGATCGCTCCACGCCGTTCTCTCCTGTAAGTGACCGACAGTGATGATCGCCATGAGCCGCTTGCTGACGCTCTTGGCCCCCAACAATTTCACCGCCGCGCGGTCCATGCCGGCCAAGCGCGCTAATTCGTTGAGTCCGTTCATTTTGTCTTGCCCCAGAAGCGACTCATGAAAATAATTCCAATAATATAAAAAGATCATCGTCTCGCGAGAAGAGACTGGAGGAACGGCTTTAGGAATGTCCGTCAAACTTTGTACGAGGAGCGGCCGCCAGACGGCGTGGAACCGGGCGCGGCGGCGTAGCTGGATGCTTTTGACGATGTGGAGGATGAGCACAACGGTCAGGAGGGCAAAGACAACCCCGACTTCAGCGACCCCCGCGACCCAAAGTATTCTGATGGCGTCACTCGGAAGTCCCACCTCTCACCGTTGCTCGACGTGATTACGCGGCCTTTAGAAATCGCCGAAGCCGGGCCATAAGCTCTTTGGGATTGAACGGCTTGACGATATAGTCGTTAGCGCCGGCATCCAAGGCCCGGACAATATCCCGTTCGGCCGAATCCGCGGTCAGCATGAGGATCGGCACCTCCCGCCACGGTTCTTTCGAGCGGATATGCGTGACGAGTTCGAACCCGTTATGGTAGGGCAACATGACGTCCAAGAGCGCCAACTTCGGGGGAGAGAGCGTATCGATAAGCTGTTGCGCTTGCCGTCCATCTTTCGCCAGGACCACCTGATAACCTTCGCGTTCCAAGAAAAATTGAAGCAGCGTGACCATATCCTCATCGTCTTCCACAATGAGAATGGTCTGCGCGGTCGACTGTGTATTACTCGCCATCTACGCCTCTTGCTGAGCCACAGTCTGCGAAGTCACCGGCCTATTTACCAGCCAGACACCGGTCAAGATGAGGATAATTCCCACCACTTCTTTTATCCCGACACGATCCCCCAGAATGAGGGCCGAGAGGAAGATAGCCGACACGGGAACCAGGTTGACGAACACACCGGCTCGCGACGGCCCGACACCCCTGACACCGTACAGCCAGGCTTGTTGTCCAAGCGCTGTTGCAAAGACGATTAGGTAGAGCATCGCCAGCCAATCCGACGGGCCGATAGCATCCAAGCCCGAGGCCATCACCTTCTTATCGGTCCACAACAGAGGAATCTGAAGCACAATGGATAGAAATAACGTCGTCCAGTTGATGGTGAGGGGGGAGAGCCGCTCCATAATACGTCGGCTGCCCACGGTGTACAGCGCCCAACTGACCAGTCCGAGCAGCACCAAGGCGCCTCCGAGTATGGGCCGTACCCCTGCACCATCGCCGTTCTCAAAGCTGGAGACCAGGACGACGCCGGTAAACGAGACAAGGCACCCTGCCCAGACCGCGCGAAATGGCACGTCGCGAATCAAGAGCGAGGAAAGAAAAGCGGTCACCACCGGGCTGACCCCGATAATCACTCCCGCGGTCGACGCGCCGATGTACCGCAACCCGAGTAATGTTAAGAGATGGTTGCCCAATACGCAGATGCCGAGCGCGGAGAGGATGGCTGAATCTTTCAGAGAGAGGGTGACCTTACCGCCCTCTTGCCACCACCACAGCGGAATCAGCAGCGCCAACGCGCCGAGCCCTCGGAAAACCGATACTTCGACTGCCGAAAATGACCCCAAGGCAAACTTTTGACCGACGATCGAGCCGCCCCATACGATCGCCGCCGTCGTCAGAGCTGCATAGGCGAGCGCGGACGGAGGCGCTGCGATCGCTTCCTCGCTAGCCGCCATTCGCCTGACGCTTTCGTATGAGAAAAATCCCGTCGCGAATCGTCACAAGCACGGCGTTGACATGGGGGTCCGCCGCGATGAGTCGATTCAATTCTTGAATCGCCGCCGTAGAACTATCGACCTCCCGCGATTTCAACACATCGCCGGACCACAGGACGTTATCGATCAGGATGACTCCACGGTCCGAGACGAGTTCCAACGCCCGACGGTAGTAATTCACATAGTTTATCTTGTCGGCGTCGATAAAGATCAGATCAAACGGTCCGGACAACGTCTTCAACGTATCTACGGCAGGGCCGAGACGCGATTCTATTTTTCTCCCCTCGTTACTTTTCGCCCAATACGTCTTCGCCATCGCGACAGCCTTGTCGTCGATGTCGCACGTGATGATTCGGCCGTCGCTCGGCAGCGCCTCGGCAAAACAGAGCGCGCTATAGCCGGTGAACGTTCCGATTTCCAGCACCTGCTTGGCTTGAACGACCTGCGTCATCATTTTCAAAAACGCGCCTTCGAGCGGCCCGACGACCATTTGAGGATATTCCATGTTGCGGTACGTGTCCTCACGCAACGCACGGCACACCGGCGATTCAGACCACGAATGCGCTTCGGCATAGGCTTCGATATCCGGCAAGACCAAATCTTTCATTGCGTCCTCTTCTGCTCAGTCACGAAGAATTCGACAAAATACCCACGCTTTCCGTAGACTCCATCATCTCGTGTTGCGATAAGTTCTGCAAGGAGGAGGTGTATGAAAACGCTCGCGACGTTAGCGCCGCTCACGGCATCACTGGTCGAAATTCAACACCTAGCAAGTGCGGCCTCTCTGCTCTCTTGGGATCAGGAAACGTACATGCCCGTCGGCGGCGGCCAGGCTCGGGCGGATCAGATTGCGACCTTGCACACCCTGGCGCACGATCGGCTTGTGTCGCCGGACATCGAGCGGGTGTTGAGCCAATGGGTCGATCCGGCGACCGGCGAAGCAGTGGACACGCCGGGGGATGCATGGGACGAATCCTCTCGCGCGCTTTTGCGAGAGACATGGCGTGATTTTAGTCGCGCCAACAAACTGCCCTCGGATTTCGTGAAACGGCTCAGCCGCGAATCCTCATTAGCGCAACAAGTCTGGGTTGATGCGAGAAAGAAAAGCGACTTTCGCATGTTCCTGCCTCACTTGAACACGATCGTCGGGCTCAAACGAGAAGAAGCGGAATATCTCGGTTATCAAGACACCCCCTATAACGCCCTGCTCGACACCTACGAGCCGCGCGCAACGGTCGCGCAACTGGCGCCGATCTTCGCCGTTTTGAAGGCGCGCTTGGTGCCGTTGCTCAATAAGGTCATGACGTCGCGCGTCTCGATAGACGATTCAATCTTATACATGCCGTACGACACGAATCGCCAAATGGAATTCGGGCGATTGGTGCTGACGGCGATGGGATATGACTTCGAGCGCGGACGATTAGACCTATCTGCCCATCCGTTCACCACGTCATTTCATCCCACGGATGTGCGGGTCACCACGCGTGTCTATGAAAAAGAATTGCCCGCCTGTCTCTTCAGCTGTATCCACGAGGGAGGGCACGGTCTGTACGATCAGGGGCTCGATCCCGCACGTTACGGCACACCGTTGGGCGAGGCGCTCTCGCTCGGCATTCATGAGAGCCAATCGCGCTTGTGGGAAAACTCCGTCGGCCGCAGCCGTCCGTTCTGGCGATGTTTCTATCCACTATTGCAGCAACTGTTTCCCGAACAACTCGGCACGATCGCGCAAGATAATTTCTATGCCGCCATCAATCGCGCCAAGCCATCGCTTATTCGGGTAGAAGCAGACGAGCTGACCTATAATCTCCACATCATGGTACGCTTCGAGATCGAACAGGATGTCATCGAAGGCCGGACCCGCGCAGAAGATCTTCCGAAAGTGTGGAATGACAAAATGCAGAGCTATCTCGGCATCGTTCCGCCCAACGATGCCGAAGGCGTGCTCCAAGATGTCCATTGGTCGTTCGGCGCATTCGGCTATTTTCCGACCTATACATTAGGCAATCTGTACGCCGCCCAACTCTACGATCAGGCTCATCGGGACATTCAGGACCTCGACGCCGAAATCGAAGCCGGCCGCCTCACCGTGCTCAAGAAATGGCTCAATCAAAAGATTCACCGTTGGGGCCGGATGTTCACCGCCGAGCATTTGATGCAACGCGTGACGGGACAAGCCCTGAACCCCGAGCCGTTTCTAGAGCAGCTGGAGAAAAAATATGGCGAGCTGTATCAGCTACCAGTGGAGGGTAAGCAATGACCTGCGGCGCAGTACAAATGGGCAGATTTAGCTGGTGAGTCTCTCCCAAAAGTTCAGCCCAAGCAATTTTCGCATCCTTTTATGATCTCGAAGACTTAAACTGTAGACTCACTCCATCACCTAGACAAATTAAATCCATTTTAGAAGTTGCCTAGATGGCCCCTCTTTGGGACTTTACAGACCTCATAGCAGCAGAACGGAGGTCAAGGCTGTTGGCGTTAAGCAGCTTCGATGATGTAATTCTAACCCTAACCACATCGTGCAAGATCCTCAATTACGAAGCCGAACCCTTTCTAGACGATAGGCTTTCAGGATGCGTTCGGGCAATATTCCTCCTACATGTAGACTTTGATACATACGACGGCTTCTTCAACTCGCCCGTGGGTTACCGAGCTCAGTACTGTCTTGGCAGTGAAATAGGCGAACTTGCGAATCGACAGATCATCGATGCACTTAGATCGACACTCATCAAGTTCGCACAACCTTTGACAACCCCCCGTTTGACTCAGAGCGTGTGGCTATGTCGCTCGATGCTATCGACGCTAAGATTTGGATTGATGAAACGGAGGATGGTTCAGAACCACCACGACAACTTGAGGTGCACATCAACTATCCGACTTGGGTTGAACGTGCGAAGCGCGGTGACCACCTTCAGCAAGAGGAGTACATTGGAGCAGTTCGTGGTGTATTCGCGCCACATGGATCAAGGCTGGAAATAAAGGGCGGCTGGCTGGATAAGAATGGACTCGTAAAGCGTGATCCGGTGAAATCCCATCGGAGCGAGTATATCGCCATCAATGGCTACATATAAACCAAAGGATGTACTAGCGTATGCGCGGGTAAAGCAGGAAGACGATCTTTCAGACCGTCTTAAACCGTAAGTCGCAAATGAATAATTACAGCAATCTTCACTCTTTCCACCTTGCCTAGCTAGTGCTGCTACCTTGTGACGAAAGAGCACGACTCAATAACCCAACGCCGCATTCAATTTCGCCAACACACCTGCCGGCAAGGTGAACTCGCTTTTCGTCTCAATCCGCGACGGCACGAGGAGAATCGTGTGGAAGGATACATTTTCGATGGCGAGTTTGAATTCAGGTTCGGCGGGTGAACTGATTTCGACGGCCTCGACGGACTTGGAGAGTTTGTCGGTGTCCTGCGGCGCATAATTGGCAATGACGGCGTTGAGAATGTCGAGCACCTGGGTATTCGCCTCGGACTCCGTCTTCTCAGCTTCCTGAAGAAACAATTCGATCACATCTTCGGCTTCTCTCGACACACTGAAATTTTCGACGCGCTCTTTTCTCCGCATCGACATGAGATCGTTGTCCAGATCTTTGCTGAACGCCCCATACGCATATCGAAAGAACTCGAAGTGGAACCCTTTCAGTCCTTTCGCGAACATTTGCAATTCACACAAAAACGCCAACTGCTGCAATTTCACGTCATTGAGCAGGCCGAATGGTTCGGCCGACTGAAGCAGGTGGAGCAGCAGTAGACGGTCGATCGTAATTTGATCGGGTTTACGCATCGGCCTATCGAATCTCCGCTTTCAGTCCTTGCGCCATGACAATGTGTGTATCCAAATTGTACGTGATGGCTTTCGGATGGGTGAGCACCGGAATTAATCCAGCCGCCGAGGGAATGAGATTCCCGGATTGTTTGACCCCGCCGAACGGCAGCCGCACGCCGGCCCCAATGCAGGGCAGGTTCCAATAAAAAATGCCGCAGCGCATGTGCTCTTCGGCGTATCGGGCCTTCCGGTAATCTTCGGTAATGATGGCGCCGGATAGACCATACTTCGTATCGTTGTAGACCTCGACCGCTTCCTCCACGCCGCGAACCGGCACGATGGCCACATGCGGGCTGAACGCTTCTTCCGTCAGGCACACGCTGTCCTGACGCCACGGACCGGTGTAGACGAACGGCCGCAACCAATAGCCATCAGGAGTCGGAGGCGGTTCGTTATTGCGATCCAGTAAAATCCGGAAACCTTCCTTGCGCGCCACGTCGTTAAAGCGGCGGCCCTTCTCAACCCCCTGTCGATTGATCATGCTCCCGTAGAAGACCTGCTCGTCCATCGGATCGCCGACGGTAACGCGTTGCGCTGCGGCGACAAACCGATCGGCAAATTGATCGGCAAGACGGTGATCGACCAACAGCCGCCCCGCGGTGACGCATCGCTGACCCGACGTTTTAAACGCCGAGAGCACGCTCGCGGATACGGCCATCTCGACATTCGCATCATCCATGACTAATACGGCATTCTTTCCGCCTGTCTCGATCGTACACACTTTATCCGCGTGCTTCGCGACTTCTTGTTTGATCTGTACGCCGACTTCATAGCTGCCGGTAAAGAGCACGACGTGGGTATGCGGATGCGCGACCAGCGGCGCACCGACCGCTTCTCCCGTTCCGTGTAAAACCTGAAAGACGCCGGGCGGAGCGCCTGCCCGTTCAAAGTACCCCGCGATTTTGGCTCCGCAGAGAGGCGTTAATTCACTGGGTTTCAGGATGACGCAATTCCCGACCACCAGGGACAAGCCGGTGAGCCAGAACGGTAAGGCGACTGGAAAATTCCACGGGGTGATGGCCACGACGACACCCCGCGGTTCCAGCACTTCGTAACATCGCTTCGTGGGAACTTCATCGGCCAGGACGCGGCCATACTGTCCAAGATGGCCGTACGCAAACGCATATTGGGCCGTATGAATAGCTTCGACGACATCGGCCCGCGCCTCATTGATCTGCTTGCCGGCTTCGCGTGCGACGATCTGGGCCAACGCTTCGCGGTCTTCCTCCATCAATTGAGCCACCCGCAGCAGGTACTCCGCCCGCTTCACGAGACCAAGCGCGCGCCATGCGGGGAAAGCTTGGGTCGCGGTATGCACGGCAGCTTCAATATCCTCGGCCCCCGACTGGGGAAAGAGCCCGATCACCTCGTCGGGGTGGGCGGGGTTTCGGCTCTCAAACCATTCGCTGGAAGGCGCCGTGCGCCATGCCCCCTGAATAAAGTTATCGAGTTTTTGAACAGCCATCACCCCCTCCGTCGAAGTCCCTTCCTGACTATAATCGTCGGCCAACAACCAGGTCAAACTTGCTGTCGGCCTCGCGTATCGCGATTGTAGCTTGACCCTCCCCCCTCAATTAGTTTTTAATACCGCCATCAATGCCCCCGGGAGCATGCATGTCAAAATCCCCGAAAGAAATTTCAGCGCTCAAAGATCATCTGGCGAAACATCAACTGAAACTGACGCGCCAACGCGAGCAGATTCTGGATATGTTTCTTAAAAACGAGCACATCACTGCCGAACAGATGTATCGACAGCTCGCCAGAAAGGATCCCCACATCGGACTGGCGACTATTTATCGGACGCTCAATCTGTTCTGCGAAGCCGGGCTGGCGCAGGCCCGCCACTTCGGCACGCAAACGCAGTACGATAACGTTTCACACAAAGGGCACCACGACCATCTCATTTGCACGTCCTGTGGAAAAATCGTGGAATTTTCCAACGAAGATATCGAACGACTGCAAGAAGAAGTCGCCCACCGTAACGGCTTTACGATTCAGACCCATAAATTGGAACTGTACGGTCTGTGCGCGAGCTGTCGCCACTGACCATCCTCCCTCTATCGCGATCATCGAGACGTCAAGAAAGGTGAGGACCTATGGACTCGCTAAAAAATGTGATCGATTATGGCGTCATCGGCCTGCTGCTCGCACTGAGCATCTGGGCGGTCGCCGTGGCCGTCGAACGCTGGCTCTTTTATCGCCGCGTGGATCCCGCGCAATTTCATGACCTGCATCTGTTCGAAATCGCGTTGACCAAACGGTTGGTGATTATCGGCACGATTGCCGCCAACGCGCCTTACATCGGTCTGCTGGGAACCGTGCTCGGTATTATGCTGACCTTCCAGACGATGGGCACTTCCGGCACGATGGCGGTCAGCACGATCATGATCGGATTGAGCTTGGCCCTCAAAGCCACGGCGGCGGGCTTGCTCGTGGCCATTCCGTGCGTCGTAATGAACAACGTGCTTCGCCGGCGGGCCAACGAATTGGTGACGATCTTTAAGAGCTGCCATGGAACGTGAGATCGATCAGATCAACGTCATTCCCTTGGTAGACGTCATGTTGGTCTTGTTGGTCATCGTCTTGACCACCGCGACCTTCATTTCGACCGGTCAGATTCCCGTCGACCTGGCGAAAGCCAAGGAAGCCGGCGATCGGCAGGACACCCCGCTCATCATCACGCTGACGGCAGAAGGTCGCCTCTTCCTCAACGATCAACCCATTGACGAGGACGGACTCAAACAAGCCTTGAATCCTCAGCCCCGCCAATCATTAGTCGTCGTCCGAGCCGATCGAGTCACGATCCTCGAGCGGTTCGTCAAAGTGGTGGATGACGTACGCGGCATGGGGTTTCAACAAGTCAGTCTCGAGGTAGTCCGATCGTAAACGCCGACCAGTGCCGGCCTGGCGAGAGTGGCGCCTACGTCCAGTCATGGGCGATTTCTCTGGTTCTACACATTCTGGCGATCGGCGGCGCGGTGGTGCTTTTCTCCGATCTTCGCTTAGCCCCTCATCCCGATCCATTCCGGTGGAAGGTTTCCGTCACCGATCCGACCGGGCTTTCGTCTCACGAGCCCTTGGCGTCAGAGCCGAATGCCGTCGAAGCATCCCGGAAGGTGGCGCCTGCCATTGAACCCGTTCACGAACCTCCTCGACCCACGACGACAGCGCCGCCACCTCTGCAATCGGCGTCGCCCCGCATTAAAGAGCGCCGCTCGGTACCGGGACGAGAGTCGCCGCCGAGTCCGGTGTCGCAGACCGACGTTGTACCCCTTAACAATGCTGCAACAGAATCGGCTCGCACTGATGTTCCAATTGAGACTCCTCTCCTCTCTCCTCCCGCTGCACCGGTTGAGGAGACGCGTCCAAATACGCATCCATCTCCGGATTCCCAGTCTTCCGCCGATGCAGCTGCGACGCCCCCTACGGCCGTGCCAACGGAGAAGGACCAGGCGCCAATGACATCAGGCCTGCCACCGCAGAGTTCCATCCGCGAGACCGGTCCTTCCTCGGCAAAGACCGATAAACCGGACTTCGGCTGGCTGACGGATTCGCTCCGGAATAAGGTGAAAGAGTCGCAGAAGTATTCCACGGTGGCGAGGCTGAACGGGCTCGAAGGGCGCGTCGTCTTGCGGATCACGGTGAAGGAAAATGGGGAATTGCTCGTCGCGATCGCCAAAAGTTCCGGACATGACCTGTTGGATCAGGAAGCCTTGGAGCAGGTCAAACGCCTGTCGCCTTTTCCGCTTTCGCAACCGCTGGGTCGCGCGCAACAGGTCCTCAATCTCCCGATTACTTACTCACTGAATCAGTAAGCTGTAACCGGCCCTTCAATCCTGACGACACGTGAACCTGTCCTTCTCGATCGACAATCACCCCTTCCACGTCAGGAAGGCGTTCGATCAGCTCCATCCCGCGTCGAGATCCCATCACAAAAATGCCCGTGTCGAGCCCATCGGCCATGATCCCCTCCTTCGCAATCACCGTCACACTTTGACAGTCTCGTGCAGGCTCCAGCGTCGTTGGATCGAGAATATGGTGATACCGAACACCGTCGCGCTCGAAGTAGCGTTCGTAATCGCCGGCCGTCGAAATCGCTTCGTCGCGGAGTTCGATCGATCCGAGCAATTCGCCTTCTCGCCGTGGATGCTGCAACCCAAAGAGAAAGGCCTGACCGTCCGGCATGCGTCCGAACGTTTTGATATCACCGGAAAGTGCGACGACCCCGGCGATCGCTCCCGCGGCTCGCATCGCCTCGACCGCACGATCGGCCGCAAATCCTTTCGCGATTCCTCCCACATCGACCTGCATGCCGGAACGCGCTAAGAAACGCCGTTTTCCTTGGTAGTATCGACCGAAGGAGCGCCGACAGATCGACTAACGGTCGCACCGATTACCAACTCTGCTTTCTCCGGCACTCCGTTCGCTCGGTAACGTTCCACATACGCACGGCAGGACCGATGACCACGTTAAACCCACCATCGGTCAATGCGCCATCTCTAATGAACGTGTGAGCACATACAACGTATCCGCGCTAATAGGTGCCGGTGCGCGTCCTGCCGCATCGTTCACTCTTGAAAGCTCACTGGTCGAAATCCACGTGCTCAGTAATTCCTCGAGCCGCCGGATTTCGGCAAAAGCAGATTGTGCCGCCTGCTGCGCCGACGCCTCGTCGTCGGCGACCGCCGTGACGAATACCAACGTCCCCATCAGCATCTGGCTGCGTCGGACCACTGGGGAATCGGCCCACGTCACATCACTAGTAAGTAATTGATAGAGGAGGCAAACGATAATGGCCATCCCAGATCGAGAGGCAAGCCGAACACTCATTATGTAGAGGAGCCACTCGACGGATCGGGAGAGGACCGCGGCAGATCATCAGCTCGTCCGCTCGCTACAAACGGACGTTGTTTGATCCACATTTCGTATGTAGGAATGACCAGCAGAATTACAAAACTTACGCCCATTAGTAGATCACCCATCAGCATGGACAGGGCAAAAACAGGGGAAACATACCGTATCAACCAGGGGGAAAGCAGATCTAAAAACACTCCGCCAAAGGCGGCCCATGTGGTGAGTACCTTGAGTCGACTTCCGGCTTCGGTCAAGAATAGTACATGGACCAGAATTAGGAACAATACAGGCATAGTAAATAGATGGAAATGCGTAATTTCCGATAACTCGCGAAACGACATGGGTTCGCCGTATGTCGCATCGGATCCAAGGTAGTGCTGCGCTACCCTGGCAGGTACAAGATCAGTCATACTGTGGGCCCAAAAAAAAGAGAATCCAAATGCGATCAACATGAACAAGAGGAAGAGCGTGTAGATCAATCTGATGTGCCGGTCACTGTCGCGGAGTCGGAAGCGGGTATTGAAGTTACGCATCAGTTGCCGAGCAGATCCCCAAAGAGTCGGCCGAGAACGCCTTTCTGATTCCGCTTTCCCTCTACCGTGTCGCTGCCGCGACCCTGGGGCTTTAAATAGAGCTCATCCACCATAACTAATGTTCGTTTCACACCGGCACTCATGGAGCGCACAGACATCGTGGCGCCGCTTATGTTAATGATGTCCCGGTTGATGCGGATCGGATCAAAAAGCGTCTTTCCTTCATATTGTGCATTGAAACGTTTGGTGCGGACTTCGACCCCTTTTGATTCGCGATACACTAACACTTCCACGTTGAGGACTTCTCCTTTCGGGTCGACGCCAACCATATACGTAATGGCTTTATGCTTCCCGATGGTATTTTGGACGATCGCATATCCATCGATGACTGCTCCGGTCTTCCCTATGTAGATGTTAAACTGTGTTTCTGGAAAGTGCCAACCAATGCGCTCTTCAATGACTCGCTTCTGGTCCGCATTCAACTCGACAGAGTCCAAAGCCATGCGTTCAGATTTGGGAAACATCAAACGAGCAGCCTCCTCCTCGGTCAAAAACTCTTCGTCAGGCATCATCTCTTGAGGCGTCAGATAACGACCTAACTCGGCATCCCAGATGCGGTCCGCCCATGCCGGAGAAGCGGAAAAGAACATAAACATTGCGATGAATAAACGGATGAAATTCATGATCCCGAACACCCCTGAGATTTCACCTTGGTATTGATTCGATTCATCACCTCGGTCATTGCCTCATCTGAAGGCTCAACAGAAGACCACTTCGTGGCCTGGCTCGTCGCTCCGCCGCGAACATGCCATTGCTCGCGATTTTCCGTTATGTTGACCTCTGTCCCTGGGTTGCGGCGAGTGACTGTGACAATCATCCGAGATCGTTCCTTATTATCAAAGGCCGCTCGTCGGAAAATCCCATAACGTCGTCCAGGTCCTTCCATTTCGGTCCAAGCCGTTTCGATAATGCCAGACTCCTTATTCTTTACTTTCACCGGGAAGTCTTTCATCGTGTCCGTTGCAGCGGACCACACGATGTCATAGGGGCAAATGATCTGTTGCTCCTTCGACAAAGATGCGCAGCCTAACACGAATAGTGAGGAACAACACAGTGCTGCGAACTGAAATATTTTCATGACTGACTCCTGTTTAAAAAGACAGAGGGCGGCCTGAAGGCCGCCCTCCGATGACCCGCGAACTGAACCTTCGACTACGTTTAGAAATATGTAGCGGCCGACAATAGAATGGCCTTGTCATGTATTCTCGCGTTATTATTGTTGGGATCAATGTCCTGAGGGCTATACTGGAAATCGACTTTGAATACCGTATCTTCCGTGGGCCGATAGTTCAGACCGAATGTGGCGCGCTGCCGCTGCCCGAGGCCGCCGGGCTGATCAAGATTGGTATTGACCTGTTCCCATCGAATCATCGCAGTGAACGTTGAAACCTCGGGACGGAAAAAGGTTGGCGCGAGTCGAGTTATCCATTCAGGTAGGAAATGATAGTTGCCTTGGATGTAGTAACCTTGCATTCGTTGTGGACACATATGACCTGCCATGATGTTAGGGGTGTTGCTGGCAAGGCAGGCACTGCCGTCTATTCTTTTGCTGTTGTCCTCAGCGTAGGTCCAGATCGATTCCCCGATGACCTCGAAGGGGCCTCGAACCAAGGTCCAATCCACTGCCGCTATTCCTAACTTTCTTCCTCCAAATGGATCATAACTGCCATAGTATCCCGAGCCGCCCACCTCAACTCCGAGAAACGGACTGAAGGCCATTCTTCCGACTACTGCTTTGCCGTTATTATTGTCAAATCCGGCACCGATTGAACTGACTCTCTGACGGGCGCCGGAGATCCCACTTCGCTCATTAATTGTATTCGGACAGGTTGTTGGGTTGAGACTATTTGCGTTGGCGCTTCCCGCCTGACAATTGCCGAAGCCGTTATAGCCGGTCGTCACATAGACTTCATAATCAAGCTTAGACTGCCGCGTGGGATAAAATGTGCCATATGCGCCGGCTCCTGTTTCCGAGAGCACAGCGCCATACAACAGCTGCGTAACGAGGGGGCGTTCCGTCAAATCGCGAAGCGGAGCATCGTGTAATAGATTGAACTTCCCGACAGGCAGCAAAAGGACGCCACCACGCAGGTTGATCTTGTCATTCACGAGGTAGTCAATGGTCGCGAATTCCAGACTCACCTCGCTACTCGGGTCGGTCGATCGTTCGAGGATGCCATGCTCGATCTCGATTTCAGCGGCGAACTTCACATGTTCGCTGACATCACCATAAATGAACGGTACAAAGCGGTGCACCTCCATGGTGCTTGGACCACCTGAATGCTGTCGGTTGATGTACTCAAAATCCATGTACCCGCCGAGGATCGCTTTTGGATTCGCGACGAAAGGCTTCGCATAGATTAATTTGCCTGATCCCTGCATGATGGACCCGTACTTGCGCTCGGCTCCTTGTTCTTGCTCTCCCATCTGCTGCACATTAGGCAGCTCGCTTGGCTTCGTCGCCGGTGGCTGCCCTTCTGCGTCCCGCTCACGCCCTTGAGGCTTTTTCATATCCTCAAGAATTTGTTCCAAACGTTGCAGCCGTTCTTCCGTCGTCTCGGCCGTCGTCTCGGCAAATACGGCGGTCGTTTGAGCAGCAAGAACCATCAATAAAACTCCAACCCACAGCTTTCGCATACGTCCCTCCTTTTAGTGATGCATTAATCGGCAGGGACGCTGTGGTCCTCTCATTAATTACGTCTGTTAGGCACCTCTTCTGAGAAACTCTCCTACGGAACCTTTCTCCACCGCATAGGGCACCATTACTATCCGCTTACAGCGCTTGCACTTAAGTTCGACCCCGTTGAGACGCAACCTGGCGACGAGTTGGCCGCAGACACAGCGCGCCTCATCTGAGTCCATGTCGTGGTTCATACATGCCATTGACTCATCCCTTCATGAAATTGAGAACGATTACTAATATTAAAACAAAGCTGTCATTGTCAATAGAAAAGTTACTCCTGTGAAATGGAGAGCTTGAATCGCAGTCAAGAGATCGAGAAGGACGAACTAGGAGGTGTGATGGCGGCGGAAAAACCAAGCCCGAGGGTATGGGGGGACTTCATATAGGCGCACTTCAGTCGTGGAAGGGTTTAAGAGGTTAGTGACGAAAGAACGACCCTCGAGAATGGGATAGGAAGTCAATGTATTTTGGATCGCAGGGTCAGGCTCACTCACGGCCGAAACCAGGACAGATCGATCGTACTGTGGCGATTCAACTCCAATGCGCCAAGTACCGACGTAAGTTATATTATCCTCACTGACGTCAAATCGAGGATTGAGCCCGGCCATCCCCATAAAAGCACCTTCAGAGATTTGGATACGGCTAAGCTCATATTGACCAGCCGGAAGAGGCAAGACAAACCACGCATCATCGCTTTCTACGTCCACTCGGATACGGGCATTTGTAACGGTATTGATGACCTCGAAGAAACGTAGCTCGGGTGTAAACCATCGTGTCGTTGGCCCGAGCAACACAGTAACGGCACGGCCAACTACTATGGGTACGTTGCTCGAAATGGATTCGGGACGCACAGGCAAAGTAGTTGTGCAGCCCATAAGCGTCGAAATAACGAACCAGATCACCATTATCCTAAGCATGTAGGATCATAACATACTCACAGAATTTCAAGAATTGGGGAAATATATTGACAAACATCGCACGCGAGTGATACTGAGAATCGATATCATATGGAGGTTGAGCTTCTAGGAAGCAACTTGGCCAGTGTGAAAACATTATGGAGTTCCTACATTGGCTGATCGCATGTGTAGTCTGTGTCGTTGTATTTGGTTGCACTACAGTCATAAAAGAGCGATACGGTACTTGTCCTTACGAGACTATCTGGCAAGTCGCCCTTGATACGATGAAAGGTCATTCATTGACCACCCAGAATAAGGATAAGGGAATAATCGAGACAGGATGGCTCAATATCCCGGCGTCGGAACGAACCTTCGCCACCTATGGCTGGCAAACCGCCGACAAAGGGAGCGGGCAAAAAGGAACGTTTTGTTAACACGTGAAAATGGTGCGATTGAAGTCAGCGTCTTGGAAACAAGACAGCGTAGCGTATTACGAGGTGAACCAACCACAAAAGCTACAAAGTGGTGGCCGATCGAGCCGTCGGAGAAATCTATGAATGACATTATGAAGCAAATCAATTCACAATTGAAGAACAAAGGATGCAACCCTTTATGAACTCGTTGCTGTGTCGTTTTATGCTTCTGGTTATACAGAAGCATCTAAACGTTGAATATCAACTCTGCGGCCAAAGGACTCTAAGTCCTCAAGCCCAAGACCATGGATGGTGTTTGGCTTTTTTTGTTTAATTGGAAAGAAAGTTTTATGAACCACAGCCCCGGGCTCCGAATCGGCACCGATCACGTGGCATACCATATATCCCCTCAACAGCCGGCGATCTCAAGCTGCATGCACTTACGCAGATTATTCGAAGCGATGGAGGCGAGAGATCCCGAATTGGTTGCGCATGGCCGGCGCACGGCCGACTATGCCTGGGCGCTTGGTCAGGCAGTTGGCTTAGCAAGTGCAGAGTTGCACCATGTCCATTATGCCGCGATCCTGCATGACGTCGGTAAGCTAACGCTGCCCGATGAGATTTGGAGGAAGGACGGGCCATTGAACGACAAGGAATACGCCGCTCTTCAATGCCACCCACGCGAAGGCGCTCGACTGCTGCAGTCAATCCCTGGTCTGCGGCAATCCCAATACTGATTGCCCATCATCATGAGCACTGGGACGGTTCCGGGTATCCCTATGGATTACGGGGAACGCTTATCCCTCTGGGCTCGCGGGTGTTAGCAATCGCAGACCGTTTTGATTCGCTGTGCTCCGCGAAAGACGGCCTCGCGGAGGTGAGAAAGGAGCCATGAAGTTTCTGAAAATGTTGGGGGGATCGCAACTTGATCCGATGCTGGTGGAAGTGTTCCGAAGTTGCGTTCAAAATGATCCGGGCATGTAGGCCGAATCGGTGGATGAATTGGGGCGAGAGTGCCGCTCGCCCTCCGGGTAGGGCGCCTCGGTATAACCGAGCCCCCCTACCCGTCACCCGTTTGACACCTGCGGGCTTAGGGATGTCGCCTTGCTGCGATGACATCTCGTCCGACTCGCGCGTGGCCAGACCTCATCGTCTATTGACGGAAATTTTACGAACCTTCTTTTTTAATCTGCTCGCTAAGATAGTTTTCCAATCCCACTTGCTTAATCGTCTCCATCTGCGTTTCAATCCAGTCAATGTGTTGATCCACATCCTCGGCCATATCTTCCAACATATGGCGAGTCGTGTAATCGCCCACCTTGGCGCAATGCGAGACCCCATCGGTCAAGAGCGTCAACATTTCCTTTTCGGCCTGCAGATCCGTTTTAAACTGTTCCGGAACCGTTTCGCCGACATGAACCGTTCCCAAGCGCTGTACGTTCGGGACGCCTTCGAGATAGAGAATGTGCTCGATGAGCTCGTCGGCATCTTTCATCTCGTCGAAGCTGCGCTCTTTGACCTTATGGTGCAAACGGTCATATCCCCAGTTCTCGCACATCTTGGCGTGGAGGAAATATTGGTTAATGGCGGTCAAGTCGGCCGTCAGAATTTTGTTGAGCAAATCGATGATACCTTCTTTTGCTTTCATGGTGGCCTCCTATCGTTTCATAAATGAGTGCGGTTCGCGTGCCTATTGTGCGCGCTCACTATGTCATGCCGCAGATCACAATGCAAGTGGAACTACGTATGGTAAGGATTCTGACTTTCACTCTCAGTGAGAGACAAATTCAAATTCGTTTTGAGAGGCCAGCGGAGCTTACGAAGCACCTCGTAAGGAGACACTTCATAGAAGGGGCGTTGAGAATGTTCCAGAGCGGCGAGGGAGGAGAAAACAGGTTTAACCGGCGTCTCTATATCCGCATTCCTCGTTGCGGCACTGCACGCTGGTACCTGCTTGCTTGCTGTATTTTTCAACGAGAAACGGAGCCTGACAGTTTGGACAGGGCTTGTTGACGGGACGATCCCAGATCGCAAATTCGCACTTAGGATAATTACTGCAGGCGTAAAACGTCCTCCCCTTTTTCGTGCGCTTCTGCGCGAGATCCCCGCCATCTTGAGGACACTTCACACCGAGAGGAATCGGTTTCGTGGTTTTGCATTCGGGATAGGCGGAACAGGCGAGGAACTTTCCGAAACGACCGGTTTTCATCACCATGGGAGAACTGCATTTCTCGCACTTCTCATCAGTGGTAATCTCTTGCTTGGCGACGATCTTAATGGTCCCGTCAGCGAGCTTTTCAAAGTTTTGGGTGTTCTTGCACGGAGGATCGTCTTTATACCCTGGGCAGGCGAGAAATTTTCCGTTGCGCCCCCATTTAATTTCCAGCATACGGCCGCATTTCTCACACGGAAGATTGGTAGGCGGCTCGACAATATCTTTGGGCCCGGCGATGTCTTGCGCTTTTTCCATGTCCCTGGTGAACGGCACATAAAAATCACGAACTGCGCTCACCCATTGCTTCTCGCCTTCCTCCACCTCATCGAGTTGCTGCTCCATTTGTGAGGTGAAATCCACATTCAAGATATCGGGAAACCCTTTCACGACAAAATCGTTGACGGTCAGGCCCGTCTCGGTGGGGGCAAAGCGGTTGTCCACCTTTTCGACATATTTCCGATCTTGAATCGTCGAGATAATCGCCGCATAGGTGGATGGCCGACCGATGCCCTTCTCTTCGAGCTCACGAATCAACAGCGCTTCGTTATAGCGGGGTGGCGGCTGTGTAAAATGCTGCTTGGATAGGAGTCCGTCCACTGTCTGACCCTCTTGAGCGACGAGCCGAAGCCGTTCGCCTTCCGTCAACATAGGAAGCTGACGAGCGTCCTCGTCTTCTGATTCTAGCTGGCCGGGACGGCTCGCATCGGTCGCTTCGACGTCGGTGCCTTCACGATACACGATAGTGTGGCCGGCGAACTTCATGACGGTGCCGTTTGCTCGAAACACATATGCTTCCGGCGTATCGAGCGGAACACAGTCGACCCGTGTCATTTCCAGAATAGCGGGTGTCATCTGGGATGCCATAAAGCGATTCCAAATCAGTTTGTACAGCTGGTAGTGATCACGCTCCAAAAACGGCTTGACCGATTCGGGATCGCGCAGGGCCGAGGTCGGCCGAATGGCTTCATGCGCCTCCTGCGCGGCCTTCTGCGTCTTATAGACGTTGGGCGACGCGGGAAGATAGTCCGCGCCGAACCGGTCGCGGATCAGTTGTCTCGCCTCGTCGGTCGCTTCCTGTGAAATGCGAGGCGAATCGGTACGCATATACGTAATGAGACCCACCGGTCCTTCTTGACCGATCTCGATGCCCTCGTAGAGGTGCTGCGCCAATGTCATAGTTTTCTTCGACGTGAATCGCAATTTACGGGCCGCCTCCTGTTGCAGGCGGCTAGTAATAAACGGCGCCAATGGATTGCGCTTCTTCTCTTTCCGCTCGATAGCTTGGACAACGAAATCTTTGCCTTGCACCGCCGTGACAATCCGCGTAGCGGCGTCCCCGTTGGACACGACGGCATCCTGATCCTGTATCCGATGCAGCTTGGCCGCGAAGGGCGGCGGATTCTTCCCCGCGAGCGTGGCGGTAATCGACCAATACTCTTCCGCGCGAAATGCGTCCCGCTCACGCTCGCGATCGCAGATGAGTTTCACGGCCACCGATTGCACGCGGCCCATGCTGAGACCGCGCCGAACTTTTTTCCATAAGAGTTGACTGCCTTGATAGCCCACGATGCGGTCGAGGATGCGTCGCGCCTGTTGAGC
The DNA here is from genome assembly GCA_963700335.1 of Nitrospirota bacterium. GTDB lineage: Bacteria > Nitrospirota > Nitrospiria > Nitrospirales > Nitrospiraceae > JAICXS01. The sequence continues at coordinate 229,709 of CAVOXE010000012.1, read as the reverse complement.
ATTCACTAATTTCATATCGATCTGGCCGGGTGCTTGCAGCGCCCGTTTGATGGCCGCTTCGGTGATCTCGTTGAAGCGCACACGAAATATCTTTTGATCCTTTTTCCTGGTCTTACCTCCGATTTCTTCCGCGATATGCCAGGCGATCGCTTCCCCTTCACGATCAGGGTCCGGCGCCAAGAACACCTTGTCGGCGTCCTTCGCTTTCTTTTTTATGTCCGACAGTATCTGAGATTTCCCTTTGATCGTGACGTAGTGCGGAGCAAAATCGTGCTCCAGATCTACACCAAGCTTACTGGTGGGAAGATCTTTGACATGCCCGACCGACGCCATGACCGTATAGCCCCGACCCAGATATTTGGTGATCGTTTTGGCTTTTGCCGGAGACTCGACAATAATCAGTGCTTTCGCCATTCTCGCTCCAGTTTTACACGTTCGTGCCACTTCATAGACGGCTGAGGGTCAACGTAATTATAGCCGAACATAGAAATGCCCTGGCAATGATCGTAGCAACCCTTTTAATTCCAGGGTCAGCAGCAATCCGGATACGGCCGCGGAGGATAAGCCGGACTGCTCGATCAGATCATCGATGTGGACACCCTCCCAAGTCAAGTATTGATACAATCGATGCTCATCCGCCGTCGGCTCTTGGCGAGGCGGCGAGGGCACGGCGCGAGATGCGGCCAGACGCGTCTGAAACTCTTGTTCGAGCTGAGGCATGAGCTCCGGCACAATATCGTCTACGCTTTCAACCAACTTCGCGCCCTGCTTAATTAACCCATTGGGACCGCGACTGGTGTCTGTTTTGACGAACCCCGGCACCGCAAATACCTCACGCCCTTGCTCGGCCGCCAGCCGCGCCGTAATCAATGAGCCGCTTTCCGGCGCCGCCTCGGTCACGACGACGCCGAGACACATTCCGCTGATGATGCGATTACGCCGCGGAAAATGATAGCCGTGCGGAAAGGAGCCTAACGCAAGTTCCGAGATGACCGCCCCGCTGGATTCGATCTGACGGCGGAGCGATTGATGTTCCGGAGGATACGTCCGGTCCAACCCGCATCCCAGCACCGCCACTGTGCGCCCCTTCGCAGTCAGCGCGCCTCGATGGGCCGCCGCATCCACGCCTCGAGCCATGCCGCTGACAATGGTGAATCCTAATGCAGCCAGTTCGCGGCTCAGTTGCTCAGTGAAGGTGCGTCCCGCGGCCGTCGCCTTGCGCGACCCCACAATAGCAATGGCGTGCTGATCGGCGGCGGAGAGTGTTCCGCTCACATACAGTACCGGTGGCGGATCGGGAATCGTCTTCAATCGCGCCGGATAGTCGGGATCTGTCAGGGTCAAACAGGAGAGACCCAATCGAGCCAGCGATGTCAACTCAGCATCGATGGCACGCTTGGCCTCATCGTCCGGTCCTCGGCAAATCGCTTGAGCCAGCGAGCCGCTCATCTGCTCGACAGACGCCAATTGTTCGCGAGAGGCTCGCAGGACCGCTTCCGGCGACCCCAAAGCTTGAATTAATCGATGGTAGGTCGCGTCACCGACGCCACGTATCGCACGCAGCCATAACCACGATTGTAACGACGCACGTGTCGTCATCTCACCCTATCATCGACGACCGCGCCATGCTCTGAAGACTGTTGCCAACGAAACCGTCACATCACAATGAGATCGTACTGCTCTAAATGCAGGCTGGGATCGGCTTTCACAATGACTTTGGTCTTATATTCGCGTTCAAGATCCTCGACTCCTTGATGTTCATCATCCAACAACAAGCCGGCGACCGCCGGATGGGCTCCGACCACCACAGTATGTTCGGGCACATCCCCGCCGATCCGACGAATTTCGCGAAAGACATCGTAGGCAATGGTCGTCGGCGATTTCGTATACCCCCGCCCCTCGCAATAGTGACAGGGCTCCGATAAGGTTCGCATGAGATCTTCGCGGACGCGCTCCCGGGAGAGTTCAATCAACCCTAGATCGGAAATACGGGAAATCCTAATTTTCGCCTTGTCGCTGGACATGGCGTCGACAAAGGCTTGATAGACCTTCTCGCGGTTCTTTTCCCGTTCCATGTCGATAAAATCGATAATGATGATGCCGCCGATGCCTCGCAATTTAATCTGATAGGCAATCTCCTTGGCCGCCTCGAGATTGTTCTTCAGAATGGTTTCTTCCTGGTCCTTCTTGCCGACAAAGCGCCCGGTATTCACATCGATGACCGTCATGGCCTCCGTATGGTCCACAACGATATGGCCGCCCGATTTGAGCCACACCTTGCGATTGATCGCGCGGGAGATCTCCATCTCGATGCCCATATGATCAAACAGACTTTCCTCTTTATCATAGTAGTGTACGCGCGACGCTTGTTCGGGAAGAAACCGTCGCACGAAATCCCGAATCGCGTCATACTCCTCACGAGAGTCGACCCATAGGCGTTCGACCTTCGTCGTGAACAGGTCTCGCACAACGCGAAACGCCAGACTCAAGTCCGTGTGCAGCAGATTGGGCGCCGGCAAGTGATCCCGTTTCTTCATCACTTCTTGCCACAAGACACCGAGGAACTCGACATCCGAGCGAAGATCCTCTTCTTTGACGCCCTCGCTGACTGTGCGCACGATATAGCCGTGCCCCGGATGGCGAATCCGCTTCATGATTTCTTTCAAGCGCGCCCGTTCCTCATCCTTCGGAATCCGCCGCGACACGCCGATGTGCTCGACGTTCGGCATGAAGACGAGATAACGGCCCGGCAATGACACATAGGTCGTCACGCGCGGGCCTTTCGTACCGATCGGCCCTTTGGAAATCTGCACCATCAATTCTTGCCCTTCATGCAGCAGCTCTTCGATGGGTTTACTCACTTGCCGCCGCGGGCGGGGCATCTCCGGCCCCTTGTCATCGTCGTCGGTATCAACCAGCGTCTCGCCCGGCTCGGTATCGATCGCAAGGTCGGACACGTGCATGAAGGCCGCCTTATCCAGACCGATGTCGATGAAGGTCGCTTGCATGCCCGGCAAGACCTTCATCACCTTGCCCTTATAAATGTTCCCGACGAAGTCCTTGTGTCGCGCACGGTCGACATAGACTTCCGTCACTTGATTGTTATCCAGCACCGCCACTCGCGTTTCTTCGCGAGTCACATTGATCGCAATATCTCTCCCCATGTCCGTCCTCCGCAATCTGAGGACCGGGCTAGAGCAGTGAACGGCGGGCCGACGATGCGGATGTCCCGCCCCGTTGACCGCCCTTCAATCTAGTGATCCCAGCAGATCGCTTTAAAAAGTGAAACGCCGTCTACACTCAGAATCTGTGTGCGCCGGCCGGCGCCCCCTTTAACGAGGGGGCCGCCGCGCTAATAAAATAATGTCAATCGCCGCCGCTTCACATTCAGCAGCAAGCCGAGCGCCGCCAGCGTCATCACTGTGGCGCTTCCCCCATAACTCATCAGCGGCAGCGGAATGCCGACGATGGGGACGATGCCGGCAGTCATGCCGATGTTCACGACGGCGCAAAATGCAATCATCGCCGTCACGCCGGCCGCCAGCAGCGCCCCAAGGACGTCCTTGGCCTTCATGGCAATGTCCAGCGACAGCACAATCAAGATGATGAACAGCGCCAACAGCACGACCACCCCCAGAAATCCCCATTCTTCCGCAAAGACAGAAAACACAAAATCGGTATGGCCCTCCGGCAAAAATTTCAATTGACTCTGCGTCCCGCCATACAATCCTTTGCCCATCAGTTCGCCCGCGCCAATGGCAATGCGGGACTGCAGCGCATGATAGCCTTTGCCGCCCGTATCGTAATCCGGATTGACGAACGTCATGATGCGTTCGCGTTGATAGTCGTGCAGCCCGCCCCACACCATTTCCCAGGCGAAGGGAAACAGCATGAGTGAAAAGAGAAACAGAACGCCGAGGGCCTTCGATCGAATGCCGACCACCAATAACATGGCGCCGTAGACCGCCAAAAAACTGAGGCCGCTGCCGAGGTCCGGTTGTTTAATGATCAGCAATAAGCCCGGCATCATAATGAGACTGGGCAACACTACCCGCTGCAGCCATCCTTCCCGCGGGCTCTTCGCATAATAACTGGCGAGCACAAGAATTAACACGAGTTTGGCAAATTCCGACGGCTGAAAGGCAAAGGGTCCGATCGGTATCCATCGCTGGGCGCCGCGACTGGACTTGCCCGTGACCAACACGACTACCAAGAGCACCAAGACCAGCGCATAGAGCGGGTAAGCTAGTCTGGCGATCGTGTGATAGTCAATCGTGAGCATGATCAAGAATGCGGCGGCTCCCGCGACGATCCAGACGATTTGCTTGGCGTACAGCGGCAACCCGACGCTCGGCTGCGTATACGTGGCACTGTAAATCGAGAGCACGCCGATCGATAAGATGGCGATGATAACGGCGAGAAACCGCCATTCGAAATGGTCCGGCTTTCGACTGTCGATCATGCGGTCCATCATGACGTGCCTCGCGGAGGAAGGACGGCAAGCGGCTCGGACGTGTGAAGCTCCGCATCGGGCATGTCGGGGTCGAGCGGACGGATCTTCACAAACTCTTCGATTAACAACTTGGCCAACGGCGCGGCCGTGGAACCGCCGTGCCCCATATGCTCCACCAAGACGGCGACGGCGATACGCGGCGATTCGACCGGCGCATACGATACGAACCAGGCGTGATCGCGAAATTTCTTTGGAATTTCTTCTTGGGGGCCTGTACGCAATGCCGTCGTTTGGGCCGTGCCGGTTTTCCCTGCGATCGTGACGAGAGGAGATTTCGCTTTCGTCGCCGTGCCCTCAGTCACCACTCCGGCCAGGCCTTCCTGAATGAGTTGCAACGTCTGTCGATCCACGGAGAGTCGCCCCGCCAAGTCCGGGATCGTCTCCTCCATCTGCCCCGTGTCTCGGTGCATCAGCGCGCGAACCACCCGCGGCTTATACGATACGCCGTTATTCGCCACGATACCCACCAATCGAGCCATTTGCAGCGGCGTGACCGTGACATACCCCTGGCCGATGGCCGCCGAAATCGTCTCACCTGGGAACCACTGTTCATGCCGCACCCGCTGTTTCCAGGTAGTCGAAGGCATGATCCCGGGACGCTCGGACGGTAATTCGATACCGGTCTCCTTCCCCAGCCCAAACTGTCCCGCATACGAGGCAATCGTGTCGATGCCCATTCGTTGGCCGACGGTGTAAAAATACACGTCACAGGAATGGATGATGGCATGCTTGAGATCGATCATGCCGTGACCGCCGGCTTTCCAGTCTCGAAAGACCCGCTTACCAAATTGATAGCCGCCGACACACCGAATTTGGGACGATGGCTGCACCGTATCGGTTTCCAGCGCAGCAGCCGCCATGACGATTTTAAATGTCGACCCTGGCGGATACTGTCCCTGCATGGCGCGGTTGGTCAGCGGGCGCCGCTCATCTTGCACAATTTCTTCCCATTGTTTACCGGTCAACTCTCGCGAGAGTTTATTGGGATCGAACCCCGGTCTACTCGCCATCGCCAGCACTTCGCCGGTCGTTGGGTCCAACGCCACGATAGCGCCCGCCTCCTCTCCCAGTAAGCTTTCAGCCAACTTCTGCAAACGAAGATCGATGGTCATGTATAGGTTGTCCCCGGACTGAGGCTTCTCCACGGTGACGGTCCGTTTCACATGACCAGTCGCATCCACTTCGATCACTTTTTGTCCCGGTCTACCTCGTAAAAATCGGTCATACGTTTTTTCCAGACCGTATTGACCGACGATGCTGCCTTGGTGTAAGTCAGGAGAGTTTTCCCGCTCCAATTGATCCGGCGACACCTCACCGACATACCCGGTCATGTGTGCCCCTGCAAAGCCTGCCGGATAATTGCGTTGTAGCTCGGCTTGGATGAGGACACCGGGGAAGTCCAAACGATGGGACTCGATTAACGCGGCCTCCCGTAGTGTCAAACCATCTTTAACTTTTCTGGGCAAGAGCTTGTTCCCGCGTCCGGAAAGTTTCTTGCGGACGAGATCCTCGTCCAATCCAAGTAAAGTGATAAGGCCTTGGATCAACTGCTCCCGATCTTTGACGTCTTCCAAGGTGACATACAATGTAAAACTCGGCACGTTGTTCGCGAGCAGCTCTCCATGGCGATCATAGATGAGGCCACGCGCGGGCTCGATCAGGACCGAGCGCGTCCGATTGTTGTCGGACAAATTGCTATAATATCCACCTTCGTAGATTTGCAGGTGCCACAGACGCGCGCCGAGCAGGAACAGGAATAACAAGAGCACGACCCGGAGGATGGACAGACGACGATGAACTTCCCGAAGCTCGCTATGAAAATCGAAATCCGACATGATGGCGGTCTACCGTCCAAACAAGGCCATATCGTCACCAAACTCGGCCGCTCTCCTGCGCCGGCCGGGCAATACCCAATAGATCGCGGCGCCGAGGGCTGCATCGAAGACGGCCTCAGGAACGACGACTGCTTGGATGATATCCAACACGCCTGCAAATCCATCTTCGACGCGCAACCACATTACGGCGGTTGAGCCGGCTAGGACGGACAAGACGAAGAGCAATGCCCCGACCGTCACGGGCGTGGCGCTGGCCAGATGTCTACCCAATAATGCGGCAAGGGCACCGATGGCGCCCTTGGTAATAAGATTAATCCAGACCGAGCCGGCGGAAAACAAATCTTGCATGCAGCCCAGGATGACCCCCATCAACAGGCCTTCCATTTCGCCGCTGAGAAATCCGATCAAGAAGGCGGCGACGAGCGGAAGGTCGGGGCGAATCCCGGCGATGCCGGCGTAATTCAATACGGTGACCTGAAAAGGCACCAGACCGAGCATCACACTGATGTATAGGGCTTGTTTCACCGTTACTTTTCCTTAAGATTCGCTTGCCCATCCAGCGAACGCGGAACAGTAATGACGAGCACTTCTTCGAGCCTCGAGAGATTGGCCTCCGGCGTGATCTCGGCCGATTGAAACAGTTCGCCCTCTTCTTTTTGAAGAGACAGCACAGATCCGATCACTACACCGCGAGGGAACCCTCCGGTCAATCCTGACGTCACGACCGTATCGCCGATCCGAAGATTCGCCAGCAACGGCAAATATTTAATTCTCGCACGCCCTTGCGTAGTGCCCTCGACAATGCCCTCGTCGCGACTCCGCTGGATAATGCCGGTGATGGCATTGTGGGGGTCGGTCAATAACAAGACCACGGAGGAAAATGGTCCTGTCTTCACCACCCGTCCGACCACGCCGGCAGACGTCATGACACCCATCTCGGGACGCACGCCGTCACGGTCTCCTTTATTCAGAATAAGACTGCTGTACCAGTTCGTGGAATCGCGCCCAATAACTTGTGCGGCCACCGTCTTCGGGATGAATTGCTCTTTAAAGTCGAGCAGCGCTGCCATGCGATGAGCCCCCGACGCCGATTCGCGAAGATCGCTATTCTGCTTCTGCAATAACTCCAGGTCGCGGCGTAACTGGCGGTTTTCCTCGCGAACATGACGTAAGGCGACATATTCCTGCCACACGCCTATGATCGTCTGTTCGACCGACGTGAATGCTTCGACAGGAAAGAACACCAGGGCAGAGACAGGTTTGCCCATGGCCTGGAGCACGTCGCGCGTCTGCTTAGGGAGCAAAAAAATAACCGATAGGAGCAACGCCAGGAGCAGAAGAATCAGCCGCGTAGTCCCCGACAGTGCGCGCAACATCGTCCTTATCCTGCAGGGGACAGCACGCTCAACGGGAGGTTCCGCATTGCGACATCACAGAGACTTTTCTGAGAAGATCCAACTCGTCCAAAATTTTTCCGACCCCCAACACAACCGATGTAAGCGGATCGTCTACCGTAATAATAGGCAAGTTCGTTTCCTCACGAAAGCGAGTATCCATGCCCTTGAGTAAGGATCCGCCGCCGGTCAGCACGATCCCGCGATCGATGATATCACCCGCCAATTCCGGCGGCGTATTCTCCAACGCCACCTTGATGGCGTTGACGATCGTGCCGATGGGTTCCTGAAGCGCCTCGCGAATTTCTGCATCATCGATCACGAGAGTCCGTGGGATACCCGAGATCAAATCGCGCCCTTTGATCATCATCGTCTTCTTCTCTTCAAAGGGATAGGCCGAACCGATTTCGACCTTCACGCGTTCAGCCATATGTTCGCCGATCAACAAATTGTATTTCTTTTTGACATAATTCATGATCGCATCGTCCATACGGTCACCGGCGACTTTGACCGACTCGCTGTAGACAATCCCGCCCAGTGAGATAACGGCAATATCCGTCGTGCCGCCTCCCACATCGACCACCATATTTCCGGATGGCTCGGTAATAGGTAGGCCGGCCCCGATCGCCGCGGCAACCGGCTCTTCGATCAGATAGACTTCCCGGGCTCCGGCTAATTCGGCCGAGTCCCGAACCGCCCGCTGCTCGACTTGGGTAATCCGCGACGGCACGCCGATGATGATACGCGGCCTTACGAATGTGCTGCGGTTGTGCGCTTTGTTAATAAAATACTTCAGCATCTTTTCGGCCATCTCGAAATCCGCGATCACGCCTTCTTTCATCGGGCGTACGGCGCTGATATTGCCGGGGGTCCTGCCAAGCATCTTTTTCGCCTCTGCCCCGACCGCCAACACCTTTTCCGTTTTTCTTTCGACGGCAACGACGGACGGCTCGTTCAAGACGATGCCTTTGCCATGGACATATACCAGGGTCGTTGCGGTCCCCAGATCTATCGCGAGATCGTTGGAGAACCAGCCTAAAATATCACCGGCGAATCCCACTCTAACCCCCTTCCTCAGGCTCGATCGGATACACGCGACGGAGCCGCGAGCCGACCACTAATCCCGCACATCAAGTTGGCCACTCTGTAAGACTTGTGTATGGGCCACCTCATCACCCAGACGGAGGCCCTGCTCATTTCCAATGATCAAAAGACCTTCGAATGCGATAATGCCGGCGGCCGCCATCCATCCGACGTAGGGGAGTAGGAACAAAAGATAAGCCGCTGCCACAGGTAAATTACGAATGATGGATTCCTTGAATCCGGCAACGTCCTGGGTACGAAGATTGACTGTCTGGAGACCGGTCAAGCGCTTCCCGATGCTCCGGCCTCCTGCGAAGCCATCGCCGATGAGTATGTAGGCTAATCCAGCCAACCAACCAACTGGCGGGAGAAGATTTCCGGCCGCCATGACGAGAATACCGTCTACGAACTTCCCGATAAGTCTATTTAAAACATCGGCCTTTGGATAAACCCCTCTGATGAGTTGACTGCTCTCCACGCCTCCCCAGCTCAATAATACCGATAAGTGTGAAGGAGTATAACAAAAAGAAGTAGATAGCACAAACTTGGCATGTACTGGGAAGCAACCAATCATCTGACGTGTCTTTCGCTTCTGTTGGCTCCTCTTGCCTTTGCCCGCGACCACCGGTAGAATTTCCTCTCATGTGATTGAGTCTTGTAGGAGATCTTATGATTAAGCTGATGCGCGAAGGCGCTCACAAATATCCATGGGTATTGAAGTCAATTATGGGCATCCTCGCCATCGCGTTTGTCGTCGGAATGGGATGGTGGGGATTCAGCGACACACAGACCAACGCGATCGCCTCGGTCGGCGATCAGCAGATCACCCGCGATGAATACCGGCGGGCTTATGAAAACACCTATCGATATTACAAAGATAATGTGCAGGGTGATTTCAAAGAAGAGACCTTAAAGCAGTTTGTATTGGACGGGTTGATCCACGGTAAGCTGTGGACTCTGGCGGCAAAGGATATGGGAGTGACCGTCTCCCCCGATGAATTGCGCGACGACATCATCAAACGCCCGGACTTCCAAAAAAACGGGCAGTTCGATCCAGACCTGTACCGCAGACTGTTAGTCGCCAACCGATTGACGCCGGCGCTCTTTGAATCCATGCACGCAGTGGAACTGCTCCGAGAGAAGGCTCGCACGATTGTGCGGGACTCCGTGGCGCTCACGCCCAATGAGATTGCGGAAGCGAATACACTGCTGGCACGGCAAGCTCAACCCGAACCATCCACGCAGAACGGCCCCTCGGCTAATGAACGGCTGCTGCAAGATTTTCTTTTTCAGAAGCAGCAACGTGCGCTCATGGCGTACCAGGAAGCGCTCAAAGCGAAAGTGCCGATCCAAATTCATAAAGAAATGTTATAAGTACCGCTCCGCTCTGCACTTTCGTGCTGCTGCGAATCCATACTATCCTTTCTTAGAGAATCAGCATTGCATCGCCATAGCTGTAGAAGCGATAGCGCTCCTGTACGGCCTCCGCATAGGCGCTTCGAAGTCGCTCCAACCCCGCAAAGGCCGAGACCAGCATCACAAGCGTTGTACGTGGCAAGTGGAAATTCGTCAGTATGGCATCCACCACACGAAACCGATAACCTGGCGTGATGTAGTTCGTCGCTTCGCCGCGATAGGGATTGACGAGGCCTGTTTCATCCGCGGCCGTTTCCAAGGTTCGAACCACCGTCGTCCCAATGGCCACCACACGTCCGCCCCCCGATTTGGTGTGCATGATTGCGGCGGCGGCTTCGGCCGAAATCTCGACCTGTTCCGGGAGCATCCGATGATCTTCGACATGAAGGGTTTTCACGGGGCGAAAGGTCGCCGGCCCCACGTGCAACGTCACCGCCGTCCGTCGTATCCCACGTTCTTGTAGTGACTCGATGAGGCGATCCGTAAAATGCAGCCCGGCAGTGGGCGCTGCAATTGAACCCTCCTCTTTCGCGAAGCGGGTTTGATACCAGGTATTGTCGGCGTCTTCCGGATCACGTTTAATATACGGAGGAAGCGGCATCCGGCCAATCGTTTGGAACAGCTGGCGGACGGGCGTGTTCGCCGTGACGTGAGCCACAATTCTTGATGGGCCGCTTTCAGTCACCGTGCAAAAAGCGTCGGTACCGAGATCGAGTACTTGGCCGACCTTTCCGCCTTTCAACAGCACTTCCCAGGTTTGTTCCCCAAGTTCCTTGACGAACAGCAGCTCAACCTTTCCGCCTCCCGGTCGCCGTCGACCCGTGACTCGTACGGGAAGAACTTTCGTATCGTTGACGACGAGTAGGTCGCCGGTCCGTAGCAACATCGGGAGATCGGTAATGCGGCGATGAGCGCATGCCTGTCCCTGCCGCGACAACACCAGCAAACGCGCCTGATCACGAGGCTCGATTGGACGGTCGGCAATCAACGTTGGATCAAAGGGGAAATCGAAGTCCGAGAGCAGCATTACTGAGTGGGCACGTGCAGGGAAGCGGCATGTTGTAACGTAGTTCCGGGAAAGTAGTATCGCAAGATAGTGTCGTAATGATATCCCTTGTCGGCGAGTTCTTTCGCGCCCCATTGACAGAGACCCACAGCGTGTCCGGACCCGCGCCCGGCAAAGACCACCGTACGGCCTTGCGCCTCGATTTCAAATTGCGTGCTCGGGATGATGTTATAGCCGATCGCCTTTCGAAAATCCTGCCCCCGCAGAATCACTTCCCCGTCGGAATGAAGAATCCGAATCTTGTCTACGCGACCGGCCCGGCTATACAGGTACGGAGTCACCGTGGCAATAGTCCCGACGAGAATTCCTTGTTTTCGAAGGGATTGCTCGAGCAACTGCACCGGCAACTCGACCCGCCATTGGTAATAGGGCGAGCTTTCATCGAAGGGACAATCGACACCTTTTAAATACGGCAGATCCTTGGACCACACATTCATCGCATCTTCGGTGGGGCCCGCTGCCGTGGAAGAAAAGGCGGCTAGAATGGGCGCGTTTTGATAGGTGATGACGATGCCCCGTGTTGTCTCGACCGCCTGCTGCACGCGCTCATCCACGCCTTGACGGCCTCGGTACACTTGATCCTGCGTGCTCGCAACTACGTCATACTCGCGGCCGGTATTCGCCATTCGCTGATAGATGGCATAGGTTCGCGTCGCAACGGCTTGCACCTTGAGCGCTTCCGGATGCCAACCGGCACTCATTTCCGACGGCACGACGCCTTTGACGTACTCTTCGAGCGGCAAGGCGTTGATCACCAGTAAGGCCCCATCCCGCACCATGACCTGAATCGAGCCTCCGATATGTAACGACTGAATCGGCTCGACCGCGCGCGGCGTTCCCTTTGCTGCACGATCGACATCCCGCCGCTGCCCCGTTGGAATCCCATGGCTCATCCCTATCACAAGATCTCCACCGCGAGCATGAAAGACCGCAACGGGAGCATGAAACTGTGTTCCATTCAGTGCGAGATGGCCGCGGAGAACCGACACGGAAACGGGGCGCGCGGAGGAGCGCCGCACGCCGTTGGGGAAGGCGACGATGAGACCTTGATCACCCTGCACGGTGACTTTTTTGACCTGCTGGTCCAGAAGCACGCGAATCGATTCGGCCGCGGAGGAGACGTCCGCAATACACCAAACCAGGACAACCAGCATCATGTACAACGCATGTCTCATGGTCACCGCTTCAGAAATGACGAGAACAGATAGAAGACGAGGCTGAGAATGACACTGATCACCAGGCCGGTGACGAGCGGAAAATAGACCGAAAGATTGTCGCGCTTGATGTAGATATCGCCCGGGAGCCGCCCAAGCCACCCAAAGGTGGATGTGAATGCTGGCAATTTAGGCGAGAGCATCAGCACGCCGCCGAGGACGATCAGCGCCACGCCTGCTACGACGAAGAGCTTCCCCACCTCGCCCCATTCCAGCACGGATCACCTCACAAGCAGTTCGGCAATCTGTACGGCATTTGTCGCGGCGCCCTTCCGCAGATTATCCGCCACGACCCAAAGGTTCAATCCATTGGGAATCGACTCGTCCTCTCGAATACGTCCCACGTAGACCTCGTCTTTTCCTGCCACATCCAGCGGCATGGGATAAATCTTGTGGGACGGATCATCGTAGAGCACGATGCCCGGCGCCGTCGATAATAGCGCGCGCGCTTCATTGGCAGTTATCTTCCGCTCCGTCTCGATATTGACCGATTCGGAATGCCCTACATAGACAGGCACACGGACCGTCGTGGCCGTCACTTGAATCGATGCGTCGCCCATGATCTTGCGCGTCTCGTTCACCATCTTCATCTCTTCCTTGGTATACCCGGAGGGCAGAAACTCATCGATATGGGGCAGACAATTGAAGGCGATTTGGTACGGATAGACTTTGGGCTCCGCCGCGCGGAAGCTCAAAAGATCCCGACACTCATCCATGAGTTCGTCCATGGCTTCTTTCCCCGTGCCGGAAACCGCTTGGAAGGTCGTGACGACGATACGTTTAATCCGAACCCGGTCATGCAACGGCTTGAGCGCGACGACCATCTGAATCGTGGAGCAATTCGGATTGGCGATAATGTGTTGGTGACGTTGGACATCGTGAGGATTCACTTCGGGTACCACCAGCGGCACGTCTTTATCCATTCGCCAGGCTGCGCTGTTGTCGATCACCACCGCACCTGCCTTGACTGCCAGCGGCGCGTACTCGCGGCTGACATCCGCCCCTGCGGAGAATAAGGCGATATCGACCCCTTCGAACGAGTCCTTGGTCAACTCTAGAATCGTCACATCCTGGCCGGCAAACAAGACGGTCCCTCCTGCAGACCGGGCTGAGGCAAGTGGGATCAACGTCTCAATCGGAAACTTTCGCTCCTCCAGCACCTCGATCATTTCGGCGCCCACTGCCCCCGTGGCGCCGACGATCGCGACCCGATAGGCGGGCTTCTTAACGAGCATGGTCATTCCTCAAGTCACCGGCAGACAACCGGGTTTTTGTTGACAGCGGCTAGGTCGCCAGCATTCGTATGCGATGGTTGAACGTATCCGCGATATAGATCGTGCCCTGACCGTCAACAGCCACACCGAACGGGTAGTTTAAGCTACTTTCCTTCGACACGCTTTCATCCCCATTGTACCCGGGAACACCGGTACCGGCCACGCGTGTAATGATTTTCTTCTGCCGATGCCAGCGCCGGATCAAATGACTATCTGAATCGGTAATGAGGAGATGCCCGTCGCGATCCAGGGCAATGCCATAGGGACGCGAAAGGCTGGTCGAAAACTCATTGGGATTTCCTTGGTACCGATATTCGTTTCCGTCCCCCGCGATCGTGGTGATAATTCCCGTGTGCGGGTCCACCTTCCGAATTCTTCCGTTGAAGGTATCCGCAATATAGAGCGCGCCCTCGGTATCGACGGCCAGCCCGCTGGGCCCCGACAATGCCGCCTCGACTGCGGGCATTCCGTCACCAGAATACCCCGCCTCCCCCGTGCCCGCGGCCGTGGCAATGATCCCTGAGTCAAGATCAAGGCGACGTACGCGATGATTGCTCTGGTCGGCAATGTAGAGATGGCCTTTTCCGTCAAGCGCAAGCGCCGTCGGTTCATTCAGAGCGGCAGAGACGGCAGGGCCGTCGTCACCGGAAAATCTCCGTTGACCTGTTCCCGCGATGGTGGTGATGATGCCGGTCATTGCATCGACCTTGCGAATACGATGGTTCATGGTATCGGCGATGTAAACATAAGCGTTATCGTCCACAGCCACGGCGCCAGGAAAATTCAATAGCGCGTTCACGGCTGGCCCGCCATCGCCCGCACATCGCTTTGCTCCTGCTTGCGTACCGGTCACAAATCGGACAGTGCCGCTTAAGTCCCGCGATTGGGTAAACCGATCGGCCGTGACCTGACTCGGTCCGCCTAATGGGTCTTCCTCGTCCAGTGGGAGAGGATCTTCCTGCGCGCTGAGATCCTTTGTTTCTGCACCTGGATCAGATGGGCGGCCCGCTATCGTCACGATCACACCGGTCGCCAAGTCCACCCGTCTAATGACGTGATTTTCGGAATCGGCCACATAGAGAAACCCCGCGCGACCGAGCGCAATGCTCTTCGGCTCGTTGATGCTGGCCCCGACGGCTGGTCCCCCGTCGCCGGAATACGCCGGCACACCGTTGCCCACGACGGTACTCAGAACTCCCGGTTGTTTGGTGGTAACCATCGAGATCGGTTCTCGTTTAGACCTGACTGAGATTCTTGAGGATGGCATCGCCCATTTCAACCGTCCCAACAGCCGTACAGCCCGCGTTTTGAATATCTTTGGTGCGATAGCCCTGTTCGAGCGTGCGCACGATGGCCTCCTCAATGGCCGCCGCTTCCTTCTCGAGTTGGAAGCTGTAGCCCAGCATCATGGCTATCGACGCAACGGTCGCGATCGGATTGGCAATATTTTTTCCGGCAATATCCGGGGCGCTGCCGTGAATGGGTTCAAATAATCCCACACGCGACCCGATGCTGGCTGAAGGCAACATGCCGATCGACCCCGTCAGCATCGCGGCTTCATCACTGAGAATATCGCCAAACATATTCGTCGTCACGATGACATCGAACTGCTTGGGATTTCGTATCAGTTGCATCGCGCAGTTGTCGACATACATATGATGCAATTCAACATCGGGATAGCTTGCGTGCACGTCGATGACCACCCGACGCCAGAGTTCCGACGATTCCAAGACGTTCGCCTTATCGACGGACGTCACTTTGCGCCTGCGCTTTCGCGCCGCATCGAACGCCACGATGGCGATGCGCCGAATTTCCTCGGTGGTATAGACTTCCGTGTTGACCCCACGCTCGCCGGTCGCTGTCTTTTCAATACCTTTTGGTTTGCCGAAATACATTCCACCGATCAATTCGCGGACCACGAGCAGATCGATGCCCTCAATCACCTCGCGTTTCAATGTCGACGCATCGGCCAACATCGAATACAATTTGGCCGGCCGCAGATTGGCAAAAAGGCCCAGTTCCTCTCGGAGACCTAACAACGCCCGCTCAGGTCTCAAACTATAGTCAAGACCCTCCCATTTCGGTCCGCCTACGGCGCCCAGAAGCACGGCATCGCTCTCTTTCGCGAGCGCCAAGGTCGCTTGCGGAAGCGGGACACCGACTTTATCGATGGCATGGCCCCCGATGTCTCCGGTCGTAAATTCAAAAGTATGGCCGAATCGCTGCCCGACCGCTTTAAGCACCTTGAGGGCTTCCGGCACAATTTCGCGACCGACGCCATCGCCGGTCAATACTGCAATCTTCGCTTTCACCGTCGCTCTCCTTTGTACAGACCCATCTGCTGACGTCTATTCGAGAACTTCCTCGTCCTCTTGTTTCCAGGCCGGCTCGACCAGACATAAGAAGGCCATCGTTTCGGACCCGGAATTGACCACCCATTGCACGGAGCCGGGCGGCACACTGACCACCGTCCCCGGTTCGATAAATGAAGACTCTTCCGAGATGTGAAAGGTACCTCGGCCTGCGAGAAAGTAGTACACCTCGGATGAAGCCAATCGGTGACGTTTGGATGTCTCGCCTGGTGCAATCGTCCCGTGGGCCAAACTATAGCCGATCCGGACGGACGTGCGAGCGGGATGCAGCAGTTCGCGCAGTCGAGTGTGATCGCCCGCTACAAACTCCGGGCAGTCGCCGAGCCGCCGAACAATCACGCCGCGGTGTCTCCGATTCTACGAAGAAGGAGCACTCTACAGCGGCACGATGTTCAAATCAAGCCGAGGTCTCCGGGCAAATCCTATTTTTAGACGACCAATAAGCCAGTTTATTGAGGCCATTCAGATAGGCTTGCGCGGAGGCGACGATAATATCCGTATCGGCGCCGTGACCCGTCACCGTCTTGCCGTTCTCTTCCAGCCGAACGGCGACTTCGCCTTGCGCATCCGTCCCCCCGGTGATGGCTTTAACCGAATACGTCAGCAGCCGGCTTTTCGTTTCCGTCATCGCCGCAATCGTGCGATAGGCCGCATCGACAGGACCGTCGCCCGAGCCGCTGGCCTTGGCGTGCCGCCCCGCGATCTCCAGTTCGACCACAGCAGTCGGCACCTTTCCCGTTCCACTTTCGACGATCAGCGATGTGAGGACGAACTGCTGATTGATTTTCGCAATCTCCTCGGACACGATCACTTCGAGATCTTCTTCGTAGATTTCCTTTTTCTGATCGGCCAGTCGCTTGAATCGCTCAAAGGCATGATTGAGTTCTTCCTCGCTTAGCGTATATCCGAGTTCTTCGAGACGCTGCCGAAAGGCATGCCGGCCGGACAACTTTCCCATCACCATTTTGCTTTGGGTCAGACCGATGGATTCCGGACGCATAATCTCGTATGTACTCTTCTCTTTGAGCAACCCGTCCTGATGAATGCCCGACGTATGCGCAAAGGCATTAGCGCCGACGATGGCTTTATTAGGTTGGACGACCATGCCGGTGATCTTGCTCACGAGGCGGCTGGTTTTTGAGATTTCTTCCGTCACGATCGCGGTATCGGCGCCATACGAATCCTTCCGCGTACGCAAGCCCATCACGACTTCCTCAAGCGAGGCATTTCCCGCCCGCTCGCCGATTCCGTTGATCGTGCATTCAATCTGCCCCGCTCCTTCGGCGACCGCGGCTAATGCATTCGCGACGGCCAATCCTAGATCGTTATGGCAGTGAACGGAGATGACGGCACGATCGATATTGGTCACACGCGTACGAATGGTCCGGATGAGTTGTCCGAATTCCTGCGGCGTCGCATATCCAACGGTATCCGGAATATTGACAGTACCCGCGCCGGCCTCGATGACGGCTTCGACGACGTCACACAGATAGGCGGGATCGGACCGGCTCGCATCCATGGGCGAAAACTCGACATCCTGGACCCACCCGCGCGCCCGCTGCACCATCTCAATGGCGCGCTTCATGGCCTCTTCGCGGCTCATCCGAAACTGATGTTTCAAATGGATATCCGATGTGGACAAAAAGGTATGGATGCGGACCTTCGGCGCGCCTTTTAACGCTTCCCATGCGCGATCGATGTCTTCCGGTCTGGCCCTGGCAAGACTGCATATCGTCGGACCTTCTACTTCGCCTGCGACCCGCTTGACGGCTTCAAAATCTCCCGGCGAGCTGTAGGCAAACCCCGCTTCGATGATATCCACATTGAGTCGGGCAAGCTGCTTGGCGATCATAATTTTTTCTTCGACGTTCATGCTAGCACCCGGCGACTGCTCGCCATCCCTCAATGTGGTATCGAAGATTCGAATGATGCGCGTCATGGCACTTTCCTCCATTCTTCAAGCTGGTCTCTGCCAGCGGGCTGCTCAAAACGAGACTCCAACGAGGCCGCGGGTGAAGAAAACACCGCAGGTGTAGCCTCTTGGCTACGTTGAGGATGTTTTCGAACCGAGAACGAAGTTGGAGGCCGTTTTCAGCGGCCCCACAAATAAAAAAGCCTTCGCCCTTGCCCAGGGACGAAGGCTTGCGCGCTCCGTGGTACCACCCTGCTTCAGTGACCGAACTTCGATCACCCTTCATTCGCAACCCTTCTCGGGGGTCAGGCGGAGTCCATTACTATCTGCTTCACGGACTCGGCTCGGAGGCGAGTTCGGCACTAAACGGGCTGGCTTGCACCGTGTCCACCTGGACCGCCAGCTCTCTGAGTTCCGTTTCGGTTGCCTACTACTCCTCCTCTACGCCACTAGTCTTTCGGTTGTAAGACCGGTTGCTCCGTCGGAGTTCGTTTGCCGAACGCCTTGATGAGCAGCGTGATTCCTTTTTCAATCATACCTGAAACGGCATAGCCTGCAAAGACCACGAACAACATCACTTGCGGCCACGCGATCACTAACATCAGCACCAAAATCGCCCAGACCAGGTAATTAAAATGATGACCGTCGTTAAATTTCAGATCCTTGAAGCTTCGATATTTCACCGTGCTGACCATCAAGAAGGCCAGGGTCATGGTCATCATCAAGATTAGGAGCGGCTTCACTTCCGCTCCCATCCGGACAATGTAATGATCGAACACGACAGCCGTCGCAATGACGCTTGCCGCCGCCGGAATGGGCAGACCGGTAAAATATTTACTTTCGGAGGTGGTGGACATCACATTGAAGCGGGCCAACCGTAGCGCACCGCACGCGACGAACGCGAACATGACGGCGGATCCCATCATGCCGTAGCCGCTGAGCGCCCACGAATAAATCAGCAGACCCGGCGCCACGCCAAACGACACCAGATCGGCCAACGAATCATACTCCACGCCGAATTGACTGGTGCTGTTGGTCCAGCGTGCCGATTTTCCATCCAACATATCGAACACCACCGCGACAAGGATGGCAATCGCCGCATTCATGTAATTCGCGTTGAATACGGCCAGAATGGAAAATAGACCGCTGAATAGGTTGCCGGTCGTCAGTAAGTTGGGGATGAGATACACGCCTCGCTTCCGGCGCCCCTCATTTTTCATAAAGGCCCTGGTGTGTTTTACGAGCGTTCCGCGCATGACGCCTCCCCGGTCGGCAACATAGCAAGAAGATCTTTTCCGCCTTTGACCCGATCTCCCACCGCTGCACGTAATGAACTGCCCTTTGGAAGAAATAGGTCCACCCGAGACCCGAACCGGATCAGTCCGAAGCGGTCGCCGCGCGCGACTTTCTCCCCGGGCGAGACCCAACACACGATGCGACGGGCGATCAATCCCGCCACTTGCACACAGAGCACTTTCGCGCCGCTCGCCCCCCGAATCATCAAGGCATTCTGCTCATTACTCACCGTCGCGGACGGCTGGTTCGCGGCGACGAAGCGGCCGGGTTGATACAGAATATCGACTACCGTGCCGTCGCAAGGAATCCGATTGACGTGCACATCGAAAATATTTAGAAAAATACTGATGCGGGTCGCCTGTTCTTTCAAAAAGCGAGGTTCGTAGTCCTCTTCGATGGCAATGATTTTGCCGTCGCCCGGCGCGACAACCGCTCCCTCAGCGCAAGGACTGATGCGATGGGGATTGCGAAAAAACCATCCGCTGAAAATCGTAAGGCTGCCCAACGCAATCGCGGGCACGACCCAGCCCAATGCGCCGGCAAGCGTTGCCGCTCCACCGAACGCGGCGATAAAGGGCACGCCTTCCTTGACGACTGGAATTCCGACCGCGCGATCCGCCACTCCTGACCTTTCTCCAACGTTAATTCTTGTTTCGATCGACCAATTTGCCCTTTTTCAGCCAAGGCATCATGCCACGGAGCCGGCCGCCGACTTCTTCGATGGGATGACCTTCACCCTGCGCCAATAGTGCATTATACACCGGACGGTTGGCCTGGTTCTCCAACACCCATTCTTTCGCAAACCGCCCACTTTGAATCTCGTTGAGAATCTTCTTCATCTCTTTCTTCGTCTCATCCGTAATAATACGCGGTCCGCGGGTCACATCCCCATACTTCGCGGTCGTGCTGATCGAATACCGCATATTGGCAATGCCGCCTTCGTAAATCAGATCTACAATGAGCTTCACTTCGTGCAAGCACTCGAAATACGCCATCTCCGGCGAATACCCCGCCTCGATCAGCGTTTCGAATCCGGCCTGGATGAGTGAGGTCAATCCACCGCACAGGACGGCCTGTTCACCGAAAAGATCGGTTTCCGTTTCTTCGCGAAATGACGTCTCGATAACGCCCGCGCGTCCTCCACCGATGGCGCTGGCATACGCCAGACCGACTTTGCGCGTATTTCCGGTGGGGTCTTGATGCACGGCCAGCAAAGCGGGAACCCCGCTTCCTTTTGTATACTCCGATCGCACAAGATGTCCCGGCCCTTTGGGTGCGACCATAAATACATTGGTCGTGGCCGCCGGCACGATCTGACCGAAATGAATATTAAATCCGTGTCCGAATGCGAGGTACGCGCCTTTTTTCAAGTTCGGGGCGACGTCGCTTCGATAAATTCCTGCCTGGGCTTCATCGGGCGCAAGGAGCATAACGATATCGGCACTCTTTACCGCATCGGCCGTCGGCATGACCTTGAGCCCGCTCTGCTCCGCCTTTCGCCATGAAGCCCCTTCTCTCAACCCGACGGTGACGGTCATCCCGCTATCGTTCAGATTGAGAGCATGCGCGTGGCCCTGGCTGCCGAATCCGACGATTGCGATCGTTTTATTCCGAATGTCATCCAGATTCGCATCGGCATCATAATTAATTTTCATAACCACTCCTGAGGCGTGAAAGATTGGAGATCGTACACGAGAACAGACGGCAGGCTATTCTTTGGCGACCCGTTTCGGCTGCGCGAGCGCGGGCCGGAGAGATTCGCGTGCAATGGCGACGCGGCCCGTCCTAATTAACTCTTTGATTCCAAGCGGCTGAAGCAGATTGATCATAGCTTCGATCTTCTTCACGTCTCCGGTCACCTCGATCGTATAGGTGGTCGGCGTTGAATCGATGACATTGGCGCGAAAGATGTCCGAAATTCGCAACGCTTCCGCCCTGTCTTCCGGCTTGGTGTGGACTTTGATGAGCGCTGTTTCGCGTTCTACAAACTCCGTTTCGTTGAGGTCCACGACCTTGATGACATCAATCAATTTGTTCAATTGTTTGACAATCTGTTCGATAATTCGGTCATCCCCCGATGTCACGATCGTCATCATCGACATCGTGGGGTCGAGCGAGGGCGCCACTGAAAGACTTTCGATATTGAATCCGCGACCGCTGAACAATCCGGCAACCCGAGACAGGACGCCGAACTTATTTTCAACGGTTACTGAAATGATGTGTTCCATGTTTTATAGGATTTATATTTGGACTGCAGGCAGTCTTCTGGGCTTCACCGGTTTGCCCAATTCTCACATTAGCTTTTTGTCTAGGCAGTGACTACGGTGTCCTTATCTTCAGGTGTAACTTTGTCCTTTGCTCCCATTTTTTTCTTCAGCTCAGGCGGATCGGTCAAAATCATTTCATGGTTGCTGCCGCCTGCTGGAATCATCGGATAACAATTCTCATAGGGATAGACGGGGACGTCCACAATCACCGGCTTGTCGATAGCAATCGCTTCTTTCAACACGGCATCGAGATCCGACACCTTTTGTGCCCGCAAGCCCACCGCTCCGTACGCTTCGGCAAGCTTCACGAAGTCCGGCGTCGTATCGAGAAAACTCGAGGCATATCGTCCTTCGTAGAACAGGTCCTGCCATTGACGTACCATGCCGTGAAAACGATTGTTAATGACAATGACTTTGACGGGGAGTTTGCTGACTACGGCCGTCGCCATTTCTTGCATGTTCATCTGGACGCTTCCGTCGCCCGCGACGCAGAGTACCAGCTTATCCGGAAACGCGGCCTGGGCGCCCATGGCGGCGGGGAATCCGAATCCCATGGTGCCCAACCCACCCGACGTGAGCCATCGGCGAGGTTTGGACAATTTGAAGTATTGCGCCGACCACATTTGATGTTGACCGACGTCGGTGGATACGATCGGATCCCGGTCTTTCGTCAATTCATAGAGTCGCTTGATGGCATGCTGGGGCTTGATCGGTCCGTTCGGATCCTGCTCATAGCTTAGCGGATGAGCCTGTCGCCATTCGTTAATTTGATCCCACCAAGGCTTACGAAGATCTTTTTGATCGCCATTAACCGTCGCCTTTAACACCTGGATGAGTTCACGAAGCACGCGTTTACAATCACCGACAATTGGAATATCGACATGGATATTCTTCTTAATAGAGGTCGGATCGATATCGATATGAATGATCTTTGCATGCGGGCAAAACTCCGACACCTTCCCCGTCACACGATCATCAAAACGCGCGCCCACCGCGATCACTAAATCCGAGTAATGGACCGCCATATTGGCCCAATAGGTGCCATGCATTCCCATCATCCCCATGGAAAGCGGATGCTCGCCAGGGAAGGCTCCTAACGCCATTAAGGTCATATCGACTGGAATCTGGCATAACTCAGCAAGCTCTCGCACTTCTTCCGACGCGCCGGAAAAAACGACTCCGCCACCAATGTACAGCACAGGCTTTTTCGCCTTGCTGATCGCTTCAGCCGCTTGCTTGATTTGCCACTTATTTCCATCATACGTCGGATTGTAGCCACGGATAGACACCGATTCAGGATAGGTGAAATCCGCTTTATTCATGGACACGTCCTTGGGAATATCTACGAGGACAGGACCGGGCCGTCCCGTGGTAGCGACGTAGAACGCTTCTTTAATCGTTACCGCCAGATCGTTTACGTCTTTGACGAGGAAATTATATTTCGTGCAAGGCCGGCTCAACCCAATGTTATCTGCTTCTTGGAAGGCATCGTTACCGATCATGGAAGTCGACACCTGACCGGAGAAACAGACGAGCGGTACAGAATCCATATAGGCATCGACCAGGGCGGTTACGACATTGCTCATGCCGGGACCTGAGGTCACCAGCGCGACGCCAGGTTGACCGGTCGCTTTGGCATAGCCCTCGGCCATGTGGCCGGCGCCTTGTTCATGGCGCGTTAAAATGACATCCAGCCCCTTCTGCTGATGCAATACGTCGAATATCTTGAGAACGACTCCTCCCGGCAACGCAAAAAGCGTCTTTACGCCCTCACGTTTCAGGCACTCCACAAAAATTTCGGCGCCCGTGAGTTTCATCGGTCTGCCTCTCTCGAAAGGGTCTGAAAAACAACAGGAAAGTCCGCCGATGCTAGCATTCAGCTGCCGAGGAAGTCAATAGAATTGAGGCAACGGTACGTTTCAATTCCTCTACGAGGACTTGCCGTGTCATCTCATCGTCTCTATGCTATCAAAGACGACTCCTCGAGCCTCTATGAGAGAAGTCATTATCTTTTTCAAACAGCAGTGCCATCTCTGCCATGTGGCCCTCCGAATCGCGCAGCATATCCAGATGGATACGTCGTTTACTCTGCATGCCATAGACATCACTGAGGATGTTTCTCTCCTCGCCCAATATGGAACGCGAATCCCGGTCATCCTCATCGATCAGCGAGAGCGATTCGCCGGAAAGGTCACGGAACGGGAATTACGGACGGCCCTAAAAAAAGCGCGTTGGAGCACATCGATAAGCCGGATTCTGTCCCGACTCGGCTTGCGCGTGAATCGGGGATGATCATTTCTCTTGAGCTCGAGTTACCTCGAACTTCATGCAGCCTACCCGAGGACCACGGTCGGGACGACCGTCGAGGAACGGCACCGGTGCCCGCTCCTCCTGTCCTCCTATTTGGCCTTGCTCCGGGTGACGCTTACCGTGCCGGCCATGTCACCACGACCGCGGTGGGCTTTTACTCCACCATTTCACCCTTACCTGATCCGCATCGAAGGATCGCTTCGTCGCGGCCATCGGCGGTATCTTTTCTGTGGCGCTGGTGTCGGATCGCTCCGCCTGGGCGTTACCCAGCACCCTTCCCTTGGAGTCCGGACTTTCCTCCCGAGCATGTACTCGGGCGATCATCTGATCTCCTCCAACGCGCGCAATTACTATAATCTTCCCCCCGGTCCGCTGCAAGGATGACTGTGGATTGACCAGGTCTAGGCCGTTTGTTACAGTACGCGCCCTTTTGAGTGTCCATTATGAACCATACGCTTCCCAGCGGCCCGCGCATCGGCATCGATGAGTCCGGCAAAGGCGACTACTTCGGCCCATTAGTCATCGCCGCCGTCCTCGTCACGCCTCCCGATGAACCCGACCTTCGCTTGATACAGGTTCGGGACAGCAAGCGAATTTCAGATGGACGGATATTAGAGATGGCGCCGGATATTCGTCAGGTTTGCCGGCACAGCGTCGTCGCGATCGGTCCCAAGCGGTACAACGAACTGTATGAAAAAATCAAAAATCTAAATCGGCTTCTCGCATGGGGACACGCCAGAGCGCTTGAAAATATCCTGGCGCAAACCGAGTGCACGCTTGCAATTTCCGATCAGTTCGGGGACGAGCGATTTATTTTGAACGCCCTCCTTGAGAAGGGAAAGAGCATTCAATTGATCCAACGGCCGAAGGCCGAGGATGACTTAGCGGTGGCCGCCGCATCTATTCTCGCACGGGCCGAATTTTTAACGCGTCTCAAAAAACTCTCAGATGAAATCGGCATTGCGTTGCCAAAAGGGGCCTCTCCGGCCGTAGAAATGGCAGCCCGTACCATTGTCAGAAAGTTGGGAAGGGCAGGATTAGAAGGGGTGGCGAAGTTGCACTTTAAAACGACTCAAGCAGTCTTACGCGCCGTTGGCGATGTCTAAAGGACGTCCTCAGCATTTTCCTTAGCGGTCTCGGCTCCCGCTGACACCCCGGCCGGCTCTCCCTCAGTGTAGAGAATGCGATGGCAATACGAACAGGATTGCAGATCTTGTGACCGCCTCACCTCCGCCACCAACTGGGGAGGAAGTTGCAGACGACAGCCGGCACAAATCCCTCCACGGACAGGGACAATGGCCACATCTTTTCGTGCGCCTTTGAGTTTCGTATAGCGAGCAAGCAGCGCATTGTCCAGACCGACAACGAGTTGTTGCCGCTTCTGGCTCAATTGTTCGAGTTCATGGCTTAACTGTGCAGCCATCGTCCCGACACGAGACTTTTCTTCCGTAAACCCACGCTCGGCTTCAACCCCCTTGGCTTCTGATTCCTTCAACGCAGCTTGGTTCTGTTCGATCCGCTCCATCAACGTAAGAATCTGCTCCTCGATCGAGCCTTTTTTTTTGTTGGCCATTTCGATCTCGAAGAGATGCGCCTGATATTCCTTATTCGTCTTCAACTCCATCAAGCGTGTCCTCATTTTACCGACCTGCGCCTCATGGGCTTCCAAATCTCGTTCCCGTTCCCGGCGATCTTTATTGAGACTTTCCAATTCGCTGGTGAGAATCTGAGAGCGGGTCCTGGCTTCGAGGAGAGGATTTTCTGAGGCTTGAAGAAGAGCGGGCAGCTTTCGTTCTTGGTCTTTGATCTCAAGGATTCTGAGATCAATCGTCTGCAGATCAATCAGTATAGGAAGCTGGGGATGCAACGGAACCTCTTTGTCTATGCATAAAGCAACGGTGTGTTCCCGATGGTGGGCCCACCAGGCTTCGAACCTGGGACCAACGGATTATGAGTCCGCCGCTCTGACCAACTGAGCTATGGGCCCCTTCGGTTCTAGGAAAGTTTGGATTTTAATCCCGCCTTGCGTGGCTGTCAATGCGCTCTACTACAAACTTTCTACGAAACTCTTCAGCTTTCTACTCCGACTGGGATGCCGTAGTTTGCGCAACGCCTTGGCTTCAATTTGCCGAATACGTTCGCGCGTGACTTCAAAATCCTGACCGACTTCTTCGAGCGTATGATCGGTGGCCTCACCGATTCCGAACCGCTTCCGCAGCACTTTCTCTTCACGAGGTGTCAGCGTCTGTAATGCATTATTGATTTGCCGCTGCAAGTCGTAGCGGATCGCGGCTTCCAGCGGAGAGACCGCCTTTTTGTCTTCGATAAAGTCTCCAAGATGGCTGTCTTCCTCCTCGCCGATCGGCGTTTCCAGCGAGATCGGTTCGCGGGCAATTTTTAAGATCTTGCGCACCTTATCGAGGGGGAGGTCCATGCGCTCGGCGATTTCTTCCGGATTGGGCTCCCGACCGAGCTTTTGCACGAGGTGCCGCGAAGTCCGGATGAGCTTGTTGATCGTCTCGATCATATGGACGGGAATTCGAATGGTCCGCGCTTGATCCGCAATCGCACGAGTAATCGCCTGTCGTATCCACCATGTGGCGTAGGTGCTGAACTTGTAGCCGCGCTTGTATTCAAACTTATCCACGGCTTTCATTAAACCGATGTTGCCCTCCTGAATCAGATCAAGAAACTGTAGCCCGCGATTCGTATATTTTTTCGCGATGCTCACGACCAATCGAAGATTGGCTTCGACCAGTTCAGCCTTCCCGCGTTTCACCTTTTCATCCGCCACGTCCAATTGCCGGACTGCGTCCTTGATCTCATCGGCGGAGACCAAGGCCTCCTCCGTTTCCAAATGGCGTACCTTGGCTCGCGCAGCTTGGTAGATTTTCTTGATATCGTTGAGCGCGTCTTCCGGCAGACCGGACTTCCGGCGAACCGCGAGAAAATCGCGCCGGTCCCGGCACAGCTTCCGCAACAGCTCGGCGCCCGCCTCGCCGGGCACGCCCAATTTCCGTTGGCATTGGGACATCTCGCGTTCAGCCGATCGGATGTCTTGCGCCACATCGCGCACCCGCTGCACAAGTCGGTCTTTTAAAACGACATGCAGATTGATGGATTCCATTTTCTCGACCAGTTGCGGACGCACCTCTTTAATCTGCACCTTGATCCGTCGCTGTCGGGCCGGGTCCTGGCCGGCATGGCGACTTTTCTCGTACAGGCTCATCAGCGTTTTGGAGGCGTTACGTACCTTGGCCAGGGCTTCGAGCGTTTTTTCACGCAACTCTTCGTCGTCGCGCTCCACCACCTCGGCATCCTCTTCGAACTCTTCCTCCTGGACGGGCACGATCTCCCGCACGCTGATCTTGCCGTTTTTCAAATCTTCCCGTAGCGCCAAGACGAATTGAATCGTCATGGGCATCCCGAAGACCACGGAGGCGATCTCGTTTTTGCCCTCTTCAATCCGTTTGGCGATTTCGATTTCCCCTTCGCGGCTCAGCAGCGCGACGCTGCCCATCTCCTTGAGATACAGGCGAACCGGATCGTCCGTGCGGCTCAACACGCCGGGCGTGAGGTCGATTTCCTTTTCTTCCTCCTCGATCTCTTCCTTCCCCTCGACGCCCTCGACCTCTTCAACTTCTTCGGCCGGTTCTTCGGATTCCCCGAGCTTCTGCTCTCGATCGCCATCGGCGGAATCGACAATCTCGATGTCCATTTCACCGAACATGCTCATCAGCGTGCCGATCTGCTCGGAAGACACCATCTCGGCCGGCAAGGTGTTGTTCAGCTCATCGTAGGTCAAATAGCCCTTTTCTTTCCCGATCGAAATGAGCTTTTTAACTTCTCCGAGCAATTCTTCTTTCGCCATAGTAACTCCTCACTGAATTAAGAGGTCTGAAAGGGAACCGACCCCGCTTTGCTGACACGAAGGGCATTCACTTGGGCATTCAAACGCTCAGCCTCTTCCGCCTGGCCGTCCCGTTCGGCCGTCCTCAGCCGTACGATCAGTTCGCCCAGCGCCTGTTGTCGCTGTTTTCGTTCCAGCGCAGCCAAACATCCATCAATATACTCCGCCACATCGTCGAAATGCCGCTCCGACATGGACAGCTCTGTCACAGCCACACTGCATACCGCATCGGCCAACCCTTCATCCAACATCGGCCGAACCATGACTCGACCGTCGCGATCAAGATGCCGCAACCCGATTTCGAGAAGACGCCGGCAGACCGGCTCCGAAAACAAATCCGCCCGCAGCGCGCGAAGATGCACCGCCGTCAATTTGCCTTGAAGTAAGCAATACGTAAGATCCCATTCCTCATGTTGACGTTTCGACAAGGTCTGCCCTTGAGAGACACTGGGACCAGGAGAACGATGTGCCGCTTTGGACCGGACTTCCGGATACCGTTCGATCAATCGCTGCTGATTGAGCCCTAACCGCTCGGCAACCCGCCGCATACATTCTTCCTGTTCGATCCGATGACTGGTTTTCTGAAGAATCCACAAAATTTCGTCGACGCTTCGAATGCGGTCATCAATCGACCCGGAGGACGCGCGCTGCAGACTGTGTTCAACGGCAAAATCCAGCAAGCTCGGCGCTTGCTCCTGGAGCTGCAGAAAGGCCTCTGCCCCATGTTCTTTCACGAAGGTATCGGGGTCATGTCCACCAGGAAGGGAAATCACCGTCACACCCAGCCCGCTGTCGACAAAGAGATCAAGCGTCCGCAAAGCAGCCCGCACGCCGGCGGCATCGGGATCGAACAGTAGGACCACCTTTTTCACAAAACGGCGAATGGTCGTCAGGTGATCCGGGGTCAACGCCGTTCCAAGTGTGGCGGCGACATTAGTGATCCCGGCCTGATGGAGGGCGATCGCATCGAAGTAGCCCTCGACGATGACTAATCGGCTCTCTCTGCCCGCTGCATCGCGTGCGCGATCGAAGGCGTACAATGTGCGGCCTTTGTTGAACAGCGGCGTCTCGGGTGAGTTGAGGTACTTTGGCTCCCCCTCGCCCATCACTCTGCCGCCAAAGCCGATCACTCGTTTCCGCAAATCAGTGATGGGAAACATGAGCCGGCCACGGAATCGATCGTAATAGCCGCTCGCGTCCGTGGGGCGTCGCCCGGACGACTCTTTTGTCACGACCAATCCGGAGGACGCGATTTCAGTCAGCAAATAGCCTTCTTGCAGAAGAGCGCGGATAAGGCCATCCCAAATGGGAATAGAAACCCCTAAGCCGAACTCATCGATAGTCGACCGTTGCATTCCCCGTTCTTGAAGATAGGCCTGAGCCTGCCGGCCTTGCTCTGTCTCCCAGAGATTGCGCTGAAACCATCTCATCGCCGATTGATGAAGGGTCTCGAGCCGCTCGCGCTGAGATGAGTCGGCAGACACCGTCCCTGTCGAGAACGCCGGGATGGTAATCCCGGCACGACGGCCCAATTCGCGAACTGTGTCCGGAAAATTGGTGCCTTCCAACTTCATCACGAAAGTAAACACATTTCCTCCCGTTCCACATCCAAAGCAATGGAAGATTTGACGGGATGGACTAACGGTAAAGGACGGCGATTTTTCAGAGTGAAAGGGGCACAGCCCTTTAAGATTCTGCCCGGTGCGGGAAAGCGCCACATAGTTGGCCACTACATCGGCAATATCCACTCGCTCCCGAATTTGATTGATGATCTCTTCCGGGATCAAACCCGCCGACATCGTAGCCTCGAAATCAGAGAATGAAAACGACCGATTACCCTAACAAATCGACGGACTGCCTGTAAAGGTAGAAGAAACCTAGCCCGGAGGCCATCCGAGCGGTCGGCCGCCCAACAGGTGGAAATGAAGATGAAAAACCGTTTGCCCCGCGTCAGGTCCGCTATTGGTGACAATCCGATAGCCGGACGCGCCGAGACCGCGTTGTGTCGAGAGTTTCACGCATGTCTGCACGAGATGGCCCAGAAGATGGCCATCGGTCCCTTCCAACTCCTGCACCGATTGAATGTGCCGCCTTGGAATGACCAATAGATGAACGGGCGCTTGCGGATGAATATCTTGGAACGCCAGTGCATGCTCGTCTTCATACACGATCGTAGAGGGAATACTGTGGTCGATGATTCGACAAAATAGACACGTGCTCACCGGGTGGCCTCCGAACGCAGACCCGACTTACCATGACGGCTCGCCAACTCTTGATAAATTTCGTGCAACGTCACGTCGTGATGACCCAACACGACGAGAGTATGAAACAACAGATCGGCTACCTCATAAATCACTTCTTCTCGCCGACCGTTTTTAGATCCCAACAAGACTTCGCCGGCCTCCTCCACCACCTTTTTCAAGATACGGTCTTGGCCGCCTTGAAACAACGATGACACGTAGGAACCGCTTTGAGGATGTGCTTTGCGGTCAAGGATAGTCCGATAAATTCGCTCGAGCAGTCCGCCTGCGGCATCGTCTGATGGCATACTCTGCACAGCTCCCTGCTTGTCGAGCTTTGAGAAAAAACAGGACTGTGCCCCCGTATGGCACGTCGGACCGACTGGTTCGGCTTTGACAAGGATCGTATCATGGTCACAGTCGATGAACAGATCTTTGAGCAGCAATACATGGCCGGACGTTTCACCTTTTTTCCATAGTTTCCCGCGAGAGCGACTCCAAAAGTGAACATACCGGGTGGAGACCGTTCGATCCAACGCATCTCGATTCATATATCCGAGCATGAGCACCGATCCGTCGCGCCAATCCTGCACGATGGCCGGTACGAGCCCGTGTTCGTCAAATCGAATTTCGGCGCTCATCGAGTACTCACTGGATTCGGCACGACAGGAATAGAGAAACGCACCGGAATACCTTGTTCGTGCAAATAGGCCTTGGCTTGATCGATCGTATAGGTTCGATAATGAAAGATGGACGCGGCAAGCACGGCGTCGGCACGGCCAATTCGGAAGGCTTCAGCCAGGTGCTCCAATCGCCCGGCTCCGCCCGAGGCGATCACAGGAATCGAGACCGCGGTGGACACGGCTTCGGTCAACGACAAATCATACCCATCCTGCGTTCCATCGCAATCCATACTGGTGAGCAAAATTTCTCCGGCGCCCGAGTCCTCCATGGCGCGCGCCCACTCGACGACATCACGCCCGGTGGATCGACGTCCTCCATGCGTGTACACCTCCCAGCAATGCTGCGTCGCCGCCCGCTTGGCATCGATCGCCACGACGATGCACTGCGATCCAAACCGCCCGGCGGCGGCACGCACAAATTCCGGATGTTCCACCGCCGCCGTATTGATGCTGACTTTATCGGATCCTGCATTCAAGAGAGCCCGAATATCATCCAGCGTTCTCACGCCTCCACCGACCGTGACAGGCATGAAGACCTGTTCTGCGGTGCGCGCGACGACATCCAGGATCGTCCTACGATTCTCGTGAGACGCCGTGATATCCAGAAAACACAGCTCATCGGCGCCGTCCCGATCGTACGCTGCGGCTACTTCAACCGGATCGCCGGCATCCCGAAGATTCACGAACGACACGCCTTTGACCACCCGGCCGTCTTTGACATCGAGGCAAGGGATAATCCGTTTCGTCAGCATGAGTTCACGACATGACGGCGCGAATCGCGTCGCGAAGGTTCAACTTACCATCATAAAGGGCCTTGCCGACAATCGCTCCTTCAATGCGCGGCCCCAGCGACTGCACGGCACGGAGATCGTCCAGTTGCGTAATGCCGCCGGAAGCAATGACTGGAACCGGCGAATAATCGACCATCTCGCGAAGAGCCGCCAGATTGGGGCCGGCCAACATGCCGTCCTTCGCAATGTCTGTATAGATAATGGCGGCGATGGGATATCCGACGAGTTGCCGAACCATGTCGGTCACGGACGTATCGGACACACGTGTCCATCCGTGGACTGCCACCCGACCGTCTCGCACGTCGATACCGACGATAATACGATCGGGAAACTCTTTCGAGGCTTCCATCAGAAACGCCGGATTGCTGAGCGCGGAGGTTCCAAGCACGACGCGGCGCACTCCAAGTGAAAAGTACAGCCGAACGGTTTCCATGGTGCGAATGCCACCGCCCACCTGGACCGGCATGCTCACCGCACGAAGGATATTTTCAATATGAGTGAGATTTCTGGGCACGCCATCGACCGCGCCGTTCAAATCGACGAGATGAAGCCACTGAGCGCCCTGCTCTTGCCAGTGCAACGCCATGGCAGCGGGATTTTCAGAGTAAACCGTCCCCTGCTGCAAGTCTCCCTGACGGAGACGCACGCAGTGTCCATCTTTCAGATCAATGGCAGGGATAACCAGCATCATGCCCTACTCGAAAATGAGCCGTCCGAAGACTGATCAGAACGAAAGCACTATCGCCACTGGACAGTTAAGGATTACCAAATGGAAATTGACGGACGATTCGGTCCGCTCCGTATTCGGCCAATTCATCCGCGGTCACAAACCCCCCGCCGTGCTGCCAGAATCCCGTAAAGTCTTCGATCAGCGGCAGTTGTTTCTCGTAATAGTTGGCGGTCCATAAAATGATCCCATCCGAGCCGACGAGTCTAACTTCAAATCCCACGATGGCTGGATTGGCCCCCCATCGGCTGCCGTCACGCTCTCGGTAGACCAAGACACGACCCAACAGAGCGGCATCGCTACGCGTATTTCGGATCACGTCCTTCGCTGTCTGCTGCGGGAGTGTATCGGGCGCCCCGCTGCCGGTCGCCCTGATGGCTGCCGCCGCCTCCTCTTGTGGACGCACCTGAAGTCCTCCGCGTTTAACCAAATTCCGATAGACCATGTCACCGATTTTTTCCGGAACGACGGACGGCACCGTCGATGTCTCCCGATCTAGATGCCCTCCGGACGGCGCAGGAGGGATTTGAATATCGGAGCGCCGGGCACCGCGCGGCACGGAGAACTGCGACTCAGGCGAGTCCAGGATCTGCGGAGTCATCAGTCTGTCGAATGGCATCACGACGATGGATCGAACCTGATACTGCTCGAGCGCGGGGGAGACGGTAGTCGTGATTTTGGCTGGAGCGCACGCCGCAATTGCGGCACAGGCCATGACCAGACCTAGGGATTGGATACGTCCGACCTCGGGCCTCATCGCTTATCGCCACTCGGCAAAATTCTTGATGACCTGGAGTCCGACAGCTTGACTCTTCTCGGGATGAAATTGGCACGCAAAGATATTCTCGCGCCAGATACTTGAGACAAAAGAACCCCCATAGTCCGTCATGGTCGCGACAATCGATGGGTCCGACGGTTCGACATAGTAAGAGTGGACGAAGTAGACCTGTGAGCCAGCGGAAAGATTCCGTAATGGTGGGGCGGGACGCTGAAGGAGTAGACCATTCCAACCCATGTGCGGTACTTTGAGATGACTCTCCACCGCCTGCGCGCCCACTCCCTGGCCACTTGTAAACCGCCTCACGCGCCCGGGGATAATATTGAGTCCCTTATGGACGCCGAATTCTTCACTTTCCGAAAACAGCAATTGAAGCCCAAGGCAAATGCCCAGAAACGGTTTTCCGCTGGTCACGTGCCGTTGAATCGGATCGATTAATCCGTACTGATCCAGGTTGGCCATGCAATCGGCAAAGGCCCCTACGCCGGGCAGAACGAGGCGGGTGGCTCGATTCAATATCTCCACATCGCGGGTCACCACGGCGTGATGGCCGACCGCGCCAAAGGCCTTCTGCACACTCCGAAGATTGCCCATTCCATAGTCGACAATAGCGATCATCGTCCTGCCAAGGCCGCACCACTGTGCTACACAGGGTGGCCAGCACCGTCAAAGCCTAAAGACTACCCTTGGTTGAGAGCACACCGGTCACCCGTTCGTCCATGGAGGTTGCCTGATCCAGGGCTTTAGCCAGAGCTTTGAAAAGGGCCTCCATGATGTGATGTGGATTGCGCCCGTAAGGAACGTTCACATGTAAGTTCAACCCACCGTGGGTGACGAAGGCTTGGAAAAAATCTTCGAATAGTCCCAGATCGAACGACTTGATCCGCTGCTGCGAGAGCTCGACGCGATAGACCAAATAGGGCCGCCCGCTCAAATCAATCGTCACCTGGGCTAACGTTTCGTCTAGGGGCACAGAAGCCCACCCGAACCGCCGGATCCCTTCTTTCTTGCCGAGCGACTGCTTCAAGGCTTCTCCAAGCACGATCCCGATATCTTCAACAGTGTGGTGATCATCGATCTCAGTGTCGCCTTTGGCCTGAATCGTCAGGTCGAAAAAACCATGTTTACTCAGCAGCTGGAGCATGTGATCCAAAAACGGAATGGTCGTGTGGATCTGACCCCGACCGGCTCCATCCAGGGCGAATTCCACACGGATTTGCGTTTCAGTCGTCGTCCGTTCAATGGTTGCCTGACGTGTTGTGGCCGCGGCCTTCATGGGCGTCTACTCTCCAGCGATTTGGCGTGGGCATCAAACCCTTCCATATGAGCGATCCGGACGAGGTGATCCTTCACCTTCGTCAATTCTTCCTTGCTGTACGCAATGATATTGCTCTTCTTCATATAGTCCTCAACGGATAAGGGGGAGAAGAAACGCGCTGTCCCACCCGTCGGCAACACGTGATTGGGACCGGCAACATAATCAGCAACCGAGGGTGGCGTATATCTACCGAGAAACAGTGCTCCGGCATGCTTGATTTTTTCGAGATAATCGAATGGCCGGTCGACGGAGAGCGTCAGGTGCTCGGGCGCGATCTCATTGGCGAGATCGATGGCCTCCTCCATTGAATCGACCACGAAGGCTACCGAATGGCGAGACAGGGATTTCGCGACGATCTTGTCCCGTGTCAGCCGCTTGGTCTGTTCCTGCACCTGTCGAACGACCTCATGCGCCAAGCGCGCGGAAGTCGTGATTAGATACACCTTGGCATCCTCATCATGTTCCGCTTCGCATAAGAGATCAGCGGCGACATGCGATGGAACCGCCGCTTCATCCGCGACAACCAGCAGCTCACTCGGCCCCGCTACCATATCGATTCCGACTGTGCCATAGACCATGCGTTTGGCGGTCGCAACGTAGATATTGCCCGGCCCGACAATCTTGTCCACTCTCGCGATGGTGTGGGTTCCATAGGCCATGGCGGCTACCGCCTGCACGCCACCGATCTGATACACCTCGTTGACGCCGGCAATATCGGCGGCGACGAGAAGATACGGACTAATCCCGCCTTTTTGCGCAGGGGTACACATGACCACCCGGTTTACACCCGCCACCTTGGCAGGGATCGCGCACATGAGCACTGATGACGGGTAGACGGCTTTCCCTCCCGGGACGTAGATGCCGACCGCATCGAGCGGAAGAATCATTTGGCCCAACGTCGCGCCGCCTTCCTGGTACATCCAGGTTTTCAAGCGTTGGCGCTCGTGAAAGGCCGTGATCCGTTTCGCGGCATACCGTAAGGCATCGCCCTCTTCTTTCCGGATCTGATAATAGGCTTCTTTAATTTTTTCAGAGGGGATACGAAACTGATCGGCCTTGAGGGTGAGTCGATCGAATTTCTTGACGTATCGAATGACGGCTCGATCGCCTCCCCGTTCGATGGCTTTGAGAATAGACTTGACAGAACCTTCAACCGTCGCGAGAGACATATTCGATCGCGTCGTGATGCGTTTAACAGCCGCCTTAAATGACCGATCTGTACTGGTCACGACTTTCATACTTGCCCCTCAGCGTCCCACGGCCACAGCTTTTCGTCGCGACGCGCTCCGGCGCGTCAGCTCGGCTTTCAATCGCGTGATCAGGTCGGTTACTTGTTCGTGCTTCATCTTGAGGCTCGCCCGATTGACGATCAAGCGGGCGGTGGATTGCGCAATCAGTTCCACCTCGACCAAATCATGGGCTTTGAGCGTTTGTCCGCTCGAAACAAGGTCCACGATGCGATCGGCTAATCCCACGAGCGGGGCCAGTTCAATTGACCCATAGAGCTTAATGACCTCCACAGGCGTGCCTTGCTGATTGAAATAGCGTTCCGTGATGTATGGATATTTGGTGGCCACCCTGATTTTTGACGACAATCGATCTCTTAGCTCCTGTCCGCGAAGAGCGGCGACCGAAATCCGGCAGGCTCCAAACTGCAGATCTAACGGTTCGTAGACATCGCGGTCCTGCTCCAACAGCATGTCTTTTCCAACGACACCGATATCCGCCGCCCCGTATTCCACATACGTAGGCACATCGCTCGGCCGGACGATTAAGAACGTCATGTCTTCGTCATAACAGGGAATGACCAAACTCCGGCTGTCGGCTGCCAATTCCCCACTTTTAAACCCCGCGCGCTGAAACAAATCGAGCGCGTACTCCAGTAATTTTCCTTTGGATAGAGCGACAGTGATCATACTCTTAGCGTCACTTCTTACCCCGCAACCTTCTCGCGTCGAATGGTGGCACCCAAGCCGCGAAGCTTCTCTTCAATCCGCTCGTATCCTCGATCAAGGTGGTAGACCCTCGACACTTCAGTTTCGCCGTCTGCGGCAAGCCCGGCCAGAATAAGACCCGCGCTGGCGCGCAGGTCCGACGCCATGACCGGCGCTCCGGTCAGCGCAGCCTTTCCGTTCACGACCGCACGATGCCCATCCACTTTAATGTCGGCGCCCATTCGGCACAATTCCGGGACGTGAATGAACCGGCTTTCAAAAATCGTTTCCGTAATAACGCTTGTACCGGTCGACACACACATGAGGGCCATCATTTGAGCTTGCATGTCTGTAGGAAACCCCGGGTAGGCAAACGTCTTGACGTCGAGGCCCTTTGGCCGGCCCGCGGCTTTGAGGCGAACGGCTTCCTTTCCAACGTCGATGTCCGCGCCTGTCTCTCGAAGCTTCGTCATCACGGCTTCCAGATGTCGAGGTCGGCATTGATCGACACACACATCTCCGCCCGTCATGCTTGCCGCAATGAGAAAGGTTCCGGCTTCGATGCGATCAGGGATGACCTCGTGGTCCATGCCGCGAAGCTCTTGCACTCCCTCAATGGTGATCAAATCCGTTCCCGCGCCGGTAATTCTGGCGCCTCGTTTGACTAGTGAGTCGGCAAGATCGACGATTTCCGGTTCCTTTGCAGCGTTCTCGATACTGGTGGTGCCTTCCGCCAAACAGGCGGCCATCATCAGATTTTCCGTACCGGTCACCGTCGGGACATCGAGGGAGATACGTGTGCCTCGCAGGCGAGCCGCTTTTGCCCGAATATACCCATGCTCGACAGTGACTTCCGCCCCCAGCTTGGTCAGGCCCGCCAAATGAAGATCAACCGGCCTCGTTCCTATCGCACAGCCTCCAGGAAGCGACACGGTGGCTTCTCCCCATCGCGCGAGCAATGGCCCCAACACGAGCACGGAGGCACGCATCTTTCTGACCAAGTCATAGGGCGCTTCCGTGGAATGAATGTGTTCCGCCTGAATCGCGACGCGGTTCCCCTCCACGCTCACGCTTGCACCCATCATGCTGAGCAGTTTGCACATAGTGCGGACATCGACAACTTGCGGCACATTGGCCATGACGCATTCGCCTCCGAGAAGACTGGAGGCAAGTATCGGAAGGGCGGCGTTTTTAGCCCCGCTGGTTTTGACGGTCCCATTCAACCGTCGACTACCTGTGATGATCATTCGATCCATAGTTACTATGGGACGACGCCCGCGCAGGACAGATCAGACTTCACATCTGATCGTGGGCATCGCCTCATGATACAGTGGTTATTTGGCGTTTCCTTTGAAGGTAAATGACCCGCTCGATTCCCGCTCCGTCCTTCAAAGTTTGCACATTGTAGTAGTTTTCCTGCCCCTGCGCCAGGGCACAAACGGTTGGCGCTTGGCCTTGACCGACTTCAATGGCCAACAGTCCATTCGGCGCCAGAAAAGCCACCGCTTCCTTCAAAAGCCGCCGATGAAACACGAAACCATCAGCTCCACCGTCCAGCGCCAATCGAGGTTCATATAGTACTTCTGGCTGTAATGTACCTAAGTCTTCCGTGGAGATATAGGGCGGATTGGAAACAATCGCGGCGAACTGCATGCCCATCCTCTTTTTCATCGGCTCAAAGAGGTCTCCCTTTTCAAACACGATACAATCCACCACACCATGATGCACCGCATTTTGTTTAGCTACCTCCAACGCGTTCGCCGAACAATCGGTCGCATACAGTGTGGCCGTCGGCAGCGTACGGGCCAAGGCCACGGCAATACAGCCCGACCCGGTTCCGATATCGGCAATAGTCAGTCCTCG
Organism: Nitrospirota bacterium; assembly: GCA_963700335.1. Lineage (GTDB taxonomy): Bacteria > Nitrospirota > Nitrospiria > Nitrospirales > Nitrospiraceae > JAICXS01. The sequence goes on along the minus strand of CAVOXE010000012.1, from coordinate 191,513 downwards.
CTGAGAACCGCATTCCCCGCGAACGAGGTCAACCAATAATTCCGTTTCCTGGCGTGGAATCAACACGTCAGCATTGACTTCAAATTCCAAGCCGTAAAATTCTTGCGTCCCCAGGAGGTACTGCAACGGCTCGCGGCTCGCGCGCCGATCAAAGAGGGCGCTGATCGCGGCTTGGTCCTTGGCGGATACGGGATCGTGCTTATTCAGCTGGAGCGCAAGTCGATCGAGGCCGAGGACGAATTCTACGATCCACCGCGATTCTGTTTCGGCATGAGCGACACCGGCATCAGCCAAACGGGCCGTCCCGGCTTGCAACAAGCTGTTTACCGTCATGGATGGATGGATGAAGAGAGGTGTGTCAATGTGGTGCGGTGAACGGATCGCCCCGATCATGACGGCTCGGTAGACGAGCTACTTGTCGATTGATTGGCTCGAAGCGCTTCGACCATTTCATCGAGATTGCCGGCCAACACCTGTTCGAGCTTGTGCAAGGTCAACCCGATTCTGTGATCGGTCACCCGATTCTGAGGAAAGTTATAGGTGCGGATTTTTTCGCTACGATCGCCGGTGCCTACCTGAGTGCGTCGCGATTGCGCGATCTCGGCATCCTGTTTTTCTCGTTCCGCCTCCACAATACGGGCTCGAAGAGTGCGCATCGCTTTCGTTCGATTTTTGAGTTGGGACCGCTCATCTTGACACGATACGACGACGCCTGTCGGTATATGTGTAATTCTCACCGCCGAGTAGGTCGTGTTCACGCTTTGACCACCGGCCCCAGATGAGCAAAACGTATCGATACGAAGGTCCTTCTGATCGATCTGGACATCGATCTCATCGACCTCGGGCATCACCGCCACCGTCGCCGTCGACGTATGAATGCGCCCACTGGCTTCCGTCGCGGGGACACGCTGCACGCGATGCACGCCGCTTTCATATCGGAAATGACCGTAGGCGCCTTTGCCCTCCACCAGCATCACCACATCTTTATACCCGCCGATTCCGGTCTCCTGCGCTTCCATAACTTCGAGGCGGAGTCGTTTCTTCTCCGCATACTTGGCATACATGCGGAACAAATCCCCTGCAAACAGCGCCGCTTCGTCTCCGCCGGTACCGGCGCGAATCTCGACAAACGTGCTTTTCTGATCGCGGGGATCTTTGGGTTCCAACAATTCCAGCGCGCGTTGCTCCATCTCGCGGCAACGCTCATTCAGCGAACGCGCCTCTTCAGAAGCCAGTCGCTGGAGTTCAGCGCCGAGACCAACCTCATGCTGCATCTGCTCGGCATCGGCCTCTTGTTTCCGCAGTTCGTGATAGGCGGCGAAGGAGAGCGCGAGATCCTCGATCTCGGTCCGTTCTTTATTGAGCTTATGGAGGAGGGGGGGCTGGCTAAGCACAGTTTGATCCACCAGTTGGCGGTTCAATTCCTCATACCGATTCGCAGCCTCTTGCCATTTGGCAAGGAGTATCGCCTCTTTTGTATCTGCCGTAAATAGATCAGCCACGTCAAAGACTCATGATGCGCAGGCCGACGGCCGCACCTTACTTCTTTACTTCTTTTTTGGCGTATTTCTTTTTGAACCGTTCCACACGTCCTTCCGTATCCATGATCTTTTGTGTTCCCGTAAAGAAGGGATGGCAACTGGAACAGATATCGACATTGACGTTCCCGATCGTCGAACGCGTTTTGAAGGTCGCTCCGCAGGCACAGTGCACCGTGGCGGTGCGATAGTCCGGATGAATTCCCTTTTTCATGATGTTCCCCTGTGATTGCCTACCGCGAGTAATTGCGACATGCCTATCTTACCTATTCATGGACTGCAAAAACTCCTGGTTTGTTTTGGTGCCCTGGATTTTGTCCATCAAAAACTCCATCGCCTCCATCGTACCAAGAGGACTGAGGACTTTTCTTAGAATCCACATCTTGTTTAAACGGTCGCGATCTACCAATAGCTCTTCTTTTCTCGTGCCGGACTGGCTGATGTCGATGGCCGGGAAGATCCGCTTATCCGCCAGGCGGCGATCGAGATGCACTTCCATGTTGCCGGTGCCCTTGAATTCTTCGAAAATCACGTCATCCATGCGGCTACCGGTATCGATGAGAGCGGTCGCCATGATGGTCAAGCTTCCGCCGTTTTCTATGTTCCTGGCCGCCCCAAAAAACCGCTTAGGCCGTTGAAGGGCATTTGAATCCAATCCGCCGGATAACACTTTTCCACTCGGCGGGGCAATTGTATTATACGCACGCGCCAGCCGAGTGACGCTGTCGAGGAGAATCACCACATCGCGCTTGTGTTCAACCAACCGCTTGGCCTTTTCAAGCACCATCTCGGCAACCTGCGCGTGGCGTTGGGCCGGTTCATCGAAGGTCGAACTGATCACCTCGGCCGCTTTGACCTGTCGCTGCCAATCGGTGACTTCCTCCGGGCGCTCATCGATTAAGAGCACGATTAACATGACTTCCGGGTGATTTTTTAGAATCGCCCGGGCAATGGCCTGCAGCAACATCGTCTTGCCGGTTCGAGGCGCCGCCACAATGAGGCCTCGCTGCCCTTTTCCGATCGGAGTCGTGAGATCCATCACCCGGGTGCAATACTCACCTTGTTCAAATTCTAGATTAATGCGCTCCTCGGGATAGAGCGGCGTCAGATTATCGAAAAGAATTTTGTCGCGCGCGACCTCGGGATCTTCATAATTGACCTTTTCGACTTTGAGCAGAGCAAAATACCGCTCACTTTCTTTAGGCGGCCGAATCTGACCGGATACAATATCGCCGGTGCGAAGATTAAAACGGCGGATTTGCGACGGTGATATGTAAATGTCATCCGGTCCGGGCAGATAGTTAGAGTCCGGAGCACGTAAAAAACCAAAGCCATCGGGCAAGGTTTCCAATACGCCTTCTCCCATGATCGCCCCATTCTTTTCGGTTTGGGCCTGAAGAATGGCGAAAATCAGTTCTTGCTTTCTGAGATTGGCGGCTCCCTCAATTTTAAGATCCCTCGCCACATCGTTCAGATCGGCAATCGATTTTTGCTTCAGCTCGGCAAGATGCATAGTCTTCTCCCTTATTAACAAAAAACTGATGACCCTTTACGCAAGGGATGAGGTCGGACAGAGTCGCAACATGTGACGATTGAGCATGGAAACGCAGGTCTTTTAGCGAAGAAGTTGGCCAGCGAAGGAATTAATGTTTCGCGCCCTGCCTCTGGTCAGTGAACGGTTCCCACTTCGGTGCGTTCCCAATACAGGTAACACCGAAAATCTTGTTGTGTTATGAGCGTTGATGAGTTGATTCGAGATTGCCCCGAGAAGCTAATACAGAGTGGACGCGAACGCCGGATTTCTGAGGCTTTTTACATCCTATCGATAGCGCGGTTCTTTGTCAATACAATTGTTTGAGCTGAGTTGCAACCAGGAGTCATTAACATCAACATCACACGGTGGACGCCATCAAGACGTTTATGCTAAAGAAGGCGTATGGGAAATTTGGAAGAAGGCCAGAATATTGAACGGACGTTCACCCTTTCCGAAGCCAATCGTCTGATTCCCGAACTTGAACGGCATCTCGTCGCGATTGGACAATCCAAGGCCTTATTAGTGCGCGTCAAGGAAGAAATTAAGAAGGCCAGCGCCAAAGCTCACCTCGGAGGCGGAAGCCATGCAGGCCGTGTTTATATCACGGCCCTGGAACAGATGAGTGAACATCTCCAAGCCATCCAAGAAATGGGGGTGCTTGTGAAAGACCTCGATATGGGTCTTTGTGATTTTCCCCACCATATGGACGGTCGCATCGTCCACTTGTGCTGGAAGCGCGGTGAATCAGAAATCCGCTGGTGGCACGACATCCATAGCGGCTATTCCGGAAGACAACCCATCGAATTTCAGGCCTAATATCCCGATGATTTTTGTTATTCTCGGATTCGACGGACCTGACGGCCAGGCCAAACGCAAAATCTATCGCCCTGCACATCTCGCAAACCTCGAACCGCTCTTAGCCCAAGACCGCGTCGTCTTAGCTGGCCCCCTGACGGACGGCGCCGGAAGTTTGATCGTCATTACCGCCGATTCTCTAGCAGAAGCCCAAGCGTTCGCCAGAGAAGATCCATACACCGTGAATGGTGTCTTTGAACGTATTGAAGTTCATCCCTTCTCTCAAATCTTTCCTCGGTGAAGGTGCCGCGCCCGTCAAATTTAAGAGCCAATTAAGAGCCAATCAATCGTCTTAGGAGAATCTCACTTCATGCGTGTTTAACGCGTTTGAGGCGGTCGGAGAGTCGAATTGTACATTGACATCAAAAGCGATTGGTCGCTATACTTACACACTTCAAGTTGGCAGGACTATTGATAAATGCTTAACTTGATGTGGTGGGACCAAAGGCCTATCTCTCAATACATGCGATGGCCCATAATCCCTGCCCTGTGGGCCTTCTGCCGGCTTGCACATTCCAGTCTTCGGAGCTTACAGTAGCAGGACCAATTCTGTTGGCGAGATATAGAGCTCAGAGCATACTGCCTTTAAGTGAGGAGTGCGTGGAATGAATCAGTATCGCGTGTTGCCTGGTCCCGAACATTTTCTGCCGCCTGCGGCGGCAAGCATGGGAATTCGATTACCCAACCCAGGCGAAGGCCACATCAATGGGGTCATTGTTCCCGAAGAAAAGGCCTATGAAGAAGCGGCGCGCCAGTTTTTGATGGCAAAGGTACCTACGATCTTCCCAGGCCCTTTAGTGTTGTGGGCGTGGAACGACAAGGCGGCCAAGAAAGCAACGGCTATTCGCCACTTGTACGAGACGCTCAAAGAATGTGTTCAGCCTGGGCAGAAAGCCATGCTCATCCCTATGCCGGATTATCGTCCCAAGTATCCAAAAATTAATCCGGAGATCGAAATCAATCCCAATCATCCCAATCTGACTATCTGGCATAATAAAATCGATTGTTGCATGTTTGTGGGTGTCCACTGCCACCAAGCCAATCTTTCGCTAAAAATTATCCGGGGTGGGACATCCTGCTACACTGTTGCGATGTGCGCTCAGGCAGGCCATGAAGACGCCATGCTGTCATTCCGTGATGCATCGGTGGAAAAAATCATGCGGCTAGCCGAATGGGTACGTAAATTAAAGGGGTCAGTAAAAGTCTCGCAAGTTATTTCGAAGAGTGGGGCATCCAATTAAGCATCTCATTCCGTGAGGAGTGAGCGCTGCGCCACGTAAGGAGGCCGGGACCATGGCAGATACACATTCCGTCATCGGCACTAAGAATAAAAAGGGCCAAACCTATACCGACACCTGGCAGATGATGAATGACGCTCCTCGTACGCCTTCGTTTTTTACCGGGAGCGAAGTGATTAAAGAAGCCCTTCGACGAGCAAGCTGCGACGTGATGATTGCCTATCCGATTACCCCGCAAAGCGAAGCAGCGGCTTTGATCGGCGAATTGTTCGCGGAGGGTTATATCGGAGACTATTTCCGTGGGGAAAGCGAGTTTGCGGTGATGTCCCAATGCGCCGGCGCGGCGTTCGGAGGCGCCCGCGTTTTCACGACCACCGCCGGCCCCGGAACGATGCGCGCAATGGAAAACTTTCCGATGTGGGCCGGCGCCAGACTGCCCATTCAAATGATCGTGACCTGCCGCGGCATCAACTCCCCGCTTTCGATTCAACCGGACACATTAGAAATATCCTACCTTTTGAACACCGGCATGTTGGTGTGGCACGCCGAGACCGCGCAAGACTTCTATGACTGGATTTTGAAGGGCTACATGGTTTCGGAAGAGCCGGATGTGCATCTCCCGCTCGCTTTGTGCTGCGACGGTTTCTTCGTGACCCACACCAAGGATGTGGTGAATCTCACGCCTGTGGACATGTGTCTGCCCCCCTACGACCCGTATCGATCGCCTGTTCCTTGTATGGACATGGAATGTCCACCGGTGCGTATGATGCGCGATCCTTTCGTCATGAAGAGTAATTACATCAGCTATGCCACGCATGCCAGCTGGCAGCAGGAAGTCTGGGCGGCTGTGGAACGGTCCCGTAAGCATTCTATTCACTGGCTGAACGGGCTGATCGAAACAGAAAATACTGATGCAGATGTTCTGATTGTATCGTCGGGAACGGCCGTCTCTCAAGGGCGTGAAGCCATCCGCCTTCTTGAGGAAGAAGGCATTCGTTGCGGATTGGTCAAAGTCAAAACGTTACGGCCTTGGCCAGGAGAAGAAATCCGGGAAGCGACGAAGAATGCCAAGTACATCGTCGTCCCAGAATTCAACGTCACCGGCTGGATGGCGAAAGAAATCAAGGCGTCGATTCCAGATAGTGACCGCGTGATTGCCGCGCCGCATGTCTGTGGTGGTATGACCATGCCGCCTGAGATCATTGTGGAAGAAATCAAAAAGACCTTGGGAATGCGGACAATGTCCTTGGCGGGACGAGGTAGTTGATCGTCCGATCGCGTTTCCTGACTGACAGGGATAGAAAACAGATGGCAGCTCTATTAGGAGGCCTCCATGAGTAAAGAGCGAATCACAATTGCGCCGGAATTTTTCGATATTATGCCGTCTGAGTACCAAGACCTGGTAAAAAAGGCCACCTACGGCAAAGACGATCGTGGTTGGAAAGACATCGGAAGTGCCAAGGAACTCATTGAAGAGCATTCGCTCTGCGCCGGATGCCCGGAATCCATGGCCTTCCGCTATATTTTAGCTTCTCTTCCGAATCCGGAAGACACCGTCATGGTGGGATCGACAGGCTGTACCAGTTTGGTATTTCCCCATGTCGCCGTTCACAACATCCACTCACTGTTCGGAAATCAAAACGCAATCGCATCTGGGTTGAAGCGCGCCCTGACAGTTCGTTTTCCAGGTCGCACGAAAGATGTGGTGGTTTTGGCAGGTGATGGTGCGACCGTCGATATCGGATTAGACATGACGCTACAGGCCTGGTTCCGCCAGGAAAAGTTTACAACGATCTGTTTCGACAATGAACTGTATGCCAACACAGGTGGTCAGGAAAGCGGTCTGATGCAAAAGGGCTTTGTTGCCAAGATGGCGCCAGTCGGCAAAACGTTTGAAAAAGTGCGCTTGCCGGAAATTGCACGGGAGTCTGGCTGCCACTATGTAGTCAACTGTACCGTTAGCAAGCCTTCCTTAGTTGAGAAAGTGATCCGAAATGCGGTCCTCGTGGCCCGCGAAATTGGACCGACCTATCTTCAACTCTATACGCCATGCATCCTTGAAATCGGGAAAAACAGCATGGAAGGGTTGCAGGAAATGCGCGATTCTGAAAAGCCGACTGAGCGCTTTGCGTACAAAGAGTACATCAGCGAGCCGGCTAAGCAATTCCTCGCCGAAGTGGCGGCTAAAGAGAAGGAAAAGAAAGCCGCCGCCAAACAATTGGCTGCGCAAGGAGCCTGAGAGCCAGTATAATAGCGGCGCGAGAGGAGAGACCATGATAAAGAAGAGAATCAACATTCGTATGTCAGGTCTAGGCGGGCAAGGCGCGGTGACGGCTGCGCACGTCATGGCCATGGCGGCCTCCAAAGACGGCAAGTTTGCCATTTCTAATCCGTTCTTTGGTGCCGAAAAGCGCATGGCGCCTGCCGAGAGTTATTGCCGGATTGGATTAGAGCGTATCTATGATAGAGGTGAACTCGTATTCCCGGACGTAATCGAAGTCTTTCACCCTCAGGTCATCACGATGGGAAAGAGTTACACCATGCCGTTTTACTCCGGCATCAAGGAAGGTGGCGTGGTCATTATCAATTCGGATGTCCCTTTGCTCTCCAATGAAGATATTGAACGGCTGAAGGATCTCAATGTCGCTCTGTTTTACATCGCAGGAACACAGATCGCTTTGGAGGTCGCAGGGACCGAATTGTCGACGAACATGACCATGATCGGGTCGGTCGCCGGTATTACGAAGTGCGTCTCCATGGAAGCGCTTGATCTCGCTCTTCAAGAGCGGTTCGGCAAAAAATTTGTCGCGTCGGGCGGCACCGCGACTCTGGATGAGGCCATCAAGAAAAAGTTCGCCAAGAAGGAAATGCTCCTGGCCAAAAATCTAGCCACCGTCAAGCATGCCTATGAAATTGCGACGGAATGGGCAGAAAAGAATCATGTTGAATTGAAAGTCGGCACTCCGGTGGCGGCCTAAGAAGAGGAACTGACGGATGTATAATATCGCGCAAGTCATCGATGAGAAGTGCGTGGCTAAAAAGGGCTGCCGGCTCTGTATTATGTATTGTCCCGAAGCCAATTGTTTGGACCTCAACGTGACTAAGATGGTCGCCGAGGTCACTATCAATCGTTGCAAGGGATGTGAGCTGTGCGTTGTTGTCTGCGATGCAGCCAAGCATATGGCCATCGAAATGCAGGCCGTGAGTGCGACCGGAGCACTGATGACACATAAGGGTGAATCCGCAGGACTTGGACAAGCCTACCAAGGCTAGGTTTATCGGGCAGAAAGTCATAAACCCCATGGGCCCGAGCCGTGGGGTTTTTTATTTTGTATCATCGACAAGCCAGGAGGAGCATCATGGAGGGCGAGGATAACGTCCTGAGAGAATTGCTCGGCGAGATTACTGGGCTCCTGAAAAGCTATCCGGAGTCTCTGGAACGACGAGCCGCAGAAATCGAACGAAGCGGAAAGGATCCTGAACTCGCATCGAAGTTGATCAAAGGCGCCGATGCAATGCGAGACAGCGGGAACATCTATCTCTCGTGGGCTAAGCATTTTGTAGCCCTTTCCGATGGCACATCCGACGCGTCAAATGAAGACGATGAATCTGACGACTTCGGCGTGTAATGTATCGTCCGCGAAGAACATCTTGAATCAGTGCTTTCCTTTTCGCTACAATCGCTTCCGTTCTTGAGCTCGATCCTCATTTCATTCCCCGGTAGCTCAGTTGGTAGAGCGTTCGGCTGTTAACCGAATGGTCGCAGGTTCGAGTCCTGCCCGGGGAGCCAATTTTTTCGATCATCCCATCCTAAGAACCGCAGATGGTTGTTCCGCTCGGGCTGCAGTTCACGCTACATTGAAATTCGAGTTGTTTCCAAAAGTCTGCTTCGGCAAGCATTTGTCTGAATTCCTTTGTACGTTTATTTTTGGAGTAGATCATAGTCATCATATACGCACCGGCCCGACTGTGAGTTCACATCGAAGAGAAATGCACGGTGATCGTGCCATGCGCCTCTTGAAACGTGATGGTGCGTCCGGATTGCACTACCGACGCGGGCGCGGTCGTGGCATCCAGCTTCCAATCGGCAGGCACCTCCAGAGTAAGCCCCTTCATCGAGGTAGGCACGCGCACCGTCAGCACATGTCTGTTGCCTAGCTCAGCCACGTCGAGTGAAACCTCGTTTCTAGCCGCCCACCACTGACCGAATTGCGACAGGGAGCCGAACCAGGCGAAGGACTTCACACCGTCGACGAAGCGTTTCTCGAACTCCAACTTGTGATCGAGAATATTGGGATGGATTAAGACGACCACGCACCCCCCATAGCGACCGATCTGCTGTGCCAATTCGATCGCTTGCGGCACTCGATCGCCCAACTTCGGCAGTTCTTCATCTTCGATCGTCACCGGAATTTCAAACACGTCCATTTCGCTGGCATGCAGCCGATCGTAATTCAGCTGATAGGGCAAATGCGTCAACGAATTATTGGCCGTCGTGCTTGAACTGTACCGATAGCCCGCGGCGTGCAGCGCTTGCGGCAGCGCGACTGGGTTCGAGAGTTCTCCCGGTCGAAACGACGTCACCGTGTGTGCCGAAAAATGTTCCAATAGGAATTTGCTCACTCGAAGCTCGCCTAGAATCGTGCCGTTGTAGGAAACTTTTTGTTCTTTTACGAACGGCGCATACGAAGGATATTGTTCCGAGCCGGTCCCCATCGGAAATTGACTGAATACTTTCGAATGGGCCACAGTATGACTGCCGATGTCCATGCCTAACTCAACAAGCTTTTTGAGATGCGCCACACCTTTGTCGTCAAAAAAAATGTCGTCGTTAAAGTCGCGAATGTACTTCGTCTGAACAAAATACGTCGCTCCGATCTGTTGACTCTTTTCGTATTCCGCATAGGTCACTGCGTTCGACATCGAGTGGGTGAAGTCTACGTCATGCGTTAACATCACCGATAACGACTTACCGAACGGAACCGTGCCGATCGTCACCGCGTTCGGTTCGCCTTCCCGATAAATGGCCTTGAGCAGCCGCAGCCACACATCCAGGGAGGGGTCGAACCGGTTATCGTAACTAGACGTCAGCTCTTCTCCACGGTTGTTGTATCCCGTGGACAGCAGAAAGCCGAGGTCCACGCCAATGGCATAGGCCGCCCCTTTCCCATGCGCCTGATGCGTCACCGCCGCCCAGCCGTCTTCATAGACAGCGAGCGCGTCAGCGCTGTTGGTATACCCATAGCTGCCGAACGCTTCGGGATTCTTGGCGTGGTCACCCAACCGCAATGATCCGTTCCTTCGTGTCTACAAATGTCGACGTGACGGCCGCATCCCCACGGAATCGAACCTCGAACCGTTGCTGTGAAGGAATCGCCTCCTGGAAACCGAACACGTTTTGCAGCCCCCCTCCCAGCACTTGAACACCGATTAATGTCCCGCCCCCATGTGGAAAGGCGGCGAGGGCCTGTAAGGCATCGGGTGACAACGTGCGGCCGGATATGTCCGGGTACACCAACACGACGCGATGCGTCAGCGCTTCGGCATAGTTTTCGGTGATCACAAACGGAATGCCAATCGTTTTTAACCCGTGCGCCAAGCCGAGCCATCCCGAGGAAGGATCGGTCAAGAGCACTGCCAGTCCACTGCGTGCGCCTGTCCGATAGCGACTCCAGGATGTCGGTTGCGCGAGCGGGACGCTGGTCACCTCCGAAGGACCATGGATGTCCGGAAAGATATACATCGAGTGCGCAGGCACCGTCATCGAATCCGAGGGATCGGGAGGCGGATGCACCCAGCTGAAGAGGACAAAGAGGCCGACGAGAAGCGTCGATAGAATGGTTAAGCGCCCGCGTAGTGTATACATGTCGTTACCAATGGATGATCAAATTGATAAGACCACCGCGTCGTATGTATAAAGCGCCTCGGTCCTCATAGTAGCCCGAGGCTTCCGCTGAGAAACGCTCCGTGAGCGGGAACGTCATCCCCCCTTGTATGATGCGGCTCTGGATGCGCGTGAAATCCTGCGCCGCAACGATGCGCTCGCTCGACGTGCCGAAAGCGCCGGAGGCAAACAGCTGTAGACGCTCTTGCGGCCGCCACGTCAATTGCGAGGCGAGCGTGATGGCGCCCGTATCGGGGATGTAATAGATTTTTTCCGTCAGCCATACATTGTACGGAAAGTATACCGTCAGCCCTGGCATGAGCAGGTCAATACCGTCTTTTTTGTATCGCAGATGCCGATAGCCGAATGCCCCTTCCAAGGGGGTGAGGAAAGAATGCATGGCCCCCAGTCCTTGAAACACTTCTCCGACCAACGAATAGTTCGGCGAAAAGTTCGGATTCACCGTGCCTTGAGCGCCGACGTATCCCCAGGCTCGACTCCAGAGCGGGCTGTAAAACTCTGTGGAGACCGGCACATCGTGAAACCCAAAACGATTCAGCGATTCGACTCTTGCGATCAGCGTTTTGCTCCCAAGGGATGTCCCGGCTTCCAGCAACGCATTCCACTCGTCAGGAATACCTTTCGTATAGGAATAGTGCCCATATCCGATTTTGGCATAGTCGCGGTATGGCAGACGCAATCCTGCAACCTTCTGACCCACGGGCGCCCTGGGTGAGACTCTCATCTCGGCTTTCACCGCTTGGATCTGCCGAGTCAGGTCCGCGTCCTGGTGCTCCGCATTCAGAGATTCATATCGCGTGAGCGCCTCGACATGACGTCCTTGCCAAAAGGCGACATCGGCCAGCCCTCTTCGCGCTTCACGATTATCGGAGCGCTCACGCAGCACCTGGTCATAGAGCTGTCTGGCCTCATCAAAGTGTTTCTGCCAGGACAAGACCGTCGCCAGAGCAAGACGGATATCTACATCGGTGGGATGGCGGATGAGAATATCGCGATATAACCTAACCGCGTCGTCACGCTGTCCCTCCCATGCTAACAGCTTGGCGACATTCGCACGGACCTCATCGTCTTCCGGATGTCGCTGGAGATAGCGGTGGTACGCCGCAATCGCCTGCCGATACCGCTTGTTCGCTTCCGCCTGTCTCGCCTTGCTCAGATCCTCAACTCCATTGGGCATAACGGGGAGAGTCCCGCCCTCCCTTGCCACTTTACCGAATGCCGCAAGATTGCTTTTGATCGAGTCGATTCGTGTCGCGACCGCCGAATCGTGGGTAGCGGCATACACCTGTTCATAATACGGCAGCGCTTCGCGGCCTCGTCCCGTCCAAAACAGGACATCTCCTAATCCTTGGGCGGCGTCAATCTGCTGCGCGTCTTCGCGTAGGATGTTCCTATACAATCGCTGAGCTTCAGCGAAACGCTTCTCCCACGACAGCACGCGCGCAAGCGCGGTCTGCACATCAAGATCGGTCGGATGTCGCGTTAGAATGTCGCGATAGAGCGCGATCGCGTCGTCATGGGCGCCCTGCCGCGCCGATAAGTTGGCCACTATGCCTCGCACGTCGTCATCCTCCGGCCTGATTTGCAGATAGCGCCGGTAGGCCGCGATGGCTTTCGAATATTGTTTCTGGCGTTCGAGACCTCTCGCATGCGCCAACATCTCACGCGCAGACGGTTTTCCCGTCGCGGCAAACACGGGTGACAGCAAGACCAAGCCGGACAGAATCGCGATCGATGCGAGACACAGAACGAACGTGTGAAAAGAACTCCCTCCGGAAGAGGTTCCATGCATGAGGACGCCGCGATTATTGCTCCGATCGAAGCAGAACAGGTGAATCATACCGGCCGGTACTGCAGTAACCGTTTCTTCATGACCAAAAACAGCCCTACCTGGTCGATGCCCGCGTTCCCAGCGGTGGTTCTTTCAGACGCAAGAAGCCACCTACGTTATCGGCAGCTTTCGGCCATTTCTGTAAGGCAGGACATCGTCAAATACGGGTGTCTTCAACTGGGACAATCAAGCTCTCGTCGATTCTTCGTATGGAAGAACCTTCAATGGAAGAGATCACAATCTGAAGATCGGCGCGTGGGACTGAGCGGATGGAGAAGAGGAGAGAAACGGTCGGTCAGCGCGTAGTCGATTCGATACGACCCGCGCGCAAGATTGGATTACTGCGGAAGCGGAAACGTCACCAGCACACCTCCCATGACATCATTCAGTTTGAAATTCCTTTTCGGGCTCTCCGCGTGCGCATTATGGCAACCCACGCACCCTTGCGAGATGGCCCGGTCTGCGAAGACGGCCTGATAATATCGACTGCCACCCTTTGTCACGATGCCGGTATAAGGACGGTCCACTTGTGCGAGAACTTCTTGCAGGCCGGTTCGTTCGAACTCGTTCGTAGGCGCATTCCGTTGATTGATGGGCCAGAGGCTTATCAACTTAAAGGACACCCCCTTTTGATTCTCTGCCACTAATCGAGATGATTCCCTGAGAAATTGAACCGGCAGGGGCAGCGTGCCGCGCTGCTCCCAGTTTTCCGATGCCACAGTGATCCCCCGCAATTGCATCCGATCCACAATCTGGGTCGTATAGGTTGCGCGATCCGCCTGGATAATCGCATGCACATAGCCTGCAACCGTTTCGGCGGGAATGCTCAATGTATCATTCGCCGACATACGGTCAGCCGAGACCCCGATTTGACCGAGCGCGCCGATCAAGAACACGGCCACCAACATTCCCCCTGCAAAGCTTTTTAGATTCATGGTAGTCCTCTCTGTTCTAACCGGCCGTCGTCACCTCTCCCCTTCACCATACCAAAAATCTGACAGGCTTATTCTATCAATCGACCCCGCGCTGATGACGAGCATCACGCTATCAATCGTTCTGATAGGGAGGGTCGGGTGACGGCTATTCGCCGATAATCTGGACGAGAACATCACGCACTCGGGCACGCGTGTCGAAATCCACGATCACAATTTGCTGCCATGTGCCCAGCGCAAGGACACGATCCGAAAACGGCACGACGATGGAAGGACCTTGCAGTTGCCCACGCAGATGGCTATGCCCGTTATCTTCTCCAACATTACGCGCATTGTGCTGCCAGTGAGGGTCAGCCGGAATCATCCCCTCCCAAAACGTTTTAGTGTCGGCCCGTATTCCTGGTTCGTCTTCAATGATCATGACCGAAGCCGTGGTATGTTTGATGAAAACCGTGACGATACCGGCAGCCAGACCGGTCTCATTCAGCGCTTTCTGAACCTGCGACGTGATATTCTCAAGATGAGTGGCTCCTTGCATAGCGATACGAAACGGAACGCTCTTCACCGGCATGATACGACCCCCGACGCCATCGCACGTAAAAACCGCTTTTCCCGTGCGCTGAGAGAAGTTCCGCGCGCATCCATGACGATGCGGTCGAAGGCGCCCTCGCTGGCGAGAGACACAAGCGTGTCGACGACTGCATCGCTTAAGAGACCTTCCAGCCGAAGTTTCTGGAGATAATTCATAGCCTCTTCCACGTTTTCCCGCCGACGCGTATAGTAATCTTCGCCGCGCTGACGATTGCTGTAGGCTTCAAATTGTTCACACGCGACCAGCACCTCGGCCAGTTGTCGAACCCAGGGTTTCGCGTCGCTTAACTTCTCGGGGTAATAATAGTAAAGCATTACAAGCGCCATCCAAGATTCCCAACGTATCGCCAGGCCCTTCAAAGTTGGCCGGACCGCGCGAAGGCGCCGGGCTAACCGTCTCGCATATCCCAATCGCATCTCAACCTGCTCTCGAGCCCAACGATCAATAGGGACGCCGGCGTCGCGCAAGGCCGAAGCGTACAATATCCAAAAAGCTTCTGTTTCCCTCCCGTACCGAGTCTCCGGATGCACCACCCGCCATTCTCGGGGACGAGTCGGAATCCCATGCAATTTTGCCCACGACCAAATTGCGCCGAACAAGCGACGGTCCAATCCGGCACGGCCAAGGTCGTGAAGGAGGCAAGCGATTTGATACTGTTTGACGCGGTCAGGCGGATGGCCCAAGCGGATCGCGACTGCGGCACACATCCGGGCCGTACGTATCGCATGCGGCCGATCGTATCCCCGAATGATGCGTCCCTCTTGATGCGGATGCGGATAGTCATACAGTCGCATCAATTTGGAAATCAGCGATCGGGAGATCAGCAGAGGTGCACGGTCGCGAAGAGTGTTCCTAGCAGATGGAGAGGGCATAGACAGCGGAGAATAGAGTTAGGATGATTGCGGTGTCAAGATGTGAGGACCGACATCAGTAGGCGAGGAAGAAGAGGGAGTTGAGTAGAGGTCGAAGAGAAAGGGCGGTTACGCCGCATTTGGATCAGGAGAAGACGGAGGCGGCGTATCGTTATTCATTAAGGCTCGAAAGTCTTTGCCCATTCGCCAATGCAACACCTTCTTTTCGGGAATCGACACATCGGCCCCGGTTTTTGGATTTCGACCCGTCTTTGCCCGACGCAGTCTGAGACGGAAGCTGCCGAATCCGCGAATTTCGACATGCTGTCCCTTTCGCAGTGCTTCCGAAATGCCTCCAAACATGACCTCCACCGCTTGCTCCGCCTGGGCTTGAGTCATGAGCGGATATTCGCGCGCCAGAGCTTCGATCAGATCAGACTTCCGCATTCCCTTCCCACCTTCCTTCAATGAGTATCGTTATGGTGTCTGTCCTGAAGAAAAATAGCAACAGAAAAGTTAATTAGAACGTCGTCTCCTGAACCTTCAACGTATTCCTGGTTGTTTCCATCACAACTGTTGTGGGCAGTATCGAATGCGTGACATGTACCCCATCGCCAATAGCGGCATACTGCCCAACAATCACAGAACCCTACACTCGCACACCCCATCCAAGCGTTACCCCATTTTCAATCACCAGAACGCCCGGGCGCTCCGGTTGGGCTGTTATGTGCACATCCATCCCCATAGTGACGGATTTCCTATCCACGCGCCGCCCTCGATGATGACGCCTTTTCCACCGGACTTCAAGATGGTTCCCGGCCCAATGTGAGATGAAGAGGATAGACGACAGCCTTTCAGCCGAATATTCGCATCCTCAAGAAGACGTAGCAGCCATCGCAGTCGCCACTGCGAGAGCCAATGAGCCACTTGATACAATAACAAAGCATTCATAGTGCCTCTTTACACAATCCAATTCTGAGGTAGACTCACAACCCGAGGAAGTCCTGATAACTTCCAATCGTGCACTAGTCATGGAGAAAAAGAAGGGTAAGGCGCTGCTGACTATCCCGGACAGATCATGAGAGCCGAGGCGCGATCCTTCTCGGCTCTCACTGTAGGTAAAAACAGATCGAGGCGAGAACTGGTTGCCACAGATCCATCATTCAGCCGCAGTTACTTTTCTAATCGTTGCAGGGTCGTGGCATGCCCTTTTTCCGTGATGTATGCCTTGACGCGATCGCCCTTCACAACCTTATCCAGTTTTGTACTGCTATCGACATGGACGCGCACTTCCTTCCCGTTGTCATCCTTGATGACATAATGCTCACCGTTCATTTGCATTAAGGTGCCTTTGACGGCATCCTTCATCAGCCTCTCCTTGAGATCTGGCTTCGCTTCCTTATGCGACATCGGATCATCTGCGAAGGCCCCTGAGGCTCCAGCGATAGCAGTGGCAGCGACAAACGCAACCGACAAGAAAAGTGTCTTCATAGTCAGGTCCTTTCTTCATCACGCGAGGTTGACGGCATACTTGCTAGTTGTATTCTTCTAAGAAGCGTTACCCAAGACGAGGAATATGCATATCGCCGTCAGGCTTTCTCTTACAATGCGCCGGACAAAGAAGAGACACCTTACAGAAGGCGGATGTTTTTACTTGCAGTGATTATGAGGCGAGACCGGTCTGAAATTTCCTCAATCGAGACGAAACGGCATAGCGAATGAGCGCAGACGTTGAAGCTAATTGCAGTTTTTCTAACAAACGCGTGCGATAGGCAGCGATCGTTTTAGGACTGACTTCTAGCATGACGGCGATCTCTCTCATCGTCTTTCCGTCTGCAATCAGCTGGAGAATCTGGTCTTCCCGCGGCGATAACCGCTTACCGTTTGCAGCTCCGATATGTAGGTCAAGTTCATCAAAAGGGGCACTCAGGTAGAGATTTCCTGCGACGACCTGACGAATCGCGTCGCGTAATTCTTTGATTGGGGCGGTCTTCAATACATAGCCGGCCGCGCCGGCCTGCAGAGCAAATCGCGCATAATCGGGTTCGGCAAACATGGAAAAGATGATGATGCGGATGTTCGGACTGAGGGCTTTTACTTTCGGAATGACCTGTACGCCGTGTTGGTCGGGCAAAGAGAGGTCGAGCAAAAGCACATCAACCGTTTGATGGGGTAAGCGTTGGAGTAATTCCCGAGCGGAACTGGCTTCTCCGACGATCGTAACGTCGGTCAACGCCCGCCTAATGCCGTGACGGATCACGGCGTGGTCATCTGCAATAAAAAGACGAAGCATGTGCTTGGTAATAACATAAAGGCCGTTCAAAGACGATTAGACTAAAGTCCAGTTGCGGACAGTAAAAGTGTTCGACCGTCGTAGATGGACTAGGGAAAAGAACAGATCTGAACTGGGTTTCTGCTTAATCAGCCTCTGCTTCAAGAAGGGATGGTTGTCGATGGCTATATATTCTCTAATGCAACAAGGCCACTTGGCCTTATGCGTATTGTGCGATTATTTTTCCTCCTCTGCCTTCCGTCTGACATCAATGGTAAGTGCCCGTCGTTATACTGCCGCCCACGCCCACTTCAGACTGCCGAAAGACTATGCGTGATATGATGAAACCGGCCATCTTGATCATTGAAAACGACGAAGATACGCGTCGTCTGTATGCCGACCTGCTGACCTATACCGACGCCAAAATCGTGGAAGCTGGCAATCCGTACGAAGCCTTTGAGCAGCTCCGCCGTAATCCCATTTCTCTGATCGTGACCGATCTGCACATGCCTGGAGGTGGGGTGGATTATCTCACCCATCTCCGCCAGAAGGAGCCGACCTGCCCTATCATTGCGATCACCGGAGTTGGAGGAGATACCGTCCGCGAGGCGGCCATCGCCGCCGGTGCTACCCTCTTTCTGGAAAAACCGATCAAAACTAAACAGCTTCGCCAAGTCATCGAACGGTTTTTACCGCGGACGCCACACGCCGCCTAGGCTCCACCTCTTCGAAGATCTTTCGCCTCAGCACAGAGCAGAGCCCAGGCAGGGATCAATGTTGTAACCAGAATTGCAACTCTGGATCATGGGCTACATACTTTTTCTGCCACGTGTCGGCCTTTTTCAATCCCTGCCATGGCGTTTTGTGCAAGGCGGCACACTCTTGTAGATACGCCCGCCAACGATAATGCTGATAGGTCGCCATGATATTGACGGCATAGCGCTCGGCCAATGCACGATTGCCTTGAACGATGAGTAGATTTTCGTCGTTCTTGGTGCTGGCCGATGCGGAAAAGTTATGCGATCCGGTAATCACCGTGGGATTCGTAAACGGATCGATGACGATCATCTTCGAATGGATAATGGCATGACCAATCACTCCGCCTTGCCCGAGAAGAAAATCGCGTCGCGTGACTTCAGCCGCCCACTGACCTAAGCTTCCCGAAATCCCCTCGGGTTGAACGACGTGAAGGTCGAAGGGGTTATTGGTTCCGCGTGCCACTAATTCTACGTGAACGTCTTCACCAGGAGTCGGCTTGATCGTATTGACGACTCCATGGACATACAGATGCGGTTGATAGGTTTCGGACGCCGGTGACAATCTAGCCTGAATGACTTGGAGCAACCCGTTGCTACCCGGTTCAAACATCAGGAACAAGATGGCCTTTTGCGCGCCGTTGATCAGACGGGTCACGGCCTCCATTTCCTGCGCCGCGCTTGTTCGGGCAAACCATGCCGTCCACTTCCCGAGCGATCCGCGGCCGCCTATCTTGGGCTGATCGTTGGAGGTCATCAGCGCGTCGCCGAAATGCATGTCGCTTCCGCCGCGTCCGATCCGTCGATCATCTCTGAGCAGCTTCCATTGCTTCAGATACACGGTCGCCAGACCGGCATCCTCAATTTCGATGCCGTTGTTGAGTTGAGTACAGAGACCAGTCATGGCCCAGTTTGTGCTGCCGGTCCACACGAGAAATGGTTGTGACGGAGATTTGGCAAAAACGAGAAACTTGTTGTGACCGAGCCCCTCCGACCACAACATCCGCCGGTAAAGATCGATGACGCCTCCCAAGGCTGCCGCCGCCTTCGCATTCCCATCAGACCCCTTTTTCGTATCACTGCCATTGGACAGAACAAGATGAGCTTTCTGTCCCAGCATCTGCAGCCGCGCAATCAGCGTGTCATCCTCTAGCTCATACAGCGCACCATACACATGCCATTTCCCCTTTTTTGCTTGGTCAAGCAGCGACAGCAGTCGTTCTCCGAGTTGCCCCATGAGAAATCGACGCAAATCGCTGTCATCTTGTTCGAGGGTTGTTTTCAGTTTCACGAGATCGCTCTTTGTCCATTTTGCGCCCAGACGGCTGGCCATGAACTGCGAGAGGAGGATCCCTCGATTAAAGTAACCCGCGATCTTTCCGTTGCCCTCCGATGTCACCGTGACGGGCCCGATTGTGACAGCAGCCACTGTATCCACTGAAAGTCCAGCGGCCGTTTTTGTGACCGGCGAGATCGTGTAGGACACCCGATCGCCTTGTCCCACCCCATGATCGGTCCAGGTGTAGCGTTGAAACGGCCATTGCACTGATGACCGATGGCTGTGTGGAGCGTTCTGGTCGCCTTCGAATCCGATCTGATTCTTGAGGAACCCGGTCAGGTGTTGGCCCGATGCCGTGGTGAGATCACGAGCGATGGCAAATCCCCAGCATTCCGATACCCAAGGCATACTCCAAGCCAGAAAACAATCATCCCCGTTACAATACAGTTTCGCCTCGATCATCTATTCCTCCCCATCTCATACATAGCATCACAGTTCGTTGGTCACCAAATCTTATTGGGCCACCGGGCTTCTGTCTACGGACAATTTCTCATATTGCCGATAGCAGGCGCGCTCACAACCGGGTACTGATGAGTCAATGACCATACCTGTTCGCAGCCGGCCTCATGAAACAGGGATCTGTTGAATCGTGCGAGATGAAATGATGTCCATGAAATCGATCACCTGGCATATTCTCGTCGTAGGCCTGCTGATCTCCTCCCCAATTTCCGCTGCGGAGACTATCTATCGGTGTGACGATGGTTCCTTCACCAATCGTGCCGATGCCGAATGCGCCCCATACGAGCCCCAAGGTACAGTCATCACTACTCCCGACGGCCAACTACCGGCCGCCATTCGCGATCGGGCCACTCTCAATACGACAGTGATGACGGCCATTCTGCCGCCTGGGAGCAAGGCCTCTAAAATCTCTCCCAGCTTGTGCACGCTGTACGAAGAATGGCAAGCACTTCGCCGCTCTACTCGGGGTGGGACGGTGTTAGTACACAAACACGATATGAGTCGATGGCAAGCCCTCTCTCGACTGTTCGGGGACGTCGGAGTACCGCAATGCATCGCGCCATCTGCCATTCAGTCCGCACATTCTCGACCATAGCCTTATTTGAACCGGATTCCTGCAAATTCATCATTAAATGGAGAGTGACGTGAAACCGAAGGCTGTGATCTTCGATATTGACGGCACCTTGCTGGATTCGGTCGACTTGCATGCGCAAGCTTGGATCGAAGCGTTTGAACATTTTGGCTATCGCATACCGTTCGAGAAAGTGCGTCCCCAAATCGGCAAGGGGGGAGATCAGCTCATGCCTGCGTTTATCTCACAAGAGGAACTCAAGAAAATTGGGCATGATCTGGAGCAGTATCGGGGTGAGCTGTTTAAGCGGAAATATCTGCCTGAAGTGAGACCATTCCCTCGTGTGCGAGACCTCCTCTTGAAGATCAAAGAGAACGGGCAGCGTATCGCTTTAGCCTCGTCTGGCAAGGAAGACGAAGTAGGCGAATACAAACGGATCGCTCATATCGATGATCTCGTTGATACCGATACGTCGGCAGACGATGCCGATCGTTCAAAGCCGGCGCCCGATATTTTCGAAGCGGCCATCAGGAGACTCACCCCCCTGACCCCCGCAGAAATGATCGTGGTAGGCGATACCGTTTATGATGTTGAGGCTGCTCGAAAAGCCAGACTTCACACGGTGGGGCTTCTTTGCGGTGGGTCTTCAGCTGATGCCCTTCACCGGGGAGGATGCGTGGCCATCTATGCCGATTGTGCCGCTCTCTTTATGAAATATGAGACATCCCCTCTCGCACATTAGACGCCACCCTATCATCCTACATGGAAATCCGGTAAGATCCCGACACCCCGCATCTACGTATTTCGATAGCAACATCCCGATCAGGGGGTCTATGTATAGGCATGCAGAGCTATCACAGAGAGGGCGACATGTTGGAGGATCATTCGGGAAATCAAAGCTGGCTGCTGGCTTTTATGGCTACGGCAGTGGCGGGAGCCGCCGTCGCTTTCCTGCTGTCGCTATGAGTTCGGCAGGAACGATGTGAGGTTGGGTTGCGAAGGACCGGACATCCTTGATCCGCTCCTTCTGACCGTTCGCGGCTAGCGATCGCGGACAGACATCGCGATCTGAGGAGACACTATGCTGAAATGGTCGTTTATATTTCTCATTATCTCCCTCATCGCGGCGGCCTTCGGTTTCGGGGGGATAGCCGCTGATGCGGCTGAAATTGCGAAAATCCTGTTCTTTATTTTCCTCGTGATCTTCCTCGTCACGTTGGTCTTGGGACTGATGGCCGCGCGAAAGATAACCGGCAATTCCTGATTCCTCCGCTCCCTCAGCTTCGTTTGGCTTCTCGCTCAAATCCAGGAAGGATAGCCTTAAAAAAGGCGTTTTGAATGAGCTTAATGACCACCTGCAAGGTGCTCGTCTTCGGGTTTTTGACTTCTCCGCTCACCTCCGCTTCCGTGGCGACTTCATTTCGCGGCGCGTTACTCAATACGGTCATGGCGCCACCGACTACTCCTTCATAGAGTTTTTGAAGCAGTCCTTTGTCCTTATCCTGTTCCGGATCGTACACATCCACATCTTTGAACAATGGCTTCATATAGCCTTTAATGGCGCCGTTTTTTACCGTCAGTTCGGTGAAGAATGAAAAGACTCCATCCACCACATCGAAATTTCCATACGACCTCAACAAATCGTTCATCGACCGCATCTTTGTTTTCACCATTCTGACCTGAAGATCGAAATCGGGAGAATCGGTCTCCGGCCGAAAGGTCGCACTCACTTGGGTCAGACCAGACCCCATAAATTTCCCCGTCACTTTCAGATAGGCAGTGCCTTCGGAGAACTGATTGCTGAAGTTCTCCAGTCCCATATTGACGTCGGTCATGTACACCCGATAATCCGGTTTGACCGCCATATTGACGAACCCCCACTCACTATTCAGCACCTTGGCATGATCGATCCGGAGCAGCCATTCCGGGTGATTGTTCAATTGTTTGGCCGCCTCGGCAGTCTGGGCAGCCATTTTCTTTTCAGACTTCGCCGTAGCTGCGGCATGGACATAATCAACGCGCACCCCCTCCATGAGAAGATCCGTCAATTTCGCTTCCTTAGTCAATGGAGAGTACTCCACGTGTCCCGCGGCAGATATCACTCCCTTACGCAGCTGGATGTTATATCGGCCTGTGACGGGCACCACATCGTCCAAATGAACTTGCTTCAGAGTGATGTCGATATTGAGGCCCAGGTGCGGCTCAGAGAGGAAATCAGCCACCCCATCCATGGTGAGACTGCCCGAATCGAAGACGTTGCTGTCAAGATGCACGGTGGACGGATAGGTTCGCTCTTTCGAATGGACGTTCCGAATATTTTCCGCGAGAAGATTCAGATGGCTGAGATGCAGCGGTTTCGACTTCGGATTATCGACGTACGTGATGTCGGCATCGTTCAACCGAAATACATCGATCTTGAAAGGATAGACCGCCAGCACCGCGTCTTGCCATCCTCGGTCTTGCATGGCCTGATCGTCCTGCGCCTCTTCTTTGGCTTGCGTCCGCGTCACGCGCAACACAGAACGATCGATGCGGTGATCACTGACAAGATGTCCGTGGAGTACGGCCCGCCAATGAATACTGGCATGCCAGAAGGGAATCTTTGCGACAGGCGGATCGGGATGCTCATTCTGAACCAATGTGGCGTTTTCGAAATCGACGGACAACCCGATTGGGTGAAAACGTAGCCTCCCAATGGCCAGCGTATATCCAACGACGTGGCGATTGAACTGACGTTCGGCGTAGAGGCGAAGCGGTTCATCGATAAAAAACAGGGCCACTCCTACAAGCAGACAGAGCAGAACGATAACGCCGATGATCTTTCCCCATCTTTTACGCATTCAACCCATCTCGTTACAAGTGAGTCTATTCAATGAGATTCAGTCCTCTACCCACGTGAAGTGCAGCAAAAGCGATGCCTATACCAGCGAGCATCATTGTTTTTATCCAGAAGCGCCGCGTACTCAATATGCCTACAGGCACGCTTCGTCCATACTGCGCAGTGTGTTATACATATTCTTTAGGACCGACCTATACCCGACATTCGGCGAATCACTCGCTCACGAACTGTCGAGGCGAGACCCATTATGAGCCGAGCAAAAGCTTCTGATGAACACAATGTCCTGGCGGTAGACTCCCCCATCGACCTCACCAGTCCGCGCCTCTACATCAATCGTGAGTTAAGTTGGCTGCAGTTTAATCTCCGCGTCTTGGAAGAAGCAGAGGACCAACGGCACCCTCTTCTTGAACGCGTCAAATTCTTATCGATCTTTGCGACGAACCTCGACGAATTTTTTATGATTCGCGTATCGGGCCTACGATGCCAATTGCTCGGCGTGACTACCGAAGCGCCACCCGATGGCATGACGGCCTCAGAGCAGATTACCGCTATCCGCCAAGAATTAACGACTCAACTCGCTCGGCACCATAGGTGCTGGAGTCAAGATGTATTGCCGAAACTTACGCAGAACGGCATCCATCTGCTCCATTACCACGAACTGGTCGAGTCAGAACGGGAACAGTTGCGTCAATATTTTGTGCGCGAAGTATTTCCCACCCTCACTCCGCTTGCGTTCGACCCGGCTCATCCGTTTCCGCATATTTCGAATCTGAGTTTCAACTTGGCCGTCGTGGTGCGCGATCCCGAGCGAGGTGAATGCTTTGCTCGCGTCAAACTGCCCGACGTCTTTCCACGTCTCATACCCGTCATGCGCGCGCAGGCGCCCTCCCCAGGACCGAACGAATTTCCACCGCCCAAAGGTCAATCGTTCGTCTGGTTTGAAGAGATCGTCGCCGCCCACGTGGGCGCGCTGTTTCCGGGACTTGAAATAGTCGCCTCTTATCCATTTCGGGTCACGCGCGATGCGGACCTCGAAATCGAGGAAGACGAGGCGGCCGACCTGATCACGGCCGTGGAGGCGCAAGTCGACCAGCGCGACTTCGGATCGGCGGTGCGACTGGAACTGGCTCGCAGCACACCGGACGACATCCGAGAAACGTTGACGAGGAATCTGCAATTGGCGCCTTATTTGGTCTACACCGTCGAGGGACCCATCGGAATCTCGAGCGTGATGGAATTGGTCGGTCTCGATCGTCCCGAATTGAAAGACCCGCCGTTCCAGCCGGCGGTCCCGGTCGCCGTCACGTCGCACTCGACTCTGTTCGACGCCATTCGTCAAGACGACCTGCTGCTCTATCACCCCTATGACAGTTTTACGCCCGTGGTCGACTTTGTGCGGCAGGCCGCTTCCGACCCCAATGTGCTGGCCATCAAACAGACGCTTTATCGCGTGAATCCGAAGTCGCCCATTATCGAGGCGCTCATGGAAGCGCGCGTCAATGGCAAGCAGGTTGCGGTGGTCGTGGAGCTTAAGGCCCGCTTCGACGAAGAAAACAATATTGCCTGGGCGCGCAAACTCGAAGACGTGGGAGTGCATGTGGTGTACGGGGTCCTTGGACTCAAGACCCATGCAAAGATGTGTCTGGTCGTGCGGCGCGAGGCAGACGGGATCCATCGCTACGTACACCTCGGCACGGGGAATTACAATGTGTCGACCAGTCGGATCTACACGGACCTCAGTTACTTCACGGCCAATCCCGCGATCGGAGCCGATGCGTCCGACCTGTTTAACGCCTTGACGGGTTACTCGCGCAAGAACAGTTACAGCCGGCTGCTCGTCGCGCCCATTACGTTGCGCCAGCAGCTGCTCGATCGAATCGAGCGCGAGGTCCGACGCCATCGCACCGAGGGAGACGGTTATATCGCGTGCAAAATGAATTCCCTGGTGGATAAAGCCTGCATCCAGGCGCTGTATCGAGCATCGCAGGCTGGGGTAAAGATCGATCTTCAGGTCAGGGGGATCTGTTGCCTCCGACCGGGGATTCCCGGAGTCAGTCCTACCATTACGGTCACCTCCGTGGTCGGACGATTTCTTGAACATGCGCGCATCTACTACTTCCGTAATGGCGGACAACATGACGTTTTCGTCGGCAGCGCGGACCTGATGCCACGCAATCTCGATCGTCGCGTGGAAGTCCTGTTCCCGGTTGAGCATACCCGCGCCAGGGAAATAATCATCACGGATATTCTTGGCGTCGGGTTGCGCGACAACATGCAAGCCCGGCGTTTGCGTTCAGACGGCGCCTCCGAGCGCCTGCACCCTTCCAAAGGAGAAGCCCCCCTTAATTCGCAAGACTGGTTTCTCACGCAGTGGAAATCCCGTCCCTAGCGATTCTGTTTTCTTATCTACACAGACCTTTCCCCCAAGCTCTACAGCAATGTGAACCTTGCCGGCACTCCATCCGACCCTCGACCCTCTATGTAACTGAGGATTTCCTTTCGTCTCCGAATCGTACCTCACTTACTAGGGCCAAAAGGTTGACAGTAGTGAGCAATAACGGTATTTCATGTGCGTTCTTCCCTATTTTATTGACCACTACATCTAGGTACAAATGATCAGTTCGTCTTGAAGGGCACCAATGATCGGTCGGTCAATGCCTCGGCAACATGGCGATCATCTCAGCGTGGAACGGTGAGTAAGAGGACCAGCACCATGCGAAACGAACAGCACTCCAACAAGCCTGCTTCTGTTCCAGGTGTTGATGAGCTTCAAGACGCCTTCGCCGGTCCGAGCATTCCAATAGAGTACGGCCTACTTTCTCCAGATCATCGGATTTTAGAACGGCGCTTCATGGCGTTCCCTCCATTCGGCAAAGACAGTCAAGGAGAAGCGATCCGAGACATGGGTGGCGTCTCGATCCGCTCGAATGTCGAATATCTGGAAGAGAACACCTCCCGCAAGGCGGGACCCGAAGCAGGGCGTGCCATTGTGGAAGATTTGGCACGCCAATTAAATGAGCGGATCCCTGACCCCGCCTGCCATGTCACCGTAGACTCGCTGAAGAATCCTTGGATGAGCTATTCAAACGAGTTCACCGCCTATCTGGTGGAACTGTGCATCGACCTCTCCGGCGACCCGCAATTTCAATTTCACATGGGGCGGGAAAAATTAATTCCTCCCTTGATCCAAATTCTTATGCGACCATTTTCGGCCGGCCAGGTCTACAAAACTGCGGCTTACTATGCGCGACACTATGCGAATAACTCTTACGAATTGGAGGGGCTCCACGTCACCGATCGGTCGGCGACCTTACGTATGCGTCTCTCCGAGAGGGCGCTCCGGCAATTCGGGCCGTATCGCCGCGCCTGCGCGAAGCTCTGGTGTGAGGCGTTAAAAGTCGGGCTCGCCATCGTCCCTGAGAAGGTACACAACTCACGGCACGCCACGGTCACGGACCGGTGCTGTCTGGTCGCCGGCGATCCCTATTGCGAATGGGAAGTGCAGTGGGAGGTGCCCGCCGCCTGGTACTCGGGACGTGGCCTCGTCCGTCGGTTTGCCAAGCATGTGCTGCAGACAGACATTGCGCAGGGTGAACAGCTGATACAGGAACAGATGCAATCCTTAGAGGTCCGCCACGACGAACTTCGGAAGGCCTATGTGGAGCTGCAAAACACGGCGGTTGAATTGCAGCGGCGCGTACAGCAGCTTACCACCCTGCACGAGGCCGGGTTAATGTTCGCGACGCTTCGCGACCGGGATGTTCTTTTACGGCAAGCGCTGGAGATCGTACTGCAGACACTCCGCTACGACCGTGCCATGATCACTTTTTTTGATGCTCAACGAGGTGTGTGCTCTGACGCGCGCCTCCTCGGTGTGGACTCCTCGCTGGCCGATTATGCACGATCCCTCGAAGTACCGGTGACGGATCCCGACTCCCTGGAAGGACGGGTGTTTCTTCGTGGAGAGGCTGTTCTAGTCCCCAAGACAGACGAGAAGGCGTACCGTCTGCATCCGGTCACTCACGAACTCATGAGACGCATCGGCACACATTCGTTTATTACGGTGCCGTTGAAAGTAAGACAAACCATTGTCGGGGCGGTGACGGTTGACCGCAATCGAACCTATCCGCTCACGGAAGACGATGTCTCCCTTATGGTCACCTTTGTCAATCAATTGGCAATTGCGCTCGATAACGCAGACGCCTATCAAGCGATTGAAGGCTTAAACTTAACATTGGAAGCCAAAGTGCATGAACGCACGGTTCAGTTGGAAATCGCCAATGAGCAACTCCGGGAACACGATCGACGGAAAAATCAGTTTCTCTCCCATGTGAGCCACGATCTCAAAACGCCACTGACCTCTATTGTCGGGTTTATCGGAAACATGCTCGATGGCCTCGCAGGCCCGCTGCAGCCCAAACAACATACGTATCTTGAGCGCGTCAAAGCCAATGCCGAACGTTTGTCGCGTATGATCTCAGACCTGTTAGACCTCTCGCGTATCCTGTTCGGCGCCTTGCATATACACCGGGCAAGTATGTCACTGAACGACCTCGCGCAAGAAACGCTGGATCAGCTCCAATTGATCGCGGATCGAAAGAGCGTGACCCTTCAACTGCAGTGTCCACACGGTCCGATAACCGTGTTTGCCGATCGTGACCGGCTCAACCAGGTTGTTACGAATTTGTTGGATAACGCCCTCAAATTCACCCCAAGCGGCGGCACAGTGTCGCTATGCCTCCAACAAGGGGACGACGACCGTGTCAGCATCGCCGTATCGGATACCGGGTGCGGAATTCCACAGAGCGCCATCGAACGGCTGTTCGAGGCGTTCTTTCAGGCGCATCCCCTTGCCGCCGCCGGTCGGGAAGGATTGGGCTTAGGGCTCTCGATCGTCAAGTTTCTTGTTGATCTTCACGGAGGAACCATTTCTGTCACAAGCCGCGAACAAAAGGGGACGACGTTTACCGTCCACCTTCCGAAGAATCATCCCGCAAAAGCCGATGCATAGGCTTCCATTGGACACCAGGGCTTTATCGCCATTCATGTCAGGTGTCGCCTCGAGAACTTAATCGAGAACGAATCCCTCCGCCCTCTCTTCACGAGGTTGACGAAAGTAAGTCGTTACCCCAATTGCATATTGCCTCGCTTGAACGGCACACTAAATCCATGGAATATGTCTTGTCCACCTTGCTGGAGACAGTTGCGGCCATAGGTTCGGGAATTGTGCTTCTCTGGCTGTCCGGGGCCGTTGCTCTGCAATGGTATCAATCCGGTGGTTATCGATCCGACCGTTACTATGAGGGAGAGTAACGCATGTATCGGCTCATGCTGCTCATGACCGGGACAATGGCTCTCATCGTCCTTCCGGCATATGCCGCCTCGGATGAACCCCGCTCGGCGTGGTCGCTCAATGAGATTCTGAATCAAGGCAGTCGCATGCTTACCGATAGCATCACGCATGGGCTCGCTATTGTTCAGAACCATGTTGAGTTCGACTCTTCGACAGCAAGCGGATCTTCGAATGGTGAGGAGTCCACTCATCTCCGCCTCAAATTGTTCCCGAACGGAAAGAGTCAGCCGGACGATGCCCTAAGTGCGGAAGGTACGTTTCGGCGTTCCGTCGATCCATCCGACCGGCATTTCGGCTTTGAATTTCGGCTGCTGCCTCCAAAACGTTCATCAGATCCCAAAGAATACATCTGAGCGGTTGAGCCTACTCCCAGCGCAAGCGCGCTCCAGCCTCGCAGCTATTTGTCCCATAACAGATCGGGAGAATATATGCGCAATGCCATCATTGGCTTTTTGGTGGGTCTCTCGCTAAGCGCCAGCGTCTGGGCAGGAAGTTCGAGCACAGGTGTCCAGTCACGCCCGCAAGCGTCGCGACCGGATCAACTTTGGGAACAGGATCGTGGAGCTGCCATCAAACAGTACGACGAAGAGCGTCAACAGCAGAGCAGATATGAACAGGACCTCAAGCAACTTCAACGAGAGATGGAGCAACGCAATGACAGGCCCTGTTGAAGGCCCACCAGACGAAGGTCTTACGACGAACAGGCAATAGCGACCGCCTGCAAGAACGGCTAATCTCCGTGACAGCGGAAATAAGGCTGTTCACGCCGGAGGTTGCCATGAAAGCTGAGAAGGAAATTCTGGATCTGCTGCGGGAAATTCGAGACTTCGTACAGATTCTGGCGATTCGCGACCAACTCACGCCATTAATGGAAGAACCAGTCGCACAACGCAACTGCCGCAGCTGGTTCTTGTGTGGCCATCGCACCCATCCCAGAAAACACCATCCAACCGACGGCACTGCGTGTGGATAATGGTGACGCGGTAGTTTGACTCCGCTCTTGCTCTCTACTTCACACCGCCATGTCTTGATTCTCCGCTCATACAGATTTCTTATCGGACCGAGAAGTCGATGAACACTGTCCCATCGTTGTGCCACCTGACTACTCGGAATAATCCTCCATCTCTGCTAATAAATAGCAGATTGAACTTGGACTGGACGGTTCTGGTTGGATTGAGACTGGGATAGTGCTGTTCTTTGAAGTAACGTCCGCCGTCTGGTGTCACCGATTAGTTTTTATCGGTTGTCAGATATTCGTTGAAGGCTGATTCGATATGATTTCGATTTCTGATGGCTCAAACTAGCAACTCATGTCGCGGACTGAGGTCGATTCTTCATTTGTGCGCACGAATTCCATATGACTTGACTGTATGTTGGCTCACTTCACGTTAGCGTTTACAAAGTCGATGCTATGCCCCGTGGCTTGTTCATGTGTGTGCCAGTCCACCCACCCTAACGGTTCGCCACAGCCCTTACATTTATATGGATAGATTGGTCTTAATTGGCTTTGCAGGGGTTGTTTGACCTGTCCGTTGGTCGAGGAGCGATACAGCCGCAAGCCGATCGGAGTGCACACGATCAATGCAATTGTCAGATACCTATACAATACTTCAGTCGATACGATCGCGGGACTTTCCCACATGCTCGACCTCTTTTTTTATGCAATACGCGAAGGAAATGGTCAATCTTTCTTTCCTCCAACCCTAAAATACTTTTTAAGTATGCAGAATGCGAGCACCTGGATTCTATGGAACAAAAGTCTGATGATTTAGGAGAATAGAAAATAGGATGAAACACGGCAGCTTCATGAAGTGACCATTCACGGACGAAGAGCGGGGCGAGGCGGAGGCGGCCCTTCCGATGTGTCGGTAGTTGGAGGTGGGAAACCCTTGTGCTCCCGACTGAACATCAGCTTCATTGTAAAGATAATGACCGCCACCAGCAACAACGCCCACCAAACTGATGGTTTACCCAACATGACAGGGCTCATGCATCGCGTCAGACCATCTAGCGATTAAAGAACAACACCAATTCATTCTGCGACCTTCGTCGGATAGAAATCAAGAATCGAAGTCTTCATGATGCTGGAAGGATGGCCTTTGCATGTTATGATTGTCATGCCGCGTTGCTTTCCAGTGAGAGAGCGAT
Source organism: Nitrospirota bacterium (assembly GCA_963700335.1). GTDB lineage: Bacteria > Nitrospirota > Nitrospiria > Nitrospirales > Nitrospiraceae > JAICXS01. Next base: position 160,501 of record CAVOXE010000012.1, on the reverse strand, counting down.
GCGCAGATGGGATTGACGGTTGGCGACAGCCTAATACTGTTATCGTCAATCCCCATCCTCCCTTCCTCCTTCCTTCGAAAACAAGAATCCTCGAAATACGTCGACTCCTTTGCACCGAAGGCTTTTATTGCCCTTGACACTCTCGCCTGCAGAGCATAGCCTCCGTATTCTATACCTATCGTACAAGGAGGTTATCTATGTCTGTTGCCAGAGTGACTGAGATCATCGCTGCATCCCCAAAGAGTTTCGAAGACGCCGTCCAAGTTGGCATCGCAAGAGCCAATAAAACCTTGCAAAATGTGAAAAGTGCGTGGATAGAAGATCAGAAAGTTGATATTGAGGACGGCAAGATCACGGAATATCGTGTGGCCCTAAAGGTCACCTTTATTCTGAAGGACTAGATCTCGGTTGTACGGCAGAACTGAAGGCCGCGGGCAACTCAGCATTCGAACTTGAGAGCTGGGTGACGAATGTGATGTGAGGACTCGCTTGGAAATCCTCACTCGTTCTACCCCGACTAAGAGGCATGGACCCGGTATGGGTAGCCGTCGCCTGTCCTTTTGAGTTTTCGCCTAACTTCTTTCATTCTCTTTTCCAATTTGCACATTGGGCTAAAGCGGAGGACTCAAGTCTTTGCCGCCGTAACGAAACGGCAACTACGCTTCAAACCCCTTGTGAGGAATCGCTTCTCTCCATACTTACTGAGCTAACGCTTCTCGGTAGAGCATAGGGGTGCCGCCCCGAGGTACTGCACATCGGATGATCATTTGTAACGACACCTTCAAGAAGTCACTACTGAAGCGAAAGGAATGGGAAAGACAAGCACGTACAGCCCGCCCGCATCCGGCCTCTCAAGGGGAACCGCCACTGGTTGAGCTGCGACCGACTAATGTCTCAGACAGCGTAGAATGCCTTCAAGAAGCGGCGAGGCACATCTGGTGATACTTACGTGGATGCCAGAGTCGGCTCTGCATACTCGTGATAGCATGCATCCAAAGCGATTTTGAGATATTCTAAGCTTCGGCGGGCCGCTTGCTTGACGCGGTGCTGGAGTTCCGGCGTGGTCGCGTGCTGTTTCATAATTTCAAGCGCCTCGGTCGGATGAAGGTCATCGTAGCGGGCATGGGCTTCCATCCATGAATATGCCTTCTTGGTTAGGGAAACGCCTTGCTGGCCATGATATTTCCCAAAGCCCTGGACCATAAGTTTGGCGATTCCTTGAGTGACACCCTCAATTGCGTAATTGGTCGCGCTGACAGCTTCGACAAAACTTCCTCGGGACGTGACCGACCATAACCAATGAGTGAGGGCTTCGACTTCTGCCAGAATGGAGGGATTGAGCAAGTCCTCAGATGGCACCCCAAAACCAAGGGCCATATCTATCCACTGTTCCGCATGGCGTTTTTCGACCTTTAGATTATCGATAAGAAAGGCGCGCGACACAGCATCTGGAGCTTTCGCTAGATACGTGGCCATGAATTGGGGAAACGCTTCAACAAACGGGTAGAACTGCGTCGACCATCCATGCACTTGAGACAAGGACAATTGGCCGGAGGACGTTTCTTGCACAAGAGGAGATGCCCAAATCGCTTCTCGATAGGGATTTAAAGCCTCATCCATTTCAAATACCCATGCGGGATGAGGCGTAAACCGTCGCCCACGGGGGTGTGACTTGCGGGCGACGGGCAGATCGGCAGATGGCGGACATGCGGTCGTTGGAGGGGTCAGCGTCAAGATGACGCCCTGCTGCGCAGAGATGTCCTGTCGAAACTGTTCTAACAATGTCCTAAGGGCTGTTCGTTGTTGAATATCCAGCCCTGTAAATCTCAGGCCTGTCGCGTACCGCCTATCTCCTGTCTCACGGCAATACACAACATTTGCCAGGAAATGGAAGGGGGTATTCTCACGATAATGACAACGTACATCTAGAGACATCCCTGGAGTCAGCGTGGTGCCGCTAAGGATAGCCATTCCTCCCCGACTCAAATTTTCGCAGAAAATGGGCGACGTATGCTCTTCAGACCACGTACATTTGATCTCAACAGCATGCCGCACAGACCGTCGGAGATCTCGTTTAGAGGTCGAGGGGGGTTGATTCATGACTCACCCTTAACCATATTTACTATAGTTAGGGTAAGTCTATACTCTCTTACACCGGGTTTGTCTAGAGCAACGGACAGGGTGGACTCGGACCGCTGCGAACCGAAAAAACGCTCGCTGATGAGATTGACGCGGCTACAGGCGCCGCTACACTAGTACAGATGGCCCTATTCTCATAGGGTCGGCTCTGAAACGAATTGTCTAGCCTGATGAATCCTTTTGCTTTTTCTGGACTTGCAACGGGGCTGACATCCCTCGCCCTAGGGATTTTCGTCCTCTTCATGCGCCCGCAATGTGCTCTGAACCGAGTGTGGTTTTACTTTACCGGCTCAGTAGCCCTGTGGGGATTCGGCAGCCTGTGGATCGCACTTGCTCAGAACCATGACTCAGCGTTATGGGCATGGCGTCTCGCCTTTGCATTCGCCGTCGTTTGGATCCCCATCCTCTTCTATCACTTCGTCACGTTGTTCTGCGGGTTGCCGGGCCGAGGCGTTTTGAAGGCGAATTATGTGATTGGGCTTGTCTTTGCAGCCTGCTTAAGTACGTCATGGTTTTTCAGCGATGTGCGATACGTGTTCGAATCATTCTATTACGCACGACCTGGATCTGTGGTCTTCCACGTGTTCTTTCTGTGGTGGACATGGTTGGTCAGCTACGCGCATTACAAAGTGTGGGGAGAATACCAGACGGCGTCTGGAGCGAAACAAAAACAGTATCAATATTTCTTTGTCGCCTTTACCTTGGCTTTTGGAACAGGATCTCTCGATTACTTGCCGATGTTTGGCATTGACGTGTATCCCTATGGGAACTTCGGCATAATTTTGTATCCCATCATCATGACGTACGCTATTGTGAAATACGGCACGATGGACATCCAAATCGCTCTTGAACGGAGTTTGGCCCATCTTCTACTCTTGATTGGCTCCGCGATTCCGGCCTATGCGATCGCATTGATCGGACAGCGAATGGCCTTTGGCAGCATCAATCTCACCTATTCTCTCGTGCTCCTTGTCTTAGTCCTGCTGCTGGTCTTGACGGCCTTACATATGAAATCAGCCGTCCAAGCCACCGTCGCACGAACTCTATTTAAACCCCGATATGAAATGTATGACGTCTTGACTAACTTTGCCAATGCCATCATCGGGACTCTTGATCTGCATGCGGTCACTGACGGCATCGTATCGATGCTTGCTCGTACCTTGGAAGCGAAGACAGTCTCTCTTTACCTATTAAACGGCCAGAAGGTGAGCTATGTGTGCGTTTCTTCCTACGGATCGTTACAAGATGTTGGTGAGTCCATCAAGGCGAACGCCCCTTTGCCACTGCAACTTGTCAAAACTAAACGGGCCCTCCTCCGCCACGATGTCGACGCAACTCATTCCTCATCACTTGCCCCAGCTCTTTTAGGGGCGCTTGACGAAATACACGCCGACATCTGTCTCCCGATTATCAGCAAGGGGCGCCTCCTCGGCTTCTGTTCCGTTGGGGAGCGCCCACGCAAGTACTCAGATGAGGACGTTGACTTTCTAGAGACGTTGTCGCAAAAGCAGTTCGCCACGGCCATCCACTACGGCATGCTGAACGAGGAATTGAAGCATGCGCACCGAGCGATGGAACGAACACAGCGGCTACGATCATTGGATATTATGGCGGCCGGCTTTGCGCATGAAATACGAAATCCACTGACCTCTATCAAAACGTTCCTGCAGTTAGTGCCCGACCACCGAGACGATAAGGAGTTCATTCAGGGGTTTAGTCAAATCGCCTGTGATGATGTGCTTCGTATTGAGCGGCTCATCAAAGAGATTTTGGATTATGCGCGGGTCCAAAATCCACAATTCAAGGAGGAGGATGTAAATGACATTGTGTCGCACTGTGTGTGCTTTCTTGAAATCCGAGCCAATCAGAAAGGCATTGCCATACGGACTGACTTGGGGACCGACCTACCCCGAGTGATGTTGGATCGCCAACAAATCAAACAGGTGGTGCTCAATCTCTGTCTCAATGGTATTGATGCCATGGTCGGTAAGAACGGCGTGCTCAATGTGACGACGCGGCAAATCTGTGGATCTGAAATCAAGAGTATTCAGGTAGAGGTCACCGACACAGGTTGTGGTATCGGCCCGAATGATCTTGAGCATATTTTCGATCCCTTTTTTACAACGAAGCATGAAAGCGATGAACGCGAAGGCACGGGGCTTGGCTTGACCATCAGCAATCAAATTGTGCAAGACCATCATGGAAGCATTGAGGTGGCGAGCGTTCTGGGAAAAGGAACGGCGTTTCTCATCCAATTGCCTATTATGCAGCCGTCATCTGCATCGCAGAGTCCACCACTCCAATCCGTTGGCGATCCATCATTATCGTCTGACTATTCGTGACGGCCTCCAATTGAAAAAGAGACTGAAAGCATCGGTAAAAACTGTACGGAGGGCATTCTGTACAGTGCAGCATCCTTCGCTTCGGTGGCTGCACCGGCATATCTTCAGCCCTTTCTTCACAGGAGCTGAGCTACATCTGATGGCACCTTACGATCAAAGGTAACGGGGGGTGATTAACGGCGCTAATCGGCGATCCTATAGCCAACAGAGGTATGAACCGATGTGGCTGGCCAGAACAAGGACAGTGTGTACGGCCCTAAGATTGGGTTAGGAACGAGAGAACTCGTAGGTCTCGATGCTCTCCGGCTCAATCCTAAAGATCATGTCGCCGGAATCACCGAGTGACTGCACGTACCTAGTATTTCCCTCATTTATGTAGCCTCTATGCGCAGGTATTGGACCCAGCCAATCACAAACGTTTCATCCGTCGCCATGGGCCAAGCCCCGCGAGGCCGGTGCCAAGCAGGAACCAAGTGCCAGGCTCGGGCATAGTTGCAACCTCATAATTTAGACTTCTTAATTCGAAGAATCCTGATGGGAATTGCAGAAACTGTGCGACCCAAGAGAAAGAATGCAGGATTAGGCGTGCCGCTAAAATGAAAACTGTCTTGCAGAAAATTGTTCATGAGTGAGAAGCCTGGCCCTTGCAGCAAGATGAAGACATCGTCAAAGGGAACTGGCGTCGTCGTATTCATAGCAATGGATCCACCCGTCACGACAGCACTGACCGCGTTCGCATCAGTCGAAGGCAAGGCAAGCCATACTATGACAACCAGTGCAAGGACGATTCGGCTACCTTCCTTTCGGTATTCCCAATCCATGCTCAAACACAGGGATAACTTCCATAGCACACAACAACAGGCCCAGGACAACATATAGATACAGAGGAGCAAGACGCACCATGCAACAGCAGGACGAACGGCACCGTGTCTCTCACCGATTCGCACTTTTTCAGCGAAGATCATTACACGATTCGATCGAATGGCGGCGGGCTTCAGCGCCCTCTAATATACACGCCGGGGCGCAGACGCGATCCCAGGTAATCCATTGTATACCTGATATTTGACCGGGACACTGATGGTCAAGTCGGTCTAGGCAAGCTTTCGAGATAGACGCAGATGCGACCTTGCGCCTCAGATTGTCCTGAACCAAATTCCGCGCCAAAATATCCCGAGCCAGTCCACCGTATGTATGCCTGAAGAACGATCGCTTCGCCGGTTGGCAGGACGAACCTCAGCAGGACGGCTTCCCCACTGCGATAGGAACACATCGACTCAACGCCACATCCGGTCGCAGACAGGTTGTGGATCATCCCGTCAATTTCACCCCGATGAGACAATGAGACCGGAATGCGAACACGCCAGCGTGCAGACTTGCGACGAGTCGGAAAGACGTGACCATGCGAGCTCCGCCTACTATCTGGGTCGTTTATCTCCTCAGTCATGCGACAGGTTTTCCCTTTTCACTTTTGTTGCATCTGTGCGAGGCATGAAGAACAAGTATAGCAGCAGAGTCGACCATCGATTCGGCACGCCATTGGTCAACCTTGTTCATCACGACAGTATTCTCTCATCAGAAGTGATCATGACGACAGTCTGTGGTGGACCTGTGATGCTGACGTGGAGAAGGAAAGCGTTTCAGTCAAATTGCAGCATCGTGCTCAACACCGCATCCGTCCTGCCTTCTCGCTCCTAACCTCTCATTATCCAGTAGTCTGCCTTATCTCGATATTGGTTTAAGTTTGTTGGGTTTGGTCTAAACAGGCGAGACAGAGGCACGGCACGATTTGGGCACGGCGAGCAAGGCAATAAAGATTTTCGTTTCCCCCTGACCTATTGAATGATGTCATGGAGACCCCCGGGGGCTTGAACCGCAGGGCCACTCGCCAACCAAGGCATTCGACGTGTTCACTAGCTTGCCTGAGCCCTATGGGCAGCCGTTAGCGCGACTGGGGTCAATACCGACTGAAATCCGAAAATTTGCAACTCCTCATGCCGAGTTGGTGAAGCAGATGGAGCACTAGTCGGAATTGGGAAGAGTTCGCCGAGAGAGATTAGCGTGATGATCTGAGTACATTGGACGGCTCTTGGACTAGCGGCGCTTTACGTCAAGCTGGATAAGTGCCTGTTGATACACAGCACACCCTACACCCTATCTGTTTCTAAAGATCACCAATAGCAGATTGCAGGCAGAGCCGATAGTCCCTCGTCAGCTGGGTAATTTCGTCTTGTGTTTCACGACTTGCTCCTTTATTGGCGGGAGTGCTTCACAGCTTAAGTTTAACCTAATTATTTATGCTCAAACTACATTTTTTGCACGCAGATTTCCACCTGGACGGAAGGAAAACTCTTCCTCAAGGCTGAAGATACGAAATCGCATACACCCCGCGTGCTCTATCTAATGGGGGATCTCTACCGGGTACTCGATGTCTGGCCCGAACGGTCACATGGGAAATCTGCCATTACACAACAACGAATCACGGTGCAGTATGTCAACGTCAGTCAAGGCGGACAGACGATGATCGGGCAGATTGAACAGAACCCGACCCCGACGTATAAGACTAATCAATTAATCAACGGTCTCTCACAGAAGGTCCGAACATGACTCTCAGAAATATGTGAATCCAATTCATGAACGATACAGCCGATGATCCAACCTTATCTGTGCGACTCAGATTATTGATGAGCTGCGATCGGATTAAACGCCATTGTGTCGGCGTCACAGGCTTCGAAATAATGCTGCGCTATCTTATCGGCGCTTTAGGAAAACCCATCCCGCTCCTCCTAAGCCTGAAAGCAGCAGGACACAAGTTGATGGTTCAGGAACCGCTGACGCGGAAACATTCGTCTGAAAACCTAATGGTGGGTAGATTGCGGGGCGTTGGCGAAGGAGTTTGATACAGCGAGAGCAGATCTTGACCCCGGGGCACTTACGGTGACTAGGACTCCTGTGATCGTAAGACGCCATCAATAAGGAACGCGGTCTGAGTCTGTGACAGACTCAGTAAAGAGACCTTTTGCCTAGGCCCTGCCTGTCGGCTGATATCCACATCGAGAGCTGAAGAGATGGCTGCACTTGCGAACACGGACGCCTGTGCTGGCGCGAGCAGCCAAGGGCGGTGGAACGCGCTGACAACTCAAAGTCTCTTCATCGGATTGAAAGTTCTCCGACAAGAGTCCAAGCTACCTTGTCAGAAAACCTAAACTCAACGAGGAAAACTTGAATTTCGACAAAATGCACGTACAGCAGAAATTATACTACTGGTCGCCATCATCCGAGGCGTTCCAACATGGCACGATCGTGTGGATGAGCCCGCGGCAGAATTTAGTGGCGGTCCAAAATGGCGCCCATACGGATTTCCTCACGCCAGCCGAGCTCGCCTATGATCCGTGTGCAGCCGCCGACGATCATGATTTTAAGGACTTACCTGCCGCAGATCCACAGACGCGGCCGGATCAAGAACGTTACCTGCGCGTCCTCGCCTCTGCGTATCCGGATTATGCGGTGTGCTCTGTCACGGTGTTTGAAGGCGTCCGCACGTCCTGTCGAACAGGCATCAGATCGCGAGTCTTTTGTCAGGCCGCCGTACTACGCCATCCGCAACACCTTCTGATCCTGGATATCGAAGGGGACAATGTGTGGTTTGGCGGCGTTGCTGTGGCAGATTTGAAGACGTTCGCTGACAAGCCGTGGTCCCCCTACGTGGGGGTACCGAACCAGTGGGATGCCTTCGATATCCCGCAGCACGAAATGGCGACGATCGTGAAGAATGGCCTCACGGCATTAACCAATCACGTGGTGATTTCATACCCTCCTGCTGTTGTGTCGGTTAACCTACCAGCTCACATGCGTGCTCTTGCCGCCTCGCGGCGGCGATCACCTTCTCTCCGCCAGTTTCTGTATGAGTCCTCCGAGTGAGGCCTCGGACCGGAGAATTGTTACCGGACGGTCAATACTTTCAAGTAATTTAGAGTACACCACCCCGCCCATCTAAATTCGGCAGGCTTGCACTGCCTACGTCATCTCCATACACTAGAAATGCTCACCTGAAAGAAAGGCTCATTACCAGTTGCCGCGTAGCCAATCCTAAAGGCACGATGTCATGAAATTCACGTCCTATGATCACGAGGGCTACTATGACGAAATGTTTGACCTGAGTGCTTTGCCTCGTCCAAACGCCGTATTGTTGATGCAAAAGATTCAGTCACTTCCAGATGGAGAATTGAAAAAACGTCAACATGCAGCCGAAGCGGTACTGTTGGACAAAGGGGTGACGTTCGGCGTGTATGGGGATGAGGTTGGGATTGAGCGGATCTTTCCATTTGACTCCATCCCGCGCCTGATAGAGATGTCGGAATGGGACCGCATCGAGCGGGGCCTTCGCCAACGCGTAATAGCTTTGAACATGTTCATCGATGACATTTACCATGGTCAGAAGATCATCAAAGATGGAGCAGTGCCTGCCGAACTTGTCTTTTCCAGTAAGGGCTTCCGCTCACAATGCATGGGTCTAAATCCACCTAAAGGCATCTGGTGTCACGTTTCAGGCATTGATTTGGTTCGAGACCGGGATGGCACCATCTACGTCTTGGAAGACAATCTGCGTTGCCCGTCAGGCGTGGCGTACGTATTAGGGAATCGCTACTTAATGAAAAGGACCTTGCCGGAGCTGTTCGAAGCGTATCGCATTCGGCCGGTGGACGACTATCCGAGTCGTCTTTTGGAAACACTCCAATACCTTTCTAATGTCTCCAAGCCAACGGTGGTCATTCTCACGCCAGGGATTTACAATTCCGCCTACTTTGAGCATTCATTCTTGGCTCAACAGATGGGTGTGGAACTGGTCGAAGGCAGGGATCTGGTGGTTGCAGGCGGGTGGGTCCACATGCGCACCACTAAAGGCCTGCAGCGAGTGGATGTGATTTATCGGCGAATCGACGATGACTTTCTTGACCCACGAGTATTCAGATCGGACTCTCAGTTAGGTATCCCAGGCCTCATGGAAGCCTACTCACAAGGAAGGGTAGCTCTTGCCAACGCTCCGGGAACTGGCATCGCGGATGACAAGGTCATCTATGCGTACGTGCCGAAGATCATCAAATACTACCTCGGGGAGGAACCTATTCTGCCCAATGTGCCCACCTATCTGTGCTGCGATCCGAAGGATCGAACCTATGTTCTCGACAATCTCGATAGGCTTGTCGTTAAGGTAGCCGCTGAGTCGGGTGGGTATGGGATGCTGATTGGTCCGCATGCCACTCGGCAAGAGTTGACAGAATATGCGGAACGAATAGAGGCAGACCCACGAAACTACCTCGCCCAACCGACCCTGGCGCTCTCCCGGGTCCCCTGCATTGTGGAAGATCACTTTGAAGGCCGGCATGTAGACTTACGCCCCTACATCTTATGCGGGAGCGATGTTTATATCACGCCTGGGGGTCTTACCCGCGTGGCGCTGATAAAGGGCTCCTTGGTGGTTAATTCTTCTCAAGGTGGTGGAAGCAAGGATACCTGGGTATTGGCGTGAGGGGCTTTCCGCAACGACCAGTACCCTTTGGGTCAGATCAAACCTCGGATTGCCCATAAAAAAGGTGCGGGATGCTGAGTCGAGTGGCAAATAACATATACTGGATGAACCGGTACATCGAGCGAGCTGAGAACTATTCACGCTTCATTGATGTCAACCTCAATTTAACATTGGACCTTCGCGAGGAAACCGTCGAGCAGTGGGAGCCGTTGGTGATGGCCACGGGGGATGAACAGCGGTTCAAAGCCCAATTCAGTGGGGCAACGCGTGAGCACGTCCTTTACTTTCTTACCGCCGATCCGAAGAATCCAAACTCCATCCTCTCCTGCCTACTTGCTGCAAGAGAGAATGCTAGGTCAGTAAGGGAAATTATTTCCTCGGAAATGTGGGAGCATGTCAATCGCTTTTATCGGATGGTTAAAGATGCCGCGGTGAAAACCTTTGACACGCCGCGGCAGCGTGGATTCTTTGGCGAGGTCAAACAAGCTAGCCATTTATTTGTCGGCATCACGGACGCCACGATGTCCCACGGGCAGGGCTGGCACTTCGGACGCCTGGGTCGCCTCCTCGAACGGGCGGATAAGACCTCTCGGATTCTCGATGTCAAATACTTTTTCTTACTGCCTTCGGTGCAGGCGGTCGGGAGCAGCCTTGACGATATCCAATGGGCAGCCCTGCTAAAATCCACCAGCGCCTTGGAGATGTACCGGAAGCGATATGGCCGGATCGCCCCTTATCAGGTTGCTGAATTCTTGGTTCTTAACCCTGAGTTTCCCCGCGCCATTCACTATTGCCTCATCAAATCCGAAGAATCCTTGCATGCTATCTTGGGTTCGGAAGTTGGACGGTTCGAGAACGTCGCGGAAAAGCGCCTGGGACGTCTTGTTGCAGATGTGACCTATGTCAGTATCGAGGAGATTATGTCGGAAGGTCTGCACGAATTTCTTGATAATTTTCAAACAAAACTCAACTACGTGGGAGACGGCATCGCAGAGACTTTCTTCACCCTGCGGCTGGACGAGGGGCCACGATCCCTAGAGATGCTGCAATGAGTCCGATGGATACCAATGGCTGGCTTTCCTACAGAATGATAAAGAAGTGATCGCGTTACCAGCATTACTCACGTCCTGTTCACATATCCAGTGTGAAGGCGCGTGATTTTCTTGGCTGCGGCGTGATTCATTGACGAGTGGACACCTTCAAATCGCCTCCTGAGGTGTTGATGACATACTGTGTCGGTGTGCTGTTGGATTCTGGGTTGGTACTCGCGTCGGACTCCCGTACGAATGCGGGGGTAGACCACATTGGAACATTTCGCAAGATGACGGTGTTCGAGCGCCCCGGTGATCGAGTCCTTGTCATGTTGAGTTCTGGTAATTTATCTGTGACTCAGTCCGTGGTGAATCTATTGGAGCAATGGACCAATGAAAGCCGAGACAATTTGTGGAACGCCCCGTCCATGTACCAGGCAACTTGTCTGGTAGGCGAGGCCTTACGTGAGGTGCAGAAACGGGACGGGCCGTATCTAATGCCCCACAACATCGATACTACTGCTGGCTTTATCCTGGGAGGGCAGATTGCTGGACAGAAGCATCAGTTGTTCAACATTTACTCACAGGGTAATTTCATTGAAGCCACACAGGACACACCGTTCTTTCAAAACGGAGAACTCAAGTACGGCAAGCCCATTCTCGATCGGATCATCACGAGTTCGACCAGCATGGCTGAGGCCGCAAAATGTGTCCTTGTCTCATTTGATTCAACTATGCGCAGCAACATCTCCATCGGCTTGCCGATTGATTTGCTATGTTATGAACGGGACAGCCTCAAGGTGGGAATGCACCGGCGCTTTGGGGTCAACGACCCCTATTTTGACATCATCTGTCGGCAGTGGGACGTAGGTTTAAAGCGCCTATTCAGCGAATTGCCGGATCCAACCTAGGAATGTTGAGTTATGGGTAATAGCGTCGCGCTGACTCATACAACGCGTTACCGATTTGACCGGCCCGTCCTCCTGTCTCCTCATGAAATCAGACTCCGTCCGACTCCCTACTGCCGGACGCCGATTCTCAGCTATGCCTTGACAGTTGTGCCAGCTGGACACGTCCTCACCTGGCAGCAGGATCCGCACAACAACTATCTGGCTCGTGTAGTATTTTCTGAAAAGGCGACTGAATTAGCGGTGGTGGTGAAGTTGGTTGCCGACATGACGGTCATCAATCCTTTTGGGTTTCTAGTCGACCCTTATGCAGAAACTTTCCCCTTCGCCTACCCCTCCCACCTTACGAAAGAACTCAGATCTTTTCTGGAAGTCGAGTCACCGGGACAACGCCTTACGTCTTGGCTGTCCACCTTCAAGGCTGATCATTGTCAGGTACCAAAGCCAACGGTCGATTTCCTCGTAACACTCAACCGACGAATAGAGAATGACGTTGAATATCTTGTTCGGCTCGAACCCGGAATCCAGACCTGTGAACAAACGTTGCAAAAGCGCAGCGGCTCATGCCGCGATAGTGCCTGGCTCGAAGTACAGATTTTGCGGCACTTGGGACTGGCCGCACGGTTTGCATCCGGGTATCTGATCCAGCTGGTACCTGATGTCGAGCCCGTTGAACAGCCTGCCGAGCCGGCTCGGGATCACGCGAGCCTACATGCGTGGGCGGAGGTGTACGTTCCTGGTGGCGGTTGGATCGGGCTTGATCCCACTTCTGGACTCTTCGCCGGTGAAGGGCATCTTCAGTTGGCCTCCACGGCTTTCCCATCATTAGCAGCGCCAGTAACTGGATCGACCGAACCCTGTGAAGTGAAACTTGATTTCGCTCTGGAGGTAATGCGTATGCCAAACCGATTATCGTAACCAACTTATTGCTAGGCAGAGTTTACAAAGAATTGCATCCCGTTACGTTTCTCATTTCGTCTCCCCATTCCGCAATCACACGGAAATAACCTTTGCACATTGCCGATGAAAGGCGAGCCGGTTACCTACGTGCAACGTCAGCTCGGCCACGCCAGTATTCAACCCACAGTGGACACGTACGGCAAGTGGTTGTCGATGGGCAATAAGGCGGCCGTTGATCGGCTCGATGACTGGGAAAGTGGTAACAGAATGGTAGCAATGGCGGCGCCTCAAGGGCGACGGCACTGCAACCAATTGTAATGCTGGAGCCGGCGATTGGAATCGAACCAACGACCTGCGGTTTACGAAAACCCTTACGAATCACGACGCGGGACAATGTGGTCTCACGGGATGCTACAAGAAGCAAACAAAATCCGTCTGTTCCGTCATACCAGGACACAAGAGGTAACACGATGACATGCGGGCGACCGTGACTAAAACCGGAAAATTCATATCCGAACCGTGACTCAAACCGGAAGGGCACCGGCACCATCCCCCCTCCCCGCCCGTCTTACGTTGGCGTTATTCACGTCAGACACTTTCAAACTTCTCTAAGGACCAAGCACCGGCCTAAATTATGGGAAGCTGAAGCGCTACTAGTCTCATAGAGCCACCAACAAGTAGTCGCGATCCCAGTACAGACATAGCAAAAATATCTGATTCTAGCTCTATGGTTCTCAGGAGAACCCTGTTATGGCTCCACATCTTAACCGTCCGGTCATTTTCCTGCGGAAACAAGTACTAGACGACCGAAAGACTTCGAAAATGAAAGCGCAACTATTCTTCCGACGTGACCAGTAATAGGCGGAGCCGAAAGTCGTCCGTCACTAACGTTCCAGATCATGATTGTTTCTCCTTGCGCATGAACCCTACGCCACCTTAGAAGACTGCAGTAATTCAGGAAATGCTACACAGCAACTTGCGACTAAAGGAGAAGATGCATCCAGCAATCCAACCACGAAAAGGATGAATCGCAAGAGGATGCAATGGCTGGGGTGATGTAGACGACTGAGCCCGCGCACCATACGGCTGGGCACGGGACTCTCCATGCCCAGATTTCGGATATGAGATCTTACAACGATGATCTGACTATTTCTTGCCGAGGATCGCGTCCTTAGCCGCCTTGGCCACCCGGAATTTCACGACGCGTTTGGCGGCAATCTTGATTGTTTCCCCGGTCTGCGGGTTGCGGCCCAAACGGGCTTTACGGTTAGCCAGGACCAATTTCCCAATGCCAGGTATTGTGAAGGTGTTCTTCGCCTCCTTATACGCCAGCGTCGTAAAGGCATCGAAAACCTCTCCCGCCGTCTTTTTGGAAACACCCGCTTTGTCTGCCAAGTGAGTGAGCACCCCTGATTTCGTCATTGCCTTTGCCATGGAGCCTCCTAGATTGGTGTAGAAATAATGACCGGGCGCTGTGTTGTAGTAGTTTCCTGTATATCTGTCAAGCGCACAGTCGCTTCAAGTGTGGACTGGATGGTAAGCGACACCGTTAGGCGTGCCATTAACGGTTGAGCACTTTTGTGTGGATTTCGATTCAAACAGTGTCCATTCTGACGGATAGGTCATCCTCTCCGATGTGACGATAAGACTGACCGTTTGCAAGCTACCGCTCAAGACAAACGACGAGAATACGCTACACTACACTTCGCGGAAGCGGATCCTTCTCAACTACCGTCGCTTCATTGAAGGTGGAGAGAAGTCGTACACCCCATGCATATCCCTGCACATCTGATGCTCTCATGGATGGTCGGGCACCGCCTCACGGCGCGACGAGACAGGGCCTTAATCGCGTGGGCGGGGGTCGCACCGGATCTAGATGGGCTCTCTATTCTTGCGGGGGCTGATGCCTATGGACGATGGCATCACGTCTTGACGCACGGCTTGTTTTCCGGCTTGCTCATTGCAACACTGATATCCTCTTGGAGCAAAGATCGCGTGAAGGTGTGGTGGCTCAGTCTCTGTGCGTTCCACCTGCATCTTCTCTGTGACGTGCTAGGCAGCGGCGTGGGGTGGCCAATGCAATATCTCTGGCCGCTCAGTGAGACGTTTTACGGGACACCCTATGGATGGGAATTAGACTCGTGGCAGAATTGGGCCGTTGCGGTCATGGCCATTGCACTCTGTGGTCATATCGCCGTTAACCGGGGATATTCATTTGCAGAAACATTCCTCCCCAAGGCTGCCGATTACGCTATTGTCGCTGCCCTGCGGCAGCGCTTTGGCCCACGCGGCACGCCATCTCTAACTCGAGGTTCTCGAATCTCAGGCGACGTACCTTAATCAAGGCGATCGCGGTGATCTCCTGCTTCACGCGGTATTTGCTTGCGGCTTCCGGGCTTCGATCTCGCCTCACCTCACTCACAGGCAATGCTAGACCCTCACCAGTCAGGATATATCTGCACGACAGGCGATTGGTAAACTGACGTATGGACTTGACGACCTTGCAGCCCATGCTCGCCTCCAGTGCGGAGGTGAGCCTCACGGACTCCCAGCATGTCTATGAACCCAAGTACGATGGGATTCGAGCCCTCATTGCGGTGGACGCGGGGATGGGTGACGTACGCCTTACCTCTCGCCTTGGCAATGACAAGACGAGCCAGTTCTCTGATTTGGTCCGACTCCTCAAAGCCTTTGCGAAACGGAAGGCCTCCGTCGTCTTGGATGGAAAAATTTGTAGCGCTCGACCCGGCTGGTCAGCCGGTCGGCTTTCAAGCGCTGCAAGGCCGCATTCATCTCACTGGCGGGACTGAACGCTACCTTGCCACCAAAATGCCGGTCGCCTTCATCGCGTTTGATATCCTGCAGGACGGCCTGCAGGATCTTACTCAGCTACCGCTGACCGCGAGACGCGCCCGATTAGAACCGAGTCTTTGAAGATAGCGGGAATGAACGGTTGCGGTTAAGTGAGGTGGTCCCAAATGATGGGACCGCGTTATATCAACGCGCGCAGGATGAAGGCTGGGAGGGCCTCATCGCGAAAAAGGCGGACTCCCGGTGTCGACCTTACTGGAGGCATTTGCACAGCTCACTTCGCGTCAACAGGAGTTCGAGATGGTGCTGCTCATCCGCGGTGGAGGGAATGAATTAGACCTCGTCGCCTATGATGACTATGACGTTGCGAAGGCGATCGCGCTCTGCGGTCTTCCCGTCGTGACCGGCCTCGGGCACACAGCTGACCAATCCCTCTGCGATATCGTGTCGTATAAAGCCCTGGAGACGCCGACCGCGGCCACACGATTCCTGGTCGATCAGGTTCAAGCGCTCTATGACCATCTGCGTCTGATGCGAGATCGGCTCTACGCATGCGCATTGGAGCTGTCGCTGGTCGTCGACGGGACCTGCTGTCACAGCGCCCGCAATTCGTCCACACGGCGCTCTCATTGGTACATGACCGCGCAACAATCGCCGCCCTCAATGGAAAGCGCCTTCAGGGACATCCCTTAATCCTCATCAGTACCAAACCGCCTCTCAGTTCCACCTCTTCAAGTCATTGATGCAAAGTTCGGTGGCGCTCGCTCACGTGATCTTGCTGCGGCGCACCGTGATCCTGCTCTCCTGCTCGTTTTACGCATAGCGCATCGGTTCATGTTAATCGATGTCGTATTACAGTTGTGTGCTAGAGCCGTGCGCCGAAATGTGATCCGATTACTGGGGTGTAAAGATAAGGCCAACTTTCCTTACATTTTCTAACTGGTCCGAGACCTCTTCGAATCCTTCTTTGTCATTGCCTTACGCTTTTGATTGCTACGCGAAGCCTTTTGCTTTCGAGTCAGTTGTCGACCGAACCGGATGTGGGAGACGGCGGATGGCCCTCTTTGCCTGAGTCGTAATAGGTTGGCAATTCCGATCGCTCGGTCTCTGAGTACACCCGCGTGCCGTACTTCTCCATTAATTCGCGTTAAGCTTTCAGATCGCCGTTTCTCGCGTGCAACAGCAATTTCCGACGGGATTCCCCCTCATTTTCTGGTGGTCCCCCACTGCTTTCCCTCCATCCGTCCCTCCATCTGTAGTATCCAATGGCGGCATACTAACCGTCATTCCGCCAATTAGAAACCTACGGTATTTAGAAGTTCATTGTGCGTAATAATTCGTAAGCATATTAAGATAATTGTAACGTTACCTGTATACATATATTATCTTAAGTTATAAGATTTAATTAGGAGGGAGTATGAAATTATGGTGCAGGATTAGGCGACAGCTCGTTGTCCCCAAAAAAGGTCGTCCCGTGGATTCCGCTCGCAACCGTAACAGGGCGTTCGCTCTTGAAACACTAGAACCTCGTGTCCTCCTCAGTGGCGACATGGCGGCCGCCGTAACCCCTTTTCCACCCTCTCAACAAAGTGTGTCTGTTGCCCAGCTGTTGACGATGGACGCGTCGGCGTTTGCAGCTATGGCAGAGCCGTCAACCGTCGTAACTCCCGAGCCACAAGCATCCACGCCCCCATCTGTGGATACGCCATCCAGGGACAACAACCAAGAGACATCATCCTCGCAAGCGGGTAATGCAGCCAATAGTGGCAGTGATGAGAATTCACCCAGTCCAACAGGCGGCGAAACAACACCCCCCACTCTTCCAGGTAATTTAGATGTTCCATCCTCCAGTGTGCCAACGATCGGGACCATGCAAAGCAGTTCGCGGACCTACTTCATCAGTTCGACCGGTAATGATGCCAATGATGGAAGCTCGCCAACACAAGCGCTAAAGTCACTGGCCAGCGTGAGCGCGCTGAATCTGATGCCTGGAGATATCGTCGCTCTGGAAGGGGGCGCTTCCTTCTCTGGCACGGTGACAATTCACAATTCTGGATTGGCGAATTTGCCCATCCAGGTGACCTCGTATACGACGATTGCTGGAGATCGGGCTGAGATCTTGGCCGGCCAAGGTGATGGTGTTGTGATCAAGAACGCTGAGCATGTCGTGATCACCAATCTTAAGATGACGGGGGCGGGCGCTGAGGTGAACAATGGACAGGGGATTATGATCCTGCACGACGATACGAATGACCAGCGTCTCCAGGATGTCCAGATTGACCAGGTAGAGGCTAGCGGGTTCCGGTATGCCGGTATCGCCATGTATACCGGCGGGAACTTGCGATACGGCTATCAAGACGTGCGCATCACCAACGCCGATGTACACGACAACGGCTATGCGGGCATGTGGACGGGTAGCGCGCCTGGGAACTATCCCGATCATCCAGAGACGTACGCCTATCAAAACGTGTATGTCGGCTACAGCATATTCCACGATAATCAGGGGTTAGCGATCAACCAGCAAACAGGCAACGGAATCTTCTTAAAAGACGTCGATGGCGGGATGATTGAGCACTGTCAGGCCTACAACAACGGGGCGTTTAACCGGTCTGGAAATGGGCCAGTGGGCATCTGGACGATCTATTCCAATAACGTTGTCATTCAATTCAATGAGTCGTTTGGCAATCGCACGCAGGGCGGCGATGGCAACGGCTTTGACCTGGATGGCGGCACGACAAACTCAGTTATGCAATACAACCACTCGCATGACAATGCTGGCCCAGGATATCTCGTCTATCAATTTAACGATGTGTATCGGAGTCAGTCGAGTGGGAACATAGTTCGATATAACATCTCTGACAATGATGTCCGTCAGGGAGAAGTGTCTGGGGCCATCGATATTCGGGCCCAAAGTTCCCCCGAAGTGGATATACAGGTCTATGGCAATACGGTCTATCTTGATAACGGGGGACTGAATCCAACGAACATTTCAGCCATTCGAACGAGTGGCAATTTGAGCCTTGTGCGCATCTTCAATAATTTCTTCATCACCAGTGGCGGGGTGCGGCTCGTCGATACAGAAGGGAACCTCGATGCGGCGTTCTTTCAGGGCAATCACTACTCAACGGATGGCAATCCATTCGTGATCTCATCCGGAGGGGTCCTGTACGGAAGCGTTGAAGCGTGGCGCACGGCGACGAATCAAGAACTCGGGGGGTAGTCCGAGTTTGTTGTGATGGTCAGCAAGACCGGCGAGGGGTGCGCTATTTTGATGTATCGTGGCTTCGACTGAGACAGCAGCCATCTAAGTAGGCACTCAGAATAGTTCCAGAAACATTTTTGCTGTAAGAACCGCAAGTCGCCCGATTCTTCGCTGGCAAAAAGATTCGCCGATTTTTGTATGTGACACTTGCCAACTCACCGAAGAGTTGGGTGACCGCAGGCAAATTGAGCCATGCATGCCTTCCTGGGGCGTTGCCTTAGACAAACAAGGAGGACAAAGTCTTGTCAGTTTGAGCTTCGCCTCGTTCGTGAAACTTTCGCTTCAGCGCGGTTCCAAATCCCTTTTCTAACGCGACTTTGGCCTCAAATCTACATTACCCACAGCTCGGTTTGTATACAATCAGTTTATGGGGAAAGTTGTATTGGGCGTGTGCCCTTACTCGATGGCGGACAATGGAAGCTGGACTCGGAATTCAGTGCCGCGTCCGACGTCACTCTCCACGCGGATATCACCGTGATGTTCCTTCACGATTCCATACGCAATAGACAATCCAAGGCCGGTACCCGCGCCCACGGCTTTCGTTGTAAAAAAAGGATCAAAGACATTCGGGAGTACGTCCGGCGGAATTCCCATCCCTGAATCTTGCACTGTAATGTCTATCGAATCGGCCGTGATACTGGTGCCGACGGTCAGCACTTTCGTGTCACTGTCTTGCATCGCGTCAGCCGCATTCCCGATTAAATTCACCAGGACTTGTTCCAACTGAATGCGGCAACCAGAGACCATCGGTGTTCCAGGGGCGAGGCAATGGCTTGCTTGCACGCCGGCAAGGCGTAGTTGCTCGTGGAGAAAGTGCAAGGCGGCCAGGATGACTTCATGGACAGCAACCGGGTGGTATCGTGTTTCGGGCACTCGGCTAAAAATTCTGAGGTGATTAATGATGTCCGCTGCGCGCTGAATTTGGCCTTGGGCCGCTTTAAGACCGGAAATGGCGTGCTCTTGCGACTCTGGACTCCCAGTGCGCAGGTACTCCAAAGCGTTTCCGACCAACAATCCGATGTTGTTGAGAGGATTATTGAGTTCATGCGCCACGCCAGTGGCGAGCTGTCCGATGGACGCGAGTTTGGCCGATTGCACCAACTGCGCCTGCTTTTCGCGTAAGAGGCGTTCCCGTCGCTCCGCTTGTTCCAAAAGATGGCGAATCTCCGCTTCCGCGTGTTTTCGGTGCCCGATGTCCGACAGGGCGCCGATCATCCGAACGACCGTGCCCCTTTCGTTCATTAAAAATCGTCCATGGGCCGCGACCCATCGACTCTCCGAATGATCAGGTGGGCACACACGATAATCACAACTATAGGCCGTACCGTCCTGACGGCTGTCGTCAAGCACGAGCGTCACTCGCTGCGCATCTTCAGGATGAACCCGGTGCTGCCAGGCTTCAAATGTGGGCCGGGTCGTCAGGGGATCGTATCCTATCAAGGTGTAGAAGCGATCGGACCATATCATTTTCCCCGTTTCGATCTCCCAGTCCCAGAAGCCGATCCCTGCACCTTCGACGGCCAACGAGAGCCGCTCCTCACTGCTTAGGAGCGATTGTTCCGCCTGGCCCCGCACAATGCACTGAGCGATGCCGCCGCTTATCGCGGCCAGTTCTTCAAGGGTCCGCTCGGTTAACGGATGGCGCGCGAACATGGCCATGACCCCAACAGCCCGGTCCTGAGCAATGAGGGGATATCCAGCATAGGCGATCAGTCCTTCTCGTCGGGCCCATTCTGGCTCCTTGACCCATCCGTCTTCCTGCAAGCTATTGGTCAGCCGTGGTTGACGATCGAGCATCATGCGGCCGATTTTTAAGGAACTCGATATGGGCACACGGCTATAACGGCCCTCCAGGTTCCGGTACAACCCGGCACTCGCTTTTAAGACGAGCATGTGGGGATCGTCCTCTAACAGCCAAATCCGGGCAAAGACCACGTCCAAGTGCTGGACCATGTGCTCGGCGCATTGCTGGAGAATGACGGGTAGGGATTGCTGTGTCGTCAGGATATGGCTAATCGTAGTCGCCAACGTGGCGAGTCGTTCCCGTTCAAGGAGAGAGCTATCATCACGCATTCGTGGACCTCGGTGCAGGTGACAGTATGCCGACGCAGTCGGTTGCCAATTCAACGACTAACATGGAATGAGCGGTGGAGGGATCATTCGTCGTGAGTCGTTGCGGAATGAAATGGTGCGTCGAAATACAGGTGGTCGCAAAACGACGACGGGATTTGGCGGCCGGTTTGATTCTCTCGCGTGAGGCAGCTCGACATCAGCGTCGCGCTCTGCACCCGTATACCCATAGTTCATTCCCTTCTATTATGTACGCTCTCGCCTGGCAGTCAAAGCAACTTATGGACCTAGAATATTTGCTTATACGAAGTCGGTTTGACTTGTTCAGTGGACGTGAGCACATTCTGACGATTCATGGTTGCAGCAGCAGAGTAGTCGGGTGACGGCGATGACATCGAGGAATGCGGAAGGGTACCAGACCTCGTCAAATGGACATGCAGGGATTAGTTCCTGCCTTAGTACCTAAGCGCGGAGGTCGCCGACGGCGAGACATCCCGTTTGAGATACGCTGAGAGCCGGCTTTCACCGACTTCATCAATCAGAAGAAAATCGAGACCACACATCGGCGGCGCACTCCATCGCACCACGGCCACATAGATCTTGACCGGGGTCGGCTCGTCGGGCAGCGTCAACTGCACGGTGAGATGCGCCTCCACCTCGACGGGTGTCATCGTTTGCAACAAACACCCGCCGATCGACAGATTCTTCGTGATCCCGCTCCCCTCGTGGTCTCCCGTATAGGCAACGGGGCATTGGCGCAAATACCGGGGATCTCGGCGCATACCCGGTGCGGCCGTCTTCTCGCGAGCGGCCTCCAGCCGGACCGCGACTTCCGTTCGAAGGACGGTCGGACTAAACGGCTTACGCAGGATGGGCCAGCGGTTGCCATCGACCCCCTTACTCAGCAAGGTCATCTGCGAGTGACTCGACATGAACAGGACGGGCGTCTGCGGCCGTTTGGCTAAGGCTTCCTGCACAACTGTCATCCCATTCTCGAAGCGGCGCGCCCTCGTCTTGGAGCGTATTTGTAACTCGTGCGGCGCAAGGAGCACATCCACGATCAGGAGATCGACGGGCTCGTGCTCCAGCAGAGCGAGCGCTTCCATGGGATGCCCGGTGCAGGACACGCGATGCCCCGCAAACTCGAGGGCGTTCAAGCACAGCAATCGCATCGACTCGTCATCATCCAGCACAATGATTCGTGATGGCACCGACCTGCTCCTCCCTGATTTGTGATTCCTCGGGTGTGTATGGCTTGACGTTTCTTCCTGATCCAGCGACCTGCCCACTAGAAACACCACGCGAATCGTGTGGCGGAAGTGAAAACTATCTTGGTAGGTGGGACGTGGCCGTTCACATACGAACGCTGTGGATTATGCTCGCAGTTAAATGCGTCGATTCACCAACACGCCTTCCCCATTCTCCATTGCTACCGCGAGCCCCATCAGCTCCTCGGAGGGAATTTGGCGTATGACCTCTCCTGATTGATCATTGATGACTTTGACCGTCACGGTCCTGGTCATGGCGTTCACTTCAAGGTGGAGATGCGAATTGACAGGGAGCACATGCGTCCTGGAATTTCCGCGTCGCTTTGTCGATGACCTGATTGACCGGGGCTTCTCCTTGGGCAGCACGGGACTGACTTGGCTGTGGCAGGCACCCAGCCAGAAGACGCCTGTGTGGCCTCAGAATCTCTTGGCTCATTGGCACTGAGCTTTGTGATGGCACGGTCGCTCATACATCACCTTTATCCAAGCTACATATCTACCTTGCTATCTGTGGTGTCGGCATCCGCCCCGAAGAACTGAACTACTTCCAAACCATTGAGCATCAATGCTCGCGAATGGGGAGAAACCTAAGGCTTTGGGGATGTTAGGTAAGCCGTCGCGGTGACGCTGCGTATTAGCGAACAGAGCAGCCGCGAAGTCATCGATGGGTACATTGCCTCGAACCATGCAAACCGTCAGAAGCCCGTACGAGACCACAGGTCTTGCAACACAGGAGCACAACGGTGATGGGATGGTGTTCCACGTCTTCTTTATCGGAATATGAGCGGCAGTACTGGATGCGAACCGAGTGGCGCTCGTGTTCATAGTCTTCGCATTCGGATTTCCTTTCGTAGTTGTAGACATAGGTAGGAAGCCTCTATCTACCAGCCAGGCTGGATGCGAGTTTCTAGTAGCGGATGGGCTACGTCGCATGCACATTGAGCCAGATTGACAAGACGGCATTAGCTATCGCGTAAAGGGTAATAGCTATCATATTAGAGGTAGTCTTACGTGGGCTATATGCTCTACTGCTTTAGCACCGCCATGATCGTAAAGGGCAGCTGATTATATTTAAGGGTGAGTCGTGGTGTATGCACAGTTCTCAGTGACGTGACGGTTCCGCCTTGTCGGCTCCTCATCCTTGATGACGATCCCGCATGGCTCTTTGTCTCTCTGGGACCCTTGAAAACGGGTTGGACCATTGCTCCGTCGATGAGAACAAATACCTCTGCTTGGATCACTTGCATAACCGCATCAAGTTCTGGGATCAACGAATCCACAGTAGTTTGAAGCCAGGCTTGCTTGGCAGGATCAACAGGCTCCCGGAGTGCCTGTTGAATGCGAGCAAGTTGCAGCTTGGTAAGCACTAGAACTTGCCCGACGTGAACTTTGCTCCAGCAGCGAATCCGTGCGCACCTGAGGACCTTTCATTCCATTACCTGCGGGCATGTGCCCAGTCAATAATCAATATCTTAGTCTCTGCCTCTATTGGCATTGGATTTGTACTTTTCACAATCATTTATGAGATGAGAATTAAAATTCTGATGCAATCGGTTTTCTTGGTATTCTTAGTCATCATTGCAGGTAATTTCAGCGTGGGCTACCACGATTTCCATTGACTCTACTCGCACGTCTCTCCTGACTTCCGGTAATCCGTGGGACGGTAGCAATCGGTGCCAGGCTCCATCCCGATCAAGTTAGCTGACTATGGGATCGCTTCAGGAGATTTCGTTTTCCTTGAACAGTTCGGCGATTATTACAATGGGGCTGAGGGGTACCATGGCATGAAGCGCCATTCGACACGGACGGCGCTATGGTCGGAATTTCAGCGGCACAGATGAATTGCTGGGGTCCAATGTAGTGAACCGGGTGCCGGGCACTCTAAATGCGGGTCAATATATCATCACCATGAATGCCTTATATGGAGGCGTCGGAAATGTCGGTGTGCCGACCGATATCCCTTATGATTTCGGCATCGGCACCAATATATTGCAAGTTCCCAACGCGGCAGCGTATCTCTTCGTCCGCCCATAATATTTACTAGAGTGACAATTCCGGTCCGGATTCAGCCTTCTCTTTCCGTCTAACCAGGATAGCTGCTGTGCCGGAACCGAGCAGCGGAGTTCTCTTGGCCTTTGGTCTCGTCGGTCTCTGTGGTTTATTCTAACTTCACCGTGGTCGAGGGATAAATGGTCTGTCGTGAAGCTTCCCGCAGGTTCCCCCTGCAGACCTCAGGCGAGCGGCTTTAGTCCTGCCGACCTTAGTAGGCATCCCTTCGAATTAGCTCATCCTACTTCTATATAATTTTAACTCGCTCTTCTTTGTCCTATCCTTCTCTCTATGACCGCGATAATCGATTAACGCGGGGTCATTGGGTCGCTTCAGATGATGTTCCGGGATAATCCACTTACTATTCCCGGGCTGAGGATGCAGCAGCGCATGGGTTGTCTTGGGTCGGTATTCTATTTTTATTTCTCGGTCACCCGCGGATCATTTGCTTAGTGGCGCCGCACTGGTACTGAACCTTTCGCCGTTGCGCACGGACACGACACTCCTGATACACTTTTTTTCTCTTTTTACGTGGCGCTGTGATGATGGTGTATCGACATACGGGAATTCAATTGTCGTTCCTACATTGAGAGACCTCACATAGACATGAGCAGTCTTGGATAAACACCGCCCTGCAGTTTCGAAGAGGAGAGATCATGCAAAGAGAGCATACAAAATTGATTGGGGCCAACAAAACATTTGTTGCAATGGTCGATCGCATACCACCTTTAAGCTCGTGCGACGCGACAGTACTCATCACAGGGGAGACGGGAACCGGGAAAGATCTGTTTGCTCGAGCAGTTCACTACCAGAGCATCAGAAAAAGCAGACCGTTCGTCCCAGTCAATTGCGCAGCATTGCCCGATCATCTGGTGGAGAACGAACTCTTTGGACACTCAAAGGGAGCTTTTACTGGCGCGGGATTGGACCACAAAGGTTTGTTGGCGGAGGCGGATGGCGGGACGCTCTTTCTCGACGAAATCAACTCGTTAAGCCTGCTGGCCCAGGGCAAGTTGTTGCGGTTTCTGCAGAACCGGGAATATCGACCTTTGGGAGCCATCAAAAACCGTACGTCCGACGTTCGGATTATCGCGGCGACAAACACGGACCTGAAAGACCTGGTGAGCCAAAGACTCTTCCGCGCCGATCTGTATCACAGACTGAATATCTTATCGCTCCATGTACCGGCGCTTCGAGATCGGCCTGAAGATATCCCGCTACTGACGCAGCATTTTCTCACGCTCTATGGACATCAATACGGGCGAGGAGAGATCGCATGTCTCGGCAAGGCCATGCAAACACTCCTCACCTATCATTGGCCTGGCAACGTGCGCGAGCTGCAAGGTGTGCTTCAACGCGCCGTCATTTTGACGAATTCCACAAGCTTGAAACTTGAAGACATCGATCTGCCGGTTGCACAGGAGCCAGCTACTGCGGAGGCTGGTGGATTTCAAGCAGCCAAGGATGCAGCGATCGAGCGATTTGAACGAGCCTATCTGACGGAGATCCTGGCCAAGCATAACGGAAACGTGTCCCAGGCGGCGAAGGCTGCGAAGACGGAAAGACGGTCTCTTCAGAGGTTGTTGAAAAAACTAGGCATGGATCGTTGCGAGTTTCAGCAGTCGGCATGATTTTAGGCTAGTTCTGGAAAGCCGATTGGATGCCACGAATGGCAGAACCTGCGTCGAGACTGACGCAGTTACTTCCTATGCTTTTCCGCTACTTTCAAGAAGAGATTGAACACAGTCGAGAAGCGGCGTCGCAGTGATTCTAGCGGTTGAGATGAACGCCACTGAAATGGATAGGGTTTCGCTTATGATTCTCCGGCACTTTCTTTGCTTTCTTTGCTCTGCATGTTCGAAGGCGAATTATATGAGAGTACTGCCTGGATTACTTTGAGGGTCCTTCAGCACCTCATGTCGAACCCTGAGGCGAAAGACACGTTGGAAGGCATTCGTAAGTGGTGGATCACAACAAAAAGGCACGAGCCGAGGGCCGATGAGCTTCAGGCGGTCCTAGATGAACTCGTGCGGAATGGCTGGGTGATAAGGTTTAAACCTATCGGCAGTACGCACGTGTATGGGCTCAATAAGGAGCGATTACAGGATCTCCATGTGAGCAGTGTTTGAAAAGAAGATGGGTGAACTTACGGGCATGCAATCGGCAGCGCCTTAGCAACGAGCGGTTGTTCATTAGCAGCGCGTTGCGCGAGCGCAAGATTGTCGGCTGCTTTAGGGTAGTAACGAGGCGAAGCTTCCAATGCCTTCTCAAAACAGACCGCTGCCTGATGGGGTTTACCGGAGTCGAGGAAAATCGTGCCGAGATTATTATAGGCTTGCGCTTGATCCGATCCCTTGGTGAAAGCGTCAAGCGCATCAGGGTAGCGCTCGAGTTTGGCATAGGCCAAGCCCATATTATTATGGAGTTTGGGCTGCATACTTCCGATCATCGCCGCCTGCTGATAAGCTCGGACCGCCTCTTCATATTTCCCCGTTAAATAATAGGCCAGGCCAAGATTGTTCAAGACGGCCGGCTCGCCGGGTTTCAGAGAGAGCGCCGCTTGATATTCCGCAATGGCTTCCTGGTGACGCTTCTTGTGATCTGCAATGATTCCAAGAAAGTTGTGTACTCTCCAGAGTGCGGGATCTAACCCCAACGCGTGCCTAAATTCCACTTCGGCTGCCGCTTCATTTCCACTGTGCAACTGAGCTTGTCCCATTCCTTCGTGCGCCCTAGCCGAGTTCTTATCGTGCTGAAGAACTTCTTTAAATTGGACCTGTGCTTCTTGTAAAAGTCCCTGCTTCAATAGGACCAGCCCCAGCTTGTAGCGAGCGTCAATGAGGTTGCCGTCGAGTTCAAGCGCCTTGATGTAGTGGACTTGTGCCATCGCTAGGTTGTTCTGCTGCAGCGAAGAGTCTCCGAGACGCTCATAGTCGGCTTCCGTCATCGGAGCAGGCTTCGAGACATCCCCTGCCTCCACCGGTAAGCCGGCTTGTTGACGATCTAATACTTGTTGATACAAGCCCTTGTCATATTGCAGCTCATCCTTGTGGCCACTACAGGCCGCAAGGATGACGGTACAAGCGGACAGAAGAGCGCGAAACATGACCCTGTGTAGTGTTGCGTCGGTAAATCTCATGAAGTGTTTGTACAAGAGGAATGCAAATGCGTCAAGCTGAATGTCTCGTGCGACAGCGGTGTCGCAGTAGCAGGAAAAAATGGAAAGTGGCTCCTAAGGCCCTGGATCAATGAAGGCTTCTGTGATGTATGGACTTATGTCGTGGAGGGAAAGCTGTCTCACGGACTATAGTCGGTCCGCGCCAAGGCGTTGAAACTACTTATACATCAATACCATTACTGCAATTTAGTTGTGGTCATCATCTTGCAGTACTCCATGCCCAAGCGGATGATGGTTCGATGGGCGCCCAAAAAACCAAAATCCATCTACACTAATCAACCATAAGGAGAGAGATCATGTTGAATCAGATTATGCGGTTTGTAAAAGAGGAAGATGGAGCAACGGCGGTTGAGTACGGCTTGATGGTGTCGTTGATTGCAGTGGTAATTATCACTGCCGTGGGGTTAGTCGGTACAAATCTGCAGGGCGTATTTAATAACGTTGCTGGCTCGCTAACCGCGGGCAGCTAATTTAATTGAGGAGGCTCCCTCGTCATTCAGACAGGCGAAGGGAGCCTCTCACCAAGAGCACCGATGATTTGGAGTTTACCATGAAGCATTTCGTAAAAGAGGAAGGCGGGGCGACAGCAGTGGAATACGCTTTAATGGCTGGATTAATTGCGGCCGTGATTGCCTCGGCCGTCGTCCCTATTGGTGTCACGCTCGCCGCTCTCTTTACTAGCGTATTACCCGGCCTCAGCTAATAAGATCGAAAGAAATTACCAAATGGAACACCCATTTCTCCAATTGATCATAGCATCCGTCCTCCTCGTGGCGGGGGTAACAGATCTCCGCTCGAGCAAGATTCCTAACTGGCTAACAATCTCAGCGATGGCTGGTGGTCTTCTCAGTCACTCATTGCTCAACGGGCTGTCCGGATTGTTGTTCAGCGCGAAAGGGCTTGGACTCGGCTTCGCGCTCTTCATCCTCCTCTATGTGATGGGTGGTATGGGCGCAGGGGATGTGAAATTACTAGCCGCGGTTGGCAGCTTTATTGGGGCTGAGGCCGTCCTCTCGGCCGGTCTCATGGCGATGCTCCTAGGTGGACTCTATGCCATTGCGATGATGGTCAGCCTTTATGGCCTGCGAGCCGGCATGAAACAAATTGGAACCTTGCTCACGTATTGCATGTTGGTACCGGGTTCGACCCGGACGTTGACGTCGGCCAAAGCACACCCTCGATTGCGGTATGCCTTGGTCATTGGATTGGGAACGCTGATGTCACAGTGGATGGAAGCGCCGTTCTTCACCTTCTAAGCAGCATGTCTCATTATTGATCAGGGCACATAGCAAGGCCTCTGGAGGAAGCAGATGAACCGTTATCGCGCACTCATTTTCTTAGGATTGGCCGTCATCATCGCCTTGTTCACCAGCGTCATGGTGTTCTCCTGGTTACGGAATCAGGCGAATGTGCCAAAAGCTGAAGCGGCGACCTTGAACACGCGCATGGTCGTCGTGCCGACGGCAGACCTGGGCTGGGGCACAAAGCTAACTCCAGAAATGTTTCAGTTAATAGAGTATCCGAAAGGCAGTCTCCCAGAAGGCCATTTTACGAATGTTGATGGCCTCAATGATCGCGTCCTTCTCGTGGATCTCAAGAGAAATGAGCTGCTCTTAGAGTCGAAGCTCGCACCGCTGGATGGAAAGACCGGCGGTGTAACGGCCGTGACCGACCCGAATAAGCGGGCCATGTCGGTGAAGGTGGATGACGTCATTGGAGTGGCAGGGTTCATAAAACCCGGTGACCGCGTCGATGTCATGGTAACGATGGAACCGGCTGGCGGACCCGAGAAGGCCATGTCAAAAATGATACTGGAGAATTTAAAAGTATTAGCAGCGGGCACTCAAATGGAAAGAAAAGGCAAGGATGAGGAGCCTAACCCGGTCCAGGTGATTACAGTTGAGGTCGACGTGGATGAGGCTGAAAAGCTGGCACTGGCCTCTACACAGGGGCGCCTACGCTTAGCCCTACGGAACCCGCTGAATGCTGAAAAGTTTATGACCCAGGGCGCGACAGTTGGTTCGGTGCTGAGTTCCTATAGACCGAAACCTAAGGCGACCGGTGGAACAGGCGATCCGACTTACAAAGTGGAAGTCATCAAAGGGGACGTTCGTAAAGAGATTAAGTTTTAGGAGGATTGATCCATGAAGGCATTATTGCAACAGATGCGACGTCAGGGACCGATATTAAGCATACTCGTGATCGGCGGAGTCCTTACTGGATTTGACGCCTCCTTCGCCTCCACGGATAATTTGACCTATGCGGCTCAACAGACCAAAGGCGCCCAACCGCTCAAATTGGTCGTTGGTAAATCGACAATCGTCGATGTACCGGTACCGATCAAACGGGCCTCATTGGCCAATCCCGATATTGCCGATGCCATAGTGCTGAGCCCCAAGCAGCTCTATGTCACGGGCAAAGGCTATGGGATGACGAATTTGACCTTGTGGGGGAAAGACGATCAGGTCTTTACGATCTTTGATCTTGATGTGGGCGTAGATTTGAGCCGACTGCAAAGCCAGTTGTCCCAGCTCTTGCCGGACGAGTCCAATATTCAAATCAGTGGATCGCATGACCATGTCACGCTCGCAGGCACGGTATCAAGTCCCGGAAAACTGTCACAAGCGCTAGCCGTCGCAGAAGCGTACGCACCGAAGAAGGTCATTAACTTCCTCCGCGTGTATCCTACGCCTCCAGATCAAGGGCCGCCGCCTCAAGAAATCCCTCAGGTTACCGTAGAAGTGATCCGAGGAACTGCGGTCAACGCTGTCAAGTTCTGACCTGAAAGAGCCATGCATGACTGGAATACCTGGAGGACACCCACAATGAGCCTTAAGATCGTTGTTAATCTCTTCACCCTCATGCTCATCATGAGTGCCACGGCTGCTCCATGGGCAGCCGAAACGCCGACTCAGCTGTTGGTGGAAAATCGGGACATCCAGAGACTGGACCTGGGTGTAGGGAAATCAAAAGTGCTCGACACGCCGATGCCGATTAAACGGGCGTCTCTCGCCAATCCTGAAATTGCCGACACGGTCGTCCTTTCGCCGACCCAGATTTATTTGACCGGGAAAACGGTCGGGGTGACGAGCCTCACGCTCTGGCAAGACAATGGAAAGATGTTTGCCACGTTCGACGTTGTGGTGAGCCCTGATCTCACCCGTCTGAAAGAAAATCTGTATCGCACCCTACCCGATGAACAAGGGATCCAGGTGACGGCAAATCATGAACACGTCACGCTTGCAGGAACTGTGTCGAACACGATGAATTTGACCAGGGCGCTTGGTATTGCGGAAGCGTATGCGCCCAAAAAAGTGACGAATCTGCTTCAAGTCGGCGGCGTGCAACAGGTCATGCTTGAAGTGCGGGTTGCGGAAATGAATCGGGAACTCATCCGGCGACTCGGCGTGAATCTTGGGGCAGTCGCGCGTGATGGTTTTGGCGTGACCGCCTTGAACCAGCTTACCACTCTTTTAGGAGGTGGAAATTTTTTTGGTGCAGGGGGAACCTTTTCGGGGACGTCGTCTATACAGCAAGAAGTAACCTCCAGCGTCACCAGCGCGCTGGGTTTTCGTACGGGCAGCATCACCTGGACGGGCTACATCGATGCCCTGAAGGAACAAAACATCGTCAAAGTGCTGGCCAAGCCGACATTGACGGCCCTAAGCGGCCAAGAGGCGGCGTTCTTGGCTGGCGGGGAGTTCCCCATTCCAGTCCCTCAGGCATTTGGCGTCTTAAGTATCCAGTTCAAAAAATTTGGAGTCGGTCTGACCTTCAGTCCGACGGTCCTCAGCAACCGCCATATCAATATTACCGTCGCCCCCGAAGTGTCCGAATTGGATTTTTCGAATGCCTTGAGGATACAGGGTTTCACGATTCCTGCTATCACGACGCGAAGAGCCTCGACGG
Source organism: Nitrospirota bacterium (assembly GCA_963700335.1). Taxonomy (GTDB): domain Bacteria; phylum Nitrospirota; class Nitrospiria; order Nitrospirales; family Nitrospiraceae; genus JAICXS01. The sequence goes on along the minus strand of CAVOXE010000012.1, from coordinate 129,107 downwards.
TGATTGAGCTGGCCGATGGGCAAAGCTTTGCCATCGGCGGCCTTTTGAGGGATAACGTCCGAGAGAGCGTGAAAAAGTTTCCGGTCCTCGGCGACATTCCGATACTGGGAGCCCTATTCCGTAGTTCATCGTTTCAGAAAAACGAGACTGAACTGGTCATTATCGTGACGCCACATCTCGTCAAGCCATTGGACATGACGACGCAGACGTTGCCGACGGATTATTACGTCGAGCCAAACGACTTTGAGTTTTTCCTCCTGGGGTATGCCGAACAGGGCGGATTCGGAGGTCGGCCCAAACTGATGTCCCCGGCCGCCGAGACAGCAGTTAGGAAAACTAGCGCAAGGCCCGCTTCAATGGATGCCACGGTCGGCCACCTGGCCCCTTAAAACTAACAAGCATGAAGCCGTTACTACAGGAGCATGTATGAAAAGTCTTTTTCTCTCGGTGATCGGTGCGGTCAGCTTAGTCGCGTTGGTGGGAACCGGATGTACGAGACCAACGACCCTCGGCGCCAATACGGGGATGGCGTACGATCTGGCCAAGCAGAATGAAATATTGGATCCCCTGGCCGCTGAAAAGCTTGAACCTGTCGTTGGCTTGGATGGTGGTGCGGCGGCGATTGAAATGAATACGTATCGAAAGGGCTTTGAGGACCCTGATGCCGGATTCCAAAAATCCACCGTCACGTCGGGTGTGCAGACAAAGTGAGCAGGCAAAGGGAATACATGACACGACTGAATGAACGGGGGGCATCGGCCGTTGAATTCGCCCTTCTGTTGCCCGTGTTAATGCTGATTCTATTCGGTATCATCGAATTCGGCATGGTGATGTATTCTCGAGAAGTCTTGACCAATGCCAGTCGCGAAGGCGCGCGGGCCGGAATCGTTCAGCAGATTCCGAAGCCGACGGCGGGACAGATTCAGACCGTCGTGACGAACTATCTCACGGGAACCGGAATCAATCCGAGCAATGTCACGGTTACCGTAGCGGGAGCCGGCGGCGTATTCCCCAATAACCTGACCGTTTCGACGTCATATCCGTATCAGTTCTTTGCGCCGGGTATCCTGGGGCTTGGGCACTTCAATCACCCTCACAACCCAGACGGTGATGCGACATGAATAGGGCAAGGCGCGGATGGATGGAACACGTAACGACTGTTTCGAACCAACGTGGGGCGGTGGCCGTGATGGTGGCCGTCACACTCCCTGTGCTTCTCGGTTTTGCGGCGTTGACTATCGACATCGGCCAAGCCTTGGTGGCAAGAAATGAGTTGCAAGATGTCGCCGATGCCGCCGCCCTGGCCGGGGCGAGAAGAATGGGCACGATTTATCAAAGCCTCACGCCGGCCCAGCAAGTGAGTTACACCATGACTAATCCCGCGACTATTTATTCGGATGTTCAAAACGTCGCGGCCCAAAACCATGGGGCTGGGCGATCAATTACTGTGGATGTAGGCGATATTCAAATCGGCCAGTGGAACGCTACGAGCAAAACGTTTACAGCGATGACTGCCAATCCAGATGCCGTCCGTGTGACAGCCAGGCTAGACGGCACAAGCAATGGTCCCGTGAGCACATTTTTAGCGAATATCATGGGCATTAGCAGCGTTGATGTACGCGCAACGGCAACGGCAGCCCTCACCGGGACGAGCACGACCAATCCCGGCGATCTCCAGACTCCCTTTGGATTGTCTGCATTCCGATTCCAGACCCCATTCTGCAATGCGCCCGTTCGCTTCTACCCGACGAACGATCCTCAGGCCTGTGGTGGCTGGCATACCTTTACGACCTCACCGCCCAATGCGAATACTTTGAGGAGTGAAATCAATGGCATGATCCCAACCCCTCCGACTTTTACTTCTCCGGGCACGCAGGCCGGTGTCACGAATTTGGAATTCGTCGGTGGAAATATCGCCAATGCTTTGAACAATCTGTACAACCTTTATATGGCCAAGCGAGATCCGAGCACAGGTTTCTGGGATGCATTAGTTCCAGTCTACCAATCGAACGATTGCTCCAATCCTAACAGCGCCATGCTTATCGTCGGGTATGCGTCGATGAGGATTACGAATGTCCTGGCTCCGCCCGCTGGACAATTAGTCGAAGGGACGGTCCAGTGTAATCTCGTGGAGGGCGGTCGAGGCGGAGGGGCAGACTTTGGAACCAAGGGCAGTATACCGGGTCTCGTTCAATAATCTTCTGCACGTCGAATTACCGATAGGAGCTTTGAATGTCGCGTTTGATCACCGTTGCTATTGAGTGCAAAACCGACTCAGTTCGGCAAGCTTTCGAAGAAACATTTTCGACGAAAGCCTGGCTATATTGTGACGTCAGGCCAAGCAGGCCGGTGCGGCTGATATCTTAATTCTTGAAGTCGATGAGGCCAATCCGCAACGGACTTTTTCATCCATACGGTCCACCGTGAGTGCGGCTTCACAGACCGAAATCTTTCTGACTGCCGGCCGGACGGATACCCAGATAATGCTTGAAGCGTTTCGCCGTGGGGTAAAGGAATTTATCCCACTGCCGATCAATCCTCAAGAGATGGAAGCTGCCTTAGGCCGCTTCGAGGAGCGCTTGTGTGCGAGAGTGCCCACCAGGGAGCGCAAAGCGGGAAAGGTGGTCAGCATTATTGGTGCGAAGGGCGGTGTGGGGACCAGTACAGTTGCCACGAATCTCGCCGCCGGCGCCAAGTACGTCGTCCCATCAAAATCCGTCGCGCTGATGGACCTCAATCTACAAAACAGCGATCTGACGCTCTTCTTGGATCTTCCGGCGTCAGGCGGTCTACGCGACCTCTCTCAAGACCTGTCTCGTCTCGATGAAACGATTCTACACAGTGTGCTCATGAAGCATAAGTCAGGCATTGACCTCTTGCCCTCTGGCTATGACGGTCTGAATGGCCTCACGCCCGTTTCGAGGTGCGTCACCCACACGCTCGATCTCATGCAGTCCTCGTACGATTCAATCTTTATCGATTGCGGTCATGTGCTTGAGACGAGCAAAGAGGCACTAGACTTTTCGTCAACCATTGTTCTCGTGACGACGCTCAACGTCCCGGCAGTACGGCGAACGAAACAGTTGTTGGATGTCTTCCGCGATGCCCATTACGAATCGAACAAGATTATGCTTGTCGTTAATCGGTATAGCACTCGCGATGAAGAGCTACTGCGTCATACGGAGGAGACCCTCCGGCTCAAGGCTGACGGGCTGATTCCAAACGATTACGCCTCGACGAACCGCGCCATCAATGATGGGCAACCATTGACCGGGGTGGCTCCTCGTGCCGCGATTACTGAATGGTATCTTCACCAAGGGGCTATCTTTGGATTGACTTCCACGGGAGATCAATCTGATGTGGTGAAGGCGAAGACCGCAAAAAAAGGTTCTTTCCTCACTCGATATATACCCAGTCTAGGATTTGATGCGAAAGCAAAGTTACAGTCACCCTGATCTTTGCCTTCTGAGAATTGATTGTCATCTGGAGAACGCGCAAATGCTCACTGCGAAGCCAATGAATGCCGCCGAACATAATGCCTACTATCAGGAACTGAAAGGCAAGATCCATCATCGCGTGATTGATCTCATGGATCTTGGAGTCGTCAGTACGATGACTCATGCCGCATTGACGCCTGAGTTGGGTAAGCTCATCGAGCAAATCCTCCAGCAAGAATCGGTGCCCCTGAATCAACGAGAGCGCGCACAATTAATCCAAGAGATGGTTCATGAGGTCCTTGGCCTTGGCCCTCTAGAACCGCTACTGGCCGATCCTACCGTGGCAGATATTCTTGTTAATACTCACAAGCAAGTCTTTGTCGAGCGCTTTGGGAAGCTTGAGGCCACGTCGGTTCAATTTCGTGATGAGGCACATCTTCGGAAGATTATCGATAAGATCGTTTCACGTGTCGGGCGGCGCATTGATGAATCCTCTCCAATGGTCGATGCACGATTGGCGGATGGCTCGCGGGTCAATGCGATTATTCCGCCGCTGGCCATCGATGGCGCCTGCATGTCCATCAGAAAGTTCAGCCGAGACCCGCTTCAACTTCAGAACTTGATCGAGAAGAAATCATTGACCCCACAAATTGGGGATCTCCTCAAGGGGATCGTCCAGGCCAGGCTCAACACCTTGGTCTCGGGCGGGACGGGAACGGGGAAAACGACTATCTTGAATATTTTGTCGGGATTTATTCCGAGCACGGAACGCATCGTCACCATTGAAGACGCGGCTGAGCTTCAGCTTCGTCAGGAACACGTCGTTCGATTGGAAACCAGGCCGACCAATATTGAAGGCAAAGGAGAAGTGACCCAGCGAGAGCTCGTGAAGAATGCGCTCCGCATGCGGCCAGATCGTATCATTCTTGGAGAGGTCAGAGGCGCCGAAACGCTGGACATGCTTCAGGCGATGAATACAGGCCATGATGGCTCATTGACCACCATCCATGCCAATTCTTGCCGTGATGCCCTCACTCGCGTGGAAACGCTCGTCGCCATGGCTGGATTGAATCTGTCCACAAAATCACTCAGAAATTATATTTCGTCCGCACTCGATGTCATCATACAGTTAACGCGTCTTTCGGATGGCACCCGGAAAATGACAAGCGTGCAGGAGATCACGGGTATGGAAGGCGATGTCATTACCCTTCAGGAAATTTTTACTTATGAACAGAAGGGACTGGATCAGCAGGGTCACCTCAAAGGACGTTTTCGAGCAACCGGTGTCCGGCCAAAATTCATGGAACGTTTTGCCGCACGCGGCGTCACCGTGCCTTCAGATCTCTTTGATGCAGGGAAGGTGTATGAATGTTAACCGTTTTGATTGCATTCGGCATCTTTGCAACTGTGGTGCTGCTTTTGGAAGGCGGTTATTACGGCTATCAGGTTCTATCGAGGCGGGGCAAAGAGACCGAGCGGGTCAAAGAGCGTATTCAGGAATGGACTGCGAAGCCGGATCTCCAACAGCTTGACATCGTCCGCAATCGGTCGCTGAGCGATATCCTGTGGCTACATGATTTGCTGGCCAAGATTAAAAGACTCGATAGGGTGAGACGAGTACATGAGCGCGGTAACAACACGCTTACTCTTGGGACGTTTTTCTTAGCCTCGTTTCTGATCGCCATCACGGCAGGCCTGCTATGCTTGCAGTTTCACATACATCTTGTCGTGACCTTAATCTGCGGTGTGCTCGGCGCCCTTCTTCCATTTTTGTATCTCTATTGGAGGAAAACAAGGCGGATGGCTAAGTTTCAGCGTCAATTACCAGAAGCGCTCGAACTCATAGCCAGAGCCTTGCGAGCCGGCCATGCGTTTTTTGTCGGGCTTAAGCTCGTAGGCGAAGAATACCCGGAGCCGATTGGCCCGGAATTCAAACAGGCATTTGATGAAGTGTCGATGGGCATCTCTGTTCCGCAAGCTCTTCAAAACCTTGCCGACCGGGTGGATTGCCTAGACGTAAAATTTTTTGTCACGTCCGTCAGTCTCCAGCGAGAAACAGGGGGCAACCTTGCTGAGATCATCGAATCGCTTGGACATCTCATTCGAAAACGCTTCGAGTTGTACATGAAGATTAAAGCACTGTCGGCAGAGGGGAGAGTGTCTGCCATCATTTTATTTGCACTACCTATCCTATTGGGACTGGGTCTCTATCGAATAAATCCTGAGTACATCGGACTTCTTTTTACGGATCCCATTGGACATACCATGCTCATCGTTGGTTCAACGCTCATGGTCGTTGGAGCCTTTGTGACCACAAGGATCATCAACATCGAGGTGTAAAACGATACTATGGATTTCCCAATTATCGTCAGCCTGCTCGCATTCGTGATGTGCTTACTGGCCAGTCTTGCCCTCTATACCTATTTCAATACGCGTGAGGCCTCAAAGGTATGGAGCAGACGGGTCGAAGGACGGTCGGAGACACTCGGTGCAACTGAGGACGAGGGGTTGGCGCAATCAGTTAAGCGGAAGCTATCAGAGCTGCTTCACAGTCTTGGTAAAACGAATCAGCCCAGTGACGAGCAAGAAGTGTTAAATCTTCGGCAAGCCCTCATCACAGCCGGATATCGATCAGCACACGCTCCCGTTATTTTTCTAGGGGCTAAGATTTTATGCGCGCTCTTGGTACTGCTTAGTTTCGCCGTCATTCCACATAAATGGTTGGGATTTCCCACCACCACGAACTTGCTCATGTGGTATGTGGTTGCCGCGGGTGCCGGCTACTACGCACCGGCCCTTTGGCTGCGAAGCGCCATCGATCGAAGGCAGCAAACAATCATGCGCGCATTGCCCGATGCGCTTGATCTGATGGTCGTTTGTGTTGAAGCAGGGCTTGGGTTGGACCAGGCAATCAGCCGAGTGGCCGATGAAATCAAGCTGTCTCACAAGGAACTAAGTGAAGAGTTTCATCTACTGGGGTTGGAATTACGAGCGGGAGTTGCTCGAGCCGACGCGCTTAGGAATCTCAGTCGACGTATCGACCTGGACGAAATCAAAAGTCTCATCGCGTTACTTGTCCAAACTGATCGGTTCGGGACTAGCATTGGTCAGGCCTTGCGTGTTCATTCGGACGCCATGAAAGTCAACAGGCAGATGAAGGCTGAGGAACGAGCTGCCAAAATTCCTGTGAAACTGCTTCTTCCGTTGATCTTGTTTATTTTCCCTAGCGTTTTTATAGCCATCATTGGTCCCGGCGCGATCCGAATCATCAGAACGCTGATGCCCACCTTTCGACAGCAATAGATGACATGCGTTTGAATAGTCTTGCACTCATGGATCTGGAAACGGATCTCTTGGCGCGAGTGCGCACCGATGGAGGATTCAGTCAGCAACACGGCGATTCCTACAGACCGGACGCTACCGCATGGGCGATTATCGCCCTTTCATCCCTAGGCGGTGATGGTGCGTGCATTGAACCGGCAATAGCGCGGCTCACGGCTGATCAACGCAGTGATGGACGCATCGGTATTTCATCGGACCATCCGGATGCCTTTTGGCCGACGCCCTTAGCTATTCTTGCCTGGTTTCGGGTACCGAACTATAACCAGTACCAGACTCGAGCTGTTCGATTTCTGTTAGAAACAACGGGCCGACATTGGAAAAAATCTTCAAGTGATCCAGTGGCGCACAATCCTGCGCTTAAAGGCTGGCCATGGATTGCTGAGACGCATTCCTGGGTGGAACCTACAGCCATCTCGATGATTGCCCTTCGTGTTGCCGGTTATGCCAGGCATGCGCGTATTGAAGAAGCAACTCGAATGTTAATGGACCGTCAATTGCCGCACGGAGGATGGAATTGCGGGAACACGATTGTTTTTGGGCAAGAGTTGCGGCCTGCCCCAGAAAGCACTGGTGCTGCACTCCATGCACTAGCTGGTCTCATTCCTCGGGAATCGGTTCAAAACAGCCTTGAGTATCTCAGTACCGTGGTCACACGACTCCACACTCCGATTGCCGTTGGTTGGAGCCTTCTTGCGCTGAATTCATGGGGCGCCGCACCATCCAATTTATCAAGTTTGGTCGAGGACTGTCTGAAGAGGCAGGAACGTTATGGTCCTTACGATACGACCTCACTGTGCCTATTGGTGCTTCCCCTCCTCCGCCCAAACGGTTTACTAGTTACTTCGGCGGGAACTGTATAAAGGGCCGTCCAAATGCGGAGGACCACCGTGGCCGTTGTACCACCTGAGAATGCAAACCATGGCTGGTCGAGGCGCGACTTCTTGAAGGCGCTTGCCGGTGGAGTCATCTTGGCCTCAGCCTATCCCGTGGTTCGTCGGCTCGCCAGACCGCATCTTTATGCGGAGACCTTTATCGGCAAGGTAACTGACTACCAATCGGAAATCGGAGATGTCATCGTTCGCGGTCTTCGCGAGCTGGGCGTCACTCCAGCGGAGATCAAAGACAAACGAATCTTGCTCAAGCCCAATCTCGTCGAAACCAGTTCTGGCGCCAATCATATCAATACCCATCCCCTCGTCATGCGAGGGGCCGTGGAAGCCTTTCTTCGGCTCGGGGCGGACACGGTCATGGTTGCCGAAGGCCCCGGTCATCGTCGGGATACCCTTGACGTGCTGGAAGAATCCGGCCTTGCCGATGTGCTCTGGGAAGATCGAATCAAGTTCCATGACTTGAATTATCTGACCGGCTATGCCGTCCAAAATACCGGCCAAATGACTCGGTTATCTACACTCACCTTCCCCGGAATATTTAAAGAGGTTGACTGGATTGTGTCGATGGCAAAAATGAAAACGCATCATTGGGCAGGGGTGACGCTCTCCATGAAAAACCTATTCGGCGTGATGCCGGGTATTTACTATGGTTGGCCCAAGAACGTCCTTCACCAGGCGGGCATTGAAAATTCAATTTTGGATATCAACGCGACCTTAAAGCCACACTTTGCCATTGTCGATGGCATCGTTGGCATGGAAGGCGATGGACCAATTATGGGGGTACCTCGGAATGCCGGCGTGCTTGTGATGGGACGGAATCTTGCCGCAGTGGATGCTACTGCGGCAAGAGTGATGGGAATAAATCCTCACAAAATTAAATACCTCTCTAAAGCAGATGACTGGTTGGGGCCGATCGGTGAACCGTATATTCGGCAGACCGGTGAAACAATCGCCTCGGTCAGAACAAATTTCGCTCTTGTTGAAAAAATCCCAGCCCATCAAGGCATTCGATTGGTATTATGAAGTGTAAGTACACGGTTCTCTCCACCACCTGATTCGAGGTTTCAAATGAGCCCGTTCCAACACGCAATGTTCGCTGCCTTTGTCGCCTCGTGCCTTGGTATCGGTATCCCAAATATCTGCCTCTCCGAAACGGAAATGTCCTCGCAGTTCAGAGATCTCAAAGCAATGCAGATGGACCTTCACCGTCTCCCCCCCGAAAAACAAGAGCGACTCCAGCCGAAAGTACGCCAGGCAGAACTTCAAGCCTGTCAGAAGCTGAAAGAAGAGCAACGGAAGGGGGTCCGCCCAGAAACCTACCGTGAAGAGGGAGGTGCTGAACTGCTAGCCTTTGTTCAACAGTTCAATTACTACTGCCAGACCCTTCAATAAAATCCTCGAGTCTATCGGACCTAGATCTCCATCTAAATCGTCTCATCATCGAACGTTACAACCATCGCTACTGTCATTCTACTCGTTGACGGATTCCTCTCGGTTATCACAAGGCTCCTCCTCCTTTTCGCTCAGTATCTCCGATTCACCAACGGTCATCTCGATGAAAATGCCACAACGTAGGGTGATGAATTGAGGAGGTGCGATAGGCTGTAATCGGGGCTCCGGCAGAATTTCCCGATCTTGTATGGATTCTTCGACCACGCCTGGGGACAAGTAGAACGAGGTAGTGAGAGATCTGAACGACTTCCATGGCCCCTCAACACTCTGTGCGGGCGAGTGCATCATCTGACTATGAAAACGTTGAATGGCAGAATTCAGCATCTGGCTGTTGAAGTCCTGTACCGGTGACCTCAGCATCCTGCTCTCGAAACGTTGCACCATGGAACTTCTCATGCGGCTGTCGAACCGCTGAATGGCTGAATCGTTCATGCGACTGTTGAAGCCCTGAATTGCAGAGTCTCCAAATTGTTGGACGATCTGATGCCCTCCGGCCGTCGCATCATTCATGACGGCAAGTCCTAGGAACAAAAACGCCAGGCCGCTGCTCTTGTAATTATTCGGCATTGCTTTTTTCACTTCGGTCGAGCCCAAGCCTGATTTATTACCTTGCTCTCTGTCGAGGATTACTGAGCGAGGCGCCGCTTTCGGAGCGACCACCACTTAACGAACGCTAGTCCGCTGAGTGCGGTTCCGGCTAACACAATCGAAGACGGTTCGGGATTCATGATGTGCGAAGAAGATGGATCAGCAGCACCCGCTGGATCGGCTACGGCGAGATGACCATTGGTTAACGCGAGGCTAATACCTGTTACCGTCGTAGGGACAAAAACAGGGGTTACGATATTCACTGGTACATTCATACTTCCAGTCGTTGTCACAGCAACCGGGATGGCCGGTGTGATAAGGATAGCGGGCACCACGGTATTCGTTGATGTCGGTGTGGGCTGCGTTGCTACGATACCGGGTTGAAAACTCCCTAGCACCGTAATAGGTGAGCCGATACTTGGCTGAAAACTTCCCAATGTCACTAAGGGAACGCCAATGCTTGGGGCAAAGCTTCCCAGGCTGGTTATCGGTAAGCCGATACTAGGTTGAAAAGTTCCCAGTGTGGTTACCGGTGTCCCGATGGAGGGTGTGAAGCTTCCCAAAAAGGTATTCGGTGTCCCAATACTTGGTTGAAGCGTTCCAATGCTTGTTGGAAACGGTTGAGAGATCTGGATCACCTGCGTGGCGGGTACCACCGGAGTGACGAACTGTACCGACGGAAACGGAACAAACGTCGAGTTGACAAGTGGCTGGCTCGTGGCTGCGCTGGAAAACGGCGAAAAGCTGTTAATGCTGCCTTGGTTTGGTAAGCCATTCGTTGCGCTGATTGCGGAAGCCGCGGTTATGACTACTATCAACAACGCGACGCCAAGGACCATATCGAATGCTCTTTCTCATTTAATAACGAACATGGTGCGTTAGTACCCCACCTTTGAGGCTGCGTGCTATCCGTAATTAGGGAGGAGTCTTATCGGTCTTACTGTGGAGCTTGGGACGGAAGTACTCGTACATGAGAGGCTTTACGACTCGGAGCCCAGCCGGGCACAGAATAACGTCCAGGGTGCTTCCGATGCTGGCTGTTTGCCGACCTATTTTACCGGATATCAATCCCTAAATGACTCTCGTCTTGTTACCAAGCATCAGTCGCTCGCCAGCCGCCCACTGCCCAAAGCGCCGGATATGAAAGATTCCGGAGATAGCGGTCTGCGGATATGGGATCCGATGTCGCCCAGACGGATCCCAATCTTCACAAAGGCCGGGAGACGCTAGCCAGGATCTTCTTCATAAGTGTGACGGCCAAGCGGGCACATCTCGTTTCGGTCGCCTGACAGAAGGACTGCAGTGGCCGGCCTGATTGATGGCAGACTGAATTACCCTCGAGGATTAGAGATGAAGGCACTGCAGCAGTTTCGGCAAGGGATATGAAAGGGGAAAAGTGAGAAGACGCTTTTTTATTATCGAGGAAGGACTCTTTGAGCAGAATCCTTAAAGCGTCTGGATAGTCTTTCTCGCGAGATGCTAGGAAAGTTGTCTAAGAATTCCCCAAGTGACATACCATCCTCAAGATTTGAAATCAGTGCCTTGAAGGGAACGCGAGTCTGGCTAAATACTGATGTTCCGCTGACGATGTTGGGTTCAATCGTAATGGGTAATTGTTGAAGGTCTTGATGATCGAGGACTAATCGCATAGCTTCATACTAAGTCTCAAAGAGATAAAGGAAAATTTAAACACTACTAATAAGGACTCACAACCCCCTCACGACGCACAAACAAAGCTACGCAGTCCCATTCCTACGTCTCTCGTAATTTACATGTGTTCAATCATGTCGGCAGAACGCCTGGCCTGCCAACATGGATACGCCTCACCGTGCTCGCAAGTGCTACTGCCCCTCCTGCTGCAGATATTTGTGAATGAAAGCGATCGCCATGCTGCCCTCACCGACCGCAGACGCCACGCGTTTGATCGGACTCAACCTCACATCCCCACAGGCGAACACACCAGGGACGCTCGATTCGAGGAGGTAAGGATCGCGGCTGTGCGGCCAGCACCCGGCCTTCACCACGTCGTCACCGGTAAGAACATACCCTCGTTTGTCGCACGCAATATCTGCCGGCAACCATCCGGTCTCTGCATCGGCTCCGATGAAAACGAAAAGGCCACCACAGTCGTGTCGGCGCACCTGTGCGCTCACCCCATCGCGTATGTCGATCGCCCTTAGATGGGTGTCACCGTGTGCGGCGACTACTTCTGACCCCACTTGGACCGTCACATTCGACTTTCCACCGAGCTGCTCAATCAGGTAGCGAGACATGCTCTTCTCCAGGGCATCGCCACGGACGACGAGCGTAACCCTGCGGGCATGATTGGCGAAGTATAGAGCGGCCTGGCCGGCAGAGTTTCCTCCACCGATGAGGTGGATGTCGAGTCCATGGGTAGCGCTCGCTTCGCTGCGTGCCGCACCATAGTAAATACCTTTGCCGATAAGCTGATCGAAGCCCTCGATCGCGAGGCGGCGCCACGTGACGCCAGTGGCAAGAATGATCGTCCGCGCCCGGACGACATCGTCGCCATCGAGGGAAACCTGACGCGTTTTCGGATCGAGGCGAGTGACAGAGCGCGTGACCAGAATTTCCGCCCCCATGCGCCTTGCCTGTTGCAGTGCACGGCTCGCGAGCTCGTCGCCCGAGACGCCGCTGGGGAAGCCGAGATAGTTTTCGATGCGCGAGGACATGCCGGCCTGACCTCCTGGAGCCTCGCGCTCCACCACTATAGTGCGCAGTCCTTCGGACGCGCCGTACACTGCTGCTGCGAGGCCGGCCGGCCCACCCCCGATGATCATGGTGTCGTATTCAGCGAGACGTGCCTTGGTTTGCAGGCCAAGGAGCTGGGCAAGATCCCGTGTCGCGGGTCGACTGAGGAGCATCCCGTCGGCCAGCCTGAGCACAGGGCAATCGTCGTCCGAGGGGCGGGTTCCGGGCCACCGCGTGGACAGATCAGGCGCATCGGGCGTCATCCAGTCATAACTGATCTGGTTGCGCGCGAGGAACTGGCGCAGCGCGTTGGTGGCGGCGTCCCATCGGTGACCGACCATTGTGACGCGCGCCTTGGGTGGGTCAGCAGCGATATCCTGAAGCCCGCCGATGCGGTCGAGTGCGAGGGATCCGACCTTCACAGAGAACTCCGGCGCCGCCGCCGCCATCGCGTAATACTGCTTCGGATCTACACGCAAGACGCGCGAGGGCTCTGCCGCGCGATAGCCCGCAATAAACGGCGTGCCGAAGGTCATCGGCACTTCGCCGAAAATCGTGCCCGGAAGGCGCCAGCCCAGCGTCCGTTCGATGCCGTCGATCATCTTCACAACCTCGATCTTGCCGGAGAGGATCGCGTAGAGGGCACGGTCTCCACCTTCAAAAACAGCGAATTCTCCGGCACTGAGATGCAGGTCGGCAGACGTCTGCGCGAGACGCTCAAGTTCGGTGACAGGGAGTATCGAGAACAGCGGAATCACCCGGATGTCGTCAATCGTCAGCATGGTTTCATTGAAAGGAGAAAGATGGAACAGACTGCTGTAATGGACTACATATTTTATCTATCTAAGCCTAACCCCCAATTGGGTATATTTCTTCACGCCAGATAATCGACACCGTAGTCAAACTTTTCTCTAGCGATCAGTTTCGATCCCCATTGTCTTGGCGGGTTTTACTTTTCGTCCCGGATCAGTGCCTTCGCTTTAGCTCTGAGTTCAGGTGTCACTCCCGAATCACATGCTGCTTGTGGTGTTCCATAGCGTTCTTCAGAACTTCCTCTTCAGTGTTCTGCGAACGAAATGCTTGGATCCGGACGACGGATCAACCTTGGCAGACTCGATGACTTTACACATGTGGATGCTTCGTTTTCGAACCCGTCCCTGAGAAATGGATCGGGAAATGAGGCAAGGTCTGAGAAGCTCGAAGAAGAGTCAATCACTCTTCCCTCCAATGTTTATGCTGGTTTGATTAATCTCCCAGAGACACAGTCTGACACGTCGGCTTTACCAACGGCAACAACTCACCGGTATAGGCAGCAATTGGGGCTAAAACGGCGTGCCAAACCAGTGCTCGCGGATCTGCTGAATCAGAGCCTTGAGCCCGACAAGACGGCCAAACGCTTCGTGGGGTTCAACGGTGATCGAATTCGCGGCCCGCTGATTAAGAAGTCGCTATTCTAGGAATAAACGTGCTACTCGATTTTCACACTTATTCAGGTTGATCACTAAATTGGTCACTGAGCCGACACAACGGTTGGAACCAAATTGAATATCAAGAGAATGTTGGGGTGAATGACGGGGTTTCTTAACCCGGAAATACACCGGATCAGAAGCATATATTTGCCCAAAAGCATGTCCATGCCAAATGGCAAAGTATTGCTGTAAAGATCATCAGAGATTATCGATGAAGTTAGCTAATGTGTATAACTCAAGACTTCACCTGACAGACAACGAGTCCTCACCAGGGTTACGCCGCTAAGATTTTCTCCTTCGCCAACGGCACACTGTCCACGAATGTCTGCATCGGGGTCTTGCCATAACACCAGCGGCCCTGATGGGGCCGCTGCTGATTGTATTCTTCGAGCCAGGCATCGAGATCGGTCTGCAACTCCTCCAGCGTTCGATAGATCTTCTTCCGAAACGTGACGCGATAGAATTCATTCAACATGGTCTTGTGGAACCGCTCACAGATTCCATTCGTCTGCGGATGACGCGTCTTGGTCCGCGTATGATCGATGTTCTCCACGGCGAGATACAGTTCATACTCATGGCGCTCCGGTGCCCCGCAGTACTCCGTCCCCCGGTCGGTGAGCACCCGATTCAGCGGGAGATCGTGCTGTTCAAAGAATGGTAGCACCCGATCATTGAGCAGGTCCGCGGCAGTGACCGGCGTTTTTCGATCATACAGTTTGGCGAACCCGATTTTGCTATAGGTGTCGATGAACGTCTGTTGATAGACGCGCCCCACGCCCTTGAGCGTCCCCACATAGAAGGTGTCTTGGGCGCCACAGTAGCCTGGACACTCGCTCTCGAATTCGCCGTGGGCTTCTTTGTCCGCCTTCGCCTTCTCCAGGGCCACGATCTGGGCTTCCGTCAGGACCAGCCCCTCTTGGGCCACCTTGGCTTCTAACGCCTTGAGCCGTTTCCGCATGGTCTCCAAGTCATGCCGCAGCCAGATGCATCGGACGCCGGCCGGCGAAATCGTGAGGGCCTGCTTCCGTAATTCATTGGCCACGCGCACTTGGCCCCACGCCGGCTGGTCGATCGCCATCTGCACAATGGCGTGCTCCACCTCAGGCGCCACGCGATTCTTGAGTAGCGGTTTCTGTCGAGAGATTTCTTGCAGCGCGGCCTCGCCCCCGGTCTCATAGAGCTCCTTGAACCGGTAGAAACTATCCCGGCTATAGCCCATCAACTGGCAGGCCTTGGAGACATTCCCGAGTTGCTTGGCCAGTTCCAAGAATGCCCACTTTCGTCTTGATGATCTTCTGCTCGATCGTCATCGTCCTCGCTCCTTTCGATGAAGACAAGGACTCTACCTGACTGTCAGATTAAGTTATAGCTTCCGCAGCTAATGACAGCGGCGATTGGAAAAGACGTGCACCATTCGCTGTGAGGGACCAGAAGGCAAATGGGAATCGCTAGCTGAACTCCCCGAGAGAGAATTAGCATCCGCTCCCAAACTCCACTTCTTTTTTTCTTGTCGGCAGGCACGATTTGCATCCCGGTGGTCGACACCCGCGTTCCGACATTCTGGACAATAGTTCCGACGGCCATCAACAGGCCGTCGGGACGGGATGTAGATGCACGCGCACGCAGAACATACGGCCAACCCAGCGATTTTGCCGACATACAATGAGCGATACAAACGGGATGGCCTCAAGCTCAGCCGGGGGTGTCGCATTTTCAGTACTTCGTAACACGCCAATCCTTCAACACAGAAACGTAGCACCTTGGCGGATTGAGGATAGTCTCTTCAATGCGGGCGGTGAAAGCGCAGATAATTCGCCGGAAGAGTGCAGGGTCTTCAGGCATCGCTCCGACGAGCCCTCCCTCAATGGAGTATTGACAAAGGACTTCGTTTGTGGAAAAGCCGCTTCGGTTGCTTAGGCACCTTCCCCTCTTGCCAAAGAAGAATGCCAAGATCTCCGCATAGGTCTCCCGTCAGAAAGAAGCTTTACCACTCCCCTGTCATGAAAGACAGTCGCCTCAGGCAATTCAGGTTTCAATGAGACCACTTTCTCTAGCCTCGGCATGCAGCATAGTGGGATGGGAAAGGCTAAACGGAAAACTGCCCAGCGCGTCAAGAGCGACAAAAGAGTGAAAGGGAGCATGTTTATTAGTAACCTCGTGAAAGCGGAGACGATACCAAAAGGTGCGTCTATTCACCATGGCTAGACATTGTTCCGTCGTTTTGGCCAGGTGAAATCTCAGCGGTGGCCGATAGCACCGCACTTTTCATTTCATTCGTCCGATAATAATCACGTCTTGCATCACGTTTATCAATCTTATTATGGCGGCATTTTTCGCAATAGTTGCGACGATTAATTGCAGGTCGCCGATCGGGGGTGTACGTTTCAGCACAAGCACAACACATAGCGAAACCACCGCTTTGTATGACGCAGAAAACGAGCTGCAAGACTAAGTGTCCGAATAATGCCGGCGTAGCAAACTGAAGTGTTGGCCGGCTATGTATCCATTCTAGGCTCGGCTGTAGTCCTGCAATCGTTATCCATCGGTTTAGGACGTCAACAAGGAGCAGCCTCCTTGCCTGGTTCTTGACAACATCAGGACCGTCCTTTAGCCGCAGATCAGAACTTCCTTGAAGAATGCACTTCCAATCTTGGTCTCTCCCGACGCGCCCAATATGGAGCTCTGCGGCTAAATTCAGGATTGCTCGAAAATAGACCGCGTACCACCGCCAATGCCTCGTTGATTCCCTAAAATCTCCAGAAGGGCCATGTGAAACCCGCAGGCATGGTTTCTCTAAGGGGGACGGCGATACAGAGTGCCGTAGCGTATGTGTGGTTGGCAAAGCATGTGGACACAATTCCAGCACACCCCATTTCTTCGCAAAATGCAGAATCACGCCAGAAGAGGCCTCTTTCAGCCCTAAGAACTCGTCGAACAATTTGCCGCCAGGACTGTTCCTGTCAGGCTCACACGGAAGTGAAAGGCCTTGCTTCGCATGTTCAAGTATTCCCTCATCAGTAAGGCCCTTTGGTATGGACTCGAAACATAAGTCGGGAGTAATCGAATAAACCAAATCATCCCCCTCGAGTAACAGCGTTCGCGGCCTCAGCCAGTAGCCTGACTTCCGCTGAGTCAGACCAGACCCGTCGGGATTACCTAGCCCCGCCAGCTCCAAGTGTATAAATTCATTATAGTTTTCCAAAGTTTTACCTCTGAATATTGACTGGAGATTCAAATTGTGCGCGTCGGCAGCCTTCTATCATATCGTGACACTCGGGACAAGTCAGGACGGCAAGGGACATACGACGGCGCAACGGACCTAAGAGGGAGAATCATTATGGCGAGGTACGAAAAGACAGTTGATGCGGCTGCTGAAGTGCACATGAGCCCAAGCTTTTTGTACAAAAATTGGCATTGTATCCCGGCCGCTCGCAGAGCGGGGAGAGCCCTTCGATGGGATATGGATGAACTCAAGCGGTGGATGGCGTCACAAGCGGAAGGATCTAGGTAGCGAGGGTCTCATGATGGACAGTCCTGAAATTAAGGCGCGGGTGTCGACAGAAACGATTCTTGCTCATTACGGATCGGTGCAGGACGCCCATGGCCATTGGAAATGCATCTTTCCAGAACGCCACACAAACGGCGACCAGCACCCGAGTGTGACCGTGAAGAACGGACGGGCCTCCTGTTGGTCGCAAAAGTGTTTTGAGGGCGCCGACCAGTTTGAGCTCGTGCGCATTAAGGAAAGTCTGAGCAGATTCCAAGATCTCGGTCGACGAGTGTGTGAGATCGGCGGCATTCAGACAGAAATAACGCCCCGTAAAGTTGTAGCCGAATATGATTATCAGGACAGCGATGGCGGTCTGCTGTATCAGGTCGTGCGATACGAGCCGAAAGCGTTTGCACAGCGTCGACCTGATGGCGACGGCGGCTACGTATATAACATGCACGGAGTCAAGCGCGTCTTGTATCGGCTCCCGGCATTACTAGCAAACCCTGATGCTGACGTGGTCATCCATGAAGGAGAAAAGGCGGTAGACGCAGCCATAGCGGCAAACTTTCCAGGATGCCATACCACGACAGTAGGAGGGGCGGACAATGCCGCTCTCACGGACCTATCCGCTCTCGTCGGCCGCCAGGTAGTCATTTGCCCGGATCACGACGAAGCGGGCGAACGGTACGGCAAAGACTTGGGCCGCCTCGCCTTAGAAGCCGGAGCATTGAGCGTCAGGTTGCTTCGGCTACCCGGATTGCCCGAGAAAGGCGATGTCGTCGAATGGCTTGCCAATGGCGGCACCAAAGATGAGTTCGCCGGATTACTTAAACAGGCGGATATCGCCTCGCCGCCAGAGAAATCGGCGGAATCTATTCACAATACCGGTATTCCTTGGACGTGTTCACTAGATCTTCTGACCAGGGAGCCTCCCCCAACGGCCTGGCTGATTCATGGTGTCCTGCCGCGTGAAGCCGTGGTCCTCTTCAGCGGTCGGGAGGGCACCATGAAATCATGGCTTGCGCTCGACTGGGCCAGAAGTGTTGCCGACGGCGAACCGTGGCTTGACAGACAGGCCGAGGCCGGAGGAGTCCTCTACGTGGACGCCGAAATGCCGGGACATCTCTTCCAGCAGCGACTGCAGGCTATCGGGGGAAGCAAAAACTTAAGTGTGTGGCGTTGGCAGGACCAGTCATTCCCTACGATGCTGGACGATTCTCGCCTCATTGAGGCATCACGCTGTTTCGATTTGATCATCATCGACACGCTCCGGCGATTTATGCAAGACCTGAAGGAAAACACTTCCGACGACATGGCGAAGATTACAGACAGCCTAAGGCAACTGACAAGATGTGGCGCGACCGTGATCGCCATTCATCACGCCCTAAAGGATGATGAAAAGTCGGGTTACCGTGGTTCCACTGAGTTAGGTGCGGGCGTCGATATTACCTTGGACGTCGTCAAGTCGAACAAGGATGGTGAGGAAACATTGCGGTTCAGCGCCAGCAAGACTCGGTTTGCCGAAGACCCACGGCTGACCGTCGGCGTTCAGCGCGGAAGCGCCAGACCTGTCTTCCGTGATGTAAGCGGCGAGGCCGATCAAACCAAACAGGCCGCCCGGGCGGACGATCTCAAGAAACTCCAAGCGACAATTGTAGATTTGACCACCCGGCTTGGCCGAAAGCCGAACCAAAGTGAGATTGTGACGGAGGCAAAGGATCGCTCACTCGGAGGACGGAATATGATAATCGGGTGGCTCCGACAAGGGCAAGGCTCATACTGGACCGGCGTGGCCGACGGAAGAAGCCTCGTGTATGAGACGCTTCAGCCAACATCGACCTATTTACCTGTTTATCCCTCTAGGGTGGAAGGACCGGTAAATAGATCCGGCGATGATTGCACCACCTCGTCGATCTATTTACCTATTTACGGAGACATGCGGGAGGACAGGTTAAACAATACAAATCACGACCCGTCTGAATCGGACTTGCCGGTGGATAGCATCGAGGAGGAAGAACTTGACCTTACTAGTTGAAGCCCTCAGGCGGCTAAAGGTCCGGCTGCCGGACGGGGTGCTGCATCTTGCGCCAGGAAAACCGGTCACTCTTCCTCAAGAGCAAGCCGACAAACTTTTTACGCGGGCGGCCGGAAAAGTTCGGGCGGTCCACAGGGGCGACGTTATCACGTGGAATTCGCCAGTACTTGGTAAGGTTCAAGGAGAATTTTTAGGTATCACTGACGATGGGCGAATAGAGGTGCATCATCCTATTACCGAAGCTGTAGTCCGAATCCCGGTTGAATGGCTTACAGCATAAGAGGTTTGTGCTGGGATGCATAACCTGTGACACGCAACACGCTGAACGGCCTCGTGGGGGACGATAAACAATTCCTGGGAGGAATGCATGGACAAGGATGTGAAGCATGCCAGCTCACGCGAAACAAAGGCATCACGGCCCAAGAATAAATACGGCCTCACGGGGAAACGACTTGGAATGAAAGGGGTGATGGCCACGGCTCTATTGGAATGTGGTCTAAGCATTCCGAAGGTACGGGAAGCAACGGGAATTAGTCAGACGACGGCAGTGTTTTTGAAGAGGGAAAAAGTAATGCCTCGCGAGCAGGTTGAGGCCCTAAAGACTCACCTGCAGACGAAGTTTGCTCGCATCGCCGCCGAGGCGCTGGATGCCATTGATCCAGAAAAGTATCAACAGGCCGGCTTTGGGGAACTGGTCCGTGGCGCCGCACTTGCGACGCAACATGCCGGTCTCAGCTCCCCGAATGGTCTGGACTCGTACCGTGAGCTGATTTTTGCCAAGTACACCATTCATGAAGAGCGCGATCAGACGTCCGGCACAACAAGTGCTCCTTCTGAAAGTGCTCATCCGGAGAACCCTCCCGCCGATTGACGGACGTCGCATAGGGAGTGGCCGCAACCAAGATGATGAGCAGCACTGTTCACGTGGCAGCAGCAGGCTCACGTGGTCGGTACCGTTCACTTAATAAGCTCTGAGATTATCTTCCCCAGCGATCCACGATCGCGAGAAAGGCCGATGACCGATGGCACGTGCAGGACGGAAAGACCGGGGCCTGGTCAGCAAGGCTGATGCAGCGGGGAGAATGGTGTGGAGTGTGCGGCTGTGGCATGAGGGCAAAGAACGCCGCTTCGGGTCGTTCCCCACAAAAACGAAGGCTCGCGAATTCTACGAAAAAGCCAAACTGGAGCAGAAGGACGGGCGGTTTTTCCCCGAACGATATCAGCATGGCGGCTACGAGCTCCTCGAGGTCACGATTCATCGCTATCTCACGTCGGCGAGTACCAAGAAGACATACAGAGATGATGTCTACTTCGCGACATGGTGGACGACCCACTTGCATGGCAAGCGGCTGAATATGATCAGTCCGCAACTCTTGGAAGAAGCCCGGCAACGTCTCCTCCAAACGGTCACCCCGCAGCGCGTCAATCGGTACATGGCCTGGTTGCGGCATGTTCTAAATCTCGCCGTCCGCGATGGGCGGCTCAGCAGCAATCCCGTCACGAAACTGACCATGTATAAGGAGCCAAGGGGCAAGACGCGGTTTCTGTCACCTGAAGAGGAAGCCAAACTGATGAAGGCCTTAGGCCCCCGCTATGCTTCCTGGGCTCGGCTGGCGCTGCTGACCGGTTTACGGCAACTGGAGCAGTTCAGTCTCCGTTGGCACTACATCGATCTTGAAGGCGGCCTCATCACCCTTCCCGACACCAAGGCGGGAGAGGTTCAATATGTGCCGCTCAACGAAGAGGCCAAGACCATTCTACGAGGATGGCAAATTGCTCAAATGGAGGCGGGTGGATGTAGCCCATGGGTGTTTCCGAGTGACCGTGGCGACACTCACGTGAACCCCACGAACTTCTACCATCGTGTTTGGATGCCCTCGGTCAAACGAGCCAGCATTGCCTGGTGTACCTGGCATGACTTGCGGCACACCTTCGCGTCTCGGCTCGCCATGTCGGGAAAGTCTGATGGAACAATCGCCTCATTGCTCCGTCACTCGACAACGACGCTTGTGAAACGATACGCGCACCGCAGCCCGTCCTACCTTAAAGACGCAATAGAAGCGGTCTCGTCATTCGGCAAGGCAGAGACCCAACGTCAGCAAGGACAAGATGGTCAGGTGCCAGCATGTTCGTCCATCGCTGAGCCAACCGTGACTGGAACCGGAACCGCAGAGATCAGCGATCACCAAGAAAAGCCGAAGTGATTGATAGTGTGGAGCCGGCGATTGGAATCGAACCAACGACCTGCGGTTTACGAATTACTTGCCAGGACCCACAATTAACAGAAGAGCCGCATGAATAGCATCGATGACATGGACAGGAATGGTCCATACGAGGTCTTCCATCCGCAACCATGCAACCCAGACGCAACCGGGAATTGTGACGACTCCTACCCTGGCACCCCAAAAAATGGCCCGTCATGTCACGTTGGGATGCGTTTTAAACGCGGAGCAGGATTTTCAGCGGAAGCAAAACGCTGGCTATCCCCAAAGCTTGTTGCGGTGTTTGGCCCTATCGTCCAGGCCGTTAAACATCGCAGACGGTACTGGATTCACCTACCAGAACCTTGCAGCCACGCCTATAAGGGATGGCTGAGGGGAGGCGGACTCCGTCATCGGGATACAGCATGCGCGGTCCCCACCCGCTGCTCAAAGAGTCTCCCTCCTCCAACTTTGCGTCGAGTTGCTGCATACGTTGGAGCTTGTCCTTTATATAGCTTGTCCTTTATATAAGGAGGCCCGCCATGGTGGAACTGTACTTCATCGTAATGTCGGTGAGTGCCGTGGTCTTGGCCGGTGCGTTATCTGTGATTCTCTACCTCGACCGGCCATCTAGGTCCGGTCACAATGGTACCGGCCAGTCTCGCTTCCCAACAACGTTGCGCAACCAAACCATCAAGAGAGGCACAGACGCCGTGCTTGGGCAGCCGGGCATCCTATCGGCGTCGCCCCCAAATTGGCGAACAGATTATGCCAAACTGAAAGTCGATGCCGACTCGCTACATACTAGCTGAGTAACGTCCAGATCGCCCTCAGCCCCCCAGGCATGATGCATGATTTTTTGCCTCCCCCCTTGGCTCGATGGGTTGCTGGTTCCTCCCTTCCTTCGATTCCATACGTGTTTTCCGGCTGTGATCCGCCTAGTCAGCATTGATGGCGCCGCTTAATACCGGGATGTAAGATGTAGCTGGCCTTTTATCGGATGTCTTGTGAGTTGCTGGTGACCAGCTTGGAACTGTCAATCAAGCCGTCGCCATCGCACGGGACAGAACGCCCAGCAGTTCCTCGCGATTCCACGGTTTCAACAGGAAGGCGAAGGCTCCATTATGCAGGGCAGTCGCTCTCTGATCCAGTCCCGTGAGAATTAAGATCGGTGTTGCGGGGACTCGTTCCTGCAAAACTCGAAGTACGGCAATCCCGTCAGCATCAGGCAAGCCAAGATCCAAGATCACGGCGCTAAACCGATCCACCTTTGCTTTCTCAATTGCCTGGGCTCCTGTTGAAACGGAGTCTACACGATATCCGTGATATTCCAACAGATCAGTGAGTGACTCGCGGATATCGGGGTCATCATCCACGAGCAAAATTAATGGTGCCAAAGCACACCCTCTTTCACTGTTTCGTTTTCAGAATTTTACCCGGGAATCGGGCGCAGAGCGGTGGGAGAGATCTAGGTAACGTCCTCTAAAATAATCCGCGGTGGCCGCTTCGCGTCTTGTCACTTCACCTCATCACAACCCCAGCGAGCATGGATGTCGGAATGGTCTGAAATAGTTGTCCGCTTTATTTCGTGAAACGAGGGCTTATGTCTGACAGCCCCCCCATACATCAAGCCTAAGACGTTAAGGGGCATAACTAACTTGGCAGACTGACAGGCTTGTAGCGAGCCGTTGAGCGAGACATCAGTAGAGGTTGGTAGGAAAGTCCAGCCATGTTAATCCGGCACCCTTTTCTGGGAAATTCCACCCGGCAACCGAAAAAACTACGTATCATGTCACGCCTTAAATGCGGAGCGGCGTTTTCGGACGTTTCAAAATCGATGATGGCCGACGGGACAGCGTCCGCATCAGGTGGCATCGTGACAAGAACGAACAGCATGAACGTTCCCACAGATAGACGCATGGCCACTTCCTTCCGGGTGATTAAATTAAAAAAGGAGCTTTGCCCAAACTGTAGATATGTCGATCGGCTGGATCCTTACGTACTGTATTAGGTCGCAATAACGTTCGGCATCCAAATTCTAATGCACCGAACGCACGGCAGGTCCGACGAATGGGCACTCTCTCGGCTGAGGGAAGCCAAGCGGTAGCTACGGTAAAGGTTCGGCTTCCCAATGCAAAGATTGAGTACAGTTCCTGGTTTCGGACGAAAGTTTAGGGATGTGTACTCGCTCTCTTCCAACCGGATCATTCAGGAATTTCCCGAGCCGACACGATTGTACTCGTGAAGAAACGATTGCACAAAAGCGCGCGGCATACGTCTTGGTGAATAATCGCTCTGAGGGAAGTGCGCCGTTGACTGTGCAGGCGTTGGCGGATGATCTACAAGGTATCCATCGAACTCATGAGCAACTACTGTAGTTGTACCTAAGAGTATAAGGGGCCGTAAGAACTGTAATTGCTACTCTTCTGGCCAGGGTACGAATAATGGCGTGTTTCTTCATCTCTTACCGTAAGGCGGCGACGCTCCGCGTGGTACGCAATGTGGATATCACTCACGAACCAGCGAACTGGACGAGAAAACGAACGCCTCCTTCCTGACGGTTTTCGGCTAGAATTTTTCCACGGTGCTCGCGGATGATGCTGTAGACGATAGAGAGACCTAATCCTGTTCCCTGACCGACGGCTTTGGTCGTAAAGAACGGGTCGAAGATTCTTGGTAAGGCTTCCGCTGGAATTCCCATTCCGTTGTCTTCAAACACGACGTTGGTGCTGTCACCTTCCGCCCATGTGGCCACACGGATCTTCCCCTTCGGCACCTCGCTTACTGCATCTCGTGCATTCGAAAGCAAGTTTAAGAAGACTTGTTCCAATTGAATACGATTACCGACGATGACGGGATTGGAGGGAGACAGATCGAGGGACACCTCAATATTGCTCAACCTCAGCGGCGCCTCGATCAGCTGGAGCGCTGAGGCAACGACGGTGTTGATCGGCAACGGTTCATTCTCAGCGCTGGCCGCACGGCCAAATGTTCGCAAATTATTAATGATCGCCGCTCCACGGTGAACCTGTTGCATGCCGGTCCGAAGATGCCGTGCGATCAAATCGTTTGGGTGCCCTGCTTCAAGTTGATCGAGCGCATTCCCGATGCAGAGTCCGATGTTATTGAGAGGATTGTTTAACTCGTGAGCAATGCCTGTCGTCAGTTCCCCTATGCTGGCTAACTTTGCGACCTGCACGAGTTGTTGCTGCTTCTCGCGAAGTTCTTGCTCCCGTCGCTCCGCTTCCTGCAATAACCCTCGAATATGTTGCTGACTTTCTGCGATCGCCACTCTGGCTTCGCGCTGTTGACTGAATGCGGCGGCGAGGCTAAGGCTCGTGATGGTGAGGACGATCACGAAGCTTTGAAGTAAAAGCATGGACTCCACCGACGTCATGGCGGCAAACGGCCCATACCCCGAAGTGGTTCCGTACGTTGCGATAACCGTGAGGAGCAATATTGCCGTCGCTGTTTCCCGTTGCCCGAACCGCACGGCGACCCACATCAGCGGAGGAACGACCACGATTTGCAAAGGGTAGTTGCCGCTGCTTATGGGGAGACCTCCGCCGTAGATAGCCACCGAGGCAATGATGAGTGCGCAAAGTGCGGCAAGCCGTTCCAACAACTCGCGAGGAGTCCACTCGATGGTTCGATGGTGATACCACAAGATCAACAACGGAGTGACAATGAGCGTTCCGCCCATATCTCCCAGCCACCACGTTAACCAAATCGACCCATAGTGCTCCAAGCCAGTCTCGGTGAAAACAGTGAGACTAGAGGTGCCAAAGGTCGCACTGATCGAGGTGCTCACTATCCCGACGAGAACGACATATTTGAAGACGCTTTCAGGCGAGGAGAATAAACGCTGCGGGGATAGGGCTAATCGACCGATACACCAGGACGCTACTAGCGCTTCCAGGGTATTGCCGCAGGCAATGCCAAGTGCGGGAACAGGCGATATCCCTGAGGTGACATTGGCGACAAATGCGCCCACAAAGATCGCGGGCCACAAATGAGAGCCAAAATACACCAGCGCGAAGACCGCGACCCCGCTTGCCGGCCAAATGGGTGAGGCGACCGGGTGCGCGGTAGCCAGAAGTAACCCGCCTTTAGCCGTCAGATAATAGATAGCGCTGAGCAGGAGAAGGGATTGGAGTCGAAAAAGGTGGGGGAGGCGAAAAGTTACCATACGGGTGGGGGTAGGAAGAAGAATAACCGCATGGGGCAAAAATGTAAATGAGAACATCTACTTAAAAGGTCTGAGGCAGTTAAAGACCTGTCAGCCTTGTCTATACGACGTCGGGCCTACTTACACCCGGATAGCCTGAACTTTTTGTTTAAGCAGAGCTTAGTTTGTGGTCTTCCTATGCGTGACACGTTCACCGATCTCGAACAGGCAGTTGGAGGAGGATAAGCCGTCCATGGCTTCCTGGGACATCAGTGGATCGGCGGCAAGGTCACTGCTGTATGCAGCGCAAGCCGTATGCTGAGCTGCATGGTGACAGTGGTGACGTTAAATCTAATAACCTTGGATTTTTTCGGGAGTAGGTATTATTAACAAGAGAAAGTTTGTGAATTGATGCTCACCATCCTCACCATTCCGTCGGATGCTTCATCGAACGGCAACTGTTAGAAAAGAGATTTGCTACCGCGCTGAAGCGAAAGCTTCACGAACGGACAAAGCTCAAACTGACAAGACTTTGACCTCTTTTTT
The DNA here is from genome assembly GCA_963700335.1 of Nitrospirota bacterium. Lineage (GTDB taxonomy): Bacteria > Nitrospirota > Nitrospiria > Nitrospirales > Nitrospiraceae > JAICXS01. Next base: position 102,774 of record CAVOXE010000012.1, on the reverse strand, counting down.
TTGTCTAAATGGCGCCAGCGAGGCACTATGGCTAAGTCTCTAGACGAATTACTGAAACTCAAGGGGGGTCGTTATAGCTGGTGAAGTTTCATCCGATGGAAAACTGGTCGAGTGTCACACAAACCTAAGAGGGAACGGCGCTGTGAGCCCGGAACAGTGTTCCTCCCGCTTCGCGGGCGTCACAAACTCGACGTGAATCACCCGAGGAATAGGGCGCTCCTTCTGTCCGCTCATTTCCATCCTTGCACGTCTCGGCCATACGGGAACGGCAACCCTCTCAGGTTGAAGCGAGACTCTCATTTCGCATCGTCGCGTTGGGAAAGTTCCTCGGCCATTTCTATGCAGAGCTCCGCCGCCTCATTGATTTGGGTGGCGTTCCAGCGGAATTGTGATGCTTTGGCATGCTGGCGAAGTCGTAACGCCATGCTGCGAAGCATCCAGACATCGATGGCATCTGAGTGTCGCGTCCAACAGTCATAGCAACAGGTCCAGATGTAAGTCGCCGAAGGCGTGGCCCACACACTTCGTGCTTTCATCTTGCGCACCATGGTCTGTTGCTTATGCACCGGTTTTAAAGCGCCGCATTCATCGCATCGCACTTTCGTTACGTCCATCGTCGCCTCACCTGCATTTCGTCGCCTGGCGGAGGGGTAGGATAAGCCCCTTTGTTGGCTCCTGCTTGGGGTATCATCATGCAAAGAACAGTTCAACATCTATTGTACGGAAGTCGTGCTACCCTTGATGTCGCTGTCGATCACTTTGTTTGTGATTTCTTGCCGGTGCTGGGTCGAGACCAGAATGCGCTAACGACTTAGCACGCCATCGGGATTGCCGCTTTCAGCGCAGTATCCAGACGATGAGGATGCCGTCCACCGCCTTCACTGTTTTCTCGCTGTTCCGAGCTATCTCTATCATCCGTCTCCACCACCGGTAACGACCTTGTGGCGACCGTCTCCATGGCGCGTAAGGCGACATCAGGCTGTCGGAACGTCTGGAACCGCTCAGCAAAGCCAGAGTCGCTCAATCGCGCGACGAAATTCCAAAGTGGTGACTGGTACTCCGGAGGTCACGTGTGAAACCGGCCCTCCTCTTTTGTCCTTTCAAAGCCTGGTCCTCAAGCGTTTCAACGATCTTCGCATACGTACGGCGAGCCTCTTTAAGATTCTCAAACGGCTCGCTCCGCCACGGCGGGAAATCACCGAAAACGGCTCGGATATAGAACTTGGGCTTCCCCTTGCGATTCGGCTGGCGGATCAGAAATATAATTCCCTGCCATGACTCAATGAGCTCTGAAGATGTTTACGTGGTCTGGTTTGCCACCGTCGGTGTCATGATTCGACCTCCTCTCGCTTCTGTTGTTCCCATCGCATCCTCCTCGTACGCCAAGACCATAAAAGACCATAACGCAGGCAACGATACCGAATGTGCCCAAATATAGGTCCGGGGTGAGGTAACGACTAGCAGCCGCTTTCGTACGAAGCCATTTGGAGGGAAAGACCTTGTAGTGCCGCCAACGGCGTCATCGTTTCGCTGCTAGGGGAAACTGAAGAAATCTGGATCGGTGTTAGGGCGATGGCGACCGCTTAGGTGTCGACCAGGCTAGACTCATCACGAAAACATGACAATGTAAAGCACATCACACCGATTGCACGTGAATGTCAGTCTCTATTACCTAATCAGCACACCAATAGAAGGAGGCTGTTTATGAAGCCTGCATGGGTCCCTAATAGAGTAGTTGCGCTCTTGCTTCCCTTAGCTCTGGCTGTACCTGTCGTCGTATTCGCGAAGGAAACAGAAAGAGGTATTCATGGAATCGTCGACACCGCCCGCATTGAACAGGCGATCGGCAAGGCCGGCGAAGCTAAGGGTGACGTGTATAAAATTTCGCTGCCTCGGACGGATTTGCTGGTCACCGTAAATAATGTCCAAGTCAAACCAGGCTTTGCACTGGGCAGTTGGATCGCCTTCAAGCCGACAGCGCATGGGGCCGTGGCCCACGGGGACCTTGTCTTAATCGAGCAGGAAGTGCCGCTGGTCGTCCAGGCCCTGGAAGCGCGCGGCATTCGGGTAACGGCCCTCCATAATCATCTCATCGGAGAATCACCGCGCGTGATGTTCCTTCATTTCTGGGGACAGGGTGACGCTGCCGAACTGGCGCAGCACTTACGAGAGACGCTCAGCAAGACCAAGACACCACTAGCCGACGCCAAGAAGCCAGCGGCGTCATCCGAGCCGCCTGGCTTCGACGCCGAGCAGATCCAGTCGGTGCTAGGGCATAAGGGAACGGTAAAACAGGGCGTACTGCACATTTCCGTGCCACGAACGGAGCCGGTCCTGGAAAGCGGCATCGAGCTGTCGCCGAGCATGGGAACAGCTACGGCGATCAATATCCAAGATGCGGAAACCGGCAAGATTGCCGCAACCGGAGATTTTGTCATGACCGCGGACGAAGTGAACCGGGTGGCGAGCGCATTAACCAAGCATGGCATCCAAATAACCGCCCTGCATAACCATCTCCTCCATGCTGAACCACAGGTGTACTTCATGCATTTTTGGGCACATGATGCGGCCGATCAGGTCGCCCGGGGGCTGAAGGCTGCGCTTGATGCGATGAAGAGAAATCCATGATGAGGGCCATGCCTCGGTACTCAATTCGATATGCTCAGATGATCGTCGCGTTCTATTTTGCGTTGACTGGTATCTCTTCGTATGCCGCGGGTGGCGAGGCATCAATGTCCTGGAACTTTGACGCGGTTTCACCGGGCACGTTGCCTGACGCATTCAAGATTGGCCGACTTTATGATGGCCGACCGGCGGGTGATTGGCAGGTCCTTGAAACCAGCGATGCAGTCAGTGCACCGCACGTCCTTGCTCAGCTCTCCGATAAAGGTGCTGAACACGCATACAAAATGTTCCTTGTCGATGGCACCGAGGTGTCCAACCTCGAGCTGTCAGTCAGTTTTCGGGCGATTGGTGGCAAAGGCGACATGGGCGGGGGTCTGATTTGGCGAGCCGAGGACGATCGCAATTACTATCTCACCCGCGCAAATCCACTTGAACAAAACATCCGTCTGTATCGAGTGGATAAAGGCGTCCGGAAGATGGTCGCGAATCAGGATCAGACCATTAACGTGAAATCCTGGCATCGACTCCGAGTCCTCATGCAGGGCTGCCAGATTCAGGTGTTTTACGATGACTCTCGCGTGTTTAATGTGTGCGATACGTCCCTAACCACCGGCAAGATCGGTCTGTGGACAAAATCGGATGCCGTCAGCTATTTCGATGACCTCGAACTCATCATCCGCAAGTAAGGCAGACGAGAGCTAACGAATGACCCAGGAACTCTGAATAGAGTCGTGGGCATGATGACGCCTCCTTCACGATTCCTTCGCCGCCACGCTTGTTTTGGGCAGGGGCACATTGACCCCGTCAGTCAATGTAGATCGTAAGCGGCCGTACAAGGCTGGCAGGACGAGCAAGGTGAGCATCGTCGATGTGACGAGCCCTCCGATCACGACGGTAGCCAAAGGACGCTGCACTTCAGCGCCCATACCGGTTGCCACCGCCATCGGCAGGAACCCAACACTGGCCACGACAGCTGTCATTAACACCGGCCTGAGGCGATTCCGCGCGCCCTCCATCACGGCCGATTGCAGTGCCAAGTGCTTCATCTCCAGCTCCCGAATGTGCGTCATGAGGACGACCCCATTCAGGACGGCGATCCCAAAGAGGGCGATAAATCCAATTGCGGCTGAAATACTCAGGGGAAGTCCACGCAACCCGAGAGCCAAGAGACCGCCGGATAAGGCGAGCGGGACGTTGAGAAAGATTAAGAGCGCTGGACGAACTGCCCCAAGGCTTACTGTCAGCACGGCGATGATGAGCAGCAGCGTGACGGGCACCACAAGGGCTAACCGAAAGCCAGCCTCCTGGAGATGCTCGAATTGTCCACCCCAAACGAGGTAATAGCCGGCGGGCAACGTCATCCCCTTCACCGCTGCTTTGGCCTCGGCGATAAATCCACCTAAATCCCGGCCTCGCAGATTGCATTCCACGACAATCCGCCGTTGAACCTGTTCTCGACTGATCTGTGCCGGACCCGTCTGTATCTGGATAGAGGCGACCCGCGATAGCGGCACTAATTCACCATGGGCCGTGGGAATGAGAAATGATCCCAATGTGTTCGGGTCGGCGGCCACCGTCTCCTTGACCTGCACGACAATGTCAAACCGACGCGTCTCCTGAAAAAGCGTCCCCACGACCCGGCCGACACGGAGCGTTTGGACCACCGCGAGCACGTCCTCGGCGGTGAGCCCATAGCGTGCCACTTGCTCACGATCCACGACGATCCGGAGGGTCGATAAGCCGGCCACCGGCTCGACCTTGACATCTGCTGAGCCGGGGATTGCTTCGATGATCCGGGCGACGGCATCCGCCTTGTGCTTGAGGATCTCGAAATCAGGCCCAAAAATCTTAACGGCCACATCTGATCGCGTGCCCGCGATCAGTTCGTTGAATCGCATTTCGATCGGCTGTGTAAAGCCTAAGCCTATGCCCGGCACAGTTTCGAGTACAGCCGCCTTCATTTTTGCGATCAACTCGTCGCGGTTCGCCGCACTAGTCCACTCTGATGATGGCTTGAGAACCACGAAGACATCTGACAGTTCAACTCCCATGACGTCCGTGGCAATCTCTGGACTGCCTGTTCGTGTCACGACATTCAGCACCTCGGGAAAGCGACGAAACGCCTTCTCTATCTGGAGGGAGGTTTCCACCGACTCGCTTAATGCAACACTGGGCAAGCGCCACACGTTCACCGCGAGATCCCCTTCGACCAAGCGTGGGACAAATTCAATACCGAGGGTGGGTGCCAGGAAGAAGCTCAGCACAAACAGCGTCAAGGCTAGACTGCCCACAGCTATCGGATACTTCATAGCCCAGGCAAGACACGGCTCATAGGCGCGCCGTATTCCTGACATGAGGAACGTGGTCTCACCGAGAGATGGCCTTCGGAGAAGCCATGCGGCCGCCACCGGAATGAATGTGAGCGCAACGAGCAACGATCCGAGCAATGCGAAGATCACTGTAATAGCCATCGGCCGGAACATTTTGCCTTCAATTCCCGTTAAGGTGAGGATGGGCACATAGACGAGGACAATGATTCCGACGGCAAAGACGATGGGGCGCACCACTTCTCGTGCCGCGGCCTCCAAGATGGCCTGGCGTTCGGTGGGAGATCCCGATGAGGTCAGGGCCAACCTGCGAAGAATGTTATCGATCATCACAACCGACCCATCGACGAGTAGGCCAAAGTCGATCGCCCCTAGGCTCATCAAGTTCCCTGATAGGCCCGCCTGCATCATGCCCGTGAAGGCGATCAGCATCGAGAGCGGAATGGCGGAGGCGACGAGCAGCCCGGCTCGGACATCACCGAGAAACACAAAGAGGACGGCGACGACTAGGAGGCCGCCTTCGAGCAAATTGGTCTGCACGGTGTGGATGACCTTCGAGACGAAGAGGGATCGGTCGTAATAGGCCTGAATGTGAATGCCGGGCGGGAGACTGCTTTGGATGTCCCGAAGCCGGGTTTTCACATCCGAGACGACGCGCTGCGCATTTTCGCCAGCCAGCATTTGCACCATGCCAATGACGGTCTCACCTTCCCCCATGTGCGTCGCCGCGCCAAGACGCAACGCTGAGCCTTCCCGCACCTCGGCGACATCTAGAATCCGTATCGGAACACCATGGGGGCCGTGGTCGACCACGATCCGTTCGAGATCGGTGGTCGTGCGGGCGAGCGCCTCCCCTCTGATGAGCAGTTGCTCGCGGTCATGCTCGATGTAGCCGCCGCCCACCAGCGCATTATTCCGTTCCAATGCGTCAAACACCTGCTTGAGGGACAGCTTGAACGCCAAGAGCTTCGCAGGATCCACGACAACTTGATACTGCTGCGGCTCACCTCCCCAAATATTGACTTCGACGACGCCCGGCACGGCGCGAAGACGCAGACCAATATCCCATTGAAGGATAGTCCGAAGAGCCATGGCTGAGTAGCCGTCCCCAGTCACGGTGAATTGATACACCTCACCGAGGCCGGTCGTTAACGGACCCATCGTGGGGCGCCCATATTCGCCAGGGATTCGCTCCATAGCACGGGCAAGTCGTTCGCTCACCAATTGCCGGGCACGATAGATATCGGTCCCGTCCGTGAAGATGACCGTGACGGCGGAGAGCCCATAGCGTGAGATGGATCGCAATTGGTGGAGACCCGGAAGGCCACTGACCGCGGCTTCAATCGGAAAGGTGATGAACTGTTCGACTTCAACCGGACCGAGGGCAGGGGCCGGGGTGAGAATCTGGACTTGAATTGGGGTGAGATCTGGCATGGCGTCGATCGTCAAGTGGGTCAGAGACCAGAGGCCGACGACGACGAGGATGGACACCGCGACCAGCGTGAAGAAGCGATATCTGAGCGACCAGGTGAGCAGGCGTTCCATTAGCTCCCTTCGCCAGAGGCAATGTGGCCTTTCAACCATTCGTTCTTGAGATCAAAGGTGCCGGCGGTCACAATCTGATCGCCATCGACGACGCCTCCCAGGATCTCGACCCACCCGCCGTCTTCACGACCGGTCTGAATTGGCGTGAAGGTAAAGCCACTGGATCGCTTGAGAAACACTCCCTGGACGTTGTCCACGATGGACACAGCTGCCCGGGGGACGGCGAGGGCGGGAGCGCCCTCAACTGACAAGCGCGCCTCGACAAATTCATGGGGCTTGAGCGCCCCCGTTGGATTGGCCACTTCAAATCGCACCGTGACAGTCCTGGTCTTTTCTTCGGCGACAGGCGCCATATAGGTCAGAGGCGCGGTGACGGGCTCGCCCCCTTTGGGCAGAATCGAGGCGGTGTCCCCTTCCTTGAATCGACGGGCGTCTTCAATGGACAGATTGGCAAACACCCATACGACACTCGTGTCGACGACTTCGGCCAAATCGTTCCCCGGCTCCACGCCCTGCCCCAAGACCACATTCTGATTGACGACTCGTCCGCGTAATGGCGCTCGCAGCAGATAGCGATGCCCTTCCTGATGGCTCCCGTGTTCGAGCTGGCGCAATCTCGGCGGCCGTCAATCCCATCCCCTCGAGTTTCTCACGCACATGCTGATGCCGCGCGGTCGCCTCTAGATAGTGGCCGCGATCTTCAATGAGGCGCCGCTCAGAGATAATTTTCTCCTCATGGAGGCGCTGGCTTCGGGTGTAATTATCGGTGGCCACCGTGGCTTGAGACTTCGACACCAAGTACTCTTGGACCAATTCATCAAGCTGCAAACTTTCCAAGGCAATGAGCGGCTGCCCAGGGACCACACGATCACCGAGTTGCACGTAGATATGTTCCACCTGGCCGGGAATGCGCGCTGTTATTTTCGAGACACGCTTGGGGTCCATCACTACTTCACCAGGAGCCTCGATGGTATGCCCAATAGGATGCGTGCTCACGGGCTCGACCTTAACCCGGTCCATCGCCGCAGGGGGAACTTGAATGAACTGCGATGGCGTCACTTTTGGTTTTGTCACCTTCTCGCTGGTTCCGGCGGGCAGATCGGTGTTGTTGCCACACCCGTGCAGACACAGGAGGAAGGTGGTTACAAGCAAAGCGTAGAGAGAGGTCAGCCCTACGATGTGCCCAAGCGTGGGCGACCGCAATGACGGCGTCATAAATGCTCCCATGCGTCGCGCCAAAGCCATTCAGGACAAGCGAGACGTTCTACTACACCAGTGAGAGTGCTGCCGGAGAAGACGTAATCAGAGAAGAATGACGGGAGGTGCGCGTGGGGAGCGATTGTCGAACACACATAGGAGCAGATAAGGCGCGATGTCAGTCGGCGGGCCACGCATAGAGCCATCATGGGTCAAGATGGCCGTGTCATCGCTACAGGTGACTAAGATGACGCCGTGTTGAGGCTTTCGATCGGGAGTGACCAAGAACGACAACTCAAGTTCCTGCACTGAAGCCTCATTCTCAAGGACGCTTTCAGAGAGAAGGTCATTATGGCCATGGCTAGAAGGACTGAGATGCTGATGTCGATGATCCTCTTGGTCATTGTCCGCAGAAAAGACGGTATGAATGAGACTGTGCTCATGCTGCGGATAGGTATCGGGGTCATGAGCACTGGTATGACTATGGACGAGCGGAATGACGGTCATCCATAGCATGAGCCAGACGAGCAATGCGAACCGTGATCGCGACATAGAGAATGTAAGTTTAGGTGAGTGACCTATCCATAAAATAGCACAAGGCCTTGTGGAAAGGTACTGGTAGGAGATCGACACCGGTTCAAGCAAGGACAAATGGACTCAGCCTCAGGACCAGCATCCTGACACATCATCCCTGATTAGCTGATAGTGTCCGCTCTGCTGAGCTGCGTACTCTTCGCGCACATGATCTCTTTCCGCTCAGCTGTGATCTGAGTATCTCATTCGATTCCATGACCAACGTTTAGGATACATGTCTATCGTTCTCCCACGCCCCAAAGAATCACTATCGCTGTCGTGGCAGAGGATGAACATCAGCAGTCCGTAGGAACATGTTTTGCTCAGCCTTCTCTCCTCACGACAACCTGCACAACTTTTTTTAGAACGAGAGGTGCTCCAATGATCAATCGGTTGACTGAGATCAATCAGCCTGTCGAAGTCCAAGAGACGACCTTTACGACCGATGTCATGGGCCGTTACATCTGCAGCACCTGGGACGAAGCGGTGAATAACGGTGGGGTCAGATTTGATGCGGTCGTGATTGGAGCGGGCATGTTCGGGGCCTATTGTGCGGAAAAACTTTATCGCAATGCGAACCTGCGCGTGCTGGTCCTCGATGCTGGCAGCTTCCTGGTCTCCGAGCACGTGCAGAATCTGGCTCGCATTGGTCTCAATGTCAGCGCCACCGTCCAAGTCGCCTCGAACAGTCAAGATCCGGGCCCCCGCGAACGAGTGTGGGGCTCGCCCTGGCGAAGCCAAGTCGGTTTCCCTGGGTTGGCCTATTGCGTGGGTGGCCGATCTTTGTACTGGGGAGGATGGGCGCCCCGCCTAACAGCCGCAGACTTGGCCAATTGGCCGCCAGAAATCGTGACGATTCTGCAAGGGCCACCCAATAGCTGGCCGGCCGATCTAGCACAGTTTTTAGGCTCTCCGGCCAGTGCCGACGGCTATGAGGTCATTGAGCGTGAAACCGGCGTCTTTGATAAGACAGATTACATTTCTGGCCCACTTAATGTAGAGCTGATGAAACAATTTACAGCGGCTCGCGCATCCGTGCCGACGCTCGATGCCATTGAGGAAGCCCCTCTCGCCGTCCAGGGGTCAGCACCGGCCTCGGGTCTGTTTAGCTTCGATAAGTACAGCAGTACACCGATTTTAACCGACGCCATTCGCGAAGCCGCGAGCAATCCCGACTGGCGCCGCCGCTTGTTTCTGGTTCCGCGTGCCCACGTGGTGAAGCTGCGCACGAACGCCGGGGTGGTCACGCAACTTGAGGTGAATGTGAACGGTCAACAGCAAATCCTGTCCATCCCGCCGACCTGCGCTGTCGTGCTTGCCGCGGGTACCATTGAAGCGACACGATTGGCGATGAACTCCTTTCCGACACCTCTGATGGGTCGAAATCTTATGGCCCACATGCGTAGCAATACGGTGGTGCGGGTTAAACGAGCGGCGTTTGATCCAGGGTTAAAAAAGCGGCTTGAAGCGGCGGCCTTGTTCGTGCGCGGGTCGACACCGCAAGGGCGCTATCACTTTCAGGTCACCGCCGCCGCCGTCCCGGGTGCGAATTCGGAAGCCGATATGTGGCGGATGATTCCAGATATTGATCTGGTGGACCGGACCTTAGCCTCGCAGGAAGCGGATTGGATCGTCATTACGGTCCGCGGCATTGGAGAAATGCAGGGCATTCAGGATCCGAATGCGGTAAAAATCACGGGTACCCCGCCAAGCTGGATGGATCTGAGTGACCAAACCGACGAATTCGGCGTGCCACGAGCCTGGGTGAATCTCGCCACTATGCAAACTGACAACGACCTCTGGAATACCATGGACGATGCCGCAATCACCCTCGTGCAAAAGATTGCGAAGAATGCAAGCAACATCCAATATCAATATGATGGGGCGTGGCAAACCATGCCCCCTGCGCGCGGCAAAGTCCGCGACGGGTTAGGGACGACCCATCATGAGGCCGGTACGCTCTGGATGGGCACTAATCCGACCAAGTCTATTACCGGACTGGACGGGCGCTTTCATCATGTCGAAAACGCCTATGTCGCCGGGCCTGCGCTCTTTCCAACCCTCGGCTCCGCCAATCCCTCGCTCACCGCCTTAGCAATGGCTCGGGTAACGGCTGCGGCCATCTCAAGAAAGTCCTTAACGACCGAAACAGGTTTTAGAACGATCGGGACAGGTGGATTGGATGGCTGGCAAATGGCTGGGTTCGGAAGTTTTATGGAATTAGGCGCCAATATCATCGAGTCCGTCGGAGGCATTGGCCTGCTGTGGTACACGAAAGAACAGTTCGCAGACTTTATTCTCAAAGTCGACTGGCGCGCGACGAACCCTGATGATAACTCGGGCATCTTCATCCGATTCCCGGCACTCGGCAATACCGACCCTGCGAATGATTGGAAAGTGCCGGTGAGTCAGGGGTATGAAATTCAAATTGATGACACAGGGAAAAATCCAGATGTCAATCCGCCGGTCTTCAACGATCCCTTGCATGTCACCGGGTCTATCTACACCCTTGCGCCTGCGACGATGGTGGCGTCACGTCCCTTAGGAGAATGGAACACCTATGAAATTCAGGCGCAGGGTAATGACGTTACCGTCAGGCTCAATGGACAGCAGGTGAGCAGCTTGAAAAGCGGGACCCGTCTAAAGCAGGGCTTTATTGGACTTCAGAATCATCACGATGGATCAAAGGTCCAGTTCAAAAACATCCAGATTAAATAGAACCGAAGAAGAAAGACCGCGGAGTGAGAAGACAGTAACATGTGTGCCTAAACTTTCAGCCCTCCCTTGCCTTGACACCGTGGACAAAGAATGGACTGAGGTCTACCTCCATGCTCATGGAGATAGCCTCGTCCAAGGCATGTAATACAGGTGCGATGGAAGGGTTTGCAGATATGACGCTTGTTTCCTGAGCAAAATGTATCGCCACATTTCTGGCACCGGCTATAACTCGTGGCTTGCCATGCATTATCTATCGCGTCCCGAACTATACGATTCAGATTCATTCCTGCACCTCGCGCGTATGCGGCCCGTTAAATCTCCGGCCAACTTATATCCCTGCATCTGCGTTACCTATCATATCCCATGATAAAAGCATTTCATACTTTAGTGCTTCCCTGCATAGATCGCATCCGTCTACAGCACTACTCCGCCTCCGGCTCCCTTCGTATGAACAGAGCATTTCTGCTCTCACATCGGCGTCTTTACGTCCCGTACAAACCCCCACACGGAAGGAATGGTCAGCATCCAACAACAGCTTCACCGTCGCAGGCGTACCGAGCTTCACCAGCTGGGTCCACTGAGAAGGGCAGAGGCAGACAGACTTTATCTACCTCCACCCTTTTCTGCTCTGGCTCAGCCAAACATTGCGCTTTGGGCGGCTATGCCGCCACTTTGGACGCCATGCGTTCACAAGAACCCGCACAGCGTCGGCACATTTCGGCGCATTGCTTCACCATCTGATCGTCTCCTCCGAATTGTTCGCAGTCCTTCCCGCACTGCTTACACAACTCCGAACATAGGCGGCAAATCCGATCGTGAAACGGTGACTCCCGAAGCATGTAATCAGCACTGGTGGCGCACATCTGCGCACAGTCCACCATTAAGCGAATGTGATCGGGTGTCGCATGGCGCCCACCGAGTTTCAAGCAATGCGCGATTGTTTGTGTGCGCATCGCATGGCAGTCTCGGCAGAGTTGAATACATTTTTGCATCTCATCGTCCGAGTGATGTCCCCCTTGGACTAGCTGCGCTTCTGACCGAGGCTCCTCCACATGATCGTTGGACACGCCGAGGGTCGCAGCATACACGTTCGGCAACAGCATGAATGAAGCACCGGTGGTCAACAGAGACGCGCCGGTGGATAGCAATGTTCTCCTTCCTGGTACTTTTGTTGCTGATGCCCCATGAGGAGAAGCAAGCCCGGAGGAAATACCATGCGGGACGAAAGGTATAATCCGCTGATGCGTTATCAGCAGACAATTCGATTCCAGACGCTCCACCCCTAACAAAACTAAATAGGAGACGCCATGGATACCATTCCAGCAGCTTCACAGCATCATCATCACCACACCGAGCCTCCTCGAAAGTCCTCTTCTTTCAATCGTCTTGCATTCAGCGCGACCGTGCACTGCTTTACCGGCTGCGCGATAGGGGAAGTGCTCGGCCTGGTGCTCGCGACGGCCTTTGGCTGGAGTGCACTCGCGTCCGTCGCTGCGGCTATCATGCTCGCTTTTGTGTTTGGGTACGGCTTTACGCTGGCTCCCCTCCTCCAGAACGGGATGACACTCGCAGCGGCGGCTCCACTCGCACTCGCGGCGGATACGGTGTCCATCACGGTCATGGAACTGGTTGACAATGCGATCATGCTCGTTATTCCGGGCGCGATGGATGCCGGGTTAGCTGATCCGCTCTTTTGGGGCAGCCTCGTCGCGTCCCTCGCCGCGGCCTTCGTGGTGGCCTATCCGGTCAACCGATGGTTGATTCGAGCTGGGCGCGGCCATGCCGTCATTCATCAGCACCATGCGGTTCACTGAGGAAGGAGACTGCCTCAATGTCGAAGAAGGCCCTCATCGTCCTGCTGCTCCTCTCAGGCGTAATCGCGGCCTGCGCACAATTCGAACAACGTGACAAGCGGTTCTACTATCGGGCCCTGTGGAACTTTGCGCTGCGTGAGGATCTGAAGGAGCTCGACATCGATTTCAATGGTATCGACTTCGGGCATTCCCATCTCTACGAAAATCTCCTGTTGACCAACGCCGAAGATGTGCAAGCGATTGAGGACCGGGCCAGGAAGGAGACGCTGCGGTTCATCGCCTCTCGTCCGGCCCTGCCTCCGAATGAAGAGGCGATTGCGCCCAGCTATATGAAACTGGCCTGGCGTGCTCAAAATACGTTTGACGAGGCGCATGCCCTCCATCGTGCGACGTACGATATCTATGTGGCGGAGTTGTCATCCGAACAGAGAGAACAAGCCCTGGAGAAAGTCCTGCGCTTTTACAAGAAAAGCCCGTATGCCATTACAGGGCACCGATTGGACCATCAAAGGCTCGATACCCTTCCGTATTCAAAGGCATTTCGTCAGCGATTCCCGCTGTTCAATGCCACGATTTGGGCCTATCACTATCTCCAAATTGCGGTGTATGACCCATTGGCGGCGGCACCGGATCTCAAGTCCAAACAGCAGGCTGTCCAGCCGATCCTCGACCGCTATCATCGCTATCTGGCCGAGCCTCCAGTGGCATGGACCTTCATGCCCCTAACGGCAGAGTACAGTCCTCGGTTCGCGCAGCAGCATCCGGAGATCGCGAATATCTTTGACAATTTGCACATGCTCCACGACACGATTAGTGACATCTTAGCCAGCCCATCCTTTCGAACCTGGGACGAGAAACGGCAGGAGATTTATCGGGCGCTCGATTCCTATTACCTAGCCAGCGCCGATCAGATGAATCCCATGATCGTCCCAATCGTCCAAGGGCGAGAACATCGTCATTGACAAAGGCAAAGCCGGAATGCGAAGACGACTGCTCCTCCTGCTTATCATCCTTGGCTGGCCTCCGATTGTCCTGGCGCTGGACCATGACAACCTTGACCCCAATCGTCCGATTCAAATGGAAGATGCCTATGCTATTCCGGAGGGGGAAATCGGGTTGGAGAGTGGCGTGCGGTTCAACGACCGCCGACGCGGCCGGACAGGCGTGATCTTCCAGCCGCAAATTATCTATGGTGCCTTTAGGAATACACAAATCGAAATTCAAACCGACCTGTTGACGGAACCGTTATCGGCAGTGGGACCGAACCGGTCCGGAGACCTGCATCTCGGTGTCCTATATAACTTCAATACGGAAACGGTCCAGTTACCGGCCTTTGCCGTGCGCGCGGAAGCGGACCTGCCGACCGGCGTCAATTCGCGCGGCATCGATGCCCAGATCACGGGTATTATGACGCGGTCTTTCGGACGACTGCGGGCGCACTTAAATGCGGGGTATACCATGGTGGGACAGGCACAGGGCCTGGAGCGCAACGGTTCCTATCGAATTGTGGCCGCCCTCAGTTACCCCATAGGCTATCCAAACCGGTTTCGTGAGACGTTAATTTTGGATGTCTACACCCGGCAATCCGACCTTGTCGGTCAACGCAACAACACGGGGATCGAAATCGGCATCCGCCATCAATTCAGTTCTCGGATCGTCCTTGATGCGGGCGTGGGGACCGAATTCTATGGCCCCGCTGATCGAGCGGCGGCCACCGGCACCGTCGGCCTTTCCGTGGGCTTCTAAACACGGCGGAAAACAACGACGGTAGGCTGGCTCCCCGGTTTTTCACTGATGACTGGCCACTATCATTCTGGACGACGGCATGACGGCGACAGCTTAAGCCCGTAGCGAGGCAGTCCCTTTTCAACCTCTGATTTGGAATGGCGTACTCACTTTTTGCTGGGCGAGAAGGACGGTGGCGGTGTTGACCGTGTGAGCCCTGCAACCCGCTGATTAAGAGTCAGCTGCTCCAAATAGAACTCCTCGGCGGATCACAGGACCATAACATCCTGTGGCTGAGGATCGGCGCGCGCAGCGGGAGAAACTTTATATCGGCAAGGGTTCCAGGTGCTGGTCACGGGTTTGGTCACGAACAGCACGCACAATGGTTTACCGACTTACAGCCTGGCCACATGTTGGCTTCAGGCCCATCGTTTAGTTAAGAGGCGAATGTTCCATCGATTTCGGTTACCTCTGCTGTCCGATGCCACCAGATCTGCCACCTGTTTTATGAAGTGTGTTACGCGAATGATTAAGTTATTGATTTGTCTGGTGAGCCGGCTGGGACTCGAACCCAGGGCCCTCGCCTTAAAAGGGGAACGCAGCTCACTAGGCAAACCTACACGATCCAAAAACTCGCGGAGTTGCGTACTTCAGGCGTCTATTGAGATTGGTTCTTTTTGGGGTCTTTCGGCAACAGTTCACGGACACAACACGGACAATCAGGCATATTTCAGATTAACTCGCATGCACTCGCATTCGCGTTTGCAAATCGTACGGGAATTTCATTCTGGTTATGTCTGTCGTTTCCAGTTCGTTCGCAAGTCGGTGTCCTCAAGCAGATCAAGAAGAGAGAAGAGATTACCGCGAGGTTTCGTTTTTGCCGGAATCTGTCCATTCGACTCCGGCTTCCACATCGATTTGCATTAGCGAACCACTACATTTCCCTTCTCTTACTTTTTCAACATGTCGCGATGAGTCTTGGCCGCCTGGTCGGCCTGTTCAGCTGCCTTTGTATACAATCCTGCAAGGGCCTCGCAGTGCTGAATCATATCGATTTTGTGGGAGACTACACCTAGGGTACCGGGGTCTGGATTTTTTCGATACGCTTCCGCCATCGCCATCTCGTCCTTCGCATGTTGCCGAAGATGGGCCGCTTCCTTGTCGTACCAATTTGCCAGTGCAGCATGATCATTTTCGGCAATCTCACCTATGGGAGGACTCGCGACCATCGCGCAGCCGACTAACCCTCCCAGCACCAACCCGCAGAGAACACCACGGTGAATCCATTGGTTCCAAATAGTCATGATCCCCTCCTGTTGGTGTGTGCGAAATCCCTTCATTTTGCCAGCCGCCGCCCCTTCTCGACTGCCAAAGTTATGCCCGTCATGCCGATTTCACACGTGTCAACATTTGTGTTTCGCTTCTATTCACCGTCCCAAGCCGAGATTTCATCACAGCGAAAACATAAATGCAAAGTTCAGAACCATTTGTTTTTGGAACAGGCGGAAGGATACGACAAAGTCCTAGAAACCCCGCTGCTAGATAAGACACAATGTGGCTCCAATGATAACCGCTGTCTTCCCATCGTGAGTGCTTATGGAAACTGCTCTGGGTTGTCTTGTAGCGTTTTTTGCAGCAGGACTGACGCTATTTTCAGGATTCGGGCTAGGTACGCTTCTGATGCCGGTCCTAGCCATCTTTCTCCCCATCGAGGAAGCCATTGCTATCACCGCCATCGCACATTTCCTCAACAACTTGCTGAAGCTGGTGCTCTTGGGTCGGTACGCCGATAAGTATGTGGTGGTGAAATTTGGGCTGCCTGCACTTCTGAGTGCATTTCTCGGCGCTTGGGTGTTGGGATTCCTTATGGATCAGGCTCCATTAGTGAGCTACCATCTCTTCAATCGTGAGTTTCACGTCGCGCCAGTGAAACTCACCATTGCGATCCTCTTGGCTGTTTTCACCCTGTCTGAGCTGGCTAGTAGAGACGGCACGGTATCTTTGAACAAGAAATACCTTCCGATCGGGGGGGGTCATGAGCGGATTTTTCGGGGGGCTGTCTGGACATCAAGGCGCGTTGCGCAGCGCGTTTCTCATCAAAAGCGGGTTGTCAAAAGAGAGCTTTTTGGGATCCGGCATCGTGATCGCCTGTTTAGTCGATCTTGCGCGAATTGCTGTGTACGGCGTGTCATTTCCTTCACTGACAACTGAGAACCACATCTTTCTACTTGTTGGGGTTACTGCATCGGCCTTTGGCGGTACTTGGTTAGGGAATCAATTCGCACAAAAGGTCACCATCCGTACGATCCAAGGGACTGTGTCGATCCTCTTACTCGGAATTGCCATGGGATTAGGAATCGGAATGATCTAAGAGCGTCGTACCGTTGAGGCGAAATTATAATCAGTAAACTCGCGGTTTGGGAAAAACAAAGTTTTCTACCCTGCTCCAGAGGATTGTCGCTTCTCTTCCAGTAAGGTTGTCCCAAGCTCATCGCTTATCAAAGGCGACGACCCTATATTTCTAACTTCTAGCTCAATTACTTAGTCCGGCTGTCCGTGTTTTTGTCCGTTGCGTTGGTGCCGTTGTCTATCCCTCCTCGTTTGTCCCTCTCCTTAACACTCTAGTAACACCAACGTTGTGCCCCCGGCACCGAAAAAACGAGGCCGTCATGTCATGTTGGAATGCGCCCTAATAGCGCAGACGGATTTTCGGACGTTTCAAATCGGTGGCAGTTTCTGCTTTGGAGCGTGGGCAAATTTTCGATTTGCTTCCCTGCACCAGAAAAACCACTTCAAAGTCGCAAATGCGTCCCCTTAGAGCGTACGCATTTGCCCCAGACTCGGCGACCTACCTCTCGGCGGAGCATTGGCTATATGTTTTCATGCAGTCTTTGACTGATATGCCTTTCGCCGTATAAACATTGGGGATGTGAATGCTTTGCCGGTAGCCGAAGCGGTGCAGCGGTAGCGATTATGGTCTAGGACGCACCCAGTTGTCTCAGGATTGACGATACGGTGTTTCGACCCCCCAGGACGTTTGAAGATTGGGCCTTATCATCTAGGTACTTTAAATCATCTAAAGGTACTGGATTGCTCTACCAGGCCATTCAAGTTAGATATACAAATGACGTGCGGCGTGTCCCTTGGGAACTCTAAATTGTTCTAAACCAGGGACAGGGGGAGGCCAGACTCTATCACCGGGATCGGCAAGCCGTCAGTAACCCGCTGCTCATAGGAGTCTTCCTCCTCTGCCTCTCCACTATAATAAGGTGGTCCAAGCCCCTGCACCCCTTAGACGTGTGCGGCAAAGCTCACTTAAATAGGAGGACAACGATGATGAAGCGATTTGTGGTCCTGCAGTTTGCTATTATTTTTGCCGTCTTACCGGCCACTATGGTGTTCGCAGGCAATTCTGATAATGGACCCGGATGCGGCTTGGGCAAGCTGGCGTGGGGAGATTTTAAGGGGCAAAAGCAAATCGCGCCGCAGGTGATGATGGCCACGACGAACGGTACGTTTGGCAGTCAAACATTCGGGATTTCGTTTGGGACGTCGGGATGCACCAACGACGGCGTCATCATGAGAACGGAACTCGTGAATGCCTTTGCTAGTGCCACGTTTGAAAATCTGCAGCATGAGATGGCGCAGGGCCGCGGCGAACACCTGGCATCGTTAGCCACGCTGATGGGAATCCCTACCCAGAATCATGCTGAATTTTTTACCATGGCACAGGAAAACTACCCATCTTTGATTCAGTCGGGTGAGACGACGTCGGTCGCTATGTTAAAGGCGCTTCACGAGATGATAGAAGGCCATCCGGTTCTCGCGAAGGTGTTCATGAACCGTTAACCATCCAGACGTTACATACCTCTAAATTCGTGGCGTGTAATAAATGCCTAAGCCCAGTAACTTTGTACTGACGCAAGTAGGTATCTGCTTAGCAATTTCCCGGTTTGTCAGTTCCTTCCCACGGTGCTATTCCATAAGATGCAATTAGAGAGAACCGTCGGAAGTGTGGATAGTCCCGCTTCTATGGCCATGATGATTGACGCTAACAGTGATTAAGCTCTAAGCAAAACGCTGGAAGGTTGACGCCAAGAAGGGTCAATATACACTTACTAAGTAGTTAAACCCTTTTTCGGAGGCCACGTATGTCAGCTTGTTGTATATATGGTTGCATGTCTTCCACAGGCGTTAGTCAAGATAAGACAAGCGGCGCGTTTTATTGCGCCAAGCACTCGGCGAAGCCGACCACTAAGTTCACCCCTCATCGCCCGTCCAGCGTAAAGGCCAAGTAGGCTAGCCAAGCCACCTTTTGTGTCTCATTTATTCCGAGCAGAAGGCGGTTGCGTTAACCGCTGCAACAACAGCTTCCTCTGTTCCTATACCGCTCATATTCGATAAAGAAGACATGGAATCCCATCCCATCACCGTTGGGCTCCTGTGTTGCAAGACCTGTGGTCTCGTACGGGCTTCTGACGGTCTGCATGGTTCGAGGCGATGTACACATCGATGACTTCGCGGCTGCTCTGTTCGCTAATACGCAGCGTCACCGCGACGGCTTCCTAACATCCCCGAAGCCTTAGGTTTCTCCCCATTCGCGAGCATTGATGCTCAATGGTTTGGAAGTAGTTCAGTTCTTCGGGGCGGATGCCGACACCACAGATAGCAAGGTAGATATGTAGCTTGGATAAAGGTGATGTATGAGCGACCGTGCCATCACAAAGCTCAGTGCCAATGAGCCAAGAGATTCTGAGGCCACACAGGCGTCTTCTGGCTGGGTGCCTGCCACCGCCAAGTCAGCCCGTGCTGCCCAAGGAGAAGCCCCTGTCAATCAGGTCATCGACAAAGCGACGCGGAAATTCCAGGACGCATGGCTCCCTGTCAATTCGCATCTCCACCTTGAAGTGAACGCAATGACCCGGACCGTGACGGTCAAAGTCATCAATGATCAATCAGGAGAGGTCATACGCCAAATTCCCTCCGAGGAGCTGATGGGGCTCGCGGTAGCAATGGAGAATGGGGAAGGCGTGCTGGTGAATCGACGCATTTAACTGCGAGCATAATCCACAGCGTTCGTATGTGAACGGCCACGTCCCACCTACCAAGATAGTTTTCACTTCCGCCACACGATTCGCGTGGTGTTTCTAGTGGGCAGGTCGCTGGATCAGGAAGAAGCGTCAAGCCTACACACACGAGGAACCACAAATCAGGGAGGAGCAAGTCGGTGCCATCACGAATCATTGTGCTGGATGATGACGAGTCGATGCGATTGCTGTGCTTGAACGCCCTCGAGTTTGCGGGGCATCGCGTGTCCTGCACCGGGCATCCCATGGAAGCGCTTGCTCTGCTGGAGCACGAGCCCGTCGATCTCCTGATCGTGGATGTGGTCCTTGCGCCGCACGAGTTACAAATATGCTCCAAGACGAGGGCGCGCTGCTTCGAGAATGGGATGACAGTTGTGCAGGAAGCCTTAGCCAAACGGCCGCACACGCCCGTCCTGTTCATGTCGAGTCACTCGCAGATGACCTTGCTGAGTAAGGGGGTCGATGGCAACCGCTGGCCCATCCTGCGTAAGCCGTTTAGTCCGACCGTCCTTCGAACGGAAGTCGCGGTCCGGCTGGAGGCCGCTCGTGAGAAGACGCCCGCACCTGGTATGCGTCGAGATCGCCGATACTTGCGTCAATGCCCCGTTGCCTATACGGGAGACCACGAGGGGAACGGGATCACGAAGAATCTGTCGATCGGCGGGTGTTTGTTGCAAACGATGACACCCGTCGAGGTGGAGGCGCATCTCACCGTGCAGTTGACGCTGCCCGACGAGCCGACCCCGGTCAAGATCTATGTCGCCGTGGTGCGATGGAGTGCGCCGCCGATGTGCGGCCTCGATTTTCTTCTGATTGATGAAGTCGGTGAAGGCCGGCTCTCAGCGTATCTGAAACGGGATGTCTCCCCGTCGGGACCTCCACGCGGAGCTAATCACTGCTGTCCATATTGGACGATGTCTGGTGCCCTTCCGCATCCCTCGATGTCATCGCCGTCATCCGACTACTCTGCTGCTGCAGCCATGAATCGTCAGAATGCCCACGTCAAACCGACTGCGGATAAGGAAATATTCTAGGTCCATAAGTTGCTTTGACTGCCAGGCCAGAGCGTACATAATAGAAGGGAATGAAGTGTGGGTACACAAGTTGGAGAGAGCGACGCTGATGTCGAGCTGCCTCAATAATCCCCTCAACAACATCGGGTTATTGGTCGGGAACGCTTTGGAGCACCTGCGCGCTGGGAGCCCAGAGTCGCAAGAGAAGGCCATCTCCGTCAGTCCACAGAATAAACGAGTTTTTCCAGATCAGGTCAGGCTGCTCTACGAAGGAGCAGGCGAAGCATACATCGCGACTGTCATCAATGTCCTTCTGCTGGCTGCTATCCAACACTACCGCATCGCACCTCAGATCGTTGTGGTATGGCTGCTGTATATGCTGGTGATCACCACCGGCCGAGCGCTACTGGTCTGGAGATATTGGCGATCCGAAAATACGGTCGAACACGCACGGCAATGGAACCACTACTACCTGGTGGGGAGTGGGCTCGCTGGTGCAGGCTGGGGAGGTGCCGGTATCTTTCTGTATCCCCCAGGCTCGCTTGCCCACCAGGTGTTTCTTGCCTTTGTCATTGGTGGCATGGCCGCGGGTAGTGTGGCGGTGCTCACCCCACGTCTCGACGTTTTTTTCGCTTTCTTTCTGCCTGCCATTTCTCCGATTCTCGTTCGGTTTTTCGTCGATAATGATGCCTACCACACGACGATGACGGCGATGATCCTACTCTATAGCGCGGCCTTAATCGTCACTGCGCGCCGCTTCCATCGCACTATTCAGTCTGCCCTTGAACTTCGTTGCGAAAACGCGGATCTCGTCCGGCATCTGAAGGGAGCGAATGAAAACCTCAAGCGCGAAGTTATGGAGCGGAGGAAGACGGAAACCGCCCTTCGCGAAAGCCAAGAACAATTAGAACACCGCGTTGACCAACGAACACAGGAGCTTCAGAAGAAGCAGGAACAGTTGCTTCAAACCTCCAAGCTTGCCAGTATCGGAGAGCTAGCGACAGGGGTGGCACACGAGTTAAATAATCCGCTGAATAATATTGGCTTGATTGCTTCCAATCTAACCGAGTCGTTCAATCAGCGCAAAGAGTCCGAGTCCGAGTTCAAGCCTGTCCAAGAGAATCTGACGATCATTACCGACCAGGTACGACGCGCCTCACAGATCATTAGCTCGTTACGCACGTTTGGGCGTTCAGCGGGAACACAAAAAGGGCCTGTCAATTTACACGATGTTATCACCGCCGCCATCGTACTCATAGACCAGCAGCTGCGTCTGAGCAATGTAGTTCTTCATGTGCAGCTCACCGATGAACAGCCATTGGTGCAGGCCAACGCCATTCAGCTTGAACAAGTCTTTGTGAACCTGCTGAGCAATGCACGCGACGCGGTCAAGCAGTCCGCTGTCAAAACGGTGACGATCGTCACCCGCCTCCGTGATGAGGTAGTGGAGACCGTTTTTCATGATACGGGAGTGGGTATTGCGCCCGAAGACCTTAAATGTATATTTGATCCGTTCTTTACAACAAAGGAGGTCGGTGCAGGAACCGGCCTTGGACTGTCGATCAGTTATGGCATTATTGTTGATCATGGAGGGACCATTTTGGTCGAGAGCCGGCCTGAAAACGGAACAACGTTCATCATACGGTTGCCCTTAAAGCCAACCTCATTCAACGACGCCGATTAATCCTCATCACCAGGATTCGTATTTAGGGTGCAAGCGAAGGCCAATGCACGTAATTACACTCCTTGGAAGCCCCTAAATCCTGCTCACTAGTACAGGGTCAGATATTCCCTATGGATGGCCCTTCAAAGCGATCGTCTCTGCACCGGGCGTGCCGCCGCCATTTTTTGTATTCCCAAACTAAGGTAAACGGCCACCGCTGCCGTCGGAGACTTCTCCGCCGGTGTGCTGTTTCAGACCGCCCTCTCTGAGTTATCATTCTGAGATGGTCCCCTCTGAGACGGCCATTAGACCTCTGCAGTTGCCATACGAAAAGCCATCATCTTAGGCGGGACGACATTCGCAAGTGCCTTATGACCCAGGGAGGACCGAAGTCGTTTGCACCTTTTGAGATGTCGTGACTAACTGTAACTAGAATTGGGCCTAGTATGAGAATAGGGCGGATGAGTTGGAAGATAGTTGACAGTTCGTGATTTCCTGCAAGCCGGTTTCGGGTTCCATCAAGGTAAGAACGTCTATGCCGGTTGCTGTGGACTGAGAGCCGATCTTGTTTATGGAAGACTTGAGAAAGTATAACTTCCCTGCCTCTACCTTAAAACGCACATAGGCTTCCCTCAGTCCGCGTATTTTCACATTCACGATGCCCGGTGGTGTCATGTAGTACATATAGTCAGGACTAGACAGCGATGCGATTTTACGATCATTTATATAGACCGATTGCGATGGGTCACCGAAATCTTGCGTTGGCCGGTACACATACACCATCGCCATGCCATCCGGGATCGGATCAACAACCTGAAAATACGGGCGGGAGGGGCAGCCCGAAAGAGCCGCGATTAGGGCCGCCACCATGAGGGTATTCGTGGAACGCCGGATCAGCATTGCCACTGCCCCATCTGTTCAGCCGCATTTTGTCTAAAACGGCCTGGTACTAATGAGCCACGACGTACTTGCTGCTTTCTGTGTCCCCTCAGATATTCTATCCGAACCGCTGCTGCTTTGCGCCGACGCCCTTGCAAGTCCCGACTTTAAGCGGTCGTCCTTGGTCCGGCATCAAGACAAGGATGTCCGTCTTGTTCGGATCGGCGGCAAGGTCGCTGTAGGGTGCAGCAGCGGCGGGATGCGGCGGCGAAGCTCCTTTGCTTAGCACTTCGCTTTTCGAAATGATGCCCTTTGCGGTCAGTTAGCGTCTACCGTCCGACGAGGATATGCGGGCCATACACGGTCGCTAGATAGCCAAGAAAAGCCAGTGGCCATACCATCCACAAAAGAACAATGGCGAAGAGGGTTTGAAAGAGTACCCGGTCTGAATCAATCTTCAACAAGCCGGTGAGTTTACCAATGAGATGATGAGATTGATGCTTCACGACAGCGTACATTTCGTACCTCCTCGGTGACGACGGTTGCAATGAGCTATAGCCGTGCAATGATGGATACGAGACTCTGATTCTTTCGTTCGGATACCTCCCTCAGTAAATTCTCTTGGTTCTCAAATTCGGCAAGTGCCCAGTGACCGTCAGGCTGCTCATGAAAGCGGATGGTATACACCGTCTTGCTGAGCATGACGGTCAGCACGGCCCTTTTCCCTTTCATGCGTGCGTCTGTAACCTCGATCCCGTACGTCTGTTCAAGCGTTTTATTTTGTAAGTAGGCAAGATACTGCGTCACCGGTTCTGTCCGCTGCTGGATCGGCTGGGGCTGCTTGCCCGCGTCTGGCTTCACGCTGTGGGCGATGGTTCGTTCTTGCCCCCGACCGCTATGGTTCGCTAATACGCGGAGGAAGGCGTGCTGTGGCGTGCGCGTCCAGTAGACGCCCAGTGTTGCCATCGCTAGTGGACCCCCTATGACGACTATTCCAGCTTTGGCTGTACCTGACATGCCCCTTACGGTATGCCAACTCACGTGTTGGGTAAATTGGACTAAAGGCGGTGACCAAAAGCAGTATGTCGCACGGACGTAGGGCAGGTTAAAGGGACACGGACTCAGTTATGGTCGATCCGCCACATTTGCAGGCCGCACACGCCAAGAGCGCGACTTTAGAGGTGCCCAGATGGTGACAGTGGCGACCTTAAATCTCATAACCTTGGAGTTTTTCGGGAGTAGGTATTATTAAAAAGAGAAAGTTTGTGGATTGATGCTCACCATCCTCACCATTCCGTCGGATGCTTCATTGAACGGCAACTGTAGTCACCGCTACGACACCAAAATACTGGCTCACCTGATTGTATACAGACCGAGCTGTTGGTAATGTTGGTTTGAGGCCAAGGCCGGGTTAGAAAAGAGATTTGCTACCGCGCTGAAGCGAAAGTTTCACGAACGGGACGAAGCTCAAACTGACAAGACTTTGACCTCTTTTTTTTTTGTTAATAGGGCCGGGAGGTACGCATGGCTACGTCTCTAGACGAGTTACTTAAACTGAAAGGCGTCATCATAACTGGCGAATTCTCATCGATGGAAAACTGATCGAATACCGCGCTCGCACGATTCATCTCGAAAATCAGCGGGTTTAATTGGCTGCCTCAGAGAGGATGGATGTACTCTGGGGGCGACTGTTGCGGTAGGCGGTCATCGCGGTGTGTTTGTGAAGACGGCGAAGGCGGATTTCAATCAGCTCTTTGAGGCACTCATTGGACCGCGACGTTGAGGTCCGACTGCGTTGCCACGACAGCGTTATGGCAATTGTTGGCAGCAGCGTTATGCCCTACCAGTCCTCAGGTATGTCAATAACATATGCCGTTGGGATGCCAGCCGGGGGTGCGTCATGAACAATGATGAGTCGTTTGCCTGCCTCGTACCATCCCAGCCCTTCCCAATTCCTTTGCCTGAGACCCCTAGGCAACACCTCGTTTAAATCTAGTGGGCCGCCGAGTCGTTTGCCCTGCATATTGAATCGTTGTAGCCACTGATACTGAAAGACCCTGTTCCCTTCGCGTGGTGAGTTCTCAGAACTCAGCAGAACAATGAACCCTAATTCATGGGTGCTTTTATTGATCTCATGCCAGACGAGATCACTGGCCCGAAACCGCTGCGCCGTCGGCGGTGGGTCGTCGCCAATCTCTTGAACGTCTAATGATAGGGTTTGTGGGACCACCCCTTGCTTTCCATCGTCTCTCACATCGACGCCTGTTTGCCCTTTGGTGAGTTCATGCATCCAAATGACGGGACGAAGAGGAAGAGGCCCCACGATGGACCGTAATTGTTCAGGCACCGCCTGATATTCGGGATACCCACCCTCCCACAGTACCGCCACCTTTGATGTGCCACTGGAAAGGCGTCGCACTGCGACACCTTCTAATCCCCTATTTCCGAATTCCGTAAGTGGCGTTCCATATTGGGCGATGACACCTTCCATCCCAATCAACGCACGTAGTCGTTCTGAGAGGACCACAACCCTATCGTCTGCTAAAACATCGATGCCCTCTAAATCAATCGCCAAGCTACCGTGCGGTAAGTCCACAGGCATTGCTCGTTCTGGATCAATAACAATGGCTCTCCCACTACCGCTAGGAACAGGAAAGCGATAGAAACGACCAGGGTCTTTGTCTCCGACGATCAGCAGGTACTCGCCAACCCGCGTGATACCTGAGGCATCGTGTACCTCTGCGGACATAGCGGGAAAGGCGAATACGAGACTAGCAATTGATACAACCAAGGCGGCTGTCATTACGGTCCAACATCGGCTATCGGGTGGAGCATTGTCTATCGTAAAATGTATGGCGTTCTAAGCCGCTCTGGCAAGAGGGGCGCGAAACTACAACTGACTTGATACTAGCTCTGTTACGGTGACAATGGTGACATGGAAACTAATAACCTTGGAGAATGTGGAGGAATAGCTATATTAAAAAGAGAAGTTGTTCATTTCATATTCACCATGCTCACCCTTGACGCAATAAAGATCCGACTACCTATCGGGCCAATACAAGACTTGAATAGATCAGGATGGGTCGGGTTGGTCCGGTAGGAGCCCTGGTAGCGCGTTGGACTCAGGCAGTGATCATGATACCCGGCTCACTTTGTACGCGAGTGCGCCGTGGACCAGATTGAAAAACTAACGTTCCCCAACGACCGTACCATTACGCACTTCGAATTAGCGGCCAGGTAAGGCGATCGATACAGCACATTTGGGAACTGTAATTTAACTATAGACTTGTCGAGCCAAGAGCAGTAGGCGAGGTTCGGGACCCGTTGCCAGCTTACAGAACATTCTTACATCTCTTAGCAACCTCTCTTTTGTAAGCAGCGGAACGATACCAGCGGCGTACGCATCAATGCAGTGGTCGGGTGAAGAGCAGTGTCTTAGTATGGCGTCAGCGCCATGTTGAGTGAAAAGGTCTTCAAGTGTTTTTCCGATGGATTCAGAGCGGCTAAAGCCAGAAAAGTCGAGGGCCGCCAAATTGACATCCTCCACTGTCTTCGTGGCAGTACAGACCATCCACACTGCGGCTGGGCTATCCTCAAAGCATCCCATGCATCGACCGTAACATACGCAAGGGAATACGTATGTAGGTAAAGTCTGTAGGTTCTGGCGAGCAGGCTCTTACAGATCGGTTAGTGCGCTACAGGAAATTTGATTTTAACCTTTTCTTGGATTCGCTCCGCATAGGCAGCGAGCAGTTCGCGCTCGGTTGGTGAGAGTTCAGCGGTCATGCCATGAAGGAGAACATCGCAGGTTCGTATAAACTCGGAGACCTCTCTTCGAACATACATGGAGCGTATTAACGTAGGCTTATACGTATAAAATGCATAGGAAGCAAGCGAGGTTTTATCGCTTTTTCGGAGTCACGTAGAATAGGCCGCCACAGCGCTCACAGACGTAGTTTTCGGTGGGATGCCCGCCCTCGTCCTCTTCGGGGGAGAGAATTTTATGCGGGCAACTCGGCAGATTGAGCTTTCTCCAGGTATCGCGGAGGCCCGCGGCTTTGCTAGCTTTCATGGTGCATAGCTAGGAGCGAACTACACATTTTAAATCATAAATTATGAGCGAAATCAATAAAGAGAAGGCCGGGCGGTCGCGGCCCGGCTTCCCTTCCTCTTACTTGTGAATAAGAGACTGCAGTGCGTACGCTAAGGCGTGGTAGATCCCGACGGATACCCACGTCACACGAAACACGAAGTATCCGATATATTCGGATACGTCGGAGGCTCCGTGGATAAACCTTCGGAACCTAATTTTGCTGGCAGGAGTGGCACGTCTACTCATCACTGACCTCGGATGTTGAGAAGGTTGACCGAATGGAGCCTGCGACCAGACTCTGTTAACACCTACGTGGATATAGCTAATCCTGACATTTGTCAAGGCTTAAGTAAGTAACAATACCATCACAGCTAAGGGAGGGGGGCGCCTTTTCTTCGAAGCCCATGAAAATGAACTAGGAAAACGGCTACTCTTCGAGCGTTGGTGAGACCGGATTTATTATAGCGGATTGCAACTTAAGCAGTATTGCCACTACTTACACGTCAAACAATCCCTCGATCGCAGAGGGGCAATGCTTACTAATCAAAGCACATCTAAGCTCAATTGACTCCCACTATGCGGCCACAATCCTGACGCTTCTCAGGAACCGTTTCCTAAGACGGTTTTCCGCAACGGTACTGATCACACCGTAGTCTTCGTCACATCCCCCTAATCCCGTCCCCTAATACAGGTGCGTGAACGTTACGTGGTGAATCGGCCCCGGTGGTATAGTCCGCCCCGCTGACGGCATGTACCACCAATTTCACCCAGGGAGGAACCGTGACACCAGAGGAAATCAGAGTCCAGAAGGAGTTCGCCGCCGTTCGGAAGATTGCGAAGGGCTTTAAAGACGTGAGCGACCTTGAAAAACCTGAATTGATCAAACGATTCAAGCCGAAGTACGGGGAGCTTGCCAATTATATGTTTGAGGATTCCGGTTACAGCGCCCTCAAATATTTGCTGACACGAATCGGTCGGCTGTATCGAACCGATGAAGGACAATTGCTTTTCTTTCGATTCCAGGACAAGAAGCTATACGAATTGGGAGAGCGCCAATTTGAGCTGTACATGATTGAACTGACGGGCAATGTGACGGGTCTGCAGAAGCAGTGGCTGCCGAGATTATCCGCGTTTGCGGAACACCACGCCGACACTGTCACGACGCACTTCCTGGCCTATAACGATTCACCCGACTTGGATGTGATTGCGTTGAACACCTTCGACGGTCAGATGATGCGACGAAAGCGACATGGCAAATGGGAACGGATGCCCAATGGCACTGACGGGATCTTGTTTCTGACACCCATGGAGTTTTTAACCCCATGGACTGCGGAATATGGAAGTGATGGGCGGGAATTGGAATGGCTGTGTTCACTGGGTAATTTCTCATCCGATAACGCCTTCTCCGTCGCCGACCAGCAGGTATTGCTTGCCATATGGATACTACACTTGTTTGTGCCTGAGTGGAATCCAGTGCATCCGATCCCACTCTTTGAGGGCATAGCGGGAAGCGGGAAAAGCGTAATGGGCGAATGCATTGGAAGGCTGATCGCGGGTCCACGGTTTGAGGTTATGGACCTGCCCACCGGGCAGCCGGGGGAGGCAGAAAAGTCCGTGACCTTAGAATTATGCAAACGGCCCCTGGTCGTCTTGGATAATGTTGATTCGTACAACCGTTGGCTCGAAGATTTTCTATGTCGCTATGCGACCGGCGTACGGATGTCCCGACGGCGGCTGTACACGAACTCGGACCAAATTCACTTTGTGCCAAAAGCAGGGCTCATCTTGACGAGCCGGACGCCGCGATTTCGGCGTGAAGATGTGGCCAGGCGCATTCTGCCAATTCAGTTCAACGTCCTTCCGCTGAAGTCACGACGGCGGGAGACCCTCCTGCGATCTGAAGTGCAGGCCAAACGGAATGCGATCTGGGGGGACATCCTGGGCCTACTGGCAAAGTTTCAAGATGCGTCGCTGGCAAATAACGGCCAAGACGCAGAGGCTGACCACAGTCTTGCCGACTTCTCCATTTTCGGCAAAACCCTGATGGACGTAGCGGGCTGGGGCAAGCGTATCGAGGGGGGATGGAAAGGCTTGATGAAACGTCTTGATCGCGGCCAAAGCACGTTCACGGCAGAAGAAGACGTGATGGCCGATGTTATTTGGGCGATCCTCACTGAGCGGAAGTACATGGCATGGAGCGGGACCAGTCAACAGCTGCATTACGACATGGTAGAGAAGGCCAAAGAGATGCGGCTGTTCCTGCCGTGTCGTGGTGTGACCGCACTTACCAAGCAATTGAAGGCGAAACGACCCGCCATTGAACAAACGCTGAACGTGAAGATTGATATCAATAACAAGCACCACGGACGGCAAACCCGTATCCAAATTTCGGCGAATGACTTCAACACGACCGCCGCTCCTCCACACGGTGATGATGGTGAAGGTAATTCATGTAACTCTGTTGCAAAAAAGGAATGTGCATAACATAGAGAATAAAGATGATAAAAATACGGTCACCATGCTCACCATGTCACCTTCCAGCGGCATGGCCTCAGTCATGGATATCCCTTATCAATGTCACTCCAGAGCCATCCCCTCAGAGCCGTCTTTTTGCCGATTCTGCCCAATGTAAAGTGTGGGTGCCGGGGGCCACCAACCATGTCGTTTCCTTATTGGCTCTCCCTCAACAGTAAGCTCTGAAAAAGTGGCTCGCTTAGACGACGAAACAGGAGCCTAAAGGCGGCATAATGTATAGTCGTCACGTCTCCCGTCGTTTTTCCGGCCAATAAATTTTTGCCTCGCGCGCGCTACCGGTTTTCATTGCATCTCCCGTTATCGAGTACAACTACCCAAGTAAACAACACGAATAGACAAACCGTGCGGTTCCATTATTATGCGGTCCAGGAGTTTCCATACGTTTCTAAGATGCCGAAACGCGCTGCTTCATTAAAAAAAGACCATGAGGTTTCTCCGCCGTACACTCTGGATTCTATTCCGATCCCATCCCTTATCGCCGATGCAGCCCGAAACCATAAAGCCGGAACATTGAAGGGCACGGTTTGGGGCATTTATGACGCGGCCGAGCCAGGATTACTAACATTTTTATCGGCATTCAACGATGTCGATGAAGCTGCTGCACTTGACGCCGTAGTTGGTGCAGTGTGCTGCGAGCCGCGACTATTCGATCATGCCTATGTCGTAGTTCTCCGTGAGTTTCTGCGGAGCAACCCTTTCCTGTCCGAGGAAACACGGAATCGATGGTTTGTAAGCATACTGAAAGCCTATATCGAACATGTTCTCATCGGGTCACATCGGGTCGAAATAACGAACGTAGGGCAACCCGTAGGCCGACCGATGCTTCTATTTCACAAAATTAAAGAGGTGGACGGGTCTTTCCCATCCGAAGCCAATAGGCGACAGACAGCCGCCGCCTGGGACTTCGTCGAATCGTTCGAAGAGATGCATCAATCGCTGGACCTCTACCAACCGGCAGAGCAAGACGGGAACACCATCGATTGGCAGGGCATGCGGGCGGACTATGAACGAGAGTCGACACGAAGGAGCACCGTCGAAGTATTGGCTCATGATCTCCGACGGTTCTTTGAGCAGTTTATCAGCAACCGACAACTACAACCAACGGCGGAGCCGGATTACGAACGCATCGCCACCGATGGTCTCAACGAGGCAGTCAAAGGCAATTCGATTCGGCATGAGATCAGTTGTGCACTCATGGCATCACTCCCCCTGACGATCTTTCCCAAATCACCGCTGAAGATTGATTCCGGCTCGATTCACAAGACCCTTGAAACCCTTCGGGGAAAAGATTACTTAGGTCCAGACGCCTTCCAGGTTATTAGGCATGGTGTATCGGTACGCTTGCGTCTGCTCAACGCGAAGCCGCCCCGACTTTCCCCTGCTGAATCCCTTCGCTTCTATTCTCCCACGCCCCCTTAATCATCCGTCCAATAGAGGTGCGCCAATCGTCGCGGCTATCGCGCAATATCGCTTACTGTGCGTGCAACAGCAAGCGATGTGCTTGCTGATAACCAAGATGGAGGAGCGATCATGGAGATGAACGGAAGCAGCGGATGGGGAGACAGGGAGTTCCACGTTATCGGTGAGGTGTTAAATTCTGATTTTTGCCCAATAGGTCAGGAGCAATCCTGGTCAGCCAGATGCGACCAGCTATTAGAGTTGGCTACCGCTTTTGCGGTCGAAGGGCTTCCCACCTTTGCGATGCACTGGGCCGCACACGGCTCATGCTCATGTGGCATGACGGATTGTACCAGCCCCGGCCTACATCCCTTTGGATGGAATGGCTCGGGCCATCGCACGGGGGATATCACGACAATGATGCGTTCCTGGTCAAGGTACCCTCAGGCGCACATCGCGGTGGGATTCGGTGGAAACAACACGTCAGGGCTGATGGTGCCGCACGTTGAAGGCGCAAATCTACAAAAGGCGATTGGGACCTTTGTGGATACGTCGAGTAAATTATGGCATTCACTCAGACGGAGGTCTGAAATCTACACTTTTAACCACCCTTGTTACTATATTCCTTTTCACCCCATGTATGGAAAGTGTGGCGACGTCATAAGGTTCCAGAAGGTGATGGCAATATATGACTACTCGGGCGTTCTAAGTGTCCAAGGAGGAAACCCATGCGAAGTGAACTGAACATTGCAGCTGTGGAAGCTCGCGTGGGCTACATGTCTGTAGCAATGGCCGCTGAGTGGGTCGGCGTGTCAAGAAAGACCCTTAAGCGGTGGATTGCAAGAGGCCTGGCGTTCCACCAGGCTGCTCCAAGGGAGAAGGTGTTGATTCGTCCGGTGGATATTGATGCATTCCTGGCACGACGGCAGGCCTCACAAGTCAACTTAGCGACCATGGTCGATAATGTCTTGGAGTCATTCTGTCCGATATCCAGTAATCTGGTGGGTGAAGGCCGGTAGGGTCTAACAGGGTCGTACCACTTGGTGCCAATGCTGGGTGGTACGAGCCGCCCCTAGCCTGTTGCAAGCGTGTCACCCAATATGGTAACACTATGCCACTAATGTTGCGGCTTCGTGCGCTCCGAGAAGAACAAGGATTGTCTCTGAGGAAACTCGCTGACCTGTCGGCGGTGCATTACATGAATTTATTCAAAATCGAAAATGGCGATGTTGATCCCCAGCTTTCAACCCTGCTGAAACTGTGCAAGGCGCTCGGTGTGACGCTGGACGGCCTGGTGAAGCAACCCATTCACAAAGGAGGGCATAAGCGTGGGAGTCAAAATTCATGAATGGAAGGGCGCATGGTGGTTATTCATCAATCATAATGGAAAGCGGAAAGCCAAACGAGTGGGCGTCGGTGATGTCGGAAAGAAGGCGGCTCGCCACGCCGCAGGGCAAATCCAGGCTCGTTTAGCGTTAGGCGAGTACGGCACTCTCGATAATGCGGGAACCGTTTCATTGGAACAGTACGCCGCAACATGGCTAGAGCGTATTCAGCATACACGGAAGCACTCAACATACGATGATTATCAAAAGATCATGAGGCGCGATGTCCTGCCTATTCTAGGTCCATTAAAATTGGTCCAAATCAGCCGAGATAAGGTGAAAGCCCTCGCGATTGGCGGGTTGAAAAAAGGCCAGTCCCCCAAGACTGTGCAAAACGTTGTCCGATGCCTGAGTTCCCTTCTCAGTCATGCAGTCGAGGACGGACAGGTGGCCGTCAACGTTGCTCTGAAACCGGGGAAATTTCTTCCTAAAATAAGCAAGCGTACGCACATTAACCCTTTTACAGGCGTGGAGCTTGCTACTCTCCTTGCCACTGTACAAAGCCATAACGCGCGCTATTATCCCCTCTTTCTTTGTGCAGCACGGACAGGATTACGACAGGGCGAACTATTGGCGTTGCAATGGGACTGCATTCACATGGAGGGACGCTTCATCGACGTGCAACGTAACTATTCCCGTGGAAGAATATGTACACCGAAGAGCGGCGAAGGCCGTCGCGTGGATATGTCCAAGGAATTAGCCCATGCGCTCACACAGCTCCATGTTGAACGGAAGTCAGAAGCAATGGCTAACGGGTCTAGTGAGATGTCGCCATGGGTCTTTTGCAATGAAGTGGGCGGCATTCTTGACCCTGACAACCTCCGCAAGCGTATTTTCCGTAGCCTGTTAACGCTATCGGGCCTGCGTCGTACACGCTTCCATGATCTTCGCCATACGTTTGCTTCTCTGCTGTTGCAGCAAGGGGAGAGTCTTGTCTACGTGAAGGAACAGATGGGACATTCCTCAATTCAAGTCACGGTAGACCTCTACGGGCATTTGATTCCGGGCGGCAACAAACGGGCAGTAGATCGCCTGGATACCCAGGGGCTGAAGACTGTCTCAGCAACTCCATCCGCAACCCCCGTGCAACCATGGCACCTAGTAAAGAGCGTTGGCGGTACGGAAGCTATTGATTATATGGAGCCGGCGATTGGAATCGAACCAACGACCTGCGGTTTACGAAACCGCCCTGTAAATACTTAGATCAAAGAATGATGACGTTGGCTTAAATGAACCCTCCGTTACCGCAAAGGTAACGCCTACCCGACGGCAATATACGGCAACGAACACAGCACTGCATTTCACAAAACTCCCCCCTGGCATACCCCAAAAAACAGCCCCTCATGTCGCGTTGGGATGCGAGTTAAACGCCAAACCAGATTTTCGGGCGTTTCCAAGATTGGGTACAGGGGCACCTTGCTGAATGGTGAAAGCGTTCTATTGAGCGTGGGAGTATTTAGCGCTTGGAACGGTTGCCACTTAGGCTTTGCAGAAAGCGTTACCTTGGTGCGATGTCCTTAGCTGATTCGCTCGGCACTTTGAACGTCTCGTCGCAGTCACCGCAACGATACCAACCTGTTAAATAGCCAGCCGCAGTTGTGATGAGCGTCAGCACCGGATGCTTGCAGGACGGACTGCTTATCTGTTCCTCAGGTTGGGGCAACGGGTGCCTTCCTCGTCGTTCATGGGGACTCCCTGCCAGATACTAATTTACATCACACCCGACCCAAGTGCAGCGGCCAATAGAGCTATGTCGAAGCCTTCTCGCTGGGGACCAGGTGGGCAGGAACGGTTTCCGGTAAACCGGGATGCCATTCGGTGTGCCCTTCTTTCCGGTGTAAAACGTTTCCCTCGTCAGACTCCATAATCTCCCAACGTCGTCCATCAAGCCCGGTGACCAAGCTAAGTTTCGGCATTACAGGCTTAATCGTGGAGGACCACATTGAGGAGGGAGCTGTGGACGTGTATACCGCCGTTGTACTGAATGAAGCCGAGCTTGCGGAACCTATTTAGGAAAAAGCTGACGCGAGAGCGCGTCGTCCCGACCATCTCCGCGAGGGTTTCTTGACTAATCTTCGCAATGAGGGGTTCAGCTTGGCCCTCTTTGCCAAAGTGAGCCAACAAGAGCAGCACTCTCGCCAGCCGTTTCTCGCTTGAATTGAACAGTTGGTCAATGAGGTCTTCCTGAATACGAATGTTCCGGGTGACCATAAAGGCAATGAACAGTTCGGCAAAGGTGGGCTCTTCCCGCAGCACACGGAGCATGGCTTGTTTCTCAAGCCGCACAATCACAGAAGGCTCCGTAGTCTTTACCGTGGCAACGCGAATCTGCTCCCCTGCAAGACAGGCTTCGCCAAAGAAACTGCCTGGCTCGAACAGGGCGATGATGGCCTCTTTTCCTTGTTGGGATATGACCGTCAGCTTCACTTTCCCCTGTTGGAGGTAGAACACC
Organism: Nitrospirota bacterium; assembly: GCA_963700335.1. Classification (GTDB taxonomy): domain Bacteria; phylum Nitrospirota; class Nitrospiria; order Nitrospirales; family Nitrospiraceae; genus JAICXS01. Next base: position 67,745 of record CAVOXE010000012.1, on the reverse strand, counting down.
GCATCCCCCGCATCGCCCTGGGAGAAGATGACTTGATTCTTGGGAGACTTGAGGATGGTTCTCCCCTCTCCGACCTTAGAGAGGAAGGTGTGGGGGTCAAAGGCTCTGCGGACCTTTCCTGGCACAATTCCAGTGTAGTGCGGGGTCTGGACCTTCGTCAAGGCTAGCTCTGAGGCCCTTATTTTTTATGCTTTTTCAGTGGAAGCCATTCGAGCGGTGGGGGTTTGGCTCCGCCTCCGCGAGTTGTCCGGCTCGTCTTTGAGATGAAACCCAGGCACGTATCGAACGCCTTTACCACGCCTATCCATCGGGGATGATCCCGCAACATCCCGACCAGCTTCCACGCAGGACCCGTGTAGTGGTCCCGCAGCCTCTGGTGTAACCTGCGACGAGACCGTTGAACGATGACAGTGTACCGAGAGGACATAGTCTTCCTTCCAAGTTCGCCCCGCGAACAGGCAAGCTTTTTACATGATAAAATATAGTACGACGACACGGCCTGAGAACGTTATGGAGAGTGGGCATCCAGTTGATGGAGTATTTCGGGAAGCCCCGTCGGGAGGATGTCCAAACCGTCGTGCCACGCGTCGCTAATCCGAAGCGTAAAGGAACACAAGGTGGCCCCATCCAGAGTACGCCTAGCAAGGACGGCTTCATTCGGCTTTTCCATTTCCACGTAACCAAAGCGCAGTGATTCCCCCATCCGTGTCCGCGCCACTTGCGCGCGGACCACATGGCCGAAGGGAGAAAAGAGTAGACGAAGATGATGGTCTGCGACGGATAGCGAGAGGTTGTCGACGATCAGCATACGCGCACCCCCTTACTCGGCTATCAGCAGCGTATCTGAACCAAGGGGGTGAAGTATGTTCATTTTAGCTCACAGCGCATGGCGTGGAGACGCCGTCAGGCCGAGGGCAAGTAACTGTGCCCGATAGATGTCGCCAGAGACAACTTCTACAGTAACGCCTCGCGTGCTGCTCAGAACCGGGAGTTTTGACGTTGTCTCCTATCAAGGTCCCCTCTCAGCCATCCCCTACAGTGTGGTCTCAGTCTGCCCATAAGCTGAGTCTTCGCACGTCTATCGATGTCGCCTCACGGCGGATGTACACACGGGTCTAGCCGCCCGGCGACCGGTTTTTGACCGCAAAGCTGGATATCTCTTATCGATGTCCCCTCTCAGCCATCTCCCTACAGCGGGGTCTTAGCCTGCCTCAGAGTTGCCACATAGGCGGGTGTCTCCTAATGAGTTTCGTAACAGCGTCTGTTCGTTGCCAATTCCAACGCGGGTATCCCACACTGCTCTCGGCTTAACTGGCTTGCGACAGATACCGACACCTGTCCTATTCCCAATGACCAGAAATGTAGCAGCACATCCATAGTCGTCTTCGACAGTAAGAAATTTTCGGCGAGGAAATGTACACCTAACCAAAAGACAGTGGTAATCAGAAACGCTTGACTGAAACATGCAGCCGTATCATTCTTAGAGAACGCCATACAAAGAAAGGCACTCGATGGCTGATGATCTTCGCGACAGCCACATTCTCGGACAACGACATCGTATAAGGCGTGTCTACGTCCCATATGACCTGGACGACCCTCGATTGAAGCGGTATGAGCAAGCCCTCGACGCCGAGGATTGGGACACCGCGCACGAAGAACTTCGAACTGCTCTAATAAAAGACCCATTCTTGATAAGTCATCCGCATGTGATAAGCGTCTTTAAGAATGTTTACTCTAACCATCCATCGAATCCGTTTTCCGAAGAGGAACGTTTCGGAACACTGCAAGAATTGGTATTGGCACTGTGCATGGCGCTCACTAAGGGTGCCCGGATAAAAATCGACCGTCCCGTCAGAAAGTCGTCGGGGCGTCCTAGGAGGCGGTTTGTTCATATCAAGGAGCGCCGGGGATGGTACCCAACAGAGGAGGCAGAGGAAGACAACGTAAAAGCATTGACGCTTGTCGCATATGTATAAGTTCTTAAAGAACGTTTAGGAAAGTCACAAGATTGGAGGGCACTTTGCAAAGAGTATCGTGAGCATGCCAATACGAGAGAAGGTCATGTGCGCGCCATTGCGGAGGACACCCAAAAACTATGGGAACAATTTAAGCAGGAAGAGGATCTTAAAGGTCGCACTCTTCGCTATGACGACTACTGTTCGATCATTCGTAGCGTATTGAGACACAGCGAAACAAAGCCCAGAATCTCTCCACGTAATGAAGTGACATTCGCATTGATTGCTACTTTGGATGATTTACCCGGTGTTTCGTCCGGCGGTGAAATCGTGACAGCCGCTGACATAAAGAGAATTGTTGCCAATTTAAAAAAGCATTATGGACGGAAATACGTCCGCGACATTCTTACCAAGATGCAATGTCATCTACGGTGTTAGTCTCATAGCCGCTCCGCGTTAGTCTCCTGCCCGTATTTACTAATTACCTAGTGAATTAGGAACCACCGGCGCTATTCAGCGCCTCACCAGTTGCACTATCTTTCCTTGATTCAATGAACGGCCCGTTAGGCCGAGATAGCACAACAATTTCAATAACGGAGGTGAGCCGTGGACTATTTTTCATCGAAAAAGTACGGAAAACAGGCGTGGGATAGGCAGGATGGAGAGACGGAATTACTTCGGGCAGCTCTATGCTATTGCGCCAATGGTTGGCCCGTTGTGCCGTTTCAGCCGATTAGACAACGGCGAGGGTATGGCAACGTAGAACGACGCCGCGCTCGCGACAGTTCATGCCTAGTCATCTGCCCTTATGATGACGACGTAGTACGAGAAACTTGGAGTTCCATGCCTGAATCGCTTGTAGGAATTGCTACCGGCGACCTTTCGTGCATTTTGGCTGTCCACGTCCATGGCCGCCCCGGCTTACGCTCTCTTGCTTCATTGGAGCTACCACTCACATGGCAGGCGCGAGTAGCGGACAGCGTGATATATTACTTTCGCCAGCCTGACCATCTGATCATGCCGGAAGGATTTCTCCATGGCCGTTACGGCGCATTACCTGGCATTGATATTCACGCGACCAATTCAACCGTTATCCTGCCGCCTTCTAACTACCCTTCTGGGGAACCCCTCACATGGGTCACGCCCGAAGGCTGTCCTCTAGAGCAGTGCCCACACTCAATCATTGAAACGCTTGAGTGGGCTGGCAGCCATGACAGATGAAAGCGTCCTGTGTAAGGCGGCGCTAGAGTACGCTAAAGCGGGACTCCACGTATTTCCGCTCCGCGGCATACGCAATCGAGGCTGCGCGTGCGGCAGACTGAGGTGTCCCAGCCCAGGCAAACATCCCAACAGTCAGATCGCCGTGAATGGCCTGTACGATGCCACGACAGACGTACAAATGATACGGTCATGGTGGGAATCCTTTCCTGCTAGCAATATTGGCATTCGCACCGGCAGGGAATCAGGCGTCATCGTCGTGGACGTGGATGGGGCCGACGGAAAGACAGCATTGACGAAGGCTCTGGGTGACCTGCCCGAAACATGGCATAGCACCACGGGAAAAGGTGACCATTATTACTTTCGGTATCGTGATTCGGGCGTCCGTAATCGGGCCGGGTTCCTCCCACAGGTTGATATCAGGGGCGATGGCGGCTACGTCGTCGCCCCACCTTCACGGCATAGCAACGGCACCACTTATGAGTGGGTGGTTCCGCCTACCGAGCCTCTAGCCGAACTCCCTCAAGCATTGTTCACCTTATTAAAAAAACCGGCCACAGAGCGTCCCAGTACGCTGGGGGAGGCAATCCCAGAAGGGCAACGCAACGATACACTGTATCGCCGTGCTAGGAGCATGAAATGCGCGGAATGGGGTGTAGATGCGATAGAGGCAGCATTACTTGCCGAGAACGAAGCTAGATGTGTTCCTCCCCTAGAAGAGGAAGAGGTACGGGGGATTGCACGCCGGTCTTTAACTCAACGGGACCGTGAGGATTTTCAGGTAAGCGATCCTTTTGAATCGGAATCATTTCCGCTTATGTCATACGATTCAATTCTTAACGATCCATTGCCTCCCGTGGACTGGCTCGTTAAAGGTCTACTAGCCGTGCAGGATCGTGCCCTGGTGTATGGGGAGTTCGGCTCTTACAAATCTTGGCTGCTGCTCGACCTCGCCTTGCACCTTGCAGCGGGCAAAACTTGGTTGGGCACTTTCGACGTGCCACGCCCACGTTCTGTGTTGTATGTGGACGAGGAAATGAACGAGTGGATGCTACGGCGGAGGGTCAACCAACTTGTCACCGGTGCCGGATTAAAGTTGAGTAACCTACCCTTTCATGCCTTGTCCTGTTGGGGTCTGACCTTTAAGCCGGGCCGCGCTGACGTATTACTAAATGAGCTACACAGCAGGGGGGTTGATCCAGATGTCATCATTGTAGAGACGCTTCGTCGCGTTTTAGTTGGCAGCGAGAATGAAGCCGAGAACGTCGCAGAGTTCTGGCGTCGCATAAAACCGCTCCAACGTGCAGGAAAAACCTTCATCCTCTCGCACCATATGAGGAAGCCCAGCAATGCCAGCAACAATGTCCGCTATCTCGCCAGTGGGTCTACGGACATCATAGGTGGTGCGGAAACGGCCTTTGCCATTACACGGGATATGAAGCGAAAACACGTCATTGAAATTGCGTGCGTGAAGTTGCGGGCAGGCGAAGAGCCGTCACCCTATAAGGTGGAGTTCGTGGCAGACGACAAGACGGCCACGTTCCGCTTTTTGGGATGGAGCAAGACGAAAACGGCGGAAGCAGACACCCAAGCCGTGAAGGCATTGAACGTGATCCAAGCCTTCCTGTTGGAAGGAGGAAACGTGTCAGTGCGGGTGAAGGAAATCAAAGCGTACGTTATACCATTAGGCTACCCTGAACGTACGGTAGAACGTGGGTTGGAGATAGGTACAGAGAACGGTGTGCTGCATAAGCCGCAATGGGGCTGTTACCAAGTAGTAGATGAAGTAGTCTCCGAATAGAGTTCCGCCATATCTTCTCTTATATAGGGAAATGGCGGAGTGGCGGAATTGCTTCCGCCATTCCTTATAAGGCGCCGGAGACTCCGGACGTTTGTATCGATAGCGTCCGCACGTCGACGCAGGCGGCTGTGGATCGTATTCTCACGGCACTTCGGGATCGGCGGTTGATCTCGTAAGAAGTGCTATCGCAGGGTCAATACCGGGAGCCGCGTCCCGTGAAGAATCTTATGCGAGATGCTCCCGAGTGGAAACCTGGAAATTGTGTTCCGCGTATGCGAGCCGATGATGATGAGATCCGGGCGCAGTTCCTCAGCATAGGTTAGGATGGTGGCCGCCGGCGGCCCAACCTTGCTGACCGGCATGGCGCAATACGGCAAGGTGGAGAGGCGTCCGGCAATGTCTTCAACGAACCGCTGCGCGCTTCTGAGCGTCATGTCCCCCAGTGGTTCGAACGCCGTCTTCTGCTCCCCTTCTCCGAGCGGTAACGCAAGCACCGTGAGGACGTATACTTCAACCGGGTGGTTGAACGGCTTGCGTGTCAAAAACTGAAGCGCCACCCCGGCGTCCTGCTGGCCCTCGACTGCAAGCAGGACTCGACGTAACGCCGGCATGGGAGCGGGCACCGTGAGAACCGCGCAGGACGCGTGCGTCGCAACTCGAAGAGAAACGCTTCCAAAGATGAGTGCTTGTGCCGGGCCAAGTCCTCGGGCGCCCATGATGATCAAGTCGATTAGCTCCCGTTCCGCCGTCGAGAGAATCACCTCGGCCGCCGAGCCACCTTCGACACGACTCTCCACCAGACCCACTCCGTTGGGCAAGAGCGACACCGCTCGTTGCACCAGTCGCTCGCCTTTTTCGCGCATGCGCAATTCAACGTTATGATACAGCTCTTGCGCAGTGTCAGACGCGAGCGTCGGATAGCTTGGTCTTGGGATGTCCACGGCATGAAGGAAGAGCGTGTGCTCGGACGGCGAGAGATGCGTGAGGACGCGCGCCGCGTCAAAGGCCTGATCTGAACCGTCAATCGCCACCAGATAACGCATAGCTACGACCTCAACGTTCACAAGTTACAAGGCATCGTTTCTCAGTGCATGTTCGGACTTGACTGTTTCAGTGGGCACTCCATCGGGCCTGGACGAATCACGGCAATTTTCCGGCGTAAAGGCCTCCGGGAAAACACATCAACTTCACGTTCGGATAAAAAACAAATGCAGTACCGTCACTGTTCTAAGGACGACTGCCCCCGATGATGAACCAGAGATGTCTCTTAACCCTTTCTCCCAGTGCACGCCTCGCTTGTGGGTTTCCTTCGTCTATGTCGAGCAAGATGCCCGTGATGTAGAGCTTGGCTCCCATGACGTGACTCCTTTGTGAGACGGCTTTAAGGATGGATACAAGCTCAGCCTGTCTGCAACACTACGCTCCCGTTTGAGGGGGGGTCAATTAGGATAGGTCAGTACAGGATGGGGTTAAGAGATGTCAGGCGAGCCTAATAAATCTGGGCAGTTATGCTCCTTTATCTTCCCTTCGGCAACATGCCCTTCCGCTCTAACTCTTCAACGTGCTTTTCCAACAGCTCAATAACGTAGCCCGGTACGCCTATGCCAGCTAACGCTGCTGCCGCACGGACCTTCCGCGACAAGCCAATGGGTATGCCGCGCACAAAAAGAACAGTCGTATCGTTCGGATCGTCAGTTTGCTTTGGCCGTCCCATACACCCTATACATTGCCATTACTACTTGTGCTTGTCAAACTACTTGTGAAGTTACTTATATCTGTGCTAGCATGAGTAGCATAACCCTTCACGAAGGCAGGTTTGTATGGGCGTCACTGTACGACGGTACAAAGATCAGTTCATGCTGTCGGTATACTCCAATGGTGCGCGACGTACTCAAATCTTTCCGACGAAGCGAGAGGCCGAGCGAATGGCCGTCGAACTGCGGGCCGCGTTACTGCGGGGAACGGTTCGGATATCCGCGCCCGGTGATGGGCTAACGCTAGTCGCTTACGCCAGCAGTGGTTGGAGGAATACGTCAAACAGGCGACGAAATATCGAACGTATGAGCGGTATGAAAGTGCCCTTCGATGCCATGTCTTGCCGGTGCTGGGCAGCATGACTTTGAACGATGTCAGCAGCGATCAAATCGATGCCTTGTTTAAGAGGAAGCGGCTAGTGTTAAAGCCAAATAGCGTTAAGAATATCCTTATTCCCCTGCGGGAACTGCTGAACCATGCCGTCCTGGATAAGCTGATCCCGATGAATCCAGCCTTATTGCTCGACAAGCGAGCCGTCCGTAAGGGACCGAAGACGGAGAATGACTACCGCGTTCCAGAGATTTTTAGCGAAGAAGAGCTGGGTCGGCTCTTGTCGGTTTGCGAATTGTACCGCCCCCAATACGCTGATCTAATCCATACCGTCGCGTGGTCTGGACTGAGAGAGGGGGAAGCGTTTGGATTGCGACCAGACGACGTGGATTACCGCTATGGGTACTTGGACATACGACGCAACATCGTCTATCGCAAGAAGCAGTTAATCGTAGGCACACCGAAGGCAAGACAACGACGGCGCGTGGAGATTCCCGAAAGATTGGTTCAACGGCTAAGGAACCGGAACGCCCAGACACAGTGGCTGTTTCCGAACGAGGCAAGCCAACCGCTCTACGGCAGTAATTTTCTCCATCGGGTTTGGTATCCCCTGCTGAAAGAAGCTAACTTACGTCGAATCACATTCCACGACCTGCGGCATACTTATGCCAGCCTCTTATTGAAGCGTGGCGAGTCAATCAAGTACGTCTCCGAACAACTCGGACATGCGGACGTGGAAACCACGATGAAGTTGTATTGGCATCTCATTCCCAACGTTCATCGAGGGGGCATAAACGCCCTCGCTGACGAGACAGGACATGGGCTGTCGGCAATAGACGGCAATGGGATAGGGATCGGCAGTGATGGTGGTGTGAAAGCTATTGATTTTATGGAGCCGGCGATTGGAATCGAACCAACGACCTGCGGTTTACGAAACCTGAACGATCCCCTACCTGAGCCGCCCCAAGGCGATCTAAACCAATCAAAAATCAAGAAGGAAGAGTAGTTGATGGTGACGTTCGTTTGTGTGAGTTCGGCCTGTTCTGGTAGCAGAGTGGTAGCAGCACGGTAGCAAACGGAGGAATTGATCTCATTTCAACCGTCGGTTAGGTAGCTGAGATCACTGAGCAGTCAAGCACTAAATTCATAAGCGCCCGGCAGAATCATACTTAAGCAGCTAGGAGGCGAATCGATGAATCGTTCTTTGCTCTCAGGCAATCGAGCGAGGGTACGGCGGTACCGTGCTAGTCATCAACGCATCGACTATGCCCCCGCCCCTGACGTCTTCTTGATCATCGAACATCACCTTAAAATTGGTACAGATCCGTGTAAGGCAGGCGTCCTCAGGAGCTTCAGCGATGAACACCACTGTTAATGACCGAGTTCGCAAATACAGGAGAAAGCTCAGTGACGGCAATTGCGGGCGGCTCGAGGTTTGGCTAGGGAATAACCTGATTGAAGCTATCCGCACGATCGCTAGACATCAGAATAGATATGTTTGGGCTGTTGTCAAAGATGCCCTCGTGGCTCACGTCAGTCGGCATGCGTCGATAGTAGCGGCTGGCTGTAAGCACAGAGATTGAGGAATATGCGGATGGGAACAAGGTATGGTGCCAACAAACAAGAACGCAGCGGCAAGCGTCCTAATAGAATTCGAGTATGCACTCATAGCGAATCTGTCAGTTTGCGTTCAAGTGCGCAAAAGCTTGCGAACGTCTGGCCATCACGGCTGATCCCAACATGCGGCACTGTGGCGCCTGTAATCGCGATGTTCGCCTTGTTCTCACTGAAGCAGAGTTCAAGCAACCGCGGAAGGGGGCAGTGTGTCGCCGTGAGACTGTCTCCCCAAGAGACCGACCCAGCTGGTGACGTGGCCTATATCTTAGGCAGTCTTGCTTCGTGGGCAGACAATCGCTTATCCAAAAATCAGTTTTGATTCTTTTGATTAATCCCAATATTTTTTCAAGTCATCGTTACCGGTCACGGGATTCAGGATACTGTAACCATCCCCGATCTATAAACACCCTTCCAATAAACGCCGATTCTCTGCATTCCCCCATCGTTCGCGGTGAAACACTTGAATGGTTTGCTGTTTCGCTGCTGTTCTGAGGCAACCTCTCGTTACCGGCAACGCGCGTCGTCATACTTGGTCGTATTACTATAATAGCCCCTTCGTCACGCTGTTTTGCCGCTGTCAGCAGCGAACGGCACCTTCTTTCATGAGTACTTAAATTGGTTCCAACTCCCGCGCTACCCATATCCTGCGCGAATAAGGGGCACGTTTCGATAGATGAATTCACCGACGGATCGGAGCCGATGATGGTTCATTGGTTGACTGACCACGCGGACCTCAAGCCGTTGTCGATACTTCGCTAAGTTATGAAGTCCCGTCATGGCCTGACGACGATCGCATCGTGCTGATGGTTCAGATGCGAATAGAGGGGAACGGCGATGGCTAAGGACGTCCCGCCGGCCTTAGCGACGTGTTTTGCACAGCCCTCATACATAAATATGCGGCCGTTCGACAATATAGCACGCAGTATGAGACGCATCAGATCATCCTTGGTAAGTCGATACGCGGGACTAAGGAGATAAAGGCTTAGTGGCCTACTTAATGAGTGCCGTACGAAACCAGTAATCGGACCAAGACGATCGCCCAGACCATCATGAATAGAAGCGGCAGGCCGATCGGAGCGATCCCTGCGAGCCTCATCTTGATCGGAACCGACTCCTGTGGAAGGCTCAACTCCATGGTGAGATGCGCATCGACTTCCAAGGGCGTCGTCGTCCGTAAGAGGCAGCCTCCGATCGAGAGATTCTCAGTGGCCCCCCTGCCCTTCATGATCTCCCGTGCATATCACGGGACATTGAACGGGATACCGGGGAGCCAGACGGCTCCCAGCTGGCGCCGGCTTCTCGCGCGCGGCATCCAGCCGGACAGCGACTTCTGTTCGGATCCTAGAAGGTCAACGTTAGTTTCGACTCTACGAAGACCGCTCCGACGCGCCATGTCGCGTCCGATGGTGGGTTCATGATGCGTCCGAGGGGCTGCAATGCCGTCTCATTGTTAGGTCGTCAGGCCACCCGACCTCGCTCCTTCGGAAAGGCCGTCGGCGACTGCGGTTCCACCGCGACCCCATGCACATAGACCAGATGCCCGCCTAACCAGCCCGACACACTCAGCATCCCGATGGCAATCACAGAGAGTGTGAGAGGCAGACCGGCCCCGGGCTGACTCTCCATCCGAAGCCATAGATTGACGGCGAAGACAACGACGATGGTCAGATTGATGAGCATATGCCACTGACCGATCTTTCTGACGGCGGGGTCGGTGACTGAGCGATAATCAATGTATCCCGGGACAGCGGCCGCCAGGGCGCCGAATAGGCCTCCTGCCATCGTGTAAAAGGCCATCTCGCTCCAGACGGGACCTCCCCAGCCCATCGCATAGATCACATCGCAGACTAAAGAGAAGATCCAGAGCGCAATTGGAAAGGCAACCAACATGGGGTGGATGGGATGCTTCCGAAAACTTGCTGGACTCGCCATGATGCCTCCTTTTGGAACGGGAGGAAGCCCCTTCCGCTCTCGGTCCTAGGTGAGCGACGCACGTAGAAGGTAATCACCACCACGCGGCGCCACTTCTACTGTATGGATGCTCTCGTGCTTCAGCGGCAGGGCACACACTTTTTCGTGCATGGTTTCAGTATCAAAGGCATAACCTGTTTCTGAGCCATTTCTATTAAACAAGACTTCTGCGGGCTGCGATAGTCGGTCGGTACCTTCTTTTGCTGTACGTCTGACAAGCCGTCACATTAGTTTTGGAAGCCAAAGAGAACCACAAGAGTCCGATGAGTGAACGCGTTCGAGAGTATGATCGTCTTCAAGGAGCCATTCACACTCTCGTGAACCTACTGGAGAGCCATTGAGGAGGGCCGCAGGCTGAGGGCTCCGCAGTATTCGCTATCGGATCTTTTTGGACGTGGGCCTCGAGGACATGAGGTGTGGATTGAGCTGGAAAAGGCGTAGCATGCGGCACGTTAGACATGAGGATCGCGGTGACGCGTCACATGGTTCATCACCTTCATCGATCACGGATGAGCTCTATGGCAGCAGAAAGCAGCAACTGACGAGGCCTTACCGAACTTCGAGACGACCTTCCTGACCTCGCTCACGATGGCTCTTAAAAAACAAGAGCTTCTTATCGCAATAAAATGGAAATGTACCCCGCGTCATGGGGGTGAACCGCACCGTCTGGCTATCCCCGGCGCTCACATCGACATGAACGTGCAGCCCCGCGGCGGGGTCCGCAATGATAAACATGTGTGAGATGAAGGTGGCATCATTTCGGAGAGTCAGTTCGACGGGTTGGCCAGCTTGTACGCTCAGCTCATTGGGACTATATGAGTAGCTGTCCATCGCGATGGTGGCACGTTGAACGCCTTGGTCATCAGGTTGGATGACGCTCACCGCCCCATAGACATGATCCTCGCTCATCAGCGTGACCATTAGCAGTAGGACGGATGTCAGCGTCAGGACTCTCAAGCTCGGCAGCCCGCCGTGTCCCATACCATTCTGGCTCGGATAGCAAAATTGAGTCCATCGGAATGGTCCCAATAGCGGGACTTATTACCGAACCTTTTCCAGCAAAATACTGCTATCCCGCCTAATCCGGAACCAAAAAGGACTATGGCACCCGGCTTTGGGACACGTCGTGGATACATTGTCTATGAAAAAATTGTATACCCCGGTTGTTGTTGGGTCAACGGGAGTGAGAAGAGAAATCTTTTCAAAGCCGACATTAGAAGAGCAGAGCCGCCCAGGGAAGCTCAAGGATTGGGGCGAGCAATGCGCGTCAAGCAGCTTTCACGGGATTGCTCTTGCGTTGCAAGCAGGCATTGTTGAGCTACGTCCAGACGTGCTTGCGCCCGTTCGGCATGTTGACAAAGCCGATCTAGTGAGCGCTGCAAACTTGCGAGGCTGTTGTCGTTAAGTTTCCGCGACGTGGACACGATGCCCTGAATGCGCTGAATCGTGTTGGGGCGCTGATGACTCTCCGAGATCCGCCGCTTCAAGTCTTCCATCCGTTTGGCGAGACGCTCGGTCATGACCCGGCGAATCCGTACCTCCCTGGCAAGGTCATAAGTGTTTAAGGCCAGCGTCAGAACCGTCAGAAATTCTTCCCGGTTAAACGGCTTCTGCAGCACATCATACGCCCCCATGTTGATGGCCTGTGAGGCTAATGGGAGATCGACATGCCCACTAAAAAGAATCACCGGCACGTTAGGGTGCAGTGCCTTCGCCCCGCGTAAGAGGGCAAATCCATCCAGCTCTCTCATTTTGAGATCAGTCACGACCGTCGCGACTTTGTTTTTTGCAAAATACGCTAGCGCCAAGCGAGGTGACTCAAACGGGTGGACATGAATATCGGGTCGGTGTAACTCCGTCAGACCAGTCACGGCTTGGAGCAGCGCCGAATCATCGTCTACGACTATCAGAGTGGGGTGCGACAAACGCTCTCTCCCTCGGCCTGCTAAATACCCATCCAAAGTACCGCATATCCAACCTTCTCAAGCCATATGTACACGTAGGCGTATTCAAGTACAATGCACTAGTTATTGAGGGACAACAAACATTTAGGTAGAACTGATAGTAGGTGGGCTATGTATCTTGTTCTTGAGTCGACTGGTATTGCGCGCGTTTTGCGCTGCTTTTCCATGTCTTACGTGGCTCATTGACGTTGAACGACCGAAATGAAGCCACGCGAGTACGGTTTGCTTGTTCCCCCGGGGGTAGGCTTGCGCGACCTCCCGCCCTCACTCAGCGATTCCGGCGGACCACCGGCGTGTTAGAGACGCAGTAAAGGAGGGCTAGGAGAGCCCGGGGGTAGACTTGGTAAACTGTTCCGGCATGATGAGCCTTAGCCATCTCCATTGCAGAAAATTTCCACTACGCTTATGAAAGGTTACGAGCAGAGAAGGCGTAGTAGGAGTTCCCGCATCTATCATCCTGGCCTACCTCTGGTTTGCGTAGTCCCCGGACAGGGTGTATGTGTATTGGTGGATTAAGCAACCTCAGCAAGAGGTGATCTATGACCACACTCGATGCGAGAATGGTGGCAGATGTGACGGAAACAGTCCTGACCGAACTCGACGAGCATCTCACTGTTGATAGTTTCTTGGACGAGACAGTCCATGCCCGGGCGCATGGAGTTGCCCTGACCGAATTGGGTCAACTGGTTCTATACGAACGAGTTCAAATGAAGCCACACCAATAACAAACATTCTGTTTGGCCGAAGACGGGGGGCAGTGGGTCTTGCGCCACCTCTCTGATTCACACAGCGGCTCGTCAGACCACCGGGCTGTTTAGAGATGAATTAAAAGAGGAGGCTCGCGGTTGGGCGTTGTTTTGTCGATGGCGGACATGGTTCATCGCGGCAGCTAACACATGGGTAAGGTTGCGTGAGCGGCCTCGTCACTGAGCGGACTCTTTCTTCTTAGATTTGCCCGGCCTGTTCACCCCTGCGGGACTCTGTGAGCTGCGCTCAACAAACGAGCCGCAGTCGCATATCAAGCAGGAGCCATTCAACGCGCCTTTGCGCAATTCATGCACGGCTCGCGGGTGATTGCATGTGCAAAAATCACCTCGCCCTTCGGTTTTGCCTGGCATGACGCTGGTCGTCTCCTGGCTGAATAACCGTTTGCACTTAGTTACTATGTATGATGCACGTTTGCGGTAAGAAAAGCTATTAGCCCGATGGTCTAGGACGTTGACATCCAGGGATCGCAGCGCGCCGCCCTCATCTTAAGAACGGTGCTGTAGGGGTTCAAACGATATGATAAAACCCCGTCCTGCGTCATACTGTTGATATTATCTGGCGCTAGGTGGCGACGATGCCTTCTTCAGTCCTGCTTGTCGACGACAACCCTGTCGTGCTTTCTGCGCTATCGGAGGACTTGTGTTGGCGTGTCCCCTCACTGCACGTCAATACGGAGTCCTCTTCCCTCAAGGCGCTTGGCTTGCTGAGACACCAACCCTACCACGCGCTGATCACCGATCTGCAGATGCCGGAGCTGGATGGGAAGGCGTTGCTTGCCGCCGCGAAGACCCTCAGCGACGAACTGCCCGTGATCATGATTACTGCCAGCCCGGATTTGGACATCGCTCGGCGTGTGCTCGACGCCGGGGCGTTCGACTTCCTGGCGAAACACTTGCTTGAGGAACTGGCGGAGGCGGTTAAAGCAGCCCTGCGGTGGCACGACATAACGCAGCAGCACGCGCACGTTCGAGAGGCGCTCAGACAAGTGACGGCCCGCCAGCAGGAACTTGAGACCGCCTATTTAGCCCGAGATCACTCGCACGTCGACGCGATTCGGCATCGCGAGACACGCGAACTCCTCACAAGCTCCCAGCGGCAGACTGAGCACTCGTTCGAGCAGGGTAGGAGAACGAGGGACCGGCTGAAGAGCATGATTGTTCGGTACGAGAAGCTGCTCGCACGGCAGGCGGCTCTCACGATTGAACTACGAGAAACAGCGTACCGAACAGCGCTCAGCCGATTCTCCGCACCTTAACCGTCCAGACTGTTTTGACTGTCGGGCCGAGATGATGGCGCGCCATCCTGCGCATGCGCTGGTGGTGATGAGTCCCCCGGGGGGATGACCCTTGCGCGACCTCCTGCAGTCACTCAGCGGCTCCGCCAGACCTACTCACTGTTAGAGATCGAGGTGTAGCGGCTTTTGGCTGGACTGGCGGATGGGCTTGTTGAGCGGGTATCTGGTTAGCTGTTTGAATAAGTGGCAAACGGATCACAAACTTAGTCCCTTTGCCAGCGGAGCTTTCCGCCTCGATATCCCCATGATGCTCTTTGACGATCCCATAGCTAATCGACAGTCCGAGTCCGGTACCATCCCCGCTGGGCTTGGTCGTGAAGAAGGGGTCAAAAACGCGTGGGAGCACCTCTTCAGAAATTCCACACCCGGTATCGCGAAACACCACTTCAACTCCCACCTCTCGTATCCGAGTGCTAATCGAAACCTCTTTTGTGTCGGCGTGTTTTAACGCGTCGCAGGCATTCGTTAAGAGGTTTACAAACACTTGTTCGAGGCGAATACGGTTTCCAAGCACAAGCGGCTCTTGCGGCGAGAGGTCCAATTGCACTGTGATCTTCGCCAGCCGCATCAAGTCAGTGACAAATGAAACAGGTGTTCGAATCGCCTCATTAAGCGAGACGGGCTCCATCTGCTGTGACGACGCGCGTCCGAACGTCCGCAGATGATTGATGATCGTCGCGGCTCGCTTCACCTGCTCCTGAATTAGAGTGAGATTGGACACAACCGCTTCCCGAGTGCCGCTGGGCTGGAGTTTGTAAATCACATTGCCCGTGAGCAATGAGATGTTGTTCAGAGGATTATTGAGCTCATGGGCAATCCCCGTCGTTAATTCCCCTATGCTAGCTAGCTTGGCGGCCTGCACCAACTGGGCTTGCTTCTCCACAAGCTGTTGTTCACGTGCTTCCGCCTCATGCAACAGAGCCTGAATATGCTCCTGACTCTTTTTCCGCTCGGTAATATCCCGTGCGATTTTGGACGCTCCAATGACCTGCCCATGCTTATCCAAAATCGGTGACATCGTCAGTGAGATCTGGACTTGTGATCCATCTTTCCTTACCCGCACCGTCTCGAATTGCGGCGCCCGGTCGCCTCCGACGATGCGTTCACGGATCAGCACCTCTTCCGCCTGGCGGTCGACTGGAATCAACAGCGAGATATGTTGTCCAATGACCTCGGCCAAAGTATAGCCATAGAGTTGGGAGGCCCCTTGATTCCAGCTTTCAATGATCCCGCCGGGCGTGGTGCTAATGATAGCGTCCTCAGAGGACTCTACGAGCGCGGCCAAGTATCGGTTTAGCTGTTCCGCGTCTTTAAGGGCTGCTACCGCCGCTTGAAGATGTACGGTGCGCTCTTGTACCGCCTGCTCCAATACCTGCGTCTGCCGTTCAATGCGTTCAGTTTTCTCTCGCACCTCACGAGACAGACCTCGTACGTGGAGGGCGCGGGCCAGCCAAGCAACAAAAAGCTGTGTGTCGATGGGCTTTGGAAGAAAGGCATAGGCCCCCTCTGTCAATGCTCGAAGCCCTAAATCGCGATCATGTTCGGCAGTCATGAGCAGTATGGGGATATCGGCTCGGCGTAAATGGATGTCTCCCATAAGCGTGAGCCCGTCTACGTCCGGCATTCGGATATCGCTGACAATCGCATCATAGTCGTGCTGTTGGATTAGCTTCATTGCCGTTTCGGCAGAATCTGCGGTCATGATCGAGACCCCAGGCATTTCTGAGGCGAGCAGCTCGCAGAGTGCTCGAAGCATTCTCTGGTCATCATCAATGAGAAGGACTTGATCGCTCATAAGGTCTCGCGTGTAGGATAGCTGGCATGATAGTCAAATTTTACCGACAATGAAATACGTTAAATTGCTACAACATAAAACCTAAGATTACTGTAGGCAGTTGAATGATGGCCTCCCTGTCGAAACAAAGTCAGGATGAGCAGCGCGCTAATCACTGTCTGTCCGCACTATCATCCTGGTCTACTGGTTTGCGTAGTTCTCCGACATCTGCGCTTTCTATTCATGGTGTATGTGTATTGTGGAATCAAGTTAACTTCAGCGAGAGGTGATCTATGACGACACTCGATGCGAGAATGTCGGCAGATGCGACGGAAACAGTACTTGCAGACCTCGACAATCACCTGACCGTCGATAGCTTCTTAGATCAAACAGTCCATGCCTGCGCGCATGGAATTGGCCTCACGGAGTTGGGTCGCCTGATTCTTGAGGAACGTTCGCATATGAAGCGCCACGAATAGCCGAAAGTTAGTGACGGAGTAAAGAGACTGGGAAACCGGGGGGCAGGCTTGGGAGAGTGTACTGGCATGATGAGCGTCCGCCAGTTCCATTCCAACAAACTCCCACTAGGGTCTTAGAGAATAGGGTTACGATGACAGGGGGTGTAGTGGGAGTTTATTGGAATGAGAGTTGATTGGCTTGGAACTATCAATCAAGCCGTCGGCATAGCACGTGACAGAACATCGAGCAGTTCCTCGCGATTCCACGGCTTCAACAGGAAGGTGAAGGCTCCATTCTGCAGTGCAGTCGCTCTGTGATTCGACCCCGTAAGAATTATGATCGGAGTTGCGGGGACTGTCTCTTTCAAAACTCGAAGCACGGCAATCCCATCACCATCAGGCAGGCTAAGGTCCAGGATCACCGCGCTAAACCGATCCACCTTTGGTTTCTCAATTGCCTGGGCTCCTGTTGAAGCGGAGTCTACCCGATATCCGTGATGTTCCAACAGATCAGTGAGTGCCAGACGGATATCGGGGTCATCATCCACGAGCAAGATTGAAGGGACCATAGCACTCAATTCTTCACTGTTCAGTTTTCAGAATCTTACCGTTACCCACGCCATGATGCGGCGACCGATTTCTTCACCTAGTGGGTGTTCCTTCGCCTTGTCATTAAGCGCATTGAAGGACGAGATGGCGACCTCGGCTTCTCGCATGTAACCCGCCGCTGCTCGCTGCTGCCAGACGCGGTACGCGCCGCGGAGATTCAGGAGGTTATAGCTGCCAACTGTCGGGTCCTGAAGCGTAATCAGGCCAGCCTGCGCGAGAGAGGTAAAGGACTGACCGGCTGGATACGTTACGGCGCCATAGTAATGGTAGATGGCCTCGACGCTGACGCCATTCTCCCATTCGCCGCGCACGCCGACGTTGAACTTGTTATGGGGGCCGGCCCGTTGGACGCGTCCCGTGAAGGTCTGATGAATGTCCTGGTAAGAATAGTTCGCTTCTATGACGGTCTGTTCTCGGGTCACCTGCTGCCAGTGCATCTTCTCGGTGAAATGTGCAGGTTGATACGAGTTGGGTGCAGTCATCCGATATTCGCCAACCCAAGCTATGGTCTTGGTCTAATGGGCCGACCCAGATATCCGGTTTGGGCCGGTCTATGGACATAATGGTGAAGGCCCGGGGTATGCCGCGTCCGCTTTTCATTTTCGTCATCCGGGAGGCCAACCCGTAACCGTTGCCATACTGACGAACACCGAGAATTATCAGGAGGCGGAAATAATGGTCTTGAAGGTGGGCGAGAAATTAACCCCGTGACCACTCGTGAGAGGCACGGCATGAAAAAGTTGACTGTGAAATAATCGGACGGTGTCCGCAAGAATAAATCTAAAGCTTTACACATTAACAATCTATTAAAAGGATACCAACCATCCCCCTCCTTCCCCCCTATTCCTTATCGTGATTCCTTATAGTGGTCGACTAGTCTCGCAATCTTTTTAATACGTTTCGCTATGATCTATTTACGTACAACAAGGCGCAAGACTTAGAGTCATGTTTTTTCGCTTTCTTAATCATTCTTAAGATGTCTGGAAGAAGTCGTGAAAGTTGTGAAACCCGATGAACGGAATTGTCGGGAAATGTTCTAGGTGTTGATAGACCGTCGCTCGACAATACCGACCAGGGCGAAGTTACGAGGTGGATAAAAAAGGTGACTCTAGGCTGTCGCCTTGGGGTGAACTGGGAGGGTGAGGGAGGTCTAAGTGCCTAATTATTTTTTTAAAGTACGAATCTATTAGGGTATAAGGAACCTTCCCTTTCTTCCCCACCTTCCCCTGATAACGTTACGTTTCAAAACGGATAAACGGCTTTGCTTTTAGTGGGGATTATTCCGGATACGAAATGATGGGCCGCAGGCCCATAGAGTCGTAAATTTTCGTCTTCAAGCGTTATGACGTATTGACTTAGCACTCGCCAAACAGGACCAAACAAGGAGGATTTAGAAAAAGACTGATCGTGATAGATCACGCTGGGTTGGGCTGCTCCGGTAGCAGCTTGCTAGCAGATGATAGCCCCTAGCCTACCCTTTACTACTCAAGATGAAGCAAGCGATTGTCGGGTAACAAACGTAGTCGTTCCCTTGATTGCCCTTCAAGTATTGGCGATCTAAACTGAGCCGGGCATGCTTCGAAATTACAACCTGTCTAGATCTAATTTGGACTGATGACCACCTACGCTTATGAGACGGCACCAGTGCAAAGCCAGCTCACTAGGAGGTATGACATGGTACATGCAAGGCTACTAGCTACACTAGCTTTCGGTCTCTTAATGCCTCAAGTAAGTATTGCTAAACAGTTTGATCTCGAGTTTGAGCATCATTCTGTCAGCGTCGAAACTAAAACTGGTAACGTGGAAATTACGAGCACCGATCAAAGGAATTTTACGATCAAGACGGATGAGGCGACAGGGGTCAGAATTGAGCAAGAGTGGAATAGGGGGACCGGCAAGGTCGATTTACTTTCTTTGGGGACATCTGGATTGCCACCAGCTACTTTTTCGGGCGCATTTGTGCAGGGACCCGGTATACACACGACTGCCATGGACTTCACCCTAGGATTTGCGGGTGACGACGCAGTGATTAGAGTTCCTTTAACCGGGACATTTTCAGGGTCCTTTGCTGGCTCAAGTAGTAAT
The DNA here is from genome assembly GCA_963700335.1 of Nitrospirota bacterium. Classification (GTDB taxonomy): domain Bacteria; phylum Nitrospirota; class Nitrospiria; order Nitrospirales; family Nitrospiraceae; genus JAICXS01. The sequence goes on along the minus strand of CAVOXE010000012.1, from coordinate 48,146 downwards.
GTAGTTGACCTCGCGGATTTCTCCTTCACAGCTGCAGGGGATTCCTTCACAGTGCAGATTACGCGCGATCCTACTACAGGAGCCTCTCTCGCGGTGCCCGCGATTGCCAATATCGGCAATTTTACGATCTCTAGCGATCCCTCAGTACCGGTGAGCGGTTCAATTGTGTTTTCGGATTTCCAGCCTGGCCAAATCTCTGGCTTGTTTACCGCATCACTCGGTCTCGTTCTGGACGCACCGAACCTGAAATACTTTCAAAATCCAGGCGATCCTTTTGGACCGTTGCCATTTACAGAAACCTTGAGGGGAACATTTACGGTTCAAGAGGTCCCCGAACCTTCCACGTGGCTGCTTATGGGCTCAGGCTTGGCAGGAATGATCTTATGGAAAAACCGTAATCCTAGCGGCTGGGCCAGAGCAGCCTCATTGATCAAGGCAATTAGGACAAAACGGTCAGCGTGAATCAGAGTGCTTTTTTTGCCCATGAGACAGTGGCAGGCAGAATCCGCACGTTGTCGCACTCCGAAGCAGTTCCGCGCACTCCTGAAACGTCTGCGTCACTTCGTCCCGTATGAGAACTTCTACGCCGAGTGGGGCTATCCGGCGCGTTCGCAACTCTGCTACGTCCTCAACCTCGGCTACCCACTTGACCTGGTTCACTGGCGACTCACAACCGGCGTGATCTGGAAGAGTCCCATCTTCCAGCAATGGCGAAAGACCAATCAGACGTTTCTCTGGTGTGATGTTGCAGCGGGTATGGAGATCGATCCTGAATTTCAGCAACGGATGGAGCAGGCGGGCGCTCACCTCTCGATCTGCGGCGGAAGCGTCAGCGCCGAACACTTCACCTTCTTCGCGGCGTCGATGCCGTCCGCTGAAGTCGCCCGCAAGTATCTTCCGACATTTGATGAAGTGACACCGATCCTGATCGCGGCGAGTCAGCGAGCGTTTCCTCACAACCTCCTCACCGCCCGTGAGCAGGCGATCCTTAAGAGGCGAGTGCATGGTGAGGCCCAAAAGCTGATCGCCGCAAATGAGGGCATCAGCGAGCGCACCGTCCGAGAACACCTCCAACGGATCAAGCGCAAGCTCTATACGAACGATCTTATCAATGCCGTCGCCATAGCCGTGAGACAGAAGATGGTGTAGGACGGTCGCAGGATGCTACCCGTAAACAAGGGTTTCTGAACCCGCTGATTAAGAGTGAATGCGGGGGGATGTCGGAACTCATTGCTAGTGGCTGACATCCCCTTTCACTCCACGCTGTTCCGCCGAAGAGAATCTGTCTGTACTTGTCTCTGTTCGTATCCGGTGTCCGGCGTTTGTCCCTCTCCTTAACACTCTAATAACACCACCCGTCCCCCCCGGCACCCGAAAAAACGACTTGCGATATTACGTTGGGGTGGGCCTTAAACGCGGAGACGGATTTTCGGCCGTTTCAAAATCGGTGGCGGCATTTCAGGTCGGCTATGAGGGCCCTTCCCAATTTAGCCGAGAGTACAGCCGCTTGTTCGGCGCACCGCCGTTACACGATATTGCAACACTTGCGAATCAGTACTGGATGATTTTGTCCGCAAAAATCAATCTTTTGCACCACCTTGAATGTTAGTCATGGGCTCCGAGTGTCCAAAATCCTTGTTTGGGTCCAGGTTCCTAGACAAGGATTCTTAAAGGGCTTTGCCCCAATCTTCATGGCTTCATGGGTGTTCAAAAGGAACGGCTTTGGGACCTTTCAAATTAGGCGTTTGTGGTGAAGACCATAAATCCCAGCGCTGCAAAGGACATGAGACAGACAAACACAAGTTTCAATCATGGGTTCATTCTTGGTTGGAAGCGCGCCATACTGTCCTCCTTCATTTCATCAGCTGTGCGGTGCAGTGCCAACCAGAGCCTTTCACACCGTTGACGGCCGCCACTAACTGATCCGGCTTGGCTTTACCGGGCTCGACCTCCACGACAGCGTGACTTGGCATGCTCTTGAGGTCCACCGCCTTGACTCCCGGCACTTTCTTCAAGGCCGTCTCGACATCCTCCGGGTAGCTGTCACAGAATTTTCCTCCCAGCATCAGTGTCACCCTTTGTCCTCCGGCGGGAAGGCTCTTCTGTTCAGCTGCCCATGGCGACCCTATTCCCATCACGGTCAGCACTCCCGCTGTCATCACGATGCTTATGAATGTCTTCAGCATGGCGTGCTCCTCTGACAGCCCGCATGCGGTGGGCCGCCGCTTTGTGTGGCGTTGCCTGCGCGGTCTTGGGGGCCATACTGCTGATAACGGGGGTCTGAACCGCTGGGATACGTTCCGTAGCGAGGAGCATCCGGTTCTTGTCGCGGAGGTCTGTCGCCACCCATGCAACTCGCACAGAAGAGGGCCACTAGACCGATGAAGGGCAACAAAGCCGAGTATCTTCGCATGCACATCTCCTTGGGTTAGGCGTGTTCACAGATACGGTCCTATCATACGCTGACCGCCTCGCGATTCCTGTAATCGTCTCGCGTACGGAGGATTGGCTATATGTTTACATGCACTCTGTTGACTGAGATGGCTTTCGCCGCTCTTCCGTGATGGCTTTCACGGCGGCAAGCAGCGCCATCCCATCGAGATGTGGCATCCGTAGATCGGTGATCAGCGCGTGGTAGTGTTGGTACCTGAGCAGGTCAAGCGCCTCCAGGGAAGACGGCTCTGTGTCGATATGTAGTGAGGGGACACGCCAACCCAAGCCCTCCGATACCGCAGACAGCAAATCAGGCTCGTCGTCGACAAGCAGGACGGAAGAAGGCATCGCAGCCTCAAAGCGGGCAGATAATATCAACAGTTTGACCACCAGAAGGGAGGCTACAAAGAGGCATCCTAAGAACCTCAAGGTAGGAGGCCATATAAGAATGCTCGACACAGTACAGGTCAGGCTCGAGGGGCCTCATGTAACATTGTGACTATCAACATGTTTAATAAAATCGCCGGGGACAGCCACTTAGAAGTTGAGTTTGCTGCTTTTCTGGAATCCTGTGAAGATTTTATAGTCAAAAAGACGCTGGTATCGTTGAAACGAAAGGGCAAGAAGATCTGGACGTGCCTTTGAAAATGGAGCGCCTCAAACAATGGTGCCTGGATGTTAATAAAGCACAGCAGAGGGCTCACTTCGATCGGATAACAGGCAGAGCATCACGCTTTACAACCATTCGGGCGGCAAGTCGGGAATCAGCCCTCTGGCCTTAATCGCCGCCACGTCATCTTCAACTTTTCGGACGGACTTTTAAGACCTGCTCTTATCGCTGTTGCCATCTCCGTACTCCCTCTCGTCTCCTTGTTTCCAAGAACGAATCTCTGGGACAGCCGCCGAAATTATCGCGATTCCACGCGGACCGGTTTTCCAGGCGAGAGCTCAATATCCTAATACTCGTGCGCGATCACGAAGCCGGCCCCTTCCTGAAGCGTATACGTGGTCGAATGGCGACCGATTTCCACTTCCAACACCTAGCCCCGAACGGTCAATGTGAACCGGAGTCTTTCAAGTCTGTCCGTAATGCGGGGCGTGAAACCGAGTCGGCCGTCATAATCACGCAGGCCGGCGAACCCATAGACGAATACCATCCACACGCCACCCATGGAAGCGATGTGGCAACCGTCTTTCACGTTGCCCGCGACGTCACCTAGGTCCATGAGGACGGCGTTCACCACCAGCGAGAGACTGTCGAATGCGACCGGCAACTCGATGTACTCGATATGCGAGCCTTGGCGTTACACTGAAGAGCGGTGGATGGTGCGAGAAGTTCATTGACCTGCCCCTTCCTTCCAGCGTGGAACGATTGATTGTCATGTATCCGATGCTCAATGAGCCACTGATTCAAGAGGCGTAGCCGCTTACTGACCACTCACAGACCACCTAGCATGTGGGAGACGGCGGAAGGCCCTTTTTACCTGAGTCGTAATAGTTTGGCAATTCCGATCGCTCGGTCTCTGAGTACACCCGCATGCCGTACTTGTCCATTAATTTGCGTTGAGCTTTCAGATCGCCGTTTCTCGCCTGCAACAACAATTTCCGACGGGATTCATCCTCTTTTTCTCGGGTAGTCCCCCATTGCTTTCCCGCCATTCACTTCCTCCCATCAGCCATGATAATGACCTCAGATCCTATCGTACTTGCTCCGCTTCACCAACTCATGAGCCGTGCGTTGTGACTCACCGCTTGCTTCACGAGTGCAATCGTGTCCGCTCGCAAATCTAGTAATGCCTTTACTTGGAACCAATGCCCGATGTCCCCTTTCAGCATGCCCATTGAATACTGTCGAGAAAGATTTGTCGTCGTATTGTTCAATCATTTGGTCTTGTCAATCCTGGTCGGAAGAATCGAGAGATGAGGGAAGGAATGAGGTTGATGATATGTCGAATCCCCGCTATGGCATGCGCCGAAGGGCGGCTTGCACCTTTGCGATGATCAGATCGGGGAAGGCAGGCTTTTCTAGAAACGCGAAGACTCCTGCCTGCGACATTTCGGTTTCAACTGACGGATCCAGATTTGTGGTCATGACGATCACACGTGTGTCTCGTGCATAGCTGCCTAATTGCCGTAAGAACGTTAGCCCATCAACACTCGGCATCGGAACATCTATGAAGATGACTTGATAGGGCCAAGTGCGCACCAATGCGAGTGCATTTTGCGCATCCCGAGCCGTATCAACAACGGTGTTTGGAACACGGCTTATGAGAAGTGCTGGGAGGACCTTCAACGTTACGGAGTCGTCATCAACAACGAGAATCCGATTCACGTCTGCTCCCTTCTGCCTTAGGTCTTTCACACACTATCACGGGAAAGCGTGTTCGTATATGTTAGACCTATGCGTGCCTATCTTCTCCATTCCCTCTATGGGCCACAAGTGCAACCGTTCAGGCTTGAGCTGTCCCAAAACCAAGTCTGGCAGTTTCTCAACGAACCTGACCCCGTCGTTCTTGAACTGTTCTTGATTGAGTATTGCGCACTTGGGGTCGCAATGACTCAACCTGTGGAGGACTGGATTAGACGAGCCGCAGAACGATGTGAGGTGCTTAGTTTTGCGGAAGTTGGTCGCTTTCTCATGGCGCATGCCAATGAGAAGAAAGACGAATACATGGCCTTCGTCGAAGACACTCGATGGCTAGTCAATCGGTGGAATGCGAAGCATGAGCGGCAACTTGATGCGGAAAAGCTGTTAACCCAGCCCCCTACGGCTGGAGTGATGAACTACCGGGCGTTGCACGAGGCTATCATTTCGGGTGACGCTCCCTATTGCCAACTAGCTATTGAGTTTGAGATTGAGCGACTCTCATCTACCTATGGCGCGGCGGCCATTCCTAAGATTGTTAGGGTGCTCGGTCCCCAGACCATCACAGGCCTTCAATTTTTGAAGAATCGTGTAACACAAGGCGATGGCTATACCTTGCGGGCTGAAGACGAACTCAACAAAGTGCTTCATGATGTCCCGTCAGCCCTTCCTCTTCTCACAGAGACGGCTGGATCGGCGCTCAAGTTGTATGGTGAGTACCTAAGCGATTGTTTATCTTTGGCTTCGAAGGAAGCGGCATTAGATAGCATTGACGCTTAGGGTCACCACCCGTAAAGGCGAACTGCAAACAAATCCTACCGGTCGGCTAAAACTCCCGTGCACAATGGGTAAGAATTGAATCGGTTCTTGCTGATCGTCGCCTTGCTGTTCCTACCAGGCGCGTGCGATGTCGCAGATTGAACAGAAGATAAGAGGGAACGATTTAAGACTTACTTTTCTTACGACTTCAGTCTGATGGTGTAGGGAAGCCGTTCTGAACCAGATCACTACTGAAGACCTTCGCATTCTTCAGCAAAGATGAAAGCACGCCGGCTCAGATTACAGGAGCGAAAGAGGGAAGCCTGAGGCCACAGACATCTAAAACTCTTGTGTCAAGCGCGACGGTACCGTTGCCACTTCTCGAAATTCAATCGCTTCAACACTTCCGGCCCGGCTCATGAAGGCCGCGTGGTGATGTCTGGCGATATGACTGATCTCAGTGGCGGTGACAGCTAAGGCTGGATAGGTACAAAGCGCGATTATCTTTTCCTGGTTGATCATACTGTTGATGGTTGCCTCATACTGAGCGAAATCGTCCCATTCTTTCTTTCCGATGACCCAAAAGGCGTCCCCCGTTATTCTGAACCCCTCGAACCCCTTGGCATCAGCTTCCAACATTTTTTTCAGCGCTTCTCTAAAGATCTCTTGAGGATTGAACTTTCCATTGTGAAGATACCACTCCTTCCAGCCGAGGATATCCATCTGGCCTCGCTCAATACGTGTTTCAAAATCCGGAATACCGTCCCGGAGTGCATCGAGCGCCTTCTGAGTCTCCAAATATTGAGGCATGGCCCAGACACAATATTCATTGTGCAGTAGCCCCGTTTTAAGAAACGGCAGCACGATGTTGAAGAGGCCGGTGTCACTCTCATACAGATGACAAAAGTGAGTGCCCCACGACACGCTGCCTAAATGATCCAGTCCTGAGGGTCGCTGGAAGGAGGATGCCATATTGTCACCTCCATAGCCGATACAGCGGGGAAACCGGGACCTAAACCGTGACTACCGAGAAGGGCTTTGGGTCACTGGGGGACAAGGATTCGCGAACCTTGGTAGTCAGATCCAAAGTCCCACCAAGCCATTTGTTACCGATAACCATCAACGAGGACAGGCTACCACCATGCCTGCATACATTCAAGGAGTCGCTGATTCGTTTCGCTACTGGATGTGATCTAGAGCAACCATTAATTGTAACCAAAACCGCGACCCAACCGTAACCGAAACCGTAACCAAAAAAATATAACGGTTCACATAGCTGCGCCTTTCTAGGTAACTTCCGTAAGATGATTATGAATGCAACATACGCCCTCTTTGTCGGTCGGCTTTTACCGTTTCACCCTATAGTAAGGTATGGAAAAACGTCGCAACTATGAGGAGGTGGAGGAAAGTGGGTCATAGCCTATTCTTGCCTTGACCCTCGGGGTTCTCCTTGAAGTAGACCCGAAAAGGGTTTTACGAGTCATCCGTGGCATGAGAAGAGCCATTCTTCCAGTTGCTGTGGTGATCTTCCTGCTGGATCGTGTAACTCCCGCCGGGATCGCGGTCCCGGTGTTGTATGTGCTCCCCGTGTTGATGGCGTCCTTAACAATGAGCCTAGAGTGGTCGTTATTGAGCGCGGTCGTTGCGACCGCGTTAACATACGCTGGGTATTATCTTTCCCCATCCGGCGCTAATATCGATGATGCGACAATCAACCGCTTGATCGCTTCGGTTCTCATCTGGTCGTGCGTTTTGCTGGGCTGGTTATTACGCTATGTCCGTCAAGAAATTCAGAACTTCTATAAACAAACCAAAATTTGAATAACGGCCAATTCGTGCCCTCCTTCATAGCCTCCACGCGTTTGATCGACGGACTGGGTATCACCGTCACCAACTCCCAGCCGGACGAACCTTGATGTGAGCCACAGCTCGACCGTCGCACTATCCGAGGGATCGAACTCCTTCATGAAGTATTCCCAGCCCTCCTTCATCTGCGACATGCTCCCTTTTCGCTAATGATCTTTCTTTCCATGTGCGACACGCTCGCCGATTTCGACAAGGACTTGCAGGTGGGTCAGCACCTCTTTCGCTTCCTGTGCCGTCAGGCGGGTTGAATTGAAAAGTTCCAAGATATGCTTCACGAGGATATCCATCTTGTTGGAATCGGCTGCAAGGTCATTGTAGGGCGCAGCAGCGGTGGGATTGCGGCGTCGAAGCTCCGTAAGCATGTCCAGCACTTCACGTTTGGCAATGATGCCCTTCGCGGTCAGGACTTCGACGAGGGCTTCCAGCTTCCACGCGTTGGAAAGGGTCAGCTCATCTAAAGTTACAACTTCGTTCCTATCAAGCTTATGAGCCATCGCTCCGTACACGCTATAAAACAGAAAAGGATAATAGCATAGAGGCTTGGGAACATGGTTGGTCCCTCTACTCTCGATTCAATACTCACCCCTAGAGTGCCGACAAGAATGATAGACGCTGGGATGAGGGCCGGATGCGGATTGAGTCGATGTTGAGTGAGCTTGCAGATGCGAAGGAGGCACCACTGCGGCGCTTGGTCGCCTGTGATCCCGAGACGAATCCCTTCGTCCTCCTTCTCTTGGCCGAGGATTCGAATCCCCTTGTCCGACGTGCATTAGCACGACGGCACCACATACCGGGGCTTCTATGGTTCCCGCTGGCAAATGATCCGTCACCGGTCGTCCGGCGAACGCTTGCCGCGCATCCGAACGTGCCACCAGAGATTCTGACTCTGTTGGCTCACGACAAAGCCATTTCCGTCAGGCTGACTGTGGCAAGTCATCCACGTAGCCCGGACACCATCCTAGAGGAATTGGCTACAGACCAGGAGCCAGTCATTCGCCTGACCGTGGTGGCACGCCCAGACATCTCCACTCAGCTTCTTGAACGGTTGGGCCGAAGTGATCATCACCAAGCTGTCCGTCGTGCGAGCCTTGCTCGGTTGGCACGGCAACGACCAACACATCCGATACCATCGGTACCTTCTTAGAATCGCCCAACCTTCGTGCACCATTCACTGACACTGATTGCTGCAGTGCGCAGTCATCGCGGCGTGTTTGCAAAGACGGTGGAGGCCGGATTTCAATCAGCTCTTTGAGGCACTAGTTCGACTTCGACGCTATGTCGGGAATGGTCCATCGCAGGGTGACAATGGTGACATTAAATCAAGTAACATTGGAATTTTTAGAGTCCTTATTATTAAGAGAGAAAATTGTGAAATGATGCTCACCATCATCACCATCCCCGTCGGATGCTTCATCGAACGGCAACGGTTAGAAAAGAGATTTGGAGCCGCGCTGGGGCGAAAGCTTCACGAACGGCACGACGCTCAGACTGACAAGACTTTGACCTCTTTTTTTGTCTGGATTCACGGGCGTCGGAACGCGCTGACAGAATGTGAAGGTTATAACCAGCGGTCGTTACTCATCCCTAGCTTCAATGCGGGCAATCGCCGCTTCACTTCGCATCCGACCAGCTTCTTGTCCCAGGAAAGTGAGCATGCGCGATTCCACAGCGTCGGTGTAACTGACAGCCCGCCCAATCTCGAAAAGTTTTACCGTTGCTAGGAACAGCTAAATGACTGCTGCTGCGCCCATAAATGGGCGAGGCGTCATGGCGTTGCGTACATACCGGTATGCGTAATTTGACAGCTTTCCCTGTCCTCCGTTTTCTTGCATCCTCGTGCACCCTCACAAGAAGAGGACCATGAAGGAGGACGGCAATGAAATGTCGACGATGCGACGGGTGTCTGGCAGGGGAGTGGGTGCACGATCAAGGGACGTGGTGCCGGGCCGTCCGCTGCTTGAACTGTGGGTGGCAGCAGGTCGAAGCCCCTCCGCCGATTCCGATACGCGAGGAGCCGCCACGCTGGACCAAGCAGCAACGCCTCAGTCTCAGCCGGAAAATGAAACACACGCTGACCGCACGCGGCGCACGGTCGGCCTTGAAGATGCTCCGCGCACAGGGCCTGTAGCGCGCCTGTTGCCCATGCGGTGAGCGCCCTCCGTGATCGGCTCTGCACATACTCATCGCCGTCTGATGGTGGTCATGGCGGGGGTCCCATTAGCGGCCGTGAGTGAGTTACTGGGCCATACCTCGCTCGCCATGACGATGCGGTATGCGCACCTGTCGCCGAAACATCTCACCGACGCGGTGCGGAACCTAGACAGGCAGTCGTCACAGGCACTTGACAATCATATGACAATTGGGGTGTCTCGGCACGGTGAAGCGAGACCAGCTGTGACCCCCTAGGAATGGCGTAAGTTGCAGATGTATCAGGTGAGAATGGGTTGGTGCCGAAGCCGGGATTGTGATGGGGGGATTGCCTAGCTCATTGACGTTACAGGCAATCCCCGCTTCACCATTAAGTATCGTGGTCGCTCGCGTATAGTTCACCTTGTCGGTATTTGTTCGTGTCCCGCCTCCTTTGTCGCTCTCCTTAACACTCTAATAACACCAACGCTGCACCCACCGGCACCCCAAAAAACGGCCCGTCACCTCGCGTTGGGATGCGAGTTAATTGCGGAGCAGGGTTTTCAGACGTTTCAAAGTCGTGGCAGCCCTTGCTTTGGGAAGTATGCGGACCTGGCAAAATTTGGGCATGTGTACCCTCTCGTTTGTATCGGTTAAGACAAGGCTAGGGAGTGACGACTACTCACAGACCCCGAAGATTTCGCCAGATTGCTTTTCGTTACGGCTATCGAACCTATGACTATGAGTTCAATGTGGGAGGGGTGGGTATTCTGCGCGGACGAAGGCCCACCTAGAGGCGAGGATTTTGCTGGACGCGATCGGCGAATAGACAGTCTGCTTACTATTAGCGGGACCCTCCGTCGTCCCGGTTCCGCTTCAAGCACCTCTCGATGTTTTCTTGTTGCCGTATCAGAAGACGTTGTTGGGCCTCCTCTAGTCTCGCTTGTGCCATTTGTGCGCTGCGCCAGAGTCGGTCTAGCGAACTTTCTAACGTTGCCACACTTTTAATATTCAATTGCCGGGATGCGGACACTTGCTCTTGAATGCGTCGAATGGTGTTGGGCCGCGCCTGACCCTCAGCGACGAGCCGTTTTATATCGGCTACTCGTTTAGAAAGCCGAACGGTCATTAACCGGCGAGTCCGTACCTCTCTCGCCAGCGTGTACGTATTCAAGGCCAGCGTCAGAGCCGTGATAAATTCTTCGCGGTTAAACGGCTTCCGCAATACGTCATGTGCCCCCATCGCTATCGCCTGAGCTGCTAGCCTCGCATCGACCTGACTGCTAAACAGAATGACCGGCACATGAGGTCGGAGTGCCTTGGCCCCCCGCAAGAGTGCCAAGCCGTCCAGTTCTCTCATTTTCAGATCGGTCACCAGTGTAAACACTTCGTGCTTTTCAAACTGCGCGAGGGCGAGGCGGGGGGAATCAAAGGGTTGGACCCGGACGTCGGGCAGATGCAATTCCATGAGATCCGTCACGGCAGTGAGGAGAGCGGTGTCATCGTCCACTACCATAATAGTCCGATGTGACATTCACCCCCCAGCCGTTTTCGACATGGCAGCTTTAACCCGCTTCAAGGTCTCCAATGCGTCCCCGTAGAGCGTACGCATTTGACCCAGGATCAACGACCCCCTACCTCAGGGTTGAGGATGGGCTATATCTTTTTATCCCGATTGCATACTTGACGAACCCACTACGATTCACGCGCAATCTCCTTGTGCGATCAGTTGCTCCTTAACCAACCGCTCCCGTTCAACCAGTCATCCGCCTCCGTCACTGCTTGACGTTGAAGGTATAGCTCATACGCTTTCGCTGCGACTAGCCCTCTGAACTCGTCTTCGCTAAGGAACGCCGCCGCGCCGTCTTGGATGGTCGCGTCTTTAGCGGTCATCGTAGTCTCTGCCATCGGCTGTTTGGGTAGTGCTACTTTGCGCGTCTTCGTCTCTTGTTTCTTTTGCAAGTCGCCGGGGCGGCCTGGGGGGTCGGGAAATGCCGTAAACATTTCTCGAATAACGACTCACTATCAAACGGCTTCATATATAGTCTCGCGCACCTCCCGAAGGGCTCGTTCTAATCGCCCGCCATTCGGCAATGAGGACATCATGATTACTGGGATTTTGGGATGATGTTCTCGCATTTTATCGAGCACCGCCATGCCGTCGTGACCGGGCATGTGTAAATTCAAGAGCACGCCGTCAATAGGACATCCGATTGACGCGTGATATTCGATGAGAGTCAAGCCCTGAGCACCGCTGTCTGTCCCTAGCACAGCAAACCCTAGATAATTCAAACGAACGCGGAGTATTTCATGAGTATCCAAATCGTCGTCGATCACTAAAATAAGAACTGGCATCAACTTTTTTCCTCCTTCACTGGATCTTTCTGTAGGAATTGGCGACACGCATATGTCGACCTTCGCGTAACAAGTTTTGAAGATGTAATCTAGTTGGTCTGGGTGTAGAGAGGCCAAGCGTCGAAGGGTTGTCTCACCGATGCAAGCAGCGTCAAGCTCTGAACGCTTCTCTTGATTAACGCCAAATTCTATTTCGGAGAGTTCTACCAAAATACCCGATGCCGTGGTTATGATTCGGCGCTTTGTGTTTCATCATGCTGGCCTGTTATCAATTAGCATGGCAGCTTACAGACGGTTTTGCTCTCATGACAATATGGCAAAAAAAGAGCTGGTACGATTACTTGCGGCGTTTGCTGGTCGCCTCCTACTAACTCATCTGCCCTGTGCGCCGCCCACTGTCTCCACCTCAACAAACCGTCTCACACACTTCCGCACGGGCGGTCCCGCAACATTCGACCCACCGCCACCTGTTCCAACCCACGTCAATGCAGCACGATATTAGGAGCTGCTTGTATCCCAGACGAATGATGTACCTGAAAGGCGCGTATGGCCAAGCTCGAAGGCTACGGCGCACGCCTCGCGCTGATTCACCCGCCCGAAAAAAAACGACCTGCCACATCACGTTGGGATGCGTCCCGAATGCGGAGAAGGATTTTCGGACGTTTTAGAGGCAGCTCGGGACCTTACGCGCTGAGGCAGAGCGTCTGACTGTATTAACCAGGGCAACACAATAGAGTATCTCTTTGCACGGTGTGACTAAACGGAGGTACTCCAATGCCAACAGCAGTAAGCAATCAGATCAGTGCTCGGAATCAAATCAGAGGAACGGTCGGTGAGTTAAAGGCCGGGCAAGCGATGACTGTGGTGCATATCGATGCAAGCGGCCAGCGGCTTCTGTCAGCGATTACCAATGAAGGCGTCCAGGACCTTGGCTTAAAGCGGGGTGATGCCGTCATTGCGTTGGTGAAGTCTACGGATGCCATGTTGATTAAAGGAGACGCGGTACAGATTCAACTGAGTGCCAGAAACTGCCTCGCAGGACAGGTCTCGTCGGTGCAGAAGGGCAATGCGATGGCGTACGTGTCGGTGAACGTAGGAGAGTCCAAGATCGGGGCGTCGATCACACGGGAAGCATTGGACGAGTTGCAGATCAACGAGGGTGAACGGGTCACCGTCGTCATTAAGGCGACGCAAGTATTGTTGCAGAAAGCATAGCAGGGTCCAACCGCCTACAGGGATACATGTCCCTCTAGGCGGCTATACCACCGCCCACGTCGGCATTCGCCACCATCCCATCTAACAGCAACCAAGCACGCGAATCGTGCTTCTGTCACTTCGTCCACCTGGCAAAATTTCAGGTATGTGGAACAAGCCTATGGAGTTTAGTAGGCGTACTGGGATTCCATGCGACAGCCGCTGTGAATCTTTGAACCTGGACGGTCAACGCAGCGCGTTAGTCGTGCTGATCGTACGTGAAGCGTTATCTAATGTCGCCCGCCACTCCCGCGCCACGACCGCCGAAGTAATACTGCAACGGTCTGGGAAGCACGGCATCTTGTCAGTCCGCGACAATGGAAGAGGATTCGATTCGATTCGCACGAGAGCCCGACAGCTTTGGCGTGCGGGGCATGGAGGAGCGAGCGCGGACGCTCGGCGCTGAGCTAATCGTCGAGAGTACACCGACTGAAGGGACACGCATCAGAATATTTTTCCCTCTGGCCCCTCGTCTGAAAAATACTTCCCTCCCTGACTGATAACCTGCACGGCCTCAATCAGTTGAGTGCTGAGCCTCGCTTTTGAGACAAACCCGGACGCCCCTGCATCTTGCCAATACTTAGCCGCGACATCCACCGCAAAGGAAATCGCCAGGATGGGCAGGTTCGGATAGCGGCCATGTACCGTTCGCACGGTTTGAAATTTGGTGTGTTCAGGGAAGGAGAGATCAAGAATAAGGACATCCCATTCATGGAGCCGTAGTTGGTCCCACAATTCTTCTACGCTGGCCGCTTCTTCGCAGAGAACTTCGCCCGCCCCTAATATTCCAGTAAGGCGGCACGAAGAAGTGGATGCGTGAGGGCGAGGAGGACGCGGACCATAGCAGGTCGTGCTCCGAAATGCGCTCATTTGTACGGTTACGCCAGTGGTTTGAATGTCGGTGAGGCGGTAGAACCATAGACTAAAACCACGCTGCCCCTAGCTTAATCTGGTAAAGGCCGTTCGATCCATGCGTATTGAGTGCCAGATTACTCGCCCTATGGTATAGCAACACTTCTGATTTTACGGTATAGGAGATTCACTAGCATGCGTTACGCGCATACCCTTTTATCGCAGGGGATACGTATTCGTGCTCTGTAACGTTGGGGAAGCGGGATCGGGGTATGCGTGGACGTGGAAAGGTTAGGGTCGCCGTGGAAGGCGCATCGACTCAGCGCGGACGATCTTTAGGGGTCGTTCACACAGGCGCTTGCCGTTGAGCGCCGCTAAGGCCGCCTGTAGTTCAGTTTCACTCGTCAAGGCGACGTAGCCAAATCCCAGGGACATGCCCATGTGGTCTCGTACGATCTGCACCGACCCAACGTTCCCATACGGGACGAAGACCCGTTTAAGATCGTCCTCGGTATACGAAAGGGGGGAAGCCATCCACCAGCAGGGTAGGTTCAGTGCGTAGGTCAGCCATGATGCAAATACTACCGTCATTATCTATGACAGATAAACTACCCCAAAGGACCTAGCTTGCAAGACCGCTGCAGACGATCCTAACTCGGATAAGGCTTACGCGCAGACGTGGAGCGTGGCTTGTGCCGTCCTTGCCGAGCGAATTGGTGAACCCGTTCCCGTGGCCTGTCGCCTTCGCCCAGAACTTGACCGAGCAAGTCGCGCAGGGAGGCGAACTCAATCGGTTTCGGTAGACAGGCCATCAAATCCAAGCGCCTCGCCTGCTCTGCACAGGCGTTCACATCCCACCCACTGATCATGATAATGGGAACCTGCGGCTGCGTTCGTCGCAATTGTTCGACGAACTTCAACCCGGTTATGCCTGGCATGACTACGTCCACGACAAGGGCGTCGTAGTGGTCTTCATGGGCCAGAATCAATCCTGTCACCGCGCACTCCGCCGTATCCACCTTCAGGCCGTGTTTGCGAAACGCAAACCGCAGCCGATTCGATAAGGCGAGCAAACACTCTGGGTCGTCATCAACGAGCAGGATACGCGGCACGATGAACCTCTGAAGAATGAGCGGAGAAAATGCCTATACGCGGATTGACTTAACGTATACAGAGCACGTCTTATGCCGTCAGGCGCGGTTGTCCGCTTACGATCCCGACTTTCGCGAGATGAATCACTTGAAGAGAAAAGAGAGTGGAAGCGCAATGGATACCATGCCGCGATGGACATTTTATTCACTAAGTGGGACAACAGGAACCGAGCACCCGGTGTAAATTGCCCCGTGCAAAAGATCAAGAAGTCTGATCGGGAGACCATACCCGTACGCCGTACAGCGCAAACAACCTGGCTTGCGCAACAAGATCACCTGCCCGGCTTTGGGCGAGCAACGACCGCCGCAGTTCTCGTTCCTCTAGCTCATCCAGCGGGATAGTCTAGTCGTGGAGGACCACATTGAGGAGGGAGCTGTGGACGTGTATACCGCCGTTGTATTGAATGAAACAGAGCTTGCGGAACCTATTGAGAAAGAAACTGACGCGCGAACGGGTCGTGCCAACCATTTCGGCCAACGTTTCTTGGCTGATCTTCGCAAACTGACAACCGCGTATGCAGTACACGGGCTGACCATTGAGTGTCCATGGCTGGCCTGCCTTGTCCACTTCTGGTAACGCCAAGTAATGATGGCTGGCATAGTCGGCGAGAACGTGCTCATTGCTCAGTCCATCTTGGATCAGCTTTCCGGTCCGGGCATCATAGATGGCATCTCCCTTTACGACGGCTTTATTGGGTCCCATGTGCTCCTCCGATTAACGAAGTTCCCACAAGATAGCTCTAGGACGTTAGGCCTTACGTAGTTGGAAAACAAATCCGAAGTTATCCTGTCTTTGATCCCTTTTTTACAACGAAAGCTGTGGGCACGGGTACAGGCCTTGGATTGTCTATTGCTTATGGAATCGTGAAGAACATCACGGTGATATTCGCGTGGAGAGTTACGTCGGACGCGGCACTGAAGTCCGAGTCCAGCTTCCATTGTCCGGCAGCGAGTGAGGGCAACACGTCCTATCCTGACCTTGAAAAGACCGTTTATAGGCCTCCCGGTAGAATCAAACACCTGATGATTGGTCCGCTCCAATCATCAAGATCATCATTCCAATCTGCGAGTGCTGTTGCTGCCGGCTGTGCCAGCTTGATCGGGAAGGATCTCGCAGATTTCAAACTCACAGTCAATACAATGCGCCCACATGACGTCTAGAATACGGCGGTAGGCGTTTTTCGCAGGAAGCGACCAATCAGCATTAAGAGGCTGGCAGGAAAACGCGGCTTCTGCCGCATCTTGTTCGTCCTGAGTGAGATATCTGCTTTTCATCTCCCGTTCAGTCCCTCGATCATGGTCGTTCCGCGAGACCGTGGAGGTGCTCGCCCTCGCGCTGACGAATGGGCTGCGGGAAGGCGTGACGGCGCAGGGTATCTTGAGCGGTGCTGAGCCTGGTCGATGTCTGCCGATGGACCGCTGCCAGTTTGAGCAGGAACGTGTCTAACATGGCCAGATGTCGGACGATGGTGGATCGGTGTGCCGCCCGTTGGGACACTGTCGGGTCCATCGCCGGTGGGGAACCCGGTTCCTGGGTGTGTGTGGCGGGCATCGCAGAGGCCCCATCGTGCTGACGCAGCTTCTCGACCAGCGTCGCCTGATGACCGGTGGCGCGGCTGATGGTGAAATGTTCCGTCGCCTGCATACTCTTCAGCCGGGATATTGCCAAGCCCTCCCTGACCGTGCCCACGAACTCATCCCGGTCAAACGGCTTGGCAAAGAAGCCCGCGGCCCCGGCTTCGAGCGCGTCCTTCCTGACGGCATGATCGGCGTTGCCGGACATTAAGAAGACAGGCGTCTCGAACCGCGATTGCTGCACCGCGCTGAGGAATTGCCAGCCGGTCATGCCAGGCATCGTGACATCACTGATAATCATATCGTACCGGTGTGCCGTGAGGAGCTCCAAGGCCTGGCTCCCGGATTCGCACACCTCGATTGTGCAGGGGCCTAGCCGCTGCTCAAGAGTCCCGGAAAGAGCCAGGAGCAAGGCAGAGTCATCATCAACGAGCAGTAGCCGAGAAGGCAAGAGAGTAGCCTCGCTCTCACCGGTCCATCCCTCTTGACGTGCCTTCAACATATGCGTCTCCTACACTGTAGGGTGAGATACATGGCTAGTTCATGCCGATACAGTTTTACGCAATGTGCTTACCGGTATTCTGATAGTGATCACCCTATACGGAGACGCTTAGGCCGTCTGGTCAATTGTGCTCACCTGGCGGGCTCGCCCGTCATTTGTAAAGGAATGTCATTTTGAAGATTGTTCCTTGGACCCAGGCGCTTCTGTCCCGACGAGGTCATAGGCCGGACGCCGGCGTGACCACGCGTACCTTGTCGCCTTCGAGCAACGCGGCGCTCGGGTTATTGACAATGCGGTCGCCCGTGGAAATCCCCTCCGCCACTTCGACGGCGTTGGCGAAGAGTTTACTCACAGTAATTGGTTGTAAGTGCACTCGGTCGTCCTTGGTCACTACGGCCACTTTGGTGTGGCGCGTTTGTCCTGTTCGCCCTGGTCTACGGCCCGTTCCTTCTTCGCCCCAGTCTCGACGAGTAACGGAAAGCTCGCTGACAAAGCATGCTCCCATGCTGTGAACCACCGTGCCGGCTGCCCTGTACTCGTTATTCGAACGATGGCGTCACGGCGTGAATAGGAGGAGGGAATTCTTGTCCCGTCTCCCCCCGGGTGATAGTGTATCGACTATGGTCAGAGCAACGGAGAAGATGCGCGCCACCGTGCTTCACAGTCCGCATCACATCGCCATCGAGGAGGTCTCTCGACCCCGCGCAGGCGTCGGTGAGGCTGTCATCCGAATCACGCTTACTACGATTTGCGGGACGGATCTTCATATTGTGCGCGGCGAGTATCCGGTACAACCGGGGCTGGTGCTTGGCCACGAACCGGTCGGCGTCCTCGAAGAACTGGGGGAAGGCGTCACGGGCTACCACATCGGAGACCGCGTGCTGGTGGGCGCTATTACACCCTGCGGGCAGTGCCGGGCCTGCCTCTCTGGGCAGTCGTCCCAATGCGGACATGGGAATCACTACGAAGTTATTGGGGGCTGGCGCTTCGGCAACACCATCAATGGCGCGCAGGCCGAATACCTGCGCGTGCCCTTTGCTCAGGCGAATCTCGCGGTGATTCCACCCTCGCTGCGGGATGAGCAAGTCCTGCTGCTCGCGGATATTGCTTCGACCGGCTTCAGCGGGGCGGAGGCCGCCGAGATCCAGTTGGGCGATTCGGTCGTCATCTTCGCACAAGGGCCGATCGGACTCAGTGCTACGGTCGGCGCTCGCTTGATGGGCGCATCCCTTATTATCGGAGTTGATGGGGATCCGACACGGCTTCGCATGGCGCACTGCCTGGGAGCGGACGTGGTGTTGGATTACCGGGAGACGGATGTCGTCGCGGAAGTAAAACGGCTCACAGGCGGCGGAGCTGACGCGGCGATTGAAGCGTTAGGCACTCAAGAGACATTCGAGAAGGCGCTGCGGTGTCTTCGCCCTGGGGGAACATTATCGAGTCTTGGCGTCTATTCGGGCAAATTGCACATCCCCTATGACGCCTTTGCCGCCGGGATTGGCGATTACCGCATCGTCACGACCTTGTGTCCCGGTGGAAAGGAACGCATGCGTCGGCTGATGGAGCTGGTCCTGCATGGACGGGTCAACCTCGAACCACTGTTGACGCACAGGTTTCGGCTTGCCGACATCGTCGATGCGTATGCCCTGTTCGGCGAGCGCAGGGATGGTGTGTTAAAAGTCGCCATTCAACCCTAACAAATTCGCAATGACCTTCTCGGTCAAGACCTCGCCTGTGGCTCTTCGCCGCGGGATCTCTTGATGCGTCCGATGTCCAACATGGTTTCACTCCCGTACGACATGGATTGCGTCCATGACTGCTACCGCCAGTTCGAAAGCGTTACTTCTTGCCGTGATGCTCAAGATGAAACTTGGTTGCTTCCGCAGAATGATGGGCGATATGCAGATGATGGGCATGTGCGAGGTGGGCATAGTGCGCCGCTTTCTCATGATTGCCGGCTTCATGGTATTTTGCCGCTTCTTTGTGATCATGCGCGGCCTGCTCGTGATGTTCGGCTGCTTTCCGATGATGGTCTGCTGCTTGTTTTGACATGGCCGCCTCGTTTGAATGGTGTGTCACAGTATGGCGAGAAGACAGAGCGGGATCTGTTCACAAACGCTCAGTCTGGAGATATTATCTGGCAGGCTACAGGACGCTGTTCAGGCGCGAAATTTCAGCCGCTGTACGTACGCCTGGTCGTTGAGGGCGATTTTGTGCATGCGCCATACTGCTTAAATTCATCTCGGCCAAAGTCCTGCGATCTTTAAATCTGACCAAGACGGAGCTGGAATTTGTCTGGCCTAACGCACGACCATTCAGATTGCTCGTCTCGGCACTGTTGGGAGGGATGCCATGCGAATGTTCCTGAGAGCTTTAGGCGGGGCAATGATGACCCTCGGAATCACCGGACTGCTCTCGGCCTGCTCCTCCACGCTGCCCAGGGAGTACATTGATCAAGCCGAACCGGGTCTCACGCTGACCACACTGGCGGCAGACCCGGCGAGATACTGGGAGAAAGTCGTGATCCTCAGCGGCGTGATCATCGAGGAAAAGGAGGTCGGCGATCAGGTGTTTCTTCGACTGAAAAACCGGCCGCTGGATCGAGATTATAAGCCGCAGCGCCCGCTGTCGCTGGAGGGGCCGGAAGCCGGCTATTACTGGGTGATGATCAGTCGGAGCGACTTGCCAGACCAATACACCCAATGGGCCCGGGTGACCGTGGTGGGCGAGGTGGCGGGCAATCGGCCGAGTGCCGCCGATCCGTCCGGCGTGCTCGAGCCCGTGTTAGCCGCGCTGTTTTTACGTGGCTGGGGAGATGCCGTTCTGAATACGGGCGTGTCGACCGTGAGAGTGGATCGGAATCGGACGATCTCTGTGCCGAAAGGCGCGAGAGGGGAATTTAGCCAGCAATAGGCGGGCGAATGTCCCATGCCCCAGACCGATCTCCAATGAAGAACAGCACCTCATTAACGGTTCGTGGACACGACTGCCAACCAAAAGTAGCCTGAGGGGAACTTCCACTGCTGGACCGTTCTCCATAGATTCTAGGCGTCCGTGCCATGGAGCTTGGATAACCCGATTCTTTGCTTTGAACTCTCCGTTCTGATTGAGCCGTCTCACGAGGCGCCTCGATCGTTCTGGTGGCCATCGCCTCTGTGACATATGGTTCAGCCGCAGACGACGTCGCCTGACCCCCAATGTTCATGGATCGTCTCTCCACTGAGCTGGTTTGACCAGCCTTAGGGTGTCCAAGGGGATAAAGTGAACTGTCATCCGACATCCCGGTCCCAACCGTTCGCGAACGCGAATGAATTACCACACACCGCAGAGGAGCACCGCATGAACCAGGAGCAATTCGAAAGGAGTTGGGAACACCTCAAAGGAGATCTCAAGAAGCAGTGGGGAAAGCTGACTGAGGAGGATCTTCTCCAGGTGGAAGGCGATCAGGACAAATTCAACACTGCCATCCATAAGCGGTACGGTGAGATGAAGGAATTAGTCAGCCGGTGGGTCGACCAGTGGCATGCTCGAGATCTCCATGCAAAGAAAACGACACTCTGACCACGCGAGGCACCAGCGATGGGGACAAGCATGTCCGGAATCATATTTCAGCGAATGACAAGTACCAGGAGTCGAGCGCATCGTGAAACGCCGGGACGCACTCGGCCAACGCTCACCGCGGCGTCTCTTTAGGAGGCTTCACGCACGATGAATCTAAAGACAGGCCTCATTCCAAGAAGGGACAATCATACACCAGCCCGTTGGAGGAAAGAGCACGAGCTGACTCGAGGTTCCGCTGGGCATTCATTGCCTAGAGGGACTTTCACGCCCGACCCCCCATGGCCTCCTGATCCGGCGCCCTTCCCTGGCCCTCCCTTACCTGATCCGACTCCTACACCCGACCCGCCGCCGCCCCCCGATCCGTCACCATTTCCTGGCCCTCCTCCTCAGATGAGAAGGGCGAGATGGCCTCTCTGATGTCTTTTCTTGCCATGACGTGAGGAAGATCACGAGTCATAAAACTTGGCGCAGGACAGGCGATCTCTCCATCGATCGATTGACGTCGAACAAAAGCAGGATTAAAGAAAGGGTGTCATCATGAGCAAGAAGACAAGCGCTCTTCCTCTGCGAACCTTGCACGGTGGAGGATTTTGAGATCGAGACAATGATCCGCTGAACGAGTCATCCACCGTACCGATATCTTTTGACCGATGTTTCCGATGGAACTCGCCGCGTGCGGGCCTTGATGCCCTGCTTCAATGACCTCTTGTCCTTTTCCATCGTCTCTCGCACGCTTGCCGCCGACACCGAGACGAATTGTTCCTTCACCTGCTGCAACCTCCCCATGCTCTCTTGCAGCGCGTCCACGTTCTTCTGCATCTGTACGAGGGCACTGCCGATATGCTTGACGGAGCAGTGGCGGAGCGCATGGAGACTCCTTCCCGTCCAAAGCCGAAGAGCTTTGTGTGATGGCGAATTCAGTGTGAGTAGATAGATGTGTGTGCTCCTCATTGATCTCCTCAGTTATTCTTCTTGCCGGCCTATCGGGATGGAGTGGCGGAGGCGTCAAGGCCCGCCTGCACTGGCCGGCAGCGTCCTAATCGTCACGATGGCCGGTCAGGGACTTCGCCGGTAGAGAAAGTCACCCACTGTCAGGCAAAGTCGTGGGGCTGATAATCGGCGATACCTAGGTTTTCAGGATACCGCTGAGATAAAAGACAGCCAGCAAATCACTTCATGCCTTCGTCCTATTCTTCATGCGAGCCTCTAAACGGACGGTTCTAGCCAACCTTGCGCTTCCACTCGTATTTTCACAGGCCTCAATGACTATGAATGGAGCCCATGGCAGCTAGAAGCCCCTCGAGGGCCTTTAATTGTTCTGTCGTGTTATGGCCCTGTGCCGCGAGATCATGGCCACAGAACTCCAGAAATGGAATGAGAACGCGACACTCTTCCTGCAGGTGCTTATCGAAGGTAAAACGGCGTATGTTGGGTGCCACCGTATCGCGGGCTTTGCGTTCATAGTCCGCTCCAGAGGGATCGAGGCGGCCGAGTGTCTCTACATCCTGCTGCAAGGAGGCCCTGAGTTCTTTCATGAGCGCCAAGACAAAGCCGAGCCTTACGCGGCCGTCCGTCCATTGGGTGGCGATGTGCACATCGAGGACCGCACCCACGGGGGTGCTCGATTGGGCGCCGCCTTCAGCGTGACTCTCTTTTCTCCACCGGCCGCGGAATATCACGATAGACAGGCAGAGCAGGACGGCAATACCGACCAGGCACCAAATTATCCAAGTGGACATACTTGCATTCTGCATGGTGTGTGCGTATGGGGAGGGCAGTCCCTTTTGGGTATCGGCGTCTATGATTCCATGGCTGACATGCTAGACCTCTGGGTGGGGGGAGTCTGATCAACATTGCTCAGCTGTACAGCTAGCAGAGGCACAGCGAACGGGTCGGCCATCGGCTCTTCCATAGAGTGCACAGTGAGCGTCAGCAACCAACGGGATTTGCCTGGCAGTGGCGCTGGTCGAATTGCTCCGCGTAAAGAATTGATGAACCGCGGCACATGTAAGAGGCAGGGCAGGCAACCCCGGGCTCTGATCTATGGAGACGGCGAGTTCCCTACGGGCTAGTCATGTAAAACAACATTGAGGAGGGACCTGTGCACGTGCAGTTGACCATTGTATTCAATAAAGCCGAGCTTCCGAAACTTGTTGAGGAAGAAACTCACCCGAGAGCGAGTCGTACCCACCATCTCCGCCAGCGTTTCCTGACTGACCTTCGAAATCGCGGCCTCAGGCTTATTGTCCTTTCCGAAGTGGGCTAACAGTAAGAGGATCCTGGCCAATCGCTTCTCACTTGAATTGAAAAGTTGGTCCACCAAGTCCTCTTGGATCCGAATATTGCGAGACAGCAGATAGGCCATGAAGAGCTCAGAGAAGGCCGGTTGCTCATGCAGGACGTCAATCATGGCCTGCTTCGCAATGCGCACGATGGTGGTATTTTCAAGCGCCGTCGCGGTCGCCACGCGAAGACTCTCGCCGGCAAGACAGGCCTCGCCAAAAAAGCTGCCTGGCTCCAGAATCGCCACCACAGCCTCCTTGCCTTGATGGGAGACCACGGTCAATTTGATCTGGCCACTCTCGACATAGAAGACAGCATCCGACGCATCCCCTTGTGAAAACATAATGTGCTTCTTAACGAACTTGAGGACCGTTTTTCCGCCGCCGACCTTCGTGAGGAAGAGTTGGGGATTAAAGGGCTTTGATCGTAGGCGAGGAGTCATGGTCGTTCCCGCTAACTACTAACCGCTTCATCGAGGCCCTGTTCTGAAGGGCCTCAAAGCATAAGCTTGCCCCCACATGTTGTCAAACTGTCCACATTACGAAACTTGGACTGAAGCGGGTCTAGGTCCGGCGATGAATTTCAGACAGCTTGAAAAGACTTGTCTAGATGACCACGTGCCGGACCGGCGTTGTCATGTCGGGCCCACTGGCTGTCGGACTCCTGATGCAAGAGGCGTTGGCATCCGCTTACGCTGGCGGCTGACGCATTGCTCATCAAGGCCATTACACTTACCGAGATGAGGATCCGAAACGCTCTGCACTAAACATTACTGGGAAACATTCGCCTCGAAATCACCGAGGGTATCGTCTTCTACGGTATAGCGAATCTCAATGGGGTTGCAGCAGACTTCACAGTCTTCGATATAGGCATCGCCGGAAACCGAAAGGTCCAGGACCATAGAAATCTCTTCTCCGCAATAGGGGCAGGTAAAGGAGTGTTCCACGGTCAAAGAAGATACCGCAGTCCAGGAGGTGTGACAACAGGCATCCTCGTCGAATGTGTCGATTGGTGACCCTACAGCAGCTTTGTTGAGATTTGCAGGGGTTCCGGTCATGTGTCAGTTCGCCCGCACATTTGTCGCGCACCAGTGTTGTGTTGCGCTTCAAACCATCATCTAAATTTCTGCTTCCTTCCCCGGCGCCAACACAGGTAAATTCAAGGCGAAGGGAAGCCGAGTGCTCCAACATGGGTGGGAATCCAGCCAAGTCTCATAAAGGCCCCATTGAATATGGGTGCCTACCAGCGTAACAACTGTTGCCTACATGTGCATTTGGTAATTATTTCGACGGGCCGCTGAACAACACGATACACCGATGAAGAACTCTGGGACCCGCTGGCCGAGGCGAGATTGGCATAGTTAAATTCATGCACGGTGAGCATCGACGTGTTCCCATAGCCGGGTAATCCCGCCCGACTAGCGGGACCCGTCGGAACACCGGAATCAGGTCCCGGACCTGTGGGAGCTTGCCGGGAATCCATGCTGCACAAGTTTCAAGGACTTTACATAGGAGTATCGAATCGACCCGGCATTCTTTGAGGTTCCAACTGTTCCTCAATCGTGCAGTGCCTGATGTACGAAGGACACCGCGATCGACCCCTCACCCACTGCGGAAGCCACCCGTTTGATATTGCCGGCCCGCACGTCCCCGACGGCGAACACGCCAAACAACGTCGTCTCGAGGAGATGCGGGTTCCTCGTGAGCGGCCAATGCGCGGCGGCCAAATCGTCGTGCGACAGATCGGACCCTGTCTTGATGAACCCTTTAGCATCGAGCGCGACGCATCCATGAAGCCACTGAGTGCTGGGAACAGCACCGGTCATAAGAAAGACGTGCCGTATGTCGTGGGACTCGATGCTTCCAGTCTGAGAGTCGCGCCAGCTTACGCGTTCGAGATGATGAGTCCCTTCTAGGGCGACGATTTCAGTGTTGACGCTGAGAGTGATGGCCGGATTCTGTTCGATGCGGCGAATCAGATAGCGCGACATGCTCTCCACCAGCCCATTCGATCGCACCAGCATACGCACGCGGCTCGTTTGCGCGAGAAAGACGGCCGCTTGTCCGGCGGAGTTGCCCCCACCGACCACAACGACCTCTTCATTGCGGCACAGCTGTGCTTCCATAAATGTCGCGCCGTAGTAAATACCGACCCCCTCGAACTGCGACAAGTTCCCGAGGGATGGTTTCCGGTAGGCGGCTCCCGTTGCGATAATGATGGTGCGCGACCGGACGCGTACACTGTCATCAATCTCAATAGTGTAGGGCTTGCGATCACACGCAAGGTGTTTGGCCCCCTTCGCGATGACTATTTGCGCACCAAATTTCTGCGCCTGTGTGTACGCTCGCCCGGCCAGATCTTGCCCTGAGATGCCCGTTGGAAAGCCAAGGTAATTCTCGATCTTCGAGCTGGAGCCGGCCTGTCCTCCTGGGGCGTTCGTCTCGAGCACCAGAACATCGAGACCTTCCGATGCGGCATATACGGCGGCGGCGAGCCCCGCCGGTCCAGCCCCAACTATGACCAGGTCGCGTATCTGAGTTTGGTCGATGGCTTTGTTAAAGCCGAGGCAGTCGGCAATCTGCTCAATGGTTGGATTTCGCAGCACCACGTCGCCCCGGCAGATTACCACCGGCACATTGGCGGCGGTTATGTGAAATTGGTCCAGCAAAGTCTGAACGTCGGTATCACGGTCAAGATCGATGTAGGCGTACGGATGGCTGTTGCGCGTCAGGAACTCTTTGACGCGGAGCGTTCCAGCGCAATGATCGGAGCCGACGACCACGACATCCCCTAGTTCTTGCGCAATCAATTCCACCCTGCGAAGGATAAAAGCTCGCATGATGATCTCGCTGATCTCGCTGTCAGTCTGAACTAGCGCCACTAAATGTTCGTGGTCTAGCTCGATGACTTTCCCGGACTCACCAGCGCGCGATCGAAGGAGCGCGGGGCGACCAGACAGCATATTGACCTCACCAGTGAATTGCCCCGGTCCAAATACCGTAATGAGCGTCTCGCCCGTACTGGACGGCCGAACAATTTCGAGCCGACCTGCTTGGACGACAAAGAACGGCACGACCTGCTGTCCCACCTCGACGAGCACTTCTCCGGCGTCGATCGAACGAACTTGGCCAAGCACACCAATCCGTTTCACTTGATCGGGTGTTAGTGTCGGAAAGATACGTTCAACACCGGAGGGAAGCGTCAGCGGGACTGGGAGAGCTGTACGAGGCATCGGTATGCGCCTTTCGATCCTGTGTCCGTTCTCTCATTGATAGACCTCATCTCGTGAAGCCGCGGGAGTGTCGCCTTGGCGTTCTGCCGCACGTGAGTCAGATCCCGATGGGCTTTGACGAAGAAGTCAAAGTCATCCGGCACCTTTTTGTGCATGCCATAGGTGCCGAGCCAATCGTCTTCAAAGCCTGAAGTACGAATGTGGATCGTCCCCATGAGGTCATTGTAGCAACATCGAACCTCCGAGAGATTCTCCTTCTGTCTAATGGATATTCGGCTTGCTCTGCGGCAAGATATAGTTACGATCGTATGCGAATCACGATATGAGCTGGCACGATGATATTTACACTTGGTGCGCTCGTTTCCGTTACTGTGGCCGATTCAGTCTACCGCTGCTCAGACTGGACGTTTACGAATCGGGCGGATCGGAACTGTGCGCCGCATAACACGCAGGCCATTGGGCGAGTCCAGCCCGCCAATGGTCGAACGATGGAAGAGGGGAAACCATCCGTTGCCGAAGTAAAGCTCTATCGTGGGACCGATAGAGATTCAATCAGAGCCAAGCCCACTCGTCAACTAGGGCAGGCGGACCTAAAGGACGCAGATTCCAGGCCATTCAGAAATCCTATCGGTAACACCATCATTAAGCTCGCGTAAACGCGCAGCCTCCCTTTAGTGGTTCGCGATATTCAGATAACAGTTGTTTTTTGAACAGCGCTGACAGTTTCAGCGGCACGCTGGATTCGGTGAACTTACTCAGGTGCTTGTATGTGGCAGGCGCTTAACGATCCAATCTGACGGTATCGCGTCCTCTGGCTTTCTTTCTCTCAAGGGTCACTTTCTTTCTAGCAAGTAATGGGAGCGGCGGTCCCTGACTGCTCCCAACAGCTTTATAATTTTTGGTTATACATTAGCCCTAGCTTTCTTTTAGCCGAACGACTTCCCTGTGCTAATGCCCGGCGGGACGCCGTAGGTCCGCTTCACCTGGCAATCATCCTCCGCAGAACGCGGATCACACTAACACCGAAAACCATTTCTAGCATTTCGTCGATCTCCCGATGGGGGCCAGCGCATACCCTATCCGGCCCGACAAGCAATCCGAACACCGCATTGCTTTTTACGCAAGTATGCAAACTTAAGGATTGTTGAACTCCCCACCGTTCCACGAGAACCGGCGGGCATACAGATTATTATCCTGCTACCTAAAAAGGGTCCAGAGACAAGAAGCCATCGGGAACGCCTACGAGAACCCGGAGCCACTGGAATCTTAAAACCCACCGGGGATAGGGATTACCGGTTCAGGAGGCGTTTGAACAGGATGAGTAGAAGTAGCCGGGGGACCAGGTGCCTTATGATTTTCATCAGTTTGACCGAGGAAGTGAACTGACTCTTGTCCTCTCAGGTGTACCGGCCGGATGATATAAGTTCCAAGAATGCTCGTGGTCCACACCGCCTTAGCTGTCTCGGCATTGCCGCCAGAGAATACGAATGCGAACCCGCCAACGATACCGCCGAGTGCTGCAAACGTACTTTTCGCGAGACAGTAGGGAACGGTGGCTGCCCAACTCGCTATCTTAATCCCTGTTCCCTCATCATGAGATGATGTTTCATCGGCTAGTGCGGACCCAGGCGAGACCGCGATAACGCTGCAGAGGATGACTACTATCGTTGCCAGCTTTACGAAGGAAGGCATCAAAGCACCCCCCTTTATCACTCATACCAGCCAGCCTTCCGGCAGGTCAAGACTCGAAGTGTACTGCGTTCAAGGCTCTCGAAAACTGCTCTAACCTCTTACTTGGAGCGTTCGTGTACTGGATTTGAAAATGCAGACGATTTGGTTGGCTGGACAGAAATCTATGAAGGGTAAGAATATTTTTGCGCAGGCCTATGAGTCGAATGATGCGCCAACCCTTGCCGCGCTAATTTCAGCCATCCGAGGAATAAGGATTGCCATTCTGGCAGGCCTTCACTTCGCATTGGTGGGAATACGACATCCCGGATGCTTCAATGCACGCACTTCTGAAATGAAGACTCCCAATATTCGCTATATCCTACGATTCACTTCCTTTCAACCGGTTTACAATCACTCAATTAATAAAGCATAGCTTGCTTATGAATGGGCATCTGAGCGGTTGGAAAAAGCTGTACCCCGCCAAAGCGCCTAGCTTCCTTATCATCATAATAACCCTTGCCTTTGTGTACGGTTTTTGGCCCTTATCTATATTGCGAATTGCAAGTGCATTAGATCAACAAGAGCCAGCCCCGCTGAGTGATCAGCCGCTTGCCTTACCCACCGAAACCCCAAAAACTTCGGGTACCGCAAACTTAGGGAATGACATTGGTTCAGAAATCCGTCCTAATGCGACCACCCGCGAAGATATAGTCCCCCGTCCAGATGTTCGTGTCCCTGTTGGCGCGAAGCCCGGAACTGATAGCGGAGGCACTTCACTCTCGAACCGAGACATTGCCGCAGAGGAGAAGGCAGAACTAACTGAGACGGCTAGACTATTGGCGGTCCTTCTCGATTCTGGAAGAGTGGTCGTTGGCAAAGCTCAATCTGCTATCAACAATCCCAGACTAGAGGACAAAGGCTTATCGTTAGCGGTGTTTGAAGAGCGACTGCGGAAGGAGTTTCTCGCCCGGACTGGCCATGATCTACGCAGTCTGGCACCTGCGCAGATGCCCGAGCGCGCAAAAGTCTTGTTAGTGAGGCTCGCGTACTTCATGCAAAAATCCGTACACGAAGCCGAGCCACTCATTAATCGAAAAGGCATTGGATTCAAAGGATTCATTCCCGCGACATTTGCCACGCGGGTGGCGGAGAAATTTTCCAAGGATACCGGCTTAACCTTGCGGCAGATCGGTCCACCAGACACTGCGCCTCGGAACCCTGGCAATAGGCCCGACGAGAGAGAGCAAGCGGCATTATTTGTTATGCAGAAGAGTCATCCCAGAGTTGGAGATCACATCGTTGAGCAACAGATTGAAGACCGGGGGATGCGTGTCTTATTGCCACTCTTCTACACCAAGGCATGCCTCGCGTGTCATGGTCAGCCAAAGGGGCAGGTGGACATCTCAGGGTATGAAAAAGAAGGCTTTAAGGAAGGCGATATAGGAGGAGCGATTTCCGT
Source organism: Nitrospirota bacterium (assembly GCA_963700335.1). GTDB lineage: Bacteria > Nitrospirota > Nitrospiria > Nitrospirales > Nitrospiraceae > JAICXS01. The sequence goes on along the minus strand of CAVOXE010000012.1, from coordinate 18,701 downwards.
TATGGTTCCCGTCGCAGCTCAACAACTAAAAGCAGACACAGCCAGATAAATTGAAAGTTCAGGTGGGAGCGTTTGACGCCTTACATCCTTCGAAGCGACTGCCCCGATCAGCCTAGTATCAACTCATCTGAACGTGGCGTATCACAGACTCATGTCCCAGAGCGAATCAAGATCGAGCTCGATCATCTGGCCATCGTCCGAAATCCCTGCAATATGAAATTCATGTTCGTCTAGGGTATCCAGGTCTTCACTGTCCATTACAGCCTCCTTCCTTTCACCAGTCATCTCACTGCAAAGCAAGTTACGGAAACATCAGGCTCACATCTTCGACGGTAAGTCCTGGCGGCAACCCCTGAATCCATTCCTGTCCATCGAGTGGAAAGGACCAATAGCGTTCTCCCCACTTCTCAATGATCCAATCACGGCCATCGTGATAGATCGTTTTCGAATAGATTTCACTCCGACAGAGCACCATGCGCGGCAGTGTATCCGACGCTTTTGGGCAAACCCATTCATCAGAAGTAGCACGACTTCTGTCTAGTAGCGGGAGAGAGATGGCGCCCTATGATCTGATGTGTAGAAGGTGGTGCATGGAGTCTCTGTTGTGGTCGTCCCTGCGGTGTGTCGGCTTAGGCCTCATCCTGCTATTCCTTACCCCCCTTTATCCTCACCTTGCTACTCTGTTCGTCCGTGCTCACGAAAGACGAAGCGCACTTCAGCCATTAGAAACGTGGAGCAACATCGAGCCTCGGAAATCCTTCTTTTGTGGAATGGATAGTCGGCGTGCGACTGCGGCAAGATGGCTTAGTCACACGGGGAGGGTCGTATGCGCATCATGATATGGTCAGGGACGCTGCTACTGACGTTTGGGGCGCTGGTTCCGATGGTGGTCGCCGATTCTCTCTACCGCTGTTCCGATGGGACGTTTACGAATCGAGTGGACCGGCACTGTGCGCCGTATGACTCCAAACCGCTGGGACGCGTCCAGCCTGCCCCTACTCGGTTCATGAAAGAGGGAAACGCCTCGAGGGCCGACTCTCAGGTGTCTCGTGAGAGCACACGAGAGGGCGTGATACGACCGCCGAGCCAGTAGCCGCTTTCGCTACCAGCCGTGGGACTGATTGCCGAAGGCGCAGAACTAGCGACCGCTACTCCTCCTCCGCGAATTCCTTTCTCATCAGAGGCAGTCGGTACCGATTACTTCACCCTTCATCAGGTGTTAGATAGGTGTTAGGGAGATGGGACAGCGTCACGACTCTGGATTAAGCTTTGCTGAGACTTGCTCGTACACGGTCCAGCCAAGCGATTCAAGTTCCTGCCTGGCGCGCGGCGAGACATTACCGGCGATCCAGAGTTCTCGCTCGGTGATAGGTAGTCGACTGGGCACATGCGTCGTCAGGGCCTGAGCGACCGACGCGACCCGCGAGGTCCAAAACAAATAATCGACGGGCAGCATCACGACGAGCGTTTTATTTTTGGTATAGAGAACCGGAACACGGGGCAGTACCAGCAGCCGATCAACGGCGCCTATGTGCACATGATAGCCGCGCATCATTTCCACCACGTGCTGATAGAATAAGACCAGTTCCTCAGAATTTGCCTCCTCGGCTATGGCCAAAAAGGCCTCCCGGCCATCAACACCGGTGAGTTCGTCGAGCGCGGTGGTAATGATCGTCAAGTGCCTTGGTGAATAGAGACCGTTGAGGAAGAACTGATGGATCTCCTGCTCACTGATTCCCATCTTCAACAATTTGGCCCGGTCCATGGCCCGCAGATCGCTCGCTGAATGGTCGCGGACTTGTTCATCGAGGTATGACGTCCAGCGCGTCGCACTAAAGGTCATCCACATAATGGCGCTGGCTGGCATAAAAAGATACCCGATCTGAGGGGCTAGATCAGCCGTGAAGGCGATCCAGGTCAATTCATTCAGTTCGTCCTGCAAGGTAGGATTGGATGAATAGGGATCTACCCCGAACTGAAAGGCTATTTTTCGCTTGAGATAAGAAAAGCCGATTGCCGATTTCGTCATGGAATCTTCCCGGTCGCTCCCCTCAAACTTGCTCAATTGTCCGGGCATGGCGAGAAACTCCAAGAGTCCACCCCCGACACTCGTCCCGAGACGGCCAGGGTCCGTGAGCATTATCTTCAACCCGTGCAGAGGGTGGAGAAGTTGAAACTTGAGCGCATCGACAAACACCTCCGATTGGCGCACATCCTTCAGTGCCGCAATGGCTTCGGTTTCTATGACTCGAGTTCGAAGCATAGGCAGACCGACGGCAGGAAATGTCCCGAATTCAGAGCTCACCACAAAATGGTGCTGGGCGCCATCGTTCACCACTTCGTGTTGAAGTGAGTGGTGTGGCCCTTTGAGCCAGTCTGGTGTGAGCAGTCCCGCTGCAGAGAAGAGAGGAGGAACTTCCCATCCAAGCGGTCCTGGCGATGGGGATGGAAGGGGCTGTCGCTCTTTGGGTACCGAACAGGCTACCAGGAGCGCACAGACAAAAGCCCACTCAAGACAGCGGGCCGAAAAAGACCCTAATCGTCGGAAAGGAACTGCCACGCTTGAGACGTTCATGAATCTTTGCCGCACGCGTCGCGATATACCTGCTGCAGCGGCGTTTGCAGAGGGGGGGCCATGTCCTCTCGAGCCTACTCGAATGCGAACACTCGTTTCCAATCACGGTCGTAGGCTCATTCGCGTCCGGCATCGGTGTGATGGACGAGACCCATGAAAACGCGCTCCTAGCCCAGCACCTGTCCATTGCAACATCTGGTGATCTCCGTCTAAATTATCGAACGCGAAGATCCGGGCGCAGGCTGAATTTGTATAGGTAAAGAACGGGGCTAGTAAAGCGCATGCCAGCCAACGAGCACAACTGTCAAATCTGACAGCGCCTAGGGATTAAGATTCTCCTGAGCCTTAATATTAAATCAAGCAACCATACTGACTCGCGGCTGTTTCAGTAACAGGCACAAGTTGGTATCTTGTAGCGATTAAAGAGGAGCAATGCAAATCGTTATGAAGGGCTTTCGAATAGGAATGAGCTTAATAAACCCCTTTCGATTGTTGATATTAATCGGGATGATGTCGTCCGTACCCGTTCCAGGACTTGTATATGCTTGGGGTGCAGCTGGCCATCAAACGGTAGGGGCGATTGCCGATCAACTCCTTGCTGGGAGTCACGCTGAACAGCAAGTGCGAAAGTTGTTGCATGCCGGCGAGACGCTAGAGAACGTGTCCATCTGGGCAGATTGTGCAAAAGGATATTGCCATGCTCCCCTGAGCGAGGAGATGCAGACTTTTGCAAAAGAGAACCCGCATCATCACGAGTATCACTATACAGATATTCCGTTTCAGAAAATGGAGTATGAAACCGGTGCCATCGGGACTGACCGCAACGATGTGGTTCAAATCTTAAGACAATGTATCAACGTCCTCCGCGGGGAGAATACCCCTCAAACGAATCCGCATCATTTTACTCCCCGCATCGCGTTGCTGTTGCTTGCGCATTTCGTTGGAGATGTTCACCAACCGCTACATGTTGGGAACGCGTACGTCGACGAAGACGATCACATGACCGTCCCGCGTTCCCAAAAACAGTTGGATTCGCAAGAAATCCACTCGACACGAGGTGGCAATTATCTCCTGATGAATAAGAGTCAATCCCTTCATGGGTGGTGGGATAAGGCCGTGGTTGAACGGGTCATGCATCATGCGCACGCGACGACCCCGCAGGAACTTGCGACCGCTCTGTTACAGGCCTATCCCGACGACGAAACAGGGTCAGCGCACGTCACCGACTGGCCGATACAATGGGCTCACAATGCCTTGAAATACGCAAAAAACGCACATGCCAATCTTCAACTCACACCAGGCGCACCGGCGCAAGATGTCAAGACGCATGCGCATCACTTGGTGTGGTCTCTGACACTGCCACAGACGTATGGGAGCGACATGGAAAAAATTGCAGCACGAGCACTGGCTCAGGCCGGGAAACGCCTGGCCTTAGTCTTACAGACGATCTGGCCACGATGACGTCAAATTGATCACGGTCGCATGTCATCGGTGCATGCAACGAACTGCGGCAAGATGAAACTCTTTTCCTACAAGAGTAGAAGGCTTGGGCGCTTTTTCTATGCCCAGGTCCTGACAACAATACCGAACAACGTCTCTTCAAACCACCAGGGAGTCGTAAACAATTCTATTGGCTATAACTTGTGGTCTACCAAGGTCGTCGCCGCAATGCTAAATAGCAATCTGCTAACTGCCTTGCAAGATCGCCTGATCACTCCTAAAAAAGTGCTTATCCGCAGGCTCACCAACAGGCAATCTGAACATGTGGTGTGAGGCGATGTGTTCCTATCGCAGTGGGGAAGGCCGTCCTGCTGAGGTTTGTTATGCCAACCGGCGAAGCGATCGTTCTTCAGGCCTACATACGGTGGACTGGCTCGGGGTAATTTTGGCGCGGAATTTGGCTCAGGACAATCTGAGGCGGAAGGTCGCATCTGCCTCTATCTCGAAAATTTGCCGAGCCCGACTTGAACAGATGGCGTCCGCGTAAAAGATTTGGATTTCGCACGCCGGGCGGCTACGCTAAGAAGCTGGTTGAGCACCTGACAAAGTCTTCATTGAAGAAATCCACCGACCTGGGGGAACCGTGAAGAGATTTCAGCGCTACGTCTCTCGTAATTTACATGTGTTTCAATCATGTCGGCAGAACGCCTGGCTTGCCAGGCATGGATACGCTTCACTGTGCTCGCAAGTGCTACTGCGCGTCCTGCTGCAGATACTTGTGTACGAAAGCGATGGCCATGCTGCCCTCACCGACCGCAGACGCCACGCGTTTGATCGGAGCTCAACCTCACATCCCCACAGGCGAACACACCAGGGACGCTCGATTCGAGGAGGTAAGGATTACGGCTGTGCGGCCAGCACCCGGCCTTCACCACGTCGTCACCGGTAAGAACATACCCTCGTTTGTCGCACGCAATATCTGCCGGCAACCATCCGGTCTCCGCATCGGCTCCGATGAAAACGAAAAGGCCACCACAGTCGTGTCGGCGCACCTGTGCGCTCACCCCATCGCGTATGTCGATCGCCCTTAGATGGGTGTCACCGTGTGCGGCGATTACTTCTGACCCCACTTGGACCGTCACATTCGACTTTCCACCGAGCTGCTCAATCAGGTAGCGAGACATGCTCTTCTCCAGGGCATCGCCACGGACGACGAGCGTAACCCTGCGGGCATGATTGGCGAAGTATAGAGCGGCCTGGCCGGCAGAGTTTCCTCCACCGATGAGGTGGATGTCGAGTCCATGGGTAGCGCTCGCTTCGCTGCGTGCCGCACCATAGTAAATACCTTTGCCGATAAGCTGATCGAAGCCCTCGATCGCGAGGCGGCGCCACGTGACGCCAGTGGCAAGAATGATCGTCCGCGCCCGGACGACATCGTCGCCATCGAGGGAAACCTGACGCGTTTTCGGATCGAGGCGAGTGACAGAGCGCGTGACCAGAATTTCCGCCCCCATGCGCCTTGCCTGTTGCAGTGCGCGGCTCGCGAGCTCGTCGCCCGAGACGCCGCTGGGGAAGCCGAGATAGTTTTCGATGCGCGAGGACATGCCGGCCTGACCTCCTGGAGCCTCGCGCTCCACCACTATAGTGCGCAGTCCTTCGGACGCGCCGTACACTGCTGCTGCGAGGCCGGCCGGCCCACCCCCGATGATCATGGTGTCGTATTCAGCGAGACGTGCCTTGGTTTGCAGGCCAAGGAGCTGGGCAAGATCCCGTGTCGCGGGTCGACTGAGGAGCATCCCGTCGGCCAGCCTGAGCACAGGGCAATCGTCGTCCGAGGGGCGGGTTCCGGGCCACCGCGTGGACAGATCAGGCGCATCGGGCGTCATCCAGTCATAACTGATCTGGTTGCGCGCGAGGAACTGGCGCAGCGCATTGGTGGCGGCGTCCCATCGGTGACCGACCATTGTGACGCGCGCCTTGGGTGGGTCAGCAGCGATATCCTGAAGCCCGCCGATGCGGTCGAGTGCGAGGGATCCGACCTTCACAGAGAACTCCGGCGCCGCCGCCGCCATCGCGTAATACTGCTTCGGATCTACCCGCAAGACGCGCGAGGGCTCTGCCGCGCGATAGCCCGCAATAAACGGCGTGCCGAAGGTCATCGGCACTTCGCCGAAAATCGTGCCCGGAAGGCGCCAGCCCAGCGTCCGTTCGATGCCGTCGATCATCTTCACAACCTCGATCTTGCCGGAGAGGATCGCGTAGAGGGCACGGTCTCCACCTTCAAAAACAGCGAATTCTCCGGCACTGAGATGCAGGTCGGCAGACGTCTGCGCGAGACGCTCAAGTTCGGTGACAGGGAGTATCGAGAACAGCGGAATCACCCGGATGTCGTCAATCGTCAGCATGGTTTCATTGAAAGGAGAAAGATGGAACAGACTGCTGTAATGGACTACATATTTTATCTATCTAAGCCTAACCCCCAATTGGGTATATTTCTTCACGCCAGATAATCGACACCGTAGTCAAACTTTTCTCTAGCGATCAGTTTCGATCCCCATTGTCTTGGCGGGTTTTACTTTTCGTCCCGGATCAGTGCCTTCGCTTTAGCTCTGAGTTCAGGTGTCACTCCCGAATCACATGCTGCTTGTGGTGTTCCATAGCGTTCTTCAGAACTTCCTCTTCAGTGTTCTGCGAACGAAATGCTTGGATCCGGACGACGGATCAACCTTGGCAGACTCGATGACTTTACACATGTGGATGCTTCGTTTTCGAACCCGTCCCTGAGAAATGGATCGGGAAATGAGGCAAGGTCTGAGAAGCTCGAAGAAGAGTCAATCACTCTTCCGTCCAATGTTTATGCTGGTTTGATTAATCTCCCAGAGACACAGTCTGACACGTCGGCTTTACCAACGGCAACAACTTGCCAACGTCTTCACCCGGGATAGGCAGCAATTGGGGCTAAACTGCATGCCAACCGCTTCGTGGGGTTAAACGGTGATCGATCGCGGCCCGCTGATTGTCTGCTCCTAGCTGGCTTCGATAATCCCAAAATGGTGGGGAGATCCAGGGACGTAATCAAAAAAATGATGCACTCTACATATACGTTTGCACTTTTCCTATATGACCTGGCCCAATAAACTCGACCGCATTCATTACAATGCTTTTCAAGCTGCTTTCCACCTTTACGGATCGCGTTCGGGTTATTAGACCTGACCTGCATCTCCTCGGTTCAATTCCTAACGCAACAAATCCAACGCTGTCTTCAGGAGGCCATAGTAGGATTCCTCGCTTCAGCTCGTTCTAACTTTTTACCGCATCTGTCGCCTTTCCCACCGCGCACATCGGCTCAGAGGGAATCTCTAACTGTCCTGAGGGTCGATACCCCCACGCTGTCGCGAGCGCCTGACATGTCAACGCATGCAGCACGTTATCGTCCTGTGGCATGGCGATGGGCATCATGGCTCGACCGACGATGACCGACGCCCTCTCCGGTGGACGTTGCAGACGAATGATGACTTCTGGGGTGACGCCTGCGGTCATCGCGGGCTGCTCGACCACCTGACCAAGAATGACGGCAGCCACACCGTCGTCCGAGAGAATGCGGTACCCGTATTGCGCCAGCCAGGTAACCATGGTCCGCTGCACCTCTGACGCCTGCGCGATCACACGCACGCTGGCCCCCCGAGCAGGAAGCGCGATCTGGCCGCCGGACGTGATTGGAAAATACTTGGGCGGGGAGGAATAGGGCGCACAACTCAGACCGGTGACCATGATGATGCCGACACCCACAAAGACGACACGCCACATGCTCACTTCTGCTTCGCGATGATCTGATCTTTGACTTTGTCATACGTGGCCTGGGGAACAATCTTCTTCTGGACGAGTTCATCTTTCCGGGCGTACGGCCGACCCGCCACGATTTTCTTGGCATAGGCGTCACCAATACCGGGCAAGGCCTTGAGCTGCTCGGCGCTCGCCGAATTGATGTCCAGCGGCGGCGCCGTCTCCGCGGCGTGCGCCCGATCAAACCTGCCCGTCGAAGGCGCCACCGCGGACAGTGCCATGAGGACGAAGAACGCCACCAGTATACGAACCATGGATCCGATCATCTTCATCTCCCTTCGTTAGACCGTTCCCGGTCCGAAATTCTCAAACTTGGCCAACTTATCGACACAGACGAGTTGCCGCTCCGCCCACCGGACAACCTCTCCATCTCGATGCCATGCTTGCCAAAAGGCCGAGCGTCGTCTGGTTTCAGTCGGGAATAAGGAATGACGAGGTCGCCGAAACACTCGCCCGTGCTGGCATCAAGGTCGTACAAGACCGCTGCCTCATGGCGGAGCATCGTAGTCATTGCCCACGCCGCTAGTATTTCCCTGCATAGATCACATTGGTCTGGAGCACTCTCAACCTGCTCTCAGGGTCCTTCAGATGAGTTGAGTTGAGCCACCTTCTCGATCCATCTCGCCAACACGTCGAGCATTTCTGCTCTCACCTCGGCGTCCTTCCGTCCAGTACGAACCCCCACATGGAAGGAATGGTCAGCATCCAACAACAGCTTCAACGTCGCACGCGCCCCGAGCTTCATCACGAGCGGTTCCAGAACGTGTCGGTCCGCAAGCCTATCGCGGCTCCCTTGGAGGAACAGCATCGGCAGGCGTACCTCAAACAGATGTGCACCACGCTCCTCAGAAGGCCGCCCGGCGGGATGAAGGGGGAATCCGAGAAAGGCGAGGCCCCGCACAGTAGGTAACGGCGAGGCTGCATGCGCTTGAGACGTCATGCGGCCGCCATACGACTTTCCCCCCGCAATGACGGACAGATCCGGGGCGAGACGGGCCATGGCGGCGACCGCCGCACGGACGGCGGCATGGGCCACTTTGGGGGCGTCGGGCCGCTTAGAGCCACGCTGCATATATGGAAATTGATACCGCAGCGTGGCGACACCCCGCTCGGCCAGGCCCTCGGCGACCAAACCCATAAATGGATGTTCCATGCCGGCACCAGCGCCATGTGCGATCACGTAACAGGCATGCGCCGTTGGTGGGGCTACCAGCAAACCAGATAGGTCCTGCCCATCGTTTAGGGTGATGGTGACAGGCTGTACACTTCCCGACGCCATAGCCTTGCATGGCCTGTGGAGATTGTTCTCAACGTACACGACGCGTTCTGACTTGCCTTCGGTGAATGCGCCCGCTACGCGGCTTTCCGTCGTCGTGTTCCCCGCTTGGCTTGGCGCTTCTCCTTCTTTGCCTCGGCCGTTGAGGTTCCGTGCTGCCCGGCTTGGGCAAGACTCTGTTTCAGCGCCCCCATGAGGTCCAGGACGTTGCCGTCTCTCTTGGCAACCTTCGGCGTCACTGTCTTCTCACCGCTCTGTTTCTTCTTAATGAGCGCGAGCACGCGCTCGCGATAGGTATCGTGGTACCGGCTGGGATCCCAGGCTTTACGCTGCAGATGGTGAATGAGTTGGGTCGCGAGCTCCAGTTCTCGACCGGCGGACCCCTTGCCGGCCGGCACGTCCTCATAGGCGCGCACCTCATCAGCGTAATAGAGCACATGCAACATGAGGTGCTCGTCACTGGTTGCGCGTACCATGACCAGCTCTTCTTTGCCCCGCTGTACAAATTGCGCGACGGCGGCTTGGCCCTCTTGATACATCGCCTGCGCGAGCAACCGATAGGGTTTGTCGCCTCCTTTATCCGGTCCCAGATAGTAGGTTTTTGAGAAGTAGACAGGATCGACGGCCGTCACCGGCACAAATTCTTGAATCTCCACGTTCCGGTTAGCTTCCGCTTCGAGGGCATCGAGCTCCTCTTTCGTGATCTCGACGTACTTCCCTTTGGACACCTCAAAGCCTTTCACCAATTCGTCCCGTGAGACGGGCTTGTCTTCGGCTTGACAGACCATCTGTTCGTGAATGCGCGAGCCGTCCTTCGCATGGAGCAAATGAAAGGACACCGATTTGGAATGCGCCGCCGTGTAGAGTTTCACCGGAATCGTGACCAGCCCAAATGATAATGTCGCCGATTGTATGGCGCGTGGCATCGTGTCCTCCTTGTGCCTGGCTCACCCGACGCCCAGATTTCCGCTATAGGCCTGGGACGGAGATTCAATCAGTATGAAACCGTCTCGGCCATGGTTTTTACCGTCTGTACAGGACAGCACCACATCGTTAGGCCGACGTATGTGGCGGAGAGGCCCCCCGTCTGATCCCGAGTCGCTTCTGAGGACGCTTCCCCTGCAGGAGCCTTTTCGCGGCCGCATAATGTTGGATCGCCTGGGCCTTCTGACCCTCCGCCTCATACAGGGCCGCGAGATGACAATGCGCTTCCCCAAACGAAGGGGCCAGCGTGACCACGCGTTCATACGCGTCAATCGCTCCCCGCCGGTCCCCGGCATCCGTGAGCACCACGGCGAGGTTAAAGTGGCCCAACACCTCCTGCGGCGCATACTCAATGGCCTTTCGATAGCACCGCTCGGCGTCGGGTAACTGTCCATCCCGGTGAAAGAGTAGTCCGAGATTGAGATGGGCCTCCACCAAGCCCGGTTCGAGTCGGAGGGCCTCTTGATACGCCCGACGCGCTTCCTCCGGGGAGTCGGCTTCCAATTCCATAGCCGCGACGACCCACTGGTCAGCGGATCGCGATGGGGCGTGCAGGATGGGTTTCACCGGTGGCTTGAGCACGCGTACCGATGGAGGCGTCGGGGAGGGTCGGTTCGAAGTTAATGAGAAATTGCCCCGAGTCCGGCTGCCACCGGGCCTCTCCATCCCACACGACGACTCGGCGTCCATCCGCATAAATCTTGAGCTTTGACAGGGCTGCGTCATCGGGCAGTTGACGCTTCAGCGAGCCGAGGATGCGCCGAACACGGGCGATCGGAATCTTCGCGTCACACAGACGCTTGGCGGTCTGAAGTAAGAGGAGATCTTGAAAGGTAAACCGTTGCGGGCGACGTTTGATGGGGGCAGGGAAGACAGCCGCCCGCAGACACCCGCGAAATTGCGCGTCGGAGACTTTCAGAATGCGGGCCACCTCCTGTGAGGTGTACGTCGTGCTCATTTACGCGCCGCAGTCTTTTTCCCAGTGGTGGCCTCGGTGCGAGCGGGCTTCGCACTCGGACGAGGTTTCTTCGAACCTTTCTCGAGACTCGCCTTGAGCGCACTCATCAAATCTAAGACCGGGGCGGCGGCGGCCTGAGGCGCCACGGTGATGGCCTTGCCCTCGGCCTTCTCCTGAATCATCGTCAGTACCCGCTCCCGGTATTCGTCGCGGTACAAATCCGGTTCAAAGTTCGGCTCGGCTAAGGCGTCAATGAGCTGAAGGGCCAGATTCAGCTCCTGTTCTGACGTGGTCGCGTTGCCCTTCGGAATCTCCGCGGTATCTCGTACTTCATCGGCGTAGTACATGAAGTGCAAAAGGAGGAGGTCCTTTGCTGCCCGAACCAAGACCAGGTTTTCCTTTCCCCGCATGACCATTTTGGCGAGCGCCACCTGCTGGCGTTTCTCCATGGCGTGCCGGAGGAGCTGATACGGCTTCTCCCCGCCTTTGCCGGCGCCTAAGTAATACGTCTTCTCAAAGTAAATCGGATCAACCGCCGATAAGGGCAAAAATTGCATGATCTCGATATGCTGCGACTCAGCCGCTTCCAACTGCTCAAGATCCGCGTCCGTCAAATGAACATATTGCCCCTTAGAGATTTCGTATCCCTTCACCAGTTCACTGCGTTCCACCACGCGATTACAGACAGGACAAAACAATTGTTGTTTGATGCGGCTGCCGCACTCGCCATGGATTTGATTAAACGAGATGGATTCCACGCTGGTGGCCGTGTACAGATCCGCAGGGATGGTGACCAGCCCGAATGAGATCGCCGCAGATTGTAACTTTCGAGGCATCGTGGATCAGTCTAAGTCGGTACTGGTGAGGCGGCAATCGGGTAAATGATTACATTAACACCCTAGTTCTTTAATTCGCTGGGAACTAATCACCAGGGAATCGGTTTCATAATCGATTCGTCCTGACGAATTTCTGCGGAATTTCTATTGATAGAGGACTGGATGAATCTGATCATGGGCTGGACCACGATGACTGGGAGATCATTGACGAGCGGCACAGGGAAGATGTGTGGAACAGATTCAGAACGACCGGAACTGCTCCCTATGGGCCGGTAGCATATGAAACGCTTATCCCCTGATTCGTTATAGAAAATGAGTTCCGGCGTATTCGAATTCCGCGGAACCAATGCCTCTTAATCAATGGGCCACTGGTCGACGCGCTAAACGGCCCACCAGACAAATCAGCAGCAACTTAGGCAGGTACGCTCGCAGTCACAGGGCCGGCACTTTGGCCGGCACGTCAATCAGGAACTTAGTGAAACGGATTGATATACAAGAAGAAATTTGGGGTGAGTGACGGGTTTCGAACCCGGCGCAGCCTAAATGGATACAAATGGATACCGGTCGGCAATCACTGTCCCATCGATTATGCGTTTTACAGTCCCGACCCCGATGCTGAGTTCTTTGGAAATTTTAATGATTCCTTTGCCTTGAGCCCTGAGAACTTTTACTTTGGCCTCGATTTTGGTGTCTAGTGGCGGGCGTCCGAGTCGTTTTCCCTGAGCTCGAGCTCGAGATAAGCCTGCCTTCACTCGTTCTACAATCATCGATCGCTCGAATTCAGCGAACACCCCCATCATCTGGAAAAGAGCTCTCCCAGCTGGAGTGGAAGTGTCCAGACCCTGCTGGTGGAGATAGAGATCCACCCTCTTGCCATGTAATTCACCCAGGAAAGTGACGAGATCCTGAACTGATCGTCCGAGCCGATCAACCGACCAGGCGGCGATCATGTCAAATTCTCGGCGTGCCATCGCCTGGCACAAGGCGTTAAAGGCAGGCCGTGCCTCTCGCCCCTTTGCACCGCTGATGCCCTTGTCTACATACTCGACGGTGATGTCCCACCCATGTCGTTGTCCTGCGGCGACCAGCTCGCGAACTTGGTTATCTGTAGTTTGTCCGTCCGTACTGACTCGTGCATAAATTGCGACCCGCTTCGGATTCGGCATGGCCCACCTCCTATGATGGTCCAGCCTATCATACTTGACCGATCAAGTACAAGTACTGTATTGAATATTCTTAAACGCTCATGTACGGTAGGCCTATGAAGAAGAACCCGCACGCGGTAGCACTAGGACGAAAAGGTGGTAAGAAGGGTGGTCCCGCACGCGCTGCAAAACTATCGCCTGAACGCCGTCGTGAAATTGCACGGAACGCAGTTAAAGCTAGGTGGGACAAACAGCGACTACGCGATGCAAAGAAGAAGCGTAGTAAATAAGAAAGTAAGTGTTATAGAACGGGGCGCTCAGCTCATTCGGAAATCGAATGATTTTCGAATGTCGAGTTAGCGTCAAGTGGACAGCGTTATTTCAATGGCTTCAGTCGTAATTTGGTGATAGGTTTTTTGAATAGCCGGTGCTGGAGAGATAGAACTGAGATAGCAGCAATCAACTCTGTCGTTTTCTGTTGCTTCTGCTCAGTCGTTGACGACAGGCATTGCTACACGTTTTTGCGCCCTGACGGGCATGTCCGATAGACATACCACATACTTGGCAGCGCGAGCGACGTAGGAGGTAACCAAGCTTTAGATAAAGAGCGCCGACCAGCGACTGCACCTTCCATCCGAGAGTGATTTCGTAAGTTGTCAAACGTTCTTCCGTCCAATAGAGCTGAAATTCACTGCCAAGATACGAATCCGTTAGAACTCCAAGTCCTCTAAGCGCCAACTGATGATATTGAATTGCGCTATTTGGAAGTAGGTGCTTGCCCATGTCGACACCTTGGACTCGCATCTCTACTTCGTCGCAAACTTTGTTCGATGGATTCATTGTAATGGCTGCCTTCACCCTCTCGACTCGCTCATGGATCGTCGGGGCCTCCAATGCTTGATATAAGGTTACTGTCGCTCTTGCCACTGCAATCGATTCTCTGACGAGATAGAGCGGTTCGTAACCATATGCGACCCTGTGTTCCGGTCCAAAAAACCTGTCATTTCCCGCGATGATATGCGTTACTAGACCTGGATGACTGAGAGGATACGCCGGCCGATAGCCGAGAAACCCCCATTTCGAAATCCATTTCATGATTTCTGCATCAGGCTTATCAGCAAGGGCGGCCAAGTCTACAAGCGAGACATCGGCCTTCAAGGGGTTATAACTCTTCGGTTTTGTATTACGAGTCCACAGTAACATTTCAATTGTCCCGCCTGGGTCCGCTTTCAATGCATATTCCATTGGTCTGTTAGGCGTTCGAAGAAGCCTAACGTCCTTTAATTCAAGTACCTCGCAGTAGCCAGTACTCCAAGCTGATCGTATGGGGCCGGCTGCTTTAAATGTTGGTTGCGTCACACTTGTCACACTTAATGCAGACATTAACAGATCTGTCAAAATACAGCTAGCGCAAGAATCCTAGAGGCAATTTGAAGCAGATAGGGAGGTAAGGAATGTCGATTCAATGCTTAAGTTTGGATCAGGCCGCAGGTTACTTGTCGGTTCAGCCCAGTACTTTGCTGAAATGGGCCCGATCCGGACGAGTCGAAAGCGTGAAGCTCGGGCGGCGACGGGTATTTCGTGAAGCTGCACTTGAAGACTTTATCAATGGTGGCATCCAGCCAGCGGTTAACAAGCGATGAGCAACCGCGACACAGCAATCTGAGTAGCTCGCCGAATCGGCGTAATCATGAGGAGATCGATGAATCGCGCACCTGCTTTTCAGTTTTACCCGAAAGATTGGTTAGACTTTCGAGTTCAGCGTATGAGTTTCGAAGCCCAAGGTGCATACCTCAAGCTCCTCTGCTTCATGTGGGCGGATAGTGACGACCAGTGTTCGATCATTAATAACAATGATTTACTGGCACATGCCCTTGGCACGACAGTGGAACACTGGCTGAACTTGCGAGGAGAAATTCAATGTGAATTCGATCCGATCTTAAAAGAGAAAAATAATCGCTTGGTGTCCGAACGCCTGAAGCAGGAAGCCCTTAAGCAGCTGAAGTACCGGAAAGCACAGTCGCAAAAGGGTAAACAGTCAGCGCAACAACGGCTCAACCGTGGTTCAACCGCAACGGAACCGCTGCACCAACCGACGGGCAAGTCTTCATCTTCATCTTCCTGTTCTCTAAAGAAAAAAGAGAAGACCATTAGCGCGGCTTCGCCGGTGGTTCTCAACGGTGCCCGACAGACATTCGAAATCTTCTGGCGAGCGTACCCGAGAAAACGGAACAAAGGAAGGGCAGAGAAAGTATGGGCGGCTCTGAAGCCAGATGATGTACTCGTCGGCGTCATGTTGGGGAAACTCGATCAGGCCCGGCACTCGCCTGACTGGAACAAAGAGAACGGCGCGTTCATCCCGTACCCGGCTACGTGGCTTGAAGCGAAAGGCTGGGAGGACGTGTACCAAACGACGACCAGTGTTTCATACGTCGAACCAACAGTCTGCGTCTGGAAAGTCCATCATGGCTCGGACCATCACTCGACGCCATGCGGTAAACCACTTGAGCCTTGTCAGGCTAACGCCTCCCGTCCATTTTGCAGAGAACATCTTCAAGAACGACAACGGGTGGATGCGCAACTCGCACAGACAGAGAGCCAAGGCCAATGAAGACCGGACTGGAGTTGCCACAACTCCCTTCCCATGACAGCGACGCTGAACGTGCCATCTTGGGCGCACTGCTCCTTGATCCCGAACGGCTATCGGTCGCACAGGACCTCGTCAATGAAGCGGACTTCTATCACCCGACCCATCGCATAATCTTTCATGCAATGCGAAGGCTTGCAGACGGAAATGAACCGATTGATCAAGTAACCCTGACGCATCAGCTCAAACGTGACGGACATCTCGACGAATGTGGGGGAGCAGCGTATCTGGCAGAACTTTGGGGGCACATTCCATCGGCGGCGAATGTATCAGCGCATTGTCGCCTCATACGTGATCACGCCCAGAGGCGTCGGCTAGCTGCAGTAGGACACGCTATTGTGGCGAAAACCTACACACATGAGACGCCGATCGATGTCCTCATCGAGACGGCTGAACAAGCGGTTTTTGCGGTTGCTCATCAAACCAGCGCTTCAGCTTTTCATTCAATTGGCGACTTGGTCGCGAGCGGCCTCGACGACCTAGAATTGCTTTATCAGCAGAAAAAGCACGTAACGGGCGTCGCAACTGGATTTCCCTCCTTCGATCGATTGACGGGTGGATTACAACCGGAGGATCTCATCATCCTTGGGGCACGCCCCAGCATGGGCAAGACCGCCCTTGCACTTGCCATCGCCAGACACGTCGCTGTCGTGCTCCAGCGTCCTGTCGGTATTTTTAGTTTGGAAATGTCAAAAAAGGCGCTCACCAAACGTATTCTAAGCGCAGAAGCTAATGTTGACGCGCATGCTATACGAACTGGTCAGTTAAGCGCTTCCCAGTGGTCCCAGATCGCGATAGCGGCGGAACGGTTACATGGCGTGCCTTTATTCATCGATGAATCTTCGATGCTTAGTGTCTCACAACTTCGTAGCAAAGCTCGACGGCTTAGAGCTCAACACGGTATCGACCTTTTGATTATCGATTATCTGCAACTCCTCCAATATCCTAAGGACAGCGAATCGCGGCAACAAGCGATGGCGGACATCTCACGAGACCTCAAACTGCTGGCACGTGAGTTAGCTGTGCCAGTGTTGGCTCTTGCCCAACTCAACCGCAAGGTCGAGGATCGCGATGACAAACGCCCCCTGCTTTCGGATCTAAGAGATAGCGGGGCATTTGAACAGGATGCCGACGTGGTGACGTTTATTTATCGTGATGAGGTCTATGATCGGAAGTCGTCTGATAAGGGTATTGCGGAAATCTTGGTTCGCAAACACCGCAATGGACCGATTGGTGACTTACGACTGATGTTCCTCGAGCGTTTCGTCAAATTTACGGAGATGCCGAATGGCTAAGCAGGCGGCCAAAGCCCAGCAGTCTCCGCCGGCTGACGCTCCAGAACTGCTATCTCAGCAGGCGGTGTTCAACGAATTGCATCAGCTCATCAACGACCTTCCAATTGAATTTCTTCCGGCGATATTAACTCACCTTGCCGCGGCGCAAGGGGCCGTTGCCGCTCGGCTGATCATGCAGCAAGGCACTTCGACTCATTCCGAGCCCGCATCTCCGTTGCTCAACGCCGACCAAATCGGAGAGCGGCTTCAGCTCGTCAAGAGCCGCGTGTATGAACTCATTCGGCAAGGTAAGCTGCCAGCGTTGCGCATTGGGAAGCATGTGCGGATGGAGCCAGACCGTCTTGAGCAGTGGATTTCCGAGCATCGAGATTAGACCGCTTGACAACTATACATCAACTCGCCGAAGCTTCGGACCGGTCATAAGGGACTAGCCATGGCTTGTATCAGGAAACGTCGAGGCAAATGGGTCGTCGATTACTATGACGGTGCGGGCGTCCGTCGCTGGAAAACCTGTGAAACCCGTCGGGAAGCTGAAGACTTCCTCGATCAGGAGCGCCCAAAAACGCGGCAATGGAATAAGCCGGTTGTCGATCCCAGCATCCTGCTGGCCGTCTATGCTGATCGCTGGTTCCAATTGATTCATCCTACCATCAAACCTAAGACGTATCGGCGCTATGAGGAGCTCTGGCGCCTGCATCTCAAGCCGATCTTTGGCAATATCCAAGTGCGTCAGTTGCATCGTGGACGCATTAAGGCATATCTGGCTGCGAAGCTCTCCGAATTGAAGCCGCACCGGAAGCGAATGGACCTCACCCAAGAGAGACTTCTGAGCAACGACCGCACGACACTTTCTCGCAATACGGTGCGGAACATCCATGCCACTTTACGCGCGATGCTCAAATCCGCTGTCGACGACGGGGTGCTCATGACCAACCCGGCGGAGAAACTCGGACGGCAATTGCGACTCGTCACCTCGAAGGCGACTCGGCAGGAAGAGATTAAGGCGATGACCCGTGAGCAACGGCGCCACTTCTTGGAAGCCGCTGCTCGTCATGAGCCACGCTATTATCCTCTCTTCTTCACCCTCGCGGGAACCGGGATACGGCTGGGCGAAGCGATTGGCTTAGAATGGTCGGGCCTCGATGTGCTGAGCCGTGAGATCCACATTGTCCAGACCCGGTCATCTGGGAAGGATGATACCCCGAAATCGGGTCACGGTCGCACGGTGGATCTGTCAGTAAGCCTAGCCGAGATGCTGGTTCGCTTAGAAATTGAGCGGAAAACTGAAACCCTCAAAAACGGATGGGCGGGCGTGCCGCGCTGGGTATTTTGCACGAGGGTCGGCACCGCGATGGATGAGAGCAAAGTGCGAAAAGTAATGAGGCGGGTCCTCAAGAAGGCAACACTGCCTCTGCACTTTACGCCACACTGTCTGCGTCACACGTATGCGAGCTTGATGCTGCAACAAGGTGAGCCGGTTACCTACGTGCAACGGCAACTCGGGCACGCCAGTATTCAACTCACGGTCGACACCTATGGCAAATGGTTGCCCATGGGAAACAAGGCGGCCGTCGATCGGCTCGATGAGTGTGCGAGTGGTAGCAAAATGGTAGCAAGCGGCGGAATCCATGGCGGGGGAATCGTGCAATCCGTTGTAATGCTGGAGCCGGCGATTGGAATCGAACCAACGACCTGCGGTTTA
>CAVOXE010000011.1:0-10305 GCA_963700335.1 Nitrospirota bacterium | reverse complement strand
TCTTCTTGTGATTTCTTACACGGTGCTGCTTGTCGTCTATGCGATGAACCGAAAGGTCTGGGCGGTATGGCCGCAGAAATGATCGTCGACATCGAGAAGACCCTCGGCGAACGGTTCGTGCTCAACACGAAGTTTCGCATGGCGTTGAATCCCGCGGCCGTACTGATTCTATTTGGCCCTTCAGGCTCTGGAAAAACAACCATCCTGCGATGTCTGGCCGGACTGGAATCACCGGAGCGCGGCAGGATTATCTTTGGTGGGGACACATGGTTTGATGCCGAATCGAATCAGTGCATTCAACCGCAACAGCGACAGATAGGTTACACCTTTCAGGAATATGCCTTGTTCCCGACCCATACGGTGGCAGGCAATATCGGGTACGGACTTGGGGCGCTCTCGGCGGCCGAACGAACGCGCAGGGTTGATGCCGTGATCGGCCTTCTCCAGCTGCAAGGCATGGAAGAGATCAAGCCGGATCGTCTGTCCGGCGGGCAGCAGCAGCGTGTCGCCTTGGCCCGCGCTATCGCCCGCCAGCCGTCGATATTGCTGCTTGATGAACCGCTGTCCGCTCTCGATGTGCCGACACGGGTGAAGCTACGTGGGGAACTGCGCGACCTGTTGCGACGATTAGCGATTCCGTCCATTGTAGTGACGCATGACTGGGAAGAGGCGCTAGCGTTGGGCGATGAGATGGTGGTCTTGAAAGATGGCAAGGTGTTGCAGCAGGGCACTCCGCAGCAAATTTTCAATCTTCCGAAAGACGTGGAGGTGGCGAAGATTGTTGGCATGGAAACTGTCATTCCCGGTCGAATTGCCCATGCAGCCAATGGACTCGTAACGGTCGAGGCGAACGGGGTGAAACTTCTAGCGGTGAGTCAGGAGGCCGTCGGATCTGATGTGTTCGTATGCGTACGCGCAGAGGATGTGGTGCTCGAGCCCGTCGGGACCGGTGCAACCAGCGCCAGAAATCACCTGCCTGCCATCGTGCAGGACGTCATCTCAATGGGAGCACTGGTGCGGGTCGATCTAGAGTCAGGATTTCCGCTCTCGGCCATTGTCACGCGCTCCGCGCTGGAAGATCTCCACCTTGCCTCCGGAGTTAAGGTGGTGGCCGCAATCAAAGCCGGAGCCGTTCATCTCATTCCTCGGTCATCGAATATGCCATTCTAATAGTCTTTCGCCTCAACCACGCTTCGTTTTTAGTCCGGTCAACCAAGTTATACGTAGCAGATCGTCCAACATTACACAATGTTCTTTTGACACAAAATCAGTCTCAACCGCTTCGCTGTCAGATAGAACGGTTAGGTCCACTTGAGCATTGAGGGCATCAGTTAGGGCCCGCGCCAACAGTCTTATCTGATCATATGCTGCCGATGGAACGACCCTTTTCGGGTCGTAGACGCACAACAGATCAAGATCCGACGGTTGCTGTGAGCACAATGCCGAACCGAAGACGTATACACGCCAGCCTTCAGGGACGGCGGTAGCGATTGATCGCTTATCCTTTCTTGTCCTTCTTGACATAAGTGTGAATCCTCTGGAGATTGAGCGCCCCGAGGAAATCGCTGATTACATAGATGCCGATTTCTTGGTCCAATCCATATTGTTTTGCTTCCCTCGTATAGGCATTCCACTCTCCACCGGTCACGATGCAATTTAACCCGGGAAATTCAGTTAGCGCCCTCATGACGGCTGCTAAGCCGAGCGTGTACTCGTTCACGAGGAGTACTTGAATGGCAGAAAGCGGTGGATGGCGTAAGATTGTAAACAGGATATCCTTATCCCTGGTGTACGACTCAACTTTCTTGTGGCTCTTGAGGACTCTTTCGAAAAATGTGATCGCTGAGTAAGGAACCTTCCAGTCATTAAGTGTTGCCATCTGTCCGTACCATGTCTGCAAAGTCCTTGGGGAATCGAGGAACGCCTTCTCGGCGCTCATAGCAGTTCTGTTCGAAACCCTCAACATGCTCGAAAAACTTGCAAGCAATTTGGTAGTCTGATTCACTAAGGAGGTTTGCGTGCTTCTGCATGACTGATGCAATTCGTCGGTTATTAGGGACGAGACATGCCAGTTTTCTGAATTGCCATAGAGCAGAGAGGTTACTCATCGGATTTTCTTGTGCAGCCAGAGATTCCTGGCCATAGGTTGACCACGTTGCTCGATTTTCTGCGAGGAGTCGCCGGACTTCACCGAAAAGAGCGTCCTTACTTGTGAATCGAGGTACCGCCAGGAGACATCTCTCTTTCTCGCGGTCTGCCTTCCACGAGCGGAGGAGGTCAGGGGGATACGTTCCAGGCATAGCCTTATCGACCATACGATGATGCGTTGGACAAAGGAGAATAAGATTTTCATATGTGTCGGGCCCTCTATCCGATGTCCCTCGGGGGCCAGCAGGACTCTGCGCAATAACATGTGCCATCTCTCCGATGACCGTAGGATCACTCCCGGACAGGACTGGAATGAGGTCTTCGCAACAGCTAGGAAAAGAACATCGTCCCGCTGCTAGGCCCCAGAGTTTCTTCAAATCTTTTTCCGTGAGCGCCATTTATTGGATCAAGTTAAAGTTGAAAGTAAGCGGGTACCCACGCTGAGACAGGCTACTTTTTGTCAAGACTAGAATCAATCACCAAGCAACCACAAATCCTAAGTTTTAAGCAGACAACAGATATGCACGCGGCTCGCATCCTTATTCACCCACAACAAAGTGGCAATATTTACCGATGCCGAGAAGCGAAACGTTGGTATCATACAGAGCTCGGATTCTGGTAATACCGCCATCTTGCATAGCCTGAGTCACAGTCGGTTCAAGGCCTAGCCCTAACAAGATCGACGCACAGTCTCTGCCTGTCTTGAACGCCGCCACGGTTGGTCGTGGACATCGTTTCCCACGCGATAATTGATGCATCGAGTCAGTGTGATCGACAGCATACAGAGACTCATCACACCTCGAAGAAAACCGTGAGCAATTCCAGATGTGCGTTGATGAAAATTAAAAATGAAAAGCAGATGGTCGCGATAGCGCACGAGCCTTTAGAAGGATGGCTGGACGATGTGAAGTCGAGACGAGGACGAATGGAGAAAATATGAGGAACTTAATTAAGAAGGACACGAGACGTTGTTGTGAACCGTGATGGCCTTACCGCTCAGCAAGACGCGACTGTCATGCATACGCAGATGCAGAAGGCCACCACGGGACGACGCTTGATAGGCGATCAACTCCGGTTTGTGCAGCTTGGCCATCCAATAGGGACCAAGGCAGCAATGTGCCGAGCCGGTCACCGGATCTTCGTCGATTCCCAGACTCGGCGCAAAAACACGTGACACGATGTCATACCGCGGGGACGATGCCCGGCTCGTCACGATAATCGCGCGTGCTCGAACGGTCGAGAGAAGGTGGATATTGGGACGGAGCGACCTCACATCATCCTCCGACTCCAGCTCGACGAGATAATCATCACCGTCTGTGCCCACGTACACGAAGGGAGTTCCTAACGCTTTCACCAACTCCGGTGTCGGTATAGTGGCTTGCTGAGCTAGGGTTGGAAAATCCAACTCGATCCAGTCAGCTTGAGGCCGCGCCGTCAGGACGCCGCTGTGCGTCACGAACCGCGCGGTTGAGTGAGTGGTGAAGTAACCGGTTTCGCGAAGAACATGCGCCGCGGCCAAGGTGCCGTGACCACACAGATCCACTTCCATGATCGGGCTAAGCCAGCGGAGATGAAAGCCGTCATGTGTTGGATAGAAGAAGGCCGTTTCCGATACCTTCATGTTGCACGCTATCTGCTGCATCCATGCCGTTTCTCGCGGAGAAGGCAAGGCAAACACGACAGCTGCATTCCCGCTCCTTGGGCCATCGACGAAAGTATCGACGCGGACCCCTGTCTCTTCCATCTTCAATCTGTTCGCCTTAAAAACGTGTCGGTTCACGGTTTTTCGGACAGGTCGGTTGCTGGTTTGTCTTTGTTCCCCAGCGGGTGAATCGGCAAGGACGGTAATGCCTCTCGATAACGGATCAGAAGTTCCTCTCGCTGGTCGGCACTCAGGAAGCCTCCGCCTGATTTGACGGTCACTAGAAATTGTTCCGGCTCGAACGTCGCATCGAAGGCTCCTGACCGTTCGGGTATATCGGGCATCTGCCGATCATACCGACTGATATTGGGTCCGGGTCCATGACGATCATGTACTTCGCTCAAGACTATGTGCAGGATGGGTTGGCGCACATAGAGCCAGCCCGTCGTCGTTTCCTCCTCGCCTGTCGGCGTGGCATGGCTCAGATGAAAATAAACCTGGTCTGAAGGCGTGGCTTGTGATAACGCGCGTGAAATGGCCGGCGCCAGGAATGATAATTCCTCGTCCTGGAACGCACGCGTTTTAGTCGCTTCACCGGAGACAAGGCGATGTACGACGTTCCGGCGCTCCCATACACGAATGCCGCGGAGAATGGTACCGACCTCGCTGGGCGATAAGGCAACCGGATGCGTGTTGGGTTCGGTCCCGACGGTTTGCTCGAGCCGCACGACGTTCAACCCCTCTTCAGAAACAGGCGTAATCTGTTGAGCGGATTTTGCCGCGCAACCGGCAGTCAACGGTGTCACGAAGACCACCACAAGCAGACTTGCAGACAGAACTGAACTGCGCAATTGTAGAAAATGCGTCGATCGCATGATACCTCCTAGCGAGTCTCGCTGTTCAATCCGGACGATGGTCGGTCGAACCCATATGATTTGAGAATATCCTGAATGGCCGGAGAGACAATAAATTCGTAAAAACGCTTGGCTAACGAGGGATTTTTCGATGTCCACACCGTGGCTAAGCCATACAGAATGGGCTTGTGCGTCTCTGAAGCGAGTTCCGTGAGAATCTGAATCTTCTTGTTGCGAATGGCATCGGTTCGATAGACGAGACCGACTTCGGCTTCACCTGCGGCCACCAGGTCCAACACCGCTCCTGAATGATCTCCGTATACGTAGCGTGATTTCAGACTTTCGTTGAGGCCGGTGTTTTTCAACGCTTCCGCGGCAAACTTTCCCACGGATGAGGTCTTTGGATTGCCCAGTGCAATCCGTCGTGCCTCGGGACGCGCCAGGTCCGGAAGCGAAGAAACTCTGGTCGGAAGCGCCGCTTGCGTAATGAGCACCAGCGCGGTCTCCGCATAGACGTGCTTGGTGCCCGGCAGGGTCAGTCCTTTTTGTTCGAGCACGTCGATCTCTTCGAGCGAGGAGGGGAGAAAAACGTCGATCGGCGCGCCCTGCTGAATTTGGTCGCGCAGTGTTTGTGATGGTCCCCAGACGACCCGCACCTCGACATTGCCCTGTTCTTTTTCGAAAATCGGCAAGATCGCGCGTAGGGCGTCCTTCAGACTGTTCGCCGCGGCGACGGTGAGTGCCTGGGAGTATTCTGCGTATGATGGCCGTGTGCCTTCCCATACTATTGTGAAGACGACGATCAACGTTAACATTAAAAGACGAATGCCCTGACTCATATGATCCTCCCTGCATCAGCTAGAAATAGAACTGGTATTGCACCATAAATCGATTTTCTACGAGGTCACGCCCGGCGCCGGGTAGATTGTCGAACGGTTGCCGATCCGGTGCGAGTCCGCCCGTGCCCATAGTGATATTCGCATAGTCGAACACCAGACGGTTGTTATAGGTGCCATCGAAACTGTAGTTGATCGCCGCGCCGAACTCTTTGATGAGGTCATGGGTTTGAAGTGTCGAGGGATCCATGATGCCATAGCGGAGAGCCACTTCGACTTTGCGTGGGATGATGAACTTCCCCACCTGCGTGTACCAGCCCCAGGCCTGACCAAGGTTGGGTTGCGTCCCAAAGGGCAGAGTGGTGGGATCAAAGGCCTGCGTCCCCGAGTCGTGGCTACGCACGCGTTGATGGCGATAATAGCCTTCGGCTTGCAGCGACCATCCTTGATATTTGGCGATGAAATCCACTTCCGTGGTTTGAAAATCATAAATGCCACCGCCGAGTAATCGTCCATTGCCGATGCCCACCAACTGGGTCCGTAAACTGCGATCCACGATGTCGGAACGGATTGAACTGAGGGTATTAATGTGGGGGTTGTACGCATAGCCGGCGCCAATCGCCACTTGCGGGACGCGTGAATCGAGGATATCGCCTTGGCCGTATCCGGGATTTCCAGAGATTTTAAAGAGAAAGCGCGCCACATACATCAGTTCTCCGGTGCCAAATCGGGTATCCCAATTGAAGGTCCGTCTCTGGGCGGCACTCGTGCCCGGGACAACTTGACTCGCCGAGACCCCCTCATCTGTCTGGTTGATGCCGGTACCGTTGTACACGCCGATCGCATAGTTGAAGCGATACCTATCTTCATCGCTCAAGATAGCAATACCGATGTCGCGGCGATTGAGGCCGTTCGCAGCGAACGCATTTTGTACGATCATATTATCCGCAAATGCCAAGGTTGCCGTTGAGGTAATGAGCGCTCGATTGAACCACACACGTTGTTGCCCGACTTGCACGGTCGCCCATGGAAGGTGCCAGGATGACACATAAGCATCGAGTAGTCGTCCCGTTCCTCCCGTACCATCCTGATTGAATTCCGACTGGTCATACGCGAAGGAGATGTTGTAGCGAAAGTCCGGATCGAAGGCATATCCGAGGAATTGCAAGCGAGTACGAACGACTTGGAAGGTGTTGGCGTCACTCTGCTGCCTGATAGCGCGAAACTCGACCTGACCGCCGACTAATTCAGGAAAGTTTTTGGAATCGCCATTGCTCGCCCACGCTTCATTATACGCGTGATGGGTATAGCGGACCTGCGCGAGCAATCGCAGTTTCAACAAGAACTTCGAGCCGACGCGGATATTCAATCCATTGTTCACGTCGATGGAGTAATTGGGCGTCGAGAGACGCTGTTTCGACTCCACGACCTTGAGTCCTCGCTCGTATTCCTCCTGAGAGATGATCCCTTTCAGCATCAGATACTTCAGGCCGGGATCTTCGGTGGACATGTATTCCCACCGTCCGTCCTTTTTCATGAGCTGGCCTTCTTCCAGGGCCCAGGCGTGAGAGGCAATTTCAAAAAAAAGAAGAAAGAAAGTGAAGCCAATGATGAGGGGCCGGAGATGTCGCATGCGTATTCCTTTTCTGCATGAGAACCTCCGGTCGTCCGGTCGGGTCGGTGAAATGCAATAAAACGGATGATGCCGCCGGTGATCCGGTCGGCGAAAGCTTAGCGTCGCGGCGGTAACGCGACATCCAATCTGACTTTTTCCTTTCGCTCAATCTGGACGATTTTACGATCGTGAATCACGATCTCGACGGAGCCATATCGAATGCCGCCGATGGCTTCGAGCAATGTGGCCGCGACGTCATGACCGGTCTCGCGTGTCTCTGTCTGTACATGATTCATAAATTGCTCCGTGCCTAGGGGTTATCTAATGCTTGCGTTTGCTGGTCTTTCTAAATGTCACAATTCCGATAGAAAATATGTATTATGTGTATCAAATTATTATAAACATTGTCAACAAATTAATATACTAATAATATTATATAGTTACAATAGTGTTTCAACGCAGGGTCAATAAGGACAAGACGAAAAATCTTTCGTTAAAACTTTATTGACAAGCAATGCCGCTTATGTAACCATTGGATACATGAGGCCGCAAGATCTTCGTCAGGCTCGTCAAGCGCTAGGGCTTACTCAGAGTGAACTTGCTGAAAAGCTCCGCACGACGCGCATGACCATTACACGCTATGAAGGGGGAACACGCCGGATTCCTGGCATCGTCGATGTTCTCATCAAACAACTCACGTCGGCGCAACAGCTCCCTATGTTGGGTCTCGTGGCGGCAGGTCGGCCCATCGAGACGGTGCCGCAGTCTGAATCGGTCGACGTGCCTGCTTCAATGATCCGGAAAGGGGAGACGTTTGTCCTGCGGGTAAAAGGCGACTCGATGCAAGAGGATGGAATTTTATCGGGCGATCTCGTGGTCGTGCATAAACAGACGACGGCTCGCAATGGTCAGACGGTAGTGGCGCTGATTAATCAAGAAGCGACGATCAAAAAATATTATGCCAAGAGCGGCCGGATCGAATTGCATCCGGCGAACGCCACGATGGGTCCGATTCTCGTGAACCCCGAAGAGGAGTTTGCAATCGAAGGTTTGGTCATTGGCGTTATTCGTCACTGCGAATAGATACAGGAGAGGAGGAGACCATGTCGATCCAAGATTCACAGATACTCACGGTCCGTCTATACGATCTTCAACGGACGGTTGAACGACTCAGTCATCATGTGAGCGATTTGCAATCGAAACTTGCACAGACTCAAGAGTCGAATCGACCCCCCAAACTCTGGCCATTATTCCTGTGGCAACGGTTCGCCGGACGACGCGTTCAAGCCACTATGAAGCCGCGGGTCCGAGAAAATAGGAGGCTCGATCATGCTCACCACGCCATCTAAATGCCTTGTCAATCACGTCGGTCCCTGCTCGGATTGTGGAAAAATGGCGCCTAGACTGACTCGTTGCGTCGATCAGCACACGTCTTCGACCATGAGCCTGTGTCCAAATTGCCTTCCTGCATTTATCCAGCGGCAGCACATGCCACCAGGATGCTGTGGAGAGTAATAGAGAATCGTAGGGCTTCCTTAAACCAGAAATCTCCGCTCAGGTGAAGTCGCCGCGAATGATTTGGGAGTCTTGCGTTGACGTCTATCTACAACGCTCGTTAGGTTTGTCTGTGGACTTGCTGGATGCTATTTCTGACCGATAGTGAGCGGGGGATTAACGCAGATTTGGAAGACTTTATAGCCTCATGAGGTGTGATTAGGTATTTTAGTTAGACCTGTGCCGTTAGGATCCTATCCCATCCTCATGCTCTTGTGCCTCAATGGCAAATAAAAAAATGGTGCTGGCAGATGCCGCACTGCCTCCATGATTAGCCATGGTTCGGCAGGATATCTGCAGCGTTAAAGTAGGGCGAACCTTCAATCGAAAGTCCTTGGCGTTTATCTCAGGCGAGGCGATCACTTCCTTCAGCGGTTGTTGGATCAATTTCGGAAGAACGTCGGATATCCACGCCCCCATGAGGGAAAAAACAGCCGACGCCTCGGGAGGAGCAAACCAAGTATTGGCCAACTTATTTGCAAATACGATTTGTCCCGATGTTTCGACTCCAATCACCGCTGCCGGAATCTCATTCAACAGTTGCTGCGCCATGCCAAGGGCAGTAGACGAAATGGTTAGATCGGCCTTCGTCCCCTCAAGCCCTGTTTCAAGCTTTTGATTCAGTATGGCTAATTCTTTATTTTGCTGTTCCAGTTGTTCGAGCAATGCTCGGTTTTCGTGATTTCTAGCATGGTGCTCAAGCCCCGATCGTACTGTCAACTTGATGTCTTCTTCCTGAAACGGTTTGTATAGAATTTTATAGATCTGTCCGCGGTTGACGGCGTCCACGAGGACATGAGCTTCGGCATAGCCGGTGAGAATCATGCGAAAGGCGTCCGGACACAGGGGTGCCGCTTGTTCTAAAAATTCAATGCCGTTCATTTCCGGCATTCGATAATCGGTGAAGATGAGGGACACGGGCTGTTTACGAAGGATTTCCAAGCCCTCTGCGCCACTCGTCGCGATTAAAACATTGACTGGTTCGGCCTTCAGAATTCTCCGGATCGCGCGGGCGATGCCCGGCTCATCGTCGACACAAAGGATGTAGGGTTGTTCCTTTTGCTCAGTGGCCATCATATGCCAGTCTGTTTGATCATGACGTTCGCTTCCTCGAGGACTCGTGCAATATCAATCTCCAGATTGTCCAGAATGCCTGGCGACAGGCCTGGCATCCTGAGACTCCTTATATTTGCTATCGGATCCATGTGCGAACATCCGCCGGATGCCGGTCCGCCACCCAAACTATCCTTGAGGATGACGGCAAGTTGATCCGCTGTTTGTATGAGAGCGGCCATCATGCCTTTCTCTGCATCAACGGCATGCGCAGCAGCATCATGATGATGACGGGCCATTTCGATATAGAGCTGTGGCAAGTGCCAGTAACTCAGAACTTCGGCACCTAATTCCTGATGATCAAAACCAAGTATGGCCTGTTCAGCCTGGCAACTCGAAAGACCATCATGCATAGACTCGTACTGACGTATGTCCCCCAGGTGTTTGGCATAATACACCGCGGTTGCCAGTTCTCCGATATCATGGAGCAGCCCGCCTAGGAACGAATCAGCGGCGGGTGTGTGTGGTGAGGCCAACCGTTGGGCGAGCCATCGTGCCAGGACGGCGGTGAGGACTGAATGGCTTCGAAGAGCATTCGATTCG
>CAVOXE010000010.1:0-25210 GCA_963700335.1 Nitrospirota bacterium | reverse complement strand
CTTGTTGGTGATCTCCTATGCTGTTCTCCTGACGGTGTACGCGATGAATCGCAAAGTGTGGGCGGTATGGCCTCAGAAATAGTCGTCGATATCGAAAAACGGCTTTCAGCGTCGTTTGCGCTTCAGACACGCTTTCTCTTTGAGATGGCATCTTCGCACGTATTGATTCTGTTCGGTCCTTCGGGGTCCGGAAAAACGACGGTACTCCGTTGTGTGGCCGGCTTGGATCGACCGGATCGTGGCCTCATTCGATTCGGAGATGTGTGTTGGTACGACAGCGTCAAAGGAGAGGCCGTGCCCCCGCAGCGGCGCGAGGTCGGCTTTATGTTTCAAGACTATGCCTTGTTCCCGCGGCATACGGTGGCGGAAAACATCGCCTACGGTTTGACGGGGATGAATGCTGCTGGACAAACGCAACGTGTCGCGGAAGTGATGCAATTATTTCGTTTGCAGGGCTTGGAAGGCGTGAGACCCGCGCACCTATCGGGAGGCCAGCAGCAGCGCGTGGCGCTCGCCCGCGCCGTGGCGCGCCGGCCGCGCTTGCTCTTACTCGACGAGCCGCTGTCGGCGCTCGATGCGCCGATTCGATCGAAACTTCGGGTGGAACTTCGAGGGTTGTTGCGTCGGCTTGGCATCCCCTCAATTGTCGTCACGCATGATTGGGACGAGGCGCTCACGTTAGGGGATCAGATGGCCGTCATCAATGCCGGCCGAATATTGCAGGTGGGTACCCCGCAGGAGGTCTTTAGCCGTCCTATCGATGCGGATGTCGCACGGATTGTTGGTATGGAGACGATTGTTCAAGGCACAGTTGTTCGCCAGGCGGAGGGTTTGACAACGGTCGATGTCGATCAGGTGACGCTCCACGCGTTGAGCGATGAAGAGTCCGGAGAAGAGATGACGATCGATGTGTTCGTCTGCATCCGTGCCGAAGATGTGATTCTGGAGCCTAGCGAATCCGGCGCGACGAGCGCGCGTAATCGATTGGTCGGCGTGATTCGCGCGCTCTCTCCTATGGGCGCGTTGGTGCGGGTGGAAATTGACTGCGGGTTTTTGCTGACGGCCCTCGTTACGCGCTCCGCATCTGAAGATTTACAACTCGCTCCTGATGCTCCCATTATCGCCGCTATCAAAGCCAGGGCTGTCCACCTGGTGCCGCATTTCGTCAAAATGTAGATACCTGCCACGCAGGCTCTACATTATGGCTTACTGGACACCCGAATAAATAATAATTTAGACTACCTAGGTAAACTGTAATGTGACGCCATTTCTTTACGTGGGTGGTGGTTATGCTCTGTCTTTCCCAGCTACCAGCCTCACTATTTGACAAGAACTGTTCGGACATCATTCAAAGCCTTGGCGTTGCAGGTGGTGGCCTTCTCGTACTATGGGGCATTTTGAAATGGTGCTGGATAAAATTCAAAGAAAAGCACTCCTACACAGTGTTTTTTAGGCGCGGCAATCACGCACTTAGCGATATTACTGACTTTGAAACTGTTTCCGTAGGTACACACTATCTCGATGTCATGATAAGAGCGGAACGAAAGCTTGCGGTTGAGAATGCAGATATCCGCTTTGTCATTGATAAGAATCATCTTCAGCATCCTCGATCCGATGCTGACACCGCAGATATAGAAATTACGGAGGCGCAGGACTTAGACCTTGATGCGCCTCGATTCTGGTGGAGAATCGGCCTAGATCAGGCCGGAGGGGTGGATTTTGGATATTCGACTACCTACAACAGGGCAAAAGGAGATTTCTTGAGGATTAGGATAAAAGTCGAAGCCAAGAGAGAATGGGAGGGCTTTATCAGTTTCCGAGAGAGCAGGATTTATTCTTACCATTCCGAGTCGTAAAGCAATGAGCATTAATTTGTTTGCTTCGTCTGGATTAGTCTTAAAGTTGAGGGTGATCCTGCGACGCGCGTGCTGGCGGTGGTGTCGATACCCGCACATTGTTCTACTACTTAGCCATCAGCGTTTGCGGCAGGCGAGCGTCCACGGCCTTCGCTGGCGGGAAGTTTCATTACACGGTTCGCCAGCCCGTCGGAGCCCGTTTCGACCTGTACATAATCATCGATCTTCAATTGGCGAAGCATGGTCCCATCGCCCACCGAGAACGACTCCATCCTGCCGGAATCAGTCTTGATAGTAATTCGGAGAATGGACGGATCAACCGATTCGATTCGGCCGACATATGCTTCTTCCGCGAGCACGTTGGCGATGGCTCCGAGCAACGTTGCCGCTATCAAGAGCAGAATCCTTAGGCAGCGTCTGAAATACACAGTCCGCACCCGGCTACACTCCACCGACCGGACCATAGGAGACATTCACAGTATGCTCGCCAATTTGAGCCTCCGCTTGCCCCCATCGATACTCAAAAGTTTGCACGCCACCTTCAGGAGGAATCGCGATATGGACCACCCAACGTCGAGATTGTAAGGTGAGTTGCGAGCCTTCCACGCGGATGTCAATGGGACACGCGGTTCTCAAATGTGCCGTAGCATGATCGTCTGTCCACATGACAGCTCCTGTGATGAGACAGGCTTTGGAAAATCCTGCAGGCCATGACTCTGAAGAACGCGCGGTTTCTCCCCCATTCGCTCCGCATACTGCAACTACGAAGATGGCTGCGGCCACCATCTTGAAATGTTGACGACTCATGTGGTTACTCCCCTCCATTGTTCGTTAAGCGGATCTCAACGACAATTGTGCTTGTCTCGCTTGTCCTTCCTGAAATCGATAGTAGCGGTCCTTATCTGTCTACTAGTGGGTGCGGATTCTGTCATAAGCTGTCCTCATCGTAGGCGTGTAAGCCTTATACATAATACTTGACACAAAGTAAAGTAAAGTGTGATAGTCCTCGCCGGGCCTTGTGTTGTTGTCAAGGTTGTTTCACCGAAGGAGGTCACTATGCGAGAGGCGATGACTCCACTTCAGCCTGGTACCACGACAGAAAAACGGCATTCACGCTGGAACTTTGTGAGCGGGGTTATTCTTTCCGTTGGGGCTGAAGGGGATGGCTGTTACCAGATCTTGACCTGTGAAGGTGGAGTGATTAACGCCAAGAAGCCGAAAGACGCAATTTATGATCTGAAAGTCGGACAGGCCGTCATGGCGAAAATGTTGTCGGATGATGTGCATATCGCGCCGGAAAGGTTTCCGGCTTTACCAGGGTGGAATCAGTGGATCGCTCGAGTCGTATTGGTGGATCCCGGTAGCTACGGCCGGCGAGTGACGGCAAAAGTTATTGGTGAGCCGTGGACCTTGATGAGCACGATGTCGCTGATGCAGATCGACCGAGACCTCCAAACATGGGATGTCGTGACACTGTCGATCGATCCGGCAGGGGTCACGCTCATTGGAGGAGGCGGTAGAAAAAGCCCTTTACGCCAACGGTTGCTCACCCAGATTAACCAAAGCGACGCGTTGCTTCCGAGCTCCCTCTTTACCTATCGCTAACATCTCAGAAGATGGTGCCATTTGAGAATGCTTATGAAATCGACTCGACTACAGATTAAAAGGGAGTGGCATGTCTAAGTTGATGTTAGGAATCGTGTGTCTTTCGATAATGCTCGTCATGCAGATGATTCCCATATCCGTGTATGCGACTCAATATTCTTTGACGACCATTGATGTCCCAGGGAGTCAGACGACTCAAGCGGCGGGATTGAATGATGGGGGCACGGTGGTGGGAGTGTATGACAATGAAACAAAGAGCTATGTACTTAATGGGGGCAGTTTTACGGCCGTCGCTCTCACGGGAGCCACGGCAACCCGCGTGTTCGATGTGGACAATTCCGGGCGCCTGTTGGGGTGGTATCAAGATGCGACCGCAACGCACGGATTTCTGTTGAGCCACGGCGCCGTCACGAAGCTCGATGTTCCCGGCACCACGATGACCCGAGCGCTCGGCAGCAATGATGCCGGCACCATTGTCGGTTGGTCGCAAGGCCCGAGCGGCATCCACGGCTTTCAATATCTAAACAGCGTGTTCTCACCCATTGATGTCCCCGGCGCGACCACGACCAGAGCGTTCGACATCAATCCAGCCGGAGTAATTGTTGGATGGTTTGAAAATGCCGGGGGAGCACATGGGTTTCTGGACAGCGGGGGCGCCTTCACGACGCTCGATGTGCCTGGCGCAATCAATACCCGGGACATTGGTATCAATGCAGCCGGAGATATTGTCGGGTGGTTTGAAAATGATACGGGCGATCATGGGTTTGTTTTACATCAGGGAGTGTTTTCCATTGTCGACATTCCCGGCGTGACGAAAGTTCGCCTCTTTGACATCAACGGCAGTGGCGTCATTGTGGGATGGTATCAGGATGGACTTGCCACTCACGGATTTGTGGGGACATCGGTTCCCGAGCCTGCGTCTTTGGGGATGGTGAGCCTGGGCCTTTTACTAACTGTTTGGGCGGTCAAGCGCCACACGTCATGAAATGGTGATTGGGCCATTTGAGCTGAGGGGGTAGAGATGAGCATTCGAAGGCGTCAGCATATGCGCGGGTGGATGGGCTTGGTGGCCGCGGGCTTTGTCCTGATGATCCAAGGGACACCGGCGCGGCGGGACCAACTACTGAGTTCGCCCTTTCAGGAAAAATCACTCACCCCGAAACTGTCACACTATCGACGCTTCAAGCGTTTCCGCCCACGACCGAGACGACCACGTATACAGCGGGCACCAATACCGTCACGGGAACGTTCACCGGTGTGCCTCTGTGGACGTTGTTGAACGATCCAAGTGGGGGTGGCGGCATGGTCACCACGCAGGGTGTCAAAAACGATTTTCTTCGGGATTATGTCTTGGCCACCGGCAGCGATGGCTATCGTGCCGTGATTGCTGTTGGGGAAATCCATCCCAATTTCGGCAATCAAGCCGATCTCGTTGCGTACTCCGTGAATGGGCCACCGCTCGACGCGGATGGATTCGCGCGAACGGTCATACCGGGCGATCAATTCGGCGGCCGCGATGTGGCAAATCTCGTGAGCGTTCAACTACTGGCCTCGACATCGGTGCAGCCGGGGACGGGCGGAGGACTCTCTTCTCAATTCAGCTTGTCCGGAACAGTCAACCATCCGGGAAATTTCAACCTCTCGAGTCTGCAGGCCATGCCATCGGTCACAGAAAATGTGACCTATCAAGCGGGAACCAGTACGGTGACGGAATCGTTCACCGGCGTATCGCTGTGGTCATTCCTCATCCACGCCGGAGTCATCACGGACTCCACTGTGAAAAACGATATTTTAGGCAAATACCTTGTGGCGACCGGGAGCGATGGATACAAGGCAGTCATCTCGCTAGGGGAGATCAATCCACAATTCGGCGGTCAGCAAGACCTGATCGCGTATAGTTTTAACGGTCAAGGATTAGGCGCGGATGGGTTCGCTCGGTTGGTCGTACCCGGCGATATCTTTGGCGGGCGCTATGTATCCAATCTCGTGAGTCTGGAAGTACTCGATGCTCCACGACCTGTGCCCGAGCCGGGTTCCATTCTGTTACTTTTAACCGGCCTAGCTGGAATTACATTTCAACGCTATAGTCGACACATATAAGTTTCATCGCAGGTGCGGCCTTAACGCTCACTCGCCCACAACAAAGAAGCAATGTTTACCGATGCCGAGAAGCGAGACATTCGTATCATACAAGGCTCTGATTCTGGTCACACCGCCGTCCTGCATGGGTTGAGTGACGGTTGGTTCAAGGCCTAACCCAAAGAGCATAGATGCGCAGTCTCTGCCGGTCTTCGCCGCCGTGAAGGTGGGATCGGAGATATCGTTTCCCACACGATAGTTGATACATCCAATCAACGCGGCTGACAACATCATCATCATGCCGATTGCCCCTGCTGACTTCGCACGATCGGAAAACGCGTGACCATGGTAGACCGGTATAGACTCCGTTTAATGTTTCCTCATTGTTTTTTCAGACTCCGATCTCAGTCGTTCTGGCCCCGTCCAGCCTCAGGTCCTAACGATCCCGATCCGGGTCCAATGGATAAGGAGAGGGGAAAATGGGAGTCGCCCAAATCTGGACTTCGGCGAGGGATAGCAGATTCAGGCGTCAAATTCTGTTCGTGATGAGGAAGATTCCCGGTGCTATAGTCGCTCTTGCGATGATCTGCTTCCGACCGACTTCTCTTCAAAGAGTCGGATTGATGTTGTTCAGGGACCGCATACACGGTCTACCATCTGTGTGTTTAGACAGACCTCACGATTCTTCTCTTCACATCGATCTTGGTCCGATAGTGTTGCTATAGCACCTGCTCATCAACATTTCCTGTTGCCCTAGCCACAGCCGCGTGAGCTGACACCTCAAAAATCCTCACATATCTGCGTGGCACCCATCCTGCAATCTCACTGTCGTGTCACTCAACATTTATTTCATCACGAAGGAAGGAGAACACGATGGCGAAATCGTTAGATGAATTGCTCAGACTCAAAGGTGTCATTGCTTCCGGTGAGTTTTCTGCAGACGGAAAACTTATCGACTTTCGCGGGAAGGATAACCGCTTGCCGCAGGACGTGGCGGAATTGACGGCACAATTTGCGGCGGCCGTGAGTCAACTCTTAGGCGCGTTGGCAGCCGCCCATACGAAGGTCAGCGGGTTCAACTGGGTGCCAGAGCGGGGTTGGGCTTACTCCGGCGGCGATTTGACGATTGCCGTAGGGGGCCGTCACGGAGTGTTTGTGAAAACGGAGGATGCCGATTTTAATGAACTGTTTGAGGTACTGATCGGTCAGCGTCGATTGGCCGGCACACGGGCGTAGAGTCTCACATACCGTGGCGAAGGGGTGGGCCGCCGGGTCTCCCAGCGGTCTACCCACGCCGAAAGTAACAACGGTAGGAAAGGAGGATCACCATGATCGCGTATGCAATGGAAGAACCTAGGCTGGTGGAGGACAGACGATCGGTTGATGAGTATATCATCGAGCTGCTACGCCAGAAGGGTGCGCAAACACTCGATCATTTAGGCGCGTCGCTACCGAACGTGAATTGGGCGAGGTTGTTTCTCGCCATTGATCGCTTGAGCAGAACTGGGATCATCGCCATCGCGCCGCCGCAGCAGGGTGAGTATCTTATCTCGTTGACCTCCGATCCCTCCTATTGTCCAGTATCTTACTAAGCCGCTCTGGTTTGCCATTCATCAAGCCGACGGCAAGTTAACTGCACCTCAATACTATTGATTCAAATACGGTCTAGAGCCGCGCGAGGGAGTGTATGATCCGGATTGGAGAGAAAGCCATTCCATTTGGTAGTCCCGCGGTCATTAATGGCGAACTCGTTTACCTGCATCCCGAACATCTCAAGGGCCGGTGGGGCGCGCTGTGCTTTGTGCCACACCTGGGCTTCATTGAAGCCACGGTCTTAGATCAGCAAGGAAAAGTGTTTGCAGAGGCGGGCGGGCTTTTGCTGGCCGTGCCGGTCGGGACCCGATCGTTACACTCCTTTCAGCCGGCGTATGCCGATCGGGAGAATTTCGTCATCCTGGGCGATCCCCTCGGTCGCTTGCAGCGGCTGTATGGCGGCCCGATCGTCTTGCCTTCCAACCGTTGCCAGACCTTTCTCATCGACCCGGATGGTTTCTTCCGCCTATATCTTGCGCATAGCGTGAATGACTGGGGGAGAGGCGTCGTGACCCAAGTCCTTCGGGCCTTTCAGGGGCAGGAGGCGGCACTGGCATGAAAGTCTCTCGGTGTCGAAAATGTTATCGCCTAGTCTCACTTCGAATGGGGCGGATTGGATGTGCGGAACGTGCGAGTGTTGCAATTACCCACGTGGCGTTGCTCATTGAAGAGGCGCACGCGGCAGAGAACCATGTCATGACACCCGCATTGAGGTTCGAACGGAGAGTTCTCCACTCACCACCCGTAGACCGCTCGCTGAATTCCTATCTTTCACCGCTTATGTCGGGTGTCTTCAGCAATCCGTAGCGAGACAGGCGATCGCGCACAATATTTCGGCTGATTCCCAGTAGACGGGCGGTGCGGACTTGGTTGCCCTCGCAATATTCAAAGGCGGAGCGAATGACGGTTGCATCAATATGCTGATAGAGATCCGAACGGTTCTGTCCAAACAGCTCCTCTAGCGCATGCACCAAATGATTGGGAGCGTCGGGACCGGCAATTAACCGCTTAGTCTTTTCCCGGGGTGCAGGGAGGCGTAGATTTTCCGGGCGAACGAGTGAACCGCAGCACACCAGCAGCGCATGATGAATCACATTTTCTAGTTCACGGATGTTGCCGGGCCATGGATAGATAAGCAACTGGTGGGCGGCCTCCGGTGCGAGCGTGACAGAATTATGCCCCAGCCGACATCCATAGATTTCGAGAAAACGATGCGCTAGCGGTAGGATGTCGCCGGGTCTATCCCGCAGAGCGGGAATGTGCAGCATGGCCACATTGAGTCGATAGTATAGATCTTCTCGGAATCGTCCCGCGGCGACGGCCTCTTCGAGATTCACATGGGTGGCGGCGAGCAGTCGAACATCAATGGGGACGGAGCGGCGGGATCCAACGCGAACCACTTCGCGCTCCTGGATGACTCGGAGGAGCTTGACTTGAATGGGGAGCGGAAGATCGCCGATCTCATCCAGAAACAAGGTCCCGCCGTGCGCGGTCTCGAACCATCCGGCCTTGTCGTTTAGTGCACCGGTGAACGCGCCGCGTTCATGTCCGAATAGTTCACTCTCTGCCAGCGTTTCACTGAAGGCGGCACAACTGACACCGACGAACGGACCATTGCGACGATGGCTGAGGCTATGGACGTGGCGGGCAATGAGTTCTTTGCCGGTGCCCGTTTCACCGATGATGAGCGCCGTCGCATCACTCGGTGCAATTTGCCTCGCTTGTGACACGATCGCCTTAGAGAGTGGATCCTCAAAGACGAAGCAACTGGCTCGGACAGAGAGCGTCAAGGCTTGAGGATTCGATGCTGTCAACATGTTGAGAGGTCTGTCGTCAATCATCATCGCATCCATTACTCGGTACCGACAAAAGTATGTCCATTGATTATCTCGCGTTGCTCTCTTGCCGTAATGACAGCCCTCCCACTGAGAAAGACCCGCTTGCCATTTAAGCGCAGATGCAAGAGGCCGCCACGCGCGGACGCCTGGTAGGCGACAAGTTCGTGTTTATTAAGCCGCGTCATCCAGAACGGGGCCAGAGTGCAATGCGCGGACCCCGTAACCGGATCCTCATTGATACCCAGGCGGGGCGCGAACACCCGTGAGACAAAGTCATAGGCTGTAGACGATGCCTGGCTCGTCACAATGATTGCTCGCGCTTGGATTGTCGAAAGGATGTCAAATGTAGGACGGAGCGATCGTACGGCCTCTTCTGAATGGACCTCAACCAGATAATCGTGGCCATCCGTTCCGACATATTTGAGCGGCACCCCCAACGCTAGACGCAAATCAGGAGGAGGGTCGGTCGCATGCTGATCGAACGCCGGAAAATCCAATTCGAGTTGTTCATCTTGCAAGCGGGCGATCAGCAAACCACTGCGCGTATGAAACCTCGCCGTCGATTGCCATTGGAAGTAACCTTCTTCGTACAAGACCTGGGACACTGCTAATGTGCCATGCCCGCACAAGTCGACTTCAACCAACGGACTAAACCAGCGGAGACAAAAACCGTTGGCCTCTCGATAGAAAAATGCCGTTTCAGAGACGTTCATCTCGTGCGCAATAGATTGCATCCACGATGATTTCACAGGCCCAGGCAGGACGCACACCGCTGCTGCATTGCCTAGAAAACCCTTGCCGACAAAGGTATCCACATGGATGATAGGGACTACCATGTGTCTAGTCATTCCGTGGGACTTCGATTGGTTGTGCATCCACGGGTGTTGTCCTCATTTGGGCCTGGGTGATGTGGCTGCCCGGGGGCACACTTTGGGTCAACCAGACGTTACCGCCGATGATGGACCCCCGACCAATGGTGATGCGTCCCAAAATTGTGGCTCCCGCATAGATGACGACATCATCCTCAACGATGGGATGGCGCGCATGGCCTTTGATCAGTCCATTTTCATTCTCAGGAAATCGTTTGGAGCCTAACGTCACGGCCTGATATAGCCGAACACGTTGGCCAATAACAGCGGTCTCGCCGATGACCACTCCAGTGCCGTGATCAATGAAAAATGACCCCCCAATGATAGCTGCAGGATGAATGTCAATGCCGGTTGAAGAATGGGCAATTTCCGAGATCAAACGTGCTAGCAGCGGCGCACCGCCGCGATGTAGTGCGTGCGCTAGTCGGTAATACATGATCGCGGTCATGCCTGGATAGCAGAGGAGAATCTCTGAGGGACTGGTCGCCGCCGGATCGCCTCGGTAAGCTGCCTGCAAATCACTAAAAAGAAGCCCACGAATGGCCGGCAGTTGAGCGGCAAAGCTTGTCGTAATGTCGATGGCGGTCTCAACTAAACAGGGATCATCTTGAGGGTCACGATCCGACACAAACAAAAGTCCTTTCCGAACCTGGTCCTGCAGGTCGCTCAACGTCACGTGCAGCTGATCGCCGACAAAGTAATCAATATTGCCCGAATGCAAGTCCGTTCGGCCGTAGTGCGTCGGAAATAGTACTGCGCACAGGCCGTCCAAAACTTGGAGCACCGCCTTGCGTGATGGCAACTCTCTAATACGTCCAAGATGCCTCACATTATGCGTATGCTCACGAGATTGCCTGAGCTCGGCAATCACCTGGTCGAGGTTCCAGGTCGGTGTGATCGAGTCTAAGCATCGAGTACGCTTGCTATTCATAATCAGTCTCGTATGAGTTGGTAAAGGGCCTTTACCAGTGCATCAATCTCTGCATGTGTATTATAGAAGGCGAGCGATGGGCGGACGGTGCCGTCCAGTCCAAAATGGCGGAGCGCGGGCTGGGCGCAGTGGTGACCGGATCGGACCGCAATGCCCTGTTGGTCTAGATGGCGAGCCACGTCGTCGTTTTGGATTCCGTCCATCACGAAGGACAGGACACTGGCCTTATGCGCAGCGGTCCCAATTGGGCGAAGTTTCGGGACCGATGCTAGGGCGTGAGTAGCGTACTGCACGAGGTCCTGCTCATAGGCAGCCACGGCGGGCATGCCGAGTGCCGTCAAGTAATCGATGGCGGCGCCTAGCCCGACGACGCCGGCAATGTCTTGCGTGCCTGCTTCAAACCGCTGTGGACTATCTTGGTATGTTGTTTTGGTAAAGGTCACATGCTTAATCATATTGCCGCCCCCTTGGTAGGGTGGCATCTCATTCAGGAGCGACGCCTTACCATACAAGGCTCCGATCCCGGTCGGTCCGAAAATCTTATGACCGGAAAACACAAAAAAATCACAATCCATCGCCTGAACATTCACTGGCATATGGGGCGTCGATTGCGCGCCGTCTACAAGCACGGGGACGCCTGACCTATGCGCTAGCGCAATCAAATACTCAACGGGATTGATAGTGCCCAATGCATTAGAAACGTGGGTGATTGCCGCGAGTTTGGTGCGCGGCCCCAGCAGCGCCGCAAATTCGTCAAGAATCAATTCTCCAGCCTCATTCATCGGCGCCACTCGAAGCACCGCCCCTGTTTGTTCAGCGAGCATCTGCCACGGCACAAGATTGGCATGATGTTCCATCGCCGTGATCAAAATTTCATCGCCCCGTCCGACGTGGGCGCGGCCATAAGTCTGTGCTACCAAATTGATGGCTTCCGTCGTCCCGCGGACAAACACGATTTCTTTTGAATCCGAGGCTCCAATGAAACGCTGCACTTTCTCGCGACCGGATTCATACAATTCGGTCGCCCGGAAAGCTAACGTATGAGCACCTCGGTGAATATTCGAGTTGTCTTGAGTATAAAACCGGTTGAGTGTTTCAATGACCGGCCAAGGCTTTTGGGTGGTCGCCGCGTTATCAAGCCAAATCAATGGCCTACTATGCACCTGCTGATGCAACAAGGGGAAATCCCTTCGCACGGCGTCCACATCCAATAGAGAAATAGTTTGGCCGCGTGAGGGAAGGCGCTCAGCTGAATGCATCGAACCCATGGCCGCATGAGCGCGAGGGAGAAAATAATAATCTGGCGTGGCAAGGTTCTCGTAAGCGGGAGAAAGGGTGGGTGGACGCCACGATGGAACAGAATCGTTGACGGAGGCATAACTTGGTATCGAGTTATGTCTCGCACCTGAGGATGACGGGCCATGTATAATGCGCGGCTCGGCACTGTGACAACGTGGCTCACCAAAAGGGTGGGTCTCTCCCGAACCTGGGTCATGTTCACCGGAGAGGGTGCCTGCGGATCGCGAAGGAGGCCTTTGCAGTCCCGGATGCACGGGCGGATATACATCAGACATTCCTGACGGATATCCATTCGCCAAATCAGGATGGTGGACCGTGGCGAGTCCAGCCGGCTTTGCGATCTCGGGTATCCCTCTCGGCACACTGCCCATTGCTAGGTGTAACATCGCGTCGGTTGATTCGATACCGGGAAGTGACGCCGGTATAGAAGTATTCTCGCGTGATTCCGAGAAAAACCGGTTCGCTAATTGGGAGATCAGTGTCGTGCTGAAGGGATCATCGTCGGGGACAGTCATGTGATCGGGTCCGGGTGTCATAGGGTCATCCTTTGGGATACGTGTAGTGGTGATAGAATTTCACGGACACATTATCGAGGCGCGCGAGGGCGTCTTCGGTTAACACTGCAACTGAAAAATAACGCGTTACCAAATGCGACGCGATGCTGCGCTCATTCGTTCCCATATAGCGCACTGAGAGGCCCGCTTCGACTTCACCGGTCACGCCGGCCTTTTGCAAACCGACTACCCCCTGGTGCGGTTCTCCGACGCGCAGCAGGAGAATACTCGTCTTGCCGGCTCTGTCGATCGGTATCTTATTGCTGGGCAGTACCGGAATGCCGCGCCACGTTATAAAGGGGGATCCAAAAAAATTCACCGTGGGCGGCGGTACCCCGCGCCTTGTCGCTTCGCGTCCAAAAGCGGCAATGGCCTTGGGATGCGCCAAGAAAAAGGCAGGTTTCTTCCACACGAGACTCAGCAACTCATCAAAATCATCAGGAGTTGGCGTTCCGTTGCGAGTGTCAATGCGCTGGGCCGGGACCACTTCCTTCAAGAGTCCGAATTTCGGATGGTTGATCAGCTCCCACTCTTCGCGCTCCTTAACCGCTTCCACCGTAAGCCGCACCTGCTCGCGTAGCTGGTCGATACGATTGCTATAAAGATCCGTTACGCGAGTGTGTGTATGTACTACCGTCTGGATGCTGCTGAGATGATATTCACGGGGGTTCGTTTCATAATCGACGAAGG
Source organism: Nitrospirota bacterium (assembly GCA_963700335.1). Classification (GTDB taxonomy): domain Bacteria; phylum Nitrospirota; class Nitrospiria; order Nitrospirales; family Nitrospiraceae; genus JAICXS01. The sequence goes on along the minus strand of CAVOXE010000010.1, from coordinate 11,896 downwards.
TGGCGGGCAATGCCGGTTCGCCGCTATCGACCGTTAGGAGGTTAACGGTTTCTTCGCCAAACTCGTTGGTTTGTTCTCCCTTAACTGTCTTCGCCACGCGGTTGACACGATAGACACCACCATCAATGTTCACCCAGGGCAAAAGTTTGTGCAACCACCGGGGGGTGATCTGTACCATCTGCGGCACCGTAACTGTCGCAGTGGCAAGATTGCGGGCAGCTTTAGCGTTTAAACTCATTCCATGTTCACTCGCGCGTGCATGTTCAGCCATAGTGCGGTCCTTTCTGTGTGCGGGCATAACTGCAAGGGATTTGAAACGGTCAGGTCCGTGATGATTCTTTCAGGAAATGGACGTTCTCTTGAATACGGTTCGTACAGGTATACCGCCCATCATCGTTACAGATGGACCATGGGTGTATCGCCGATTGGTGCGCGATGCTCACAATCCGCCACCCATGTAAAAAAGTAATTCCAGCCGATCACCTTCTCTCAGCGGTACCGTTCCGAGTTGATCCGGCTCAATGATCGTATCGTTTAGCTCTACGGTGACCATGTGGGGGTCGATTTTCTTGGCCTTTAGCACGTCCAATACGACCGATCCCTGAATGTCCTCCGACTTTCCATTTATGATGAGCGCCATACCGTCTGCTCCACAGAGTTCGAACGTGGATTGTTAAATAAATAAGGTGGTTTCCGCCCGCGCCGTTAACGTTAGAATGGCTGGTAACCCCATGACGGCGTCTACTTGTTGGGTCACGGCTTCAGAATCAACGCCCATGTACTCAAGGCCTGCGCTGCAGGCGATCAGTCTGAATTCACCGACGAGGCGAGCTTCGCGAAACATCTCGGAAATGCGAGGCACGTGCTTTTCTCGTAACAAGCGGCGTACTTCATCGGCGGCACCTGCATGTTCCAGAGAGAAATCGAGATGATCGATGTGCCCTTGAGCCAGCTTTCTAATGGTCCAAAATAGCAACACCACCGTCACCTCTTTCCCCATCGCTGCGGCGGTGAGACCGAGGGTGGCCACTTGGTGGAGCTTATCGTACGTAGCGTTATGGGCAAAAATGACAAATGCGGGCTTCTGTGGCATGAAATCCTCTTTTAGCAGACTGCATGACGGAACCTTTATTACCGAGGTCCCACCGCCTTCATCCCTTGACAAACACTTGGGCAGCACGCACATGTACAAACACGTGATCATGCACCTTGAGAAGAAGTTCTTGAGCATGGTGTCGAGGAAGTTCAACGTCCATTGACGTACTGGTGTCGAGGTCGGTCAACTCGACCTGCACGGTAGGCCCCACCCCACTGATGTGAGCGATGACGGCTTCTATATCCGTTGGGCTGAGGCGTGTTCTGCTGAGATCGAGGTCGTGCGGCCGCGCATAGGCCACAGCGGGCTGTTCATCGTGGCCGGTGTGCTCCGGCGCCGCGATTCGGAGAGGGCCGACATATGCAAATCCATCCTTGACTCGGCCATGAAAGAGATTGACGTTACCAAAGAAGTGATAAACGAATGGCGTCCGCGGATGATTATAAACAGTCTCAACTGTGCCGACCTGTTCGATTCGACCTTCATTCATGACAGCGATGCGGTCTGCGACTTCCAGGGCTTCCTCTTGATCATGTGTGACCAGCACAGTGGTGATCTGGAGATCGTCGTGGAGCCGACGAAGCCACCGGCGAAGCTCTTTTCGGACCTTCGCGTCCAAAGAACCAAAGGGCTCATCTAACAATAGAACTTTAGGCTCCACGGCCAGCGCTCTGGCCAAAGCGACCCGTTGACGCTGGCCGCCCGATAACTGAGAGGGATAGCGGTCGGCCACTCGGTGCAATTGCACCAATTGGAGCAGGTCATGGACTTTGTGTGCGATTGTCGTCCTTGACAGTCGCTTATGGCGTGGTTGCACGTTGAGGCCAAAGGCGACGTTTTCAGCGATCGTTAGATGCCGAAAAAGTGCGTAATGCTGAAACACGAAGCCCACCTGACGTTCACGCACCCCTTGAGCGGTCGAATCCTGACGATAAAAACGAACACATCCGTGATCGGGGGCTTCGAGTCCGGCGATGATTCGAAGCAATGTCGTCTTCCCGCAACCGGAAGGCCCTAAAAGCGCCATAAGCTCACCGGCGGCGACTGATAGATTCACGTCATGTAAGGCGGTGAAGGACTCGAAGTGTTTGGTAATGTGTTGTAACTCAATGCTCATGGATCACTCTTTCCCCTTCATATTGATTGGATCGTTCGATCAGGCTTTTGACGACGACGGTGACGAGAGCGAGCAAAGCCAGGAGCGATGCAACGGCGAATGCCGCGACCTGGTTATACTCGTTGTAGAGAATTTCTATGTGCAAGGGCATCGTGTTCGTCATGCCACGGATATGGCCGGACACGACCGAGACCGCGCCGAATTCTCCCATCGCACGCGCGTTGCACAGAATCACTCCGTAGAGCACACTCCATTTAATGTTAGGAAGCGTCACTCGACGAAACGTCTGCCAGCCTGAGGCGCCGAGCGTCAGCGCCGCTTCCTCTTCATCCTGTCCTTGGGCTTGCATAAGCGGGATCAGTTCGCGAGCGATAAACGGCACGGTGACGAAGATCGTGGCCAGGACGATGCCCGGTAGGGCGAAGATGATCTTCATATCATGGGTTGCGAGCCAGGGTCCGAACCATCCCTGGAGCCCAAAGAGCAGCACGTAAATGAGACCGGAAATTACCGGCGACACGGCAAGAGGCACATCGATGAGAGCGATCAAGACCTGTTTCCCAACGAACTCGAATTTTGCAATCGCCCAAGCGGCCGCGATGCCGAATGCCAGATTGAGAGGTACGGCAATGCCCGCTGCCAATAAGGTCAACTGAATGGCGGCCACGGCATCCGGGTCGCGGAATGATTCTAAAAACGTCACCATTCCATTTCTCATGGCCTCGGTAAAGACGGCCGCAAGTGGCACAAAGAGGAACAGCCCCAGGTAGCCGAGTGCCGCAGCAATCAATGTCCATCGGATCCACGCATGCTCGGTCGTCACCGGAGCGATCTGTGTAAACGCTTTCCCGGTCAATGCCACATCTGCAGGCACAATCTGTATTCCCTCCTTACCACGACAGGCTCCGATTGCTCATCCACCGTTGGATAAGATTGACACTTAATAGGAGTGTGAATGAAGCGGTCAGCATGACGACACCGAGCGCGGTAGCTCCGGCGTAATCATATTGCTCCAATTTCGTCATGATCAGCAGCGGCGTGATTTCCGAACGCATTGGCATGTTGCCGGCGATAAAAATCACGGAGCCGTATTCACCGACGGCGCGAGCAAAGGCCAAAACCATACCGGTCACAATCGCCGGCGCAAGTTCGGGCAAGATTACTCGGCCGAATGTCTGCCAGCGAGTGGCGCCGAGACTGGCCGCGGCTTCCTCAATTTCCTTGTCCAGGTCCTGCAGCACCGGTTGCACCGTGCGCACGACAAATGGCAATCCGATAAATGCAAGTGCCACGAAGACACCGAGTGGCGTGAATGCGATCTTGATGCCCAGTGGGTCTAAGTAGCGACCGATCCAGCCATGGCTTGAATAGATGGCGGTGAGTGCGATGCCGGCGACCGCCGTTGGAAGGGCAAAGGGCAGATCGACCAGGGCGTCCACAAGCCGCCGACCGGGAAAGCGGTATCGCACTAGAACCCATGCCACCAGCAAGCCGAAGACCCCGTTCAGTAGCGCGCTCCCAAGGGACGCGCCGAACGTCAGGCGGTAAGACGCCAGCGCGCGTGGTTGCGTCACGATGTCCCAGAATTGCACCCATGTCAGCGTGCTGGTTTTCAGGAACAGTCCGGCCAGGGGGATCCAGACAATGACGCTCAAATAGAGCAGCGTAAAGCCGAGCGTCAGTCCGAACCCCGGAAGAACGCTGGGCTGTTTCAAAGCAATGCGCATGGCTGTTCCTTACGGGTAACGGGTCCCATGTGGAGGCGCATCATCCGAGGGCGATGCGCCTCTTGATCCGATGGCATCGACCAGGGCCTTGAGATTCATAGACAGCGCGTCCTGCAATCCGGTTTGATGCGCCCGCCGTTCGTACAGAACTGGAATGCCACGGCGAACGGATTCCTGCCGTACCTTTCTGACCAAGGTGTGATTGACGCGATCGAGAATTACCACGACTACAGTGGTCTCCTTCGGAATGGTTTTCCCAAGGTCGCGTGTTTTCCGGCCGCTCCAGTGCTCGACGTGTCGTAGGCCACCGATCCGTGCTCGTTTCCTGAGGGCTTCGATCGAATCACCACCAACAATTAAGAGAGACATGAGGCGATCTCTTTCTTGGATTTGAGTCATAGAACCGTTGCGTCTTGAGGTGTTGGTCTCGTTATCGACCACCGTCCTTGTTGATCTGCTGATACACCTGGTCGAACATCCCTCCATCGGCAAAATGCGTCGCATGGGCTTTTTGCCAATCACCGAAAAACTCGTGCAACGCGAAGCGTTCCACCATCGGAAACTGGTCTGCATATTTCTGTGCAACGGCCGGAAGGTGGGGGCGAAAGTAATGTTTCGCGGCAATCTCTTGGCCCTCCGGGGAATACAGATATTCCAGATACATCTGAGCCGCTTCCCTTGTTCCATGTTTGTCGACCACCTTATCGACGAGGCTCACAGTCGGCTCCGCGAGAATACTTACGGGGGGCACAACGACATCGAACTTGTCCTTGCCTAATTCACGGCCACTGAGCAGAATTTCGTTTTCCCAATTAATCAGCACATCGCCGATACCACGCTCAACAAAGGTGGTCGTGGCGCCTCGTGCGCCGGAGTCGAGCACCGGCACGTTCTTGTACAGACGGGTGATAAACTCCCTTGCCTTCGTTTCGTCCCGCCCGAATGTTTTCAAGGCATAGCCCCATGCGCCAAGATAATTCCAGCGGGCGCTCCCAGATGTCTTGGGGTTTGGGGTAATGACGGAGACACCAGGCTTGACCAGATCACCCCAATCTTTAATGCCCTTCGGATTGCCTTTGCGCACGAGGAAAATGATCGTGGAGGTGTAGGGGGCACTGTTACGTGCGAGGCGTGTTTGCCAGGTAGAGGGAAGGAGGGACGCCTTCTCTGCAATCGCATCGATGTCGTACGCGAGGGCCAGCGTCACGACATCTGCCGCCAGGCCATCAATCACCGCGCGTGCTTGTTTACTTGAGCCCCCATGGGATTGCTTGATTGAGATCGCTTGCCCTGTCTTAGCTTTCCAGTATTGTGCGAATGCCGCGTTATATTCTTGGTATAACTCCCGCGTGGGATCGTAGGAAACATTCAGCAGGGTGATGTCCGATGATCCGACTGCAGATGACAGTGGCGCCGCGATTGCGAGGCTGACGATAATGAAAACCAGGTGTGTGAACCGCATGGAATCCCTTCCTTCCGGGGGGACCTCCAGTAGTCTGGTGGGCGGACCCCATCGTGTCATGGTGACGGCCTAAGCGCCGCGTCCAGATGCCTGGTCAGCGTTCCTGTTTCAACCGATGCGCCCTATTGTGACGGCGTTGACTGTTTCGTTTTCTCCTCAAGCGGGTGGATCGGAAGCGAGGGAAGCGCATCCCGATAACGGATCAATAATTCCTCTCGTTGGTCGGCACTAAAAAAGCCTCCACCGGATTTGACCTTGACGAGGTACTGCTCCGGCTCAAAGGTGGCATCAAACGCGCCTGACCGTTCGGGAATATCGGGCATCTGCCGATCGTACCGACTGATATTGGGTCCGGGCCCATGACGATCGTGCACTTCGCTCAAGACTATGTGGAGAATGGGATGTCGCACATAGAGCCAGCCTGTGGTTGTTTCCTCCTCGCCGGTCGGCGTGGCATGGCTCAGATGAAAATAGACTCGGTCTGAAGGCGTGGCCTGTGATAACGCGCGTGAAATGGCCGGCGCCAGGAATGATAATTCCTCGTCCTGGAACGCACGCGTTTTGGGGGCTTCACCGGAGACAAGGCGATGTACGACGTTTCGGCGCTCCCATACACGTATGCCGCGGAGAATGGTACCGACCTCGCTGGGCGATAAGGTAACCGGATGTGTGTTGGGTTCGGTCCCGACGGTTTGCTCGAGCCGCACGACGTTCAACCCCTCTTCAGAAACAGGCGTAATCTGTTGAGCGGATTTTGCCGCGCAACCGGCAGTCAACGGTGTCACGAAGGCCACCACAAGCAGACTTGCAGACAGAACTGAACTGCGCAATTGTAGAAAATGCGTCGATCGCATGATACCTCCTACCGAGTCTCGCTGTTCAATCCGGACGATGGCCGGTCGAACCCATATGATTTGAGAATATCCTGAATGGCCGGAGAGACAATAAATTCGTAAAAACGCTTGGCTAACGAGGGATTTTTCGATGTCCACACCGTGGCCAAGCCATACAGAATGGGCTTGTGCGTCTCTGAAGCGAGTTCCGTGAGAATCTGAATCTTCTTGTTGCGAATGGCATCGGTTCGATAGACGAGACCGACTTCGGCTTCACCCGCGGCCACGAGGTCCAACACCGCTCCTGAATGATCTCCGTATACGTAGCGTGATTTCAGACTTTCGTTGAGGCCGGTGTTTTTCAACGCTTCCGCGGCAAACTTTCCCACGGATGAGGTCTTGGGATTGCCCAGTGCAATCCGTCGTGCCTCGGGACGCGCCAGGTCCGGAAGCGAAGAAACTTTGGTCGGAAGCGCCGCTTGCGTAATGAGCACCAGCGCGGTCTCCGCATAGACGTGCTTGGTGCCCGGCAGGGTCAGTCCTTTTTGTTCGAGCACGTCGATCTCTTCGAGTGAAGAAGGGAGAAAAACGTCGATCGGCGCGCCCTGCTGAATTTGGTCGCGCAGTGTTTGTGATGGTCCCCAGACGACCCGCACCTCGACATTGCCCTGTTCTTTTTCGAAAATCGGCAAGATCGCGCGTAGGGCGTCCTTCAGACTGTTCGCCGCGGCGACGGTGAGTGTCTGGGAGTATTCTGCGTATGATGGCCGTGTGCCTTCCCATACTATTGTGAAGACGACGATCAACGTTAACATTAAAAGACGAATGCCCTGACTCATATGATCCTCCCTGCATCAGCTAGAAATAGAACTGGTATTGCACCATAAATCGATTTTCTACGAGGTCACGCCCGGCGCCGGGTAGATTGTCGAACGGTTGCCGATCCGGTGCGAGTCCGCCCGTGCCCATAGTGATATTCGCATAGTCGAACACCAGACGGTTGTTATAGGTGCCATCGAAACTGTAGTTGATCGCCGCGCCGAACTCTTTGATGAGGTCATGGGTTTGAAGTGTCGAGGGATCCATGATGCCATAGCGGAGAGCCACTTCGACTTTGCGTGGGATAATGAACTTCCCCACCTGCGTGTACCAGCCCCAGGCCTGACCAAGGTTGGGTTGCGTCCCAAAGGGCAGAGTGGTGGGATCAAAGGCCTGCGTCCCCGAGTCGTGGCTACGCACGCGTTGATGGCGATAATAGCCTTCGGCTTGCAGCGACCATCCTTGATATTTGGCGATGAAATCCACTTCCGTGGTTTGAAAATCATAAATGCCACCGCCGAGTAATCGTCCATTGCCGATGCCCACCAACTGGGTCCGTAAACTGCGATCCACGATGTCGGAACGGATTGAACTGAGGGTATTAATGTGGGGGTTGTACGCATAGCCGGCGCCAATCGCCACTTGCGGGACGCGTGAATCGAGGATATCGCCTTGGCCGTATCCGGGATTTCCAGAGATTTTAAAGAGAAAGCGCGCCACATACATCAGTTCTCCGGTGCCAAATCGGGTATCCCAATTGAAGGTCCGTCTCTGGGCGGCACTCGTGCCCGGGACAACTTGACTCGCCGAGACCCCCTCATCTGTCTGGTTGATGCCGGTACCGTTGTACACGCCGATCGCATAGTTGAAGCGATACCTATCTTCATCGCTCAAGATAGCGATACCGATGTCGCGGCGATTGAGGCCGTTCGCAGCGAACGCATTTTGTACGATCATATTATCCGCAAATGCCAAGGTTGCCGTTGAGGTAATGAGCGCTCGATTGAACCACACACGTTGTTGCCCGACTTGCACGGTCGCCCATGGAAGGTGCCAGGATGACACATAAGCATCGAGTAGTCGTCCCGTTCCTCCCGTACCATCCTGATTGAATTCCGACTGGTCATACGCGAAGGAGATGTTGTAGCGAAAGTCCGGATCGAAGGCATATCCGAGGAATTGCAAGCGAGTACGAACGACTTGGAAGGTGTTGGCGTCACTCTGCTGCCTGATAGCGCGAAACTCGACCTGACCGCCGACTAATTCAGGAAAGTTTTTGGAATCGCCATTGCTCGCCCACGCTTCATTATACGCGTGATGGGTATAGCGGACCTGCGCGAGCAATCGCAGTTTCAACAAGAACTTCGAGCCGACGCGGATATTCAATCCATTGTTCACGTCGATGGAGTAATTGGGCGTCGAGAGACGCTGTTTCGACTCCACGACCTTGAGTCCTCGCTCGTATTCCTCCTGAGAGATGATCCCTTTCAGCATCAGATACTTCAGGCCGGGATCTTCGGTGGACATGTATTCCCACCGTCCGTCCTTTTTCATGAGCTGGCCTTCTTCCAGGGCCCAGGCGTGAGAGGCAATTTCAAAAAAAAGAAGAAAGAAAGTGAAGCCAATGATGAGGGGCCGGAGATGTCGCATGCGTATTCCTTTTCTGCATGAGAACCTCCGGTCGTCCGGTCGGGTCGGTGAAATGCAATAAAACGGATGATGCCGCCGGTGATCCGGTCGGCGAAAGCTTAGCGTCGCGGCGGTAACGCGACATCCAATCTGACTTTTTCCTTTCGCTCAATCTGGACGATTTTACGATCGTGAATCACGATCTCGACGGAGCCATATCGAATGCCGCCGATGGCTTCGAGCAATGTGGCCGCGACGTCATGACCGGTCTCGCGTGTCTCTGTCTGTACATGATTCATAAATTGCTCCGTGCCCAGGGGTTATCTAATGCTTGCGTTTGCTGGTCTTTCTAAATGTCACAATTCCGATAGAAAATATGTATTATGTGTAGCAAATTATTATAAACATTGTCAACAAATTAATATACTAATAATATTATATAGTTACAATAGTGTTTCAACGCAGGGTCAAGAAGGACAAGACGAAAAATCTTTCGTTAAAACTTTATTGACAAGCAATGCCGCTTATGTAACCATTGGATACATGAGGCCGCAAGATCTTCGTCAGGCTCGTCAAGCGCTAGGGCTTACTCAGAGTGAACTTGCTGAAAAGCTCCGCACGACGCGCATGACCATTACACGCTATGAAGGGGGAACACGCCGGATTCCTGGCATCGTCGATGTTCTCATCAAACAACTCACGTCGGCGCAACAGCTCCCTATGTTGGGTCTCGTGGCGGCAGGTCGGCCCATCGAGACGGTGCCGCAGTCTGAATCGGTCGACGTGCCTGCTTCAATGATCCGGAAAGGGGAGACGTTTGTCCTGCGGGTAAAAGGCGACTCGATGCAAGAGGATGGAATTTTATCGGGCGATCTCGTGGTCGTGCATAAACAGACGACGGCTCGCAATGGTCAGACGGTAGTGGCGCTGATTAATCAAGAAGCGACGATCAAAAAATATTATGCCAAGAGCGGCCGGATCGAATTGCATCCGGCGAACGCCACGATGGGTCCGATTCTCGTGAACCCCGAAGAGGAGTTTGCAATCGAAGGTTTGGTCATTGGCGTTATTCGTCACTGCGAATAGATACAGGAGAGGAGGAGACCATGTCGATCCAAGATTCACAGATACTCACGGTCCGTCTATACGATCTTCAACGGACGGTTGAACGACTCAGTCATCATGTGAGCGATTTGCAATCGAAACTTGCACAGACTCAAGAGTCGAATCGACCCCCCAAACTCTGGCCATTATTCCTGTGGCAACGGTTCGCCGGACGACGCGTTCAAGCCACTATGAAGCCGCGGGTCCGAGAAAATAGGAGGCTCGATCATGCTCACCACGCCATCTAAATGCCTTGTCAATCACGTCGGTCCCTGCTCGGATTGTGGAAAAATGGCGCCTAGACTGACTCGTTGCGTCGATCAGCACACGTCTTCGACCATGAGTCTGTGTCCAAATTGCCTTCCTGCATTTATCCAGCGGCAGCACATGCCACCAGGATGCTGTGGAGAGTAATAGAGAATCGTAGGGCTTCCTTAAACCAGAAATCTCCGCTCAGGTGAAGTCGCCGCGAATGATTTGGGAGTCTTGCGTTGACGTCTATCTACAACGCTCGTTAGGTTTGTCTGTGGACTTGCTGGATGCTATTTCTGACCGATAGTGAGCGGGGGATTAACGCAGATTTGGAAGACTTTATAGCCTCATGAGGTGTGATTAGGTATTTTAATTAGACCTGTGCCGTTAGGATCCTATCCCATCCTCATGCTCTTGTGCCTCAATGGCAAATAAAAAAATGGTGCTGGCAGATGCCGCACTGCCTCCATGATTGGCCATGGTTCGGCAGGATATCTGCAGCGTTAAAGTAGGGCGAACCTTCAATCGAAAGTCCTTGGCGTTTATCTCAGGCGAGGCGATCACTTCCTTCAGCGGTTGTTGGATCAATTTCGGAAGAACGTCGGATATCCACGCCCCCATGAGGGAAAAAACAGCCGACGCCTCGGGAGGAGCAAACCAAGTATTGGCCAACTTATTTGCAAATACGATTTGTCCCGATGTTTCGACTCCAATCACCGCTGCCGGAATCTCATTCAACAGTTGCTGCGCCATGCCAAGGGCAGTAGACGAAATGGTTAGATCGGCCTTCGTCCCCTCAAGCCCTGTTTCAAGCTTTTGATTCAGTATGGCTAATTCTTTATTTTGCTGTTCCAGTTGTTCGAGCAATGCTCGGTTTTCGTGATTTCTAGCATGGTGCTCAAGCCCCGATCGTACTGTCAACTTGATGTCTTCTTCCTGAAACGGTTTGTATAGAATTTTATAGATCTGTCCGCGGTTGACGGCGTCCACGAGGACATGAGCTTCGGCATAGCCGGTGAGAATCATGCGAAAGGCGTCCGGACACAGGGGTGCCGCTTGTTCTAAAAATTCAATGCCGTTCATTTCCGGCATTCGATAATCGGTGAAGATGAGGGACACGGGCTGTTTACGAAGGATTTCCAAGCCCTCTGCGCCACTCGTCGCGATTAAAACATTGACTGGTTCGGCCTTCAGAATTCTCCGGATCGCGCGGGCGATGCCCGGCTCATCGTCGACACAAAGGATGTAGGGTTGTTCCTTTTGCTCAGTGGCCATCATATGCCAGTCTGTTTGATCATGACGTTCGCTTCCTCGAGGACTCGTGCAATATCAATCTCCAGATTGTCCAGAATGCCTGGCGACAGGCCTGGCATTCTGAGACTCCTTATATTTGCTATCGGATCCATGTGCGAACATCCGCCGGATGCCGGTCCGCCACCCAAACTATCCTTGAGGATGACGGCAAGTTGATCCGCTGTTTGTATGAGAGCGGCCATCATGCCTTTCTCTGCATCAACGGCATGCGCAGCAGCATCATGATGATGACGGGCCATTTCGATATAGAGCTGTGGCAAGTGCCAGTAACTCAGAACTTCGGCACCTAATTCCTGATGATCAAAACCAAGTATGGCCTGTTCAGCCTGGCAACTCGAAAGACCATCATGCATAGACTCGTACTGACGTATGTCCCCCAGGTGTTTGGCATAATACACCGCGGTTGCCAGTTCTCCGATATCATGGAGCAGCCCGCCTAGGAACGAATCGGCGGCGGGTGTGTGTGGTGAGGCCAATCGTTGGGCGAGCCATCGTGCCAGGACGGCGGTGAGGACTGAATGGCTTCGAAGAGCATTCGATTCG
>CAVOXE010000009.1:0-26825 GCA_963700335.1 Nitrospirota bacterium | reverse complement strand
AATTCTTCAGCAGAGCGGTGAACGTGTGTGCTCGGCCTCTCGATAGCGCTCCTGCTGGGTCGCGGTGACCCCTTCGAGAAATAACGTCTTGTCCGGGCCATCGGGGACATTCGTATAACGGGGACCGTCATCGGGAAGGATAAATCCGTGCAGTTCGTCCGCCTGCACCTGTGCAGACATGAAGAAAAGCGGAACGAGAACAAGACACGCCGACATGGACACACGTCTTCGCATGACGACAGTGGACAGCAAGTCCTATGCCCTTGCCCGTCATCCATTGAAGTTACAAAACTCTGCGATTTTACACGAGACGCGGTTCGGCGTTCCGATAGTGGACGTAAGAGGGTGTCAATGATCCGACTGCGGGATGGCGAGTCAGTCAATTCCTTGACGAGTACGGGGGCCGGGGACGTGCGGGAGAAAGAACGGACAGCGGCGTGGATTAGGAAGAATAGAGTTCGCCTTGAACCTTTGGATCTAAACCTTTTCGCTTCAATTTTTCAACGAGCGTCGTTCGATTCACATGAAGTAGCTGCGCGGCCTTGCTGGTCACACCATTGGCACGGCGCATCGCGTCGACGATGAGCCTGTTTTCATGCCGTTCAAGTTCCTTGACCAGATCGATCTCGCTTCCGTTCAGACTGAGGGGCTCCTCAAGACGTGCGATGGGCTGGGGAATCGCCCGCAACACCTTCTCCGGCAGATCGCCCATCACAATGGTTCCGCTCTTTTTCAGCACGACCAATCGTTCGATAAGATTTTCCAACTCCCGGATATTCCCAGGCCAATGATAGTGCAACACATACTCCAGGGCGTCCGGATGCACGCCGCGAACGGATGCATTCTTTAAGGCGTTGAACCGTGCAATGAAATGCTCGACGAGCAATGGAATATCGCTTCGACGTTCCCGAAGCGGAGGAATGGTTACGGGAATGACGTTCAAGCGGTAAAACAAATCCTTTCGGAAACGCTTTTCCTGGACGGCCACTTCCAGATCCTGATTGGTGGCGGCAAGAATACGTACATCGACCCCGATGGTTTTCGTCCCGCCTACCCGTTCGAAGCAGCGTTCTTGAAGGACGCGCAAGAGCTTCACCTGGAGCGCCAAACTCATCTCTCCGACTTCATCTAAGAAAATCGTTCCGCCATGGGCCAATTCAAATCGCCCCATACGGGCGTTCAACGCTCCGGTAAAGGCGCCTTTTTCATGGCCGAACAATTCGGACTCCAGAAGATTCTCCGGGATGGCACCGCAGTTGACTGGAACCAAGGGCTGGTCTCGGCGGTCACTATTATAGTGAATCGTTCGGGCTATCAATTCCTTGCCGGTGCCGCTTTCACCGAGAATCAAGATGGTGCTATCGCTATCGGCGACTTTATCGACAAACTCCAAGAGCTCTCGCATGGAATCGCTGGCGCCGATCAAATGTTCTGTTCGGTACTGGTCCCGGACGGTCTTTCGCAGCAATACATTTTCTTGGCGGAGCCGTTGGAATTCCAATGCCTTCCCGACCACAATCGACACAGCATCGGCATCGAACGGCTTGGTAATAAAATCGAATGCGCCGGCCTTCATGGCTTTGACTGCCGAGTCGATGGTGCCATAGCCCGTCATGACGATGCCGACGATCTTCGCATCCAGTTGGCCGACTTGTTCCAATACGTGCAGGCCATCCATCCCCGGCAACCGCAGATCGGCGATGACCAGATGCACGACGGTGTCCTTCACCGTCTGAATAGCCGACGGCCCATCGGCGGCCACCGTGACCTGATAGCCCTCCTGCGTCAAGAGTTCCTGCAGGATTTCTCGAACGCCATGGTCATCGTCGACGACTACAATATGTGGCTCGGCCATGCCTTATGTGTTCCGATGAAACCGGAGAAGACGCGCCATAAGCAATGTTACTGTGCTTGTCCAAAAACAGGTAGGGCTGGACGAAGAGAGCGAAGAGACTTTCGGCCTTACATCATTAGGGCCGAATGACAGCTCTGAGTGCCTTCAAAGGGTGAAGCCATTTTTTAGATCTGCGTGTCGTCACTCTCGACCTCGACCCGGGCGAGGTATACAGACAACGCAGTGATACAGGCGCGGATGCTAGGAGCATCCTGCTGCTTTGCCGCATCCTCGATCCCATGACCGATGTCCGTGATGGCATCGAATCCGTATCCTCCACCCGAGCCTTTCATGCTATGGCCGAGTACACGGGCGGTTTCGAAATCCCCTTGATCGACCGCTTGCAATACTAACGTGACATCCTTGCGACGATTCTCAAGAAACCCGGGCACAAGCGCCGCAATCTCGGCATCGACCCGAATACGAATCGGCTGCTTCGGGTCGCACTCGGTATTCATCGTGGCACCTCATGTCTGGCATACTCCGACACGGCGGAGAGCAAGGTGGTTTTTTTAATGGGTTTGGTGAGATGGGCCGTACAGCCCGCCGCCTTGCTTGTCTCAACATCCTCCTGGCGCGCGTGGGCGGTTAAGGCGATGATCGGCACGGGAGGACAGCCGCGCGTACGTTCCCATTCTCTGATGGCCTTAGTTGCGGTGTAGCCATCCATGACCGGCATTTGCACATCCATTAAGACCAGATCGAATGATTGAGTCTGGCACTTTTCGAATGCCAAGGCGCCGTTTTCAGCAACCTCGATCACATGCGGCGTACGTTTCAAATACGCTAGGATGAGCGTTCGATTATCCAGAGAATCTTCCGCTAACAAAATGCGCAACGGCGGCTGTAGATCGGAAGTCTCCGCCGAATCACCGGAAGGAACCTTCCGCAGCGACGTCTTCTCCAGCACGGAGCGCACAATATGAAGCAAATCTTTATGCTGAACGGGCTTGAAGAGATATCCTCCAAGGCCGAGATCGTGGCAGCGCGTGATGTCTCCGCTTCGACCGTTGGCCGGTAGCAACATGATAATCTGCCCCGGCCGTTGCATCACCGTAGATAAAGATTCAGCAATTTGGAAACCGCCCGGACCCCCGACGCGCGCGCTCAGAAAGACCACATCAAACGATCGATCCCCGCGTTGAATGCGCGTCATCTCTTCGACGACCGTCTCCACAGCAGTCAGTTCCGTCACCGCAACGCCACACTCTGCCAGGCACGTGCGTATGACCGACGAGTTGGACGCATCTTCGTCCAGCACCGCAACCCGCAGACCTTGCACAATCGCGCGCAGCGTATCGTCCCCCATGGTCTTCTGCACTTGAAGCGCGAACCGCGCCGTAAAAAAGAAGGTGCTTCCGTGATTGACCCGACTCTCGATGCCCATTGTGCCGCCCATGAGATTCGCCAGCCGTTTCGCAATGGCTAAGCCGAGACCGCTGCCCCCGTATTTGCGCGTCGTTGAGGAATCAGCTTGGGCAAAACTTTCAAAAATAACCTCGTGCTTGTCGGTTGGGATCCCGATTCCGGTATCGCGTACCGACAATCGCAACACACAATCGGCGGCCGTCATCGCAGACGAACCGGGAGCGATCATGGAGTCCGCCGTTGTGTTCTCCGAGTTGACCTGGACCTCGATTTCTCCCTGGTCGGTAAACTTCACGGCGTTCCCCAGCAGATTGATCAAAATCTGTCGCACTCGATGCGGATCGCCCACGAGCGTGGCCGGTACGTCGGCGCCGATCTGGTATCCGATCTTGATGCCCTTGTCTTGCGCACGCTGCCGAAACAGATCCACCGACGTCGAGAGCAGCTCGTGGATATTGAAGGGCACGGCCTCCAGAGTGAATTGTCCGGCTTCCACCTTGGAAAGATCCAAGATGTCGTTGATGAGAATCAGCAAGGCCGAACCTGCCCGCCGAATAGTGTCCAGATAATCGCATTGCGCGGGGCTGAGCGCGGTCTCGGCCAACAGATCGGCCATGCCTAAAATCGAATTCATCGGCGTACGAATCTCGTGACTCATATTCGCGAGAAACTCGCTCTTCGCGCGATTGGCCGCTTCCGCCGACTCCTTGGCCTCCCGCAATTCCGCAGACGCGCGGCTCGCGCGCAGCATATACCGCACGCGATGGCCGAGGACGACGGCATTTACGGGTTTTGTGACAAAATCAGTGGCGCCGGCTTCATAGGCGCGTGTGATGGAATCGAAATCTTCCAGCCCGGTGACCATAATGACCGGCGTGCGATCTCCGTCTGGCAAGCTGCGAAGCCGACGGCACGCTTCGAACCCGTCCATCACGGGCATCATCACATCCATCAGGATAATATCCGGCCTTGTCTGTTCGTACGTCGACAAGGCTTGCGCGCCATTTTCCGCCTCATCCACAAGAAGACCGCTTTGCTCGAGCGCCTCCCTGGCCAGAATCCTCAGGACCGGATCATCATCGACGAGCAAGGCACGCAGCGGCATAGACTCTTTTGGTCGGTCGCTCACGTTCACGTCTTCACCTGATTTAATTCGTCCTTCAAGATGTCCTGCACCAATTTGTATTCTGCCTCGAATTTCCGCCAGACTGCGGACACCCCTTCCAACGCATTGGTACGCCCCATAGTTTCCATGTCTTTGCATAGGGCGGCGAGTCGGAGCGCTCCTATCGTGGCGCTACTGGACTTGAGACTATGGGCCGTGTGGTGTAAGGCCTCCGCATCCCGTTGAGGGACCGCCTCGCGCATGGCATCGATCAATCGCCGGCTCGAAGTTAGGTACTTATCGATGACTTTGCACAACATGTCGGGCTGGCCGGGACGTTGGAGAGATCGAATGCTGTCCCAGGCGCGAGGGTCGATGCTCGGAACCTCTTCATAGATTCCATCCGTGATGTCATCCTCTGTACACTGAGCGGCAGTCTTGCCTGCGCCATTCGCATTGAGACACGAGCCGTTCGATTCGTTTTTACAAACCGCGTTCCCTGCGTTTTCACAAGAGGCCGTGTCGTGACTTATCGGAGCATGGTCGGTCATTTCGTTCGGCGCGCGCGGTGTGCACCACCGCAATAAGGTCGTCCGCAACTGCTCCTGAGCAAACGGCTTGGATAAATAATCGTCCATCCCGGCCCCAAGGCAGCGTTCCCGATCACCCGTGATGGCGTGAGCGGTTAATGCAACAATAGGGATATGGCGCGTAAAATTCGGAGAGTTTGCAGTGTGTGGGCCGGCCGTTTCCAGTTCTCGAATGCACCGCGTCGCCTCAAAGCCATCCATTTCAGGCATCTGGCAATCCATCAGCACCACATCGTAGGCTTTTCTCGCCAGCGCTTCGAGCGCGTCTCGTCCATTCGAGACGACATCCGCATGGCACCCCAGCGCTTCCAGCATGCCCAAGGCCACTTCCTGATTGACCGGATTATCCTCCGCCAGCAAGATCCGGCTTTCCGCGAGCGCTTGCACGTCCTCCTCACGAGGCTCGACATGACGCAATGCGGCTTGTTCTTCAGGCGTGCCGCCCATCACGGTCGCCAAACAATCGTACAGTCGAGATTGTCGAAACGGTTTGGCGAGACAAGCGTGAAATCCTGCCTTCTGAAACGCCTCTGCATCTTCCGTTCGCGTGACGGCGCTCAGCATGATGAGGCGGATGCCGGCCAATTCCGTGCGCTGTTGCATCTCTCGGGCGAACGATAAGGCGTCCATATCGGCCAACTGCGAATCGACAATCGCCAGATCGTACGGCGTGCCGCGGACCGTCTTGTGCTGCAAGAACGCGAGCGCCTCCGCGCCGGATTCTGCGGCGCCATGATGCATACGCCAGGCGTTCAGTTGATGCTCCAGAATCGACCGCGTGGTGGGATTGCTGTCCACGACCAATACCCGTAACCCTTCCATGTCATACCGGCGGCTGCTGGTGGGGGAAGTCATGCCCTCACAGACTTCGAATTGGGCCGTGAAGGAAAACGTCGAACCTTGGTCGGCCACGCTCTGAACGGCGACCGTCCCATTCATCATCTCCACCAACTGCTTGACAATCGCGAGGCCTAATCCCGTACCGCCATACTTTCTCGTTGTGGAACCATCGGCTTGCGCAAACGGCTCGAACACGTGCGGCTGGGCATTCGCCGAGATCCCGATGCCCGTATCTGTCACGGATAAACGCAAGCGGCACTGAGGAGCCGAGGGATGCGATTCTGATGAGCAGCCGTTGTCCTGAGCGGCAGCCGAGAGGGCCTCCGACGTCGCATCAAGCTTGACCCGCACGATCACCTCTCCACGCTCCGTAAACTTGATCGCATTGCCGATGAGGTTGATCAGAATCTGTCGCAGCCGTCCTGGGTCGCCTTTCAAAATAGCGGGAACGCGCTGATCGATCTCGCACGCCAAGGTCAAGCCTTTGGCCTGCGCGCGCTCCGCCACGAGATCGATCACTTCTTCCACTGTTTCATACACGTCGAATTCGGCCCGTTCGAGCGCCAGCTTGCCGGCTTCCACTTTGGCAAAATCTAGAATTTCGTTCACGATGCGCAGGAGGTTTTGCCCCGATTGGCGCACGGTCTCGGCAAACCGGCGTTGCTTCGAGTTCAAGGTCGTCGCCAACATAAGATCGGTCATGCCCAACACGCCGTTCATCGGCGTCCTGATCTCGTGGCTCATATTGGCGAGAAATTGGGACTTCGCACGATTGGCCGCTTCAGCCGACTCTTTGGCGTTGCGAAGTTCCTCTTCGGCCTGCTTGCGCTCGCTGATGTCTTGCACAAAGGCGTTGAACTCATAGCCCGACTTCGTTTTCAACGGGCTAATGGCAAGTTCGATAGGAAATTCTGTTCCATCGCGGCGAATGGCGGTAATCTCAATCCGTTTGTTGAGCACCGGCCCTTCACCCGTCCGTAGGAAATGCGCGAGTCCCCGACGGTGCGCTTCCCTGTTTTGAAGGGGAATGATCATTTCCGCCAGATCCCTGCCGGCCGCTTCATCGTGAGTCCAACCGAAAATGATTTCCGCGCGTCGGTTCCAATCGAGGATATGTCCGTGTTCATCCATGCCGATGACGGCATCGAGCGCCGTATCGATGATGCTGCGGATACGTTCTTCGCTTTTCCGCAGAGCCAGCTCGGCTTGTAACCGCTCCGTGGCCTCTAACGCCAGGGAGACCAGATTGGCCATGGAATTTGCAAATTGTTGCTCCTCCAATGTCCACTCGTGAATCGTCCCGACGTGCTCATGACAGATGACCCCCACCATTCGACCCCCGCTTTGAATGGGAGCATCCAACAGCGAGGCGATGCTAAGAGGCATGAGATAGCCGGCCGTGAATTCGGAGGTCCGTGCGTCGTGCTGCGCATCATGCGCCGCAATGACGCGCTCGGCATTGAGTTCCTGAAAATATCCGGGGTATTGGGACGCGGCCAACTCGACTCCCTTCGAATGGTGATTGGCGCTTCGCTCGAAGAGGTCATAACATTGAAGAGCGGTTTTGTTCTCGTTGAACAGCCAGACGCTGACCCGTTCGACTTCCAAGGTGTGTGCAGCGGCCTCGGTGGCTTCTCGTAAGGCTTCCTCAAATACGCCGCCATGGATATTCGTACTTTTGGTGAGGCGCCAGAGAGCCGCCTGCTGCTTACGCAAAAAGGATTCGCTCTCGGTCCCGGCTCTACCGCTCAACGACGATGCGAGACTCTTCGGCAGGTAGTTGAACACCAGGGCACCGATGAGGCTCCCACATAGCAGAAGAACGAGGATTTGGAAGACGCGGGTGAAATCCGTTCCCGAGTCATGAACGATAGCGGCCAGAGATCCACACAGCGCGATCAGGACCACGGTCATGAGCAGAATCGTCCATCTCTCGCGAGAGGATCGCCGTCCGGCCGACTGCATCGTGAGGGTTGATATCGTGCGCGTCGGCACTCAGCTCCACCTAAGGTGTCTATGGAATCCCACAGGGAAGTATCGGCAGCGAGGCCTGATTTCTTTAGAACGAAGCGGGAGAACGGCGTGAGAGTCCGATGCAGGACATTACTTGGGCGTGGCTAAAAATGAACAGTTGTCAGCAGGCGGAATCGAGCATGTCGCGTATTTTCTGCTCCAGTATTTCAGGGGCAAAGGGCTTGGGAAGAAAGGCCATGCCTTGCTGGGACAGGATCTGAGGCAGCACAGCGTCATCCATATAGCCAGACATGAAGAGCACTTTCATGCGGGGATACCGACCGTGAAGCTGTTGAGCGAGCTGGCGCCCGCCGAGATGCGGCATAACGACATCCGTCAGCAGGAGATCGATAGGGCCTTGATGACGAGTGGACAGCGCGAGCGCGTCCTCCCCATGTGTGGCTTCGAGCACGCGATAGCCGTTGAAACAGAGCACTTCATGAATGATGCCGCGCACGGCGGAATCGTCTTCGACGAGTAAAATCGTTTTGGGCATCTCGGTCGGCACGTCGCCTGCTTTCGAAGCCGACAACAATTTTCCGGCGTTATCCAACGTGGGAAAAAAGAGCGTGAATGTCGCCCCCTTACCGACGACACTATCGACCTCGATACTCCCGCCGCTTTGCTGAACGATCCCGTAAACGGTGGAAAGTCCCAACCCTGTTCCCTTCCCGAGCTCTTTGGTTGTAAAGAACGGCTCGAAAATCCGACTCATTGTCTGCTCATCCATCCCGACGCCGGTATCCTGCACGCACAATCGCACGTATACGCCGGGCGGCATGCCGCGATGGGCGACGGCCGCCTCATCCAACACTACGGTCATCGCATCGATGGTCAGCATGCCGCCGTTGGGCATGGCGTCGCGGGCATTGATGGATAAATTCAACACGATTTGTTCGAGTTGCGTAGGGTCCACACGCACATGCGTCGAGGCGGCTTCGGACTGAATCCGGAGGATGATATCCTCGCCGATCAACGAACGAAGCATATTCTCCATCTTGAGCAAGGCTTGACCAATGTCGAGCATCCGTGGTTGCAGCACTTGGTTGCGACTGAAGGTGAGCAATTGATTCGTCAAAGCCGCACAGCGCTTGCAGGATTGCTTGATTTCCTCGGCATGGCGACGCAACGGGCTGTCGGGAGGGAGGTGGCGGAGGAGCAGATCGCCGTGGCCTGAAATGCCGGTCAACATATTGTTGAAGTCATGCGCAACACCACCTGCCAATCGGCCGACGGCTTCCATCTTCAACGCTTGTTGCAGCTGCGCCTCCATCTTTCTAGAATCGGTGATGTCTCTCGCCACCATCAGAACCGAGGGAAGCTCGCGAGGCTCGTCGCCGAACGGAACGACATACGATTCGATCCAGCGCACGGATCCCTGCAGCGTCGTGATGCGGCATTGAAACGTCTGGGCGTTCCCGGAAAGGGCTTCGCCATGTTTGAGAGAAAATGTCTCGTGTTCTTCCGCCGGCACAAATGAGAGAATCGGACGACCGATCGCCTCCCCCTCTGCCATCGCTCCGATCATCGCCAATCCCGCGGGATTGATTTCCTCGATCAACCCATGGCGATCCACAATCATGACGCAGGCGGGCTCGCTGTCTAGAATCGTCCGAAGCCAATGCTCGCTGCGCCGCAAGGCTTCTTCTGATTGCCGGCGTTCCGTAATATCGCGGGAGACGACGACCACGTTGATGACGGCATCCCCGGCATCGCGGATGACGTTGCCCTGCGATTCAATCAGCCGTACCCGCCCATCGGGAAGCACCAAACGATACTCCGCGCGTTTCCCGACACCTGTGCGAATCGTTTCGAAAAAGAGCGAACGAATGGCGGCTTGATCGTCTGGGTGAATCTCGCGAAACGAATCCGTCCCACGCAACGGTTCCGGCGAGCCGAGCAACTCTTGATACGCCCGATTGTTGTATACGCGCTGGCCCTTGAGATCCAAGACGGCGATCAGATCCGTCGTATTTTCCATGATCAAACGAAACAGCTGTTCCCGCTCCCGTAAAATGTCCTCCGTGCGCTTCCGCTTATTGCGCTCCTCCGCCTCGCGCAACGCGCGCCGTACCGAAGGGACCAATCGCGAAATGCGTTGTTTCAACACATAGTCCCGCGCCCCGCTCTTCAGCGTCTCGATCGCGCGTTCTTCCCCGACCGTCCCCGTCACGAAGATAAACGGAATTTGTGGACATTTATCTCGCACGATCGCCAACGCCTCCATCCCATTGAAGGCCGGCAGCGACACATCGCTCAAAATTAAATCCACCCGTTCTTGCTCCAACGCTTGCACGAACCCGAGGCGAGTCGCCACTCGTTGAATGCGGCACGGAATCCCTTCTTTGACGAGGAGGGATTCGATTAAATCGGAATCCGTCGGATTGTCTTCTAAATGCAAGGCGCGTAGTGGGATTCTCATAACGGAGTTCCCTCGGGTGAGAAGCGGGGCTCAACCCATGTTGGGCTCATGGATTCAAATAGGTCGTTGGCATTCAGATGGGGCCTGTGACACACAGACCCGGAAATCGGAGCGCAAGCAGCGAAACTGTTCACAACGTACGCCTGGCGCTGGGAGCCCAGCCGTACCTGAATCTCACACCACCTGACGTGCGGGGACATGACCATCTGCGAGGGCTCGCCGAATTGAAAGAGGCAGATCCGCAAGGCGATGCTTCGGCACATAGGCCGTCACACCGCACGTCAGCATCTGATTGGCTACCTTGTCGCTGATCATTCCCGACAAGACGATGATCGGCATGCTAGGACTTAGGCGCTGCACCAGAGCCAGCACGTGAAGTCCGTCAAACGCGGGCAACACGAAGTCGGAGAGAACCAGGTCGAAGCCACCTTGCTGCAGCGCGTCCTCTAGGGCGGGAGCGGTATCGACACGCACGACATCGCACTCGATCCCTGCGACGGCCAGAAATGCTTGAGCCAGCCGCACGTCGATGGGATTATCATCCACATGAAGAATGCGGAGCGGGATTTTCATGACTTGACCTCAGATCTATTTTCGCTGAACTGAGGCCGAATAGAAGTGCCGGTCGGCGCCCGGGGCGCGCGTATTTGGACTCTAGGCGATTGGTCGAACGGCCCTAGCGTCCTACACGCTGGCGCTCGAAAAGGACGGCGGCTTGAGAACGGCGAGAGACCTGCATTTTTTGGAAAATGTTGCTGAGATAATTTTTGACCGTTTTCTCGCTCAGCCCCATGTCAAGACCGATTTCCTTGTTCGTCTTGCCCTGTACGACTAACGTCATGACGCATTCTTCTTGTGGCGAGAGGGCTCCACTGGGATTGGCGGTGGTCTGCGAAGAAAATGACCGCATTCGCTGAAGCAAGGCGTGCGTGACCGCGGGGTCTACAATCGATTGCCCTTTTGCGACTGTCTCCACGGCCTGAATCACGCCATGCTCATCGGCCTGCTTGAGCAAGAATCCGGCAGCGCCGGCCAGGACGGTCGCCAGCATGGCATCGTCATCCGCAAAGGAGGTCAAAAACAGCACCTGCGTTTCGGGACACATCGTGCGAATCTCTCGGCAGGCATCGATGCCGCTGCCGTCTGGCAACCGTACGTCCATCAATACGACGTCGGGCTTTAAGCGCTTCGACTCCTCGATGGCCGCCTCCATCGTCCCGACGTCGCCGACGATCTGCACCCCCCGATGCCGGCTGAACATCGTCATCAATCCCAAGCGCACCACTTTGTGGTCATCGACAATCAGCAGACGGATACGATCGGGCTTTATCGGTGTCATCCTTTCAACTCCTTTGGTAAGTCTATGACCATGCGTGTTCCGCCTCCCGTCGAAGAGACGACGCGTAGTCGTGTGCCGAGTTTGGTAGCCCGCCCCGAAAGGTTCCTCAATCCGTGCCCCTCGTGATAGGACAATGACGGATCAAAACCACAGCCGTTATCCGAGACTTCCAGCCGTACCGCGCCCCGCACGACGCGTAGCGCCATCATACAATGGCGGGCCTGGGAATGCCGAACCGCGTTACTCAGCGCTTCCGCGGCGATATAGTAAACATGCGTCGCTTGAGCCGGCAACAAGAGATCGGCTGCCGCACGATCGATGACCGCGACGATTTCAATCGTCGGGCACGTGCGCAGCACACGGACCAGTCGTTCCAAGGCCAGTTTAAGTTGAGAGCCGTTTTTAATTTCACGCGGCTTACGAACGATATGGTTTCTGACGTCTTCAATCAAGCTATTGAGGTCGCCGACAACCGTCTGGATTTGTGTCACCGATGCCGGCGACTTTTCCTCGACGAGCCGCCTCGCCTCTTCCAGCCCCAGACCGGCGGCGTAGATCGACTGAATGATGCCGTCGTGCAAGTCCTGCGCGAGTTGTTCGCGTTCTTGGATGAGTTGACGCAATGCTTGATCGCTGAACCGCAACGCTTCGAGCGTCCGCTTTCGTTCCAACTCCATGCCCGCGCGCGCGGCAAAAATGACCAGCATCTGTTCCATGCTCGGAAGCAGAGCCAAGGGCTGATCGTGCATGACGCCGAGCAGACCTAATACCGTTCCCGCACGATCAAATAAGGGCATGCCGTAATAACTTTCGACTTTCAGCTTGGCGAGCATGGTATCGGCGGGAAATTGCTTCTGTACACCGCGCGGGTAGAAACACGTTCGGCGGCCGATCATGTTTTCGCTCGGAGTGCCTTTCAGATCATAATATAAATTTTCCGTGTAATCGCGCTCTGCCCACACCGCAAGCGTATGCACCCGTGCCGGCTCTCCTTCGATCAGTTCCGCGACGAATGCATATTTCGCCTGCATGGCCGCGGCCAGATGGGGCACCAAAGAACGGAAAAAGTCTACTTCCGTCGCCCCTGCCGTCGCCGCTGCAATCGTCTGCAACGCGTCCCTTGTGCGCTTCTGTTCAGACACATCCTCAATGACCGAGATAAAATGCTTCGGCGCTCCGGTCGCAGTCCGGACGAGGGAGACCGATAATCGGCACCAAATTTCCGTCTTGTCCTGGCGGAGATAGCGTTTTTCGATCGAGCAACTGTCACGTTCACCTGTTAAGGTCTCTTGCAAGAGCGACAAATTTTCCGGCAGATCATCCGGATGGGTCAGCTCTTGAAACGTCATGTTCAATAAGACGTCCGGCGGACGCCTCACGATATCGCTTAATTTTGAATTGACCCACAGAAAACGGCCGTCCGGACGGACCTCTGCAATCCCCACGGACGCTTGATTGAAAATCGCGCGAAACCGTGTTTCGCTTTCTCGAAGCGCCTCTTCCGCCTGCTTGCGGGCTGTAATGTCGAAGTGCGAGATGACCGCTCCCGCATGCGTGCCGCGATACGGCACAATCGTCATTAAAAACCATCGCCGCTCCATGCCGGCCTCGCACAGATATTCGTATTCACACGGTTCGATGGCGGCGGCTCCTCCCAGTATTTTATGAATACTATCGGCCACGGATTGCGCGAACGCGGAATCTTGTCCCGTCAGCTTTTGGCAAATGTCGGCGTACTGCATACCCATCTCGGTATGATCGCTCCATACGCCGCGGGCTCGGGCAAAGTCCATCCACGCTTCATTCACCGCGACGATCGCACCCTCTTGATTGACCACGGCGATATGGACATTCAGTGAATCCAAAACGGATTGGGTAAAGACCGAAATGTCGTGCAGGGCTTGCTCAGCTCGTTTGCGCTCGCCGATTTCAATCTTCAACGCCGCGTTGGTATCCATCAGCGCCGCGGTGCGTTCTAAGACTCGTCGCTCCAAGTCGTCGTGCGCTTCTCTCAAGCTATGCTCCGATCGTTTTCGATCGGTGATATCGCGTTTGATGCAGACGTAACAGATGATCTCTCCGTCTTCACTTCGAACCGAGAAGGTGGAAAGATCGAAGGGCAGCTCTTTCCCTGACTTGGTCCGGCACATGGCCTCGCCGCGATACATTCCCTCCCGCGCTAATTCCCCCGCAATCCGGCCGAACTCGCTTTCGCCCAGTATGAGAGCGGGTGTCCGGCCACGCATATCGTCAAAGGCGTAGCCCAACAACTGTTCATGTTGTGGATTCTGTTCAATGTAATGTCCCTGGTGATCCATGACAACGATCCCGTCCTTGGAGTGGACGAACATATGTTGGTACAGATCGCGTTTGCGCTCCGCGACCTGGCGTTGCTGATCGACACGATTCAGTGAGGTGGCGGTCCACCAAATCAACGCGCCCAGTAACACGATGTTCGATGTGCTGACCAGCGCCGCGCCGAATTCGGCGTCGTAAAAACTGAGGCGCTCCCCGTGCAGTTCAAGCAACCCATTCACGAGCGGTATCAGAATGGCCGCCGGGAGCAGGCGGCGAGCCACCTTGCTCCACATGCGATCGCTGATCAATAAGGCCATCCATCCTTGTTCGGGCCGCGCACAAAATATCCCCACCCCCATGAGAATCAGCGCGATGGATGAGTGCAGAGCCATAGGAATATAGGTCGAGATCCCGTAGAGCGATTCGATGCTATACGCATGTCCAATCAAGGCGGCGAACGCTCCGACGGTCGCCGCCGTGGTGAGCACCTGTGCGGGATATGGGCCGACGAGGCGATTATCAATCAGCAGCAAAGCAAGTCCAAAGGCCATCAGGCACAGCGCAGTGTTCAATCCTATTCGTGTCGAAGGAATGTTTGCACCATCGACGCCTCTGTCCCTCAGCAGGGAGGGAACCAACCCCGGATGCCCATCGAATACGTATTGCGCGGCTGTTAGGAATCCGATAATCGCCGTGGCGGCGGCGCATGCCATCGCGATCGGATAGGCGCGTGCAAGTGGACAGTCGTCTTGCACGCACAACGCGGCCACGCCGCAGAGGATCAGCGACAGGGCGGTGCTGAAATGCATGGTCAGGAGTTCAGGAACCGGGCCGCGAAAGCCCGCCGCATGAGAAATCCAGCCGATCAAGACGGACAGCCCGAGAAGCATCGCCACCCAACACGTCGCCTTCGAAATCCTTGTGACGTGGAGCGCGATGTCGGAGCGAATTGACGTCATATCCAAAGAGTGGATCGACCCGCCATGGCTGACAACCCCTATCGCATATCACATCCTAATGAATGTCGGTCCCGTTCGGGGGCCGATTGTAGCGTACTGCGTCAAAAAAGTGTATGCGAATATTCACGGATATGTGCCCCCCAAGTCTGTGGATGAGGCATCAGGGAGTTCTGAGTTGAAAGGGACGTCCGGAAGAAAGCTCAGTCGTTAGGTCATGGAACGTCGGTCGAAGGGGGATGTGAATTAGGATCAAGTGACGGAGGAGCGAGAAGATGGAGACCGGGCACGTCTTTGTGCAACTGAAACTGCGCGCGGAGCTTGATGGCAGACGGCGTCGCCTCATTCGACTCATGCATGGCGTCTGGCACAGCGTGGGCGCGGATGAGCGAGTCAAAACCTTGGGCGGAAAGCCAGAGTTTTAACCCTATTCTCATCGCGGCGAGCGCGGCTTGATCGAAGTCCTTCTCTCCGGATGATCGCACCAGCCGGGGCTCCTCACGAACCTGCCGGCGTACCGGATCCGACAGTACCGCGAATCATTATTGCAAATGGCTGCGGACGATGATGACGCGCATGGTGAAACCGCGCGCCTGGGTGCTGGAATTCTGGAGCGAGATCCCGCTGCCGAAGCCGACGCCCAAGCGCGAGCGCACCGTCTATACGGAAGCGCAAGAGGCCAGCCTCTACAGACAGATGCGCGAATTCGACATCTTGTTCTGCCGGCTCGCCTATCTGCTGGGCATCCGCGAGGGACAGATGGTGACCTTGCGCTGGGAAGATGTCGCCTGGCACGCACAGGCCTTAGCCCTGCCCGCCTTTAAGAAGCATCGCGCCCGCACCATTCCGCTATCAATGGAAGCCCTCGCGATTCTAGGCTACTGGTGGCAGCAGCAAGGGCAACCGATGCGCGGCTGGGTCTGCCCGGACCTCGTCGGCAATCAACATCTGCTCCGCCCCGCCGAAACGGACGTGCATATGGATTATCACAACTGGTACAATCGGCACTTCCTCAAGGCGATTCACCGCGCCGATCTGGCGGGCCTGGGGTTAGACTTTCATACGTTGCGCCATACGTGGACCACGCGCCTCGGCGATAAGATCCCGACGCGCGTCTTGCAGTTCTTAGGAGGCTGGTCGGATTTGAAACTCGTCGAACGCTACGCGAAGAACGCGCTGTCCGGCACGATGCTCGAAGCGATGGAGCACGCCAGCACATTTGGGAGTGAAGGTGCTAAGGAGGCGCTAAAAGCCATTTTGGAGGTTCCCCGACCGTACATCAAAGTGATTGATAATTAAAGCGAAGTGGCGGTGTAGCTCAGTTGGTAGAGCAGCGGACTCATAAGCCGCGGGTCCCCCGTTCAATCCGGGGCACCGCCACCATTTAAGCCGCTGACTTATGACTCTGCTGTTCTCTGTTCGCCTCCACGCTTACAGTTCCTGCCACGGTATCATTTGGACTTCTGCCGGGTCGGGTCATCTCTTGTGTGCCGCCCCGGCACCCTTTTTGACCCCATCTTGCAAGTAAGACGGACTTAAATGCGCATAGCGCTTCACCATACTGCTCCGGTTATGCCGCAAGAGCGCCCAACGGGTGCTATCCCCCACCCCATTCATCGCGAGTCGACTGCAAAGTATGACGAAGCGAATGCCAGGAAACCCCTTTCAGCCCGACATCCGCTAGAACTTGATGTCTCTTCATTGATGCAGGTATACAATCTTTAGTGTTTTATTTGTATAGAAATGAAAATGCCCCCCATGACGTCATTCATCTGAAAGTTGCGCCTAGAACTGTCTGGGTGTGCGTTGTGGCAGCCGATGCACGCCTGAGAGATCGCCTTGTCTGCATACACGGCTTGAAAATACACATCCTGTCCGTTTATCACCGTTCCAGTATATGGATGATCGGGATGCTGCGAGGTCTCCCACAGTCCTGCTTGATCAAACTCGGTTTTGGGTCCATTCCGTTTGTTGATCGGCCAGAGACTCATTAATCGGTAGCTAATCTTGGCTGGAGTATTTGCAACTAGTTTGGCTGATTCCTCCAAGAATTGCACCGGGAGCGGGAGTGTCTTTTCAGTCTTCCAGTTTTCCGAGGCCACGACGACGCCCATTTGCTGCAACCGCTCCACGACATGGACCGTATAGAAGGTGCGATCAGCTTGGATCAGGGCATGCACGATGTCGGCTACTCTCTCTGGAGGAATTCCCATCTGAGCACCGGTCTGGGTGGAATCCTGGGCTCCTGAAAGCCCTCCCCGGTAACTCAACGCTATGATGATAATGGTGGTGATCACTATTCCTAACATGCCCTTGTAAATCATAGTTCACCCTCCCACGAAGAATCATGAAGATCATTTCTAGGGCTAATCGACGGCTTTAGAGATCTCAGACCAGGACGATCAGGCCACCACTCAGTCCCTCTCATCCACTGGGAACGAAATGATGATGCCTCCCATCACATCGTTGAGCTTAAAATCTTTTCTTGGGCTGGAGGGGTGCGAATTGTGGCAACTGACGCAAGCTTTAGAGACCGCCTTATCGGCATAGACTGCCCTGAAAATAAGTCGGTGCCCAGCCTTCAGGAGTCCCACATGCGGCTGGCTGGGATCTTTTGCCACAGCTTCTAATCCCTCCTGCTCAAAATCCGTGGCCGGTCCATTTCGAGGGTAAATAGGCCAAAGGCTCGCAAGCCGGTATTGAATGCCACCGCCCTTTTCTGACACCAATGTACCCGCCTGTAGCAACAGTTGGGCAGGAAGAGGCAAGGCCTTCCGATGCTTCCAATCTTCTTGGGACAGGACAACCCCTTCGTCCTGTAGCCTTTCTACATGCTTCGTGTAACTGGTCCGATCTGCCTCAATCACGGCGTGGACGTAATCTGCGACCACTTCAGGGGGAATCCCGAGCTCATCATTCGACTCCTTTTCTGCTCCCCAAATAACCCGATACCCCAGCCCAATAACAATAATGCAGGTTGTAATCAGGCTATACAAAAAAAGATGTTTTCTCCGCATAGCGACACCTCTGGAAATACTGTTTCGGTTAACCGACTCTTCGATGCTCGAACGAGGCATTCTATGGAGGAAAACTAGTTCATTCTTTGGGCACAACACGCCACCAAAATAGAGGCCAACCCCTAGGCAGAGTAGTGCCTCGTTTGTTAAATGAACCTATTTCCAAAAAGCAATTCGTCTAACTGCTCTAATATCCGATCGTTCGGTGCGTACTTCCGATATCACCAGGCGAATCCTGCCCGCACGAGTTGCTGATTTAGGCTGACACCATTGAAGATGACATTACCGATTGTTTGACCGCCGCGGTGATGACCACAGCGTTTTTACGGCCACTTCTTTCCCGAACACCAACTCCGAAGAGAATTGCTTCGCTCGCAGAAGGGGGCCTCCTAATAGCCGCTTGCTGGTTGAGCCTGAGAGTTGTAAAATCGGCCACCACAGCCTTTTATAGGAGGTGCCATGCCCACAACGCACACCACTCCCAAGAAACCACGAGTCTCTCTCGACCGCAGCATCGAACGCCTACGGAGGCAGCTCGCCGACTTAGCCCCGTACCTAGGTAAGGGTAAGCCCACTCGCAGCCTGGAAGAGTTCGATCTAGAAACAGAACACTTAATTGCGGAGCTGCTTGGGGAGACCTCCGACTTGTTAGAAGCGTATGAATATGCGGAGCTGGGTGAGGCGGCCGGATTGGTCAACATGCCGGATGAGGCGCCGGAAGGCACAGGAATGGATGGCGAGCGGCAAAGGCTCTTACAACGGAGCCGCGTATTGGAAAGTTGTGTATCTGAATTGGAGGCGCGCCGGTCCGCTGAGCCCAAGAAACGCAAGACAGGTCGGGAGGTGCTTACCGGCCCACAGGTGGCCGAACACATGTCCCTCGAAGTCCGGAGTCTACACCAGGATGCCAGCCTGCGAGAGGCGGGGCAATTTATGCAAAAATGGAAGGTGGGCTCGCTCCTCCTCACGGACAACCAGTCCTACGTGGGATTCATCACGGATTCGGCTCTGGCGCGCGAGGTAGTCGCCAATGGGCTGAATCCCAACACTACACCCGTCAAGGCCTGCATGCGAAAACCGTTGATGACCCTTGAAGGCGATCGCCCGATTATCGACGCCGTACGCATGATGAAGGAACAGGCCACCCGACATTTAGCCGTCACGCAAGATGGGGCCATCATCGGAGTAATTTCGGTGTCGAATATTCTGCGGTACTACTCAGGCGTCATCTAGCAACGGGGTCAGCTTCAATCCATTCGATGTAGGAGGGAGAGATATGGGCCCAACCAAGGCGATCGTAACCGAGAATGCACTCTACGAGGCGGTGAGTGGAAAGCTGATTCAGGCCGGATTCGCCAACAGGCGAGACATTCAGGACTACGTGAACCATCATTACCTCGCGTTGCCGGTGGTGGACAACCAAGGCCGGCCGTGGGTGCTCGAAGGGAAGCCGGTCTATTGTCTCCATGGCGTGCAATACGAGACCCTGGACGATCAGAAGGTCCACCTCGCTCGGTGCCCGGATTGCGGAGGCATGGGGATCCGGTCTGACGAGTTGAGTGTCGAGACGGATGTGATCCGCTGTACGTCGTGCGGGCATGAATTCGATGCCAGGTTGGAAATGATGGAAACATGAGGGGGCCTGTTTGATCCGGTGCTCGCGGACACCCCGCTTCGGAAAATGGTTTTTTGACCCTGCAATTCTGGATTCAAGGTGAAGGGCCAACTCCGGCTAGTGTGATTCCGCGTCATGTGAACAAGGTGCCACCACCAGCAACGTCCTAAAGGGTATGACTGTTACTAGACCGCTCATGAAAGGGCTACGATGCAACGCTTGATGACGATGGTGCTAGCGGGGGGCAAAGGGAAACATTTCTACCCCCTCACGCAGCACCGCGCAAAACCGGCGTTCCCTTCGATGGCAAATGTCGGATCATCGACTTTCCACTCATGAACTGCTTGAACTCTGGCCTGCCACACGTCCCGGTTCTATTCAATAGAAATCGTATTCACTAGACCGCCTAGTGACCTCAAGCGTGACATTTGCTTAGTCTGGCTTCGGCATAGCGTTCGGGAGCACAAACCTTTTACAGTTTCTGTAAGAGGAAACTCTTGTTGATGAATCGCTGCAAAGATCGCAGAGATTGATAGCCGTCTATCACGATAAGTAATTCGTTCTTTTGCTGACCCATGTAAATCACCGGAAGGGACATTGTCCACAGTAGCCCTGGTTTCATAGCGCTACGTTCCCGTCTTCATTTACGTCCCCTTCACAAGTTAAGTTCCTACGAGAATAGGCCGGGTTGGCTAATTTTCTGGTACGAATCGAATGCTCTTCGAAGCCATTCAGTCCTCACCGCCGTCCTGGCACGATGGCTCGCCCAACGATTGGCCTCACCACACACACCCGCCGCCGATTCGTTCCTAGGCGGGCTGCTCCATGATATCGGAGAACTGGCAACCGCGGTGTATTATGCCAAACACCTGGGGGACATACGTCAGTACGAGTCTATGCATGATGGTCTTTCGAGTTGCCAGGCTGAACAGGCCATACTTGGTTTTGATCATCAGGAATTAGGTGCCGAAGTTCTGAGTTACTGGCACTTGCCACAGCTCTATATCGAAATGGCCCGTCATCATCATGATGCTGCTGCGCATGCCGTTGATGCAGAGAAAGGCATGATGGCCGCTCTCATACAAACAGCGGATCAACTTGCCGTCATCCTCAAGGATAGTTTGGGTGGCGGACCGGCATCCGGCGGATGTTCGCACATGGATCCGATAGCAAATATAAGGAGTCTCAGAATGCCAGGCCTGTCGCCAGGCATTCTGGACAATCTGGAGATTGATATTGCACGAGTCCTCGAGGAAGCGAACGTCATGATCAAACAGACTGGCATATGATGGCCACTGAGCAAAAGGAACAACCCTACATCCTTTGTGTCGACGATGAGCCGGGCATCGCCCGCGCGATCCGGAGAATTCTGAAGGCCGAACCAGTCAATGTTTTAATCGCGACGAGTGGCGCAGAGGGCTTGGAAATCCTTCGTAAACAGCCCGTGTCCCTCATCTTCACCGATTATCGAATGCCGGAAATGAACGGCATTGAATTTTTAGAACAAGCGGCACCCCTGTGTCCGGACGCCTTTCGCATGATTCTCACCGGCTATGCCGAAGCTCATGTCCTCGTGGACGCCGTCAACCGCGGACAGATCTATAAAATTCTATACAAACCGTTTCAGGAAGAAGACATCAAGTTGACAGTACGATCGGGGCTTGAGCACCATGCTAGAAATCACGAAAACCGAGCATTGCTCGAACAACTGGAACAGCAAAATAAAGAATTAGCCATACTGAATCAAAAGCTTGAAACAGGGCTTGAGGGGACGAAGGCCGATCTAACCATTTCGTCTACTGCCCTTGGCATGGCGCAGCAACTGTTGAATGAGATTCCGGCAGCGGTGATTGGAGTCGAAACATCGGGACAAATCGTATTTGCAAATAAGTTGGCCAATACTTGGTTTGCTCCTCCCGAGGCGTCGGCTGTTTTTTCCCTCATGGGGGCGTGGATATCCGACGTTCTTCCGAAATTGATCCAACAACCGCTGAAGGAAGTGATCGCCTCGCCTGAGATAAACGCCAAGGACTTTCGATTGAAGGTTCGCCCTACTTTAACGCTGCAGATATCCTGCCGAACCATGGCCAATCATGGAGGCAGTGCGGCATCTGCCAGCACCATTTTTTTATTTGCCATTGAGGCACAAGAGCATGAGGATGGGATAGGATCCTAACGGCACAGGTCTAATTAAAATACCTAATCACACCTCATGAGGCTATAAAGTCTTCCAAATCTGCGTTAATCCCCCGCTCACTATCGGTCAGAAATAGCATCCAGCAAGTCCACAGACAAACCTAACGAGCGTTGTAGATAGACGTCAACGCAAGACTCCCAAATCATTCGCGGCGACTTCACCTGAGCGGAGATTTCTGGTTTAAGGAAGCCCTACGATTCTCTATTACTCTCCACAGCATCCTGGTGGCATGTGCTGCCGCTGGATAAATGCAGGAAGGCAATTTGGACACAGACTCATGGTCGAAGACGTGTGCTGATCGACGCAACGAGTCAGTCTAGGCGCCATTTTTCCACAATCCGAGCAGGGACCGACGTGATTGACAAGGCATTTAGATGGCGTGGTGAGCATGATCGAGCCTCCTATTTTCTCGGACCCGCGGCTTCATAGTGGCTTGAACGCGTCGTCCGGCGAACCGTTGCCACAGGAATAATGGCCAGAGTTTGGGGGGTCGATTCGACTCTTGAGTCTGTGCAAGTTTCGATTGCAAATCGCTCACATGATGACTGAGTCGTTCAACCGTCCGTTGAAGATCGTATAGACGGACCGTGAGTATCTGTGAATCTTGGATCGACATGGTCTCCTCCTCTCCTGTATCTATTCGCAGTGACGAATAACGCCAATGACCAAACCTTCGATTGCAAACTCCTCTTCGGGGTTCACGAGAATCGGACCCATCGTGGCGTTCGCCGGATGCAATTCGATCCGGCCGCTCTTGGCATAATATTTTTTGATCGTCGCTTCTTGATTAATCAGCGCCACTACCGTCTGACCATTGCGAGCCGTCGTCTGTTTATGCACGACCACGAGATCGCCCGATAAAATTCCATCCTCTTGCATCGAGTCGCCTTTTACCCGCAGGACAAACGTCTCCCCTTTCCGGATCATTGAAGCAGGCACGTCGACCGATTCAGACTGCGGCACCGTCTCGATGGGCCGACCTGCCGCCACGAGACCCAACATAGGGAGCTGTTGCGCCGACGTGAGTTGTTTGATGAGAACATCGACGATGCCAGGAATCCGGCGTGTTCCCCCTTCATAGCGTGTAATGGTCATGCGCGTCGTGCGGAGCTTTTCAGCAAGTTCACTCTGAGTAAGCCCTAGCGCTTGACGAGCCTGACGAAGATCTTGCGGCCTCATGTATCCAATGGTTACATAAGCGGCATTGCTTGTCAATAAAGTTTTAACGAAAGATTTTTCGTCTTGTCCTTATTGACCCTGCGTTGAAACACTATTGTAACTATATAATATTATTAGTATATTAATTTGTTGACAATGTTTATAATAATTTGCTACACATAATACATATTTTCTATCGGAATTGTGACATTTAGAAAGACCAGCAAACGCAAGCATTAGATAACCCCTGGGCACGGAGCAATTTATGAATCATGTACAGACAGAGACACGCGAGACCGGTCATGACGTCGCGGCCACATTGCTCGAAGCCATCGGCGGCATTCGATATGGCTCCGTCGAGATCGTGATTCACGATCGTAAAATCGTCCAGATTGAGCGAAAGGAAAAAGTCAGATTGGATGTCGCGTTACCGCCGCGACGCTAAGCTTTCGCCGACCGGATCACCGGCGGCATCATCCGTTTTATTGCATTTCACCGACCCGACCGGACGACCGGAGGTTCTCATGCAGAAAAGGAATACGCATGCGACATCTCCGGCCCCTCATCATTGGCTTCACTTTCTTTCTTCTTTTTTTTGAAATTGCCTCTCACGCCTGGGCCCTGGAAGAAGGCCAGCTCATGAAAAAGGACGGACGGTGGGAATACATGTCCACCGAAGATCCCGGCCTGAAGTATCTGATGCTGAAAGGGATCATCTCTCAGGAGGAATACGAGCGAGGACTCAAGGTCGTGGAGTCGAAACAGCGTCTCTCGACGCCCAATTACTCCATCGACGTGAACAATGGATTGAATATCCGCGTCGGCTCGAAGTTCTTGTTGAAACTGCGATTGCTCGCGCAGGTCCGCTATACCCATCACGCGTATAATGAAGCGTGGGCGAGCAATGGCGATTCCAAAAACTTTCCTGAATTAGTCGGCGGTCAGGTCGAGTTTCGCGCTATCAGGCAGCAGAGTGACGCCAACACCTTCCAAGTCGTTCGTACTCGCTTGCAATTCCTCGGATATGCCTTCGATCCGGACTTTCGCTACAACATCTCCTTCGCGTATGACCAGTCGGAATTCAATCAGGATGGTACGGGAGGAACGGGACGACTACTCGATGCTTATGTGTCATCCTGGCACCTTCCATGGGCGACCGTGCAAGTCGGGCAACAACGTGTGTGGTTCAATCGAGCGCTCATTACCTCAACGGCAACCTTGGCATTTGCGGATAATATGATCGTACAAAATGCGTTCGCTGCGAACGGCCTCAATCGCCGCGACATCGGTATCGCTATCTTGAGCGATGAAGATAGGTATCGCTTCAACTATGCGATCGGCGTGTACAACGGTACCGGCATCAACCAGACAGATGAGGGGGTCTCGGCGAGTCAAGTTGTCCCGGGCACGAGTGCCGCCCAGAGACGGACCTTCAATTGGGATACCCGATTTGGCACCGGAGAACTGATGTATGTGGCGCGCTTTCTCTTTAAAATCTCTGGAAATCCCGGATACGGCCAAGGCGATATCCTCGATTCACGCGTCCCGCAAGTGGCGATTGGCGCCGGCTATGCGTACAACCCCCACATTAATACCCTCAGTTCAATCCGTTCCGACATCGTGGATCGCAGTTTACGGACCCAGTTGGTGGGCATCGGCAATGGACGATTACTCGGCGGTGGCATTTATGATTTTCAAACCACGGAAGTGGATTTCATCGCCAAATATCAAGGATGGTCGCTGCAAGCCGAAGGCTATTATCGCCATCAACGCGTGCGTAGCCACGACTCGGGGACGCAGGCCTTTGATCCCACCACTCTGCCCTTTGGGACGCAACCCAACCTTGGTCAGGCCTGGGGCTGGTACACGCAGGTGGGGAAGTTCATCATCCCACGCAAAGTCGAAGTGGCTCTCCGCTATGGCATCATGGATCCCTCGACACTTCAAACCCATGACCTCATCAAAGAGTTCGGCGCGGCGATCAACTACAGTTTCGATGGCACCTATAACAACCGTCTGGTGTTCGACTATGCGAATATCACTATGGGCACGGGCGGACTCGCACCGGATCGGCAACCGTTCGACAATCTACCCGGCGCCGGGCGTGACCTCGTAGAAAATCGATTTATGGTGCAATACCAGTTCTATTTCTAGCTGATGCAGGGAGGATCATATGAGTCAGGGCATTCGTCTTTTAATGTTAACGTTGATCGTCGTCTTCACAATAGTATGGGAAGGCACACGGCCATCATACGCAGAATACTCCCAGACACTCACCGTCGCCGCGGCGAACAGTCTGAAGGACGCCCTACGCGCGATCTTGCCGATTTTCGAAAAAGAACAGGGCAATGTCGAGGTGCGGGTCGTCTGGGGACCATCACAAACACTGCGCGACCAAATTCAGCAGGGCGCGCCGATCGACGTTTTTCTCCCCTCCTCACTCGAAGAGATCGACGTGCTCGAACAAAAAGGACTGACCCTGCCGGGCACCAAGCACGTCTATGCGGAGACCGCGCTGGTGCTCATTACGCAAGCGGCGCTTCCGACCAAAGTTTCTTCGCTTCCGGACCTGGCGCGTCCCGAGGCACGACGGATTGCACTGGGCAATCCCAAGACCTCATCCGTGGGAAAGTTTGCCGCGGAAGCGTTGAAAAACACCGGCCTCAACGAAAGTCTGAAATCACGCTACGTATACGGAGATCATTCAGGAGCGGTGTTGGACCTCGTGGCCGCGGGTGAAGCCGAAGTCGGTCTCGTCTATCGAACCGATGCCATTCGCAACAAGAAGATTCAGATTCTCACGGAACTCGCTTCAGAGACGCACAAGCCCATTCTGTATGGCTTAGCCACGGTGTGGACATCGAAAAATCCCTCGTTAGCCAAGCGTTTTTACGAATTTATTGTCTCTCCGGCCATTCAGGATATTCTCAAATCATATGGGTTCGACCGGCCATCGTCCGGATTGAACAGCGAGACTCGGTAGGAGGTATCATGCGATCGACGCATTTTCTACAATTGCGCAGTTCAGTTCTGTCTGCAAGTCTGCTTGTGGTGGCCTTCGTGACACCGTTGACTGCCGGTTGCGCGGCAAAATCCGCTCAACAGATTACGCCTGTTTCTGAAGAGGGGTTGAACGTCGTGCGGCTCGAGCAAACCGTCGGGACCGAACCCAACACGCATCCGGTTACCTTATCGCCCAGCGAGGTCGGTACCATTCTCCGCGGCATACGTGTATGGGAGCGCCGAAACGTCGTACATCGCCTTGTCTCCGGTGAAGCGCCCAAAACGCGTGCGTTCCAGGACGAGGAATTATCATTCCTGGCGCCGGCCATTTCACGCGCGTTATCACAGGCCACGCCTTCAGACCGAGTCTATTTTCATCTGAGCCATGCCACGCCGACCGGCGAGGAGGAAACAACCACAGGCTGGCTCTATGTGCGACATCCCATCCTCCACATAGTCTTGAGCGAAGTGCACGATCGTCATGGGCCCGGACCCAATATCAGTCGGTACGATCGGCAGATGCCCGATATTCCCGAACGGTCAGGCGCGTTTGATGCCACCTTTGAGCCGGAGCAGTACCTCGTCAAGGTCAAATCCGGTGGAGGCTTTTTTAGTGCCGACCAACGAGAGGAATTATTGATCCGTTATCGGGATGCGCTTCCGTCGCTTCCGATCCACCCGCTTGAGGAGAAAACGAAACAGTCAACGCCGTCACAATAGGGCGCATCGGTTGAAACAGGAACGCTGACCAGGCATCTGGACGCGGCGCTTAGGCCGTCACCATGACACGATGGGGTCCGCCCACCAGACTACTGGAGGTCCCCCCGGAAGGAAGGGATTCCATGCGGTTCACACACCTGGTTTTCATTATCGTCAGCCTCGCAATCGCGGCGCCACTGTCATCTGCAGTCGGATCATCGGACATCACCCTGCTGAATGTTTCCTACGATCCCACGCGGGAGTTATACCAAGAATATAACGCGGCATTCGCACAATACTGGAAAGCTAAG
>CAVOXE010000008.1:0-266631 GCA_963700335.1 Nitrospirota bacterium | reverse complement strand
CGGACAAGTTCCAGTCGGATACCGCATTGGCGCGATTATCTTCAATTCTATGAGTATTTCCACGGAGACAACGGCGCCGGCCTCGGTGCCAACCATCAGACCGGCTGGACCGGCCTGGTCACGAAGATGATCGAGCTTTACGGCAGGTTCGATCCGAAGCCGCTTCTTCAGGAAGGAAAACGCGGGGCACATGCGGGAGGAAAGGCGGAGAAATGAAAGCGCAACCCATGCAAAGAATCTCGTGGGTGGGGGCCGTCGCCATGCTCATATGCACAGGTTGCGTATTTCAGGATGTGCGTACGCAACAGTCAAAGATGGAGACGTTTTGCAGAATAGACGGCTCCGTGAGCGCCGGCCAGGCGACGAATCCGGTGCTGGTCGGGTTGGTTCGCCACAATGGGGGCGACTTGGAGAATCGGGCGAACTGGAGCCTGGTCGACCACTTTGTGCTGGAGTCGCCCGGGCGCTGGATGTTTCGCGCCGGCCCAGGCACCTATGGGCTTGTGGCCTTCGTGGATCTCAATGCCGACGGCGTCTACCAACCGGGGGAACCGTTCATGCCCGTCGACACGAACGAACTGGTCACCTGTGACAGTCGCCACACCCATTCCGAACTGGCCCTCTTCACAACGGCCGAGGGGCGATCGCGGTTCGAAGGAGAGATCGATTTCATGAAATTTCAGGCTCGTACGGCGAGCGCGCAATTGAATCACAGCCTCGGCGCAATGACAGCCTACGGAGTGGTGACCACGTTCGAGGACCAGCGTTTCAGGGAAGAACACGCGACCAACAGCCTGTGGCGGCCATATGACTTTATCTTCGATGTCGGCCCCGGCGTCTACTTCCTTGAGCCTTACGACGCTCATAAAATTCCAGTGCTGTTCGTTCATGGCATCAACGGCACGCCGACGAATTTTCGCTACCTTGTGGAGCATTTGGATCGAACGAAGTATCAGCCCTGGCTGTACTACTACCCGTCGGGCGTCCGCCTCTCCGGCATCGCCGACCATCTCGATCAGACGATGAAGGCTCTACAGCTGCAACACGGCTTCATGCAGTACCATGTGATCGCCCACAGCATGGGAGGTCTGGTCTCGCGCGGCTTTTTGTTGCGGAATCAATCCGGGCAGAGTCGCGCGCGCGTCCCGCTGTACATCACGATCTCCACGCCATGGGCAGGCCACAATGCGGCGGAAACCGGCGTCAATTACGCGCCGGCGGTGGTGTATGTCTGGAACGACATAGCTCCCCAGAGCGCCTATCTCACTGATCTCTTCTTCAGTAATCACAATGGCGTTCGGGTGCATCGGCCGCTACAGGCTGGTGTTGAGCATCATCTGCTCTTTGGTTACAAGCACCGCGGAACCCTGCCCGGCGAGTGTTCCGACAGCACAGTCACGCTGGCGAGTCAACTGTATGCGGGCGCACAGGAGGACGCTAGCCGGCTCTACGGTTTCGACGAGACACATATGAGCATTCTCGAGAGCATGGAAACTTCACGTCTAGTCAATCGGTTGCTCAATGATGCGTCGCCTTGAGAGGAAAGCCAAACTGAACCATGTTGGGTTCTAAAATGAATGCCGGACAACCATTGAGTTATCCCCATTTCAATTTATTTTAACGTCAGTAAAACGTCCGTATTGCATGGGTCACAGAGGGTTCCCCAGTATCACTCATGCTCACATAGAAGAATGGAACTAATTGCCCATCAAGCAAAGGGAAAGCTGTAAACTAATGGAAAATTGTCTCATTAAAAAAACCCTTGGAGCGAATCCCGGGCTTCGGCACCAAACCATTCCCTGTACAAAGTTATCGTGGGGTTAGACAACTACGCTGGCAGGCGGTGTTATTACAGTGTTAAGGGCTGCGTCTAATCGCTCCATTGCACCGTCAAGCTTCTCAGCCTTCACCTTCCTGTACAGAAGGAACATTTCTACGCAGGAATGGCCGACGATCTTCATGATCGTCTCCGTATCTACTCCCGCGTCGGCAAGATTCGTTACGGCACAATGGCGTCAGTCATGAAATACAAAGGTCAATCCCTTTGCGGCAAGTTAGGATTTCCGCAGCTCAGGCAAAAACATCGCGCCTGGGGCCCCATCTCTGTTCGCTCAATGCAGTAATTACAAATATTAGTGTCAGTGAATGGTGCACGAGGGGGGGCGATTCTAAGAAGGCACCTCTGTTATCGGATGCGTCGGACGTTGCTGGGTCAACCGAGCAAGGCTGGCACGGCGGACAGCTCGGTGATGATCACTTCGGCCCAACCGTTCAAGTAGCTGAGTGGAGGTATCGGGGCGCGCCACCACAGTCAGGCGAATGATTGGCTCCTGGTCTTGAGCCAATTCCTCTAGGAGGGTGTCCGGGCAACGCGGATGACGTGCCACAGTCAGTCTGACGGAAATGGCTTTGTCGTGAGCCAACAGAGTCAGAATCTCTGGTGGCACGTTTGGATGCGCGGCAAGCGTTCGCCGGACGACCGGTGACGGATCGTTTGACAGCGGGAACCATAGAAGCCCCGGTATGTGGGGCCGTCGTGCTAATGCACGTCGGACAAGGGGATTCGAATCCTCGGCCAAGAGAAGAAGGACGAAGGGATTCGTCTCGGGATCACAGGCGACCAAGCGCCGCAGTGGTGCCTCCTTCGCATCCGCAAGCTCACCCAACACCGACTCAATCTGCATCGCGGCCCTCCCCCCAGCTTCTATCATTCTTGTCGGCACTCGATGCGTGAGTCTTGAATCGAGAAGGATAGATAATACCAACCCCAATGGCACAGGGGCTGTATCCCTCCGTCGGTGGGCTACTAGAGTTGCACTATGACCGAAGTTTCGAGCGTGAACCGCCCGGTGGGTCATCTGGGAAGACGTGTCCGCCGCGAGTAGGCTGTACACACTGCTACGCGACCACATCCAACTGTACTACCGCACTTGACGTAGTCCTATATCTTACATAATATCCCGCCTAAATCGATCCTTCTCAATCGCTAGTCACAACCACGGAGGCTATCATGCTGAACAGAGCAAGCCGGACGATGGAGTGTTCGCGCTGTCACAATTTGCTATTTCCCGTCGCCTTAGAGAAGCATGACTCCGGCCTACGATGGCTGTGGGCATGGCGTTGTTTCGCGTGTGGCAATGTGATTGATTCAATCATCCTCCGGCATCAAAACGGGTCAGCGTGAGTTGGCACATCGACGTGTAACATGAGGGATGCGCCAAGCGGAGGGGGGTGGTGCAGCCCACCTTACATCCGCCCGAAAGAATATAGAGTACACGCCCCTGAAAATTTGCCAAATCCTTACGCTCCAAAGCAATGGCCACCGATTTTGAAAACGTCCGAAAATACGTCTCCGCATTTGAGACGTATCCCAAAGTGATGTGACCGGGCAGTTTCTTGGGGTATGCCGGGGGCTTTGATCAAAATGCAAGGAACAGCTCTGCCAACCTGCTGCGTTTCATCTAGCCGTAGCCCTGGTGGGCCGTAGGGCCAACTGCCTTACGAGTCTTACCGGGTTGTTGACGCTGACGGATTAGGTTATGGTGAGCTTACATGAAACATACGCCTATGGAAACGGACGATGCTTACGTGTTCGGACTGCGGCGTGCCCCATCGGCAGTCCACAACGCGCGCGCTTGGTCGGTGCATGAGCGTCTAAAAGGTGCGCTGGCAGCGGCGGCGGCAGCAGGTAGGCCAACGACGAGGGGGAATACCGGTGAGGCAGGATGCAGGCAAGGATGAACGAACAGCGCGCAGCCCCTCGCCTGGATCGACCCAAAGATGAGTTTTGATAACGGCGATGAAACGGCGGCGCACACGCGGATTTGCCCCCTGTGCTTTATCCAGGTTCCCTCAAATGAGGCGGTCAAACTCCGCCTGCCGGGTGCTCTTGATGGGGTATTGTGGCTTCATGCAGTGTGCTTTCAAGCCGCCTAATACCGCTCACTGCCGAACTCCTGTTGCGATATGAAACCGAAGTCAGCCACCAGTGCTCCATAGTAGAGTTCGAACCCTGTCCCGATGGGATCGAACATACCCCGACCAGGCTGAACACCTCCCTCCGATTTTCAACGTCTGAAAATCTGTTCCCGCGTCTAAGACGCATCCAAACGTGACGTGCCAGGCCATTTTTTTTCGGCCGGGTAACTCAGCGCGACACGTGCGCCGTAACCTTTGAGGCTTGGCATATGCGCCTTGCAGGTACCATCTTCGTCTGGGATACAAGCGGCTCCTAATATCGTGGTGCATTGAAGTGGCGTTGGAACAGATGGCGGTGGGTCGAATGTTGCGGGCCCGCCCGTACGGAAGAGTGTGAGACGGTTTGTTGAGGTGGAGACAGTGGGCGGGGCACGGGGCAGATGTGTTAGTAGGAGGCGACCAGCAAACGCCGCAAGTAATCGTACCAGCTCCTTTTTTGCCGTATTGTCATGAGAGCAAACCGTCTGTAAGCTGCCACGCTAATTGATAACAGGCCAGTATGATGAAACACAAAGCGCCGAATCATAACCACGGCATCGGGTATTGCGGTGGGGTCGTATTATCAATGCCGTGATCTAGTGCCTAGAGATCCGCCCGATCCCCGGTTTTCGGAAACGACACCGCCCTGCTGACATATCGATTCGTAGAACTCGCCGAAATCGAATCTGGCGCATCAAGTGGAGACAACCCTTCGACGCTTGGCCTCTCTATGCCCAGGCCAACCAGATTACATTTTCAAAACTTGTTGTGCGAAGGTCGACATCTGCGCGTCGAAAAATGCACAGAAAGATCCAGTGAAGGAGAAAACAAGTTGACGCCAGTTCTTATCCTAGTGATCGACGACGATTTGGATACTCATGAAATACTACGCGTTCGTTTGAGTTGTCTAGGGTTTGCTGTACTAGGGACAGACAGCGGTGCTCAGGGCTTGATTCTCATCGAATATCACGCGTCAATCGGATGTCCTATTGACGGAGTGCTCTTGAATTTACACATGCCCGGTCACGACGGTATGGC
This sequence comes from Nitrospirota bacterium, assembly GCA_963700335.1. Lineage (GTDB taxonomy): Bacteria > Nitrospirota > Nitrospiria > Nitrospirales > Nitrospiraceae > JAICXS01. The sequence goes on along the minus strand of CAVOXE010000008.1, from coordinate 261,636 downwards.
AGTGCTCGACCAAATGCGAGAACATCATCCCAAGATCCCAGTAATCATGATGTCCTCCTTGCCGAATGGCGGGCGATTAGAACGAGCCCTTCGCGGAGGTGCGCGAGATTATATTAGTGAGTCGTTATTCGAGAAATGTTTACGGCATTTCCTGACCCCTTCAGGCCGCCCCGGCGACTTGTGAATCATCAAGGGAATAACAAATGAGACGAAGGACACCGTTTTCTTACTCGCCTGCCTGCGCCTCTCTTAGACGATCTGGCATTTCGACCAACGGGTACTTAGTGGAGGTGCCCCGACCGGCACCGGTCGTATCCCAGCATCTTCAAGGCCGTGACATCTCATAGCTCAACCTAGGCAGAAAGACCAGCTGACGATGTTTCCTAGAGTGGTTTCAACTAGGGCATCTGGGGGGTCCATGTCACATCACAGCATTATGGTAGTGGACGATGACGCCGCGCTCCTTTCTGCCGTGACGGGTCTCATGGAATTGCATTTGCCTGATGTCCGGGTCCAACCCTTTGATTCCCCCCGTCGCGCCCTCGCGCAGTTCGAACAGCACGAAGTGTTTGCACTGTTGACCGACCTGCACATGAGGGAACTGGACGGCTTGGCCCTCTTGCGGGGGGCCCAGGCACTCCGACCCCATGTGCCGGTCATTCTGTTTAGCAGTCAGGTCGATGCGAGGCTAGCAGCTCAAGCGATAGCGATGGGGGCGCATGACGTATTGCGAAAGCCGTTTAACCGTGAAGAATTTATCACGGCTCTGACGCTGGCCTTGAATACCTATGCGCTGGCGAGAGAGGTACGGACTCGCCGGTTAATGACCGGGCGGCTTTCTAAACGAGTGGCCGACATAAAACGGCTTATCGCTGAGGGTCAGGAACGACCCAACACCATTCGACACATTCAAGAGCAAGTGTCCGCATCTCGGCAATTGAATATTAAAAGCGTGGCAACGTTAGAAAGTTCGCTAGACCGGCTCTGGCAGAGTGCCCAGATGGCACAAGCGAGACTGGAGGAGGCGCAACAACGCCTCCTCATACGGCAACAAGAAAACATCGAGGCGTGCTTGAAGCGGAACCGAGACTAGGGAGGGGTCCGGCTAATGGTAGGCCGACTGTCTATTCGCCGCACGCGTCCAGCAAACTCCTCGCCTCTGTGTGGGCCTGATCCTCCAACCGAAGAGTTTCATTGTGCGTACGGAGATCTTCCGACACCGTCCCGATGACCCGTTCGATTTGAACAATCGACGCGGTCCCGGGTCGCTTGCCTTGCCTTAGACAAAAAAAGAGGTCAAAGTCTTGTCAGTTTGAGCTTCGTCCCGTTCGTGAAGCTTTCGCTTCAGCGCGGTAGCAAATCTCTTTTCTAACCCGGCTTTGGCCTCAAAGCTACATTACCCACAGCTCCGTTTGTATACAATCAGATGAACCAGTATTTTGGTGTCGTAGCGGTGACTACAGTTACCGTTCAATGAAGCATACGACGGGAATGGTGAGGATGGTGAGCATCAATTCACAAACTTTCTCTTTTTAATAATACTTACTCCCGAAAACTCCAAGGTTATTAGATTTAACCTCACCACTGTCACCCGGCATTAGGGGCAGGTACAAGCAGAGGTTGAGTGCATTCAGATGGTCACTCCACAACGGTCCACTACTCCTCAGTATCAGCACAATCTTGGATCCGATTAAGCTATAGACCAGTTCCTCCTGCCCTGCTAAACTCCCTCCCCGTCCCCATCTAGGTATTACAGCAGAAGATGCGCTCATCAGAGACGAGACGGGAGGGCTTGATACCTCGTCAGTTCGTTCCTGGCGTCTGCCTGGCAGTCGTTCTGCTGTCGGCCCTCGTGTTGAGTGGATGGGCAGTCGAAACCCCCTTATTCACTTTCTTTTTTCCCGACTACGAGAGTACCAAGCCGAATACCGCCGCCGCGTTCATTTTGGCTGCCTCATCCCTGTGGCTCCTTGCCCCCCTAAAAACCACTGTGCCCCGTCGGTTGGTGGGAATCGGTTTCGGATTGCTCGTCAGTGCCATCGGCTTCTTTACGCTGTGTGAATATCTCTTTGGGCTGGACCTCGGCATTGATGCCCTGGTGTTCGATGTCACTCCTCGCAATGCTACCGATCTGTATCCATCAAGAATGTCTATTGAGGGAGCATTTAGTTTTGCTCTTATCGGGCTCGCGTTGGCGGCTCTTGACCGCCCCGCAATCCGGGGGGTCGTCCTTGCGGAACAACTGACGCTCGCGCCGTTGTTTGTCTCCATTTTGGCCATCGTCGGTTACCTGTACAACCAACAGTCCCTGTATAAGATTGGTCCCTACACCGAGCTCGCTCTCCCCAGTTCACTGCTCTTTGTTGTGCTGGCGTCAGGTATCTTTGTCTCTCGCTCTGATCGCGGCCTCATGTCCACTCTGACGAGCCGGTCAGCTGGTGGTGTGATCCTTCGTAGGATACTGCCCGTTGCCCTTGGCACACCGATTCTTATCGGTTGGTTGCGTTTGCGAGGTCAGGAACTTGGCCTTTATGATCTGGGATTTGGGCTGGCACTCTTTGCCGCCTTTACCACACTCTTGTGCACGATCTTCTTGTGGCGTTTTGCCTCTTCCTTGAACCGTGCCGATATGCAACGAACTCGATCAGATCATCGGGTGCGAAGACTGCTCTGGCAAGCCGAAGAGCGAGAGCAAGCACTCAGAGACAAACAAGTGCAGCTGGTCCAAGCCGCGAAATTAGCGAGCATCGGAGAATTGGCCACTGGGATTGCGCACGAAGTGAACAATCCGCTCAATAATATCGGTCTCGTTGTTAGTAATGCTCTTGATTCCCTTGGAGCGGGAAAACCAGCGGAAGTGATCGTGCCTTGGCTACAAGTCGTGCTAGAAGAAGTCCGACGTGCTGCCGCAATCGTGGCCGGGGTACGATCATTTGGGCGAACGGCACCCTCGGATTTCAAGCTGATAAATGTGAAGGATGCCATTAGAAATGCACTAGCGCTGATCTCCGAACAGTTCAGGTCACGCCACGTACAGATTCAGGTGGATCTTCCCGTAGACCCTGTCCTGATACAAGGTAACCAGGCTCAGCTTGAGCAGGTCTTCCTGAACCTCTTTATCAATGCGGGTGACGCTATGGAGCAGGCTGTTGAACGAATCCTCACCGTTTCAACCGACATTTCTTCCTCCACCATTGTCATTATCGTCCGGGACACCGGTTGTGGTATTCCAGATCACGCTCTGGAACGAATTTTCGACCCGTTCTTTACGACGAAGCCGGTCGGGCAAGGAACCGGTTTAGGATTATCGATTTCCTATGGCATCATCAAAGAACATGAGGGAGATATCCGGGTACACCAAGAAGCTGGCGGCGGCACGTCATTCATTATCTCATTACCAACATGCTTGCAGCCCGCGCCTAATCGTTTGAGTTCTGAACATGAAAGTGTTCTTCCTCATTCTTAGCATCAAACGTCTTTGTGTAACCATTAACCAACCGGATTGATGGCAATGTAGTGCCCCAGAATCGCCGACGAACAGCGTCTTGGCGTGGAGTACCGCGCTGAAGCTTCTCACGTTCAATCATGGATCCATTGGTCGTACTTGAAGCGCCTAGCCGTGGTCCCAATCATGTGCATCGTGCTCTTACGGGCATCAGCATCGTGGCCTTCCAACACATAGCGCCTATCACTGCCTATGCTGCCGAACCACTGGACATCAACTCGGCAAAGGCAGACGAACTAAAGGCATTGCCCCGGCATTGGTGATGCCTATTCCGAAAAGATCATCAAGGGCAGGCCATACAAGCGGAAGGATGAGTTGGTACAAAGGAAGATCATTCCAGCAGCCACGTACGACAAGGTTAAAGATCAGATCGTCGCGAAACAGAAATAACCCAAAAGTTAATGGTCATGTTCCCCACACTAGTCCCATTAATCGCCGGCCTGGTCCTTCACGGGCAAAGTCGTCGGCGTCATTGACGGCGACACCATCGACGTGATGCACAATGGCCAGCAGGAGCGCATTCGGCTCAACGGAATTGATTGTCCTGAGAAGCGGCGCTGGATGGACGTCGAGGAGAAAGTGACCAAGCTGCTGAAGGCCTTTAAGTGTCTGAGGCCATGCACGCGCAGCTCGTCAGAAGTGCGCGGCGCCATCAGGATGGCCTGACCGATCACGTGCGCTATATCCTCGCGCAGAGGTTGAAATATCAGCAGGCCCTGGATGCGAACGAGGATCGCGTGCTCCATGAGATGATGAAGCCGCATCAGAAACTCCCTGACCCCAAAAAAGACTCGCTCTCTTCCGTGAAGGAACACCGGAAGAGGGCAGGGTGATTGGTTCCAGCCAGGGCGCTGGACCGCATCCGAACGGCCCTAGTGCGATGGGCAGACCTGCTTTAACAGATCCGCTCACGCCGCATACTGAGACATCGCAAGGCAAGGTTCTCCGTTCGTCCATGGCAAGGGACATTGTGCGTTGTAGCACAAGGTGCTGATCGGCAAGATCGGCAAGACCGTCAAGGACGTCATGTATCCCCACATCTGGACACTCGCCCTTGCGCATGCCGGTAACACCCCAGGACAAGCCGTTAAGAGGCGATTCGCCTCCGCCTGATCGGCCAGATACCGAAGGCGGCCAGGCGGTTCCTCATACTTCTTGATTGGCCACCAGATCTTGAGGAATGCCTTTGCGTACCAGTTTACGGCTTCACAGATTTTCCTCGCTGCGGCTGCTCGGTACATCTACGACTACTCTCGATCCATTGACTTGTACATGCCTTCCCAATGGATGCCTACGCTGAATCACGTCCCTCCTTATTTGACAGATTGCTCCATGAGGCCATCTCGCATACCCTCACAGTACGGACGTCCCAAGAACGCCCGTCCTCTTAGTCACGGTCTGTGTCACAATCGTGGAAGGACATCATGGCTCGAATCCTTATTGCAGAAGACAACGAAAAGTTACGCAACTTATTAGGTGAGGCGCTCGTATTACAAGGGCACTCGGTGTGCGAGGCGGAACATGGCCGGGTGGCGATCCGGTTCTGGGATCAAAGCTACTATGATGTGCTCATCACCGATATGCAGATGCCGTTTGCCGACGGTCCCGAAGTGATCCGCACGATTCGCCATAACCATCCGGAGGCGAAAGTTATCGCTATGTCGGCGGACCCACACATTCTGGCCTCGTTGGAACAATCCGCACTCACCACTCCGCAGTACAGCTTTACCAAACCAGTGGACATCACGACGCTCCAAGCGGCCATTGAACAACTGGAACAGGCCGCAGCGTAGAAGACTCCCCAAGTTGTTCGAACAGGATACGGCCAGCATGAAAATCCGGTGGTCGTAGCTCCCGCCATCCCTCCTTCACTCGCCTGTACGACAAAGAGAAGGTAGGAAAGGCAGTGTATATTGAACCTGTTGGAAACACCTAGATCCGTGTAAACGGAAACAACGCCTTAACTACGGGCTTCTCGCAGAGGTTTTCTGAATCCTTGGACCTAAGCCCTGATTGACTCCCTAAGCAGCAACCATGCATGACCTCTGAATGAGGTACATCATGACAAAGCCCTGTCTCGTGCTGTTGCTACTTCTGCTACCCGCATGTGCATCACGCCGACGTTCCAGGCCGTCTCACAGCGGTTGCCAGTCTTAGGTGAGCTCGGGATTCTCTATCCGACGGTTTCCTGGGCAAGCCCATGAATTGTCTGACACTGATGGCAGAATGTTGCGCGGCTTGTTGCGGCGACGAGCAGATGTGTCACGAGTTCTTAATAAAATCGACGATCGGTCGGCTGGCTTCCCTCAATCTTGGCTGATTTCTGTAGATGGCAGGAACAAACCCTTGGTATCGTGTGAGCAGCGTTGTGAGAATTCTGTGGATGGCTACGGGGGATTTCTAAACATGCCATGCACTTTACCGAAAGACATTTTTTCGACAAATCATTTCACAAAACGAGCCTTGAGTGTACCGCGTGGTACATTTTGGGGAGCACCTCCGTAGTACATTTCCCGCGCCGTCGAAGACCTCCACTTGGTCAGGTTCGCAGCAAACTTTGGCGTCTGGAGTACGGGCCACTCGGAAATGCCTAGCGTGGCATTAATCTCGTTGCACTAAAAGTATAGTCCTCTTAGCGGTTCAGGGCATCTGTCGCGTTATTGGCGATACGGTATCAAATGCGCCTTCAACGTCGCGGGCCAACTAGTGCCTCAAAGAGCTGATTGAAATCCGCCTCCACCGTCCTTACAAAAACGCCGCGATGACCGCCTACCGCAACAGTCATATCGCCTCCAGAGTACATCCATCCTTTCTGAGGCAGCCAATTAAACCCGCTGATCTTCGTATGCGAAGCTGCCAATGCACTGAAGAGTTGCGTGACTGCGGCCGCAAATTGAGCCGTGAGATCTAACACGTCTTGGGGAAGATGCGTAGTGTGAGCGCGGTACTCGATTAGTTTTCCATCGGATGAAAATTCGCCAGCTATAATGACGCCCTTGAGTTTCAGCAACTCGTCTAGAGACTTAGCCATGGGTGCCTCCCTGGCGCATTACTTTATAGACAAAAAAAAGAGAGTAAAGTCTGGTCAGTTTGAGTTTCGTTCCGTTCGTGAAGCTCGCGCTTCAGCGTAGTTCCAAAATCTCTTTCCTAACTGGGCTTTCGCCTCATCGCTAATTTACTCAGGGCTGGTTTGTATACAATCAGTTGAAGTCGTATTTTCGTGTCGCAGCGGCGACTACAGTAGCGTAAAGGAGAAATGGTGAGGATGGTGACTGTGAATTCACAAACTATCCCTTACAAATAACTCAGTCTGGCCTTAATTCAAGGTTGTGCGCAGCATACGCCTTCAAGACCCTCGCGCTGCCGCCAGTAACTCAAGTAAAAGCAATCAAACCCGCCGAAAAGTTTTTCGAGCATGCCATCTTTCATGAGTGCTATGACGGCGATCCGTGCACCATCTCTCTTCCTGGCCTTCCTGATGTCTTTGGAGATCGCATTCCCGTTCGCTTAGTCGGGATTGATGCGCCTGAGATCAAAGGACAGTGCCAAACAAAAATAGACCTGGCCATGAAGGCAAAAGATTTGTTGAATCAAAAGCTGAGACAAGCACACGTCATTCAGATTCGGCATACGGCGCGAGATTATTTCCGCTAAGAACTGGATGACGTCAGTTATGTTTCGTACTGTCCTTTTTTAGAGTCATCAATCTGCTTTTTCAAATGTTCGTCAATCTGTTTAAGGCGAGATAAGAGACGTTGACGTTCACTCGATAAGACGTTGCTTCCCGCTTGGTCTACCTCCCGTCGAATGACGGCACGTGTCACAACCGATAAGAAGACTTGAGGCACCACAGGTTTTTGGACGACTGCATAAGCACCTTCTTTCAAGACTTTGGCTTCTAATGCATGCGTTCCATAACCTGTCAACATGACGACGGGAATATCTGGTCGCGCGGTTTTGCACTCCTTCAAAAAGTCCATCCCGTTCAATCCAGGCATATTAAAATCGCTGACAATCGCATTGTATTCGGTCCGCTGAATTAGCCGAAGGGCCTGTTCAGCGGTGGGAGCGGTGTCGGCGGCGATTGCGGGTGCGACTTGTTCTATCAGGGCAAGCAAGTCCGTTAATAAAGCTGGATCATCATCAATGAGGAGTATACGGACCATTGTACAAATGTAATGGTGGGAAGAGAGGGCGAGAAGAGGATTGACGATAACAGTATTAGGCTGTCGCCAACCATCAATCCTCTTCCGACCACGGAGAAACGGTTCGCTGGTGAGGAAGGATGGCCAACCTAGGAGGACTTGGCCGGCCATCACGTTCAATGGGTGTGAAGCGCACCCACCCGAACGTCTTTCTCCCTCATGGTCGTTATAGACCAAACTACCTAGGTATGTACAGCCTCAAAAATAGCAATAAGAAGTCCGACCCGCACCTACGGTAGTCTTTTGAGAGTTTTTCAAATATTTTTGAAGCCTTTTTCTTTGAAGCCTTTTCATAAGAGCTGTGTAGCTCAGGGACTCTTGGCCTGTCCAGACAGGGCGACCCAGGGGTGCAACAGTACAACGCTATTTAAAGACACGGCATCGGTTGTTGGCTGACTTAGCTATCTCCTCCATTGGCAGGGCTTGTCTTTTGTAAGCGTCAGGGGCGAAAAGTTATACGGATGCTTTGAGGATTATCTTGTGGACAAGCCTACGTTCGCAGGTACAAAGAAGGCTACACACAATGCAAGTAGCACCTTGCACATTATTTAGGCATTGTGGTTGTTGTTGGCGACCGCAAGATATAGGTCAATATCTATTTGTTGCTTGGTGGACACTAAGGCCTGAACCACTGGGTCGAAGCGACTGCGAGGTTGTGCATAAGCTCTCTGCCTAGCAGCACCTCCTGAAGCCGCATGGTGAACGATCAGAGATATTGTAGAGCGGAAACCCGTCAGGAATAAAAAGTTCATAGCCCCATTCGCTAATCCCATGCCTTGGTCGTTAGCGCATAGGCCTAACAGCGAGTGGCGTATTGGCAGCTAGGATACGGTGGGACGTCGTTTTGTATTTGGTTACCTGCTCGATCTTGTGGTCCATACTGCTGACGACCTGTGTTGGAGCCGCTATAGGGGTAGGCTCCATAGCTGGGAGTATCCTGTTCTTGTCGTGGAACTCTATCACCGCCCGCGCAGCCAACGAAGAAGACTGCCAAAAGACCAATGAACAACGTAGATTGTCTTCGCATCCACCGACTCCTTTCTTAGGCTTGGCTCGACTGACACTCCATCATACCCCCGAAGGCCTAGCCATTACTGTAAGCAGTTGGCGTACGTGAACGTCCGGCATGGATCGACGATTCGGATTGCGATAAGACATAAATGTTCTTAATTCCGTTGTCCTTGCATTTCGTACACTGCTCGTCGGTTATCTATGCGTCCAGACCTGGTCGGGGGCTCAATTGATGGGGCTGCCCTTCGGTTCATAGTCTCGGTAAGGGTCGATGTCTTCGTAGCGGGAAACGAAAGGAAATGAAGCATGAACGCGCAATTTCATGCGCTTGCCAACCGGTTGAGTCAACTACCGGTTGCGATTGGAGATAAACAGGGCAGAAACGGCTTGGCGGACTACTTGGCTTTTATTCCGGCCGGGCGACGAGGGGTGACCGTCATACTGGGCTTCGCCGAGTGTTTAGTGCAGTAGAATGCGCCGCTGGTCTTATCTTGACTAACGCCTGCGGAAGACATGCAACCATATACACAACAGGGTGACATAGGATCGATCCTCCGAATAAAGGGTTGAAGTACGTAGATCAGTGTACATCGTCCCTTCCTGTCGTCAATCTTCCTCCTAGCCTTTGCTCCGACGCTGTTCGTTAGTCACTGTTAGCCGCCGTCATCATGGCAGTCAAGAAATCGGATCGTTCGCAAGTTCCGAGTTCACCTCTCCAACGCCTCTTGTGGGAAAGCTTCTAATGAACGTCACCACTAAACAGACTACTGGGTGTAAAACTAAACGTCCGAATCCGGTGTCCCGTTCAAGCAGCATCCCAACGTGACATGATGGGCCGTTTTTGGGGGAGCCGGGTGTAGGAAGATTCTGCAAGAGTGGTGCGCCACGGTTGCAAGCCAGCGACGCTACGGCCCACCGGAAAGCGTCATAGCTAGCGATGGATAGCCGTTTTACAGAATGAAGTTATGTCATCATTGGTCTCTACCCCGTCATACGTAACGTATTGAACGATATACATAGTAGGGATGAATAGCTTACCATGCGCTCCTTGGCTTACTTGGAATGCCCTGATCCATTATCCTAAGGAAATTCATGGGAAGGATGTTTATGGAGGAATGCACGGAGGCCGCACCACGACATGACATACCACACACATCGCATTTACTGCTGGTCGATGACGACCCAGCGTTATTAGACGCCCTTTGGGGGACCTTGGACACGCGTTTCGGGCATTACACGCTAGACGTGTGCGATTCGGGCGCAAGGGGATTAGAACTAGCGAAGCAGCAGCACTACGACACGATTATCGTCGATGTAAACATGCCGGGTATGAGCGGGCTTGAATTTCTAACCCAGGTCAAACAAGTGCAGCCACAGGTGCCCGTATTGGTCATTACCGCGCATGCCGACAAAACGGTAATGGCAAGAGCCTTTGAAGGAGGAGCCGCCGACTTCATTCCTAAGCCATTTGATAGAGATGACATTGTGCAGGCCGTACGACGGGGTTTGGACCTTTCCCGTCTGCAATCAGTAGCAGCAAATCTCGGAAGTCGGTACCGGAACACCTTACAAAAACTCGTCGTGGTTCGACAGGAATTACAGCAGGCCGCAATGCAGCGATTGAATAAGCAGGCTTTCTAAAGAAAGCTCACGGTATTTGGGACACCTGGCACCTCCACAGGCGCCAGGACGGTAGCCTACCGAGACGCTAGCGACAAGACCGCTTCATTTGGTTACATCCTTCATACCAACCCGGCGTGGTCTCCTTGTGCGAGCAGTTGCTCCTTGACCAACCGCTCCGCGTTCAACCAGTCATCCGCCTCCGTCACTGCTTGACGTTGAGCGTATAGTTCATACGCTTTTGCTGCGACCCGCCCTCTGAGCTCGTCTTCGCTAAGGAACGCCGCCGCGCCGCCTTGGATGGTCGCGTCTTTAGCGGTCATTGTAGTCTCCGTCATCGGCTGTCTGGGTAGTCCGCCTTTTCGCGTCTTCGTCTCTTGTTTCTTTGGGGTGTTTGATAGTGGTCTTGTCATCAGCCTCTCCTTGTTACAAATGAAGTCGCATGAATATATGTGTGCTGCTTATCAGTCGCCTCTATAGACGTTACGTTATCTCTTGTGATGAACATTGGAGCCGTACGTGGCAGTGGACGCGGGGGCGGAGGAGGGAGACTCCTATAGGCAGCGGGTTACTGACGCTCATGCCGGGTCCCGGTGATAGAGTCTGGCCTCCCCCTGTCCCTGGTTTAGAACAATTTAGAGTTCCCAAGGGACACGCCGCACGTCGTTTGTATATCTAACTTGAATGGCCTGGTAGAGCAATCCAGTACCTTTAGATGATTTAAAGTACCTAGATGATAAGGCCAAATATCTGGGAGCGGCTCTTCGCAGTAACCGAGCGTTGAGTTCGTGGGTAGAAAAAGATTTGGGCAGCAGCCGGAAAGCCTAGTGCTTGCCACCCCTAACAACCCAGAAAGTTCTGCGCCGTCGGCGATAATCACTAGACCGTTTCTTTACAGACGTGGGGCAACGTAACAGCATAGGGCTTCCCCCACTCTGAAAAGGCTGCATAATCGTCAGGGTGTTGAGCCGGATCACAAATAACGAGGCCGAACGTCGACAGGCCCATACCGTGACTGCTGTAACGAATATGATTAGCGGGCAGAACACTTGTGCCCCGACATTTCGGACAAATGCCATTCTTTGATCGAGGCACAGCAGGAGGCCTCTTAAACGACCCCAACTTACTCGGAAGGTTCACAGGCCAACCCTGCCACTCTTAAACGTTTCTTCTGAACAGTCTCGACAGAACATCTTCTCCATTCACGCAACGTAGCCCCCGAATATATTAAGTAAATAGGCCATGACGCATACATCTTAAAACGTCCTAAAATCCGTCTCCGCGTTTAACTCGCATCCCAACGTGATGTGACGGGCGGTTTTTGGGGGTGCCGGGGGTGCAGCATTGGTGTGTTATTAGAGTGTTAAGGAGAGAGACAAACAAGGCGAGACATGAACAAATTGAGACAGGTTAAACCGGACGGAGAGGACACGATTGGACCGACTAAAGAAATCGCGATTAGAGAAATTCGTCACAGAATACTTTCCGCCTGCCTATGCCCCACCATGCAAAGAACTTATACATTTTTCGATGCCGTTTGCTTCACAACTTCTCGCCCTACTTCACCTTGACTCACGCAAAGCTCGAACTGCGTCTCACAACAAGCCAGATTGGCGACACGATGCTCAGCGACGATGTTTTCTTTGAAGATCTGAAAGCAGCGGCCACGAAGTTTTCCCAATGAGGTTGAAAACGATAGTGGTCGACCGGACGTAATGAATGCTTGTCTCAGTGATGTACGTAATGGCGGAGCAATTTATTATAAGGACGGCAAGGCGAAGGAATTTTCCAAGCCTAGTTCACGCCCACAAGTGGTCACCCTCACGGCGGCCGACGGCGAAACAATCGCGAAGGATCTTCGTGATCACATAGCGCAAAAAATGGCTCTCTGGTCAAATCGAAACAGCGCAGTGGCTCGCACGAGAATAGGCACCTAGCACGCAGTAAGGACTCAAAGGCAGCATGGGACAAAGCACAGGACCGGCAACTACACCGTGGCAAGGGGGACTAGGTTCCGATGCGTCATTTGCGGAGAGGAGTTTTACAGACAACCGAGCCGGATCAAACGCGGTATTACGAAGACCTGCGGCAGATTCGAATGCATCAGCCAGAATGCCGGCCAGACCCAGGGTCCAGGCCCTACCGTCTCAATGGGGCGTCATTTCAATGTGTCGTTTGCGGCGAGAATTTTATCGGAAACGTAGTCTTATTGAACGAGGCATTACCAATACATGCGCAAGTCGGCTTGTAAGAGCAAATTGCTTTCGAGCCCCAATTCAACTTCTCGCCCTGTTTCGCTAGATTTGCAACGGCGCAGTGCCTTAGGTCATGGAAACAAAGTTCTGAATTCTCTGCTCGTTGCATAGCTGCTGACCCAACCGCTACGTATGCGTGATCTTCTTTCCAAGCAAAATTCGCAAGGCATTGGCGTAGAGGCAAAAAAAGAGCTGAAAGTCGGGTCAGTTTGAGCTTCCTCCCGTTCGTGAAACTTCCGCTTCAGCGCCGTTCCAAATCTCTTCTCTAACCCGGCCTTGGCCTCATCGCTACTCTACCCAGAGCCTTGGCTTGTCCTCAATCAGATGAACTCGTATTTTCGTGTCGCAGCGCCGACTGCAGTAGCGTTAAAGAGGAGGAATGGTAAGCTCATGAGGCAAGGCCTTTCAAAGAAACTCGCTGTGTTCGCAGCAGTAATGACTCACTTTTCTCACTGAATGGGCATGGGAGGAAATCGAGAACTCTAAATTATTCCCCCTCTCGAGACAACAAGAGCGCTTCTTTGGCATTCTATAGCGGACGAAGGACTCGAGCAGCAAGGCAAATGACGGCTCGCACTATGTGCACCGTCCACTTCGGTGTCCCGTCGTTTTTGCCTCCGACGAATTTTTCAGCGTATGGACGGCGATTGATCCTTGAATCCACAGTTTCCGGCGCTTGATGAAACAACCTCGATTCACGATTGTAAGACACCAGGGCTAAAAAGGTTATGCGGATGCTCTGTGGATGATCCTGTGGATAAACTCCTGCGCGACGTTCAGATTGGGCTTCTCACAGGTCAAATAGCACCTTGCACATTATTTAGGCATTGTGGTTCTCGTTTGGCAACCACAAGATATGGGTCAATATTTATTTGTGCTCGTTTTTAAAAAAGGCTAGGACCTCTCGGCAGAGTCAAAGGTTAAGCTGTGCATAAGGGCTGCAGATGGCTTTGGAGTGGTATGTAAGCCCAGTCCCTACATGATCTGATCGCAGTTTTTTTGACCCTAATAAGGGTCACGGATGTCTAGGAGTCTACATGGAGTATGTCAGGATAGTAGGGTCTTAAAATACCCTACGTAAGCTTACACCCCCGAAAGAGTCAGATTGATGGACTAGGCTAAAACGGCCCTAGTACTTAATCGTACCTGCGTCATTTGGATTATAGAGGGTTGTCGATGGCGGCTCCGCTCATGCTTGTCGATGACGATCTACTCGCCCTAGCTAGTCTTACTCAGACCCTTCGACATCATCTCCCAGTTGCGATTGTCGAGGCATACGCGGACCCCACTTTGGCGCTGCGCAGGCTCCAAAAATCAGCTGTTTGCCGTGGTGATGACGGAGTTTAATATGTCGGACATCAATGGCTTTGGGTGATTTAGGTAGGCACGCGAAGCCGGGCGTCAGATGCGGCCTTCATCGTGATGACCGGGGACAGTACCGACAGCATGCTGATAGAAGGCACACGATTCGGATTGTTTGGCTTCATCGATAAACCGATCAACCGCCTAGCGCTCATTGTCCTCATTGAGCAAGCCATCGAATGCTACCGTCTCCGCCAAGAGGTCACAGAGCTGCGGCGAATACTTGTCGATTCGGGGGTACGTATGGAGGGGGGCATGCCAGGCGTGACCTCACAGCCCGAAAAAATGGCCCAGCCACGTTTGCTCTATTGATGTCCTCTCTCTCTTCTCTTGTAACGACATAGCCTGCATATTTATGTACTCACCCCTCTTAGGCCACTCCGGCGATGGCTGGCCTAAATCCCGTCTCTTCCGAGTTCGTCGTGACTCTAGGCAATGAAAATGCGACCGTCCACTAGGCCAAGCCGCATAGAACAGAAAGACATTTGAGCTAATCCTCTTGAAGAACATATTCAAGACGACTATCCTCGAGACAACCATCCATCGTAAGGAGGCGTCATGGCATCACAACGAAAAGTCATCGATTGCCGACTATACCCGAGTAGCGAAAAAAACTGCAGCCTTTCCATCGCTGGCACGGAAGACGAAGTACTTGAAGCAGCCGTCTACCATGCCACCGCTAAGCATGGTCATAAGAATTCCCCGGAACTACGGGAGCAGCTAAGGTCTTTGCTGAAGGACGAAAAGTAACTTCTCTGCAGCGGCATGTCGCATGACTTCCCGGAGAGGCGTCGTCGGGGCCGACTAGAAATGCCGATTGCAGGTGGGCGAGGCCGTCGTCCTCCTCTCTCTTCATAGCCGAGTAGCGCTCTCACTAATGCTGCCTAGCGTGAACAGACCAATTCTGCCCTGCATTCTAAGAGCATTCTAAGAGTCAGATCGGCTTCGGCACCAACCCTCAAGTCAGTGCTGAATATGTAACATTTAGAGATTAGCTACGGATGTGTTACCGGGGAGTCTACTGGATAGCAAAGGAACATTAGTCAACCACGATCTCTCACCCTTACGTGCAAACTATCTGCGCCCCAGTCAGGAAGAGTGAGAAATGTTTCTCCCCTTCCATACCAATCCACCTAGACCCGTCGCCAATAAAAGAAGGGACGATGGTTCGGGAATCGTAGGGGTCGAACTTTGCACCGCCTGCGGTTCTCCATAAATAAAATCGTCCATGACGACGTTCTCGAATCCTTGTGCCGCGCCCGTCAAGGGACCATTCCCGTTTGTGATTCGCACGCGTGCCACCCCGTCGGCAAATCCTGAAACACCGAGGAATGAGAGACCTTGGGGGGCGGTCGGGACGAAAAACGTTCCTAGCGACGTGTTACTGACATTGAAATATTGAATCGAAGTTGTGTTAAGTAAATCGACATCAGTAAAGACGGACCCGAATCCATTCACTGCCGCCTGAGTGTTGCTCCCCGGTACTACGAAACTTACATCCACAATGTTGCTGCCCAATGCGCTAAAAAGGCGTTGTGGACTAAAGACGGTAAATTTAGGGGGGAACTGGGCATTGATATCACCAAATCTCACCGGTGTGTTCGTAGGATTAACGGCGTTCGCACTAACTTCCAAGCCGCTACCCGGGGTTGAGAGAATCACTCCCCTCGGAGAATTGACGTTGAAGAAATTCCCCGGCAAATTGTTTGGCGCTGAAAGATTGTCAGGCACGCCATCCCAATTGATTTCCCGGCGGCCCGATAACAATGACCCGGCTACATTCGGATTCAGCGAACCCCCGAGGTCGGTACGAAACGCATCGACTGCCGATTGAATGTCAGCGGCATTGGCTCCGCTAGCCTGTTGAACGGAAACAGCATACGACGGAGGGACGATCACTAGAGCCATTAACAATGTGAATACCGACGTGACTACTCTGCCTCGCGACATAAGACACCTCTATGGTTGTTGATTCTGTGCAAAAATATGTTATTTAGCATTGGGCTCAACCACAAGGCTCTAAACGAGAGCGAGGACTGTAAGGTTATGACTTATAGTATCTATTACCAGGTATATACACGCTTTCCTGGGCTGGACAAACGGTGCAACACTGGTATCGATGTTTCTCTTGGTAGGGAAATGAATTCAATTCCGGCGTACGAAAGTGTCATCGGATCACACTTCATGAGGTCTTAACCGAGCAGCCCGCCCGGGAGATATGGTTCTTCTTTTGCGCGCATCCAGAATGAAATGTCCCCCACGACCGTCCTGCATTGAGCCGAGCACCTTTGCTTTTCTCTTCCAAGTGATTCATCTCCCAGACACTTGATCGTAAGCGAACAGCCGTGCATGACGGCATAAGGCATGCATTCTCGTCCATCATGCTTAGAACAGCTTCGTTGGGGAGGCTTCATCATGCCGCACGTAATGCTCGTTGACGATGACCGAGAGTGTTTGCTCGCTTTATCTAATCGGTTGAAATTTGCCTTTCGCGGTTACGGGTTGAAAGTTGATATCGCCGATGGCGCGGCCACGGGGTTGATTCTCGCGCACGAGGGTCACTATGACGCGCTCGTGGTAGATGTGCTGATGCCCGGCATTAACGGATTGAAGTTTGTCGAACAACTACGACACACGCAGCCTAGAGTTCCCATTATTATGATGACTGGAGGAGATGTGAATGCCTGTGAAGAGCAAGCTGCGCGTCTGGGGTTGATGGCTTGTCTGTCGAAACCGATCGACTTCGTCCAGCTACGCCTTTTGGTTCATGAGGTCCTGAAGGATGAGAAGCAGCGGGTAGGAGGACACCAGAGGGGAGGACGCCAGCGACCTCAGCGACTGACTATGCTCAACGGCAAACGCCTCCACGAACGTCCAGTAAAGATCGTCCGCGGGGAATCTCCCACTCTTCCACGACGAGCCTAGCGGCTTCTCTTCCTGGTTCAATACTCACCCTGGCCCAAAGCAACCTAGGCATTTGCACGTCAGCCCTCCCATACTCTTCATTCCACGACGTCATCATTTTTGCTTTCTCAGGCGGGGACAGACGCTCCCGCAGGAGCGGCAGTGGCTATGGGCGTAGATCCTCTCGCGATATCGAGGCCAGGATTCATGTGGGCACGACGCAGCACTTCGAGTCCTGTGAGAATAATTGCCGCCCCTAGGACCGTGCCCCCTTGAAGCGGTTCACCCAACCAGAGATCGGCGATCAGGAGTGTACAGACCGGAATGAGGTTATGAAACGAAGCCACCGTTGTCGGGGGCAACGTCTTCAGCGCGTGCGCACGCAACAGGAACACCGCCACAGTGGCCAGCCCAATGTAGCTGAGGGCAATCCATGTCGAAAGTGACAGGGTCGAGAGGCCTGGTTTCATGCCCGACCAGGCTGCGCCGATCATCACCAACGAGGTACTGCCAAACATCACGGTATGCGCGGTGAGCGTCCCCACACGCTTCGTAATCTGACGGCTCGCCACGAGATGCAACGCCAACATCACCGTAAAGAGCAGCACGAGCGCATCGCCCACCGCCCCCGCCGACCCGATTTCCTGTGCCCCTTTGGTTGTGACCGCAACGACACAGCCAATAAACGACAGCACAATCCCTGTTATCGTCAACGTCGTCAAACGCCGGTGTTTCAGCACAGCCATCAAGATGGCCGTGCAGCCCGGCAGCAGACTATAGATCAAGACATAGTGCGTCACCGTGGTATAAGACAGCCCGGTCGCAGCCACCAAATAGGAACCGATTCCGAGCACGCCGAGCGCCGACAGCTCTTTCAAATCCCGCCGCCTCAGACTCATCAACACGACGCGGTTTCGGCATGCCGCGATTGGAAACAATACGGCAAAGGGTATGATCGTTCGCAGCGCGGCGACCATAATAGGATCTACCTGGTCCTTTGTGAAAACCGCTTTCATGACGGGAGTGACCGACGCCAGCAGACCAATAACAAGCAATAGACACACGTAGGGACTGTGGAAAAAGGCGCGCATGGTACTCCTGTTCCTGTAAACCGATGGTGTTAACGATGTGTGGTCAGGCGAGCTGGTGAAGCTAGCGTAGAATTAGGTGTGAGCTAAAGCCGCTGTTATACAACCCGATCTCGATAATCGTCTCCTTCGTCGTTGTGAAAAGGTAGTTGAGAACCCATTTTTTGTAAAGTTTGCGCGGTCACCAAACCAGTTACCTGCGTGATGAAGAGGGCGGGTGGGAGCCAATTTGGGAAGGCTCCGAAATCAGTCGTCGCATTTGTGCATAGAATTTTTTGCCCTCAGTTGGGCTCTCCTACGAACCTCTACTGATGTCTCAGTAACGGCTCGCTAACAAGCCTGTCAGTCTGCCAAGTTAGGCATGCCGCCTACGTCTGGGGCTTTGATTGAGAGACAGCTGTCAGACATAGGCCCTCATTTGACTAAAAATGTCGGACGACTATTTCAGACCATTCCGACACACATGCTCGCTGGGGGTGTGATGAGATGAAAGTGACAAGAGGCGAAGCGGTCACTGCGGATCATTAGAGAGGACGCAAACTAATGCTAGCCTTTTTCCTCAACCAACAAGAAGAGGAGGACCAATGAAATCGATGAAATTAGGAACAACAGCATTTGCACTTACTCTTTGCGTAGGTTCGCTTGCCTATGCGGCTGCTCCCTCGCCGGAGCCAATCGCCAATGAACAGACCCAAATGAAAGGAACTATACAAGGGGAAGTGAAGACTGTTCAGCCGAATGTTGTCATCGTCGAAGTCGATGCCGATAAGGGCGACAAGAAAGAAGTTCGCTTGCCCTTAAACCAATCCACACATATGGGGCCCGTTGGGGAAGGCGATCAAGTGGTCGCTTTTGTCACACCCGGTGGCACAACGACTTCAATTCAACCATTAGACAGTCGTTGGTATCGTTAGTCTTGAAGTAAAGGGACAGGGCATTAGTACGTGCCCTGTCCCCCAGGTGTTCCCTACCCCGCTGAAAAACCCACAAAGCCAACGAAAAGATCGCCGATCTTAGCTGAGGGCTTTTCTTGGCTGCTCAGGAACCGCAAAACTGATAGACCTTTCCCAAATCAGTCCTCCGTTTCCGGTGAAGCTCACCTAGGTATCAAATACATTGCTCATCTTCTCAGAAACCATCTTCTGTGATACACATCTCTGCATCGCGTCAGCCTTAGGCCCCCTACGCATATGCTTTTTTGGTAGGAGCATGGCATAGATCGCTCGCTCGATCATCTCTCCTTGGAGGGTCCTGCATGCCCGTTACATTTACCTCACACAACATCGTGCTGGATGATGGGGTACTTACACGGCCCGAGTCTAAGCTGACAATATCAGAAGAGCCTTGGTTCAAGTCGGCAAAACGGGCTCTCGAGATGGTATTTCCAGGGAATAAACGGAAGTTTTCCATTGTCGATCTCGGATGCCTGGAGGGAGGATATTCGGTCGAATTCGCGCGCATGGGATTTAATGCTCTGGGCGTGGAAGTCCGACAGAGCAACTTTGATGCATGCACCTTCGTCAAACAACGCACGAATCTTCCCAACCTTCGATTTGTGAAAGACGATGTCCTCAACGTTGGGAAATATGGCCCCTTCAATGCGGTGTTTTGCTGCGGTCTCCTCTACCATCTCGATAAACCGCGGGCGTTCATAAAAATGGTGTCAGAGATCACATCCCATATCGTGATCATTCAAACCCATTTTGCGACCGCGAAAGCTGCAAATAAGTTTGGACTGTCGGACCTGATCCAGCATGACGGTGCTCAAGGCCGTTGGTATCACGAATATCAGCAGGGCATTGCCTCGGACCACCTGGATCACCAACTTCGGTGGGCTTCCTGGAGCAATCCGGCGTCCTTCTGGATGACACGTGAATGGATTCTGCAAACATTGCTCGATGCAGGATTCGATATGGTATTTGAGCAATTCGATGCGCTTGGCAATAATATCGCCGAGTCAATGAGCACTGGTTACTATGCGACTGAAGATCGAGGCATGTTTGTGGGCATCAAGACATGACTCGTCGGCGATGCTGGTTGCTCACCAACTGAGACGAACCATAAGACCGCGACGATTGATGCCGCATCCTCAATCGTGTAAGGTACCGCCTCACCGGGTCCATTGAATAAGAATCACGATTCGTCGCACCACATCCCCTACCTCAAAGGAGACACCCATGAACAAGCTCGTCGCCGCGATGGCCGTGCCGATATTCTTTGCTTATTTGACCGTTGCGCAGGCGGCGACACCGCAGCAACAGAAAATGAAAGATTGCAATGCGGAGGCGGGCACGAAGGATCTGAAGGGCAATGATCGAGAAGCGTTTATGAAGTCTTGTTTATCGGCGAAGGCGCCGCAAGCCGAGAAACAAGGCACGCCGCAGCAACAGAAAATGAAGACGTGTAATAAGGAAGCCGGCGATAAAAAATTGAAAGGGGACGAGCGCAAGAAGTTCATGAGTTCTTGCTTGTCGGCGTAATTTCTTCTCTCATCTGTTTTCGGCGGTGGAGGTCATCGCAAGACGACGTCCACCCCGGTTCTACGGCAAATACTTAACGACGATTGCTCAACATGATAAAAGACGATCTCGCTCGCGCCTTTGTGGCTACTCACTCGTTTAAAACGAATCCAGCCGGCTTTAAACTAGCATCGGGCGCCATGAGTCCATATTACGTCGACTGCCGCGTCTTAATGGCGCATCCCGAGCCTCGTGCGCTGGTTGCGCAATTAGCGATGACGACGCTTCACGATGTCGCACTCGATTGCATCGGCGGGCTGGAAATCGGCGCCATTGCCATTGCCACGGCGATCTCCGACGAAGGCTATCGCGGACAAGCCAAACATAAGTGGCGCACATTCGTGGTGCGAAAGCAGGCGAAGGACCATGGGACGGGAAAGCTGATCGATGGCGCGATCCAGCCTCATGACCGGGCCTTGATCGTGGATGATGTTCTCACCAGCGGTGGGTCGGTCATCAAAGCCATTACCGCTGCCCGAGGAGCGGGACTTACGGTGTCTCATGCTCTCGTCATCGTCGACCGCCAAGAACAAGACGGCCGCGCCAAAGTCGAAGCGCTCGGCGTGAAGCTGCTGAGCTTGCTGACGATCAAAGACCTCGAAGCCGCCCAGCGGTAATCTTCTCTTTCTTCTATACTTTTCACCCTCTCTCTTCACACATGAATGCAAGCGGGGGAATCGTCGAGGTGGTTTTTACTGCGCATGTCCGGGGAGCACATTCTGATCGTGCGCCCTGCATGAGCACGGAAAACACCTCGGCGATTCCCCTCTTATTTCTTCTCCTTGCATTCAAATTCTATCCCCCACCGCCGCTCACGAATCTCCTCCATCCCGCTTACATTCTCGTTGATCCGGGTGCGGCCCTTCGTTTCTCCTTCGCGCAGAATGCGATACGGGCCGCCGCAGTGTTGCTCCATCATCTGCAACGCCTCTTTTCGAAAGGGGGACAAGAGCGCGCCCCGTTCCTTGAACGGATAGATCACCACGCCACCCGTGTCGGTGCTCTGTGTCATGTGCAGCCCTTCGGAACATCCTGATAGTGCGGCGGCCAGACCCACGACGGCAAGCAGCCCCGTCCTTGACCAACTACCGATCCGGCACCTAAGATAGATCATGGAATTGTGCCGCACGATTGTCGTCGGGAGGTGCAACATGATGGCTAGAATCCTTTTCTTGGTAATAACCTTATCGTTCTCGCTCGGCGTAGTGACAGAGCACGGGGTCTCCGCCTCTGAATTCTATACACTCAACGTCGGCCAACTCCGCGCCGGTCTGGAAAAAGGTTTTTCTCTCGATCAAAAGCCGTTCATCCTTATCGATGTCCGCTCTCCGCAAGAACATGCCGCAGGCGTGATTCCGGGGACGGATCTCAATATCGATTTTCGCGAGATCCGCGATCGGCACCGGGAAATCGGCGCCAAACTGGATGACCACATCGTGCTGTATTGCCAAAGCGGACGCCGAAGCGGCATTGCGGCCCAAGCCCTGGCGGATTTAGGCTATCGGCATGTCTACAATGTCGACGGCAGTATGAACGCGTGGGTCGAAGCCGGCTATCCGGTCCAGCCGCCGCGACGATGAGGTTATCGGTTGAGCACGGCCGGGTCCGCGGCGCGCGGCGACACTCCGATTACCGCCGGCAAGGGGATATGCCGCATCCCCCCTCCATCGACCAGATCTTGAAACGATTGCACTGACAGGGCCGTGCCATGCTCGGCCTCGCCAGGTAATGTCCCTTCGACTAATAGGTCCGAGGACGCCCCGCCGTCCATTGCCATGGCTTGATGAATGGTCGGGAGTCCGGTCCGAAGGCACGTGGCCAATTCCCATAGCGCGACCGCCTCGGTCGTTTTCATCAAGACAATGGACCCGTCGCGATCTTCGGCGATAATGGTTTGATGCGCGCGCTTGCCCGTTTGACGTACCCGCGGCTTGCCTTGCCGATCGAGCAGCATGAGCGATTGCGCGGCTTCTCGATAGGCGGCTTGAGTCTGATCCCACGGCTCTATGGAAAGGTCCACGATGCGCGCCTTCCGCAGACCCGGCGCGGTCGGCTCGGCGACAAAGAGACCCTGCCACTGCGCATGACGTTTCGACCCTAACGACCGTCCCTCCTTGAACAGCAACCCCATATAGGAATAATCGTCTCGAAATAACCCCGCATTGATGAGCAAGCCAGCCCCGGTCCGTCGCTGCCATTCTTTGATCGTCAACGGCGCGGGGAGTTTTTCGTCTATATAATGGTAGGTGGCGAACCGATACCGCTCGGGGTCCACTCGTACGGCAATCAGGGGCGGCACCTCGTCATCGCATGTGAGACCGGGCTCCCATACGGTCATGGCCATTCCTTCGGCGAGCGGCTCCCAGATCAGCTTCGTTTGTGCTGAGACGAGAGCAAGCCCAGCCATGCTTGCGAGGAGCGCCACGCAGAGTCCCCCTACCCACTGTCGCCTTGCATCCAGCATGTGACCGATCCGATTGTTCTCCGTCACGAACGTCACAGACCATTTAGTCGCCGCGGCTGAGACCGGCTCTACGTATACAGCCAAGGCAGTATAAAGATGGCTCAAGAGAGCGTCAATTCACGTGGATCAAAGATGGGCTCGCTGAATGCCGACCCTTTCTCACGCAACTCTGCTTGGTGGAAAGGATTATTGACTTCTTTGCAATCGCTGCTAGACTGACGCGAGTTCTCTCGTCGGAGTCCTATGCGGCTGTCTATATTCTGGCGTCTCACCATCGGATTTGTCGCCATCATCGCCCTCGTGTCGGGGGTGAATATTTTTGCCTTACACCAGATTCGGCAAATTACGGAATTCAGTAACTCGCTGGTCTCGAAACATTATCCCGCCATCGAGAGCGCGAAATGGCTCATCGATAGTCTCTATGCTCAGGTGCGGAATGAGAAAAAATATTTGGCTGTTCGCGATGCCGGCTTTCTGAAGCAATTCGATACCGACGCACGGGAGTTTCAGCATGCGCTCGGCACGCTCCTGGATCAGGAATCCGCCGCAGAAGGCCAACAGATCTTGAAAGAGATCGAAACCTTGCACGATGACTATCGCATCCTCTTTCATACCGAAGCGCGGCTGGAACCCGTCCGCACGCCCAAGATGAGCAGGGAATATGAAGCGCAACGCGATGCCATCATTGTGGCGATGACGAAGCACTTGGAATTCTTTGTAGATCTTCACGAGGCGTCCATCGGCGTCGTCGTAAACGATTCCCGGCGGCGGTCCGAACAAGCCGGTGTCGTCACCAGACAGCTAGTGATCATCGCCCTGGTCATCGGCCTTATCCTGGCCGGTCTCTCCACGTACAGCATTCTGGCGCCGTTGCGTCGACTGCAGGACCACATACGGGAAATCGGACTGGGCAATTTTAAGACGACGGTGAATGTCTCTGCACCCAGCGATCTGCACGAACTCGTTGACTCCGTCGGAGTGATGGCCACAAAACTTCAGGAACTGGACGATCTGAAAGCGGAATTCGTGTCTCATATCACGCATGAGCTCCGCTCGCCTCTGACCGCCATTCATGCGGGCACACAGCTCTTGATGGAGGAAATTCCCGGGCCGGTGAACGAGGCGCAACGAGAGACGCTGGAATTGATGGTCGAAAGCAGCCGCCAACTGATCGACATGATTTCCAGTCTGCTGGATCTTTCGAAAATCGACGCCGGCATGATGGAATATCGCATCGTCTCTACGGACCTGAAGCGCGTCATCGACACCGCCGTGAATAAAATTCGCCTGCTTGCCGATCGGGAGCGCATTCGGATCGTGATCGAAGCTCCACGGGGTCCGATCTTTGCTCCAGTCGACGAGATCCGGATGCAACAGGTTCTGGATAATCTTCTGTCCAATGCACTCAAGTTCAGCCGCGAGGGTGGCTCAATTTATTTACGAGTCGAGCCCGATCCCAAAGAGAAGGCCCTCCGCATTTCGGTGGCCGATACCGGGCGTGGGATTGCCCCGGAATCGTTGCAACATGTGTTCGAACGTTTCTATCAAGGAGCCGTCCGCGCACGCGGGGGCGCCCCCGGAACCGGCATCGGACTAGCCTTGGTGAAGCGAGTGGTGGAAGCGCATGGCGGGCGCATCTGGGTGGACAGTGAACTCGGCAAAGGGACGACCATGACCTTTCTTCTTCCTCTAAGTGAATCGGCCTGATGCTACGCACGTTGCGTCTGTGCGCACCTCTCGGACCCGCGATCGTCATGACGCTGATCGTGGGTTGTACTGATTTCCCTTCCCCACCCGCCACGACCCCGGCCGCCTCTCCCTCACCCACGTCTCTGCCCTCGACGCCGTTTTTCCGCAGTGACGTCAATGAATCCAAAGGCTATCGCACATTAGTGCGCGATCAGGAGGGGCAGCTGACGTCGTGCGCACACGACCATGCATGCGACCAAGCCCATTATTCGCGAGCCCTGTTGGCGCTCTTCGATAATCAGCGGGTGGCGGCCAAACATTTTCAAGATGTGATCGCCCTCGCCCCGAAAAGCCGATTGGCCGCCGCCAGCACTGATTGGTTGAAATTACTTCAAGACGGGGCGCCGGATGGCGAGCGATCCGGCCTTTGGGCCAAGGCCACACAAGGCCTCATCCTCGAATTGTTGAATCGTGAGCAAGCGGTGAAGGAAGAACTGAGCGCGCGGGAAAAGAAATTGGATGAGCTATCGTCTCAGATCGAAAGTCTCAAACTGATCGATCAGGAAATGAACGTGAAAACACATCGCCTGCGGCCCCGCACGAAGATCTTTCAGGAAACATCCGATCCCGCCAATACGTCTAAGTAAGCATCACGCTCTACCATTTCATCGTCTTCTCTGGAACTGTTATTCGACAGTGACGGGCGCGGACGGAGCGGACTTCTTATCCGCCGAATGGGAGCACGGGCGGCACGGCGGCGGTAGGTGCGAACTGAGAGAACATCAAGGTGGCGGATACGGCCCACTCGATAAACGGCTTTGGATAAATGCCCAGTATCAACGTACCGGCCAAGCCGACATAGATGACGGCTTGCATTGATGGGGAAACCGCGAGGGGTGAGCGATCGGTCGGCTCGTTGATGTACATCTTCTTCACGATCACGAGATAGTAGTACATCGAGATCACGATATTCACCAACCCGACGATGATCAGCGTGTAAAGTTCCTGCTTGATCGCCGCCAGGAAGATGTACAGCTTGCCGATAAAACCCGCCAGAGGTGGGACGCCCGCCAACGACAAAAGAAACATCAGCATGGCAAAGGCGAGAAACGGCGAGCGGCGGTTGAGGCCGTTGTAATCCTCGATTTCGTCGCTACGGATGAGATTGCTGACGGCGATCACGACGGCAAAGGCGCCCAGATTGGCAAAGAGATAGGTGAGGAGGTAGAACAGGATCGCGTCCTCTCCCATCTTCGTGCCCGCCGCCAAGCCGATCAGCACATTGCCGATTTGGGCGATCCCGGAATAGGCCAGCAGGCGTTTGATATTTTTCTGCGCGATCGCGACGATGTTGCCATACGTCATGGATAGGATCGAGACCCCGACCAGCAACAGGACCCACGCCGGCTTCAGCGCTGCCAACGAGACGAAGAATAGCCGTAACAAGATGGCGAACGCGGCGGCTTTCGGAGCAATCGACAAGAACGCCGTGATCGGCGTCGGAGCGCCGTGATAGGTATCCGGGATCCATGAATGAAATGGAACCGCGCCGATCTTGAATCCCAACGCCGCAAAGATGAGCAAAAAGCCGATGACCAGTCCCGGCGTCCAGGCTGTTGAGGCGATCTCGGAAAAGAGAATCTTCCCCGTTTCTCCATAGACCAAACTGATGCCATACGCCAGCAGGCCGGCCGCGAATACGCCTAAGATGAAGAATTTGAGACCCGCCTCATTCGAGGCCACATCCTCGCGCAAATACGCGACGAGCACATAAAAGCCGAAGGTGGAAAATTCCAACGTGATGAACATGGACAACAAATCGTTCGCCGACGCCATGAACATCATCCCGAGGGCCGACATCAGGACCAGGAAATAATATTCGCCTTTGAAAAATCGAAAGCGCTCGACATAATCTTTCGACGCTAGGATCACCAAGATTGTGGCGCCAACGACCAACACCTTGAAAAATATGGCCATCCGATCCATGACGAACATGTGATGGAACAGGGTGCCGCTCACGCCCGTCCGGTCGTACCACAACAAATTCGCCAGCACGATGACGAGCCCACAGACGCTCAGATAGGCCAACTGCTCTTTCGGCAACTTGGGGAAGGTGAAATCGACGATCAACACGCCGCACAGCCACAAGGTGAGAATAATCTCCGGCAGCATCAAGAGCAGATCGGCGCCGGAAAGCGTTAAGGAAAAGGTCATCGGTCCACCGTGTGTTGAGTGCTGAGTACTGAGTGATGAGTGCTGCCCCGGCCGTTCACGCTCAGAACTGAGGACTCACGACTCAGCACTTCGGCTTTTAGCGGGACGACCTCGGTAATTCTGGCAATGAGAGGATCGACACCCGAACGAATAATATTGTAGAAATGGCCGGGGAAAATCCCAAAGAAAATACTGGTCGCAATCATCATGAGCAACGGCAGGCGATCGACAAACGAGACGGCATCGTGCGCATGGCTATACTCCCCCACGGTCGGTCCATAGAAAATCCCTCGCATCATGCGGAAGAGGTATGCCATCGTGAGGACGATACCGACTACCGCCACGATGACCTGGAATGGATACTTTTGCCAACTGCCGACGATGATCATAACCTCAGCGATGAAATTGACGGTACCGGGCATCCCGACGGATGCCATGCATGCGATGATAAAACAGGAGGCGACGAAGGGCATTCGATTGACCAGCCCACCAAGCGACGGGATATCGCGCGTGTGCGTTTGGTCGTAGACCCAGCCGGCCATGGCGAACAACATGCCCGTCGCCATCGCATGCGCGAACATGTAGAGCACCGCCCCGGACAAGCTGATGTAATCCAGCGCCGCCATGCCGAGAAACACATAGCCCATGTGACTTGAACTCGAATATCCGATGACGTACTTGGTATCCTTGGCGTAATACGCGACGAATCCACCATAGATGATACTGAAGACGCACAAGATGGCCGCGATCGGCATTAACTCGCGCGTGGTCTGGGGCAAGATTTCAAACGCGACTCGGATAATTGAAAAATGACCTAGTTTCATGAGCACGCCGGCGTGCAACATGCTCGTCGCTGCAGGAGCGGCGGCGTGGCCGACGGGCGACCAGGAATGCAGCGGCCAGATCGGCGCGATCGAGGCAAATCCGAAGAAGATCAGCAGCCAGATCAACGTCGCCATCGACCCCGAGAATTTCGCGTGTTCACGCAAGACGAGAATATCGAACGTGTTCAGGCCGGAGAATTTGTAAATGAGTAGGATGCCCATCAGCGCCAAGACAGCGCCCGCGGACAGGAACAGCACGAGTTTCATCGCCGCATATTCTTTGCTGTTCGACCCGAAATTAAAGATGAAGCCGACGGAGTCCCGCTTCTCACGCTCTTCCGCGCTAGTCATTTCGAGATACTTCTTCGTGTGACTGCCCCACATGCCGAGCAGCAGGTACATGGGGAGCACCGACATTTCATAGAAGAAGTAGAGAAAGAATAGATCCAGGCACATGAAGACGCCGATCGTGGCGGCGGCGAGAATCAACAGAACGATATAAAACTCTTTCGTCCGATCTTTAATGTGCCACGATATGAAGATGCCGGCGAACAGCAAGATCGATGAGGCCAGCACCAAGGGTGTACCGATGCCATCGACGCCAAGAAAGAACTGAATGCCGAGTTCCTTCGACCATTCATACCGCTGCAGGAACTGAAACCCGCCCTTTGCCGGATCGTAGGCGTAAAATAGATAGAGGGAGGCGATCAGCGAGACGAAGGCGGACCCGGCCGCCACAAAGCGAACTTGTAATGGCCGCCGATTGGGGATGAACAACAATAAGATGGCCCCGACAAACGGGGCGAATAAAATGTAGAGCAGCGTATATTCAGCCATTAGCCCTTCCAGTCTTCGCTAATCTTTCGACGGCAGCGTCACATCGTAGGCAGTCACCCCGAGTGCTTGTCTCCGTTCATGACGTGACGGCGGCACCGTGGCAAGACCCGTCTGTCCCGCTTCGTTAACACTTACAGCCTCAGCCACGACAGCCCCGCGATCCAGTCGATCGACAATAGCCTGCACCGATCCATTCATCATGTTGAGGAACGGCGCCGGGTAAATGCCGATCCAAAAAATCATGATCGTCAGCGACAGAGCAATGACGATCTCCCGCCCATTGAGATCGGCCAGTCCCTGCACGCCTTCTACTAATGGTCCAAACATGGACCGTTCGTAGTACCACAAAAAATACGCCGCGCCGAAAATGACCCCGGTCACCGCCACGGCGGCATACTCCCAGTGTGCTTTGAATGCGCCGAGCAGGATCAAAAATTCTCCGACGAACCCATTTGTGCCGGGCAAACCGATGGAGGCCAATCCAATGATAAGAAAAAATGTGGCCAGCAACGGCGCTTTCTTCGCCAGACCGCCGAACGCATTGAGGCGCGTGCTGTATCGGCGAGTAAATAAAAAGCCCGCAATAAAAAAGAGTCCGGCCGTGCTGAACCCCAGATTGATCATCGTGAGCAAGCTTCCTTGCAGTCCCTGAAAGTTCAAGGCAAACAGTCCTAGAACGACGAACCCAAGGTGGCTGATGCTGCTGAACGCCAGCAATCTTCGCAAGTCTGGTTGAATCAAGGCGATGATGGCGCCATAGATAATCGCGATCACGGCCAACACCATCATGACAGTAACGATGGTCGGGCTTTTCGAGGCATCGGGCACCAAGGGCAAGCTGAACCGCATAAATCCATAGGTGCCCAGTTTCACTCCCGCCAGCATGACCGCTACACCGATCGGACCCTCGACCAGGGCATCCGGCAACCAGGTATGAAACGGGAACAAGGGCGCCTTGAAGGCCAATCCCAAAAAGATCAACCAGAAAATCAGTATCTGCTGTCCGAGCGGAATCGGCACGGTCAGCAGTTCGAGCAGGTCGAAGCTATACGAAGGCTCGACGTGATGCATCGTCGCCCAGACGTGATAGTTGAGATCGAGCAGAATGATCCCCACCAGCATGAACACGCTACCCAGAAGCGTGTACAGTACATATTTCAGCGCGGCGTATTGCCGATCCACGCCGGTTCCCCACAGCTTGATGAGGAAATAACTGGGGATCAGCATCAATTCCCAAAAGACAAAAAAGAGAATGAGATCGATCGAGACAAAAATCCCGATGGTCATGGCTTCGAATGCCAAGAGCGCCATGAAGTATGCCTTCACTTGATGGCGAGCAGTCTCCCAGGAATAGAGGATGATCAATGTCGTGAGGAGCGCCGTCAGTCCGACGAACAACACGCTGATACCATCGACGGCCAGGTGATAACTAATGCCTAGCGGAGGAATCCACGCCAGCCGTTCCGTAAATTGCATGGCCGCGGTGCCCGGCTGGAAGTGATAGAGCACAAGGCCGGCGACAACCAGTTCTAAAACGGAGATTCCGAGCGCTGAGCTTTTCAGTAAATCTTCGTCCTCGATCAGCCACAGAATCATGGCTCCCACAAGAGGGAAGAAAAGCAGCAACGACAGAATTGGAAATCCAAATGTCAGTTCATCAAGCATAATAGGTCCTACGCAGATGCCCAAAACGGCCTATCTCACCCTCCCGCCCCGAGCGCGCCAAGACGCGCTCCTTCCTTTGTAGCGAGGCCGCAGGAAAGTCAAAGCCGGAGGCGTACCCTACCATTTCACCTCCCCATCCCTGAGCCGGCCAAGACCGGCTCTTTTCCCCCCGGTCCGTTGAGGATTTTGACGAACCGAGAACGAAGCCCGGGAAAGGACGCGTCTCGGTGCGGCTGGGGGTGGGCGGATGTGATAAAGCCGTTTTCAGCATCCGATTACCTGAGCGCCAGGCCCATGGGCAACGCCCCCGTCCACCACAATAAAATCAAATGGACGAGAATAAATAATCCCGCCACGATCATGCCGGCATAGTGATGGACCATCCCGCTCTGCAGTCGACGCCACGACCGGGCAGCCAAGTGATTGCCGTAGCCAATGACGTTCAGACCGGCGTAAATCACGTGCTTCTCTATCCACGTGCTGCCCGCCGCGCCCGACTCAGCTCCCTGTCCCACCGCTCGCACGATTCCATCGATGACGGTCCGGTCGAACCAATCCCAGACTCTGCCCAGTTGTTTCAGCGGCTCGACGATGGCAAGATCGAAGAATTCATCCACGTAATATTTGTGTAACAGGGTCCTGTAGATAGCGGGAAATCGACTCGCCAGTTCAGGCGCCGCCTCGGCCCGCACCGCATAGAGGTAATGGGCCAAGCCCCATCCCAACAAGGCTATCGCAGTGGCCACGCCCATCAACATGAGAATGACGCTGATGCCAACGTGCTCTTCCCCAGACGCCCCGCCCGCGGTGACGGGGTGCAAGAACGAATGAAACCATCCGGCTTCCGGAGGGACGCCGGGAAAACCACCGACGACGGCCAGCACGCTCAAGGCGACCAATGGCCCGATCATAATCGTCGGCGACTCATGGACGTGCGCAGCCGTGTGATGATCCATACGCGAGTGGCCGTAGAACGTCAGATAGGTCAAGCGGAACATGTAAAACGCCGTCAGAAACGCGCCGACTGCCCCCATGCCGTATAAGACATACTGATGATGAATAAAGGCGTGCGCGAGAATTTCATCCTTGCTCCAGAATCCCGACAGCGGGAAGATCCCGGCGATGGCGAGCGTGCCGATCAGAAAGAGGGCGTGCGTCCAGGGAATCTTGTTTTTCAGTCCGCCCATCTTCCGAATATCTTGCTCGCCGCTCAGAGCATGAATCACCGAACCTGCGGACAAGAAGAGCAGGGCCTTAAAAAAGGCGTGCGTCATTAAGTGAAAGATGGCAGCGGTATACGCGCCGATTCCACAGGCGAGGAACATGTACCCGAGTTGACTGACGGTTGAGTAGGCTAAGACCCGCTTAATGTCGGTCTGCACCAATCCGATGGTGGCGGCAAACAGTGCGGTGATGCCTCCGACCCACGCCACAGTGGTCATCGCCATGGGCGCCATGTCGTAGATCGCATGATTGCGGACGATCATATAGACGCCCGCCGTCACCATGGTGGCGGCGTGAATCAAGGCGCTGACGGGGGTCGGACCTTCCATCGCGTCCGGCAGCCAGGTGTACAGCGGAATTTGCGCAGACTTTCCCACTGCGCCGATCAGCAAACAGAGCGCGATCGCGGTCGCCATTTCGGTCGACAATTGACTCGCGTGCGCAAAGACCTGTGTGTAATCCAACGTCTTGAAATTGACAAAAACCAGAAAAATCGCAATGAGAAAACCGGCGTCCCCGATCCGGTTCACGACGAACGCTTTGGTCGCCGCTTTGGCCGCAGACACGCGATCGAAGTAATAGCCGATGAGGAGATACGAACAGAGCCCAACGCCTTCCCACCCGATAAATAGGACGACATAGTTGTTGCCCATGACGAGCAACAACATCGAGACCATGAAGAGGTTCATATAGGTGAAGAAGCGGGTGAAGCCTTCCTCCCCGTGCATGTACCCGACCGAATAGAGATGAATCAGAAAACCGACGCCGGTCACCACCAGCAGCATGATGCAGCTCAGCGGATCGATCAGAAAGGCCAGATTGATCGTCAGATCCCCGCCGAAGATCCATTTATAGGCGACGACTTCGCGAACCTGACCGGTCTGAATGGTATGAATGAAGACGGCGATCGAGCAGAGAAAAGACAAACCGACCGATCCCCATGCCAGACGATGCGCGACCTCGTGTGAATAGCGATAGCCGAGGAGACCGTTCAGAAGAACCGCCGCGAGGGGAAACATGGGGATCAACAGGACGAGGGAATCGAAGACGTTCACGCGACTACCATTTCAGAAGATTCATCTCATCGACATTGGTCGAAATCTTGCCTCGGAACACGACGATAATGATGGCGAGTCCTACCGCGGCTTCCCCGGCTGCAATCGCAATAACGAACAACGCGATGATTTGGCCGGCCATCGATTCAAGGTAATGCGAGAATGCCACCAGATTAATATTGGCCGCATTCAACATGATCTCAACCGACATCAGGACGATGATGAAGTTCCGTCGAATCAGAACTCCGATCAAACCCGTGACAAACAGCACGGCGCTCACGATGACATATGCGGATAATGGAACGGCCATAGTATTACCGTTTACTGGAACTCTTGATCTTTACAGCATGTAACATTCGCGGATTCATAGTCGTGAATCCGCGGAAGTGGGCGTCTTGGCGAGCACAATCGCGCCGATGATTGCGCCTAACAGAAACACCCCGACGATCTCGAAGGGCAACAGATACTCGCCGAACATTTTGATGCCGACGGCATAGCTGGCGCCATCCTTCAATACGGCCTCCGCGGGTGCGTCGCCTTTCATCCCCCCGAATGGCGACTGCACGATGAGCAGCACCAACTCGCCGCATACCGCGATGGCGGCAAACAGCATGACGGCATATTTCGTATGGAGATAACGTTCGTCGGATTTGAGGTTCAATAACATCAGCACGAAGAGATAGAGCACGAGAATGGCGCCCGCATAGACGATGATTTGCACCGCAAACAGAAACTCGGCATTGAGCAGCACGAACAGGCCGGCCACATGCAACAGCAAGGTCAACAGGGCGAGTCCGCAGTGCACGGGATTACGTAACGCGACCGTCAAGACTGCGGCAACGACGCTGGCCAACGAAAAATAAACGAAAAAGATTGGGACCATCAGATCAGCTTTGGACGAAGACTAAGATCAAATGGGTCTCGGATTGATCAAAAAGGTCATCCAGCAAGGCCGCAGGCGAGGCGAAACCGCAGGCGTACCCTCTGGGGTACGTTGAGGATTTGGCCGAGATGAGAACGCAGTTGGGGACCTTTTTCATCAATCCGCTACGTCAAATGTTTGGGTGGTGGTTGCGTCGGTTTGACTACCGACTGCGGGAAAAAGTACCGGTATTCCCGACTCTCCTGCCCTTCCTTTTCTTGGCCGTGGGCATAGAGATATTTTTTTGCATCGTCCAAATGGCGCTCGCCGATGTCATATAACCGCTTTTTGTCGAATAACAGCGTCCGCTTGTCGTGCGTCGAATATTCGTACATCTTCGTCATTGCCAGCGCATTAACCGGGCACGCTTCCACGCAATAGCCACAGAAGACGCATTTGGTAATGTCGATGTAGAACTCACTCGCATATCGCTGCAACGGTAACGACTTGTCTTCGGAGCTGATGACCTTGATGCAATGCGAAGGACAGGCCGCCTCACAGAGATCGCAGCCCACGCACCGCTCGTGACCATCGTCGTACCGTAGCAGTCCCAGCGCGCCACGATGCGCATCGGGAATGACTCGTTGCTCGCGCGGGTATTGGAAGGTTATTGGGCGATGAAACATGTGCTTGAACGTGACTTTCATCGCGTCCCAGATTTCGGTAAAGAGAGCGGCCTGCCAGACTCGCTTGGTAAATGCGCCTATACTCATCACAAGGTTCCGTTCAAATCTTTTCGATCGTCGCCACGGTCAATTTAAAATACGGCACGCCCGTGTGGCGATCGATCTCGACGGCCATCAGGTCCTTCACCGGCGGGTCATTGAAGTGCTCCGGGAAGAAACACGACCCGGGCAAGATCGCCAAATCGGCTTGCACGCCAATATCCAACTTTCCTTGGGCGGTGGTCATCCGGACTTTTGCTCCGTCCTTCAGCCCCAATCGCTCCATGTCCTTGTCATTCATATGCAATCGATGACTATTGGGCGCAATGGTCAGAAGTCCGGGCGCCTGCGTCGAAAGTTTTCCGGAATGATACAGCAGTTGGCCGAGTGAAAGTGCAAATGATTTCGCCCCCCCGGCAATCGCTGAGGCCGCATTGGCCTGATATCGCGTGGGCACCTCCGCCTTATACCCATCCGAGAGATAGCGTTCGGGATTGGGCGTGACTTTTCGCGGCTGCCCCAAATTGTAATACCCGGGCACCAGTTTCATGATTTCCCGTTGAATGTCATATGGTGATTCATACTCGAACTGGCAACCCAGGCCCGATGCAATCGCCGTCATGATATGCCAATCAGGAAGGCTTTCCCCGATAGGGTCCATTGCCTGACGAATGCGCAGTACCTTCCCTTCCAGATTGGTAAACGTGCCTTCCTTTTCCGCATAGGTACAGGCGGGAAGAACGACGTGCGCCAAGCGCGCGGTCTCGGTGAGAAATGGATCCTGACAGACCAATAATTCCAACCGCTCCAAGGCCGCCTTGACTTCCATCGAAGCCGGTAGGGTGGCCAACGGATTTTCGCCGATAATATAGAGCGCCTTGATCTGACCACTCCTGCACCGCTTCAGGATATCGGTTAAGGTTCCG
Organism: Nitrospirota bacterium; assembly: GCA_963700335.1. Taxonomy (GTDB): domain Bacteria; phylum Nitrospirota; class Nitrospiria; order Nitrospirales; family Nitrospiraceae; genus JAICXS01. Next base: position 226,682 of record CAVOXE010000008.1, on the reverse strand, counting down.
TCCTTTCCAGCCGGCGGCAAGTCCGCTCCCCACAACTTTGCCGCTCGATCACGAGCGTCTACATCTGTGAACGAGGCCTGTCCTGGAAGAAACTCTGGAGCCGCCCCCATATCGACCGCGCCCTGCTCGTTGACTTCTTCGGTGACGGTATTGACACCGCAACCGGGACGTCCCAACTTGCCGGTGATCCAGGCAAGATCCATCAGCGAGAGTACGTTCTGATACCCGCCGGGCCTGCGAACGATGCCTTCGGCGCAAAGAATAATGGCGCGCGGCGCTTCTGCAAATACGGAGGCAGCCGCATGAATCTGTTCGACGGGAATGCCGGTGGACGCGACAATCGACTCGAAGGACAGCTTTTCGACGGCGGTCTTGAGCGCGGCAAACGCGTCCGCATGCTTTCCGGTCTCCTCCGCGTCGATAAGATCCTGCTCAATCACCGACTTCACCAGGCCTTGGACAAATAGGCTTTCGGTGCCCGGCTTTACCATAACGGGATGAGACACGAGCTTGCTCATATTCGTCTGGGCAGAATCGACGACAATGACCTGCGACTTATAGATACGAATGGCATCTTTCACGCGGACAGCGGTCAGCGGATTCGTTTCGGTGAGATTGCTGCCGACCAAGAGAATGGCCTTCGCCTTGGTGAGATCCTCCCAGTCGTTCATCATGCGCCCGACTCCAACGGCACGTTGAGCGGCGCGAACGAAATTGATGTGGCCATAGCGTGCGCTGCTGTCGAGCTGATTGGTGCCGATCGCGACGCGCATGAGTTTTTGAAACAGATACAGTTCTTCGTTGGTGCATCGAGCCGTAATGAGACCGGCGATGGCGTTCGGCCCGTGTTTCGCCTTAATCTCGGCGAGACGATCAACCACCGAATGGACCGCCTCCAGCCACGGTGCTTCGACGAGCTGTTCGTCGCGGCGCATGAGCGGATGCTGCAAGCGGGCCGTGCTGTCGATATACTCAAATCCGAATCGTCCCCTCACGCAGATTCCACCATGGCCTTTGGCAGTTTCCGACCGATCGCCCCATTTATTTTTCCAAGAAAGCGGAGACGTAACTCTCACCACTTCCCGATCCTTGGTCTCGATGTGCAACTGGCACCCGTCACCGCAATAGTTGCAGGTCGTCGTCGTTTTTTTGAGCTGCCACGGCTTATAGAGATACTTGGAAAACTTATTCGTGATGGCGCCGACCGGGCAGACAGCCAGACAGTCCCCGCAAAACTCGCACGACAGCGGATTGTCACCTTTGGCGACGACTTGATTGAAGCCGCCCTTCTTCATGAATTGGAGGGCATCGATCATCAGGACGTCTTTGCAGATGTTGATGCACTCTCCGCAGGCAATACAGCGGTTCATGTTGAAGTCCAACACGAGGCTGCGCGTATCTTCCGGGATCAACTTCTGCTTGGCCGTCGCGAGGTTCGTGACCTGATGTTGAAAGGCCATATCTTGAAGCTCGCAATGCCCGTCGGCGTCGCACACCGGACAGTCGAGCGGATGCACGGAGAGATGTTTTTCGACGGCCTTCTTTCGAGCCTGAAACAGATCGTCGCCTTCCGTCCTGACTGCCATGCCTGCCGTGGCCTTCGCCGTGCAGGAGCGGACGGGCGCCTTCTTCCCCTCGACCATGACGAGACACATTCCGCAGGACCCGAAGGGATCGAAGGTGTAGTGATAGCACATTGCCGGGACGATCTTGCCCGTACTCGAGATGACGTCATACAGCGAGACGCCATCGCTGGCAGACACGGAACGTCCGTCGATGGTCAACTCAATCGGGGGCGCTTCGACTTCAGGATTTGTAGCAGGCTTCAGAGCCATTGTTCGTTTCCTTGTAACATTCGCTTAGGATGCTCAAAATGGTCATCGATTACATCCGCCCGCCCCAAGCGCGCCGAGACGCGCTGCTTCCCGCGCAAGGCCGCAGGTGAGAAAAAACCGCAGGCGTACCCTCTGGGGTACGTGGAGGATTTTTTCGAACCGAGAACGAAGACCCGGAGTGGACGCGTCTCGGCGCGGCTGGGGTTGGGAGGATGAGAAAAAGACATTTTCAGCATCCTGATCACCGGTCGCACTCGCCCATGACGATGTCATACGTGCCGAAAATCGTGACGGCATCGGCAATCATGTAGCCGCGCGACATGTAATCAAACGCGCCCATGTGAATAAACGACGGCGCGCGGATCTTGAGCCGGTAGGGCTTTCCTCCGCCCGTACTGACGATGTAAAACCCGAGTTCGCCCTTATGGGCCTCCGTCCCACAATAGATTTCGCCGGGGGGCGCATCGAACCCCTGCGAAAATAATTTGAACTGCTGGATCATCGATTCCAAATTCGTGAAGACCCGCTCCTTGGGCGGCAATGTGACGCTCGGCACATCCGCCATCACGGGCCCTTCCTGCATTTGATCGAGACATTGCTGAATGATCTTGACGCTTTCATACATTTCTTGAACGCGAATCCAATATCGATCGTACGTGTCCCCATTCTTTCCGACCGGCACGCTGAATTCGCACTTCGGATAGGCGGAGTACGGTTCGTATTTGCGAAGATCGTAATCGACGCCGGAGCCTCTGAGGGTTGGCCCACTGAGCCCGAAGCTCAAGGCATCTTCCGCAGAAATCACCGCCACACCTTTCGTGCGGGCCACCCAAATTCTGTTCTTTTCCAAAAAAACGACATACTCGTCGATCTTCGGCGGAAAATACGCGAGGAACTGGCGGAGCTTTTGAATCAGCGCCTGCGTAAGATCGCGTTCGACCCCGCCGATCCTATACCAACTCGTCGTCAGGCGCGCTCCGCACAATTCGTCGAACCAATCCAACAAAATCTCACGATCGCGAAAGGTGTAGAAAAAAACGGTCATCGCTCCGATATCCAAGGCTTGCGTCCCCAACCAGAACTGATGTCCAATGATGCGCTGGACTTCCGCGACGATCGTACGCAGGTACTCCGCCCGGTCGGGAACCGTAATGTTCATTAACTTTTCTACGGCTCGGCAGTAGGCGAAGTTGTTGTACATGGCGCAGACGTAATCGAGCCGATCCGTATGAGGGATGAATTGATGGTAGGTGCCGTCCTCCGCCAGCTTTTCCACACCGCGGTGCAAGAACCCCATGACCGGCGTGGATTTCACCAGTCGCTCCCCTTCCAGTTCCAACACGACCTTAAGCACCCCGTGCGTGCTGGGATGCTGGGGACCCATGTTGAGCAATAGCTCTTCCGTCCTGAGCGTCGGAAGGCTCTCGCTCTCCGGATGCTCGGGGTCCACCTTATAGATGGTGGTCCGCTGGTCGTCGAGCACTTGCTTGGTCGTCGTGTCTTTCACAGCCGTGCCTTACTGCGCCTCGCTCAAAAACTCGAACGTATCCCGCCAGCCCTTGCCTTGAACAGGAAAATCTTTTCGGAGCGGATAGCCTTCCGTATAGTCGTCGGGCATTAAAATACGCCGCAGATCCGGATGGTGACGAAAGCGGATGCCCATCATGTCGTACACTTCACGCTCCATAAAATCGGCGCCCTTCCAGAGATCCGTCAGGGAATCGACGATGCAATCGGACTCGGGAACTCTGGTCTTCAGACGAATGCGATGCCGCTTTCTAATGGAATACACTTCATAGACGACTTCGAATCGCTCTTCATCATCCGGCCAATCAACCGAACTGACATGGACCATATAATCACAATCCATATCCGGATCATCATGCACGTATTTAGCGATATCGTGGAGAAATTCACGTTTGACGATCACCGCGATGTCGCCGCGCCACTCCACGGCTTTCACGAAACCGTTCGGGAATTCTTGTTGAATTTTTTCCGCCAAACTATGCATCTGAATTATGACTTGGGATCATACCCAATCTAGGCCTTACGCCTTTAACTTCACCTGGTCCGGCTGCTTAGTAAACACGCGCTTTTGCATGATCCGCTCTTGCAGTTTCAAAATGCCGTCGAAGAGCGCCTCCGGAGTGGGGGGACAGCCCGGGACATAGATATCGACCGGAACAAATCGATCCACTCCCTGGACGACGCTGTAACTATCGTAGATATTTCCCGAGGTCGCACAGGATCCCATCGCAATGACATACTTCGGTTCCGGCATCTGATCGTAAATTTTGCGAATAACCGGCGCCATACGACGGCACACCGTCCCCGCCACAATCATTAAATCGGACTGGCGAGGCGAAGCTCGAAAGACTCCGGCGCCATAGCGATCCATGTCGTAACGGGAAGAAACGGCCGCGATCATTTCAATGGCGCAGCACGCCAGTCCAAAGGTCATCGGCCAGAGTGAGCCCTTTCGAGCCCAATTCACGGCTCTTTCGAGCGTCGTCACGATGACGTCCGATTGTCCGTCCTTTTCATGCCGACCGATTTGGATGAGCCCCATACCAACGCCCCGCTATTCGTCCATCGTGCTATTTATCATTTTCGAGTCGTAATAAACACGCGCGCCGCTTCAAATCAGTCCCACTCCAACGCCCCTTTTCGCCATGCATAGACGTAGGCCACTAAAAATAGGGCGATAAAAATCAACATTTCGACCAATCCAATCAAACCGACTTGACCGAATACGACTGCCCAGGGATAGAGGAAAATGACCTCGATATCGAAAATCACGAAGAGCATGGCGAAGATGTAATAGCGCACGGGAAACGGCATACGAGCGTCTGAAAACGGCTCGCTCCCACACTCGTACGCGCTTAGCTTTTCGGCTTCGGGGTATTTAGGTTGAACGAAATAACTGAGCACCAGCGTGACCACCCCAAAGGCCGCCGCAATGCCGATGAAGAGCAGTATGGGAAAATACCGCGAAAGATAATCCAGAAGTAATTCTCTGCCGTTCACCGAACCTCACCATCAAGCTATTGACTTCTAATGAGGATTTTGGGGAGTGTAGTCCCGCCCATGAAACAAATTCAAGCGCACAAAGGACCTAATCGTCCTTCTCCCGAAAGCCCTAGCAACCGGAAGAAAATTCTTGAGAAATGTGAAAGAGGAGTACAGAGCAGGACGCGCTACTGACCGGCATTCCTCTGCTTATCCATCATCTTGGTCGGCAGTTTAAGTTCTGGAGGAGGAGCGGCGCCGACCTGCCATTCCGCTTCTAAGGGCAATACCGCTTTACCTTTACTGCGTCGGTGAATCTGCGTTTCGATTCGAGCCCGGGGGGGAGTGGGCGCAGGAAGACTTTCCGTAATGCTCTCGTGATGTTGACCGATCCGGTTGCGAGCCATTGCCGTCCTTTTCCCACCCTAACACGATTGCGCCAGTCGCAAGGGAAGTTCACCTTATCACCCGCTTTCCAAAGGTGTCAAACGTGGATTCTTTCTCGACTTTCCTTGACACACCCGGGTGATTTGCTATGGTTTACGTATAGGAATCAAGGGCATTGGAGGGGATGCGATGACACAGGCCGTACGAATCGGATTCGGATTATTCACATGGCTCCTCGTAGGAACGGCGACCGCTTTCTCGGCCGCACCGGCTCATAAGGCCGTCCAATATGGCGATCAAGCGCTGGCATTCTCGTCCGGTTTTATTCGGGAACAAATGCCGATCGAGGGCACGGTTGTGAAAACCGCGTACAATCGGCAAGTCGTCGGTCACGGCGATACGGTGTATCTCCGCATGCAATTTCCCGAAGATGTTGTCCCGGGTTCGTTGTATACCGTCTATCGCAAAAGCCGAAAAGTATTTCACCCGGCGAACGGACATTACCTGGGTAACCTGATCGCAATCGTCGGCGTCGTGCAAGTTACTAAGATCGAGGGAAACCTGGCCACCGCTAAGGTGGAACAAGGGTACATGTGGATCGCGCCCGGGGACTTGATCATGTCCTTTGCGTCGCCTTCCGTGGAAGAAGTCGCGGTCTCCGATGGACGCCTCGATACGACCGGCATGATCGTCGATATCCAAATTCCCCGTACCCTTGTCGCTCAAAGCAATATCGTCTTTCTCGACCTAGGCCGGGTTGACGGCCTTCAGGTCGGTGATCGCCTCGATGTGCTGCGCAGCCGGCGCGGATTTCCAACGGAGTCGATCGGCGAGTTGAAAATATTGGCGGCCGAAGATATGACCTCGACGGCACTCGTGACCAATGCCGTTATGCCGGTGGCCGTCGGCGACCAAGCCGTGCCCAAGACTCAGACTCGAGAGACGGCCGCTCGCGTGTCTCATTCCGTCCAGATACCACCTAGCGTTTCCCCTTCAACCAAGGCACGGGAAAATTTAAGCAAGTCACTGCATGAAGAAATTGCCAAAGGCGACGTGACGGTCGAGCAAATCGGAGACACGGTTACGATCAGCCTGAACGATTTGGTCAATCAACTGGAATATGAATCGGGACAAGCCCAGGTCAAACCGAGCGGTACAAAGATCTTGAAGCAGATCGGCGAGTATCTCAAGCAGGATACGGAAAACGATATTCTCGTTGAAGGCCATACCGACAATCAGCGCATCGGACCAACCCTGGTCAAACGGTATCCAACGAACCAAGAACTATCGGAAGCCCGAGCCGATCTTGTGGTGCGCTATTTTATCGATGCCGGCATCGACCCCTCCTCGCTCGCGGCAATCGGGTATGCCGATACGCGTCCCCGCCTGAGCAATGCATCGGAGGAAGGTCGAAAGCGGAATCGCCGTATCCAGATCGTCTTGACCCCGAAACCGGCCGACGTACCGGAGGAGCCCAAGGCTGCAGAGTTACCGCCGGAAGAGCCGACAACGGCCGAGCTGAAACCGACTAAACTTCGTCCCGCCGAATTGCAACCGGTGGATGTAGAACCCATCGAAACGCTGCACGTCAACGTCCCCAAAGCTCCGGACACCGCCATGCAAGATACAGCCACGCCATCGGAGAGACCCCCGACCTCAAACTAATTCGCACGAACGGTCCGACGATCTCTCGTCGGACTGTTCCATTGTTTGCATGAGGCGCCATTGCTAGAATGCCTCATGCCCGAGGCTTCTGACGTTTCACCCTCTCAGCCAACCTCGTCCATTTCGACGATTCCTTACCCTTTACCGGGTCTGGCTGATGTGGTGCTGCCCCGTCACCTCTATCGTGTCTTTACCTATCTGGTACCGACCGAACTGCAAGTCCGCATCCGGCACGGCAGCCGAGTCCTCGTTCCATTTGGCCAGACCGTTCTGCAAGGCATGGTGGTCGGGTTCCGATCGCCTTCAGACTTTGCGTCTTTGAAGTTGAACGTACGCGGTACATCTTCAGGGTCGTTCAGATTGCGGGAAATCAAAGACCTTCTTGATGATGACGAGAATGAAACCCCCTCCGAATTGCTGACGTTGACCCGGTTAGTCTCCGACTATTACCTGGCGCCGTGGGGACAATGCATTCGGCTTATTCTTCCCCCGTTGCCCACGCCGAAAACCCGACGCCGTTATCTATTGACCCCGGCCGGACGGGAAGCTCTTCACAAAACGCAAGATGCGAGTCGCCTTTCTTCAGCCGGTCGAGACGTGCTCAGCCGGTTAGAGCGTCGTTCCAATGGCTTGGGGATCGAAACGCTACGGCACGCTCTTGGACCCATGCTGAGCAAAGAAGTGGCTGTGTTGAAGGGACGAAAATTTATCAAGGAGGTGAAGGAGACTGAAGCGCTGTTCGGCGTGCCCGAGACACAGCGACGGGGGCAAGCGCAGTCCGCCTCCCTCTCCCTGCGAACGCACCCTCTGGATCCGTGGAAACCTCAATCAGCTGATGAAACAGCGTGGGTGAATCACGTGAGGACTGCGATGGAAGCCGGGCGAGCTGCTCGATTCTTGATCCAGGGCTCGCGTGCGCACCGATGGCCGTGTGTATTTGAATTGGTCGCCACCGCCCTCCAGCGGCGGCGCACTATCATCCTTCTCACTCCCGATATTGCGCGAGCCGAGGCGCTTGCCGAATTCGCTAGATCCCGCTGGGGAGAGCAGGTGGAATTGATCCACAGCGGACTTTCCGCGGCGCATCGGAACGAGAGCCGAGCTCGCCTTCGCTCTGGATCGGTCACGATATTGATAGGCACACGTTCTACTATTTTTGCGCCCCTTTCCTCAATTGGATTGATCTATGTCGATGAAGAGGAAAACCCATCCTTCAAAGAAGAAACCGAACCACGGTATCACGCGCGGGACGTCGCGTGGATGCGCGCTCAACTCGCGCAGGCGGTGGTGCTGCTCGGCTCGTCGCATCCATCGCTGGAGACGATTTCTGCGCTAGAGACCTCTGTCACAGGAACCCTCTCCGGCCGGATTGGAGCCTCCACCTCGACTCTACATCTTCAAGAAGAACCGGCCGACCTCACCAAAGTAGATCAACGTCAGACGCCCTATGGCACGTTACTCTCAGATCCCATGATCTCAGGCATTCGGGTTGCTTTGGATGCCCGCACGGGGATCATTCTCTTTCTGAATCGCAAAGGATTCTCACCGGCCCTCGTCTGTCGCGAATGCGGACTTTCCCCCCAGTGCCCGCACTGCAGCGTTGCGCTGACATTTCGCAAACAAGCCGGACGTCTGTCGTGCCATTATTGCAGTCTCACTGTGCCCATTCCGGACACGTGCCCAACTTGTCATGCCGCTCGGCTCGAGCCATCCGGCATGGGGACGGAGGCTGTTGAAGAGCGGGTCAGGCGCCTGTTCCCCGGTGCGAAGATCGCCCGACTGGACAGCGAAACCGCAGCAAGTGGGAAGCACGCGACTTCGATACGACGTAAATTGATGTCGAGGGAGATCGACATCTTGATCGGCACCCAGATGCTCTGTCAGGGAGAACCCTTGCTAGCCGCAGGATTTGTGGGGCTCATCCATGCCGACGCCGGATTGCATTTGCCGGATTTCCGTGCCAGCGAACATACGTTCCATACGCTGATGGATGCCATCGCGCTGGCGCGGCCCGAGCGAGAAGGGGGACGAGTCGTACTGCAGACCCTGCTTCCCACCCATTATGTGATCCAAGCCGTGAGTCAAGGTGATCCCGCCTCGTTCTATATGCAAGAGTTTGCCTTCCGTCAGGCGTTAGGCTACCCACCGTGCACCCATCTCATCAGCTTACGCATCTCCGGAACATCGCCCGATCGAACGCAGCAGGCGGCGGAGCAATGGAGCGCTCGTTTACAAAAAGCCACACATGTCTCGGTCTGGGGTCCCATTCCTTCCCCCGTTGCAAAGCTGAGACAGAAGTATCGCTGGGACATTCTCGTGAAATCGACCGATGGGGCAGCGGCTCGTCGGTTAGTGCAGCAGACGCTGACCGACCTTGAAACGCGCGCAGACCGAAGGGGAATTAAATTCGAGGTGGATGTCGATCCCGTTTCGATGTACTAATTCGACCGGCCGCCCCATCCGGTATGGGAGCCCTGCGAGGGAACGTCAGGAGGCGTGCGCACAAACCGTTTGAAAATCCCGTATGAGAACGTTAACCAGAAGATCGACGAAAACAATCCGAAGAGCATCGCCGTCAAGATGATGCCCATTTCTTGTTCGGTCGGCTCGCGGCCGGTCATCTTGACCCGAATCATCGTCAGCACCGGCCACGCCAAACTTTCCAATCCAATGAGGCCGGTCGCCCACATCCACACAGCAGGCAGCGAGCTACTACCCCAATTCAAAAGTGCGGCAAGCATGACCGCCACGAGTGCGAGCATTGCCGGCGGGGCATCCGGCCAGATAAGCCATAGCCCACATGTGACCACGAGGCTTCCGAGAACGGCGTTCAGTTGACGCGACCCCATATAATATTCCCATGAAAATCGTTGCGGCGGGCAGTGTGCAACCTCCTATTCGGGAAGTCAATGCGTCCCGCGATTGCCTTACAGCACCGCCTTCAGTATTGTGGGCTTCATGAATTCAACTGCCGATACTGTCGTGCTCATTTCGGATTTGGACGGCACGCTCCTCGATACTGCCACCTATTCTTCGAAGGCCGCTACGGAAGCGCTGACAGCATTGAAGGCTGAAGGTATCTCGCTTGTCTTATCTTCGAGCAAAACTCGAGCCGAAATGGAACCTATTCGGAAACGATTGGCCCACGAGGGTCCGTTCATAGTGGAAAATGGTGGGGCCCTGTTCCTTCCACATGGCTTCTTTCGTCACGTTCCAGAAGGATCGACCTCTCGCGAAGGCTATGAGATCATCGAATTCGGCGCGTCCTATCGCAGTCTGCGGGCGGCGATGAAGGAGATCGAGCGAGTACTCAAGATTACCATCCGAGGTTTTGGAGATATGTCCGTGGAAGAGGTCTCGAAACTGACAGGCTTGGCGCCTGGTGAAGCCATGTTGGCGCAGCAACGGGAATACGATGAACCGTTTGTGTTGGAAGATCGTGAGACCTTTCCACTGATCTGCCGTGAAGCCGCGCAGCGCGGGCTGATGTGCACGAAGGGCGGGCAGTTTTATCACCTGCTTGGGCCACGCGACAAGGGGCACGCCTGTCGCGTTCTCCTTCAACATTGGCGTGATCAGATGAACACTGGCACGGGCCTGTTGACGATCGGGATCGGCGACAGCGCAAACGATCTGCCCATGCTCGCGGTCGTGGATCAGCCTATCTTGGTTCAGGGCCCGGATGGCACACACGATCCGACTGTTCGCCTGCCTCACATGATCTACGCGCCCGGTGTCGGCCCCGTCGGTTGGAATGCGGCTGTTCTCAAGTTGGTTCACACTTGATCTATCCAATCGTTTCCACTATCTCCGATAACAGACCATCAATATGGAACTGGCGAGGGACGGCACTGCGTCATGGATCTCAAGACATTTCTGTTTCATCTGATCGTCATCTACATCTCCGCACGTCTGCTGGGTGAAGTAGCCGGCCGAATGGGACAGCCTTCGGTCCTCGGCGAATTACTGGCCGGAGTGCTGGTCGGCCCCAGTCTGCTCGGACTGGTCCAACCAACCGAGATCCTCACCCTACTCGGGGAAATCGGTGTGATGCTCCTGCTGTTCGAGGTCGGCCTGGAGTCGGACCTGCAAGCGTTCCTAAAAGTAGGGCCTTCGGCAGCCGTTGTCGCACTCATCGGTGTGGCGGCCCCATTCGGGTTGGGTTATGTCGTTGCGACGCTTTTGCACCTGACCCAGCTCCAATCGATCTTTATCGGCGCCACACTCACCGCAACCAGCGTCGCCATTTCTGCTCGCGTTTTGTCCGATCTGGGCCAACTTAAATCCCGCGAAGGCACGATCATCCTCGGCGCGGCGGTATTGGACGATATTCTCGGCTTGGTCCTCTTGTCGGTGATGGTCGGTCTTGCTCAATCCGGCAGCGTCTCATGGACGACCATTGCTCGAACGGCCGGCTTGGCGGTGGTTTTCTTGGTTACGGCGATGACGTTCGGCAATCGATACGCCGCATGGTTCAACACACTGGTGAATCGACTCAACACGCGGGGTAGTCTGGTCAGCGTCGCGCTCACCTTTGCACTACTGTTAGGCTATGTGGCGGAGGAAGTTCGTGTGGCTCCGCTCATTGGGGCGTTTGCCGCGGGACTGATTCTGGCCAGAACTCATCATCGCGTCCTGATCGAAGAACGCATAAAGCCAATCACCGACGTGTTCGTCCCGATCTTTTTCGTGCTCGTCGGGGTGGCGCTGGACCCCAGTTACCTCAATCCGTTCAATGAACAGAACCGGTCAGTCTTGGTTCTCGCCGGCGGCTTGAGCGCGGTGGCGATTATCGGCAAATTGATATCGGGATGGGGCGTTCTTGGGGGACCGGTCAATCGATGGGTCATCGGGGTGGGGATGGTGCCGCGTGGAGAAGTCGGATTGATTTTTGCCGGGGTCGGGTTGGGCTCGCACATTATTACCGAGGCGGAATATGGGGCGATCTTAATCGTGGTCGTGTTGACGACCTTCCTCCCACCCCTGCTCTTGAAGCGTCTCCTCAAGAGGACATCCGCCTAATGAAGCTACGCGAACGGTCGTCACAAGATTTGTGAAGGGAGGGCGACGGGTCGCCTCATCGACTAGCCGTCGTCGTAAAGTTCGTGGAAACAGACTTGACGATTTTCATCTTTTTCAGCGTATCGACGAAAATATCAGGCGTCTGCGGTTGGGGAAGATCGACTTCGACCGTGTACCAGCCGGCATTGATCTGACCGGACCGGCCGTGAATTTCCTGAAAGAGTTCCTGAATGCTTTTTTCTGGGGTGTTTTCCTGAAAGGAAACCAAGAAGGTAAAGGGGGCCAGCGCAGCAAGACCCCGCGGGCTGGGGGCGATGCCAGAGATGGAAGTCGTGGCAAGTGTCGGTGCCAGGGCGCCTTGACTTGGAATGGGACTTCCCATTTCTTGAGGCAAGGTCTGACCGAGCGTAATCGCCGTTTGCGGAAACGCGCGATCGACTTTTGCACGAACTTCTAGCGCGTCCCGCGCATCATCCTTGAATTGAGCAACGTGTTGCGAGACCTGCTTGACCTGACTGGTCAGGTGGTGCTGCTCCCGCACCAAGCCATCGATCGCCTGATGCGTGCGTGTCAGCGCCTGCGCTTGAGCTAGAATCGTTCGTGTCACCAGGTCCTGACTCTGCAAGACCTGGGTCAATACCTTCTCCTGTCGGGCCAAGCCTTCGTTCGACATCGTAGATTCATGACCAACCGACGCGACAGGAGGGAGAGGGGGCGCAGCCGCAGGCGGCGACTGGGCCAACCGATCCATCAGGCGGTCTGCAACAAGAAAAAGAACCGCGCCCACAAAGGCCGCGCGACCAACGGGAAGAATATTGGGCCAAATCAGACGGGGAAGCCATCGGCGGAGTGGGATATCCGACGGCTGGGCAACCTTCGCGCGCCCTTGAGTGGACAGAGGCCGCGCATGGATAGACTCCGGCTTGGCGGATTGATAGGCCACTTGCACGGAGCCCCCATCGACTCGATTGTGAATGCTGATCTCGAGGACGTGATGACCCATGGGAATGCGCGCCATTTTCATGCGCAGATCTTGCGCGCATAAGCTGCCGATCAATAGACCCGTCGCCGCACGGACTTCCACCGTTTGGATGGGACGTGGCTGAGTAATCGCCGCCATGGCCTGGGTGGATTCGTCACACGCCACCGTGCCGACGCATTCGTGATTGACGAAGACCTGCAGCGAGTCGAACTCGACCTCGTGGTCCTGACACGGCTGTACGTGTAACGATGCCAGCAACCGGCGCCGATACGCATCGACTGACTCATATGGTTCCATGACATCCCTCAGTGGTTAACCGAATGATAGGACTCGACCAGTCTTCCATTCAGCAAGGGACGAATGCGTAAATCGAGTTGAGGCGTGGGTGTACCATTCGATTCGTCCTGATGGACGTCGCAGACTTCGGATAGGCAATCACGGCAGAGCGCCAGATGCCACACTCGATAATCATAGCCGTAGCCTTCCTTAAATAAGTGCGTCCACTGCTGGCGCGACAGGCAGGGAAAATGCTCCGGTTCGCTTTTTCGATAATGGGCCTGCACAATACGGCTCAGGCGATCGGCTTCCGCGTGGAATTGATCCGGGTAACGAGTCTTGTGAGCTTCGATTTCCAAGAGATCTTCATAGGTAATGCCTACTTCATCGACCGCCCGTTGCCACCCGTTCCGGCGCCAGCGTTCAAAGTTTTTATAGACGCGCTGGGTCTCCGTCGTACCGAGCCCTAAGACCTTCGCCACCTGGCTTTGCCCGAATCCATAGAGATGATAGAACAGCGCCATCAAGGCGTCGCGGCTGATGACCGCGCGCGATGTCAGGCCTTCTAGAAATCGGCCGAGCGGGGACAACAGCTCTTTGTCGTAACAAAACGGTTCGGGTTGGCTGAAGTATTTTGCGATGAGACTATCCAGAAAGAAAAGTGGGCGGCACGGAATCTCCGTTCTCCCATACATGAGAAAACGCTCCACCAGCTCGTAGCCCCACCGCAACGCCAGCTTCTCATGACAGACGTCATCCGCCCATTGGCCTGTCTCACGCAGGAACCGGCGTGTTTGGGTCGTTGCGTGGTTGAGCAAATGCGGCAAGGCCTCGGTCATGAGTCGCTCGTACTCTTCAACCGTCATTACCAACTGGCTTAATCGAACCGTCACGTCGCGTCGATCGATCATGTCTCACCTCATGGCGCAGCAGTATGTCACAACCGTGGAGCATTCCTCTATCAGAGGCGTTAGATAATTATCAACGGGATGACCGACTTTTTATCCATTGAGACATAACCCTACGATTTGTTATCTGATATATTGATGGTTTGTAGTGGAACAGATAAGTTTTTTCATCTAAGGACGTCTTCGACGAAGACGCTTGTAACCTGTTGGCGCTGGCACTGCTCATCAGCTTTTGCACCGAGACGACGATGACCTATGCCGGCGATCCGGCTCCAGCCCCCACGGAAGAAAACCGCAATAGAAGAAGTCGACGGGCCGAAAGCGAGTGAAGAAGAAAAGAAGGATAAGAAGAAGGAGGGCGGTCACTGACCTTCATTTTATCCGGTTTGCCTGCAACGGCTTTCATCCATTACCATCCTCTCACTTCAAGAGGCGGCGCGGCTTGGGGGAAGCCGCGCCGCCTCGGCTTTTTCTCCCGTTCAGTTATTGGCCCACAAGGCACTGCCGCACTGATCACCTGCCCGCGTCATGATTGCCGCCGAATCGCGTTCTTTGATGTGATCACGCTCGCGCCCATGGGATTCACCATGGCGACATTTATCATGAACGTTGAACCTGGAAAGAATTCGACTGCGCGGTACGATCAATGAATATTGTCTGATGAGGTAGAGCTTACAGATGAAACCGGCTCTTCAAACCAGGGGTACAGCGTCGGCAGTACAATGAGAGTCAGCACGGTCGAACTGAGAAGCCCGCCGATGACCACGACAGCCAATGGCCGCTGAACCTCCGATCCGATCCCATGAGAGAGGGCGAGGGGAATCAAGCCGAGTAAAGCGACCAAGGCAGTCGTGAGGACGGGACGCAGCCGCAAGAGACAGCCGTTCACGATCGCCTCATTCCCTTGAAGACCTTGTTCACGTAGCGTGTTGATGTACGACACGAGGACGATGCCGTTCAATACGGCAACCCCAAAGAGGTTAATAAATCCCACCGAGGCGGGCACGCTCACATATTCTCCCGTGAGCCACAGGGCAACGATTCCGCCGATCAATGCGAACGGTAAATTGAGGATGATCAAGGCGGCATAGCGGACGGAGTTAAAGGATGAAAACAAGAGTAAGAAAATCAGCCCGATCGTCAGCGGCACGATGACCTTTAATCGCGCCATCGCGCGCTGCATATTCTCGAATGAGCCGCCCCACACCAGCTGATACCCGCTCGGGAGATCGATCTTATCGTGAATCTTTCGTTGGGCTTCATCGACGAGACTTTGAATATCGCGGCCGTACGTGTTGAAGCCGACGTAGATACGGCGCTGCAGTCCTTCTCGGCTGATGAGCGAAGGCCCCTCCCGCAATTCGATGGTTGCCAAATCTGCCAGGGGGATCAGCGCACCCGAGGCGGTCGTCAAGAGGATGTTGCTGATTGTGGCCACGCTGTTGCGATATTGCTCGGGATACCGCAGAATCAGATCGAACCGCCGCTGTCCTTCATAGACGCGCGTGGCCGATTCAGCGCCGATCGCCGTGGTGATGATTTCCTGCACGTGCGCGACATTGATCCCATGCCGCGCGATCTTGCCCCGATCGATATCGATGGTCAGATATTCTTGACCGAAGAGCTGTTCCACACGCACATCCCTGACGCCCCGCACGGAGGCCATAATGGCCTGAATCTGCTCCGCGATCCGCCGGAGCGTGTCCAGATCGTCGCCGAGAACCTTCACGGTCGCCTCGGATCGCACGCCGGATAACAATTCATCCACTCGCTGTTGAATCGGCTGGCTCATCAAAAAATTGGCGCCAGGCACTTTTTCAAGCCGTGTCCGGATAGCATTGTCCAACTCCGGTTTCGTATCCGCGGTAGTCCACTTGCTCCATCGGATAGAGCGATACGACGGGATCGCTGGTATTCGGCTCCTGAGGATCGTTGCCCAGCTCGGACCGGCCGATTTTCGAGACGACGCTTCGCACCTCAGGAAATTCCAAGATTGCTCGCTGGACCTCTTTTTCGATTTCGATCGACTTCTCTAAGGAAATACTGGGAAGGCGCATGGTTTGCGGGGTCATCGCGGCTTCATTCAGGATGGGAATGAATTCTCCGCCGAGAAACGGGAACAGCGCCAGACTCCCGGCCAACAATGCCACCGCAAAGCCGAGAACCAGCGCGCGATGTGCGAGCGCCCATTGGAGGGCGGGCCGATAGCCGCGCTTGGCCCAACGAAGCACAAAGGTATCCTCCTCCTTCCCTTGTTTCAACATGGTCGCGCAGAGCACGGGCGACAGGGTCAAAGAAAGACCGAGCGAGACCAGCAAGGCAATCATGATCGTGTACACCATGGGCTGAAACATTTTGCCTTCCATGCCTTGCAGGGACAGAATGGGCAGGAACACCAGCACGATGATCAGGATGCCGAAGATGACCGGTTGTCCCACCTCTTTCACCGCTTGAATAACGAGGCCAGTGAGATGGCCGGCACCCGGTCGTTGCTCGGAGAGATGGCGATAGACGTTTTCCACTACAACGACCGAGCCATCGACCATCATACCAATCGCGACCACGAGTCCACCGAGCGACATCAGATTGGCCGTCAGGCCCATCTGTTTCATGACGATAAAGGTGATCAATGGGGTGATAAGTAGGGTGGCGGTCACAATCATTGCGCTCCGCACGTTGCCCAGGAACAAAAAAAGCACCAGCACCACGAGGACGATTCCTTCAATTAAAGCCTTGTACACTGTCCGCAGCGCGGCGGCGATGAGCTCCATGCGGTCATAGAACGGCACGATCTGAAGGCCGTTGGGCAAGAGATGCTTCGCCTGGATGTCCGACAGTTTTGCCTTCACCCCCTGCACGACGTCCCGTGCATTGCCGCCTCTCAGCATGAGCACAATGCCGGCGACGACCTCCCGATCTCCATTCAACACCGCCGCCCCGTGCCGGACGGCGGGACCGATTTGGACCTCCGCGACATCCCGCACGTAGACCGGCGTTCCCCCCGCTTCTTTCAACACGATGTTCTGGACATCTTCGATCGTCTTGATGAGGCCCACCCCGCGCACGATATATTTCTCGGAGCCCTTTTCCAAAATATTCCCGCCCGCGTTGGCATTATTCTTCGCGACGGCGTCGAAGACTTCATGCAGCGTCAGGTTGTATTTTCTAAGGAGCCCTGGCTCAACGATGACTTGGTACTGCTTGACGAACCCTCCGATGGAATTGACGTCCACGACATCCGGGAGTCCTTTTAAGAGCGGCCGGATCACCCAGTCTTGAATCGTCCTGCGCTCCATCAAGCTCCGCCTCGGTGACTGCAGCGCCGCCCGCCCCATCTTGCGGCTCACCGAGATAGTACTGATAGACTTCGCCAAGCCCTGTCGTATTCGGCACGAGCATGGAGGTCGCTCCGGGCGGCAGGAGTTCCTGCACTTCCAAGACACGCTCCAACACCACCTGACGCGCCAGATAGATATCGACGTTGTCCTCAAATACCACCGTCACGATCGAGAGCCCTACTTTGGAGAGAGATCGGACACCGGTCAGGCCCGGCGCTCCGGTCAATTGCAGTTCGAGGGGAAAGGTGACAAATCGTTCGACCTCTGCCGGCGAGAGCCCCGGCACTTTGGTGACGACCTCCACGAGGACATTGGTGACGTCGGGAAACGCATCGATGGGGATCGTTCGAAACGCATAGACTCCAGCGGCGCCCAGCATCAACGCCAAAGCCATGACGAGCACGCGCTGCCGTAGCGCTAATGCGATGAATGACGTCATCGAGGAGAAAGTGCGTACATCGATGGGTAAGAATTCAATGGGTGGTTATCGCGGAGGAGTATTGGCATGCGCTAGATCTGGTCGCCGAGCAGTTCGGACTTGAGGATAAAGGCGCCCTTGACGACGACGGACTGCCCTTCTTTCAGACCATCAAGAACTTTGACGAGTGCTCCATTCGACTCGCCCAGCTTCACATCGCGTGTTTCAAACGTACTCGGCGCCGTTTGCACGAAGACAAACTGCCGTTCGCGATCTCGTTGCACGGATGCATCGGGGACGACCAGCACATTGTGCTCTGCTTCCGAATATACGCGCACCGTAGCAAACATTTCCGGCTTGAGTTTGCGCTCGGCATTCGTCAGTTCGAGACGCAGTTGCATCGTGCGTGTCGCAGGATTCAACACGTCTCCCACGTAGGTAATCACGCCGTGAAAGACTTGCGACGGATAGGCCGACACACGCACTTCGGTGGATTTTCCCTCCATCGCGCGGTCCTGATAAAAATACGGGAATATCTTTTTCCGGAATATTGGCCAACACCCAGACCTCGGAGAGGTCGGCCACGACAAATAACTTCTCGGTTGTCTCGACGACCTCGCCCTTCGTGAGATTCCGGGCGATCACTCGGCCGTCAAACGGCGCCGCGATCGGCACAAAGGAATGAATGGTTTGATCGCGATCCAATCGGCGAATGTCTTGATCGTTCATGCCGAAGAGCCGCAGCCGATCGCGCGCTTCACGAGTTTCCGCCCGGATACTGATCAGATCCCCTTCCCGGCGTTGAGCTTCCGCCAACCCGATGACCTTTTCTTCCAACAGGGATTGCGCACGACGAAACGCCCGCTCCGCCACGTAGAGCTTGGCCTTGGCCTTGAGATACGAGGACTGCGCCATGCCCAGCTCTCCGCTGTCGAGCATCGCCAGCAGTTGCCCGCTCTTCACCTCTTGACCGAGATCCGCATAGACGTCGGCCACTCGTCCGCGCACGAGCGCCGTAATATCCGCCACCGCGTGCGAATTGGGCACGACGGTCCCGGGAAAATCACGCGACGTATGGAATTCGCCCCGAACGATGGGCTGCACCTCGATCCCGCCACGTTGAATCTCTTCCGCCGTTAAGTGCAGGACCCCGCGCTCGACTTTCTTCTCCGTTGACTTGGCTTCGGTGGTCGCCTCCGGTGCGCTATCACAGCCCACATTCAGCAAGAGGGCACAGAGCGGAACCAACACGCACGCCAGAACAGTTCGCCTCTTGAATTTCCTCGTTACGTGCTCACGCATGATTGCGATCGTTCTCTTCTCCTTCATAAGGATAGTGCCTGAATATGAGAATGCTTCAAAAAGCTATCCAGCGAGGCTACGGACGAGAAGAACCAGAGGCGTACTCTTTCGTGGATACGTAGAGGATTGCTCCCGAACCGAAAGTGAAGCTGGAAGCCTTTTCGATATGTTCATAATGGCCCGCCTACAGAGCGCTCCAACCCGATCAACGCCACCGATAAGTCGAACCGGGCTTGCGTGTAATCAAAGAGGATTTGCTGTTGTACGCGCTGCGCGTCGAGGACCTCCAACAAGCTGGCCGCGCCCTGCCTGAAACTGAATTGCGCAATGCGTAACGCTTCCTGCGCTTGCTTGAGGAGACCTTTCTGAAAGACGTCGATCAAGTGCGCCGTCGTCTCGGCATCTTTGAAATACTGATTGACCTCTTTGACAAGCACGTTGCGCTGCCGCAACAGCTGCGCCTCTTCCCGTCGTTTCGCCCCAAGCGCGCCCGCAATTTCTCCTTGCTGCTGATACCATAAGGGCGTCGGAACGCTGAGCCCGGCGGTAAACGCCTCACGGCCGATATCCCGCCAGTAGCCGGCATTGAGCGTGACGGTGGGAATGCGCGCTTGCCGTTCGAATTCGACGTTACGGTCGGCCTGCTCGATGGAAGTTGCCAGCCGCTGAAGCGTGGGATGCTGCGCCAATGCCCGGCCCAACAAGGAATCAAACGCGAGATCCTTCGGGAAGAGGTGAAAATCCCCTTCGATAGCATAGTCCGTCCCGAGCGCCCCGGCGGTCAACGTATCCAGGATGACGCGATTGACCCGTACCCTATTTTCTATTCTGGTGACCACCTGATTGGCCTTGAGCACTTCCACTTCCGCTTTGATCAGTTCAAATTGCGGCGCCTCTCCTAAGCGGACACGCGTCGTCACAATCCTCCGGACATCCTCGACAATGTCCAAATTCTGTTTCGCCAGCGCAAGATTTCTCTGCGCAAGCAACAGTTCATAGAAGGCGGTTTTGACCTCCGCGCTGAGATTCAACCGCGCCTCGACCATTCCCACCGTCGCCCCCGTCAGTCCGGCATCGGCGGCCTGTTTGCGCGCCTTTCGTTTGGCCGGCCATTCAAAGGGTTGGCCGACCGAGGCGTTGTATTCCGTCAGTTGTTCCCTTGCGGGGACCTGGATCGCATCGATGGCCGTAACCCCGCCGTCCTTCAAGATACCGTGGCCGCCATTCCCGCTTAGGGTCGGATTCGGATAGGCACCGGCAGCAATGCGCCGGCCGACGTTCTGATCGATCACGCTCTGGGCTCCCGCCATCAAGGGATTGCGTTCCAACGCCAACTCAAGGACGCGCTGAACATCATAGGCGCGCGTCGATTCCGCCGACGCCGTCGTGACTATCATCATGGAGCTCGCAGTGGCTATACACACTATGACCCACCAGGCACGCATGATTCCCCCCATTGTTCGTTGCAGTACTCGATTACCGAACTGTTTGCACGGCCTGTTCGACCTTGTTCTGGTCCATCGACATTCCGGCATCGGCCAAGCAACCGTCCATCCAAGCGTTGATATCGTGAACTTCAAGATAGGCCCGCATAGCGCGCATGCGTCTCCGGCGCTCGTCGATCGGCATCTCGAGTGCTTGCCGAATGCTATCGGCGACCCCTTCCGCATCGTAGGGATTGATAATCAGCGCATCGGTAAGTTCCTCCGCCGCTCCCGCCATTTGACTGATGAGCAAGACACCGGACTCGTCGACCTGCGACGCAATATATTCCTTTGCCACGAGGTTCATGCCGTCGTTCACGGAACTGACTAAGGAAAAATCGGCCACGCGATAATGAGCGACCAACTGTTCGAATGACAGATGGTCTTCCATATAAAGAATCGGCTGCCATTTTTGCGACACGTCGCCCCGACCTCCTCGATGACGTTCGTTGATCTCCAAGACTTCCTGCCAAATGAGTTTGCGATACCGGCGATAGATTTCTACATCTTTGCGAGTGGGAATCGCGATTTGCAAAAAGGTGAACCGCCCGCGATATTCCGGATAGCGGCCGAAAAACTGGTCGAGCGCCCGAAAGCGCTTTAAGAGGCCTTTCGTATAATCCAATCGATCGACGCCAAGGCCGATGCGCATCGCAGATCCTCCGCATTGGCGACGAATGCCCGCCATCAGACGAGTCATCTGAGGTGCGCGCGCCTGCTCCGCGTAGGCCTGGACATCGATGCTGATGCCACGCGCCGTGACATGCGTAGAGTGTCCTTTGAATAAGACGGTCTGGCGGACAGGATCGACATCGGCCGCTAAAAATTGGCGCGCGCACTCCATAAACGCGTGCGCGTGCCCCTGGGTCTGAAACGCTACACTATCGGCCGCCAAAAGCGTCGACAGGATCTCTCGCCCCTCGGGCAGGATGCGAAACACCTCCGGGCCCGGCCAGGGAATATGCCAGAAGAATGCGACGACCGACGTCGGGTACAGGTCCTTTATAAAGCGGGGCAAGAGTGCGAGATGAAAATCGTGGATCCATATAAGGCCGGTTCGTGTCTGCAATTCCTGGATCACGCTTTCGGCAAAGCGGCGATTCAATTGCACGTAATCGGTCCAATACCGGCGTCGATAGGCCACGCGGTCCAAGGTAATATGGCAGAGGGGCCAGAGTACCTGGTTGGCATAGCCTTGATAGCCGCCTTTCACTTCGTCCGTTGTCAACCATACGCGGTGTAGTGAATACGTCGGCGCGTCCGGCGGCACCGCCACTCGCCCCTCAGGATCGGTCACACTTCGATCCGCCTCCCCGCTTCCCCACGCAATCCACACACCGCCGATTCGTTTCAGGACCGGGTCGAGCACAGCAGTCAGCCCACCATCGCTCCGTTGGCAGGTGGACTGGCCTTTCCGTAAATGGTGTTCGTAGGGCTCGCGGTTGGAAACGAGAATCAATTCGGTGCGCGGGTCACCCGCTTTCGTGCTCTGAGCGGTTTTCGATCTCAACACTTTCATGGAATTTTCTCTGCATCCGAGTCTACGAGAAATGAGGTGCGCGCTGCTCCCGAGCCGGCAATCACAAGTGACGCAAATCGTCGGACGATTGATGAGATGTCCGTTCCGAGAGTCGCTGTTCAAGATACGCTTTCGCCAGATCCTTCGCACCGAGACCGAAGGCAATCGCTCCGGCAAGCACGACGCCTCCGAGGCTGAGGCCAAAGCCCACGACGACAATATTCCTTGCGATACCGAGTTGCTCCAGCGCCATGGCGACCGCCACCAATTGAACGCCCCATCGCGAGAGGGCCGCCACCGTTCGCGCCGGCGGGAGACCGGCATTGACGGCGGTAATGAGCACAGCCTGACCGACAAAGTTCGAAAGCAAATATCCGACCACTAAAATCGTAGCGGCCGTCAAGAGATAGGGAATGTACGCCAGTAACGAATGGGCAAATTCATTGATGGGCTGGAGGTTCAGCGCGGTGAGTGCGGAGATCACGGCAAATGCCAGAAGCAGCCAATACGTCGTCCGGCCGATCAAATGCGATGGATCGGCTTTGACGCCGCCCCGCAGCAAGGCCCTGGTCGCACCGAGGCGGTTGCTCAATCGATCCAACCCCACGATACGAAGGACTCGCTCCATCGCAAGACCTACGCCCCACGCCAACGCCCAACCGAGAAGCAGAATAATCAGCATCGCGAGCACGTTCGGCAACAGCGCCAGCGTGCGTTCGCTCAGACTGATCAACGGCGCCAGTAGAGCGGTCTCCCAAAACTCTCGCATACCTTTATTACTCCGGTATCGCCGACTCGTGCCAACGTTGGACGAGATACGGCTTCTGCCGCTCGAAGCTCTGGGCCAACAATTCGATGCGGTCTTCCGCTTCCATGGACGTCAGCGCCTGCGTTTCCAAGACAAATGAGGCCGTCCGTCCCAGATAAAGCGAGGTCAGCGCCTTGAGCGCATGCTCTTTGGGCAGGACCTGGCGTTGCGTCGACACGGCGGCGTCGTAGATCACACGGGTCCAAAGATCATCGGCAATGTTGAATGATTGCAACGGACAATCCTTGAGCGACAGTAATCCCTCCATCGTGTCGGCCGTGAGCATTTGTCTCCAGATCGATTCAAGGTCAGTGAGCCCTTGGCGAAAATTCAGCAACATACGATCGACATTTACGTGAACGGGCTCCACCCCGACACCATATTGAAATCCAAACAGGGCGACCGGCTCGGAGGATGATACGTCCAACCATACGGACTGATGCTCTTCCATCAACGCAAAGACTGCGCCAACGACCTGCACCAACATCGCCGACAGGTCCGCAGAAGGATCTTTCGGGTCATGAATTTTCGCCCCCAAAAAACTTTGACAGACGCGCGCTCCGCTCGCGATGGCTTCGGTCGTCATCCAAATGTCGATCCCGAAGCGCGCCACTTCCGACTCCCAGACGTGCTTGTTCGCATAGTGCTGGGCTAATGCGCCGGAGAAGCCGAAGTCACCCCCGATCGGCTGTCGAATCCGCCGTCCATAGAGTGCGCGAGTCAGCGGATACACGATGCTATTGGTAATCGTCCCATCATACTTATGGCGCAAATAGTATGGGGCGACATAATCATAGCCCTGATCCAACACGGGCCCGATCAGAAGCTCGATCCATTCGGGCGTAATACTGCGTAGGTCTGAGTCAACTACGGCACAGGCTTTCGCATTGACACGGCGAGCGATTTCAAAGATCGTCCGAAAGGCGCTGCCTTTGCCGGGGATGCCCTGGTAAGGCGTAATGATTTTTTCCAACAAGCCCTGGCGGTCGCTGATCAGCATCGCGCCGTAATCGACTACGGCACGGGCGACGACGTCAGGCGTGCCGTCGGACGAGCCGCCATCTGAATTGACCAGCACCGCCCGCCGATTCGAGAAGTATTTCGCCAGCCCCGCCATGACGGCCCGCACCACGTGACCGATGGTTCTGGCGTTGTTGTAACTCGGAATTCCGATGAGGATATCGACCTCACCGATGTCGCGAAGTCGCGCCTCCGTTTCGACCGTCAGCAAGGTCGCTGCGGGAGTCATGGTAGGTTGTTACCCTTAAAACCATACGCTCGATGGAAGGCGTGAAAAGATTCACACACACGACACTCGACAGATCCCATTTTGGGGAAGTATACGCACCTAAAAAATATGACGATGTCATCCGAGCGGTGACAGGAGTGTAGGCGCACGCAGGACAGATTTTATGTCGCACATCGTAGACAATCTTCTGTCGCTACTATAGGAGTAAAAAGTGCCCGCTGGTTCGACTCTTGCGCCTATTCTTTTTGGGTTTTCGGTCCGCGCTCTAATATACCTCTACCGACCAGCACATTTTGTTTGCACCGAGCATCCGGAACCCACGCAGCCGTCAAACCAGGTTCTCCTCCCTCATGCTGATGGGTATGACAGAATGTCCAGCAAACAAGCTATTCGTACATACCGGCCCTTGGTTACCCGCACGGCGTGACCTTATGACCTCCAAGTTATCCCCTATGAGAAAATGGGCGCTCAAGCCCTGGGGTTGGATGAGTCTTCCCACCAAGGTATCGCTCGTCATCTTATTGATCGTCGGACTCTCCGCCCTGTCAGGTGAATTTCTGGATCGTGGATACGTGTCCGAATTAGCGAGGCAAAACTTTCAGGAACAACTCACAGCGGTCGTACGTCAAATCGGGGCGGACATTACCGTAGCCGCTGAATTTCTTAACACGCCCGCCCGGCAGATGGAACTGGATCGGCTGATGGCGAATCGACCGGATTTAATCGATGTGGCACTTTATGCTGTCGATCCGGATTCGTCCGTCCGCCCGACATTACTGGCTATCGCCGGCAATACGACATTGCCAGGACTGGAACGGGCGCCCGAAGTCGTCGAACGAGCCATCAAACTGGGAACGACCATTACTGATCCACAGCGCGATCCCACTCACCGGCTGAAGATTGCCGCTCCGATTTCCGTCGGAGGGCGATTGATCGGGGCCGCATTTGCGGAGTTCTCAACGGCGCAATTCGATGAAGTCTTGGATTATCAGCATCAACTATCGATCTCCCGCCGGGTCATTACCGGGGGAATTATCGTGCTCGCCATCAATATATTCTTGTACTGGTACGTTCATCGACCGGTAGGGGCTCTCCTCTCGGCGGTGAAGGCCGTCACCGAAGGAACGATGACGACAACCGTTCCGGTCAGCGGCGATGACGAGATCGGCACATTGGGCAACCGTTTTAATTTAATGGTCGAGCGCATTCGGACGACGACGGAGGAGAATGCCCAATTATTCGATGCGCTCCAGCACGCGCATAAAGGGTTACAAGTACGGGTTGAAGAAGCGACCTCGGAAATCCGGCAGAAGAACCGCGAACTCGCCCGCACGAACGATCTGTTATCGAGCGCGCAACGAGAGGCCGCGCGCGCCCAGCGCTTATCCGCCATCGGCCAACTCGCCGCCACGGTCGCGCACAAGATCGGCACGCCGTTGACAGCCCTGTCTGGGCACATCCAGTTGCTGCAGGAAGATCCGGACCTCACGCCTGATGCCCGACGCCGATTGCAGATTGTCGAAGGGCAAATCGATCAGACTAGCCGCATCATCCAGGATTTGCTGCTCTATGGTCGTAAGCCTGATCCTGTGTTGTCGTCCTTGGACTTGAAAGCCTGCGTGAACGATTGTCTCTCGTTGCTCCGGCCCGAAATCACGCGCCGTCATATCACCGTGATAAATGACTTTCAGGGAAGAGCTTTCATCATTAACGGAGATCCGCAACAATTGCAGGAAGTTTTTTGCAATTTGATGGATAATGCGCTCGACGCGATGCCGGAGGTCGGAACCCTGACGATCCGAATCCATGCGATGCAGGACGATCGTGCATTCAGATCGCACGACAACCGGATCGGCACATGCGGTGTCGATATTATCGACACCGGGCAGGGCATTCCTCAAGATATGCAGAGCCAAATCTTCCAACCATTCTTTACTACGAAAAAAGCGGGACGGGGCACCGGCCTCGGCCTGGCCATCGCAGCGGAAACGATTCGCGCCCATGGGGGCGCCATTACGGTTGAGAGCGAACCGGGCAAAGGCTCGCGTTTTACGGTCACACTCCCCTTAGCAGAAGGATGAGACTATGGTACCCGTTGAAGATTCCCGTGTTCTTATTGTAGACGACGACACCGAAACACTTGAGCTTCTTCGGGAGATTGTCAGCAAGGAAGGCTATAAAATCGATACGGCCGAGCATGCTCAGGCCGCGCTGGCGAAGATCGAAGTAGCCCGGCCTGATGTCGTCATCACCGACCTCCATATGCCCGGCATGGACGGATTGGCACTCCTCAGCGAACTAAAAACTCGATCTCCTGAAACCCTCGTCATTCTCCTCACGGCCTACGGCTCTCTCAAAACTACTGTGGACGGCATCAAAGCGGGGGCCTTCGATTACATGAGTAAGCCGTTCATTGTCGACGAAATCCGCCTGGTCGTGCGACGGGCGCTCGAACATAAACGCGTCTTGAGCGAAAACCAATCGCTGCGCGAACAACTGAAAGACCGCTATCGGTTCGATAACATCATCGGAAGCAGCCCCGGCCTGGTATCCGTCTATAAGTTAATTGCGCGTGTCGCCCAAACGGACAGCACGGTTTTAATTCAGGGGGAAAGCGGAACGGGAAAAGAATTGGTCGCGCGTGCGATTCACGCCAACAGTCTTCGCAACTCCGGTCCATTCGTGACTGTCGATAGCGGAGCCTTGACGGAGAGTCTGCTTGAATCCGAACTATTCGGCCACGAACGGGGGGCCTTTACTGGCGCGATTGCTACGAAGAAAGGACTGCTGGAGAAAGCCCACCAAGGGACGTGTTTTTTCGACGAAATGGCCAACATTTCCGCCACGCTCCAAAGCAAGTTGTTGCGTGTCTTGCAAGAGCGAGAGGTCCGGCGCGTCGGGGGGTCGGGAACGATGACCGTCGATGTTAGGATTATCGCGGCCACCAATAAGGATCTCAAACAGCTTGTCGAATCCGGCACATTTCGTGAGGATTTGTACTATCGTTTAAACGTGGTGACTATCACGATTCCTCCTTTGCGGGAGCGCCAAGAAGATATCCCGGTGCTCGCTCAGTATTTTGTCCACAAATTCGGCAGCAATAAGGAACGGCCGGTCACCGGAATTGCCCCGGAAGCGATGGACCTTTTGATGAAATATTCATGGCCCGGTAATGTTCGCGAATTGGAACATGTCATCGAGCGGGCCATTGTACTGACCCCTCATCCCGCGATTCTGCCCCACGACCTTCCCGAGTCCATCCGGACGGCCGCGATCACGTCGCCCGTCCAGAGCGGATGGATGACGATCGATGCCTTAGAGAAAGACTACATCATGCGCGTACTGGATGCGCATCAACGCGATCTCGGTCGCGCGTCGGAAATTCTAGGCATCCACCGTAAGACGCTGCTTCGAAAATTGCGCCGGTATGGCATGTCTGCCTAGGGACGATCTGTCTTTTCATGGACATTTCGTTCTGAGAGAGCGTTCCCGCGCACCTGGCTTAGTTCCTTGAGCCCTGAGAACCGCCTTCGACCAACTCGCCCCACCGGCATTTCTAGCTGTTCCGATTAAGATTGCAGGCATGATGGAATCATTATCATTTTTGCGCGAATTCTTGCCCTTTCACTCTCCTCGCAGACGGCCTGCCGTTTGCACCTAATGACGCAGACATTTTTGTGTTCCAAAAGTCTATCCACCGTCGTGAGAACCGGACACCGTGACAAGACGAAAGGAGAGTGGGCCATGAAGATCGCGCAAGTATCACCGCTTTGGGAAAGCGTACCGCCGAAATTGTATGGCGGCACCGAGCGGATCGTCTCGTACCTAACCGAGGAATTGGTGCGTTTGGGACATGACGTCACGCTCTTAGCGAGTGGTGATTCTGTCACGACCGCGAAATTGAAGGCGGCCACTCCTGAGGCGTTGCGATTGAGCACGGGAATTTTTAATCGCGATGCTCCAATGGTGTCATTACTGGAGCAGGCCTTCGGCGCGTCATCGACCGATTTTGATGTCATTCATTCTCATTTGGACTTTATCGGATTCCCTATCGCGCGCCGCTGCGCCACGCCCGTCATTACGACGATGCATGGCCGCTTGGATTTGCCTGAATTGGTCCCGGTCTTCCGTGAATATTCGGAAATGCCGCTTGTCTCTATCTCCAACTCACAGCGTCGTCCCTTGCCCTGGTCTCGGTGGCAATCAACCGTGTATCACGGTCTCCCGCCGGATCTTTACTCCTTTCACCCCGTGCCAGGAAAATATCTGGCCTTCCTTGGCCGCATCGCTCCGGAAAAGCGTCCGGATCACGCCATCGAAATTGCGAAGCGTGTGGGCATGCCTCTGCGCATCGCCGCGAAGGTGGATCCTGCCGATCGGACTTACTTCGAAGCCGAGATCGAACCACTGATGTCCCACCCACTGGTCGAGTACGTGGGGGAAATTACCGACGATGAAAAAGACGATTTTCTCGGGGACGCCTATGCTATGCTCGCACCCTACGATTGGCCCGAACCGTTCGGCCTTGTGCTGATCGAGGCGTTGGCATGCGGCACTCCGGTTCTCGCCTATCGGCGGGGATCCATCCCGGAAATCATCGATGATGGAGTTACCGGATTTGTGTGTGACGACTTCAACGATATGGTCGCCGCAGTGGATCGAATCGGCATGATACAGCGAACGAACTGCCGTCAGGCCTTCGATGCCAGGTTCTCCGTGGAACGGATGGCGCAAGATTATGTCAATGTGTATCGGCAGCTGATGGGGGAGCGAGAACAACCAGGCGAGGATAGCGGCTGGGCCAGTTCCCAAATTCTCTTGGACCGCTGGTAATCCCGTTGAGTACAGGAGGTAACGTGGCTTATGTAGCGCGTTCCAACGCGGAAGAAGTGCCGCCGTCTGGAAAGTGTGGATGGTCCCTATTGGCGACAAGAGATTTCGGTTCGCTGTGGGCGGGACAGGTCATTTCTCAGATCGGAGATGGGCTAAACAAGGTGGCCCTGTTATGGTTTGTCTATGACCTAACGGGGTCCGCCTTGAAAATGACATTGATCGGTTTGCTGCAGACCATCCCTCCGCTGGTGTTGGGACCGCTCATCGGCGTCTATCTCGATCGATTGCCTAAAAAGCCCGTCATGGTCTGGATCGACCTGGTACGGAGTATTCTCGTTCTTCTTATCCCGGTCCTCTATGCATTTGATGCCCTCAGTCTCAATCGACTGTATGCTCTTGTATTCTTAATCGCCATCGTTTCGACGGTGTTCGGTCCCGCTCTTGTCTCGTCCGTT
This sequence comes from Nitrospirota bacterium, assembly GCA_963700335.1. Taxonomy (GTDB): domain Bacteria; phylum Nitrospirota; class Nitrospiria; order Nitrospirales; family Nitrospiraceae; genus JAICXS01. The sequence continues at coordinate 197,192 of CAVOXE010000008.1, read as the reverse complement.
CCGTTGATTGTCTCGCGCACACAACTTACGGCAGCGAACGCTCTACTTCAAAGTTCCACCAACATTGGCATGTTGATCGGTCCGGCCATCAGCGGATTGGGTATCGCCTTGATCGGCGCTCAAAATGTCTTGTACGTCAATGCCGGCACCTTTTTCGTATCGGTCCTCTGCCTCCTGCCGATTCGAGTCCGGCGACTGACGCTTCCCCGAGATGAGCATGGAGCGCCGACGCATCTCATGCACGAAATGTGGGAAGGTTTTCGCTTTGTCTTCCTGCAACATCGTCCGGTCTTCACTCTGATGGTGACGGCGGCGCTCTACAGTCTTGCCTCCAGTGCGTTCGTCTTTATGCTGCCCGTCTTCGCCAAGCAGCTCCTACATATGGGACCGATGGAATTAGGATGGTTGTGGTCCGCGCTAGGCATCGGCATGCTCTGCACCTCCGCATGGTTGGCCTGGTTGAATCAGGAAGATGTGGCCGGACGGTTTCGTCTGGTGTCGGGCGCCCTTGCAATTGGAGGAGCCGCCGTGTGCGGGTTGAGCGTCCTGGGTCAACCGGTCGCCGCAAGCCTGCTGATGATCGTCATCGGCGGCAGTACGGCTTTGTTCACGCCGGTCGTCTGGTCCGTGCTCCAGGAGATGACCCCCGCCCATATGCTGGCAAGAGTCATGACCACCTTCAGCACGGGTGGAATGTTTGCCGCCATGTTAGGCATGATGGCCTTTGGATGGGCAGCCGATGCACTCGGCGCTACCGTAAGCCTGATCGGCATCGGACTCATTTTGCTGATGACGGCACTCTTGACGGCTCAATTCAGTCGGCGTTGCCAGACGATTCAGAAAGCCGTTATGGACCCTTTGCCGGCCGCATGAAGTGGCCTCGGTCTCAACACCTCTAGCCCCCACCAATTGATCACACAAGGAGTATGACGATGAAGATAATCGCCACGGCGAAACACGGCGTCGCGATCGGTCTTCTCTACGGTCTGGCCCTTACATGTCTTTCTGCATGGGCCGATGAACCGGTGACGAAAGAACCGGAAAAGGCGCCGTCTTCGAAACCAATAGAGCCACCCAAAGCGGTCGAACCTAAGGCGGCGGATCCCAAGGCGCCAGAAACAAAGTCGCCTCCTTCTAAAGCGGCTGAACCGCCCAAGGAGTCGCCTAAGGCGGCGGACAAGACACCTGAAGCCAAGGTTCCGGACGCCAAGATTTCGACTCCTCCCGCGCCTTCCCCAAAATCAGCGGACACGAAAAGCGCCGAGCCTGCCAAGCCTCCCATGCCCCCGATTGTCGCGATTAAGTTGGCGCTCATGTCCGACCCGCGTCTCTTCCCCTATGAAATCAATGTGGACATGAATGGCGAGACGGCAACTTTATCGGGGAAAGTCGGCTCTGAGGCCGAAAAGACTGCGGCGTTGGAAATCGCGCAGGCCGTGGAAGGAGTGAAATCCGTCACAAATAATCTCGAGATCGTCAAGGATCTCCCCACTACGCTGTTGCGAAAAAAGGATGAGGCGATCACTCAATACGTCAAAGACCGGTTCGGCAAAAGCAAAACGATCGAATCGGCCCATTTCGACGTGAAGACTGAGGATGGTGTTGTTCTCCTCAGCGGAAAGACAAAATTTCTGGTGATCGCGTTAGAAGCTGCCGAGGCTGCTCGCCAAGTGCCGGGAGTCAAGGCGGTCAAATCCGAAGGCATACGCGTAGAAAGTCCGGAGTGAGGAAGTGACGCCCCTTTGTATAGGGCCATGAAGTCCCGCCCGCAGCGGGACACGCACGCACGCTCATGAGCACCATGGGAAGGAATGTCTGCTCGTGACCGAACGCCACCTCCTGCTGAGCCGAGACTTCGGTTTGATCTGGTGGGGGCAACTCATCTCCCAAATCGGCGACGGTGTCACGAAGCTCGCCCTTCTGTGGTTTGTCTATTCCGTCACAGGTTCGGCGATCAAGACAACGGTCATTGGTCTTCTCCAGACGATCCCGCCGATTATTTTCGGACCGCTGATTGGCGTCTATCTCGATCGTTTGCCGAAAAAACCTGTACTGATCATCACGGATCTTCTGCGCGCCCTGCTGATCGGATTGATTCCCTGCTGGATCGCGCCGAGCGATTTTACCGTCGAGCGACTTTACATCCTCGTCTTCCTGCACGCGCTGGCCACATCGGTCTTCGGGCCCGCGCTCACGGCCTCCGTTCCCCATTTAGTGAAACCTGCCCAATACACGGCGGCCAACGCGTGGCTACAAATTACGACCAGCCTCGGCGTGATCATGGGACCGGCGTTAAGCGGCATCGGAATCGCGACGATCAATTCGCAATCCGTCCTTTGCATCAATGCCGTCACCTATGTCGTGTCGGCAGTGTGTCTCCTGCCGGTGCGCTTGCCGTGGAATCGTTTCTCTGCGGAACCGTCGAAAATCTTTTCCTCGCCCATCAAAGATCTTGTTGACGGCTTTCGCTTCGCCAAACAGCAGATCCTTTTGTTGCTGATCATCATAGCCTCTCTGCACTCTTTCGGGACGGCTGCATTCTCGACACTCTTTCCGGTCTTTGGACGCAAGATGTTGGACCTTGGGCCTGTTGAAGTGGGCTATCTTTGGTCGGCACTTGGAGTCGGCCTGTTTCTCATGTCATTGGGACTTATACGAATCACCGAACGGCCTTTTATTCAACGATTGCACGTCATCGCCCTTTCCAGCGGCATCAGCGGCGCCGCGCTGTTTGGACTGGCAGGGGCGCCGGACAGCTTCGTTGCCGCAGCCTGTATGATCGTCATCGGGGCGGGCATCGGAGCTTTTACTCCAATCGCATGGGGCGTGCTTCAGGAAGTATCACCGGAGCGCCTTGTAGGGCGCGTCTTGACCATTTATGGTACGGGTGCCATGACGGCCGCGATTGCCGGGATGACAGCCTTTGGATGGATCACAGAACAGGTCGGAGAACGCACCAGCGTAATGGGTATCGGCCTGGTCCTAGTCACGACGGCAGGATTGGTCCACATAAGCGGTCGCTGGATGGCGCCCGTAAAAAAGGACGAGACGGAGTGTCTATAGACAGACAACCTGTGCTACTTCCTAAGTTCAGCCACCAGAACTTTTCCAGCCGCCCGACCACCCGCCCCTACGACAACTCGCCCCCGACTCATTCATCCTCAGATGCGCACGGATTTCGCCTTTTCGTTTTTAGTAATTGATATTCGTACGCATTTTCTGATGCGCTCACGTTTTTCACCACTGGGCCTGGTGATTGCTTAAGCGAGTTGTAGTAGGAAATTCCGTGGGACCCTCAACCATAAGGAGAATCGTATGAAAATTCATCACGGCATACTTGCAATGGCTGCCATGGCTACCTTCGGCCTGGCTGGAATGACCTATGCGGCGGATATGTCCGACGACCAGACGAATCGGATGGACAAACAGCAACAACAAGGCATTCAGAAAGAGAGTGAGCTGGGATTGAAGGGCAAAACTGGAGATGGAAAGTCTGAAACCATGAATGAGGACCGCAGTCCGGTCGGGGCGGGGTCAATGGGCGAAGATACCAAGGGTGGTGCGGGGCCAAGCGGAACGAAGGGTCTTCCGTCTACAAAAGCGCCGGGCTACGAGGGAGCTGATAAAGAGCGGGGTCGCGCTCCAACAGCCGGCGGTCACTGAGAATAAGCAAGGCAGGCCGGTGGGGAACTGCCGGTCTGCCTATCGCGTAGATGTGACAACGGCGGGATAAGAGGACGCACGAGAGAATTGTTTTAATCGAACCAGACCGTCGCGTATTTTCCTGGTCCACTCATCGTTAGGTTTCGCAGCTCCCCCCGTGTGACGAAGGAACGCCTCCCAGGTTTCGACCGCATCTCTCTTCAGTCCCCGGGATTCGAATGCGAGTCCCAGGTTATATGACGCTGAGGCTTGGGACGGATCCGTATCCAGGGCGGCGCGGAACTCGGTAATCGCGTCGTCGTGTTGTCCCATCTTCCATAAAGCTTCGCCCAAATTATTGTGGGCACGGCTCAATCTGCTATCGACGTTAAGCGCTGCGCGATACGCCTCGACTGCATGCGTGGGATCTCCTGTACGCTCCCACGCTAATCCCGTATCTGCTAACAATTCCGCATCGTGTGGCGCGAATTCGAGGCCCCTCAAGTACGCCTGGAGCGCATGAGACCATTGTCCGCTATCGGCATACGCCAGGCCGAGGTTGCGAGCAATCCATGGAGCCTCTGGCTTTAATCGAGCGGCCGTTTCATAGTGGAACACCGCTAGGCGGAGCAGATCGGAATCTCGGTGCAGCACCAGCGCAATGGTGTGGAGCAAGTGTCCGGTGGCGAACGATCGGTCGGCTTCGGGGTCTGTACCATGCGAGACCACTTTCGTCCATGTCGGAGGGGTCGATGGAAGCGATGAGTCGAGATGTTGCACGGATAGCCACCGGCGAATGACTGGAGCCGGAATGGAATAGCCGATGCCGGACTTCATCGACACACTTCCAATGGAGGCTCCATTACGATCTTTCGCCCGTTCAAGATAAGGAACAGTCGTCACCACCATGCCCACGACGGCACCCGTCTCTGTATCGACCAACGGGCCTCCGCTATTTCCGAAGTTGAGAATCCCCGTGGTCTGTACAAATCCTGCTTCATGCCCATCTGTTCGAGACCGGCCTTGCGCCATTCCGCTGACGATTCCCGAGCCGATCGTGGCATGGAGAGCAAATCCCATTTGCAATATATCGGTGATCCTTGGATATCCCACCGCAATTACTGCTGTTCCCTCTAAGGGGTTCTCATCTGCAAGCGAAACGATTTCCAATGGCATCTTTGGCACGCGAAGCGCCGCGAGATCGGCATCACCATCTATGACAAGAACTTTGGACGCCGTGGCAACAAGTTGGTCCTGTATGTAGACGAGGAGGCGAGAACTGCCTTCGACGACATGAGCGTTAGTGACGAGGAGCCCATCGTCGGAAAGAAAAAATCCGCTACCCATTGAGACGCTTTGAGAGGATTCGTTGATGGCCACCACTAAGGCGGTTGCGGCCTTCGCGTGCTGGAACAGTTCCGCACGTTGGCCTGCAGAGACAGCAGTAGAACTCAGGCAGATCAGTATGACTAGGAATAAATAAGGCATACTGCCAGTGAATGTTAGCACATTTTTTTGAATATCGTAAGCGAAAGGCTGACACGTCGAGTTTCAAGATGCCTGCATACAAAATGCACCAGTATTTTATGATGTGGTGGACAACTTGTCCTGAAACTTTTGCGCAAGGCCGCTCTCGATAATGATGCCATTTACTCTTATATGTGCGGTTCTCACTTTAGGACTCTCGTACGAGGGTGCTGCGGCCAGTCCGGTTCTTCTCGTGCAAGCGGACACTGATCTGGCTCGGCCTCAGGAAGTGGAGGGCCCGCGGGAACCCCCGGAAGCGGATCAATATCTTTTGAAATGGAATGAATTGCGGACGGAGTATGATCGGCTCCAACTTAAGGCCGACGATCTTCAGCGGCAATTGGAAAAATCACAACAAGATATCGCCGGCAACAAAAAATCTTTGACGGATGTCAATGCGCGATTAAATGCGGCTGAGAAAGAAAAAGCGCAACTGAACGGTGCCCTCACTGAGGCGCGTGATCAGGCGAGAGATCTGTCGACAAAATTGGCGGCAGAACAGGTCAAGGCCGCTACCCTCCGAGAGGATAAACAGCGCCTGATGAGTGGGACGACGACCGCGAAGGAAGAGATCGCCCGGCTGCAGAAACATGCGGGCGAATTAGAAACGGAGGCCGCACGGGCCGAGGATCTCGCGAAACGCTTAGCAGAACGGGATCAAGAAATCGAGCGCTTGCGAAAGACTGCGGCCGATCGCGAATCGCTCGCGAATAAAATCACTGCGCTGACCGATAAATTGGAACGTGCCAAACAACAAGTCACCTCCCTCACCGAAGAACTCACTACGCGAAATGAAGAAGCTGCGCGAGTTCGCCAAGAGCGAGACCAGCTCATTTTGGAGAATCAAAAACGGCAGGAAGGCGTGAAGGGAAGCACCGGTGCGTTGAGCACCGGTATCGATGACCGATTGCTCGGAAAAGGGCCACAGGATCGCACGAAATTAAGCATTGAGCCAGCCGACCGCGCACCGCTGGGAGAATTGGGGAAGCGGTATCCGCAAACTCGTTAGCAAAAGATTTTGCTTCCTTCTACCGCTCCACGGTCCGATCTCGTCATCCGACGTCTCCTGATTCACATGGTTGTTGTGATCATGGGGGTATCCGGCTCCGGCAAGTCGACCATCGGTCGCATGCTGGCAGATACTCTCGGTTGGGAATTCTTCGATGCCGATTCGTTCCATACGCCAGCCAACATCGCGAAGATGACCGGCGGCGTTCCGCTAACGGAATCGGATCGTCAACCGTGGCTCCAGACCTTGCGCGGCTCGATAGAAGGATGGGAGAGAGACCACCGGAACGTAGTGTTAGCCTGCTCAGCGCTCACCGTCACTTCTCGTCACACACTCATTCCTCTGAACTGCCACATCCCGCTTGTCTATTTGAAAGGTCCTTTTGAACTGATTCAGGCTCGCTTGGCTCACCGTCTGCATCATTTCATGCCCAGCAACCTGTTGACCGACCAATTTGCTCAGCTTGAGGAACCCACTGACGCCATCGTCATAAACATCGCTCAAGTTCCGGCTAAAATCCTGACCGATATCAAGGTGCATCTTCATCAATCCCATTGACCTGCAAGACTTTCTCTGCAATGGGAATGTCGCGCGGATCAAGCGAGGATTTTTATATACGATTCTAGAACGCTTTGACGATTGTCCCGTTCCATGCTAGACACATCGCATGAGTGAAGCTGCGCCGGACGGCGAGCAAAATCCCCCTACTTCGCCTCACACAATTTTGGTGGTCGACGATGACGCGGCGCTCTGCCGTTTCATATGCCTGCTCCTTACACAATACGGATACACCGCGCTCCACGCCTTGAATGCCGACGACGCCCATCAGGTCAGCAATCGCCATTCCGGCGAGATCAATCTTCTGTTAGTGGACATTGCGATGGCAGGCACGAGCGGGCCGCAGCTTGCCCAAGAATTGCAAAGCACACGACCGAATCTGCGTTTACTATTCATGTCGGGATTGGTGACCGAAAAAAACTTTCAAGGTGTCTTGGGTGGGAGCTTCATTCACAAACCCTTCTCTCCATCAGCACTCATTGATAAGATCCAATCCGTTTTGACTGGGAAGTCGCTTCATGCTTAATCGTACCACCATCCTCTAACATACTCTAATTCTCTCGGCAAATTTTGACAGATCAATCATGCCTAAGAAAACATTCTCGGTACCGCCGTCTACCGCACGTGGCACCTTACCTGAATAAATATCTCTACTGAACTCAAAAAGCACAATTGAGACGCCGGAAGGCTCCAGCTTCTCAAAGCGTTAGGCCTCCTCCCAACCCGCTTTGACCATTCGCTATACTTAATCATCATGAGGACACGATCGACCCAGCAGGCGAGCGGCCTATTACCTTGGGATCTTCTCTTTTTTGCGTACACCGTCGTCATCGTGCTGGGCACGACGCTGCCCTGGCACACGATGGATGCGAGTCTTCAGTGGTGGCGAGTGGATTGGGTGCCTTTTCCCAGCGACACGTTACAACCTGGAATGGTCCTCGACATCGCGGTGAATATCATCATGTATCTCCCATTCGGCTACGCCGGCCGGCAATGGCTAGAGCGTAAGACCGAAGCGTTGACACTTACCTATCTAGTCGGCATGGCCGCCCTACTCGCGTGCTCCACCGAATTTATACAGATCTTCAATCCCGCCCGATGCCCCTCGACAGCCGATGTGATCATGAATGCTCTAGGAGCGGCCTTAGGCGCGTGGGTCGTGGTACCGACTCGGATCGAAAATGAATCCCCGGCGATAACCGCCCAAGTGGCCACCCGCTCGCTGTAAGATCCCCCTCACGATCGCCTACTAGATGAATTGCTCATTAGCAGCTAGTACAAAAAGCCGCCTCAGCTGTTCTTATCCATTGGCTCCCGTGTCGTAAGCTGCGCCGTTAATCGTCGGACGTGCATACAGATTCCAGCTTTGGAAGAAGCCTTCGTACTTCGTTTACGAGCATTTCGATGAGCGAATCGATACCTGGTGGAAAAACTCAGAGACGCGTATCATAGTCTCTCGCGTATACTTCACCTTTCGGTATTTGTTCGTGTCCCGCCCCCTTTGTCGCTCTCCTTAACACTCTAATGACACCAACGCTCCACCCCCCACCCCAGAAAATGGGCCGTCACGTCACGTTGGGATGCCTCCTGAACGCAGAGATGGATTTTCAGCGGAACCAAAACGGCTGGCTATCGCCCAAAGCTTGTTTGCCGGTGTTTGGCCCTATCGTCCAGGCCGTTAAACATCGCAGACGGTACTGGATTCACCTACCAGAACCTTGCAGCCACGCCTATAAGGGATGGCTGAGGGGAGGCGGACTCCGTCATCGGGATACAGCATGCGCGGTCCCCACCCGCTGCTCAAAGAGTCTCCCTCCTCCAACTCCGCGTCGAGTTGCTGCATACGTTGGAGCTTGTCCTTTATATAAGGAGGCCCGTCATGGTGGAACTGTACTTCATCGTAATGTCGGTGAGTGCCGTGGTCTTGGCCGGTGCATTATCTGTGATTCTCTACCTCGATCGGCCACCTAGGTCCGGTCACAACGGTGCCGGCCAGTCTCGCTTCCCAACAACGTTGCGCAACCAAACCATCAAGAGAGGCACAGACGCCGTGCTTGGGCAGCCGGGCATACTATCGGCGTCGCCCCCGAATTGGCGAACAGATTATGCCAAACTGAACGTCGATGACGACTCGCTACACACTAGCTGAGTAACGTACAGATCGCCCTCAGCCGTAGGCATGATTCACGAGTGTTTGCCTCCCCGCTTGGCTCGATGGGTTGCTCGTTCCTGCTTCCTTCGATTACTACATCTTTTCCGGCTGGTGATCCGCCTAGTTAGCATTGACGGCGCCGCTTAATACCAAGGTGTAAGCTGTAGCGGGCCTTTTATCGGATGTCTTGCCGGACCGTCCTTCCGGGTTCACGAACCTCCACCCTGACATACCCAAAAAACCGCTCGTGATGTCGCGTTGGGATGCATCCAGAATGCGGAGACGGATTTTCAGACGTTTCCAAATCGGCGACGGTCCATTGCTTCCGACCAGCTTCGATCCGCTGTAGAGCAGCTCCTCTGCTTGTATGGTCGGCACCATTTGCGGGCAACAAATGCAAGTCATGGAAACAGTGGGGAAGGAATGGGCATCCCTCTGAATACCATGTGTTGAATCATGCCCCTCCTGATTTGACAGATTGTCACCCTGGCACGCCTCCTATACGATCACAGCAAATAAACTAAAACCCGCCCACATCGCCCCAAGCGATGCTGACGATCCTACTGATCCACAATTAGGAGCCCATCTGATGGTTGAGTATGAGGAAGAGCGCGATGCCAATATTCTGAGGATGAGACGTATCGGCCACTGTGACTGGGACCTCGTCACCAATGTAATGGTCTGGTCTCCTGGGCTGTATAGCATTTTCGGACGGAATCCGTATGACGGGGACGCCAACTCTTTTCTTCGGTTCATGGAGTGGTTTCATCCTGACGATCGTGCACCCGCCCAAAATTTGATTTGGCTGGCGCTGGAGTCGCGCCAACTTCAGGAAGCCCAGTACCGCATTGTCTATGTCACGGGCGCGATACGGACTATCTATCTTTTAGCGGAGCCGTCGTTAGATGCAGCAGGCCAGCCGGTCCGGATGTTTGTGACACTAGTTGATCTGACCGACGCGAGTGGTTCAGCCTTCGGCTGATGTATGAACAGTTCGACGAATCGGTTTAGGGAAACACTGCAAGGGATAGCCCTAGGCCATCGGAAGGTCGTAGCCCAGCATCTTCAAGGCCGTGACATCTCATAGCTCAACCTAGGCAGAAAGACCAGTTGACGATGTTTCCTAGGATGGTTTCACTAGGGCATCTGGGGGGGGGGGGGGGTCCATGTCACATCACAGCATTATGGTTGTGGACGATGACGCCGCGCTCCTTTCTGCCGTGACGGGTCTCATGGAATTGCATTTGCCTGATGTCCGGGTCCAACCCTTTGATTCCCCCCGTCGCGCCCTCGCGCAGTTCGAACAGCACGAAGTGTTTGCACTGTTGACCGACCTGCACATGAGGGAACTGGACGGCTTGGCCCTCTTGCGGGGGGCCCAGGCACTCCGACCCCATGTGCCGGTCATTCTGTTTAGCAGTCAGGTCGATGCGAGGCTAGCAGCTCAAGCGATAGCGATGGGGGCGCATGACGTATTGCGAAAGCCGTTTAACCGTGAAGAATTTATCACGGCTCTGACGCTGGCCTTGAATACCTATGCGCTGGCGAGAGAGGTACGGACTCGCCGGTTAATGACCGGGCGGCTTTCTAAACGAGTGGCCGACATAAAACGGCTTATCGCTGAGGGTCAGGAACGACCCAACACCATTCGACGCATTCAAGAGCAAGTGTCCGCATCTCGGCAATTGAATATTAAAAGCGTGGCAACGTTAGAAAGTTCGCTAGACCGGCTCTGGCAGAGTGCCCAGATGGCACAAGCGAGACTGGAGGAGGCGCAACAACGCCTCCTCATACGCCAACAAGAAACTATCGAGGCGTGCTTGAAGCGGAACTGGGACTAGGGGAAGGGCCAGACTCAGGGTGTCTGCCGATCTTATTCGCCGAGCGCGTCCAGCAAACTCCTCGCCTCTGTGTGGGCCTGGTCTTCCAGCATCCTTAGGTCATACTTATCGGACGGTGCAGCAACTATGTAAGGATCAGAACATCGGTAGTTTTGTGTTCCACGACCTACGGCACTGTGCTGTCACGAACCTCGCGGATGCTGGCGTGGACATTGAAACGATCATGAAGATCGTCGGGCACTCGGTCGGTAGAGATGTTCCTACGCTATCGGAGCGTCAAAGGCGAGAAGCTCGATGCAGCTATGAAGTGTCTCGATGTTGCGCTTAACACGGTAATAACACCTGCCAATAGTGCCGCGATCTAACCCTTCGTAAAACCGACATCAAGCGGTGATTGGTGCCGAAGGGGGGATTCGCTTGGCGCTATCAAACTCCTTCGCAGTCCATTACACTCATTCCCAAATATCCCGTGTCTTTGCCGCGAAATGTGCGCGGAGGGCCCGGCAGATGGAGTGCGAATAAGAGTGATTAATTGCTGACCTCTGTACGACCAATTTACGGCCCGGAATGCGCATAGACACCAACCTGATGCCTACCCAATTCCGGTGCGTCAATCAATGCTCCGTATACTGTGTTATAAGCTTCATCCTCTTGGTTATTTTGATTGTTTGTATTATTTTTTCAAGAGATCGTTACCGGTCAACACTGTAACCATCCCCGATCTATAAACACCCTATCGACTAGCGCTGATTCTCTCTTTTGCCCATTGTTCGCAGTGAAGGACTTAAATGGTTTGCTGTTTTACCGCTGCTCTGAGGCAACCTCTCGTTACCGGCAACACTTCGCCATTCTTGGCCGCATTCTCGTCAAATACCCTTCGTCACGCTGTTTTGCCGCTGTTGGCAGCATCGGCACGCTTGTTCATGCGTGCTTAAATAGCTTCCGGAACCACCCTTCAAAAAGGGGAGGGGCTCAGCGCCTGCGATTAGCGGCGGCCCCTCCAGGGCGCGGCGTTGAGATATCGTGGGTCAGCCGTCCTTTACCGAAAGACGGTTATTGTGGACAAAGGATACCAACCGTCTGCTCGTCGGCCGGAAATAGCGAGATTGACATGAGGGAATTGTGCGTCTTGCGTGAGGATCGCTATGTCCAGCGTATACGTCCCGGGCGGTAGGTCATGAGGGATTGTCACGGCATCGGAGACGTCTTGAGTCACATCGGGCAACCAGTGCCGCACGTCGGTTGTACTGGTCCATTGCAGGGGCACATGATCGGAAGCAGCTCTCAGACGGTACGCAAGGGGCCAGGGGTGATAGATTGGCGCCACTCCAATGTTCTCCCACGACCCGTTCACGTGAAGCGTTCGGCTGGCACGTACTTGCGCCGGGTGTGTCATCCGGCGGAGGACGAAACGGTAACCCGCCTTTTTCAGAAAGGTATCGAAGCGAGATCTCCACGCAGGAGGTATAGCTGAGGACTTGGCGTTCAGGAGTGAGACATGCCACTCCAAACCTTTTTGAAGAATGGCATCAATGTCCCAGCCTTTGTCGTACCAATTGGCGATTACTCCACAGACCTCAAAGTGCACTGGGCCACGTTTCCAGGCTTCCTGAATGACTGGGTCTTTGACTACTTGACCATAAAGGTCGCTCATGTGGTTCCAATCGGGGCTCAACAGTCCGTAATCGCCAAAGCAATCGCCTCTCCACCCTGCGCCGCGGGCCACGGCATACCTAAGTGGTCCTCCTACCAGCATGACGAGCGGTGTTGGGTGGAAATATTCAAAATACCAATCGATGATCCGCCTCTGATTGGATGCCGTGGGATAATACTTTTCACAAAGGGCGTCGACTCCACGGCAGCATGCTCTGTTCCATTCACCCCAGCATCCGACTGAGCCGATATCCACATGATCCACATTAGGAGCATTGGCATACCGCCTTCCTAGCGCATGGAGAAGCCGTTCATGGTAGCGAAGAAAGAGGGAATCGTTATAATCGGGGAAGACGCCGCCATCGACGGTCACGCTTGCGATGCCCTTCTTGAGCAGCCATGATGGGGAGCCAGCTTGGAAGTCGGTGAGAATCCGAAAACCGAGCGTTTCCCCCTTGGCTTTTGCTTGCGCAATCGTCTCATCGATCAGACTATAATTGTAATTACCCTCCGTGGGTTCGAGCTCAGCCCAGGTCCAGCGGAAGTAAGCGACAGTTTGCTGCGGATATTCTTCCGGAGAGGGTGGATGTCCCCACCCAAAATGAAAGTCGGCCAGACCTATCCCCGGATTGAAGAGTACGTCAGCAATCTCAACAGGCTCAACTGTCCGTGTGATTTGGTCATGTAATGTGCTCGTCAACTCAAATGCTCCGACAGTGTTCAGGGCGCACAAGGCATAGGTGCACCATACGATACTGTAGAGCAGTATATTCACGATCATACCTTAGGCTTCCCGCGCTGACACGGCACCTGCATATGAGGTTTTTATGAAGTCATCTCCAGAACAAATGGCCCTGTCTCAGGTGGGGGAATTTGTCATCAAGATGTTTCTGAAGAGCGCCTATTCAAGTTTCACGATAATGCCCTTCATGCCACGGGAGGCTCGATAACATCGGAAGAAATACCATGCGAGCAGAGAGGGCATGAGAAGAGCCAGCGACGAGGGCTCTGGCACGGCGGTCGCCGTGAGGCTCACTTGGAGACCATCTGTAAAGAAATTCGAAAAGTTTATGACCTGACTTCCACCTGCTGAAGTATGTCAGCGTGTATGCACCGTCGCCCAGCACGGCAGTTTGTTGCTGCAGCTGATTGATCGTTATTGGATTAACCGTTGGAACTCCGCCTAACACACCCATATCGGTGATATTCCATGGTAAATGCAGGGGCGTAGCCGTCATGGTTACATCGGCTCCGACAGAAGACTGTGACTGAGGCAACCCTGGAAGTTTAGTGGCCTGCAGATTACCAATTAACGATCCCGTCAATGCAAGGGTCCAGCCTTTGGGCGAATCGCTGAGCTGAAAGGTCCTGGAAAACTGCACGCCGTTCCGCCAGAGGTGAGTCCGCTGCCAGCGCCCCATAATTGCGTGAAAACGTTAGCCCCCCGCTCCGGAGGTTGCGAAATCAGCCCCGAAAATACGAGGATTTTGCGACTACAGACGCTATGTTTGAAATGAATATGAGTCGGTGTCTTGGCATAGCGAAGCCTCCTTGACGCCGGTGTGTCATCCAGCAGATCAAGCCAATTGCCGCGAGAAGCCAGTGGCGCGCAAACTAAATATCCCTCTATACACAGTCAACATCACGCCTTGACGGTGTATGCAAGGAGGGTGCGGGTATGGAGTTCACACACTGGCGAAGGCTATAACGGGGCCCGACATGGAGCGGCTAACGAAGTGTCAAGGCAACGATACAAGGGTGAAATGCTTATATTAGGAAGAAGGCGTCATGGTAAACACCACATTGTCATAACCTTAACGCACTTTGCAGTATATATTCTTAAGATTTAAGACTGACAAAAATTTAGTCTGAAGAATGCTCATGAGGCTCACCAGGCTTCAAGTCTCTTTGGACGCATCCCCCAGTCCCTGAACCAACGACAATCCTTCTGCTCGCTTCTGGCCACTCCTTTCTACCGGCTTAGTTGCACTATTGTTCTCTATGTTTTCTAGAAGAAGAATGTTTCATAACGTTGTGGTGATAGGGGGGATGTCTTGCGACGAATCGAGGGGGGCGGTAATACCGCGCATGGGACACAGAGTGTTACACATGATTCAAAAACAGGATGCGCGGGGGTACACCTTCGAATTAGAGTGCTAAAGAAGAGGACCCGCTAATTTTTTTGTGATGAAATGGTTTCTGAGCAGTAGAGAAGAGTAATCGCGCACTAGCCGCAACCCTCACATTTGAATTAAGCCTCATGGCGCTTTGACTGCTGGCTAATTATAAATACCGCCGAGTATCACTCATCTTGACCCGCTTCGTATATCGTCTCATGCTTACCTCTTATTGACGCTCGTTCAGGAGGAAGCATGTGCACTAAATTCTACTGGCAGATCATCATCACATTGTGTGTGCTGCTTTCCGGCATTTATGCAGCAGCCTCTACATTGGAAATTGGATCAACCACCTATACGCTGACGTTGCTGCCCTTTTCTAATTTTTCTAATGCGTCAGCGGTTCTTGGCCCGTTTCCAACGGGGATCAATGATCAAGATGTGACGGTCGGCTACTCAAGGTTAAAAAACGGAGCCACAATCGGCCCCGGGGGACTATTCGCCGGCCCACACTTTGACCAACTGACAATCGGAAAGATCAATAATGCGGGAGATTTTGTCGCGTCATTGGTTGTGGGTGAATTTCAACCAAGCGTCGGCATTCACTGCAACGTATCTTCCACCTGCAGCATCCCACCGCCTACTCGGACTAGCGTTGGCTATGCAGGGATCAATAACGTGGGTCAGATCACGGGAATTATTGACCCTGGAACTGGTCTGGCCGATGTTCGGGGATTTCTTTCGACAAATGGAAGTGTCACGTTATTTAAGGCATCCAACTTTACCGACCCACACGCGGTCAACGACCTCGGGGAGGTCGTGGGAGATCATTTCCTCTACCGGAATGGTACAGTCACGCCACTTGCAGGCAATGCTGTCGACATTAATAACGTGGGTCAAATTCTCTTCGACAATGGGATTCAGGATACAAACGGACTCTTTACGCCCATCAGCATCCCTGGCGCAACTGACACGCACTTAACCGCCATCAATAACCTCGGCCATATCGCGGGATGGTATGGAGACGCAACGGGAGATCATGCCTTCATCATTGGGCCGGTCCCCGAACCCTCGACCTGGATTCTGCTTGGAAGTGGATTAGTGGCACTATTGCTATTGGAAAGACGATTCGCGTTATAGCGTGAGGCAGGCATGGTTAGCCGGGGGATAGCCTTGCGACGAATTGAGGGAGGCGTAGGTACTGCGGTATGGGTACTGAGTGTGTGTGTCGCTCAAAATCTCGATGTTTTCGGTGAGCGGACTCTGTTTGCCTTTTTGGAATCGCAGAAGCGTCTAACTAGTCATTACTGACTTCCCTTGCCTTGTTCAGTAAACCCAATCGACTCATACTGCCATTGGTATCAGCTGGCCAAACTCTAGATGTATGTGTGAGGTGCAAGCATGGTAAAGATAGCGGTCTTTCTTTTTTCGATTGCGATCATGGGCCTACCAATACTCTCTGCTGAAGCGCTTGATATTACGGCAAGTGGAGCCGTCGATGTCCTAGGTTGCAATGAGATCAACTGCCCAATATCGGGCTTCACATTGACGGGGCAAGATTTTTCATTAGTCTCCGGGAGCGCAATATTAAATCCTGCTACCCCATTCACCAGTGGCCAAAACATCAGCTTAGGCAGTTGGCTATTGGTTCCTGGGCCAGCTACTCTGACCTTTCAAGGTGTAGAATATGCTCCCGGAGTGTTCGATCCTGAGTTCGGCAGAAATTTTGGGTCTCTCTCGTTTTCCACTCCGCTCGTGCGGGCGTTCCTCGTCTGGCGTAATGTCGAAGTACCACACCCCTTCTTGATCCTGCCTGATGTCGGAGACGAGCAGTTGCGCGAGTTCCTCCCGTCGTGCGCCACTGTAAGCTAGGCTCAAGATCAGCCAGTATCGTTCAACATATCGTCCTGTGCGCTGTGCGAGAAATTTAGAACTCGTGAACATGCGCGTCAGATCACCATCCGTGAACGGTTCATAGGATTCCTGCTTGGTGCCCTCATAGGCGATGCCGTCCACTGGGTTCTTGCCCTCGAAGAGATCATGTTTGATGGCCCATGGAGAAGAAGTGTCGGAGATCGTCCAGCGCATAGTTGACGGTGTTCTTTGTCACCCTCGTATATCCCCCGCGTTTACCTTCGAGACTCTTGAGCATGTCCACTATGGGTTTGCCTCGAAGGTTATCGGGGATACGTCGGGGGAAACGAGCGAGGGCGTCACGAAACTTGATGCAGTCGCCCTTCTTGACCTCCTGGATCGGCCTGTCACCACCGATGATCTCCAGGAACCGTCGGAAGCCAAGATGCTTCTCCTCGTTCGTGCGTTGCTCACGATGCGCGTAGTGCTCGAAGTACTCCTTCAGTCCCTCCGAGATTAACTTGGAACGGGTCAACGGAAGTGGATCAGCGGATGCGCTGTACCGATTGCCGCCAGCCGGTCAGAGGCGACGATGAGTAGTCACCGTCCCACCGTTCCGACTCGATCCGGAAGAGACGCTGTTGCGCCTGGAGTAACCCTCGACAAAGCCGCTGGTACTCTTCTGAGTCTTTCTTGAGGGTGTACTTGTGGGTGTCCAGAAGGTCGTCAGCGGTCTGCGAAATGCGCCGGTAGTCGTGGGCGATCAGTTCGCCGTGCGTCTTGCTCCAGATGATCAGTCAGCGCCAAGTCCAATGGCCTCTCGTTCGTCGTCGGATACATCCCTGGTTGCCCGATCATCCTCACATTCGCGCAGCGTGGAGGAGAGATAGTGGTCAATGAGGCCTTCGGTTTCCTTTGAGGTCATGCGTTCACGATGCTCCTTGAGGAAGGCGAACAGGACAGCCAGTCGTCCTTCCCACACACGAGCCTTGATGCAGGCATCGGAGTAGGCCGCTGTCCCGTAGGCTCCGAACAATCTCACGCCTACCAAAGATACCACGCAACACGACAGGCACCAGCAGACGGGAGTAGTAACGCGAAGAACGAAGTTGTGTACTCACTGTGGCCTCCTTGGTGTACCAGTGGCGGCACCAGGGAGGCACTGCGGAAAGGAAGATGAAGTGAATCAACGAGGTAAGGTAAGTTTGGTGCCGAAGGGGGGACTTGAACCCCCACGGGTTACCCCATACGCCCCTCAAACGTACGTGTCTGCCATTCCACCACTTCGGCGCAGGGCGCATTATAGAAAGGCCTTCAAACGCTTGTCAATGAAAGCCCCTTCCGTTAAAATCCTTTTCGCGTGAGCGCTCTTTCCGTAACGCAGTGCTGTCACCGCAATCCTTCATCGAGGTTTTTCGTGAGTGTGGCTATGCCGGACGCTACTGCGCCTAGGTCGTATCGCCGTTTGGGCGCATTTTTCGATGTGGATAATACGCTGATCCCAGGCGTGGCCATCGAAGTAAAATTTTTCCGCTACCTGCTTCGGCGCGGTTTCGTCGGGATGCGTGAAAGCGCACAGAGCGCGTGGCACTTGCTGCGACACATGCCGCCGATGTCCCTGCATCCCCTTCGGGAACGAAAGCTATATTTGGCGGGAAAGTATCCGGCCATGATCGAACCCTTGGCGGAAGAATTCGTGCGCGCTGAGATCTGCCCACGCATTTCACACGATGGATTAGCCGTTCTAGAAAAACATCAGCAAGCCGGACATCGTGTTGTCTTGGTGACGGGCTCGTTGGATTTTTTAATTGCGCCGCTCGCGACGATGTTGAATGTGCCTACCGTGTTGGCCGCGACTCCGGAGAGAATCGCCTCACAATATACCGGGCACGTGCTTCCTCCCCTTCCGTATGGCGAGGGCAAACGAGTGCTGATTGAATCGCTCTCGGCGCATGAACAGATGGATCTACAAGACTGTTACGCGTATGGCGACAGTCCTGGTGATGTTGCGGTGTTGCAGTCGGTCGGGCATCCTCAAGTCGTCAATCCCATTCGTGGCATGGGGCGGATTGCGCGTCAGCACGGCTGGCCGGTCGTCACATGGGCGTAGCCACAACCTTGCCGCTTCGTGTGATCCATCAGCCTGCATCCGAGTCATTCAATGCGCGTGACTGAAATTTTCCACAGCATCCAGGGGGAGTCGACCTATGCGGGCCTGCCCTGTACCTTTGTACGATTAACCGGCTGCCCTCTTCGATGCACGTGGTGCGATAGCGAATATACGTTTCATGGCGGCACGGAAATCACCTGGCACGACGTCCTCGAGCGCGTTCGAGGTTACGGCTGCCGCCTCGTAGAGATTACGGGCGGCGAGCCGCTTCATCAATGGGAAGCCTTCTCGTTGATCGAAGCCTTGTGTGAGGACGGCTATACGGTGTTGGTGGAGACGGGCGGCGCGATCGATGTGTCGCCGGTCGATCGTCGCGCCCACATCATTCTCGACGTCAAGTGCCCGGGCAGCGGTATGATGGATCGCATGGAGTGGACTAATCTGGACCGGCTGTCGTCCAAGGATGAAGTGAAATTCGTGCTTAAAGATCGAGCCGATTACGAATGGGCCTGCATGATCCTCAAACAATACGATCTGCCCGCCCGCTGTGCGATTCTCTTTAGCCCAGTATTCGGCCAGTTAGATCTGCGTCAACTGGCCGAATGGATTTTAGCTGATAAGCTTTCGGTGCGGTTTCAGATGCAATTGCATAAATATATATGGGACCCCAGCATGCATGGCGTGTAATGAGATGCTGAAAACGGTCGCCAACTGCGTTCTCGGCTTGAAAACATCCTCAACGTACCCCAGCGGGAAGGAGCGCGTCTTGGCGCGCTTGGGGTCGGCTGGTGCAATAGTAACTGTTTTGAGCATCCCACAAGAAGATAGCGAACGACTGGAGGTTTGAATTAGATGGATGTGAAGGTCAAGCAGGGACGGATAGAAAACGAACCGGCGGAAGTCGTCGTGCTCAGCCATTTCGAGGGGGAAACCGCCTTGCAGGAGGCCGCGGCCACCGTCGATCGTGCCTTGCAGGGCGCTGTTCGCGATTTACTCAAGAACGGAGAGTTTCAAGGCAAGAGCAACCAGACCGTGCTTCTTCACACGCAGGGAAAAATGTTTGCCAAACGAGTGCTTCTCGTGGGCCTGGGAAAGAAGAAGGACGCAAAATTGGATTCGGTTCGGCAGGCCATGGGCACCGCAGTCAAGCGAATTCGCCAAGCCGGCGCGCGATCCTTCACAACCGTCCTGCACGGACGCTTGCTTCCGAACGCGTCGGAGTTGGAACTGGCGCAAGCCATGACCGAAGGCGCGATGCTGGGCGTCTACCAGTTCACGGTATACCGAACGAATACTGGCGATCAGCCCAAGGAAATCGAACGCATGATTGTGGTCGAAGCGGAAGCAGACGCCCAGGCTGATATCAAGGAAGGCGTGCGTCGTGGGGTTGCTGCGGCAGAAGCGGCCATGTTCGTGCGAGATCTTAGCAATCATCCATCCAACATCATGACCCCGTCCCGTATCGCCACGGAAGCCAAGAGTATTGCCAAGGAACGCAGTGTGCGGGTCAAGATTCTGGAACAACGCGACGTGGAAAAACTCGGCATGGGCGCGTTTCTCGGCGTGGCGCGTGGGAGCCATGAGCCGCCGAAGTTCATCGTGCTCGAATACAAAGGCCCCAGCCCGGCAAAACGAAACGGCCGAGCGTCGCAGCCCATCGTACTCGTCGGAAAAACGATTACATTCGACACCGGCGGCATTTCGCTCAAGCCTTCTGAAAACATGGAACAGATGAAGGCCGACATGACCGGTGGCGCGGCCGTTCTGGCCACAGTCCGGGCCGCCTCACGTTTGCGCCTGCCCTTGCACGTGATCGGCATTTTGCCCGCCACCGAAAACATGCCGGGCGGTCGCGCCATCAAACCCGGTGATGTCCTCACAACCATGTCCGGCTTGACCGTCGAAGTGCAGAACACCGATGCGGAAGGACGTCTGATTTTGGCCGATGGATTGAATTACGCCACGCGCCTGAAGCCCGCTGCCATCATCGACATCGCGACGTTGACGGGCGCGTGCGCCGTCGCGCTGGGACAGTTTGCGATCGGCATGTTCAGCAATCGCGATACCCTGAAGCAGCGCATTCAACAAGCCGGAGCAAAGGCCGGCGAGCGCGTCTGGGAAATGCCGCTCTGGGACGACTATTTCGAGCAGCTCAAAAGCGACGTGGCGGACATGCGGAACATCGGCGGCCGTGGCGGAGGGATGATTACCGCGGCGCTTTTTCTGAGCAAGTTTGTCGCCGACTGCCCGTGGGTGCACCTCGACATTGCCAGCACTGATTGGAGCGACCGGGAACGCGCCTATATTTCCAAGGGGCCGACCGCCATCGGCACACGATTGCTGATTCAGTATTTGATCGATGAGAGCCTGCACGCAAAATCCCTGCAGCACGATTGAGTTTAACGATGAATCTACGAGAAAAAGTCGGCCAACTGTTCATGCTTGGATTTGACGGGACATCCGTCTCCACCGACTTGACTAAGCTCATCGCCGAATATCGGCCCGGCGGATTCATCGTCTTTCGTCGCAATCTGGAGTCCGCCGCGCAGATCGTCAAGCTGACGAATAAACTTCAGAAGCTCGCGGCAGACTCGCCGTTCTTGATCGCCATCGACCAGGAAGGCGGACGCGTCTCTCGGTTGCCGGACGGTTTCACCATTTTCCCGCCATGCGCCGCATTAGGGTTTGCCGCAGATACCAGGCTCGCCTATGAAGTCGCCTCCACCACGGCGGCGGAATTACGCGCGGTGGGGATCAATATGAACATGGCCCCTGTTCTCGATCTCAATACCAATGCGGGCAATCCAATCATAGGCGATCGCGCGTTCAGCGCCAAGCCGGCGGACGTGTGCGGCCTGGGACTCGCGACGATTGCCGGTTTGCAGGATAACAAAGTCGTGGCATGCGGTAAACATTTTCCCGGCCACGGCGATACGACGAAGGACTCTCATCTGGAACTGCCGGTGGTAGCCTCGTCGTTCGAACGCCTGCACGATATGGAACTGCGCCCCTTCCGTCATGCCATCGACAACGAGTTGGCCACGATCATGACGGCGCACGTGTCCTATCCCAAGATCGATCCACAGTTCCCTGCGACGTTGTCCTATATCATGCTGACGGATTTACTGCGGGACCAACTACGGTTCAAGGGCGTGGTCATCACAGACGATTTGGAGATGCGCGCGATCATCGATCATTATGGAATCGAGGAAGCCGCGTTGCTTGCCTTTCAGGCCGGGGCCGATGTTTTATTGATTTGCAAGGAACACGACCGGCAGGTGGCCGCGATGGAGGCGCTCCACAGGGCCGTCAAGGACGGAAGGATTTCGGAGACGCGGCTGGAGGCTTCCTTACGCCGAATCGCTCGTGTGAAAGAACGTTTCCTGACAGGCTACGCGCCCGCTGATCCGGTGGCCGCGAAATCGATTGTCGGATGCGCCCGTCATCAGACGGTATTGGAGACTGTCCGCAAGACCGACGAGCGGCGTCTGAAAGCGACGGTGTGACGGCCCGACCGGTTACTACCAAAGAACTGTGGGCCTGGTGCCTGTACGACTTCGCCAATTCCTCCTTCACCACCCTCATCGTCACCGTTGCCTATAGCGTCTATTTCGTCCAGATCGTCGCACGACCGTTCGGCACACCCGGCCATGAAGCGATGCCCGAACGGTTGTGGTTCTGGGGTTATGCCGCCTCGATGGTGGTCGTCGCAGTCCTTTCCCCCGTTTTGGGCGCTATTGCAGACGCGCGGGCCATCAAACGCCGATTTCTCATCGCCTCGTCGCTGCTCTGCGTCGTCTTTACTGCGCTGCTGGCCCTCGTCAAAGAAGGCGACGTGTGGCAAGGGCTGCTCTTCTTTGGACTGGCAAACATCGCTTTTGATCTGGGCTTCCTATTTTGCAGCGCCTTCCTGGTCGAGATTTCCACCCCTGATAATATCGGCCGCATTTCCGGCTATGGTTGGGGCCTCGGCTATGTCGGAGGCTTGCTGTCGCTGGCGTTGGCGTATCCGTTGATCAGCGGCGGATTTGCGGCAGACAATTTGCCGTCCTACCGGCTGAGCTTTGCGGTCACGGCAGGATTTTTTTTGCTGGCCGCATTGCCGACATTTTTCTGGCTGCGTGAACGGGCGATTCCGCAGACAACCCCTCTGCACGAATCCGTCTGGCGGCAAGCCATCGCGCAGTTGGCTTCGACGGCGACCCACATACGTCGTTATCGAGAGTTAGTCATCTACTTCATCGCCTATTTGATCTATACCGATGCAATCAATACTGTGATCGTCGCGTCGGCGATCTTTGCGAATAAAGTCCTGGACTTTTCTCCGGGCGATCTGATTATCTATTTTCTCATTACGCAGATTACGGCAGGACTCGGCGCCGTGGGATTCGGAATCATGGCCGACCGCATCGGTGCGAAACGAACCATCAGCCTGACTTTAATCCTCTGGATCGCGCTCTCCATCGCAGCCAGCGTCGTCCAGACCCATGCGCAATTTTATGCAATTGGGCTCGTGGCGGGGGCAGCCTTGGGCGCCAATCAATCGGCGAGCCGAACACTGCTGGGTCGATTTACCCCGCTCGGCCGGCAAGGCGAATTTTTCGGTTTCTTCTCAGTGACCGGAAAATTTGCCGCGATTATCGGCCCCCTCGTCTATGCGGAAGTGACCGCCTTAACTGGCAATCAACGTTGGGCCGTCTTATCGATGGCCATATTTTTTCTCATCGGCCTGGCGGCGTTCCAGGCCGTCGATGAACGACGAGGCATCGCGGCGGCTCTCGAAGCGTAACGGTACCCGCCACGCCCGAACACATCATTACTCGGAAGGTAGTGTTCCATGCCTCTAAAAAAGGGCGACATCCTCGATGAAAAAAAACGTTATCCCGAAAGCTGCGGCCTGATGGTCAAGGTCATGAGCGGCGGGGCGGGTTTCGAGAAACTCATCTGCTGCGATCACGATCTCACCGACGAGGATATCGTCCCGCAGGTCGGCTCCACATTGGGCCGAAAAAGAGGAACAATGCCGGTCGGTATGATCCTAGACGAAAACAAACTCTACCCCGATTCATGCGGCCTTCGCGTCATGATCCTGGAAGGCGGCGCCGGATTTCGAGAGATTATCTGTTGCGGGCATTCACTGACGCTGACGTCGCTTCGCGCGTTGGAAGAGTTGAGCCAATTCCGCGGTACGCCGCCGACATCGGGAGTCGGCCCGCACGGCAACGCCTAGCGCAATACGGTTGATACGCTACAATAGGACCGTGCAAGAGCCGCCTGTGGGAGGGATATGCGTTCCAAAACCGAGTCCATGAAGCAGCTACTCACCTGGATGGAATGGCTCGATCGGTGGGGATACATCACGGCCGGGATGAGTCTGCTTATTCTCGGGATGCTGATCTTTACGCATAGTTGGTACGTCTTCATCATGGTCGCGTTCAATAACGGGGCGCTCCTGATGGCCGGCCTCAAACTGTTGAACGACCTCTTGCTGGTCATTATTCTCCTGGAACTGTTTCGGACCGTCGTGCGATTTTTGCAAACGGAAATTTTATCGCTGGAACCCTACCTCGCGGTCGGGATCATTGCGTGCACGCGGCGCGTGCTCACGGCCAGCGCGGAACTTTCCCACCTCCCCGAAGTGACGAACGAACAGTTTTATCGGTACCTCATGGATGTCGGAGTGAATGTCGGTGTCATCATGGTCTTGATCATCGCGGTCTTCCTCGTTCGTCAACGGCCCGCGAATGCCATTTCCGGATCGTCCACCTCGACGTAGGACGATCCTGGCCTCCTTACCACCATTCAGCATGCAAGACTCCTCCATCAACACGACCCATTCGCGCGCCCGCCTGCCGACTAGCCTGCTTGCGCTCGTACTCGGGCCCTTCGCCTCGCTCTGTGTATACTTCATACCCATTGCATCCCTCTCGACGTCCGCCCATATCTTGTTCGCCGTGTTGACCTGCGTGGTGATCTATTGGATCGCCGAGCCCATCCCATTGCCCATGACCGCCCTCTTGGGCACCGCTGTCTGCGTGATGGCCGGGCTGGGAACGGATAAAAGCATCTTCGCCTCGTACGGCCATCCGATTATGTTCCTCTTTATCGGGAGTTTTTTATTAGCGGAAGCCATGGTCGTTCACGGGGTGGATCGGAAAATCGCCGCATGGATGTTGTCGTTGTCGTGGGTCGGCGCTCGCCCATCACGAATCCTCCTTAGTCTCGGCGCAACCACGGCTGTGATCTCGATGTGGATTAGCAATACGGCCGCGACGGCGATGATGTTACCGATCGGGCTCGGCATCCTGGGCGCGATCCCTCGTCAAGGCGCGCAGGACGCGCGCTATCAAACCGGCCTGATGCTGATGCTCTCCTACGCCTCGACCGCAGGTGGCATGATGACGATGGTAGGTACTCCACCGAACCTGATGGGCGTCGGCATGATCGCGGAAGAGGCCGGCGTTTCCATTTCATTTCTGACATGGATGGCCTTTGGAATTCCTATCGGAATGCTGATGCTGGTAACGGCTTGGCTCCTCCTTCGACTACAGAATTCCTCGCAGATCGATGCGCCCTTCCCATCGACAACGGACATGCCGAACAGGCTGAGTGAATGGACGCGCGGACAGATTAACGCGTGCGTGGCTTTCGCCGTTGCGATCTTGCTGTGGATCGTTCCCGGTTTGCTTGGAGCCCTCCTTGGATCACAACACAACGTGGTCGTCTGGTTGAACGCACATGTTCCCAATGAACTCGTCGCGCTGCTTGCCGCCGGATTACTGTTTATTCTGCCGACCGACCTCAGAACCGGCGCCGTTACCCTGGATTGGAAACAGGCTTCCAATATCAACTGGGGTATTATTCTGCTTTTCGGAGGAGGGCTCGCCTTTGGGGACTTGATGGTCAAGACGGGTCTGTCCGATGCCGCGGGGGCGGGCTTTGTTCATCTCTTCGGGACCAGCAACGTCTGGGGGTTGACGGCAGTCGCCATCGTGAGCGGCGTCCTGCTCAGCGAATTGGCGTCGAACACCGCGTCCGCGGGCATGCTCATCCCCTTGGTCATTGCAATCGCCCAAGCCGATCATGTCTCGCCCATCGCGCCGGCCCTAGGTGCTTGTCTGGGTGCCAGTCTCGGCTTTGCGTTACCCGTGTCGACCCCGCCCAATGCGATCGTCTATGGAACAGGCTTGATTCCGATTCGAAGCATGATCCTCGCCGGATTGCTCTTCGATCTGATTGGAGCCGTTTTGATTTGGATCACGCTCCGCATCGTCTGCCCTCTTGTTGGCCTGGTCTAATCGAATGACCCGGCCTTGATTGGCCCGGATCGATATGGCATCATTGCGGTCCCTATGGCGCACCTACTTGAGTACGTCGGCAACGTGCACATTTTCCTAGGGCCGTACCGCGGCAATCCGATCGCTCTATACTTGCTGCGCGGCACGAGCCAATGCGAGATCGCGCCGAAAATCTACCCGTGGAATGAAGTGATCGGGAAAGGCGAGACGCCGAATAAAGCCGCGGCCGATTTTGAAGAAAAATGGAAAGCCAAGGGACTGACGCCCGACATGTACACCGGCCCGGCATGGGAAGGCGGAATCAAACCGGAAAAGCCCGCGCCTCCAAAACCGGCTGCTCCCCCCAAACCGGCGGCGTCTGCGGCGACGGCCACGACGCCGACTCCCGAAAAACCTTCCCCCACTGCCCCCACCACAGACCTACGCGCCGGCGCTCCGGCAGGGACCGGCACAGCCGCACAGCCGTCTCCACCTCCGTCGCCTTCTTCCTCTTCAAAACCGGTGAGCACTTCTGTCGTTTCGGCCCAACCGGATGTTGCTGCCGCTGCCTCCCCAACCCCTGAATCCACATCCGCAGGTACCCAAGAGACGTAGTTCTTCGATCCTTCCCTTGATCGTCCACGCACTTTTTCATGCGCGATCCGCAGACGTTCACACAGACCGCCGGCCGTGCGCCATTCATCTGCTCAGAGATGGATTAGTCTGAGGGGGCACAAAGTGGAGAAGGGGAGCCATCCTTATTGCCTAGCGCTAATCGACTGTGCTTGACGCCGTACCAGAAGTATGTGACCACGCCGATCGCGGACCAGACTACGAATCTGATCCAGGTCATCATAGGCAGAAATGCCATGAGCCCGAGGCAGGCGGCGATGCCCAACAAGGGAATCCAGGGCATGAACGGAATGCGGAAGGGGCGCGGATGATTCGGCTGTGTGCGCCGCAGAATGAGCACGCCGCCGCAGACCAGGACAAAGGCGAATAAGGTCCCGATGTTGGTCATATCGGCCGCTTCGCCGATTGGAATAAATGCGGCGAGCACCGCGATGCCCACCCCGGTGAGAACCGTCGCATGATGCGGGGTGCCGAATCGCGGATGCACGCTGGAGAGCCATGGCCCTAACAGCCCATCGCGAGACATGGCAAAAAAGACCCGTATCTGCCCGATCATCATGACAAAGAGCACGCTAGTAATTCCGGCGACGGCTCCGGTGGCGACGATCGCGGCCCCCCAATGAAACCCGGCGAGGCGAAGCGCTTCGGCGACCGGCGCATGCACGTCGATTTGAGCATAGGGGATAATGCCGGTCAGGATCGCCGCCACGACGACGTACAACACGGTACAAATGATCAACGAAGCAATGATGCCGATCGGGATGTCGCGTTGCGGGTTGCGCGCCTCTTCCGCAGTAGTGGAGACGGCATCGAATCCAATGTACGCAAAAAAGATAATCGCCGCCGCGGCGCCGACCCCTTGAAAGCCATAGGGCATAAACGGCGTCCAATTCGCAGGCTCAACAGACGACGCCCCGACGGCAATAAAAAAGAGGATGACCGCGATCTTCACCATCACAATGATGCCGGTCGCCCGCGCACTTTCCTTCACGCCTCGCACCAAGACCGCCGTGACCAGCAAGACAATGATGGCGGCAGGCAGATTCGCAACCCCTCCATCCGAGCCCGGGGCGTGAGTCGCCCAATGAGGCAGCTCGATCCCGATCGTTTTCAAAATATTGTTGAAGTACCCGGACCAGCCGATGGCTACGGCCACACACGCCACCCCGTACTCTAAAATTAAATTCCATCCGGTAATCCAGGCGAGAAATTCTCCAAGCGTCGCATACGAATACGTATACGCGCTGCCCGCGGCGGGAATCATGGCAGCAAATTCAGCATAGCAGAGCGCGGCCAAGGCGCAGGTCACTCCGGACAGGATAAAGGACAAAATGATGCCCGGCCCCGCTCCAGGGCGATGGGCATCGCCGACGATGGCGGTTCCGATCAGCACAAAAATTCCCGTGCCGATAATAGCCCCGATTCCCAGCGCCGTCAGGTCCCAGACCGTCAAGGTCTTCTTCAGCCGATGTTCAGGGCGATTGGAGTCTGCAAGAATCTGTTCGATGGATTTCAAACGGAAGATGGAGGCAAACCGATTCGACATTCACACTCCTTCGACGGGGCCAATTATGCACACAAAGTATAGCAGCGTTTTTCGATTATCCGGTCCACGACAAGTCGTGAGGGTGCTCCGTGGACCGTCATTGACCGGGAATCTCGTGGATCGGGTGCGGTCTGCTTCTCAGAAGGCGACTGAACTCTCGAATCAACATCCAGTCTGGGCAGCTTTAAGGAAAGCCTGAAACAGCCTGCGATGGCTCTCATGACGCTCGTACAAAAACTCAGGATGCCATTGCACACCGAGGAAAAAAGGATGAGCCGGCAATTCGATCGCCTCGATCACCCCATCGGACGCAATGGCACTGGCTTTGAGCCTCGATGGGACGTGTTTCACAGATTGATGGTGAGAGCTGTTCACTCGGAGAGTGTCTCGCCGCACGATGCGATGGAGCAGGCTGTTGGCCGATACCTGCACGGCATGCGACAGACGCGTAGCGGGAAGTGGCGATCGATGCGGCAACGATGCGGTCACCTGAGAGGAAATATCCTGGACGAGGGTGCCTCCCAACGCTACATTGATCGCCTGCATCCCGCCGCAGATACCCAACACCGGCAATCCCTGACGTGCGGCAAGATGGGCTACATCCAGTTCGAATTCATAGCGTCGCCGGCTCACAACCCCGAATTCGTATTGCCGGCGTTCCCCGTACAGATGTGGCGGAAGATCGGGGCCGCTTCCCGTTAACAGCAGTCCTTGCAGCCCTTGCAATACGTGGCGCCGTACGGCCCGATCGGATGCCAATGGAAGGATCAACGGCACGCCACCGAGATCTTCTATCGCTCGAATATACCGGGCGCGGAGAAAGTAGGTCGGTTCTTTCCCTCCCCACTCCTTGCGGTCGCCGGCATTGAAGTCCGGCGTGACGCCGATGATGGGCTTCATTCGTCTATTTTATCGGCTCCGGGACCGGCTGCGGAACAGGCTCAAGCGGAGTAGGCTCTTGCGAGACATTGTCCGAAGAACCTTCGGCTGGACTTCCCAGGAACCGAATCGTCTTTTCTCCCTTTAAATGTTCGGGAGTGATGACGTAGGTGCCGCGCATACTCGTATCCCAGACAGACTTGGCGGCTTTCTCATTGGCGCCACTGAAGACATAGGTAAAGCCACCGAAAATTCCGCCCAGCGTCGCGAATAAAAATTTTCCCATCCCATAGGGAATGCTTAAAAAGACGCTGGCTGCGCCTAACCCGTATTGAGTCCCCGGATTTTCCGTTTGGTCGTTCGGCCCGCCACCGGCCGGTTCAGCCCATGTTGTGCCGATCACGGCGACTTGCATAAACACCACGATAAGGAGCGCCGTCATGATGCGAGTCCACGCCGCTCGTCTAGTACTTCCATTTCCGTTTTGACCTGCGTGCCAAATCCTCACGGTTCTCCTCCTTCGCTCAATCAATGATCGCGTGCAATGATGACTGCGGTCTGCGCGGACTGTCATTACAACAATTTGTGCGTGGATGCAACTCTAGATTCGATCAGACGGTAACGGCGAAGCGCTTCATTCAACATTTCTCGTGCTTCGATGGACTGTCCATTGTGGACACCGGACCCTCGTCAGCGGACAAGATCCAGCTCCGTGAGAATCTTGGCCTTGATGTGATCAGATTGACCAACGGCCCGTTGGTCAAGTTCCTCGATGAATCGGTCCGATGGAAGACGCGTGTTTTCTTGGCGGATCTCAAGGTCCAGTGCGATAGACAATTTCACTGAACACAGCTCTTGAATCAGCAGATCGCGCATGCGGGCCTCATAGCTTTGGCGCTCTTCCTGGGGGATACCTCCAAGGGCATTCAGGACCCACGCATCGAATTCCAGCGACTGTTGAAGCCGCTTGACTTGCTCATCGGACACTTCGACGGCTATTTGTACGCCACCCTTCCAGCTTCTTTTCTTGACGTTGAAGACGCACATCAATCGGGCCTGGTCGTCCTCGACCGGTTCAGGGCCATAGAAGAGGGTGACACGGAATAGCGGCAACTGCGGGATTGGAACGGACACGAGGCCTCCGCGCGCATTCTATCATGGTGTGCCCCACAACGGTCGATGATTGACCCTCTTCCTCTCACTCGCTAATATTGCCGCATGGACAACTTCATTCATCGGCACGTCTACGAGATTCAACAAGCAGTACGGAAGACGTGCGGAGCAGAAGGGTGGCTCTTTTATGATTTTCGCCACAGCGATCCCCTTAGCTATCGAGTGCTGCATATCAATCCTGCCAGGCATGTGACACGGCGTTGGTACTATTGGATTCCCTGCCAAGGTGAGCCCGTCAAGTTATTGCACCGCATCGAGCCTCATACCCTCGAGGTCTTGCCGGGAGAATCGGTGTTGTATGTGTCGTGGGATGAACAGCGCGCCTCGCTCGCCCGTATTCTCAAGGGCGTGCGTCGCGTCGCGATGCAATATTCGCCGATGAACGCCATTCCCTACATCTCGCGGGTCGATGCTGGCACTATCGAATTAATCCGCAGCTTCGGTATCGAGGTCGTGACCTCCGCCGATTTGGTCCAGCAGTTTGAAGCGGTATGGAGTGACCATCAACTGACCTCACACAACGAGGCCGCTCAGAAGTTGCGTCTGATCGTGGACGAAGCATTTCGATACGTCAAAGAGTCGGTCACTTCCCATATAGCGCTCAATGAATACGGGCTTCAGCAGTTTATTCTCTCACGCATTGCCGCACACGGGTTGGTGACCTCGAGCGCGCCAATTGCCGCCGTCAATGCCCACAGCGCCGATCCACATTATGGTCCTTCCCCTGAGGGCTCGGTTCCTATTCGAGACGGCGATTTGTTGTTGATAGATCTGTGGGCCAAACCGCCGGCTGCCGGAAGCGTATATGCAGATATTACATGGACGGGTTTTGTCGGACACACCGTGCCTCACCACCACCAGGACATTTTTAAGATTGTGAAAACTGCGCGCGACGAGGCCGTGTCGTTTGTTCGCGACCACGTGCGTCGTGGCCATTTCCCGTGTGGCTGGGAAGTGGACGATGTCTGTCGCCACGTCATCAGCCAGGCCGGCTATGGCGAACAGTTCGTGCATCGCACGGGCCACTCTATCGGAGAGGAAGTGCATGGCAACGGCGCCAATATCGATAATCTGGAGACCCGCGACAGTCGCCGCCTCATGCCTAGAACCTGTTTTTCTATTGAACCGGGAATTTACCTGCCGGGTGAATTTGGGATTCGCAGCGAATTGGACGTCTACATTTCAGATCGTGACGCCGTGGTCTATGGACAACCGGTACAAACGGAAATCGTTCCCATACTCGCCCAGTGATCGTTTTCTTCTCACTATTCACTCGGACGCGTACCTGTTTCACGTTCCGGCGCGTCGCCTGGACGTGGCTCCTTCCCTTGACACCTTCTCTTCCTAGCGGATAAAGTCAAGTCACTTCTCGCGGTAGGGAGCCCTATGTTCGGTACACTTGGGTTTTCAGAGCTCATCATTATACTCGTAATCGTGCTGGTGATATTTGGCGCGGGGCGATTGCCTCAGCTAGGGGAAGGCCTGGGGAAGGCCCTTAAAGGATTTAAAAAAGAGGTTCACGATGTACCGCCTCCGGTAGACCCTGCCCTCGATGCGTCGGCATCCACTCAGCCCGATCCGACACAAATGCCATCCCCGTCAACCAGTGCGCCCGTTACCGAGCCTCCACGGCCCACAGCCCCTTATCAGCCTGGACCCGAACTCACGCCCGGCACCACCGCCGCGTTGATGGCGGCAGCAGGGCCTCAAGCGGCTCAAGCGCCCCGACCAAAACCGGCACCGGCGGCGGCCACGCCTGGGCAGTCGACTACAGCAGCGCCTCAATTTGCACAACCACCGACGATGGAGGATCGCCTGTCGGCGCCTGCCCCTGCACTGCAGGCTTCCTATCCGCCTTTGCCGGCTTCTGCTCAGCCCAAGCCGGTCGCGAAACGACCTTCGGCGATCGTCAATAAAGATGCCGTGGCCCGCGTGCAAGCCCAACAAGCGGCCATGAAAACGACCGCTGCTCAGAAATCTGCGAAGCCTGCACAGGAGACTGGACTCTCGACCAACGATATGCAAAGCTTGGGAGAAAGCCTCGGCGATACATTGCGCACCTTCCGTCAGGCCGCGGCTGATGTCCGCAATGCCGTTGATCCGGAAATGCGAACCATTCGAGCGGAAATGGACGCCGCACAGAAAGAGTTGGAACAGTCGATTGAGGCCGCCAAGCAGATGCCTGTTCCGACGGACGAACCCCCGAAGCAAGGATGATCCGTCGGTTCTCCATCATTGCTTTATTGGCGACTATCCTCGCAGGTTGTTTCGTCACTACCGCACCAGACCCAGACATTACCATATCCAGACTCCTCGCCCTCTTGCACAGCTCTGATCCTACTCTTCGACAAACCGCGGCACTCTCGTTAGGAAAGATTGCTTCTGCGGAAGCCGCCGCCGGATTGATGGAAGCGTTACGTGACCCCGATCCTCTCGTTCGCCAGTATAGCGCTTGGGCATTGGGCAATCTTGGCGACCACGCCCCTTCTGCTGCCCTCTCCCCCCTGCTTTCCTTGCTGAACGACCCGGCCCTCGCGGTTGCCGATACTGCAGCTGAGGCCATCGGACAAATCGGAGCCGGAACGGATAACGTCTCGCAGTTGCTAACTTTGATACGAGAAGGCCCTACTCATTCTCGACAGGCTGCCGCCCTCGCACTTGAATCGTTGGAATCACCGCTGTCGTATGATGCGCTCCTGCACGCGCTTGGTGATGAGGACGCCGACGTCCGGCAGCGGGCAATTGCCGCGCTTGGTGAGATGGGTGATCAACGAGGGATGTCGGCACTTGCGGACCGGCTTGCACATGACGCTACCGCGAGCGTACGGACCGAGGCAGCGTATCGACTCGGGCTGTTGGGAGACACGAGTGCGTTGCCGATTCTCAAAACCGCACGAGAGGAAGATCCGAGCGGGAGCGTGCGTCGATGGGCTCAGCAGGCTATTGAGGCACTGTCCTCGCCTGCCGGACCTGAATCAAAGACTTAACCAAGTCCATCACATGATCGCGGGCCTGCGCGTCGATATCGGTAAATTGAATTCCCATCCCTGGGTACAATGTGAAGCGGTCCGGTTTCGCCCGCACCCAGCACACCGTGCCCGATGCTCGAATCGTATCGAGCGGCCGGTCGGGGAGCGCAAATTGAATATTCACGGACGATCCGACGGGCAGCGGCATACTGCTCTCGATAAATAGCCCACCGCCGCCGATTCCCCCTGTAAGACCGTCGAACTCTTTGCCTTCGGTGGTGCTGTAGTGCACTTTGACAGCCAGGGGAGCACGAGGATGCACCCTCGCATGGGTCGCGTCCGCCTGGCTCGTGGAACGGACCCAGTCGATGAATGAATCCCAAGAAACCGACCCCATCAAGTGTCCCTGCTCATCGAGCACGGTAATGATTTCTTGATCACAATCCAATTCAAGCATCTTTCCCTGATGAATTTCCGACACTGTAACCGCTAATCTCATCCTGT
This sequence comes from Nitrospirota bacterium, assembly GCA_963700335.1. Taxonomy (GTDB): domain Bacteria; phylum Nitrospirota; class Nitrospiria; order Nitrospirales; family Nitrospiraceae; genus JAICXS01. The sequence goes on along the minus strand of CAVOXE010000008.1, from coordinate 163,748 downwards.
CCTCCAGTGTGCCCGTGTGTTTGCTGAAAGGACTTTGAAATCTTAATTCTTACTACTAACCTTAGTGCGAACAGTCCCTGCGCGAGCCTGATGTATAAGATAGCACAGACATTTGATCTTCCGATCAAACACAAACCTTAAACTTGGTAACGGTCTAACTCTAGGATGAATCTCGCGGTTATCAAACTGAAGGGATGAGAATTAGCAGCCGAACGGGCGGGCGGCGGAGACTGGGCGAATCGCTATTTTGCCCCTTTAAGTGATTTCACTAGTTCCACAATACGGGTTCTGGCTTCGAGTCCGATGTCGGTAAATCGGACGCCCATGCCGGGAGAGAATGTATAATGGTCAGGTTTTGGGCAGACCCACGCAATCGTGCCCTTCGCGTACATCCATTCGGTAGGAGAGTCCGGAAGAGAAAATTCTAGGGTAATGTCGGTCCCCACCGGGAGCGGGGTGATGCTCTCGATAAACAGTCCTCCTCCACCGATTCCACCGGCTCGACTTTCAATCGTTTTGCCGCCGGATGTCGTGTAGCGAACTTTCAGAACGAGCGAAAGCCGCGGTTCATCTCGAAGATCGTTCCAGCGGTCCGGCTCGGGAAGCGGGCGCGCCTGCTCAATGATGGACGCCCACGTCACAGACCCAATTTTTTCACCTTTCGGGCCACGGATCGTGATGAGCTCCCGCTCGCAATCCAATTCCAGGGCTTTCCCCTTATGCACCAGTGTAGTAATAACCGGTAACCGCATAGAACCCCCAGGTCTCACGTGCCAAGTATAGCGAAGTTGGCAGGAATGTCGAGAGCTTCGATCCCTATAGGGGATGAGGGTGGCTGATGCAGATTAGAATCTCTCGGGCAGGGATGAATCCGAAGAGGCTGGCAGTAGGGGTCCTGATCGATATCTTACGAGAAAATCAGGCGCTTTTCATTTCCTTATCTTGCTCAAATAACCGAATCGGTTGGCTTTTTCCGAGAATGACCTCTTCGGTCACGACCACTTCCTTAATCTGTTTCTGGGAAGGAATTTCATACATCATGTCCAACATCACTTCTTCCAAGATCGCACGAAGTCCGCGGGCGCCCGTCTTTTGGGTGTAGGCCTTACGTGCTACGGCGACGAGCGCTCCTTCGGTGAATTTGAGCTTCACCTTCTCGAACGAAAAGAGTTTCTCGTATTGTTTGGTCAAAGCATTTCGCGGCTCGGTGAGGATGCGAATCAAAGCCTTTTCGTCGAGTTCTTCGAGTGTCGCAATAACGGGCAGCCGTCCGACGAACTCTGGAATCAGCCCATACTTGAGAAGATCTTCCGGCTGGACCTGCGCCAACAATTCACCGAGTCGTCGCTCATTTTTCCCGCGGACGTCCGCCCCAAATCCGATCGATTTCTGATTGAGTCGCTGCTCGATAATGGAGTCCAGCCCGACGAAGGCCCCGCCGCAAATAAATAGAATGTTACTCGTATCGACCTGAATGAATTCTTGATGCGGATGCTTGCGCCCGCCTTGCGGGGGCACATTGGCCACGGTTCCTTCGATCAGCTTGAGCAGTGCCTGCTGAACCCCTTCTCCCGACACGTCGCGGGTGATGGAGGGGCTATCGCTTTTACGGCTGATCTTGTCGATCTCATCGATGTAGACGATGCCGCGTTCCGCGCGCTCGACGTCGTAATCCGAGGCTTGCAAAAGCTTGAGGATAATATTTTCAACATCCTCACCCACATAGCCGGCCTCCGTGAGGGTGGTGGCGTCGGCCAGCGTAAACGGGACATCGAGATATCGAGCGAGCGTTTGAGCCAACAGAGTTTTCCCCGTGCCGGTCGGACCGATCACCAGGATATTGCCCTTCTGCAACTCTACTTCATCGACTTCATTCGCGGATATCCGCTTGTAATGATTGTGCACAGCGACGGCAAGAATTTTTTTTGCGCGATCTTGCCCGATCACGTACTGATCGAGATGATGCTTGATGTCGGCTGGCTTTCGAAGCTTCGAAGAGATTTCCTCTTTGGCTTCTTCCCAATCCTCCGCAATAATATCGTTGCAGAGATTGACGCATTCGTCGCAGATGTACACCGTGGGTCCTGCGATCAGCTTGCGCACTTCGTCGCGACTTTTTCCGCAAAACGAGCACCGTAGGTGACGATCCATTTTTTCCTGCTTGGGCATGCCGCCTCCTACTTATCCTTACCGTCCTTCGAGGACTCCTTACCGCCGGTGACCTCTTTGATTGCCTTTGGAGGCCGCGAGATCACCTCGTCGATGAGGCCGTAGCGTTTCGCTTCCTCGGCCGACATAAAATAATCGCGCTCGGTATCCAGTGCAATCTTTTCAAGCGACTGCCCGGTATGCTTAACCAAGATCTCATTGAGTCGCTCGCGTATTTTTAAAATCTCGCGGGCATGGATGTCGATCTCCGTCGCTTGTCCTGAAAACCCTCCCATCGGTTGATGGATCATGACACGCGCATTGGGCAACGCATAACGTTTGCCCTTGGTGCCGGCCGTCAGGAGCAGCGCGCCCATACTCGCGGCTTGTCCCAGGCAGATCGTATTGGTCGCCGGCTTGATGTATTGCATCGTATCATAGATACCCAATCCAGCCGTGACGCTACCGCCTGGCGAATTGACATAGAGATTGATGTCTTTTTCCGGATCTTCCGCTTCCAAGAACAATAGTTGCGCGATGATAAGATTGGCAAATATGTCGTCGATCGGAGCGCCCAGGAAAATGATGCGGTCTTTCAACAGGCGAGAGTAAATGTCATAGGCGCGCTCGCCTCGGTTGGTCTGCTCGATCACGATAGGCACTAGCATGTCGAACTGTCCTTTCTCTTCAACACAATCCCTCATGAAACGTCGCTAATCTTACCACACTTCTTTCATTTCTCGTCACGAACGCCGATGCTTGCGTCTGGCCTTTCGAACTCCAGCGCCCGAATGTTGCCTCCGCCACTTAGCCTTGAATCATGGCTTGGCGATAGACGTAGTCCAGTGACTTCTCCGCGAGAATGCGGCCGAATAATTCGTCCCGCATCTCTTGGCCAGATGACTCAACCATCCGTCGAATATCCTCGGCCGACAATTTCAGGCGTTGCGCCAATCGTTCTAACTCGGCCACGACGTCGGCCTCCTCGACACGAATCCCTTCTTTCTCTGCAATGGCTTCGAGGATCAATCCGATCTTGACGCGCCGGGTGACCTCTGGCAGCAGGTCTTCTCGTAGACGCTTGACCTCCTCCTGTCGCTTGACCAGTTCTTCCGCCTGGTCCACTTTGCCCTTCTGCCTCATCTGAGTTTCCATATGATGGCGAATCGCAGCGGTCAGTTCACGCTCTACCAAGCTGTCGGGAAGATCGAAGTGATGGGTCTCGACCAATCGTTTCAGGATTTGATCCTTATAAGACTGCTCGATGTTCTTTTTCAGGGTCGCTTCCATCTCACCGCGGAGTTTTCCCTTGAGCTCCTCCAAAGAGGAATAAGCTCCGCAATCTTTCGCAAACTCGTCATCGAGCGGCGCCAATTTTTTTCTTTTGATAGCTTTAACGGACATTCGAAAGACCACGGTTTTTCCGGCCAACTGCGGATCCGGATGGGTGGCGGCATAGGGCTGATCGATCTCGACGGTCTCACCCTCTTTTTTTTCAAGGAGGGCCTGATCGACCTCCACTCCGAGCACGGGCAATTTGGACCCTACCTGGTGGAGATGCCCTTCCTTCGTTGCACCTTCGAGCGGCGTCCCATCGACGGAGCCTCGCACATCGAGCACCGCGTAATCCCCGTCCTCGATCGTCGTACCTGGAGGAGCTGCATCAAGTTGCGCTTGTTGCTCTCGAAGCGCTTCCAACGCTTGCGTCATTTGCTCGTCCGTGACTTCGCGTTTATCGGGCTTCAGTGAGATGGGATTCGGCGCTTTATAATCGCGCAACTCGATGGCCGGTTTAATTTCTACCGTGGCGGTAAATGAAAATGGAGCGTTCTTTTTTATCTTGGCTCGCTCTAATGGTGGCACCTCGACCAGTACGGGAACAATCCCCGCCTGTCGGACAGCTTTATCGTAATAATCGGGAATCAACTTCCGTATGAGATCTTCTTCCACCGCTTTGGCGTATCGCTGTTCCAAGAGACCCAATGGCGCTTTTCCAGGACGAAACCCGGGAATCCTCACTTGCCGATTGAGCTCGACGTATGCCTGGGCAAACTGCCGGTTCACTTCCTCTTCAGGCACCTCGATTTTCAGTGCTCGTTTATTCGGTCCCAGTTCGGTCACTTCAAGTTTCATAGTATGTCCTGTAAGGTTAGGGCTTCAGTCGGTTGGAACAGCAGAACGATGTCGATCAGTTCGGGCGATGTGGTTGGTGCGAGAGGGGGGACTTGAACCCCCACGGTTTCCCACGAGATCCTAAGTCTCGCGCGTCTGCCAGTTCCGCCACTCTCGCGCACCCGCTTTCGAGGAGGTTCGGAACCTTTTGGAATGTCGCGACGTGAATAGGTTGTAGTCCGCCGGCCCTCCCTCTGTCAAGACGTCCGCGCTGCTCAGCTCCTCTCTAAGATGGTCGACTGAATAGATAATCCTTTCGAAACCCCAGTACAGACAGTATAGTAATTGACAGGCAAAATTCGGAAGGCAGATGCGGACTCGACATCCATTCACTGGGCATCCTCGTCTGTCCGTTCTGTTTGTGTTGGAGGTGATGAGATGATTCGACTCATACTTGCGCTTGCGGTAGGCATCGGGTTGTGTGCTTGCTGGGTCGGGCAGCCGGCCTGGGCGTCGAGGGAATATTTCACAACAGAACAGAAAGAGCATCTCGCCAAGATCTCCACGATCCTCGTCGAGACGATTGCAATTACCGACAAGGGCTCGGTCCCTTCGGACACTTTGACAGAAACCGTGAGGCGCCGCCTCGAACAGGCGGGGTATGCCATTGCCGCCACCGCGTCCCAGCCTCATGATGTTGTTCTTCGAGTGAAGTGCGAACAGCATAAGACGTGGGAGGGCACGACGTCGTCAGGCGGCGACGCGGATTTGCCTGATGCCCCGTCGCGAATTTGGAAAGGGCCGGCTTGCCAACTCACCTATCTCTTGGACGGAGCCAAAATCAAATGGCAGCGGGAAGTCCGGACTGATTTCCCCGATGCCGTCGTTGCCGCGCAGGAGGCACATGCCGCCGATCCCGGTGACTATGCCATGACCAAGCTGAACGAACGATTGCAGCAATACGACTTCCCCGTCGTGCTGGCCGCAGAGTGGGGTCATGCAGATCGCCTCTTGAAGCTTCTGGACTCGCCCGATACCGACAACATTCGCAAGTTGAAGATCATTTCTTTGCTCGGAGAAATGATGACCGATGAAGCGCTGCCGAAACTGAAAGAAGCGTTACAAGACAAAAATCTGGCCCAGCAAGCGGCCGTCGCAATGGGAAATATCGGCAAGGAAAGCATTCCCATATTGATCGATATGCTCAAAAACAGTAAAGAGCCGGCGCTTCAAGTCGCTGCAGCGAAAGGGTTGGGCCAAGTCGGCGCACTTCATGGCGATCCTGCGATTATTCCGCCTCTTCTGGATATGCTCTTTAAGCCAGATATCGACATAAATGTTCGAACGGAAGTCGTATGGGCGATCGGCAAAATGCCGGATAAGCGTGCGGTGGAACCGTTACACAAGCTCGATCGCGAACTTCAGGCGATGCGCACGGAAGACCCAGCTGTGAAAAAATTGAAAGAGGCGGCGTTCTGGTCCCTGAAAATGACGGATACGGAGCTGTCATCCGAAAATCCTTAAGCGGTGGGGTGCGGCAACAATTATCTATTGAATCGGAAAGAATTAACCCTAAGAAATAAGTGGTAAACACTCTTTTGGGTGCTATACTTGAGCCCTTCATATGGGAGGACAATGATGCCACGACTGACGCGAAGACAGCTTTTTAAATTTTCAGCTCTCGCAGGCACGGGCCTGATATTGAGTCGGTGGCCTACGTCAGGACTCCCTTATAACGAGATATCGGCGCATGCGGGTGAGCCAGCCAAAGGCGAGCCGATAAAAATCGGCATCCTCGATCCGCTCTCCAGTCCTTATAAGACATCATCTATTCATGATGTCCATGGAGCGACCGTGGCGTTGGATATGTATAACAAGAGTGGCGGAGTCCTCGGTCGCCCCGTGGTCTTGGTCGATGCCGATGATGCCTCGAACGTGCAGACAGCCCTGACCGCCGCCAAGAAATTACTCCAAGAAGATCGTGTGGACGTGCTGATGGGCACCTTTAATGGAGACGTTGCTCTAGCCGTCTCCGACCTCGCCAAGCGAGAAAACAAACTCTTCATGGTGACGGGGGCGCATGAGCCTGAACTAACGGGCTCGCATTGTGATACCCACACATTTGTTTTCATGCCCAACGCCAATATGATGTCGCGCGCGGTCGTCCCCCATCTCATTAAGGCATATGGCACGCAATGGTACACGATCACGGCAGACACGGCGGATGGACGATCTGCACAACAGGCGATGGACAGGGTATTCAAAGCGAATGGAGGAAAGACCGTCGGTGAATCCACAACCCCATTCGGGACCACGGATTTCACCAGCCAGATGACGGAAGTGAAGGCGGTCAAACCGAATGCGGTTATTTTAAATCTTTATGGATGGGATCTCGTCAATGCATTAAAGGCGTATACGAAATTGGAATTGGCCAAGGAGAAAATCGGCGTCGGCGGCATGATCGGAGGGGAACAGATTGGACGTCCGCTCGGATATGCAAATAACGCCGGAATTTGGGGACTGATCTGGGACCCGAAAATCAATACCGACAGCTCGAAGCGATTCATTCAAGGGGTGATCGACAAATATAACCATACGCCCACTTCACGGTGCTATTTAGGCTATGCGGCCATGATGCAAATTTTAGAAGCGATCCAACGGGCGGGTACGACCGAGGCGGGGCCGATAGTCAAAGCGCTTGCAGGATATGAATTCGATGGCCTGAAAGAAGGTCGTTCCTATTTCCGCGCAGAAGATCATCAATGCGTGCAAGACGTGCTTGTGGGTCAGGCCTATGGGAAGGAACTCGGATTAGGTCACTATCAACTCTTAGGGACCGCGACCGGGAAACAATTGACCGCCGATGATCAACCGCAAAAGTCATGTTCGCTTTAAGAAAGTTGCAGCGGGGCAGAGGAAGCTTTTATTCTCCGCCGACTCACTCGCGATCGCCGAGTTCCCTGGATGAGCCTCAGCTCGGCTTTTTGCTCCGGCGGTCTTTGAGAAGTGGGGATGCACTCGGTTGCACGGCGCTCTTGCGATCGCAGGCGACCGTATTGTCGTTGGAAGACGCCCAGCAATCGTTCTAACTCACCCATCGTTTCCAGAAGTGAATTGCCCGTCAGCCTTCCCCATCGTTTCTTCATGGCACCCCGTACCTGTTTAAGAGCTCCACGCCACTGGTCGCGATTCATGATGTCCTCATCGACGATACCTGTCATCAGGGACGGCACCGCACATTAGGTGAGACTAAGACGCCCTATCGCTGCGAGAATGGTCGTGACAATTGTTCGTGGAACCCATAGCTCCCCCTGCCCTACAACGCGCACAGCCTTGGGAAGAAGGGTGCGGGTCACCGTTTTTTTTAGATACCCTCGCGCACCCAAAGACAGGGCGTTTAATAGACGGCGGCGAGTGGTTCGTTCCCCTAAAAGAATAATGCGCGTGTCCGGACTCTGGCGACGAACGAGTGGAAGAATCGACACACCATCGATCGCGGACATTTCCCAATCGAGCAACAAGACATGAGGTTTCAATTTCAGCGCTTTCACGACTTCGTGGCCCGTGCCCGCTTCGCCCACCACTGCGATCCCATTTTCAGGGCGCAGCTGTTTAATATAGGCAGTCCGTAGACTCTTCTGCTGCTCTGCGATCACGACGCTGATTGCACTCACACGCTGTCCCTCACAATAACGAGACAGTAAAGGGTCTCGCCCAGAGGGATCAATTGGACTTAGGTCCATGCGATGGACTGACATGCAAAGTGATCGACGTAGGAGAGAGGGGGGAATCAAAACAGACTGGCGTCAGCGGGGATGAGCAGCAAGCTGCGAAGGCAGATTCAGGCGCGCCCGGGACTGGTGTCTTGCGCCATTAAACGCGCCAACTGATCGATCAATTTCCCGACCATCGCGCGAGACACCCAAGACTCTCCAGCCGCTACGGCGCGGATCGCTTTTGTGAGGAACCGGCGTAGCATCTTGGCGTCGAGGTATCCACGCGCCCCCTGAGCGATCCCGTTAAGTACCCGAGCGCCCGATGCGTTCCCCGTCAGCAAGATGATCTGGGTCTTCGGACTCTTCGTCCGAATGAGCGGGATCGCGGGCGCGTCGTTGGTCCTGGTCATCTTAAGATCCAACAGAAAAATCTGCGGTTGATGCCTGGTGGTCTCCACGGCTTCTCGCACACTACGGCCTGTGGCTACCACTTTGATGCCTCGCGTGCTGCGAAGGAGACTCATGCATGCGCTTAATCTTCGCTTATCGGAATCTGCTACGACGACCGTGATAGTTGGCAAGGATCCCTCCGATGACAAGAACAAAACGTTTCCGATGATTATCGCATCGACGGTCGATGACCGTTCACATAGAGAGCCAGGTGCAAGCGATCGGAGACGCCCAATTTTCTAAAGATCGAGGTTAAATGCGCCTTCACCGTTTTCTCGGAGACGTGCAGGTGGTACGCAATTTCCTTATTACTTGACCCGCCTCCGATTTGTTGGACGATTTCCTTTTCACGAGGCGTTAATCCATCCAGCGAAGGGTCTTCTTGCGGGAGCGAGCGGTTCCGGTGCTGCTCGGTAAGCGAGACCAACGTATCCAGAAGGTGAGAAATGACCTTGCGGCCGACCCACACTTCTCCTTTCTGCACCATCTTCACAGCCTTGACCAGAAGCACTGGATCCATTTCGGTACTGCAGTACCCTTTGGCGCCCGCCTCCAGCATCGACGTCCCTTCGGTTTCCGTCGGTGTCTTGGTCAGCAAGATAATTCGAGTGGAGGGACTGACCTTTTGTATCTCGGCGAAACTCTTCTGGCCGTGCAGATCGGGAAGCGAGAGATCGAGTAGAAGAATCACCGGTTTCAAGGTCGCCAGTTTTTGCTCGACCATGGGCCGATCAAGCGCCTCATGGAGGATCGCAACCTTCTGAAGCGCCTGGCTCCATTCTATGCGCCGAGCCGATACGGCACTGGCGACAAGAACCTTTAGGACCTGGGCAGCGCCATGATCCGACACCATAACGTCTGGACCTTTCAACTCATTACTCTAGACAGCGATTGTAAATGTAGCAGTTTTTCATTAAAAAATCTCGGGGTGCCGGCGAAACTATTTACCGACAACTGACTCAGGCAGAGTCCGCGGCAGAGGCTCAGGCGTAAACGGTCTGAACTTGCCGCCTGTCAGGGTGCATGTTAAGATGCACGCCTTCTAAGTATAGCGAAAAAAACGTGGAGAGGTGCGAGAGTGGCCGAATCGACGTGCTTGGAAAGCACGCGTCCTGGAAACGGGACCGTGGGTTCAAATCCCACCCTCTCCGCCATTGCTTGTCGCGTCAGGTGCGCTCCGACTATTAACCTGTGGGCAATGGCGCGCCAGAGTACCACCGGCAATGCCATTGAAAGCCCTAACAAGGTGTCGCCCGGGCGACATCAAATAGAGTCGCAAAGCGACACCGCTTCCGGCGGTTCATCGCAGTGACCGATCGGTGCCTGGCGCGCCACTGCCGACAGGTTTGTTATCTGAGCGTTTCTGTCGCGCCAAGAGCGAAGCGAAGGGGCCGGGCCCTGTGCAACATGCTCCTGTGAACCCCGCCAGGTCCGGAAGGAAGCAACGGTAAGCAGATCGGCTTGTGTGCCGCAGGATCACCTGGCCCCGTTTTATCAGGAATGCTGAAAAAAGCCCTCAACTTCGTTCTCGGCTCGAAAAACTCCTCAACCTAGCCCCTCGGAAGGAGCGCGTCTTGGCGTGCTTGGGGCGGGCGGCCTCGCTGGATGATATTTTGAGCATCCTGAAATATGATGATGCACGATTTTTGGCGATTCATTCATACCAATTAACGAATCATGGATTATCAAGTCTCGGCTAGAAAATATCGTCCTGCCGGATTTGACGATGTCTTAGGCCAACCGCATGTGGTCAAGACATTGATGAATTCGATTACCGACAATCGTATCGCCCACGCTTTTCTCTTCTCCGGCAGCCGCGGGGTCGGCAAGACGACGGTCGCCCGCATTCTGGCCAAAGCACTCAACTGCGAACAGGGCCCCACTAATGCGCCTTGTGACCTGTGCGCCAACTGTCTGGAAATCACGCAAGGCCATTCGGTCGATGTCATCGAAATCGACGGCGCGTCTAACACCAGCGTGGATGACGTGCGGGAAATTCGCGAGAATATTAAATTCACGCCATTTCGTGGGCATTATCGCGTGTACATTATCGACGAAGTGCACATGCTCTCGAATTCGGCATTCAACGCGTTGCTCAAAACATTGGAAGAGCCGCCGGCACACGTTGTCTTTATTTTTGCGACAACGGAAATCCATAAAATTCCCGCGACGATTCTCTCTCGGTGCCAGCATTACAATTTTCGCCGGATTCCGCGCGCCGAAATCGTCCAACGCCTGCGCTATGTCGCGGATCAGGATGGGATCACCGTGGAGGACCGCAGCTTGACCTCCATCGCCCGCGCAAGCGACGGAAGCATGCGGGATGCCCTCAGCCTGCTTGATCAATCCGTCTCATTCGGCGGAAAAACAATTCGGCATGATCACCTCCTGTCTCTCCTGGGATCGGTGCCGCATGAACTTATCCGCGATGTGATGGACGCCATTCTCGCTCAGGACAGTCCCACAGCTGTACAGGTGGTGGCGCGCTTATTGGATCAGGGCCACGATCTCCGAGCCTTTTGCGCAGAGCTGGTGGAACATATCCGCAATCTTTTAGTCGCATCGGTCGCGCCGGATGTCCAGGCGTTGAACGGGTTGATCGATCTTTCCCAGGAAGAAATTTCTCACATCGCCTCGGATGCGAAGCAATGCACGACGGATCAGCTTCAGGATCTGTTTCGTCTCTTTTCACAAACGGAAGACACTTTACGAACGAGTGCACGCCCCCGCTTTGCCCTCGAAGTGGCCGCGATCCGAGCCACTCGACTGGCGATGGCACCAGGTGAAATGTCTTCCTCACCGGCTGCCACCGCAGCCAAAAGTCGTGCAACTGGCGGGACAGAACATCGCCTGGAGAACGCGGCTCAGGTCGCGAAGCCGGATCCTCCCTTGCCTCAAAACAGCTCAATCGGAACGACCCGTCCGGCTTCCAAACCTTTCGTACCACCGATGAAAGCGGACCTCGTGCCTAGTCAACCGGTCTCCGGGAAGACTCCTCCCGTACCTTCCGCTTCCCCACCAAAATTGAGGACACCAACGAAGGATCCTGTGCACGCCACGAGACCCGCTCCACCCGCGCCGGATGCGCCTCGTTCCTCGGCGCTGAAAACGCCACAACCGACCCTCTCTTGGGAGAAGGTCGTCGAGCGGGTCGAACAACAACATCCCAACATCGGCGCCTTTCTGGCCAAGGCCATTTACATAGGCATAGAAAATGGGCACGTCACAATCGGCTATCCCTCCACCGCCTCCGTGGCCCTGGCCCGATTGCAAAAGGAAGAGGCCTTACACGCAGTTGGTTCCATCTGCTCGCAATTTGTCGGGCAGCCGATACAGCTTCGCGTGATCGAAGTCAATGACGGTCAGCACCCCGGGCCGAGCGTCGCGGAACTCAGAGCCCAAAAAGAACGCGCCCAGAAGCATCAATTGTTGGAGCAATCCCGTTCACATCCGCTCGTCAAGCAAACACTCGCGATCTTCGGCGGAGACGTGGTCGAGGTTCGTCAAACAGCCCCACAAGAGGAGACTGGTCATGTCTAAGAACCCCTTCGGCAATATGGGCAACATCATGAAACAAGCCCAGGCCATGCAAGAACAATTGGCAAAGATTCAAGAGCAGGCCGGCGCGAAAACCGTGCAAGGCACGGCAGGCGGCGGGATGGTCACCGTCACCGCCAATGGCGCGATGGAGGTGACGGCGGTGAAGATTGATCCCGAGGTGATGAAGTCGGGCGACGTGGACATGCTGCAGGATTTGATTGTAGCCGCCACCGGCGAAGCTCTTCGGAACGCCAAGGATATGATGGCCAATGAAATGAAGTCCGTCACGGGGGGCATGCGCATACCTGGGATGTTCTAGGCGACTATTACGGTATCCGTTCAGCGAACAAGCGAACTGCATGAGCATCGATAATCAAGGGCTCCTCACACGACTGATCCGAGAATTGGTTCGCTTACCCGGAATTGGCCAAAAGACCGCGCAGCGCCTGGCTTTCCATATTTTAAAAACTGAAAAAGAGTCGGCACTCCGCCTTGCGGATGCCATCAGAGCGGTGAAAGACGGGCTGACCTTCTGTCGCCGATGCCGCAACATTGCCGAAGGTGAACTCTGCGAATTTTGTCTCGATCCGAAACGGGATCAGACAAAAATTCTAGTGGTGGAAGAGCCCAGCACCCTCTATGCGATTGAACGAGCCGGCGCCTTTCGTGGCCTCTATCACGTCTTGCTGGGATCACTCTCGCCTCTCGACGGAGTCGGTCCTTCTGATATTCGCGCTCAAGAGCTGGCGGATCGATTAAAAGAGGGAGGGATTCAAGAAGTGATCCTTGCCACAAATCCCACGATCGAGGGCGAAGCGACGGCGATTTATTTGACGAAACTCTTGAAGCCGTTTGGCGCGCAGATCTCTCGCATTGCTTATGGCATCCCGGTCGGAATGGACATCGAGTATGCCGATGAAGTCACCCTTCTGAAGTCCATCGAAGGCCGCCGCGACCTTTAATTTCCTAGTTGTTTTCTCCTCTTAATCGCTCCGGCACATCCATTGACGGGCAGAAAATGGATTGTTATAGTGGAGCATTTTTCACGGCCTAGAAAGGGTGCGTCATGCCCAAAAGTATTACCAAGCCGTCATCTAAGCGGCCCGCCAGCAAGCCGCTCAGCAAGCCATCTAGTAAAAAATCTCCCAAGCCGGGAGGGAAATATGATGAGATCCGCAAGGATCTTGATCAGCAACGAGTAGAATTGCTTCAGGAAGCGGGCGCTGCGTTGACGAATCGGCCAGAATTCGCCGCCTTTCCAGACCTGAGCGATCAAGCCACCGCCGAAGTCGATTCGAACTTCGAGCTGCGGCTGAAAGAGCGCGAGCAGAAACTGCTCAAGAAAATCGACGAAGCGCTTGATCGGATCGCGACCAACACGTACGGCATTTGCGAGCGGTGTGGGGAGGAGATTCCCTATAAGCGCCTCAAGGCTCGTCCGGTGACCACCCTCTGCATTGAGTGTAAAACGCAGCAGGAAGAAGAAGAAAAAATTCGCGCGTAACTTTGTTCTGCCATATTAATGACGTAGGGCTTTTATTCGCTGCTGCACGAGAGCTATGCGCTCTGCCTCTTCCGGAATTCCCTCCACGAGAGCCAGATAGGTTTCGTATTCTCCAATCGCTCGTTTTGTATTCACGGCCTCATAGCTCTCGGCGAGATTATAGCGAGCAAGCGAGTAGTTGGGCCGTAACAATACCGCCCTCTCAAGCGTCTTGGTCGCCTTGTCGCGCTCGTTGAGTTTCATATAAACAGTCCCGAGATTGTTGAGCACTTCCGGCGTATTCGGACGCACAGCCAGGGCTTGCTCCATTTCATCACGAGCCTGAGTCAGCTGGCCTTGCCCCTCCAATGCCAACCCCAAACGATGATGCGCTTCCGCCACCCACACTTTATCGGTAAATCCTGAAGCCAAAGCTTTTCGGTAGGCGTCCGCCGCCTTGCCGTATTCGCGAGTCTGGCAGTACCCCAACTGTGCGGTTTGACCACGAGCAAACTGCTGGATAGATAGAAACGGCTCTTTGGTGTCTTTCTTCTTTCCGCTCGAAGACGGATTGGCTTTTGCTTGGGCACCACCCAGGCGAGACAGAAATTCAGGGTACGGCGAGAGAAGGGTCACATACGGGTCAATCGAAAAGGTTGCCATCACCAATGTCTGATTGGATCCTTCTTCGGAGATCACATACTGCGTCGTGCTTTTTTCATCCCCCGTCAGATACAAGGTGCCGCTGCTGAGGTTCTCTCGATCCGCTAGATTCCCCCCCGACAGATAAAACTCAGTGTCGGGTTTTAACTGTGAAATGGTCCGCCGAAGGACAGGATACGGTTTCAAACTCAACCCATTTCGAAACACAAAAAGCGCACCGACCAGCAGGCCATCTTCATCGAAAAAATACGATTCGTGCGCCCCCAGTTTGCTCTCCGAGAGAGGGACTTCGAGCTCTTCGCCGCTACCCCAGGCAAGACGCTTTAGACTGGACGGTGAATGCGTCTGCAGAAACGATTCCTTGCGATCGCAGGGGTGAGCTGTCGTCAGCAAGGTCAAATCGCTTTCCGACGGAGGAAGGGGATTGCGAGGAGATTCGGCACAGGCAGCGAACGCAAAGATCAATGCAAAATACAAAGCCCCGAGCCGGAAAGCTCGGGGCTCCAAATCATGGGCCGTGTGAGGCTCGAAGCCTGTAGACGCACAAGGCGTCCGCCAGCTATTGCACGCCGTACGATCTATTGGGACGCTGCGCGTTAAGGGCGGCATCCTCAGGAGTAAATCCAAAGAGCGCCGGAGAGCTGGCCGCCAGAGAATAGAGTGGGCGGTTGACACCATAATCTAAGAGGACTCCGATCGGATTGAGCAGGAATCCAAGCCATCGGATAGGATTATCGTCGGCCGGCGAATTAGCAACAGGATCCGTATAGAGATAATTCAAACTGTCCAAGGGCCATGCGGTCCCCGCCTGGTAGGGTTGGGAATCTGAATGCGTGCTTGCGCAGCCGGCGGTAAGGGCCGCGACCAGCACCATCAATACAAGCAAACGCCGCGAATCACACATTGTTCACCTCTCTATGGCTCCAACATTCGGTACAAGTCTATATCCGGTCCTGCATTTTGTCCAATGAGGGATCGGATGGGCCAAGAGAGGTGAGGGCGGATGGTGGGCGATACTGGTATCGAACCAGTGGCCTCTTCCGTGTGAGGGAAGCGCTCTCCCACTGAGCTAATCGCCCGCGCGAGGGGAGTCTAACATAGCCATTTTACACGGTCAAACCAAGCAATACACACTCCCCGTTCGCTTGACTTCCTTTTCACCCCATCCTTAGAATGCCCGGCGGATTGAGCACATGCGCGAAGATGTCGTCATCATTGGAGGGGGGCTAGCGGGTTCGGAGGCGGCCTGGCAGGCGGCCACGCGCGGGGCTCGCGTCACTCTCTATGAGATGCGTCCGAAAGAGCCTACCCCTGCTCATAAAACAGGATTTCTGGCTGAGCTAGTCTGCTCCAATTCCTTGGGCTCGGCGGATGCCGCCAGCGCCCCCGGAATTCTCAAGGAAGAGATGCGGCGCCTGAATTCCCTGATCATTCGTATCGCCGATGACGTCCGCGTCCCGGCCGGATCGGCCTTAGCCGTCGATCGAGATCTGTTTTCCCAGCGCATTACCCGCACCTTGGAAGAGCACCCCAACATCCGTATCCTTCATGAGGAAATCAAAGACATTCCCACGGGTGATGTCTGCATCATTGCGACGGGTCCACTGACGTCTGATCGTCTCGCTGCTTCGATTCGTACGCTCACGCAGGAACAAAGTCTGTATTTCTACGATGCCATCTCGCCAATCATCGACGCGGACTCCATTGATATGGAGCGTGTCTTCCGCGCGTCCCGTTATGACAAGGGCAGTGCCGACTATTTGAATTGCCCCATGGATCAAGCGACCTATGACGTCTTCTATGACGCTCTCCTGAACGCCGAGAAGGTACAGCCGAAAGAATTCGAAAAGGCCCAATACTTCGAGAGCTGTATTCCCATCGAAGTCATGGCGGAGCGAGGCCGCCAGACGATGTTGTTCGGTCCATTGAAGCCGGTCGGACTTGAAGATCCTGTGACGCGAGTGCGGCCCCATGCCGTCGTGCAACTTCGAGCGGAGAATCGTCACGGCTCCTGCTACAACATGGTAGGGTTTCAGACGAAGCTGACCTATCCGGAACAGAAGCGCATTTTTAGGATGATTCCAGGCTTGGAAAAGGCGGAGATACTTCGGTACGGCAGCTTACACCGCAACACGTTCATCAATTCTCCCCGGCTGCTCACGCAGACCTTGCAGGTGAAAAGTCAACAGACCACTTTTTTCACCGGGCAACTCGTGGGCGTGGAAGGATATACGGAATCCGCGGCCATGGGCGGCCTCGCCGGCATTAATGCCATGCGGACACTCACAGGTCTTCCTCTGGTGACGCCTCCGCCGACGACAGCGCACGGCAGCTTGCTCCATTACATTACGACCTGTGATCCCGCGCACTTTCAGCCGATCAATACCAATTACGGTATATTCCCTCCTCTTCCGCAACGTGTGCGCGACAAAGAGGAAAAGCGACGAGCCATCGGCCGGCGCGCAGTGAAGGATCTCGAAGAATGGACGATGCGATCCGGGCTTTCGTGACGTATCTAGAAGTTGAACGAGGCGCGTCGCGGGAGACCATTCGAGCCTATCGCTCCGATCTCCGGCAGTTCGCTGCATTTGCCCGGCCTAACCCTGTAACATCCAAGGCCTTCGCTCCCCAGGATGTCGACTCGTTTCTCATTCGCGATTTTCTGGCGTTTCTGGATCGAGGGAAAGAAAAAAAGTCATCACTGGCCAGAAAGTTGGCTACACTCCGCAGCTTCTTTCGGTTTCTGGTGCGCGAAGGGCGCCTAACCACCAATCCCGCAGACGATGTGCACACGCCGAAACTACCGCAGCATCTCCCTCGTGTATTGACCAAGGACGATGCCAATGCCCTGATGGAGTTTCCAGATGGCGATCGCCTGAGCGACCTTCGAGATCGGGCCATCCTGGAAACCTTGTATTCCACGGGAGCTCGCGTCAGCGAACTGGTCGGACTGAACTGGGACGATGTCAACCTCGATGATGGCCTCGCACGGTTAAAAGGGAAGGGTCGCAAAGAACGGATGGTTCCGATCGGCGAAGTGGCCGTGAATGCGATGACGGCCTATCGAGCCGCATACCGTGAAGTTGCGGTCGGTCATACACCGTCCACACAAGACAGTATGGCGATTTTTCGCAATACGCGAGGCGGACGCCTGACGGCGCGCAGTGTCGAGCGACTGGTCGCCGCCTATTCGAGCCGTCTAGCTGCGGGCCGGATTAGCCCACATGCCTTACGACATTCGTTCGCAACCCACTTATTGGACGAAGGCGCAGACCTTCGAGCGATTCAAGAATTGTTAGGACATGCCTCGCTCGATACGACACAAAAATACACGCACCTGGCCATGGATCATTTATTAAAAGTCTACGACCAGTCCCACCCGCGGGCCAAAGGTGTGCCGGCGAAACCGGCTTCGAAGCCTAGGGTTTCTTCGGCATGATACGCATACGTTCCACAACCATCCTGTGCGTACGGCGGGAAGGCTACGTCGCCATGGGGTCGGATGGCCAGGTAACTGTCGGCACGACCGTGATGAAGAGCAACGCCAAAAAGCTCCGGCGGCTTCATAAGGATCAAGTGCTGGCAGGCTTCGCAGGAGCCACGGCTGACGCCTTTACCTTGTTCGAGAAGTTTGAAGCCAAATTAGATGAGTATCGCGGCAATCTGACGCGCGCGTCGGTGGAGTTGGCCAAAGATTGGCGGACCGATCGTATACTGCGCCGACTGGAAGCGCTGCTCGCCGTTGCGGACAAGGATCACGCGTTCATCATTTCCGGCACGGGCGACGTCGTCGAGCCCGAGGACAATATTCTGGCCATCGGATCCGGCGGACCCTATGCCCTGTCGGCAGCGCGCGCGCTCGTGCGCCATTCAAGTCTGAGCGCCCATGACATCGTCAAGGAGTCAATGACGATCGCCGGGGCCATCGACATCTACACCAATCAACAATTGGTGATTGAAGAATTAAAACCCTGACAATGGATCAACTACAGAGCATGGAAAACGGACGACGCAACATTCTGCCGACAGATCTCCAGAGCCTGACCCCGCGTCAAATTGTTGAGGAATTGGACCGGTACGTCATCGGACAGCGGGACGCCAAGCGTATGGTCGCCATTGCGCTTCGTAACCGGTGGCGGCGGCAGCAACTGTCTGCCGACCTGCGCGATGAAGTCATTCCGAAAAACATCATCATGATCGGCCCGACCGGCGTCGGCAAAACGGAAATTGCCAGACGATTAGCCAAATTGGCTCAAGCCCCCTTCATTAAAGTGGAAGCGTCGAAGTTTACCGAGGTGGGCTATGTAGGCCGCGACGTGGAATCCATCATTCGCGATCTAACCGAGCTCTCGGTCGGCATGGTGAAAGCCGTGCATATGGATACCATGCAGAAGAAAGCCGAAGAGCTTGCCGAAGAGCGCGTACTCGACCTCTTGCTCCCGCCGGTCGGCGCCAAACCGGCGATGGGGTTCGACCAGCCGCAGCAAGAACTGGAGATGCCCGCAGATGCCCAGGATACGACTCGCTCCAAATTACGTCTGCAATTGCGGGAAGGCAAACTAGACCACCGTTCGGTAGAGTTGGAAGTGAAGGAGCGCACCGGCGTCCCCATCGGGGTGATTTCAAACGTCGGCGGCATGGAGGAATTGGAGAGCGGCCTCCGCGACATGCTGGGCGGCATCTTTCCCGGAAAAAAGAAGAAGCGGACGATGAAGGTACCGGACGCATTGAAACATCTGGCTCAAGAGGAAGCCCAAAAATTAATCGACATGGATGAGGTCATTCGCGAAGCCATCGCCAAGGTAGAGGAGGCGGGCATCGTCTTTTTGGACGAGATTGACAAGATCGCGGGACGTGAAAAAAGCGCCGGTCCCGATGTGTCGCGCGAAGGCGTGCAACGCGATCTCTTGCCCATCGTCGAGGGCTCGACGGTCAACACCAAGCATGGCCCTGTTCGGACGGACCACATCCTCTTTATCGCCGCCGGGGCCTTTCATGTAGCCAAACCATCCGACCTCATTCCCGAACTACAAGGCCGATTTCCCATACGCGTCGAGCTGGAACCGCTCACGAAGGATGATTTCGTGAGAATTCTGACCGAGCCTCGCGGAGCGCTGGTGAAACAGTACCATGCCTTGCTTCAGACAGAGGGACTCAGCTTGGAATTCACCGCCGATGGCCTCGAAGAAATCGCCGCCACTGCAGTGCAGGTCAACGACCGCACGGAGAACATCGGCGCGAGAAGACTATTCACGATCATGGAACGGCTACTGGAGCAGGTACTGTTTGAGGGGCCGGAAATGCCGGACAAACACATTCGGGTGGATGCTCCGTATGTAAAGAATAGACTTAAAGCAATCGTCAAAGACGAGGATCTCAGCCGGTTTATTTTATAGAAGCGATCTGCCATTTATGCAGATGTAAATGGCGGGCACCCCGCATTGCAAGCGGAGTAGACGATGAACAGACTGATCAAGAAAGTAAATGTGCTGGTCGAGGCGCTGCCGTACATCCGCACCTTCGCGGGCAAGACGGTTGTCATCAAGTACGGCGGCAAGGCAATGACCGAGGACTCCCTCAAGGAAAAATTCGCACTCGATGTCGTGCTCCTGAAATATGTCGGACTCAATCCGGTGATTGTGCACGGTGGGGGGCCGCAAATCGATCGGATGTTGGACCGTCTTGGGATTGAAGCCAAATTCCGCCAGGGCGTTCGTATCACCGACCGTGCCACCATGGATGTTGTAGAAATGGTGCTTGGCGGCAAGATCAACAAAGAAATTGTCATGCTGCTCAATCGTCATGGCGCGAAAGCGATCGGCTTGACGGGAAAGGACGGCAATTTAATTTTTGCGAAGGCCCTGACGGCCAAGTCCTGGGCGGCCAGCCTCTGCACCGACCCCGATGGAGATCCCGACGAGGATTTCGGGCTCGTAGGTGAAGTGCAACACGTCAACCCCAACGTCTTGATGCGGTTGCAGCAAGAAAACTTTATCCCCGTCATCGCACCGATCGGCACCGACCGGGACGGCAATACATACAATATCAATGCAGATCTCGTCGCTGGGGCTGTCGCCGCGGCGCTGAAAGCGGAAAAACTATTGGTCCTCACCGACGTGAAAGGCATCCGCAATGCCAACGGCCGCCATGTGTCCACGCTCTCTCGAAAAGACATGCAGCGGATGGTGAAAAAAGGAACGATCAGCGCCGGGATGCTGCCGAAAGTTCATTCGTGCCTCATGGCGTTGGACGGCGGTGTCCGCAAGGCGCACATTATCGATGGACGCATGCCGCACGCTATTTTGCTCGAAGTGTTCACCGACAAAGGCATTGGGACGGAAATCCTTTCCTAAGATCGCTCCGCTTGGTGGGGCCGTCAATCGTCCCTTCTCGCCATGAAACGTCTTCAATCCAAAACAGTGCGGTTCATTGCCGATGTCTTTGATCGGTTGGATTACAGGAAGCTCGGTCCCATTTATTGCGATGAAGGCGGCGAGGAGTTCTGGAAGGATCGCCGAGACCCGTGCCAAACATTGGGCAAAGGGCTTGCCGAAATCGTGCTGAACCGATTGAAGCCGGGAGGTCGCAGTCTTTACGTGGGCGTGGGCGTCGCGGAACTACCCGTCCTCATCACGGAGGTGCTCGAACTCGATCGACATGTGGAAGCATTTAATCTGCGCGAAGACGAAGTCGCGGCACTGAATCATGCCTGCAAAGGCCTGCCGTTTCGCATCGCAGCGCGTGACGCCCGCTCAGCGCGTGGGATGTACGATCATTTGTGGATCGTCAGCGTCCTCAACGATCCTGAGTCGTATCCCCAGCTCTCCGCGCTCACCTACGGACAGGCGAACCCCGTCACCTTCGATCCGGCCTCGTTTGCGAATGAACGTGCAGAGGTCATCGCGTTGGCGGACGCTTGTCTCAGCAAATTGACCGCGCCGTCACTCGTCATGACTTCAGTTGAAGAGATTCCTTGGATTGTCGAATGGTGCGAACGCAAAAAGATTAAATATGTGTTAGGGGAAGAAGATTATCCGACGGCGATTGTCGAAGATCCCGTATGTGCGATTACCATCGGCCCCTCGTAGCCTTCGAATGGACTCCTGCTAGAATCCGACCCGCGGCGTGCCGGGACCTGAAAGATATTGCCGAGCATAGCTCACATAGTTCTGCGCCGACTCTCTGATCCAAGCCAGTTCCTTTTCCGTGACTGCTCGCTTCACTTTCGCCGGCGCTCCTAAGACGACGCTCTTCGGCGGGATAATGGTGTGCTCCGTAATCAGCGCGCCCGCCCCGACGACGCTGTCTTCCCCGATCAACGCCCCGTCCATGATGATCGCCCCCATCCCAACAAGCACGCGATCTTGAATGGTACACCCGTGCAATACCACATGATGGCCGACCGTCACATCATCGCCTACAATGGTCGGGTAGGTATCGTGAGCGACGTGAATCACGCAGAGATCCTGGACATTCGTTCGGTTTCCAATGCGAATGTAATGGACATCGCCGCGAATGACCGTATTGAACCAGACGCTCGACTGCTCACCGATCACGACATCGCCGATGACCACGGCGGTCTCTTCGATAAAGGCGCTACCGTCGATGGTTGGTTTAATACCTTGGAAGGTGCGAATCATGGGCGCCACTCTAGGCCACTCTGCAACGGCGAATCAAGCGCAGGGATGAGTTGACACCGATTTCGGCCGTCCCGTACACTTACCGCCATGTCCCGCAAGTCTTTGACCATCATCGACGAGAAAACGACCATCGGCTTCGTCAATCTGGGTTGCACAAAAAACCAGGTCGATGCCGAGGTGATGTTAGGCTCGCTGGCCGCCAAAGGCTTTGAGTTGACGACCGATCCCGAAGGCGCGCAGGTCGTCATCATCAATACCTGCGGCTTCATTGAAGAGGCCAAACAGGAATCGATCAATACGATCATCGAGTATGGGGCGCTCAAAAAATCCGGCGCCTGCAAGGTGCTGATTGCCTCGGGATGTCTAGCACAACGCTACCAGGGCGACCTGCTCAAAGAGCTCCCCGAGCTCGATGGCGTCGTGGGAACGGGCGAAATCGGACGGATTGCGGAAATTACTCAGATGCTGTTGAAGCCGGGCCGGGGTAAGCAGCGTCTTTGGATGGCCGCTCCTCCATATCTCTATGATGAAATGACGCCCCGGTTACGCATCGGCAAGACGCATTCGGCGTACGTGAAAATTGCAGAAGGGTGTAATCGCAACTGCGCGTTCTGCGCCATACCCTTGATGCGTGGGAAGCAGCGGAGCCGCCCGATCGAGTCTATCGTTGAAGAAGCACGACGGCTGGTCGATGAAGGCGTGCAGGAGATCAATCTCATCTCGCAGGATACCGTGAACTACGGCGTGGACTTGGGTCTTCGTCGCGGCCTCACCTCGCTACTGAGTCAGCTCGTCACGGTCAAGGGTCTCCGCTGGATTCGTCCCTTCTATCTTTATCCGCAACAAGTTGACGAGGCTCTCATCGACCTTTACGCCGGAGAAGAGAAGATCACCAAATACATCGACATGCCGTTGCAGCACATCAACGACACGCTGCTGAAAAGCATGCACCGGCTCGGCAACAAAACGTACATCACCGACCTGGTGAATAAACTCCGCCGTCGTATTCCCGATCTGAGTTTTCGCACAGCGTTCATCGTCGGGTTTCCCGGAGAGATGAAGGCGCAGTTTCAAGAACTCAAGCAGTATCTGATCGACATGGAGTTCGACCGCGTCGGGGTCTTTCTCTATTCCGATGAAGACGGCACAGCCGCTGTAGATCTTCGAAACAAGGTCGACCGCGGACTCATGGAAGCTCGGCGGACGGAACTGCTTGAACTTCAGGAATCGATTTCACTCAAGAAGAGTCGCCAGAAGATCGGGAGGACGTTGGAAGTATTAGTGGAAGGACGCTCCGAAGAAACCGATCTGTTGCTCGCCGCTCGGCATGAAGGGCAAGCGCCCGAGATCGATGGTGTCGTCTACATCAATGACCTGGCCGAGGAAACGAGCGGCCTGCTTCATCCGGGACACACGAGCCGGAACGCGGTGTTACCGCGTCCCGGCGATTTCGTGAAAGTACAGATTACCGATGCCGCCGCTTATGACTTAGTTGGACACATCGTACGATAATGAGATGGCTCGATGCGGCAACCCATGCCTTGTTGCTGCGACAATAATAGCGACGTCCTACCACCCTTCCCCGTTCCACGTTACACCTTGACCGTCAGGAACAAGGAAGCGCCTCGCCGATTGATCAATAAGAGCGCCGGTTGATCCTTCTTGAGCCCTAACGCCGCCTTCTCATAATCTTTCAATGAGGTAATTTCCTGGCGGTTGATGGCCTGAATCACATCGCCCGCCTGCAATCCGGCATCATTCGCCGGACTGTCGGCATCGATGTTGGTCACCACCACTCCCTTCGCCTTCTCATTGAGACCCAGTTCATGCGCCGTCTTCCGATCAAGGCTCTGCACTTCTATGCCGGCCAACGCGACGGACTCATCCGTATTTGTTTCAGCCTTTGCCGTCTTAAGCGTATCCGGCTGTTCCGCGACCGTCACGGTGACTTCTTTTTCATGGCCGTCTCGCAAGACTTTAATGGTGGCCTTCGAACCAATCGGCGTGCGGGTCACCAACCGTTGCAAGGCAGGGGGATCTTCCACGGCTTCACCCTGATAGCCGACGATTACATCGCCTTGTTTCAATCCCGCTGCATCGGCCGGGCTATCCGACGCCACGTCGCTGATCAACACGCCTTTCTCAGTCTTCATCCCGAAAGACTTGGCCAGGTCCGGAGTCAGATCTTGAATCGAGACACCCATATACCCGCGTACGACCTTGCCGGTCTTGACCAGACTCTCGACGACCGGTTTCGCCATACTCGTCGGCACGGCAAAGCCTACGCCTTGATAGCCTCCCGTTTGCGAAAAGATCGCCGTATTGATGCCGATCAATTCACCTTTGGTGTTGACGAGGGCTCCGCCCGAATTGCCGGGATTGATTGCCGCGTCCGTTTGGATAAAGTCTTCGTACTGCGTGATGCCCATCCGGCCACGTCCGAGTGCGCTGACAATACCCAGCGTCACCGTCGAATTCAGCCCGAAAGGATTGCCGACAGCCAGGACATATTCTCCGACTTGCAGTTTTGAAGAATCGCCCCACGGCACATAGGGCAAATCCTTGGCGTCGATTTTCACGACGGCCAAATCAGTCTTCGGGTCGGCCCCGACAATCTTTCCGGTCAATTCGCGTTTATCCGTGAGGGTGACCTGTACCTCTTTCGCCCCATCGACGACATGATTATTCGTAATGACATAGCCATCGGCTGAAATGATCACTCCCGATCCCATGCCTCCCCGGTGTGGACCACGCTCCGACGGCTCACGATCTTGACCGTGCCGTCTCGGTCCGAACTGGCGAGGAAAGTCGAAGCCAAAGAACTCTTCCATTTGATCCATGGGGCCTCGCCCCTGACGTCCCTTCTGCTCTCGGACGAGGGTCTTGGCGGGAGTGATGTTCACGACCGCCGGCCGTACGGCCTTCGCCACTTCAGGGAATCCCGGCGCCATTTCTGTCCCCGACGGCGTGACCTGACTGACAGGCGCTGCCACGGCCCTCTCAGGAACTCCCGAAACATGTCCGGCAACAAATCCAACCGCTCCAAATAGAAACAGGCCGGCTACAAACCCCCAAGCCGGCTTTCCTCGATGACCCACAGTCTGATCTTGCATACCATCCTCCCATTAACGATTAAGCTGCGCGTTTCGCGTGTCTGTGGGTGAATCGTAGCAAGGAAAGCTAAAGGGAAGATTAGTGCGGGATTAGTTTTTTCTAATCCGGAAGAAGAGGCAGGAGAAGGGTAAACATCGCGCCTTTGCCGGGCTCGCTTCGCACCTCGATGGTGCCATGATGGGCTTCGACGATCCACTTACAAATCGCCAATCCCAAGCCGGTGCCTTTCTTGGTATGGGCTCGCGCCGCATCCGTGCGATAGAAGCGATCGAAAATTCGGATTTGTTCATCAGTCGATATTCCGATGCCATGATCGGAGATCGATACCCGGGCCATCCGCTCCTGTTTGGTCAAGGCCAAATCAACCTGACCTCCGGGCGCTGAATATTTAATCGCGTTATCGAGCAGATTCAGAAACAATTCCCGCAACCGCATGTCATCACCTCCCACGGTCGCCGGCTCGAGCAACCCGATTACGATGTGGACCGCCTGCTCGTGCCCCAGCACGTCCGCTTGCCGCTTGAGATCTTCCAGAAGGAGATCCAGTCGGACCGGTTTGGACTCCATCTTGATTTCGCCCAGATCGGCACGCGATAGAAACAACAACTCGTCGACAATTCGGCTCATCCGATCGATTTCTTCGAGCCCGCTTTCCAGGACCGCGCGATAATCGTCGGCGGCACGCGGGCGACGAAGCGCCAGTTCAGCCTCGCCCTTCAGCACCGTCAACGGCGTCCGCAATTCATGAGAGGCGTCGCTGGTAAATTGGCGGACTTGTTTAAACGAGGCTTCGAGTTTTCCAATCATGGCATTAAACGTCGTGGCCAATCGGCCGATCTCGTCGTGTGTCTCGGGAACCGCCAGCCGTTGCGTGAGATCGCCCTCGGTAATCCGTTGCGCCGCCTGCGTGATCGCGCCGACGGGCCGGAGCGCTCGGCCAGCCAAAAACCAACCGCCCCCTAAAGAGGCCATCAACGCAAGGGGCATGGTGATCAAGAGAATGATCAGTAAGCGATGGAGCGTTTCGTCGAGTGACTGCAATGACGTTCCGACGCGGACGATGTTCACCAGCGCCTCGCCATGCCTGACGGGCACTGAAATTATGCGAATGGATGGCTCTCCATAAAATCGCGCCGATTCAAACGTGGTCCGACCTGCCAGGGCGGCGTCCAGAGCAGTCCGGCTGAGCGGAATGTCCCGGCTCTGTATATTGGGGGATTGAATGGTGATCTGCCCGGTCGGGCCGAAGATTTGAAAGAACTTGTCGAGTGTGGCCAATTCCGGAAAATCCTGAGAGAGATCCTCAAATAAGAAAAAGGGACCGAATCGGTGCTCTTCCAGAGAACGCTGTGCCACCGCCGCGGTTTCTTCCAAGGAGCGATCGACCTGGTCTTTCAGCACCTTCGCAAGCACGCCATAAAGGATGACGCCGAAGACAATCAGCACGACGGCCAGAGCCGTCCCATACCACAGCGTGAGACGGACGCGTAGTGACATACCTTCGCGTGGGTAGTGGTCCATGGATTAGTCCGTCTTCAGCACGTAGCCGCTGCCTCGGATTGTTTGAATCAGCTTGCGGTCCCGCCCGCGGTCGATCTTGTTCCGCAAGTAATTCACATACACATCGATGACGTTCGTAAAAGTATCGAAGTCCAGATTCCAGACGTGCTCGGCGATCATGGGACGAGTCAGGACGCGGCCTGCATTCCGCATGAAATATTCCAGCAAGGCATATTCTTTCGTTGTAAGGTCGATGCGCTGGCCCCCGCGCGTCACTTCACGAGTCGCGGGATTGAGTTGCAGATCTTCGATCTGGAGAAGTCCGGCCCCTTCTCCCGTCCCGCGTCGCAAGAGCGCGCGTACGCGGGCCAGCAACTCTTCGATGGCAAATGGCTTGGTCAGGTAGTCGTCGGCACCGGCATCGAGGCCTTTGACGCGTTGATCGACCTGTGTTCGGGCCGTCACGATCAAGACTGGCGTTTTGAGTTTTTCCTTGCGGAGCGTATCGAGAATCTGAAGACCCGAGAGACCAGGCAGCATGACGTCGAGAATAATGAGGTCATACGCATTGTCGCGGGCGAGATCCAGCCCGGCAAGTCCGTCGGTGCACAAATCGACCGCGTAGCTTTCCTCTTCCAGTGCCCGCCGAATAAAGGACGCCACCTTGGCCTCGTCTTCAACCACGAGAATGCGCATTGGGAACGTGCCGGTTCATGAACGGAGTGTCTCAGAGATTTTACACTTTTTTGTGTTGGAAGACTCGGCTCCCCAAGGGAGCCGGCGCGCACAGTCGTTTTATGCCGGAGGAAAGCGGGTGATGGTCACCGGCGAATACGTCAATTGGGGTCCATTCGGAGTGCGAGAGGCGACCGTGTGTTTCAACCATCGGCCATCGTCACGTTGAGGAAAATCGGATCGGTAATGCGCGCCGCGGCTTTCTTCCCGCGCCAACGCTCCCATCACGATGACCTCGGCTATCTCCAACAATGAGGTGAGTTCAAACGCCTGGATGAGTTCTGAGTTGAAAATACGTCCGCGATCTTGGATGAAAAGATGCGCCGCCCTCCCCTTTAATGCTCGAACCGTTTCCAGTGCAGAGGTCATCGATCCTTTCGTTCTAAAGATGCCTAGTTTCCGACTCAAGCTCTTACCTAAGTCCTCTCGGATCTGCCACGCACGCTCAGGTCCTGGATTGGCCATAAGCTTGGACACCCTGGACTCTTCTCTTCGTAGCGTGTCGTCCGTCAATGCGCGAGGCGAGAGTTGCCTGACAAATTCCCCCGCGCGTCGGCCTGCGCGCCGACCGAACACAACCGTCTCGAGAAGCGAATTGCCGCCAAGGCGATTGGCGCCGTGCACACTCACACAAGCACACTCGCCTGCGGCGTATAAGCCTGCAATCTCCGTTTCTCCCCATGCGTTCGTCCGCACACCACCCATTTGATAATGAGCGCCTGGCCGGACGGGAATCGGACTCTCGATGGGATCGACTCCTGCAAATTCGATGGCTAACTCCCGGATTTGCGGCAACCGCTCCATGATCCGAGGACGACCTAAATGGCGGAGGTCGAGCAACACGCAGCCATCGACACCACGGCCTTCGAGAATTTCTTTTCCAATGGCCAGAGAAACCGTCGAGCGCGTCGCCAATTCCATTTGTTCGGGCGCATAGTGAGTCATAAACCGCTCGCCCAACGTATTCAGTAAGTAACCGCCTTCTCCTCGTGCGCCTTCGGTGATCAAAATACCGGTGTCTTTGAGCGTGGTGGGATGAAACTGGACAAACTCCATATCTTCAAGCGACGCACCGGCCCGATAAGCGAGCGACATCCCATCACCGGTATTGATCACCGCATTCGTACTCGTCAAAAACGCACGCCCGCTTCCCCCGGTGGCCAGGATAACGGCCTTGGCGCCTACGGCATGGAGCCCGCCCTGCAAGAGATCCCATGCGACCACCCCGTGACACACCTGGTCCTCGACAATCAACGACGTCACATACCATTCCTCGTACACGCGGATATGGCGCTTGAGAATTTGTTCATAGAGGGCATGCAGTATGGCATGGCCGGTACGATCCGCCGCATAACACGCCCGCGGAAACCCGGCGCCTCCGAAAGGACGTTGGGCGATACGACCATGTTCGTCGCGGCTAAATATGACGCCCATGCGTTCCAACTCGCGAATCTCATCGGGCGCCTCGCGGCACATCGCCTCGATCGCGTCCTGATCCCCGAGGTACAGCCCTCCCTTTGCCGTATCGAAGGCGTGTGCTTCCCATGAATCGTGTTCTCCAAGGGCGGCGTTGATCCCGCCTTGGGCTGCCACGGAATGGCTGCGAACGGGATGGACTTTCGAGATCACGGCCACGTCCAGCGACGGCGACGCGGCCAGCGCGGCGCGCATCCCCGCCAATCCAGCCCCCACAATCAGAATATCGTGTATCTTCATCGCGCCGTCGATCGTAGACCGGTCATGAATGACCGCATGAGAACATCATGACCGGACGCACCCCTATCCGACAAGACCCCTTGCTTCAACGTGTCTTGCGATGCAAAATGTGTAAGATCAACCCACGACCAGGTGAATCTAGGAGACGACATGGACCCACAGCATATTTTAAGTCCTTCAGATACATTCGTGCATCGCCACATCGGGCCGACGGATGCCGACATTCAAGAAATGGTGGCGCCACTCGGATTGAACTCTCTCGACAGTCTGATCGACGCAACGGTTCCTACAGACATCCGCCTCAAGCAACCATTGGCCCTCGGGCCGCACCGCGGCGAACACGATGTGCTGGCGGAATTGCGCGCGCTGCACGATCGAAACAAAATTTTCCGATCCTTTATCGGCATGGGATATTACGATTGTCTCACACCGCCTGTCATACAACGGAATATTCTCGAGAACCCCGGCTGGTATACACAATATACGCCGTATCAGCCGGAAATCGCACAAGGTCGATTGGAAGCGCTGCTCAATTACCAGACGATGATTGCCGACCTCACCGGCCTGCCGCTCGCCAATGCCTCGATGCTCGACGAGGCCACCGCGGCCGCCGAAGCCATGACCATGTGTCATCGCATCGTCAATCGCGAGACGGACCACGAAACGAATGGCTTTTTTGTCGCAGAAGATTGTCACCCGCAAACCATTGCGGTGCTGCAAACACGAGCGGAGCCGTTGGGCATCATCCTGCATATCGGACGCGCAGAAGACGCCGATGTGCGTGGGCAAGAGCTGTTTGGCCTGCTGCTGCAATACCCGGCAACCGACGGCTCGGTTCACGATTACAGCAGGATGGTTGAGCGGGTTCACGTCGCAGGCGCACGCGTCGTCGTCGCCACTGACCTACTTGCGCTTACGCTCCTGAAGCCACCCGGTGAATGGGGAGCGGATATTGCCGTGGGATCGAGCCAGCGATTCGGCGTTCCGCTGGGATTCGGAGGGCCGCATGCCGCCTTTTTATCTACGCGGCAAGAGTATGTTCGGCAGATGCCGGGGCGGTTGGTTGGCGTCTCGAAGGATGCGGCAGGGAATCCTGCGTATCGACTGACTTTGCAAACACGAGAGCAGCATATTCGCCGCGAGAAGGCGACGAGCAATATTTGTACTGCACAGGTACTTCTGGCAGTCATGGCCAGCATGTATGCCGTCTACCATGGTCCGGAAGGTCTCAAGCGAATCGCTGAACGAGTGCATGCCCTATCGGCTGTACTTGCCGAAGGGTTGCGCCGACTTGGACATACGGTAAGATCTGGACCGTTTTTCGACACGATACGAATTTATTCCAGCAACGGCCCCGCGCATCAGTCCACCGATCGGATCGTGGCGCGAGCAGTTGAGCAGAAGATGAATCTCCGACAATTCGACGATGGGTCGATCGGTATCGCCCTCGACGAGTTGACCACGGCGGCTGAGGTGCATACGCTCTGGACGATCTTTGCGGGCGGTAAGGATGTTGAATTTACAGTGTCCCAAGTCGCCGACCGGATGAATTTCACCTTCCCTAGTCCTTTAGCACGTACCTCCAAATATCTCACCCATGAAGTATTTCACCGTTACCACTCTGAGCATGAATTGCTCCGCTACGTGCATCGCCTGCAGGCGCGCGACCTGTCCCTAGTCCAATCAATGATTCCGCTCGGTTCCTGCACGATGAAGCTCAATGCGACGGTGGAAATGATTCCCGTCACGTGGAAAGGATTCGGTCGCATGCATCCCTTCGCCCCGGCTGAGCAGACACTTGGCTATCAAGATCTTTGCGCGCAACTCGAACACCGACTTCAAGAGATCACGGGATTCGCAGCCGTGTCGCTGCAGCCCAATGCCGGATCGCAAGGGGAATATGCCGGCTTGATGGTGATTCGCGCCTATCACCACTCTCGAGGAGATGGGCAACGCAATATCTGCTTGATCCCGACATCGGCACATGGAACGAATCCGGCCAGTGCGGTCATTGCCGGATTCACGGTGGTTCCCGTAGCGTGCGACTCACATGGCAATGTGGATCTGGCCGACCTGGAAGCGAAGGCCACGACTCATCGAGAAAAGCTGGCGGCCTTGATGATCACCTACCCCTCTACACACGGAGTCTTCGAAGTGGGCGTGCGGAAAATATGCGAGATCGCCCATGCGCACGGCGGCCAGGTGTATATGGATGGCGCGAATATGAATGCGCAGGTTGGACTGTGCCGGCCCGGTGATATCGGGGCCGACGTCTGCCACCTCAATCTTCATAAAACCTTTTGCATTCCGCACGGCGGCGGTGGACCCGGCATGGGGCCCATTGGTGTGGCGGCGCATCTCGTGCCGTTTTTACCGGGCCATCCCGTCACGAAGCTTGGGAGTTCCCAATCCATCGGGCCCATTTCGGCCGCTCCGTATGGCAGCGCCAGTATTTTGGCGATCTCCTGGGTCTATATCGCTTTGATGGGAGCAGACGGTTTAACAAAAGCCACCAAGGTCGCTATTTTGAATGCGAACTACATGGCCAAGCGATTGGAGAAACATTTCCCGATCCTCTATACCGGAAAGAATGGCACAGTGGCGCATGAGTTTATTCTCGACGTCCGCCCATTTAAAGAGAGCGCGGGAGTCGAGGCCAACGACATCGCCAAGCGTTTGATGGATTTTGGATTCCACGCGCCGACCATGTCGTTTCCGGTGGCCGGTACGTTGATGATCGAGCCGACGGAGAGCGAATCGAAATCAGAATTGGATCGATTCTGCGAGGCGATGATCGCCATTCGAAGCGAAATTCAAGACATCGCCGAAGGACGCATGCCGCGCAACAACAATCCGCTGACCAATGCTCCGCATACCGCTCAGACCGTCATGGCCACCGACTGGACCCATCCCTATAGTCGGGAACAGGCGGCCTTTCCGGTCAAGTGGGTACGCGAGTCGAAATTTTGGCCTGCAGTCGCCCGTATCGATCAAGCCTTTGGCGATCGAAATCTCATCTGCGCCTGTCCACCGATGGATACGTATTGAAGTTCGTTGCCGAACCTCATCGCGATCTATCGCGTACTCTGCCGATCCGATGGTACGATTAAGGCAGTTAACGAGCCCGGCGAGTCTGAGCCATGGTCTGATTCGAGCAGTGGTCTTGGCGCTTGCCGTCGGGTGGGTTTTTAGCGGTTTGGTTCGAACCAAAGACGCCATGGCTACCGAACAACTTCGGTCCGAGCTCTCCATCACCGATCCGGAATCCGGAGAATTCTACCGGAGTCATACGAGGATCGGATTGGCCGCCGGCACATCGTTTCTTATTCCTTCCGAGTGGCAAGGAGTTCTCCCGCCAGGCTCACGAACATTTTATTTGGAATCGCCGAAGAAGCCCGGTATCGGATTGGTGGCCGTCATACAAGATGCGACACCGGAAGAACTGGAAGATCATTTGAACGAACCGCAAGTCATCGAGGAAGGCTATGTCTTGCAACCTCTCGGTTCCGCTCAACGCACAGGGCTACGCATCACTGCCGCTTATCACAGCGGAGACAATATCGGCCGTGCCATTGCCGTGTTCGGTCCTTCACCCATCGGTATCTTGTATCTTTTTAGCGGGCCGAAAGATCAGCTTGAGTATTACGATCGCCTCCTTGAGGAGATCGTCGCGTCGACTCAATTTGATCACGGTGAAGAAAAATCGACCAGCACCCCGCGAGGCACATAACTTGTGGAGAGGACTGAAAGGTTGCGAAGGTGGGGGAAGACTTAGAAGGGAATCCGAACGCCGAGCTGCACTTCATTGGGCACAAGAGTTTTCCCCAATGAATCCGTCATCAAGCGATCTTGCTGAAGGGCACTCCGCAGGGCGCTTTCCCGTGTGACCGTTCGATTCACATCCGTCGTTTCTCCGCCGGTGAATCCAAGGCCGATGTAGGGCATGACTTTCGCGCCATGGACCCTATACTGGCCGGCCAGCGAAGGTGGTTCGCTGAATAGATTATTGGTGACCCCGGACGACAATGTCGTGCCTCCTAACAGAGGGGGTGTTTCGCTTGATCTGAGCGTAAGGGTAGGGGAAGACGGCGGCACGACGGTGATCGACTCCTCAGCCCGGACGAGACAGGGAACCGCCAGTAGCATAATTGCGATCAAGCCTAGCTGTATGGACGTAAAGCCGTTCTTCATGCCTCCATCGTACAGCAAAAAGCTCGCCATAAACTAGAGCCCATGTTCGTATGATTTAGGGATTCAACCCATGGTGGTTCTGACGACAATCGGACACAGGGGTGTGCCAAAAATGCCATTTCTCATCATGGGAGGAACCCCTCGAGCGAGCAATCCAATGCCGAGTCTTGTACGTATAATGGTTCGGAGGGCAGCGCAATGAATATGAAGCTTGTAGGTGTATCCGCCATATTGTTATTGGCGGCCATCGTCGGCGGACTGTGCCATGGGGTCAATCCAGCCGCCGCGGATCGCCGCGAGATCGCCACGTTTGCCGGGGGATGTTTTTGGTGCCTGGAAGAAGCGCTCGACAAGGTGAATGGAGTTATCTCGACGACCTCGGGCTATACCGGCGGGCAAAAGATCAACCCTACGTATGAGGAGGTGTCCGCGGGCAGGACCGGCCATACTGAATCGGTTCAAATCGTCTACGACCCGGACAAGGTGACGTACGCTGCTATCTTGGATGTGTTCTGGCACAACATTGACCCCACCACGCCGGATCAACAATTCTGCGATAAGGGCAATCAGTACCGTTCTTCGATTTTTTATCACGATGACAATCAGAAACGATTGGCGGAGGAATCGAAGCAGAAATTGGGAACGTCGAAGCCATTCAAGGAACCGGTTGTCACGGAGATCGTCCCGGCATCAACATTCTATCCGGCGGAAGAGTACCATCAGGACTTTTATCAGAAAAATCCGATTCGGTATAAGTTCTACAAGTACAACTGCGGGCGGGCTCAGCGGCTGGAAACGCTGTGGGGCAAGCCACAATAGAGACCACTACGCTTTATGACACGTCATCTGTTGACTTGCAAATTCACTCCACTGTCTTAGGACAATCTATAACGGTCGGAATTGTTGCACGAGCGCGTCTACGACGCGCGATGATGACCCCCGTGATTGGCTTGATCAGAGGCAATTCCACCAAGAAATGTCGATGCGAAATGGCCGTGACGCGGCGACGCTCCCGAAAAGTGTTGAGAAGGGTGATGGAGACGATCAAACGCAGTACACCGGAAAGGGAAAATAGGATGGGCAGATTGGACGTAAGAGACAGGACAAGGCCGAACACTTCAAAGTAAGCAGGCACAATGGTGGCTAGCCAGCTTCCTATCATCGCTCCCCCGCCAGCACCCAGGGCATTCACCGTATGGTAAATGGCCACGCCTTTCGCTCGGTCGTCCGAATGAACCGCATCGAAGACATAATTCCCCAAGCTGAGCGAGAATCCTGGCCAGACCAATCCCGATAGAAAATTGATGCCGACAAGGAACAGCCAGTTCGACCCTAGGAGGTACAGAATAGGAAGAATGGGGATGAGAAAGCCCGTGATGACCAGCACTTTCTTATTGCCGAACGTATCGGCAATGCGTCCCCACTCCTGCAAGCTCATCAATTGGCCGAGCACCGGAGCCGCCAGCCATATCCCATACTGTAGATAGGTCAGGTGGAGGTCGCGGAGCAGATAGACGACAAAGAATGGACCGGCCATCATGACTGCCATATGAAAGCTCCCTGAAAACAGCAAAAAGCGTCGGAACATCACACTTCGTCGAGCGCGAAGAAACTCCCGCACCCCGCTGTCTTTCTTGGAACCTTCCGGGATCGATAATTCCGGAAGCCGCGATAGATATTTAATGGAGACCAGTCGTGCCACCGCCGCCGCGAGGAAGATCGCTCCAAACCCCCATGCAGGTTCTGTCCAGCTTCCAGACGTCTGAAGAATAAGACCGGCAATCGCGAGGGCCACAAAACTAGTCACGGCAACCACTCTTGCTCGTCCAGCGAAGTACACGCCGCGACGATCAGCATGAACCATGTCGGTGATCAAGCTATTCCATGCCGGTACCGTAAAATGTCCCATGGCCACATAGATCATCACGCCGGTCAGCAGCAGCGGGGCCGCATGGCTCGGAAGCAGCATCGGCAAAGTAAATAATGGGAACCATGCGAACGCCTGTCCCACCGCGCCTGTGAGAATCAGCGGTTTGCGCGCTTGAACACGATCGAGTAACTTGACCGACAGGAGCTGCGCCGCCGTTCCAACGAGCGGCGGCACGGCTGCAAGCAGACCGATTTGAAAGGGAGTGGCGTGAAGCAGGAGCGCAAAGGCCGAGAGATAGGTCTCTCCGCTACCCTGCATGACAGCGGATGCCGCCCCTTCACGCACTTGGCTGCTGAGAACGCTCACGTGCTTCTCGCGATCCGGACTAACTTCGTTGGTAGACATTGCTCTTTCTGGAAAAGATATAGTTTGGCTGCCCGCTTTCAGCCGGAGGCGGGGTCAGGGCCGTCTTAATTATAGCTAGATTGAAGAAAGCCGCTTTACCACTTCTCTCGTCACGCGTCACCTCCATGTTGCAGACTTCTGTCCCCTGTCGAATTGTGATAGAAATAGCCGTCTGCTGCAGTCAAGGAGTCTTATGTCCGACCCGTCTGTTGCGTCAAATTTTATTCGGGCCATCGTCGAGCAGGACATTGCTAATGGCAAACACGGCGGCCGTGTCGTCACTCGCTTTCCTCCTGAGCCGAATGGCTATCTGCACATCGGCCATGCCAAGTCGATCTGCTTGAACTTTGGCCTGGCCCGAGAGTTTAACGGCGTCTGCCATTTGCGATTCGACGACACAAATCCATCAAGGGAAAATACCGAGTATGTGCAGGCAATTCAGGATGATGTGCGCTGGCTCGGCTTTGATTGGCATGACAAGCTCTTCTATGCCTCGGACTATTTCGAGCAGCTGTATGACTATGCCGTTCTCTTGATTCAGCAGGGCAGCGCCTATGTGGACAGCCTGAGCGCGGACGACATCCGCCGGTATCGCGGTACACTGACGGAACCGGGCAAAGACAGCCCGTATCGTGGCCGGTCCGTTGAAGACAATCTTGACCTCTTTAGGCGGATGCGCGCCGGAGAATTTCCGGACGGCGCTTCTGTGCTGCGGGCCAAAATCGATATGTCGTCACCAAATATCAATCTTCGTGACCCGACGCTCTATCGAATCCGCCATGTCGCGCACCACCGGTCGGGCACAGCGTGGAATATCTATCCGACCTATGACTTTGCCCATCCGCTCTCCGATGCCATCGAAGCAATTACCCATTCAATCTGTACGTTGGAATTCGAAGACCATCGGCCCTTGTATGATTGGCTGCTCGATCGATTACACACACCGCATCACCCGCAGCAAATTGAATTTGCACGCCTCAATCTGACCCAGACGGTGATGAGCAAACGAAAATTACTGGAGTTGGTTGAGCAGAAACAGGTCAGTGGCTGGGACGATCCCCGCCTTCCCACCATCAAAGGCCTCCGGCGGCGGGGATATACGCCCGAGTCGATCCGGGCTTTTTGCGAGCATATCGGGGTGGCCAAGCGCGATGCGACCGTCGAAATGCCGCTGCTCGAATCTTTTGTTCGCGAGGATTTGAACCGCAGAGCGCGGCGAGTGATGGCGGTGCTTCGGCCTTTAAAAGTTGTGATCGAGAATTACCCAGAAGAGCAGATCGAACACCTCGACGCCATCAACAATCCTGAGGACGCGAGCATGGGAACGAGGCAGATTCCGTTCTCACGAGTCATCTACATCGAACAGGATGATTTTCGCGAACAGCCGCCGAAGAAGTTTTATCGGCTCAGTCCCGGACAAGAAGTGCGGTTGCGATACGCGTATATTATTAGGTGCACTACGATTGTGAAAGATGAGCGGACCGGCGAGATCATGGAAGTGCGCTGCACCTACGATCCCGCCACGCGAAGCGGTTCGTCGCAGGAAGGGCGCAAGGTGAAGGGAACCATTCATTGGGTATCCGCCACCCATGCACTGACGGCGGAAGTCCGTATCTACGATGCGCTCTTGCTCGATTCACACGCGACGGTGCCTGCGGGCGCCGATTCGTCTGCCATGCTCAATCCTCACTCCCTGGAACGCATTACCGGATGTTTGGTGGAGCCCGGCCTTGCCGATGCCTCACCCAATAACCGCTATCAATTTGAACGGCAAGGCTATTTTTGCATGGACCCGGATTCATCGCCGGATCGTCTCATCTTCAACAGAACGGTGCCACTGCGAGATTCATGGGCAAAGATCGAGAAATCCCAGCAGACTTCTACGTCCTGACTTTCCCCGGACTTCTACGCTCGCCACTTGCTTCTCACGAAAAACCTGGCACTATTACGCTATGCTGACGAACCTGCCCTGGAGACGCCATATTCAGTTCAGTCTTTCGCACGCCTTCTCTCTTCCGTTGTATTGGCTCTTCAGCAAAATGCCCCGGCACGAATACGGATTGGCTGTGCCTAGGATTACGCGACTGGAGTGTGCCTTCGAGCCGCTACGCGGACGTAGGGCCGTCCAGATCAGCGACCTGCATCTGGATTACTATCTGCCGCGCCATGATGCGCTCACTCAGACGATCGGTGTATTACGGCCGGATTGGATTTTCGTCACCGGCGATTTATTAAATGTCCCGGAAGGTCTTCCGCATCTGTTTCGCTTCCTCGCGGGCCTCCGGCAGGTGGCGCCGGTGTTCGTCACGCTGGGCAATCACGATCATTATAGCGGCGTGCCGATCGCGGAGTTTCTCGAGCTGTCAGACCGTCACAAACTGCATTTGTTGATTAATCAAACGATCGTCATCCCCCTTACAGGAGGCGAACTCGGCATTGTGGGACTCGACGATCCGACAACGCATCGCGCCGATGTCGACTGCATTCCTCATCCGCTCCCGCACCGCTACACGGTGGTATTGGCCCATGCGCCGGTTGTCCTAGACCTTATGGAACCCAGTCATGCCGGCGATATCGTCCTCTGCGGACATAGTCATGGGGGACAATGGCGGTTTGGCTCGATCCATCCGTTTTGGCTTCCGTACGGCTGTCGCGGTCGAGCGCATGGAGAATACATTCAGGACGGTCGGCGTCTGTACGTGAATCAGGGATTGGGCTGGTCGCTTCTTCCGTTTCGCTGGAATTGTCCACCAGAAATCGTCCTGCTCGAGTGGAAATAAGATCGGATGAGGCCTCGATGTCTTGAACGGAACAAGACTTCTCTTTGATGCTATCGACCGCTCTTCGCCGTAACGTGTTGTAGATATATCCACTGAAGACCGACGATCGTCTTGGCATCGCGAATCGTGCCGTCTTGGATATGATTCATTGCCGTCTTCAGAGGCATCTCCACAACCTCCAGCACCTCATCTCGATCCAAGCGCTGTGTGCCACGGACAAGATTGTTTGCGACGTAGAGATGCATGATCTCATCGGTAAATCCAGGGGCCGTGAAGAAGGTCGCAAGTTTTTCTATGCGCTCCGCTCGATAGCCAATCTCCTCTTCAAGTTCCCGCGTCGCGCAGTCGGTAGGATCTTCGCCCGGATCAAGCTTGCCGGCCGGGATTTCGTAAATGTACCCACCTGCCGCCACCCGGTATTGCCGGATCAACACGACGGTGCCTTCATCTTTCATCGGAACGATCGCGGCCGCTCCAGGATGACGCACCACTTCCAATTCGACCGAAAGCCCGTTCGGCAATGCGACGGTTTCCAAATTTAAGGTGACCACCCGTCCAGTATAAATCGTGTTGATCATCGTCTACTCGCTGGATACAAGAGAAACCCTTACACGGTGATTGAAGACTGTTTTCGTTTATAGAATGGTGGCTTGGTAATGACCGCTGGAAGGGATCGGCCGCGAATATCGATCAGGATGGATGTGCCGATCGTCGCGCTGTGCGGCGGAACGTAACCCATGCCAATCCCCTTTTGGAGAAGCGGCGAGAGATTCCCGCTCGTGACTTCTCCGATCTCTCTCTGCCCTGAAGACGCGTCCGATTGGATTTTAAACCCATGACGCGGCACGGCCTTTTGTACGAGTTCAAAGGCCACCAGACGTTTCTCCAGTCCATTTGCCTTTTGCCGATACAGCACATCTCGCCCCACGAAATCCCCCTTACCGAAATCGACGACCCATTCGGCGGCGGCCTCCATCGGGGTGATGTCTTCGGAGATATCATTGCCATACAAGAGATAGGCCATGTCCAAGCGAAGCAGGTCCCTTGCGCCAAGTCCGGCCGGTTTGAGGCCGGCGGCTTTCCCCGCAGCCAGGAGCGCATTCCATGTTGTCAACGCGTGCCGCGCAGAGATATAGAGCTCATAACCCAGCTCCCCCGTGTAGCCTGTTCTCGTGATGAAGGCCGGAACGCCAAGCAATTGAGTATCCACGCACGCGCGTGCTTTCAGCTCCTCGACGCCTGCCGCACCGAGCAACATGAGGATGGCACGGGAGGCTGGTCCCTGCAACGCCAATTGGGCGAGATCCTCCGAATCATCGCGTAAGGCAAGAGCGGGCACACCCGACGCTTCGTTCAGCAACCACGACGTGATCTTTTCCCGATTTGATGCATTGACACAGAGCAAATATTCATGCGGCTTCATCCGATAGATAAAAATGTCGTCCATGATGCCACCGCGAGCATTACACACCATCGAGTACTGCGACTCCAGCACGGCAAGTTTTGCCGTATTGTTCGTCGTCATGCGTTGAAGAAAAAGGAGGGCCCCATCACCACTCACCACAATACGCCCCATATGACTCACATCGAACAAGCCCGCCGCGGTGCGTACGGCATGGTACTCATCGACAACACCGGAGTATTGGATCGGCATCTCCCAGCCGGCGAAATCCACGAGCCTCCCCCCGGCCTCGCAATGTCCCTCAAACAATGGCGTTCGCTTCATGAATGTTCTTTCTTACGCAAGGAGCGCGTCTTGGCGCACTTGGGGGTAGGTGGGTGGAATCGTGCATTTTTCAGCATCCGACTACCGTAAATCGAGCAGTTCGACATCAAACGTCAACGTCGCATTCGGCGGAATGACTCCTCCGGCGCCGCGAGCCCCATATCCCAACTGAGGAGGAATGGTGAGCTTACGCTTGCCGCCGATTTTCATGCCATGCACGCCCTCATCCCATCCTTTGATTACTTGTCCTCCACCCACGCGAAATGAAAACGGCTCTTTCCGGTCCACGGAACTGTCGAATTTCTTTCCGTCCGCCAGCCAGCCGGTATAGTGAACTGAAGCCGTATCTCCTAATTCAGCGTGCCGACCGGTCCCTGCCACCAGATCGACATATTTCAAACCCGACTCGGTCGTCACCGTTTGGTCCGTCATCGTCTTGGCCTCCTTGTTATGATCTGCGGCATACCCGTTCGTGCCGACGCACAGAAGCAGTCCGACTAGAATACGCCCAAGAGAATGTTTCATCATCGCTCCTTCACGAGGGAATCTCTGAATGGCTGGAAACGCCGTTACCGGCGCGCGGCAGGACAATGTCTATTCATATGATCAAACGCCAGGCTTAGAAAACAACGCGATACTAGCCGTATACCCATGAAGGAAATTGGCGCCACCCACCGGACCGATTTCACCTTGGGCGAAAAACCCGGCCACCGGGATCTCGCCGGTTCGCTCTCGAAGGACCGTAACATCGTGATGCGGACGGCCAAAGAGTCCTCGCCCTCGCCCGCAACAACTAAACAGCAACGCGCCCAAGGGAGGCTGCGGATGTCTGGATCGATCGGCGGCGAGAAGCAGGTGGAGATCTTCGCTTGCGGATTGCGCGTCACGGACATGAAATTGCACCGTCTGTCCCTCGGTGAGAAGATCTCCAATAGCTAGGCTGCCCGACGTGCGATCCGCGCCGATTAAATTACGGACGAGAAAATCGCCTCGTTCAAATCGATTGCGCTGTTCGTCCATTACCACTCCCACGTGCAATGCGTTTTGAGCCAGATTGCGATCGTGACTGTTCAACGTCTCGAACATCGTCCGGAGCTGATCCAGAGCCGGGACCCCACCCAACTCATGAATCACATTGCGATCCGCTTTGGTCACAACGTACCGTTCGCCGATGGGCCGGCAACCCTGTGAGACGACGGCCCGGACGAAGACGTTCCCAGAGATAGCCACCCCGACCAGGCCCCCTTCGTGCACCGTCTCGTTCAGGAGCAGACGATTCTCGCCTTCATCGTGGCCGCCACCGGCCATGCCTCCGATGGCCATGGAGCCGGGATAGTGATCGGCCATCTCTGTCAGCACGTCGTCCATCGGAGATGAAAATGGATCGGCAAACAGCAAAAGGGTTGAAGGGTCTGATCCGCCATCCAGCTCGGGCCACTCGACGAGATCGGTGTCGCCCTCATGCTGTTTTTCGGACAATCGCCACGGCGTCAGCGTCGCGCCTGGAAGTCGAGCCGTCCAGAGAGTGACCGCAGGAGCGCTTTCGATTTCTTCCTGCCCGGCAATGATCCCCTCACCTGTGCATCCCAACAATGTTCCGGGCGTGAGACGATCCAGGAGAGGAGCGGACAATTCTTGAGCCTGGTCGGCATAATGAGAAGAAAAGAACAGGCAGGCTAAATCGACGGCACCCGCTCCCATCGCGCGCTCTATGTGAGCGGCGAGGGCCTGTCCGGCTTCGGCGGCATTGAGTTCTTTGGAAATGGCGGATGCGAATTGCACGCGGCTCCTCTTACAGCCAGTCTAGCAACCCTGCTTCCGCTTTGTCTATGAAAGGTGGCTAATCGCCGCCGGGCACGCGATCACCGCGTTCCGTGTGCAGCTTTTTGTAATACCGCCAGATGTAGGAGTGATAATCGTCGAGTTGTGCGAGGAGATAATGCAACTCGGTGGGGTCTTCCGTTTCCAACGCGCGTGCCATGCGGTCCTGAAGAAAATTCGCAAATGCCTGCGTCTTGTCGATTGCCGTGAGGAGCCTGAGGCCGCCCCCCATCTGATAGTCGGTCATACGTCCTCTTTGGGTGAATATTCCATCGGCTCGCCGAGAGTACTTCTAACAGATGTCGTGATACTCCCTATCAATCTCTATGGAGAAGACGGGTGAGCGTCGATAAGGAGATCGCTTCGACCCGATGATCGTCACGCCCGACCATCGTGGTGGCCATTGTCAGCGCATTCAAAATGGCTTCTTCTGTCGCCTCCACCGTCGCAGTAAACAAGGGGTTCATATGTGTATCGGCCATACGAGTCATGACAAACGTGCGTTCTGCCGGATAGTGAGGAATGATGTTGCCGGTGGAAAATGCCAACATGAAATCCCCGCTTCCATGGCGTGCGGTAGATCCTGTCCTCGCCAACCCGAGTGCGGCTCGCTTCGCGATACGACCAAGTTGCCGAGCATCGAGCGGCGCATCGGTCGCAATGACGACGATGATCGAACCTTCGGATCCGGCAACCGAGGCGTGGCGACGCTCTTCATACTGTTGACCGACCGGCATACCATTGACAACAAGCTCCTCACGCCGGCCGTGATTGGCATTAACGAGTACTCCCACCGTATAACCGCCCTGCTCTTCAGGCAGCCGACGAGAAGACGTACCGATCCCTCCCTTGAATCCATATGACACCATGCCCGTGCCGGCACCGACGGCCCCTTCCAGAACCGCTCCACCGGAGGCCGCCTCTAGTGCGCCGACGACCTGATCTTCCGAAACGTGTCGCCCTTGAATATCATTCAATCGGCTATCGTCGCATTCGGCAACCACCGGAGTCAGCGTATCGTCTGTAATCCCGATTCCGGGATAGCGTTGGATCATCCAGGACATCACCCCGTTGGCAACGCGCGGAACGTTCAATGTATTGGTGAGCGCGATCGGATATTCCAAAAAGCCCGCTTCGGCGACCCACGCCAGGCCGGTCATTTCTCCCGTGCCGTTCAGCACAAAGGCGCCGGCCGGAACTTTCTTATGCCACACATCGTCGCGGGGAATGATGACAGTCACTCCCGTTCTCACGGGCCCCTTGCCTGGTCGCAAAGTCCCTTCACCTTGCATCAGAGTGACTTGGCCTACTTTTACGCCATCAACATCGGTGATCGCGTTCAACGGACCAGGCTGGTATTGACCAATCGTAATGCCTAGCTCTCTGGCCCGCACCCGTTTCTCATCTTGTGAGACGGCACCCCCTTCGGCACGGGGAATTTCTCCAACTAATGGCGAGGCGCAAGCAAGAAAGATGGCGCACCCTATGGTAAGCGAGCCCGGCGATCCGAACACCGTCATTCTGTCGGCCCAATGCTTCATTAGAACGGCCAGAAATTAAAACGCCTGCTGCGCGTGTGTTTGGTAAAAGCGTGCTCTCGCACGATCCCCCGCGGGTCGAAGACGACCTGAAACGCGTCAAATCCCGTTTCTCCTCGACTGAGAATCATAGCCGGAGCGACGGGCATCCAGATTTGCAAAATTTTCCCAAAATCTACACGCAACATTTTCGTGACCGCATACTGATAACGAAAGACGAGATCCACGCCAGCGCCGGCCATTTCGTCGGGCGCCCCAAGTTGTGCGACAACCTCTGAAGATGTGGTCTTTCCCACTTCGATGAACTCGATCTGCTGCGGGGAAATCAGGTCGTTGATGGCCACCTTGCGA
The DNA here is from genome assembly GCA_963700335.1 of Nitrospirota bacterium. GTDB lineage: Bacteria > Nitrospirota > Nitrospiria > Nitrospirales > Nitrospiraceae > JAICXS01. The sequence continues at coordinate 120,249 of CAVOXE010000008.1, read as the reverse complement.
AACTCGCATCCGGATAGGGCAAAGAGGAGCGCAGTTCCCGCAATTAGGTTCATGAACATCGTCATCGAAGGATCACTCGCCGAACGGCCAAACCTGAAATGCCAAATTGTCCGTGCGCTTTCCATAGACGACATCATGGACCACGCCTTCTGGGGTGAAAAGAACGTAGAGATTGTCGCTTTTGACATTGAGACGAGAAATGATGAGGACATATCCGAGTTTGCCATCAAAGTGTCGATAGTGGAATACTTCACGGCCAGCCGCATGAAGAATTTCATCCGGCGCGCCGAACATGGCCGCCACTTCACCGCGCGTCGTAGTGCCCTTTTTTAGATTCGCGACAGACGCTTCATTGATTTCGTCGCCGACATTCCCTCGAATAAACGCACATCCCCAACTGTTCAGCAGCCACACGACCAGCACGATCGCCCGTGTCGAATGTTCCAGGATTGTCCTGCAGTCGAAAGTATGCATCATGCTCCTTCATGACGGATCGAAAATAAAATCTCGTTCATACATCCGATAATGGGAGGCGTTCATTCCCATCCGTTTGTATGCGGTCTGCGCTACGATGTTTTCGGCTTCGACGTATAGACGAACCCCGCACACGTCGGGGCGCTCGCGTGCCGACCGCACAATATATTCATGCATCCGCCGATAGACACCCTGCCTGCGCCACTCAGGGTGCACATATACGCTTTGAATCCACCAGAAGGTAGCATTCCGCCAATCGCTCCACTCATAGGTGATAAGCATTTGGCCGATGACATTGCGAGAGCCTTGGCCATCATGCAGGTCGCATACTAGATAGTATCCATGTGTCGAAGATTGGAGTACCGCTAGAATCCCTTGCCGCAACCGAACCCGGTCCAATTCTCGGGCTTCCGTCTCCTTGGCCATCGTGGCGCCGAAATTGACCAACACGTCCAGATCGTCTTCCGAGGCCACTCGCATGTCGATGCGCTGTGAGGGAGAGAGCTTCACTGAACGGGCGTCCCTCCAGGCAACAGCCACCCGGGCTTGGGCTGAAAAAGACCGGCCGAAAATTCCATCTTCATCGCGTCTTCCGGCGGTAAATTAATGGGATGTACTGTCGCCTCGGGAATGAACGCCAGGTAGCCCGTGAAGGGATGGATGGCTGTGGGAACAAAGACCATAAGGAGCGATCCCGATTTGGCCACTTGCAATGGGGGAGGCGCGATCCCCATAATAAAACCTAAGGCCCACAGCCCGTCGCGCGGAAATGGAAAAACGACTACCGTACTTTTACCGAATCGCGACCGAAAATTCAGAAGATCCGTCATGCCCTTCAACGTAAGATAGATCGTCCGGACGACAGGAATACGGCCCAGCCATTCTTCTACAAGTCGAATGATCCCTTGTCCCACCACCTGTGTAGCGATGACGCCCGTCAAGATAATCACACCGGCCAATACCATAAAATCCAATCCGGGAACATCCGACTGGATATTTGGCCCCAACAATCTAGCTAGGAATTGATCGACGGTTTTAAAGAGGGTGTGCAAAATAAGAAAGGTACCCCAGGCAGGAAGAAGGACAAAAAGGCCGGTCAAAAAGTATCGCCGGATCGATTTCACAGTTGGCATGAACACGCGCTCCTGCCGATCTAATTTATCAGACTTTTGAACAACCTTCATTCATACATCACCTACTCGAGAAGTCTCCGTGCCCTTGCTATTCAATGAAGAATTTATTACCGTACATTCCGGTTGCTGTACCTGTCACGATGGAGAAACGTCATGAGTGAAGCACGCGCACCCACGGGCAATGTCAATATCGATAAGGACCTTCTGGCCATTCTATGCTGTCCTGAGACAAAGCAGGATGTCTCATTAGCGCCGGACGCGCTGGTTCGGCAACTTAACGAGCGCATCGCGAAGGGCGACCTGAAGAATAAAGGTGGGCATGTGATATCTGAAAACTTGGACGGTGGCCTGTTGCGGGCAGATAAGAAAATTCTATACCCAATCCGAGAAGATATTCCGGTCATGCTCATCGAAGAAGGCATTATTGTAGACGAGCAGTGAATCGTCTCTTTTGTCTCTTGCCTAAGATCCTGCCTGGCTCACGGTAGTCGCTAGGGAACAACCAATCCGGCCTCTCCAGCAGCGGACTCGGTTTTTGAACCGGTTGACGTCCCGCATTGCGCACAGAGGTATTCATAGAGATTGCCCGTGGGGAGCAATAGGAGCAATCTTTCTCGAGTGGGAGTGGCTTGTCGGCAGGTCGGACAAAACAAAAGGGAGGCGCGAAGGGCGCCAAAGTCAGCAGGGGCCTGGGCCGGACGTGGTCCTCGGGTACGAGCGGATGGCGGTCCGGCCGGTCGAGGCGGGATTGGCCGGGAGGGACGACGAGGATCCTGTGGTGAATAAGACATACGATCCGACGATCTGCTAATGCATCGTTGGGTTGAGCAATTCAGCGATGGGGTGTCATGCCAGTGCGTCGCCCCTCGGTAAACATCCACCAAAGAGATCGAACAAGCTGAAGAGCGACATACACAGAAAATCCAATCAGTAGGCCATAGACACCGGCTTTATCCCACGGCCATATATTCGGAGTGTGCAACATCAACGCAAGCACAACGTGTCCGCCGATACCTACCGACAGAGCAAAAAGCGCCCATTCTTTCAGGAGTGTCTTTCGCACGTATATCGAGAAGATCTTCATCCACCACTCCCGAGCCACTCTTAGGAGTGGGAGATGAAGACTGATGAGAGTTAAACCGAGCTCTTAGCCGATTCGATTTCTGTCGCTGTAATAAGGCTGGTGAGATAATCCGACACGAACGTCAATGCTTCTTCTCGACCGTCGGCCCGCCTTCCTTTTTCTCGTCGCTGGACAGACAGCTCATGATCCAGATCTGATTTCACATCCGTAAGGACGCGCTGAAGGGAGGACGGCGTGAGATTCGCATCCATGTCTTCAAGTTCCTGACATCGATCCAGCACCCAATTCAGACCTTCGATTCGTCCGGCATAGTGCTCTTGATCCGCTGAGTCCAACCGAGCCATGGTCGTGGCAAACGTTTGACCCTCATAGACTAAATTATAAAAACTGGTAACAGCTCTCTGCAGAGTCGGGTTCATACAACTCCTTTTCTCAATAAAATCCTCACTCATTATACATGAGAACAGCCTAACGACAAGATTTATTTTATGATTATGTGAATAACAGGTCGTGAAACTCTGACATGAAGCCGTAATAGAGCGGGGCAAAGTCCTTCAAACTATCCGGACTGGTTTCTTTTAAACGTTTAAAAAAGAAAACTTGAAGACGCGGTTCGAGTTGTTCGAGCAGTTGTCCGAGTTTGGCCATCGCATAGCTTCCAGCGGGAACACTTAAAATGTAGTGGACCAATCGCTCCACAAACTGTTCGCCTATATACTCGCTCACAATTAAATTTTCGGGCAGCTTTCCGCTTTCGAGATATGCATAAAATGGAATGGCTTGCGCTGCAAAAGGAACCGATGTAGAAGGCAGAATGGACATTAGAGTCTGTCTGGATGAGCATCAATGAGCATTCCCTCCACTCTACCGAAGGCTTCCGCAGGCGTCAAGCAAACGAGACCGTTTGACCTATGGGTTAGAAGGAAATAAGGAACCAGATATTCGGCGTGAGAGTCCCATATCAACCGTCAGCTCCTTTCGGCAGAAAAAAAATAGGAGGCCCCTTTCGAGGCCTCCTACTTTTATAAGCGCCCGGCTGTTTATAGCCAGGTCACGCGCTCGGCGGGCCGAATGTAGATCGGCTCTTCGACCTGAATGCGTGCCACTTCCTTGCCCGACTTGTTGAAGCCCAGCACGGTGTCGTTGTACATCTCAAACCGCTTCCCGTGGATCTGGGTCTCAAACACTTTCGGGCCCGGAATGACGTCGTACCGAAAGACGATCTGTTGGCTGGCTCGCCACAGCTGGAGGACCGCCAACAATTCCCGGCTTGGTACGAGATACTTCTCGATGGCGTTATCGACGCCCGGCCCAAACATCTGCCGCGCATAGCCCCGGGGGCTATGGCGGGGCGGAATATAGAAGCCGTTGGGCTCGGTGCCCCACTGCGGATACAGGGGCAGGGCCACCTGTTCCACCCGAATGGTGAAGTACAGGGGATGCCAGCGATCCTCCGCCCACAGGCCGTCTTCGCCGATGCGTACCAGGCTCTGCATGCGAATCTTCCCCACGCAGGCGCTCATGCAGCGCGTTTCCATCGGCTCGCCGCCCGTCAACGGATCCTTGCCTTCGATCCGGGGATAGCAGGCAATGCACTTCTCGCTCACCCGCGTGGTCCCTCGGTACATCGGCTTCTTAAACGGGCACTGCTCGACGCACTTCTTATAGCCCCGGCATCGGTTCTGGTCGATCAGCACGATCCCGTCCTCCGGCCGCTTATAGATGGCCTTTCGGGGACAGGCCGCCAGACATCCGGGGTAGGTGCAGTGGTTACAGATCCGCTGCAGGTAGAAGAAGAACGTCTCATGCTCCGGCAGGCTGCTGCCTTGGAGCTTCCATGGCTCGTCCCGCGTGAACCCGGTCTTATCGATGCCTTCCACAATTGCCCGCATCGACGTAGCCGTGTCCTCGTAGATATTCACGAACCGCCACTCTTGGTCCGTCGGAATGTACCCGATCGCGGCCTGCCCGATCTTGGCGCCGGCATCGAAAATGGTCATCCCTTCGAACACCCCGTACGGCGCATGGTGCTTGCGGCCCACCCGCACGTTCCACACCTGTCCGCCCGGGTTTACTTGCTCGATCAACTGCGTGATCTTCACGTCGTAGAACTGTGGATAGCCGCCGTACGGCTTGGTCTCCACGTTATTCCACCACATGTACTCTTGGCCCTTTGAGAACAGCCACGTGGACTTGTCCGCCATCGAGCAGGTCTGGCAGGCCAGACACCGATTGATGTTAAACACGAAGGCGAACTGCCACTTGGGATGCCGCTCCTCATAGGGATAGAGCATCTTGCGCCCCAGTTGCCAGTTATAGACTTCAGGCATCGTAATCCTCCGTTTTGACCGTTAGATCTGCTTTTGTCCGTTATGTCTGTGAACCCGTGTCGATCCGTCGGTCGCGACGGACCGACACGACCTCAACAGATCTAACGTCCTTACACTTTGATCTTAATATGCTCACCCCGGAGCCACTTGATCATGAATTCGTTCTCCTGGCCGGGGGTAAAGCCCGTTCGTACCGGCTCCCATGGGCCCCGTGCGCCGATGCCGCCGTCTTCCGCCTTTGTGATGCGGATCAAGCATTCCTTCGGCGTGGTATTGACCCCGTGGTGATCGATCTGGAAGCCCCACTTGAACTTCCACGCCACCGCGTGCTTACCCGGCAGCGAATCGGTTTGGTGCATGGGCATCAGCCAGGATCGCGTAAACGACTGCTGGGCCCCATACCGGAAGTTCGACTGATACCCGGTATCCACCGCAATCGCACGGCCATCCGGCCGGGTCTCGTGGCCCTTGACCGACTTGGCCGTCGCCACGTAGGGCGCGTGTTTCGCCATCGTCACGTGGTACGGATAGGACGGGTTGTACTTCGCTCGGATCATCAACCGTGCCACCTTGTAGTACGGATCGCTGGGCTTCCAGCCGCGATACGGCCGGTCCACCGGATTGCCGTCCACATAGACGTAGTCGCCGTCGTTGATGCCGCGGTCTTTGGCCGCCTGCGGGTTGATGTGCAACTGGTGCTCGCCGACGCCCGGCGTCCGTTTGTCCATCCGGTACGGATCGCCAAAGTTCGACTCGTAAATCTGCACCCAGTCGTTCACTGACCATTGGCTATGCACGCGATGCCGGGTCTTGGGCGTGACACAGTAGAACTGGTAGCCCTTCTCCCAGAGCGGATTACTGTTCCGCTTGATTTCCTGCCACGGCAGCTTCAAGTTCCGCACGTGCTTGTCGTCATGATGCTGCGCCGTGATCGGAATCCCGTAGTCATCCGGCCGGATGTACGGATTCGTGGAGAAAATCGCGTTAGGCAGATACGGGGTCGCTTCGGTGCCTTCGCGATGGACCACGAAATTCTCGCCGTATTCGATGGCCTCCGGTTCGATCCGGTAGGTTTCGATCCGGCCCGACCGCGTCCACTGCGGCTTGCTCTCGTTCGTCTCTTCCCAGAGCGGGTGCCGCGGGTAGGTGCGGACCATGACCATCCAGCCTTTTTCCGACTTCAGCATCGTGTCGACGTTGTAGCCGTAATAGGTGCTGGACGCATCCAACATCCGCTGTGGATAGACATCCACGCGGTTTTGATACACGAAATGGAAGACGCCCTTCATCCGCGCGTCTCCGGTGATTTCCGTCAACTTCGCTGCGGCACCGGCAAAGGTGTCGGCGTCATTGCGAGTGTCGTACAACGGCCGAATGCCGCCCTTCCAGATTTGCACCCACGGATTGGAGACCGTCATGGTCATTTCCGGATAGGTAAACTCCATCCAGCTGTTGCACGCAAACGCCACGTCCGCATGGTTGACATCCGACGTCATCTCAATATCCTGCGTGATAATACACTCGATATTGGGATCGACGTTCTTGACCATGTCGTAGTGGTGCTTGGAATTGTTGAGCACGTTCACGTTGGTCACCCAGCGGAATTTGCTGGGTGTCGGCATGTGGGTCTTGCCCGTGAACACCTTGCGACCGTATTTCGGCGTATTCACGATCAAGGCCGTATCGCCGTGGTTCCAGAAGCCCACGTCCTCCCCGTAGTAGTAGGACTTGGTCTTGATTTCCTTGCCGTGCGCCTTGGCGTCCAGCGTCAGATTGAACGGATCTTCCCCGGTGTGCACGGCCAAGCCTGCCCCGGACCAGGGGGTCGCGGTCCATCCGCCGGCTTTGTAGTTCCCGGACCAGGTATGGCAGCCCGTCCCAAATTTCCCGATGTTCCCCGTCATGGTGCAGATCAGCGCCGCGCCACGGCCCATCTGAGTCATATGGAAATAGTGGCAGACGCCTTCGCCGTTATGAATCGCGGCCGGCTTGATCGACCCAAAATCACGCGCCCACCGCACAATGAGGTCTTTAGGTGCGCGATTGATCTGATGCACGGTATCCAAGTCATAATCCTGCAAGTGCACCAAATACATTTGATACACGGGGATCACATCGACTTCGCGACCATTGAGCAACTTCACGCGATACGTTCCCGTCAAAGCGGCATCAATCCCACTCTGCTGGTAATGCCACCCGACTTGCTCGCGGTGCAACGGAACGGCCTGGTTCTTATTGAGGTCCCAGACCATCATGCCGCCCAAGCGCTGGATTTGCTCCGGCTTCAACGACTGCACCATCCCGGAGTAGGATTTGGAGAAGTCCGGAAAGGCATAGTCCTTGGTCACGTCCCGCGGATCGAGATACTGCAAGGTATCCGTCCGAACCAGGATAGGCATATCCGTATAGCCCTTGATATAGTCGATGTCTTGCATGTTCTCGTCGATGATGATCTTCACCGTTCCAAGAAACAATGCGCCATCGGTTTCCGGCCGAACGGGAATCCAATAGTCGGCTCGGGACGCCGTAGGATTGTACTCCGGCGTAATCACGACGATGCGCGCGCCCCGCTCAATGCACTCTAACTTCCAGTGCGCTTCCGGCATCTTATTTTCAACGAAGTTTTTGCCCCAGCTTGTGTTCAGCTTGCTGAAACGCATGTCCGACAGGTCGACATCGCAATTCTGCGTGCCGTTCCACCACGGCTGGGAGGGATCCTGGTCGCCGTGCCAGGTGTAATTGGTCCAATAGCGTCCACCCTGCGCTTGATCAGGCGAGACCTTTCGAATCCACGTATCTAACAGCGGCAAGACGCCGCCGTTGAACCGCGTATTCATCATCTTGCCGACGATCCCAAGGACCGGCATGCCGGCACGATGCTTGAAGCAGCGCACCCCCGCGCCCTTCATCATTTCAATCATCTCAGGTGGATACCCCTGCTCACGAAGCCGCCGAGCGCCAGCTTCACCACTGTATTTCGTGGCGATCAAAATCGCCGCTTTGGCGACATAGGTAAAGGCGGTATCCCAGGAGACGCGCATCATGTCGTCCAGATAACGCGCATTAAACTTGTACTTGGTTTTCATTTCGGGCGTCAGCTCCGGCGAGCCGGCATCCATCCACTCTTTCCACCCGCGCCGCATCAAGGGCCCCTTTAAGCGATAGGGTCCGTACACCCGGCGATGGAAGGTATAGCCCTTTAAGCACATCCGGGGATTGTGCGCGAACGTCCCTCGATTCCCATAGAGATCTTCATACGTCTGGTGATCGTAATTCTGCTCCACCCGCATGACGACGCCGTTACGCACAAAGGCGCGAATGCGACACCCATGCGTGTCGTTCGGAGAGCAGCACCAGGTAAATGAGGAGTCGTACCGATATTGATCATGGTAGACGCGCTCCCATGACCGATCCGGGTACTCGCCGAGGGGGTTGCCCACCTCGATGACCGGCTGTAACGCGGTCAGCGCCAGTGCCTTATCCGCAATGGCGGCTGCTGCCACCGTCCCAGCCGAGACTTTTAAAAATTGTCGCCGTGACAAAAACATCCGAACACCTCCTCAGTTGAGTGCTGGCTGTTCCAGCCTATCGAATGACTGCAAATATAAACCAGAAGCCACTATCACCCCCTTACACTGTAATTTGCTTCACCACCTAGACTCTCTAGCTAGACTCTCTAGACTTTGGCTGAAGCATGGGAATGAATAGCAATAATTAATCCTGGGATTGTTTGGATTTGATACATTTGTATGCACTTGAAATGTTTAGTGAATTTAATTTCATGGATGCCCTTGAGGCACCACTAACATACTCATGGCGTTAATTTTCCGTATCACCTTACTGTTTAAATTCTCGTAACTTTTATTATATGCCATAGAACCAACGAGTTGCGAGATTTGTGTCGCGCTACCAAAAAGTAACGATGCAATGAACTAGTTACAAAAAATGCTCCGCATCGAGAAGGGGGTGCATGAGTGATTGACGGGGTCGAGTGGAGTTACTAAGAATTTCCAAAACGCATAGAACGCATAGATTGTTTCTTGACTTGGCAGACACCTCTCAGTACAATTCGCACTCTTTACTGGTGGGCGGGAATAGCTCAGTGGTAGAGCATCGCCTTGCCAAGGCGAGGGTCGCGGGTTCAAATCCCGTTTCCCGCTCCAGTACTTAGATCTCTCCTCAAATACTCGCTCCCGATTTTACTCCCGGTTCGGATCCCGACTGGCTGGTCGAATCTTGGATAACAGCGCGTCTCCATTGCCTGCAGCATTTCACCCGGGTACGAAACCCACGTGTGTCTATTGTGGTCAAACTGAACTAAAGCTGACACGGGACCATGTCCCGCCTAAGTGCCTGTTTCAACGTCCACGTCCTAAACTAATTACAGTGCCTGCGTGCCACGCATGCAATGACGCATTTAAGCTGGACGACGAATATTTCCGCGCGGCGGTTTGCATAGAAGCGGCTTACTTCAATTCATCGGCGACAGAGTTATGGCAACGGACGGTCGCGCCGGGAATGGGGACTGGCTTACGGAAGAGCTTGCTAGGTGCAGCTCGGCGAGCATCGGTGACACGGAGTTCCGACACCGCCATAGTAGAACAATCGATGATGCTGATAGTTCAATGTGGGGCTTTCAATTTTACGAGCATGCACACTTTCTTGTGCTGATTCTCGGTCCAGCATACCTCGCCAAAGAATCGGTGGTTGACGGTCTCCCCGAAGGTTCTTTTACCTCGTAGCCCTTTCCCTGTCAGCAGTTTTCAATTCCGAGCTTTGTTGCTCCGATGGTCTTCCATTGGAAGGTTGCGCTAAGCCTTGGACTGCTTGCCAAAGGTGTGTCGGGCTTAAGTGCGCATATCGATCAAGCATGCGGGGTGACTTCCACCCCCCAAGGGCCATAAGTGTTCGGTCGTTTGCTCCACGCATAGCAAGTCGGGACGCAAAGGTATGGCGGAGATCATGGAAACGGAATGGGGTCAGATTGCGTCTGAAACAGCTTTCGTAAACGCTCGTCGAAGATAGCGGTGGTCATGGGGAAAAATGCGGTCAGCCGGTTCAGGCTTAGTCGCCTCCCTCTGTTCCATAAGAAAAGAAGCGGCTGGGTGAGGCGGGGAGGTCGCGCAAGGGTACCGCCCTCGTATATCAATATCAGAGTCAGTTCTTACACGAAACTCCCACTATACGCGAATATTTACCACCCTCTTAATGATAATGCAGCAAGTTCCCCGCCGATAACAAAAAGAGCCTTCGTCTTATTCCCACTATCATAGTACCGAGTATCTTCATGGTACCGACTTCACGGTGCATGACGAGTAAGGACGGAATTAACCTGGAGGGTTTCTATGAGCATCGCAATAACCTTTCGCGCGCTCCCCATGATCCTGTTAGGACTGACTATGACGGCATGCGGGACAACCGAGAGCGTCAGCGGTACCACGCAAAACACCACTGAGAGCACATCGGGTAAGACCAGGTTTATGCCGGGCGGAACCATTGAGCAAAAGGTCCATGCCTTCGCCAGTATGAATTTTGACAATTTGAAGCAGGACATGGCGCGGGGCCAGGGGGAATATCTAGCGTCACTCGGTGCCCTTTTAGGAGTTCTAGAAGAGCGTCAAGCGGGGTTCTACGCGTTGACCAGGGACCACTATCCGGTGCTGATCCAGTCGGACCGAACGACTCCGGGCGAAATGATCGCCGCGCTTTCTGACGCGCTCTCTCTCTCACCCGATTAGAACTTATTGGCAACAAAAACCCCCTCGGAACCGTAGAAGATTCTGAGGGGTCTCAGACCGAGGCCTGGTTTCTTAAACCAGTGTCGAACGCTTTTCCCGACAGGTCCTGCTTCCGGACCAGTGGTTATTTAAACCGCCGGTAGAAACGCGGTTGCCTGCCGTGCAACACGCCTACACTCCCTAGTCCTTTGGATAATCTTAAACAGCCAGTAGGCCCGCCGGAGCCGCTGGGTGAGGGCGGGAGGTCACGCAAGGGGTATCCCCCCCCGGATGGATTACCTCTCAGGTTACGGTTGAAAGGTCGGCCTCGCTCGGCTCACTCAACCGGAGAATAGTGAGAAGCGAGGGCGCGGTCCTAAAGACCACTTCGTCTCCCAGTTACACCCCTATTAGATAACACCCTCTTTTATTCATCTTATTCTAGGCACTCAGGAAGGCTTGGGACTTCAGGCACGCTGGGACCCGGGCTCCCACACGGTTGCTAGGTGAGTGAGCAATTGCTCCACTTTTTGCAGATCACAGGGCGAGAATGGTTCTTGCCCGAATCGCGTATGATAGTAAAGTTCGGTCAAAGCCTGAACCACGGGGCCGGCTGGAGGACACTCTCTCATAATTCGTTGACTGAACTCGTAGGGCGTTGCATTCGGAGACTTTTCAAATCCTTGGGTGGTCAAAAGCTTGAGCATGCGCTCATACATACGGATGCCGTGAACATGTCGCTTCACGGGCGTGAATCGAGCACGTCGCGCTCGGAGCCATAGTGCGTAAATTCCAACGAGTCCGCAGACAAAGATGCCCATCAGGCATAGCCAGATCGTTCCCGGAAGGGATGTGCTCCCGCCCTCGTGAAAAGTCCAATCCCGCAGCTCAAGAGAATATAGTCCACGGGACACCCATTCCCGCACACTGTCGCTATGTTGTTTAAGGCCCTTTGCCAAAGTCATTTGATCTGAAAAATTATAGTGAATAACAAATCGATCCCATTTCAGCCGAAAGGAGTCTATGAAGCTCCCCACCTGCATCAAAAATGGATTGGAACTCTCTTTCGCGGTCCCCGGGGTCGGATCAAAAGTGATCCAGCCGGAATGCGGAAACCAGACCTCCACCCACGCATGCGCATCTTGTTGTCGAATGGCATAGTAATGGCCGAAGTTATTCCATTCGCTCGCGAAATAGCCTGTCACTAATCTGGCGGGAACACCCAGGGTACGAAGCAGAATGACCATGGCCGTCGCATAGTGCTCGCAGTACCCTGTCTTTCTGGTAAAGAGAAAATCATCCAAAGGGCTATCGCTACGGTGACCGCCGACATCCAGCGTATATTCATAATTCGTGAGAAGCGAGTCCCTGATCGCGATCGCCATGCCATGGGGCGTAGTGGTCGCCATAGTCATAGCCTGAGCCAATTCCCTCACCTGAGGTCCCATGGGAGGCAATTGGAGGAAGCGGCTCGTGCCTTCGGCAGGATACTGAGATAAATCGCTCTCTCGATCCTCTGTCGATAGATAGTGCGGAATAGATGTCACACTATACTGAAGTCGACCAGGCAATGGTTGCGTCAACCAGAGCCCTCCCATCGCATCAGTCTCGACAGATGTAAACGGGCCTCTGATTTCGGCGGCAACCGGCAGCCCAAATAAGACCGAGATATCCAATGCCTCGACCAAGATTTCCTGGATCACGCGCGGACCACGCCGATGAGCAGACTTTTTCGCGACCTCAAAGACTCCTTCCTCGGTTTTGGCCACCACTCGGCGGCGGGAAAATGAATTGATCCAGGATTGGCCCGTATAGTGATCGAACGTCGCCCCGCGCATATACACGCGTTCCAACGGTTCGCCCTCGATATCCGGAAACTGAACGCGCATCACCAGCGTGGGGTCCTGCTTCACCGCGCCGATCACGCCGAGGTCAACTTTCTCGGAAAATCCCGATGTTCTGATGGGAGTGCCTTGTGATTTTTGAAAAAACCCAAATCCGGTGCGCGGCATGACTAAAAAAATACTGCTGGTGACGGCGAGCGCAGCAATTGAAATGGCATTGGTCGTCCAAAAAAATCGGGTAGTAAATGGAACCGGGGTGACGGAAAGACACGTTTCGTCAACGTTCCCGCTTTTCTGAACGGCCTCACAGCTCACGTGGTACAAGAGCAATGCCCAGATTGCCGTCAATAAATAGACTACGAACGCGAGCGCGTACCAGAGGTCAACGGTCAGCACGGCCGCAGCTAAAAACTCCATAAAGCCGATCACGAAGAGTTGCGGGATATCCTTCAGCCGAGTCAGCGTCAGGAGTTTGTTGGCCATCAGAAACACGAGGACATACAGACTCGACTGCAAAATGTTTCGCGTCCCCCAGAGAAAATCTCCCACCACAGCGAGGCAGGCGACAATCAACAGTCCGTTCCATCCTGCCTGAGAGAGGCGAAACTTGGGCCGACCCGCACCCCACTTCCATTCCTGTCCGGCACTCATGATCAACGATATGAATCCCATGACGACTAGAGGCAGAGAAAGTTTTCCCGTACCAGCCAACGTGGAGAAGGCAATGCCCGTTAAGACTCTTGTATTGACTCGTAAGGCTCGTTGGAGCGTCATCGCCTACACATAATCCGTGGCCAGCAAGACGCGGCAGTCGGAGCTCGTCTCGACAGGTTCAGAATCGGCCCATGCCGACACATGGATGGTCCATTCGTTCCCATTCACGCTCTTAGGTGAGTGACAATCAATCGTATCCGCGCAAGGCCTGCACATGGCTAAAAGAGCAAGCATCCGCAAGAGATGGGATTCACCCGCGTCATAAGTGATTTCTTGCTCTCCCGCCACCAGTCGAATTTCATAGCCACGCTCTGTAAAGAAGACCGCCAACGAAGCGGCCAGAATGACCGCCTTTTCAAAATTCTCCGGCGCGTCCAACATTCTCGATGACTCAGGGTGAAAAGTTTGAAGAACAATCGCAACGCGACGAAGGTCTTCTGCTTCTGTTTCCCGAACGATCAACAAAGATTTCCTTGCGGTAGTCCTCCAATGAATAGACCGCGAGTCATCGCCCGGTTGGTACAAGCGAAGATTATGCAAGGCGGTTCCTTGTCCACGTTGAGCCAGCGCCTGCTCGTGTCCCAAAATCGCCAAATCATCACACAGCATCGGGGCGAGCGCTCTCACTTCGGGGTACACCAATATTTGGGCCACAACCGGAATCGTCGCGGACTTAACAAACAATCCGAAGGGAAAGCGAGTCAGTAACTTGATGCCGTCTAATCTATACAGACCCCGCCGTGGGACTAGAAGAGGATAGGATTGAATGGTCGTTGAGGCGGGAGACACATGGAGCAAATGCACGCCTCGTTCCACGACCTCGTCCCCAACTACATCCATGGCTCGCACAGAAAATATGGGAAAGCGGGGACTGCGATTCGCGATGACAAACGCCGCGGTCGCCGCCTGATTGGCGAATATGGCAGGAGGAAGGTGGCGCGTGATCTGAAGCTGCTTAAAACATCGCTCTGAGAGAATGCCCGAAATCACGATCAGGCTGAGCATCATCGCAAACAAGAGATATAACAGATTGTTGCCTGTATTAATTGAAGCGACCCCGATGCCCACGGCGAGTAAAACAAATCGTACGCCATCTGGCGTGAGACGGATCGATCGGTATCGAAAGAGCCGACGAAAGACTTGTCGTATAGTCATCGGGCGTGCGTCACCTTAGCGATATGGAAGCGAAAGAAAGGCCGCGAGTGATGAACGGTCAGTAGCCGCGTCAAAGAGGAACCGGCACGGATTCGACGATATCGCGTATTACTTGTTCGGCCTGTCCGAGTTGAGGCCCGCGTAGCCCTTGACCAGACTTGAGCGTGACACGGTGGGGAAGCACGATGGAGACGAGTTCCTTAATATCGTCGGGAATACAGTAATGACGTTCTCGGGAAAAAGCTAAGGCTTTCGCGGCTCGTGAGAGCGCCGCAGCGCCCCGTGTACTGACCCCGAGGGCCAGAAACTCGCTGTGCCGGGTGCGTTCGACGATCGATAAGAGATAATCCAACAAACTGTCGTCGAGGTGGACTTTGTCGACGTCCTGCTGCAATTCGAGTACGTCGTGCGCCGTCAAGACCGGCTCCAGCTCCTCAGCAGGGTGAAGCATATTGGGTCGATCGAGCACTTCCTTTTCGGCCGCTCGATCGGGATAACCGATGTGGACTTTCATCAGAAAGCGATCGAGTTGGGACTCCGGCAAAGGAAAAGTGCCGTGATGTTCTGCAGGATTCTGAGTGGCGATGACCATGAACGGCTGCGGTAGCGGTCGCGTCTCATTATCCATCGACACCTGCGCTTCGTTCATCGCTTCCAAGAGACTGCTTTGCGTTTTCGGAGTCGTGCGGTTGATCTCGTCCGCCAAGACGATGTTGGCGAAAATAGGTCCCTGTAAAAACTCGAAGGCTTGCTTTTGGCGATTGAACACGGACACGCCAAGGATGTCGGAGGGTAAAAGATCGCTCGTAAATTGAATGCGCTTAAACGAACAATCGATGGAGCGGGCTAAGGCATGAGCCAAGGTTGTCTTACCGACCCCCGGAACATCCTCGATAAGGAGATGGCCGCGAGCAAGCAAGCAGACGACGGTCCATTCCACGACTTGCGACTTGCCTTTGACCACACGTTCAATATTGGCCTTGAGCAGCCCTATCTTATGATTTGTATTCACGATGGTCGTTGGTGACGTAAGGAGGTGTCAAAAAGTCTAGCAAACGAGGTCCCGAGCGTCAATTTCAGGGGCGCGCCAGTTCAGGTACGAGCGTGAGGCTCCAAGGGGGCGCTTCTTCCGCCATATCCTTGAATAGACGTGCCGTCTGCCCGGCAGGAATGCCTTCGAAGACAGCTCCACGTCGCACGGCGACGTATCGAAAACGGTAAGGTTCCTTTTTGTCCTGCTCGCTCGGCAAACGAGCCAGCGAGGACCGTAAGGGGCCGAGGTCGGACAGCGCCATTGATGCGCCGATTGGCAAGGCATTCAACTCGAAGTACCGCGGGCCGAACACTTCAGGCAACGTCGAGGAAGTAAAAATGACATCCGACGGGCGTACACTCGGATCCTCGAACAATTGCGAAAGAATTTCCCAAAAGACTTGCGTATCCACCGACGTCAGGAGGCAACATCTCCCGAGTCGAGCCACGAGATTGAGCAAGGCGAGCGGGCCTATGACGTCGAATTTCCAAGGAGGAAAAAGTAATGACCGGCCTTCGTGTTGTACCTCCAATGCGTCTTCCCCCTCCATGCGTACCCGCCGAAAGGCCCCTTTCGTCTTCATCAAGTCGGCGTGAATGAGCGGCGCAGAAATTCGCGTGGGCTCGTACGCGAACGTCGGAGTCGCGGGACCATGACACGTCACGATCGTATAGCACGGCCAAACATCTTTACGTCGGTCCAAGGCAAACATGTCTTGATTGCCCCAAAACTCGGCGGTGAGCGCATCGGTGCCGTTTAGTCTTTTCAAGATGTCCGAGTCGGCGTGTAAGCGACCTCCAAGTTGCGACCCAGGTCGAAGCCGGTCGATTCCGTGCAACACCAATTGGCGGTGGCGTGCGCGGAGAAGAGGCACATACTGATCGGCTAATTCAGCTGCGAAGGAGAGATCGCCCGCACCTATATCTAATAAGGACGCGATATCGATATCCAGCAAGAGATCATAGGGATTGCAATGGGCGCGGAGAAAGTTCTCAACCTCCAGCGGACTCCATCGTGAACACGGTGTGGAACTTCTCGTCGACTCCGTCAGGAACAAAACACAGAGTGCACGGACGGCTTTTGTCGTGGGCAGACCGGTCAACTGTTTTAATGGCTCGCCTTGGATTTGTCGGAGCGAGGTCATGGAGCTTCCCGACAGACTTTTTCGCAACGCGTCCTTTAGGGCATCAGGCTGATCCGACTCATCGATGGCCTTGACCAATCGAGGGAGTGTCGTGCCGATAGCCGATCCCCCTACGAGTTTCGACGACGCTTCCCACGCGTCGCGACGGGATTCTTTGGCCTGATGCAATGCGGATTTGAATTGAACCAATTGCTTGGTATCGAACATCATGGGCGGGTCGTCATAGTCTGAACGGTCGCAGAATAACTGTGAGGATGAACTCAGTCAAGAGAACGTTGCCGACGGCCGCGCCTCCTATGCTACGATAATCTCCATGCTTGTCCGCGCATCCACCTCGCTCCTAACGGCATGGTTCCTGAGCGTCCTCCTCTCTTGTCCCGGTCCGATAGCTCTCGCTGCGGAAAATCCCTCCTCCTTTCAAGTGTGGCAAGTTGTCGATGTGAGCAGTAGGAGACCGATACCATTTGGAGATTGGTTCCAACTCTTAGCGCGGCAAGAGGTGATCTATCTCGGTGAAGAACATCGCAACCACTGGCATATCGAGGCCGCGCTCAAGATATTAAACGCCTTGATCGAAAATCATCGACATCCGCTGCTGGCCATGGAAATGTTCGGATGGGACGGACAGGCCGCGTTGAACCAAAGTATGACCGATGCAAGCATGTCGCGCGCACAATTTCTGGATGCCTCCCACTGGCAGCAAAATTGGGGGGGCGCTTATGAAGATTACGAGCCTCTCGTGAGTTTTGTGTCCAGGCATCATCTGCCGCTTCTGGCTCTAAATCCCCCTCGTCCGTTGGTTCGAAAGGTTGCCACGCAAGGGTTGCACAGTGCGATGAATGATCCAGATATGGCGGCCTGGGGCATGAAGGATCAACAGATCGTCGAAGACGAACAGTACCGGGAGGTCATACTCAGACAGCTTCAACTCTGTCACGGTGGCCTCCCCGCAAGCGCATATGAACGAATGTATGAAGCATCCATGTTTCGGGACGAAGGCATGGCGAAAACCATTGCAGATGCTCTTCGCAGCGCATCCACGAATTCGGCTACGACATCCGGCCCTATTATCAGCTACACCGGAGGCGGCCACATTCAATATCAACTGCCGATTCCCAACCGCGTCCTCCGCAATCAAGCCGGGAACGTGAAGCAAAAATCGGTGTATCTGACGTCCTTCGTGCCGAACCAGCCTGAAGAAATCGAAGCCCTCCTCAGCGATCACATCGCGGACTACCTTTGGCTGACACCAGTCGGCGCCGACGGCCCGCCGAAACGATGTCGATAGACGATGGCTCTTGCCGACAGGCCAAAAAAGCCTTTGCTCCCACTGAAAGCGAGTCAACTCCGCATCAATCGTCATACCGCCGCCTGCCGTTATCTTATGGCGGCTGATCCAATCATGCATCGGCTCATCGAGCGGATAGGACCATGCGAGTTGGTTCCACGCCGAGGCGCCTTCGCCCTCTTATGCCATGCCATCATCTCGCAGCAATTATCGATTGCGGCGGCCACCACAATTTTTGATCGGCTCACGCGGTTATATCCCAACCGCCGCCTGAAACCCGAAGCCGTTGCAGCAACATCTATACCGGCACTCCGGGCAGCGGGACTGTCGGAGTCCAAGGCTCGGTACATACACGATCTCGCTCAAGGATTTCTCGACGGACGAATACGGCCTCGAGGCTTCTCCACACAATCCAACGAGGAAATCATAGCCACTCTAACGAACGTCAAGGGGATCGGCCGGTGGACCGTTGAAATGTTTTTGATTTTTTCATTGAATAGACCGAACGTCCTGCCGGTCGATGATTTGGGCATCCGCCAATCAGTCCAGCGATGGTATCGACTCCAGACGCCGCCCACGGCTCGCGAGCTACAGAGGATTGCCGCCCCTTGGCATCCTTTTGAAAGCATCGCGTCTTGGTACCTGTGGAAGGCCCGCCGACTTCCCTGAAAGCTGACGAGCCTTGCCCCCCAGTCTACTTGACACGAACACCAACGGCGGGTACACATGTACGCAGTGACCGACGCTTCCCGCGATTATTGGAGCCAGTTCGAACATGCGGGGTAAAATTACGTGTTCCGCCCAGCGGTTGGGCCTACTGGACCCCACCATGATTAAATCCATCGTCGACGGGGCGGCCTTCCATGTTGCCAACCAATATCGCACCGAAAACCGCGTTCGGATTACCGAAGCGGATGATCGCCAGATCACGTCCGTGGTGATCGGCAATTCAGGCGTCTATCAATTATCGATTCAGCTGAAAGACGGTTCGCTTAGCACGAAATGCAGCTGCCCCTTGAATGAACAGCCGCTCTGCCGCCATTCGGTGGCGGTCTTACTGGAATATCATCGATGGGCACAAGGCAAGGCCGCGCCTCGTCCCGCGAAAGCGAATGCGACACCGGCGGCACCCAGCGCTCCGGCACCGGCCTTGGCCTCCTCGGCTCTGGATATCAAACTGAGCGAAGTCACGATCTTTATCGAATGGCTTCAAGGCAGTGTGCGTGCGCTTGAACACGGCCGCACCTTGCCCGATGCACCGGCGCTCGGTGGAGGGGAAGTCGGCAGTTGGATCAAGGCTGTTCAGACGCTGGAAGATCGACGCCGGCAAAGTGAAGAGAAACACGCCGCTCTCGAAGACGATCTTCACAGTCGTGAAGGCCACCTCGGACGACTCACTCAGCAACTCCAGGCTTCGATGGACGAGAGCAAGGCCGCACAAGCCACATGCGATGCGCTGCGGCAGGAACTCGCCAAGCACGCTTCTACGGCCTCAAAGTTGGCTGACCTGGTCAAAAGTTTGGAGACGGCGCAAAATCAAGTGAAGCGCATCGCTGGAGAATTCGTGAATAACATGTCGCAGCTTGATGGACTTTCGAGCTCTCTCAAAGATACCTCTACGACTCTTCAAGCCCTCTCTCAAAAATCCTAATTCCGGAACGGGCCAGTTCCAGTTTTCGCCGTCACTCGCATGACCACGACATAGAGCGCGCAGAAGAGCACCGCGAATCCGCCGATGAGATAGGAGCGCTCTTGCATAACCCGCACGAGTCGACCCGGCTCATGCACGAGATTAGGGTCATTGCCTAAAATCGTCCCACCGAACCAGGCCAGCACTATGCACCAGATCGCTGCTCCAATGATGGTCATGATGCTATAGACGTGGAAGGGCATTCGCACGAGCCCCGCCGGAATTCCGATCAGATGGCGCACCACAGGAACCAGGCGGGCGAAAAACACGCCTCCGGCTTCGTAGCGCGCCAACCAGCGTTCGGCACGAAGGAGTTTATCTTCCGGACACAGAATGTACGAACCATAGCGAATGAGCAGCGGACGTCCCAGCCATCGAGCCCCCCAATAGGTGGCTGCCGCTCCTAAATAACTCCCGAAGGTTCCCGCCAGGATCACCCCTGTCATACTGTATCGCCCTTGCAACGCCCAGTACGCTGCGGGCGGGATGATGATTTCACTGGGAATGGGAAAGATCGAGCTTTCCAACGCCATTAATAAAATAATGCCGGGATAACCCCAGTCGTGAACCAACTGAAACCATATGCCGATCAACTCTTGCATCGACGCCGTCCAACAATGTAAGAGGGGCGATTGTATCCTGAAGTCTGGGCGAGCGCTAGGGGAGCGCGCCCACGATTGAGGTGGAGTCGCCTATTGCGCCTTAATCCTCGATTTCTGTACAATTCGCCTCATTTGGTTGAATGTTTTGGGTCCTCAAGAAGGAGAGGGGATTGTATGTATAAATTATTTGTTGGATTCATCGGCGCGATTCTGTCGGTCGTGTTCACTATTTCAACCGTGCTGGCGAATGAGCCAAAAGGCGGGGCGCCTGACTACAGCGGTGTGACGGGCCTGTATTACACGCTGATCGCGCTCATCTTAATCTACGGCGTATACGATGCGTTCTTTAAGAAGTCATAATAGATAGTCTGCAGTAGCATTCATCCTTCAGCCGAGGCGGCGGCTTTATCACCCTGCGTCGAGTGCTCAGAATCCTTTCTCAAGAGCGGCTTGAGCACGGGCCACAGGTTATTCACGACGACGCGGTATCCGTTGCCGGTCGGATGGATGCCGTCAGCTTGATTTAATGTAGTCTGAGCGCCAACCCCTTCCAAAAAAAACGGCATGAGCGTGAGGCGATGCGCCTGCGCTAGTTCGCTGTACACCGATTCGAACTTCGAACGATAGGCCTCACCGTAATTAAGCGGAAGCTTCATGCCGGTAAGAATCACCAAGGCGCCGGTCGCCTGTATGCGCTGAACAATGCGATCGAGGTTGTCGCGCATCTGATCGAGTGAGAGTCCGCGCAGGCCATCGTTGCCACCCAATTCAAGAATCACAATTTTGGGTCGGCTTCTCAGCACCCAGTCAATCCGGCGAAGTCCGCCGGCGGTGGTGTCGCCGCTGACGCCGGCATTGACGACCCGATAGCGGTAGCCGCTCGCATCTAATCGTCGCTGTAGTTCGGCTGGATACGACTCTTCTGCCGAAATTCCGGCTCCGGCAGTCAAACTATCTCCGAATGCCACGATCTTCGGTACATCCTCTTGAGGCGCCTCGCGAGTCCGAGACGGTTGAGCCGTCACATCCGTACCCAATCGCTGGCCAATCCCATCGCGTGGTCCTGTGGAAGGGGATTGAGAAGTCGAAGATTCCGAATTGGTCCGATCACATCCCCACACACCTGGGATAAGGAGAACGATACCAATACCAAGTCCTGCTTGTCTGAGTTGCCGCCACATCTTAATGATGGAATCCCGCGATACTTTCAGAGTAGGTCCCTCTCAGAGAACGCTACAGTATAATATAACGTTGATGTACGGAAGGCGAAGCGCTCACCAATGATTATCGTCTCACAGCTTACCATGCGCCTGAGCGGAGGCGGGCATGTCTTAACGATTCTCGATGATGTGTCGCTTGAGATTGCCAAGGGCCAGATGGCGGCGATCGTCGGGCCATCCGGCAGCGGCAAATCGACTTTGCTGGGCCTGATCGCCGGACTCGATAGGCCGACGTCCGGATCCATTCGTCTGGATGGTAAGGAAATTACCCATCTTCGCGAAAGCGAAATGGCCCGATATCGCCGGCAAAAGATCGGCTACATTTTTCAGTCGTTCCATCTTATTCCTACGCTCACAGCCTGGGAAAATGTGGCCATTCCCTTGGAGCTTACCGGCGAACGGCATGCTAAGACCCGTGCGGTCGACTTGCTGACGGCCGTAGGGCTGAAAGACCGGCAATCTCACTATCCGGTGCAACTGTCGGGAGGAGAACAGCAGCGAGTTGCGGTCGCCCGCGCATTCGCTTGTCGTCCACCGATCTTACTCGCCGACGAGCCTACCGGCAATCTTGACAGCACCACCGGCCGCCAGGTGATCGATCTCTTGCTGGCGCTGAACCGAGACTACGGCAGCACGCTGGTTCTCGTCACGCATGATGCCGCACTAGCCTCCTTTACGGAACGTGTGATCACGTTACGAGACGGTCGTGTCGTCTCGGATCATTCTCCGACCATCGATTCCTAGCATGCTCAATTTTATGACGACCATGGCCTGGCGGGAAACGCGCGCGGCGTGGCGGCATTTCCTTTATTTTTTTCTCTGTATTGCGCTGGGTGTTGGAACGCTGGTGGGGGTCGGGCTGTTTGCGTCGAACGTCGAACGCACAGTCGCGAAAGAGGCGCGGGCCTTGATGGGAGGGGATGTGGAGGTTCGCCTCACGCGTCCCATCGGCGACAATGGACGAGCGATATTGCAGACGCTCGAACAACGGGGTATCGGCGTTGTGCATGTGAGCGAGCTGGTCGCCATGGCGTCACGCTTCGGGCATACTCCATCCTCCACCGGCAGTCCACTGGCGGGATCCACACAAATCGTAGAATTAAAGGCAGTTGAATCGGGCTATCCACTTTACGGCGCATTTACCGCCCAACCGGATCTGCCGTTGTCCCAGCTCATACGGCCCTGTACTGCCCAGGCTGATGCGGAAGCCGTATGCACGGATCGATATGGGGCGCTCGTGCAGGATTCGCTCTTAATTAAAATGGACCTGCAGGTCGGCGATCGTGTGAAGATCGGCCAGGCGACAATGACCATCACCGGCACCGTGAAGCATGAGCCAGACCGGGTCGCGAATGCCTTTAGCCTCGGACCGCGCGTGATCGTGTCCCAAGATGCGCTTCGCTCCGCAGATCTCGTCAAGCCGGGCAGCCGAGTGCGTGAACGCTATCTGCTGCGTTTGCCGTCGGATATGCCACCGGAACCGCTGGTCGTCTCCTTACGTGAGCAGTTGGCGACTGACTCCGCGCGGGTGTCCACCTTTCGGGATGCCCAGCCACAGCTTCGGCGATTTCTCGAACAACTGACCCGCTACCTGGGGTTGGTGGGGTTGACGGCTCTCTTTATCGGAGGCATCGGCGTCGCCAGCACCGTCCATGCATTTATCAAAGACAAATTGAAAATCATTGCCGTGCTGAAAACGCTGGGAGCCGACTCGCGTGTCGTCATCCAAACCTATCTTTTTCAGACACTCGTTCTCGGCTTGGTAGGAAGCCTCGCCGGCGTGGCATTGGGAATGTCGCTGCAGTACGCTATGCCGTCAATATTGGCGTCCTTACTGCCCGGCGATTTTCTGGAATTGTCCTTGCAGCAAGGCGCGATCTCCCCCGAGCCGATCATCAAGGGGCTCGCGCTGGGCCTTACCACCACCCTGCTTTTTACGCTCTGGCCATTGCTGAGAATTCGCGACATTCGGCCAGCGCTTATTTTTAGGGACGAGCTCATACATTCCATCCACGAGGATGCCCATCCTGCCGGACGATTCGCGTGGCTCCGAAACATGAAGGACCCGATTCGCTGGCTCACAGGAGTACTGATCGCTCTGGGACTGGCCGGCCTCGCCATGTGGCAGGCACAATCGATGATGATCGGGCTAATGTTCCTCGGCGGCTTGGCGGCAGCGGTCGGACTGTTGACGATAACGGCGCACACGCTGGTTCGAATATTGAAAGTGGGATTCGCGCCGGCGTCGCTGGCCGTTCGCCACGCGATGGGAAATCTCATCCGGCCGGGCAATCAAGCCACGAGTATTATGGTGGCCATTGGAATTGGCGTCATGGTCATTCTTACGATTTCGCTTTTGGAACGATCGCTCGTCCGGCAAATCGGAGAGAGCCGTCCATTCAATGCGCCGACTTTTTTCTTCATCGACCTGCAGCCCGATCAACAAGAGTCGTTCGAGCGCTTGATTCAGCAACGGTTTCCAGGCAACCAACCGGAATTAACGCCGTTGATCCGCTCGCGGCTTCACTCGGTGAATGGGCAAATCGTATCTCTGAATGAAGAAGAGGGCCGCGAGCGGAGCGAGGAGCGTCGAGGCGAGCGCGAAAAGTCGTGGTACTTCACTCGAGAATATGTGCTGACCTTTCTGGATCGTCTACCCAAGGATAACGTCGTCACAAAAGGGGAGTGGTGGGCCCATAGCGTCGATCCGACGACGGCCTTGGTGTCGGTCGAGGAAGATGCGGCGCGCCATCTGGGCGTCGATCTCGGGTCGGTCATCGAGTTTGATATTCAAGGCACCGTCCTTCCTGCGCGGGTGAGCAACATTCGAAAAGTGGAGTGGAATAACTTCTCCACTAACTTTTACTTGATTCTCTCGCCGGGGGCACTGGAAGGGGCGCCCTTGACCTATGTGGCAACCGTCCGCGTAAAGCCCGACGAAGAAGTCTCGCTGCAGCAAGCGGTCGTTGACGCGTTTCCAAATGTCACCGCGATTAATATCGGCGAGGTGATGACGTCGTTCGCCGGTGTGCTTGAACACCTTTCGTTTGCGATTCGCGCGATCGCGGTCTTCTGCATTCTCGCCGGCAGTATTGTAATGGCGGCGGCATTGGCGACAACGCGTTATCGCCGGCTGTATGAATCTGTTGTTTTGAAAGCGCTCGGCGCCACTCGTCTTCTTATCGCCGGCTCGTTCGCCGTGGAGTATACGCTGATGGGGACCGTCGCCGGGGTTACCGGCATCCTGCTCGCTAGCGCATTGTCGTGGGGAGTGCTTCATTTCGTCTTCGATCTGCCATGGGCATTCCAGCCACGCATCCTGGTAGGCGGTCTGTGCTTCACGGTGCTACTCACCGTGACCGTCGGCTTTCTCAGCACCTTCCGAATTCTTGCCAAACGACCATTGGAAATCCTTCGCCACGATTAGCATGTATAGATCCTATCCATGCCATCACATTCGGGACAGAATGTTCGATCCAGGATAAATTGTCTTGAAGAAGAACTCTCTGCGGAATCAACGTCCATTTCGAGTCCTTTTATTTTTTGGCAAGGGTTCTGCTGCCAATATATCTGCGGAAGCTTCAATACCATCAGAATCCTTCGTCATCGACTCGCGACTATCATCCTGATACTTCAAAACTTTCGCTGATTGGCCTTCAACAGGACCACCATACAAAGCCTGGCCCGAGAATTGCCATATACCTCGAAAAACGGCGCACTTCTTTGTCAGACGGAGTCATTTGATTATGAGTGAAGCGGTCATCGGTACGAACCAGAGTGAGAACAGTCGCGGCTGGCGACTTATGCACACGTGGGATTTCGGGTGGTTATGGTGGGGGCAAGTGACCTCACAAATAGGAGAGGGGTTGAATCGCGTTGCACTCCTCTGGTTTGTCTATGAATTGACGGGCTCCGCCTTGATGATGACGATGATCGGGCTGCTCCAGACCATACCGCCTCTGGTATTCGGCCCGGTGATCGGTGTCTATCTCGATCGCCTTCCAAAAAAGAAGGTCATGGTCTGGGTCGATTTAACACGGACCCTCATGACTTTTTTAATTCCCTCACTGTATGCGCTCGGATGGCTGTCTATAGAATGGCTGTATGTTCTGATCTTTCTCACCTCGATCGTGTCGACGATTTTCGGACCGGCCTTGGTGTCCTTTGTTCCGGTTTTAGTGAAGCCGTCTGAGTTGGTGTCGGCGAATGCCCTCGTTCAAAGTACCAACAACATCGGGACGCTGATAGGGCCCGCCATCAGCGGCATCGGCATCGCGTTGATCGGCGCGCAAAACGTGCTGTATGTGAATGCGGCGACGTTCCTAGTTTCCGCGCTCTGCTTAATGCCTATCCGAGTGCCGACCACGGGGCAGACGAATATAAGCGAGCATACACTTCGCGCCGAAACGGTGATGCAAGAGTTGCGGGCCGGGTTCAGTTTTGTCTTTGGCCGTCAACATACGGTCTTTCTTCTCGCGATTATTGCTGCGCTCTATAACGTCGGAGCCAGCGCCTTCATTTTTCTCTTGCCGGTGTATGCCAAGGAGTCACTTCAGGTCGGCCCAGTGCAACTCGGGTGGCTTTGGTCGGCTCTCGGCGTAGGAATGTTACTCGCATCCACGTGGCTGGCCTCGATTCGGCAAGGCGACGTGCGTAACCGGCTCCGCATCATTGCCCGTGCAATGACGGTAGGTGGGCTGGCTGTCTGCAGCCTCAGCATGTTGGAAACCACGCTGTTTGCCGCGGGCCTGATCATGATCATCGGAGGCTCGACCGCCCTATTTTACCCCGTCGTTTGGGCTCTGCTTCAGGAAATGACTCCCTCACACATGCTGGGACGCGTGTTGACGACGTTCAGTACGGGATCGATGGCTTCCGCCATGGCGGGTATGACGGGATTTGGATGGGCAGCGGATGCCATCGGGCCGGGAGCGAGTTTGATTGGCCTAGGATTGGTATTGTTGCTGACCGCTGTTGTTGCGAGCCAATTCAGCCGTATCGCTCTGGTGAAACCGGTGACGATTGCCACCTAGGCCGCATGTCCCCACCCCAAGAATGTTTATCGTTTGAAACCCATTCAGACGTACTGACCTCCAGTCCTGGGGGAAACCGAACATCCCCCGGTCACAGCTTTCTTCTAACCAGGGATTTTGGTCTTGTATGGTGGAGTCAGCTTCTATCGCAGGTGGCCGATGGGGTGAGCAAGCTGGCTCTGCTTTGGTTCGTCTACTCCGTTACAGGGTCTCCCCTGAAGACGACCATCGTCGGCGTCTTGCAAACGGTTCCACCTATTCTCTTCGGTCCCTTCATCGGCGTATTGGTCGATCGTTTCTCTAAAAAATCGATTCTCATCGTGACCGACCTTATACGTGCGCTCTTAATCGGGGTCGTTCCATGCCTAATCCCAGCAGGGCAATTTACTGTCGAGTCCTTATATGTTCTGGTGTTTCTCTACGGGGTTGCCACGGCGATGTTTGTGCCCACGCTGTCTTCGTCCATTCCCTTCATGGTGTCCCGTCCACAATTCACCGCAGCGAATGCCCTGCTGCAGAGTACGACGAGCATCGGGATCATCATGGGGCCTCTGGTAAGCGGGGTGGGGATCGCGCTCTCCGGATCTCAAGAGGTACTTTGCCTGAATGCCGTGACCTATCTCGCGTCCGTCGCCTGCCTGCTGCCGATTCGCCTGACCTCCGTTTCAGCTACACGGAGTGCCGATCGTCCCGCAAGGCGCGTATTGGATGAATTGACCGAGGGACTGCGGCATACGTTCGGGCAGGGCAGCATCGTAGTTATCATGCTGATGGCGTCGCTCTATACCTTTTCCGCCGGCGCGTTCACAACCTTGTTCCCGGTCTTTGCCAAAACTCTCTTGGATCTGGGCCCCGTCGAAGTTGGCTATCTCTGGTCATGGCTGGGTGTGGGGTTTTTTCTTGTCTCGATATTCCTGGTCAAACTGACCGGTTGGGATCTGCGCCAACGAATCCAGGCTATTGCGCTGTCGAGCGTGTTCGGCGGCGTGGCTCTTTGTGCGTTGTCGTGGACGCATGGGTTGTGGGCTGCCACAGTGGTCGTTGGAGTCATCGGCGTGGGACTCGGCGCGTGGACCCCCATCGCCTGGGGATTGATCCAGGAGATTTCGCCCGCGCAACTGGTCGGCCGGGTCATGGCGATCTATACGGCCATCGCCACCGCCGCTTCTATGTTGGGGATGACGATTTTCGGCTGGATTACCGAAGCATTTGGCGAACGAATAGGCGTGATCGGAATCGGGATCGTCTTTTTCGCACTCGCCCTCGTCGCGACCGGTTGCAAGAAGCGGTTAGTACCGGATCACGGTGAGGCGAATAAAGTTACTGACGGGCAACTTTTACTGACGCTGCCGCAAATAGATGGTCATCTTTGACGCTTCGCGCTCACGGAACGTGACTCCAATATGAAGTTGCTCTAGATACTGCTCAAGCGTCTTTCCTCCCAGATCGATCTTGCGTTCCTCAAAAAACTTCCTTACGTCGTGTTCGAATTCAGATGTGTTTAGACTGCTGATGCCTTCACACATTCGACGAAGACCGTTCTTGGGATAGAGGCGGTCCATCGTGTCCCATTCCTTCTTGACGAAGCGCCACGCGAGTTCGCGGCCATAGATACTACCCATGACCATCCGGACGATAAACGGTGCGTCTTGCGTACGGATCTCACCGTTGATGGCCTTGAGTAGCGTCTGCTGGAGCAGCTCACTGCGTTGAAAGAGTGCGAGCGAGTAGAGATAGCGACGCTCTTCCTGGGGCGTCGAGGCGGTCTTATAGCGATGGATATACTCCTGATAACGCGCCTCGTCGCCGGTATGGGCAAGGATCGCGATGATCGCGGGCAGGACATTGGGATCGACCGAAGCGGAAGACGCATACAATGCCTTCGCCTGCTCTTGCACGGATCGATCGTTACCGATGATGCCCAGTGCGCGAATGAGTTCTGCGCGCAGCTGTTTGGTCAGCTCGCTCTCTCCTGTTCGCGGACTCCATCCCAACTCGACAAAGGCGGGGCCCACCCGATCATGCACCAGTGCTTCAAGATGTGGGCGATCCGCATCGTCGATCATGCGGTTGATGCTGTGGAACGAGCCGAGGATGATTTCCCAGACGTTTTTGTCCCGATCGTCGCTAAAGCGAGCAGTCAGTCCGAGATAATCCGACAGCGTCATCATGCCCGCGACTGTCGAGGCCCAGGCATCGCTTACGAGGTTGAACCGTTCGATTGGAGCTAAGCCATTGGGGACGAGCCGGAGAAGCCGCTCCAAAAGATCCGGGGTGTACTGCACGCGATAGAATCCGTGTCCACCTTCGTTCAATACGACGGACTCGCATCCGGACGGCAAGGCGAGGTCCATGCGCTTCTCGCGGAGCAAGACACGCCGAACCTCCGTATGGCCGTTCATAATGAATTTGAGCTGAATCGGAATCTGCCACTGCTGAGCGGATTCCGCAGTCGATTCAGAAGAGGACGCCGACAGATAGGTGAACCGTTGTTGTTCGATGCTCAAGCGATCGCCCTGTTGCTGGGCGACCAAGATCGGATAACCGGGCTTGAAGATCCATCCATTCATAACATCGGGAACCGGTTGTTTGGCCGCATGGCCCAGCGCAGCCCACAAATCGATCGTGTCCGCATTGCCGTAAGCATGCGTGCGCAGGTATTCCCGGACGCCCTCGCGGAAGACGTCGGGCCCGATGTATTGTTCGAGCATGCGGAGCACCGATGCGCCTTTCTCATACGTCAACACATCAAACATGGCATCGGCATCTTTCGGTGCGATGACGGGATACTCGATCGGCCGCGTGCTCTGCAAGCCGTCGACACTCATCGCGACGGCACGCGAGACGCCGAACGCGGTCCACCGCTGCCATTCAGGCTTCCACGCATCCACTGCCAGCATTTCCATGAACGTCGCAAAGGCTTCATTGAGCCACAAGCCATTCCACCAACTCATTGTCACCAAGTCTCCGAACCACATATGCGCATTCTCGTGCGCGACCACATCGGCAATCCGCTCCTGCTCCGCATGCGTGGCGGTTTGCCGATCCACCAGTAAGGCGGTTTCTCGAAACGTGATGGCGCCAAGATTTTCCATCGCGCCTGAGGCGAAGTCCGGAATGGCCAGGAGGTCCAGCTTCTGTCCGGGATAGGCGATGCCGTAATACCGTTCAAAGAAAGCCAACGAAAAGGCGCCGATTTCCAAAGCAAGCGGCGTCAGATGCTTTTTCCCAGGCACAGACCAGATCCGAAGCGGCGTCGCCCCAATGTGCACCGGGTCGGTAGCCTCTAAGTCGCCCACGATAAAAGCCACAAGATAAGTGGACATACGAATGGTGTCCGCAAATTGGAGAACTTTCTTCCCGCCCTCGCGCCGTTCGGTCACGATCGGCGTATTGGACACGGCCGTGAGTGCCGGATCGATGGCCAACGTGGCGGCAAAGACCGCTTTGAACGCAGGCTCATCCCAACACGGAAACGCGCGCCGGGCATCGGTGGCTTCAAACTGCGTCGCAGCTAATGGGCGCGCCTGCCCGTGCGTATCATGATAGGTGCTGCGATAGAAGCCGCGTAGCTTGTCGTTGAGCGAACCCGTAAATGAGAGATGCAGCCGCCACGAACCGGGTTGAAGCGGCGTTTCGAACCGAACGCGGCAACGTTGCGTCGATTCGTCAAGCTCGATGGTGCCCGGTTGTCGTCTTCCTCCGTCACCCTCGATACTCGCCTCAGCAATCTGCAGTTCGACGGCGTTAAAGACGACTTCCGACGTCGCTTCCATCACCGATAGGGCGACGGTTTCTCTTCCTGTAAACGTATAGGTCGTCAGATCGGGTTCAAGCCGAAGGTCATACCGAGTTGGAATCACCGTGTTCGGTAAACGGAAGGGATTCATCGATTGCGAGGCAGTCCGTGTTTGTTCCATGTGTGCTCCACGAGAGGTACGAATGACCGCGAGGTGACTATCCGCAGCGGATGTGAGTTGGGTGTGGCTTGTTTGCCGAACAAGAAAGAAAGCCGGAAGACTGCGGCAGAGCATGGATAAGGCTTGGCGGCGCGTCACAACGTTCATCCACGTGATACCTCTGGAACCATTATGGCTGACGCTTACAGAAGTCGATGCCGTTCGGTGTTGCTGTAATCAGGAGGTCGGTCAGCCCCACGAACAACCCACATTCGACCACACCGGGGATGTGGTTCAATCGCGTTTCGAGTTCAGCCGGGTGTTCGATGCGCGCTATTTGAAGGTCGATAATGTAATGACCCGACGCGGTGCGAAACACCTGCCCGTTACGTTCGCGTCGAACGGCATGGCCGCCTTCCCGTTCGATGGCACGAACCGTATTTTTCCAACCGAACGACAGCACCTCGATAGGCAGTGGAAACGTATTGCCCAGCAGGGGCACTCGTTTCGACTCATCTATGACAATGATCCTGTAACGGGCGTGGGCGGCTACGATTTTCTCTCGCAAGAGAGCGCCACCGCCGCCTTTGATGAGATTGAGTTGCGGGTCGACCTGATCGGCACCATCGATCGCGACATCGATCGGCCATATATCGTCGTCCGACAGTAAAGGAATGCCGGCCTTTCTTGCCAGCTCGGCCGTCTCTTCCGACGTCGGGACACCTTTGATCCGCAAACCGGCTCGCACCCGCCGCTCTAATCCTTCCAACAGATAACGGATCGTCGATCCCGTCCCCAGCCCGACGACCTGGCCTTCCTTCACATACTCCAGCGCCGCTTCTGCCGCGGCCTTCTTCAAGGCCGCTCTGTCTTCCGGAAAGCTCACTGTTCGATCCTCTCACGAGATCGTAAGAAATACTCGCGTTTCCTTCGTATCGCACGGACACTGAAGATCATTTAGCTCCTTGGGCCAACCTCGCCGCCACCGACGCCGCCCCAATCAATGCAGCACGATTATTCGTAATCACCCGAACGGGAATGGCGCTCATGATCTTCTTGTATCGACCTTTGTTGGTAAACGCTCGCATGAATGTACCGTCTTGTAATTTCGCGAGCAGCTTCGGCGCAATACCGCCCCCAAGGTATACGCCGCTTAAGGCCATGGACTTGAGTGCCAGGTTTCCCGCTTCTGCCCCGTAGATCGACGCAAAAAGATCCAAGGCTTGTACGCCGATCTCCGCCTGTTTTTTGAGCCCGACTTCTGCAATGACTGCCGCCGGATCTTCCACTCGAATCCGCTCCGCCATCCACGTCGGTTCGTTGCGCTTGGTATCGCGGAGGAAGTCGTAAATCGCGTGAAGCCCGGGTCCTGACAGCACCCGTTCCCAACTGACATGCGAGTAGCTCGCGCGCAGGTGCCGTAAGAGCTCAATCTCTAGCTCGCTGTTCGGACCGAAATCCGAATGGCCGCCTTCCGACGGAATCGGACGGTACTGCGCGCCATCCCAGAAGAGGATCGCTTCCCCAAAACCGGTCCCCGCGGCGACAAGCGCCAGCGGCCGTTTCTGTGACGGGATCGTGCCGGCATTCAACACCGTCATTTCCTCCGGCCTCAGTTCTAGAAGACCGTACGCGGTCGCCTCCAGGTCGTTCAGAAGCTGCACGGTGGAAATCTCGAAACGCTTCGCTAATGCCGGACCATCCACTAACCACGGCAGATTCGTGGTCTGGCAGCGGTTATCGACCACCGGGCCCGCGACACCGATGCAGGCCGCGTCGATTTTGAGAGATTCTATCGGCTGACTCTCGGGGGCCGGTTGTTCGTGGCCTTCCAGCGGTTCGACAGCTTCCGGCGGAGGAGGGGTGAGAAACTCAACAAGGATTTCTTCAAACGAAGAATAATCCGCGCTGAGGTAAACCTGTTCGACCTGCGACTCCACTCGCTGGTTTGTCCAATCGAACAGAGCCAGCCTGGTGTTCGTGCCTCCGATATCGGCCGCGAGAATCATAGCCCCCTCATAGATTCGGCGGTTCGTGTGGTCGTGGTCAAGCGCGATGCGGCCGCTCGATCGAGGTACCAGAGGCATTGCCCGTCGATCGGCTGGATCAACTTAGCCGGATATTGGTTCGCATCGGCTGTCTCGTCTTCTAGGACGGCATGGACCGCGGGCGCCTTCTCCTTACCCGTCACGGTGATAACGATTCTACGCGCGTGATTGATCAGAGGAGCAGTGAAGGTGACACGATGGACTACGCCGCGTGGGGATTTTGAATTGACCACCGCGCGCGCCTGTTCTCGCAACGCCGGTGCGCCGGGAAAGAGGGATGCGGTATGACCGTCTTGGCCAAGTCCCAGCAGAATGAGATCGAACCGCGGCCATATGGGCGCAGACGCCAAAAATCGTTTACGCAGCACCTCCTCATAATGGGACGCCGCCTGATCGGGGTGCGGATCTTCCCCTGATATGCGAAAAATCTGTTTAGGATGAATTCCAAGGGGACGAAACAGCCCTTGATCGGCTAGGTGGAAATTGCTTTCCGGATGATCCGGGGACACGCACCGCTCGTCCCCGAAATAAAACTCGACCCGAGACCATTGGACCCGCGCTGCATAATCGGGGCTGACCAAGCGCTCGTAGAGTTGTTTGGGTGTCGCGCCCCCGGATAACGCCACCCGAAACAGACCAGGCGGCTGGCGCTCAATCGACTTGACTATAAACTCGGCGACTTCTGCGGCGACGATTCGATCCGTCTCCGAGATTCTGATCTCACGCACGGCGGCCACGTGAGCGGCGTCCCTTGGGCTGGGCTGACTTTCGCGTCTCGCCTTTTGTGCTGCGACTGGGGCGTTTCCTCGTCGATAACAATGCGGCGATGCGAAGGACCGGCTGCTTACCGAGATCAATCTGAATGACGGGACGTCCATGCGATTCCAAAGATTGCACGTCGCCCACCGCCTGCGCCTGTGCCAATGTACCGAATGTATAGGTGGTACCGGGAATATTGACATCACGCGACGGCGCCTCAGTGAATTCTAAAAAGACGCCATCTTTCGGCCCACCCTTATGCAGTTGGCCGGTTGAGTGCAGATAGCGCGGCCCATACCCCGCCGTCGTCGCCACATGATAACGGGAAAGGATGTGCTTTCGGAAGGCGCGTATCGCCGCATCGATCGCAGCCGATGGACGAAGATAGGTCAACATCGCGAGATAGGCGCCGGGCTTGAGGTGGGAGCACAATTCTTCCACGGTCAGGTTGTTTTCGACGCACGGCAGATGCCCTTCCCGCTGAACCTGTTCCAGAATTCGCTTGGTATTATCCTTACTCTCTTGCACATTGGGCTGGTCGAACGGATGGATGCCGAGATAATGCCCTGCGATGGCTGTCGCCAGCTCCCACCGAAAGAATTCTGCTCCAAGATCGTATCGATCTCGTAGTCGGAGTTGAACGACTGGATGCCCCGCATGCTTGAGCGCCCCGACGTGTCGATCGACCGTTTCGTTGGTGTCCCCGTCAAGCCGCAACACGACGAAGAGACGGTCCTGGCCGTAATTCGACGGAGGGACCATGGGCTCCTGCGCAACGGGTATCAATCCCTTGCCTTCTTTGCCGGTGCTTTCCGCCAGTAATTGCTCGGCCCACAAACCGAACGAGGCAATTTTTGGCGACGTGACCAACGTCACCTTGTCTCGGCCGGTTTGGCTGAGCATCCCCATGACCGCGCCCAATAGCGCAGCGGGGTTTTGCTCAGGAGCGACAGCGGGTCCGCAGCGATGTGCCATCACGATGGCGCGTCCAAGCAGGGTATCCACGTCAATTCCCATGAGCGCTGCAGGGACGAGGCCGAAATAAGAGAGCACCGAATATCGACCGCCGATATCGGGCGGATTTATAAATGTCGTGCGGAAGCCCCGGGCATGAGCCAATGCCCCCAAGCTGGTGTCCGGGTCGGTGATAGCAATGAATTGTTGACCGCCTGTATTACCTCGTTTGCGAGTGACCAACTCCCAAAAGTAGGCGAAGAGCGACATGACTTCGATAGTTCCGCCCGATTTACTGGAGAGAATAAAAAGGGTTCGAGCCGGCTCAATGGCATCTTGCACCTCGCGAATCGCCCCGGGAACGGTTGAATCCAGCACGAAGAGTTTGGGAAAACCTGCCTGCGAACGAAACGTCTGTCGCAGCACTTCCGGACCCAAGCTGCTGCCGCCCATGCCTAATAAGACAATCGAGCGAAATCCCGCCGCACGAATCGACTCGGCAAAATGTTTCAGCGCGCCGGCTCGCTCCTGCATCTGTTCAGCCACGGTCAGCCAGCCCAGGCGATTATCGATCTCAAGGGGCTTCGGTTTCCAGACGCGATAATCCTTTTTCCAAATACGCTCGAGCAGGCGATGACGAGCCAGGTCACGTAAGGCTGTCGTCACGCGCGGCTGAAACGGACCCACGTGAACGCTCATATGTGTCGGCATGGGCTTCAGTTCGATGGATAATTGGTGAGAGAAATAATTCGGCTATCTTAGGCTGGCGAAGAAGGAAACGCAAACTCGACTACGCTCCCCCGCAGGATCATGGCAATGTTGTAAGACCGATGAGAAGGGGCATGCCGTCGGTCGCCGTCCAGGCTAAAGAGCGGGCGGCTTCTTGCTCCAACGTTATCGAAATTCTTACCGCAAACGTTCCAACGTCGGTGTCGCCAATTCTCAATCGATGTCGCATGGCGTTCCACCAGCCTTGCGCCGCACGTTTCAGGCGAATCCACGGACGTTCCTGCAATGGGCTCACTGCGATGACGACGCCTGGATCGAAGACAAGTTCATATTGATCGGGCATATGCTGAAGTTCGATGGCTGTCACCGACGTGTCGTCGGCCGGCGCGGCTTTCGGCCGACTCACTGCAGGGCGTGCGCGCAGCCGATATGTCCCTTCGATAGAACGGTCTCCATCCCGACGCCACGCCTGAATGGGAACGCGATGGAGCTCGATCCCCCGACTTTTGATGATCAGCACCGAGGCGTCGAGGTCCAGCACGAGGTAGATCTGCGGACGGGCAGCAAGTTTGAGTTCCTCCTCCAATAGCCGGTTGACTTGGATAATGGCAGATGAACGATCGGCAGGTTGCGGCGAGGCGTCGAGAGCGATGACGGTAGAGGGCCAGACAAGTGTTGAGAGCGACACGATCAGGACAAAGAATGTCATGGATTGCTCACGAAACGGGCAGAGCATAGCAAAACCGAGGTGGGGAGTGACCGGATTGCGCTAAAAAATCATGAGAGGCGTGCCGACCTTCGCCAGCTTGTACACGGTTCGAAGATCGTCGTCGTTCAAGCGAATACATCCGTGTGTCACATTTTTTCCCAAGAGGCGCGTGTAAAGCGTCCCATGGATGAAAAAGCCTTTGCCGAATCCAAGAGCGTAATCGCCCAGAATGCCGGACTCCACGCGCTCCGCCGGATTGGAAGGGACTTGGATGCCTTCTTCCAAGAATGCCCAGTCCGGCTTCACCCAGACGGGATTGGTTAATCGTGACTGAATCGAGAATCCGCCTCGGGGCGTATCGAAAATCCACTGCGACCCGGGCTGATTTGGTTTCTCTAGGATGGTCCCGCTTCCGGTCGAAGCGATGGCGGTCAGTACCGTCTCTTTGCCGCGCTTCACGTACAGGCGATTATGGGCCGTATCGACAACAATGTAGTGCTGAGGGGGCGCCAACTGAGCCAGCTTCTGCTTGAGAGCCGCATGACGGGCGAGAAGCGGTTGGAGACTGGGGGTCGAAGCGGCCCGAGCATTGATGGAGCGTTCGCTTCGATTTGCCAGGGTGCCGGAAGCCAACGGGATTGGCGCAAACAGGATCACGAGCAATGCGGCGATCTGCAAGCGCATCCTGCGTTGGAACATGACGGCTATCCCTCTTCGTCTTCGTCCGTTTGGTCAAGTCCGGTTAAGGCGATCGCAATAGAATTCGACAGCCTGATCGCGCCGACAATGGTTACCGGCGTACCGGGCTCCACCTCTTTAAAGATCGCGTCCATCTGCCGGTTTTCGAGCATCACACATCCGAGAGTCTGGTTCATTAATACATCGTCGCCGCCATGGATTTCAATCTGCCCTCCAATGAAGGCACTGACTGGAATACGGCCGGTGCGGCGTGCCTGCTGAAATCGTCTGCGATCCTCCGCATTGGGATAATTCAGAACGAGTGCCCGATAGAACTGCGTTTGACCACGATCACGTTTGCGAATGATGTGATACTGGCCTTCCGGGGTCGCGCCGTCGCCCTGAAACCGTTTCTCAAGGATGCCATTGTATCCAAGCCGAACAGGATAAGAAAGTACTTGCCGGCCATTGCGGTATACGGTCAACCGGCGATCCGCTTTGCTGACGACGATTGCTGCGGTATGGTGGACACGCGACCATTCGATGGTCTGCTGCGCCATTCGACGCCAGGCATGGATACGCCGCTCGTCGGCATAATGGCCAAGTGTCGTGGTCAGGACCGCTGTTTGGGTCTCCATCATCGTCGCGGCTTGTTGTGCGACATGCACCGACCGGCCATACAACCCTTGGTCGAAAAACGAGCGCGCCTGATGGAGAAGAAGAGCTGTCTCCACCGGCTTTCGACCCAGCACCACTCGGCTGCCGATGTCATCGACTCGGCTATTGAAGACCCTTAAGCGCCCTTCAAGAAGCACCAAGCGGGATTCCGCCTCTAGACGCCGCGCTTCACGCCGTTCCTGAGATTGAGCGATGGCTTCTTCCCCTTCGGCACGTACTTGCTGAAGCGCGGTGAGTATCGGGTTCTCTTCCCATGGCCACACAATTTCATCTTCTTCAGCCTGGAGGCGGCCTCGTAGTGCCACCCAGTGCTTAATGAAGCGCGCATAAGCATCAGGCGCGTACTCCGCCCCTTGGGATTCGATGAGCTGGCGGTCCAATGCGTCAATGGCCTCCACGACGTCGGGCGGCACTTTTTGGATACAGCCGACTACCGCGGTCAGCAGCAGCATGGCCATCATGCATCGGATTGGAGCCAAAGACATACAGAGCCGCATATTATTTCTTCTTCGTCGGCTTTGCTTTCTGAACCTTGGTCAAGGCGCTCTCGATTTCTGTCGAGACGGTCTGAGCTTTCTGTTGCACGGCCTTCGCTTTCGCCTGTGCCGCTTGATAGTCCTCGGCATCAATGGTTTTTTGGATATCTGGCAAGGACGTCACCAACCCTTCGACATCTGTCCTAATCGCTTCGAGTGCGGCTCGATCTTTTCCCACCGGAGCTTTTTCGACCAGGGTTTGAGCGGTCTTGACGGCGTCGTGAGCCGCTTGCTGAGATTGTGTCGCAGCGGCCTTGGCTTCGTCCTTTTTCTTTACTGTCTCTGAAGAGATGCGAGTGGCATCCGTTTGCGTAACGGTGAGAAGTTGCTCCGCCTTCTCATAGTCCCGGAGAAATCCAAATTTGCCATCCTGTTCGGCGACTTCATTCTTTGCATTATTCAACGCGCTTTCAAGTTTCGCGAATTCTTCCGGCGCGTACTTGGGCGCGCCTGCAGCCCGAGCATCATCGACGGCCTTCTCTGCAGCCATGACCTTATCGGCCGGAGCTTTAGCGCAACCAACTACCAGCATGAAGAGGGGCACAACAGCACACATGACCACGCGTTTCATCGAGATCCTCCGGTTCTAAGCGCACTGCACACTCAAGGTACATAAAGCCGGCGCACTTTGCCATAAAGAGCAACGCGCGCCGGCTTCATGCCTAATCGTTACTTCTTCTCGGTCTTGGTCTCTGGCTTCTTCTCTACCTTCTTCTCATCTTTCTTGCCCGCTGCCGGAGGAGCCGCAGGGGTTGCTTTTTCATCAGCCTGAACAAAGGTGGCTGCCCCAAAGGACAACCCGACGACCAAAGCCATCATGGCGACTAATGTCTTCATTTACATTCACCTCCTTTCAGATTGTGATCTCGCCTCATCTCGAAGGCGGCAATGGAACTGCGGTGACTGTGTGCAAGTCCAACACCATCGTGATCGCAAAGCTAAGCCGATGAAGTGTAGAAATATTTGTACAGAGCATTGCCAAAAAGTTCTCCAGGGCGCACGTTCACTGTGGCTGTCGCGTGCAAGAATTACAAAACTGCCACAGCTTGCTGTTCGATGTGATTTCAATGGTGTCGCGTTGACAGGCCGAAAACGCTCCTATA
Source organism: Nitrospirota bacterium (assembly GCA_963700335.1). Taxonomy (GTDB): domain Bacteria; phylum Nitrospirota; class Nitrospiria; order Nitrospirales; family Nitrospiraceae; genus JAICXS01. Next base: position 81,695 of record CAVOXE010000008.1, on the reverse strand, counting down.
TGATGCAACATTCTTTTGCGAACATTTGGAGGCGCTTCATGTCAGCGACGTTCAGACAACCCTCGAACCTGAAACGAAAAAGAGACCACGGGTTTCGGAAGCGCATGAGCACGAAGAATGGGCGTAAGGTCCTGGCCAGGCGACGGGCTAAGGGACGCGCCCGTTTGACGGTGTAACGACCGTTCTGCCCGACTTCCGAGATGGTTGGCCCTCCTGCATCTCGCCTTATCTTTCTCCGACAGAGCGCAGATATTGAACGGGTGAAGAAATTCGGGCGTCGGCGCCAGACGTCTCTCTTTACCTTGCTCACCTATGCGTCGGGGCTGCTGCATCCTCGCATCGGCGTCGTGGTCGGCAAACGATTCGGCATCGCCGTCAAGCGGAATCGAGCCAAACGTCTTTTCAGGGAATTAGCTCGATTACACCGTGCGGACCTGAGAGACGGCCAAGACATCTTAATTTACCCGAGACGAGAAGCCTTGACCGTACAACATGCCGAGCTGAGAGAAGCCTGGAGAAAAGCACTTACACGAGAAGGGGCATAACGGTCACCGATGGGTCCAGCATGCGACATTTTTGCATTGGGCTGATTACGTTGTACCAGCGCTGGATTTCTCCGCTGTTTCTTCCAGCCTGCCGATTTGAACCGACCTGTTCTCACTATGCCGTCGAGGTCATACGACGAGATGGGGTCGTTCTGGGGCTGGGCCGAACGGTCTGGCGTCTGCTGAAATGCCATCCCTTCCATCCCGGTGGATATGATCCGGTGAAATAGGCCGGCATCCATGTCGATGCCGCCGTCGAGCGTCCCGGCCAGCGGGAATTAGGGTTGTTTTCTATCATCTGAATCCGGAGCGGACACGCATGGAAAAGCGGGTTGTTGTTTTCCTTATTCTGTCCTTAGCGATTATCATCGGCTATGATTACATCCTGAAGCAGACGGGACTCATGCCCACGCCCTCCGATTCCGATCGGCCGGGTGTCTCGGACTCCTCGACCCCTACCAATCACGACCCTGGTCCCTCCGTCGTCTCTAAAGAGCCTGCACCGGAATTCTCACAGCCGTCAACCCCAGGCACATCCTCCACGTCAGCCTCTATGCCTCCTCAGGTTGCGTCAGACGAACAGATCCAAGAAGTAGTAACGGATTTGTTTCGTGCGGTGTTCACGAATCACGGTGCGGTGATCACAAGCTGGGAACTCAAGCGGTATTCCATCGTCAGTAAAGAGTCGGCGCAGCCCGTTCAAATGGTTTACCACGGCGGTAAGTTCAAGAAACCCCTTGCGTTCCAAACGATGGACGACGCATCGACGGCGCTTCTGAACGACGGGCTCTATCACGTTCAGCGAGACTTCTCAACATTGGATGCTGCGCATCCAACCGGCCATCTCACCTTTAGCTACGCGGACCCACAAACCGGGGTGCGGGCAGTAAAGGAGTTGACCTTCCATCACGACACCTACGTTGTCGACGTGGCGGTAAAGACGGAAGGAGTGAAAGGTCCCGTCGATGTAGTGTTAGGCACCAACTTTGGCATCATCGAATGGGGCGAAGGTTTTATCGGCCTGATCGGTCCCGCGACAAAAGTCAACGACCAGATCGCAAAGGATGCGCCCGATTCGGAAGTCGAGCGAAAGGGCTCCGTCGAATGGGTGGCGCTTCAGGACAAGTACTTCCTTAGCGTCTTGATCCCCCCCGACTCGTCGTCGGCCGTCATCAAAAAGGAGGGCGATAAACTCTTCTCGGCATCTGTCCGTTATCAGTCGCCGACGGCCAAGCCCATTGCCATGTCGTTGTATGCCGGACCGAAAGAATTCGACACGTTGAAATCATTCAACATCGGGTTAGAGGATACGATCGATTTCGGCTGGTTTATCTATGGAAGCTGGGGCATCGTCAAAGCCGTGGCGAAACCGCTTTTCTCCGTATTGAGGTTCATCAACGACTATACGCATAACTACGGCGTAGCCATCATCCTCTTGACCGTTGCCATCAAACTGTTATTTGTGCCGCTGCAATATAAGAGTTATAAGTCGATGAAGGATATGCAGCTGGTCCAGCCGAAAGTCGCTGCGCTCCAAGCAAAGTATAAAGACGACCGTGAACGGCTGAACAAGGAGTTGATCAAGCTCTATCGCGATCATAAAGTGAACCCTGTGGGAGGCTGTCTTCCCATGGTGCTCCAAATGCCCGTGTTCGTCGCCCTCTTTAATATTCTTTATATGACCATCGACCTGCGGCAAGCGCCGTTTTTCGGATGGATCACGGATCTATCGGCGCAAGACCCTTATTATGTGTTGCCGATTATCATGGGCGTCACCATGATCATCCAGCAAAAAATTATGCCGACCACGATGGATCCGACGCAGGCCAAAATTATGCTGCTCTTACCAGCCTTCATGACGTTGCTTTTTCTGTCCTTCCCGGCGGGGCTCGTCCTGTATTGGTTGACGAATAATATCGTCACGATCACTCAGCAATTCGTCACCGATCGGTATATTTTTAAAAAGCGTCTCATGCCATCTTCGGAGGTCTCTACCGACACTGAGGAAACTACTAAGGTCCTCACCAAGAAAAAGAAAGATAAGACGGAACTCACGGCCAAACAGCCCGTTTCGACAAATCTCGATCAACCCGACGCATGAACCTTCCCATGGAAGATGCCATTTGTGCGATCGCCACGCCATGCGGAGAAGGCGGTATCGGCATTATCCGCATCAGCGGCGACAAAGCCATTGAGATTGCCTCGGCACACACCCGGCTCCGGTCGGGTCGTTCCCTCTTCGATGTGACCAGCCATACGCTCTATCAAGCGGACATTTTTGAGAGACCGGTCGAAGGTCCAGTGGAAGCTGGACCTTCCCCCATCTCCATCGACCAGGGCCTTGTAGTCGTCATGCGCGCGCCACATTCGTATACGGCCGAGGATGTGGTTGAAATACACTGTCATGGGGGACCAATCATCTTGCACGCTCTCTGCGAGGCATTAGTGGCTAGCGGAGTCCGCCTCGCTCAGCCGGGTGAATTTACAAAACGCGCTTTTCTGAACGGCAAACTGGATCTCGCGCAAGCTGAAGCGGTTCTGGAAACGATCCGGGCAAAAACGACGGTCGGTTTACGGCTGGCTCAAGAACAGTTACGAGGATCTCTTTCGAAGAAACTAGATGGCGTCCGGGAACGCCTGATTCGTCTACTAGCCCACGTTGAAGCCGCCATCGACTTTGCCGAGGAAGATATTTCCTTCATAGCTCGAGAGGAGTTGTTGGAAGCACTGACCGCGCTCGTGTGCGAGCTTTCCCGCCTTGCCGACACCTACCGCGAAGGCCGCATCTTTAGGGAAGGTCAGACGGCTGTCATCGTTGGTCGACCCAATGTCGGAAAATCGAGCTTGCTGAACGCCTTGCTTCGAACCGATCGAGCGATCGTTACGCCGGTTCCAGGCACTACGCGCGACGTATTGGAAGAAACCTTGAATATCCGTGGCATTCCCATCCGCCTGCTGGACACCGCTGGTCTCCATGAAACTACGGATGTCGTGGAACAAGAAGGCATCCGACGGAGTCGAACGGCAATAGAGCACGCCGATTTGCTGCTGGTACTACTCGATGGATCTGCTCCACTGCCTTGCGATCAAGAACAGATAGCCTCACGCCATCAAGCCCAGAAGCTTCTGCTGGTCATCAACAAAACTGATCTCCCCACTCGTCTGTCCTTCGAGGCGTTGTCTGATTTGTCCCAGCGAATGGCAGCTGAGTCGATCGTGCAAATCTCAGCGAAGACTGGCGACGGCCTGGACAGGCTACGCGATGCGATCAGAAACACTCTGATCGGAACTGATTTCGAACCTGGCGACACCGCAGTTCTGACGATGCTTCGCCATCGTACCGCCTTATTAAAAGCTATTGAGGCATTGAATAAAGCCCGTGAATCGGTCGGATCACAGCTCTCAGGTGAATTTGTCGCACTGGATCTGCGTGGTGCCCTCGATGCCTTGGGAGAACTTACGGGGGCAACGACTACGGATGATATTCTCGAACGCGTGTTCAGTGAATTTTGCATAGGAAAATGATCATCCGACGATTGTCGAGAGGATCGGCCCGTTTCTAGCGGCCTTTGCATTTTTGTTATGAAGCCATACGACGTCATTATTGTTGGAGGCGGACATGCCGGATGCGAGGCGGCCCTGGCGGCTGCTCGCATGGGCGCACGTGCCATGTTGCTCACCATGGATGAAGACAAGATTGCGCAAATGTCTTGCAATCCGGCTGTCGGCGGTATTGCTAAAGGCCATCTGGTCAAGGAAGTCGACGCTCTCGGCGGCGAAATGGGGCGCAATACGGACCGCGCCGGGATCCAATTCAAGATGATCAATACGAGCAAGGGTCCGGCGGTGCGGGCGCTGCGAGTGCAATGCGACAAGAAGCTCTATCGAGAATGCATGCAGGAGACCCTTCGGGCTCAACCTGGATTAGACATCGCGAGTGGAACGGTGGATCGTATCTTGACGCAGAACGGGGCCGTCACCGGTTTATTGACGGCCGATGGCAACGAGATCACCGCGCGAGCCGTTATCTTAACGTCAGGCACGTTTCTCAAGGGCCTGATTCACATCGGACTAAATCATTTCCCGGCCGGTCGTGCAGGAGAAGCCTCGGCTGAACATCTTTCGGATTGCATGCGAGACTTTGGATTTGAAGTTGGACGCCTGAAGACCGGCACTCCACCGCGCTTGGATAGAGCGACGATCAATTTTGAGGTGATGACACCTCAGCCGGGTGACAATCCACCAGTGCCTTTTTCCTATCGGACTGAACGCATTGCAACGCCTCAGATGCTTTGTCATCTGACGTATACGAATCAACAGACGCATTCTATTATTCGACAGAACTTAGATCGCTCTCCCATGTACAGCGGTGTGATCGAGTCGACCGGTCCAAGATATTGCCCATCAATCGAAGATAAAGTCGTGCGCTTCGCCGACAAAGACCGCCATCAAATCTTCATCGAGCCGGAAGGGCTCGATACAGTTGAGTATTACCCCAATGGCATTTCAACCAGCTTGCCCGTCGACGTGCAGTACGAAATTATACGTACCATACCCGGTCTGGAACAGGCGACCATACTCAAGCCAGGCTATGCCATTGAATACGATTATTTTCCCCCGCGCCAACTCCATCCAACATTGGAATCTAAGCTGGTTACTGGGTTGTACCATGCCGGCCAAATCAACGGCACCTCGGGCTATGAGGAAGCCGCTGCCCAGGGAATTATGGCTGGGATGAATGCCGTTCTGAAACTTCGAGATCACCCGCCTCTTATTCTCGATCGGTCACAAGCTTATATCGGTGTATTAATTGACGATTTAATCACAAAGGATGCCCGGGAACCATATCGTATGTTTACGTCAAGAGCTGAGTACCGATTGCTACTTCGACACGATAATGCGGATTTCAGGCTCATGGGTCTCGGCCATGGCATAGGACTAGTTTCAGAATCGAACTATGATAAGTTCAGACGGAAACGTGACAAAGTCGAGCAGGAAATTGGAAGGCTCGGCCAAACTAGACCATCTTGGACGTCAGAGTTACGAAGCAGGGCTGAGCAGATGAAGTTGGGGACCATCTCACCTGAACTCACGTATGCTCAGCTTTTGAAAAGGCAGGAATTCTCGTATCAGAAACTTTTGCAATTAATGGGGCAAGAGCCTCAAGAAAAAGAAGTTGAGGAAGCCATAGAGATTGCCATCAAATACGAAGGATATATTGGGCGGCAAGTACAGCAAATCTCAAAATTCAAAAAACTAGAGGATCGCCTCATTCCTCAGACTTTCCAATATGCTTCGATGACGGGTTTCTCTCGAGAAGTGTTGGAAAAATTACAGCGAGTACGTCCAGCTTCGATAGGACAGGCATCTCGCATATCAGGCGTAACGCCTGCCGCCATTTCTCTCTTGCTGGTTGCCTTGGAACGGGACCGGCAGAACTCACGAACAAATAAATGTTCCTTAACATAATTCCTGGCCAAAGCGGGGCACCATAATACGACCAAGCATCTAAGTATATTAGACTACATCAGCTCCATATCTCATATTGACACCCAAATCTCGCGGCATTTTTATCCTCGTCGTTTTACTTATACACAGGGCGTGAATTACGGACCAATGGCCAGTTTATGACCATCCAAAAAACTATTGGCCAATTATCGTTCCATTTAGTGGACACGATGTGTGACTAACCCAGTTCGCTCCTCAAATTCCACAGGGCTGAGATAACCTAAAGTGGAATGCCGGCGTTGCCGATTGTAGAAGCCTTCCAGGTATTCAAAGATCTCTGTCTTGACTTCCTGCCGGGTCTGAAACCGACGCAAGTAGACCAATTCGCTTTTCAGTGTGGCAAAGAAACTCTCTGCCACCGCATTGTCCCAACAGTTGCCCGGTCGGCTCGTGGGACACGCCATGCCGCGGGCCGCGGGCCGCGAGCCGCTGCTGATACATCGCGGCGGCATACTGACTGCCTCGGTCTAGAATGCCGCTCTTTACGCCATGATGATCGCATTCACGAGGTCATCCGTGTACAGCTTGTACTAAATGAGACGCGGGTCGAACGCCTCTGCCGCAAACATCGTAAGCACGACTAGCGCACCGAATGCGATCGCAGTGGCCAGCCCTGATCGTCACCAAGGACGAAACCTGGACGAGCGGTCGTGGTCATTGGCCACGCTTATGTTCCTGGTCGCAGCCGCCGGAATCGTCCTGTCCGCCGCATCGGGTGTTTTCGATACGTCCAGAACCGTCAATATACCTTCAGGCCTTCCGTGGCAAATTGAGCGCACACACGTTGAACTAGTTCATGAGAGGGGGGCCCTGTATTTTCCAGAGTGTAATTAAGACCCAGTTCTTTCCATTTGAATAGGCCCAACTGATGAAAAGGCAGTACATCCACGCGCTCAATATTTCCCAGCCCGGCCGCGAACTTAGCAATTTGCGAAATGTCCTGCGGATCGTCGGTTAATGTCGGTACCAGAACAAAACGGAGCCAACATGGCCGTTTGCGGGCAGCCAGCCGGCGCGCGAAATCGATGGTCGGACCGACATCCTTTCCGGTGAGGTGTCGGTGGCGCTGGGCGTCCCAGGTTTTGATATCGAGCAGCACGAGGTTGATCTTCTCCAACTCGCCGTCGCTGAGGCGATCGCCGAGAAAACCGTTGGTGTCCAACGCAGTGTGGATCCCCATTCCCTGCGCAGCGGTGAATAACTTGACGACAAACCGGTCCTGCATTAGTGGCTCGCCACCACTGATGGTGAACCCGCCGGACATCACCTTCAGTCCGTGACGATATTTGCGAAGCTCCTCGATCGCGCGTGCCAATGGAACAGGCATGCCATTACTTAGACTCCATGTGTCAGGGTTATGGCAGTACAGGCACCGGAACTGGCATCCCGCCAGCCATGCCACGACCCGCATTCCCGGTCCATCGACGGCCGATCCCGTGGTAAATGAGTGAATGAACCCGATATCTCCACTCTCGAGCGCTTGTTTGATGGCCGACTCGGATACTTTGCTGCCTTTGTTCACCCGAAGCTCGAACGGGCTTTTTGCCTCGAGTGACCCAGACTCATTTATCTCTTCCGGAGGCATAGACTGTCTCCTATCTCAAAGACGGTTCTTAAACCAAAAGCCCCCGTTCTCATTTTTGCCTGCAAAAGTTAATGAGCACGCCCATCATGACCCGTGGAAAGTGCGGTTAATGACATCCAGTTGTTGCTCTCGGGACAAGCGCACAAAGTTTACGGCATAGCCCGAGACCCGGATCGTCAAACTTGGATACTTGTCGGGATGGTCCATGGCGTCAAGCAGGGTTTCACGGTTCAACACATTGACGTTCATGTGATAACCCGTCGAACCGAAAAACGCGTCAAGTATGCCTCGCAGATTCTTGATCCGATCCTCCTCCACTCTTCCCAAGCCCTGCGGCACCAACGATGTCGTGAGTGAAATGCCGTCGGCGGCGTCGCGGTAGGGAATCTTGGCGACTGATGCGGCCGACGCATGAACGCCATGCTTATCTCGTCCATGCATTGGATTTGCGCCTGGAGCGAACGGCTGCCCCTGTCGCCTTCCATCCGGTGTGTTTCCGGTGTTCTTGCCATAGACGACATTTGACGTGATCGTCAGGATCGATTGCGTGTGCAGTGCGTGTCGATAGGTCGGATATTTCCTCAGCTTCTTCATGAACGTGCTCACGAGCCAAGTCGCGAGCTGGTCGACGCGGTTGTCGTTGTTCCCAAACTGAGGAAACTCGCCTTCGGTTTGATAGTCGGTAATGAGGCCTGTCTGATCGCGGACCACGCGGACCTTGGCATACCGGATAGCGGAGAGGCTGTCGGCAACCACGGACATACCCGCCATGCCAAACGCCATGGTTCGCGCCGGCGCATAATCGTGAAGCGCCATTTCAATCCGCTCATACGCATATTTGTCGTGCATGTAGTGGATGATATTCATGGCGTTGACATAGACACCGGCGAGCCAGTCCATCGTCGCTTCGAAGCGATCTATTATGTCCTCGATATCGAGATACTCTCCCTTGACGGGCTCGGTCGCCGGACCCACCTGCTTGCCGGTGAGTTCATCTCGACCGCCATTGATCGAGTACAAAAGGCACTTTGCCATATTGCCTCGAGCCCCAAAAAACTGCATTTGCTTGCCGACCAGCATCGGCGAGACACAGCACGCGATGGCCCCATCATCCCCCCAGGTACTTCGCATGATCTCGTCGTTTTCGAATTGAATCGAACTGGTATCAATTGCCACTTTTGCCGCAAAATTGCGAAACCCATCGGGCAATCGCGGAGAGTACCATATCGTCAGATTTGGTTCCGGCGCCGGACCGAGATTGTAGAGCGTCTGTAGATACCGAAAGCTCGTCTTGGTGACGAGCGGCCGACCATCATCTCCCATGCCGGCAATCGATTCGGTGACCCACGTTGGATCACCCGCGAACAGTTCATCGTATTCCGGCGTGCGCAAAAAACGAACGATGCGGAGCTTGATGACGAAATCATCGATTATTTCCTGCGCCTGTTGTTCTGTGATCGCGCCCGCCTCGAGGTCGCGCTCGAAATAGATGTCCAGGAAAGTCGAGGTCCGTCCCAAGGACATCGCCGCGCCGTTTTGCTCTTTCACCGCTGCCAAGTACGCGAAGTAGAGCCACTGCACCGCCTCGCGCGACGTGCGAGCCGGAACGGAAATATCGAATCCGTAAGCGGCCGCCATTTTCTGCAATTCCTCGAACGCACGAATCTGTTCACTCAATTCTTCACGGTCGCGAATGATCTCATCGGTCGACATCATGCCATCAAGGCTGCGTTTCTCTTCCTGTTTTCGTTCGATCAGGCGCGAAACTCCATACAGTGGGACTCGGCGATAGTCGCCGATGATTCGACCCCGACCGTAGGCGTCGGGAAGTCCGGTGAGAATATGTGAACTGCGGCATTTCTTGACGTCCGCCGTGTAGGCATCGAACACGGCCTCGTTATGAGTCTTTCGATATTTGGTAAAAGTCTCGACCAGATGTGGCTCTGGTTCGTATCCGTACGTCTTGAGCGCATTGACAACCATGCGGAAGCCGCCATTCGGCATGATTGCGCGCTTGAGGGGCGCCTCGGTTTGAAGACCGACGATTACTTCATTATCACGATCGATGTACCCTGGACCGTGTGCGGTGATGGAGCTGGGAATCTGGGATACATCCAGGACTCCCTTTTTGCGTTCTTCTACAAAGAGGTCACTGAGGATTTTCCAGATCTTCTTGGTACGGTCGGTTGCTGGGGCGAGAAAGGAGTGATCCCCTTCATACGGTTTGTAATTCTGCTGGATAAAGTTGCGAACGTTGATTTCCTTTTGCCAGAGCCCTAGATTGAACCCCTCCCAGCCTGGAGCTGGCTTGGCGCGCTTGGGTTCAGGTTTCGCTGGAGCTGCGGTAGTCATGGTCCTTCTCCTTGTGTTAGTGCAATTGAAGCAGAGTTGCCGTATGCCGGTGGATCATTAATTCCTCATTGGTCGGGAGGACCCAAACGGACACCTTGCTTTGCGGTGTGGAGATCCGCGGACCTTTTCCGGCATTTAGCTGCGTATCGAGTGCGACACCCAACCATGCGGAGGCTTCGCAGATTCGCTGGCGAATCTCCGGCGAGTTCTCTCCAATGCCGGCGGTGAACACGAGGGCATCCACCCCACGCAGAACGGCAGCGAGCGCGCCAATTTCTTTCGCGGCGCGATAGACAAAGTAGTCCACCGCAAGTCGCGCCTCCGGCTCGGCTCGTCCCAGCAGGTCGCGCATGTCGCTGCTTATCCCTGAGATCCCCAGGAGACCGGACCTTTTGTATAGCAACGTCTCCACTTCTTTTACTGAGAGTTTCAGGCCCTGAAAGAGATGCAGCACGACGCCCGGATCAAGCGTGCCGGGCCTCGTACCCATACATAGACCATCCAACGGGGTGAAGCCGAGCGTGCAATCGACGCTTTTTCCGGCTCGCAGCGCGCATAAGCTCGCGCCGCTTCCGAGATGTGCGACGATGACGCGCCCGTAAGCGATCTCAGGCGCGACCTCCGGCAGAACTGAAGCGATATATTCGTAAGACAATCCATGAAAGCCATATCTCTGAAGGCCCGACCGACGAAGGTCATGCGGCAGGGGGATCAGTTCGGCGACGGCGGGTTGTCCGCGATGAAAGCTGGTATCGAAGCAGGCAACTTGCGGCACATCGGGCAACCGCTCGGAGACCGCTTCGATGGCTGCCAGATTGTGAGGCTGATGAAGGGGGGCCAGTGGAACCAATTCGCGTAACGCTGCGAGGACTTCTGGATTCACGACTGTTGGTCCGGTGAAACGCGCTCCACCGTGAACAACGCGATGACCGACACCCACCACCCGCGAGCCACCATACTTCGATCTCAGCCAGAGCGCGAGTGCATTTATGGCCTCACGACCGTCGCGACCGGCAACCTCCTGGTTTGCGAGCGATTCTCCGTTGGCGTCTTTTACAGAAAGACGAGGTGAGGTGCCGATCCCTTCGATTTGGCCCCGCGCTTCCACACGCCACGCTTGGCCCACCGGTCGCTGAAACACGCAGAACTTCAGACTTGACGAGCCGGCATTGAGTACGAGCGCATAGTCGTCCATGGCCAACGCCTACGGCTTCTTCCGCCGTGCATGAGCCACCAACACTGCCACGGCACAACTGGCGATCCTGGAACGCACGCTGTCGGCCCGGCTAGTTAGAATGATGGGCACCCGCGCACCCAAGACCATGCCTGCGCTGTCGGCGTTGGCGAGAAAGCTCAATTGCTTGGCGAGCATGTTACCGGCTTCCAAATCAGGGGCGAGCAGGATGTCGGGATCGCCTGCGACAGGGGATTGAATACCTTTTGTCTCGGCTGCTTCTTTGCTGATGGCGTTGTCAAATGCCAGTGGTCCATCTAGGATGCCATTTTTGATCTGCTCGCGATCAGCCATCTTGCAGAGCGCCGCCGCATCGATCGTGGCCGGCATTTTTGACGTAACGATTTCAACCGCGGCGAGAATGGCCACCTTGGGTCTTTCCACGCCAAGCGAGATCGCAAGATCGATGGCGTTCTGACAAATATCAATTTTGTCTTCCAATGTAGGAGCGATATTGATGGCACCGTCCGTAATCACCAGAGGCTTGTGATAGGTCGGAACATCCATGAGGAACACGTGGCTGATGCGGCGCGCCGTCCGCAATCCACCGTCCCGCGACACGACCGCGCCCATTAACTCATCCGTGTGCAGGCTTCCCTTCATGAGGATCTCGGCTCGACCTTCTCGAATGAGCGCAACGGCCTTCTCTGCTGCCGCATGGCTGTGCGGTACATCGATGATCTCCAGTTTCTTGAGATCGATGCCAGCCGACGCTGCCGTCTTTTCGATGCTGGCGGCTGGGCCAACCAACAGCGGCATGATCAATCCTCGCTGGTATGCTTCGACCGCTCCGGACAACGCGGTCGCTTCACATGGATGCGCCACGGCAGTAGGAATTGGATCAAGACGTTCGCACCGCGCAAGGAGCCGTTCGTATTTTCCGGTTCCGGTGGCGTAGGTCATAGCTTATCCTCCTTGTCTGGCTGCCGGCGATATGGTGCGTGCTGCCGGGCCCGTCTCTTTCAACAACGTGGTCAGCACGACCGCGAAGGCCACTCCATAGAGAAGCGAGACAAAGGTAGACTGGTAATGCTCCAGTTTCAATTGGGAAGCTCCGCCAGACGCGGTTTGCAGCATCCAACTGAACACCGGTCCGAGTAAGGCGCTGAACGTGAAATTCAGGAAGTTGATCACACCCGTTGCGGTGCCACCAAATTGCGGCAGGTTGGCCTCCTTGATCACAGTGTAGGGCAACATGGCTGCACCGGATGCGATACCGGCGACGAGGGCTACTGAATAAGGAGGGAAAACCTCCGCCTTTCCGTAGAGGATCCAGCCCAGACAGGCAAGCAGCACCAAGGCGGCGCTGATGATCACCGGTTTGCGCCGTCCGATCCGATCGGAAATGAGTCCAAGCAGGGGGCAACCAATGATCCAACCGAAGGGAACCGCAGCCGAGCGCATGACAGCCGAGCCGTACTCCAGACCATGGGCCTCCTGGAGATAACGGACGCCCCAAATCATGTCGAAGATCGTTGTCGGAATGAACAGCAACCCGGAGATCAGGCCACACAAAATAGACTGCGGATTCTTGAACACAGTTTTGAAGCCGCTCGCCGTGCTCTTCAATCCACTATTGGACGGTTTGGATGGTTCGTCTTTCGGAAGGAGGATGAACAAAATTGCGCCAATCAACAAGCCGCTGACTCCCATTGCGGTCCAAAAGACATTCCAAGCCACCCCGTGGCCGATCAGAGGCCCAACGAGGAATTGTCCTGCCGATCCACCCGCCATTCCAAACATTTGAGTGACGCCTATTAAAGTGGCGGCGCGCGACGGCGCAAAGTTTGTGGTTGCGATATAGATCGCGCCTATCAGCGCAAACACTCCGCCGGCGCCCTGCATTAGCCTCCCGACACTCGCGATATTGGGGTTCCCCGTCGCAAACAGCAATGCCCCAATACCGACGACAGCCGCCGCTCCCGGCAGCAATCGGCGCGGCCCAAGTCGATCCATCGCCGCTCCAGCGACCAAACTGAAGGGCGAGTATCCGTAATAGAACAGGCCGACGATAGAAGCGACAGCGAGCGAGCTGATTCCAAACGCGCTGCTCAGCTCGGGCATCATCACCGCAGGAGCAGAGCGAAGAGCGTACTGGTAGAAATAGTAAATCGCCGCTAACATCCAGGCAATGGCAGCGATTCTGACGCTCTTGTGTAATTCTCTCTTGCCTGTCACTTCGATGGGGGCTGCCGTTTCCATCAATTCTCCGTCCGTTGCACGGCTCGGTCAGCAGAGCGTCACAGAGAGAGCCAGTCCGGCCTCGCTGGTTTCCTTGTACTTACCGTTCATCTCCTTAGCGGTCTGAGCCATCGCGGTAATCGTTGCGTCGAGATCGACCCGATGCCTGGATTCGATCTCATTGCTGGCGATAGCCCAAGCGGTCCAGGCCTTGACGGCGCCGAAGGCGCATCGCTCAATGCATGGGACCTGAACGAATCCCGCAACCGGGTCGCAGGTCATTCCCAGATGATGTTCCAGCGCCGACTCAGCCGCGTTCTCGACGACCCGGGCACTCGCGTCGTATACCGTCGCCATCAATGCCGCGCCCATTGCCGAGGCCACGCCGATCTCCGCCTGACAGCCACCCTCGGCGGCAGAGAGCGTTGCATTGTGCTTGCACAGGTAACCAATCGCCGCTGCCGCAAGCATGCCTTGGCGGATCTTATCTGCCGGAACCTTGCGCGCTTGGCTCAGCCCGTAGACAAGGGCTGGCAGGACTCCGGCGGACCCTCCCGTCGGCGCGGTGACGACGAGGTGGCCGCGGCCGTTTTCCTCGGACGCCGCCAGCGCGAACGCCGACAGCACCCCAATGCCGCGATCAGACTGATACTCCTCACCCATGGCGCGTCTGTACACGGTTGCCGCTTTGCTGTGCAGCTTAATCGGACCAGGTAACACATCGTCTTCCGGTGCATTCAGTCCTGACTTGACGATGGCCACCATCGCGTTCGTGATTTTGTCAACAAAGGCGTAGACCTCCGCCTCGCTCTTCCCGGGGATCGCCATCTCGTTGGCCAGGATGACTTGCGCAATCGTCAACTTGTTTGTCTCTGCGTGCTGCCGCAACTCTTTCATCGTTGAGAACGGATACTTCGGGGAGTTTCTTTTCGGAGGCGTGTATCCTTTCCACTCGATAAATCCACCGCCCACAGAGTAGTACTCCTGCTCCAACAACACATCGTTACCAGCCATGAGCCTGCAGGTCATGGTGTTCGGGTGGGGGAAGTCGCCTTTGGGGGCGTCGTAGACAACGTCCTGGAGGGTCACATTCACGGTCTTGGCGCCGAGCTTTACCGGAAACGACTGGTCAGGCTTGTCGCGCAGGCTGTCGAGAAACGCGGGATCAACGGTTGCCGGCTCCTTCCCAACCAGTCCCGCGAGCGCGGCGCGCTCCGTACCGTGCCCTTTGCCCGTGGAACTGAGGCTGCCAAACAAGTGAACCTTGAGTGCTGTTGCCTTGGTGAGTTGGTCCGGCGGCAGTTTGGTGCAGCGCTGGTAGAAATCGTGGGTAATGCGCATCGGGCCGATCGTGTGAGAGCTCGAGGGACCAGGCCCGACTTTGTAGAATTCGTCGAGTGTCGTCATCACCGGACCCTTCTTCCCCTTCACGACGTTTAGATCGGGTGAAAGCTGCGGCGGCTCTGCAGTAGACCGCTCTGTTCTTTCCTCAGCGCTGACAGAGCGACCCAGGATCACCGCAGTTGCACCGATCACAGCGCTCCGCATCAAGAACGTGCGGCGATCCACACCAGACGGGATCTCTTGCGAAGTCAACCGGTCCACGCGGCCAAGCGGATCTTCCCGGTCGGCCTCATGTGTGTGTTCTTTTGAATTGAGATCAACAGCGGGTGCCTTTTGTTTTTTGCTCACGTCTTCCCCCTTTTCGTAAAATTCGTTGAACACGTTATGAGTGATATTTTGCTTTATTGGATTCGTCGCAACTGCTCGCACTCTGACTGGCTAGTGCACGGAACACATGGCAGTCCGGCAGCCGTTATTAAGAGCAGAGTACAGGCGCGACGCCTGAGTTCGATGAGATCCATGCAGATGGTCATACCAACGGCGCCATAGAGGTGCTGCTTCCTCCAAGGCGTTCCTATCACAGCGATAAGCTGGATAGAGCAAGGGCATCTTACGCGTAGCCGAAAATGGCGTGAACTGGCAAAATTAACAGTTGGGTGGTCCGACGATATTCCCTTTGGCTTCCCAGTAGTAGGACGCCATTTTAAAACTCTTGGCCATCTACCGCTCCATTTAAAAAAAGGAGTGGACACGCCTTGCGATCGCTTCAAGGCAAGCTGAAGGATTGTGCACAAGTTTATAATTAATAATAAATACGTGCAACTCTCAATAGGATCTTTCTGCGGGCTAAAGCGAGCCTAGGTCCATTGGAGCAGCAAGACGTCCGTCGTGAGCTGCGGTCTACCGTGCGGAATTGGAGCGAAGTTCTTAACCGCCTGCCAAACATTCCTCTTCCCGAAGCTGCACGGAGAATATGCCAGAGCGGCTGAAACGCTTACGAGACAGGCCCAAGATCAGGATCGATAGCAAAATAAACATCCGGTTTAAAGGTCCTAAATTTAAGAACCTCCCTGACAAGGATATTGACACAATAATCACGGCGCTCTACTGACTGTTCCGAATGTCTTCATACGTATCGTCTCCCCCTCTCTAGGCATCATGACTTCTCTATCGCCTATATAATTGCCGAATTCGGTATTCAGTCACCCGCCCACATCGACCTAGGGGTCCATCGCAGCTAGCTATGACATTCGGATCTGTGAAGTTGATCTTGAAGGAGCTGAAAAAGTGTTGCTGCGAAAAAAAAGCGGTACCATTCTGGTCCGTGCTTGATGGACCAGGGACACCATCGATTTGCTACAGCGCACGAACTCGCTCATTTCTTTCTGCATGAGGAGGCAGACCGATCATGCTTGACTAAAAACCTTAATATCTTCTCCACCGTATCTGGCATGAAAAGTCGGGCTGTATACGTCGCTTCGCAGATACAGTGTCTGTCAATCCCCATGATCCTCTTTGCCTGGTGGACGCTATAGTCGCGCAGAACGAATATGCCTGGTCTAGCACAATGCGACGATTATCAGAAGAATCCGTCTCGGCTCGCAAGGCAAGGCCATTACTACCCTTTCTAAGATTGAGCAATGAGTATGCTAGCTTGGTTAACCAAAAGTGACCCCTGGGTTGAACCAGCATAAGCTGGCTATTCCGAGCACATTTTGGTGCATTCACAATAAAATTCTTGACCTGGTTTAGCGACTAGGGTAGTTGTTCCACGTGGAACAGAGGGACCTCCGTTATTGGGCTGACAAAGCCGGGATATCGCTATCCACCTGCCAGGAAAAGTCATTTTTGATCTATCTCAATGAATTAAAAGCCTGGAATCGCAAAATAAATCTCACCGCCATTACGGATCCTCAACAAATACTTCTTAAGCATTTCGTGGATTCCATGACTTGCGGGCGAGGGCTCGTCGAAGGCATCCAAGAGTCTTCCCTCTTAGATGTCGGATCAGGCGGGGGATTTCCTGGTGTTCCACTTAAGATCATACATCCCGATCTCCGCATCACTCTGCTTGAACCAAATCTAAAGAAAACGGCTTTTCTCAGACATTTAATCGGAACACTTCAGTTAAAAGACATCCATGTTGTATCTCAAACTTTAATGGACTTTTCCTCTCAAAAACAGCATGAAAAATACTTTTGCAATATCATCAGTCGTGCATTTGACCTCTTGCCTCATCTTCATCATTGCTTCCGATTATTAAACAAAGGGGGTCGAGTAATCTTGTGCCGGTCAAAGCCGTTATCTGATTGTGAAACCCTTGCTGGATTTATAATAGAAAAGGAAATGTCCTATACATTGCCGGAGGGTTATGGGACAAGAACCCTGTCGCTTCTCACTTCATTAAACTGACTAAACAGATGTTCCACGTGGAACAGAAGGGAACATGGCACGAACGATCGCGATAGCAAATCAAAAAGGGGGCGTTGGAAAAACAACCACGTCGATTAATCTCGCCGCTTCGCTGGCCATCCATCAGAAAGCCGTTCTCCTTCTCGATCTTGATCCTCAGTCAAACACAACAAGTGGGGTGGGGATTGACTCGAGGTCACTGCCTAAATCACTGTATGACTGCCTGTTAAGAGGGGAACCAGTCAAGGACATCATCTCTCAGACCACCATACCAGGGTTATCGATAGCACCAGCGAACTCCGAACTTGCAGGGGCCGAAGTCGAACTGGTCAATCTTCCGGATCGCGAGCAGATTTTCAAGTCTTGTCTCCAGTCTGTCCTCGAACATTATGATTACGTGATCGTGGATTGCCCGCCAGCATTGGGACTACTTACTATCAATGCCCTGGTAGCAGTTGGGTCGGTCTTGATACCGGTTCAGTGCGAGTATTACGCGATGGAAGGACTAGGACGCCTCATCTCGAACGTGAAGCGAATTCAAGATACTTTGAATCCATCCCTGGAAATTGAAGGAATCCTGCTTACGATGTTCGATTCACGAAATAGTCTGGCACGGCAGGTGTCTGAAGAAATACGCAACCATTTTAAAGAGAAAGTTTATAAAACCATGATTCCCCGTAACGTTACGCTAGCCGAGGCGCCCAGCTACGGTCAACCCGCAGCAATTTATAATGCCGCCTCTGCAGGAGCACAGGCTTATATCGAACTAGCAAAGGAGATTGAAGGTCATGGAGAAAAAAGCGCTCGGTAAGGGACTCGAAGCCTTGCTGCCAACTGTCCAGTTTAAGGCGCCGACATTGCCAACGACTGACGTTCAAGAAATCTTATTGACTCAAATTATTCCCAACCGCTATCAGCCTCGCACAACATTTTCAGAAGATGAAATAAGTGAACTATCTGAATCTATTAAGAAAAATGGATTAATTCAACCTGTCATGGTACGCCGTAAAGGCGATGGGATTTACGAACTCATTGCAGGCGAGCGCCGCCTACGGGCGTCGAAATTAGCTGGGCTGGCAACCATTAAAGCATTGGTTCGAAATTCAAGCGATGAACAAGCCATGGAATTGGCATTGGTAGAAAATCTTCAACGGCAAGATCTTAATCCAATGGAAGCTGCACGGGCCTATCATCGCTTGATTACAGAATTCGGACTGACGCAGGAGCAGGTCGCCCAACGAATCGGCAAAGACCGCTCGTCCATCGCCAACATTGCAAGGTTGACGAATTTGCCAAATGATATCCAAGTGTTAATTGAGTCTGGCCAGTTGACGACGGGTCATGCCAAAGTCATTTTAGGACTGACGACTCCAGCAGCTCAGCAAACATTGGCGAAACAAATTATCGATGGCCAACTTTCAGTCAGGCAGACGGAAAGACTCACATCTCAGGAGAAGAAACCTCGCCGCACGGTGAAGCGCCATCAGTTCCCCTCAGATCTAGAGGAGCGACTTCAAAAACGTTTTGGCACCAAGGTAGCGATTGAGAAGAATCGGAAGGGTGGAAAGATTGTGCTACACTTCTTTGGTCCGGAAGAGCTCGATCGTTTATTGGAAATGTTACTGGGAGTGCCGATTCCCTAGAGACGCCGCTCCCACATCGTTGACCTCTAGACCTCTGTACTACCAATCTTGACTGTAACCATCGCCAGCCCAACCTGGATTTTGTCAGCTTCCCCGTCCAGCTACGACCGTATCAACCGATACCAAGGCCTCGCATCGCTTTGGTAGTCACCAGAGGAGGAGACCATGTGGGAATTAAATGGAAAGAAGTCGATGCCCGAACGAGAGGAAAATTTTACCTTTCTTGGTCGAGGGGTTGACTTCAAAGGTGTGATCAGATTTGATGGCACCGTCCGTATCGACGGGCAACTGGATGGTGAAGTGCACGCAAAAGGAACCTTGATCATCGGGGAACATGCCACCATCAAAGGATTGATCAGCGCCGGTACGATCATTTGCGGAGGAAAGATCCAGGCCACGATCACAGCCACGGAAAAAGTTCAACTGTTGAAGACGGGCGTGCTGATCGGTGATGTCCGCACCCCTTTGCTAGGAATGGAAGAGGGGGCTCATCATCATGGGATGTGTGAAATGGGCGCCAACAAAATCGCCGAGCGCATCGAGACTGAAGCATTGAATAACGATAACGTACACAACATCGCGGTACACCGAGGAAAGATGCGGGCTCAAGAGTCCGCTATGTAAGCAGTATGCCGAAACAGACCGTCATCGTGGGTATGAGTGGAGGCGTGGACAGTTGTGTCGCCGCGGCGCTACTCGTCGAACAAGGGTATGACGTACACGGGGTGACACTCCAGGTGTGGGAACGCGAAGACGAGTCGGCGGCCGTCTCGAAGCGCTGGCAAGAACGTAGCTGCTGCAAAGTCGGAATCGCCAAATACGCGGCCAAGCGACTCGGCATTTCGCATGAAGTCATCGACGCCCAGACTACGTTCAGGTCGGCCGTCATCGATGACTTTGTGAACGGATATCTCGATGGGACAACGCCCAATCCCTGCGTGCGCTGCAACGAACGCGTCAAATTGCGAACGCTCTATGCGCTAGCTCAGACACGTTCGGTGGATTTCATCGCGACAGGTCATTATGCGAGAGTCGAACATGCAACGGATCACTGTCATTTGCGACAGGCGATTGATCGCCGAAAAGACCAAAGCTATTTTCTCTATCGCATCGCTCCGACCTGGCTCCCGCAATTGTTATTTCCAGTCGGCGCCATGCACAAACAAGCAGTCTGGGAACGAGCCGAGTCAATGGGGTTGCCGGCCGACGAATTGAAGGAGAGTCAGGAGATTTGCTTTGTGACGCAAGGCGACTATCGAACGTTTATTGAGATCGAAGCCCCGGCGTCTAAGCGTCGTGGCCCTTTCATCACCACTTCCGGAGAGGTGTTGGGCCACCATGACGGCATTGCTTACTACACGCCGGGACAGCGCCGTGGACTCGGCATCGCAACGGGCGAACGCCTCTATGTCCAACGTGTGATGCCGCAAACCAATACAGTCGTTGTCGGTCCTGAAGACGGCCTCTTCACGTCCGAATGCACCGTGGCGGATCTCAACCTTTTTGACGAGACGCTGCTCACGACAACGACCACAGCAGACGTGAAGGTCCGCTACGCCACCCCCGCAGCACCCGCTCTCCTTGAACCCCTATCTGGCGGAGCGATTCGTATTTCTTTTCAGAGCCCTCAGCGCACCCTGTCTCCAGGCCAGTCAGCCGTCTTTTATCACGACGATCGAGTGTTGGGCGGGGGCATTATTCAGGCATCCCACACATGAGAGCTTCCGTCTGCATTCGATCTCCGCACACACGCTTTTAACCAAGCTCTCTTACTGCTTGACACTACCCGTTCCCTGATGCTACTTTGCCGTGTTTTTCGTGCCCACCCGCACGGATATAACCCCCGGTAACGATTGTGATTAAAACTGCTGTCGCGCGACGTTACGCGAAAGCTTTGTTTGGACTGGTAGACGCGGGACAAATCGAAGCCACCCGCAAAGGACTCAGCGCCTTGGCTGAGGCCATGCTCAACTCCGCACAATTGAAACATGTGCTCGCTTCGCCGGCGTTCACGCTTGCCGACAAACGTGACGTCCTCGCCTCACTCAGTCAGCGGTTGGGGTGTCCACCGATTATCAGTCAATTTTTGGCGCAAGTGATCAAGAAAAATCGCGTTGGCTTTCTGGCGGAAATCGCAGAGGAGTTTGCAAGGCTCGCCGATCAGCAGCAAGGCACGCAACCAGTAGACGTCTCATCGGCATCTCCGCTCACTCCGGCAGACCAAGACCAGCTTCGTTCGCGTCTACGAGAGGTACTGCGCCGCGATGTCGATCTCACCTTTCACACGGAACCGCGATTGTTGGCCGGTCTTCAAATTCGAATTGGGAGTACGTTGTTTGACAGCACCGTTCGCACGCGTTTGTCCGCCATGCGGATCCTAGTGACGAAGGAGTAGCCGATGCAGATCAAATCGGAAGAAATCAGCGCAATCATCAAAGAGAAGATCAAAGGGTTCGACCAACGAGTCGATGTGAATCAAACCGGGTCCGTCATCCAGGTCGGCGACGGGATCGCCAAGATCTATGGACTCGAGGGTGCGATGGCCGGTGAAATGCTCGAATTCCCCGGAGGCCTCTTCGGCATTGCATTGAACCTCGAAGAAGACAGTGTCGGCGCAGTCCTCATGGGCGATGAGACCGGCATCAAGGAAGGCGATCCGGTGAAACGGACCAGCCGCATCGCCGAGGTCCCGGTTGGCGAAGCGCTCGTGGGTCGCGTTGTCAGCGCAATCGGCCAGCCGCTCGACGGAAAAGGGCCCATCAAGACCTCGATCACTCAACGTCTCGAAGTCCGCGCTCCCGGCGTCATCGACCGGCAATCGGTTCGCGAACCGTTACAAACCGGCATCAAGGCCATCGACGCGATGATTCCCATTGGCCGAGGACAGCGCGAGTTGATCATCGGCGACCGCCAGACCGGAAAAACCGCCATTGCGGTCGATACCATCATCAATCAGCGCGGCCAAAACGTGTTCTGCATTTATGTTGCCATTGGGCAGAAACGCTCCACCGTCGCGCGCGTCGTCAAGACGTTGGAAGAACACCATGCTATGGAATACAGCATGGTCGTCTCGGCCACGGCCAGCGATGCCGCGTCCTTGCAATATTTGGCGCCGTACACGGGCGTGGCGATGGGCGAATATTTCCGTGACAACGGCAAGCATGCCCTGATTATTTACGACGATCTGTCAAAACACGCGACCGCGTATCGACAACTATCGCTACTCTTGCGCCGTCCTCCCGGACGCGAGGCCTATCCGGGGGATGTCTTCTATCTGCACTCACGTCTCCTTGAACGCGCGGCCAAGATGAGCGAAAAGCTCGGTGGGGGCAGTTTGACCGCATTGCCGATCATCGAAACTCAGGCGGGCGACGTCTCGGCCTATATTCCTACCAATGTAATCTCCATTACCGATGGCCAGATTTATCTGGCGGGCGATCTGTTTTACGCCGGTATTCGCCCGGCCATTAACGTCGGTCTCTCCGTATCACGCGTCGGCGGCTCTGCGCAAATCAAGACGATGAAGCAGGTGGCGGGTACGTTGCGCTTGGATCTTGCGCAATACCGAGAAATGGCCGCGTTTTCTCAATTCGGGAGCGAACTCGATAAGGCCACTCAGGCGCAATTAAGCCGTGGCGTGCGCATGGTTGAACTCCTTAAGCAAGGTCAATATAGACCGATGTCGGTGGCAGATCAGGTACTGTCCATCTATGCGGGAACCAACGGTTTTGTCGACGATGTGCCGGTCAACAAAGTGAGGCAGTTTGAAGACGATCTCTTGCATTACATAACGCAAAGTCATCCGCAGGTAAAAAAAGATCTGGCGACCAAAGGGAAGATCGATGAAGCCTTTGGAAACGAACTCAAACAGATCATCGGCGCCTTCAAGCAAAAAATGGGATATGGTGCGAAAGCGTAATCTGAAGAGCCTTTAGACCTTATTTCCGAGGCCGGGACTTCCAAGCGCATGCCCAGCTTACAAAGCCTTCGCCGTAAAATCGGCGCGATCAAAAATACGCAGAAGATCACCAAAGCCATGAAAATGGTGGCGGCGGCGAAGCTCCGGCGTGCTCAGCAACGCATTCTCGCATATCGTCCCTATGGAGTGCGGATGCGCGGTGTGATCGCCGATCTGAGTGCTCGCGTGAATCGAGATGCCCACCCGTTGCTCCAGAAGCGTCCGGTCCGGACCATCCAGGTGACCGTGGTCACAAGTGACCGTGGATTGTGCGGAGCCTTCAATGCGAATGTTTTTCGCAAGGCCGTGCAGGTCATCCGAGACTGTGAGGCACGAGGCGCCAAAGTGATCGTCGGTGTGGTTGGCAAGAAAGGGGGAGAATGGTTTCGCCGTCGTCATTGGCCGATTCGCGATCCGTTTATCAATGTATTTGATCGGCTGACATTCGAACATGCAATAGAAATCGGGCTGTCCGGGACTGAAGCGTTCAGGAACCAAGTCTTTGATGAATTGTATGTTATCTACAACGAATTTAAGTCGGCCGTCCAACAACAGGTCGTTGTCGAAAAGTTGCTTCCGATCGAGTCTCTGGAGGATGACGGAGACGCCTCTCACGGCGGGGGTTATCTCTACGAACCCGATGAGGAAGAATTGCTCGCCGCGCTGCTCCCAAAACATGCACAAGCCCAGGTGTTCCGCATACTATTGGAGTCGTCGGCCGCCGAACAAGGCGCCCGCATGGCGGCGATGGACGGGGCCAGTCGCAATGCCGGAGAGATCATCAAAAAATTGACACTCTATTACAATAAAACGCGTCAGGCCGCCATTACCAAAGAATTGATGGACATCGTCGGCGGAGCGGAAGTGCTCAAATGATGGTTGTGCACCGATCGCATGCGCAACGTCTCGGTCGTAAGCAACATCAACACTCAAATTAAAATTTCACCCAAGGTGAACGATGAGTACAGGGAAGATCATTCAGGTTATCGGGCCGGTCGTCGATGTGGAATTTCCACCGGGCCAGCTGCCGAATATCTACAACGCGCTTCGCATGGACCTGGCCGAGGACACACGAGCCGGCTCCCCTGAAATCCATTTGACGCTGGAAGTGGCTCAGCACTTGGGGGAAAATCGGGTGCGAGGCATCGCAATGTCTTCGACCGATGGATTAGTGCGCGATATGCCGGTCAATGACACGGGTGGCCCGATATCCGTTCCCGTGGGACGTGAAACCCTAGGGCGATTGATTAACGTCATCGGCGAACCGGTGGACGAAAAAGGTCCGATCAACACGAAGAAAAGATATTCCATTCACCGCCCCGCGCCTTCTCTGGAAGATCAAGAGACGAAAACGGAAGTACTGGAGACCGGCATTAAGGTCGTCGATCTTCTGGAACCTTACTCGAAGGGCGGGAAAGTCGGTCTCTTCGGCGGCGCCGGCGTCGGGAAGACAGTCATCATTATGGAGCTGATCAACAACATCGCGCTCCACCACGGCGGCTTTTCCGTGTTTGCAGGAGTCGGCGAACGAACCCGCGAGGGCAACGATCTCTGGCACGAAATGCAGGAGTCCAAAGTCATCGACCCCGACGATTTTACAAAATCGAAAGCGGCGTTGGTCTACGGCCAGATGAACGAGCCACCGGGCGCACGCCTGCGCATCGGTTTAACCGGTCTGACCGTGGCCGAGTACTTCCGGGACGAAGAAAATCAGGACGTACTTTTATTCGTCGATAATATTTTCCGTTTCACTCAGGCCGGATCCGAAGTCTCTGCCTTGCTAGGTCGAATGCCGTCCGCGGTAGGCTATCAACCGACGCTCGGGACGGAAATGGGCGCGCTTCAAGAACGCATTACTTCGACAAAGAAAGGCTCGATCACGTCTGTGCAGGCCATCTACGTACCGGCCGACGACTTGACCGACCCGGCGCCCGCGACAGCCTTTGCCCATTTGGACGCGACGACCGTCTTGTCGCGCGGCCTGGCGGAGTTGGGGATTTATCCTGCGGTCGATCCCCTGGACTCGACCTCCAGAATTCTCGATCCCCAAATCGTCGGCGAAGAACACTACGCCGTCGCACGCGGCGTCCAATCTGTGCTGCAGCGCTATAAAGAACTACAAGATATCATCGCAATTCTCGGCATGGATGAATTATCGGAAGATGATAAGACTGTCGTGGCCCGGGCCCGCAAGATTCAACGCTTTCTCTCGCAACCGTTCCACGTGGCGGAAGCGTTCACAGGATCGCCCGGCAAATATGTCAAACTGAAGGACACGGTGAGAAGTTTTAAAGAAATCCTTGAAGGTAAGTACGATGCACTCCCCGAACAAGCCTTCTATATGGTCGGCACGATCGAAGAAGTCATCGCAAAGGGAGAGAAATTAGGGTACAAAAAAGCGTAGGCGATTCGATCGCTCTTGACGTTCCCATCGCACCGAGCATTCAAACATGGCGCATACGATCCTTTTAGAAGTCGTCACTCCTGAACATCTGCTGCTAAGCCGGCAGGTGGAAGAAGTCATTGCGCCCGGCGTGGAGGGCGAATTCGGAGTGCTACCGGGACATACCCATTTTCTCACTATCCTCAAAATTGGAGAATTGCGCTATCGCGTCGGCGAGCAGATGCATTACATGTCTGTTCTCTGGGGGTTTGCCGAAGTCACCCCGACCAAAGTGACCATTCTCGCAGAGATCGCAGAAAAAGCCGAAGATATCGAGGTCCCCCGCGCTCAAGCCGCCGTCGAGGAAGCCGAACGGCGCCTTGAAATGGGTGGGCTTCCCTCAGAAGTTGAAGCCGCCCGAGTCAGCCTTGAAAAAGCCCGTCTCCGCAAACGCATCGCCGAACGCGCACTAACGCGACATTAACTAGCCGCCACTCTCCGGACCATTACGCTCCAACAATCTTCACGCTACCTCATCCTCTCTCGTCGTTGTAAGTACTTTAAGGGGGCAGCGTATATTAGGGACCCAGCGGCACGGTGATCACTATTCCGCCCATCACGTCATTGAGTTTAAAGTCGCGGCGAGGGCTGTTCGCATGGGCGTTATGGCATCCGACACACGCCTGAGCCACGGCGACATCGGGATAGATCGCCTGAAAATACCTCCGGCCGCCGCTCTCGACATAACCCGTATGGGTCTTGTCGGGATGTTTAAGAATGGCCTCCAGCCCCGTCCGTTCGAAGTCCGTGGCAGGACCATTTCGTTCGTATATAGGCCAGAGACTCACCAGCCGGTATCGAATACCACGATCTTTTTTGGCCACAAGGCGCGCAGAATCGATTAAGAACTGCGCCGGCAACGGAAGGGTATTCTGCGACTCCCAGTGCTCAGACGCCACCACCACGCCTTTTTCTTGCATGCGATCCACGACATGCGTCGTGTATACCGCACGGTCGGCCTCGATGACCGCATGGACATAGTCGGCGACGGTCCCGGGTGGGATGCCGGATGGTGCCGGAGGATGTTTGGCAGCCATCAGCACGATGGGTAGCCCTATCACAATGACCAAGGCCGCGACGTATTTTCGAAAAGACCCTCTCATCAGACGCGCCGGCACTCGCTCGGCTCCCTGACCGGCAAGGTGATAGCGACGGTCGATCCTTTTCCTTCCTGCGAATCGATCTCGATCTGACCACCAAGACTCCCCACGATGCGGCGCGCGATCGTGAGCCCGAGGCCTCGGCCCTCGCCCTGCGCTTTGGTCGTAAAGAATGCATCAAAGACTTTCGGCAGATAGGCGCTGGGGATGCCGCAACCGCTATCGTGAATCTTGACCGAGATGTGCCCATCGTGGGCCTCTGTAGTTAATTCAAGGCTTCCCCGTCCCTTCATCGACTGTACTGCATTGGTCAGAACGTTCACCAGGACCTGTCGAATTTCATTCGGCCGGGCGCGAATGTTCGGCAGCCGTCCTAGGTCGAGATGGATCTGAATGCCGGCTCCCGCGTCCGTGGCACGTAGGCGACCCACAATCTCTTCAATCAGGTTATTGCAATCGACGAGCGCGTATTCATCATCAGTCTCGCGAAGCGCCTGCCCGGTCAATTCCTGGATGATGTCCGCCATCCGCTTCGCTTGCGCGACAACGTCTTTCGCCAACTCCTTAATTAGTTCCGGGTTCGACTCCTCGGCGATGACCTCGCCCAAACCCATCACGCCGAAGAGAGGATTATTCAGTTCATGCTTGAGACCTGAAGCCAAGAGCGACAAGCCAGAAAACTTTTCTGCCTGAATGACTTTCTCCTGAAGCCGGCGCTCATCCGTGACATCCCTCAGCACGAGGCCGACCCGCGATGGGTCTCCCGAGACCGCATCGATACGGAACCATTGATACTCATAGAGACGCTGGTTCACGCGCAACTCGCATCGTCGCTCCACCGCACGAGGCGCCGCAGGTGTCAGAGGGTCCCCGGCCTCCTCGCGCATCGGAGCTTCGCTCGCATCCGCATGGTTTGACCGACCGGTGAGTTCGGCATACAACCGCTGCTCCGTCATGTCATCTACGTGCAGGAGGTCTTTAAGCCGTTTCGGCTCTCCCTCCTCGCCTGCATCCAAAAACACGTCATGCGCAGCACGGTTGAAATACTCGATCCGTCCATCATGGTCCAAAAGAATAATCGGGTTCGGCACACTTTCCAGTATCTGTTGGTTGACCACTTGCAGCGTACGCACCTCTTGGGACTTCTGCTCCACCGTATCCGTCAACCCACTGAAGGCGCGCTGCAATTGCACGTTCATCCTGTTCATCTCATCGGCAAGCTGCTCCAGTTCATCCCCTGTCTGAACCGCAATGGGCTCTTCCAACGCGCCTTTTCCGATCAAGGACGCGGCTTGTTGCAAGCGACGGATCGGCGTCACGATGCGTCCGGATGCCACATACCCCAAGACACTCAGCAGTCCCATCGCCACCACGCTGAATCCAGCCAACCATCCAAGGAAATGATGCGTCGGCGCGGACAATTCTTCAGAAGCCTGCCAGACAAAGGTATGCCATGTCGCGCCAGTGGACACGCGTGTGACCCGCGAGGTGCCGGGCAACGACGAAAATCCAATGATCGAGACACCTTCTCCACCGTGGCCGTCGGTCTCGGCCTTGACCCAGCCCGGTTGGGCGTTGGTGACCATGCCCACGAGGTGGGTGTCGGCTATACGAATGCCGGTCGGCAAAATCGGACATGCCATCACGGTCCCAAGGCTGTCGAGCAACATCACATGGCCGGTCTTTCCGAAACGGATGGGAAACAGAGACGGAGCGAGGAATTCGCGGGCATCAAACACTCGGTGCAATACTCCGATCGCCCGATACCGAATACGATCCATAATAGGGAGCGACAGATGAAATGCATAGAGATCCAACTGAGCGTCGAAATAGACATTCCCCATGTGTGTCTGACCGACGCCATGATCGTAGGCCGTGCGCCACCATTCCTCTTCTCCAGACGCGTATGGGACGCGCGAAGTCGTGCTGGCTACCACGTTGCCGCGCGAATCGGTCACAAAGAGGGCATGGGTCGCCGCACGTGCAGAGGCGGGAATAATCTGCCCTGTTTCGCCTTCCGGACGCGCGACCTGCTGTTTGAGAAAATCCGCGAGCGAGCTTTCGGTCACGGCTTCGAGCAGTTGCGCGTCGCCGGACTCCCACTGATGCTTCGCCGTGCTCTCGACCGCGGCCAGCTTCGCCTCATCGTGCGACTCGAGCCGGGCCGCTTGCGTTTCCAGCGTCTCGACCAGCAGCGGCGACCGCGCGATACGCGCAGTACGCGTCAACTCGTCGCTGAAAACAAGATCCATCGTCCTGGCCGCCTCCGCCGCCAAACTTTCGAAGTTGACGCCGGCCATTTGATGCAGCTCTTGAGTGCCTTGCAGCAACGCCATGCCCATTCCCACCACAAGCGGCACGGCCCCGACCAACAGCATCGCGCTGATGAGTTTGCCCCGCAGGCCGAACCGAGAAAGTTTCCGATCCGTCATGATCTACCCCGGCAAAGGAAATCGAATCGTGAACGCCGCACCTTTGCCTTCTTCACTCTCGACCTCAATCTCACCGCCATATTTTTTCACCAGCGTCTGGACAATCGACAAGCCGAGTCCTGTGCCGACCCCGCGTTCTTTCGTGGTAAAGAACGGCGTAAAGATCTTCGGCAACAACGCGGCGGAGATGCCGGGGCCTGTATCCCGAATAGAGATCACGACTTTCTCTTCTTCGACTTTGACCCCGAGCATCAATCGTCCTTGCCCATTCATCGCCTGCACGGCATTCGTAATGATATTAACAAAGATCTGCAACATCTCGGAGGCATCCGCGCGGATGGGTGGCACCGGCTGGTAATCGCAAACGACCTCCACGGCATTACTCGTCGTGGCAAATCGAGACATTTTGACGGCTTGATCGAGAAGCTCGGGCAACCGAATCGATTCCGGTTCCGAACAGGTCGATCGTGTATACGCCGTGAGGCCGTCCACAATTGAAGTCAAATACTGATCGGCCTTCAAGATTTCTTGCGAATACTCCTTGATGCGATCCGAGTCGTGCTCTTCTTCGATAAACTGCGCAAACTCACGGATGCAGTACAAGGGGTTTTTTAGATCGTGCGCGATTTGAGCGGCAAATGTGCCAAGGGTGGCGAGTTTATCGGCTTGTGTGAGTTGGGCCCGAAGCTCCTGTTCTTCACGGACCAACATCCACAGAAGCCGGGCGGTCGTCCCACTCATCGTTTCCGTCTCGGGTGACTTACCCTCTGCAATTTGGGCGGCTATCGTGGCGTCGCCGGTCACATCGACAATCAGGTCGGCGCCGTTCTTTCCGATCAGTTCCGCGGCACTGCTCGCGGTGGGAATATTGAGTTTCCTGGCAAGGCACAGGCCCGGAGCGCGAGGATTCGTATCGGCCACACCGACCACCTCCACACAGTCTCGTTCTCTGGCCAGGAGATCGATCAGGGCCGTTCCCCCCTTTCCAGCGCCCAAAATAATGATTTTCAGTGGCTGATCGGATTCCTTGTCCATTCTATCCCTCTACGCACGAGTGGCCTGCCGGATAGGGCAGGCCACTCGATTCCTATCATGCCTGACTCACGGCGTGGCTACGTGGCAAACAAGGAACGTTTTTCCATCGCGTTCTTCACCGCCATGAGCATTTTTTCACGATCGACCGGTTTGACCAGATAGTCCGTGACACCTTCCTTCAACATCGAGGTCGCAAGCTGGAAGTCCGGGTAAGCGGTCAAGACGATGATCGGAACCGAAGGATATTGGGCACGGAAATATTTGATGGCCTCGGTCCCATTGATATGCGGCATACGGATGTCACAAATAATGACGTCGATCATCATCGGATTATCGCCGGAGTTGAGCAGTTCGATAGCCTTGGCGCCGTCCTCAGCTTCCACGACGTCGAAGCCGCCCTTGCGTAGCACCGTCCCGACGACCTTTCGAATTTGTTCCTCATCATCGATTACCAAGACGCGCCCTTCCACCGATCGCTCGCTGACAAGCCAGGCCATAATATCCTCCTTAGTTGGTTGTCTGTTTCTGGAGAATTCAATTCTGCAAGCGGGAGGCCACTGGATGCCGGGCGAAAATTGATTGAAAGGGGGCTTACTTATGCGGTAGCGTGCCCTTCAGAGCTACGGTCCCGGTAAGATTGGTGGTGCGGATGCACCAGGAACGGTTCAGATGCACCAAACGCCGATGAAAACAGATATTACGATCACCGCAGGCGAATCGCCGAAACGATTGGATGTATTTTTAGCTAATCACGAGCCGAGCCTATCTCGGTCCGCGCTGCAGCGGTTAATTCTAGACGGACGGATCACAATGAACGGCCGGCCGGTTCGGCCCAGTCAGAAACTCCGACCCGGCGACCGAATCGAATTGGACATCCCGCGCGCCGAACCGCTCGAACTCCAGCCAGAACCCATTCCCTTCGACATTCTGTATGAAGATGATGTCCTGCTCGTCCTCGATAAGCCGGTTGGGCTTGTCGTGCATCCCGCACCGGGACATTGGACCGGCACGCTGGTCAATGCGCTGCTCCATCACTTTCAGCATTCCGGTGGGCTCTCGACCATCGGCGGAAAAGAGCGACCTGGACTGGTACACCGACTCGACAAAGAAACGTCCGGCGTCATGGTGATTGCCAAAACCGATCAGGCCCATCGCTCACTGGCTAATCAGTTCAAGCGACACACAATTACACGCGCGTATGAGGGATTGACATGGGGAACGCTTAAGAAGTCGGCAGGTCGCATTGACTTAGCGATCGGACGAGACACCAAGGAACGCAAAAAGTTTTCCGCCCGGACCGCCCGGCCCAAAGAATCGGCCACGGCGTATGAGGTTCTGGAACGGTTCGGGACCATCTCTTCACATGTCGTCTTGAAACCCTTGACGGGACGCACGCATCAGTTGCGCGTCCATCTGACGTCGATCGGTCATCCGCTGTTGGGAGACCCGACATATGGCGGACGAAAGGTCAGGGAGGTGGGAGCGGTCACCATTCCCCGAGTCATGCTGCATGCCAGGACACTGGGCTTTACCCATCCCATCACGGGCCAGGCGCTCGCGTTCAGCACCCCGCTCCCACCCGATATGGCGGCCGTGATCCAATCGCTTCGAGAGACAACGAGCGCACGTTCGCGGGGCGTGGCTTGACAGAGGAATTCGACCCCTGTATGCATCATCTCATCCATGAGCCAGACGATGACTTGTCATGACGTGCTCGATATTTTGGGCGGTCTGATTTCCGCCTTGAAAACCTTCGGCGGTAAACTTCCTCCCGTCGTTCACCTTTCCTCACTGCCTGGGGGAATCAAACCCACCCCGGAACTCATCGACACGTATGAAACCACCGTCTCCCGCTTTCGAGACCAAAGCGGAAAATCGACCTATCGACGGTTGAATGACCAGTTTCTCGATTCGCTTGAAGCGTTCGAGGGAGGCAAGGTGCTCGCTGCGACGCAACCGCTCTTAGCCGTACTGGATCTCTTAGAAGTCATGCAGCACGACCGGGAAATTACCGTCACGCCGGCCGAAGAAAAACGCATGACCGAATATCGCGCGACACTCAATAAGATTCTTCCCGGCAATCAACCGGAGCTAGACGGCGCCGGCAGAGGCATGTGATCGTGGGAGAAAGCTGCTGAAAATGACTTCCAGCGGCGTTCTCGTCTTGAAAGCATCCTCAACGTACCCCAGAGGGTACGCCTCCGGCGCTTTCGTCGCCTGCGGCCTTGCTGGAGAAAGTCATTTTGAGCAGCTTAGCATCAACAGCGATTCTCGCAATGCTAGTGGCCCATTTTGGGACCCGCCGCATTCGCCCCACTCGTCACCAATTTCATGCGAACGAGTTCATGACAATGCGGGCATTTGGTCCGAACCGTGTCCTCATCCAAATATTCGAGATCGGCCTCCTTGGGCCACATCAATTGAAAGCACCGCGGACAGGTTTTTACTTTGGTCATTCGCGATCACCCTCGAATCAAGACATCCTAAGACAATAACCTAATACAAGGAGGGCCGAACTCTCAAGACCATGATCACCTACTCCGACCGCAAAGACATCGAGCCGACCCAGCTTGTCTCCCTCTTCAGGCAAGCGCCATGGGCCAAGTCCCGCAATGCCGACGATGCCCGAGAAATGCTGATCCATACGGACGTGGCAATCTCTGCGTGGGATGGACCCCGTCTCATCGGTCTGGGCCGCGTCCTCACCGACTTCATCTACCGCGCCTCGATCTGGGACGTGATTGTCGACACTGCCTATCAAGGCCAGGACATCGGCACCCGCATCATGCAACATATTCTCAATCATCCCGACCTCAAACGCGTCGAGCTCTTTTGGCTCTGTACAAGGTCTCCGGGATTTTATGAAACATTGGGATTCAGTTCAAAGGAACAGACGGGGATGGTGTGGGCCCGCTCAAAACACCGTCGTGAGGAATGACGGCCGCTGAAAACGGTCGCCAACTTCGTTCTCAGTCGCATGCCTGCCTCAACGTAGCTCCGCTACGCCTCGGCACCCACGCTCCCTGCGGCCTTGTTGGACGACCGTTTTGAGCAACCTCTTGAAGCCAAAGACGCTGACCAAATATCATCTCTCTTTTTTGATTACGTACGGGCTCTTCTCGATCGTTTCGGCGAAAGCAACACCGACACGAAAAAGATGCCGGTCGCCAGCAGCACAATCGCCGGTCCCGTCGGTACGTCCCATACATACGACAACAAGACGCCGCCGACCGAAGAGGCCGTGCCGATCGCCACGGCATAGAATGTCATGTGCCGCAGGCTGTGCGTCAATTGATAGGCGGTGGAGGCTGGGATGAGCACCATGGCAAACACCAGGATTGCCCCGACGGTTTTCAGGGACACCACCATGGTCAATGCGACGAGAGTGAGCAAGAGATAGTAGATGCGCCTGGCCGGAACCCCGGAGGCTTCCGCCATTTCCTGATCGAAGGCGACAAAATAGAACTCCTTGGAAAACGCCAGGATCGTCCCGAGCACTAGGAAACTGAGTGCGGCAATGATGCGCAACTCTTCGGTCGTGACCGACAACACGCTCCCGAACAGATAGCCATACACTTCCGCGTTGTATGTTTTCATGAGACCGATAAAGAGAATCGCCAGTGCCATGGTCGCGGTGTAGAGAATGCCGATCGATACGTCCAGCTTCATACGCCCCCGTTCTTCCATAAGGCCGGTGGTCCAGACGGTAGCCAATCCGAACACAATCGCCAGCGGCAATGGCGGCAAGCCGACCAAATAGGCCAGGGCCACGCCGGCGAAGGCCGCATGCGCCGTTCCCGCGCCGACAAACGCCAGTCCCCGGAGCACGACAAAGACACCGATCACGGAACATAAGGCTCCGACAAGGGCCGCGGCCACGAGCGAGCGTTGCATGAAGTCATATGACAGAAGCTCTAGCATATCCCCGGTGTAGATCTCATACTATCCAATAGGTGATGTCGTCATCGGCAGGTCACTCAACGACTTTTCAGGCAGTATGGTTCAATGATGATGGTAATCTTCGACGATGACCAGATCGTTATCGGTGATGACGACCTCTTTGCCGTAGACCTCGCGTAAAATATCCGGCTTGAGCACGTCCGCCGGCGGACCGGCGGCGTAGAGTCGTGTTTTCAGCAGCACCAATCGATCTACGTGGGCCCGAATCATATTAATGTCGTGCGTGATCAAGACGACCGTCAATCCCAGGTCGTGATGCAAGCGTTTGACGAGATCAAGCACGCTGTGTTGGGTGACCATGTCGATGCCGGTCGTTGGTTCGTCGAGCAACAAGACTTGCGGTTGCTGGGCCAGTGCGCGCGCGATGAAGACACGCTGCTGTTGCCCACCCGACAAATGCCCGAGGGCATGATGCCGATGATCGAGCATCCCGACATGCGACAGCGCCTCTTCGGCGATTGCGCGATCGCGCATATGAGGACGCTTGAATAAGCCCAGCACGCCAAACCGTCCCATCATCACCGTTTCCAACACCGTGATGGGGAAATTTCGATCGAGCACGCCTTTCTGCGGAAGATAGCCGATCTTTGCGCGGTGATGGCATTGCAGCTTCTCGCAAGAGCAATCAAAAATTCGTAGCGTGCCTTCCAATGGAGGCATGAGACCCAGCATGGCTTTGCACAGTGTCGTCTTACCGGACCCGTTAGGGCCGATCACCCCGACAAATTCGCCACCCGCAATTTCGAGGGAAATGTCTTTGAGCGCGATCACCCCTGGAAATCCAAAGGTGGCATGCTGGAAAAGCACGATCGATTGGGACATGGATAGTCGGAGACCGCCCTCTTCTTTGTTGGGCCGCTCAGTTCCCTACGACACCCTCATGCACCTGCCGTCGATAAGATGGCGCGGCTCTAATGAGCAGCGAACGCAAAACCAAACTTCTAGAATTCGTAGGCTTGGCGTCGGTTAGGATAGCGCGTCGGCAAGCTGCATCACATTATATCGGAGTAGATCTACATAGGTCTCCGTTCCGGGGACTGCTCCAGGGAGAGGACTGAGCACCACTATGCGCGCGCCGGTTTCGCGCGCCAGCATGTCGGGAATTTTTTGACTGATCTGTGGTTCAGAGACGATGACCCGAATCCGATCCTTGCGAATCCGATTGATGAGCGTTTGGAGATGATGTGCGGACGGTTCTCCCCCGGATTGTGTCACGACCTCATCGACAATGCGAAATCCGAATCGTCGCGCAAAATAAGGCCACGCAGGATGATAGACCATGATGCGGCGGTCCGAGATCGGCTTTAATCGCTCAAGCAGGTCGGCCTGCAATTGATCGAGTTGCCGCAAGTACGCCGCTTGGTTATCCCGATATTCAGACGCGTGGGGAGGATCGACTTTGATCAGCGCTTCGGTGATGTGGCGCAGCATAATTTTGGCGTTCTCTGGATCCAGCCAAATATGGGGATTCCCGTCGTGCTGATCGTCCTCGGCCTGCTGGCCATCTTCCCGGCCCGAATCACGGATCAGCCCAATGCCCTTCGACGTCGTGATGACACGCAACGAAGGGCTACCGGCATTTTTGACCAAAGCCGATACCCACACCTCGAGGCCCACGCCGATCTCGACCAAGAGCCGAGCCTTGCGGACCGCAATGATGTCGCTGGGCTTCGGCGAGTATGTATGTTCGTTTTCCAATCCGGACAATAAGGATAGGACATGCACGTGAGCACCGCCGACCTGTTCCGTTAAATCCTTCAATACGGGGATGGTCACGACAATCTGAATGGGTTCGATTGTCTTTGGTGGATTGGCGGCCTGGATAATACCCGGCCAGAGAGATGAGATGCCGGCCGCGAAAATTGCGACCCATTGAACACAAGTCAGTGAAGACAGGCGCGCGCGCATGGGCGGCGACCGTAACAGACGAGTAGGGCAATGTCAACGCGAGGCGCCGCTGCCTACGCGTGGATCCGCTACTTGACCCACCTGTACACTTCAGTTAGCGTAGCGCGGCTGATGAACAGATCCTCTCGCATTAGGTCGTCTTCTCCACGAGCCATGAACGTCGTCGGATTGATGTCGGGCACGTCCGCCGACGGAATCGACGCCGCGTTAGTTCGGATCGCCGGAGATGGCGATGCCGTCACAGCGAAACCTCTCGCCTTTTATGTGTGGCCCTATCCACGAGGGTTGCAGCAGCGCGTGTTGAGCGCGGCCGCGCATGGATCGGTCGCCGACATTTGCCATCTGAATGCGGTGCTGGGGGAATGCTTTGGGCATGCCGCCTTGGCCGTCATTGCGCGGGCAGGATTGTCGCCAGCACAAGTGCACCTCATCGGCTCTCATGGCCAAACAGTGCATCATCTGCCGGTTCCGATTCAGGAACACGGCGTCGGGCGTATACGCTCCACGCTTCAAATTGCCGAGCCTTCAGTGATCGCCGAGCGAACCGGCATTACGACGGTCGCGAACTTTCGTCAGAGGGATATGGCGGCGGGAGGAGAAGGCGCTCCTCTGGCGCCCTTCGCACATCACCGACTGCTCAGGGATCGACATCGGTCTCGCCTGATCGTCAATCTCGGCGGCATTGGAAATGTGACATACCTACCGGCGGGGAAACGACTGAAATCCGTGACGGCCTTCGATACCGGTCCGGCCAATATCGTCTTGGATGGCTTGATTCATCGTCTGTCGAAGGGACGACTCTCCATGGATCGCAATGGCCGCCTCGCGAGCAAAGGCACGGTGGATCTCACGTTGCTGAATCTCATGCTGGCCCATCCCTTTCTGAAGAAGCGTCCGCCGAAATCAACCGGCCGAGAAGAGTTCGGCGATCGATTCATCACTCGCATTCTGGCCGCCGCCCCTGCCAAGCATAAATCCGAGGACCTGCTCGCGACGGCTTCTCTGTTTACCGCCATAACGGTGGGACTGTCTCGCCAGTGGTTGGCAGGCCCGATCGATGAAGTTATCGTAGGCGGCGGCGGCGCCTTGAACCGCAGCGTGATGGGCGATCTGGCGGCCGTCTTCGAGCCGACGCCTGTGAAACGATTCGAGGATGTGGGGTGGGAGAGTAAGAGCTTCGAAGCGATCGCATTTGCACTGCTGGCCTATCACACGATCAAGGGCGAGTGTACGAATGTGCCTTCCGTTACAGGCGCCTCCCATCCCGTCGTGCAAGGCCAGATCGTACCGGGACGATGGACATGGAAACAGTCGTAGCACTGATGACGGAGAATATGGTCCCGATCGCACTGGCGTGTGGGGGCCTGCTGCTCGTGCTTTTGCTGTGGTGGACCACGATTCTGCTGACGAAACTGTCTGCGCGGAAGGCGGCTCGCTTGACCTCCATCCCGCCGGGTCTTACCGTGACCGCCCAGCCCTTCATATCCAAAAGCGAGGCCGCTTTCTACAACGTCCTTCGCCTCGCCGTGCAAGATGAGTATCTTCTGTTTGCCCAAGTCCCGGTATGGGCCCTGATCGACGTCTCGGCCGACCAACCACAGTTACGGCTCGACTTCCTTGGGCAGATTGCGCTGAAGCGAGTAGATTTCGTGCTCGTACACCCCGGAACGTTGGCGGTCGTCAAAGTGATAGAGATGGAAGACTCATCCCCTTCCGATGCACGTCACATGCGCAACCAATTGGTGGGAAAAACGCTTCACGCGGCGGGAATCGAACTCTTGCGCCTTCCGATCGATCGATCCTATTCGATCGCTGAATTGGCTTCCGCCCTGGACATCGAGTCGGCAGAATAATCGGTCACGTGCCTCGTCGGATTGCTACTCTCTTAAGGCTTTCTTCGCCGCTTCGGCTTCCGTCGAATGCGGAAACTGCACGATCACTCGCTCGAATAGAATCCGTGCCTCATTCTTCATGCGCAACTTGTCATACGCCATTGCTTTCTTGAGGGTCGCAGACGGAACTTTCGGACTGCGTGGATAACGAGCCATCACCTGCTCAAAGGAACCCACGGCCTCATGAAATCGGCCCAATCGAAATTCGCACTCCCCGATCCAATATTGCGCACTCGATGCCAGCGGACTGTCGCCATGCAATTCCATAAATAATCGAAAGCCGGCCAGAGCGGCGTCGTAATCACGATGCTGAAATTCTTCCATCACGCGATCGTAAAGGTGCTTCGTCGAATCCGATGTCGTCAGCGCAGCGGCAGACAAGGGCAGCGTGACATACAAGAGGCCAATCACAAGGTACAAAACAATTTGCATGGGGCCATTGTAACAAAACAAACGCGGAGAAAGGCGAGCGGCCCAGCGTGTCCACCGAATCGGTTTTGCGTATCGTCGAATCCCCCGGCCCTTACTGTCGTGTAGTACCAGCCGCCGCCGAGAATAAACGGGTTCAGCCGTTTTCCCCGGCAACAGATAGAGCCATGCGCAGACTTGCACCGGATAGGTATGGACTCGCGTGTCGCCAAAGTCCGTGCGCCGATAATCCGCCGAGCCTTCGAATGCGAGCCATTCAACGGATAGATCCGAACCAGTCCGCCGCCGAACCAGCGCGCGCTCCCATCCTTTGGATCGAACCACGTGGCTCCCCTCCGATCGAGAACAGCTTCACATCGACATCATCGAAAATGTATCCGCCATCGGCGGCATATGCCGAAGGCACAGTCCCAGCCAGCCAGCACCATGCACATGGCTCCCGCTCGAAACAGACTTTTGTTCGTCTGGTGTTCCTCACTTAAATGACGTCTTTCACAAAGCAAGCAAACTCCGAGCCTCAACCTCAGAGAACTCGCGCGCGCATGGCGCATGGTCAGCTCAAGGAGATAGACACCATGAGGAAAGATGTGATGAAAGGATGGAGGCGGCGATGATTCAGTTGGAGTGGTGCGCGTTGTCTTTTAGATCCACTGTTTTTTTCGAAAGAGGAAAACCATCAGTAGGCCGATGCCGACCATCACCGACAGGGCCAGGGGAAAGCCCCACGGTGATTCCAGACCGGGCATCGTGTGGAAATTCATCCCGTATACACTGGCGATAAACGAGAGCGGCATAAAGATCGTCGTAATGATCGTCAGCACCTTCATAACGCCGGTCATGCGATTGCTCGCGCTCGACAGATAGACGTCCAACATTTCGGCCATGGTTTCGCGCTGCATTTCCAGCGTGTCGATCACTTGTATCGAGTGATCGTAGACGTCCCGCATATAAATACGCGTGGGGGCCGCGATGAGCGTGGAATCGCCCCGCTCCAATCCGCTTAAGACTTCCCGCAACGGCCAGGTGACTTTCCGCACAGAGAGCAACTCCCGTTTCAGCATATGCAGTTCTCGCAGAGCATCCGGTTGCGGTGAGATCAGCAGCCGATCTTCCACCTGCGCGAGTCGCTCCCCCATGAATTCCAGGACCGCAAAATAATTATCCACGACCGCATCCACGAGCGAATACAGCAGATAATCGGACCCGGCTGTGGCAATGCGGCCCTTACCTGTTCGAAGACGCTCACGGATCGGGCCCCATACATCCGTGCCATTTTCCTGAAATGAGAGGAGAAGGCGATCGCCCAACACAATACTCACCTGCTCCGCTAACACCTGGGCGCGCGGTACGTCAGGGCATAGCATTTTGAGCACGACGTAAAGATATTTACCGAAATCCTCGCGCTTCGGCCGCTGTTCCGTATTGACGATGTCTTCAAGCAATAAGGGGTGTAGATGAAAGGCGTTTCCGATCTGCTCGATGATCTTCACATCGTGCAGGCCGCCCACATCGAGCCATGTGATCGTTCCCGCCTCCGTGGACCGGTAGCGCGAAAGAAATTCATCGACGCTGTTGAGCTCTTGGTGAGTAAAAAATCCATCTCTGTATTGAATCAGCGACAGCCGCACATGGTCGGTCTTGTGTTCACCGATGTAGACCAGCGTGCCCGGCGGTAATCCAGCCTTCGCCGAACGGCGCTTGGATCTCTTTGAAGGTCGATCAGACAATCGTTCAGCCATCCCGTCCCTCCGCAATGGCCTTCCAATAATGCCCGCGAGAGTAACAAAGACCGCCGCATTCAGCAATCACCACGAGATAAGCGTGGTCCGTAGAACGGACTGTCCCGATCGGGACAAGATGGAATTGTAAAGACGCCATCAAGTGAGTCCGAAACGACTTTCGAGATCCATGCCCATTCTCCACGGCAGCGTAGACCCCCGGATTGAGATGACTCAATGAGGGAACGCTATCCTGTATTGACACGATCCTGTCCGAGGTTTGAATCGGCGCGACCATCCATGCCATGATGACGATACTTGATATGACTTAACTCGAAATCCATGAAGTACGTAATTAGTGTGAGCGGACCAATATCAATGGATCGTAGGCTAAGAGGAGGCGTGGAGGATTTATGCGTATGACTATCGCAATAGCAACGCTTTGGCTGAGTCTATTGGGACATATGACGCCTGCGTGGGTGATGGCTCAACCTCGCCCTATTCCTCCTGCCCCTCTTCCGACGCCGGCGCCTGACCCACTTCCCCCGGCGCCCATTCCTCCTCCAAAGGCTGACCCTATCCCACCGGCGCCTGTGCCACCTCCTGCGCCATCACGATAATTCACAGGACAACGACCCCATGCTCTCTCGTAATCTCGAGGACTATTCAGTCCAAAAGCTCGGAAGCTGGCAGAAGCAGCCCGTGTATCTCCACTTTAGGAATGAGGATTGCTAGAACATACTGCTGAATCACTATCTAGAAGGAGAACGGCATGGGACTTCGAAGCTGGACTGATCTCTTCAATACCTTTGCGCGGCATTCAGCGGCAGTCGTCGGATCTCCTTGGGCGTTTGTCGCTGCAGTCTTCATGATCCTCGGATGGGTCGTGCTAGGTGCTACGTTTCATTTTTCGAATGCCTGGCAGTTGGTGATCAACACGCTCACGACGATCATCACGTTCTTTATCGTGTTCTTGATACAAAATACCCAGAACCGAGATGCCAAGGCCATTCACCTGAAGCTCGATGAACTCATCCACAAGGTCAAGGGCGCGCGCAATAACCTCATTGCCCTCGAAACGTGCACCGAAGAGGAGCTCCAGCTGTTGCAAGAACAGTTTGATCAAGTCAAACGGGCTCAAGGCAGCAAGAGACAGGGCGAGCGGCAAGCCGGTTGAAAGCAGGAAGGACTATTGAAGTGATCGGCGGACCACTTCTACCAACCTAATGACCCCCGCCACGGCGGCGACAAACACGCCGATGAGGGCGGCGAACAATCCCATCACGAACAGCCAGTCCCACACTGTCGATGCGCGCCGTTCATCGCCGTGACGTTCCAGCAACTCGACATTTCTCACGTTACTTTGAAACCAGACGGAAAACAGATCCCCGATCAAAGGTATCGATCCGAGCAACCCATTGATCGCTACATTCAGACTCATGCGAATGAGCACGATCTTGGGAACCTGCACCTGAGCAGCCAGAAATAAGATCATCGATCCTGCCAAACTCGCGATGGCGTCCCCCACGCCTGGGATCAGGCCGATCAGCGGGTCCAGGCCGAGACGAATATCGGTACCTGGAATCACGATGCTGCGATCCAGGGTATTCGCGAGGAGACGCGCAATTCTGATATAGTCTTGTCGAGTCATGATGTTCACACTTTGCCTCTACACGATATCATGGCTGGCCTTCGTGGACGTGCGTCGGTTGAATCCTGAGGGATGCCGCCCCGAAGGGACGACAGTAAATCCCCTAAACTCCGATAGCCTGCTTCAGATTTTCATCGTACAGATATCGCCACCGAGGCGCACCAGACGTTGCCTAGGATATCTAGAGGTTTGAGCGGCAAGACCGATTCAAGCCGGGAGGAGAATAAGATTTTTTTCTCGCGAGCATTGTTGATCTCTGTGGGTATGGGCCTATTCCTCTGTATGCCGACCCTTACCGCTGCGCAAATCGGCGCGAACGGCATCCTGTATGGCGAAGGTAAACGCGACACGCTCCGCGATCTCACCGGCGTGGAGGTCGTTGTCGAATCGTTCGACCTGGAAGGATTCTCCAGTACCTCGCTAAAGAACGACATCGAATCGCAACTGGCCCAAGCCGGGATTCGAGTGTTCCGAAACAAGGAGCGGTTGGATCAGCCGGGGTTGCCTTACCTCTATGTGCGAATGAGTCTGCTTCGAACCGATCTCATCTACTCGTATGGATTGGAAATCAGCCTTAATCAAACCGTGACGCTGACTCGCTATCCCTCCATCTCGATCTTCGCCCCAACCTGGTGGGTGCATGTGGCGGGAGCGATGAGTCCGCTGAATGTGGGGACCCTACGATCCACCGCCCACGAGTATCTTCGAAAATTCATCCAGGCCTACCAATCGGTCAACTCCCAAGACATCGACATTATCCGATAGCCCATCATTTTGCCGCGGCTTTGATGACCACCACCTGCGGCTTGGCATTTTCAATCATGGTCGATACCGGAAGCGATCGCGTCCCGGATGCCGGCAAGACAAATTCCGATTCCGGCAACATGGATAGGAGCCACTTGGCATACTGAATCCTAATAGCGATGCCAGTGTCGGAAGAAAATGGGGCGAGATTCGAAAAGAGGCGGTCGGCATCGGCAGGCGCCAGCATCAGGCCGATGGCCTCTCCCTGTTCATTCAGGACAGGCCCACCACTGTGTTGAAGCGGTGTCGTCAGCGCCAATGACAAGATGCGAGGATCAGCCGGGCCATTCCCTGGCAAGGGCCGTAGGCGACCTTCTTTCCAGATAGCCTTTTCCATCCCGCCACCCATCGCAAACAGATCGCAGACCCACACCCGCTCGCCTATCCTGACTTTAGTCACATCGCCGAGCCGCAGGCCTGGAAGCGTTTGTCCATCCGACCCTTCATCGACCTTGAGCAGCGCGAGATCGCTGAGGCGATCACGCAACACCAGCGACGCGGGGATCGCTCGGTCCTGCTCGTAGACGGTGGCATAGGACATCCCCGCTACCAGATGATAGGCCGTCACCACATATCCAAATCCGACAGAAAACCCCGCGCCAGTGACAATAACGCGGCTGGGATCCTGCGGGGCCTCTTCTAACTTGGGAATGGTAACCGGCGCACGTTTCGGCGCTTCGGCCGGTATCGCCGCATCCATTTTGCCTGCCTGGGGAGCCACGGCCGCGGCGGAAGCAGAGGGCGGAACAAGCGGAACAACAGGCGGTGCAGCAACAGGTGCCGGCGGCGGCGCAGGCGGAGGGACGGCAAGAGATGGCGCTACAGACGCAACGGGAGCGGGCGGGGGAGCAGGGGCCACAGGCTCTTGGCTGGGCGGGACGCCGGCGTATATTTGCAACTTCGGCGTCGTCATCAACCCTTGCGCCATCACTTGAAGCAAATCGGCCAGCGCTTTCCCCACCACGTCCAAGACTTTTTCCTCGGTATGCTGGCTTGAAGCGAACGTTCCGTCGAGAAATGGCTGATCGTTTCGATCGGTCACCCGCACCGTGACGGTTGCCTTCGCGTCCAGGGTAGCCTTTTCGGTGACGAACATATTGCAGTGGCCTTGCAGTTCAATATCCGGCGCGGCAGGCTCGATGAAAAGATCGAAATTGCCCGGTTTTTTTTCTTTCACGACTTCGACCTTCGTGAACGCTTGCGACAAAGCCTGCAGCGCGCCCTTTTCAAAACCCGGCCCGGTCTGAAAGACGAAGGTCGTCGTGCCGAAGGGACAACTAATTTCTTCTTGATCCGTCGCGTTTCTAACCGCATCAGGAAGGACCAACGCCACCTTTAAGGGCAACGCCTGCCCTTCGGTGGGAAGCGCGTGCGGAGGCCGGACTGTGAGATATCGGGTGCGGTTCGCACAAGACACGGTGGACAGCAGACTCGCGAACAGGGCACACCCAAGGAACGCGCGATACATGATGGTTCTCATAGCATCTCCCAACTCAAATCGATTATGGACGTGTGATCGGGACACCGCCGGGACGCTCGGGCCTCAAGCGGGCGCCATACCGGCAGGCGTCGTTTGCATCCCCTTCGGTCTTTCCGCAGAGCGCCTCGCGGTGCGTGTCGTTCGCCGTCAGCGCCCAGATCTCTTCGCCGACGGCCTCATAGCATTTCATGCGATTGGCCTGCCCGGGGACCTGGGGACAGAAATTTAATCCGCTTTCGGCTTTGGAAGTGACGTCGATGAAGTTCTTGACCAATCCGACATAACACCATGGTTGATAATCCGGATGGCCCAACGAACACATTCGGATGGCTTCGCTCGGTTTCTGTAAGCTGTAGGCGCTAATATCGCGCCCCAAGCTTTGATAGCACAAAGCGCGCATATCAGTAGGCGCACGATCGCAGGTCCGCGCGGCATCGGCCATGTCGCCATGATTCAGATGGAGGATGACGGACGTTTGCATCATGTAACAGTCCGTCTGATATCGCTCATCGAGCATAGAACAGGGATGAAGCGGATCGGCCGCTTTAATGGGCACAAAATCGGAAGGCGGACGGTGAGACGACCCAGTCGTGGAGCTATGGTTCGCGTGAGGAGACGGATGATGAGGATGCGTCGCATGGACGACATTCTCCATGAAGGCCCCGCCGTAA
Organism: Nitrospirota bacterium; assembly: GCA_963700335.1. GTDB lineage: Bacteria > Nitrospirota > Nitrospiria > Nitrospirales > Nitrospiraceae > JAICXS01. The sequence goes on along the minus strand of CAVOXE010000008.1, from coordinate 37,410 downwards.
CAGCTATGGCGATCCCAATCTTCGACAAGCCGATCGCATCCTTGAAGGGCACGGGGAAGGTCATGCGCGTATACACTCATGAGCCCATGACCAAGCGCATGCACGCACTGGAACAATAACCACCTGCCGGCCGATTCCTTGCGATAAGGTTGACACAAATCATTGAGGCGTCCCGAGTCGTCGGCCAACGAAGGCCCGAGTTCCTGATCGAGATATGCTTGGATCACACCGTGGTAACACCCGGACTGGAATAATTCCGTGCAACGCGCAAATGTCTTGGCAACATCGGGATCAGATTGAAACGCGTTGATCCCGATGGCATGCGCATAGACGTGGCCTTCGCGCTGCACCTCTTCATCAAATGCTCCCAGGACCAACAGCATGTCCATCGCAGTCGCCACCCCAGAGGTCCTCACAACGTGAAGCAGGCTCTCTTCATAACAACCATACTTCTCCTGGCCCTGCGTTGGATCACACGCGGCCAGGACACGCATGGAACTGGTTGACTTGGTTGTCGCAGCCGGCGCCGCATTTACCGGACCAAGCAACGCACTCCAGACCAAGGCCAGTACGATGACGAAAAGAGTCGGCTTCATCTTCAATGCGTCTCTGTCCCCATCAACATGAACATCCGATTAAAAACTGCCGTTCAACGTGATGGAATACACCATCCGCTCGTAGTTGAAGAGAGAAATGTTGGCCTTATCGCGCGTGTAGCTGTATTGCACACCCAGGAACAGATGTTGAGTGATCGGACGACTTAGACCCGCCGTGACCATATAAATATCATCGCGCCGGACCGTTCGCCCACCCAGGGCAGGGTTAGTCGGGTCTGTCGAAAAGAAATTGGGATTGTCATAGTTCTGTCGATAATAATCGAACGTAAAATCCGGTGTCAGTGTCCAGATGGGGGGGACACGAAGGCCCGTCGACACGCGATGGCCAGTGTACGCCCAGTCAGCGTTCGAAGGCGCAAAGGCGACAGACGGAGATCCGCCGCCGGTTCGATCCGTGTCGTAGAGATAACCGATACGTACGACACCCGCATGTTCCGCAAAATAATACAGCTCCGAGATGCCAACGAGCCAGTTTTTTCCATCACGAAACGAGTTCAGGGCAAACCGGTCGCTTTTAAAATCTTTGTTTTGATAGCCCATCTGTACCTGGGTAAACCAATGGTCGCCCTCACGGACCGAGATCACAGGCCGTACCGCATTCGAGACGAGAAACGGATCTCGACCTACCGTGACGTAATCGAACAGATAATCTACCCGTGACTGAATGCGGCCATATCGGTGCTGTAGATAGACCGATGGCGTGTGATCTTGCACGTCGAACCCACTCAGGGTGCGATGAAAGCTCTGATAAAACCCATATGCGGCGCCGGCCGTCCACATATCCGTCTGCAGAGGACGATACTCTCCCCGGCCGGTGAAGACCGTCCGGTAGTCACTTTTTTGGGAAATACCGCTCGATCCGCCCGGCGGCTGAATGCCTAACGGCAGGACGACGACGTTCGAGTCGTACTGCGGGCTCACGCTGAAGGTCAGATCCCACGCTTTTTGTGTCCCCCCAGAAAGGGGAGGTCGTGGGAGCGTCGGATCCATTCGTCTCCGGTCGTTTCCCGACGCGCCATCTCGGAGTTGCGCGAGGTACGTCCGTGCCCCCTGCGCTAAATCCGTATCGGCCTCCGCGGCTATCACGGCCTCAAACTCCGCACGCGCCTGTTCGTATCGCCCCAGTTGATAGTGCGCGATCCCTCGTTGGTAGCGAACTGGGGAGGCGAAGTCAGCATCGAGTTCAAGCGCTTTCGTCAGCGGCGCATCGGCACGTTCATACAGATTCAATCGAATGTAGACGAGCCCTTCAAGATAATAGGCCAACGGATCGCTCGGCACCTGCGTGCGCGCCGTCATCAGATTCGATAACACGTCTTGATACCGTTCTTGATAGTACTGTGCCATCGCCAACCCCACGCGAGCCCGTCCCGAAGAAGGCTCGGCGTCGGTGAGGCGACGGTAGATCTCTTCGGCCTCCCCATAATCCTGCGCGCGGATCAATGCCTGGCCCAGATAGTAGCTGGCATCCGGGTCTCCGGGCTTCGCCTCCAATGCATCCCGGAGAAAAGCCGAGGCCGCCTCATACTGACCTTCATGAAAAGCGAGCAGGCCCTTGGAAAAACTCAGATCATATTGCTGGGGGTTAATGGACACACGGGCTAGTACCGGATTCCACCACAATATCCCGAATCCAATGACAAACAAAATGCATCCTACACCTGTCTTCGCCTTTGCACAGTGAATCGTCCGTTTCGCAACATTCTTACGGAACTCTCCCAGGCTGGATGGCATTCATACGATGATAGAGGATATGCCACCATCAGGGAAAGACCTTTAGGATTGTCCGTCACCTCCCCCACGCTTGTCGGATGATTACCTAACTGTTCCCGTTCGCCCCTGACTGAGAGAAAACAAGTCTATTTCGGCTTCAACCCTCTTCTCTTTTTCGTGTCACTTGTATACTGTTGGATCATGCATGGATGAGACGGAGCGACGGACCCATGGCAGAACGACACATTCACCATCTGACGAAACGCTCCGTATGGAGCGACGAGAAGCCGGCCACTCCGGGGTGGTATTGGCACCGCGGAACCTATCGCGATCCGTTCCCGATTATTGTCGAAGTGGACGAGGCGGGATACTTTCAGTGGCCCGATGGCTCGTTCGATGACGTGAAAGTGATTGGCGGGGAATGGGCCGGACCTCTTGCGCCGCCCGATGAGCCCGACGCGGTGGCCTAGCGGAGCGAACTGAAGCAGCCTGGATTTCTAGACCGGACGCTCAGCGCGTTGATTCTCGAGCCGGCGCCCACATAAGGCTTTTTTGATCAGTTCGACCAGAAATGGAAGATCGAGCGGCTTGGTGACAAACGCAAACGCCCCTGCGGAATTGGCTTCCCGCCGCAGTTCCTCTTCTCCGCAAGCCGTAAAAAGAATGACCGGAGTATCGGGTTGAATGGCCCGCAGCTTGCGCAGGAGGGTGACGCCATCCATACGAGGCATCTTGATATCGCTGATAATGACCTCATAATCGGTGGAATAGACATGGCGAAGCGCCTCTTCCGGTGTATCGGCGGTATCGATCGCGACATTCGCCACGCGCCGCTTGATGGGCCATGGTAAGGCCGATAACAACACGTCATCGTCGTCAATGATCAAAATGCGCCCCGACGGGGATGGCGAGGACGAATAGGCTGGATTCATCAGACACCTCCGGGTAATCTGCTCAGTCTAACCTGTGTCAGCGATAGAGCAATCAGACGGAAGGGCACTTGAATGGTCTATATGGTCTTACGTATCTATTCTGATTGTGGGTTTATGCCTGCCTTTCGATAATTCTTACTTTTTTCAATCGCCACGATCCCTCGCATCTCCCATGACTTCGCCACTTCAATCCTGGAATATTACGTTGCGCGGATGGCAACAACGCGCCTTCGAGCAAATGTCTCTGGAAAGCCGGCCCGACTTCCTGGCCATGGCGACTCCAGGCGCAGGCAAAACACGCCTCGCACTTCGGCTCGCGCACGATCTGCTGTTCCGAAAAGTTGCCGCCCGCCTCGTCGTGATCTGCCCCACGAATCACCTTCGGCAGCAATGGGCGCGTGCCGCTCATAATGCAGGGCTACACTTGGACCCCTTTCTCACGAACGACCAAGCCAAGGAGAGCCGGGATTACCACGGGTGCGTCGTCACGTATCAACAAGTGTGTCTCGCTCCCCAGATCTATCGGCTGGCTTGCCGGCAATCGCCCACGCTCGCCATTTTCGACGAACTCCACCACGCCGGGGACGGGAAGGATTGGGGAGACGCCTTGCGCGAGGCGTTTGGCTACGCCGTGAAACGACTCGCGCTGTCCGGCACGCCTTTTCGCACCGACAACAATCCCATTCCCTTCGTGACCTATGATCAGGACCAAAGTATTCCGGACTTCAGTTACGGCTATCGCGAGGCGCTCGCCGAAAAGGTTTGCCGTCCGATCGTCTTTCCCACGTACGAGGGCGATCTAAGCTGGGTGTCGCGCGGAAAAGAAATCACGGCCAAGTTTGCCGATCAACTGGGCCGCCGCAAGCAGCAGGAACGGCTCAAGACCGCGCTCATGCACGACGAATGGGTGAACTCGGTCATCAAAGACGCCGACGTAGAGTTAATCAATTTAAGAAAGCAGAGTCATCCCGCAGCAGGCGGACTGATCATTGCGATGGATCAAGACCACGCGCGCCATCTTGCTGCGCAGGTCAAGGAGATGAGCGGAACGGCGCCGCGCGTCGCGATTTCCGACGATCCGCAGTCGACCAAGATCATCGAACGTTTCGCCACGAGCAAAGATCGTTGGCTCATCGCTGTGAACATGGTGTCCGAAGGCGTCGATATTCCCCGCCTGCGGGTGGGGGTCTACGCGACAAACGTCCAAACCGAAATGTATTTTCGCCAGGTGGTGGGACGGTTCGTTCGCATGCAAAGCGATTTGCCCTCCTCGCAACGCGCTTATCTCTACCTGCCCCGCGATCCCCGGCTGGTGGAATATGCAGAAGCGATTAAGGCGGAGAGAGACCACGTGCTCGTGGAGTCGGCACAGGCCGAACCGCGTACCCTATTCGATGTCAGGCCCAACGAAGCCGAACCCTTCCTTCCATTGCGCGGCGTTGCACTGGCTCACGGCCGCATTGGCGATGACGAAGAGCCCGCGACGCTGTCCGACGCCGCGGCGAAACATCAATCCGACGCCCTACCCTTACACGAACGCAAAGAGCAGATGCGTCAAACCCACAAAGGCCTCGTCATTCAGGTGGCGCAACGATCGGGTGTCGAACACCGGCGCATCAATTTGGAACTCGTGCGCCGCACGGGAAGCCGCATTGAAAACGCGAGTCTGGATCAGCTGAAGCGGCGCATCAAACAATTGGAAAAGTGGGTCGAGCATGGGTATAGCGAACGCAGATAATGTCCCGGTGACGACCGAGACTGAAATCACGCTGGCATCCGGCTCGCAACGCGCCGTCGTATCGCCGTTCGGGGCCTTATTGCGCCGATATTTCCGATGGAGGACAATCGAGAAGTCGATACCGTCTGGGGCTATTCGGGATCAGCCAACAAGAAAGGCGGAAGGCGATGTCCTGTGTCCTTTTCCCGGCAGGATCGCACATGGCCGGTATCTCTTTGACGGCCAGACCTTTCAACTGGATTGCAACGATAAGGAAGGGACCCAACGCCATCCACGGGTTTGTCCGGTCCCTTTTGTGGAACATTGCGGAAGTCACCCCCTCACGCGTGTCATTGAACGTGACGATTAACCGGGACTCCTACGCGGCTCGCGGCTATCCCTTTTCTCTCGAGCTTCAGCTTTCTTATTCTCTCGACCAGTTGGGGCTATCTTGCCAATTTAATATACGGAACGCCGGGACCGCACGCGCACCGGTCGGAATGGGATTCCATCAGTACTTTACCGTCGGCACCGTGACGATCGATGAAGCCGAGGTGAGGATTCCGGGCACGCACTATCTGGAATTCGGCGAGACCTTGATTCCGACCGGAAGACTGCTGCCGGTTCAAGACAGCCCATGGGATTGCCGTGAGTTTCGACGCGTCGGACAGACGCGCTTCAACCACTGTTATATGCGCTTACAGCCGGACCAGGACGGGAGCTGCCGGGCCTCTCTCCGAAATCCCAAGACTGGACGAACCATCGCCATCGGAATGGACAGGGCCTTTACGGTCCTTGTCGTCTATATGGGCGACGCGATTGCGAGTTCGCCAAGGCGGGCATTGGCCATCGAACCCATGACCTGCTCGACTGATGCCTTCAACCATCCCGACTGGGGATTGCGAGTGCTGTCACCCGGCGAGACGTACACCGGCCGTTATAAGGTCCTCCCCCGCAGTGCGGCGTAGCACTCCGCCTATTCTTGTGCTACTCTGTCAAGAGAAGACGCGCCGTGCTCAACAGTCAGGAGGCTCTCGTGGGAATGTACAGCGCCATGATGCAGGAGATTCAAAAAGGCATCGAGGACATCAAGAAGCACGAACGGAAAATGGTCGAGATCACGCGGAGCGGGAAGATTGTGTCTCGGCCGTTTTCTCTAACGGAGAAGACTGAGGAAGCTCCAGCAGATAGGTAATATTGATATTTTGAAGCTCCGAATACTTCAGCACCATTAAATTTCCCGGTGTGACCGCCTTCCAGTAAAATTCCCGGTCCCTGGCCGGTTCCTTCCGAAATTTTCCTCGTTCCACTTCGGTTAAGAGAATATCCCGAAGCGCGCCGGTTTCCTCCGTCGTAAATCCTTCGACAATGCCGCGATACAGCCGTGCCCGTCCATCGCCATCCTCCAGAGGAATTTTCGTCAACGCCTCCACCCGCACATAGACTTTCGACCCATCATATTCAGGCCCCTCGGGAGTAGGCACGTCGCGCCCGAGCAAGGTATAGAGCCAATCATTTTTATATCTGAAAAGCCACGGATAGCGAACGTCCCACTTCCAGCGCCACACAATATTCCGCAACGCATATCCGGCTCCAGCCGCTACCGCTAAAATAACGAGGTAATACACCATCAGATAGCGCGCATTCGCGTACACATTCGCGATCGTGGTGGAAAACTCATCGCCATACTCACCCGATATGACGCGAAAGATCACCTCGAAGCTGAGCGTGCTCTGAATCAACCCGACATGCTGCAGCCATTCGAACAGACTCAAGACGACGAGGTGCAGCGGAAGCGAAAACAGTATGGCGCGCGCGATGTCGTCCGTCCAATTGCGCGGCAACACATGGCTCGTAAACTTTCCCGCATAGTAGCTCGCGCGGAGCACATAGCCGGGGAACGAGAAGACAAGAATGACAAGAGTGGTGAAGGCAATGTTCGTCATGAATTCGTTCGAGGCGAGACGTTCATGTGGTTAGGATGGTCAGCAGTGACTATTGGCCAGTCGACCCCTCGCATAGCCTAACCGACGCATGCACTGTTCCTTGATCGCATCTTCTTTGAACACATCAGTGCTCCGCATCCCATTCGCCTCCTGCATCGCCACCTTTTCGCAATGCCCGTAATCCTCCTGACCCTGCTGATCGGTTTTCCCGCTTTGCTTCCAGAGTTGCGACTCCGGTGCACTCTGACAGGAAAACAGTCCAGCCATCATCATGGTCAGTAACAGCTCACGCATGACTCCTCTTTCCGCTCCTTCCACTCCAATTTGTCCACCTGCTATGTTTTTCGTATCCTATTGCGACGCAGTGCTTTCGAGCAGTTCAAAAACGATATAGGTGTAGGCCACTGCGCTTTATGGGCATGGGGCAGCACAAGTTGCAGCATCAAATCTGGGACGCTCTTCATTCCAGAGAGAGAATGGGTTTTCAACCCTGTAAAAGGAAACACGAAATGTTTTTGGTGCACTGCCCCTTTTATTAAGACGGGTTGCAATTTGTCTTTCGGGACGACATAAAACGCCGCTTGAAGAGGTGCGTCTTCAGGGAGCGGATATTGTAGGCAGATGTCTCGGGCTCGGTGCGCCGAAACAGTCTCAAACGATCCGGGATGTTGGAATAATACGCGGCAGGCGTCGGCAAACAAGACAGCAATACGTATCTTCTGTCCAGGAGAAGAGTCGAACATTTCCATCAAGCGAGTCATTGTCCAGTTGTCGTTCCTGCGTTTCAAGCCTGCACGTGTGGACGATAATACTTTTGCGATTCGCTGCGGTCAAATACAACAAGAAGCAGGTATCGAACGCTGATAGCAACCTACCGGAGTTCTCGCAGCAGCACTCGTACTCTCAAATCTCCTTTCGAGAGTTGAGAGCCTCAGGAAGGGCGTTTACCTGCTTTGGTGAAGTAAGAGTGATCGTATGGTCATCCGGTGTCCAGCTGGGAGAATCCGCTCCGGGATAAGAATCATGGGAAGTCTTATAGATGACGCCCAGATCCCTAAAGAGCTGTAGGGTTCGGTGGGACCCGTAAAAGCACCCGTGGCGAAGTGAATGACCAAAGCCGGATATGTCCATAGGCGCGTTTCACTGCGCGCCAAAGACAGAGTGTTACAGGAAAATCCAAGTAAATGATTCGATCCGAAAGATCGAGCACGCCGAAGTCACCATCAATGACCCAACGTTCCTTACGTGCCATACGCTCGCGAATAGCTTGTTGTTGGCCTGGACGCTTTATCAGCAGGACATAGTCCAACTGAAGTATATCGCCAAGCCGTTTTCCTAAAGTTGTTTTACCAGCACCTTGATTTCCTACAATCGCCACGCGCTTGCAACGAAATAGTTCGCTGGCAATGCGGCTATAGTCTAGCTGCCGCTTTTGTTGCATGTGTTTATTCCCTTACTCATTATCTCCATGATCGCCACCGCGTGGAATATCCGATACGAGAACGAAGCGTCACCTACGACAGAACCCCACGAACCCCACACGCACCGCTTCATGATTTTCGGCAAGACGTATGAACACATCAGAACACCCACATATTCTTGTGGGTAATGACGTTGAATCGTCAAAAGTATACCTTAGTACACGGCAAACGTCGGCATGGCCTAGCGGAGAAGTGAGATAAGAGTTAGATAAAACTTAAAAGGGGCTCAGGATATTCTCCCGGCCCCTTGATAGCCTATATTCTAATTTAGTTTGGTTGCGGGGAAGGATTTGAGACTTATTTAACTCCTCCCATTCGGATTCCGCAATAAAACGTATTATCTGGGAGCCGGCATCCGCCAAGACCATCGTCATCAGGCTCTCTATCCAGTGCCTCCATTGCGGTTAAATGTGCCACACACGTCAGCAATGCTATGCAAATCCTATGAGAAGAACGAACGCTCCATTCAGCCAAGAAGGTATGGAGCGTGAGACTCAGCCTTCGCTATTACGCTTAGACTTCTCGCTTAATTCCGACGTAACAGACAGGGCTGCCATCACTGTCTCTAATGGTAAAAGCCGACAGCGCAATTTTTTTCAATTGTCCGGTTTTTGTATGACTAAAGACCACCCCGTCGTAGGAACCATGTGCTTTCACCGTTTGAAAAACCCTGGTGAACAGTGCTTCACCAAGGTGGATGGCGGGAGTCTGCCCAGAAAGGTCTTCATCGCTATAGCCCATCAATGCGGCATGGGCTGCGTTTTGTTCGAGGTAGCGTCCCTCGAGATCGAGGATGCTAATGCCATTGATGGAATGAGTGAAGATCTGCCGATAGCGGGCTAACTGCTCCTCGGCGCGCTTTCTCTCTGTAATATCTTGGGCAAACACTAGGACCCCCATGATACGACCGTCCTCATCTCGGTACGGCACCTTGTCCGTCTGTACCCAACGTTTGGCTGCGGAGCCTGTCGTGAGCAATTCCACGATCCCGAGCTTGGGCTGTCCGGACTGAAGGACAGAGACATCATCTTGATAATACTTCTCCGCCTCTTCCGGATACAGCGCATAGGTGGACTGACCTTCAATCTCGGCTACGCTGCGACCAATGGATTCCGCAGCACGTCGGTTCGCTCGCAGGATCCGGTTCTGATCATCTTTGTACCAGACCATGGCAGGGATGAGATCGAGCAAGACTTGCTGCTCGATCTGCTGACGCCGGAGCAGGGCCTCCGCACGCTTGCGTTCAGTAATATCGCGCACGATACCAGACATGCCCGTGACCTCTCCGCGTGCATTCCTGATAGGCGAAAGCGTCAACGACACATCCACAAAGGTCCCATCTTTTCTCCGACGCACCGTCTCATAGGCCTGGACGATTTCGCCGGCCCGTAAGCGTGCCAACATACGTGGAACTTCGTCTGCGCGATCGGCCGGCGCCAACATGGCAATGGGACGACCTTTTGCCTCCTCCGCCGTATATCCATACAGCCGTTCAGCGGCTGCATTCCAGGTAACAATCGTCCCGTCCAGCGAATTGCTAATGATCGGGTCATTCGAAGACTCGACGATGGCGGCCAGTTGCGATTGGACTTGCTCGGAGCGCTTGCGTTCCGTGAGGTCCCGCACAATACAGCTAGAAAAGATGCCCTCTTCCGTCTTCCAAGGCCCAATGGTGAGTTCCGCGGGAAATTCAGCGCCCGATTTCTTACGACCATGGATCTCGCGCCGACGCTCCTCCAGAAGGAGTTGATCGGGAGGCTCCGCTTCGCCCAACCATTTGCGACTGGCCGCGTGGTAGCGTTCCGGCAAAAGAAATGTCAACGGCTTCCCCATGGCTTCCGTTTCCGAGTATCCAAAGAGATGATGGGCTGCTTGATTCCACGAGAGAAGATGGCCCTCACTATCTGTGACGACAATGGCATCGAGAGCAACCTGGACAACGGACTGAAAACGCTCTTCACTTCTGCTTAGAGCCCGCTCCACAGCCTGTGCCTGAGTCGTCAATGCTTTGATCCCAATCGCACGGACAAGAGTCGCCTGTACCTCTTCTCTATTGTAAGGTTTGCGCAGGTAAGCGAACGCGCCCCGCCGAAGCGCCTCCGAGGCTTTTTCTTCAGCTACCAAGGCACTCAAGATAATGATAGGGAGGTCTGGATCTCTCTCGGTTAAGGCCTTCAGAACCAGTAGGCCATCCATGTCGGGCAACCCCAAGTCTAAGAGGGCGGCGTCAAAGCGACATGTCTGCGCTTTGGCGATCGCATCCTGGCCTCTCGGCGCGGTCTCAACAAGGTAGCCCTGATGAACCAAAAAGTCTCCCAAGGCTAGGCAAATGTCCGGGTCATCGTCTACGAGAAGAATGGAAGGGGTCGACGGTGGCATACGAAGACCTCACGGGGCATTCAGTTAAAGTTTCAGGCTCTTGAAGTGGCGCATAGTTGTAGTGCTCACATAGTCGACGCTTACACAGATTCCCATTGATGACCTCTCATCACCATTAGAATCTTCTCAAGCTTAGATCGACTAGAGCAATCCATATAATCATTATAATCATTGCTGAATCGGAAACGTGACATAACAGCGAGTACCCGTTGTCGAATCCGATTCAATCCAGATTTGGCCTTTATGGAGTTCAACCAGGCGTTTCGTGATGGTCAAACCAAGGCCGCTTCCTTGTGTCAGTCTGACGGCCTCGTGCCCACGATAGAACGGATCAAAGATGTGGCCAAGCTCCTCGGGTTGAATCCCACAGCCAGAATCTTTCACACACAATTGCAGAGACCTCTCGTCTCGCACATGAATGTTGATTTCGACTCGGCCACCCTCGGGGCTATATTTCGTCGCGTTGTCTAAAAGATTGGTGACAACCTGATGCAGCTTGTCACGATCTCCGTGTATGACGGGCTGTTCGCACTCTACATCCAGTCTCATCGTAATCGACTTTTGTCGGGCCACCGGTTGAAAGCTTTCGACGGCGTCCTCGAGTAATTCAGATAGGCAGACCGGCGCGAGATTTAACGTCGCATGCCCCCCCTCGATTCGTGACAGATCGAGAAGATCTCGCAGCATGCGAGCCAGCCGCTCTAAGTTCTGCAACATGCGCGTGAGATAATAGGATTGCTTCTCGGTCAGCGGCCCCGGAAAACCGTCCAGCATATTTTCGACATAGCCCCTGAGGGAGGTGATGGGCGTCCGAAGCTCATGAGAGACGATGGACACTAAGGAGGATTTCAAGCGATCATGCTCTTGCAGTTTCTCATTCGCGGCTTGGAGGGCTGCAGTACGTTCATCGACTCGTTGTTCTAGCGTGGCCGCCATCTCTTGCAAGGCCGTGAGGGCAGTTTTCAGATCATGCGTCCGTTGTTGTACTCTGTCTTCGAGATCCTGACGGGCCTGTTCGAGCTGGGCCTTCTCCTCTGCCAACTCTCGAGAACGCATGAAGACTTCGCTCTCCATCTTTACGGCGCGGTCCTGAAGTTCTCGGGTGAGTTTGCTTTGGTCCGTCGTCGCTTGTGTCAGGCGGATGAATTCTGTCACATCTTCCACGCGATGAATAATGTAGATGAGTTGACGAGTACCGTCGAACACAGGAGAGTTGATAGGACTCCAGTACCGCTCTTCAAATGTTCCCCCTAACGACTCTGGTTTTCGAACATCATACTTCTGCACAGGCATCGTGTCCGGCACGCCGTTGTGGCGTACACGGTCCAGCGAGGCTCGCAAATTTCGGACGCCGCTTGCCTGGGGATCATCCGGGTTATCCGGGAACACCTCAAATATGCCCCTCCCTAAAATCTGTTCGCGTTGTGTCATCGTCGCCCGTAGATAGTCGTCGCTGACTGCGAGAATGGTGTATTCCAGATCCAAGACGAGGTAGAGACCGGGAATGGACTCGAACAGAAGCTGAAAGTCCGGAGTTACATGTGGCAAGCGGGACTCCTCAACGGCAATACGCTTTTACCAATCGCACTGGCATGAGCATCCAAAGAGGGGCACCTAAAGCCTTGTCTCATGTCTAGTATAAGCGTTTAGGTGAGGACGTTAGCATTGCCGCCCATAGGACCTCTTTGCGAAGAATATTAGGACGCGCCGCATCGGTATCGGCGATCCGCTGACGGCACAGAGACAGAAGTCTCGCTCTTGGCACGAGGCATCTGTCTTAAATCCCCCCTTCGACACTCATGCGCTGGTTTTCTCTGCTTGAACAGGAAAAGTAACGGTGAACGTGGTTCCTTTCCCTTCCTCGCTTTTTACACCAATGTGCCCCCGGTATTTCGACACAATCTTGTACGCTATGCTAAGACCCAACCCCGTTCCCTTGCCAGGTTCCTTCGTCGTCATAAAGGGATCGAAGATTTTACTGATAAGATTGGCGGGGATGCCATAGCCCGTGTCACGGATCTGCACCTCAATACATTCGTTCGTGAAGGTCGTTAGAAGGGTCAGACAGCCTTGTCCCTCCATCGCATCAACGGCATTCGTGATCAGATTCACGAAGACCTGATCCATTTCTGAGCGTCGGCCCCGTAGCAAAGGCAGAGCGCCAAAATTCGTGGCCACCGTGGCGTGCCCAAATCGTGCGCTGCGTTGGACGAGCTTCAACGCCTCCCGCAGCCGTTCATTGATGTCGAGTTCCACCTCGTGGTCACGAGACGCAGGCCTCGCATAGGCGGCAAAATCTTTCACGACAAGCCCGACATGTTGCGAGTACGTGACAATGTCCTGAGCATATTCTTGGATTTTCTCATAGTCACGTTCTTGGATGAGAATTTGGGCCATGCTGAGGATGCCCTGTATGGGATTATTCACTTCATGCGCCATGCCAGACACGAGCGTCCCTAGGCTGGCAAGTTTTTCTGCCTGGATGAGCTGATCCTGGAGCTGCTTTTGCTCGGTAGTATCCCACAGTACAAGGCCTACCAGCGTCTGTTCCTGCGGACCTTCTGAAACTGGAAACGGACGATACCGATAGGTCCGCTCCTGTATCTGGATGGTCCGCTCCTGTCTAGGATGGACACCCTTTCCCATCGCGCGGGCGTCTTCTATGAGCTGGCGTGAATCCGAGGCCATGGGGGGGCCAATTAGATCTCTGAGAGACAAGTCCAATAACGACCCGCGCTCGCCGCCTGAGGAGAAATAGCGGGAGGCCGTCGGATTGGCATAGGTGATCTGTAGGTTGCAATTCACAATCAGGAGGGCACACGGCATGGACCCCAAGATCGCTTCCATCTTCGCATAGGCGGTGTCTAAGGCAGCTTGGGCCTGTGTCCGTTCAATGAACTGTCCAACCTGACTCCCGATCGCCCCTAGCATTTGAAGTAAATCCTCGTCCGGTTGACGGATGTCACGGCTGAAGCATTCCAATACCCCCAAGATGTGTCCGTGCAGCTTGACAGGAAAGGCCAGAGCACCATGGAAACCGAGAGCAACCGCGAAGGGGGCACGTGGGAAGTTCTCCTCCCGTTGGACGTCGCACACCCATAGTGGTTCACCATTGGCCCACACACGTCCGGGTAATCCCGATCCACGCCGGAACAGCTGCCCCCGGCTAAAGCCTCCTACGGACTCCTCGCGCACCTCCGGAGCGTGCCAGACATCGAGACATCGCAACTTATCCATCTGCTCATCGACCCCCCAAAGCAGTCCGATATCCCAACCCAGACTTTCGCAGATCGTCTGGAGCAATTTCGCCGCGGCCTGGGCAAGTGTGGGGGACTCAGCGAGCACCCGCGTCACAGCGTACTGCGCAGCGCGGCGTTGCTCAGTCAGTCGGCGGGCCGTGATGTCACGAATGATGGCACCAAAGAACATATGGCCAGTCGAATTCCAGGTGCTGACCGTCACCTCCACGGGGAATTCCATTCCGTCGGCGCGACGTCCATACAGCTCTATGGGGGCGTTGGGCACGACACACTCACCCCGTTGAAGTCGTCCCAGACCATCTTTGAACGCGTCTTGGTATCGAAGTGGCAAGAATTCGGAGGCGGGTTTGCCCGCTATATCGGCTTCAATGTAGCCGAACATGCGTTCGGCGCTCTGGTTCAAGGACACCAGGGTCCCTTCATCATCGGCTAAGACAATGCCATCGGACGAGGATTGTATGACCGACTGAAATCGCTCCTGGCTTTCAGTCAGCGCACCCTCGACCGATTCGGCTTTTACGGCCAAAGCGCGGACCTCGATTGCCCGTCTAATGAGCGCTTTAATCTCAGCGGGTCGATAAGGCTTCGTGACATAGGCGAGCGCCCCTTTATTCAAGGGACCAATAGTATTCTGCTCCGTGACATGCCCCGTGAGAATGATCACGGGCAGGGTTGGATCCACCTCCCTCATGGACCGGAGCACGGCATGCCCATCCAAATCTGGTAAGCCAATATCCAGAAGTGCGGCACCGTAAAAAACCTCGCTAACCTGGGCAATCGCTTCCCGCCCGCTAGCCGCCACATGAATCCTGTACCCTTCAGTGTGCAACATATCGCCGAGTGCCTGCCGGATGTCCGGATCATCATCAACGATCAGCACACAAGGCGGAACTGTCCAAACCGGAGCGGAGGCGTAGAGGCCGACAGGCCGCTTGATTCCAGACGGTGATTCCATTGTTATTTTCTGCGGGCTTAGTACATGGCAAATTTATTCATCATATTGCAAATTGATCCTTCAAAATGACATGGCGACTGACGAACTTCTTAATTGCTTCTAAGAGTTGTTCCTCCCCGACGGGCTTGACCAAATAGTCCACGACGCCTTGTTTCAACAGCGACACTGCTAAATCAACGTCAGGGTAACCCGTCAAGATCACGACAGGGACGGAAGGAAACTGGTCGCGAAAATACTGAACGGCCTCCGTCCCATTAATCTTTGGCATACGGATGTCACATAGAATAGTGTCAACGAGCAGAGGGTTATCTCCGGACTGCAGAAGCTGAATCGCTTGTTCCCCATCCTCAGCCTCCACCACGGTGTACTGCGCGGCCTGCAGTATGAGCTTGATCGGCTTTCGCACGTGGGCTTCATCATCGACGATCAATATGCGCCCCTGATTTCCAGTAACCGAATGACTATGAAGTCCCATGAATGTTCTCCTTTAGATTATCAATCCGTAATCTCTATGAAGGGGTTGAACGACTGAGGCGAACCACAGACACATCACTGGGTCGCGCTCAAGAGATGTTTCAAGACAATCAACGACACACAAGTGTCGTGCCACGTAGGATGTTCAACACAATTACAATCCCTGCGGCAGGATTCGGTTTTTCTGAGAGAGTGACGCGGAGCGGAAGTATCAAAACAGATAACCAGATGGCGCCGACTAAGTTTGAAGCCCTATCAGAGGATGCTTAGGCCTTTAAGGCCGGGGCCTCTTTTAAACGGCTGATTGCAACCGCTTCCGCCTTTCGGGCTGGCGTTGTGTATCTAAAATATAAGGAAGTATTATCGAGACGGATACTTGTAGCGCTAATTCGCGGAGTTTCCACCGACCTAAAATCGAATCCTTCATAGGATGCAAAAGGGGACGCAGTGAGTGACTGAGTTACAGCTTTGCGTCCTATGGCCCCTCGTATAAGTTGTCATTAGATGCATTAGATGCGTATCGGGCTCGTAGAGGGGTTGAACCTACTAACCTTTGACCTTTAATATTCCAGTTTCGCTTAGCCTTTAAGCCATGGCTAAAATCAAGCCTAAAGTGGATCGTGCTGGCCTTCAGCTTCTCGGTTTTTAGGAACCCAAGATTGATGGTCTGCCAACGGAAAAGCTCAAGGCATCAGAGGCTCATAATCTCTGGACAAATCAAGATTGAGCGTGAGCCAGTTGCCATAATCCGACAACTCTGCCTCATGTTCATCCAGGGCATCAAGCTCGTCGCTGTCCATACAACCTCCTGACTTTCAGCCGGTTCATCGCACTGCAATCAAGTTACGAAGACATGAGACTCACATCTTCGAGGGTAAGGCCGGATGGTAACCCTTGGCCATTCCTCGCCATCGAGTCGAAATGACCAGTAGCGTTCTCCCCACTTTTCAATGATTCAATGACGAACATCATGATAGATCGTGTTCGAATTTCACTAAGACAAAGCACCATGCGCGGCAGTGTAGCCGACGCCTTCAATAGATGGGGTCAAGTCTTGTGTTTTGTATCAGAACCTGCCAAACAAAAAAGGCCTCGGCTACTGAATAGCCAAGGCCTTTAATTTTTTTAACTCCCCCAATTGTGATCCCGCTCACGACGGACCTCGCCGTATAATAGGCCCCTCGCGGGCTAGGCACGGCTGATCCCCGTGCTGAACTGAGGCTGCTTGCACCTTCGAGCTTTGTTCATGATACGACGGGCACTCTCTGCATCAAAAAGCTATACTGCTAGCCCAAGTGTCTCCACACAAATATGTGATTACACGAAGGAGGTCGGATCATGAGACAGCAGGTCAGCGCATTAATCAGCATGTGTGCGCTCTGCATCAGCATCGCGGGAGCGGCGGAGTCCGATGTGAGTGTGAGCCCGGTCATGAAGGGTAGTACCACAATCTCGGGACAGCGGATTGAATATCCTCATAGCAACAAACCGGAAATAACCGCCGTCGTCATACAAATTCAACCGGGAAAAGAGAGCGGTCGTCATATGCACCCCGTTCCGACCTATGTACACATCCTCCAAGGCACCTTGACCATCGAGTTTGAAGATGGATCTCGACAGGTATTTAGCGAGGGGCAGGGATTCTTAGAGGGTACAAATTCTTGGCATAACGGCAAGAATCTTGGTGATGCACCTGTCAAGGCTTTAGTGGTATTTGCGGGGGAAGAAGGAACCTCCAATATGGTCAGACCAGACGAACATCATGCCGCTAGGCATTGAGCCCATGACCTGTGGACAGTTCAAAGTCCGAACATCGGAAGGAGCACCGGGGTGCCTCTGCTCCATTATTTGGATCAACCATCATGACCTTATGCGGTTCGTAGGTCCTCCGACGCTGGGATTGATATTGACCAACTTTGCCATCTCCTTATGGTGTCGCTCTTGCCCTTTGCGACCGCATGGATTGCGCGCACCCAGCTCGCGTCGTCCCCGGTAGTGTTTTACGCAAGGCTGTTCGTGTGCATCGACATCGCCTACAACATCTTTGAGCGGGAAGTATTGGCCCGCGCGGACGTCACGCAGGTGTCCCCGCGCACACGGCATTTGGCGAGGCGCCGATCACTCGTCGTCCTTGCGAGCTTTACCACCGCGATGCTGGTTGCACTCGTCGCGCCGCGCTTGGGCTTCGGTCTGATCTGCACCGCCTTGATCCTCCACTTGCGGCCAGAGGTTCCCATCTTCACAAATCAATGACGACGTCGCCGTTCGGTTGCGAGCAGCAAACGAGAGCGTTGCCGACGGCGGGCTTCTCGAATAGATGGGGTCAAGTCTTGTGTTGTGTATCAGGACCCGCCAAACAAAAAGACCTGGCTACTTACATAGCCACGGCCTTCATTCTTCACGGTTTGGTTGCGAGGGCTGGCTTTGAGACTTATTTAACCAAGCCAATCCGTATCCCACTCCGATAAGGGCACTTACCGAAATCCCACATCGTACACCAAGCCTACCTTTGTGGGATGCCCTTAGCTGCTGAATTGCTGGGCACTTTGAACGTCTCGCGGCAGTCAGCTTCGGAGAAATGTAATGGGCATTTCACTTTTTTATCAAGTCCAAGATCTTACCTACTGAGCTCTATCATGTGTGGTGTTCGGAACGGAATAGGAGCCATCTCCTAGGCAGTTAGGTAACGTATGGCCTAGCTGTGGAGGACCACATTTAGGAGGGAGCTGTGGACATATATGTTGCCGTTGTACTGAATAAGGCCGAGTTTGCGGAACTTATTGAGAAAGAAACTCACACGAGAGCGCGTAGTGCCAACTATGTCGGCGAGCGTTCCCTGGCTAATTTTGGCAATGACCGTATCATGTTTCCTTCTTTGCCAAAGTGGGCCAATAACAACAGAATCCTGGCGAGTCGCTTCTCGGTTACGATAGAAAACCAGATTTTCCTCTATATTCCGGACAACCATCGGGATAGGCGGCGCTAAAATCTGTTATAAAAGCTTGCGACAGTCAGAAATAAAGATTCAACCGCTCCAATTCCTCAACGTGGAGACAGGGGGGGGTGAAGGCGAGATGAGACTCGAACCAGTGCCGAAAAACATTCGGAAGCCAGTGCGCGTTATTCTCCTCCTCGTACTCTTGAGGGCGGCTCTACAGCAAATGCCCGAATGGGGGGACTGAATGGAGCGTGACGTGATCCGCCAGAAGGTAGGGCAACTCTTCAGATTGCGCCCGCTACCTACTTTTTACACCAGAGATGGCAACCGTCTACCGTTTCGTGATGATTTGTGGGTATTGCGCCTCGCCTCTGAGGCCGAGGCGGAGTTCAAGAATCGGCAAACAGGCATATCATTCAAAATCGAATTAACAAACCTGAAGGAAATCCGTATTCCTGACTATTTCATCCTGAATTGCGAGATTACCGTGAAAGGTGAGACGGCCACCTTGATGTGCCGAAAAAGGTTAGAAGAGGAATTTGTGAGAAGAGGAAGACTTTCCGAAGATGTCAGCGCGCGACCGAAGACTCAGTTTGGAGGCGACAGGGAAGATTCAGAGATATAACCGTTGAAATGTGCTAGGGTGACCATTCCGGCTGCTTATTGCCGCTAATGTGCAGCTTCCCCTAGCCGCCTCATATTGGCTTCAACTAGCATGACTCTAAACGCCCGATAGCTAGGCCGAGTCCGGCTTTCCACCTGGGGCAGCATTACAGACGCCAGGCATCCTTCACTGCAGGGGTGCTGGGCACTTCGAACGCTTCGCTGCAGTCAATACAGCAATACTAACCCGTCAAATAGCCGCCAGCAGTTTTGACGAGCATAGTTGGTCGCAACGCCTTTTTCGCGGCAACCTGTTTATGGAGCGTAGCAAGGGGTCTGATGCTTACTTTCTGGTTAGTCACTGGCTTAGACGATCATCGGTGGGAGATTATCGAACGGGAGGATGGGACGCGGTTTCATCGCAAAGAGGGCCACGTTCTATGGCTGGCTGGCTTACCGGAGACGGCTCCTGAGGATCGCTTAACCCCCACGTCAATGAGATCAAACCCCTACGCCTTGGATGCATCCCTTGCCGCCATCCGCCGACCATGATTAAAGACTTCGTCGTACCAGATGTGGAACGGCCGACTCTAAGGAAGAGCGCACACAATGGCTAAATGTTCGATTGAAACTTGCATGGAGACGAAGGGGATCGTGCTGTATGGCCCCGCGAAGGAGAGCTACTGCCGCAACCATTGGCAATTACGGTGGCATGCTGAGCAAATGGCGCAGGGCATCCGTGTCATGTGCCGAGAATGTCTGCCGTCGAGTCAAAAGCATCGCAATGCGGATTTGGCAAACACAGAGCTTTGCCCTGTCTGTGGAATAAAAAAACAACTCTATTACTCTCCGCCATGACAATCACACGCTTTCATCTCCCGTAATAAATTCCATTGTGCGATCTATTTTTCTGGGAAGGAACAAACAAAATGGGCACTCCTACTGAACAAGGACAACATTATTTTTGTATTCGGCTCAGCACGAAGAAAGATATGTATGTGTATGCCGATCAGGCGGATGTTGTTGGCGGGTCAATCGTGCTCCGGAGCAAGAGCGGACAAATGAACTTTGCCTTGGCGCCTGGGGGCTGGGAACATTGCTACCTAGCCTCAACCGAAGATGGGTCGCCTCTAGCTGTAGAGCACTGGACACAAGACACGCGAGGCCTCGGATCAAAGGAGAGCCGCTTTCGCCGTAACAGTGCCGCCTCTGATCCAATCAAACCAATCAAGCATAAGCCTAACGATGAGTGAGAGGGAGAGGTGCACGCATAGCAAGCGTATCCACTGCTTACCGTCAATCTTTGACGGAAGTCGAGTATTCTTCTTCCATAGCCACTCCCAACAATTGAATAAGGTTTAGATCTTGACTTCGTGCGGCGCGTGGTTTTTATCTTGGTTTGTGGGAAAATACGACTCAATGATAGTAGTTAAAGTAACCTCTTTCCGTTCACCTCACCGTTCTTTATTTTCTCGACAGTAGAACACACGACGCCGCGAAGTTCTCGCGACGGCATGAGCATGCTCATGCCCCCAACAGAAAAGACTGCCGCGCGATCCCGTGGACTCTGATGGAGACTCAGAGTCCTGGGTAGTGAAGACGGGTACATTGCAGGCGAGGTGACAGATTAGAGTCCGGATTGACCATCAAGCACGCAACGCACTTTACAACGAACGAGAGAGCAATGACGCCTGGCATGGGGAATTATCATGACCGAGACGATGTTATTTAGGATGCTATCACTAGTTATTCTACAGGCCACCTGGGGAGTTACTCCATTGGCCAAGCCCGAGCTCGCTGATGTCCCAACCGCCCCGCGCCGAACCGCCTAAGGCTTCCCTACGTTTCAATGAGCTAGAGAGCCGAGAAGGGGTGACCGTGATTGTCTTAATCGGTATTTTCAGTATGGGTTTTCTTATTTGGACGTTAGCATTCTGTATGGCGACCGACAGCAATGCACAATATACGCCGGATTAGGGCATGAGCCTTTGATAGGCCGCGTCCGATGTGTCTTGCTTGAAGTCAAGGAGGCGGTTAGTAGGGACGTGCCGGCGAGTGGGTGGTCGACGGACCGTCGTAACGTCCCTCGCATTGTCAGGTCTACCAGTGTGATGGAGGCCTCTGTTGCCGCCAGCTCAGGGGCGTCCCGCCGCAACCTAATGCAACCGCCATTTTCATAGAACTCCACCCTGGCATACCCCACAAAATGGCTGTCATCACGTTGGGATGGGTCCATAATACGGAGATGGATTTTCGGACTTTTGAAGATTTAGGCCCAGGGGGGACTTTATTGAATGCCTTCGATGGACATCACGCATAGAGGAAAGGCAAGTTGTTTGGAGCTGCTCGTTACTGGCCTGGCAAATTGTAGTCTTCTTTCTCCCTCCTTCAACTACTGCTGGTTGAACGCAATTTCCGCATTAGGGATTACGAACATCTTGAACCAGGCCGTATAATTCTGCTAGCGTTAGTAGAATTACTGGGTAGAATTATGGACCAGGCAGAGCTGCTAGAGCAGTGGCGGAGCGAGTTGACCGCACTTCAAACCCACTCCGATCTCCCCTTGCAGGCCCGAAAAGATATTGAAGACGAACTGCATGCTTGCCTAGAATCGTTAGCAGGGCATTCAGTGTGGAAGGGAAGTGCAGAGAGACGACAACCCTGGCAAGCATTCATTGGAGATGGCTATGTCGTGACCGATGCCAACTCCATGATTCGTAAATCCAATGACTCGTTTCGATTGTTTCTGAACATTTCTTATGCCTGTGATGGAATTCCACTGCTGGTATTCATTGCGAAGGTGGACCGGCCGAGATTCATCCAAGAGTTTTTCCGTTTACGCAGAGACGACTCGTATATGAGCGATCTTCACATTCGCCTTCAACCCATAGGCCACCCCCCCATTCAAGCCAGCCTCATGGGGCAGGCAATACATGACTCTTACAATAAAAGGTTAAGCGTAGTCTGGGCACTCCATAACTAGTCTCTCTAAAGAGGGTGACAGCTACGCTCTCACACACCCCGAAGATTTTGCCAGGTTGGGCAACCGTGATGGAATCGTTCGATGAATCGGGTTGCGCGTAACATTACGAGGATATCTCTACGGCGGTCGGCGGGGTCATACGGGAACGGAAGGAAGGTTTCCGGCTATGCGTAGGGCCTCATCAGAGCGGTGTTCGCAAGACGCGAAGCGGAATGTTCTCAGCGCCCTCCATCCCATTATCATACACGTCTGGAAAGTGCTTTACGCCGCAGTCCGGGCACATGCCGTGACTGAAATCCGCGTCTGACCGGACCGCAATGTATCGTTCAACTTGCTCCCAATAGCCTCGGTCATTCCGTATTTTTTTGCAGTAGGAGCAGATCGGCAACAGACCGCGAAGCACTTTGACATCCTCTTCCGTTCGTTTTCTTAGCAGAGATAACACTGTGGTGATGGCAATCAGTAGAATGGTAAGCCCTCGGTTAGCCATCTCCATCCACAGCATGCCCTGATGTGAGCGCAACAGTCCGACCACCGTCAGGACACTGCACGCCCCAGCAAGAAAGAACACCGGCGAGGTCTGCTTTGGTGTGGACCATAGGGCAAGATAGGCCAACGGAATGAGATACAACGAAGGGGCAGCGACTCCAAGCGGCAGGAACGCGTCCATCGTGAGGACGGCCACAGCCAGAATGTATGCGGTCGCCACATGGGCCGCGCTAAGACTCTCCGTCGCGGCGGGCAACCATCCCTTTCGTCGCTCTCCCTGTTGGCGGTCAGGCTTGCTGAGTTCGTGGAAACTCGGGGCAGATAGACGCATGTCTTTAGGTGTAGCAGTACTTGTTCTTTTGCGGTATAGGACAATCTACTAGCAAGCGTTACCCGCATGGCCCTATTGCATAAAGTGGGTGTAGAGGAACGGGGTGTGCTTGGACTTGAAAAGGCTAGGCTCGCCGCGGAAGGGGCATAGACTCCGAACGGATGACAATTAAGGGTCGTTCATACAAGCGCTTGCCGTTGAGCGCCGCTAAGGCCGCCTGTAACTCAGGTTCACTCGTCAAGGCGACGTAGCCAAATCCCAGGGACATGCCCATAGGGTCGCGTACGATCTGCACCGACCCAACGTTCCCATATGGGGAGAAGACCCGTTGGAGATCATCCTCGGTATACGAAAGGGGAAAGCCATCCACCAGCAGGGCATGTTCAGCGCGTAGGTCGTTCATGACGGCAATATTACCGCCAATTCCTACGAATAGTCAATTACACCAAGTGACTTAATTAAGGGGGATCACGTAAATGCTCCCAGTTGCAGCGAAGGCCAACTGGCATAAGGCCTGGGCGTGACCTCGTTCGATCAGCGGCAGCCTTATTTTACGTAATATATTCGGCTAGGGTTGCTTCCTCAATCGCCTACTTATTCACATACGCATTTGCATTACATTGTTATGCTGTATCGGAAGAGGAGGTTGCCCTGATGCCGCCCCGTGCTGCCGTCCTTATTGTAGATGACGATCCCGCCACGCTCGCAGCACTGCCCACGACGTTAAGTATTCATCTGCCCGATGTGTCCGTATCCACTTGTGTGTCGGGTCTCCTCGGTCTAGAGAGGCTGCGGGCGATGGATTTCGGGGTCATTCTTGCCGACCTCCGCATGCCCGGCATGGATGGACTAACCTTTCTCCACAAAGTGCATGAAGTCCGACGGCACACAGCCGTGGTCATGATGTCGGGAGCAGCTGAATGGGGCGTAGCGAAGCGGGCCTTAGAAGAAGGGGCGTTTGCCTATGTTCAGAAACCCATCAACCGCGGCCTTTTGACGCAGGCCGTTCGCTTGGCTCTCCACTGTCGTGAGATGCGAGACCGCGTCAAGTTCGGGAAACGGCGTTTAGATCGATTGTCGGCGGTCCTCAGACGTGCGCAATCTCTGCCAGCGCCCGCAGAGGTCTTCAAAGTGGCCCTGACACGAACGGCAGAAGGCCATCGACGAGGGACAGCCTCAATAGTCCAAATAGAACGCGTGATCGCGAGCGTCACCGACCATCTCCGTTCCCACAACGAAACTCTCCGAATGCTGGAAGGAGAGGCTCAGGCCGAGGCGAAGTGCTTACTTGACGCCCTAGGCGAATAGACAGTCGACCTACCATTTGCCGGACCTCCCCTAGTCCCGGTTCCGCTTCAAGCACGCCTCGATGTTTTCTTGTTGCCGTATGAGGAGGCGTTGTTGCGCCTCCTCCAGTCTCGCTTGTGCCATCTGGGCACTATGCCAGAGCCGGTCTAGCGAACTTTCTAACGTTGCCACGCTTTTAATATTCAATTGCCGAGATGCGGACACTTGCTCTTGAATGCGTCGAATGGTGTTGGGTCGTCCCTGACCCTCAGCGATAAGCCGTTTTATGTCGGCCACTCGTTTAGAAAGCCGCCCGGTCATTAACCGGCGAGTCCGTACCTCTCTCGCCAGCGCATAGGTATTCAAGGCCAGCGTCAGAGCCGTGATAAATTCTTCACGGTTAAACGGCTTTCGCAATACGTCATGCGCCCCCATCGCTATCGCTTGAGCTGCTAGCCTCGCATCGACCTGACTGCTAAACAGAATGACCGGCACATGGGGTCGGAGTGCCTGGGCCCCCCGCAAGAGGGCCAAGCCGTCCAGTTCCCTCATGTTCAGGTCGGTCAACAGTGCAAACACTTCGTACAGGATCGATGGGTCACGTCTTGTGTGTTGTATCAGAACCCGCCAAACAAAAAGGCCCTGGCTACTTAGCCAAGGCCTTTCCTTCTTCGCCGTTTGGTTGCGGGGGAAGGATTTGAACCTTCGACCTTTGGGTTATGAGGGCAACGTACCATGAAACTCAGCCCCAATCATCCCATTGAACGCCTACAGTAGACGCCTGACGTACCATTGTCTTTTGTGCTGGATTGGGGCCTGTCGTTCCTGGTTCACGTACAGAACACGGACAGCTATGCAGGGTGGCAAGGCCCATCAACCGTGCGATGGCTCGCGCAATTCCCCACCTCGGGGGCCATACCCTTGCGCCACCTCCCGCCCTCACTCAGTAGCTCCGACAGACCACCGGACTGTTAGACAGACTTTAAAAGGCCTAAGCTATTTTCTGGCTATGGCGTGCAGTAAGCAAAGGGGAGCGCGCATGTGTCATGGCAAGACGGTCACTCATGTTCCGCACCAGGCCTCGTCTGCCCGACAAAGGGATAACCCGCACATGCAGTTATTACCCCTCTGATCGGCTTCACGTTTCATTACCTAGGCATGCCCCTGGATTCCCAAGGCGCAATACTAAGCGTAACCTCGCCCACGTCTGAACCTGAAAACTGGCAGCGACGACGAGGGAATCATGCTACGCGCAATGTTCACGCCCACTCTTTTTGGAATAATACCGTCGTCGTCTATCCTTGCTGCTATGCCGGCTGCGGAAGCGGTGAATATGCCGGTCGGCGGAATCGTTCAGGCCCCCTGTGGGAGTGATCTTCCATGCTTGACGCTAACCGGGCCAGACTTTTCACTTGTGGCGCGACAAACGGGATTGAGCCCAACCCGGATTGGAATTCCTGGGCAAGACATTAGCTTAAACGCAACGATAATAGTTGATCGGTTTGCGACCCTGAGTTTTCAAGGAATCAATTATCTTCCTGGACTGGGAGAGCCTACCGGCCCGGTCGGCCAAATTTTTGGAACCCTCTCTTATCAACTCCCCCTGTGCGGTTCCCAGAAAACCCACCACAGCTCGTTCAGCTCACTGCTCCAGCCGTACTATCAGCAAACCCAGCAAATCTAGTTGGTCAAAATCCGGTAACGAATGAACGTGTGACCCTTTGATGTGGGCGGGTTTGGTTCTGCAACAGGCATTTTCGTCCCTTGTCCGCAGTGCTCGACGCCGGGCCCTTTTAGCATGGAACAAATCAAGTACGAATTCACAGCCATCCCCGAACCCTCCGCCGGACTCCTAATCGCCGTTGGTTTCGTCGCTCTATTGTTCTTTAGAAAACGATTGGTGTCAAAACGATGATGATGATGGGTTATGGAGGAGATAGGCTTGTTTCAAACTGAAGGCGGGCGCATAGGTACTCACCTATGGGTACTGCATGTGTGTACAGCCCCAAAAATGGAGCCATTGCCACACCGCCCCACCCAGCGGCTTCAGTTGACCACCGGCGTGTTAGAGATGAATTAAAAAGACGACCCTTCGGTTCCCTCTGCTGGACGTTAAATGGACATTGAGGGCGACTCTGATGGTGGCGCCGTTGCTCCAGCTTGGCATCGAACGAAAGAGACCATCGCTCAGTCCCTTTTTTTGGCTCAAGCGACAGTTGTGGATTGCTGAGTACAAATGTGAGATATGCTACGATAAACTTTACGGATCATTTCGCGGTTGGCCCGAATGCTTCTGGTTCCAGGCTTCTCGCTCATCCTTATACAGGTGGGCATCGGCCGCTAAGTCCAGTCTGCTGCCATCGCGCATCTCCACATACCCGTATCCTTCATAGACGACGTCACTCCACGCAAAGCAGTCTGCATTTGGCACAACGTCCCACCGAGTATACTGCCGATAGTCTTTCATTCTTGTCTCCTGCTTACCTGAGGGTCCTTCACTGCGCGTTTGCCGCGATGCTCCGAATGTGGTTCCCTCAAGCCCACTAGCAATTCGTCGTGATCTGATTTCCTCACTGTCGGCTCGTACATCCGGTGAGCTCCGCACGGGCGACTGGTAAGACGGCGGCGTATACGGATGAAAGATTGGAGCTAGTCCCATTAGCGCCGCACGGGCCGCTAGGGTCTCCTGCCTGTCGACGTAGAGGCGTTGCTCGGGGGTGAGGGTGGACAACCAATAGGCGCGTTCCGCCTGACGTGCTTCGTCCTTGGCCTGCATCCGGCGCTCCGATGCCACAATCGATTCAGATATGCCGAGCGTCAGCGGAAACCCGATGACCCGGAGCGTCACTTCGCCCACGTCCTCCATCGGGGTGTTGTGCGGATTCAGTGGGGCGCACGAAACGAGAGTCAGCGTCACCATACACAGACAACGGCAGATCGTTGACTTGAACATGGGGCGGTCTCCTTCTCGGAAACAATCAGTCCGCATACGACTGGATGGGGATTCTCATGGAACTTTCCACGCCTCGTCGCGGGCGTTACTCCGCTTGGCAACCGGTGCCATCTAGATACCATTATTTGCATACGTAGAATATGAGACGATGGTCGTACCACGACCGAATGATGGCCCCCACAGGCATGTCCGGTAGGTCAATGACCGGGCTATGGAGAAATGGGCGTGCGAGATTCGATTTCGAGCGGAACGGAGGATGGGGGCATTGTTGGATGAGACGAAGAAGACGAAGCAACGACGAGGGGTAGGCCAGCCACAAAAAGAATGCTCGCGTCAACTCGACTATTCTTCTCCAAAGAAATTGAAGGATGTAGGGATCACGAAAGATCAATCGTCACAGTTTCAGCAGATGGCGGCGATCCCGGAGCCAGAATTCGAGCGGCGGATTGAGAACATGAAACGTGATCCTCGCGGGGCGACGACGGCCAAGATGCTCAAGCCGGTGCCTGCGCAGATGTGCAAGAGCCGGAGCGGTTGAAACGCGAGGATATTTGGACGGATACGTTCGGATGGCTGGGCTAAGGTCAAACGGTGCGCGTCGATTGAGGTCCTGCGGAAGGTGAAGCCGACCGGTGCCATGACCCTTTAGGATCACTGGTAGTAAGTAGGTCCAGGCGATTGCCACGCCCTTATTGATAGTTAATAATGGACTCATGAAGGTACTCGGCGTGCGCCTAGCAACTATCAGACAACAACATGGAATGACCAGGCTGGACGATTACGCATCGATTCCATGATAAGGCGATCTCCGGTAGCACGCATGAACGGCCGCAGTATCAGCAAATGTTGAAGGACGCCCAGTGGTTTACGGACAATACACGTACAATGGCCGAACGCGCCCTGGTATCGATGGGTTCAGGCAAAGGAGGGGCCGGGGAACGGCACTGGATAAGGCGACAAGACGGCTCGGGGCGTTGGAAGCACGTCCAGGCCATAAAGTTTCGGGGAAGACCATTCTTAGATCGTCCTCTAGGCCAGGATCGGCAGAGCACTAGGTTAAAAGTCTATTGCTAGGGTCTAATGGCGACTTTCAGCACACCATCCTGGCACTCCCCGAAGAGAGCATAGGCTTCAACAATGTCCGCAAGCCTGAAGGTGTGGGTCAACAGTGGTTCGAGGTTGATCCGTCCATGGAGTACCAGTTCCATTAGCCGACGCATCCGCTCTTTTCCACCAGGGCACAGTGTTGTAATGATGCGATAATCGCCGATACCGGCAGCAAAGGCGTCATAAGGAATCTGTAGTTTGCCGGAATAAACGCCAAGACTCGATAACGTTCCTCCAGGGCGAAGACACCGTAGCGCCTTCTCGAACGTCTCTTGTGCGCCTAACGCCTCGATCGCCACGTCTGCTCCGCCGCTCGTTAACCGTTTGACCGCCGCTGGGATGTCAGTCTGGCTGGGATCAAGCACGATATCCGCGCCCAGGCGTTGAGCCATGCGAAGACGCGCTGGATCACGATCCACCCCGATCACGAGCGAGGCCCCCATTAAACGAGCGCCGATTGTGGCACTGATACCGATGGGCCCTTGCGCGAAAACGACGACTGAATCGCCGAGTTGGATCTCAGCGGCCTCGGCCCCGCTGAAACCGGTCGAAGCAATGTCTGCCAATAGGACGACCTGCTCATCCCTCAGCGAGGGGGGGATGACGGCGAGATTCGCTTGCGCGAAGGGAACACGCAGAAACTCGGCTTGTGCGCCATTGATTGTGTTGCCAAAGCGCCATCCGCCAGTCGCTTCGTAGTCGGTTCCGTGTCCGCATTGAGACCACTGTCCCGACAGGCAGGCGCGGCACTGCCCGCACGGCGTAACGGCACCCACGAGCACGCGATCTCCAATCTGATAGCCGGTGATGCAGTCCCCGAGTTCTTCGATGACGCCAACCGGCTCATGGCCGATGACAAGTCCCGGTTTGACCGGATACTCACCCCGCATGATATGCAGATCCGTCCCGCAGATCGTGGTGAGGGTGATCCGGATGATGGCCTCACCTGGGCCGGCATTAGGACGGGAGACGTCCTCGACGGCAATGTGATGCGGACTGTGGAAAACGGTCGCTCTCATCTTCTTTTTCACCCTGCCGCCATGGTACGTCCGCAATCTCCACAGAGCTACGATCAACCAACACCTGGAAACCGATCGTCTGATCTATCAGGCACGTCTTGTTTAATGCATGGCAATCGATGCTGGCCGCGGTCTGATCGCCAAAGGAACGGGCGCGCACAACGGTCAACATGTCACGAACGGACGAGTGCGCAAGACAATCAAGTGCTAGCGAAGCGTTAACACCGGTCGGCGTGCAGAGTGAAGAACTTTATGTGAGACGCTTCCGAGAAGGAAAGGGGGGCTGGGGCCCGTGTCGGAGCCGATTACGATCAAATCAGACTGATACTCCTCGGCATGGTGAAGAATGGTGTCCGCTGGAGCTCCAACCTTCGCTCTCGGTATCGCATTGCCTTTAACGACGGATAGACGGCCGGCAATGTCTTCCACAAATCGGTGGGCGCTACGAAGGGCCATCTCCTTGAGCCGTTCTGACTCTGTGGCGTCGGCTGCTCGTTCGTGCGTGAATGGAAGCACCGTGAGCACGTCTATGTCGACTGGCTCCTTGAATGGCTTCTGTAGAAGAAATCGCATGGCGGTGCTGGCATCCTCATGTCCTTTGACAGCTAGCAAAACTTTGCGCAACTCCCTCAGCGGAGAGGGTACCGTGAGGACCGCGCACGGCGCATGCGCGAGGACTCTGTGAGATACGCTGCCCAACACAATTTCCTTGATCCTGCTCGCTCCTCGCGTGCCCAAAATGATAAGGTCGACACCTTCACGCGCCGCAGTTGAAACAATAACCTGCGCACGGGGGCCCACTTGAATCCGGGTCTCCGTAGCGCCGATTCCCGGGGGCAACATTGCCATAGCACCGCTTAATAACCGCTCTCCTTCTTCACGCATACCACGTTCAGTAATGCAGTAAAGATCCTGAGCAACTTGTGGTACCAACCCAGGATAGACAGCAAGCGGAACGTACAAGGCATGGAGGACAACGATCCGCTCGGGACTTGCCAGATGACCTAATGCTCGGACGGCGTGAACGGCTTGCTCGGAGGTATCAACCGCCACTAGGTAGCGCATAATGACCGACGATGTAACGCGTAAGTAGGCACGGCCGTCTCATCAAACTAACTAAGCAACACCTGTTTGTCAGCCCTGTTTTATTGAGGCTGGAGTTACTCTGTAGTTGCCTTTTTTATACATCGTACGAGTCGAGCCTCTTCTTTTTATCGCGTCACGCACATGAAAAGTCAAGCTGTTCCTAGAGTCTGTCCTGTGATGGGAAGAGGCTGCTTAAGACATGGGCACTGAGCACATGTCACCTTGATTTCCTCTTAAACCGGGCATACCATTTCCGAAGAAAAGGTTGAGCTGAAGCGATCGTGATGAAGTTCTAATACACATTTCTCGTCAGCTCGATGAAGGTGTTTTCGGTCAATTGATCTCCGCACCACTTTGAGTGACGACGTCGAGCCGACCGGCGCCAGACCGTGTGTTGCCAAGCACCAGAGCCTTTAGAACAAGCGTCGGCGGTCATGGCCAAAGGAGGATCAATCATGCAGTTGCCTCACAGCCAACCCATACGTGCAACAGCCTCTTTATCTTTTGTCGTCGTGATGACCACGACGATGCTCTTATCTCATGCCAGCGCGCAATTGGAACAGCGAATCGAGGTCAAGATTAAGGACTATAAATTTGTCACAACCCAGGTGCCGATGATGCTGGATGCTCCCACCCTCATTGAAGTCCAAAACCAGGACGATGTCAGGCATGATTTTGGGTCCATCGTCTTTCAAAACACGCAAACTCAAGTGGAAAGCGACGGTGTGATCACTTACGGTCAGGGCGTCGCTGGACTGTATCTCGATCCGGGACGGCGTGCGTCTGTTCGGTTCACGATTCAACGGCCAGGGCAGTACGAATTTCGGTGCTCCATCCATCCGAACATGCGCGGTGAAATACTCCTGCTGGAGATCGGAGCGGTGTAGCAGACCGCGCATGTACAATCTTGTCTTGTTGTGGAGAAGGGTCTCAATAGCCGTGGTACTGGCTTTTTGAGACTTTGCTAGAGTACACAGCATGATCCGCTATGTGGCAGTCGCCCGTGTGAACAGTTTGCTCAATTCACGTACCCACAGGACCGAGCTAGCCACTGCTGCGCAGAGCAGCCAATCGCTCGCGCTCAAACTCACGGTCGAAAATGCCTGCTGTAGAAATGGGATGTAAATGACGGCCGCTTGCAACAAAAGGGACAACAGCACGGCTCCCCACAACCACGTGTTTGAGAACATTCTGACAAACGCGCTCTCTTCATCCGAGCGCGCGTTGAACACCGTGAAGAGCGAAAACAACACCAGCGTCGTAAACGTCATGGTTTGGGCGTACCGCACCGTGCCTGCGCCTTCAATGAAGCCGCCCGGCAAACTCGCATCGAGAACGAACAGAGTGCCTGCCGCCATGATGACGCCGATGAAAAAGATTCCTGCCCACATGCGTCGTGTGATGACCCCTTCCTCTCGAGGGCGCGGCCGCTGCTGCATGAGCCCTTCGTCCGCCGGGTCCACACCGAGCGCAAGCGCGGGTGCACCATCGGTCACGAGGTTGAGCCACAAGATCTGCGTCGCCAGTACTGGGACCACGACACCATTCGCACTTTCCGCCGTCAGCCCGATCACGTCTGCCAGCAGGACGCCGAAGAAGACCGTCAACACTTCGCCGATATTCGACGACAGCAGGTAGCGCAGGAATTTGCGGATGTTTGAGAAAATTGCACGTCCCTCTTCAACCGCCGCGACAACAGTGGCGAAGTTGTCGTCCGCAAGGACCATGTCAGCAGCCTCTCTGGACACATCCGTGCCAGTGATCCCCATCGCCACACCGATGTCGGCGGCTTTCAAGGCCGGTGCATCGTTGACACCATCCCCCGTCATCGCCACCGTCTCGCCGTCACGCTGCAACGCCTTGACGATTCGCAGCTTATGCTCCGGATTGACCCGCGCATAGACGGAGACTTCTTGAACGGTCCGGTCGAGAACCTCATCTGACATCTGCTCAGGCTGTGCGCCCGTGACGGCTCGATCATCCTCGGTGATGCCGAGTTCCTTCGCAATGACGACAGCGGTGGCCGGGTGATCCCCGGTGATGAGCATGGGGCGAATCCCGGCCCTTTTTGCTCGTGCAACTGCATCCTTGGCCTCTGGGCGAGGAGGATCCATCATGCCGATCAATCCTAGGAAGACGAGATCATGCTCGACGGCCTGATCCACCTTGTTGAGTTTCAAGGCATCCTTCGGAAGCGGGCGGAAGGCGACCCCCAGCGTCCGCAGACCCTCTTCGGCAAGTTCTTCATTCTTCCTCAGAATGTCCGTGCGGTCTACCTTCGTCAGCGGGCCGATCGCTTCTCCAACAAGTCGACGGGAACAGCGTGCGAGGAGGACATCGGGGGCGCCTTTGGTAAAGACGAGCACACGTTCCTGTTTATCGGCATCACTATGTATCGTGCTCATCAATTTCCGTTCGGACGAAAAGGGAAGTTCCGCCAGGCGCGCGAAGCGCGCGGACAGGACCTCGTCCTCCAACCCGGCTTTGCGGGCCGCGACAATCAATGCCCCTTCGGTCGGGTCCCCCTGTACGGTCCAGGCCCCGTTGGACGCTTGCAGCACGGCGTTGTTCGCGCGATCGGCAACCGTAAGCGTCCGTACAAGTTCGAATCCTAGCGGGCCATCAATCGCCTCTCCACGCTCCGTCCGGACATCACCTTCAGGAGAGTATCCCGTTCCATACACACGCACGAGCCCGCTCGCTGTCACGACGGCGCGCACCGTCATCTCGTTCTTCGTGAGTGTGCCGGTCTTGTCGGATGCAATGACGGTCGCGGAACCGAGCGTTTCAACGGCCGTCAGATGGCGCACAATTGCATGGCGTTTCGCCATACGCGCTACACCGAGCGAGAGCACGGCGGTCACGACGGCGGGCAGGCCTTCCGGCACCGCGGCTACCGCCAGCGCGACGCCTAAGATGAGCACGTCGAAGATTGCCGAAAGACCGCGTATATTTTGGACGAGCACGATGGTGACGATCATCACAGCAGCGATGAGGACGACAACGAGGCCGAGGAGTTTGCCGACGCGGTTTAGTTCCTGTTCGAGCGGCGTGGTCTCGGTCGGCGTCTCCTTCAGCATCCCGGCAATGCTGCCCATCTGCGTGTGCATGCCCGTCGCCACCACGACCGCGTGTCCGCGTCCGTATGTCGCGGAGGTGCCGCTAAAGACCATATTGTGCCGGTCGCCCGGGCCGACATCTTGTCGAATCGGAGCGACGTCTTTCGACACAGGCAGGCTTTCGCCCGTTAGCGCCGCTTCCGCCGTTTGCAGGGCGCTCGAGTGAATCACGCGCGCGTCGGCGGGAACAAGGTCGCCTTCTTCAAGGACAATGATGTCACCGGGTACGACCTCTGTCGCCAGGATGCTGTGCCGTTCGCCGTCTCGGATGACATGGGCGTGTGCCGCCGACATCTGCCGAAGCGCCGTCAAGGCCTCTTCTGCCCGTGCCTGTTGTAGGTACCCCATGATGGCGTTAAGCAGCACGACGGCAAAAATTGCCATCGCTTCATACGGCCAGGCAGATTCGCGCTCATACAGCCACACTCCTGTAGAAATGAGCGCGGCGATGAGCAGGAGAATGACGAGCACATCTTGAAATTGGCCGAGGAACTTTCGCCATCCCGTTACAGGCAGCTCAGCCGCTAACTCGTTCTTGCCATAGCGTTCACGCCGTGCTCCCGCCTCACCATGGTTCAAACCTCGCTGAGGATTCACGCCCAACGTACCGAGCACCTCATCTACTCGTTGACGATACGGCTCTATCCTGGTGCCTTCCACGTTAGCCGACCTCATCAAAGTCGCGTCCCTAATAATCCCGGTAACAAGCAGGTCCAACGGACGGCAGGTCGTTCGGAATCCCGGGAACAACCAATTCCTCCATCGCTTTCTTCCGTACGAGGGTCCCGGTTCCGCAACGCGTAGGCTATTCGCTCCGGTGTGCTGACAAGCGCCAGCCGCACACGACTAAGCATGAATGCGAAGCAAGTTGTGAGGATCGCAGAGCGGCATGAAGGGCTCTATCACCGCACGACAAGGACCGAACAGTTGCTGTGCTGTACGACCTTTGTCGACACGCTCCCGAGGAGGAAACGGGCGATTGCACCCAGGCCTTTGGCACCGACGACAATCAGGTCAACCTTTTGTCGATCTGCAATCTTAATGATTTCTTCGGCTGGCTGTCCCAGCTTCAGGACCTCATTGACGGTGTAGCCTACCTTAGCCAATCGTCCGGCGTCCCTATCCAGGAGGGCCTGCCCAGCGGATTTCAACTCTGGATAGCCCCTAAACGGCAAGACATGGACGAGATTGATCTCAATTTTCCTCGGCTGCAACTGCTCTATGAGAAACCGGATGGCCTTGCCCGAGCTTTTGGAGCCATCCGTCGCTAAGAGAATCCGGCGAATGACACGAGGGGGTTGCTTGACCACGAGGACTGAAGAAGGCGCATGGAGCATCACGCTTTGAGACACGCTTCCCAGCAGGAACCGCTCCACGCCAGTGGCGCCTCGACTACCGAGGACAATGATGTCTCCGCGCCGGGCATACTTCAGGACTGCTGGACCGGGCCTGCCATTTTCAACGACAACTTTGCCGTCTAATTGCATGGACGACAGAAACTCCTTCGTTTCTGCCACAACCCGCGTCGCTTTTTGTTCCAGACGCACGATCTCAGCCCGTAGATTCGGCTCATTCCCTAACACTATTGGTTGCGGTAGGAAAGGTCCCCTCAGTGCGCCCACATCAATCACATGAACCGCGTTCACTGTGGGAGGGGTTGCTAAAGGCAGGCGTGGTACCCATTGCATGGCCCATCGCCCATGCTTTGAACCGTCAACGGCTAGGACGATCATGATTGAAACAAAGCTCCTTTCGTCATTCAGTAACGAACTTTCCGCCGACTCAACGCTGGTTTTAGCTGCCACGGCCGTCTCTATCGAAGTGAACCTTCTATATGCAATGAGAAGATTCTGTTCATAGCTTCTCTATCGTGCGGTTCCCCGAGTGTAGCTGATCTTGCGCCTTAGTTCAGGGACAAAACACGGACCAACGGATGACCTGGAAACTCTCGCCCTGCTTTATTAGGCCTATGGAGGAACTGCAGCTGATGTCTGAAGCTCAAAATAGACCTGGAGGCGATTTCGACGTTTGGGGTAGGGACCCAACGTGCCGTGTAAATCCATTACTCCGGCGTCACTTGCGCGGCGGTGTCCGTGAGTTGTCCGCATTCCATTTCATCGGTTCACGGGCAATTGGCCAGAGGATGGAGAGCCCTTTCTCATGCCGACGGAGTCGGCGGGACCCGGGGGCAAGGGGAAAATCTGGGCATCAGATCATGATCTGGTCCCACGCAGTTGACACGAAATTCAAAACCGTCTCGCACGAAGGCGCGCGCTCATGAAATTTTTAGAATTTTTTAAAAAGTCGTAGGTTGTGGCGCTGTCCATGTCTTGTGTGGCGGCGTTGGATATTCCGCAGGCACACTTTGCGGCCTATGATCCGAGACCCGACGGCAAGGCAGCTTTCGCGACGGTTCGCCGTGGCACGGCCGCGAATGCGAAAGCGATTGATTGCAGCATAGTCCAATCTATTGCTGGCGGTCGCTGGTTTCGATGACATAATTTACAGAATAATCCGCAGAGCGAACAGTTGGCTATCAAGTCCGATGACTGGAGTGAAAGGTTCCCAGCGTGTTGGGGCCGAACCTACGGCCCGCTGATTAAGAGTCCTGCCGAAGACCTACCTCAGGATACTCAGGAAAAGGAATCAGCAGCAAAGAGCGAGGATTCGTGATGCCAAGGAATCATTATGGATCATGGTGTATCATGGTGTTTTGGCACCAGTCTGGCACCAAGCACAACGGGAAGGGCCTCGTCTGCCTACTCAGTTTCCACTCTGGCTCAGCCAAACATTGCGCCACGGGCGGCTATGCCGCGGGGTTGACATCAACTCGACGGTTCGGAGGGACGACTTATGGATGAACGCATTCCAACCACGGCGGCGGCACCCTGGGCCGGGAGCAGGGTGGAGGATTGCGGCGGCCCGATAAGTCATCCGGACGTGGCAGAGGAGATCGGGCAGGCGCTAAGGCGGAAAGCCGCCGGTGAGCGTGATGTGCCGCCCCTCGGGCTCGTCGTGCAGGGCGGCGGCATGCGGGGCGTCTATTCCTTGGCCGTGTTAGCGGCCTTCGAAGAGATGGGCTGGACGCGTTGCTTCGATCACGTCGCGGGGGCGTCCGCCGGAGCCATGAACGGCGCTCATTTCATCACTGGACAGGCCCGCTACGGCGTCGAGACGTATATTGACTATCTGAGCAACCGGAAGTTCATCGATCTCTTCCGCCTGAGGAAGCTCATGGACCTGGACTACATGATCGACGACCTCGTGCGCCACGTGCGACCTTTCAATCTGCCGGCCTTGCTGGAGGCGTCCACTGAGTTGCACATTGCCCTCGCCGACGCCGAAGACGCCTCCGTGCATTACGTAACGAACCGATCAGAGGATGTGGACCTGTGGGAAGCATTTCGCGCCACGGGGGCGCTGCCGATCCTTTACAATCGGTTCGTCAAGGTTGGCGACCGGTTGTATCTGGACGGGAGCTTCAGCGACGGCCTCTCGCTGCCTCGCCTCCTGGCGCTCGGGTGCCGCTACATCGTAGTCGTCTTGACGAAACCGCTGTCGTTCCGGAGCCAGCGGGTGAGCCGACCCCTTCGCGCGCTGGCCTGGTGGGCGACGCGCCAGTACAGCCCGGCACTGAAGCGCGCCCTCTTTGACGGCAACCTGCACTTCAACCGTACCATGTCGATGCTGGCCGCACCGGAGGAAGCACGCCTCCACGAGGCAGTCAGAATCTTGGTCATTGCTCCTGGCAGTGAAGAACACCTCGTGCGGTGTGTCACGACGGACCCACGACGGCTGAGACGGTGTGCGCAGCAAGGGCGAGCGGACGCGTGGCAAGCCTTCGGCCAGCGGCCCCCTGCCACGACGCATCCATTCGAACGAAACCACGCGTCGTTTCGGTCTAAATAACGCTCATTCCGCTGATTCGCTATCGGGAGGATGAGATGGAGTTATCGCAGGATAGGGCAAGAAGGGATCCCCCCGCTGATTGTGTATCCCCTTCAGTACCCACCTCAGAGCA
>CAVOXE010000007.1:562500-1787959 GCA_963700335.1 Nitrospirota bacterium | reverse complement strand
TAGAAGACAACACGGACCGGATGTTTGGGACACGCGGAGCCTTGCCGCCTCCTTCGGACGAATGACTATTGTCACTCTTCGCCTGTGGTCCGCCTGCCGCGGTGTCGTTCATCTCAGAGGCCACCATGCTGCCTCTGACCGAGGCGACTCGCCGACGCAATAGGTTATACTTATCTACCATTGGTAGTGTAAACACCTAGTATTTGTCCCTCCTCAACATTCCCTCGGGCCCATCGCCAATTGTGCGGTCTTTTAGAAATTGGTACGCTTGCGCAGAATTTCTCTCAGCCTGTCACTGCGTTCCGGAGGAGTGTGGAAGATGTCCAGAATTAAGCTTAAACGCGATCGACTGCTGTATTCGATCGATCGCGTCTCCCTAATCAAAGCGACGCGAAACCAATTGGTAGAAATCATCGGCTTGGAGCCCACCATTGCCGCCGAACGCAAACGTGCTGACCTCATGCGCACGGCTTTGGAAGATAATACGGCTCGGATGTTCAGGACAGTAGGGGCCTTATCCGGCCCTTCTTCTGTGGATGACTAAAGCGTAGGCAGTCTATGGGGAAGAAGCCATACCGCTTTCCGAACCTCCTATCCCTCACCTCGTATTGTGACATCCCTCTCCCCATCGACGCCCTGTCACATTTGAGGCTAACCGAGGAACAACTCAGTACGCTGCGTAAGTGGAGACGTATGAGCGTGGACGAACTGCTTCACGCCGAACAAAAACGGCTTCGAGATTACGTCCGGCAAGCGCGACACCGCCAAGATCCAGACACTGACATAATCAAGCGGGGCGCTATCCGAACCATTACCCGGTACCAGGCGCAAAAAGAATCCTGGGAGAGTTGGATCCCTCCATTCGGCAAACTTGAAAGTAGCGGTGGGGTGTCGTTCGATCCGCAGCTGCTTCATAACGACGCGATGGAAATCCGGCGGGAGTACCACCATCTCACATTATTGATTGAGCCGCGCGTTATCAACAGGCCGCCTTTGCAAGTCGGTAAGACCCTGGATAGCGGAATCCAGGATTGGCTGATTAATCTCTATTGGAAGCTCGACAAATGGAAACCCCGTGGGTCGCGCGGAAGAAAAAGTACAATCGGTGACTCCTTTTTTTCCTTGAGGCCGCGACGTGAGCCGCTCTCCCTCACCGTCATTGTGGCCAACCACTATCTACCAGACTTGCAGATTAGTTGCGCCATGTTGGACAAGGTAATTCGCCCTCGAATAGATGAGAAAAAGACCAACCGTGCCAGACGTAAGGAGCGTTTGCGTATGGCGAAAGAGAGGATCCTCGGCCGGCCTATTGATGGAAGAACCATCCCTCGAAGACGGCCGAAACGCTCTTGAATTCCAAGACAGCGTGACACCTTACCGTTTGGCTTGCCCCGTGCACTTAATAGCGTCGATATTTCAAGTGCTTAACCGCCTCGAATCTCACTGGTGTCGGTGTAATTGTGACCTTCCCCCCGAAAACTAGACCATTGGCTTGGAAGTTCACCTGTGCTGAGATGGGCCCCACAGGAGGGGCCATGACACAGAAACGGCATACAGAAGAGCAGATCATTGCCGTGCTCAAGGACGCCCAGGCGGGCATCGGGGTCCAGGAGCTCTGCCGCAAACACGGCATCTCGGACGCCACCTTTTATAAGTGGCGGGCGAAATATGATGGGCTGGAAGTCAGTGATGTGAAGAAGCTCCGCCAGCTGGAAGACGAAAACCGACGGCTCAAACAGATGGTGGCGGACCAAGCGCTGGACATCCAGGCGCTGAAAGCGATCAACGCAAAAAACTGGTAGGGCCCAAGGCGAAGCGAGCGGCGGCTCAGTGGAGCCTCGAGCGCTTTGGGCTCAGTCAACGACGGGTGTGCCGCCTCCTGGCGCTGGATCGCCAGACGCTCCGGTATCGCAGTCGTCGCCACGAGGATGAGGCGCTGCGGAGCCGGATTCGCGAGATTGCCGAGACCAAGCGACGGTACGGCTGTCCCCGGATTTATATTCGGTTACGGCGCGAGGGCTGGCGCGTGAACCATAAGAAAGTGGAGCGGATGTATTATCGCGACGAAGGCCTGTCCTTACGGTGCCGGCGGCGGAAGAAAGTGGCGGCCGTTCCGCGCATCGCGCTCCCCCGGCCGACTCAGCCGGGGCGCTGTTATGCGCTGGATTTCGTGCATGACCGGTTGGTGACTGGGCGACGGTATAAATGTTTGACGATGACGGATCCGTGTTCCAAAGAGGTCCCAGTGATTGAGGTCGATGTGTCGATCGGCGGGGCACGGGTGTGCCGGATTCTCGACCGGCTCTTTCTGACTCGCCCGCTCCCGGAGACGCTGATCCTGGATAACGGGCCCGAATTCGCGGGGACGGCGCTGGATGCGTGGGCGGTGCAGCATGGCGTGCACCTGCACTTCATTCAGCCGGGGAAGCCGGTGCAGAACGCGTTTATCGAGAGCTTCAACGGCAAGTTCCGCGACGAATGTTTAAACGAGCACTGGTTTCTGACGCTACCAGAAGCGCAGCTCGTGATTGAAGCGTGGCGGCGGGAATACAATGAAGAACGGACCCACAGCGCGATCGGGGATGTGACACCCCAGGAGTTCATCACTCACTATCAAACCAGGGCCCAGCTGACACAGGAGTTAACTTCCTCCACTTTGGTCTAATAAACGGGGGAAGGTCAATATGAAGCGAACAATCGCAGGTTCATTACTATGTGCGTGGATCATGTGGACGATGCCAGACAGCGGCGGGATGCCGGTTCCGGTTGACTCGTATCAGATGCAAGCACCGTGTGACAGCGAGGCACTGGCAAAGACGAAGGTCCAGAAGGTCAAGCACGTTTGCCTACCTGACACTTTCGATCCTCGCCCACGCAGTTGCGAAGACCTCTAGAGACATGCCCCACGTAAGTGTACAAGCCATAATTATGATTAGACCCTTCATGGTGAAGTCCTCCCTACTAGGAAGTATACCTAGCATTCTCAGACCGAACCCTGACCTGGATCAAGTGCATAATCTTGAATTTAAAAGTGAATTCAGAGTGATGGAGGGCGGTTGTTCTTACCCTAAGAGTAGGGATCAGCAGCAACCCCAGCCGGTTTAGACCACCTCTAGAGAACGAACCATCACGAAGCGATTGACAGGGCCGTAGGTTCCCACACACGGATTTCTCACCACTCGCGTAAGTACTTCCTCCACTGCTGAATTTGACATCTTTGCAAACCTTCCGGCACCGCCTACACTGCCGACCCATGCCACCTGACAGCAAACCACCCAAATTTCGCACCGCTCTTATGGAGGATTTCGTGGAGGGCCTCAAGGGAGGCTCATGCGATGCCTATATCTGGCTCCTGACGATTGGCATCTGCGTCTTCGGAGTCGGCATCGTCGCACTCAACTGTTTCTTAGCTATAACCAAACCCTAGAATGAGACCTTCGATGGAACAAGACTGGCTTGCCCGACTACCACTCAAACAACTCCACTCCATGAGGGAGGTCATCCTCGATCAGCGTATAGCGACTCCCGATGAGAATGGCTTCCTCCAACGTCTCGAAATAGCGATAGCCCAAAGAGGCAATCCATCTTCCGGTGTTGCTATTAGGAAGCATGAATAACCGTTACTATCTCCACGATAATTGTATGTATATCTCTCACCCCGATGGGATGGTGAGTGTCATGGTCATGGAAGGCGTGCATGTGTACACCCTGAGCCCTGCCGGCGTCAGTAAAGATTTAGCAGAAGATGAGGTGGACGGATAACGCTTGACCCACGCACTAGGCTGGAAAGTCTAAGTCTATGAACGGCTTAGACCCTCCTAACGGGTGGTTGTTTCCTACATGGGCTTCAACACTGAACGCCGTATGATCCCTGGCCAAAAGCCAAACCGCTCGGTCGCTGACCTCAGCGCCTAGTGAGGTTGCAGTAAACCACGCGTGCCTGCCATCTGAACTCACTGCCATAACCAGAACGCCGGGACGTTCAGGCGCTGGTTCATCCAAGAACGGACCAGAAGTATTGGACACGCATCGTACTTCATAAAGCAGCCTCTTGCTTTGATGGGCAAACACCGACGCGTGGATGACTTCAGGTGGTGGCGGGCAGACGAATGTGCCAGATGCTTGAGCCAAGCCCTCTACTTCTCCAGCCAGCATCCGAACCCCTTGAGTGGTTCGATGTGAAGCCTTCCACACCGGCACGTGAGATTCTGGATGATGGGTCATGTTGGGCATGACGAGCGCGAACAACGCAATCCCGGCCGGAATGACGGACCACGCCCATGACGCCCTTCGATGTCCCAATTGTAGACAGCAGCCCAAGCCGATCATGGCACTGACCAGCATCATGACGCCGTTTCCCATATAATCACAGAAGAGAGATAGGCGTTTCATCCCGCTGCCGTTGGATAAGATGGGCGACTTTCACCTGATCGCGCTGTTTAATGCGGAGAAATTCCAGGCCGAACCGATCTTCGTCAACCCATCTTTGAAGACAAAAGAGCCTGCTTTTCCAGTCGCCATCACCACGCCCTGTCTCCATTGAGAAATCGCCATAGCGTCAGAATCAGCCATGAGGAAACTGGCAATGAAGTTTAGATAAATCAGCGGAATAAATTAGCCTGCGCACGCTCCGAATCCTGGAACACCATCTGAACAGGCGAACTGTGTTGGGTAGATTTGCCCGGAACGGCGATCGATGGGCCGTGTTCCGCAACGCTCCAGGTGTGGACTTAGCGGGAGTATTGGATCGGCTACACCAATAAGGAGCAAGCCGACCCCGCGAAGAGCACAAAAGCAAAGCCGAGTGCAGCAAAACGATTGCAGGGGGCTCGGGGTCATCGAGTCCTGACATACGGGAAGATGCAGCGAAAAAGGCTCGAAGCGAACACAATAGGTATCTATCTCGATATCTTCGCATACACATTAGATACAGGCACGACGTTTGTGGGGTCCTAAGGGCCTAAGGTATTGGTATGATGGCGAGTCTTACCTGGCGTTCAGTCAAAATATAAGCGTTCATAATTACTGCTCAGCCTTGTTCGAGTAGTTCCTAGTTATCCTTATTGATACTCCTACATAGGGCCCTGTTCACCTCCATAAAGATGCTCAATTGCCGTGCTGGCATGAGAGTTCTTCGACAGATCATGCCTGGCATGACAGTTGTTCATGACTGGTGTCAGCGCAGATATTTTTATCAGGAGACTAAAGCCATGCCGATGATTTTTGTCATGGTGGTGCTTACCGCATTCGTCATATGGGAGCTTATTGCTCGAACAAGTTGATGAATGAACGTAGAGGGAGGCGTTATGGGACTCCATAGCCATGCTGGAAGTGGGAATCAAGGACGGATCTTGGTAGTAGACGATGAATTGCAAGTGCGGAAACCGATTAGCCTGACACTACGAGGGGCTCATTATGATGTGGTGGAAGCTGAGAATGGCGAGCAAGCCATTGAGCTCTTGCGCTCGGGGGATAACCCGCTCCTTGTCGACACGATTCTGTGCGATATCCGCATGCCGAAGATTAACGGGACGGAGGCCATTCAATACTTTCACACGCAATTTCCCACCGTCCCGGTCATTGTCCTCACCGGCTATC
This sequence comes from Nitrospirota bacterium, assembly GCA_963700335.1. Taxonomy (GTDB): domain Bacteria; phylum Nitrospirota; class Nitrospiria; order Nitrospirales; family Nitrospiraceae; genus JAICXS01. The sequence goes on along the minus strand of CAVOXE010000007.1, from coordinate 1,782,361 downwards.
CGGACGTCGACTTGGCCGTCTCCTTGTTGAAGCAAGGCGTGGTGGATTATCTCGTTAAGCCGGTGGGGAAGGACGAACTCATTGACGTGATCAAGAAGTCGGTCGCTCGTCATGTCATCCTGAAGGATCAATTTGCGACATGACGAATGAATGCCCCCTGTGGCTTTGCCCGAGAAAACAACAATGGAATCAGAATCTGGAATCAAGCGCTCGGTCGGCCTCTCCGCCTCTGCTCCGGTTTGGACCGTTCCGCCTTGTGTGCTGATTGTCGATGATGATTCGGACATTCGCCAGGCGCTCGGCGACATGTTGCACGCCGAAGGATACAGGATTCATGCGGTGGCCAGCGGGCGGGAAGCGATTGCTCAGGCTAGTGAAGTCTTCTACGGTGCCGTCCTCCTGGACATTGGCCTACCCGATCTGGACGGGCACGCCGTGCTCCGGTCCATGAGGGAGTTGGATCCGGCCCTGCCCGTGATCATTCTCACGGGTTATGTCACGGAGCAGAATACTATTGGTCCCTTGAATAAAGGGGCGCTCGCCTATGTCACGAAGCCGTATCGACCCGCTGAGATTAAAGCACTCATTAGACGGGCAATCGAGGTCCGCGCTCTGGCCGTAAAAGCCGAATCCGTCGAATTTGCTCTGACTGAAAGCCAGGAACGATTTCAATCGGTCATACAATCCTCGTCCGATGGCATTGTCTTAGCCGATGATGAAGGGACGCTGGTGTCCTTGAACGAGAGCGCCGAACGCATGTTCGGCTACATTGAAGCCGATATAGCGGGCAAGCCCGCCTCCGAATTCTTGCCACTTCGGTACCAAGACGCGTTCAAAGATGGTCTGGGACGACTTCAACGGGGGGAGTGCTGTCGTGCCCAACGTGCCCCATAGAGCTGTATGGACGTCGCGCCGACGGAATGGAATTCCCCGTGGAGGTGACGGTCAGCACCTGGCATTCGACTGGCCATATGTTCTTCGGTGCCATCATTCGTGACATCACGGTGCGTCGATTGATTGAGCAACGTCGGGCCGCGCAATACGCCGTGACGCGGGTGCTCGCTGAGTCCGTCACACTTGCCCAGGCCGCTCCTCGACTGCTCCAGACGATTTGCGAAAGTCTGGGTTGGGATATCGGACTGCTTTGGGGGGTTGATGAGCAGTTGGATAAGTTGCGCTGTCTCGATGTCTGGCACGCTCCCGATGTGCGTCAGGAATCCTTGGAAGGCTTCAGCCGGAAGCAGGTGTTCCGTCGTGGGTCGGGATTGCCCGGGCGAGTGTGGGCCAATGGTGAACCGCTCTGGCTGCATGATGTGCAACAGGAGGAGAACTTCCCACGTGCCCCCTTCGCGGTGTCTCTCGGTTTCCATGGCGCGTTTGCGTTTCCTATCAAGCTGCACGGCCACATCTTGGGGGTATTGGAATGCTTCAGCCGTGACATCCGTCAACCGGACGAGGATTTACTTCAAATGCTAGGCGCGATCGGGAGTCAGGTCGGACAGTTCATTGAACGTACGCAAGCCCAAGCTGCGTTGGACAGCGCCTATGCGAAGATGGAAGCGATCCTTGGGCTCTATGCCGTGTGCGATCCTGATTGTGAATAGCAACGTGCAGATCACCTACGCCAATCCGACGGCCTCCCGCTATTTTTCCTCAGGCGGCGAGCGCAGGACTTTAACGGAGTGCTCTCTCACCGATCTGATTGGCCCCTTAACTTCGGACTCACGTCAGCTCATAGAAGACGCCCGCGCGATGGGAAAGGGTGCCCATCCTCGACAGGAGCGGACCATCCAGATACGGGAGCGGACCTATCGGTATCGTCCGTTTCCAGTTTCAGAAGGTCCGCAGGAACAGACGCTGGTAGGCCTTGTACTGTGGGATACCACCGAGCAAACGCAGCTCCAGGATCAGCTCATCCAGGCAGAAAAACTCGCCAGCCTAGGGACGCTCGTGTCCGGCATGGCGCATGAAGTGAATAATCCCATACAGGGCATCCTCAGCATGGCCCAACTTCTCATCCAAGAACGTGACTATGAGAAAATCCAAGAATATGCTCAGGACATTGTCACGTACTCGCAACATGTCGGGCTTGTCGTGAAAGATTTTGCCGCCTATGCAAGGCCCGCGTCTCGTGACCACGAGGTGGAACTCGACATCAATGAACGACTGCGGGAGGCGTTGAAGCTCGTCCAACGCAGCGCACGATTTGGGCACGCCACGGTGGCCATGAATTTTGGCGCTCTGCCTTTGCTACGGGGCCGACGCTCAGAAATGGATCAGGTCTTCGTGAATCTGATCACGAATGCCGTTGATGCGATGGAGGGACAAGGCTGTCTGACCCTTCTAACGACCTTCACGAACGAATGTATTGAGGTGCAGATCCGTGACACGGGCTATGGCATCCCCGCCAATCTTATCAGTAAAATCTTCGATCCCTTTATGACGACGAAGGAACCTGGCAAGGGAACGGGGTTGGGTCTTAGCATAGCGTACAAGATTGTGTCGAAATACCGGGGGCACATTGGGGTCAAAAGCGAGGAAGGGAAAGGAACCACGTTCACCATTGCTTTTCCTGTTCAAGCAGAGAAAACCAGCGCATGAGCGTCGAAGGGCATTTTGCCGAGAAAATAACGTCGTATGGCGATCATCGTGAGTCCATATGGCCGTATCGGACAGGACTTCTGCTCATCAGCTGTTAACGCTGGTTGCCGTGACATGGACGCTCCTCCCTGGTGTGTCGAGAATGAGTGTTGTCTGATTGTCGTAGTTTAAAAGAAAATAATAGCCCAACCCATCTCGATCTATCCAAGTCTTCCATTGGCCCGATAGGTAGTCGGATCTTTATCGCGTCAGGGTGAGCATGGTGCATGGTGACTGTGAAGCTGAACAACCTCTCTTTAATATATCCACTCCTCCAAATTCTCCAAGGTTATTAGTTTCCATGTCACCATTGTCACCGTCACCTAGTGAGTATTAAATCCCTAGCAACCTCCCGTCCCCTCTTGCTAGGCTACTTACAAGGCCATACATTCTAGGACAGACAATACTCATACGGTTTCGAATTGCCGACCTTAGGATCTGAATGATGGCCGCCTTAGTTGTACTAACTGCTAGCCTCGTATTCGTCTTTTCTGCTATGTCGGCTGAAGTCCATGATGCCTCAGGGATCACGAGGCTTGGAGATTATCTGCTGCTAGTCGGAGACAAAGACCCTGGTCGTTTCTATCGCTTTCCTATTCCAAATCATAATGATAGAGCCATTGTTATTGATCCAGAACGAGCGATGCCTGTGGACTTACCCAGCGGTAGCTTGGCGATTGATTTAGAAGGCATCGAGGTCTTGGCAGATGGCAGGGTTGTGGTCCTCTCAGAACGACTACGTGCGTTGATTGGGATGGAAGGTGTCATCGCCCAATATGGAACGCCACTGACGGAATTCGGAAATCGGGGATTAGAAGGTGTCGCAGTGCGACGCCTTTCCAGTGGCACATCAAAGGTGGCGGTACTGTGGGAGGGGGGGTATCCCGAATATCAGGCGGTGCCTGAGCAACTACGGTCCATCGTGGGGCCTCTTCCTCTTCGTCCCGTCATTTGGATGCACGAACTGACAAAAGGACAAACAGGCGTCGATGTGAGAGACGATGGAAAGCAAGGGGTGGTCCCACAAACCCTATCATTAGACGTTCAAGAGATTGGCGACGACCCACCGCCGACGGCGCAGCGGTTTCGGGCCAGTGATCTCGTCTGGCATGAGATCAATAAAAGCACCCATGAATTAGGGTTCATTGTTCTGCTGAGTTCTGAGAACTCACCACGCGAAGGGAACAGGGTCTTTCAGTATCAGTGGCTACAACGATTCGATACGGTCGGTAGACGACTCGGCGTCCCATTAGATTTGAACCAGGTGTTGCCTGAAGCTCTGCGGCAAAGGAATTGGGAAGGGCTGGGTTGGTACGAGGCAGGCAAACGACTTGTCATTGTTCATGACGCACCACCGGCTGGCATCCCAACGGCATACGTTATTGACATACCAGAGGATTGGTAGTGCCTCAAAGAGTTGATTGAAATCCGCCTCCACCGTCTTTACAAACACGCCGCGATGACCGCCAACTGCAACCGTCATATCACCCCAAGAATACATCCATACTTTCTGGGTAGCCAATTAAACCCGCTGATTTTCGTATGCGAAGCCGCCAATGCACTGAAGAGTTGCGTGACTGCGGCCGCAAATTGAGCCGTGAGATCTAGCCCGTCTTGGGGAAGATGAGTCGTGTAAGCGCGATACTCGATCAGTTTTCCATCGGATGAAAATTCGCCAGCTATAATGACACCACTGAGTTTAAGGAACTCGTCCAGAGAGAGTTAGCCATGCGTACCTCCCGGCCCTGTTAACAAAAAAAAGAGGTCAAAGTCTTGTCAGTTTGAGCTTCGTCCCGTTCGTGAAGCCTTCGCTTCAGCGCGCCAGCAAAACTCTTTTCTACCCCGGCTTTGGCCTCAAAGCTACATTACCCACAGCTCCGTTTGTATACAATCCAGTGGCCGCTGTAAATGCAAAGTACTTTCCAGAACCTTTCACAACTGGGTTTTCAAACTCGTGTGGGAACCCACCCAGCAGGGTACACCGATTGGGTTCCCACCTCTCGGACTGTGCCAGGCTTCTCTGCACCTGGATCACACTCGCTTGCTGGAATTCAGCCTGCTTATATCGATTTTCCCACGCAGTCGCGTTATCCTCAGGCAATCAGACCACAAGAGATCAGAACCGTTCTGGCCCGTTTGTTCAGGCCTGTTGGCTGTTTTCTCATGGAAAGGTCACTGCCTTGCGACTGATAACAACAATGGACCCTAAGAAATACTCGTCCAAATTCCCAAGTAGTGCTGCATTTATATCCTTGTATAGATCGTCAACATGCTCAACTTCCCATCTGTATGAGCGTTGACTAAGAGGTACGCAAAGGCTTTTTCTTTGGAGAATTAGACCTATCGTTGATGATTTGATATCAATGCCGACAGGTTGAATTGCCATTAAATAACTCCTTGGCCAAAAGGTCACAAAGCGGGGACATTTTACTTTTTAGTGACCAGCTTGGTCTATGTCTAAAGTGAGGACGTCAGTCAAAATTGCCTCGCCTCCTCGAAGGAGCATTACTTCCCATAGATTTGCACCTCCAAATTGGGGTCAGAAACTAATGGGGTGAGGTCTTGAATTTTGTAATTGATCAAGATGCATGCAGAGGTCGCATCATCACACCGAACTTCATTTCCTGTTTGGGTGTCGAGTCGGATATCTGACGACATTCCGGCCTTCAATCAGAAGATGATCGACGAGTTCGCCGAAGGCCGCCATACGAGAGCAGTGGCCTAGCGTGAACGGTACTTTCGCAGGCAGTCCCGTTAGTAACGTGGGCAGTGTGCGAGCCGAGGCTTGTGGTTGAAGAAGGACCTAGACAGCAGAGAAGCCTAATGTTTACACTCGTAACGTGGATTTCACCCACACTGCCTGCCAAGCACTCCCTGCGCGTGCAAACGTTTCGGCCGTCAAGTATTTCTTAGCCAACTTGTTGTTGCCTTTAGCCAGAAGTCTGGCTGTGCAGGCCCGCGTCCGAAGTCTTGTTGAAGCGACATGACCAGCATTGCTGAAATCTTTGTTGGGCTTCTGCTGACGGTAGCCCTTCTGGCCATGTTGGCGCGCAAAGTCCTCATTCCCTATCCGATCCTGTTCGTCATCGGCGGCTTGCTGCTTAGCTGGATTCCCGGGCTTCCAAAAATAACGCTCAATCCAGAACTGGTCTTTCTGTTCTGTCTACCGCCGCTTTTATTTCCGGCGGCGCTGTTCACCTCGTGGCGTGATTTCCGGACAAATCTCCGCCCCATTTCGTTCCTCGCCATTGGCCTTGTCCTCTTCACCACGGTGACCGTCGCCTATCTCGCGCATTATTTCATGCACCTGCCGCTGGCTGCGGGGTTTGTGTTGGGCGCCATCATTTCTCCGACTGATGCCATCGCCGCCACGGCCATTGCCGAACGGTTGAAAGTCCCCCGCCGCATCGTCACGATCCTCGAAGGAGAAAGTCTTGTCAACGACGCGACCGGGCTGGTCGCGTATCGTTTCGCGCTGGCGGCCGTGGCGACCGGTTCATTTTCCTTGACGTACGCGAGCGGGCAATTTTTCATCGTCAGCAGTGGCGGAATTCTGACCGGTTTGGCGGTCGGATGGCTGGCGCAACAATTTCACAAGCGCGTGGATGATGCGCCGATTGAAAACACCGTTTCGCTACTGACGCCCTTTGTCGCGTATTTGTCCGCCGAGCGGATAGGCGTTTCTGGCGTGCTCGCGGTCGTAACGGCCGGTTTATATCTGGGTCGACGGATGCCCGAATTGCTGACCTTTAAGACGCGGCTGCAAGGCGGGCCGGTCTGGGAAATGGTGGAATTTCTGCTGAACGGTGTCGTCTTCATCCTGATCGGATTGCAACTGCCCGAGGTGTTGCACGCGTTGTCCGGCAATGACATTCCCATTCATCAGCTCGTGTGGTATGCGTTGTTCATCAGCCTCGCGGTGATTCTCATCCGCATGCTGTATGTTTTCCCGGCGGCGTATCTGCCGCGCCTGCTCTTCAAGAGGATTCGGGACCGCGATCCATATCCGTCGTGGCGTTACGTCACCATCATTGGATGGACAGGCATGCGCGGTGTCGTGTCACTCGCGGCGGCCCTGGCGATCCCGATCAGCATGGATGGAACGGCAGACGGTCAGCCATTTCCGCACCGCGATTTGATTCTCTTTCTTACCTTCATCGTGATTCTGGCCACCCTCGTGGTGCAAGGTTTGAGCCTGCCGCTGGTCATTCACTGGCTCGGCGTCACGGATGACCGGTCAATGGAAAAAGAGGAACGCGAAGCCCGACTCAAGGCCAACCTCGCCGCCCTCTCGAGACTAAATGAAATGGGGGAAGGCGACCCTACGAAAGCCGACGCGCTGCAAAGGTTGCGCGTCGAATATGAAGACCATATCCGCCAGGTGGAAGGCGCCGAACCCGAGAGTGCCGGCACGCCGCTCCGACTGTTTTCCTCCGAGTTCGAACGACTCTCGCACGAAGCGCTTCAAGTGGAGCGCCGGACGATTCTTCAACTTCGCAACCAAAACGTCATCAGCGATGAAGTCCTGCGCCGTATCCAGCTGGATATCGATCTCGCTGAAGCGCGGTTACAGCAACATCGGTAAACCTCACAGTCATCACCACAATCACGCGCCGGATTCGAGGTTGTAGGTGCGGACTGTGCCGGTCAGGCTACCCATCCGTGGGGTGGCCGAATAATCAATAACCACTCGTCCTTCACGGCACGAATTCTGAATCTCTTGCTGAGGCCGTGACGCTCCGAGGGCCATAACGAGAAGATCTATCTGAACGGTGAGATGCCGGGCGGTAAATTCCAAGCCGCGTACCGGCGCCTCATCTGAAGGCGTACCGAGCCACCTTCCACATCACCCTCACAAATTGGGGTCAGGTCATGAATCTTGCTATTTGGCTATGGCAGCGGACATCGTTTTACGGTTAGCTTTGGCATTATGACATTTCTTTACCGTGGCCTTCCCAAAGCGCCGGCTCTCTTCGGCACACGCAATCACCGTGCGCCAAGTTAAAGAAGCTTAAAACGTCCCATTGCCTTAAGTTTCCCGATGGTCTTTCCTTTATGCAAAATAGCCGATTGGATCGTTCGCAAGCAGCTTCCATTGCTTTATCACATCACCTGGCTTAGAATTTTATTGAGTTCAATATGGCGACTGCGAAGCAATCCCTCATTACGTCCACCCCTGATATCCTGGGCGGTACCCCGGTTTTCCGGGGGACACGCGTGCCTGCGCAGACGCTCATCGAGTATTTGGAAGGAGGCCAGACGATTGATGAGTTTATTGACGGATTTCCCACTGTCACGCGTGAGCAAGTAATTGCCTTCCTCGAAGAGGCCAAGGCTAGGATGCTGATCATCGCTTCGTGAAAATTTTGCTCGATGAGTGCATTGACCGCCGTTTAGCGAAAGATATTCAAGGCCATGAGGTGCTCACAGTGCCTCAAGCTGGGTGGGCTGGTATTAAAAACGGGGAACTCCTCAGACTCGCTCAAGCTCAATTCGATGTCTTTGTGACGGTTGATCAAAACCTATCCTTTCAGCAGAATCTCCCAAAATTTACCATCGCCGTCATTGTTCTTCAGGCGCAGACCAATCGTTTGAAAGACCTGCTTCCGTTGATACCCCACCTCCAAGGCCTTCTAACGTCTGCTCCCAAAGGCCAGGTAACTCTGGTGCGAGAAAAATCCTAATCTTTTCTTGCATTCGCTCTTCTCGTTTTCTAGAAACTGGCCCACGCCTATGTAAGGGTACCTAGTTAGGTCATCTCCTGACTTTTCTGCGAACGCTTGACTGATGTCGGCTACTCCTCGGAAGGAGTATCAGTCTTCTCATTACGCGAGACGACTATGCCACTCTTTACACGTCTCTCCTCCATAAGAACCGCCACAAGTAGCTAAGAAAAGGAGGCTAGCATGGCGACCTATCTGATTCAGATTAACTGGACTGAGCAAGGTATTCGGAACATCAAGGATTCGCCGAAGCGGCTGGATGCGGCCAAAAAGACACTCAAAGACCTCGGTGGTGAGATGAAGGCGTTTTACATGACGCAGGGCGCCACAGACGCCTTGCTCATCGTCGATGTCCCCACGGATGAGGCGCTCGCCAACTTTGTGCTGAAGGTAGGCTCCGCCGGCAACGTGAGGACCTCAACCGTTCGCGCCTATGCAGAAGACGAGTACCGGAGGATCCTCGACGGCGTGTCTTAATCTTTAAGATTAATGCTGGACGGCTGCATGTTCCGTCAAGCATGGCGCTTGGCGGCGATTCGTCTCGTACCAAGGCGAACATACGCGACACTCCGGCCGACCGCAGCCAACCGAAGCACGAGCATCGACGGGAGTGCAGTGATCGGTCCGAAGACTCTTATCTGCAGTCAGAGTCTCTCTCTGTGAGCCATCCGACGCAGGAGGGCCGCTAGTCCGGTTCCCAATAAGAGCCAGGTCGCGGGTTCGGGAACGGCACTTGAAACACCGTTCAGTGATGACGGCAGGAAGGTACTGAGGCTTGGAAGTGTACCGGTCTCGAACAATGAGAGAGCGGCGCCGCCGATCATCCGATGCACGCATGCGCTGTTGCTGATGTTCGTATGCGTGACCGTGCCGCCGATGTCGTTTAGGCAGCTTCGGTTATTCGGCTCATTGAACAGGTCGGTGACATTGAAACTCTGATCGGGATTGCTCAAGCGTTCCAGAAATGGCGGAACGAGCGGGTTATCGCCCGCATTGGGCGTATGGTATAGTTCCACTTCCTGGAGCACATCTGCCGGCTTGACGGTCCCACCCGGGCATAGAACGCATGCCGCATCAATGGTCACGAGGAGATCGATGGGTCGTCCCGGCGTCAATGCGTTGGCGAACTCCAGGGCGGAATCGCCCCCGAAGCTATGGCCGACGACGACAAGCTCATCCGAGCGGTTCAGCGATCGTACAAAGTCGGCCGCAGCGGACTCTTGATCCCATGGAAAGACGCGTCCAGTGACGTGCTGAGCCGTAAACGTCGCGTCGAATTCCTGCGCCAGCGCTTGAAGCCCCTCACCGCTTTTACCCTGAAACGACGCATTGGCAATGCGGTCCAATGCGCTTGATCCAGTACCGAGGCCTGTGAAGAAGACGTAGTCGAGTCCGGTCGGCACGGCATGGGCCGCCGTCCCAATCACGAGGACCATACAGACGGCGAGCACCTGTGATCGTACGATCATCGTTCCAATCGGCCGTGTTCTCATATTCCTCCAGCGATAGAGATAGCATCACCATACGTGCCTGGCCGCATGGTGAGAATCAGACGGAGACTTACGAATCTTCGCAGAGAATCACGAAAATAACATGGAGTGAGTTTCATTAGCCCGTCCTGATAATGTGAGCTTCCTCCCCATCGAACTGCTTAGGGTTTTGGAAAACGTCTGCTGGGGCAGCAGGCCTACATCAACCGATCCCATGAGGTTCTTGGCTACTGTTGGATGGCGGCGTAAGGCCCTGGTGGTGACCGTAGCCCTGAGAGGTGAGGAGGACTTATGAATGGCAACGCAATTTTCGTTTATCTGTTGTTGAGCGGCTTCGTCGGAATAATGATGATTGGTGATGCGGCGGCCGCAGAGACCAACCTCAGAACGACAGCCAGCCAATATTCCGTCACTGACACGATCGATAGAATCGAGAAGGCCGTCGTGGGAAAAGGCATGCGCATCTTCGCTCGCATCGACCATGGGGAAGAAGCGAAAAAGGTTGGATTGGAGATGAAACCGACGATATTGCTGATCTTCGGGAATCCGAAAGGCGGCACCGCGCTGATGGTGGCTCAGCCAACAGCAGCCATTGATCTTCCTCTGAAAGCACTGGCGTGGGAAGACAAAGATGGCAAGGTTTGGCTCACCTATAACACATCCACGCTTCTGAGCCAGCGGCATGGTGTACCGGACGATCTTGTCTCCAATCTCCAGCCGGTGGAAACTCTCCTGGAAGCGACGGTGAAATAGGCGTGGACGAGTCGACGTAGCCATAGTTCATGCTCGCTCTCTTAAATAGAGTGTTGCTCCGCTGCGCTTTAAGCTGCGACCGGTGTGATCAATTCTGAGTGTCAATCATCCTTCCACTTGTCATTCCTGCATCGTTCGACATCGCAATGTGCTTCTGCCCGATATCTCGGCAGAATGGTGATATTGCGCTCGGGTCTTGTAAGGATACTTTTCCCGCTCAACTTGCCAGCCAGGACGATTGTAATGAACCAGAGGGAAGGACTGCTTGAATAGTCCTACGAGGGACTCATTGCGTGGCATGACACTCGCGCATCCGACGCTTTCGTTTTGCGAGCCGTTTCGTTACTCGTCGAGGCTTGGGCGAAGAAGGAACGGGCCATAGACCAGGGCAAACAGGACATATGCACCACTCCAGCCAATCGCAGCCAACTCAAGCACCAGCGTCGTTGGAAGGTCAGTGATCGGTCCGAAGACTCTCAGCAATGCCCCTAGCGTGACCAGCATGTAGATGAAGACCGTCGTCGCCCCCGCGTGCCGGGGACGTCCCGTATGGCCGAGGCTCGCGCGGGTCATCACCGCCAGGGTCATGACGCCCACCGCGCCGGTGGTGAGCGCATGCACCGCATCCTCTTTCGGCAGACCTATTCCAAGAATCGCGCCACCCAGGACGAGCAGTGATATCGCCAGCCACCCATACCCCAGATGCAGCATCAGCACCAACGGTTCACGCCACGTCGCCCAGCCGTGCCAGCGCAACAGACGGCCGACATTCGCAATTCCGGCCGTCACCAACATCCAGCCTGTCGCCGTCGCATGCGGCTGAACGATCCAGGCCACAGCGGCGATGGCCACGAGAACGATCGACGCGCCATCGAAGCGTGAAAATGGGGCAGGCTGCTGGGTCTTTCCCTGCTCAGTTAGAAATTCTTCTGTGAAGCTGGGTGTGACCCGCCCACCGATCAAGGCCAGTAGGACCATCACGAGCGCGAGCGCCATTCGTACTGGAAGATTCGTCGCCGCGCCGCTTAAAGCCATCACGTGGAATACGATGTTGGCGCCTGCATACAGACTGATCAGCACTCCCATCGGCGCACGGTTCCAGCTTTTGCCGGCTGCAATCTCTCGCCACACCAACCCCGCCACTGTAACCAGAAAGGCTCCGTCGACGATGGCGGACGTGATGGGCGGCACCCTCGGGATCGCCATGATGAGACGTCCGGCCAGCCACAAGACAAACAGGACTATCAGCTCTTTGCCTCTGATCGGAGAGCGGTCGGTCCAATTGGGGATAGCCGTGAGCATGAAGCCGGTGATCACGGCGGGGAGAAAACCGAAGACCATCTCATGCACATGCCAGTCCCGTGGCCCAGAGAGAGCGGAGGCGTCACCGAGTTCAGCCAGCATCAGGACCCAGGCAGGGATCGCCACGCCCGCAAACAGCGCTGCCCCAAGAAAAAACGGCCGGAAGCCGTACGAAAAGAACGCCGGTCCCTGATAGGCTTGTCTCTCGCTTACAGGATCCGTCATACGATTTTTGTCCCTCAATCTAGTGTCGTGCCGCGAACGGATATCATGATCGCATCAAGAATGACAGTCCGTTCCGACCCGGCTTGATTTTTTTGAAACGGCCGGGAGATCTTGTCGAAAAAGTCGTATTAGAGCCGTGAAAAGGAAGGTGGAAGGAAGAAAGCTTGATGATTTTTCACGAACTCCTGGCGTATGCTGGTTACTGCTTCCATCAACGGCCATTTAAAGGTCTATGCCATGGAAAGTGATCTGATTCGCCGTGCGGATCTATCGGTCGAGCAATACCAGGCTCTTCTACAGGTCTCGGAGTCCATCGCAAAGCATTTGGACTTGACGGCCTTAGTGCATGATCTCGCGCACCTCCTTCCACGGGTAGCCCATGTCAACTTTGTGGCCCTGTCGCTCTACGATCCAGCGCGCCACGTGATGCAGCTCCACAACGTTCAGGCGAATATTCCAGCCGATATCGTGGGTGGCCGTGAAGAGCCCGTTGACGAAACTCCTGCCGGATTGGTGTGGCAAACGCAGCAGCCCCTCCTTGTTCCAAATCTTGCCGAGGAACAACGTTGGCCAAACGTTACGGCACGGATGCGGGAGGACGGCATTCGTTCCTTTTGCATCGTTCCCCTGACCACGGCGCTACGACGACTGGGTGCCATGGGGTTCGCGAGCGTGCAAGAGGGCGCCTATGAAGACACGGACGTGGAATTTCTCCAGCAGGTCGGCAAGCAAGTTGCCGTGGCTGTCGACAATGTCCTCCATCATCAAGACTTGACTCACGATCGTGATCGGCTGCGTCTCCTGCTGGAAGTGTCCGAATCCATCGCATCACACCGCGATCTGGAAGGGCTCTTTCGCGATCTGGCCCAACGGCTCCCCCACGTTGTCCCATTCGATTACATCAACGCGGTCTTGCATGAGCCGGAACGCGACGTCATGCGCCTGTGGCTCTTGGTGACTTCGCAACCCACCACGATCAGCCCCGGCCTGGAGATACCAGTGGGCGAATCTCCAGGTGGATTGGTGTGGCAAACTCAACAGCCGTTGATCGTGAATGATCTGATGCAAGAGCACCGCTTTCCGACGCTGATGCCATTGCTGCGTGAAAATGGCATCCAATCCTTCTGCGTCATCCCCCTCACGACGGCGCAGCGCCGCCTCGGCGCCATGGGATTTGGAAGCCTTCAGAAGAGAACCTATAAAACCTCTGAACTCGACTTCATGCAGCAGGTGGCGAAGCAGGTGGCCGTCGCCGTGGACAATGTGTTGCACGACGAGAGCGCGACATCCGCCCAGCAGCAATTGGCACATGAACGGGATCGCCAGCAGCTGTTGCTGGAAGTCAACAATGCCGTCGTGTCGAATTTAAACTTGGATCAGGTCTTCACCGCGGTCAGTGCCTGCTTGCGGAAGGTCATTCAGCATGACGGCTCCAGCTTGGTCTTGCATGAGCCCGAGACGCGTCAGTACCGAGTGCATGTGCTCGATTTTTCGAACAACACGAACTTTATTGAAGAGGGACGAGCAGATACGCCCTGTCAGGGGCCGGCCACTATTGCCATGACCACCATGAAGCCTGCTGTCTTTACGGAAGAAGGCCTCAAGAATTTGTCATCGGACTCGAAGGTCTGCGAACGCCTGGTCGATGAGGGGGTGAAGTCCCTGTGTAGCGTTCCGTTGCTCTCCCACAATCGCGCCCTAGGCGCCTTGAATGTAGGCCGACGCTCTGAGGACTCCTTTACGCAAGACGATATCGATCTGCTGAGCCAGGTGGCGCAACAGGTGGCCATCGCGGTCGACAATGCGCTGGCCTATCGTCAAATCGGGGAGTTGAAAGATAAACTTGCCGAAGAAAAGCTCTATCTCGAAGCTGAGATCAGAACCGAATACATTTTCGAAGAGATCATCGGTGAAAGTGCCGCGCTCAAGGAGGTACTGAAGCAGCTTGAGGTTGTGGCGCCAACGGATTCGACGGTCCTCATCCAAGGCGAAACGGGGACAGGTAAGGAACTGATTGCGCGCGCCCTTCATAAGCTGAGCGGACGGCGTGAGCGAACCTTTGTCAAGCTGAACTGTGCGGCCATTCCAACAGGGCTGATCGAAAGCGAGCTGTTCGGACATGAGAAGGGCGCCTTTACCGGGGCCATCGCGCAAAGAATCGGTCGGTTTGAATTGGCGGACGGAGGGACCCTCTTCCTCGATGAAGTGGGCGACGTTCCCCTGGAGCTACAGGCGAAGCTCCTGCGCGTCTTGCAGGAACAGGAGTTTGAGCGCTTAGGGAGTACGCGAACGATCCGTGTGAATGTGCGCTTGGTCGCGGCGACAAATCGTGATCTGAATCAAATGGTCGCCGAGAAACAGTTCCGCAGTGATTTGTATTATCGATTGAACGTCTTTCCGATCACCGTGCCACCGCTCCGAGAACGGATTGCGGATATCCCGGTGCTGGTTCGCTATTTCGCCCAGCAATATGCACGCCGCATGAACAAACGGATCGAGACGATCCCATCTGAGGCGATGCACATCCTGAGTGGGTATGCATGGCCTGGGAACGTGCGCGAACTGGAGAACTTTATCGAGCGTGCCGTCATACTTTCGCACGGCGCTCAACTCCAGGTCCCCGTGGCCGAGTTAGCCAAAGCCAAAGGCATGATACCCAGCGGCATCGCGACGCTTGAGACGGCCGAACGCGAACATATTGAACGCGCTCTGCGGGAAGCCAATTGGATCATCGGCGGGCCGGCGGGGGCCGCCACCCGTCTTGGTATGAAACGAACCACCCTTCAGTCCAAACTGCAGAAACTCGGTATCTCTCGTCCGTAGTCGCGCCGAACTTTCGGCACAGCGCCGTTCTGTCGGCGCCGACGTGTCGTCACAACTCCACTTGCCAAGTTAAAGTTTGAGAGTCACTGACGTATAACCTCTCTTTTCTTCAACATTCTTCTTGTGCGCTTGAATCGGGCCGATCGCTGGAACGGTCTATGCTCCCACCCTCATGAGTTAGACGAGATGACAAGCGAGAGGAGGTCAACGATGGCCACGGCTGTAGGATTTCCAGTATCAGACCTGAAAGAAGAAGAAAGCACCGCCGATTGGATGCCACTTGCTACCATGACGAGATGTTTAAGGTGCAGCGGCCTTCTGGTCGTTGAGCAGGGTATTGAGTTTCCGGTGTGGCGCTGTGTGCAATGCGGCGAGATGATCGATCCGGTCATCCTCCGAAATCGCGTCCACAACAACAATAGTCCAACATGATTCAATCTCCAAATAGTGGTGACGTATGAATCGCAAAACTCAGAGATACAGCTTCTTGCAATCGATGGAATGGGCCGTTGCTGGTGTGAGCCTGTTGCTCTTAATCATTGCCGGTGGACTGGCGCTCTTTGCACAGAGGGCGCTTGGGCCGGACGACTGGACTGCCGCACTCCTGGCCTTCTATCTGGCTGCCTGGTCGTATGTCGTGGGCATGGCCATCTTGGCTATCCTGCTGCTGTGGGAGCTCATCGGGTGGTTACGCGTGCACATGAAGCAGGCTGTCATGAGCCGAATTTCTGCTGCTGAGCCAAGGCATCGACCCTTCGAAAAGTCAGCGCTGCGAGATCCTCAATATTCTCAATGGGGCATGGCTTCTCCTACTGCTCCGAGCCGCTCGTCTGGGGAGAGTAATGACGGGAAAGAGACACACAGTCTCGCCAGGGTCGCCTGAGGTAGAAAAGTGGGCAGACTCCTTTCCATGATGAAAAGATGCTCTGTTGCGGGATGACATTCACCAGCGAACCTCGAAAGGAGTAACGCTCATGAGCACAGCCAATCTACAACAGCGGCTGAACGATCTGTTCGGTTACATTCGACAAGGCAAAATCATCGAGGCGATGAACGAGTTTTACGACAAGGACACCGTGATGCAGGAAATGCCAATCCGCCGACGAAGGGACTCGGCACCAACATTGAACAGGAAAAACAGGCCATGAGCGGCGTGAAGGAATTAAAAGGGTTCACCATCACAGCTTCAAGTGTCGGTGACAACGTCACCTTCTATGAATCCACGAGCGACTTTGTCACGACCGGCGGCGAGCCCGGCCATGTTGAGCAGTTTCGGTGGCGAAGTGGAAGAACGGAAAAATCGTGCACGAGCGGTTCTATTATGACGCGGGCAAGCACTAAGAAAATCTTATTCACCCCTCGGTGTTTTGTTTTTATTGAGAGGAACCCATGAAGAAAACCTCGAAAAAGTGAAACTGCTCGCCCGGGATCTGTACGACTTGGAAGAGGAACGTCTCTGATCGGATGGAAGTGCCATGAATATGGCAAAAACTTATAAGGCGGTCGAAGTATCAGCGCCAGGTAGTCTTCGCGTTGTCGAGCGAACAATATCCGAACCTGGCCCCGGCCAGGTTCGGATTCGGGTAGAAGTATGTGGAATCTGTCACACCGATGCCGCCACGGTCGCGGGCATCTACGCGGGTTTGAACCTGCCGCGCGTTCCTGGGCATGAGGTCGTCGGCCGCATTGAAGCGTTAGGCAGTGGAGTGTCCAAATGGAACATCGGTCAACGGGTCGGTGTCGGCTTCTTCGGCGGCGAAGATGGAGTGTGCGAACCATGTAGACGCGGAGACATTGTGAATTGTCAGAATGCGGTGATACCAGGAGTAACCATGGATGGAGGATATGCGGAAGTGATGATCGCTGAAGCGCGGGGCATCGTTTCCATTCCTGATGAGCTCGGTTCGGCAGAGGCAGCCCCGCTACTCTGCGCAGGTATCACGACCTACAACGCTCTTCGCAACGCTGGCTTGCGGGGCGGAGATTTGGTTGCTGTGCAGGGCATGGGTGGCCTGGGTCATCTTGGCATCCAATTTGCGCGACACATGGGGTTCCAGACTGTAGCCATCGGACGTGGCAGCGACAAGGAAAATCTTGCGAAAGATTTGGGCGCGCACATCTACATCGATACGTCCGTCGACGATGCGGCAGCGGCACTGCAGCGTTTGGGCGGGGCCAGGGCGATTCTCGCAACCGCCCCCAATGGTGGTGCAATGGGGCCGCTTGTGTCCGGTCTCGCAGCCCGCGGGAAGCTCATCATAGTGGGTGTGCCGCAGGACCAGATCCAATTGAATGCATTCCCCCTCATCTTTGGAGGGCGCTCGATCTACGGCTCACTGGCCGGCACGGCGATTGATACCGAGGACGCCCTGGCCTTCAGCGTCCTGAAAAATATCCGCCCGCTGATCGAGACAGTTCCTCTCGAACAGGCCGCTGACGCGTACGCTCGCATGATGCAAGGCAAAGCACGGTTCCGCATGGTCCTGACCACAAAGGACGGACTCGCGCAAAGTGCGCCGATCAACTGAGCACTGGTTCTTTGTCTGGCTTCGCATGTCGTGGGCATGGCCGTCCTGTCTCTTCTTTCGATCCGACTTGTAGTGAAGGGGCTTCTAACGTGGGCGAATCGACATGCCATGAAGAAGTTTCCTCCAGCGGAGTCGCCTGTTACGACCCGATCCCGCTCAGAGCATGATGACAGAAAACAGGCCGATGTCATTGCGGCCTAATCGAAATAAGAGCCCTTCGCTAGGTCAAAGGAGCAGCTGGTGATCTTCTGATAATGAAAAACCGATGGGTTTTTGAAACGCAATCAAGGAAACAGGGAGGCACAGAGCATGGGTGTGCTAAATGAAAAAGTGGCCATCGTAACCGGGGCATCAAACGGAATTGGGCGCGCCATTGCCGAACGATTAGCGGAGGAAGGCGCCACGATTGTTGTGAATTATGGAAAAAGCGCCGACAAAGCCAAAGAAGTGGTCACCGGTATTGAAGCCAAAGGGGGTAAGGCCATCGCCGTTCAAGCCGACATGAGCAACGTTGCCGATGTCGCCAGATTGGTCAAGGATACCGTAAAAAAATTCAGCCGCCTGGACATTCTGGTCAATAACGCCGGCAAGTTCATATACAAGCCTTTAGTGGAGATGACCGAGGAAGAGTTCGATAGCATATTTGCTCTCAATACCAAAGGTCCCTATTTTGCCTTACAAGAAGCGGCGAAGGTCATCAAGGAAGGCGGTCGTCTCGTGAACATTTCCACGGACGGCACCCATATCGGGTTGGCCGGCGCGACCGCATACCTCGGCAGCAAGGGGGCTCTGGAGCAGTTCACGAAAGGCCTCGCACATGAACTTGCGCCAAGGGGGATCACCGTGAACACGGTCTCTCCAGGCTACACACTCACGGACATGATGCCCGCCGATCCCAAGTTCCGCGAGATGGGCACGCAGGCCTCGCCGCTCAAGCGACTTGGCACGCCGAAAGACATCGCAGACGTCGTCGCGTTTGTCGTGAGCGAGGATGCGCGGTGGCTGACTGGACAGAACCTTCATGCCGGGGGAGGCGTGGTGATGTGAGGGTTCGATAAAGAAGTGTATGGCAACACTTTTGCCAAGGAGGACTTCTTTACTCACACCGCAAGGCGAGTCCCAACCATGAGATCCGCTGTGAAACCAATCCATTGTCTTGCCCGCTCTAGTGCGCTGCCTACACGCTCTTCACGCTCAATTACCGGGACCTTACCCGCTAACCGACAGGAGGTCGCCGGGTAGGGCGTTAGCATAGATAATCGATAATGAGACATCTGTGAAGGAGGTGCGACTATGAGCGAGCAGACCAAAGATCAATCCGTCTTGGATAAAATTCAAACCCTCGTCACAGAAGAGCATCGGATGTTCGGGAAAGGATCGCTGTCGGATTCCGATCGTGCGCGACTGGAGAAAATCAACGTTGAGTTAGATCAATGTTGGGATCTGTTGCGTCAGCGTCGCGCTCTCCGCGAAACAGGTGGGAATCCGGCGGACGCGCATGTTCGCCCGCCGGAGGTCGTCGAAAAGTACGAGCAGTGAGCCTCAGTTTTATTTTCATGAAGGTTCGCAAACGGCTCGACCCCACTACTGACGAAACCATTCGTCACTGACGATACTTCGTCACGATCGCCTCGTCACTTCTCTCGTTGGGCCATCTTATTTTTCATCGCGTCCCAAGCTTCGTGTGAAGCGTCGCCTACTTACATGAGGTAGTCGAATCCAATTCGATTGGAACGGTCTTTGCTGCGTTGCTACATCAAGATGGTATCGAATTGAGCAGCCAAGAGGTGTAGCGATGCAAGAACAAACCATATGGACGATCGGATGGCACGTGCTGTTACTCGGACTTCCTTTAATGGTGATCGCAGTGATGATGAAAGATTGGATCGCGCATTTGCATCGGCATCAAGCCCCGGTGAAGCCAAGTCATAAAAGAGGAGCGTGACATGGAAACCATATTCAAGACAGATGACTCCTGGTCGAGTTTGGTGCTGCGTGTCGTCTTGGGCATTGTGATCTTGGCGCATGGCGCGCAGAAGCTCTTGGGTTGGTTTGGTGGCAATGGATTTAGCGGTACGATGGGGTTCTTTACCAATGTCATGCATCTGCCCTGGCTGATCGCGTTCCTGGTGATTATCGGTGAATCCTTGGGCAGCGTGGCCTTGATCGCGGGATTCCTGACACGAATTACGGCCGCCAGTTACATCGTGATCATGCTCGGCGCCATCGCCACAGTGCACTGGCCTCAAGGCTTTTTCATGAACTGGTCTGGCAAACAGCCGGGTGAGGGATTTGAATATCATCTTCTCGTCATTGGGATGAGCGCCGTCTTGTTGATTGTAGGGGGTGGCAAGTGGTCCGTCGACGGACTGATCTCACGCCGGCTGGCAGACAGGTGGGAAGAGCTACCTGGGAGCCGTTCGACAGAATTTAAAGCGGTGGGATGATAGCTATGCATGTGGTCGCCGACAGTCAACCGGTTTCCGAACAGAGGTAAGGAGTCGATCATGTACGTCGTGACTGGAGTCACTGGACATACCGGGTCGGTGGTCGCTCAAGCTTTGCTCGACCGCGAGCAGTCGGTCAAGGTCATCGTGAGAACGGCCAAACAGGGCGAGAACTGGAAGCAAAAAGGCGCGGAGGTGGCCGTTTGTTCGCTTGAGGATGCACGATCATTTGCCAAGGCGCTGGAAGGCGCGACGGGCGCCTATCTGCTCGTGCCGCCGAACTATCAGACGGCGCATCATGTGGAGGATCGCCGCAACCTCATCGATGCGATGGCCGTGTCGGTGGCGCAGAGTCGCCTGCCTCACGTTGTGTTCCTCTCGTCAATCGGCGCCCAGCTCTCCGATGCAACGGGTCCCATTCGCGTGCTCCATTATGGCGAAAGGCGCCTGGCCGAGGTGGTGCGGAATCTGACCATCGTGCGTGCGCCGTACTTCATGGAAAATTGGATGGCGACGCTCGGTGAAGTTCGTGCGCAGGGTGTCCTGCCGTCGTTTTTGACGCCCGAGCGAAAAATTTCGATGGTGGCCACGCGCGACATTGGACTTGTGGCGGCGGAGTGTTTACTTGATCAGCCAAAGGGGCGAAGGATTTTGGAGCTGTCGGGCCCTCAAGACTATAGTCCGAATGATGTGGCGGTCGCGCTTAGCCAACGGCTCGAACGACGTGTGCAAGTTCGGCAATTTCCGCTTGATGCTGTCGTGCCGGCGCTGACGTCGCACGGCTTTTCTGAGGATGTGGCGCGGCTCTTTGAAGAAATGTATGCCGGGCTGGAGCACGGCCGCATCGTGTTTGAAGGGAACGGCGCGTGCAGGCCGCGCGGATTGGTCACCCTCTCGGAAGCCGTTGCCGGATGGTTGTAATGGATCATGAGCGATTGTCAGGGCAGGGACATAGGGATCATAGTTGGGGGACTGAGCGAGTCGGAAGATTGAATACGCCGGAGTTATTGTGCCATGGTCGGTACAGTGCTTTTGGTCAGGAGATGAACATCATGACATACGCGCGGATTGCGGTTGTCGTCCTTGGGGTTCTCATCGTGGGCACATTCGACCTCTTGGGATGCAAACGGGAAACGGCACCTCCACCCGCTCCACCTGCGCCGAAGGTCGAAGTGGTCACGGTCAGCGCACAGAGCATTCCCGATGAGCCGGAATTCATCGGACAAACCGAGGCGTCCCGCATCGTGGAGATTCGCTCCCAGGTCACCGGCATTATTAAGGAGCGTTACTACGAGGAAGGACGGGACGTCAAAAAAGGCGATCCCCTGTATCAAATCGATCCTATCCCCTTTCGAGCCGCGATGCTCAGCGCTCAGGCGAAGGTGTCGCAGGCGGAGGCGCGATTGGTGCAAGCCAAGCAAAACCTCCGTCGGGTGAAACCGTTGATTGCCGAACAGGCCGTCAGCCAAAAAGATCTGGACGACGCGATCGCCGAAGAATTATCGGCGAAGGGCGCGCTCGAAGGAGCCAAAGGCGAATTGGTAAAGGCCAAATTCGACATGGATAATACGCGCATCACGGCGCCGATCGAGGGCTTGATCGAACGTACTCGATACTACGAAGGGCGTCTGGTGAACACCCAGACCGATCTGCTGACGATCATCCATCAGGTCGATCCGATGTATGTGATAGTGAATGCGCCGGAGAGCTTCCTGCTCAAACGGCGGCGCGATATTGCCTCCAACCGAGTTCAAGAGCCGGATATCTACAAATTGCGTGGCGTCATCACCTTCTCCGATGGGACGCTCTATCCACAGGAGGGGATACAGGATTTCACCGCAGTGGGATTGCAAAGCGAGACGGGATCGAGAGAGGCACGCGTGACGTTTCCCAATCCCAACCGGGTGCTCCTCCCCGGACAGTTCGTGAAGGTGCGTTTTAAAGGATCGACGAAAAATGACGTCATGCTCGTGCCACAACGCGCCGTGCAGCAAGGCCCAACCGGCTCGCTCGTGTACGTCGTCGGTGAAGGCGACAAGATCGAGGTCCGCGATGTCAAAGCCGCCGGCTGGCAAGGCAACCAGTGGCTAGTCGAAGAGGGTTTGCGCCAAGGGGATCGAGTCGTTGTCGACGGCATGCAGCGACTGGCTCCCGGCGCGCAGGTGCAACCGGTCGCCGTGGCCTCCGCCGGCACGTCGGCGGCGCCATCTAGCGTGCCATCGCCTGCCGCCGACGGGACGAAGCCGGCGATGAAGCCTGAGGCCGGCCCGTCCTCAAAGCCGGATGCCGCCACGCCGACGGTGAAGGACGACGGAGCCATGGCCGCCACGAAAGGCGACACCGCCATGCGGTCGTCGAAGAAGGAGGGAGCGCCGTGAGCCCGAGTTTTTTCATCGACCGGCCCATCTTCGCGTCCGTCATTTCCATCGTCATCGTGGTGATCGGCTTGGTCGCGATGCAGGTGTTGCCCATCGCTCAATTTCCGGAAATCACGCCGCCGGTTGTACAGATCGATGCCGATTATCCTGGGGCGAGTGCGGAGGTCATCGCGGAATCCGTGGCGCGGCCGATCGAGGTCCAACTGCCAGGCATCGATCATCTGCTCTATTACGATTCGACCAGCACGAACGATGGACACATCACGATTAAGCTCACGTTTGAGATCGGCGCGGATGTCGATATTGCGACCGTGCAGACTCAGAATCGGGAGAAACTAGCGGAGCCCCAGCTTCCGCCCGAGGTCATTCGGCGCGGCATTACCATCAAAAAAGTCTCGCCCGATCTCGTGGCCGTCTTGACGCTGGAATCAAAAGATCCTCGCTACGACGCCTTAACCATTTCGAATTATGCCATCTTGAGAATTCTGGACAACGTCAAGCGCCTGGAAGGCGTCGGCGATGCCTTGGTCTTCGGCGCCCAGAACTACAGTATGCGGATCATTCTCGATCCCGTTCGCATGGCCCAGCTCAGTCTCACGCCGACCGATATTGCCGATGTCGTGCGCGAGCAGAACCGTGATTTTCCCGCCGGCATCATCGGGCGCGAGCCGGCATTGCCTGGCACTGAGATGACCATTCCTGTTATCACGCAGGGGCGCATGACCGACGTGAAGGAATTCGAAGAAATGATCGTCCGGGCCTTACCGAATGGATCGATGATCCGATTGAAGGATGTGGCTCGGGTTGAGTTAGGGGCGCAGTCGTACGATTTGGAAGGCCGGTTTAGAGGAAAGCCGACCACGTTTCTTCTGACCTTTCTATCTCCCGGCGCTAATGCGCTCGACACTGTCAAGCGTATCCGGCACCAGATGGATGAGCTGGCCAAGTCGTTTCCGGCGGGGATGCGCTACGACATTCCCTACGACACGACGCGCTTTATCGAAGTGTCGATCGAGGAAGTCATCAAGACGCTGTCCGAGGCCATGCTCCTGGTCATTTTGGTCGTGTATTTGTTCCTGCAGACGTGGCGTGCCACCGTCATTCCGGCCGTCGCCGTGCCCGTCTCGTTGATCGGCACGTTTGCCGGAATGGAGGCGCTGGGATTTTCGATCAATACGCTGACCTTGTTCGGCATGGTGCTGGCGATCGGCATGGTCGTCGATGACGCCATCGTCGTCGTCGAAAATGTCGAACGGCATATGGTTGAGGAGTGCTGCTCCTCCAAGGAGGCGGCCAAGCGGGCGATGCGGGAAGTGACCGGACCAGTCATCGCCATCGTATTGGTCCTGTGCGCGGTCTTCGTGCCAGTCGGATTTTTGGGAGGCATTACCGGACAGCTCTATAAACAATTTGCCATCACGATTGCCATGTCCGTCGCCATTTCAGGAACGGTGGCGTTGACGCTGAGCCCTGCCCTGGCCGCGATTCTCTTAAAGCCCGGGCATCGCGCCCAGCCCGGACGGTTCTTTCGCACCTTCAATCGGTTCTTCGAATGGACACAGCACCGCTATACGACCAACGTCGGCAAGGTGCTGAAGCATGCGGGTTTGTTCATCGCCATCTTTGCCGTCTTAATCATCGTCGCAGTGAGCCTCTTCAAATTCATCCCGAGCAGCTTCTTGCCGGAAGAGGATCAAGGTTATTTTATTACCGCCGTGCAATTGCCGGACGGGGCGTCGAAGGAACGGACCGATGTCGTGGTCAGCAAGCTTGAGAAATACTTCTTGTCCATTCCCTCGATTCACAGTACCGATGCTCTTGTGGGGCAGAATTTCATCTTCGGTACGCGCGGTTCCAATACTGCCACCATGTTTACGCCGCTTCATCTCTGGGATCAACGAAAGCGTCCGGACCAACATGTGAAGGCTCTGATCGGTGGCGCGTTTGCGGAGTTCGCCAAAATTCCCGAGGCGATGATCGTTGCGTTCAATGCGCCGTCGATTCGAGGGTTGGGCGCGACCGGCGGATTTTCTGCTCAAGTGCAGGACCCCAGCGGCGGCGACTTCAAACAGTTTGCCGCCGTCACGCAGGATTTTCTTGCCAAAGCCAGGCAGGAGCCTGCCATCGGCGCAATCAGCACGAGCTTCCGAGTGAGTTCACCCCGTATCTACGCTCACGTCGACCGTGAGCGGGCGAAGTCGCTCGGTGTTCCCATTTCAGAGGTGTTTGATTCGCTCCAGGCCTTTTGGGGCAATCTGTACATTAACGACTTTGTGAAATTCGGGCGTGTCTATCGGGTGCAGACAGAGGCCGAGCCGCAATACCGCTCCCGACCCGAAGACATTTCCAAGATCTATGTTCGCGCTCAACGCATACCGAACGGCCAGGGACCGTCCATGATCCCGCTCGATACGGTCGTGACAACCGAATACACCAGCGGCCCGGATCCGGTGACTCATTTCAATGGATACAATACGGCGCTGGTATTGGGAGCGGCTGCACCGGGATACAGTTCAGGTCAGGCGCTGGAGGCGCTCGATCGCGCGGCTCTACAGGCGCTTACGCCGAAAGCGTTCGCGCTCGACTACAGCGGCATCTCATACCAAGAACATCAGGTCAGCGGACAATCCATATTTGCATTCGGCTTCGGTCTGTTGATGGTGTTTCTTGTTCTGGCCGCGCAGTATGAGAGCTGGTCGGTGCCCTTTGCCGTGATTCTCGCGGTGCCCTTTGGTGTGTTTGGGGCGTTGACCGCTGTATGGGTCAGCGGGCAGGCAAACGACATTTATTTTCAGATCGGCCTGGTGACGCTCATCGGCTTGTCGGCCAAGAACGCCATCTTGATCGTCGAATTTGCCAAACGTCGTTATGAACACGGGATGCCGGCCATCGACGCCGCGATCGAGGCCGCGCGACTCCGCTTCCGTCCGATCATCATGACCTCCATGGCGTTCATCGGCGGCGTGGTGCCCCTGGTGATCGCCACCGGCGCAGGGGCCGCCAGCCGGCATTCAATCGGTATCGGCGTCTTCGGCGGGATGTTGGCGGCGACGTTCCTGGCAATCTTCTTTGTGCCGCTGTTCTTCGTCTTGGTTGAAAAATTGAGTCCGGTCCCCGCGACTGAGCCGCAAGCGGCAGGACCATCGACGCCCACGCCTGCACATGTTGATTCGGTCATGGATTCCAATGGAGGAGAGAGAAATGGCGATCCTAGTCGCGATACTCGCGATACTTCTGACGTCGTGCGCCGTCGGCCCTGATTATTCGCGGCCCGATGCAACCTCCCCCAACTCTTTTCGAATGGCGGTGGAAGGCGAGCAGGGATCGATGGCGAATCTCGCCTGGTGGGATTTGCTGCGCGACGATGAGCTGCAGAAGCTGATCCGGATCGCGTTGGAGGAAAATAAGGATCTGAAGCGGGCCGTCTCGACCATGGAAGAATTCCAGGCGCGCCTTCTCATTGCTCGGACGGATTTCGTGCCCACCATTACCGCTACCGTCAATGCGCCGGCTTTGGGACGCCAAACCGGCTTTCTAGTTCCGGGGTTTCCCAATCCGTTCAATTACTACATTCAAGGCAATCTGAACTGGGAACTCGATATCTGGGGGCGCATCCGGCGATCGAATGAGGCCGGCCGAGCCGAGCTATTCGCGCGTGTCGAAAACCGGCGCGCTGTCATCCTCCAACTCGTCAGCGGGGTCGCGCAAGCCTATTTCGATCTCCGGCAATTCGACATGCAGTTGGATATTGCGAAGCGCACGCTGACGTCCTGGGAGGAGTCGGTCCGAATCGCCCAAGCGCGACTGCGGCAAGGCGTGATCACCAAGCTGGATGCGGATCAATTTGAGGCCGAGCGCGCGAATGCTGCTGCACGAGCTGCTGAATTGGAGCGGCAAATGATTCAGAAGGAAAATGAGATCAGCGTGCTACTGGGACGCCATCCGCAGAGTATTTCTCGAGGCCGGTCATTGACGGAACAGGTCATGCCACCCCAGGTGCCGCCCGGCCTTCCTTCGGAACTGCTGCAACGTCGTCCCGACGTAGTGCAGGCGGAAGAGGAGCTGCACGCCGCGACAGCGAGAATCGGCATGGCAAAGGCCGATCGGTTTCCAAAACTTTCGCTCACGGCGTTGATGGGGTACGCCAATCCGCAACTGTCTCAGCTGATCAAAGGCGGGGGACGAACCAATGGGGAATTCTTTGTGGCGGGAGGGAACTTAGCCGGCCCGATCCTGGGCGCACAAATCTTGGGATTTCAACAAGAGGCCGCAGAGGCGCAGGCCCGTGGCGCGATGGCGGCGTATGAACAATCGGTGCTGATTGCCTTTCGGGAGGTGGAAGATGCGCTGGTGGCCGTGCGGACAGCGCGCACGCAACGCGATGCTCAAGCGGAACAGGTCGAGGCGCTTCGGTCGGCGCTGCGCCTGGCAAATCTTCGCTATAAGGGAGGGCTCGCGAACTATCTGGATGTGCTTATTGCGCAACGCAGCCTATTTGAAGCCGAGTTGGCGCTCACGAGCACTCATCGACTGCATCTTGTTTCAATTGTCCAGCTCTACAAGGCATTGGGAGGGGGCTGGCCCCCGGATGGGGGCAGGCAACCCGCGCCCCTGCTGACGCAAGAGACGAAAGACAAGTAATCGATTGTCGTGGCAAGGATGAGCGAGACGACTCCACCGCCTCCGCCTCAAGATGGCGACAGCGGTTAGGAACGGCTGGCGAGATACGTATTCAAGACGATTCGGTCCGTGGGATCGACCTGTAAGAATTTCACGCCAAAGTATTTGTCTTTGATGGTCCACCCAACGACGCCCGTATCAATTTCGATTGGGTCCGCCTCGGACGGCATACCCAATCGCAATGTGAGCGAGGCCCCCAACGGCGGGGTCGTGCGTGTATCGATCTTACATCCTCCAGGCGAAAGATCGTAGAGCGTTCCGGTTCCTTTCGCGTCACCGGAAAAGGTGACCGGAATGGCGTTCACTTTATGGGCTACGCGAATATGCTTTCGACGCTCCATCAGTATTCTCCTCGTTATCGGTGGAAAGGCTTAATGCTCACTACGGCGATTATCCTATCATGAGATGCAGCAAACGTCTCTCTATCTAGTTCATTGCCCGGTTTCTGTAACCTGTCCACCCATCGCACCGATCGATATAGTGAAAAATGTATAACATCTGTTTTTGCTGTCAAATATAGGCTGCATTTGTTCAGCTAGTCCACTGCTGGAACGGGGGAATTCTGCATGCGGTACGGAGACAAAACGGGAGTCGGACTTGATTTGCTAGTGGACCGAGAGGTAACGAGCCCTGGACCGTGAGGCTTGGTGTTGGACCGTTATTCCCCGATGGCCTTCTGACGACCGGTCTCATGCGGCAGCTTGATGGGGAGTGAAGGAAGAGCCATTCGTTGTTGGAGAAGGGGGTAGAGGAGGCTGGGAAGTTGAAGGGAGGCCATTGCTTTACTGACCATCCGCACTCGACTGAATGCAGGGGCCGCAGATTTGAAGGCGGGATCGGCCGTTCCCCAGACTAGAATGATCTGGGCCATGGGTGCGAGATTCGTGATGTGATGAACCCAGCGGACGCGATCGATATGTGGCATCGGCACGCTACAGACGATCACATCGTAATGCCCAATGGTCAAGGCGTGGAGGGCAGAGGCGGCGGAAGCTGCGGTCTCGATCAC
Source organism: Nitrospirota bacterium (assembly GCA_963700335.1). Lineage (GTDB taxonomy): Bacteria > Nitrospirota > Nitrospiria > Nitrospirales > Nitrospiraceae > JAICXS01. Next base: position 1,754,363 of record CAVOXE010000007.1, on the reverse strand, counting down.
GAGGGGAATCTTTCGTTCTGAGACCCACGCATGAATCCGTTCGGCGACAGTGGGATCGGTATCGATGATGAGCAGTCGAAGTAGCGACATAGGGTGTTCTCTAGCCCGCTCCTACACTAGTAGTGTAATGCAGAAGGTCAAGGATAGGAGCAGTTTTTCGGCTCTAAGGCTACCGACTAATACTCCTAGCAGAGACACGTAGGTAGTACGAAATGAAGGTTCGGGATGATGTGTCCGCTGTTTGACTCCATGCTGTTCGTTCAGTAGGATGCACCGCAAGAGTGTTCTGACCTAACGCGAGGACTGTCCTGTCTGATACCCCCCTGACCACGCCCTGGGCGTCCGTCATTATCCCGATCAAGGATGAGCGAGATAATCTTGCGCCCCTCACCGAACAGTTGCTTGCTGTCTTGGCGGCGCAGCGCGAGTCTCAGGACGCTCCGTTTGAAATTTTCTTCATCGATGATGGAAGCGTGGATGGAAGTAGTCTCATTCTCGACCGCTTCGCAAGCCAAGATCATCGAATTCGCGCTCTGCACTTCGATAGAAACTACGGCAAGACTGCCGCACTGGACTCCGGGTTTAAGCACGCTTCCGGGCAGGTCGTCATTATTATGGATGGCGATTTGCAAACAAAGCCGGCGGACATCGCCGTCCTCCTCCCGCATCTCGCGCACTACGATGTCGTGTGTGGCCGGCGAGCCGTGAGAAACGACCACCTCATACGCAAGATTTCATCGCGGATCGGCAATGCGGTTCGTAATGCAATCATCCATGACGGCATGCACGATACCGGTTGTGGCTTTATGATGTTTCGTCGGCGGGTCATTGAGACCATACCGCTTTTTGAAGGCATGCATCGCTTTTTCCCCGCGCTTGCGCTCATGCACGGCTTCACTGTGACCGAAGTTCCCATCCCCCATTATGCACGGCTGCATGGCGTCGCCAAATACGGAGTGCGCAATCGTCTCTTCAAGAGTATGTATGATCTAATGGCCGTCCGTTGGATGCAGAGCCGTCGGTTGCACTATCGGCTTCATCCCGATCAATTGCCTACCTCCTCCACACACCTCCCTCCCAGTTCGTTTGTGTCTTCCCGCGCCGAATGAACGAATCACCGAAAGTCAGTTATCTGCTGCTCATTGTCGGCTTGGCTGCTGTATTGTTTCTATCGGGCCTGGGCTCAGTAGGCTTGACGGATCGGGACGAGGGCAGAAATGCCGAGGCCGGCCGAGAGATGCTGGAGTCAGGCGATTGGGTCACGCCCACCTTTAATTACGAGCCACGCTTTATTAAGCCCGCCTTGCTCTACTGGTTGATGAGCGTCTCATATCGAATATTCGATGCCAATGAATTTGCCGCGCGCCTGCCATCGGCTGCGTTCGGCATCGGCCTCATCGTCATGCAATATCTATTTTTGTCGCAGACTCGCGGAATCACCGTCGGCGTCTTTGGAGCGTTGATGCTCTTGTTGAACATCGAGGTGTTCATCCTCGGCCGACAAGCGTTGACCGATATGGTTCTCATGTTCTTCACCACGCTATCGACCTATGCATTTTGGTTGGGATTCAATGGCAGGACATGGCGTCGAGGATGGCTCGTAATCAGTTATGCGGCGATGGCGTGTGGCACTTTGGATAAGGGGCCTCCGGGATTTCTCGTTCCATTACTCGGCATCGTTCCATATTTAACCGCGACGAAACAGTGGGGACGTTATTGGCGCGAAGGATTCCCTCTTGGGGGATGGGCTACCTTCGCCGCCTTGGCGGTTCCCTACTATGCCGCCATGTTGCTGATTCACGGATCTGCCTATAGCTCGCAAGCGCAGATGCATACCGTCTCTCGATTCCTCAATCCTTTTTATGGATGGGGGGGAACTGTTTTGTTTTATGTGCCTGTCCTGATTGTGGGCTTTTTCCCATGGAGCCCTTTCTTAGTCGCGGCGCTCTACGAGACGTACAAAGTTCAACGGCGTCGGCGCGCCGATCATAGGCCGAACGAATCGCTTGCCGACGGTCAGGACGACCGCGAGCTGGAACTCTTCGCCGCGCTCTGGTTCGTGAGCGGCTTGATCTTTTTTAGTCTGGGCGCGACTCGGCTTCCGCATTATATCGGCCCTGTGTATCCCGCTGCCGCGATCGTTACGGCCTTGTATTGGGATCGTGCACGTCGTGCCGTCGCACCGACAGGATTTCACGCCGCTCTCGTCACAACACTTATATTAGGGAGCGTGCTCGCATTGATCTGCGCCGCACTTCCCTCCGTCTTTAGTGCGTTTGCGGAAAGGATGGCCAAAGATTTTCCCTATGCGACGCATTTTGATTTTGGTCCTGGTCCCTATGCCGCTGCTGCCGTACTGGGGATTGGGATGGCGGCTCTGGCCTATGTAGGGTTTTCGCCCTCGCGCCGTGAGAGCGTATTTTGGGTCGCCGGGATCACCTTAGCCGTCGTTATGTTGGTCACATGGCACATCACGGTCGCTCGTCTCAGTCAATATTTTCTCGTCCCTCCGCAAGAGCTGGCGGCGGCGGCAAGCCCGCTTCTCACCTCCACCGACCGACTGATTATCTATGGTCCCAATAGGCCATCGACCGTTTTCTATGCGCGACGAAAGGTGGTTGTGATCCGCCGGAATGAGGAGGAGAACATTCGATCCTACCTGGCAGAGCCGGGGCGAACGATGATTATCCTTCCCGCCACACTCCGCGACAAGTTGCCCGAAGAAACAGCGGATTTTCCGGTACTCCAAGAACGGTTCGGCTGGATTCTGATCGCCGGCTAAGTGTGGGAAGCCGCGCAGTAGACGTAAATACAGAACGCCGAGGTCGTAGACCTCGGCGTTTATCGAACACGAACTCCTAACAGGACTTTTACGTTACTGTGCGGATCGGCGACGCGCAATAAATGCGATGCCCGCCATTCCTGTTCCAAGCAAGAGGATTGAAGCAGGCTCGGGGACATTGGAGGTAGGCGTCTGAGGAGCCAAACTTAAAGTCGAACCGACCGCCCCATCGATCGCATTGAATTGTCCGTTAGCCGAAAAGTTGGGTGAATTGACCCGCACCACCAGAATTTCCGATGTCTTGCCGGACCCAAGGTCAGGAGTCGCTCCCTTCAAGAAGTTCCATCCCACGGTTTGACCGGAAATATCTCGGTCAATGGAAATTGGAGCAATCGTAGACGCGGTGAATCCCGCAGAGCCGCCTCCGCCCGCATTATCCGTTCGGAGAAAGATGGAGGTGGTGAAGGAACCAAAACTTCTATCGGTCACACGTCCAATGGCATCGGATGATCCTGCGCTATTGACCACTTGAAAATAGTAATCGAGTGTATTCGCGATGCCTGGATTGTAGACGGCTTCGCGAATACTGGCGGTGAAGCTCGACGTGGTAATCGTTCCAACACTGGATGTGACCAGAGTGCCAGGGCTTCCCGACAGAACGTCAAACGTCGTCGGCGGGGAATTAAGGATGTCTCCAGGGTTCAACGCCGTGGCGCCGGCGGTGGCAGCAGATGCCAGAATTCCCGTCATGGCCCCGACGGCCATGATATTCAACAAGCGTTTTGTATTCATCGGCCAAACCTCCTAATGTGATGATAGTGCAAAGACACTCCCGAGGGCTTAAGCAGCTTGGGTGCCAAATTGCAAGGTTATGAATTTTAAGGTTGCCACGTAGAAAATTAGTCATGCCTGGCTTAACGGCTTGACAGTAGTGAGGCTAGCGCTTAGGAAAGCGCCTATCCATCAAGATACTGAAAACACACTGTAATTAGATATCATTATTCTTCCAGGCCTATCTTTATATGGGGAAATACCGAGGTAGATCTGTAAACAATCCTGACACGGATTTATCTACCTAAGTATTAGTTTGGACGAGGGCGTGTTTTGCTCCTCCTTTGTGTTGAGTGATCTCTCAATGCGACAGGGAGTTCGACAATTCATGGAAGGTTTTCATGACAAATATTCATAAGCAGCGCGCTTTACGTCATTGCCCCAATTGCTTGTTTCGGTCTGACGACGGCACACTGATTTCTCGCCCGTACGGTCAAGTAGCCGATTCGCTGCCCATGGATTAGCACCCATGCAGTACGTCATTTTATCCGACTCCGCTGAAGAGCAATTACGTCGTTTGCGCAGTGAACGCGAGCAACGCTATCAGCAGGCGCGCCTTGCTTACCAACGGGACTTGAACGCGTACGATGAGCACCTCTCCGCTCTAGCAACCGCCTATGGCCCGGCTTTTCGGCGTCTCCGTATTTTTCGGGCGGCTCGAACTTGGTGGGAACACCGTCGTCTTCGCAAACAGGGAGATCCACAGCCCCCAGAGCCGGAAGGTCCGACACTCGAGGAGCAAAAATGGCAATCCGGAATGGAGGGAGAGCAACGGCTCCGAGCCGAGCTTACCTCGGAACTGCCGGGTTCAGGCTGGACCCTGATGAAGGGTTATCAGAATCGGCGAGGCGAGATCGACTATCTTCTGATCGCTCCCGTCGGCATAATGGCGTTCAAATGCGAGCACGTGGCGGGCACCATCATCTGTACGAAGGATCGATGGGTGCGGCAGAAGTACGATCGCGCTGGGGCACCCGTGACCCAAGTCCCCATTGTGGACCGCCACGGCAGAAGCCCTTCGCAACAAGTGAACGAGTCGGCCGACCACTTGACGGAATTTCTGTCACAAAAGGGTGCGGCCCCTGTCATCTCCAAAGCCGTCATCCTCACACAATCGGACGTGCGTCTCAGTACGGTCGAGGCTCCCACAGTCGAGATCATCATGCTAAAGGATGTCCTTCGAACGTTGTGGAACGTCTGCCGCTCCGCAGCGCGGAGTCTCGATACAGAACGCATCGTCGAGCTCGTCAAAGAACACCACCAACAGTGGCACGCACACGAATCGGCAGCCCCTCCGTCTTCACAAAAGGTCTCAAGGCAGTAAGTTTATTCTGGTTATTCGAATACCAGGGATTCTTCATTTTATATGGATCGCTAAATATCAGGTTTGTGAGACGTTTACGTGGATGGGTTCTGCCCTGAGACTTCAGGCGTACAACCACTGAGCAATAGGATATCCGCCCCGGTCCTGGCATGCTCGCGACATGCCGACACTACGCATACTGATCATCGATGACCAAGCCAGTATTCTCATGCTGATTCAGGCCTTGCTCGAACGCACGTTCTCTGGTGTGGAGGTCCTCACCGCAAAGTCGGCTGCGCATGGCCTCAATCTATTGCAACAGCAGCCGTACGATCTGGTGCTGACCGATGTGAATATGCCGGGTGAAGACGGATTTTTTGTTCTCGCCGAAGCGAAGCGCCAATGTCCTGGGCTTCCGGTCGTGTTGATGTCGGGAAATTCAATGGCGAACGAAGCGGAGACGAAGGGAGCGGACGCGTTTCTTCTCAAACCGTTTAATCTTCAAGAATTCCAATCCACCCTCATGGACGTACTGGCCCACGGCCGGCAGCCGGTGACGCGCGTCGGGCCGTCGCGAGAGATTTCTAAATTATAGGATGAACGAACGGAAGGCCTTCAGAACGCTTCCGTTCGCTTGCCTACCCATTAACTAGACCGTGCTTTGGTCTTTTCCTCGCCGCATCGCCTCTCTTTTCCTCTTACACGACGGCAGCAAACGGCTCTCAGCGTCACCGCGCCTACCAGCGTTCCCACCCACACGAGACTGCAGAAGAAAAAGACGAAGCCCCAGGCCGAGACAGTCATCGCCTTCTCCGATCGTTGACCGTCTTAATGTTTCCCATAGCCCTCGGATACAAGCGTCTTGCACGGCTTTTCGAGGAGTCGTTTGGTTTCCGGGTTATTCACGCTGCGCTCGTAGTTCTGGCACGCCGCTCCCCCATTGGTGTCGCACTGCTGTTTGCGGGTAGCGATCAGTCTTTGAGTGACCGCTTTATCGTCTTCGCACATCTGCACCTGACGGCATTCGACGTCTTCGCACACAGTGGCCCCGGCCCAGCCAAGCAGCATCGCATTCATACCTATAGAGAAAACCAGTCCCATCACTCCCAGCTTCATTCGTGTTCTCCTTTGCTGTACAGTCTAAAAGTTGGTCCTACTCTATCGGCCGGATGCGACGCAGACTTAACAGTATGACAGGTCGGTGACACAATCGCGTTGGTGTGGATTATGGCCTTGAGCGACCGTGACTATATGAAAGTGCGCCCAGCGTGGAGCCGCATGAGGGCCCTCGTTCCCTGGATGGCGCGACTCATGTGGGTATCCGTGGGCATCCTTCTCGCGTTTTGTTTCATGATCTGGCAGCCGAAGATATCGGGGAGTGTCCTCCATGCCTTAGCCGTACTGCTTCGACGATGACGTGCGTCCGTAAGGCGACGGGACATCATTCGACCCAGTCACACGTGTTGACGACATCGTCTGCCGTTATCTCTTAGGTCTTTTCTAGATATCATCATTCTGATACAGTGCGCCGTCATCATTCTGACTCGTCTGATCTGCAGGAGGAATGTGGGGAAGAGCCTACTCACTCAGTGTGTCCGCGGATGTCTCCTGCTCAGTAGCATGGCCATGCTCGGCGGTTGCGCGGAATGGGCCGAGCCTCCCTCGGGAGCGATAACGCGTATGGCTCCTCCGACACTCTCCCTCGGGGCGGATCAATCAGGTTCACCGGCACAATCTTCCGGAGAGTTGTCTGCCGATGTTGCGCTCGACGGATCCTCAGAAGCTTCAACGCAAGTAGCCGCCGAATCCGAACCTTCCGCGAGCGGCGCCAAGGCCTCCGCGAAGGCACGCACGCAAGAAGAACGCGCCGTCGACGATGAATTCATCGATCCGTTCGCCAAGGCCGGAGAGCAGTCCCCGGAGGTCGAAGAGTACGATCCATGGGAAAAATTTAATGTGGCGATATTCAACTTTAATCGAAAAGTCGATCGATACGTGATGAAGCCCGTCGCGACCGTTTATGATTTTATCGTGCCGGACGAGGTCGAGCTCGGCATCCGAAGAATGTTCTACAACGTGCGGTTCGTGCCACGGATGCTGAACAATCTCTTTCAAGGCAAGTTCAAAGGGGCGGGCATCGAGATGGGTCGATTTCTGATCAATAGTTCGCTTGGGCTGGGGGGCTATTTGGATTTTGCAAAAGAAGTCTTCGGTCTGGAAACACCTTCGGAGGATTTCGGCCAGACGCTAGGTGTGTACGGCGTCAAACCCGGTCGATTTCTCGTCCTCCCGATCCCGCCTTTTGTGACGACGACGCGTGATCTCATGGGGTTCATCGCAGACATTTTCCTAGACCCGTGGAACTATTTGGTGTTTCCTTCAATTCAGCTGAATGGCGCGCCGTCGGTCATCGCGCCTACTGATCGTTTAACCATCACGTTCGCGCAACTTGGTATGCGCGCCGGGGACGTTATTAACGAACGATCGATTAACCTGGAAAGTTTTCAGGGCGTCGAAGACTCCACCGTCGACCTGTACGGCGCGGTCCGCAATGCCTACTTGCAGCAGCGATCTCGATCCATCCGGCAATAGGGATCGAACAATGGGGTTCACCGTAGGATCTACTCCGCAGATGCCCCTTTCGGGGTAATCATCCCGGCCATCCCATGCGCATTCTCGTCTTGAACAGCGGCAGTTCCTCCCTCAAGTTTCAAGTGGCAGATGTTTCCTCAGACAAATCGGAGTCACCGTCGCTGTTCCTATCAGGGTCCGTCACCGGGATTGGAGGAGCCGCAACGAGCAAGGTGGACATCTGCAGGCGGCTCTGGCGATTGCTCTCTTCTGTTATCGCGTGCGCAAATACATCGGCGCCTATCTCGCCGTACTCAATGGAGCCAAGGCGATCGTGTTCGGGGGCGGCATCGGCGAACATGCGCCGGTGATTCGAGAACGACTCTGCAACGGAATGGAATGGTGCGGTATCCGCTTAGATCCCGAACGGAATGCGCGCGTCACCGACCCGCAGCCTGGATAAGTCCAATCAATCAGCTCGGCAGACGCGGGCAAATCGGCCTATGTGGTGGAGGTCGATGAAGAAGCGGTCATCGCAGGGGAGACTCTGGCTGCAGTTGAGTGATGGGAAAGGGAAAACACGCCTGGTTAATGAGGCTGTCATTGAAAGGGTAGATAGGAAAATATCGGGCGATCTGTTATAAAAACCCACCATTTACATCGGGCTGTTTGCTCTGATCTAGGGAGGCAAGTATGAGTGCAGCGATAAAAAGCCGCGTTCCGGAAGTCCTCAAGAAGCACCAAAGTGATCTACTGAAAGAATGGGTCGCTCAGCAATTATCATCCACGACGTTGCGGAGCGATCTGATGAAGGAATCCACTCTCCGCGAACAATCGGCGAAATTCCTCAATTTATTCCAAGAAGCCACTCAGAGCGGCAATCTGACGGATTTATCGGCGGGAGCATGGACAACGGTCAAGGGACTGTTATCCGAGATCTCAGCGGGACGCGCCCGGCAGGGATTCAGCGCTGCTGAGACAGCCACGTTTATCTTTTCTCTGAAGCAGCCGCTTTTCGATCGCCTGCGTCAAGAGTATGCCAAAGACGCCGACGGCTTGGTGTCCGACCTGTGGCAGGCGACGTCCGTCTTGGACAAACTCGGATTGATGACGACCGAATTGTTTCAAGCGAGTCGCGAAGAAGTGATTGTTCGACAGCAGAAGGAATTATCCGAGCTGTCTACGCCCGTGGTGCGTTTGTGGGAAGGAGTTTTGGCACTGCCCCTGATCGGAACGCTGGACAGCGAGCGGACGCAGGTCGTCATGCAAAGTTTGCTGCAGAAAATCGTCGAGACCGGCTCAGCCATCGCCATCATCGATATTACAGGCGTGCCGATCGTCGATACCTTGGTTGCCCAGCACCTCCTCAAGACCGTCGCGGCGGCTCGACTCATGGGAGCCGACTGTATCATCAGCGGGATTCGCCCTCAGATCGCCCAGACCATCGTCCACTTGGGAGTCGATCTCAAAGATGTGATTACAAAGGCGACGCTGGCCGATGCGCTGGCCATCGCATTCCAGCGGACCGGTGTCATCGTTCGAAAAGCTGGGATCAAATCGGACTCCTCCTCATCGCACACCGGAAACGACAGCGGCATTCAAACCCAATCAGGTAGTCGCGCGAGGCGAGACCAGGACCCGTCATGAGTCGAAACCGTCCTGTGGCAGATACCGACTCGTGAAGTCGGTGGGATTTCGTCGCCATATGGATGGTTGAAAGGAACTATGGAGCGCATTCCCATTCTGAAGTTGGGCGAGTTTTTGTTGGTCACTATTCAGGTGGACATGCACGATCGGCTGGCCATGACGTTACAAAACGATGTGACCGACATGATCGTGAAGACAGGCGCGCGCGGAGTCATGATCGATATTTCCATGCTGGACGTCGTCGACTCGTTCATCGGGCGTATGTTGGGCAGCATGGCGTCGATGGCGCGCATCCTGGATGCGGAGACCGTCGTCGTCGGCATGCAGCCGGCCGTTGCGATCACCCTTGTCGAATTGGGTCTTTCATTGACGGGCGTACGCACGGCCCTCAATGTCGATAAAGGCATGGACTTATTGAAGGCGTCCATTGCGCGAAAGGAATTCGATAGTGGCACCGTCTCGTGGTGAGTCGGTCCCTATCCGTTCCTCCGAGGATGTCGTGCGGATGCGTCAATCTGTCCGGGCAAAGGCCGTCGACATTGGACTGACTCTCGTCGATCAGACCAAGCTTGTCACGGCAGCCAGCGAATTGGCACGCAACATTCTGGACCACGGCGGCGGCGAGGGATTCGTCCACATCGAGACCCTTACCAAAGGGGAAAGAACCGGTCTGCAAGTGGTATTCGAAGATAAAGGTCCCGGCATCGCCGATCTCGAGCTTGCCATGAAAGACGGCTATACCTCCGGCGGGGGTTTGGGACTCGGATTGGGCGGAGCCAAAAGATTGGTCAATGAATTTCAGATCGCCACGCGCCCCGGGGAAGGCACCCGTGTGGTCATTATTCGATGGAAATGAGTCGCGCGTAAACGCCGCGTCGGCCGGCCACCTCCTCTTCGTCGGCCGGCGCATCGCCGTGTGAGGTAGGCTCGTTCATGTTTCTCCTCGACTCAGATTCTCTACCGGTTACCGATTCCAGTCATGTGTCCACGGCGCGGCGCGCTGTTATCGAGTTTGCTCGGCGTGCCGACATTCCCGATGCCCAGGCTGAGAAGGCGGCTCTCATCGCCACCGAACTGGGAACCAATCTCGTCAAGCACGCTACAGAGGGGGAACTGCTTCTTCAGGCTGTCCGCCATGAGGCCGATCTTCACGCGCTTCATCTGATTGCACTGGATAGAGGGCCGGGGATGTTCAACCTACGCGAGTGTCTGAAGGATGGATATTCGACGGCAGGTAGCCCCGGGACCGGACTCGGAGCGATTCGGCGGCTCTCGGATGACTTTGATGTCTACTCTCAACCGGGACGCGGGACCGTCGTCTGGTCTCGACTGTGGTCGCGGTCATCCCCACCCATGCCGGGCGTGACCATGGACATCGGTGCGGTGAGTCGCCCGAAGCGAGGCGAAGCGATCTGTGGCGATCACTGGAGTGTGATCGATCAGCAAGGGCGGTGGCAATTTCTGGTCGCCGACGGCCTAGGGCATGGCCCTCAGGCGTCAGAGGCTTCCATGCAAGCCGCGCGCATTTTCGATAACGCACGGAATAGAGAATTGCCCGATCTGTTAAACGCGATTCATGCGGGACTTCGGAGCACTAGGGGTGCTGCCGTCTCGATCGCCGATATCGAGGCGGGACGACAGCTGATTCGCTATGTGGGCGTCGGCAATGTTGCCGGCGAAGTAGTTTCCTCCTCAGGAATGCGCAGCATGGTGTCCTTAAACGGAACGGCCGGCGTCGAGGTGCGAAAAATTTCCGAATTTACCTATCCCTGGCCTGAGGATGCGGTGCTGGTGCTGCATTCAGACGGCTTGTCGTCGCGATGGAACATCGATCACTATCCAGGACTCGTGAGTCGGCATCCCACAGTCATCGCGGGCGTGCTCTATCGAGACCACGATCGTGGGCATGACGATGTGACGGTGCTCGCCGTCAAGCAGGTGTCGGTGTGAACGCGCACCCTGAGTCGATGTCGCCGCTTCTGACCGTGGCGATACGATACGAGCATGATGTCGTCTTGGCTCGGCAACGCGCTCGGCAGATCGCGGCGTTGTTGAAATTCAGCTTGGAAGAGCAGACTCGGATCGCCACGGCCGTCTCTGAATTGGCGCGGAATGCCTTTCAGTACGCGCGCGGCGGCAAGGTCGAATTTTCGGTGGAGGGTAAAACCGCGCCCCAATTGTTGCAAATCAAAGTAAGCGATTCAGGACCGGGAATCGCGAACCTGCCGGACATTCTCGACGGGCAATATCGATCGAAGACGGGCATGGGCCTCGGCATTATCGGCGTGCGCCGGCTGGTCGACCAATTTCACATCAAGGCCCCTCCTGGCGGAGGAACGACCATTCTGCTGACCAAGCTGTTCCCCAAGGGCGCTACAATGCTTCTGCCGAACGCGCTGCCGGCCCTCCTCGATCAGTTAATGCAGACAGGTCCTGAAAATCCCTTTGAAGAAATGCAACGGCAGAATCAGGAACTTTTGCGCGCGCTGGAAGAACTGCAACGACGGCAAGATGAACTGGTGGACCTCAACCGGGAATTGGACGATACCAATAGAGGGGTCGTGGCCCTATACGCCGAGTTGGATGAAAAGGCCGATCACCTTCGACGGGCGGACGAATTAAAGACAAAATTCCTGTCCAATATGAGTCATGAATTCCGCACCCCGCTTAATTCCATTCACGCCTTATGTCGCATTCTTCTCGACCGCGCGGACGGTCCCTTGACGTCTGAACAGGAAACCCAAATCAAGTTTATCCAAAAAGGAGCCGGGGATCTCTTCGACCTGGTCAACGATCTATTAGACCTTGCCAAAATCGAAGCGGGCAAGGTGGTCATTCGAGCGGCCGAGTTCGATGTGTCCACGCTGTTCAGCGCACTCCGTGGGATGTTGCGCCCTCTCTTAGTGAACGCCGATGTGCAATTGATCGTGGAGGATCCGGAAAACATTCCTCTTCTGCTGACCGACGAAGGAAAGATCTCGCAGATTCTTCGGAATTTTCTCTCCAATGCGTTGAAGTTCACTACTAAAGGCGAAGTCCGTCTCACGGCTGCGTTCTTGCCCGAGGAAGATGCCGTCCTGTTCTCCGTGGCGGATACCGGCATCGGCATTCCTGAGCAAGATCACGAACGGATTTTTCAAGAGTTCGCTCAACTGGAGAACCCCCTGCAGCAGCATGTCAAAGGAACGGGCTTGGGCCTGCCTCTGTCCAGAAAACTTGCAGAGCTGTTGGGTGGAAGTGTAGCGGTGGAGAGCCGGGTCGGAATTGGATCGACGTTTTCAGTCCGTGTCCCACGGGTCTATACCGAACACGAAGCCCGCCTAGAGACGGAACCCCTGCCGACCCCAGATGAGTCGAAAATTCCTGTCCTGTTGGTGGAAAACGATGCCACGACCCTATTGTTGTATAGTAAATATCTAAAGCGCACGGCGTTCCAATTGTTCCCGGTCCGGACGGTGGCGGAGGCGCGTCGTGTGCTGTCCACCATTCGTCCGAAGGCGGTGATACTCGATATCCTTTTAGATGGAGACGATACCTGGAGTTTTTTGAGCCGTTTGAAAAACGATCGGGCCACCAAGAATATCCCGGCCATCATCGTCACGACGATCGAGGATCAGCAAAAGGGATTTGCGCTGGGGGCGGACGCCTACTGTGTCAAACCGGTGGACCGGCAGTGGCTCATAACGCAACTAACCGATCGCACGCGCCCGGTCGATCAGGGACAGGTGCTGATCATCGACGACGAGGAGTCCTCGCGGTACATTGTGAAAACCTTCCTGAGAGAGACGCCGTATTCCGTGGTCGAAGCGGTGAACGGCGACGAAGGCTTGCGCCTGGCGAAAGCGCATGCGCCGTCCCTGATTCTGCTCGATCTGGTCATGACGGATGTGAACGGAAAAGACGTCTTAGCGGCGCTTAAAGGGGACATCATGACGCGTGCGATCCCGGTGATCATCGTGTCGTCACAAATTCTGGAGCCTTCCGCTCTGACGGATCTGCTGACGCAGGCGTCAGCATTTATTGCTAAGCAAGATCTGACGCATGAGACTTTAGTGACGGCCATCCGTCACGCGCTAGACCCAGTGGGTCTACTACGAGCGTCAAAAGGAGCAGGTGAGGCATGCGGAACCAATTAATTCTGGTTGTTGACGACAATGAAGCCGGCCGCTATACCAAGTGCCGCATGTTGCGACAAGCCGGCTTTCAGGTCAAGGAGGCCGGGTCCGGTGGAGAAGCGTTGCAGATCATCGCGGCGGAAAACCCCGATCTCGTTTGCCTCGATGTCCGATTGCCGGACATGGACGGCTTTGAGGTGTGCCGACGGATTAAAGCTGATCCTTTGTTGTGCACGATGGTCTTGCAAATGTCGGCGTCATTTGTAGGTCAAGATGACAAGGTCCGAGGGTTGGAGGGAGGGGCTGACGGGTATTTGGTCTCTCCTTTCGAATCGGGCGAATTTATCGCCACCGTGCGATCGCTGCTTCGCATGCACCAAGTGGAAGACGAATTACGTCTTTCCGCGCGGCAGTGGCGTGTGACATTCGATGCGATCAACGACGGAATCTTGCTGATGGACGAGGGCGGACAGGTGTTGCGCTGCAATACGGCCATCTCCGAAATTATCGGCAAGCCGTTCCAAGAGATCATCGGGAAAGCGTATGACGAGCTTCTGCCAGTGGCGCGTGACGGCGGGAACAGTACTGCCCTTCTGAAGTGGCCGCCCACCTCGCGTCAGGAAACGGTGTTGCAGATTGGGGAGCAGTGGTTCCAAGCCACGATGCATCCGGTGTCGGAAGGCGGCCTACCTCACAGCGCCGTATGCGTCATGACGAACATCACGGAGCGCCGACGCCAGGAAGAAGAAATCCGACATCTCAATGCCTCACTCGAGGCGCGCATTCAAGAATTGCAACAGTCCCGACTGGAACTCCATGAGAAGGTCAGCGATTTGGAGCAATTTGAAGATGTCGTGGTCGGTCGAGAGCTGAAGATGATTGAGTTGGAAAAAGAAATCGAGCGACTGAAGGCGGAGAAGGGGTAGAAAGTCCTGAGTCCTGAAGAAGAGGAGACGCTGCTTAGCTAAGTTTTGTTCCTACTCAGCACTTAGCCCTCAGCACTTCCTCCTCCGATCACGCCAAGCGCCCGTCCCACCTTGGCGAACGCTATAATGGCATGTTCGAGTTGCTCGCGTGTGTGTGCCGCCGACATCTGGATACGAATCCTAGCTTGCCCTTTGGGGACGACCGGATAGCTGAAGGCAATAGCATAAATTCCTTCAAGCAAGAGCTGCTCCGCCATTCTGGTGGCGAGAGACGCGTCGCCCAATAAGATGGGAATGATGGGATGTGTTCCGGCCACGAGGCGATAGCCCAAGCCGGTCAATTGCGATCGAAGGAAAGCGGCGTTCCCATGGAGCATGGCTCTCAGCGCGTCACCTTGCTTCACAAGCGTTAAGGCACGTCGAGCCGCTTCAACGGTGACCGGCGGCAACGAGTTGGAGAATAAATACGGTCGCGAGCGTTGGCGAAGCAATGCGATGATCTCTTTCCGTCCCGACGTGAATCCTCCAGATCCTCCCCCCAACGTCTTGCCCAACGTGCCGGTGATGAGGTCGATACGATCGGCCACGCCACAATGGGATGGGGTGCCGCGGCCCCCGGTTCCCAAGACGCCAATGGCGTGACTGTCATCCACCACCACGGCGGCGTCGTATTGATCCGCGAGGTCCGCAATCCGATCCAATCTGGCGATGTCGCCATCCATCGAAAACACTCCGTCGGTTGCGATCAGCCGGAGGCGGCTGGACGATGATGCTTTCAGCGCGGCCTCCAGCTCGTCCATGTTGGAATGGGCATAGCGGTGACGCGTCGCTTTGCACAATCGAATCCCGTCGATGAGGCTGGCGTGATTGAGCGCATCGCTGATGATCGCATCGCGTTCGTCGAGCAGCGTTTCAAACAGTCCCGTGTTGGCATCGAAGCAGGAACTGTAGAGGATCGTGTCTTCCGTTCCTAAGAAGGTCGATAGTTCCTGCTCGAGTGTTCTGTGCACGCTGTGCGTGCCGCAAATAAACCGGACGGACGCCATGCCATTGCCGTATTCTCTCAATCCGTCGGCCGCCGCCCGCGTGACCTCCGGATGATTGGCCAATCCTAGATAATTATTGGCGCAAAGATTCAGCACCTCGCCTTGTGCCACGCGAATAGCTGCGCCTTGCGGGCTGAGCAAGACTCGCTCGGACTTCTGGAGCCCGGCCGAGCGAATGTCCTCAAGCTGTTGCGTCATGACCTGCTTAAAATTTCGGTAGGACATGGATAGTCGACAGCTATTGACTCGAACGGTGAATTGTTGCCATGGACCGAATTATGGAATCAGGATGACCTTCCCGCATTGGCCCGATTGGATCAGATCGAACCCTTTAGCAAATTCAGCCATAGGAAATTGATGCGTGATCACCGGGCGGATATCCAATCCAGCCTTGAAGAGTCCGGCCAGGCGATACCACGTATCGAACAAACGTCGGCCGGTGACCCCGTAGACCCGTATGCCCTTGAAGATGATTTCATTCGGAAGATCGAAACTCACCGGTCCCGTGGGAATCCCGAAGAGACTCACTCGTCCGCCGTTTTTGACCGATCGAAAGGCCAAATGCAGCGCAGTGGGGTGGCCGGACATTTCCAGTGCGGCATCGACGCCGTCTCCTTGTGTAATGTCCCGAATGGCCGCCGAAAGCGCCCCCGGCGATTCCGTCTTCGCATCGAGGGCATGATCAACTCCCATCTGTTTGGCTAACCCTAGCCGATAGCTGCTCACATCGGTGGCGATGATCAGGGAGGCGCCCGCCGTGCGCGCCACGCCGGCGGCAAAGAGTCCCGATGGTCCGCAGCCGTTGATCAACACCGACCGGCCGGACACATCCTCGACCAAGGCCGCATAGACGGCATTGCCCAGAGGTTCCTGGACGCAGGCCAACTCGGGTGGAAGGTCCCGCGATGTCGCCCACAGCACACGTTCCGGCAAGACCACCTGTTCGGCGTACGACCCGTCGAGGTCGATACCGAGCACACGGTAATTTTTGCAGACATGGGCCTGACCCGTTCGGCACTGGAAGCAGATCCCACAGGTCAAATGGGATTCCGCGGCGACATACTCCCCCACCGCGACAGATGTAACACCCGGCCCAAGCTCGGCGACCTCTCCGCACAGTTCATGGCCGATGATGCGAGGCGGATGGATGCGGTGCTGCGCCCACTCGTCCCATCGATAGATGTGGGCGTCGGTTCCGCACAGGGAGGTGGCGCGAACACGGATCAGTACTTCCCCTTCGCCGGGCCTCGGATCGGGGACATGCTGTAGCTCCAGCCCAGGTCCGGGTTTCACTTTTACCAGCGCGCGCATATTGCATTATGCAATGCCGGCCGCCAAATGAGAAATGGAAAAAATGGCTGCCTTGACTCATCAGGGGGAAATCAGTACGCTCGCGGCGGTTTTCACAGTGTCGACTGCTTGACTGATTTGACGACGGGAGGATGCAATGACGAGACCTTGGAGCAGCGCAGTGGTGGTCGTGCTATTTTGGACAGGGATGGCCGTTGGGGGGGCGTCGGCCGAGACCGCTCGATACGATGTCGATCCGGACCATTCGAATATCGGCTTCAGTGTGGGCCATATGGTCGTCTCGAAGACGCGCGGACAATTTACGGATTATACGGGTTTCATCGAGATGGATCCCGACGCCAAGACCGTCAAGACCATCGAAGCGATCATCAAGTCGGCGTCGATCACGACGAATCATCAAAAGCGTGACGCCCATTTAAAAAGTCCCGACTTTTTCGACGTCGAGAAATATCCGACGATCACCTATAAATTAAAGAGCTACAGCAAGACGGGGGATCATTACACGGCACTGGGAGACTTGACGCTTCATGGCGTCACGAAGGAAGTCGCGCTGGTAGGAGATTTCAACGGTGTGGGTAAAGACCCATGGGGAAATACCCGGGCCGGCTTTACGGCGGAAGGCACGGTCAACCGCAAGGATTTCGGCGTCAACTGGAACAAAGCGCTCGATAATGGGGGCATGATCGTCGGAAACGATGTGCAGATTAAATTGGAAGTCGAGTGCATCAAAGCGAAGTAGCATTCACGAGGCAGATGCCGTCATCGATAAGACTGCGGCGCCGCTGATCGTGCCCATCTTCAAGGCGTGTAACGCTTGATTCGCCTCTTCGAGTCTGAATTGTTGTGTATGTGGGCGAATCGGGATCTCGGCGGCCTCTCGAAGCAGGTCCAAGCCGTCTTGTTTCGTGTTGGCCGTCACGCTGCGGAGGACACGCTCGCTGAAAAGGTCGCGGTCATAGTCGATGGAGGGAATGGGCGTCATGTGGATGCCCGCACAGGCTACCGTCCCGCCCTTGTCGAGCGCCCGTAAGGCAGGAATCACGATCTCGCCGGCCGGTGCGAAGATGATAGCTCCGTGTAAAGGCTCAGGCGGCGCGTCGGCTGCGCCGCCGACCCAGGCCGCTCCTAATTCGCGCGCGAGAGCTCGATGTTCCTCTCTCAAGGAACAGACAAAGATGGAGCATCCCCAGTGTCGCGCTACCTGAATCGTAATGTGGGCGGACGCTCCGAATCCATAGAGACCCAACCGTTGGCCGGGCCGCACGCCGCTTAAACGAAGCGCGCGGTAGCCGATGATTCCTGCACAGAGGAGCGGCGCCGCCTCTTCATCGGTGAAGACGGATGGAATCGGATAAGCAAAGTGTTCGGGGACGATGGCGTAGTCGGCATATCCGCCATCGACATGGTAGCCGGTGAATGTCGGTGTCGAGCAGAGGTTTTCTCGTCCCCCCAAGCAGTAGTCACAGTGTCCACACGTCCGCTGAAGCCACGCGATTCCCACCCGGTCGCCTTCTCGTATCGTTCTAACTTCGCGCCCCACTCGATCGACAATGCCGACCGTTTCATGGCCTGGCACAATCGGACGTCTCACAGGAGGCAGATCCTCATCAACGATGTGTAGATCGGTTCGACAGACCCCACAGACGTGAACATTGACGCGCACCTCATTCGGACCGGGCTCCGGCATGCGCACGTCTCTCATCTCTAGCGGGCCCGTTCTGCTGCGTTGGTCTAACACCATCGCTCTCATCACGGCAGTGTACTGCATCGTCTGGCCAGCGTCGATGGCGGCGCGTCCATCTAGTTTGGCTCTGTGTCATCTGTTATGATGCGCCCCGCTTTTGCATATCGAGCGGAGAAAGGACCCTGCGATGAGAAGTGGCTCTCCAGTTCCCACCGTTTTATAACCATGATGATTTTGTTGGCCTGGATCCACCTCTTGGCCGCCATGGTGTGGATCGGAGGCATGGTATTTTTGTCGGTGGTCTTGATGCCGGTCTTCAGGCGAGGCACGTTCGGCGCCGATCGTCGGATTCTCTTTCAAACATTGGGCCGCCGGTTTCGCATAGTCGTGTGGATTATGGTCGGCATCCTGATTGTCTCGGGTCCCCTACTTGTCAGTTCGAGAACGGGCACGCTGGAGGAGCCGGACGCCTGGCGAACGGTGCTCCATATGAAACTCTGGGTCGTCGCCGGATTAATCCTGCTCACCGCCGCGCATGATTTTTGGTTAGGTCCCCTGGTGGGAAGGCTGCGGCGCGAGGCCTCGGAAATTCCCAGCCCGGCTGATTTGCTGCTCATCCGCGTGTCCACGGTGGTGGTTCGTCTCGGGCTCTTGCTCGGTGTCATCGTACTGTTTCTTGCCGTGGCCTTATCGCGAACATAAATCGTACTAGGTGATGGGGATCGGCCGTCCGAGCGGAAATGCAGGACGACCCTATGTTAGACTTCGCCATGTTTCGATGGTCTCTTCTTCTCGCACTGGCGCTATGTCTTCAGAGTAGCTTCTCATGGGCGCTCGAGTTTTCCGCGGACCAGATTACCAAGGTCAACGGACACACTCGAAAGGCGAATATTTACTATCGCGACGATCGCTGGCGGTTGGAGCATCACGACCTCAATCCGGTAAATGTCACCATCGTAAGAAAAGATAAACAGGTCATGTGGCTGCTGCTGTCCCGCATGCGGCACTTCAAGACCGTGCCCTACGATCCTGAGCAATCACCCAAGGTCTCCGAACAGTTGGACGGCGAAGTGGGTCGGGAAGAGATCGGCACGGAAACGTTGGATGGGCATCCGACCACGCTGTATCAGGTTACGGTGCGCACAGCGGACCGGGAGGAGCTGTATTATCAATGGTTGGCGACGGACATCCATTTTCCGCTGAAGCTCGCGCGAAAAGACGGCAGTTGGCAGGTTGAGTATCGTCATGTGGTGCTGAGGCCGGTATCCGATTTTATGTTTCAATTGCCGCTTAATTTTCAGCCGTTGGAACAATTCGATGGGACGGAACAGCCGCAATCGAAACAGCGACCGATGTAAGGCAATGGTTGAGGCGCCCAGATCCATGCGAAGGCGGTTTGGTGTAGCCGGGAAATCAAAAAGGAAATCTAGGTAACACAGCAAGGAGGCAGGATCGTGCGAGTATTCGGAATCATCGCAGGCGCTGTTATGGCGGGACTGATTTCAATGGGCGGATTGGTTCATGCATTGGATGTTTCCGACGTCGTCCGGGAATGGACCCCCGAAGGAAAGAAAATTGCCGCCGAGCGGGTGAAATTGCCGGCTCACGACGAGATGGTCCTTGTTCCGGCTGGCTCGTTCATCATGGGGAGCGACAAGAAGGTGGACAAGAATTCCTATCAGCCGGAATTCCCACAGCGGAAGGTCTACCTGGATGCATACGAGATCGACAAGTTCGAAGTGACCACCGTGCAATATCTGAAGTTCATCCTCGCCAAAGATCTGCCGCCCCTCATCGACTGGCAGTATGAGGGAGGCAATTTTCAGGAAACAATGGCCAGCCATCCGGTGATGCATGTGTCATGGAATGACGCGGAGGCCTATTGCAAGTGGGCCGGCAAGCGCTTACCGACCTCAGCCGAATGGGAGAAGGCGGCACGCGGGGAGGATGGGCGCGTCTATCCCTGGGGCAATCAGCCCGCGGGATTGAGCCGAGCCAACTTCGGCCGCACCGGATTGTCCGGACCGGTCCGCGACCGCCCAGAGCGGCTCCTGCTCTATCCGCCGATCGTTTCCGTGGACAAGTACGAGAATGCGGTTAGCCCGTACGGCGTCTATCAAATGGCTGGCAATGTGGCGGAATGGACAGCCGACTGGTACGACCCGAACTATTACAAGACGGCGGTAGACCGGAATCCCAAGGGGCCGGAACGCGGGACGCAGAAAGCCTTTCGTGGCGGCGGGTGGATTGACAGTACGCCTTCGGTGCGGCCTGCTCAACGGAACGGAGCTGATCCCAAGACGAAGATGAACTGGTTGGGGTTCCGTTGCGCACGGGACGTGAAAGAGGCGGGAGAGGCGCCTGCGGAAAAAGCGGGTGCCGACAAATCTGGCCCCGCTTCCTGACTCATCGACCCGTTCGTCTCAAGTCGATCCATGAGCTTCTGCTGGCGTCGCTTCAGGAAACCTGACCGGCCAGGGGCTGCTTGAGGGCGTGAAGACGTTCGATCGACTGGCGAACTTCAGCGTATTGCTTCCGATGCACAATCAGCAGCTCCGGTGGGATGTTGGTGTCAAGGAGCGTTTCAGAAAACGTGAGATCGACGGCGTCCTGCATGCGCTCGCATGCTGCCAGGATGAAATGGTCATCGCCCTGCACTGCGGCAACGGCCACTCCGTCGCATGCGGCGGGCATCGTCATCCCGTCCAACATCTCCGGTTCCCCGCCTAATAATCGGATTTCACTCCTTATCTCGGACGCCATACGTGCACGCTGATAGGACACTTGTCTGAACAGAATTTTCAAATCGCTGTCGTGTACCGCCTGGGCAGCCAGACGAAATGCCTGTTCGCTGGCTTTGCACACGGCAAGAAGCCGATTGAACGCTTCGATCACCAGTTCGTTTGTCGTCGTTACCATGGGCGTCTCTCCTCAAGGGCCGGCACGATGGATTAATGACGGATTTTTTCGTCTTCTTCCTGCAACGTTTTGCACGCGATGCACAGCGTCGTCATTGGGCGAGCTTGCAAGCGACGCAAGGGAATTTCGTCCCCGCACTCTTCACAAATCCCATACTGATGGCCGACTAAACGTGTCAGCGCTTCATCGATTTGTTTCAAAAGGCTGCGCTCACGCTCCTTGAGACTCAGCATGCAGTGTTGATCCATTTCAGCCGTGGCTTGATCGTTCAGATCCGGGCAGACGGCGATCTCGATCCCATCCGAAAGCGGTTTGGCCGTGACCAGCTGGAGAAGCTCGTCACGCTGCTGCTGTAAATTTACAAAAATGTCTTGGTATTTCGGGTGAACGCTTTGACCCGAAGAGGGAGTCGACTGAGGATTCGACTCGACTGCCGCCTGTGCCATGCGCTGCCTCCTTGTTCGTCGTCCAGCTGCTCTACCTATAGAAAAAAACGTGCTTTGCTCATATCGGTAGTCAGCCTTTTTAAATGTAAGGGCTTTACCTACCTTTTGTGAAATAGATCAGGGGGCTGAGTCAATGAAAAAATCAGTAAAAGTCGTAGAAAAGAGAAAAGTGGATTACGCGGAGGCTGTGCGTTTGGTTTGGAGCAGCGCTCGCGACCGTTCGGCAGATTCTTTTACTAAAGTTCCCATCTTTGGATGGGAGGGTTCGAAGTCGATTGGAAAATCGTAGCTGCGCAATCGTTCGCTGGCGGTAGGACCGACAGAAGCTACCACGACGCGGGCCAACGCCGCACGGAAGGCGACTTGGCGCGATGGCTTTGAAAGGATCTGCATCGCATGGTCCACTTGTACGGCATTCGTAATCAAGACGACATCGATGTGGCCGTCGATGATCGCATCGAGGACGCGCTGAAGCGGCGCCACATCGCGCGGCAGCGTCCACCGGTAGACGGGAAGGCGAGTCACATCAGCGCCGCGTTGCCGAAGTCCTTCCAAGAGTTCCGGGTTGGCGACGCCATACTCCTGGACGGCGAGGCGGAGGCCATTGACGGGTTTCTCTCGATCCAAGGTCGTGAGAATATCCCGCCACGTGTTCGGTTCGGGAACTTCGATCGTCGGACTGAGGCCGAACTCTCGCAACGCCGCTCGAGGTTTTGGGCCGCGCGCCACCATTATCGTTCGGCCCAGTGCGTCTACCACCGGCTTCGATCCGTACCGCGTTTGAAGCACATCGACCATCGTCTTTGTGCCGACCCCGGTCAGCAGCAGCAGCAGATCTACCCGACCGGCCAGCAGATCTTCCCCGAATGCCAGCACCTCATGATTGTCTTCTAGCGGGACCTCCTCCATCGAGGGCGCCACGAATGCCTGTCCTCCATATCGCTCGATGAGCCGTGTCATGTCTTCGGCCATCCGGCTTTCAAAAGCGGCGACGCGAAGTCCGGAGAAGTCCGTGTTGCTCATGGCGAATCGGTCGATTCTAATGGTGAGGGACGTGAGAATTTATTTCGCATCGGCTGCACAACGGAACCCCGTCGAGTCGTTGCGGTTCACCGGATCGCTCTTGACCCGCGTAAACAATCGCACGAGCGGCGTCTCGACAGACCAGCCTGAGCTTCGAAGGACTTTATACGTCCCGGCCTCCGGCCCTTTGGGATTCGTCGGCGGACTTTTCTCATAATAGAGTGGATCATACCAATCGGCCACCCATTCCCACACATTGCCGGCCATGTCGTAGGCTCCGAAGGGACTCTTGCCGGCTTCGTAACTTCCGACGGGCATGAGAGTCTTTTCACCCTGCCATTGCTGATTATAATTAAGATGCTTATGGGTTGGTTCCACGTTGCCCCAGGGAAAGCGTCGATCATCCGTGCCGCGTGCGGCCTTTTCCCATTCCGCTTCGGTCGGAAGACGTTTCCCAGCCCACCGGCAGTAGGCGTCCGCATCATGCCAATCGACGTTGATGACCGGCCGCTCGGCTAAAGTATCCGAGAGACGATCGCTCCATAACGTTCGTTTGGAGTTTTTCGGATTCTCAGGAATCCGGTGGCCGGTCGCCTTCACGAATTTTGCATACCGGCCATGTGTGACTTCATATTTGTCGATATAGTAGGCGTCGAGTTGAACGTCGTGCCGGGGGTACTCGTCTCGTCCTCCATCACGATCCCCTTTCGGCACACCCATCGGGAACTGCCCAGCCGGCACCCGTATCATTGGCGCGCCATCCTTGCCCGTGATTTCCCCAGCCTCTTTTCCCGTCGTATCTGTGGCTGATGCGGATCCAACCCACAAGATGGTAGATATGGTTACGCTTAGAATACAGAATCGCATTGTTTCCTCTTCGCGAGTGAGTGAGAGCGGGATCGTATCATACCGTTTACACCGAACAACAGATCGACCCGGCCGGATAATTCCCGTTGACCCCATCACGGAGTGAGCCCTATAACTACCGCTGATCCCATGGGAATATCGATGGCAAGTTCTCCTCACGGGTTGAAAGGTCTCTGGCACGTCGCGCTCAAGGTCACAGATCTGAAGCGCTCGCAAGCTTTTTATGAAGGCCTGTTCGACATGCGCGTCGTGTGGGCGCCCGATGCGGATAATGTCTATCTGAGTTCCGGTCGGGATAATTTAGCCCTGCATCAAATTCCTGCGCCTGAACTTTCCGACTACCGACAAGGTGCCGGTCAGTTTCTGGATCATGTGGGATTTATCGCCGAATCTTTGGAGGCGGTGGATCGCCTCTTTCATGAGGCCGAGAAGGCCCAGGTGACTATCGTGAAGCCGCTCAAACTTCATCGCGACGGCAGTTATTCATTCTATCTTGCCGATCCTGACGGCAACACCGTGCAGGTGCTCTACGAGCCGAATATTTGTAGCGGTGCGACCATCTAACAATCGACACAGTTTCAGTGAAGAATCATGGCTCAGATTTGGGACACACTTCGTAGCGAGCAATACATCGGACTTGAGCCGTGGGCGTGGATTCAATTCGAGAGCGCCGAGCCGCCGAGTCCCCTGCCGTTTCTCGGTGGGGTGGCGCCCGAGGTGGTGGCCAGTCTCCACGAGGCGCATGCCCAGTTATTGAGTGGCGTCGAAACGGCGATCAGCGACGTCTTTTCGCGGCGGTCGTCCTTGGAGGATGGCGCTCGACGTCGGTTGTTGGAAGACGCCTATGCCGAGCTGGTGAACTCACGACCGCACCTGAGCCGACACATCACGTGCGGGCGCCGGGCGGATGGCTCGTTTCTCTGGGAATATCCAAAAGACCCGACGAAGTCAGCCACTATCACCAACATGGGTCTCCGCATTTTTCATTCGGTCAAACGGCAGGCGATGCCATTGGCCTTCGAACGGCCGATTGGGCCGGCCGTCGGAAAGTTTCTCGGCTATCTGGACGGCACATATCGAGTGTCGGAAGTTCGGACCGTGGCGACGACCCTCGGGCGCGACGTGTCGCGGTTTATTACGCAACTGCTTGAAGTGCTAAAAAAATACGACTGCCTTAGTCTCGCCTCGCAGTCTTCGGTCCGCGCCCATTGGAACAACACGGTGCGAGATCAGGACATCGTCCATCTGGGTCACGCGGCTCTCCTGTATCGTCAGCGCGATCAATATTTGCTCTTCGATCCCTGGCTAATGCCGTGGTTTGCTGAATCCCAGGTGCCGTCGCTGTGGGGTGAGTTGGTGCCTCGGCCGGCCGCGGTGTTCCTGACGCACGATCATGACGATCATGTCGATCCGCGCACGTTGCTCCATCTTCCCAAAGAGATCCCGATTATCGTGCCGAGTCGACGGAATCGAACGGCGCTGTACTACGATTATCCGGCGCTGCTGCGCGAACTAGGATTTTCCCAGATCGTCGAATTGGCGCATGGAGAATCTTGGAAATTCGAAGGTGGGGCGGTCATGTCGGTTCCATTTTTTGGCGAAGATCCGTGCGACATCGAGATGCCTAGGAACTGCTACCTCATTGCCGATCGTGGCCGAAATGTGCTGGTGCATGTCGATAGCGGTCCCACCAATGCGGGGAAGTCCGCGGTACACGACGGCATCATTCAGGATCTGGTGAAACAGCATGGCCCGATCGCCGTTCTCTTTGCCTCTCAACAACAGCTCCTTGAAATCCGAACCTATGCGGCGCACGCCGCTCTGGCATCTCCCGGCACCTGGCTCGATCCCGGAGAGAACGGGTATTTGACGAATCACTATTTGTCGGAATTGGCGACGGCGGCCCGTGCCGGACTGTTTGTGTCCTATGCGACGGGCGGCGCCGACTGGTATCCAGACCATCTTTCGTTCATGTTCAGTCAGCGCAATCCCGCACGGACGGCGCTGCTGACCGGCAACTGGGAGCCGCCGCAACGGTTGAAAGACCTGTTGGCCCCTCGCGGATGCGGCTATCACTATAGCCAGGCGTTGGATATTTTCAGAGCGCGTGCGGACGGTGGGACCGAGATCGTATCAGGTGCAGACGCGCTGGCCCCCTCGAATCTCTATCGACTCGATCATGGCGATCCGCCCTTTCTTTCGTTCACGCCTCCTTCGCGTTAATCCCGCTCTGTGAACAAGGCTTCCAGCCGATCCAAGGGGACCTCTTCGAGACTGGGCAAAACCAGATGCGCCTGCGTCAAGTGCTCTGCCGGGTACGTCGTCGCCACGCCCACCACCTTCATATCTGCAGCTAGGCCGGCTGCGATGCCTGCGATCGAATCCTCTACGACTACACATTCTTGAGGACGAACAGGGGGCTCGGCCTGGCGCCTCGCGTTCAATCGTTCGAGCGTATACCGATAGATGGCGGGGTCGGGTTTACCGACGGCGATGTCTTCGGCGGATACCAGCACCCCGAACGCATGTTCGACGGAGGTGCCGCGAAGTGCGCGAAGAATCTGCTCACGTCTGCCGCCGGAAGCGATGGCCAAGCGATATCGCTGCATCGCTCGGGTAATGAGACGGATGACTCCCGGAAACAACAGGGGAGTTTGGCTTTGAGTATAGGCGTAAAAGAGGCTCGCTTTTCGTTCGTGGATTCGTTGCTCTCGATCGGGATTTGGACCATCGGCGCGATCGGCGAGGAGAGCGGCCAGGCAGTTTCGTTCATCCATGCCGAGATACCGTCCATAGTACTCCTCTTTTGTAAGATGGAGACCGTCCTCACGCAGGGCTTCTTGAAAGGTGATGAAATGGGCCGTTTCATCGTCGGCAATCACCCCGTTGAAGTCAAAGATGATTGCTCGAAGGGCAGGATGGCTCATGGAAGGCGCGCACTCTAGCATGAGCGACTCGAGCCGACAAGGCGGGCTCCTCTCTTGCTCGTCCAACCCCCCTCCTGTATGTTACGGACAATTCATCGCGCAGGGTTGCGTCACGTGAGGATGTAGTGGAAAACGGTCACGTTTTAAGTGATCTTTTGATCATCTTTTCGGTCTCGATCGGGGTCGTTTTAATTTTTCAGCGTCTCCGCTTGCCTTCCATTGCCGGCTTTTTAGCCGCCGGCGCTCTCCTCGGGCCGCATGGTTTGAACCTTGTCTCGGATGTACAGCAAGTCAAAGTGATGGCCGAGATCGGCGTCGTGCTCCTGCTATTCACCATCGGCATCGAATTTTCAATGGCCCGTCTCACTGCCACGCGCCGCCTCTTGCTTATTGGGGGGCCGCTTCAAGTCGGAAGCATCGTCCTGCTCGCGGTCCTCTTAGGTCCAGTCGCGGGGCTGACGTCTGCCCAAGCCGTATTTTGGGGATGCTTATTGTCATTAAGCAGCACGGCGATCGTGCTCAAGATGCTCGGCGAGCGAGGCGAAACCGATTCGCCGCACGGCCACATTACCATTGGGATTTTGATCTTCCAGGATCTCGCCGTCGTGCCGATGATGTTGTTGGCGCCCATGCTGGCCAAGCCGACGGATGGGTCCCTTGGTCCGCTGGTTTTCGTATTGTTGAAATCCGTCGCGTTGGTCGCGTTAATCGTGGTGACGGCATGGTTTCTCGTGCCGCGGTTTCTCGATCAGATCGTTCGCAGTCGCAGTCGCGAGCTGTTCCTGCTCACCATCATTGTATTGTGTCTCGGCATCGCCTGGTTGACGTCGCTGACGGGACTCTCGCTGGCGCTCGGCGCTTTCATTGCAGGGTTGGTCATTTCAGAATCGGAATACAGCCATCAAGCGATGGCGGAAGTCCTGCCGTTTCGCGACAGCTTCAACAGCTTATTCTTTGTCTCGGTGGGCATGTTGATGGACATGCGTGTCGTGTTGGACCATCCCTTGCTGGTCCTGGCGATGGTGGGCGCGGTCATCATAGGGAAGTTCGTGACGGCAGCGGGATCAGTGTTGGCCGCCGGCATTCCGCCGCGCGCGGCGATTTTGGCCGGCATGGCATTGGCCCAGGTCGGGGAGTTCGGCTTCATTCTCGCCCAAGTAGGCCGTGAGGCGGGCTTGCTCGGTGAGGAACCCTATCAGTTGTTTCTCGCGATGTCGGTCTTGACCATGGTCTTGACCCCTTTTTTAATCCAGGTGTCGCCTCGGCTCGCACGTCGTGCGGAGGCGCTTCAACGGGCCCGTCACTGGTTTCCAGGCAAGACGGCGGCGCATCTTGCTCAAACCGAATCGTTGCATCTCAAGATTAAAGATCATGTCATCGTCGTCGGCTACGGCTTGAACGGAAGGAACCTGGCTCGCGTTCTCAGCGAGACGGAAATCCCATACGCCGTCTTGGACCTCGACGGAGATAAGGTCCGGCGCGAGGCGAAGGACGGCGTGCCGATATATTATGGGGATGCGACCAGTCCCAGTGTGCTGCGTCATGTACGCATCGATGATGCGCGCGTCCTCGTCGTCGCGATCTCCGACCCGTTTTCTGCGAGACGTACCGTCCAAATCGCGCGCGGCCTCAATCCACACTTGCACATTGTCGTCCGTACCCGGTATTTGCGGGAGCTACAAGAGCTGCACGAATTGGGGGCCGATGATGTGGTGCCGGAAGAATTCGAGACGTCTATTGAAATTTTCGCCCTGGTGCTGCGCACGTACAAGATGCCCCAGGAATTCGTCACGCAGAAGGCCGAGCAGGTGCGGCGCGAAGGATATGCCTTACTACGCCGGAGCGATCTGCCGGAGCTGGCGCATCATATGCGCGGGGGGACGCTGACCGATGTGGAGGTAGAAACGTGCCGCATCGAGCCCGACTCTCCGGCGGCTGGAAAATCGTTCAAGCAGATTTCGATACGGCCGCGAACGGGCGCCTCCGTCATTTCGCTGACCAGGGGAGGCCTCACACAGTCGAATCCGTCTGAACGATTTCGTTTGGAAGCGGGAGACATCGTCATCTTATTGGGGACCCGTGCTCAAATTCAGCGGGCCATCGGATTGTTGATCGACCCCAAGACGGACTGACTAACGTGCCCGCTGGCCGGCCATCAATTCATACGCATGCGCTAACGTCGCGACTTCGATCACGGTGACGTTTCGCTGCTGCCCTAGCTCAACGAGATCCCATTCATCGGTCCGGGCCTGTCCCGTCGGAATCAGCATGACGTGCATGTGGCTCCGTGCGGCGCCGTCTAACTTACTGGGCAAGCTGTCGACCGGCTGAATACGGCCGTCCGATGTGATGAGGCCGGTCAACACGGTATCGGGGCGAATGGCTTCTCCGCGCCACGCCGCCATCAATCCCACGGCGATGGCGCTGCTCGCGCTCGCGCCGTTGGTATTGCTGGCATAGGCGTAATTCTTAATCGTCACAGTCCAGTTTTTTGCGTCTTCGTTGACGGCCTGCGCCGCCGCCATTATTGCTACCCGGACACCGTCCTTCCATTCGTGCCCCACGGACGACCCTCGAATGTATTCGCTGAACTGGATCGTCGGCCCTCGACCCTGGAGGTCGTAGTCGAGTTGAATGACGATGTAATGGAGGCTGCCGACTTCCACGCCTCCCGCCATTCCCACGGCCAGCGCGGGAACGGTTGCAAAGCGATGAGGTTCTGACCATACCGAAGGGCTCATAATGAGCAGGACCGCTAAAATTACAGATCCAAGTAGACGATGGCGATGCGTCATGAAAACACTTATATCAAAACCATTTGCTCTCGGCTACGCCCACTGCGAAGCCTCGTTGCCTTGACACGCAAAAGAAGCACGGACTATAGTGAATTTATTGGAAACTCTACGATGTTGGGTGAATCAATCAGCCCAGATAGGTGATTATGAACGGGACAAAATTAGAGCCGGCGGTTGCGTTGGCAGAGCTTCAGGAGAAGAAACCGGATAGGGTGACCATCGTCTTATTGAGCGGCGATATGGATCGCGCGATGGCCGCCTTTATTATCGCGACGGGTGCGGCAGCCATGGGCATGAAGGTCACGATGTTCTTTACCTTCTGGGGACTGAACGCGATCAGACGAAAAGGCGCGTCCAGCTCAGCGAAAGACTGGCTCCGGCGCATGTTCGGCATGCTGAACAAAGGCGGAGCGGATGCCTTGCCTCTGTCACGATTCCATTTCGGCGGCGTCGGC
Source organism: Nitrospirota bacterium (assembly GCA_963700335.1). GTDB lineage: Bacteria > Nitrospirota > Nitrospiria > Nitrospirales > Nitrospiraceae > JAICXS01. The sequence goes on along the minus strand of CAVOXE010000007.1, from coordinate 1,724,715 downwards.
ACTTCAATGATGAAACGCGTCATGCGCGATCATCGCATGCCCGGGATTCCTGAATTGATCGAGACGGCTCAAGACTTGGGCGTCCACTTCATTGCCTGCACAACGACCATGGGCCTCATGGGGATTTCAAAAGAGACGCTGATCGAAGGGATCGATCAGTTGGCCGGAGTCACGACCTATCTTGCTGAAGCCAAAGAAGGCAGCGTCAATTTATTTATTTGACGACGCCCCCGGCAAGTGCTCCGGAGGAGGAGACGGTGCATGATTGAAGCAGACGTGAAATTGGACACACTGGGTTATTTCTGTCCGATGCCGATCATTATGACGTCGAAAAAAATTAAGGAACTTGGCGCAGGACAGGTCCTGGAAGTTATCTCCGACGATGAAGGGATTAAAAAGGATATGCCCGCCTGGTGTTCGACGACGGGCCACGAAATGGTCGGATTGGAAGAAGAGGGCGTCTCTCCAAAGATTTATAAGGCTTTCGTCAAGAAAACCGCTCGCTGATCGGCTGTGCCTCTTCCGTATGAAGCCGGAGACTCCCAAGAATCTCCGGCTTTTTATTATCCTCTATATACCCGCCTATTTGAGTCAACCCACAATATGCGGCATTGAATTCGATCAGCCTATCCTCTATGTTGTATTTTTAGATTGACAGAAGAGTTTCTGATTGGTATAGGTCCCCCGTCCTCTGTGCCAGATGGGAGAAAAGCCTCCTTATGTGCTTAAAGATCCAATCGAGCAGCAATCGATCTGCAGTGATCCACCATCGTCATTTCAAACTTGGAGGGAGCGATGTCGGGGCCATTTGCGCTCAAATATCTCCATCTTTTTCTCCGCGACCAATCGGCCGGAGCGTTCATCTGTTCTCGGAGCGGAAGATCCGCGGACTTTGTCGGTTCCCACCCCACTGACCTGGCGGAAGGAATCCGCCGGATTGCCCGGGATTCCGACTATCGATATTTTTGGTTTGTCTACGCCTCCACGTCCGACCATGCGTACGATCTCGAGCACAATTGGTATCATCGCTATCGTCCGACTGATAACACTCTTCCTTCCATGCCAGGGGGTCGGCATTGATTGGAGATGTACCGTTGAGGGATGTGCCGCCTGCGCCTTGAGCCCCGTTAAATGACGACGTAAACGAGTTTCACGGCCTCTTACGTCATCGATGTCGACAACGCGCCGTTCCCAAACTTTCTTCATTTTCGTATTGCCCATACCTCGCCCCTCGAAATTCCAGGCCGCTGCCTGCCATACTAGTCATGCTCTAGGTGCTCGGTCATCCGTCTAGAGGTTTAAAAAGAGACTGTTCGCCGGCGCTGATCAAAGCATCGGTTTTTCATCGAAAGGATCAATATCGATGGACGGATGGGTCGAATGCATCCCTAATTTCAGCGAGGGAAGACAGCCAAGCACGGTTCGGGCACTCGTCGCTGTTGTTCGCGCAGTGCCCGGCGTCTTTTTGTTGGGCGAAGAAATGGATGCCGATCATCATCGCGCTGTCTTGACGTTTGCGGGCGAGCCGGACGCTGTTGCGGAGGCCGCATTTCAATGCGCACGCTTGGCCGCAGACCTCATTGATTTGCGCGGCCATGAGGGAGCGCATCCTCGAGTCGGCGCGACGGATGTCATTCCGTTTGTGCCGCTTGGTGACGTCAGCATGGATAGCTGTGTCGATCTCGCCCGGGAAGTAGGGGAGCGAATCGGACGTGAATTGCATATCCCCATATTTTTATATGAACGGGCTGCTCCGACGCCCGAGCGAATCAATTTAGAAGCGATTCGGCGGGGTGGATTGGATGGTTTAAGGAGCCGCATGGACACGGATGCGACTTGGGCTCCGGATTACGGCCCGGCGTGCCTTCACCCCACCGCTGGGGCAACCGTGGTAGGCGCGCGCCCGCCGCTGATTGCTTTCAACGTCAATCTCCAAGCCGAGGACGTCGGCATTGCAAAAAGCATTGCGCAGGCCGTGCGTTCTTCAAACGGCGGCCTGCCGTATGTCAAAGCGCTGGGTCTCGCATTACCCAGTCGGCGTCTCGTTCAAGTCTCCATGAATTTAACTCATTATCAGCAGACACCGATGTATGCGGCATTCGAGGCGGTTCGGCGTGAAGCGGCTCAGCGTGGCGTGACCCTAGCGGGAAGTGAAATTATTGGATTGATCCCACAGCAGGCGTTGCTCCACGTGGCGGCCTCCTCTCTCATGCTTGAATGCTTTGATCAATCGCAAGTCCTGGAAAGCCGGATTGAAATGGTTAGGGCCGAACACGTCGACACATTGCACGAGCGCTCCTCCGTCCCTTACTTGTTCAATGAATCCGTACCGTCGTTTGTGGATGCCGTATCCGCCGGTACGCCGTCCCCTGGAGGAGGAAGTGTGGCGGCGTTGGTCGGTGCATTGGCTGCCGCGCTCGGTGTCATGGCGTGTCGCATAGGAGCGGGTACACCCTACGAAAAACATTCGCCCGCAAGGGAGCAGGTGGCTGTAGATGAGCTGCGGCAACAATGGAAGTCTTTGGAACATCGTCTAGTAGAACTCGCATCCGCGTTCACCTCGTTGATCCAGCAAGATGCTGACGCGTATAGCGGCGTCCTTCAGGCTTATCGCCTACCAAAAGCCTATGTGGGTCGCTCGCTGGCCATCGAAGAAAAATTCGTGGCAGCCACGATGGTTCCGTTAAGAACCGCCGAGTTGGCGCGGGAGGTGGGATCGTTACTTGCCGCTCTTCAACCCCTGATCAAGCCATCTGTAGGGTCGGATCTGCGGGTAGGCCTGTTCATGGTGATAGCGGCGCTGGAAGGGGGACTTGAAAATACCCGTACGAATCTAAAACAAATTACAAATCAGTTACTTGAAAAAGAAATTACCGATCGGCTTACCGTTCTGGAACAAGGTCTTGTGGATCTCAAAAGGCTATGCTAGACTCCTCGTTCGCAACGTAGCGCATCGGAAGAGAAGGAATGCATAGCTGATTATGGAAATTAAAGTCTTCAATAATAATGTTGAAAAAGCGCTAAAAGTCGCAAAGAAGAAGCTTGCCGGAGAAGGCCTGTTTCGTGAACTGAAACGGCGCCGATTCTATGAGAAACCGAGTGTGCGTAAAAAGGCCAAACAGCGGGAAGCGCAACGACGCCGACAGAAATGGCTCGCGAAGCGGAAGCCCGAATAATATTTCGGTCCGGTTCCCTCCTTTCCTTTCTCTCTGCCCCTTCACCTAACTTCCATGCGGAATGAAGAAATTCATGCCGCGCTTCGCATCCTTCGGCGAGAAGTCCGCCAATGGCAAGAGCCCGTCGTCGGCGTCATCGCCAAGGAATCGCGTGATCCCTTTCGAGTGCTGATTTCGTGCGTGCTGAGCCTGCGAACCAAGGATCGGACGACGGCTGAGGCCAGTCGGCGTTTGTTTGCTCTCGCCACGAATCCAAACGCTCTCGTGAAACTCTCCCTTTCGAAGATTCAAACCGCAATCTATCCCGTCGGCTTCTATCGCACCAAATCAAGACAGATACAGGCTATGAGTCGTCGGATCTTGGAGGCCTATGGCGGCCGGGTGCCGGATTCAATCGATGAACTTTTGACGTTACCAGGAGTTGGTCGGAAAACGGCGAATCTTGTCGTGACCGTCGGCTATGCGAAGCCGGGCATATGTGTCGATATTCACGTGCACCGGATCAATAATCGCTGGGGCTATATTAGTACCAAGACGCCCGACGAAACGGAACAAGCCCTGTATCAGAAACTTCCCGCGAAATACTGGATAACCTATAACGATCTTCTCGTTCCCTTCGGCCAAAATATCTGCCAACCGGTCTCTCCGTACTGCAGTCGCTGTAAGCTGACAAAATATTGCGATCGAGTTGATGTCACGCGGTCGAGATAAAACCTGAATCGTGACCTAGAAGGGGAGCCGGAATTAAGCAGTAACGACCGACGTCAGATGAACAAGGTCGTTTCTGCGCCTGCAGTGAGTGAAAGAATGGCGGGGAGTCCCATGACTTCATCGACGTTCTTCGCCACGGCATCAGAATCGACGCCCATATATTCGAGTCCGGCGCTGCAGGCCACTAATCGAAACTGTCCCACCTGCTTGGCTTCCTGAAACATCTCCGAAATCTTCGGCACCTTTTTCTCTCGTAGTAAACGAGCCACTTCTTCGGCGCTTTGAGCGTACTCCGGGGGAAAATCGATGGCGTCGATGTGTCCTTGAGCAAGTTTTTTGATCGTCCAAAACAGCAGGACGACAATGACCTCTTTGCCCATGGCTGCCGCCGTCAGGCCGATCGTGGCCACTTGGTGCAGTTTGTCGTAGGTCGCGTTGTGGGCAAAGATGACAAATCGCGGACTCGATTTCACAATGATTTCCTCATGGCCAAGAGATTATAGCCTCGGGACTGAAGAGTAACAAGAATGCGTAGAGCAAATCTGGCGATGCGCTGTCGGTTGCGTAGGCCGATGAGCAAATTATTTACGTTTGGCTTTCGTTTGGGTTTTGACGCTATTGATAAAGTCGTCGATGATCGTATCGACTTCGGGCGACGTCAACGGCCGATCGTGCGTCTCGCTTTCATCCACCAGGTACGTCTCATTCTCTTTTTCCTGACGAATCACCACGGTATTTTCAGGTGTGACTTCGACAAGCATGAACCATTCCTTCGGGCCGTGCTTAAGCGACACTTCTTTGCCCAGTCCTTTTTTCGTGACTTCAATCTGAAGGTCTTGTGCCGGGGGATCAGCAGGCGGCTGGGCGGCGACAAATGCTACCGGCCATCCTAGACATGCCATGACGACGATCATCGTGGCGATGCGCACAGGCTGACGAATCGCAAGGCTGTTCATGACGCGCTCCTTCGTCGTGAAGTGGATGACGGACGGATCGATGCGAGGATCGAGCTGAAGACGCCGCTCGTGATCAATCCGCGAATCCGTTCAATGTCTGGCGCCAACACACGGTCCTTGGTGAGACGCGGCACGCGCCGCCGAATCTGTCGCCAGGCCAATCGGGTGCCGATGCCGGGCTGTAAGGGACGGTGAAAGTCGATCCCCTGTGCGCCGCAGAGCAGTTCGATAGCCATAATGTGCTCCGCGTTTGTAATAATCTGCTTGAGCTTAAGAGCCGACCCCATACCCATGCTGACATGGTCTTCCTGGTTGCCCGATGTCGGAATCGAATCGACCGAAGCCGGATGAGACAGCACCTTATTTTCGGATGCCAGCGCCGCGGCCGTCACTTGTGCCAGCATGAACCCGGAATGCAATCCGGGGCGTGGACTCAGAAATGGCGGCAGATCTCCATATTCTGGATTGGTCAGCCGTTCGATACGGCGCTCTGAGATGCTGGCCAACTCCGTCATGGCGATAGCGAGATAATCCAGCACCAACCCCAGCGGCTGTCCGTGAAAATTTCCACCCGAGACCACCTCGTTACGATCGGCGAAGACCAGTGGATTGTCGGTCACGCTGTTCATTTCGATCTCAAGGGTCGCGCTCACGTGGTCGAGCGCGTCACGAACTGCGCCATGCACTTGCGGCATGCAGCGAAGGCTATAGGCGTCTTGCACCCGCTTGCAGCCGATATGCGATGCGCGGATGCGGCTCCCGGCCATCAACGCCGTGAGGTTGGCGGCGACGGTCAGTTGTCCGGGGTAGGGACGAAGCTTTTGAATGCGAGGCTCAAACGCAACCGGCGTGCCTTTGAGCGCTTCCACAGAGAGTGAGCCGGCAAGGTCGGCCGTCTCGACCAAGTGTTCGCAGCGACGCAATAACAGAAGTCCTAGCGAGAGCATGGCCTGCGTGCCATTGACTAAGGAAAGGCCTTCCTTGGCTTGGAGCCGAAGCGGGGCGAGTTTTGCCGATCTGAGCGCGGTACGCCCCGACACGCGTCGGTTTTGCACTAGCGCCTCCCCTTCGCCGATCAACACCAAGGTCAGATGAGCCAAGGGGGCCAAATCACCGCTGGCCCCTACGGATCCTCGGGACGGCACGAGCGGTAAGACATTACGATTCAGTAGCGCCAGTAAATGCTCCACGACCAACGGGCGGACGCCACTGTGGCCGCGGGCCAGGACATTGGCTCGCAACAACAAGAGGCCGCGTGTCTCCTCCGCCGTCAACGGATCCCCGACGCCGGCCGAATGGCTTCGCACAAGATTGAGTTGCAGTTGGGCGATATCCGAGGGAGAGATTCGCTGGTCGGCCAATTTCCCGAACCCGGTGGTCACTCCATACACGGGATCGGGGCGAGTCAGGACCCGGCGGATCACATTGTAGGCGGCACGCATCGCCCGCGCCGCCTTCGGCGACAAGATCACCGGCCGTTTCTTGTGGACCACGTCATAAAATTGCGCCGGAGTGAGATGCGCTCCCGTGAGAGCAAGCGCCGAAAGAGGTGATCTGCGCAAGGCCGGACTCATCGGGCGGATTATAGCCCTTTGGCGGTTGGCCATGCTAGGATGCCGACGATGGAGGCGCTCTTAACGACCCAGGTTCTTTCCGCGCTCGTGATTGTGTCCATTGCGGGATTTGTGGGAAGCCTGATTGCCATTCCGTTGATCCTGGTGCGACTTCCTCCGCATTATTTTGACGAGCGTCACCCACGCACCTGGATGGAAAATCATCATCCCGCGTTACGCATGATCGGGCACATTCTCAAAAATGTCATTGGCGTCGTCCTGCTGATCGCCGGTCTCGCCATGCTCGTGTTGCCGGGACAGGGCATCCTGACCATGCTGATCGGGATTTCACTTATAGATTTTCCTGGAAAGCGCCAGTTGGAGCGAAAACTCATCGGACAGCCGGCCGTCTTACATACCATCAACAAGGTGCGCGAAAAATTCGGCCGGCCGCCGTTGACGGTCGCGCACGATTCCTAGCCGCCCTTCGTCACCATTGCCATGGCCGACGCGGAACGTTCCCTTCCTAAAACACTCTATCTGATCGATGGAAGTGCCTACATCTATCGGGCGTTCTTTGCGTTGCCGCCGCTTTCTAATTCAAAAGGGCAGCAAACGAATGCCGTCTACGGTTTTACCACTATGCTCTTGAAAGTGCTTCGCGAGCATACGCCCGATTGTCTGGCGATCGTCTTCGATGAAAAAGGGCCGACACAACGACACGAAGAATTCAAAGCCTATAAGGCGCAGCGGCCGGAGATGCCGCAGGGCATGCAAAGTCAGATTCCACTCATCCATCGCGTGGTCGAGGCCATGGCCGTACCGGTCATTCGTCATATGGGGCTCGAAGCGGACGATCTCATCGGCACATTGGCCAGGCGCGCAGAAGAAGCCGGACTGGATGTGATCATCGTGACGAGCGACAAAGACATGTTTCAACTGCTGACCCCCAAGGTCCGTATTTACGATCCCGTCAAAGACAAGTGGATCGGCGAGGCGGAGTGCCGCGAGCGATTCGGCGTGGAACCGGCGCGTGTCGTCGAGGTCATGGGGTTGATGGGAGACAGCATCGATAACATTCCAGGCGTCAAAGGCATCGGCGAGAAGACCGCAACAAAATTGATCACCCAGTTCGGCACGATTGAAGACCTGCTGCGTCGAATTGAAGAGGTCACGCCGATCAAAGTAAAAAAATTACTCATGGAGCAAGCGGACAATGCGCGTCTGAGTCACCGCCTCGCCACCATTCGAGTCGATTGTCCCGTGGAATTTGACTGCGACGCCTTTCGCCTCTCGCCGCCGCCGTCGGAGCCGCTTGTGGCCCTGCTCCGCGACCTGGAATTTTCCACGCTTCTCAAAGCCATTCAGCCGTCTGCAGTGGCCCACGCGTTGGGTGCCGACTTTGTGACGCTCGGCGATGACGCGAAGACGCGCACCTTTTTCGAATCGGTCAAGACGGTGGGACCCGATGAAGCGATTGCCCTGCACGGAACATTGAGCGGGCCGATTGCCGTACGCGCCACGTTGCGCGGAATGGCCCTGAGTCTGGTCGATGGTCCGACGGCTTTTGCTCGGATCGATGGGGCGGGACAATGGTTCGGCGAGTTCCTCGATCTATTGAAATCCCAGACGCGTCTCAAGGCGCTTCATGATATGAAGCCGGTCTTGCTGGCGGCCGAGCGGAGCGGCATGGATCTAACGTCCCCGTTGTTCGATACGATGGTCGCCGCTTATCTGCTTAATCCCAATCGGCGAAACTACACGCTGGAGGCGGTCGCGCTGGACGTGCTTGGGTATCAACTCGGTTCTGGGCGTGCCGAGACGCCACCTCCGCAACCCACGGACCTATTTGAACAACGTGACTCTTCGGCTCCCGAAGCAGCCGAAGCCGCCGCCGTCGTCAGTCGTCTGGTGCCCGTGTTGAAGGGTCGCCTCGCTGAGCAGGGCAGTTGGCAATTGTTTCAAGAGGTAGAAATGCCGCTCGTGCCCGTCCTCGCGGAGATCGAGCGAAATGGATTTGCTCTCGACGTGAAGGCGCTCGAATCCCTCGGCAAAGAATTGGATCGTGAATTGGATCGGATGAATTGTACGATCACCGCACTAGCGGGCGAGTCGTTCAATTTTAATTCGCCGAAACAACTCGCCACGATCTTGTTCGATAAACTCGGACTCAAGCCGGTCCGGAAAACCAAGACCGGTTATTCGACCGACGAAGATACGCTGACGCAGTTAGCGACCCAGCACGAGCTGCCGGTGCATATCTTGGCATGCCGCAGCCTGAGCAAGCTGAAGTCCACGTACATCGATGCCCTGCCCGCTCTAGTCAATCCGGAAACGGGCCGCCTGCATACTTCGCTGAATCAAACCGTCGCGGCCACCGGCCGTCTATCGTCGACCGATCCCAATCTGCAAAACATTCCCGCAAAGGGTGAGTATGGCCTGCGCATTCGCGAAGCGTTCGTCGCGTCTCCCGGACATAGGCTGATCGCGGCGGATTATAGCCAAATCGAACCGAGGATCTTGGCGCATCTGTCGCGCGATGAGCGGCTTGTGCGCGTGTTCGAGCTGAGCGAAGACATCCATACGGCGACGGCCGTGGATATCTTCAACCTCGTGCCCGAACAGATCACGCGAGACATGCGGCGCGTGGCGAAAACCGTCGTCTTTGGAATTCTCTACGGCATCAGCCCATTCGGATTATCGCAGACGCTCGGCATCACGCAGCAAAAAGCGCGTGAATACATCGATACGTATTTTGCGCGCTATGCGGGCGTGAAGACTTTTTTGGATCGCACGTTGGAAGATGCGAAGCGAAACGGCTACGTCACCACGATTCTAGGACGCCGCCGTCCTATTCCAGAATTAAGCAGCCATGACGCAACGCAGCGAGGCTTCGGCGAACGCATGGCGATCAACAATCCCATTCAGGGGTCCGCCGCGGACCTTATCAAAATGGCGATGATCGGAGTCAGCCGCCGCCTGAAAATCGAGCTGCCGAGCACAAAAATGATTCTCCAAGTCCACGACGAACTGATCTTCGAAGCTCCTGAAGCGGACCTGGACAAAGCCACACATCTTGCCAAGTCCGAGATGGAACAGACCGGAATCCGTCTCGGTCTCACCGTCCCGCTGAAGATCGACATCGGCGTCGGCTGCAACTGGCGCGAGGCCCATCCATGATGCACGGCTAGTTTCTTGCCATTCTACGGTCTCTAACGTCGTGCTACTTACATGAAAGAGGTATTCATGCGACGTCCACGCCTCATTCTTGTGCAAGTTCTCGTTTGTTGCGCGGGGGTGATGTACGAGGCAGCGCTAGCTTTCGATGCCGGGGGAACCGGACAACCGGCGAGCGCCATAGATCGTGTGCTGAATGGCGAACCTCCTTCCTCGATTACCGCTCCCGACGATGAACGGGAAATCACCGAGCAGTTAGAAAAGCTACGCGCAAACCCGAAAGAACGCCGAAGGCTGATCGTCGTCGCTCAGATGCTGCTTGGACGGTTGGGCTATGGCACCGGCCCGTTTGACGGTCGCTTCGACGATAAGACCAGGCGGGCGACGAAATACTATCAGGAAGTGAATAAACTTCCGGCGACTGGAGAACTGGACTATCGCACGCTCAAGAAGCTTGTGGACGATTCGGGTTCGCTCGAACAACTTCCGGTACACTTACCCCCTGGGACCTTTGCCGGCGACAAATGGGACACCGCGGTTTCCGCAAACGGCACATGGGTAGCCGTTCAAAGCGGACCACCCACTCTTCAGACGACTGCCATCGAATGCAACAAAAAAGGACAGTATTGCATCGAATCTACTGCATCCGTAGAGAATGGCAATCAGATGATCTTGCATATGGACAGGTATGAAGTCGAACGGTGGGATGATGGGGACATCGTGGCCAGATCGAAAATCAAAGACTGCGCCGCAGGCACCCTTCTGCTCAACAGATCACAGAAAACCGTCACGCGCGTCCGCACGGCGGCTGTCTTGAAGCCATGTCCGCCTGAAGGAAGTAAAGACGTCACGTTTCGCCTGGAAAGCGGTGTCAAAGTCTGGACGGAACTCGATAAGGCCAGGCGAGAAGCGTTCAGGCAAATCGTGAAGACGGGCGATTTTAGTTTTGAGGACTGAATGAGTAAAGGCTCGTCATTCAGCTGGTAGTGGGTACGTACAGTCCTTGAACAAGTTCCGTCGTATTGAACAGCATCGCATTCAATCGCGTATACGCCGCATGTCCGTAAATATGGTCCTTGACGGTGCTGGTCGCCGTCGAGTCCTTATAATCGACGAGTAAGCATTGTCCGTCGTTTTGACAGCGGACGCTTTTGCGGGCACATTCCAGCCACCGTTCGAATCCTTCGTAAGGTTCTAGGAGTTCCCACAGGGCCTTATTGGCCGTCTTGGCTTCCGGTGACATCGGTAGGGCATCGGTTCCTCCGACTGCGAGTTGCTGGACATAATCCCCGCCCCACGCGATCGGCATTTCCATCGTGATCTGTGGAAGCTCCATTTTGGCCAGCCAGCGTTTGCCATCGACCCGCATAGGGCGGTGATTGACGATATGCAGTAATTTGCCGAGTCCCGCAGGATCCCATCCATAACGCACGGGTGTCCCGAACGTCACGACATCGAGGATACTCCCATTCAAGGTCGGTCGATTCGGCAGGAATTCTAGTAGCTCGAGGTTATCGGTCGTGGTATTGGTCTGCTTCGCATGATCCATGAGGGCCTGCCCGAAGAAGGTACGCCCGGCGGATTCACCGGGAGCCAGCAGATTGGAGATGAGCGCCATGACGAGACCAGCCTGTCCGTGCGCTTGTACGAGGATCCGATCGCCGGCGCCGAGTTGGTGTTGGGCCACGAAATATCGAAGCCGGTGCATTACCTGCATAGCCGCCTGGGCTCGTCCCAAATGGTGTTGCTCGGAGCACCACAACATGCGGACGACCGTAATCGGCTGTGCACGGTCGCGATTGATGGCCTTCGAGAATAATTCGACATACGCTCGGGAGAAGTTGCCTGTGTCCCCAGCCTGGTCATCGAGAGCGTGTTTGGTCTTGTCATCGTCCTGCAATGGCGGTGTCAGGCTGTTGTGAAACGTCGGGACCCCGTTTGTTTCCTGTCGCATGAGAGAGAGCAGGGCATCCAGACCGGCGATCCCGCGGGAGTAGCCCCGTTTGAGACCGCCCACTTCGTCCAGGCGTTGCATCCCGAAGAGATCCGTTCCGATCCACGTACCGTGCAGGAACAACACGGCGCGTACGCCTTTCTGGGCAAGGCGAGCCCCCAGGTCAGCCATGGCATCTTGCCAGGCCAGGGAATCGGGCGGCGCGCCGACGATCACCTCGCGATAGCCGACTCGCTCGGCGGGATCGGTTCGTGAATAGGCTGCGTGTTGAAAATTATTTCCAATGGGCATAGCGAATGTGTACCTGAAATTGGCCCCGCGTTCAATGGAACGGTTCCCGTCAAAGTGGGAGATCGATTCAATCTTCGCGCTTACCGTGGGTTGACCCATTGAAAATCCGCGTGATAAGTTACAGGGCTTCGAGCAATAAATCCAACATTGTGGATCATTATGTACGTTGCCAAAACCGGATTGATAGTCGGGGCACTCATTGCCACCCTCTTTGTTGTCGTCCTGTCCTCAATACCTTCCGGGTACGCGGCCAAGACTGCGTCTCCTTCCAATAACGGAAAAATCCAAAGCGGCGCCTCGAGGGCCGAGGTCCAGCCCGAGCAGGTGATCCTATTCGTGCTTGAAGGCGTCGGGAAGGACTCTCTCAAAACCGGGGCGATGCCGGTCTTGAGTCGTTTGGTGAAAGATGGGTCGGTCACCTGGTCGGCGGCAGCCGTCACACCGGCCCTTCGCCTTCCGACGATGGCCTCGCTGTTTACCGGTATGCCCGTCGAAAAACATGGCATTACTTGGAATGCCTTCGACTTCATCCGCGGCTATCCCCGACCACCGACGGTCTTTGACTACCTCGATTTGAGCGGCGGCAAAGATAGCGCGATTTTTTTTATGGACGAATCGCTGTATCAGTTGGCGAAGCCCGAGCCTTACACCGATTATCAGATGTGCGGGCCGCTCAAACCGGAGTGCAGCCCCGCCATGCTGGTCAATTATATTCGCCAATACTTTAAGAAGGCGACCAGCGGTCACGGATATGGTCATGCCATCCTGTCGCTTCCCCATTTTTTGGTCGTTCACTTGCCGGAGCCGACTCGAGCCGGTGAAGCGGACGGATGGAACTCAAAAGGCTATCGCGAGGCGCTGAAGACGGTGGATGCGGCGATGGGATCGGTGTTGGATCTCTATAAAGAACTGGGGTTGTTGGAACACACGACGATTCTTGTTACATCACTGAGCGGTATGGGGGAAAGCCGACCTCAAGAAGAGACTCAACCGGCAGCCGCGCGCATTCCTCGCGTGCTGTGGTTGGCATCCGGCGCCGGCATCAAGGCCGGTCACACCATCGCACAGCCGGTCTCGATTTTGGATACCGGCGCGACGGTGCTGCGCACGCTTGGACTCGACACCTATACCGAGTGGGATAGTCGTCCGATTGAAGAAATTTTTCGTTCACCTCGAACCGCCGCTGCAGAGCCGGCTCTAGCTCCGACAGCGGCTCAATAATCACGCCATGCAACGCTGTCGTCTTTTCCTGGTTGTCGTCTTTCTCTTCACCGAAATAGCCGTCTCAATCAGCGAGGCGGGACCGCCCCCCATCTATACCAAGGAGCATTCCATCACGGTTGATGCGACAACGTTACATCCGCCAAGCTGGTGGTATGTGCCGGGGGTGACGCCGTTGATTTGGAGTATGGATCCGGACAATACCGAGGCCTATCGTACGTCGACCGCACGAGAGCTCAAATTAAAACCAGGGTCCTATCGCTTCGGTACCTTCACCTTCGACTTCCCCTTCGTCGTCAACTTAGACGGCCAGCTAGAGTTTCCTACGACGCTGGATCAATGTGTCTCCGGCCGAGGCACGCAACAATTGACCATTAAATGCAGTAAAACGCAGCCCTACGGCGGCCAGCCTGAATATTCCATCAAATAGTGTAAGAGGTTTTGCCATGACTCCCGCAATTGACGATCTGCTCGAAGCACTCGAAGACGTGGACGATGCGACGAGGGAAGAAGCGGCGAAGGCGTTGGCCGAGCTCGGGGACCCAGGCACGCTGGAAGCTTTGCTCCAGGCCTGCGCGGATGATTTTTGGTCTGTACGGTCGCTGGCGGGATGGGGAGTGGCGAAGATCGGAGGCCCTAAAGCGGTCGAAGCGCTGATCGGTCTCTTTAACGATCCGATTATGGAAGTACGGAACGACGCTGTGGTCGCCATGGCCAAGCTGGGCGAATCGACCTCGGAGCGCCTGATCGGCGCGTTGAAAGATGAACGCTGGCGCGTACGCGAGTATGCGGCAAAAGCCTGTGGGGACATTAAAGACCCCCGCCTGATCGATCCTCTGATCGCCGCCTGCCGCGACCGCGACGGCGCGGTGAAAAGCGCGGCGGCTGAAGCGCTGGGGAAACTTCGCACGGACAAAGCCGTCTCCGCGCTCCTTAAATTGTTTCGCGACACGTCGAAGACCGTTCGTGAAACCGCCGGCACCGCGCTGATGACGATCGGCGAGCCGTCCGTTCCTCTTTTACTGGACGCGTTGACTGATAAGGATTTTGTGGTCCGTTGTCACGCGGTCCGCGCGCTCGGCGGCATGACGACCGACTATCAAATCGGCCGGTCATGGGTGAAAGACCCTCAGGTGGTCGATCGATTACTCGTCATGTTAAAGGATCCGGACCGAGCCGTCCGCGAGGACGCGACGATTGCTTTGGGCATGATCGGCGATGCGCGAGCGGTGGATGGCCTGATTGAAGCCATGAAGGACGGGGCGGTGAAGCGACATGCCATTATGTCGCTCGGCATGATCGGCGACGCGCGGGCCTTGCCGCCGGTGCTCGATGCGTTACGCGGCAAAGGCATTCGACAAGACGGCACCCCCACGCCGGGCTGTATCGTCAGCGAGGAAGCGTTCATCAAGGAAGCGGCGGCCACGGCCTTGGGCCATTTTCGCGACCCCCATGTGATTCCGAATCTCATCATGCTGTTGAAAGACGCCAATCTTCGTGATCGCGCATCGGCGTCGCTCGTACTAATCGGCGACACGGCGATTGAGCCGTTGGTGGCCTTTCTGCACGACCCTACGGCGTCGGAAGTTGAAACCGAAGGGGAACGCGTGATGTCGTTCGCCACCAGCCGCCTGACACTGGCTGATGCGTTGCGTCAAGTCGTCATGGAAACGTTGAAGAAGCTGGGATGGGAGCCGCCGCATGAAGAAGAGGCGATCAATTCCAGCGAAGCGGACAATCTTCGCGTCAACATGCCGCTCGGAGACACCGGCCGGTTCGGACCGTCCGGCGATCTTGCCAAGGGAGCCATGTAACGGCAGGCATGCGGGGAACCATGGCGGATATTGATATGGCGGACAGTGTGCTCGAACAGATCGCTGCGCTCAAGGATGATGATTGGGCGGTTCGTGAAGAGGCGGCCACGGCCCTCGCCGCATATCGTGACGCACGAGCTGTCGATCCCTTAGTGCGGGTGCTCCGCGATGAGGACCGCGCCGTGCGCGAAGCGGCAATACTTGCGCTGACCGCCATCGGTAAGGCCGCCGTTCCGGCGCTGGGCGCCTGCCTGCGCGATGCCAATCTGACCGTTCAAGAGTCCGCGTCGTCCATTTTGGCGACAATCGGAGACGGGCGTGTCGTCGATGCCCTGGTGACGGCGCTTACGAGTTCGGACTGGATTGTCCGAATGCATGCGGCAAAAGCGTTGGGACGCATTGCCGACGCAGGCACCGTCCTTTCCATGATGCCGCTCCTGCAAGATAAGGTCAAAGCTGTCCGAGTCGAGGCGGCAAGCGCCCTGGCCCACATCGGCCGGGGGGCTGTTCCATGCTTATTGGATGCGCTGCAGAGTCGAGAATGGCTGATCAAGTTGCACGCCATCGAAGCCTTAGGCAAGATGAAAGCGTCCGACACGGTAGAGCCCTTATTGTTCGTCCTGTTCAATGATCCGGACACGGCTGTTCGCACCGATGCCGTACGAGCGTTGGGCGATATCGGAGATGCGCGAGCCGTAGATTTTCTCTTGACGGCGTTGAACGATCTCGACGTGCGGCCAATGGCGGTGGAAGCGCTAGGAAAGATCGGTGAGCGGCGCGCGGTACCTGCCTTGATCGACATTGTCAGAGGAACGGGGCAAGCCGAACAGAGCCGTCCGGTCGATGGATGCGGTGACCGATGGGATCAAGAAATGATCGTCATGGGATATGCCGTTCGCGCATTGGGCGACATCGGCGATGAGACCGCCATTCCGGCACTAATTGCCGCGCTGCATAGCACGGTCACGCGATCCGAAGCATCGGCGGCGTTGACGCGATTCGGGCCGATGGCCATCCCATTTCTCCTGGAGGTCGTCAGAAAAGAGCGCGATCAAAATATCGTCTATTACGTCAAAGACGCGTTGAGTCAGTTAGGATGGAGGGCCGGCCGCGTGTAGTGAATCGCGGGGGGAGTCGTTTCTGTTAGTCCAGTATCCAATGTGACCGTCTACTATGCCGAAAGAATCGCTCGAAACGCTGATCTCGGAACTTGTGCATGAAGAAGATTGGCGGCGCATGCGTGCCACCGCGGCGTGCCTCGCCGGGGGGCCGAAGGCCGTCGAAGGATTGATTCACGCGTTGGAAGCCGGATCGTCGGCGTTGAAAATCGAGTCGGCCGGGATGCTGGCGCGCGTGAAAGATCCTCACGGCGGCGCACCGTTGGTGCGCCTCTTGAGCGATGAAGATTCTTCGGTCCGCAAAGCCGGCGCGATCGCGCTTGAACAGATGGCCGGCGTCCTGGATACGACGGCCGCGACCGCGTTGGTAGAGTATCTTCCCGCGTGCGCGGACAAGGAGCAGCGTCAGGCCATTATCCATCTGCTGGGTGTGACACCCACCGCCATCCATCCGCTCACCGCGATGTTACGCCACCCGGAGGAGGCGGCGCGTATGACGGCGGCCGACATTCTGGAGCATTTGCTGGACCCGCGTTCTGCCGATGCGCTCGTAGACGCCATGACCGATCCGGTCTTGCAGGCAATCGCGGTGAGGACGCTCAAGAAACTCAGCGCGATCCGCGAGCGGATCGATGGCGCGTTCGATGCGCTCCGCAATGTCGAAGAGTCCTCGGAGCGAGAAGACGCACGGATGTCTACGATCATCGATCTCTTACGCATCGGCCGTCCCAGCGTGGAAATTCTTATCGGATATCTAAGTGATGACGATTGGGTAGTGAGGGAAGCGGCCGCCGATCTCCTCGGCAAAATCGGCGATGTGCGCGCCGTCGAGCCGTTGATGGACCGCCTTCGTACGGATAAAGACACCGGCGTGAAGGAATTGGCCATCAAGGCGCTGGGATTGATTGGGGACGCGCGGCCGGTTGATCTGTTCGTGGAACTCATTCCGATTCGTCCTTTGCGGGTCTTTGCGGTCGAAGCGCTGGCGAAGGTGAAGGATGCGGAGCGCCTTCGTCCGTATGGGGACCTTTTCGAGCGGTTGCAAACGGATCGGGATGGGTTGATTTCGTACAATGCAGGCGTGATCATGAACAAGTTGCAAGCGATGGCAGCGCAGGAAGAAGTGGCGGCCCATGGAACGGGTCACGAGGATGAGGATGAGTGAGATGGAGCAGACAGATCGCATCAATCAATTGGTCTCGGCGTTACGAGATGAGAATGAGGCTTTGCGGGATCATGCAGCCGCTACGCTTGGGCAAATGGGCTTGGAAACCTTGCCGCAACTGATGTCGCTCCTGGCCGACGAGGACGTGGTGATTCGGGAAGCGACGACCAGTGCGATCGTGCGCATGGGACCTGCCGTCGTCGAGCCGATGATCGAGGCGTTACGCGAAGATGAATGGTCGGTGCGCGAACAAGCCGCGTCTGCATTAGGTAAGCTGAAGGATCCACGCGGAGTCGAGCCGCTGGTACGAGCGCTCAAAGATCGTGACGGCGCTGTTCGTACGGCCGCCGTGTGGGCGCTGGAACGAGTCGGCGATGCGCGAGCCGTGCCGGGCCTGGTCGAGGCATTGACCGACGGCATGGTGAGAGAAGATGTCGCGCGCGTGTTGAAAAAGATCGGGGATGTGCGTGCCGTCGAGGCGCTGATCGACGGCCTTATGGGCAACAATTGGATGGTTCGGCGTCATGCGGCGGAAGCGCTCGGCAAGATCGGCGACGCACGTAGTCTGGAGCCGCTGATCGAGGCGCTGAAGGATGAAGACTGGCTGGTGCGACGAAATGCAGCGGAGTCGCTGGCTCGATTGGGCGACCGGCGGGCTGTCGATCCGCTCTTACCATTGCTCGAAGATGAAAATGAGATGGTCCAGGAAACTGCGGAAGGTGCATTAGGGAGCCTGGGCTGGAAGCCGACACCCTCATAACGAAAAGGATGCAACATGGCCGACGAGGCTCCGATCAAGCTCATACAGATTGGCCCCAAAGGGGGAGAAAAAAAAGACGGGTTTAATCTCGTCACCGAAAAGGTCGTATCCGTCAATCCCGCTGCCAAGCAATTGGAGGTGGAATTGCTGGCGTACGACGGCAAAACGGTGGTGCTCGACGTCGACGACGAAGCGCTGACCGATCTTCAGAAGCTGAAGCCCGGCGATGGCGCGACGATTCGCGTAGTGGAAGAAAACGGGAAGCGGATCGCGAAGAGCTTCCGTATTCGATCGAAGGACCCCAATGCCGCCAAGGCCGATGCGATGCTGCTGGATTTAAAAGATACGCACTGGCTCAACCGCAAATATGCGGCCGAAAGTCTGGGGGAACTCAAAGACCTGCGGGCCGTCGGGCCATTGGTCGAGGCCCTCTCCGATGAAGTCGGCGATATTCGGCAGCGGGCGTATGATTCCCTGATTAAGCTCGGCGGATCCTCCGTGTCCTCGCTCATTCCATTGCTCGTATCCGATGAGGACGAGTTACGGCTATCAGCCACAGAGATTATTCGAAAGATCGGCAAGCCCGCAGTGGAACCCTTGGCGACCGCCTTGGGGGAGGCCGACGATCGATTGAAGGCGCGTATTCTGAAGGTGCTCGACCGGATGGGATATAAGCCGAAAACGAAGGAAGAGAAGGCGGACGTGAAACAGCTGGGGCAAGCGGCTATTTAGGCGCCTGCCGAGGCGAGCGCGCCGGTCGTCCCACGGAAATATAGTGAAATCCCATGTCGGCCATCCGCTCAGGATCGTAGACGTTTCGAAGATCGATAAAAAGGGGATGCCGTAAGGCCGACTTCACTTGATTGAGATCCAGATTTCTGAAGAGGTTCCATTCCGTCATCAACACCAGCACATCCGCACCCTGCGCGGCATCATAGGCATCGGTACAGGGGATTATGCCTTTCAAAAGCTTGGTGCCTTCTTCCATAGCTGCCGGATCGAACACGCGTACGGCGCACCCTTCCGCCAGTAAGCGCTCCACGATCGTCAGGGCAGGCGCCTCTCGTAAATCGTTCGTATTCGGTTTGAACGAAAGTCCCAAGAGACCGACCGTTTTTCCCTTTAGCCCGCCGAGCGCCGTTTCAATCTTCTCGACCATCAGCAGCTTCTGTCGTTCATTTACGCGGGTCGTTGCCCGAGCGATTTCCATGGTGCAGCCGACATTTTCTCCTGTCTGAATTAATGCCGACACATCTTTCGGAAAACACGATCCTCCAAATCCCGGACCGGCGTGCAGGAATTTGGAGCCGATGCGATGGTCCAATCCCATGGCTTTGGCGACGGTTTGTACGTCCGCTCCGACATGTTCGCACAGATTAGCCATTTCGTTGATGAATGACACTTTTGTAGCAAGAAACGCATTGGAGGCATACTTGATCATTTCAGACGTTGCGATGTCGGTGATGACGAAGGGAGTTTCAATCAAATAGAGGGGCCGATAGAGATCCCGCATGATGGCGACCGCCTCGGAGCTATCGGCGCCGATCACGACGCGATTGGGTCGGAGAAAGTCTTCAATGGCAGAGCCTTCCCGAAGAAATTCTGGATTCGAGACGATATCGAATCGAGACGGTTTGGCCTGACTCGCTCGGATGACTTCTCTCAATTTTTCGCCTGTTCCGACCGGTACGGTGGACTTGGTGACAATGACCTTGTAGCTTGTCATGGCTCGTGCGATGCCCCGGCCAACTTCTTCGACATAAGAAAGATCGGCAGAGCCGTCACCACGCGTCGGGGTGCCGACCGCGATAAAGAGCACCAGCGCATGCTCCACCGCTTTCGCAATGTCGGTCGTGAAATTTAGCCGTTTCTCTTTGACGCCCTTCATCACCAGTTCGGAAATCCCGGGCTCATAAAAGGGGATGTCACCCTTTTCCAACCGCGCAATACGCTTTGCGTCGATGTCCATGCACGTGACATGAAGACCGAACTCGGCGAAACAAGCCCCGGTGACCAATCCGACATATCCTGTCCCCATCACGCTGATATGCATAGAGCTCCCATCGCTAATAATAAACTGGCTATCGGGCGCGGAAGTATAGCAATAGGTCCAGGGTGTTGCAAGAAGTACGGCGTTATCTCAGAGTGACCCTCGATGGCCCGTTGATTGACAGGGGTTTTCAGCCTCAGTACAATTCGTTTCGCATCGTGACGATGAGGTGGATACATGGCTGCGCAGTCCGGTCTGCTCTTGCGTCCCTTGGCCGTGATGATGAACCGACACATCCGGACGATCGATCCTGCAGCGTCGCTCATTGAGGCGGCCATCTTGATGCGGGACTCCCGCGTCGGTGCAGTATTAGTGAGGTCTGAAGGAACGTACATCGGAGTTGTGAGCGAAGCCGACCTAGTCCGAAAATCGATGGCTCATGCGCAAGATCCGGGGTGTACCTCTGTGCGCAGTGTCATGAGCAGTCCTCTGATTACGATCGAGAGTGACCGTTCGGCCCACGATGCCAGTGATCTGATGGCCGAGCATGGGATTCGCCATCTTCCCGTCACGCAGGATGGTCAAATCGTCGGCATGTTGTCCGTTCGAGATCTCCTTCGCTATTTTAAAAACTGGGGAGCCCTCTAGTCATCCCATGAAGCTTTCATCCCTCCCTTCTCTTCCCGGCATATCCTATTCATGACCCTTCATTCGCAGTCCGCTTCCGGTTCCGGCCGATGGTCGGCCTTGTGTCCTCTGATGACCGCTTTTACCACCGGCGCAGTGGTGATGGCATTGGAGATTCTCGGAAGCCGACTGTTAGCCCCAGTTTTCGGTAATTCGCTATTTGTGTGGGGCGCGTTGATCGGGGTGATCTTAGCCGCCATGAGCAGCGGGTATGCAACGGGTGGATGGTTGGCGGATCGGTACTCGGCTGGAAAGGTCCTCGCCTGGTTTCTCGTCGCGTCTGGATTGTGGACATTCCTCCTGGCCGGCGTAGGCCAGCCCATCATGTTTAAAGTGTCGGCATGGGTACAAGACCCTCGATGGGGACCATGCATCGCAGCGAGTGCTCTATTGGGGTTGCCCGCTTTTTGCCTCAGCGGGGTATTGCCCGCGCTTCTTCGGCTATCGGTTTCCGATCTAGGACATGTCGGCCGGCACACGGGCCGGATGATCGCTGTCTCTACCGTCGGAAGTTTATTGGGGACCTGGGGCACTGCCTTTTTTCTCCTCACATGGATGGGCAGCGTGACGTTGGTCTCTGCTCTGGCAGCCGTTCAATTGCTGTTGGGGGTGCTGTGGTGGTGGCGGGCGATAGCCGCGAAGGCGGGCGTGTTGACAAAAGTCGGCGGAAGCATGGCGTTGCTGGTGTGCGGAATGGGAGTGGGCTGGCTAGCCTTTCATCCGCTGGCAGTGCTTTCCGCGCCCATGTACCAGGAAGACAGTCCCTATCAACAAGTCCGAGTTCGAGAGGATGACCTTTTTCGGTACCTTATTTTGGATCGAACGTTTCACGCCGTCATGTGGAAAGCGGATCCGATCGAATTGTATCTTCCCTATAGTCAGCTGATGATGGCCGCATTGGCCGTGCATGCAGCGCCTCAACGCGCCTTGATTTTAGGACACGGAGGCGGGTCGCTGGCTAAATGGTTGGGGGCGCATTGGCCTGAGTTAGAAGTCGATACAGTCGAGGTCGATCCGTTGGTAGTGAGGGCCGCTGAACGGTATTTCGACTATCATCCTCGGGCTACCCATCACGTGCATGTCGCGGACGCCCGTACATTCTTGCGCACCACGCAGACACGATACGATATTATTTGGTTGGACGTATTCGCTCGCCATCTCATTCCCTTTCACCTCACGACTCAAGAATTCTTTCAGGAGCTTCGAACGCATCTCACACACGATGGCATTCTGGCGGTAAACCTTGCTTCCTCCGGTGAAGGTCCCGATCGTCAACGGGCTTCAGCCGTGGTCGCAACCTTGAGTACCGTGTTTCCCCTCATCGAATCGTTCGGCGTGAAGGGACCATGGCGAACCAGCAATCAACCGCAGGCGGAAAACCTGATTTTTTTTGTGGGCCCGTCCGTTGCCCGCATGACAACGCCTGTATTTCTCGAACGCATATCGGAGCTCATTGCGCAGAGGCGATTGCCTGCGCAAGTTCCAAGTTTAATGATTGCGCGTCCTATTTCCGATTGGAGCGGCGGTTTTGTTTTGACCGACGATTATGCTCCGTATGATTTATTAATCGGACGAGAAAAATCAGATGCCGCCCCGTCGAGATGAAAGTCGCGTCTTTTCAACATCATAACTAGTAAAGGCCGGGACGATTGCAGCTTGCTTCTGATCGGAGCCCTATGCTATAAGGAGCGGCGGTTTTTGAAATTGGTACGGTGCATTGTAGTGTTGGTCATTCCCTCATTATTCACTCATCACATTCCTTGTTCCGAAGGAGGTAGGGCTATGGGAAAGATGTTGGCGTCGTTTTTCTTTGGCATGGTTGTCGTGATTGCCGGAGCGGCTCCCTCGTTCGCTCTTCAGGCAGGTGGGGTGGAGATCGGCGATCTCGATACGGGATCGGTCGTGGGTCAACCCTTTTCAGAGCTGGATGTCGATGCGCAGTTGTTCGCCATAGACCTCGGCACCCTAAAAGTTTGGTACCCGCCGATGACAGTGATCGACTTTAAGGTACGGCCTGGTCGTCCGGTTGTGCTGAAAGTGACGAACAATGGTACGACTGAACATGGTTTTCTTCTGACTGATCAGACGACCCAACAGGCCCCGACTGTATTGAAGGCCGAATTGGTGCTCAAGCCGGGTGAAACGAAATACATCGGTATTCCCACCAGCGACTTGTTTTATGCCACCCAGGGCAACACGCTGACCTATCGCTGTCAGCTCCATCCCGGACATGTGGGTGGAAAACTGATGATGATTAAGTAAGAATAGATGACATCGCCGGGACGACCCCCGGAAAAAAAAAGGCCTCGTCACCGAAGTGACGAGGCCTTTTTACTGTCTAGAAAGAATGAACCTACGCCTGCTCGGGCTGACAGTCCACAGCAGTGTCGAGGGGAATATTCTGAGATGCCGCCAGCTTGTTGCCGACGATCAGGAGCAAGTATCGATTGGCCGTGGGCGTTTCCCCTAGTCTCTTGAGCACGACTGTGTTCACATCAACGACGACTTCATTGTCCGTCTGCCAATGCGTGTCATTGACCACCCAAAAGTGACTTTTGGATGCGGGAAATTGCGCAACGACAAATTGCTCGATAACCAGAGTCAAATCTCCTGTGCCGGCTTGAGTGGGAGCGGAGAAGAAGAGCAGGATCACGAGAGGAAAAAGGAAAGCCGTCCTGATCCACATCATAGGCCCTCCATACGTTGTGGTTATCTCATCATACCACTAGATCGCCGCGATGTGATGTATTGGTAGTAAACAAAAAGCCCCGCCGGAGGCGGGGCTTTTATTCTAGAAATTAGAATAGGCAAAGTTAGTTACGGACGCCGCTCCAAACTTTGTTGGCGTCAATTTCTTTGTCGGGATTCAAGGTGCGCGCCTTTTCCAACAAGGTGTCGGTGGTTTCCGGATAGATTGGATCGGCAATGCAACAGTTATCGACGGGACAGACTGCCGCGCATTGGGGTTCATCGAAGTGGCCCACGCATTCCGTGCAGCGGTCATGGGTGATGACATAAATGTTATCGCCTACCCCCTGTCCGTCTCCAACGTGGTTGCCCTTGCCTTCGGCATCGGCCCGTGTTTCGAAAATCGCTTCATTGGGGCACTCCGGCAAACAGGCGCCGCAGGAGATACATTCATCGGTAATTAAGAGAGCCATGACCCTCGCCTCCTTACAAGCTGTATTGACAATCTCGAACGTGACCGATCATATTCAGCCATAAAATGAGTGTTCATTCTAGACTGCGATTTTCTTCTAAGTCAACACGCAAGGTTGAGAGAAGAAGGCCTATGTGTTTGATCTATCTGGGCCGTTGGGCCTAGTCGCGAAGTGACAGAAAGGAGTCACTTGACCTCCTCTGTATCCGGCAACTCAGCTCAAAAACGCAGCCGAATCGCTGTACTCATTGTGTTATCGATTTTCCTTCTCACAGGAAGTTGGTTCATGACGAATCAAAAAGATTTCGAAACAATTATTGTGACCTTTCCAAACGGGAAGAAAATCGAGACGGAGGTGGCTGATACACCGGAAAAAATCTTCTTTGGTTTGGCCTTTCGGGAGGGATTGCCGCCGGACGCCGGGATGTTGTATATCTTTGAAAATTCGGATCGCCATCGGATGGGGACGAAAGCATTCAAAATACCGGTGGATATGATTTGGGCAGACGAAAGTCGCCGCATTGTTGATGTCGTCGAGCATGCAGCCCCATGCGAAAAAGACCCCTGTCCTCTTTATGGACCGCCTGCGGAAAACGCACGCTACGTGATTGAGACGGCCGCTGGATTTGTCTCCAGTGAGCATGTCGAACTCGGCATGGAATTGAAATTCACCCTCCGAATGTAAGCGGCTCACTCAGTTTCTACTCATGACCATGGATGGATTTACACGCGTCGCCGGCGTCGATGATATCCCGCCTGGTGAAGTCAAGGTCGTGCAGGTCGATCACAAGCCGATCGCCGTGTTCAACGTTGAAGGCCGATTTCACGCGATTTATAACGTATGTCCACACGAAGGGGGGCCTTTGGCGCAAGGACGGCTCAAAGGATGTGTTGTGCGCTGCCCGTGGCATGATTTAGCGTTTGATATTCGTAATGGCCAAGCGACGGACGGCGGGGGTTATTGCGTGGGAAGTTATGATGTGCAGGTGGAAGGAACTGATGTCTACGTCGGCGGACGCCGAAAGTTGAAGTGACGAGGAAGTCGCTTCGTCCAGTCACAACCCACCCTATGGTCCATAGTGATCGGTTCTTTCTGCAAACTTCGGTTTTATTGACCGACGTCGAATTTTCATCCAGCGAGTAGCGTCGAATGGGCGACTGGGATCAAGATGCGAAGAAGGTGGCGACGAATGCAGGGGCTACCTTTTCGATCCATCTCTGGGAAGATCGAACACGAGGAGAACTGTGGGTGCCGTCATATGACCCGACTGGGTTGGCGCTGGTGGACGAGGAGTTTTTGCGAACGGTAAGCAACAACGCCGTCGATTCGGGCCGGCGGTCCTTTGAATTTCGCGCGCTGCACCCAGGCACTCAGCGACTGCTCTTCGAAAAACGTATGGGGTGGAAGTTTACGGCTGAAGACCGCCGTGTGTTTTTGATCGATGTGGCTGATGGAGCCGTATCAGGAGTCGATCATGCCTGATATTGGATTTCTCAACGGCCGGTTCATGCCTCTCAACGACGTGACAATATCTGTTGAAGATCGGGGGTTCCAATTCGGGGACGGTGTTTACGAAGTTATTCGGACGTACAGCGGCATGCCCTTTCAACTCGAGGCGCATGTGGAGCGATTGCAGCGGAGCGCCCGCGCGATCGAATTAGATATACCCGACCAAAAAGAATGGATCGAATGGGTGGCTCAAGGGGTGGGGCGCGCCGGCTATGGCGAATGCAAAGTTTACCTTCAGGTCACCCGTGGACATGCCCCGCGCGATCATGCCTTCCCGAAAAATATTCCCCCGACCATCATGATGTCCGTTCGCGAAATGCGCCCACTTGATGCGGCCATCAGTCGAAGCGGGATTGCCGCGATCACGATGGAAGATCTTCGGTGGAGCCGGTGCGACATCAAAAGCATTAATCTGTTGCCGAACGTCTTGGCCCGTCAGAGGGCTGTAGAGGCAGGTGCCTTCGAGGCGGTGCTTGTCCGTCAAGGCATCGTGACCGAGGGATCGGTCAGTAACGTTATGATCGTGAGGGGCGCGCGAGTGGTGACTGCGCCGGAAGGACCACAGATTCTTTCGGGCGTCACACGTCGAATGGTGCTTGATCTGGCCACCGCAAACGGGATTGCGGTGGAAGAGCGCGCATTTAGTCGAGATGAGTTGCTTCAGGCTGAGGAAGTGTTTCTCACCGGCACGACGGTGGAGGTTTTGCCGGTTGTTCGCGTCGATGGCGCACCGGTGGGTCACGGACGACCCGGGAGCATGACCGAGCGATTGAGCGCGTTATTCAAGGGCGCGGTCGCCTAGTCCAGCCCCTTGCATCGCTACGTGGGACATGGTAGCTTGTGGCTCGATTTGTGAAGTGGGCGGCGGCCCACTTTTTTGTTTGAGCTGATGACGGCCGTTCGAAACGTACTGTGCGGGAGTCCGAACGAATACAGCAGTCCGTAACGACGATCGCGACCCCCATCGTCCGATCACTCGACTTGGAACTCGTCGATGTGGAATGTACCGGGCAGGGATCGAGGACGCTGGTTCGTGTGTTTATCGATAAGCAGAACGGCGTGACCGTGAGCGACTGCGAGCAAGTGCATCTTTCCCTCAGTTACGCCTTGGATGTCCAAGATCCAATCCCGCATACGTACACGTTGGAAGTGTCGTCTCCGGGGCTGGACCGCCCGTTAAAGCGGCGCCAGGATTATGCGCGTTCGATCGGAAAGTTGGTTCGGCTCAAGCTCACGAATGCTCTAGACGGACAATGGCGGCTGACTGGCCGTCTCCAAACTGTCAACGAAGAAGGCGTGGTGCTCGAGATGGAAGAGGGACGAACGACTGAGTTACGGCATCTGGCGTGGAACACAATCGGAGAGGCGCGGCTTGAAGTGGAGTTCTAGTTTGATGAGGATTCCGTGAGAAACGAGGCAGCCTTATGAATCGAGAATTGATTACGGTCATCGACCAAATTGGTCGCGAAAAGGGGATCGATAAGGCCAGGATCATCGGGGCCGTCGAGTCCGCGTTGCAGACCGCCGCGAAAAAGCGTTTCGGTCAAGGAGAGAATATTCAGGTTCAGATGGATACCAAGACCGGAGAGATCTCCGTCATCTCGCTCCGCACCATCGTCGAAACGGTCATTAATCCGAAAGCCGAGGTCTCGCTTACCGAAGCCCGCCGTATCGATACCGGGGCGGAGATCGGCGATGAGATCGGATCCCTCATCGAGATGGATGAATTGGGACGGATTGCGGCCCAAACGGCGAAGCAGGTGATTTGCCAAAAGGTTAGAGAAGCCGAATGGGAAGCCGTCCTGAAGGAATATTCCACGCGGCAGGGCGATCTCATCAACGGGATCATTATGGGGCAAGAACGACGGAATTATCTCGTCGATCTGGGCAAGACCGAAGCTGTCTTGCCGGCCTCCGAGCAGATTCCTCGGGAGTCCTACCGGCGTGGCGATCGTATTAAGGCCTACCTCCTCGAGGTTCGAAAAACTCCCAAAGACGTCCAAGTCATTCTTTCTCGCACCCATCCTCAGTTCGTGGGGAAGCTATTCGAGGTTGAAGTGCCTGAGATCTCGGAAAAGATCGTCGAGATCAAAGGCGTTGTGCGAGAGCCAGGAGATCGCACGAAGATCGCCGTGTCTTCCCGAGACAAAGCCGTGGATCCGGTCGGGGCCTGCGTCGGCATCAAGGGGTCGCGTGTCCAGGCCGTCGTTCGAGAGTTGCGCGGCGAAAAAATCGATATTATTGCTTGGACCTCCGATCCACGCGTCTTCATCGCCGAAGCACTCAATCCGGCCACGATCGAAAAGGTCGGCATCGATGAAGAGAAGAAGTCGGCGCTCGTCGTCGTGGCGGATTCTCAATTGTCGTTAGCGATCGGGAAAAATGGTCAAAATGTGCGCCTGGCCGCAAAGCTGACGGGCTGGAAGATCGATATTATCAGTGCCACCGAATATGAAAAGGAAAAGGTAGAGCGGGATCGTGAAATAAAGGCGGCCTTAGCGGAAGAAGCAGAGGCCCAGCGAGAGCAGGACGAGGCGCGCGCCCAGCAGGAAGCGGCAGCCTCAGCATCTGAAACATCCTCAGCCTTATAGGCTGCGGGATGAAGAGAAACGAGACCGATCACTATGAGGGTGTACGAGTTAGCCAAGCAACTCGGGATGGACAATCGGACGCTAATTCCCGAGCTCAAGCGCCTCGGCATTTCCGTGGCCTCGCACAGCAGCGCGCTTGATGAAGCCGCCGTGCAAAAGGCCTTGGATCAATTGATGCCCAAAGCAGGGGTAGGGCAGAAGGGACTGATGGGAGCGGACGCAGATCAGAAAAAGGGTTCATCGGGGAAAGTTGGCCATTCAAGTAGGGAGAGTCGATCGACGGGTCGTGAGGAAGACCCCAAAGGGGGATTCGGCGCAAGAGCATCCTCGGCGGCCGTTGAAGAAGCACCCAAAGTCGATAAAAAACGGATTCTGATTAAGCGAAAGAAGACGGACGAAGAAATTGAGTTGGAAACCGTGGCCGCCGCTCCGATCGTTTCACCTGAGCCTTCTCCACGGCTCATGGAAGCGGGCGCAGCCATCTCGCCTCTTGGCTCAATGCCGACGGAAGAGGCGTCCCCCAGTCCCTCTCTTCATGCTTCCGACCCGCCATCATTAGAAAGTCCGCCGGATGCTCTTTCGCACGATCATCCTCTTTTACCAAAGGAGAAGGATTCGAAGCCGGAATTGCAGCCGCTTCCCGGGTCTGCAAAAGCACCGGCTTTCCCCCAGCCCGCGGTGTCACCGCCCCAGACAGTGGCCTCTGGAGAAAAGAAGCGAGGCGATGTGGCCATCTTGTCACCCGAAGAAGGGTTGAAAGACAAACTGAAGAAGGCGAAAAAGCCGGGTCGGGCGCGAGAGGAAGAGGATGTAAAGTTTCGTGCCGATGTCACCCGCTGGCAGGATTTGCGGGCCATCCCGGTGCATCGCCGCGAAGATCGATCGCGCCATCTCCAACCTTCTCCGGTCGCCGAGATTACCAAGCCTCGGAAGAAAATTATCAAGCTGTCCCCGGGTCTCACCGTCAAGGAATTTGCCGAATTGGTTGGTCAGCGGCCCGGCGATCTCATCCGAAAATTCATGGAGATGGGGCAAATGCTCACCATGAATCAACCTGTGAATTTGGACGCTGCGGTCTTATTGGCGGAGTCTGTAGGCGTCAAGGTGGAACTCGCTACGGAAAAGCAAGGTGAGGCGCTATTGGAGGAAGTCTCGGAGATTACGGAGGAGGAGGCGCTGGATCCTCGTCCGCCGGTTGTGACGATCATGGGGCATGTCGACCACGGGAAAACGTCGTTGCTCGATGCCATCAGGCAAACCAAGGTGACGGAGCAAGAAGCAGGCGGAATTACGCAGCACATTGGCGCCTATGTCGTGCATACGAACGGCAAGCGAATTACGTTCTTGGACACGCCCGGCCATGAGGCCTTTACGGCAATGCGAGCGCGCGGAGCGAAGATCACCGACATTGTTATCCTCGTCGTGGCGGCGGATGATGGCGTCATGCCGCAAACTGCCGAAGCCATCGCGCATGCCACGGCAGCCGGTGTGCCCCTCATTGTGGCTATCAATAAAATCGACAAGCCGGGAGCGAATGCGGAGCGGGTCAAGCATTCGCTTGCGGAGCACAATCTTATTCCTGAAGCCTGGGGCGGACAAACGATCTTTGTCGAGGTTTCCGCAAAACAAAAGCTGGGGCTCGACACGTTGCTTGAAATGATCCTCCTGCAAGCGGAAGTGTTGGAGCTGAAAGCCAACCCCAGCAGAATGGCAAAAGGCGCGGTGGTGGAAGCTCGACTGGAGCGTGGCCGTGGACCGGTCGCGACCGTCTTAGTGCAAAGCGGGACGCTCCGCGTGGGAGATGCGTTCGTAGTCGGGACGTTCAGCGGACGGGTGCGAGCCCTCATTACCGATACAGGCGCCAAAGCCACGGAAGCCGGACCCTCGGTGCCGGTGGAAGTGATTGGGTTGCCCGGCGTGCCGGCGGCAGGCGATCAGTTCGTTGTTGTCGCCGATGAACGCGTGGCCCGCGAGGTAGCCGAAGACCGGCTGCAAAAACAGCGGACGGCCGACTTGGCGGCGGGTTCAGGTAGAGTCACGCTGGATGATCTGTATGCGCGTATCAAGGAAGGCGACGTGAAGGAGCTGTCCTTGGTCATCAAATCCGATGTGCAAGGGTCTGCGGAGGCTCTGTCTGATGCCGTTCAAAAACTATCCACGGCAGCCGTGAAATTGCGCGTCATCCATAGTGGTGTCGGCGGCATTACCGAAACCGATGTGCTGTTGGCCTCGGCCTCTCAAGCCATTATCATCGGCTTCAACATTCGTCCTGAGCCCAAGGCTGCTGCGTTAGCCGATCGCGAGGGCGTGGACATCAGGCTCTATACGATCATTTACGATGCCCTGAACGATATTAAAGCGGCGATGGAAGGATTGCTCGAACCGACCCTCAAAGAGCGAGTGTTGGGGAGGGCGGAAGTGCGTCAGGTCTTTACGATTCCCAAAGCCGGCACGATCGCCGGCAGCTATGTTATCGACGGAACGATTTCCAGGGCCAGTCAGGGGGTACGGGTCATTCGAGACCATGTTGTAGTGTATGAGGGCAAGTTAAATTCGCTGCGCCGGTTTAAGGATGATGTGCGGGAAGTGCAGCAAG
Organism: Nitrospirota bacterium; assembly: GCA_963700335.1. Taxonomy (GTDB): domain Bacteria; phylum Nitrospirota; class Nitrospiria; order Nitrospirales; family Nitrospiraceae; genus JAICXS01. The sequence goes on along the minus strand of CAVOXE010000007.1, from coordinate 1,694,285 downwards.
GGTATGAATGCGGAATCGGTGTCGAGAATTTCAGCGATCTGAAGCCCAACGACATCCTCGAGGTCTATACCGTTGATAAAGTGGCGGCCAAGCTGTAGCTGTAGCGTGCCTGCCTGGTATCTCCTTTTCCTGCTTGCATGATTGTTGGGTTGTGCACGGTTGAATTGTATCTTCCCGACAGCCACTCGCTGAAAGCGAAACGGCAGGTGTTGCTCAGCTTGAAAGATCGGCTGCGCGATAAATTTAATGTCTCCGTTGCGGAAGTGGGGGAGATGGATCTGTGGCAAAAGTCGGTGCTCGGCATAGCATGCGTGGCGAACGAGCAGCAACATGTGAATCAGGTCCTCGATCAAAGCCTGAACGTGATCAGATCGATTCCGCCTATCGAGCTGGTAAAATTTCGGATCGAATTTCTCTAATGTGAGATGTCAAAAACAGCCTATAAGCGTTCAACTCGAGTTGCCGATCAAATCCGCATGGAAGTGGCTGAGATTCTTATGCGGAAGACGAAAGATCCACGTGTTGGAATCGTGACGGTGACGGACGTTGAACTTACCAGCGATTTAAGGATTGCCAGAATTTTTGTGACCACTGGCCCTGATGAAAAGTTAGAGGCCGGCGCACTTGCCGGTCTGACGAAGGCGGCCGGCTTTATTCGCGCCGAACTGGGCCGCCGGGTCAAGTTGCGGTACACACCGGAATTGATTTTTCAGAAAGATACGACGGGCACTCGCGGCGATCGAATCCTCTCGTTGCTGAATGAATTGGAGTCGGCATCCGATACATCCGGCACTCCATCGGCTCAGTCCGACGATCCGAAACAGTTTGGAAACGAGGGTATCGCATGTTCGCCGTGAAAGAGTGTGGCCCTCAGCAGATGTGTGTCGAGGGGATTTTGAACGTGGCGAAGCCCTCGGGATGGACGTCACACGACGTGGTCGCGAAGTTGCGTGGGGCGTTGAAAAACATTCGCGTGGGCCATGCGGGGACACTCGATCCGGCTGCTACCGGGGTGCTACCGATATTGTTGGGCCGGGGCACACGCATTGCGGAGTATTTGCTGGAGTGGGATAAAGAGTATCGCGCCGTTCTACGTTTGGGCCAAACTACCGATACGCTGGATGCGACCGGGACAGTGCTGACTGAGTGTCCCACAGACGCGCTGACGTCGGAGTCCATCCATGCTTCCTGCGCGCAATTTCTTGGAGAAATCGAACAAGTCCCGCCGATGTACTCGGCTGTCAAAGTGGCCGGGGTGCCGCTGTATAAATCCGCACGAGCAGGAAAAACCATCGAGCGCGAATCTCGCCGTATCACGGTTTATGACCTGCGCGTGCTGACGATCAATGGGCGCGATGTCACATTTCATGTGCGATGTTCCAAAGGGACCTATATTCGAACATTGTGCGCGGACATTGGCAGCGTTCTGAAGGTTGGAGGGCACCTACTCCAGTTGATGCGGCAACGCGTGGGGCCTCTATGTGTGGAAGATGCCTGCACGCTCGATGAGGCCATCGATTCCTTTCGGGCCGGCCGCCCGCTTCCTCGGCTGCTCACGCTGGATGCCGCATTGGCGCACGTGCCCGCCTTAATCGTAAGCGACATGGCCGCCGAACGAGCACGCCACGGTGGGGGGATTCCGTTTCAAGCCGTGCAATGGGAACGGTCGGAGAAAGGCGTGTTAACCGGAGATCGGCGCACCGTGTGCGTCAAGGACTCAAACGAAAAACTGGTGGGAATCGGCTTAGTGCAGGGGCACGAGCCGAGCGAAGACGGCGTAGTAGCCATGGTAAAAGTTCTCGCAGACATACAACAGACAATGTCATAGTCCAATAATGGAGGAGTGAGATGGCTCTCACAAAAGAAGCGAAGACAGGTATGATCGAGCAATATCGCCAACATGATACCGATACGGGGTCGCCTGAGGTCCAAATCGCCATCTTGACGAACCGTATCAGCTATCTCACGGATCATTTCAAACTTCATAAGAAGGATCATCATTCCCGAAGGGGACTGTTGCAACTGGTCGGGCGTCGACGCCGATTGCTCGATTATTTGCGGCGTCATGATGAAGCACGGTATCGATCCACCTTGGAGCGGTTAGGTATTCGCAAGTAGTCATCAGTGCTTCGCTGGATGGTCCGGCGAAGGGCTCACTAGGTTGCCTTCACAGGTGAACACGGAAATCTGCTCACAGGAAGTGAGTGACGGACGTGGAATCATGACGTTCATGGTCGTGCGTTCCGATCATAACTTCCCGCGTGCTGAGTCGATCTCTGTGGGCATCTGTGGAGCACGGAAGGCAAGGAGACCACAGTATGATGCAGATTGTTGAAATCGAGATTGCAGGCCGCACGTTGCGGCTTGAGACCGGCCGAGTCGCCAAACAAGCGGATGGATCCGTCCTGGCGTCGTATGGCGACACGGTCATCCTGGCGACGGCGGTTGCGTCGCAGACAGTGAAGCCGGGGATCGACTTTCTTCCCTTGACGGTCGATTATCAAGAGAAGGCTTATGCCGCCGGAAAAATTCCAGGAGGATATTTTAAGCGGGAAGGACGTCCGTCTGAGAAAGAAGTGTTGACGAGTCGTTTGATCGACCGTCCCATGCGGCCGCTTTTTCCGGAGGGATACTATTTCGAAACACAGGTGATTGCCTCGGTGTTGTCGGCGGATCAAACCGGCTCATCGGACGTCATCGCCATGACGGCAGCGTCAGCAGCCTTAGAAGTATCCAACATTCCTTTCCAGGGACCGGTAGCCGCCGTGAAAATCGGCCGTGTGAATGGTCAATTCGTCATCAACCCCGATGTCGCGACGTTCGAGTCTTGTGATCTCAACTTGGTGGTCGCCGGCACGGCTGAGGCCGTTATGATGGTCGAAGGTGGAGCGAACGAACAGCCTGAAGCGGTCATGATCGAAGCGATCGAAACGGCTCACGCAGAAATCAAAAAGATTGTCGCCAAGATTCTCGAACTCAAAGGGAAGGTCGGTAAGGCTAAACGCCAGGTCAAAGCGGAAGACATTGACTCGAATTTGACCGAGCAGGTCCGCCAACTGGTGGCCCAGCCGATTCGCGACGCGATCTTAATTCCCAACAAGACCGCGCGGCAGGAACGACTCGATCAGATTCGCGACGAGGCGGTGGCGAAACTAAAAACGGATGATCCCCATCGTGAGCGGCATGTGAAGCTGGTGTTCCATTCGCTAGAGTATACCGAAGTGCGGCATATGATTCTCGAACGCGGCGTGCGGGCCGACGGCCGAGGACCGGCAGATATCCGTCCGATCACCAGCGAGGTTGGCGTGCTGCCGCGTACGCACGGGTCGGCCCTCTTTACCAGAGGGGAAACGCAGAGCCTGGCGGTCGTGACCCTAGGCACCACCGACGATGAGCAACGGATCGATGCGTTGGAAGGTGAATATTATCGGGCGTTCATGCTGCATTACAATTTTCCGCCTTTCAGTGTCGGCGAAGCGCGGCCGCTTCGGTCGCCAGGCCGTCGTGAGGTTGGCCATGGAGCGCTGGCCGAACGCGCGTTGCGGCCGATCGTCCCCACGAAGGAACAATTCCCTTACACCCTGCGAATTGTGTCGGACATTCTTGAGTCCAATGGTTCGTCATCGATGGCGACTGTGTGTGGAGGAACCCTGGCCCTGTTGGATGCCGGCGTGCCGATCAAAGAGCCGGTCGCCGGGATTGCCATGGGATTGATCAAGGAAGGCGACCGCGTGATGATCTTGTCCGACATCCTGGGATTGGAAGATCATCTCGGCGATATGGACTTTAAAGTAACTGGAACAAAGAACGGGGTCACCGCGCTGCAGATGGACATTAAGATCGGAGGCATCACACCGGATCTCATGCGCCAAGCGTTGAGTCAAGCGCGCGAAGGTCGACTCCACATCTTAGCGCGAATGGCGACGACCTTAAGCGCGCCGAGGACCAAATTGTCGGCCTTCGCTCCGCGTATCTTCACGATGAAAATCAAACAGGACAAGATTCGGGACGTCATCGGTCCAGGCGGCAAGATGATCCGCAGCATCATTGCGGAGACCGGCGTGAAGATTAACGTCGAAGATACGGGTGATGTTTCGATCGCCGCCATCGATGAAGCGTCCGCGCAAAGGGCCAAGGATATGATCAGCCGGCTGACGGAAGAAGTCGAAGTCGGTAAGATCTACATGGGCACCGTTCGGAAAATCATGGATTTTGGCGCGTTCGTCGAAATTCTTCCGGGCACAGACGGGTTAGTCCACATTTCGCAGTTGGCGCATCATCGAGTCAAGGCTGTCTCAGACGAAGTGGCCGAAGGCGATCAGGTGATGGTCAAGGTGCTGGAAGTCGACAAGCAAGGCAAGATTCGCTTAAGCCGCAAAGAGACCATGCCTGCGCCGACTGCTCCCGCTGCCGGCTGACATGCATCGGAAAATCGTGCTCGATAATGGCGTGCGGCTCGTGACGGAGCATATGCCGTCCGCCAAGTCCGTTACAGTCGGCATCTGGGTCAACGTCGGCTCGCGCGATGAAGCAAAAGGCGAGGAAGGGTTCTCGCATTTCATCGAGCACATGTTTTTTAAGGGCACGCGCACTCGCTCTGCGATCGAGATCTCTAGGGAGATCGATGCGCTGGGCGGGGAGATGAATGCCTTTACCGGCCGTGAAACGACCACCTTCTACGTCAAAGTTCTCGATCAGCATTTGCCGCAAGCGCTGGTCCTCCTATCGGATTTATTTCATCACGCCAAATTCGCTTCCAAAGAAGTCGAAAAGGAAAAGCAGGTCGTTCTCGAGGAAATGCGAATGGTCGAGGACGATCCGGAAGATCTTGTGCAGGACATGCACATGGAGCAGACGCTCAAGGGGCATCCGCTTGGACGGCCCATTTTGGGTGAGACTTCGGTCATTCGAGGATTGCGCCGGGAGCACCTCTTACGCTTTACTGACACTCACTATCAGCCAGCGGAAACCTTAATCTCAGTCGCCGGAAGTTTCAATATCGATGATCTGGTTCGACGTCTCAATCGCTCATTTGGAAAGCCTAAGAAGCGGGTCCAGTCTCGACTCGATCGCCGTCCTTCGGATATCCATCCCGGCCTTGTGGCCCGACGCAAAACACTTCAGCAAACCCATCTGTGCCTTGGTTTGAAGGGCCTGAGTCTCGATCACAAAGATCGATATGGTCTCTATGCTCTGAACGCGGCGATCGGCGGAAGCGTCAGTTCCCGGCTGTTTCAAGAGATCCGCGAGAAGCGAGGGCTGGCCTATTCCATCTATTCCTATATCTCCGCCTATTCAGATACCGGGACGCTGACGATCTATGCGGCGACCAGGCCAAAAGAAGCGATTCGCGTTGTGGAACTCATACGCCGGGAGATGCAACGTATTCATCGTCAAGGAATGGACCGGGAGGAACTGCAGCGTATTAAGAATCAAATGAAAGGCGGTCTGATGCTGAGCTTGGAAAGTACGCAAAGTCGCATGAGCAAGTTGGCGAAAGACGAGCTTTATCACGGACGGTATTTGACGTTAGAGGAAGTCATGGGTGAGATCGATCGAATTTCCTACCGCCAGGTGGCAGATCTCGCACACAACCTGCTCAATTCCGAATCGCTCTCGATAACCGCGTTAGGTCCCGTAAGACAGCGATCTCTTCAAGAGGCTATGAATTAGCCCCTTGCAAACGACGATCAGAAAGCTATGTCATTTTGGTAACTTACATGCTATTCGATGGAATGATTTCGTTCAAATATTTCTTGACAAGCATTATTTGATTAAGTACGATCAGCCCCTACTTATGATTGACCGTCTTATCTGAAATCAGGAAAAGTAAAAGAGGAAGGAGGTGCGGAAGTTTTTAGCGAAGAAGCATCTTTCTCTTTTTTTCTGCCTTTTGCGTATCAATCTCTTTCGAACTTTTAAATAGGTGAGCAGTTATGTTGTATTTTATGAAGGAGGGACACGGTATGAAGAGGGGCGTCATCATAACCGCATTTACGGCCTTTTTGGGCGCGGGCTTACTGACGGCAGGAATCTCCGCCGCAGCGGATGATCCGGCTGGTCCTGGCGGCGTCGCCAGTATTGGTGGGAAACAGTCCTTAAAGGGAGAGGCAGTCAAGTCATTGAAGGGACGAGTCTGGTCGCAATGGGCTGATAATCCCGATAAGGAAATTTTGTTTGGAATTCAATACTGGAATACAGGTGACCCCGCCTCAGGCACTCCTGCGGGACGGTCATCGAGTGATTTGGATGTGAAGCCGCCCGATCCCCTCTTCACTTGCTGCGCGTGGGGATTTGCCGGTGGACCCGATAGAAACAATCCCTACTCCGGTTGGTATCATGCCGCGACCACCGTCCGGTTACTGGTCAAGGATAAGGCGTTGATGGATCAAATCATCAAGGCTTCCCAAGACCTTGTCGCCATGGAGGTGACATTGGATGGACGGACCGTCACCGGCTTTAAACTTTTGAAAGATAATTAGATAGCGGTTTGTTGAAGGCTGACCATTTTATTTATTGATCTGGGTAAGGAGGGTGTAATTATGACACAGAGGAAGGGATGGGCGTTCGTCGCCGCCATGGCTCTCGTCGTCAGCATGGCCACGACTGCCCTTGCAATTGAGGCATTTCAGGAGCGTTTTGAATGGGGAGATATGAGCAAACCGACCACGCTGCAAGGTCGCGTGATCATTCTGGACCCTTATGATGAAGCCGTCTGGATCAACGTGGCGGTTTTTGGTGGAAATGCCGAGAGCGGTTATTTTTGGCAGAAAGTCCATCCGGGGAAGAATTTAAAGTTCTATGCAGCGAACAAGGAAGTCTTCGATCAGCTGAAGTCAATGGCTCGTCCACACGCAGGTCCGGCGGCGGCGAAGGAAGTTCCGCCAGGATCCGCAACGACTCTGGTCGAATTTACCGTTCAGGAAGTGGAACAGAATAGACGTGTGATTTCTTCCGTGAAAAAACTTCCCGAAGTCGCGGGTGAGCCCAGCCAGCCCCGTAGCATTTCCGCCCTTCGTGTGAAGGATTGTGAGGGAAAAGGCGAATGGGATAAGACCTGCTACAAGGGAAAGCAGGAATTAAATACGACTCCGAAGGGTGAGAAGACTCTTCCCATGCAGTACGATGTATTGCTCCCAGGCGGAAAGCCCGTTGCCGGGTTGATACCTTGGACCGCTGGCTATAACGAAGGAAAAAGCGACAGCAGCAGTCATTAATCAGGTAGAGTTTCAGAAAAATAGGCGGCGGCTCGAAAGGGTTGCCGCCTTTTTATTTGGGAGATTCTTCTAACCGCCGCTGAAGGTCTGCCAGTCGATTGAGAGCTTCCAGCGGGGTCATCGAAAACAGGTCCATCTGTCTGACTTCATCCACGATAGGGTGGGGGGAAGGAAGAGCAGGATCGGGACGTATCAGCGCGATAAGGGGTTCAACAGCGGTAAGCATCCTATCAGGTGGAGGCTTATGCGCCGATTCGAGTTGGACCAACACATCCTTTGCGCGGCGGATCACGGCGGAAGGAAATCCGGCTAATCGAGCGACATGAATCCCATAACTGCGATCGGCCCCGCCTGCGACAATCTTCCGAAGGAAGAGCACTTCTTCATTGTGTTCCTTGACTAGAACCGTATAGTTCTTGACCGCCTCGCGTTGTTCGGCTAATGCAGTCATTTCATGATAGTGCGTCGCAAACAGTGTTCGAGCTCCAAGCCGAGAAGGATCTAAGATGTATTCGGCTACGGCCCAGGCGATGCTCAGTCCATCATAGGTGCTGGTACCCCGGCCTATTTCATCGAGAATAATGAGACTACGCCGCGTCGCGCAGTTCAGGATTTGGGCAGTTTCGGTCATTTCAACCATAAACGTACTTTGCCCCCCTGCCAGGTTATCGCTTGCGCCGACACGAGTAAAAATTCTATCTACGACGCCCATTTGCGCTTCTCGCGCCGGGACAAAACTGCCCATTTGAGCCATCAGCGCGATGAGCGCGATTTGGCGAAGGTAGGTACTTTTACCCGCCATGTTGGGTCCAGTCAAAATGATAAGCCGATTTCCGTCAAGATCCAGGTCGGTATCATTAGGAATAAATCCTTCAGAGAGCGCCAGCTGTTCGACCACGGGATGTCGGCCGTCGAGAATACGAATCTGGCCGTCTCCGTGTACTTCCGGACGCACATATCGGTTCACGGCAGCCGCTTCGGCCAAGGCGGCAAGCACGTCCACTATCGCCAGCGTCGAGCCCATCGCCAGTACTCTCGGCGTGTCCTTGCCGAGCTGCGCGCGGATCTGCTCGAACAACTCTTGTTCCAGCGCGATGAGTTTTAGATCAGCACCGGTGACGCGGGCTTCTAAGTCTTTGAGTTCGTGGGTCGTGAAACGTTCGACATTCGAGAGCGTTTGTTTTCGGATATAGGAATCGGGGGCGCGCGGGACATTCGCTTTCGTCAACTCGATGTAATACCCAAAGACTTGGTTAAAGCGAATCTTCAACGAGTCAATTCCAGTCCGTTCTCGCTCCTGACATTCCAGCTTGGCAATCCAAGTTTTCCCCTCACGGCAGGTGCGACGGAGTTCGTCGAGTGGGCCATGATAGCCCTCTTGAATGATGCCACCCTCGCGAAGATTTACGGGCGCGTCCGGTAGGATGGTGCGTTCTATCAGATCGTACAGGTCATCCAGATCATCCCATCTATGAGCGAGCTCTCGAATCAGCGGCGCATTCAACGAAGATAAGGCGGTGCGTAGGGTAGGAAGGTTCGCGACCGATTGTTTGAGCGCCAGCAACTCTCGTGGCATGGCGACTCCCATAGAAATCCGACTGCTGAGACGCATCAGATCCTGGACGGTGCGCAACGTCGTTCGGATCTGGACCCGCACGGGCATCTGTTGCACCAGTTCAGAGACCGCTTGCTGTCGGGAGATAATCGGTGCCGGGTGAATCAAGGGGCGCACGATCCATTCGCGCAGAAGCCGGCTCCCCATCGCAGAAACTGTCTTGTCCAACACGCCCAGCAGCGTCGCCTCCTGCCGATCATCCGAGAAGGATTTCAGGATCTCTAAATTGCGAATCGTGGCGCCGTCGAGATGCATGGTTTCATGACCATGACGAACTGAGATTCGGGCGATATGACGCAGATCGGCGGCCGGCTGCGTCTGGCGTACATATCGCATTACAGCTCCGGCTGCTTGAATGCCTGGTCCCATGCCCCGACATCCAAACCCATCCAGCGAAGCGACTCCAAACTGCTCATGCAAGAGACGCTGAGCCTGACTCAGGTCGAATGAGCCCGGCTCTTGTGGACAGAGCCGCACGCCTCGGATCGACCGCAGCCGAGTTTCCACATCTGGGGAAAGAGAATGGGAAAAAAGAATTTCCCGCGGTTCTATCCGACAGAGTTCATCCAATGCATCTGCCAACGCGGACTCACCGGAAAACTCCATCACACAAAATTCCCCTGTCGATGAGTCAAGCGCCGCGAGTCCTAGCTGTGCTGTAAACATATACTGAACGGGACCGGCCGAACCCGAGAGGGCCACCAGCACAATCGATTCGGACGACGCCATCAATTCAGTATCGATCAATGTTCCCGGCGTATAGACACGAACAACCTCGCGACGAACGAGTCCCTTCGCGGATTTGGGATCTTCAACCTGATCGCAAAGCGCCACCGTACGGCCCACCTTCAACAGCTTGGCAATGTATCCGGTCGCAGCATGATACGGGACGCCGCAGAGAGGAACGGGGTGAGGGCTCGATTTATCGCGAGACGTTAACGCGATGCTCAGCAGTCGGGAAGCTGTTTCGGCGTCTTCATAAAACATCTCATAAAAATCCCCGACGCGGAAAAACAGAATGGCCTCTTGATGGCCCTGTTTGATGTCGCGGTATTGCCGCATCAATGGAGAGAGATCTAAGTCAGTCATGTGGTACTTCCTCATCAGAGGCGCTCGCCGGTTGAGCGATTTTTCCCAGCGAAGCGCGCAACTCCTCTAAGTCGGCCTCAGCTTCCTGCAGGGCCTTCGTCTTGCGTCGAAGCTCGAGCCGTCCCCGTACCCAGGCGGGAAATAGGAGAATCGACGCCACGAGCAGTCCCAGGGCAAATGCGCTTAAGATCGGTTTATAAATCGGAGTTGAGGCGGACCGCAGGCCAAAGAAGTAGCGAAGCGTGACTTCTTGCTCCTGGTTATGGAGAAAAAAGGAGAGCGACAGCAGCAACAATATGCCGACCAACACCAGTCTAATCATGGGGATCCGGTCACCTTCCGAAGAGCCGAAGCAAGTCTGCGGTCCGCCGACTGTGAAGTTCGGGGTAAGTCATCGACTCGACAGCATCTCCTCAACACGATGCATCCTTCTTCGAGACCTTGGCGGCGCGCATATGACTTGTTTGTGTGACGACACGGGTCAATGTCTCTTGCGCGCGCGACCCTGTTGCCGAAAGCGTCACGGTACGTTCCGTTTGACTGTGGTGGGCAAATTGTATGTCCATGCGATCCAGCGGAAGTTCGTTGAGCGCACGCTCAGCCCATTCAACGGCGACTACTGTCTGTCCATCGAAATATTCTTCCAATCCCACATGCGCAACAGTGGCCGGAGACCCAAGTCGATAGAGATCGGCATGAGCTAACCGAAGTCGGCCGTGATATTCATGGATCAAGACGAAGGTTGGGCTCGTGACGTTTCGCGGTGCCGCCCCCAATCCGGAGGCGAGTCCCCGCACGAAGGCGGTTTTCCCTGCCCCGACCTCTCCATACAATGCAAACACTTCACCGCCTCGCGCCAACGAGCCGATCGTGTGACCCAGTTTCACGGTCTCGGCCAGTGATCGCGAATGAACGACGGCCGGGGAGGCACAAGTGTCGGAGGCAAGCCGAGCCTGGCGGACCGGTCGAGGTGACCGTGATGAGCGTGGTTTACGCATCGACCATACGCGTGAGCGCGAGAGGAATGCGCGCAATAAGATCTCTTGCCAGCATCCCCGCTTGGCCCAGTTCAGATGCCGCCACATCGCCAGCGAAGCCATGAATATACGTACCGACACACGCGGCATCCCACAGCGTGAGTTGCTGCGCTAATAAACCAACAATGACGCCGGTAAGCGCATCGCCCGTCCCACCCGTCGCCATGCCAGGATTTCCGGTTGGACAAATTGCTGTGCGGCCATCCGGATGTGCGACGATCGTTCGAGCGCCTTTCAACACGAGTACGACGCCGTGACGTTGCGCAAAGGCGGTTGCGGTTCCGATCCGGTCCGCATTCACCGACTGGGAGCTTCCATTAATAAGACGGGCCATTTCTCCGGGGTGAGGCGTCAGTACCGCGCCGCTTTTACAGTTATCCAACATGCTGGCATGGTCCTGTAACGCGTTCAGTCCATCCGCATCGAGGACGCACGGTCGCTCCAATCGTCCGAGAAGCGTTCGAATGAGCTGCACCGTCTCGGGGTGGGTCGTTAATCCAGGACCGATCGCGAGGGCGCTCCGAGCGTTCGCGAAGGAGACCAACCGTTCCAGTCCAGAAAGAGCTAACGACTGATCAGTGGTTTCCGGCATAGGCATCGTCATGGCTTCCAGTAATTTCGATTCCAGCACGGGATTCATGCTTGCCGGTGTCGCCACGGTCACCAGACCCGTTCCTATTCGCAGGGCGGCGGTCGCCACCATGGCTGCTGCGCCACTTTTTCCGACCGATCCTGCAATGATACCGGCATGCCCGTACGTTCCCTTGTGCGCCGATAGAGTACGACGCGGAAGATGAAGACGGACCGAGGTTGCGGTGATTAACGAAACGCGACTGTCGATTGATTCGCAGTAGGAGGGTGGAATTCCAATATCAACGATATGGACTTGCCCGGCATGGTCGATGCCCGGTCCCACATACAGTCCTATCTTCGGTAATCCAAAGGTGACGGTTGTCGTGGCGCGAACCGCCGCTCCTAACACGGCTCCGGTATCGGCATGAATTCCTGAAGGCAGATCCACGGCGATCACGGGGCACGCGCGTGTTTCAGACACCTCATTGAGAAGATCGATCGCAATTTTGTATGAACCAGCAACCGGTGAGGACAGCCCGGTTCCCAGTAGCGCATCGACTACCATGTCCGCGGACTCTAGTTGAGTGTGCAGACGGTCGGCGGTGGGGTTTGTGACAACCGAGGCCGACCCCGCTGCCACGACAAACCGTCGATACATCTGTTTCGCATCGCCGGTGATTTCTTTGGCGTGAGCGAACAGCAGCACGCGAGGGCGAGCCCGCTTTCGGCGCAGCAGCCGGGCCACCACAAAACCGTCGCCACCGTTGTTCCCTTTCCCACACAAAACTGAAACCGTCTTGTTGGCGAGCGAGCCGTATACCCGCTCCATCGTGGCCACAACACCTTTCCCCGCGTTCTCCATCAACGCAGATGCGGGAATACCGGCCTCTACAATCGTTCTCCGATCCAATGCCTGCATCTGTGAGGCGGTTACGATTTTCATGAGGACGGAGATCGAATGACCGGGCGGTGCTAAAGTCGACGTGTCCGCTTATCGTTCGTGAGGATCACTTCAGCGATGGCGTAATCCCCGTCATGAGAGAGACTTACATGAATATGGGTGACTCCGGCTTGCTGCGCGAGGACGCCGGTTCGGCCTCGGACGCTCGCCACAGGCTTTCCACCGGCATCGTTCAACACTTGAATATCTTGCCAACTGACTCCGGCCGACCATCCTGTTCCCAACGCTTTGAGCACCGCTTCTTTGGCGGCAAACCGTCCGGCTAACGTGGCGTAGGGCCACGCTCGACCGGAGCTGATGCGACGCTCGTCTTCGGTATACACTCGTTGAAGGAACCGGTCTTGCCATCGCTCCGCGAGCGCCTGCACTCTCGCGATCTTGACCAGATCTAACCCTATGCCGACGATGGACATTCGGAAGGTCGCTCAGTTCAAAAGCAGCTTCATTTCACGCACGGCTTGGTCCATGCCCACAAAAACGGCCCGCGAAATGATACTGTGGCCGATGTTGTATTCGACAATCTCGCTAATCTGCGTCAGCCGCTTTACATTCCGATAGGTCAGTCCATGCCCTGCGCTCACGCCGATGCCGAGCTTATAGGCCAGCTTGGCCGCCTGTGCGATGCTTTCCAAAGCCGATTGTTCTTCTTTCAAGAGGCGAGCATTCGCGTAGCGTCCGGTATGAAGCTCAACGTAGTCGGCTGAAATTTTATGGGCGGCTTTGATTTGATCGAGGTCCGGCTCGATGAATAAGCTGACCGGAATCCCCCCATCATGAAGCAGGTCCACCAGCATCTTGATTCGCTCTCGCTGTCCGGAGACTTCCAGGCCTCCCTCCGTCGTCAACTCTTGTCGTCGTTCCGGTACCAAGGTGACTAAATGAGGTTTGATCGTCAACGCCATTTTGACCATCGTCTCATCCGCCGCAATTTCTAAATCGAGTTTGGTCTGAAGGGTCTGTCGCAAGATGGTGAGATCCCGATCCTGGATGTGACGTCGGTCTTCGCGAAGATGGACCACCAAGCCGTCCGCGCCGGCCAGTTCCACCAAAACAGCCGCAGCGACGGGGTCGGGGTCTCGTCCGCCTCTGGCCTGACGCAACGTCGCCACATGATCGATATTGACTCCGAGCCTCGGCATGTGGTGATGATTCCTCCTGTGTTTGCAGAAACTTAGGCGGCATTATGGCAAAAACTGATCAGTGTGACAAGCATGATCCCGTTGTCTCGTCTGCTCTGTCATATCATGATCGACGATTTTCAGCGCGCAACTTCTTCGGGAGGACCTGTTATGAGGCACCTCTTTCAACTGCGGAATAAATTGACTGAATTTGCCATGCTGCATTACAATTGTGACCACTTCTCTATCTGGAATACATGAGATCGTAATCGCGCGCCGACTCATCGAGGGACTGTGCAGGAATTCTATCGCCTAAAACGACTTCCGCCTTATGTGTTCGCCCAGGTTCAAGCCTTGAAGCTCGATGCTCGCCACCGTGGCGAGGACATCATCGACTTTGGAATGGGAAATCCCGATCAGCCGACGCCGCCGCATATCGTCGATAAGTTGATCGAGGTGGCTCGAAACAGCAAAAACCACCGGTATTCCGCCTCTCGAGGCATTACACGCCTGCGCCATGCGATTACTTCCTGGTATAAGCGAAACTACGATGTTGACTTGGACCCCGAGACGGAGGCGATCGTTACGATCGGGTCGAAAGAGGGCATTGCGCACCTAGCGCTGGCACTCGTAGGGCCTGGGGACGTGGTTTTGACGCCCACGCCGACCTATCCCATTCACATGTATAGCGTGATTATTGCGGGCGGCGAGGTGCGCGGGATCGAGTTACGCCAAGACAGTGATTTTTTCGACGATTTGATTCGCGTCTATCGGCAGACACAGCCACGACCGCGCATCTTAATCCTGAATTTTCCGCACAATCCCACGACGGCTGTCGTCGATTTGGAGTTTTTCAAAAAGATTGTGGCATTTGCGAAAGAGCACAATGTCATCGTTGTACACGATCTGGCCTATGCCGACCTTGTGTTCGACGGTTATCGAGCGCCCAGTTTGTTGCAGGTTCCCGAAGCGAAGGATGTCGGCGTGGAGTTTTATACGCTCTCGAAGAGCTATAACATGCCGGGATGGCGCGTCGGCTTCTGCGTCGGGAATCGCGAGGTGATCGGGGCGTTGGCCAAAATCAAAAGTTATCTCGATTACGGCATTTTTCAACCGGTTCAAATCGCCAGCATCATTGCGCTCAATGGTCCTCAGGATTGCGTCAAGGAGACCGTGACACGCTACCAGCGTCGCCGCGATGTGCTTGTGGGCGGTCTCAATCGCATCGGATGGTCGGTACAAAAACCGCGCGCCACCATGTTTGTGTGGGCGAGAATTCCCATCCCGTATCGCGGCATGGGCTCGTTGGAATTTTCGAAGTTGCTGTTGCGTGATGCTAAGGTTGCGGTGTCGCCGGGGATCGGGTTCGGTGAAGGGGGCGATGAATACGTACGGTTTGCTCTCGTGGAAAATGAACATCGGACGAGGCAAGCGGTGCGCGGAATTAAAAAGGCGCTCAAGCTGGACGGAAGCGACTGATGGCTAAGTCCTCGATAGCCGTGGGCATGGTAGGGTTTGGCACGGTGGGCGCCGGCGTCGCTAAAATCTTGCTCGACAATGCCGCGTTAATTCGCCGGCGCGTGGGTGTCCCGGTCGAACTGGTTCGCATCGCTGATCTGGATACGACACGCGATCGCGGAGTCCTATTGCCTCCCGGAGTACTGACGGCCGATCTTCGCCAGGTGCTTGACGATCCATCGATCGATATTGTGCTGGAATTGATTGGCGGGTACGATGCGGCGAAACGCCTGATCTTAGAGGCGGTGGCCAAGGGCAAACAGGTCGTCACGGCGAATAAAGCCCTCCTGGCTGTACACGGCGAAGAAATTTTCGAAGCCGCCTCGCGCCGCCGCGTAGATCTTGGATTTGAAGCCAGCGTGGGAGGGGGCATCCCGGTGATCCGGGCTTTGACGCAGGGATTGGCCGGCAATACGCTGCTCTCCATGTACGGGATTATTAACGGCACGTCGAACTACATTCTGAGTCGCATGACCCGCGAGGGACAGCGCTTCGACACGGTTCTTGCGGATGCTCAAAAGGCAGGATATGCCGAGGCTGATCCCACGTTTGATGTAGCCGGCATCGATTCCGCGCATAAGCTGACGATTATGGTCACGCTCGCGTACGGTTCGCCCGTCAACTTTAAAGAAATCTTTACGGAAGGTATCACGCATCTGACACCGTTGGATATCGCCTATGCACATGAATTCGGGTATACGATCAAGCTCCTCGGCATCGCCAAGCTGCATGAAAATGACGTCGAGGCGAGAGTGCATCCAACGATGATTCCGTCGGACTCTCCTGTTGCAGGCGTGGATGGCGTTTACAATGCGATTCAACTGGTCGGCGATGCCGTCGGCGATATCGTCCTCTATGGGCAGGGGGCGGGATCGTTGCCGACGGGTAGCGCGGTGGTGAGTGATGTGATCGATATTGCCCGCAATCTCCTATCGGGTGCGTCGGGCCGAGTGCCGGCAGCGTCATTTCAGCAGGATCAACGCCGCCCCCTTCGTATACGACCGATGGAAGAGATCACGTCTTTGTATTATCTTCGGTTCATGGTAGTCGATCGCCCTGGAGTCCTGTCACAGATTGCCGGGGTTCTCGGCACGCATGGAATCAGCATTTCATCGGTCATTCAAAAAGGACGAAAGGAAGGTCAAACCGTACCCGTGGTGATCATGACGCATGCGGCCCGAGAACGGGAAGTGCAGACCGCCCTTCAGGATATCAACCGGATGTCCTTTATTTCAGAACCGACCACCTTAATCCGAGTCGAAGGGCACGACGAGTAACTATGCGCGCCTTGATGCCGGTTTGGCTCGATCGTCACTCGGTACAGATATCATGATGCGCTGGCGCGGCGTCATCGAAGAATACCGCAAGTTTCTCCCTGTCACCGACAAGACTCCCGTCGTGACATTAGGTGAAGGCAACACCCCTCTGATTCATGCCAAGCGACTGGCCGATAAAATCGCCCCCGGCATCGAGCTGTATGTGAAGTTTGAAGGCGCGAATCCTACGGGGTCTTTTAAAGACCGTGGGATGACGATGGCCATTTCTAAAGCGGTGGAGGGCGGGGCGCGCGCCGTGATCTGCGCCTCGACCGGCAATACGTCGGCGTCTGCCGCCGCCTATGGTGCGCATGCCGGACTCACCGTGTACGTGTTGATTCCCGCGGGAAAAATTGCGCTGGGTAAACTGTCTCAAGCCATCATGCATCAGGCGACGGTCATTCAGATCGAAGGAAACTTCGATCAAGCCTTGACCATCGTCAAAGATATTTCGGCCTCGCATAACATCGAGCTCGTCAATTCAGTCAATCCCTATCGGATCGAAGGGCAGAAAACCGCAGCCATGGAAATCTGCGATCAGCTTGGCCGCGTCCCGACCATCCATGTCTTGCCTGTAGGCAATGCCGGAAATATTACGGCGTATTGGAAGGGTTATAAGGAATATCGCACGGCGGGCCAAATTTCTTCCCTGCCCCGCATGATGGGTTTTCAAGCGGCGGGCGCTGCGCCCATTGTACTGGGCCGCATTGTTGATGATCCCCAAACCGTTGCGACGGCGATCAGAATCGGGAACCCGGCCAGTTGGAAAGGATCGCTCCAAGCGGTCGAAGAGTCTTCAGGCCGCATCGATCTGGTGACCGACGAAGAAATTTTGGACGCATATCGACTCGTGGCCGCGCTGGAAGGCGTGTTTTGCGAGCCGGCGTCGGCCGCGTCGATAGCCGGCGTGATGAAGTTGCATCGAGCGGGTTCGTTTCACGAGGGCGACACAGTCGTCTGCACATTGACGGGCCATGGGTTGAAAGATCCGGATACGGCCATCTCGGTCTCACACCAGCCACGGACCGTTCGAGCGACGCGAGAAGACGTTCTTCGGCTGCTGAGTCGGTAAATAGGAGGCTATGAAGTACATCATTGTTCAGGCTGAAGGTTTCGCCGACGCCCCCTCGCAGGACTTGGGCGGGCGTACACCAATGCAAGCGGCGGTTACCCCTACAATGGATCGGCTGGCAAGTGGAGGGGAACTTGGACTCGCGACGCTTCCCGCAGATGTGGCCGTCGGGGGGAACGACGTGATGGCGCTTGCGCTCTTGGGGTACGATCCCCGAAAGATTCATGCCGGTCCCGCGCCGTTTGAAGCGATCGGCCAAGGCATTGCGGTAGGTGAGCACGATGTGGTGTTTCGATGCAGTATGGTGACACTGCGTGCAGGGTTGCCGGGTACAGGGACCAAGACGGATGTGAAAAAACTCGCGCCATCCGTGATCTTGGACGACGCCGGTGCTGCCGGGCTCGAGGATGATGATGCTCGCGAATTGATCGAAGCTATCAATGAGCAACTGGGTTCGGAATCCATCCAATTCTATCCGGGAGCAGGACACCGGCATCTGATGGTGTGGGTGGGAGGCAAAACGCGCACGGTCTGCAATGACCCGCACGACGTCGTCGGAAAAGCCATCGGTCAGGCCCTTCCCTCGGGAGATGGAGCGGATATTTTGCGCAAACTGATGGAGGCATCCCTGGTTATTTTAAGCACGCATCCTCTCAACGAGGCTCGTCGCGATGCCGGTCTGAAGCCGATCAATTGTCTCTGGCTATGGGGCCAAGGACGAGCGCCTCAACTCTCCCCGCTTACCGATGAGCGCCGGATTTCTGGAACGGTGATATCTGCAAGCGATCTTCATCGTGGCATCGGTCTCTCCGCCGGTCTCGAAGCCTCCGATACCGCGGTACCGACTGACTCCGGTGAGCTGGATTTTCAGAATCTCGGCGAGACGGTCATACACGAGCTCGGGAAAAAAGATTTGGCCTACGTTCATGTTCACATGCCTGTTCGATCCGGCAGCTCTGTCGATCCAAAGGAGAAGGTCAACGTCATTGAAGAATTCGATCGAAAGATGCTGGGACCGATCCTTGATCGGGTGGCGAAATTGGGCACTCATCGCGTGGCGGTGCTCTGTGAAACGTGGATGCCCGCCGGGAGTCGTCTTTTGACGCGCGCGCTTGCCCCGTACCTCTTCTATGAAGGGCCCGCTCAATCGCAACAATCTCGACGGTTCACTGAAGAAGAGGCGCAAGCAGAAGCTGAAAAGTCCGGGGCTCGCGATGCCACCAAGTTGATGGCCCGTCTTGTTCCGAGAGCGTGATCTATGTCCCTGATCGTACAAAAATACGGCGGTACGTCGGTCGGCAGCATTGAACGCATTCATCGGGTGGCCGAACGCATCGTCGATTTTCATAGCAAGGGCCACTCCCTTGTCGTCGTCTTGTCGGCCATGAGCGGTGAAACTGACCGCTTGGTGAAGCTGGCCCATGAAGCGACGTCTTGCCCCGACGAACGGGAAATGGATATGCTGCTCTCGACAGGCGAACGGGTGACGATCGCATTGCTCGCCATGGAGTTGCGCGGCCGAGGGATCAACGCGCGCTCGTTTACCGGCCGCCAAGTCGGCATCATTACGAATAGTTCACACACAAAGGCGCGGATTGCCCGCATCACGGCTGACCGAATCAAAGAGGCGATCTCTGAGGGCATCATTCCTGTCGTCGCCGGATTTCAGGGGATCAATGAGCAATCCGACGTGACGACGCTGGGGCGCGGGGGGTCCGATCTTACCGCCGTCGCGCTTGCGGCGGCGCTGAAAGCGGATCGATGCATCATCTATACGGATGTCGACGGCGTCTACACGGCGGACCCGAACATCGTGCCAACCGCGAGACGACTTGAGAAGGTTGCGTATGAGGAGATGCTCGAGTTGGCCAGTTTGGGCGCGAAAGTGCTACAAAGCCGATCGGTCGAGTTTGCGGCACGGTATGGGGTGCCGGTAGAGGTGCAATCCAGTTTCAAGGAAGGGCAGGGAACGCTCGTGGCTAAAGAAGATGCGGACATGGAGCGAGTGATGGTTGCCGGCGTGACCGGCGACCGCAATCAAGCCAAGATTACGATCCTGGGCGTGCCGGATCGTCCGGGAATTGCGGCGAGAATTTTCGGTCCCGTGGCCGAGGCGAATATTCTGGTCGACATGATCATCCAAAACGTGGGACAAGGCTCGCTGACGGATATTTCCTTTACGATTCCACGAGGGGATATTCGCAAGGCAGTCGATCTGGTCCAACGCGTGGTCAAAGAGATCGAAGCGAAATCGATGACCGTGACGGAATCGATCGCGAAGGTCTCGCTCGTCGGCGTGGGGATGCGGACCCATTCGGGCGTCGCGGCAAAAATGTTCGAGGTCCTGTCGCGGGAAAGCGTCAATATTCAAATGATCAGTACCTCTGAGATAAAAATCTCCTGCGTGATCGATGAGAAGTATTTGGAATTGGCGATTCGATCGCTCCATGCGGCCTTTGGCTTGGACGAGAGTCCGTCGTTTGTCGGCTAGTGAGACCATGAAAAACACCTCATCACCACGCAAGAAATCGGTGGAAAAATCGTCGGCGCAGCATTCGGCTTCTCCTTCGAAGCCACCATCATCGCGCCCGCTCGAAGTGTATGATACGACATTGCGAGATGGAGCACAGGCGGAGGATGTCAGTTTTTCGGCCGAAGATAAAGTGCGCGTCGCGCAAAAACTGGACGAACTCGGCGTGCATTACATCGAGGGAGGATGGCCGGGGGCGAACCCGAAAGATATTGAGTTCTTCCGGATGATGAAGACGATTCCGCTGCGCCATGCCACGGTGGTCGCTTTTGGCTCGACCCGCAAGGCGGATAATCCGGTTCACAAAGATCCCAATCTGCACGCCTTGTTGCAGGCCGATACGGGCACGATTACCCTCTTCGGGAAAACCTGGACACTGCATGTGACGGATGCGCTCGGGATTTCCCTCCAGCGGAATTTGGATCTGATCGGGGAGTCGGTGGCGTACGTCCGTTCCAAACATCGTCAAGTGTTCTATGACGCAGAACATTTCTTCGATGGTTATAAGGCCAACCCCGATTATGCCCTGCAGACGATTCGCCGAGCGGTCCAGGAAGGCGCCGAGCGCATCATTCTATGCGATACCAATGGTGGAACCATGCCATGGGAAATCCGCGACATCTGCGCGGCCGTGAAGCGTGAATGTGGGGTGCCGTTAGGAATTCACGCTCACAATGACACCGAGATGGCAGTGGCGAATTCCTTGGTCGCCATCGAATGTGGAATCGTCCAGGTGCAAGGGACCATTAACGGGATTGGCGAACGATGCGGGAACGCCAATCTCTGTTCTATTCTTCCCAACCTCCAATTGAAAATGAATCGGGAAGTGTTGACAGAACCTCGTCTGGCTCGGCTACGGGAAGTGTCCGGCTTTGTAACCGAGATTGCGAACCTGATGCCGAATAAACATCAGCCGTATGTGGGCGATGCAGCCTTTGCTCATAAGGGCGGCATTCATATCAATGCGGTGCAAAAAAACGCTGCTACTTACGAGCATATCGTTCCGGAGTCCGTGGGGAACCGCCAACGCATGTTGGTGTCCGATTACACGGGCCGCAGCGGCTTGTTGGCGAAGGTCGAGGATTATGGCATCGAACTGACCAAGCAGAATCCAAAACTCAAAGAATTGTTGGAGACCCTTAAAGAATTGGAGAATCAAGGCTACCAATACGAAGGGGCGGAGGGCTCCTTGGAGCTGTTGATGCGAAAAGCCGTCGGTCGTCATCAACCTTCGTTTGAGTTGCTGGGGTTTCGTGTGATCGTTGAAAAACGGAATGCGACCGAAGCGCCGATTTCAGAAGCGACGGTCATGGTGAAGGTTGGAGAGTCTATTGAACACACCGCCGCTGTCGGTGTAGGTCCGGTAAATGCCTTGGATCATGCGTTGCGAAAAGCCTTGGAAACCTTCTATCCGCAACTAGGTGAAGTCACTTTACTCGATTATAAGGTTCGCGTCCTCTCGGCAGGCCGAGGTACGAAGTCCAAGGTGCGGGTATTGCTTGAATCAGGGGATCATAAAGAGAAATGGGGAACGGTCGGGGTCTCCGACAACATCATGGAAGCCAGCTGGCAAGCCCTGGCCGATAGCATCGAATACAAACTTCTACCGAACGACGACAAATCATCCTCCTCACAAGAATTTTCTTGACACGGCTAAACGCCTCACATAAGTTATTGGAAAATTTAACATCGGGGTGAAAGCGTGGAACCGATAGCAAAAGAAGAGCAGCGAGCGACCGGTCAGCAAGGGGGAGGCATGAGAAAGGCTGATATTGCCAATGAAATTTTCGAGAAGGTCGGCGTCTCTAAAAAAGAGGCGGCTGATATTGTCGAACTCATCCTCAATTTGCTGAAGTCGGTGTTGCAAAAGGGCGAATCGGTCAAGATTGCCGGATTTGGAAACTTTATGGTCCGAAGCAAAGGCGCGCGTAAAGGCAGAAATCCTCGCACCGGTCAAGAGATCGGGATCACTCCACGTCGCGTTGTTACTTTCCGCCCAAGTCAGGTCTTCAAGAAGTACGTCAATCAATAACACATTCAGTGCGCCGTCATACGAGGGGCGACCATGTCGGCAAAGCCCCCGCTGGGCAGCAAGGTCTTCTACAAAATCGGAGAAGTCAGTGATATTACCAAGCTTCCCGCGTATGTCTTGCGTTTCTGGGAATCTGAGTTCAATTTTTTAAAACCGCGCAAGAGCCGCGGCAACCAACGATTGTATGTTCGCCGCGATATCGAGCAGGTGCTTGAAATCAAACGGATGTTGTATGAAGAAGGATATACGATCCCTGGTCTCAAGCGATTCTGGGTTCGGCGAAATCGGCACGTTAGCAAAGGGATAAAGCCGCAAGTGCTGGCCGAGCGGGTCCGTGGAGAGTTGCATGCGATATTAAAAATCATGGACTCCTACGATCGATGAAGGGAGTCCTGGTCGGAACTACCTCACAAGAAGTGTCGGGGCGTAGCGCAGCCCGGTAGCGCACTCGCTTGGGGTTCGGGGCGTAAGGAGATTACTTAAACGCAGTAGAATTCGATGATCTCCTTGCCCCACCTTCACTAGCGCTGCATCTTGCGTTTGTTTGAGCTTGTATCTCTTCCTCGTCCTCGTTCCTAGTTTGTCGCTCTCCTTAACACTCTAATAACACCAACGCTGCACTCCCCGGCCTCCGAAAAAAAGGCCCGTCATGTCACGTTGGGATGCCCGTCGAATACCAAGCGACATTTTCAGCGGATTTAAAAAACCCCGTATGTTCAGGCTCTTCATGAACCGTACTGCGCGTCATACTGGACCGGCCTGTCGCATTGGCGAAGCCCGACCCACAAGTCGGCTATGCGGTTTATTCGATTGGCGATGGTCAGCATCGTAAAGTCTTCACGACGTGTCTAATAAAGTCCCTGCTATGCTGTTTGTAACAAGTCGCAAAAATCGGCTCTGCCAGTATGTTCGTGTACACAGCCTTACCCCTATCGGATCATTGCGACCAATTGTTTCATGGCGTTACGGATGGCTCGCCCATTGCTTTGTCTTCGACGGAAGAATTTTGGCTATAAGACCGAATACTGAGCAGCACGAGAAAAACGACCACTGATTTTGGAGGTTGCATTATGACTATGGGGTCAGGAATAGCCCTTATCAATTTTCTCTTGTTGTGGTTGCTCTTCACGCCGAATAAGCTCAGTGTCCGGCGGCCAAAACGCCAGTCCCTGCTCTTACCCGTGGAGGTCGATGGAACGAGGGGGTGCACCAACAATGTTTCCCTTGGTGGCTGCAGCGTGAACGGCAATATGGCCGTGAGGCGAGGGGACGATCTCATGCTGAGGCTGCATCTACCTGGGCAGGAAGATCCTATTGTTGTTGAGAAAGCTGCAGTGCGGTGGGTGGTTGGAAAAACCTTTGGTTTTGAATTTGTGTCTCTACAGTCAGTCGAGCGAGGGCGTCTTCAGGAATTACTACGGTGGGTGGCATAACAGGCGGTAAGTCGTGGTAAGTTCCTTCGCGTTGGCTCTACACAAAGCTCTCTGGGCTTTCTTAATCTTCTGATTCATGTTCCTCACCGTATTGTGAAGCAGCATGTGTGCTATTGGGCTTTTGACCATCTTGGCAGCGGTTGGAAAAGCTGTCAGCTACGGTCACCCAGATAATGGCCGAGTACCCGTGCGCGTAGTTCTTTTCACACCCGCACACAAAAACGGCACCGCACTTCTCCGTTGGGATGTCCCCTAAACGCCAGACTCGATTTTCGGAGGTTTCAAAATCGTGGCAGTTTCTGCTTTGGAGCGTGGGCAAATTTTCGGGTTGCTTCCCTGCACCCGAAAAACCACTTCAAAGTCGCCAATGCGCCCCCCCTATAGCGTACGCATTTGTCCCAGGATCAACGACCCTACCTTTCGGTGGAGCATTGGCTATATGTTTTCATGCAGCCTTTGACTGATATGCCTTTCGCCGCATAAACATTGGGGATGTGAATGATTTGCCCGTAGCCGAAGCGGTGCAGCGGTAGTGATTATGGTTTAGAACGCACACAGTTGGCTCAGGATTGACGATACGGTGTTTCGACCCCCCAGGACGTTTGAAAGGTTTGGCCTTATCATCTAGGTACTTTAAATCATCTAAAGGTACTGGATTACTCTACCAGGCCATTCAAGTTAGATATACAAACGAAGTGCGGCGTGCCCCTTGGGAACTCTAAATTGTGCTAAACCAGGGACAGGGGGAGGCCAGACTCTATCACCGGGATCGGCAAGCCGTCGGTAACCCGCTGCTTATAGGAGTCTCCCTCCTCTACCTCTCCACCATAATAAGGTGGTCCAAGCCCCTGCACCCCTTAGACGTGTGCGGCAAAGCTCACTTAAATAGGAGGACAACGATGATGAAGCGACTTGTGGTCCTGCAGTTTGCTATGATTTTTGCCGTCTTACCGGCCACTATGGTGTTCGCAGGCAATTCTGATAACGGACCGGGATGCGGCTTGGGCAAGCTGGCGTGGGGAGATTTCAAGGGGCAAAAGCAAATCGCGCCGCAGGTGATGATGGCCACGACGAACGGTACGTTTGGCAGTCAAACATTCGGGATTTCGTTTGGGACGTCGGGTTGCACCAACGACGGCGTCATCATGAGAACGGAACTCGTGAATGCCTTTGCTAGTGCCACGTTTGAAAATCTGCAGCATGAGATGGCGCAGGGCCGCGGCGAACACCTGGCATCGTTAGCCACGCTGATGGGAATCCCTACCCAGAATCATGCTGAATTTTTTACCATGGCCCAGGAAAACTACTCATCTTTGATTCAGTCGGCTGAGACGACGTCGGTCGCTATGTTAAATGCGCTTCACGAGATGATAGAAGGCCATCCGGTTCTCGCGAAGGTGTCCATGAACCGTTAACCATCCCGACGTTCCATACATCTAAAAATCTCTTTCTGACGAGCCGTGACATCTGGGCGCATACAGACAGTGTACGTGAAACATGATAACGTGCCTGTCCGGTTCCTGTTGTGGCTCTTGTCGGTCGCGATAACGAGGCACCTTTATAAAGGGTCATGCTGATGCAACCACGCAACCCAGACGCAACCGGTAATTTTGACGCGCCTACCCCCTGGCATACCCCAAAAAATTGCCCATACATCTCGTTGGGATGCGTCCCAAATACGTAGCTGGATTTTCAGGCGTTTCAAAACTGGTTGCAGCCGTTGCTTTGGCGAGCCTGCGTACTTTGGATCGGGAGACCGCCTTGCGTTTTGTGGGACGTGGCTCGCTTCTGACGAAGGCAGGGAACACGCAGGTGTGCTGTATACCGCTTTGTCTCTGATCCCAGGTCGACAGTGTTGGTCGAGCACCGCGTCGCGAACGTCGCTTTATGAAGACTGTCTTATGTCGATCGGGGCATCAGCCGACGCCAAAATACGTGGGGGGGCAACCGACACGGGCGGCGTTGATTCAATGAGGGCTATGGAGCGGAGGTTTTGGCGGCGTGGTTCCAGCTCGTAGCGTCGCGATTTCTTTTTCAAGTTCCATCATTTTCAATTCGCGGCCGACAATGATGTCATGCAAGCTTTCCAAGTCCGCTACTTTCTCTTCAAGGGCGGCTTTGGCAGATTCGGCGGCCATCCGGGCACTCCATAATTGCCACGCGGCTGAGGCAAACTTGGCGAGTGTCGTCACCATGCGTTCATCTTCTGCGTCAAACTTGCGACGCTCGTCGTGGGCGACGACCCATATGGTGCCGACTGTTTTGCCCGCTACGGAGAAGGGAAGAAGCAACGCTTCGACCACAGGGGGGTCGGCCTTCAAAGCGGGGAATACACGCTCGGCCATATACATCAATTGAGACACATTGCGATCAACCGTCGTGCCGCAGGGACTGGCGTTGCGCGGCATCGTATGGTTACGGTGGGGCGCATACCGGCCTGCCACCGCTTCCCAGCGAAACAGGTCCTCACCGTTATGGGTTTCTAAGAGGCTCAGCCCGGCGGTATCGGCCCGGCAGACTTCACAGGTAATATCGATTAGCTTCTGCAAAACCTCCGAGGGTTGTTCCGCCATGGCGTCTGCCAATTGGAGCAAGGCACGGTGCTCTGATTCATAATCCGGTGGGCGGGAGGGCCGCTGGCTCAATTCGGCCTTGATGTCCACGTCCGTGAACGTAGGGACTGTTTGGTGTTTATCAAGGAGAGAAGGTGCGGCTGCGAGGGAATCCATAGGTGACCTCTTCCTAAGGTGAGGATGGGAAAATTACCCTATGCCGGTTATCCCCTACAGGTCAAGCAGAAAGGATCGATCAATTGGTAGGACTTTGGGGTATCGTCCAGTTTTATCGTCCAGGTTATCAGGGCACCCCACTATCAGGTATTCCTTGATGGAAGCACCAGATCGTCTTAAAGAGGCGCAGGAGAGCGAGACGGAGAACAGGAAAACAGTTAAGGGCTATGTAGAAGACGGATCGTGAATACCGGTCAGCAGCCGCCGAAGCGGATTCCAGCAGCTAATGTGAAGATGATTTTGTGGGCGGGCTTTCGATCTTTAAAAGGGCTAGACAGAGGGGACCACGGCTATGTACGGCACATCCGTAGGTACCTAGATCAATGGCTGTTCCTTCCCCGACTAACTCGTCGGAAGCAACTGCACCCTCCGTTACAGGACAGCTCCTTCCTCCTTGGTCCAACGGGGACGCTTCATAAAGGCCACAAAGCGTTTACCGGAGGGACTGGGGAGAACGGTCACCAACTCCCACCCAGACGTTCCTTGATGATTGAGCCACAGCTCGACCGTCGCGCTATCCGAGGGATCGAACTCCTTCATGAAGTATTCCCAGCCCCCCTCCTTCATCTGCGACATATATCCTCCCGTGATCTAATGATCCTTCTTTCCATGTGCGACACGCCCCTCAATTTCGACAAGCACTGGAAGATGGGTTCAGCACGTCCTTCGCTTCATGGGCCTTCCGTCCCTTTGGGTTACGACTTCTACGTCGAGTGCCTTCATGAATGAATGGATTATCTCAGGGAGGACCGAAGTCGTTTGCACCTTTTGAGATGTCGTGACTAACTGTAACTAGAATTGGGCCTAGTATGAGAATAGGGCGGATGAGTTGGAAGATAGTTGACAGTTCGTGATTTCCTGCAAGCCGGTTTCGGGTTCCATCAAGGTAAGAACGTCTATGCCGGTTGCTGTGGACTGAAAGCCGATCTTGTTTATGGAAGACTTGAGAAAGTATAACTTCCCTGCCTCTACCTTAAAACGCACATAGGCTTCCCTCAGTCCGCGTATTTTCACATTCACGATGCCCGGTGGTGTCATGTAGTACATATAGTCAGGACTAGACAGCGATGCGATTTTACGATCATTTATATAGACCGATTGCGATGGGTCACCGAAATCTTGCGTTGGCCGGTACACATACACCATCGCCATGCCATCCGGGATCGGATCAACAACCTGAAAATACGGGCGGGAGGGGCAGCCCGAAAGAGCCGCGATTAGGGCCGCCACCATGAGGGTATTCGTGGAACGCCGGATCAGCATTGCCACTGCCCCATCTGTTCAGCCGCATTTTGTCTAAAACGGCCTGGTACTAATGAGCCACGACGTACTTGCTGCTTTCTGTGTCCCCTCAGATATTCTATCCGAACCGCTGCTGCTTTGCGCCGACGCCCTTGCAAGTCCCGACTTTAAGCGGTCGTCCTTGGTCCGGCATCAAGACAAGGATGTCCGTCTTGTTCGGATCGGCGGCAAGGTCACTGTAGGGTGCAGCAGCGGCGGGATGCGGCGGCGAAGCTCCTTTGCTTAGCACTTCGCTTTTCGAAATGATGCCCTTAGCGGTCAGTTAGCGTCTACCGTCCAACGAGGATATGCGGGCCATACACGGTCGCTAGATAGCCAAGAAAAGCCAGTGGCCATACCATCCACAAAAGAACAATGGCAAAGAGGGTTTGAAAGAGTACCCGGTCTGAATCAATCTTCAACAAGCCGATGACTTTACCAATGAGATGAGATTGATGCTTCACGACAGCGTACATTTCGTACCTCCTCGGTGACGACTGGTTGCAATGAGCTATAGCCGTGCAATGATGGATACGAGACTCTGATTCTTTCGTTCGGATACCTCCCTCAGTAACTTCTCTTGGTTCTCAAATTCGGCAAGTGCCCAGTGACCGTCAGGCTGCTCATGAAAGGGGATGGTATACACCGTCTTGCTGAGCATTGCGGTCATCACGGCCCTTTTCCCTTTTATGCGTGCGTCTGTAACCTCGATCCCGTACGTCTGTGCAAGCGTTTTATTTTGTAAGTAGGCAAGATACTGCGTCACCGGTTCTGTCCGCTGTTGGATCGGCTGGGGCTGCTTCCCCGCGTCTGGTTTCACGCTGTGGGCGATAGTTCGTTCTTGCCCCGGACCGCTATGGTTCGCTAATACGCGGAGGAAGGCGTACTGTGGCGTGCGCGTCCAGTAGACACCCAGTGTTGCCATCGCTAGTAGACCCCCTATGACGACTATTCCAGCTTTGGCTATACCTGACATGCCCCAAGGTATGCCAATTCACGTGTTGGGTAAATTGGACGAAAGGCGGTGACCAAAAGCAGTATGTCGCACGGACGTAGGGCAGGTTAAAGGGACACGTCAGTTATGGTCGATCCGCCACATTTGCAGGCCGCACACGCCAAGAGCGCGACTTTAGAGGTGCCCAGATGGTGACAGTGGTGACCTTAAATTTCATAACCTTGGAGTTTTTCGGGAGTAGGTATTATTAAAAAGAGAAAGTTTGTGGATTGATGCTCACCATCCTCACCATTCCGTCGGATGCTTCATTGAACGGCAACTGTAGTCACCGCTATGACACCAAAATACGGGCTCACCTGATTGTATACAAACCGGGTTGTGGTAATGTAGCTTTGAGGCCAAAGTCGGTTAGAAAAGAGATTTGCTACCGCCCTGAAGCGAAAGTTTCACGAACGGGACGAAGCTCAAACTGACAAGACTTTGACCTCTTTTTTTTCTCTCGCCTGTCTCTGGCAGCTCGCAGCCCCCCCAGCTATACCACATTCACCCTTGCGGGCGGTGTATCCTTTGAAAAGTCGGTCGCCGTCGCGCAGGCTCACCGTGGTACGTGACTCGCGGCAGAAGCTGTCCAACGCTTTGCCATGCGCCGAACTTCCTTGCCCATTCCAACGTCTCTTTCCAACGGTAGTGCTTTTCGGAAGTATTAGTGGTCTCCCATGCCCCGAGAATAAGCGGCATTGGGACATCGGGTAACGCTGCCTCCGGCCATTCGTCTCGAAAGTCGCATAGACGTTTATATACTCGGTACCAGCTATCCTGTTCAGGGAATCGGTGCTGAAATGGAGGCGTCTCACCCATGTCCATTCCCGGATGGATCGGTTTCCATACACGGCACACAATGCCTTCGTCGGCATAGGTTATAGTTTGTCGGGATGATTCGGGCATGACAAGAAGAACGTCCAGCGGAAAGGAATACTCACATAGCCTTGCGCATTGCCGGGTCTTCGTGGACGCAAACCCGATGGCGACGAGTGTCCAGGAACGACGTGCGGCGGGTTTCCATCGCGGCCGGGAATCGTCCTCGTTGGCACCCTTCTCTCCTCAATTTCACGCCAACATAGACAGTTTTTACAACATTGCTCGCTCATCGTGACCTCACATGGCTATAGCTGCTCGTTAATGAGACAGACATAGCACAGATTTGGTTGTAGACAAGAGGACCAAAGTCTAGGTGCGGCAGGTTATCGCGACGGACCCGTCTTCTCAGATAACCCACCGGACGGTTCACGCTCGAAACTTCGACGGAGTGGGTACAGCCACTGTGCCATTCCGGTTGGTATCTCTACTTCTCGACTCAAGACTCACCCCTCGAGTGCCGACAAGAATGATAGAAGCTGGGGTGAGGGCCGCGATGCAGATTGAGTCGGTGTTGGGTGAGCTTGCGGATGCGAAGGAGGCACCACTGCGGCGCTTGGTCGCCTGTGATCCCGAGACGAATCCCTTCGTCCTGCTTCTCTTGGCCGAGGATTCGAATCCCCTTGTCCGACGTGCCTTAGCACGAAGGCCCCACATACCGGGGCTGCTCTGGTTCCCGCTGGCACACGATCCATCACCGGTCGTCCGGCGAACGCTTGCCGCGCATCCAAACGTGCCACCAGAGATTCTGACTCTGTTGGCTCACGACAAAGCCATTTCCGTCAGACTGACTGTGGCACGTCATCCGCGTTGCCCGGACACCCTCCTAGAGGAATTGGCTCAAGACCAGGAGCCAATCATTCGCCTGACTGTGGTGGCGCGCCCCGATATCTCCACTCAGCTACTTGAACGGTTGGGCCGAAGTGATCATCACCGAGCTGTCCGCCGTGCCAGCCTTGCTCGGTTGACATAACAACGACAGACACATCCGATAAGGACGGTAGCTTCTTAGCATCGCCCCGCTTCATGCACCATTCACTGATAGTGATTATTTTGAAATTGCTGCATTGAAGCCCTCGCCTTAAAAGGGGAACGCAGCTCGCTAGGCAAACCTATGTTGTATTGAGTGATAATCTCCCCGCATGCCGGAGGCGGTTCAATCGTTCAGCCTTATCGATGTGCCCGGCGGCCGGCCCGTGCTCGGCCATCTACGCGGGTTCAAGTCACGTCCGTTGGAGACCAAGTCGGCGTGGTGGCGCCAGTACGGCGATGCGCTGCGCTTCAGGCTCGGCCCCAAGACCTTCTATCTCTTTAGTCATCCTGAGCTGGCCGAAGAAATCCTGGTCCAGCAATCCGACCGCTTTATGAAGGTGTACGACCCGCGGCGGCCGAGCGGGCCTTGCGTGGTCCTCGGAATGGATTGGTGACGAGTTCGGGCGAAGTATGGAAGCGACACCGGGGCATCATCCAGCCAGTCTTTCACCGGCATCAGATGACCGCGATGGCGAAGGGAATGGCACAGGTGGGCGAGCAGCGGCTCGCCGGCTGGGCTGACCATGCAGGACGACCGGTCGACATCGCGGCTGAGATGATGCAGCTTGCCCTGGAAGTGATCTCGCAAACGATGTTCAGCATCAGCGTGGCGGAACATATCGATCAGATCAGCCATTGCGCTGCGGGTGAGCCTGAAGTACGCGCGTTCGACTCGTTCCACAATCCGCTGCACCTGCCGAGGTGGGTGCCGACCGCGCGCAACCGCGAATTTGGTGTCGTCATGCGATTCATGTCGTCCTGGCTCTGACAGTAGCACTCGCGATATTAGGAGTGCAGACGATGGCACGCTTACGATACTCTCCTATGAGGTGTCGGCTTATCGCTAGTAAGCGAAGAGTAGGCCCCAAGCTCCGTGGTGGTTTTCCTGTATGACCTTTTGACCATCTTTGCTCGCCATTTCCGTCACCAGAATAAACTTAATGGATCAGCGAAGACCGGAATCTACCTTGCTTCAAGCCTATCAGCCGACACGTTCGTCTGTCCTTATGCCTGGACATAATTGCTGGCGTCTTGAACCAGCGGATCGCGCGGCCTTTCTCATCGATGGCGCAGCCTATTTCCGCGCCTTTCGTGAGGTCGCGGTACAGGCTGAGCGGTCCATCATGATTCTTGGCTGGGATTTTGACAGCCGCATTCGAATGCTGAGCGATGACGAATCGGACGGATTTCCGCCACACCTCGGTGACTTTCTCCAGGCGCTTCTGGCGCGGAGGCGCCAGCTGCACGTGTACGTGCTCATCTGGGATTTCCATGTGGTCTATGCCTTTGAACGCGAATGGTGGCCCCTTTCCGCAGTTCGGGCACACCGTCGATTGCACTTTCAAACGGACGGATCACATCCGGTCGGGGCCTCTCACCATCAGAAAGTCGTGGTGATCGATGAGGCGATTGCGTTTGTCGGCGGGCTGGACTTCGCCCAAGGCCGGTGGGATACTCCGGCGCATCTGCCTAACCATCCGCTCCGAGTGTTTCCTGATGGCCGGCCGTGCCGGCCATTTCACGATGTCCAGATCATGGTGGACGGCAAAGCCGCCGCCTCGTTAGCTGACGTATTCCGGACACGGTGGAGAAGAGCGAGCGGGCATCCTTCTTTGCCGGCCTCCGACCCACGCGACGTACCGTGGCCGTCAACCATCAAACCAGATCTCGAAAGGATGCAGGTCGGGATTACGCTGACCGAGCCCGCATACGAAGACCGTCATGAGGTGCGGCAGGTCGAACGGCTCTACCTGGATGCCATTCGGGCGGCACGCCGATATATTTACATTGAAACCCAATACCTGACCTCCGACATCCTCGGCTCGGCATTAGTTGAACGGTTGCAAGATCCAGTCGGGCCAGAGATCGTCATTATTCTGCATCCGAACAGTGACGGCTGGTTGGAGCAGTACACCATGGATGTCCTTCGCGGACGTATGCTCAAGCAACTTCGGGCTGCCGATATCCAACAACACCTGGCTCTGTACTATCCTCATATTCCCGGCTTGGGCGACCAATGCATCAGTTTGCACAGCAAGGTGTTGATCATCGATGATGAATTGGTTCGAATCGGATCCTCGAACCTGAGTAACCGCTCGATGGGCTTTGATACTGAGTGCGACCTCGCGATCGAGGCATGCGGCGACCCATCGATCCAACAGGGTATCGCCAGCCTGCGTGACCGGTTATTGGGAGAGCATTTAGGACAAAGTCCAGATACGGTGGGGGCGTATGTCGCTCGTCACGGCTCCCTCATCGCGGCCGTTCAGGCGCTGCAGGGTGGCGAGCGGACGTTGCACGCATTTGATAGCCAAATCCAGCCAGAAATGGATGCATGGATTCCCGAGTCTGACCTGATTGATCCAAGTCGGCCGTTAAATTCCGACATCGTGACCAATCAGTTCCTCCCGATTGGACATCGCAGACCGGCTCGCCGGCAAATCATGCTGGGAGCATCCCTCCTTCTGGTGGTGCTCGGCTTGGCAGCCGCATGGCGCTGGTCGTTCCTGGGCAACTGGCTGAATGTTCCCGCCGTCGTCAGCTACCTCCAGACAGTTCAACCATAGCTCGATTGCGCCGGTTGCTGATGATTATGAGCTATCTGGTGGGAGGGCTCATCGTCGCGCCGGTCACGATTCTAATTGCGATATCGGTGCTCGCTTTTGGACCGTTGTTTGGGTTTGTCTATTCGTACATCGGCATGACTCTCAGTGCGGTCCTGGTATTCGGGATCGGGCACGTATTAGGACATGAAACGGTGCGCCGGCTAGCGGGCTCACGACTCAACACGATCAGTCAGCGATTGGCGCAAAAAGGTGTCTTGGCCGTCATCGCGGTACGGATTATTCCCGTCGCGCCATTCTCGCTGATCAATTTAGTCGCCGGCGCGTCCCACATTCGGGTCCATCATTTTCTCATCGGCACGCTTCTAGGAGAGCTGCCGGGTCTCTTGGGCGTTTCATTATTCGTTGACCAAATTAGCGAAGCGGTGCGGAATCCGGGACGAGGAACGATCTTGACGCTGAGCGCTGTCACTGTTCCTTATCATACTGGGCGTATGGGCCTTGCACCGCTGGCTGGGCGGGAAGGAAGGTTAGCCCTTTTTTTGTAACCGGAGGCACGACAGAGGTGAATCATCACTTTGTCATAGAGACATGAAAAGTACTGCCATTAGGACTATGAAGTGACAGCCCATACACCATGCGCATGACCTTTGCGACATACAATATCCATCAGTGCACTGGATGGGACGGCCGATATGATCCCCATCGCATTCTCGGTGTGCTGCATGAACTAGAAGCGGATGTGATCGCGTTACAGGAAGTCAATTCCCGAGACCACCACGGCCTTGAACTGCTGAACTGGTTTGCACAAGAGACACAACTACGAGCCATCGCAGGGCCGACGCTGCTGCGTCACGCAGGACATTACGGGAATGCGGTCTTGACGCGGTGTAATGAGCAAGAGATTCGGCGCATCGATCTGAGTCAGCCCGGCCGGGAGCCTCGCGGAGCGATCGATCTAGATATCGAATGCGAAGAGGATCATCTCCAAGTCATTGCAACGCATTTGGGCCTCAAGCCGGCGGAGCGCCGCATCCAGGTCCAACGGTTGCTTGAGCGCTGCGGGACCAAGCATTGCGTCCTCATGGGCGACCTGAACGAGTGGTTTTTATGGGGTCGGCCGCTTCGATGGATACACAACTTGTTTGGTCACGCACCCGCCTTGCCAACATTTCCAGCCATGTGTCCGGTCTTCGCCCTCGACCGAATTTGGATACGGCCTCCCGGGACGCTCGTCCGAATGGATGTACATCGTAGTGCGTTGGCGCGACGCGCGTCTGATCATTTGCCGCTCAAGGCCATCATTGATTTGTAGGGGTTGCATGTGTCGCTGAGTGCTAAACGTGCAGTTGCTGCACCGCAGGCTCGCCGGTATTTCGCTCAGGAAATTGCATGGGGTGGCTTTAGCCGATCCTTCATGCGGCGTCTCCAATTAAGGAGGGACTTGATGGCATCTTCGAGGACCTTCATCTCGCCTTGCAGGCGGTAATGTCTCTCTTCCAGCTTCCCGGCCCTCAGAATGGTCCTTAGAACTCGTGTAATCAAAAAAGTAAATCTAAGTTATTGTTCTCATGGCAAACGGTAAATCAGACTCCTATGTTCGTCGGACTTCGAAGCCATCGTACTAAGCATCACCGCAATAGCGGTCGGGGAGAAGGTTTAACCTCATCAATCCCTCAGGTCAATGCCCATCGTTTTTTTACTTTTGTTCCCTCGGACAACTTCCTTCTAGAGGCGCAAAGCTGGGTCTTACATTCGTAGGCCTAGGGTTGTGTCCACCGATGCCAGCGCGCAGGCCGTGCTTTATTAGATGGTTATCTGTGCACGGGAGATGTGCCCCTTTAATTAGCGTCTGGTGGGAAGGTTCGGTAGGACGACAGAGAGCTCTCCTTAACATGGATTGTTAACTGTTTCTATGTGAGCTTACGTTCAATGCTTCATCATGTCGCTTGCTTTGAGGTGCGGTCGTTACAGGAGAAGGTGGACCTACATGCACGGTTGAAGATCAAGAGAGCCCTCGACAAAGATATTCAGCGTGTGCTTGGATGGACAGCACGTTTTAAATAAGGAGGACGTCAGATGCCAGACCGAGATGATGAGACCGAAGGATACAACAAGGGACGAACGTCGTATGTACAACCGAGATGATGAGAGCGACTACACCAATACGAAGGGAAATTGCGACAGGGGAATATTTTGATTTCGGTCCACTCCGAGAACAGCACAGAAACCGACAAATGCGAAAAAGATTTTTGAGGAGGCCGGGGCTGAGGATATTGCCTCTGCCACCGAAAAAGCGGCGTAGGCATCCTGAATGGCAATGGCTCGCGTATTTGATCGGTGCTCCAACGAGGGGCGGTATGCGAAGCGACGCGCGACCACGACTGCTTGATAGCGTGGGTTCGACGGGCTCTCGATATGCGGTAACGCTCGATTCGCTTCGGCTAAATCATCGGATCGCTTCTGTAAACTCCGTTGGTGGCGCTGGGTCCTTCCCGCGTGAGCCGCGTGCCGAATGAGGACCTCCGAAGCCATTACGCATAGTCAAACGGAGTCGCTACACCGTGTGACCATCTTTCTGAAGGCAACATTCCAAGCAGGACAATGTTTGGCACATTGAGATCCTTCTATCAAGCATCCTAAGCTGCCACCTTAAGTAACTTCCGGTTCCAGTGGACCCTCCAGAGCCTGCTCCCTGGCGTCATGATGTCTAATCCAAAACGCATGGCAAGCACCGTATACGCTGAACAGGTAGAACTCATCTACAAGGGAGCGTTCGAGGCTTATTTCACTACAATCGTTAACGTCACCCTTCTGGCCTATGTACTAAGTCATGTTATTCGAGCGTCAATTATTATTTGTTGGTTAGTTTACATGTTTGTTGTCACCGCCGCACGAGCCACTTTGGTTTACCGGTACTGGCGGTCTCCGAATCGAATCAACAATAGCAGCAAATGGAACCGATTCTATATGACGGGGACAGTCTTAGCAGCGATGGGGTGGGGGCTAGGTGGAGTGCTGTTGTATCCTCCCGAGCATATTGTCTATCAGGTCTTCTTGATATTCGTGCTTGGGGGGATGGCAGCGGGTGCGGTGGTTGTCTTGACTGCTCGCATGGAAGTCTTTCTGTCATTTTTTGTACCTACACTTCTGCCCATGATGCTCCTGTTATTCATGCAGCACGACAGTACGCATATCACCATGGGCGGCATGGTCTCACTCTATCTGTTCGGTCTCCTGTGGACGGCCAAGCGGCTTCATCAGTCCATCGCGTGGTCCTTGCATCTTAGAACCGAGAACGTCGACCTTATCAGGGACCTCCAGCTTGCCAATGAACAGCTACAGAAACTTAATTTGCTGAAGTCCTCCTTCGTGTCGACGGTAGCTCATGAATTCCGGACACCGCTCACTTCAATTAAGGGTTATGTCGAGAATATGCTCGAAGGCATCCTAAGGGGTCAAAATCAGCGGCAGACATATTATCTTGACAGGGTGAAACACAATGTTGATCGCTTGGCACGGCTCATCCACGATCTCCTGGATCTCTCGCGAATGGAGGCGGGCCGCCTCGAGTTGAACAGAAGTCCTGTCATCGTTTCTAACCTGCTTGACAATGTTATTGATTCATTTCAGCCCACCGCAGACGGTAAAGGGGTCGTCTTCCGCGTGACCACTGAGTTGAGCACGCTAATGATTTATGCGGATGTAGACAAGGTGACCCAAATTCTAATAAATCTGGTTCAAAATGCCCTAAAGTTCACACCAGCTGGCGGTGAGATCCGAGTAGAGACAACCGTCACTAGGAGCGGAAGTTTTGTCCAATTCGGTATTCATGACACGGGATGTGGAATCTCGGCTGAAGAGCTGGATCAGGTATTCGAGCGTTTCTATCGTGGTCGATCCGTGCCATCTAACTTAGGGGGGGCTGGGTTAGGGTTAGCGATTGCAAAAAGTCTCGTCGAATTGCACGGCGGCAAGATATGGGCTGAGAGCCAGGCAAGCCATGGCTCTTCTTTTTTCTTCACTATCCCAACGGATGGATGTTACCCGCATCGCAGGTGACACTAGCCAGAGCGTCTCAGTGACAACTATGACGCCTGGTATTGTACCCTTCCCACCTTGCTGTAGGCCAACCCAGGCGGGTGTCGATTAGACGGGGTTCGATCACTCAGTGCCAGACACCGAGTGCCCATAGCGGCCAACTACATGGGGAATACGGGTGGCAAGCTCGCAATTAAAAACTACGTATATGCATTTAAATAACTTTCTTTCCTGTGGCATGGTCAAGTGCACAGCTCGCCGCCACGCTCAACGTCACATCACGCCGAATCAATCAGCTTGTCGCCGACGGCGTCTTCGCGCGTCCTGGCAAAGCCGGCCACGATCCCGAAACGGCCGTGCAACAGTATCTCGCCTTTGTCGATCGCCGCGTCGCCTCGATCCCGTTGAAGGACGCGCGCGAAAGCAAGCTCTCGGCCGATGCCGCGCTCGCCGAGCTCAAGCTCGAAGTCGAGCGTGGTCGCTATTGCCCGCGTCCATTTCGGCCGCGAGGATCGGCGCGACGCGATCGGGAATATTGAGGATGGAATCGCGCACGCGACGCGCCGTCCCGAAGGCAGCTTTTTTCACCTCATCGACGGCGACATATAGCCGGCGAGGTGTTCGAGTGCCTGTCGGAGTTCATCCAGCAGCACGGCGTGTACCTTAGATCCCGCACTGTTTAACTGCAAAGGCGAGCCGAAGCTGTACAGCCGGCGGTTCTCGGCGAACTCGCACCGTGGCGCATCAGCGAGCCGTTTGATGATCCGAAGGAGCGCGGCGGACCTTTGCTCGCATTGTGGACACGCACGGACGGGCCAATAGATCTTTCAGAATCACAGGCTGCGATGAGCCTCAACAACTGGCGCACCAGAAATGCTCCTATCTTTGTCTGACATCATCTTTGCTTTCCAGATGACGGTAAACGAGTGTTACGACGCGCTATGCTCACCGAATAAGGGAGGACGATCATGGCGCTATTACCATTTACGTCGACGACATCAGATGGAACAAATGTGGTGGAATTGCTGCGCAAGGACCACGAGAAAGTGAAGACCTTATTTCGTGATTTCGAATCTGCGGAGGAGTCGAAGGAAAAAGGGCATATCGTCCAGCAAGCGATCGCGGAGCTAGAAGCTCATGCCGCGGCGGAGGAAAAAGTGTTCTATCCCGCGGTCCGAAAGGATTCAACGGATGCCGCTTTCAACGTGGATGAATCGTTGGAAGAGCACCATGTCATGAGAGTGTTGATCGAAGAACTCAAGGTCATGTCGCCGGAGGACGAGCGATTCGACGCGAAGTTTACCGTCATGGCGGAGAATGTCAGACATCATATCAAGGAAGAGGAATCGGAGTTGTTTGCGCGAGCACGCACCGGCGACCTCAATTTAAACGACTTAGGGAAAAAGCTTCTCGCCGCCAAATCGTCGGTCCGCTCCAGTCGCAATCAGCAGAAACGAAAAGTTACGTCCAAGCGCAAGAAAGCGCGGACTAAGGCGCTGCAGGGAGCGCGGGCCAATAAAATACACAAGCGGGCGGCCGCTTCTACGAGCAAGAAAGCGCGGACTAAGACGCTGCAGGGAGCGCGGGCCAAAAAAATACATAAGCGTGCCGCCGCTTCCTAAAGCCTCAGAAGGGGGATGGCTGATTCCCATGCCCAGATTTCGGATATGAGGTCTTACAATGTTGATCTGACTATTTCTTGCCGAGGATCGCGTCCTTCGCCGCCTTGGCCACACGGAATTTCACGACGCGTTTGGCGGCAATCTTGATTGTTTCCCCGGTCTGTGGGTTGCGGCCCAAACGGGCTTTACGGTTAGCCAGGACCAATTTCCCAATGCCAGGAATGGTGAAGGTGTTCTTCGCCTCCTTATACGCCAGCGTCGTAAAGGCATCGAAAACCTCTCCCGCCGTCTTTTTGGAAACACCCGCTTTGTCTGCCAAGTGAGTGAGCACCCCTGATTTCGTCATTGCCTTTGCCATGGAGCCTCCTAGATTGGTGTAGAGATAATGACCGGGCGCTGTGTTGTAGT
Source organism: Nitrospirota bacterium (assembly GCA_963700335.1). Classification (GTDB taxonomy): domain Bacteria; phylum Nitrospirota; class Nitrospiria; order Nitrospirales; family Nitrospiraceae; genus JAICXS01. The sequence continues at coordinate 1,655,167 of CAVOXE010000007.1, read as the reverse complement.
AGTTTCCAGTAGATCTGTCAAGCGCACAGTCGCTTCAAGTCTTGGACTGGATGATAAGCGACACCGATAGGTGTGCCATTAACGGTTGAGCACTCGTGTGTGGATTTCGATTCAAACAGTGTCCATTCTGACGGAGAGGTCATCCCCTCCGAAGTTGCGATATACGACTGACCGTTTGAAAGCTACCGCTCAAGACAAACGACGAGAATACGCTACACTACCCTGCGCGGAAGCGGATCCTTCTCAACTACCGTCGCTTCATTGAAGGTGGAGAGAAGTCGTACACCCCATGCATATCCCTACACATTTGATGCTCTCATGGATGGTCGGGCACCGCCTCACGGCGCGACGAGACAGGGCCTTAATCGCGTGGGCGGGCGTCGCACCGGATCTCGATGGGCTCTCTATTCTTGCGGGGGCTGCTGCCTATGGACGATGGCATCACGTCTTGACGCACGGCTTGTTTTCCGGCTTGCTCATTGCAACACTGATATCCTCTTGGAGCAAAGATCGCGTGAAGGTGTGGTGGCTCAGTCTCTGTGCGTTCCACCTGCATCTTCTCTGTGACGTGCTAGGCAGCGGCGTGGGGTGGCCAATGCAATATCTCTGGCCGCTCAGTGAGACGTTTTACGGGACACCCTATGGATGGGAATTAGACTCGTGGCAGAATTGGGCCGTTGCGGTCATGGCCATTGCACTCTGTGGTCATATCGCCGTTCACCGGGGATATTCATTTGCAGAAACATTCCTCCCCAAGGCGGCCGATTACGCTATTGTCGCTGCCCTGCGGCAGCGCTTTGGCCCACGCGGCACGCCATCTCTAACTCGAGGTTCTCGAATCTCAGGCGACGTACCTTAATCAAGGCGATCGCGGTGATCTCCGGCTTCACGCGGTATTTGCTTGCGGCTTCCGGGCTTCGATCTCGCCTCACCTCACTCACAGGCAATGCTAGACCCGCACCAGTCAGGATATATCTGCACGACAGGCGATTGGTAAACTGACGTATGGACTTGACGACCTTGCGGCCCATGCTCGCCTCCAGTGCGGAGGTGAGCCTCACGGACTCCCAGCATGTCTATGAACCCAAGTACGATGGGATTCGAGCCCTCATTGCGGTGGACGCGGGGATGGGTGACGTACGCCTTACCTCTCGGCTTGGCAATGACAAGACGAGCCAGTTCTCTGATTTGGTCCGACTCCTCAAAGCCTTTGCGAAACGGCTGAAGGCCTCCGTCGTCTTGGATGGAGAAATTGTAGCGCTCGACCCGGCTGGTCAGCCGGTCGGCTTTCAAGCGCTGCAAGGCCGCATTCATCTCACTGGCGGGACTGAACGCTCCCTTGCCACCAAAGTGCCGGTCGCCTTCATCGCGTTTGAAATCCTGCAGGACGGCCTGCAGGATCTGACTCAGCTACCGCTGACCGCGAGACGCGCCCGATTAGAACGGGTCTTTGAACATAGCGGGAATGAACGGGTGCGGTTAAGTGAGGTGGTCCCAAATGACGGGACCGCGTTATATCAACGCGCGCACGATGAAGGCTGGGAGGGCCTCATCGCGAAAAAGGCGGACTCCCGATACGTGGTTGGGAAAGGCACCACGGAGTGGCGGAAGATCAAATTCGCGAGGTTACGGAACCGATTTTACAAGGGTTTTTTGAATAGGAGTAGGAGTAGTTCAACGAGGATTAAAAGATTGACTGCTCTCAGCGTTCAGGTGTGGAAGACTATGGAACCGTGCAGAGCCTTTCCACTCATCATTGCAAAGAAACCATTTAATCATATGAATGATTCGGCGGTCATGTTCTGAGAATTATGCAAGATCGATCTTCGGTCCTCCTCGTAATAATGAGTACATATCTGAGGCGGTGTATCTGTTTCCCGGACATGACCCCACAATATGACGAAGCGATCAAAGACCGCTATGCACTGCCCGAAAACAATTACTGCAGTTAGAATGAGATCCCGTCGCTCGCTCCAAGTTTGTTGTTCCACTGCATGACCTCCGGTGCTCGGCGTCGGACCTTTCACCACCCTGCCTTATCCAATTCCTCTCTGCTGAAAGCATCAATCGCGTTTTTGCATGGCGGTCGGAACTGAATCATGCACGGCGATGCCATCATTGCCCCGGCTCATTGCCCTATGTCCAATCTACGCTCTTGCTGACGCCCTACGTCGGTCTATTGCTGGGCCCCGAAAAAGTCGCAACAGGACACGCGTTCAATGTTGCCACCGATAGTGACGCATCGACCGCGAGTGCTACGGTCCACTCCATGCATGCGACATGTTCTTAACAAAGGAAAGGGAATTTTAATGAAGCTGAACGTACGAAGTGGACGGAGGTCGGTTTGCCGAGGAACTCTTGTATTAACTGCTTTATGCTCACTGACCTTTCTGCCCGACATCAGTCACGCGCAAGTCGGGACGGAAGGGACCGCGCCCAATGAACGCGGTCCAGCACAAGCGACACCGGATGAACGCAATCCGACACAAGCCACGACAGAACGCATGAAGGAGGCGCAGGCGTTGTATGCGCCGCCGGCTTTTGTTCGGCGTGAAGAACACCATCGTCCCCACGAAACCTATATTGGCGGCTTCGGTGGCTACACGTTCGGGGGGTCCTCCTTTACGAACGCCCAGGTGGCTGGCGCGCCCAGCAACGGGTTTATTTTGAACGACTCCGGTATTTACGGTCTGAAAATCGGACACTTTCTGCCGGATCGTTTGAACTGGCTGGGATTCGAAGTGGAGGGCTTCAACACCAGCCCGAATATAAAACAGTCCGCCAACGGTCCGGGCGGCACGACTCTGCCCGGCGCCTCGCTTCGAGTGACTACTCTCGCTTTCAACGCGATTATTCGTGGCAAATTCGCATGCGGACCGTCTCGCAACGAGCCGTCCCGACGGACAACAACCGAATCCCATAAAACGACGACAGAGACGCAGAGAGAGGTCTATGCGCATGAGGAAGATACGTTCTGTCCGCTTCAACCGTATGTCGGCGCGGGTCTCGGTGTGTTCTTTGCCCATACGAATGGATTCGGTGGGGGTAACAGCTCATCCGATAATGCGGTGCCCGGTTTCAATGGGCTGGCTGGGGTCCGATACTTTCTTACCGAACACGTCGCCCTTTTTGGGGAATACAAGTACAACCGCGCCACCTTCAATTTCGATAATGTCGGCGCAGCCGGACCGGGCTCGGCTGGCGGACTCCGCGGCGATTACTCGGTCCATAACATTGTCGGGGGTTTGTCCTTCCACTTTTAAAGTGAATCACGTCACTCTCAAACGCATTGATTTCAATGCGCCGAAGCGAGAGTCCCGGTTGGCCCAAAAATGGTATCGCGAAGGAGGAAACGATGGAGCGACCGCAAATTCGAAAAGAATTAGTTGATCTTACGCTGTGTATTGAGACGTTGTTGCACATCATCGATAAGGGTTCTCCGCTGAACTCGGCGGAGAAAGAATTTATGGTACGCCTGGCCGATACCGTCCGAGACGGAGGACATGTCGATCGTCCGCGCCGTCGTGGGGTTATGAGAAACCGGCAACCGAGTTGATTCGGTCGGCTGCAGAGACATCAAACTTCCCAGCAGGTTGGCACCAGGAGGGCTAGGTTGCGGACTCGGTGTCTGTGCCCCAGGTGGAGACCCAACTCGTGCAGACTGTTAGATGCAAAGGAATTGAACCATGGGATTCGAGTTAGCTCTTCTGGAGATCGACGTAGGCGGTCTAACCACGCGTGTCGACGGTGCGGAGCACAAGGCGAGCTTGACGATGCCCACAGAAGTTTGCCAACGGGCCGAATAGCCCGGACGGTTTCAAAAGCGCATGGTACCTATGGAACAACGGCAGACTCATACAGGGAGGGACATATGGCAGGGGGACGACGAATTCCAAGTGATCTTCTCATCATCATCGCGATCGCCGTGTCGATCATCACATCGTTCGGGTCGCTGAAGCCGTCGGAGGCTTCCACGGCGGAAGCGCAAGCGGCATCCCAAGACACAGACAACGCCCAACGTAGTAAGGAGAAGAAATCGACATCGGCTACAGCGACCAAGGAGAAGAGATGTAACCACAAAGGATGGTGCGACTCACCATTCAGCGGACAATACGGGCAAAAACGCCAGGGACAAGTCCGGAGAGACTCTCACGCCGATGGATCAGTCGAGCGACCAGCAGGATCTCGACAAGACACAGAAAATTCGGAAGGCGTTAGTGGAGGATGCCTCACTGTCAACGAATGCGAAGAATATTAAAGTGATCACGGTCAATGGGACCGTCACGTTGCGTGGGCCTGTCGACAGCGCGGAGGAACGCAACAAAATTGTGGCGAAAGCCAAACCGATCGCGGGCGGTCAGCTCAAGAACGAACTAGAAATTCAGTCATCCAAATAATAGGAGGAGTTCATGGCTAAAGCAGTCTTTTGTATCGCGACGACGTATCCGCAAGCCGAAACGATCGTCGACAACCTCAAGCTGTCGGGGTTTCTCAACAACCATATTTCGGTGTTGTTACCCGACAACGAGGGCACGCGAGATTTTGCGCACGAAAAGCACACGAAGGCTCCGGAAGGCGCGGCGACGGGAGCTGGGACAGGCGGGGTGCTCGGCGGCGTGCTGGGATGGCTGGCCGGCATCGGCTCATTAGCCATTCCGGGCATCGGCCCGTTTGTCGCCGCCGGCCCAATCATGGCCGCCCTAGGCGGAGCGGCCGTCGGAGCGACGGTCGGAGGGCTCACCGGCGCGTTAGTCGGACTTGGCATTCCCGAATACGAAGCGAAGCAATACGAAGGGAAATTGCGGCAGGGGAATATTTTGATTTCCGTGCACTCCGAGAACAGCACAGAAGCCGACAAGGCGAAAAAGATTTTTGAGAAGGCCGGGGCCGAGGATATTGCCTCTGCCAGCGAAAAAGCGGCGTAGGCCTCCTGAAGGGCAACCGCTGGCGTATTTGATTTTAGCCTACGTCAATCTTTTCATCATGTCGCTTGCTTTGACGAAGGGTATTCAGCTTCGGGCGTGATGGACAGCAGACTTAACATAAGGAGGATCTCAGTATGCACGACCGAGATGATGAGACCAAAGGGTACAACAAAGGACGACGCAGTAGGTACGACCGCGATGATGAGAGCGCCTACACCGGGTGGTCTCCCTTTGTGATAGGTGCCTTCCTTGCGGGCGGTGTCGGACTCCTGCTCGCGACACAAACGGGGTCGAACGTTCGCGGCACGATACGCCGGTATGCGTCGAGAGCGACGGATGAGGTCGCGGAGCGCGGACGTGAGGCCTGGGAGACGGCCGTTGAGCGCGGGAAAGAATACATGGAGAACGGCCGTCACGCGATGAGCGAGGCCGGACGAAGTGCTCGCGACTATGCGGAGACGGGCAAGGCGGCCTGGGATACGGCCGTTGAGCGCGGGAAGGAATATATCGAGAGCGGCCGTCAAGCGACAGGCGAGGCCGGACCACGCGCTCGTGAGTATGGGCAGACAGGCAAGGAAGCCATTCGCACGGGCAAAGAGGCGATACAGGGCGGAAAAGAGTCAAGCAAGGAAGCCGGTCGCGCACGACGTCGTATGGACGACCGTGACTACGAGAGCGACTACACCCAGTGGTCTGCCTTCGTGCCCGGCGCGCTCATGGGTGCCGGTGTCGCACTGCTGCTCGCGCCACAAACGGGATCGGAGCTTCGCGGCATGATCCGCAGCTATGCGTCGCGAGCGACGGATGAGATCGCGGAGCGCGGACGTGAGGCCTGGGACACGGCCGTTGAGCGCGGGAAGGAATACATGGAGACTGGCCGTCATGCGATGAGCGAAGCCGGACGAACCGCTCGCGAGTACGTGGAGACGGGCAAGGAGGCCATGGGCACGAGCAAAGAGGCGGCTCAGGGCGCAAAAGAGTCGCCCAAGGAAGCCGGGCAGGAAGCGACGACAAAACGCTAGCCGTTTCCTATCTCAAGAGCCCAGTATCAACATCAGAGATGGACTCTGGCAGCTACAACCTGCCAGAGTCGCGCCCAGGATGCCCCAGCTCTATATTGACTACTTCATTGACTACTTCGTCAGACAGTCTTCGTCAGACAGTCCGACTAGGCCGTCATGGGGAGAGGGCGCGGGCACTTGCAGCCTCCCGATGTGCTCTTGAGGTCCGGTAACAAGCTGGAGGGTACGGATGACATTCGCTGGCGCGCATCATTGCAGACCGTCAGTAACGACTAGCATCAGCATTCTGGTCGCAGCGATGCTGGCAGTAGGCTGCATGTGGGGACTGCCATCCTCTTCTCAGAGTGGTAAGGTGCAGGACATCGTCATCGGATCTACCGTGACGCCGTCGGAGATCACGCTTGCGCCGGGCGATGAGGTACGGTGGACCAATCGACAACGGGGCGCCAGTCGACATCGTATTTTTGAACTCGGTCCAGGAACAGGTCACCTGCGGGCGCGGCTTTGGGCTCGGGTGGCGTAGCCAACGGCGTGCGGCTCGCTCCAAATAGAGCCATCAGTCTGTGTTTCGCGACGCCCGGTCACGTCCGCTACACCGTTCATCTGGACGTCCCAACTCCCACCGGACAATTTAATGTTCAGGGCGTTGTTCATATTAAACAAGGCGGATGAAAACCTGGGTCATATCATCCTCAATCCGCACAGGGCTCATGGCAAAGATCCACTTACTACGCGACATAGCTCTGAGCAATAGCTTGCCTTGGAGGGCGGTCATCGGACCGTTTCTTCTAACCCAGCTCGGTCATTGGGACAAGGAGTCGGAAGGATGCAATATGCGTTTAGCATAGCGATAATTCTGATAGGCCTTATAAACATGCCTTCGTTCGTCATGGCCCAAGCGCAGCCCCTTCCTTCCGTCCTTGTTCCCCCTCCTATCCCCGATCCGTTGCCGCGGGCGCCCATTCTCCCACCCGAAGCCGATCCTATTCCCCCTGCTCCTGCGGCCGCCACTCCTCCGAATCGATGATCCGTATGTCTACTCTGCAACAGCACCCCGCTCCTGAATTTAATCAAGATCTATCTTTCCAGCAGAGGACCTGGCGGGTACAGCGAATCGGATGGGTGCTCATTGGAATCATTATTCTGTTGGCCCTGCTTGGACTCTTTGGCCATGGCCTTTGGAGTCAGACGACGGCCCGCGATCCGTCTCTCCCCATCTCATTGACCTATCCACGCTTCGAACGGTATCAAAGTTCGTCGACCCTGCGAGTGCGCATCGACAAGCGACTCATGACTCAGACCATCGCGATTTGGTTCTCCAAAGAGTACGTGAGTCGAATCGAGATCCAGGAAATCGTTCCGAAACCAGAACAGGCAGAGACGTCGTCGACGGGAATGATCTATACATTTCGCACGGCGGCGCCCGAAAACGGTGCTGAAATATTGGTGCATTTGCAAATGCAGGCCGTCGGCCTCGTCGCTGGACGGATCGGCCTTGATGAATCGCACGCCCTTTCCTTTTGGCAGTGGGTCTATCCGTGACCTTACCTATTGCTTGACCTGGAGGTGTGGTATGGATGCAGTCTTGAGGGCAACCGCCGTCTATGTGTTTCTCTTAGTCGTGTTTCGAATCGCCGGTAGAAGAACCTTGATGGAAATGACGACCTTCGACTTCATTCTTCTCCTCATTCTGAGTGAGGCGACCCAGAACGCCATGATCGGGAGTGATTATTCAGTGACCAACGGCTTTCTCGTGATCCTGACCTTGGTTGGGCTCGACATTGCTCTCTCCTCCATCAAGCATCGTTGGCCAACCGTGCAAAAATGGCTCGACGGTCTCCCGATGATTGTGGTTGAAAATGGCCGTCCCCTGAAGCATTTGATGGACAAAGCACGGGTCGACGAACAGGACATCATGGCCGCCGCACGAAAACTGCAGGGCGTCGAGCGGATGGACCAAATCAAATATGCCGTCCTTGAGAGTAGTGGCGGCATTTCTATTATTCGTCAATAGGTGAAATGAACGGAATCATTCTACTGGCGCAAAGATCTCTCATGCTGCTCTGTGTCTTGCTATGTACGGCCTGTGCCTCGCACAACTCTTCCGTCGATGACGCTCTGACTCAAACGGTACTCTGTCGTTTGATACACGAAGAGACGGTCAATTTAACGCGTGTAGATGTCCAGACGAACGGTGGCACCGTGTATCTGAGCGGCGAAGTCCAAAATCATCACCAGAAGGCGCGAGCCGAACAAATCGCTCGCTCGGTGCCAGGCGTTCAGCGGGTTGTCAATAAATTAGAACTCCAGCCTTAGCGTGCAGAGCCGGCGGCGAGACTTTCGAGAGATCTCCTTTCTGAGCACTCTTATCGTATGTTTCGGCTTGCCTCTGCATCTCTCGACAGCGGAGGAGGCCAACGAACGACCGCCCGTTGACCGTGGGTGGCAATACGGCGCCTACCTTGATGTCGGCTATGGCGTCAATTTTAATTTTCCAGACAACCATCAATGGCGGAGCAAACAAACATCTCCTCGCACCGATGAGGTAGCCCCGAATATGGGACTCGTCTACCTCCGAAAGGAACCCCGAACTACGTCACCATGGGGCATGGAGCTGGCTGTACAAGGCGGCTACGATACGAAAGACCTTGTACCGCAGGAGCACCCTATGTCAGGAGCTGACACCTTGCGCCACTTGGCTCGCGCGAACGTCAGCTATCTGGCGCCGGTAGGCAATGGACTGGAACTGACGGCCGGTCTCATGAAGGGCTTCATCAATTATGAATCCTTCTATGCCAAGGACAATTTCAATTACACCCGGACGTATTTAACCGACTATAACCCCAATTTTATCTTCGCCGTCGGAGGACGGTATCCGATCAGTCCTAACGTCGACGTCGGATTACACATATTGAATGGCTTTCAACATTTGTCGCACCCCAACAATCTTCCGAGTTATGGAATGGAACTGGACTGGCGTCTGACGACCCATATGACGCTCTATCAAAACGTGTATTATGGGCCGGACCAACCAAATACCAATCTCAAATTTTGGCGTGCCTTTACAGACAGCACGCTGCAATGGCGTGGCGAAAGCCTCACGCTCGCCTTGTCCTATGATTTTGGAACCGAGAATGCCGCGGATGAACCGGAAAACCCGCGCAAGTTTTGGATGGCCTCTGCCTTGTACACGCGTCTTGCGCTCCGCGGCCCATGGGCTGTGGCACTGCGTCCCGAAATGTTTTGGGATCGCGACGGATTGCTGACCCACGCGCAGCAATTGTTATGGGCCATGACGACGACCCTCGATTACCAGAAACATCTCGGTCCCCATCTGGCCATCGTGCGCCTCGAATATCGGTATGATCGGTCGACGGGAATGCAAGGAGGCTTTTTCAGGGACGGCGAGTCAATGTCCGGCCTACCGAGCCTCGTGAAAGATCAACATGTCATTTGGCTCGGATTGATGTGGGCATTTGATTCCTAGCGAAAGACCACGCCGGCAGAGGCTGTCGACCGCACCGCAATCCATAAGGGATAAAGAGTTGGGAAGAATGGGAGAAAGTTCTATCAGCTACAACGGGTCCAGTGCAAAGAAGAGCTTTTCTATCGGTGAGAGGACGGTCTCCCCCGATTGCCTTTAAGAACTTGTCAAAGTCACTCCTGATTTGACGGTCCGTTCGACAAGTGGGCGAGGAGACGGCCCGTCCACCAGTTCCTCCGTGGGTGGGCGTTGTGGCTGAGGCAGCTTCCAGGTTTAAGAGGGCTGCCAATAGGAACAGCACAACGACGCTTCGGCCATTCATGAGGCCTCACGTGACCGTGGTTCAAACCTAGGGGAAGAGCGGTGACGAGTCGAGCCGGGCCGAACACTGAACCCACTTGATCACATCGATGTAACCGTCGTCGATGATTTAAATCTTTCTTGAGATGTAGTGAGGGTTGTTACTGATGCCAATTATACTTAGTGATATAAACGTAGCCCTTATGCCGACCAATGTTCACGAATTAACTGGCTGCGCCCCTTCACGCGCAGAAGCTACGATGCAAACGAAGGATACACATGGCGCTGACTATAGACAGCCAAATCCGTGGGCGAGACCAACTCTGGGGAATGGTGGAGTATGTGACGATCAGACATGCGATGACGCTCATCCAGATCAATGCGGGGCGCAACGGCTCGTCTAGCTATTCCCAATGAAAGTCCCCAGGGATACTGCATGAAGGCTGGCGATTCTCTCCTGGGAGAGATCGGAGACGGCGTTCTATGCGAGGAGGGCACCAAATGCCACAGGACCGATCCGCTACAAAGTCAGATGAGACCAGGTTCTGCGAGCCGATACCCTGTGAGAACAGTTCACGGTGGGGAGCCCATCCGCCTTTTGGACCCAGCGCCACGGATACCCGATGGAACCTATATGCCATCGCGGTCGAATTCATCCTCTGGGATCGCTCTCATCACTCGACCGATCGGGAACGCTGCCTGTTTATTATGAAGGCCATTGCGCATAACTTTCCATGCCAGGGATGGGAAGCCACGTTTCAGCAGTTCGCCACAACCTATCAGAAAGTGTATGCGGCGAAACACCACCTTGCCAATTCAGGGGTCGCGACTCCCAGGAAGGTGAACGAGTTAATCGCTAGCCGTTTGGCGGGATGGGGGGACGTGTGGGAGGATGAAGAAGGAAAGGTTTCGGCCTAACCTACCTGTGTGCGGGACGCCGTGTCTCTACGGAGCAACGTACTCGCCCCCCGCGCGAGATTTAACCACGAGTGTCCTCATGCTCTTCACGTCAAGAATTCATCCTTTGGAACCCAGGCCTTGAGTTCTTCATCAGAGGCATCAGAGTCATAGCGTTCGTTACCACCTTGAGGCGTTTCTCCCAATTCACATTGCTCCAAATTGGCCGTCGACGAGTACGACGCGTTCTTCCCGCGCCGTACTCGCTCAAAACGTCCACGTGGCCTGACGTGGTGCTTTATCCTCTATACAGAATTCATACACCTGCTGTACGTAATGTATGGCACACCTGATTAGAGGTCTCGATCAACGGAGTGGGTACTGACCGGCGAAAGACAGATAGACGGCGCCCCTTGTTACCTGCGGCAAGGGAACGGCTGAGATGTCTCATTCAGACCCTCCAAAAACATGGCTCCATTGGCTTCATCCTAGGCGACGTGATCATTCGTAGCTGGAGAGAAGAGATCGTGATTTAATCCTTCTCTAGTTCCGTGACATCACCCCCGGCAACTTTCCATTGGCTTCTCCATCTCGGAAAGCGTATGTGCTAGAGCTGATTAAATTGGACTTTAGGCACGCTTCGAAAGGAGGAGGTTCGTCCCGTCAACCGCGTCAATTCACCTGTGAATACCGTCGAGCTATTCAACTCAGACATGAAGAATGCGCCCCAGCGGCCGGATAAACTGAAGGAGCACCTTTTCTTCGACCGTCTATTTTCACGCCACCTGGATGTGCGGAAAGATGCCGATGGCGCTGCAGACTTTCTAGATTCGGCAAATTCTAATGGCTATTAAGTAATCGGGGAAGGAGAGTAGGTATTAGTGTCAAGCAGAGACAGGATGTCCCCTATGGATGTCCCCTCTCAGCCACCCCCTACAGTAGGGTCGCAGCCTGCATAGAACTGCCCCCTCTTGACGGTTTCCTCTATAGACAGTCCCCCTATAGATACCCCTTGTAGTCTGGTCTTAGGGTGCCAAGAAGTGCCCCACGTCTTGACGGTGTCCTATGGATGTCCCTCTCACTCACTCATAGTGAGCCCGACCCGGTAAACGCGACCGATGCCCCAGGAGAGATAACGCCAAGACGTACGTCCAGCAACGATCTCTAGCAACATGGCCTGAGTTGTCTCTTTCGTAAGACGGGCGAAGGAGGAGGTCTACTATAAATATCTCTTGTGGGTGTCTATAAGGCGAGTCTATACAGTCCTCTCTTCGCAAGAAAAAGACATTGGCAGCTTGTGAGTACGAGGTTAGCTATCGTGCCCTGCACACTGGCTTGGAATGCAGCAAAGACGGTTCACGTGTTAAGGCTAGTCGACCGAAAGCAGCCATCGAATGTATTTCCACGCGTCTCATCATACTCTCGTCAATCTTCCAGCCGACAACAAATAGGGATTTATCCATAGTTGTCTGGTCGTCTGCTCTTTTTCTAGAACTAAAACGCCTGGCATGGCGAACGGGATGCTTCGGGATCGAGAGCTTCTTTTTGATGGGCTTGGTGCTAATCCAATCCGCAAGTAGACTGCGCAAGAAGACGTGGCCGTTCGTCAATCGTCGGACGACTTGATCCCGGCTTAACGCTAAAGATTCAGCGGCCTCATTTTGCGTATAACCCTCAAAATAAACCAACTCACATATCCGCCGCACATCATTCGGCAGCTTTGATACCGCTGATCGGATGTCATGAGCAAGCTCATCGCGTTTGACAATGAGTTGGGATGGCTGTTTGTATAAATTGTTGTCGGCCATTTCATCAGCGTAAAACTGATCCATAGACAACATTTGAGGCGCCTTCGCTCTCTCCCGTAACACATCTGTGACTCGCCATCTGAGTCGGCCAATACACCATGTTTCAAAGCTGGCTGCTTGTGTTCCGTCACCTTGTCCGAGGATGAAGGTCTTACAGTTACGATGTAGTTCCAGCAGCGTATCCTGGACGATGTCCTCGGCTTCGTCTTGGTCCCGAAGCGAACGCATGGCAAAACGAATCATGTTGGGGCGGACAGGTCCAACGAGCTTTTCAAATTCATCGCGTCTCATTTCACGGGATATTACCACCCGTCTGTAAAATTACAACCACCCCACCGCACAATTCTCCTGGACTTTTCGGGTAACGTTATAGAGGGGGAAATCGTCGCCCCTTTGTGCTCCTTTCTTGTTACCCATCGCCTCTCTTTCCTGTTTCAACGATCCCAGTTTTCGGTTCGTTTTTCTTAACGGGTCATCACGGCCTGCCGGGCACTTCGTCTCAGCTTCGTAATCAACCGACATAGCGCACCTGCGCACGTACGACCCCTTCTGGTTTCCTTAAAGGAGATGGACCAGTCATGTTCTGCCACAGACTTCTTGCTCGTTCAAAAAATATCCCTCCTAGTGCTGGTGTTGAGGCCCCTGCCGAGCGATTGCCGGAAACACGACGCGGGCCGCCCTCATCGTGCACCACCGTCTTTGAGTGATCTGATGAAACAGCCATTAACAAAGGATAACGACATTGCAAAATTATGTGGACGATGCAGAGGAAAGTCGTGCGAATACAAACACAAGAAGGACGAATGTGGATTTGAGAGTCCCCGCAGACGGTGCCACCGCCTACTTTAGGCATCGGGGTCTATGGGAAGACACCTTGCCGCTGTTACGTGGGCACCGGGGGGAGTTCTACCGATATGGCGGTCAGGTGTTTGATCGCATCGAGGATAAGGAATTGGAGGCCGATGTTTTTGAGTTCTTGCGCGGTATGGATCGAGCGCAGGCGAAGCGACCCTATGTCGGCAGCATGATCGACAATCTCTATTCCATGTGCCGGATACCGAGCGAGATTGTCTTTCCCGCCTATCTTGAGGGCAAGAAGTGGGAGACCAAGTACGACTGGATTGCCGTCCAGAACGGCGTGCTCGACATTCAAGCCCTCATTCGCGGGGAAAACGTCGTACTCAAAGCGCACACCCCTGCGTTTGTCGCGACCGTGCTGTTGCCGTTTGCCTACGATGCCTTCTCCGAGTGTCCGGGGTGGCATCGCTTTCTGGAAGAGGTCCTACCCGATGCCGAATCCCGACGGTTGCTCCAAGAGGTATTTGGCTACTGCCTGACCTATGACTTGAGCCAACAGAAGTTCGTTCTGTTTCTGGGCGATGGCGGGAACGGCAAAGGGGTGATTACGCGCACCCTGCGGACCCTCTTGGGCGAGGACAACGTCAGCACCGTACCGCTGACCCATCTGGGCAAGCGGTTCTATCTGGTCGGTACGATGGGCAAGCTCGTCAACTTCTGCAACGAGGTCGATAGCTCACGGGACTTGGATGAGGCCGTCATCAAGCAGTTTACAGGTGAAGACCCGATGCAGTTTGAGCGGAAGTATCAGGAAGTGTTTAGCGCCATGCCCACGGCCAAACTCATCATCTCCGGGAACGCCTGGTTGCCCTTTAGGGACCGTAGCGAGGGTATTTGGCGGAGGCTGGTGCCTCTCCATTTTCCCGTGAACATCCCGGAGGCGAAACAAAACAAGAATCTCACGCGCGACTTGTTGCCGGAGCTGAGCGGCATCTTTAACTGGGCGGTCGAGGGCCTTACCCGGTTACGTCAGCAAGGGCGATTTACGGTACCCACTGCCAGCAACCTGCTCATCAGCCAGTTCCGGCTGGAAGCCAACAACGCGCTGCGGTTCTTGGAGGAACGCACGGTCGAGGACGCGAACGGCTGTGTGGGCACGGTTGGGCTTTACGGCGTCTACCGGGATTGGTGCGTGTCGAATGGACATCAGGCGTTGGACCACAACGAATTTGTCCGGGAAGTAACACGCAAATATCCGAACGTCACGAAGCGCCGACGCGGAGACGGCGGCATTAAACGGACTTCCTTTATGGGGCTATCCCTCATCTAGGACGGACAGGCAGGACAGGGAGGACAGGCCAAATCACTACTGTGGATATTAGCGAGATGGGTATAGAGAGAGAAGTATTGAAAACCCCTGTCCTGCCTGTCCCGCCTGTCCCACGCGCTCGCATACCGCAGCATCGCGATGGATCGCCAGTAATGGCTATCGCACGCCCCCTGACAAAGGAGGACATATGGATACCTCGTAAGGCACAGCGATGAACGGCAAAGGATGCAGTGTTGGTTCTAAACTTCAAGAATGAGGAAATTAACGCAATGCAAAACGACAACATTGTTTGGGACGAGAAAAGGATTGAAGAGCATGAGGCCAGAAAGGCCGCTTTAGCGGAGCGGATGGCCGCCATAGCCGCCGAAAAGGTCGCTATCGCCAAGGATGAGGCCTCTATGGAAGCGTATGAGGCCGAGTTCCTGAAGTGGTCCTACGTGGAGGACCGGGACGGTATAAAGCGTTGGATTCACCGAGACACGCTCAGAGAGGCTCTAAAGAGCGATCAGCCTGCACCGGGTAACCGGCGGACCTCCCGCCTACGCGGTCGGCGTAGAAAGGCGCTCTCTAAATGAGGCACCACGACGGCCCAACGCGCCGATTGGTCGATGTCAACGAGATAGCGAGCTACATGGGCTTGTCGGCCCATACCGTCTATACGTGGGTATCACAACGCCGGATACCGTTCACTAAGGTCGGGCGGCTTACACGGTTCGACCTGCGGTCGATAGACGAGTGGATTGCCAAGCACAGCGTTAGCCCGAGGAGGCCCTTGTCATTCAGTTAGTAAATAGACTAACATAAGCGATGACAATTCGGCTAAGAGAGTGGCGGCGCAGGCGGAAGTTGAGTCTGCGCCGCCTAGGCGAGCTGTCGGGCGTCCATTACGTGTCTCTAGCGAAGATGGAGGCGGGGAAGGTCGACCCCCGTCTCTCGACGCTTTTGAAGCTTTGTAAGGCGCTCGAGATCATGCTGGATGATCTCGTACCACAACCAAAACGAAGGAGGTAGGGTATGGGCCTAACGAGACGGAAAGATAGCTACTACGTCGAGTTCTGCGTCGTAGACAACGGTAAGACGCTGCAACTGGCGCAAGACAGGGGGAAGCTGAAGCGTTGGAAGGTGGGCTGTCGCAATAAGGAAGAGGCCAGGAAGCAAGAGGCCGTCATCAAGACACGTTTGATGACCGGACAAGTGCCAAGCCCATCAGCCGCGAAAGCGAAAAGCATGGTGTTTTCAGAATGGGCAAACATCTATCTTAACCTCGAACAGGTAAAGGCCCTACGAAGCCAGCAGCGTAGGTACTCGATCCTATTTCTCAAACGGTACTTCGTCGAAACAGTTGGGGATAAACCGATTGATACTCTCACGACTCAAGACGTACGGGATTTCAGGGCATGGCGGGGCGCGCACGGCGTAGCAGTGCAGACAATAAATCACGATCACGCCGCTCTTCGGCACATGTTGGGTGTGGCCATGTCCGAAGAGTTCGGCCTGTTACAAAAGAACGTCGCGGCTTTAGTTAAAAAGCCAAGCCCGAACAATGAGCGGGACCGTGTAGCGACTACAGAAGAATGGGCGGCGCTCAAGCAGCATGGAGCATCGCATCTCGTAAAATTTCTAACGGTGGCCCATGACTTGGGACCCCGCAGAGGAGAACTTCTCAAGTTGGAATGGCCAGACGTGGACATGCGGCGGAAGGAGTTCAAGTTGCGCGAGACGAAGAATGGCGAGCTTCGTGTAGTGCCGATGACAGAGGAGGTTTACGATGTCTTTAAGAACCTTTGGCAGGAACGCCGTCTAGACACCAAGACCGTGTTCTTGTATAAAGGAAACGCCGTTACGTCATTGAAGACGGCATTTCGAGCAGCATGCCGTCGGGCCGGGATCGCATGTGGGCGAAAAGATGGTGGCCTAACGATGCACGATTTTCGGCATACAGCGAGTACCAACCTTCGACGGGCGGGAGTAGATACAATGACCGCCATGCGGATTGTTGGACACAAGAGCGAGCAAATGCACCGCCGGTACAACCAGATCACACCCGAAGACTTACACGGAGCCGCTCTTAAACTGGGCCGATACAATGCTGCTAACACTCTAATAACACCTAGCGTTCAGCACCTCGTCAAGGATGACGTAAGTCCTTGTGAAAACAGTGTCGGGGCGTAGCGCAGCCCGGTAGCGCACTCGCTTGGGGTGCGAGAGGTCGTGGGTTCAAATCCCGCCGCCCCGACCAGTCAATCGATAGACCGATGAGAGGCCGGTACATAGCACAGCGAACAAAGCTGCCCCGCGCAGCTTTTTTATTGTTCATTGAAACTGTGCGTCGAGACTAAGTCCCATCGTAGGCAAGAGATGACGGTTCAGATTCATAATACATTCAGTGGCCATAAAGAACGTTTTGAACCGCTGACGGCCGGCACGGTCCGCATGTATGTGTGCGGCGTAACCGTCTATGATTATTGTCACCTTGGCCACGCACGGAGCGCGCTTATATTTGACGTCATTCGGCGTTATCTCGAATACCGGGGATTCACGGTCACCTTCGTCAAAAATTTTACCGATGTGGACGATAAAATTATTCGGCGAGCCCACGAACAGGGCATGGGCTGGAAAGAGATTACGTCTACCTACATCGAGGCGTATCATGCCGACATGCAGCGGTTAGGCGTGCAACCGGCAACCGTTGAGCCGAAAGCCACTGAGCATATGGCTGAAATCATCAATCTGGTACACGCCTTGATCGAAAAAGGCTTGGCATATCAGGTCGATGGCGACGTGTATTTTGAGGTGGGAAAATTTTCGGGGTATAGCAAGCTGTCGAAGCGTAAGCTCGAAGATATGCAGGCAGGTGCTCGTGTCGAAGTTGATGAACGAAAGCGAAGCCCGATGGATTTTGCCCTATGGAAGGCCTCGAAACCAGGGGAACCTGCCTGGAAAAGTCCATGGGGAGACGGGAGGCCGGGCTGGCACATTGAATGCTCTGCCATGTCGATGAAGCATCTGGGGGTTACGTTTGATATTCATGGCGGCGGAGAAGATCTGATTTTTCCGCATCATGAAAATGAAATTGCGCAATCGACCGGCGCGTCGGGTCAGCCGTTCGCCCGCTATTGGGTTCATAACGGCTTTGTTCGGATCAATCAGGAGAAGATGTCAAAATCGTTGGGCAATTTCTTCACGATCCGCGAGATATTTCAGAAAAGCCGGTGGCCGGAGACTGTGACCGGCGAAATGTTGCGCTATTTCCTTCTTTCGACGCATTATCGCAGTCCATTGGACTTTTCGGACCAAGCCCTGGAAGAAGCCAAAAGGACGTTGGATGGCTTTTATGACCTGTTTACGCGACTCGCGGAAGTGCCTTCCGGTGCCTCGACCGCAGACGAGAAACTTCCCGTTCATATACAAACATTGAATAGGGCATTTGAAGAGGGAATGGACGACGATTTCAATTCGCCTGCCGCCCTCGCTGCCTTCCAGGACTTTCGGGGTGAAGTCAATCGACTCTTGGAGGATGGCCTGTCGGTAGAAGCGCGAACGGCCGTGCGTGCTGCTTTCCGGTCCGTCGGCAAAGTGCTCGGCCTATTTCAACTTTCCTTTTCCGAATGGCGGTTTAATTCTTCGCTGTCGATTGGTGTAAATGAATCGATCGATGTGAAGGATAAGGCAAATGCACGTAGTGAACTGCGGGATGATTCCATCGCCGTCAAAGTAGATGAACGAAATGCCGCCCGCCGTCGAAAAGATTTTAAGCGGGCCGATGAAATTCGAGCGGAGCTCGCCGCGCTTGGCATTACAATCGAGGATCGCCCCGATGGGACCAGCCGCTGGAAACGATAAAGACTCCGACCTGATTTATGGACTCCATGCAGTGCGGGAAGCGTTGCGTTCAGGGACGCGGCCCTTGCTTCGACTGTTACTCTCACGTCAGGACCGTCAGTTTGCCGATATTGTTCAGTTGGCGAAGGCCGCGCGGGTTCCCATTCATCTGGAGCCGCACCCGGCGTTGGATCGTCTGGTGCCTCATGGGAGGCATCAGGGAGTCATCGGCGTCGTGGCTGCGAAGCGCTATGCCGAAATTGATGATATCCTCATGACGGCGAAGACACGACAGGAAAGCCCCTTCCTCGTTCTACTGGATGGGCTCGAAGATCCGCAGAATGTGGGGGCCATTTTGCGATCCGCAGAAGCGGCTGGCGTGCATGGCGTATTCCTGCCGGAGCGTCGGGCGGTCGGATTGACGGCAACCGTGGCGAAGACATCGGCTGGGGCAGTCGATCATCTCCAAGTGGGGTGCGTCACCAATCTTTCTCGATTGATTGAAGCTCTACAGACGCAAGGATTGTGGATCCATGCAGTCGACCCTGGCGCTGACAAGTCTTACACGGAGGCAGATCTGCGCGGACCCATCGCGATTATACTGGGAGGAGAGGGTAAAGGCATTCGGCCGGGTGTTTTAGACAAGTGCGATCAACGAATCAGAATCCCCATGCATGGCCATGTGGGGTCCCTTAACGTGGCGGCAGCTGCGGCGATCGTTCTGTTCGAAGCCGTTCGGCAACGAACAGTGGCCCATCAGCGGATCTGAATCATGCCATCCTGGATAGCGGCTTTCAGCAGTTGTGCGGTATTCGACACGCGCACCTTTTTCATCATTGTAGCCCGATGTGCCTCAACCGTCTTGACGCTGATTTTCAGGCGTTGGGCGATTTCCCGATTTTTAAGACCCGTCCAGATGAGCTGCAGGATCTCTTGCTCCCGATTGGTGAGAGCTTCAGGACGCTTTCGCCTGGGGGATGATTCTCGTCGTTCTTTCGTAACTCGCTGCATGTACGCCCTCTAATTTAGATTAACTACGTAGATCATTATCGCAAGGTTTCGCGATCATGTAAATTGATGAAAATCCCTAGAGCCTCTACATAAAGGTCTATCGAACATTCGCTGTAGGATAATTGCGCTTAAGGAAACACAAGTACGATATTTCCTATGAACTCAGTAGAAGAAATTTACCTTTGGGTAGCAGTGTTGCTGGGCACCCTTATCGGAAGCTTCTTGAATGTGGTCATCTATCGATTGCCACGCAAGGAGTCCCTCGTTTGGCCTGGGTCGCATTGTCCAGTCTGCGAAAAGCCTATCCATCCGAGAGACAATCTTCCCGTTGTGAGCTTTATCATGTTGCGAGGACGGTGTCGAGGGTGTGGGACTCGGATCTCCCGTCGTTATCCGATTGTTGAGGCGGTTAATGGGCTCGCGTATGGTCTTATCGTCTGGTATTTTGGTCCGGGGGGACAGGCGGTGGTCTACGCTGCCCTTTTTTCCGCGCTGCTGGTCATTTCCTACATCGATTTCGATCATCAAATTATTCCCGATGTCATTACCTTGCCAGGAATCGGAGTAGGTATCCTTGCCGCGAGTACCCTATTGCCCACCGGCTTGGTCAATTCTATCTCTGGTCTTCTGTTGGGAGGCGGGGTCTTACTACTCTTGGCGTGGGTGAGCCCCTATCTTTTCGGGAAAGAAGGAATGGGGGGAGGCGATATTAAATTACTCGCTATGATCGGGGCGTTTTTGGGCTGGCAGGCAGTCATCCTTACGATGCTAATCGGAGCGATCGTAGGAGCGACCGTGGGTGTTAGCTTGATGGCATTCCACATCCTGCGCCGCGATCAGTACCTTCCGTTCGGACCATTCCTCGCATTCGGCGCCATCGTCTCAATGTTCTTTTATGAAGAGCTTTTCAGCTGGTATATCAACTTCTTGGCTCTCCCTCTGTAGTCAGGGATGTATCCGACTGTCTCTTCCTCTGTATCTAAACCGTCAGAACGTACCTATCTAATCATTCCTGCCAGATCGTAACCCTTAGGCCCTGTCTACAATAAATATACGTATCTATTGATTGTCGTGTGCGGCGATAATAATTATTCGCGATACGAAGAGTCTTCGAGCTCAGGCACAACTCTTGAGTGGTCTTCCGGTGGTATTCAAGCATAGAGGAAAAATGATGAACCAAAAGGGCATGACGCTGGTTGAACTGACGGCGGTGCTGGCGATTGTGGGGATCTTAGTGTGTCTGAGCGATGGATTGGTATCGGCGGCCACTCGTTATCAGGCTAGAGCCGTTCGGACGGAACTTGCCGCCGAACTCCGAGCGGCGCGTCATTTGGCGATGACGCAACGTGAGAAGGTTCGCGTCGTATTCGAGCCGTCGCTACCCCGCATTCGGACTGAACTGGTCGCGGCACCGTATACCATCTTGCGCACCTATTCATTTGGTGGTTCCGGCGTGACCGTGGAGAGCGTTTCAAGTGGTCCGGCCGTGACATTTTATCCGAGTGGTCGATCCGCCACGCCGACAACCGTCACTTTGCAACATAGCCGAGGCGGACGCTGGCGTATGACCGTAACGATTACAGGACGCGTCAATGTATAAGCGAGGCAGCCACATGCTGGATCAAAGAGGGTTCAGTCTCACAGAAGTCATGGTCTCAATGGTGATCGTGCCGATCGCCATTCTGGGAGTGACCTCGATGTTTCAACATGCCAATGCCGGCTTGCAAGATGGAGGAAAGCATGCCAAGGCTGTGGCGATAGCGGAAGGACGGCTGGAGGTCAAACGGATCGTTCCCTGGGAGACACTCTTAATCGATGATTTGGATGTGGACGGTGTGCCGGAACTTCCCATGGTGGATGATGGAACGCTCGATGATGTGGCCGCGGGCGATGGGATCTTTACCTCCGGTGTATCGCAAGATGGCGTTCATGTGACATGGACAGTTCAATCGATAGATGGCGGTTCGCCGACTCGAGCAGGAATGGTCCTGATTAAAGCGCGCGCGATCTCGCGCAATCGAAGTCGGCACCCTTCGCGCGAATCCGCTGTATGTGGGATTTTATTAGAAGATGCGCACACATCGTCTTTTCAACAACCGTGGGGTCTGTCTTGCTGAAGTAATGGTGGCCATGGCGGCCGGCGCAATTCTTTTGGCGGCCACCTTCCAAGCGCTTCGCCTGTTCGATACGCAACTCACCGCTCAACACACCATCATGAGCCGCCACCAGGATCAACGATTGGGTCTGCATGTCTTGTCTGATGAACTCCGGTTAGCTGGAAGCGGAGCGGCCAATGACCTGCCGGCCGTCTTGGTAGCCGGCCCAGAAGAGATCGAGTTTGTAGCCAACCTCGACGGTACCCGGACTGTATTGACTGATTCAGTCTCCGCCATTCAAAGCGAATTGCAGGTTCTCAATGGGTCGAACTGGGATCAAGGGAAACACATTCTGATCTGTGCTGCGGAGCGTTGCGCGGAGTCACGTCTTGCAGTGGACGGTCGACGGACGAAGCTCACTCTTACGGGGCCTGTGGGTCAGACATTCCCTGCGGGTACCGAAGTCTTCATCTCAAATCATCTTCGTTACTATCTCATGACAACTGTGGATCGCAAGCAAGGTCTCATGCGGCAAGTCGATGGCGGAGCCAATGCGATTGTCGGAGATATTACCTACTTTCAGTTGGGTTATTTCGACAAAAGCGGGTTGCCGACGCACGAAGCGAGGGCCGTGTCACGAGTGCGTGTTGAATTGGGGGTCGGTGCCGATCACTCTCATCTTATCAGCGAAATAGGACTGCGCGGGCTATAGAAAGGAGTACTGATGATTCGAAAGAATTCAGATGAGCGAGGGACCGTTCTTCTTGGGGTCCTTCTTACGGTTCTCATCTTGACGTTGCTCGGGCTCGTGTCCATGAACTTGGCGACGCAAGAGGTTCTGCAAATATCCACGAATAAAAATGAAGCGGCTGCGCGGCATCTAGCCGAGGCAGGGGCCGATCTGGTTGTCCGCTGGTTCCACGATCCGACTTCAACCCCTGTCGATGTGCAGCCTTTCGTTGTGAAGCGATACGATCTTCCCGACATTGGTTCATCTTTCTTTGACGCAGCTGGTCGATCGCAATTCTCGGGGTCTTCTGACATGCCGAATGTGTTGTACGACGCGACGCGTCCTTCGGATGACCGTTTACTAAACGATCCATCCGCCGGCTGGTTTCGATCTCTCAGTTCGTTAGGCCGCATCGAGAGAGTGAAAGTGTATGGACCGACACGACCTGGACTGCTCTGTTCAGTCGATGTCACAGCGACTGCGAAACATCTGAGTCGGACGATCTCGCTGCAACTCGGCGCCTTAGCCATCCCGACTCTGCGGGCAGGGGTGCAAATAGCGCATGGTGGAGTTTCCCTCACAAGCAGCGAGCCGTTTCCTGTCTGGCTGCATTGGGGTGCTCTCAAGGTTCAAGGCGACGTGCCGCTCGGTCGCCGTGAAGACATTCCTATTCATTCATCGCTGGCCCCTGTTAATGGACAATCTTATGCCGACATGACTGTACGCGAAGATCGTTGGCTTAACTTGTGGATCGGCCAAGACGCGTTATTTGCGCCGACCGCATCAGGAACAGCCTCTCTGCCTTCAAATGTCTACCCACATCGCGATCCATCTCCTGGATTACATATGGATGTATGGCCATACGAGCTCTTAAAAAAGTATGCCCTCAAGTACGGTGTCTACTATTCTCGAGATTCGGAGGGGTTGCTCTATCGTAACGGCACAGTCCGGTCAGGGCTGGGAATAACGGTAGAAGAGGTCTTTCGATCCCGCGCAGTGGGTGAACATCACGGTCTGGTCTTTATTGACTCGCTGGATGCGCTGCCGCCTCATGGTGATAACCTCGGCACCATACTCATTGAAACCGATTATGCTGAGGGAATCTTCATCGTAAATGCGCACATTCAATTCAGACCGAGAGGGTCGGGAAAGTCTGTCTCGGCGCTCAGCCCTCCCGACGAAGGGTCAACCTCGGTGGCCACGCGTATACCTGTTACTCTATCGGGAATTCATCTCAACGGAATCCTTTCGACAGCAGGAGATGTTTCGTATGAAGGACGCCCGCGTGTCTTCGGAGCGCTTCTCGTCGAAGGGCATATCAGTCCGTCTTTACCTTCCTATACTCCCATTGAAGTGTGGTATGACTCGGACTTTCGAAATGGAATGTTCCGTGGTCTCCCCGTCGCCTTTACCGCTCCTGGCACCTGGCAGGAAAAGTATTAGCTCGGCCGAAATTTGTCAGGCCTGAACTGAAATGGTCCCCGTCCATTTTTGTTCATTCGTACGATCCAGCCTAAATTCAAATACTTAATTCAGAAGTGTCATCTGTAAGCGGTCGGCATAGCGAATGCTACACTTTGCAACGCTATGACCTTGCTTGTGCCAAAAATCTGCCTGTCTTCTGAAAAGAATGGCGAATCCGGATTTACATTGTTGGAGTTGATGGTTGTCGTCGCCATTATAGGGATTGCCTTTGCTGTTGCAATTCCCAATTACCAAGTATGGAACGCGCGCGCCCAAATGGGACAAGGTACGAGAGATTTACACGCGAACCTTAGTTTGGCGCGGATAGCCGCGATGAATCGAAACACGTCGGTAACAATGACATTAGCCACAATCAGTGGAGGACAATATCAGGCCAGTTTTGGAGGCGCGATTTCACCTATCACTTTGCCTCCGGGGATCACAGCCACTGTCTTACCTATTGGCTCAACGCAGACAGTTACATTCGGTTCATTGGGACTTAGGATGAGTGATCTTGGTAACGCTGTTCAGATGATCACGTTAACCAATAATCAAAACACTGCACTAGTGTATTCAATAGGGATTAACAGTGGTGGAAAGGTCCGCTGGTGTCCATCAAGCACGTGTCCGTGATACAGGACTAAGTGGTCATGAAAGTGTGGGACTTACGAATCAATCATAACACCCATCCGTGTGGCGAAGCTGGATTTACCCTTCTGGAAAGCATGATGGCGGCAATTGTGCTCGGAATTGGTCTTATAGCGCTTGCGGGTATGCAAGGCATTGCGCTGAGCCGAAATGTAGATGCAAATGAATTGACCCTTGCCAGCAATCTCGCTGCCGACATGGTGGAACGCATCCAATACAATCGACGAAATGCCATAGCCTATACCAACATCGATACTCTGGTTACGTCCACGCAGCCGATGACGGACACGATGGCAAGCGGTGATTATGCTCAATGGAAAGCTCGTCTTGAGTCCGCGCGGCTTAGGACCGTCCGGGGCCGGGTCACAGTAAGTGACATTGTTATGAATCCGTCACTAAAGCAGAGCGCCGTCAGCGTGCAGGTGCAATGGACTGGAAACACAGGATCCGCGGCGACCGCAAGAACGCGGACGGTGACTTTGAATGCGGTTGTTGCGCCTGAATGAGAAACGGTTGGAACGCATCCTAAACATGAGACCATCGAATTGGAATCAGCAGGGATTTACTTTGGTTGAACTCATGATTGGCCTGGCGATCGCGACTATCATCATAGCCGCAGGATTTACAGCTCTCACGGGAAGTAATAAGGCCACGCAAATAAACGATCAAACGGCTCAAGCGCAGCAAAATGCACGGATCGCGATGGAATTGCTCGCACACGACATCAAAATGGCAGGATTTGGCATGACGGGCGCAGTGGGAAATTGTAGCACCGCCATCGTTCCTGCCGATTTCGATTCCACAGGAAACGACACGGGTCCTGACTCCATCTCTCTCGTTGTGCCGACTACGAGTACAGTCGCACCCCTCTGGACATTAGACAATCCTGGGGTGACAGGGCCATTTGTCACCATGCCACTTACTCCCGGCGCAGTGAGCGCGATGACAACCGCTGGACTGGGTATAGGTGGTTCCACGGTATCGGTTGGTGGCGTGATGTCGGCCAGCGTGACGGCTTCGGGGAATAATTTAAGCTTGGGAACCACGAGCGTCTTAGCGCCAGTATTTTTCCCTGCTGGTACTCCCGTCCATTTGCTTCAATGCATCACGTATCAAGTGATCAGGGCCACGGATACGAATGCCGTGCTCTGCCAGGGAAACGCCCCATGTCTAGTTCGCGGTGTGGCTCCGGTGGTTGGTGCAAAGATCGATTGTAACGGCACTATAGGCACCAACACCTGTGTGTCAATTGCGGATGGAATCGAAGACTTGCAGCTCGCGTATGCGTGCGACGGATGTGTGACAACCGTAAATGGGGGGGTCGCGGATAACGTGGTGGACGATCAACCGGGTGGAACGGCCAATGCATTTGACTGCTACGATTTCCTGCCGAATACCGCCGGATGCCAGGGAGGGTCCGCCCCGGGAACGCCGGTGCACATACCGGTGCCTGCTGGTGCCACGAACAATACGATTCGACTCGTGCGTGTGAACATCGTGGCAAGGCAGGCACGCACGGATCAAGGTTTTGGAGAGGGAACACAGGCCGCAGCAAGTTCTCCGACGCCGCTTCCTGTGGAAGACCACCTCTTATCCTCAGACGCCGGATACAACAACCAACTTCGTCGGCGGGTCGTCATACGGACCGTCGAGACACGAAACCTTGGACTTTAACTCCAGACCGAGGGAATCAATAGGCCTATGCAAGACCGAGGAGTTGTGACGAATGAACGTGGCATCGCGCTCATCACCATTATGCTCGTCATGGTTATCATGACTGTCATTGGTATTGCCGCCCTTACCGTAACCGGAATGGAAAACCGAATGGCAGGATTCCAACGAACGGGCGAAGCGGCAGCGACTGCGGCCGAATCGTGCGTGGGGACCGGGGTCAATATCATTCAACAGACAATCGACATGGGAACTTTGCCGGGTACCTACAGGGTACAGAATGGTGGACCGGTGCCCGATCTGAATCAGGCCGTTTTAGAAGGCGAAATCATGGGGCAGTCCGATAATAATCCTGATGTGCCCACGATCTCAAGCACGGCAAACACGGTCCAAACTGTTGGCGTCTATACCGTACTCGGAGATATTGACCGATTGTATGCACGCCCAAGGGCGGGGGGTGCGCTTCAATTTGCAGCGGGATATGAAGGAGCCGCTGGAGGCACAGCTGGGGGAGGGGTAGACATCATGTACCGCATTGACTGCCGTGCAACGACAACTACAAGCAACACTGCCAGTCGCATTGTCGCCATCTATGCGTGTACCGCGACTGGTGAGAGCTGTCAACGAAAGATATAGAGCGGTGCTGGATGGCCATTATGAAGTCGCATAATACCGTGGCAGTTCGGCAGAGGAGGGAAATACCATGAATCGGCCAAATGGTATGAAACACATCGGTCTGATTGTGGCAGGACTCGCCGCAGTGCTCGCTGTGTCGGCCACTGATGGATTGGCTCAAACCGCTCCGACAATGGACAAGTACACTTGGAACCCCGTATTCATCAACAAAGCGGTGCCACCAAATATTCTGTTCATTGTGGATCTATCGGATGCCACAGTACCTGCAGCCTATGGCAGTTATCCGATTTCCAGGCTCACCGGAACCGTGACAGCAAATAAGTATGCGGCGAATGTCAATCTGCCCGGGACAGGTGGACTGGATTTGGTCTCTAGTGATAACGGGGTTAGTGCGAATAGCGCGACGACTTCAAGTCCCAGTGACACATTTAATTCCGCTAAATCGTACTATGGCGTATTCGATCCACTCCGTTGTTATAGTGCGGGCAGTCAGAATACTCCGTTCACTCACGGCTCGGTGAAGAGCGCCGTCTCAATTGCTTGCGGTAGTTCCTATTGGGATGGAAATTTCCTGAATTGGTTGGGAATGCGGAAAAAGGATGTGGCCTATCAGGCTGTTGTAGGCGGCACATCGAAACCGGCATCGGCAAATACAGACGGCACCGCTGATAAGCTGGAAAGTGAGAATGTCACCGGACAAAATGGCACGAACAATACCTGCAACAATAACAGCAATCCCTGTTGGCGATATATCAAGTTTGTCCCTACCGTGACCCTGACGGGTCGTGTCCCAACTGCCCTCTCCGCGGACGCCGCTGGAAGCGCCACGACTCCCACAGGTCGGTTCTTTGGATTGGGAGAAGGACAGGTTTCCGTCAATATAAATTCTTCAGCCGACCCATTCGATGGCAGTGGGGGGAGCGCTCCCACTGTCTACCAACTTGGCGTTGATTTGCGCACCGAGCCTAATGTTCCCTCAGGCACGGGAAGCACGAGTGGGAATTGTATTGTGGGCGATTCCAACTTTGCCGGGCATCTCATTTGTTATAAACGTGATCGTTCATTAGGGCTCTTCCAAAAGTTGCGTCTTGATAACATGCATGTCGGCGTCATGTTCGCGCACGCGGACACTGGTAAGGCCGGAGATATGCAATTTAGCTTTGATGACACGTTCAATCCATCCGCTATTACCAATATTCGGAATGAACACATTCAAACGCATGCGCCAATTGCAGAGGCCCTCTATGAAGGCCTGTGTGTCTACCGTAATGCCCAAGGAGCTTGCTATAACAACAGTCCGGCTGATTTTACGGCGACTGTAAGTACAAAGGGTGATCCGTTTTGGTTTTGTACGAAGGACTCGACAGGAAATTGCGCCAGTCCGCTCAGTGGGCAAAATGTCTCCTGCTGCAAAAGCTTTGTCTTGATGATTAGCCCAGGCGTTCCAGAGGGTGACGATAATGCCCCTGACGCACAAACGCCCTTTGGAAACCTGTTCACCGGCTCGCAGATTGGTGTCACCACGAGCCGTTTAGACGATGTCGCATTCTATGGCCAGACTCACGATCTACGGTCGGATCTTCCTAATAAACAAAACGTTGCCTTCTATGCCGTCAATGCGATGGGGGGAACTGCCGGAGCGTCAACGCTGGCCTCTGCCGCCAAGTATGGTGGTTTTACAGATATGGGAACGTTGAACGGCGTACCGGATTCGACAGGTCAGACCTGTACCTATCCCGCCGGTTCAAACTTAGGAAGTGGCACGAGCACGAGCAGTCCGGAATGGGATGTTGATAGAGACTGTGTTCCGGACACATACTTTGATGCATCCGAAGGCGGCGACTTAGAAACGCAAGTCAATTTGGCGATCGCCGATATTCTCAAGAAGGCCGCATCGGGAACCTCGGCTTCTGTTTTGGCGTCTTCCTCAACTGGGGAAGGCGCTTTGTACCAAGCCTTCTTCTTTCCCGCAGAATTTTCTGGTGTCAATGGCGCCGAAATTAAATGGACCGGCTATACACGTGGGCTTTTCGTGGATGCCTTTGGAAACTTACGCGAAGATACAGATAGTGACGGCAAGCTGGTATACGGCCAAGACAATATCATCCAAACGAGATTCGATCCGACCACAAACGAGGTGTTGGTTGATCGATATCACGATACGAGCCCGGCTGATGGCAAAGCGGATAGCACTACTCCGTTCGACTCAGGAGTCCCGTTAAAGAGCATTCTGCCTATCTGGGAAGCGGGTAGAAAACTAGCCGATTTGACGCCAGGCGACACCTGCACGAGTGCGACGGCTGGTGTGACATGCCGTCATCTCTTGACCTGGATTGACGTGAACGCCGATGGCCATGTCCAGGCCAGTACCGAGCCGATGATCGAATTCAAATTGGCGAATAGCGCGACGTTGGCGCCGTATCTACGGTCGGCGGTTTCACCTCTTAACTCGACGGGCATCATTAACTTTATACGCGGCTGTGATGGCTATGCGTCTGGATCGAGTTGCACAGAGCAGCAGCAATTACGAGACCGCCGCATTGTGACTGGCAGCACGACCGCCGTCTGGAAGTATGGCGATCCCATCGATTCCACCCCGACGATCGTTGGAGATCCGAAGGAACGGTATGACGTTATCTATGGCGATAGCACGTATGGAGACTTTTACAAAAGGTGGCGTGGGCGCCGCCAAGTCGCCTATATAGGAGCGAATGACGGCATGCTTCATGCTTTTAACGCCGGGTTTTATAATCGTGGCAATGATCCGAGTACAACGGCTCAAGAGCACGGGTGGTTTACTACAACCGGGACGGGGGCGGCGCGTAGTACACCGCCCCTTGGCGCGGAACTGTGGGGCTTTGTTCCGTATCACTTGCTGCCGCACCTTCAGTGGCTGGCACGCACCGATTACGATCATGTCTACTATGTCGATCTGAAACCGAAGGTCTCGGAAGTGCGCATTTTCACCGATGATGGGCCCACGGGTACGCATCCAGGGGGATGGGGAACGATTCTGATCGGTGGGATGCGATTTGGTGGCAGCTGTGGAAATTGCACCAACTCAACCGGCGCGCCACCAATGACGTATCAGGCCGATTTTAATAATGACGGCACCATTAGTCCGAGCGAGGTCCGTACTTTCTACAGTGCCTATTTCGTGTTGGACATCACCGATCCGGAGCACGACCCTGTCTTGATCGGGATCTTCGAGGATCCAGGGTTGGGTCTCACCACAAGCTATCCGGCAGTCCTGCGCGTCAATCCATCTGGGGACGCGAAGACAAGCAATACCAACGCCAAGTGGTTTGCGATTTTCGGCAGTGGCCCAACTGGATACAATGGAACCACCGTACAAACAAGCAAAATGTTTGCGATGGAACTGAAGAGTGGATCGGTCGGAGCCATTACCTCCTTTTCAACATCCGATGCCAACTCCTTTATGGGGGACCTTATTACTGTCGACAACAACCTCGATTATCGAGTCGACGTGGCGTATGGTGGCAATGTCATCAGCAATGGGACCGGCACGCCCAAATGGTTTGGCAGTATGTATCGACTTACAACAGCAAGCGGCAGCACGACGGCGACCAGCTGGGGCTACAGTCAATCTCCGACAACCCTGCTGAGTAATTATTGCGGCGCCACATGTGGGACCACGACCAGGATTGGTCCAATCACGGCCGCCGCCACTGTGACCGTCGACGATTCAAACCATCTATGGGTCTATTTTGGAACGGGCAGATTTTTTGATTCGAATGACAAGAGTAACAATGACGTGCAATCGTTCTATGGAGTGAAAGATCCAGTGTTGACGGGTGGATGCAGTCAAACTTCAACCACATCGTGTGCTCAAAATAATCTGCTTGATGTGTCCAGCGCCCAGATTTGTATCAGTTGTGGCGGCACAGTGTCAGGAGTAAGTAACGGTGGTTCGGCGATTACCAGTTTTGATAGTGGGTCCACCTCCCTTGTCGGCACGATTCAAGGCAAACACGGCTGGCGTGTCGGGCTCACCACAAGTGGTGAGCGAACGTTAAGTGCGCCGGTCATTATCGGAGGAAGCGTCTTTTTCACCTCTTTCACTCCATCGGCCGACATCTGCACGATCACCGGAAACGGCTCTTTGTACGGCCTCTATTATTTGACGGGAACGGCTTACAAAGAATCAACGATTGGAACATCGAGCAGCGGGGGCAATACGATATCAAATACTAGAATCGATCTTGGCACAGGGCTTCCGTCTCAAATGGCAGTCCATTTAGGGGCACAAGGAACCGGATCTTCCGGGTCAGCCGGCGTGACCGGCTGTACTGGCGGGCTTACCGGTATCATTCAAACAAGCACGGGCGCCTTAAATCAGGTGTGCGGTAAACCGGCATTGAGTTCATGGAGTCGCTATATTAGCTGGAATCAGCAGCGGGACTGATGGTTACAGCGTTAGTGCCTGTAATGAACATAAACGCAAAAAGCAGGATCATTCGAGTATCTTCTGCAGCCCTTGTTGTATCGATATCTTTGATCAGCTGTACTGGTGAGTCCTCGAAAACTGAGGACGCTGCCGGGATTGGGCTACATGCCAATCATCTACCAGTGATTCGGTCCATCAGAATCAATCCAAGTCCACTGGTTCTGAATCGGCCGATCACAGCACAAGTAGAAGGATCGGACGCTGATGGAGATCTCATAACCTACCGACAGCAGTGGAAGGTGAATGATTCGGGGGTAACTTATGGCCTCTTAGACTCAAAAACGTTGAAACGAGGCGACCGGCTCTCCGTGGAGGTGGTTCCTTACGATGGGAGAGCCCAAGGAGTTGCTGTTCGGGCCGAAGCCGTGATGGGAAACACGCCACCTGAAGTCACGAAACTTCTGTTC
Source organism: Nitrospirota bacterium (assembly GCA_963700335.1). GTDB lineage: Bacteria > Nitrospirota > Nitrospiria > Nitrospirales > Nitrospiraceae > JAICXS01. The sequence goes on along the minus strand of CAVOXE010000007.1, from coordinate 1,623,650 downwards.
GACCCGAGCGAGATCCGAGTCGGGGACTATATACGAACGCAGGTGACCGGTTCCGATGCGGACAATGATCCGATCGAATACCGGTTTCGCTGGTGGCGAAATAACAGCGAGGTGGCCGACGGGGAGGCGAGCGAGCTGAGCACGGAGGGATTTGTAAAAGGCGACACGGTCGTCGTTGAGGTGACCCCGGCTGATCCGATAGAGAAAGGCAAATCCAAGCTCTCGGAGCCCAGCACTATCCTGAATAGCGCTCCGAAGATCACGTCTGCCCCGCCGACAAAAATTGAACGGGGCGGCTTTGTCTATCTTGTCACTGCGAATGACCCAGACGGAGATTCCCTCATCTACGCGCTCGAGATGGCCCCTCCAGGAATGAAGATCGATAAAAAGACCGGCAAGATCGAATGGCCGCTAACGGGCAAGTTAGCCGGCAATTACAAGGTTCGTGTCACGGCCACGGATGGCGATCAAGCGCATGCATTTCAGGAATTCGATCTCGCCTTCCCCTCGCCCCCGACTTCTTCCCGATTGAGCAGAAATTTTCGTGTCAATACTCGTCTTGTCACGTCTTCTGCCGCTCTGCTAGAATAACCTCGTTCAGAGGAGGCCCTTCACACCAGGCGTGCGCAAGCTCAAATTACGAGAGGGAACGAACACTGCGAGCCTATTCGGTCGCCACGACCTTAATCTGAAGTTGATCGAAGACGAACTCGGCGTTCGAATTTCCGCACGTGGAGATGAACTCACCTTTGAAGGAAACGGCGACGCGATTCGACATGCAGAAGGGGTCGTCAATGAACTCGCCGGGCTCACGGCGGAGGGGTACGATCTTCGCGCTGAAGATGTGACGCTGGCGCTTCGGGCCTCCCGCGATAACGGTTCGACCTCTCTGAAAGACCTTCTCCTCAACACCGTCCCAATCACGACTCATAAACGCCTCATCGCACCGAAGTCGGCCGCTCAAAAAGCGTATCTCGATGCGATCGACAAATTCGATATCGTGATTGCCATCGGGCCTGCGGGGACAGGCAAAACCTATCTGGCCATGGCCATGGCGGTTGCAGCCCTGACGCGCAAACAAATCAGCCGAATCATTTTAGCGCGCCCCGCCGTCGAGGCCGGCGAGAAACTGGGTTTTCTTCCCGGCGATATGTATGCGAAGGTCAATCCGTATTTGCGGCCTCTCTATGACGCGCTATACGACATGATGGATGTCGAGCGCGCTAATCGCCTGATTGAGCGAGGCGAAATCGAAATCGCTCCGCTGGCCTTCATGCGCGGACGGACGCTCAACGACTCGTTTGTCATCCTCGACGAGGCGCAGAATGCCACCGCCGAGCAGATGAAAATGTTTCTCACGCGACTCGGGTTCAATTCCAAAGCAGTCGTGACGGGCGATATAACGCAAGTCGATTTACCGACCGATAAAGTTTCCGGTCTCATCGAGGTAAAGGACATCTTGCAGGACATTCCAGGGATCAATTTCAGTTATTTCGACGAAAAAGATGTCGTGCGCCATCGCCTGGTGCAGGACATTATTAAAGCCTACGACCGGCATGGGATGGCACGCGACCATGGCCTAGCCTCAGTAAAAACAGCTCCACGTCAACATCGACCGGATCGACAGAAACCGCTTCCACCTCGTCCTCGTTCCGAAGACGGTCACGAGGGTCAGTCCCACTGATGCCGGTGTTCCTCCGCTCCCGGATGCGCAGTCTTTCTCCCCGCTTACCTGCCGTGAAATCTCTCGTTCAACGGATACTGACGGAGTCCGGGCAGCCTCGGGCCATTGTCAGCATAGACTTCATCGGGGATGGGCGAATGCGACGATTGAATCATCGATACCGGGGTCGGGACACGACGACCGACGTGCTTGCCTTCGCGATGCGGGATGCAGCCGGCCCTCATTCCGACCTTTTGGGCGACGTGGTGATTTCTATACCCACTGCCGCGAAGCAAGCGGTCGAGCACGGGCACACCGTGGCCTACGAACTGGCCGTACTGTTAATTCATGGAATTTTACATCTGTTAGGGTATGATCATGAAAGGAATGCGCGTGAGGCTCGCCGTATGCAACACGAAGAAAGGAAGATCCTCCGCGCGGTGTTGCCCATACCACCGATCATCGATTCATTCTCTATTCATTCTAGACGGCGGCGATAGCTGCCGTGACAACAGGGTAAGGATTTTCCATGGGCTGGATTCAGCGTCTCAGCGACGGTCTGACGAAGACTAGGGATAAGGTCCGTCTATCGGTGGATCGGTTGATGGGCCGAGGCCCATCTCCTGAAGAGCTGGATGAGCTGGAAACGTCCCTCATAGCGGCCGATATCGGCATCCGGACGGTGGACCGATTTATGAGCCGGCTCCGGCAGTCAGGTGGGAGCGGCGGCGCCGATGGCGTTTTGGGAATGCTGAAAACCACGCTGTTGGACACGTTGCAATCCTGCGAAGGCGAATCGCTGTCACGTCTTATTGAACGCGGCCCCCGTCCCTTTGTCGTATTGGCGGTCGGGGTAAACGGCGTGGGAAAGACGACCACGCTGGCCAAGCTAGCGCAACAGATCTCACAGCTTGGGAAGAAACCCTTGTTGGTCGCTGCGGATACGTTTCGCGCCGCTGCAATCGAGCAGCTCGAAATGTGGGGCAGTCGTATCGGGGTGGAAGTGATTCGGCACCGACATGGCGCCGATCCCGCCGCAGTCGTATATGACGGTCTCGCCGCGGCAAAGGCGCGGGGAATCGAAGTGGTGTTGATCGACACCGCCGGGCGTCTCCATACGAAGTCCAACCTGATGGACGAATTACGTAAGGTTGCCCGCGTGCTGGCCAGGGAGGTACCTGGCGCCCCGCATGAAGTTCTTCTGATGCTGGATGCGACCGTGGGGCAGAATGCGCTGTCTCAGGCTAAACAATTTCAAGCGGCGGTGGGAGTGACGGGAATTGCGTTGACAAAATTGGATGGGACTGCCCGTGGCGGCATCGTCGTGGCGATTGCCGAAGAATTAAAAATTCCCGTTCGCTTGATCGGCGTGGGAGAGACAGCCGAAGACCTCCAGGATTTTCATGCCAAGGAATTTGTCGATGCGCTCTTCGCACAGGCCTGATCGAAACACACCGTGTCTCTAGCCCACACTTTACAATCTGTTCGGTCAATCGTTTTGGCTCTGGCCGTGATCGTGTGCGGCCTCGCCGGCCGTGTAGACGCCCAACAAACGGGCAGTTATCGGACATCGTCCCCGAGCAGTGAGCGTGTTGTCGAGGTACTGTCGCATGATCTCAACGTCGAACTCCATCCGAATCGACATCAGTTGGATGTGCTCGACCGGATGACTTTCAAAGCTCTTGTTTCATCTCCCGCGTCTCTGTCGTTTGTTCTCAACGATGCCTTGCAGGTTGCCGACATTCGCCTGCTCAATGACAAAGGCGCCCCCCTGGCTATCACCACGAGATCGGAGGCGTCGCATTCCGAGGAATCAGCCCAGCGCATCACAATCACGCTGGACGATTCCATTGCTGCGGGTCATGTGTTCGTTTTGGAATGGACCTACCACGGCCTGATCAACGACCCTCCTCGAGAACCCCGTCATCTGCGGTTCGTCACCCCCAGCGAAACATCCGGATACATCGGCCCGGAAGGCGTCTACTTGAGCGGGGAGACGTATTGGTATCCTCACTTTGAGAAAGCCTTGCCGGTCTTTCACGTTCACGTGACGACGCCGATAGGCTGGTCCGCAGTCACGCACGGACGGCAGCTCTCTCAAACAATTCAGGAAGGCAAGACGGTCGCAGACTGGGAGATTGTCGCCAAGACCGAGGCCCTCACGCTGGTGGCCAATCGTTTCATAAAAGCCCAGCAGGATTGGCAGGGCATTGAAATCGCTACCTACCTCTTTGCAGAGGACGCGCCACTCGCCCAAGAATACCTCGATGCGTCGGTTCGTTACCTCGACACCTATACAAAATTGTTGGGGCCTTATCCGTTTCCAAAGTTTGCGGTGGTGGAGAATTTTTTTGCGAGCGGGCTAGGCATGCCGTCATTCACGTTGCTCGGTAGCGGCGTCATCAAACGGCACTACATCCAGCCCTACGCGTTAGGTCACGAAATCGTGCATTCCTGGATCGGTAATTGGGTGTTCAATCGATCTGAGCAGGGCAATTGGGTTGAAGGGCTCACGACCTATGTGGCGAATTATTACTATGAAGAGCTCATGGGCACACCGGAACAAGCGCTGGACCAGCGGCGTCTCATGACGTACGGATATGCCCTCTATGTGCGACCGGAAGAGGATTATCCGGTCGGCCGTTTCACGCACAAGAGCGATCAAAAGGATAATGCGATCGGCTATCAAAAGGCCGCCATGATCTTTCACATGCTCAGACGCGAGATCGGCAATGAGGCCTTTTGGAATGGACTAACCCACCTTGTGCGTGAATACGGAGAGAGGTATGCGGATTGGCGCGATGTGGAACAGGTTTTTTCGCGAGTCGGACGCATGGATCTCCGTTGGTTTTTCGCTCAGTGGGTGGACCGCGCGGGCGCACCGGGTATCACGGTGCAACATGCACAGGTGAAACAGTTCAAGCCAGGCGCCGGTGGACTGGCTCTCGATCTGCGTGTTTCTCAGGAAGGGCGTCCATTCCGCATGAGTCTTCCCATCCGGGTCGAGATGAGCACCGGACGTACTATGGTCGTCTGGATTTCTCTCGATGCCGCCGAGCAAGGGGTCACGGTGGTTGTGCCTACACAGCCGGTGCGCGTAGAGATCGATCCGGACTTTGAGATCTTCCGTCGTCTCGAGCGGACGGACATCCCTCCCATGTTGAATCTCTACGTCACGGATCGAACGCGGTCGGTGGTCCTTCCGACTCAGGGGACGGATGCGCATCGTGCACCGTATCGAGAACTCGCCGCACGGATGTCGATGCAGGATCAGGGAAAGCCTCTCTCCATTCAAGCCGATGATGAGGGCGATCTTGCAGGGTCGATACTTGTGCTGGGGGGGCCGGGCGTCAATCGCCTGGCAGAGTGGGCCGTGTCGGGCTGTCGCGATCGTATCTCCTTAAAGGAAGACCGGGTCAGCATCGAGGAACAATCGTTTCAAGGGTCTGATGTCGCCGTCCTCATTTCATGCCCGCATCCGGAACATCCGGACCGCGTGATCACGCTCTTCTATGGCATGTCGCCTTCAGCCGCCGCGAAGGTTGGGCGGCTCTTGTTCTTCTACGGATGGCAAAGTTATCTCGTGTTTCGGGATGGGAAAGTGGTCGCGCGTGGGAATTTTTCTTCACCGCATTCTTCGCTAAAGGTGGCTTTGTGATGTATCGCTTCGTGCTTTTATGTATTCTCCTTACAACTGTCTTCATCGGAGCTGAACAGACACTTTCAGAGATGCGTCAGGGGCAGTCGCCAGTCTCTTCTGATCGCGCGGAGCGCCATTTAAAGAATGTGCGACAACTCACCTTTGGACGGCAAAATGCGGAGGCCTATTTTTCGTTTGACGGCACGAAACTCATCTTTCAATCGACCAACAATTGGATGGGTACCAGCTACGCGGGCAGCCAATCGTCAGGCGTGTCGGATCTGGGCTGCTATCAGATGTATACGATGGATCTGGAGAATGGCGCTATTCGTCTGGTGAGCACGGGAACCGGCGTCACCACCTGTGGATTTTTTTTCCCAGGAGACCGACGTGTGTTGTTTTCCTCGACCCACCTAAAAGGGCCAAACTGTCCGCCGAAGGTCAAGCGAGAAGGTCGATATCGATGGGCCCTGGACGATTATGATATTTTTTCCGTACGTATCGATGGCCAGGAAATCCAGCGATTGACGGCCACCCCAGGGTACGATGCGGAAGCGACGGTGTCACCTGATGGAAAAACCATCGTGTTTACGTCGGAGCGAGACGGCGATTTGGAGATCTACGCGATGGACCTCGATGGGTCACATGTGCGTCGGCTGACTCATGAGGTGGGATATGACGGCGGCCCTTTTTTTTCGCCGGATAGCCGTCGAATTGTCTATCGTGCCGCGCATCCCGCCGATGCCGCCGAGATCGAGGCCTATCAAACACTGCTGAAGCAACATGTGGTCGAACCCGGTCAGCTGGAAATTTTTGTCATGAATGCCGACGGGAGCGGACAGCACGCTGTGACGCATAATGGCGCGTCGAACTTTTCACCGTTCTTTCATCCAGACGGACGGCGGATCATCTATGCGTCCAACGAACAAGATCGACAGCCAGGTCAGCCGCCGTCCTTTCATCTCTATCTGATCAACGAAGACGGAACCGGCGTAGAGCGTATTACATCGTCCGGTCATTTCAACAGCTTTCCGATGTTTTCGCCGGATGGCAAGAAGCTGGTGTGGGTATCCGACCGCCATGCGGCCACTCGCGGCGAGTTCAATGTCTTTCTCGCCGATTGGGTGCCATGAACCCGTTCGGGGAGGGCATGCGGCTTCGGTTTGGATCTGCCGTCTTCCTCTCGACGCTGGCCCTCGGCATCATGTTTTGGGGACTCTTTCAGGTCGATCTGCCCTTCGCCCGGTTTCTCCGATCGGTTCATCTCACGTGGCTTGAACAGACAGGCGATCTCGGTACTCGGCTGGGGAGCGGGGCGATGCTGGTGTCGCTGAGCGTGGCGTTGCTCCTCGCCGGCTTTGCGTTGAAGCGTCCTCGGGTGTTCGAAGCGGGATGGAGAAGTTTGCTTGCGCATGGACTGGCGGCTCTCGTGGCTCAGTCGTTGAAACACACCATCGGGCGGCCGCGCCCCCGCTTCATGCACGCCGATAACGGATTTCCATGGCGACCCTCCTTCGAGAGTGGATTGGACTCGTTTCCCTCTGGTCATACTACCGCGTCTTTTGCGGTCGCGACCGTGCTTGCGAAAATATTTCCCCGCCTAGCATGGCCCGCATACGGCTTAGCAAGCTTCGTGGCCGTCAGTCGCGCGGTCCGAGGATCCCATTTTCCTACCGACGTCATGGCCGGCGTGTGTCTTGGCATGGTAGTAGGAATCAGTGTGGTGCACCCGATCCGTGATTGGAAACAATGGGTCATAGATGGCACGACCCATGTTCTTCCATACCTTTTACTCGTCTTTTCGCTGCTCTGGCTGACCACTCATTTTCCGAGTCACCCGACGGCTGACGTCATGATGGCCGCGGGGGTGATTTGTGTTGTGGTGGGAATGAGCGCGCGAATCTATGGACAGGTGAGCGGCGCCTATTTGCTTACCGTCTCTTGGATGGGATGGTGTCCGGGCACTATGTTGATCGTGATCGGCGTCGCGTTGACCAGCGGTTTATGGGTAATCGTCGTATTAGCGGGGCTGCTCTGTCTGATTCACTCGTTGGTCGTCCCCCACGCTGTCACCAAGGCTGTCTTACCGGAAGAGCGACCGCATGTTATCTCGCCGAGCCGAGCGATCCTGGCTGAAATTCCGCTTATGGCGGCACTGGCGTTGGCCATTCTTTTCATCCCCCAGCTCAAAGGGCTTCTCCCAATCTTTTAATTCGATACGGCTGACGATCACAATCCGTGTGGATTGGGTGGAATGCCCGGCGGTGTCGCCGGTTTCGGTGGAAGCTTGATCATCGGTTCGTTCGCCAGCAAACTATAGCCATAGCGTTCGATAATAGAGGAAAAGCCGGCGGCTTCCGCCGGCAATTCCGTTTTCAGACGAGAAGGAAGCAAGATCATCGTGCGCCCAGACCCCGTGAGATACGGTTTCATCTTTTCTTCCTCGCCTTGCTTGATTATGACGGCCCGACGTTTGGCATAAAATAGTAACGAGGGTTTAGGCGGACCGTAAATAACGAGCTGCTCTTGAGGTTGTAAATTCACGCCGGCGATGTACGCCAGTTCATGCGGCGGGTCGATGAAGTACTTACTGAAGTGGGGAAGTGTAAATCCGATGGTGATCAGAACCACAATGGCCTGCGTGAGACCGGCGGCCCAAAACGCGCCGGCGCGGCGTTGATCGGACAATCCAAAATAGCCGACGATACCCACACCGACAATCAAGACAAAACCGGCAGCCGTGGGGCCGAAGCCGAGATCGATGGATCGTGCGACAGGGAACTCCTTGGCGACTTGTTCAATGTATGTCGAGTAGAGGATTGGCGAGGCGATGAGCGCCATGCCCAATAGGCATCCCAAAAGCATCAATATCCACAGAGAGGCCCGAAGCCCTCGTGGCTCTGGTTCGGTCACACAGCGGTTCCAATAGGAGGCGATTAAGATGGCGGCGGCGGGATACAAGGGGCCGATGTAATGGGGAAGCCGTGTCGCAGAGAGACTAAAAAAGATAAAGACGGCGACCAGCCACAGTGCGGCGAAGAGGTCCAATTCTTGTGAGGACGGAGATTGAGAATGACTTCCTGGGGGTGAGTGCGGTGTCTCCCGCCAGTGTCGCCATACCTGGTGCAAGGCCGCCGGCATAAATCCGCTCCATGGAAAAAATCCAAAGAACAAGATGGGAAAATAGAACACGAGCGTGCCGCCGTGGCCTCCGATGATGTTAAAGAATCGGCCGACGGTATCGGCTTGAGCCGACGCACTGTAGCGCGCCCCGTGAATCGAGAACATCGCTCCATACCAGGGCAGTGCAATCAAGGCAAAAACGGTGAGGCCGAAGAGTGGAAAGCCATTACTCCAAAACTGTTTCCACCGGCGTGTGACGATCAAATAAGGGAGGCTTCCCAATAACGGAACGACGAGGCCGATCGGACCTTTGGTCAACATGCCGAGGGCCATTCCTATGTAATACAACCAGAAGGCATGGCGCTGTCTGCCATGTCCGTGAAGGCCGATCCAAAAGCCAAAGAGAGAAAGGGTGGTGAAGAAGATTAATACGCTGTCGGTCAGCGCCATACGTCCGATGGCGATCATTTCTATGTTCAACAACAACATCAGTCCGCCGAGCAGACCGATAAACGCGTTTCGAGTGAAACTGAGAAACGCATACTGAAGTACGATCAGCAGTACTAAGAACAAGGCCGAGGGAAAGCGTGCGGTGAATTCGCTGACGCCCATCATGTGATAAGCGCCGCTCATCAGCCAATAGATAAACACCGGTTTTGCGAAACGCGGTTCTCCGTTTAACGTGGGGGTGATCCAGTCACCGCTCTCCACCATTTCGCGGGCAGCCTCCGCGTTACTTCCTTCGTCTCGATCCGTGAACCCGAGCTGCCCTAAGCCGACAAAGAGCAGGAGCACCGCCAATGCGACCAGGAGAAGAGGAGGAACCCACTTATTCAACGATCACCTGTATCGGATGGCTTCGTCGTCGGCGGGCTGTCTTGTCCCGAGGAAGTGTTTCGGATGAGCATGAGGTTGCGAAGGTATACAAAGCTGCCGATACTTTGGCCGGCGATAAAGACCGGATCTCGTCGATAGATGGCATAGGCCAGTGTGATGAATCCGCCCACTAAGCTCAAATACCAGAACCCAATGGGAACTCGGCTTTCGGCGCTCCGCTCGGACGCGAGCCATTGCACGACCCATCGCATGAAAAAAATGCCTTGTCCCACAAAGCCGATGGCGATCCAAATGTTTTCAGTCGTCATAGGTCGGAATAATGATGCATTGAAGATGACTCTGGCAAGAGTGGGCCTGTCAATTGCGTATACGATATCTGAGACAACGGGATTGCATCCATCGCACCGCGACGAGATCGTAGAGGGTCTTGAAGAGTCGATTACCCACTCCATACTTCGACACACCATGTGCACGTGGATAATGTCGAACCGCTATCTCGGTTACGGTGAACCCATACATCAAGGCCAAGGCGGGAAAGAAACGGTGCATGCCGTCGAAAAGTTGCAGCCGTTCCACGACCGCGCGCCGAAATATTTTTAAGGAACAGCCCGTGTCATGCATAGAATCGCCGGTAATCAGCGAGCGGACTCGATTGGCGATGCGAGAAGAAATCTTTTTTATGACATGATCGTGACGATCTTTTCGCCAGCCGCAGACCAAATCGTATTGAGAGGTTAGTGGGAGCAGTGTGAGGATATCAGCCGGGTCCAGCTGGAGATCGCCGTCCATTGTGATCAGAAGTTCTCCTTTGGCGTGACGAAAGCCGGCATCGAATGCGGAGGTCTGTCCATAATTTCGATCAAAATGGAGAATGTTGACTTGTTTATAGTTGGCGGCCAGGATGTCGAGAAGGGCAGAGCTTCCATCGGTGCTACCGTCATCTACATAGAGAATTTCAAATGCCGCCGTGCGAGACAAGGGAACAGAAGTCAGGGCTTTAAGCAGTTGCTCAGTTAAGGGAGATAAATTGTCACGTTCATCCTTGATAGGAATAATGACGGACCCCCATGGACTAGACGCAAGAGTCATCGTAAAACCTCATTAATCGGCGGCCATTTTACTGAACCTCATACCGGTGGTCAAACTGCAATGAATCCAATAATTTGTCGATAGCATGGGCGAGATTTGTCAGGCAATCGCGAGCGCCAGGACTGGAAAACAGCACACTGTTATATTTGTGCAACAGGCCTGGCGTGAGGCTCGATTAAAAAACTATATATAAATCAATTGCCTTATATTATTTCTGGCCAAAACATGTTGGCACGTCAGTTGCTTTCCTACGTGTCTGGAGGAATTATGCGACAACAGCAAACCATTGGACGAGTGATGACATGCTCTGGGGTGGGGCTTCATACCGGAAATCCTGCCATGATCAAGTTGTGTCCGGCTCCTCCCGATACCGGCGTCGTATTTGTTCGGCACGAAGGTGGAAAGCGCATCGCCCTTTCTGCGTCCGTTGGGAACCTTGTGCCTGCAGAGTTATGTACCACGATTAGTGTCAATGGTCTCGCCGTCAAGACAGTCGAGCATGTGCTCTCGGCTCTTGCGGGCTTGGAAGTCGATAACGTGTTCATTGAACTCGATAATGATGAAGTTCCTGTTATGGACGGCAGTGCGGAGCCCTTTGTCCGCTTAATTCAGGCCGCCGGAGTCGTGCCCCAGGATCGGCCGCAGCCGTTTTTAAAGATTATGCAGCCTATCGAAGTTGTCGATGGTGCAAAGCGTATTATGGTCGAACCTTCTTCGACGATGCGGGTGACCTATTCTATTCAATACGATCATCCGCTGATTCAGCGACAAACGTACAGCTATGATGGGTCGATCTCGATGTTCGATCGAACGATCGCCAGCGCACGTACGTTCGGCTTTATGAAAGAAGTGAAGTATCTGTGGTCCCGAGGATTGGGAAAGGGAGGATCACTCGATAATACGGTGATTCTATCAGAGGATGGCGTACTGAACGAGTCCGGGCTTCGCTTTCAGAACGAATTTGTCCGTCATAAAATTCTCGACTTAATCGGCGATCTTGCTTTCTTGCGCGTGCCGATTATCGGACACGTCATTGCCGAGCGGGCAGGACACGCCCTTCATACCAAGCTTGTCGAAGCGATTTTAGACCAGCCTGAAAAGTGGGTTCTCATGAATACCAAGGAATCCGCAGTGATTCCGCACGTCAAGTCCCCACGTACAGGATACGCCCCGCAACCTGCTTCATACTGCTGACGGCTTCAATCTGCTTCGCGATTTAAATTAAAAAATTGAATTGTTCTCTGAACTGGATGGTTCTCTGATGAAGAGAACGCCGGGAACAAGTGGCCTTATCCCCGGCGTTGCAGGGGCGGGATTACTTCTTTTTCTTCTTTGCTGCCTTCTTCGTCGCCAAGTGAACTCACCTCCTTCCACGGGCTAGACAAGACTGATCCTCAGAAGCTACACGGCTTCTGTCAAACGCTCTTCTAATACTTCAAAGGTATTGGGGCCCACTTTCCTGAATCGCTTATCCCTTTTTAAAGAAGTCGCGACCGAGGTCAAAGGAGTTTTGCCCTTGATCTGCATGCCACCCTCGATTAATCGTTGAAAAAGCTCCTTGGCATGCATGGATTGTTTGGCATCGCGCAAAATGCAATAGGCAGCTTCCGAGACACTCATTCCGACATATTTACTGCGTCCCAGAAGAATTTCTCTGGACTGATCCGTGACGTCCGCAACAGGAAGGGGGCGTACTCCCTTATCATCGGTAATGATTTGGCTTGAGAGGCTGGCGAGCTTCGCTTTATCGGCTTCGACGCGATAGAGAGTTTCGGCCAATTCGAGGTATTTTTTGATGGTTGCGATTTCCTCGTCCAATCGGCTGCGCTTTTTTTGCAAGTCCTGCAAGCGGCTTTTGTAGGCACTGATGCGCTGATCAAGACCGACTAAGATGTCTTTTAATTCTTCCACAAGCATATCCTCGTAAGCACATGCTTGCTTTGTAGCATAGCTTTAAAGCACTGTCAACAAACATTGAGATGAAAAACGATCAGTTTATGTGTATAAAGCAGGTCGCTGGCTAGAACGAGTATTAATTGCCTATGTTTTTAATCACACGCAGATCAAGCGGGCATGCTTGCTAGGAAGAGCCGGTACTATGTTCGTTTGCTTTTAAGACGATCGGTACTTTCATCCAGGTTTCACCGCCATTTTCACTGTAGTATAAGCCGCTTCCGTTCGTCCCCGCATAGAGAATGTGTGGATCTAGCCAACCCATGGCGATGGTTCGAATATTGGTTGATGCGAGTCCTGTATTCATTGTCTTCCAGGATAGGCCTGCATCGAAGCTTTTTTGAATGCCTGCCCGGCCACCCGCGTAGAGAATATGGGGGTCGTTGCGATCGATCGCAAGGCTGCTAATGTATTGATCGGTCATTGTGGCGCCGATCCGAACCCAGGAATCTCCCTTGTTCACCGATTTAAACAGACCTTTCGTGGTTCCCGCGTAAACCGTATCGGTCTGTTGGGGATCGATCATCAGTGCGTTCACGCCAAGCGCCAACGACGCATCGAGGATTTCCGACGGGATGAGTCCATTATTGATTTTCTGCCATCGTCCCCCTCCGTCGAGGCTACGATAGGCGCCGCCTGTGGTTCCCGCGTACAATACAGAAGGTCGTAGCGGATCGATGGCCACCGTGACGACGATATGCACTTCTTTCATGCCGACCATTCGTTCATCCCACAAACGTCCGGCATCCGTGGTGCGAAAGACCCCGACTGTCGTCGCCGTATAAATAGTTTCGCTATCGCGAGGATCGAAGACAAATTGATTGACCACGGAGACATGTTCCTTCAGTCCCGCGTTATGAGGCATCCAATGCTGTCCCCCGTCCGGACTTTTATAGACCGCATCGAACATGGTTCCTGCATAGACCGTGGCAGGGTGTTGAGGATCCAAGGCGAGAGAGAGAACGCGATAGGAGCTGAGATCGGTGGCCATGCGTTCCCATGTGGTGCCTCGATCGCGGGTTTTATAGACCGATTCGTTCGTGGCGATGTAGACAATTGAGGCATTGGTGGGATGCAGGGCGATTGCCACGATTGCATCGCTTGGCTTCCCGCAACTAGTGAGTGCGAAGGGGGTAAGCAGAGCGGAGACGAACAGAAGCGATCGCACAATTGGTAACTTTTTTTTCATCGACTCCTCATTCAGCGATTGAACTGAATCGGCGTGGCATAGCCGGTCAATTCAACATACCCTTGACCCGCAACAGATTTCTCTCCGGTACGGCCCAAAACCTTCACGGCGCCTTCCCAATACGTCACCTGCGTGCTTCGTCGGGTAATCAACTCTTGATTGGGCATTTTAGGAATGAGTTGAAGAGAGATGGCTCGCGATGGAATAGTTAGCTGCCACGCACTTGGATAGCGGGCGCCGCTAGACGGGCTTGTCCAGTGGTCTGAAACTTCGATGCCTACATCGCGTGACGATAACGCTTGCGTGTGTCCGTCTTTGAAGACGAGTGTGCCGCTGGACACAGGATCGGTACTTCCATCCGCTCGGCGTAAAAGGTAAAACATGAGTTCCGAGCTGTCATCCAATTGAACGCTGAACCAGTCCCACCCCACCTGGTCTTGACCAAGATGGCCGGATCCGAACTCATGATCCATCCAACTGACGCCCTGCACCGTCTGGGCATGCCCGTCAATCATCAGCGTGCCGGTCGTCGTCAAGCGGGTCATAGAATAATAATGAGAGGCTTGTCCGGGCTCGGCGCCTTTTCGGCTCAGTCCTTGATCGCCATGAAGGATGGGGTCTTTCTCGGCCTCAAGCATCAGCTCGAAAGAAAAATCTGTGGAAGACGCACGCAGGTGATACCGACGTCCGTCTGAAGCAACGGAGTCCGCGCTCCAGCGATCGATCCATACATGCAGCCGATCGGCATCGGCCCCCGCCTTTTCAATGCCGGCGCGGCTGACCTTTTCGGCATAACGAAACCGCTGGGAGTCGTGCTCGGAAATAGCGGCATGGGCCAGGTAGAGGTGCCGGATCGCCCATCGCGACGGATTGCTGTGGACGTGGGCATTGTCCGTCGCCTGTCGGAAAAAGGTCAGCTCGTAGCCGAAGGTCCGTCCGTCTTCCGCGATAAGATGGCCGGTGTAGTACCACCATTCCGTACGAAATTCATCGTGGGATCCATGATCGCTCGGAAAATGGAATTGATAGCCGCTGACCGCCTGTCGAAAACGTGGCCCCTCATCTTCCGACGCTGAAAGAAGAGGCGGAAAAAGAACCGACAGACCGAAACAAAGAAAAACGGCAGGTGATCCTAGAAAGAAAAAAAGAGGGCGATGAAGGTTCGGCCATCTTTTCAAGGTTGCATTGGACATGGTCGCTTATAGCATGCGACTCGGTAATGAGCAATCACCAGTGATGACAAGGGGTTTATCGTTTTGCGTCGTTCGCGTACGTCGCCAGTTCGGTTGACAATCTCGACACCCATCGGCTATCGTGAAGCATGTTTTTAGAGCCAAGTTGTTTTAGCGCCGAGCCCTCGCCTTGTCCGATTCCTCAACGCATTCCCATCTTTCCTCTTCCCCAAGTCGTGTTTTTCCCAAAGACCTATCTGCCCCTTCATATTTTTGAGCCACGCTATCGACAGATGGTGACCGACGCGACGAATTCGGGAAATTGTATAGGGATGGCGCTGCTTAAAGAAGGGTGGGAGGAGAATTACTACGGGCATCCTCCGATTTACGATTTAGGATGTGTAGGGCGTATGATCCATGTTGAGAATCTAGCTGATGGACGTTCGAACATCGTGCTGCAAGGGCTCTGCCGCTACAAAATTCTTGAGGAAGATCTCGCTCGCACCCCCTATCGCCAAGCGCATATCACGCTTGCTGCAGAAGCGGACTCTACCGCGCTCACATCGTCCTTTCGCGCAGACCTGTTGGCCATCTTACAGGACCTTCTCTCCCCTCGCCAGAACGTGCAGGACTGGGGAGAAGTATTCGCCTCCGATGTCAGCGACGAGATCTTGATCAATACGCTCTCGGCCATGGTGGATTTCACTCCGCTGGAAAAACAATTACTGCTGGAAGCCGACACTGTATTTCAGCGGGCGCGCCGCCTCAGTGACCTGCTCCAATTCAAACGATATGAACGGAACGACCGGAAAGGCAGGGGATAATGGGGCAGCAGACCGTCGCGATCGAAGTATCCGGATTGTGCAAGGTCTTCGACGGAGCCACCGCCGTCGATCATCTTTCCTTCCAGGTCTATAACGGCGAAATCTTCGGGCTCTTAGGCCCCAATGGGGCAGGAAAGAGCACGACGCTTCGCATGTTGATCACGCTCCTTCGACCTACCGGCGGGCGCGCCACAATTATGGGCTATGACGTCGAGCGAGAACCTGAGCGGGTGCGGGCTACGATTGGATATGTCCCGCAAGAACGCGCGCTCGATCGCTTCCTGACCGGCCGTGAACATCTTCTCCTGCTCGGCGATCTGTATCATCTTCCCAAACAAGAAGCGCGGCGCCGCATCGAGGAAATCCTCACATTGGTGGACTTGGGTGCAAAGGCCGATTTACCCGCAAAAACGTACTCTGGGGGGATGAAGCGTAAGCTGGACATTGCCTGCGGGCTGCTACCGAATCCAAGCATTCTATTCCTGGACGAGCCGACCTTGGGGTTGGACGTGCAGAGCCGTCTCCGAATCTGGGATTATATTCGCCGCCTCAAAGCCAGGGGTATTACGATTGTGATGACCACCAACTATTTAGATGAAGCGGACCAATTATGCGACCGCATTGCCATTATCGACAGCGGCCGAATCAAGGCGTTGGGGTCGCCCTCAGAATTAAAGGCCGGGCTCGGCGGCGATAGTCTGTCCTTATCGATCGCGGCGCCCGCGCGCGCGCGGCTGGAGGAGTTTTCCACCGCATTAAAGCAGTTGCCGCAGGTGCGGTCGGTCACCACGACCTCACACGGAGTCGAGGTGCGCGTCGAATCCTCCGAAAAGTCGTTGCAGGTCGTTCTGGAGACGGCCAACCGTCTGGGCTGCCAACTGGACAGCATTGAATATCATCGTCCTCGGTTGGATGATGTCTTCATCGCGCATACGGGACGCGCGATCAAAGAAGAATTTCCCAAGCCCGAGGAAGAGTAAGGTCATGCAGGATTACAAGCAGGAAATCGGTGCGCTCACGATGCGATGGGTGAAACGGCTGAGCCGCGAGAAGTTCAGCATGCTGTTTACCCTCGTGCAGCCGATGCTCTTCTGGCTGATTTTTTTCGGAAACTTATTTCAGCGCGCGACGGACGTTCAAGTTGTGCAGGCGCCCAATTACATCAGTTTTTTGGCGGCCGGCGTCGTCGTGATGACCGTTTTGAACAACGGTCTGGCCGGGGGGGTCGATCTGCTGTTCGATAAGGAGAATGGATTTCTTGAGCGCCTGATGTCGACACCGATCCATCGGTCGTCCGTCATTCTCAGCCGGTTCATTTTTGTCATGACCATCACCTGCCTGCAAGTACTGGTGATTCTTGGGATAGCCGCCTTGTTCGGGGTGCGTCCGGCGACCGGGTGGTTGGGCATCGCGATTATTCTGTTGATCAGTGTACTGTTTGGGGTCGGTCTCACCGCGATATCGATGGCGATGGCCTTTTCCGTCAAGAGCCACGGCGACTTCTTCTCAGTCCTTGGTTTTCTCTCCCTTCCCATGATCTTCCTCAGCTCGGCCCTCGTCCCACTGGCCGCCATGCCCGGATGGATGCAGGTCTTGGCCTTGTTCAATCCCATGACGTGGGCGATCGATGCGGTCCGACCGTTGATCTTGACCGGTTGGACGGAGGCACTGCCGAAGATCGGCATGGTCATCGTGATCATGTTGGTGTTCGACGCCATCTGTTTATACGGAAGTACACGAGCTTTTCGCCGGGCCATGGGGTAATACCTCGGCGAAGGACGTTCTCCGGGGTATACTATGACTGAACGGCAAAGATGTTGGGGGAGTAGTGGTCACGGGCGATAGTCAAATCCGAGCGCTGATTCGATTGTTGTCCGATGAGGACGACCGAATTGCGAGGACGATCAGCGGCAAACTCGTCGAGATCGGCGACTCCGCGATTCCTCTTCTTATTGAAGCCGAGATCGAACAACCGGATATGGCGCGTCGAATCGAGGGCATTCTCGATGAGATTCGCGGGGGACGGTTGGAGGACGAATTCAAGCACATTGCCGCACTACCCGATGACTATATCGATTTGGAAAAGAACGCCCTCCTGATTGCTCGGTATGCCTATCCCAGTCTCGATACGGACGCCTATATCCGGAAGCTTGAAGCGATGGCCACCGAAGTTCGAGAACGTATGGGACGGCGTGTGTCCGGAGAAGAGGCGGTAAAGACGCTCAATCGCTACCTGTTTTCCGAGCAGGGCTTTCGCGGCAACACCAAGAATTATTACGAGGTCGACAACAGCTACCTGAATCGAGTGATCGACCGACGCATGGGCATTCCCATCAGTCTTTCGACGGTCTATCTGCTGATCGGTCGAAGACTGGGACTTCCCTTACACGGGATTGGAATGCCGGGACACTTTCTCGTGAAGTTCGATTCCGAGCGCTACAAAATTTTCATCGACTGTTTCAACGCCGGCGCGCTGCTTTCAGAAAAAGATTGCTCGCGGTTTCTTGTGCAGGCCGGCTATGGATTTGAAGAAAAGTATCTGCAGCGAAGTTCCAACCGCACCGTCCTGATCCGCATGTTAAAAAATTTGATCGCGATCTACGGCAAGCTTGACGATTCGGTCAAAGCGGCCCGACTGAACCGATTCATGCAGGTATTGGGCGGAAGCCAAAAATCAGAATGCGAGTAGCCCTCCTCACGGCCTGACTCCCTTTCCAAACACTATCCGTTTCACCGGGTTTCTTTGCCAATGGGATTCGTCACAATCGGTGAGGGGTGTCCCCACCGTCCCGTAAAGACAAAATCGGTGATTGGTTTCCGGGATCTCGGGGAGCCTTCCCGTTGACGCAGGCGATCGGGTAACAGCGAGGAATCGCCGGAGTAGCCGATCGCCATCGCCGCCACCGCCTCGCAGTCGGCTGGAAGTTCGAACAGTTCTCGAACTTTGTCAGGGGAAAAGCCTGCCATTTGGTGAACCATCAGCTCCACCGAGGTAGCCTCGATCACCAGATTTTCTACGCACAGTCCGACGTCATGAAACGCGTGACGATTGGTCTCACCGCCGTCCGCAAAGACAGTGTGGGCTATGGAGATGGCGAGGACGGGAGCCAGTCGCGCCCACACTTGGTTGCTGTCATTGAGACAGGAGAGTAACCGGTCATATTCAACCGCAGTTTCTTTGGTGGCGATCAGAAAATGCCACGGTTGTTCGTTACTCGAAGAGGGAGCCCAGCGGGCGGCCTCCATGAGACTGCACAGAACATCATGACTCACCGCCCGATCCGAAAAGGCGCGAGGACTCCATCGTTGTCGAAGCAGGTCGTGGATTGGGTAGTGGGTCTCCGCCGGTTTTTCCATGAGGACCTCACGCGATCGACAATGTTATGGGCGTTGAAAACTGTCTCGCACGCGAAGCAAATAGGTTCGAGCCTGTTCTATCTCTTTATGGCTCAGCGCACGCTCGAAAAAGGGACGGAGAAATGCGGCGTGGTCGGGGAAGGTCTTCTCATATAACATCCTGCCTTTTTCGGTCAGCCGAATCTTCGTGCGGCGGCGATCCGCTTCGACTCCATCGCGCTGAATCAGTCCTTTCTCTTCCAACCGGTCGAGCACGCCGGTCAGCGTTCCCTTCGTCACCAATGTCGCCGTAGAGAGTTGGGAGCAGGTCATGCCGTCGGTATCCCCTAAGGTCGCAATCACGTCGAATTGTGACGGCGTGAGGTGCATGGCCCGGATGTGTCGATTATCCGCGCGAGAAAAGGCGAGATAGGCTTCGACCAGTGGGCGGAGCAGTTTGAGATAGGGGTCGTGACGAAAATCAGGCGCGTCCACGCGAAGATATAGTGCGATTGCCGATAAGGTGTCAATTGGGCCAGTAGGAAATCGGCGGCTAAGCAGCTAAGATGGGCTGATGACGGTCACTCATCGTGGGCAGACAAATCTTACGACCGTGTTAGCACTGATCGGCCTGATTGTGGCCGCAGTGTGGGGATGGAAACGGCTTTCGCCAGACATTCAGGATTATCTCGTCGAGCGCGCGGTGCCGATGGCGTTGGCCGCCCTAGCCACTGCGATCATCCTGTGGGTGATCGTCAAAAAACTACGGCAGCGCCGCGCCCGTGTGCAGCGACGCAACCGGTTGATCGCGCGCTTTGAGGCCGAGTCGTCTGTGGAAAAGCGGCGGGAACTCGCATTTGAAATTATCGAAGTCAACTGCTACAGCGGCGACGGCTTGGAATCCGTCTCGCCCGCGCTGGTGGAGGTGCTGATCTCCACGATGAAAACCTCAGTGGGCGACAAACAACATCGTATCCGTGGGATGGCGGCCAGTTACCTCGGCGTGTTGCAGGATAAGCAGGTGATTCCCATTTTGCTGAAGGCCTTGGAAGACGATCATGCGCATGTGCGCGCGTGCGCGGCCCTGGGGCTGGGGCGTCTGCAGGCGCGTGAAGCCAAAGAGAAGTTGGCGGTCGTGATGAAAGATGACTGGGATCAAACCGTCCGGAGTCGCGCGAGAGAAGCGTTGGAGCGTATGGCGTGAGGGAAAAACCGAGACAGGGCTATCCCGAGACAGTATTCAACGCCGTGCGGTCATTGGTCGTTAGCCGGTATCCCTTTTCGTACAGCAGGCCCATGCTCGCCATGACCGCTTCCAGCGTATTGCCCTTTCGGGCAAGTTCGAATTGTGCCGTTAGCGCATCTACATGCGCTGTGGACGGATGGATATCGGGGAAGGGCAACTTGAAAGATTCCAGCAGATCGCGCAATTCGGTGTCGCTGTAGCGATGGTCATCGTCCCGATCTCCCACGAGGGCGAGTTCATAGAACGTAAGACTGATCGATAAGGCGGATTGGGCATGACCAAAAGCTTGCCTCGCTGAGTCCAAGCCCTCCGGATATCGGGTGCGGCAGTCGTGTGTCCCTTCCGACTCCGTCGAAACTTCGGCTTGTCCGCGAGAAAATGAGATTGGTTGGCTCAATGAGCGAGGCGGCTTTTGTTTCAGTTGCTTGTAAAACCATTCTGTGCAACGTTGGGCTCCGATAAACACGAGTTTGTCCGATTCGATCTGCTGGGCGACGTACCTTGTGAGCGCGCCGAAAGTATCGGATGACTCGGCGGAGACAGGAGTGGGCAAGGCGACGGCCCACACCATCGCGAGCACCGCGAGCGAGCCAACCCCACGTCTTGTGGACAAGGTTATCATGGCCTCAGTATAGCATGATCGCGATGGTTTTCGATGAGTGACTCCAACAAGGTCCTTCCATATCTCACCGCTGCCATTCCCGGAATTGGCGGTGTCATTCGCGCACAGATGGAAGATTTTCGCGTCGAAGAGCGTCCGCTCTATCTGCCGAGCGGACAGGGCGAGCATACGTATCTTCGAGTGACCAAGCGCGGGCTTTCCACTCCCGATCTGGTCAAGCAGTTTGCCTCCGCCTTGGGCGTCAAGGCGCGTTGCGTCGGCGTCGCGGGACTCAAAGATGCCAGAGCGGTGACGACACAGATGGTGTCGGTCCAGCTCGTCAAAGACGACGCGATCGCTCGCCTCGCCACGAACGACCGGGTGCTTTCGATCGAAGTGCTCGGTCGTCATCGCAACCGTCTGCGCACCGGACACCACGCCGGCAACCGGTTTACGTTGACGATTCGGGACGTCCAAGAAGGCGCGGCAGACACCGTGCCTCAAGTGCTGGACATATTGTTGCGGCGGGGCGTGCCCAATTATTTTGGCCCGCAGCGGCAAGGCAAAACCGGACTCAATTATGAGACAGGCGCCGCGCTTCTTCGCGACGAATCACGCCGCGCGCGAATCAGTCGGACGAAGCGAATGTGGTTTCTGAATGCCTACCAATCGTACATCTACAACGAAATTCTTGCCGTTCGAATCGATCGTCTCGATCAGACCCTGGCTGGCGATTGGGCGATGAAGCATACGAATGGCGCGTGTTTTCAGGTCGAGCATGCCGAGGTCGAGCAGGGACGGGCCGATGCGTTCGAGATCAGTCCGACCGGATTGCTCTTTGGATCGAGAGTGTCCTGGGCATCCGGGGAGCCGGGAGATATTGAGCGGGCCGTCGTGGCCGAATTGAATGAGACACCCGAGTCGCTCAAGCAAGCCGCGGCTGAGTGCGGATTTCGAGGTGAACGGCGATCGCTTCGCGTGTGCCTGGACGAGTTGGAATGGTCGTTGAAGGACAGGACCTTGACCATTTCCTATGCCTTACCGCCGGGATCGTATGCCACAAGCGTCTTACGGGAATTAATGAAGACAGATGAGTTGCAACCCGGCACACGCTAATGTCCTAAAGTCTTGTTGATGCTCGTTTTGTTGGACGCGGCGCATGTGATGGCCGCGTCCAGCGCGCCAACCTGAATCGCCAGGGCTTGGCGGCGCATTCCCCTGCGTAATCAACCCCGATGCGCGGGGCCATGATGACCTCCGCATCGGTAATCCGCGTTCCGCGGTCTTCCAGCCACAGAGTTTTCCCTTCCGTCAGATCCCGCCTATTGAGGGTGCGATCGATGTGAAAAGATCGACAGAGCCGTCCGGGGCCGTCGATTAGGACCGGTGTGGGATTGTCGCATTCCACGGCACGGATCAACACGGCCGCTGGAAACCCTTCGCGCTCCGTGACGACGTTGAGGCAATGGTACATGCCGTAAATCAAATACACATAGGCGATGCCGGGAGGACCGAACAGAACATCCGTCCGCGGCGTGCGTCCGCGTGCCGCGTGACAGGCCTTGTCCTCGGGGCCCACATAGGCTTCCACTTCGACGATGAGGCCTGCCTGTTCACCCTTCTCGGTCTCGCGCACCACATACTTACCCATGAGGCCGCGGGCGACCGTCAGCGTCGGTCTATTGAAGTACGAACGGGCAAGGAGTTTTCTCGGCATGATCGTCGCCTATCGATAAGAAAGCCTTTGTAGCATTGACGATGGGAAAGGAACAAGACTTAAGCCGCCTATCTGGCATTCCGGCATTGCCATGGAACCTTGACCAATGCTGACTAGGTAGGCAGTTAAAAGTACCACGCTAGGCCACCCATAAAAAATCGAGGGTTGCCCGGCACAAAGTGGATATCCATAACGCCGGCGGCTTCGCCTCGTAGACGCGACTCAAAGGCGAATGTGGCCTGCTCCCATTTCGTGTTCAAAAGATTCTGGATAAAGAAAAACGCTTCTAGTCGGCCATGATCCAGCTTGATGGGGAGTTTGTACCGGGAGGAGAGATCGACATCGACCCAGGAAGGCGATTTAAAACTACGATCCTCAGTCAAGGGACGTACGCCAAGGTAGGTTGCCTGCAGTTGTGTCGTCAAATCTTCCGGGTATCGCAAGATGGCTGCGCCGTAGGCGGTCAGTTGCGGCGCATTGGGAATAGCATCGCCGTTCTTGAATTCCGCTTTTGCCCACGTCACGCTCCCGTTGACATACAAGGGGCCGATCACTTGCCCTCGCGCCGCGACTTCCACGCCTCGACGCCGTGTCGGACCGCGAATTTCTGTGGTGCCGTCGTCTCCCACAAAGACTAACTCCGATTGAAGATCGATTGCCCACAAGGTGGCGATCAACTCGAGCCCGTCGGGCCCCCACGGGTTCGACCGGGCACCAACCTCATACGTTTTCGCACGCGCTAGGGGTGCCGATCCCGGTGCGACTGCCGATCGGGCATCGTTGCTGTGATAGCCTTCCCCGTAATTCGCGAACCACTCCGTTCGGAGCCAGGGTCCGAGAATGAGATTCGCTTTTGGCAAAACAATACTCGAAGTGGTTCTCCCTTCAGGTTGGTCGATGCAGGTTGGACAGCGATTTCGGACATCGAACGTGAAGACCTCGCTGCGCACGCCTCCGGATACGCGCATCCATTGTGTCGGCTGAAATTCCGTTTTGAGAAAGGGAGCATACGAGGCTTCGAGCACATCGCTGTCGGTCGTCGGACTCAGCGGATTTCGTGTGACCTGCGTGCCCAACCTCACGTGAGCATTATCGATGCGCGCTTGTGCGCCGGCCGTCACTACGCTGGGGATGCCAAAGAGATCGAACCCTTGCCGCCAACCGGTATCACCTCCATACATCACTCGGCGATCGGATTGTTGGATTCCATCACCATTGACTGGATCATTCAAAAAGAAGGTAAAGTTTGTAAATAGGTCGAATTTGTAATATTGGCCGTATGCATTGGCGAAGAACTGCCCTCCGGACGTGGCGTCATAGTGATAGTTCAACCGACCCGTGCTCCGAATGGTCTTTCCGCCCTCGGATGGATCGATCGCGCCGAAACGATCGATAGTGCCGTCGGTCACGGCACGAAGTGGAATTTCGCCCGACGCATTCCATTGTGATTTGTGAAACGTGCCGGTCAGACTCAATTCAGACCGAGTCGTTGGATTTGCCGTCATCTTGCCCAAGACGTTGGCGCGAAAATAGCGATTGTCATGTTCGAACGGGCCGTTCGTATAGTAGCCTTCCGCCGCAATGAGCGTGCGAACTTTGTCTTTGGTGGGCGAGAACATTAATAGGTACCGCTGCGTATCGAACTGCCCGCCGGCCAGTTGCACTACCCCTTCTTTGACGACTTCGCGTGTTCTGAAATTCACAGCCCCGGCGGTCGCGAAATCACCGAATTCCGGGAGGTAGGCACCTTTGTAGACGTCGAGTCCTTCAATCGTTTCAGGGATGATGAAGCTCAGATCAGCGTAGCCTTGACCATGCGCGTGACTCCTGAGATTGATCGGCATACCGTCCGTAAAGAATGCGACGTCCGTCCCGTGATCCGCGTCGAAGCCGCGCAGGTAATATTGGTCGGCTTTCCCTGCGCCGCCTGAATGTTCCACGGCGATTAACCCTGGGATCAGTCGCAGAATTTGGGCCGGGCGGCCCTGCGGCTGGAGGAGATATTCCTTGTCGGGAATGAATTGTTGCGAAGATGCGGCGACGGGACGGTTGGCCGTGACTGCCACTTCGCCGACTTCAAGGACATCTTCGTCCGGCTCATGCGCCAGTATCGGATCGGCCAAGAGGAATAGGACAACAACCAGACGAGAGACGACCTTGAGAGAACTCATAGATCCACGATCCTCTTCAATCGTGGACCGTCGGGTAGCGGCCACGAAGATCGAAAGCGCGGTTGCGTCGGCAGCCGGTTTCAGACCCTCGTGGTCCGATTGTAGCGTCTTGATGAAGTCAAGCCGGGAGGCCGGACATGAGCAGAGTTTGCACGCGTTGTATCGTTTGGTCGATCAACGGATCGAGCGTCGGCGATTCTGTTCCGATTACTTCCACGCCACGTCGGTTAAGCGGAAGCAGGAGTTTCCGGGCCGGCGTTTCTAGAATGGCCGCCGCCATGCCCTGCGTGACCTCTCCCAGAAAAGATCCCGCCAACACGACGCTGAGCGAACCAAGGATCACGTCGGTTTCAGCAACGGCGCGAAGAATCGCCCATTCTCCAATACCCACGTGCCGTGCTCCAGCTTTCGACATCGCGTCGGCGGCTGCTTGATTGGTGCCAAGCGCGACAACTTCATGTCGCTCATCCACGACCGCCAACAGACGTTCAATGAGACGCCCGCCAAGTCCGCCCCCTCGGCCGTCGATGACGCAAATGCGCATGTCAACTCAGCCCCCTGCCGGTCGTTGTCATTGCAAGCTTGCCGTGTTTGACGCCCTTGACGCTGATCAGCGCATCCGAGACTTTCTTAATCTCCGAGCCCTTGCCCTTGACGACCAGGACTTCCAGGCAGTGGCTATGATCGAGATGCACGTGCATGCCCGAGAGCACGAGCGCGTGAAATCGGTGTTGAATGGCGACGAGTTTGTCGGTCAACGACGGTACGTGATGATCGTACACGAACGTGATCGTCCCAACCGTCTCCTTGTTCTCATCCCATTCCTGCCCGACCAAATTATCGCGGATGAGATCGCGAAGCGCTTCCGATCGGTTCGTGTATTTCTTCCGTGTAATATGGCGGTCGAAATCATCCAGCAGATGATGGTCGAGCGAAACGCCGAAGCGGACGAGTTTTTTCATGGGCTCACTAGGTGCTACGAAAGCTAGAAATAGTGGCACGACACTTATCATTGGAGACCCAAGAATGTCAACGCGCCTGAAGATGAGTGGCGCAACGATACTAAAGAATATCGAGCAGTGGACTAGTGACGTGGTTGAGAGACCAGATGATTCTTACGGTAAGTCGTGCAGGAAAACCAAACTGTATGCCTCAAAATGTCGACGAGGATTGCGAAATTTCCGCAATCGTCACTCCGCCTCCACCGGCATATAGACGAACGTCCCTTGTCGATTGATCAGCAGTAGAATCGGCTCTCTTGACTTCAGCGGTTCGACCACGCGCTGGAACGCGGCGAGATTCGGCGTCGGCTGGCGATTGACCTCGACGATCAGATCGCCCTGCATGAGGCCCGCGGATTCGGCCATGCTGCTTTCCTCGACACCGGTCACCATGACGCCGCTGATCGTGCCCAGCCCAAGCTGCCGCGCGGTTGCCGGTTTCAGTTCATCGACCAATACACCATTGAGTGGATGGCTGGGCGTCTCGACGTGCGTCGGCGGGGTGCGCTTGATGCGTTCGAGCGGCGCTTCTTGCACCATCAGCTCGACCTGTTCGGGTTTTCCCTCGCGAATGACATCGAGTCGATGCTTACTGCCGATCGACGATCCACCGATCAAGTTTTGAAGTCGTCCGGGGTCGACGATTTCTTTGCCGTCGAAGCGAACGACGACATCGCCGCGCCGAAGACCGGCTCGTTCGGCCGAGCCTTTCGGCATCAAGTCGGTGATGATCGCGCCTTTGACGTCCGGCAGTCGGAACAGTTTAGCCAAGAGCGAGTTCACGTCCTGTGTCGACGCGCCAAGAAACCCGCGTACGACGCGTCCCGTCTTCAACAGGCTTTGCATGGCGGTTCGTGCCATGTTACTCGGCACCGCAAATCCCACGCCGATACTTCCGCCGGTCGGACTGGCAATGGCGGTATTGATGCCGATCAATTCGCCCTTGATGTTTACCAGCGCGCCGCCCGAGTTGCCGGGATTGATCGGCGCATCGGTTTGAATGAAATCTTCATAATCGGCGATGCCGACATCGGCTCGGCCGACGGCGCTGACGATGCCGAAGGTGACGGTTTGATTGAGGCCGAGGGGATTTCCGATCGCCAACACAAAATCTCCGACGCCCAGGCGGCTCGAATCGCCCCAGGGGATCGTCGGTAGGCCGGTGGCGTCGATTTTGACGATTGCGACATCGGTTTTTGGGTCGGTGGCAATCACGCGTCCTTTGTATTGACGCCGATCGGCGAGGAGGACCTCGACTTCGAGCGCATCCGCCACGACATGATTGTTGGTGACGATGTAACCGTCTGCCGTCACGATCACGCCGGACCCTTGTCCGTATTGGCGTTGCGGCGGTGTTTGGGGCAGTGTGCCGAAGAGTGGACCTTCATCGAATGGGGCCTGATCACGTACCAGAACAGTCGAGGAAATATTGACGACGCCAGAGATGACCTTGGTCGCTGTGGCTTTTATCTGTGCCTGCAAATCGAGGTGTCCGATCGCCGGTGTCGATGGGGCGTTCTCTGTGCCGAGCCCGACGGACGGATCGAAGGCCGCGTAGAAAATGCCGATCACACTCATAACAATGGGGAGGAACATCTGTCGACGCATAGTCGCTCCAAAGCTCAGGTGATTTACGGGTGGTCATAGTACAAGGGCTGTATTCAGGCCGCAATCGAATTTATATGAGGTCGGGAGGACACGAGAAATGACGTAGCTTTTTGCATGTGCTCGCTGGATTTACAACTATCCCCCCAATTCGTAGGTCGGACACCGTCGCCCACCGGTATCCACGAGGACAGGTCTTCTCTTCGGTGACCGATACCCCGACATCCCAGGGCGTCTTACACTGGTTGAGTCGGAAGTCGAGCTATAGGAGGGCATATGGGAACAATGACTGGGAAAGAACGATATCGAACCAATACACAAGATTTGGACTGGAGAGAAGAGCAAGCCTTCGAGAATGTGGGTGACGGCGAGCGGCAACTTTCAAGCTTGGTAGGTGCGGGGATCATGTTGGCAGGCCTTATGAAACGCTCATGGAGCGGGCTTGCGATGACTCTTGTCGGCGCGGCACTTGTCGGACGAGGCGTAACCGGCCATTGCATGCTGTACGCGGCCCTGGGAACAAACACCAATGAAGTCGGCCGGCGTAAAGTGAAGACCGCAGGCGCCATCAAGGTGGAAAAGAGCCTGCGGATTGAGTGTCCCCCTGATGAGCTCTATCGCTATTGGCGTAATTTCGAAAATTTGCCACAGGTCATGAGCCACCTCGAATCGGTAGAGGTCATCAATGAACGCCTATCCCATTGGGTCGTCAAAACCCTTCCGATCGGTGGGCCGAAAGTGGAATGGGATGCTCAAATTATTAATGAAGTGGAGAACGAACTGATCGGGTGGCGATCCCTGCGAGGCGCCGACGTGGACAATGCCGGTTCCGTGAGATTCCGGCGAACGGATGATGACAAAGGTACGGAGCTCACCGTCACCTTGCAGTTCGATCCGCCGGGGGGCCGACTGGGGGCGCTGGTCGCAAAAATATTTGGAGAGGATCCGCAGGAAAAGATCGAAGAGGATTTGCAACGCTTCAAAGAATCCATGGAAGCGCCAACGTTGTCCAAGTGACCAAGAAGACAGGGCGTTCAGCTCTCACTTAGGCCCTTGTGAGGTAGGATTGTGAATCGACGTAGGTCGACTGGCATCGTCGTCGCCATAGAGAGGCTACCGTTTCCCATCCGCAGCCAAAATACTCTGGATCACAGTTTTTAAATTTTCCGGGTCGATGGGGTCGGCTTTAATGTTGCCGTCCAAAAGAATCGTCGGTGTGTGGTCGACATTCACGCGCTGACCCCACTTCTTTCCTTCTTCCACGGCGCGTGCGGGTTTCCCGCTTGCCAGCCCGGCTTCGAATGCCGCGGGGTCCAAGCCAACTTCCTTCACCAACATCTCGCGAATGGTTTTGTCGAACACATGCAGGCGGTCTTTGTGAATTGTGCGAAATAAGACCTGCCTCATTTGAGGACCTTTTCCCATCGTCTTAGCCTGCTCATACATATCGAAGGCAGTCGGAAGCTTGCCTGGAATCACGGGAAAGCCGACCATCGTGATCTCGATCTTGTTGCCGAACTCCTTTTCAAGGACGGGCAAACCCTGCTCTTCAAACATATGGCAGTGGGGGCAATAGAAATCCGCAAACTCCGTTACTTTCACTTTGCCGGGCGTGTGGGTTGACTGTTCCTTTTCAAGGACGGTGTATTTGCCTTTCAGCGCCGGTGTGGCGGGATTCGAGAACGCCGTGCCGACCATCATTCCCATGCTAGCAACGACCGCACCTATCAAGCTGGCCCGCACTATCCAACCATGCATCTGCTGCTCCTTTCCATTTCGATCCGTGAACGGTTTATAATATTACTATGCTGTCAAGACGAATAGCGATTGGGATCGGGCTGCTGATGTGCGGGTTTCTGCCGGCCTGCGCCTCGCAGTCTGCCGTCCCGAAAGAATTACAATCCCAGGTGGATCACTCCGTTACCTTTGTCGAGCTCAAGCAAGCGCCTGACCAATATCGTGGACACACGGTTGTCTTGGGCGGTGAAGTGCTTTCCGCGAAACGACTCAAAGAAGGTACACGCATCGAAGTCTTGCAGTTGCCGCTCGACAGCTATCTGCAGCCCGGGTGGGAACGGACTGCGTCCGAAGGCCGGTTCATCGCGTTTGAGAAACAATTTCTCGATCCGGCCAAGCTTCCGCCTGGAACAAGAGTAACTATCACGGGTGACGTGACGGGCTCGATTGTCGCGCCCCTCGACGAGACGGAATATACATACCCCACACTGGATGCCAAGAACGTCACGGTATGGCCCAAGCACGATCACGCCTATGCGCAGCCCTATTATCCTGGTTATTATGGAAGGCCGTACGGGTATTGGGGCGGGTCGCGATGGGGTCCGTGGGGTCCCTATCCCTATGGTCCGTACTGGTGGTGACCACTCTTAACCGAAGAAGTTCGTTTCCGCCGGTTGACCATCCGCTTAACGCATGCCCTGATTCACTATGCGTTCCACGCGTTCGTCTTTCCCGCCGAGTTCGAGATATTTCCGATAATGCACGAGCGCTTTAATCGAATCCTTCCGGTGCAGTTCGTAAAATACTCCCACGTTGTATTGAGCTTCTGGAAGATTCGGCTTGAGCGCGATGGCGTCTTCATAAGCTCGTTCCGCCTCGTCGAATAATCCGAGCGCCGTATAACTCATTCCCAGATTCATGTGCGCTTCCGCATACTCCGGTCGATACCGAATCACTTGCAGAAACTGTCTCGCTGCCTCTTCTTGCTTGCCGGCGCTGCGCAGCAGAAACCCCAGATTGTAATGCGCGTCCACCAAATCCGGCTTCGCGGCGATGGCCTGCCGATACGCGTCGGCCGCTTCACTGAGATTGTTGTCCTTCTCAGCCATTCGTCCGAGCAAGTACCATGCGTCCGCATGAGTAGGATTGGCTTGCGTCAATTGTTGCAGCGTGTGTCGCGCCAATTGCGTGTCGCCTTGACTCTCGTAGAGCCGGCCAAGATTGTAGAGCGCCTCGGGGTGCTGCGGCTTGAGCGCGAGGAACGCCTGATACGCTTTGATGGCCTTGGCCTGATTGCCGCTTCGGCTGTAGAGTTTCGCTAAGGCGAAATGCGCGTCTTCCGATTGCGGCATGAGCTCAATTGCCCGTACCAGCGCCTGCTCCCCTTCCTGATATTTTGTTTGGCTGAGGTAGATCTTGCCGAGATCGTAGTAGGCTTGGCCAAAGGTCGGATTGAGCTGCACGGCTTTTTTAATGGACTCAATAGCCTCCGCCGGCTCTTTTTTCCCTTCGAACAGCACAAGACCCAAGAGATGATGCGCTTCAGACATCTGTGGCTGGAGCGCGATCGCTTTTTTCAGCGCCTCAGCCGCTCCGTCGTAATGACCCTGTCGAAAGAGGGTAGCTCCTTGCTGATATTGTCGTTGGGCAGCCTCCGACTGCGCAGCAAGTGAAGAGTGGGGAAGAAGCACCAGCCACGAGACTAGGATCAGGACGGATAAGAGCGGCACAACCTTGCGTGGACAGGACATTGCCTAAGTCCTCATCGAACAGTGTTTCAAATCAGGCGGACTATAGACGGAGCCGAAGGTGAAATCAATCCACGCTTCCGCAGCTTGCCTGGCACGGCGTGTGAGATGGAACATCGTCTCGGCGGTGCGACGGTTGCAGTGAAGCCTTGTGGTACGTCAACCCTGTGTGATGGAGTTCGCTACGGAAGCGGTTTGGTCGGCGAAGCAAAGCGAATCTCATCCGCGATCAAGTTGCCGCTCTTCTCTTGCACTTCAATGACCACTCGGTCACCGACTTTGAGCGCATCCTTGCTTCCGGCATTCTGGTTCCGATAATTCGTTTGATCGGTCACAGTGATCTGGACCGTCTCGCCGGTTTTTGTATTCACCGTCAGATGATTGGCGTCCACGCCAGAGACCGTCCCTAACACATGCGTCAATTCGCCGTGCGAAAACGCCGGAGTGACGGAGAGAAAACTTGCGGTTAGTACTGCGGCAGCGAAGCGTAGCATGAAATGGTCCTCCCTTAATGATGTGAGGAATGTACCTCCACGTTATCTCCTTGCAAGAATCGATCAAACTCGGCTTCTTCTTGACGTTCATGAGGGCTTTTCGGGTTGAGAGCGCGCATGTCAGCCAACTCCTGCTCTGTGATCTGAGGAAGACGTCGAATAAAGTGAACTAACTTCCAGCTGTCACGATCGTCCTCGGGCCGTCCTTTTCCCCATGCAGGCATGGCCGTAAATCGAATCCCATTATGGATGACGTAAAATATTTCTCCATCGGACATTGTCTGGGTTTCCTGTGCGCGCAAGTCCGGCGCCTTGGGATAGACGTTTTCACCGATCGGAGTCTTGCCGCTACCATTATTGGCATGACATCCTGCGCAATGATCCGCAAAATGTCCCCTCGCTTCGCGTAAAATTTCCGGTGAAAGTGGGATAGGACTTACCATAGATCGCTGTCCTGCTGGTATCGCAAGATGGCGAAGGCGCCGTGCAATCCAGATTTCAACCGCGGCCGGCTGATCGCGGGCGCTAAAGCCATGCTGGAGCATCCACCAGAGCACAGCCCCTGTTCCGATCAGCCCAATGACCAGCAAGGCAATCGCTACTTTCACTCCTCTCATCCCCGCTCCCTTCGTGCAATGACATCGCGGTCAAATGAGTCCACTGGAGGGACAGGACGGGACTCTTACGTGACGGTACAGCTTCACGTGAGGAAGATTCAAGTCGCAGTGATTCATCTTATCAGAGAAGGATAAGAACCGGGCAGGTCATGAAGAGGTAGGACTGGTGAAACAGCTAGATTGATGGTGACAGGAGACCCATACAATGCGCCAGATTTTCTCCCCGCGAATTGATTCATCCCGCTTGAATCGACTTGATAAGCCTCGCGACATTTCAATCTTGAATCCACATTCATTCACGAAATCTCCGTAACGGCGCAAGTTCCGGAAATTCAGGCGACTGTTTTGTCAGGTACTGCATCTCATCTTTCCAAACCGCTCTCTTTCTCGGCGCACTGAAATCCGTCGAGGGGTCTAGTTCCGCAAGCTTATACTGCAATGCGCGGACTCTGCGCGCCCGCTCTGCCACTGCGCCGGCCGTTCTTGATAGGTCCTTCCACTTTTCATACTGCTGATTCATGTCGGCAATATCCGTGAGCCGCCTGCGTCCTTCATCAGAGAGATTCCCTTCGCTTTTCGCCTCTTCAAGATAATGTTGCTCTACTTCACGGTCGGCACGGTCGGACCCTTGCTGTGCAGCCGCTTTCACTTCGTCGGGACTGAGGTCGAGCCCACTGTATGACTTGGGTACAGTCATAAACAGCAGGCCTGTCGCGATCATCATCACAGCAGGCGCCTTAAACATCCGCACTGATCTGCCTATACACGCAAGATGTGAAAGCATGGTTTGTCTACCTCAGGCAGTCTCTGTTAGAGAGCACAGGGAAATGGCTATCCGTGTGAAAGCAAACCATACCTAGATGCTCGTTTGTTGCGCGAGAAGCATGACCGGGCTCTGCGTCGATGTTCATCTGCGTTCTTTTTAGAATAACCCCAATGTCACCCCGCCGTAAATTGCTCGACCATAACCGGCAAAGAACAGTGTTTTCTGCGCGTCGGGCGTGCTGTCGGCCACGACGTTGCCCGAAGCTACATACGTCTTATCCAACAAATTGTCCAGCTCGACATAAAATTTCGCGAACCGGATATACGGATTCTTGATCTCGACATATTTGTTCACATTGGCGTTGAGCAACCAATACGCCGGCGCTCCGATCGTATTTCCATTATTGAGGAAGTAACTGTTCCAGTAGCTCGTCTCAAACCAGCCTCCCCATCCCGAGGGATGCCGATATTCTTCTTTGAAGTTCAACACGTCCCGCGGCACGTTCGGCACCTGTTTGCCGTCACGGACCACTTGTGTGACGGGCCCTCCCGCGACTGCAAATCGGTCGGTAAAGTTCACGTATTCGGTATCGATGTGGGTATAGGCTCCTGAAAAGCGCCATCCGTCCAAGGGGCGCCAGTCATAGCCGGTTTCAATGCCTCGGTAGCGGGAAGAGTCGGCATTAACGGCGAAGCTTCCCGTGTTCGTTGAATTGGACTGTGCGATGATCTCGTCCTTGAAGAACACCATGAACCCGACGAGATGGACCGACAACGTTTTATGTAGTCTTGAGTCGGTTCCAATTTCCAGATTGAGATTTTTTTGTGGCTTGAGTGCGAAATTCGTCCCGGCTAGTCCATCAAGTCCGGTCGTCAGATTTCCGAATGTGGGAATGCCATACCCAGTCGATGCGCGAATCCAATGGCGGTAACCGTCGGCTGGTTTCCAGCTAAGCGACATCTCAGGTGCATAGTTCCAGAAGGTGCGCTGAGCGTCGGCTCGGCTGGCGATAGCGCCGGCCCCATTATAGTTAATCGTTTGAATGCTGATCATCGATTGCTCAAATCCGAATCCGGCGGCAAGAATCCACTTGGGTACGAACTCCAATTCTTCGCGAAATCGCCCGCCGATGTTTCGATTCGTGCCCCGGTTGTTTTGCGCCAGGGTACCGCGTGTGCCGTGGAAGTCGTCCAGATTCGTAAAGGTCTGCCCTTCCTGTTCCATGTTGTTGATGAAGAAACCGACGTAGCTCTGGAGAGGCATGGATGATAAACGCCCGTTATGCCGAAGGTCC
The DNA here is from genome assembly GCA_963700335.1 of Nitrospirota bacterium. Lineage (GTDB taxonomy): Bacteria > Nitrospirota > Nitrospiria > Nitrospirales > Nitrospiraceae > JAICXS01. Next base: position 1,589,827 of record CAVOXE010000007.1, on the reverse strand, counting down.
ACGTAGTTCTTGTAGTTGGGGTTCACATTGTCGGTAATCTGCGTAAACGTCTGGTTGATGTCTTTGACATCATAATCGGCTTCAATGGTCAGCACCGTATTCGTGTCTAATTGCCGTTCGTATAACCCGCCCACGATGGTTCTACGATCGATTCGGCCCTGGCCCAATCGCAGTGCATCATTACAAGATCCTGTAGTCGCACACGTTGTGCCGCCGGCTTGGCGTGGGTCGGTATTGAATTGCGATTGGGTCAACCGGGTGGGGACTCGGGTATCGAGCCAATTCGTAATGGCCTTGAAGTAAAAACTTTGCTTATCGTCAACGCGAAAACGAAAATTCAGGTTGATGGTTTGCGTGTTGTAATTACTGTTTCGGATGAAGCCGTCTTCGAGCTGCTGGCTCCCGAACATGGAAATATCAACATTGGTGTATTCCTGTCCCACGGCAAATGCATACTTCTGATAACCGAAGGAACCTCCGCTCAAGAAAGCTTCCACCCCATTGATGTCGCTGCCCCGCCGCGTTTTGAAATGCACCATTCCACCGAGGGCATAGTTGTCGTACATGGATGATGAGGCGCCGGCCTGCACCTCGACGCTTCGCATAAACCAGGGATCGTGCATATCCAGCCGAGAGAGTCCGTCCGACTGTGTCTGACTGATGCCGTCCTCATAGATTTTGAGATCTCGTATGGCAAACGATGTTTTGACACCAGATCCGCGAAGCGAAATGCTGAAGTCTCGGGGACCATTCGCCTGCCGGACAATGACACCCGGCAACGACTCCAACGATTCGCGCATGTTCCGGGTCGGCTGCGAGTCATACTCGCTCTGCGGAGTTGAGGTGAGGGTGACGCCTTCCGGATGTTTTTGAAGGCGCTTGCTGATGATACTCATGTCCTCCAGTGAGATTTCCGGCGCCGGCCCTTGCTCAATTTGCGGTTCGGTCATGGCCTGCGGTTCGGGCTGAACGGGGAGGGGCTGTACCGGCGCCGGACGATCGCCCTGCTTGAGCTCATCGAGTTCATCCAAGATCGATTTGAGCTGCCGCTCCAATTGCTGCTTGCGCTGCGCCTTTCCGCTCGGTTCATTGGTTTGATCCTCCGCGAACACTAGCGAGGGTGAAGCCAGGAATGTGAGCCCACAAGGTACGATGAAGGCCCATAAAAAGAACGCGTGGGACGATGATTGATGAGATCGCATGACCGACATTCCTTTCAACCTTTCGGAGATGTGAATCCAAGCCGCACCGCGCACTTGTCCTGTGCTGCGGATGAAGCGAGAACAATGTCGGAGGCTCAGATGGTAGTGAGCGGGGGGTCCCCGAGCGGAGATCGTGATGAGCCGGGGAGGGACGATGATCAGGGTCGTACAGCCAAGAAGAACGAGAATGAGCCAAAACGGAACGACGGGGGTAGGCGCATCAACCGCATGTTGGCCGACGCTCACATGGCATGCCCACGCGCATGCAAAGGCATGGGTGATCGGCTTATGGTGATGCTGATGGGTCGGCATCTCGCCCGGTAACGAGGGACAGGCACCTGCGAAAAATCCAACGATGGCGTACAGGAGGACGCAGGTGGCTGCGCATGAGCGGATGTATGGGGTCGCTAATTTCACTGCTGGAGCCGCTGGATAAACCCGACGACGTCTGCGCTGTCCCAATCGCGTGGTCCGACGGCGCGTCCGACGACCTCGCCGGTTTTTGCGATAAAGATCGTAGTCGGAAGCCCGCGCACCATAAAGGCCAAGGTCAAGTCGCGTTGCTCATCAAGTAGGACGGGCAACGTGGAATTGAATTGTTTCATGAACTGCTGAATCGCCATCCGCTCGTGCTCAGTGGTAATCGTGAGCACCGCGACATCGTCCGAGTCGAACCGTCGACTCAATCGATCCAAGGCCGGCATCTCTTCCTTGCAGGGTCCGCACCACGTCGCCCAAAAATTGAGGACGATGACTTTCCCTCTCAGCTTCGAAAATTCGATGGTGTTGCCATCAACGGTCGGCAGCTCAAATGGCGGAACGAGCGTCCCGGCCCCTGCTCGGCTCAGCTTCAAGCGGGAAAAATCGTCGACCGCTGTCGCTAGGTCTGCGGCGGCGCAAGCGCAGAAAATTATCATCCAGATGACGACGAGTTGAGGGCGGGATACAACAGTTCTCATTGGGGCGTGCGAGTTTCCATGGCAACAGGAAGCAATTCCGGCAACGCGATGCGTTGGAGTACGATGCGATGATTCGGCATCGCATGTTCTTTCCACGCCAACAGGAATTGTCCTGTGGGGCTGACGGCGATGGTGGGCATTTCCCCTTTCTTCTCGTTGATCTTCTGCGGTGCGCTGAACGTCCGTCCCCGGTCTAAGGAGTAACTCACGACGACTTCGCGTCGGACCGGCGAGAGTTCTTCCCACACGGCGACGACGCGACCATGGCCATCGACTGCTAGTTGCGGATGGTCCGGAAACGTTCCTTTTGATCGATTTAATTGGTATTTGGGTGAAAATGTTTGGCCGCGATCATTGGAATAGGCAATATACACGGCCGGCGTCTCGTCTTCGCCTTCCGTATACCAGACGACGTATACGCGTCCCTCATGATCGATACCCAACGACGCTGGGCGATGTGGGCAACTCGGATACACCCATTTGTCGTTGCCCACAATCACGGGTTCTGAAAATGTCAGCCCACCGTCAAATGATCGTGCGACGACGGTCTCTCTGACCTCGCCGAAAACTTTTCGCCACGCGACGTACAACGTACCGTCATCGGCGATGGCGACCGACGTTCGACAACAGACACACGTGTCGTCGTCGATCTTCTTATTTTTATCGAAGGTCATGCCATGATCGGTGGATCGACTCACGTAGGTGCCGGGATTTTTTTTGCTCCCGCGGGCATCGATCCATGCCACGTGGATAGCGCCTTCTCGATCAATACGAATCGAATCGAAACTATGGAGAACGGGTTCGCCGTCGTCGTTGATCGGGGCGGACGGCAAAAACGTCTGGCCGCTATCGAGCGAGCGGCTGAGGCGCAATTCATTGGCAAATGGTTTGTCGGCCACCGGCACTGCCGGCATTTTTGCCCACGCGATGTAGACCATGTTCCCTCGAACGTCCAATGCCGGGGCCTCTTGCCTCCAGTAAGGCAGGTCATTCGGGCCATTGACCGGGATCGAGGAAGTAAGCGAGTCACTCGATGGGGACATTGTATGAGCATAGCGAACCGCCCGTCCATTCGTGTCTTCTTCCATCCACGCGACGTGCGCGACGTTGCGCTCATCCAGTTGAATCGACGGTCCGACCATCGACTTGGCCTTAATGTCGACGATGAGTTTGGGAGCAAAACTAATTGCGCCGATAGGCTGGGACGAGAGGTCGGCGGCGTGCAACCCTATCGGCAAGGCAAGGGCGATTGCTATTGCGCCCAACACGCGAGTCACATGACGATTCATCGCGTCCCCCTAATTCAGCTCGTACGAAATCGGAATATTGACCACCACTTCCTGACGTCCTAACGCATATTTCAATTGGATTGGAGTAATGCGTCGAATCACATCCATGGCGGCTTCATCGAGCACCGAGTGGCCCGAGCTTTTCTTGACGGTCACATCCGCTAAATGTCCATCCGCTCGAATCACGGCACGCACAACGACTTTCCCTTGCCATTGGTTGAGGCGTGCTTGTGAAGGGTAATGTCGGACCTCGGCGCTGCGACGCTGGAGCATGTCCGTAAGCCATCCATAATCCGGACGGGAAGGAGGCATCGAAGTCGGGGGCGCTTTGGCGACGAGCTGATGTTCTTCACGCGCTGTCGAATGTTCGAGCAAAGGAAGTTCGGGCGCGCGATCAATTGCCTCGTGATTCTGCACGACGGCCGGTGCGCGCACCGTTTGTTCAACCGTGTGAGCCGGACTTGTTTCAGTCACAGTAGGCGGCGTCCGTTCAGCGACTGGGGAGGGCTCTTGACTGACTTCCGCGCGCTGCACGATTTCTGCCGCCGATTGTACTGAGGGAGTTTCGACGATATGTTCCCTTGGCGCGGGGCCGGCCGCGATGACCTGTGTAGGTTGCTCGACGAGAGACGGAGCCGGTGTCACCACTGGGGTGGGCTCTTGTGTCGAGGGACGAATCTCCGTCTTTTGCTCCATCTGCTGAGGAGTGTTCACGGTTTCGATTTTCCGTTCAAGGATCTGTTCCTGAGGCTTCGTTTGCATCTGCTGGACAATGGGCTGAACGGTCGTTTCAATGCGGCGCTCGACCGGAGTGGGCTGAGGGGCCGGCTGAATCTTTTTCGGCGTCTGTTGTACGGGCTTCGCTGGCGGCTGAACGGGAGTTACGGGTGGTGCTGGCGTGACAGCTTCTGTCACAGGGGCGTGCTCGACCAGCGCGACGTTCCAGTGAAACGGCTCCTCCGGAGTCGCGACCATGAGACGCGCGCCGAGCAGGAGCGCTAGTCCAACCAGCATGGCATGAATGGTGAGCGAATACATCCACGCCTGTATGCCCATGCGGGTATCCCAATCAATGCTGTTCAGCCGTTCACTCATAGGCAGCATCATTTGAAAACGACTTTCGAGATTGTGTTAATGGGAATTTCCGTCTGTCCGAAATCCGACTCGCCTCGAAAGCTACCGGCGAGCGCAGCCGAGAAGTCGCCGCTCTTGCCATTCGCCAGGATGACCGTAAATGTCGGCAATGCTTTGTCGGCGCTTTGCTTCACGTCGATCTGTTTCATTGAGTCAAATTTCACCTGCACCGTGGCCGTGCCTCGTTTCACCGGCAGTTGGCGGACCTCATGAGGCACGAAGGCGGTCTCGCTGATTTTTTCTTCCCAATAAAAGAACACGTTTTTGACTTCGGTTTCGATGCCCTGTGTGTCGGTAATAATGGCGTTGAATGTTTTATCACCCTTGGTTTGTGCTTCGCCCTGGGCTGAAATGAAGAACAAGGCGGCAAATACAATCAGCAGAGCGACTTGAAAATGTACCGGCCTTGCCCTCATACAAAGGTCTCCTTCATGATGAACCTTTGAACCCTTTTCATTCCTCGACCCATGAGTCCGATTTCCTAGAAGGCTGGATCTCATAAATCCGAATGAATACGTATATGCCGGCTCACATTTCACGCCGGAATGTCTAGTGCGGCCTTCGCTCTGGTGCGGCTGAAAAGACCGTATGCCGAAGCGTGGCTAGATCAAACGAATGGTTTTAGGTCAGGGAGGGAGGCCCGCGCGTGGCAAGGAATGTGAAAACGGTTTCGATTGGAGGGGGAAGATTGAGATGATCGACCGGATAAAAAACTTCCGGCTCGACCTGAAAATGGAACGACACACTTTCTTGCGTCTGCCCGGCCGCGCACATCCACGTACAGAGGGCGGTGGAATGCGTAGCGGCTTTGTGGTGCGCGTGATGCGCGGCATGCGCCACCGTTTGCGGGTACATCATCCCGCTTAACGCGAGCAGGCAGAGTGCTAACCCGATGGCGACGATTCGTTGTCCAGCGCACGACATAAGGTGGATAGTAGTCGCCGGGATTCTATCAAGTCAAGATCAATGCAATCAGGGGTCGCTCAGGCCAGAGCGAAAAGAAACAGCCTGTCAATTGACATGACCTAACGGGCTTTCGCAGGGAGGATTAAACCTTTTCAAGCCTCGCGGTCAGTAGTCGAGATGTCGTAGCCCCCGCCGTCCAACAATCGCTTCCCCACTGTGCCGTCGTTATCTAGGGGACGGGCTTCGGCACCGTCCAAAAGCTTGACAGAGAGAACAGAATGGGTTGGAAAACACCTTCATGTTTTCATTTGGTTTTCTAGGAGGTTGTGCCCATTCATGCGTAGATACACCCGTGTCGGTGTCCTTGACACCTGTAGGCTCGGGGAAGGACTTGTGTGCGGAATATTTAGGAAAAGCACTGTGGTCTGATTTGTGCTCGCTAACGTAATTCTGGGGAAGAGCTCAGGCTTTCGCAAGGAGGGAAGGTAATGAGAAATCTGGTTGCCTTAGTGGCCGTAATCTTCGCATTCGCAGGGTCCGATGCGTTTGCTGTAACGATCAACACGAACAATGTGGCGAGTGCCGATTACATCGCCTTCAATAGTGGCGCGACCGTGCAAAATTTTGAAAGTGTGTCTGGCTTAACGCCTTTGAACATTACGGCGTACACAAATGGCACGCCCGTGCCGGCCGGCGCCCAGATGCACGGGCAGATTCCGAGCCTATTCTTTCACAGTGGCGGAGCCAACCCAAACAATACCGCGGCGAACCCAGGAACCCCGGTCGCGCTACTCAGTCTTGGCGGCGGTATCGCTGGAAATGCCCATTCGGGCACCAATGTAGTGGCTCCGCTCCAGATTATGACCGATCCGACGTCGCCGGCGGTGCTTGGGCTTGCGGCCGGCAACTTTTTAGAAATCATCTTTTCCAGCCCGGTGAACCGGGCTGGGGTATGGCTCAATCCTGCCCTTGGCAATGTCACCTTTACTGCATTAGACGCATCGTTGAGCGGCATCACCGGAGGCTCGACCACGGGGAACGCCGGGAACTTCGTTGGAGCATCTTTCCCCACCAATTCGATTAAAATCATCAGCATCATTGCGAACCAGGCTAGCGGCTTCACGATTGATGATCTGACGTTCGGAACAGCAGGAGGAACGCCGACTGCCGTGCCCGAGCCAAGTACCTTGCTGCTTCTCGGCCCAATCGTCCTTGCCTTTGTTCTGTTACAGCGACGAGCGATGCGAAGCTTCTCCCTCTAGCCAACGATCAGTGCCTGTTAGAAAAGCCCGTCAAGGCGTGTAGCCTGACGGGCTTTTCTTTAATGAGGTTAAAGCCTTTTCAAGATCACGCGGTCATGAGCGGAGATGTTGGAGCACCGGCGTCCGACAATCGCTGCGTGAGCAATAGGAGCAAGTTCGTCGGTTTAGGAACAGTATTCCCACCACCCCGACAGTTCCATACGTCAAATCATCAAGCATAAAGCCGGGAACACCTTTCAGTTCCTCTTGAACTCTATGGTTGGTGAAGTGCGTAACGTTGAGTTTTGGTGAAGGACCATCCTAAAATCAAGCAAGTTGAGCATGATTGGGTAGTAGGTCACGCAGGCCAACGTGTTTGGATGCCATCGACTTCCAGTACTAGGCATCCGACTTTCCTCTGTGATATTGAATTCGCGATTGCCCCGTGGACGATTCCCTTCGCCAAATTAATTTCAGTTATGATTGATGTGACAGTTCGAACTATCAGTGGGTGCGGGACCTCTCATCTGCGGACGCGTCGATATCGTCAAGTAATCAGACAATGATCATTCAATCAGCAATGCTGGCTTCATGCACTGTCATCCATATAGGATTCATGGGCAAATTCTTGTATACTGACCGATGCGCAGAATAATTTTGCACGTCTGAATAGGATCGCTATGGTCGCTGGATTACTGAACCTCATTTTTGGAAGCAAGAACGATCGCGAGATCAATCAGTTGCGGCCCCTGGTCACCGCGATTAACGCGTTGGAGCCATCAACCTCTGCGCTGAGCGACACCGCGCTGGCGGACAAGTCGGCTGAATTTCGCAAACGGATCGAAAACGGCGAAAACCTAGATGATCTGTTGCCGGAGGCTTTCGCGGTCTGCCGCGAGATGTCGAAGCGTGTCTTGTTCATGCGCCACTTCGACGTGCAGCTCATGGGCGGCATGATCCTCCACAGGGGCCGCATCTCCGAAATGAAGACCGGTGAGGGCAAAACGCTTGTGGCGACCCTGGCCCTCTATCTGAATGCGCTCGCCGGTAAGGGCGCGCACCTGGTCACGGTCAATGATTATCTGGCCAAGCGCGATGCGCAATGGATGGGCGTGCTGTATCACGCGCTGGGATTGTCGGTCGGGATTATCCAGCACGATGCTTCGTTCCTCTTCGATCCTCTGTACGACGCGGCCGACAAGCGCCTCCAAAATTTACGCCCGTGTACGCGGCAAGAGGCGTATCGCGCCGACATTACCTATGGCACGAACAATGAGTACGGTTTCGACTATCTGCGGGATAACTTGATCGTCGCGAGCCTCGACCAATGCGTGCAGCGCGAATTGAATTTTTCGATCGTGGACGAGGTGGATAGTATCCTCATCGACGAAGCGCGGACGCCGCTCATCATCTCGGGGCCGACCGACGAATCTACAGACCTGTATTACCGCATCAATTCCATCATTCCGCAGCTCAAGATCGAGCGCGATTACACCATCGAAGAAAAGACGAAGACCGCCGCGCTGACCGAGGAAGGCAATGCGCGAGTCGAAAAGCTACTCGGCGTAGAGAATCTCTACGACCTGGCGCATATGGATTTGGTCCATCACGTCGTCAAGGCCCTGCAAGCGTATGCCATTTATAAACGCGACGTGGACTATGTCGTCAAGGACGGCGAGGTCATCATCGTCGATGAGTTCACGGGACGCTTGATGCCGGGACGCCGTTGGAGCGACGGACTCCATCAGGCAGTGGAGGCGAAAGAAGGCGTCAAGATCGCCAACGAAAATCAAACGCTTGCGTCGGTGACGTTTCAAAACTTTTTCCGGATGTATAAGAAGCTGGGCGGCATGACCGGCACCGCCGACACTGAAGCCAGCGAGTTCGCGAAAATTTATAACCTCGACGTCAACGTTATTCCGCCGAACCGCCCGATGATCCGCAAAGATTATGCGGATGTCATCTACCGAACCGAGAAGGAAAAGTTCGACGCGATCGTCGAAGAGATCAAGGTGTGCTACGAGCGCGGACAGCCGGTGCTGGTCGGCACCATTTCTATCGAAAAATCTGAACGGCTCTCCGGTTACCTCAAGCGTCACGGCGTGAAACACAATGTGCTCAACGCCAAATATCATGAGAAGGAAGCGGAAGTCATCGCGCAGGCCGGTCAAAAGGGCGCCGTGACGATCGCGACCAACATGGCGGGTCGCGGCACCGACATTCTCCTCGGCGGCAATCCGGACTTCTTATTCAAGCAAATTCTCTATCGCGATGAGACCCTGCCTGAGGATCGCAAGAAAGCGATCTTCGAACAGATCAAGGCGGAGTGCGAGGCCAATAAGAAAGAGGTCATCGAACTGGGTGGCCTCCATATTATCGGTACGGAGCGCCATGAAAGCCGCCGCATCGATAACCAGTTGCGTGGCCGCGCGGGCCGGCAAGGCGATCCGGGATCGTCCCGCTTCTATCTCTCGCTGGAAGACGATTTGCTCCGTATCTTTGCCTCCGAGCGCATTTCCAATTTGATGCTGAAACTTGGCATGGAAGAGGGCGTGCCGATTGAGCATGGCATGGTCACGCGCGCGATCGAGAACGCGCAAAAGAAGGTCGAAGCGCACAACTTCGATATTCGCAAACAACTCCTCGAATACGACGACGTCATGAACAAGCAGCGCGAGGTGATCTATCAGCACCGCCGCGCCATCTTGACGGGCGACGACCTGAGCGGAGAAGTCCAGGAAATGCTCACGGAAGTCTCCGACTCGATGCTCGACGTCTATTGCCCCGAAGATCAGTATCCTGAGGAATGGGATGTGGGCGGCTTGACCGAGGCCATCCATGCCCAGTTCGGCGTAAATCTCGCCGCCATCGAGGGCATGGCCCCCGATCATCTGAAGGAGCTCGGACGGGACGCGCTGCGCGAAGAGCTTCGCAAGCACATTGAAGAGGCCTATCAAAACAAGGAAAAGGAACTTGGGACGGACCTGTTGCGGTATTTGGAAAAAATGGTGCTGCTACAGGTCATCGATCATCATTGGAAGGATCATTTGCTCGGCATGGATCAACTGCGTGACGGCATCGGCTTGCGCGGGTATGGCCAAAAAGATCCGCTGATAGAATACAAACGCGAAGGCTTCGATATGTTCGCCGGTATGATGGGTCGCATCAAAGGCGATGCGCTTGACCGACTCTTCCACGTGCAAGCCGTTCGAGGTGAAGCGCCTACGCCTCCGCCCCCTCCTGTCGCACCAGCACCCAGACTTGTGCTGAACCGCGGCGATGAACCGATCGCCGCCAAAACGGTTCAACGGGAGCAAGACAAGGTCGGCCGCAACGACCCGTGTCCGTGTGGCAGTGGCAAAAAATATAAGAAGTGTCACGGGGCGTAACGCTCTGGCTGGTAGCTTCTGACCCCTTGCCTTTCGTTACGTCATCGATAGTGACCCTCGCTCTCCCCGCAAAAGGCGTCATGTCGCGATTGCGCTCCCAACCTCTTCCAATCGCGCTGGCTATTTCGATTGGACTTGGGCTGTCGATTGCGCTGATTGCGCACGCAACATTGCCCGGCTGGCGCTGGTATCATCCGCTCGTCCACACGGCGATTGAAGCGCTGGGCGGTCTCTGCGCCATCGTCCTGGCCTTGGTCTTGTTCAAACAGGATATCGCTGGCCATCACATCCGCTTTCTCCCTCTCGCCATCGGCTGTCTTTTCATGGGAATCCTGGAAGAATTCCATGCCGTTGCCGAACCCGGGAACGGATTCATTCTCCTGAGAAGCCTCGCCAGCCTGTCCGGAGCGGTAGGATTCGCTCTCGCCTGGAAATCCAATGCGCCGGTCCGGGCAGATGAGTCTGGCCTGGTCCCATGGGTCACGGCGGTGTGCGCGGTGTTCCTCGGGACGTTCATCATTTCCTTTCCCGATCGGTTACCCGTGATGGCGTTCGATGGAGCCTTTACCCCGACGGCGATAGCTCTCACCGTTACAGCTACGGTACTTTTTCTCATATCCTTTGTTCGCTTCTGGTGGGACTCGCGACGAACCGAATCATCCGAGGCCGCGCTCTTCGCCGGCCTCGCGCTGGTATTCGGCCTGGCGGAATTGATGTTTACCTATTCAGCCCTGTGGGATGTACGTTGGTGGTGTTGGCATTTGTTACGTCTCATGGGCTACCTGCTGGTGCTGGGAGTCATGGTGAAGGGCTATCAACGGATGCTCATCGATCTCAAGGGTTCGCTGGCGCACACACGTGACGCCGAGGAGTCGGCGCGACGAAGCGAGCGGCATCTACGTCAAGTGCTCGACGGTCGCGCCCGCATGGCCCAGGATCTTCACGACGGCATCATTCAGTCACTCTTCGCGCAGACGCTGAATCTTGAACGGTGCCAGCGGCTGGTGCGAACCCAGGCCGAAGAAGTGATCGGGCAATTGGGGTATGCCGTTGCGGAGTTGAAAACGGTGATCCGCGGTTTACGCGGATATCTCGGGGGGCTTAAACCCGAGCCCGCCGAGGGGGAGAATCTGGAACAGGCTCTCGCTTCGCAAGTGCGAGTGATGCAGGACGTCTCCGGAATGAATGTGGACGTGAAAATCGATCCTGCGGCTGCCCAACTTGTGCTCCCCGAACAAGCGATGCACATGCTCTTTATTGCACGCGAGGCGCTGAGTAATGTGTTGCAGCATTCCAAGGCTCGCCAAGTCAGCCTGCGATTGGAGCGGCATTCGACAGGCGTTCGGCTTGTCGTGGAGGATGACGGGATTGGCTTTACGGCAGGGACTCGGCAACGGGGAGAAGGATTAAAAAATATGGCGGCGCGCGCGGCCACGCTTCACGCCGAGGTGACCATCTCGTCGGGATCCGGCCGCGGCACGCATGTCGTCTTTGAATTGCCCGTGGAGGTTCATGCCTAAACATACGACGGCAGCCATTCGGTTAATGATGGTCGACGATCATGAAGTGCTTCGGCTCGGGCTGCGGACGCTTTTCAGCGAAGCGGGTGGCTTTCAGGTAGTCGGAGAGGCCGGTACCAGTTCGCAGGCGATTAGCGAGGCCGAACGATTGAAGCCAGATGTCATCCTGATGGATGTACGTTTGCCAGATGGCAGTGGAGTAGAGGCCTGCCGGGCGATCCGTGCGGCGCGGCCCGAGACCCGCATACTTTTTCTGACATCGTTTGCGGACGACGATGCCGTCTTGGCGACAATTTTGGCCGGGGCGCAGGGGTTCTTATTGAAGGAAGTCAGCAGCGAAGAGCTACTAAAGGCGGTCCGGACCGTTGCGACGGGACATTCCATTCTCGATCCAGCCGTCACGCAGCGAGTCCTCGCCCGCGTGCAAGCGCAGGTCAGAGAATCCGGCGAGCCCAAGTCGGAAGGCCTGTCGCCGCAAGAGCAACGGGTGCTGGCGCTGGTCGCTGAAGGCAAGACGAATAAAGAAATCGCAGCATCCTTGACTCTGAGTGATAAGACGGTCGAGCATTATTTGAGCAATGTCTTCCAAAAACTTCACGTCACACGCCGGGCGCAGGCTGCAGCCTATTACACGCGGCACCTATCTGGTTAGTGTCCTGTCACAACACCCACGCGCATGAATAGGGGCATGTCCCCCTAGCGGATAGGGGGAAAATTGTCGCCCTCGCTGCTGTTCTCCCCCTTCCAGGTACCTGCTTACCTCGATACACTCTAGACAGACGATCGATCAATCAATGATGGTAATCAAGGAGGCGATTATGTTGCACGGAAGAATATCTGGTCTGTTCGCGGCGGTCTTCGCGTTATGTGTCTTCTCAGTGATGGCGCTCGCGCCGAACGCGGCCGTTGCGGAAGAGGGCAAGGGAAAAGTGAAAGTGCTCTATCATGTCGACAGCAAAGATCCCGAAGTGGCCAAATATGCCTTGGCGCTGATCAACAAACACATCGACGCGGAAGGAGGCCCCGATAAAATCGACATCGAACTGGTCGTGCATGGTCCGGCGCTGGAGCTGTTCGAGAAAGATAAAATGGATGCCGAGATGACGAAGCGGTTCGAACAAATAATCGGCAAAGGCGTCAAGGCGGAGATGTGCCAGGTTTCCATGAAAACGTACAATAAAACTCTGGACAACCTCGTTAAAGGATTTGTCGCGACGCTGCATCCGGTGGCGGTTAAACGCATCGCGGATCTTCAACAACAGGGCTACCTCTATATTAAGCCGTAGCGGATTGGTCACGGTCACTCACGTCGTGAGGCAGATCATGCGATACCGAGAGACAGCGTTGTTGGAGAAGTCACGAGGGCGGCACATCGGTGCTCGCGCAGCGATGCTTCTCTTTATCGTCCTGATGGTACCCCTCACGAACGCAGAAGTGGGGGGCACGCCTCCAGCCCTTCGAATCGCAGCGCCGAAATTTGAGATGGTGACCTTCTCGGGAGAGGCCTACAACAACACCACGTTAAAAGGGCACCCGACGCTGCTGGTGTTTTGGGCGCCCTGGTGCAATGTCTGTCAGCGGGAGCTGCCGCTGCTGAGCGACTTTTCGCAGCACAAGAAACCGCCCCAATTGAGAATTATTTCCATTGGATTCGCCGATACGCGGGCGAACGTGGAGACCTTCGTCAAATCGAGGGCCGCCACGTTCGTCTTTCCCACTGCCTACGACGACGATCGTTGGATTGCCCAGGCCTTCAAGGTCAACGCGACGCCGACCTATGTGCTGTTGGACGAAGAGGGCTTCATCGTTCTCGTCCATCGCGGCGGCGGACTCCTACAGAATGATCAATTTCAAGACTCCATCGCTGCAATAAAACAATCCTGAACAGATTAGATGCCAGTCCAGCTCCTCTCCTCGATCACTCATCATAAAATCACTTCATTCGAGTCGACTTTCACTTTCTAGGACAGACTCGATACTGCTAGGATGCGCGCTTCATGCGTCCATCCTACCCATCAGTGAAATCCCGTCAGGCGGCGATTGCCTTCATTTTGATCACGGTCATGCTCGACGTGTTGTCGTTCGGCATTATCATTCCCGTCCTCCCGAAACTTGTCGAAAATTTTATGTCGGGCGATACGGCCTACGCAGCGGAAATCTATGGGCTAATGGGTACGGCGTGGGCGCTGATGCAGTTTGTGTGTGCCCCCATTCAAGGCGCGCTGTCCGATCGCTTCGGACGCCGCCCCATTGTTCTGTTGTCGAACGTCGGCCTGGGACTCGACTACATATTCATGGCGCTGGCGCCCAATGTGGCCTGGCTCTTTGTGGGCCGCGTGATTTCCGGGATCGCCGCCTCAAGCTTCAGTACGGCCGGCGCTTACATAGCCGATGTCACTCCGCCGGAAAAACGGGCTGCCGGCTTCGGATTGATGGGGGCGGCATTCGGGCTAGGGTTCGTGCTGGGGCCGGCGGTAGGGGGCATCTTGGGCGCGAGCGATCCGCGCCTTCCATTTTGGGGCGCGGCGGCGACCAGTCTTGTCAATGCCTGCTATGGCTACTTCGTGTTGCCGGAATCGTTGCCGCCCGAGCGCCGTGCTCCGTTTGCGTGGAAGCGGGCGAACCCCGTCGGCTCGCTCGTATTGCTGCGGTCGCATTATGAACTCTTCGGCCTCGCGATTGTCGCGTTTCTCACCTATCTCGCGCACGTCGTCCTTCCGAGCGTGGCCGTCCTGTATTTAGGATATCGGTATGGCTGGGGTACCAAGGCGGTCGGTCTCACCCTTGCCGCAGTCGGTATATGCGCCATGATCGTGCAAGGCGTGCTCGTGAAACCCCTCACGGCGCGATTCGGAGAACGCAGGACACTACTCGCGGGATTATTGTGTGGGGCAGTTGGCTTTTCGATCTATGGCCTGGCGCCCAACGCCGTCATCTACTGTCTGGGGATTCCCATCATGGCGTTCTGGGGACTTGTCGGCCCGTCCGCGCAAAGCTTGATGACGCGACGCGTCGGCGCATCTGAACAGGGACAGCTCCAAGGGGCGATTGCGAGCCTCGCCGGGATCGCCGGCTTACTCGGTCCGAGTCTCTTCACGCTCACGTTTGCCTTGTTCATTGATAGGCTTGCTGACTGGCATCTCCCCGGCGCGCCGTTTCTCCTCGCCGCCGGGCTGTTGCTCATGGGATGGGCGCTGGCGTGGCGCGCCACTGCGCCGGAGCGACCTGTGTTGTCGCACGCGAAAGGGATCTAACCATCAGACTCAGACCTCCGCTCTCTTCGATATCAGAACGCGCCGAACAATCCGGTAGTCAGCTAGAGATAATCGAAGCAATGATTACGTCTTGTTTCTAGCGCGCGCCATGGCCATAGCGAAGGCGCCGCTGGGTTCTGGTTGTCGCACAGGGGCGGGCTTTTGGTCGGGCGGACGTCGGCCCCGCGGATTGCTCACGGCGGCCGGACGTACGTCCGCGAGCACGCTACCTGCGCGCGACGGCACGGCGGAGGCGTTTTCCAGACGCATCGTCAGGGCGATCCGTCGGCGCTTCATATCTACGTCCAACACCTTCACCTTGACGATTTGACCGGGCTTCACGACATCATGCGGGTCTTTAACAAAACGGTTCGCGAGTGCGGACACGTGCACAAGGCCGTCCTGGTGTACGCCGATGTCGACGAACGCGCCGAAGGCCGCGACATTGGTCACCACGCCTTCGAGGATCATGCCGGGCTGCAGATCGGACAGCGAGTCGATGCCTTCCAAAAAGGTCGCCGTTTTGAATTCCGGACGAGGATCGCGTCCCGGTTTTTCCAACTCGGCGAGGATATCGCGCACGGTCGGCACGCCGAATGTCTCATCAATGAAGTCAGCGGGCGACAGATCCTTGAGCAAGGCCGGCCGGCCCATCACGTCGTCAATGGGTTTGTCGAGACGGGTCAGAATGCGCTCGACCACGGGATAGGCTTCCGGATGGACTGCAGAGCGGTCCAGCGGATTATCGCCGTCATTGATGCGCAAAAATCCCGCGGCCTGTTCAAAGGTTTTGTCACCCAGGCGCGGCACGTGCCGTATGGTGCGGCGATTCGTAAACGGCCCGTTGGCGTCCCGGTACTCGACGATGTTCTTCGCCAAAACTTTATTCAGGCCGGACACGCGTGTGAGCAGCGGTGCGGACGCCGTGTTGATGTCCACGCCCACGGCATTGACGCAGTCTTCGACGGTCGCGTCGAGCGCCCGTGCCAGCGCGCGGTGGTTCACGTCGTGTTGGTATTGTCCGACACCGATCGACTTGGGCTCGATCTTCACCAACTCAGCTAAGGGATCCTGAAGACGTCTGGCGATGGAGACGGCGCCGCGCAGGCTCACGTCCAATGCCGGAAACTCCGCAGCGGCAAAGGCCGACGCCGAATAGACCGATGCGCCCGCCTCGCTGACTACGATCTTGGTCAGCTTCTGTTCCGGCTTTCTCGGCTGCCACCAGTTTGACCACCTCGCCGGCCAGCTTGTCGGTCTCGCGACTGGCGGTGCCGTTCCCGATCGAGATCAGCTCAACGCCGTGCTGCATGATCAAATTCATGAGCATGGCCAACGAACCTTGCCAATCATTGCGCGGCTGGTGGGGATAGATGGTGGCCGTTTCCAGCAATTTGCCGGTCGCATCGACGACGGCGACTTTGCAGCCGGTGCGGAGTCCGGGGTCGAGGCCGAGCACGGCTTTCGGGCCGGCGGGCGCCGCTAACAACAGCTCATGCAGATTGCGGGCGAAAATCTTAATCGCCTCGGCTTCCGCTGCTTCGCGCAGTTGCACCAGCAATTCGGTGCTGAGATGCAGATGGGCCTTGACGCGCCAGGTCCAGGCGCAGACATCGGCCAGCCAGGCATCGGCGGGGCGTCCGCGGTCTTCGATGCCGAAGTGTGCGGCAATCATCGCCACGCAGGGATGCGGCATGGCGGCTTTCTGTGCGTCGTCTACATCGAGGTCGAGTGCGAGCACTCCCACGCTGCGGCCGCGAAAGAGTGCCAGCGCGCGATGTGACGGAATCGTGCGGATCGGCTCGGCATACGCATAGTAATCGCGGAACTTCTCTTCTTCCGCCGTTTCCTTGCCCCCCATCACCTTGGAAGTGAGAACACCCTGCTCCCAGAGGCGGGTGCGCAGTATCGCCAGCAGGTCGGCCGTCTCCGCGAACCGTTCGCACAGAATGTCGCGCGCCCCATCGAGCGCGGCCTTGGCGTCGGGTACGTTGATGGCCTCTACGCCGTCGGTGGCTGGTTTCACATTCACATACTTAGCCGCTTCCTGCAGCGGATCGAGCGTGGGGGTGGCGAGCAGGGCATCAGCCAACGGTTCCAGGCCGGCCTCGCGCGCACTCTGCGCCCGTGTGCGACGCTTGGGCTTGTACGGCAGGTACACGTCTTCGAGCGTTTGCTTCGTCTCGGCTGCTTCGACCGTAGCACGCAATGCGTCGGTAAGTTTGCCCTGCTCCTCGATCGACGCCAGAATTGCCGTGCGCCGTTCTTCCAATTCGCGCAGATACAAGAGCCGTTCTTCCAGCGTACGCAACTGCGTATCGTCCAGATTGCCCGTTGCCTCCTTGCGATAGCGCGCGATGAAGGGAACGGTCGAGCCTTCGTCGAGCAGCGCGACCGCCGCCGTGACCTGCCGCGGTCCGACTCCGAGTTCAGTGGCGATACGTTGAAAAACTTTGAGCTGTGCCGTGTCAGAAACCGGGGATGTCGTGAGGGACGTCATAGTGCTTGGCCTTTCCGAAAAGCGGATGGTCACGCGAACCTGTTCAGAATCACGCGAGCTTGTCTTGTGCTGCGTCGTATGTTTTCAAATGGGAATAGCGAGTGCCGGTCACGTGGATATGAATGGAGCGACATCGAGCGGTCACGAATCTAACAGAAGAAGGCTCAGACTGCCAGATTAATACTGTTCTGATAATTTGTATGGTCAACGGCGCGAGTCACTGCGTCAGTGCGTTGAGCGATTCGATGTTCATTCCCTGAATGACCTGCATCGCGCGATCCTGATCCGCCTGGATAAAGACAGCGAAGGTGCGTGGCTTCGTGGGATCGGTCGGGTCAAGGAGCGGTTCCAGTGAGCCTGGATTGCCCACGGGCCTCGCACGACTCTGTCCGAAAAAGAGTGTAGTCATCCCTTCCGTAAACGTGCCCGGCATCTCTTGCCGAGAGGCGCTGCGATAGGCGATCGGGACACCGGGAACCTCGAAGCGCTCGCCATCTTTCACCGGCTCGAATGCCCGTTCATGGCGACCTTCACGACGATTTTCGGTGTCCTTGCGAAATTCTCGTGTCGCCTCGGCGATCGACTCCTCGTACTGCTTCTTTCTCGGTCCGTCTGCCAGCCACGGGGTGGCAAGAGCCTGGCGGCGTTGGCGAAGGGACGTCATGCTGTCGTTCAACTGTTTTAATTCGCTTTCGAGTTGCGCGCGCTTGTCCTTGTCGAGATCCCGCTGTTTCAGTCCCGAACGCGGCACGCCCATCTGTTTGGCGAGGTTCCCGATTTCCTTATCGATGTCGGCAAGCTGGCCTTGTTCTTCAGGCGTCAAGCGTTTCGCGTCCGCCAGCCTGCGGTTATATTCCGCCGTCCGCTCCTTCATACCTTGTTCCCGTGTGAAGGCGCGCTGAAACCACAGCCGCAGCACCTCGTCGCCTTTGCAAAAGAAGCGGGGCGCCTCGATCTTCGTATCATTCGTCACCTTCCAGCCCGGCGGGACCGGAAACGCTTCACGGAGCACCGTCAACACACGGACGGCCGTCTGCTTCTCTTGCTCGGTCGGGTCGCGCGCGCCGTTTACACAATCGGCGAAAGCGGGAACGGAAAGGCCGATCCAGCATGCCCACAGCGCCAAGACGTGGGCTGTCACCCACGCCGAACGCCTAGCGGTTCGTAAGAGGAACGAAAGCACACATTGCAGCATTATGATTCCCCTCTGCTCGTGTTGCTCGGCATCGCACAGCTACTCACCCGCCCTCAGCCACTATGTTGCCAAAACTGGGGCAGGTAATCGATCCCTCGATCGTCGCGCCTGAGGCATCTTTTCCTTTGATGTCGAACCGGCCGCCGGACTGCTCAGTTCGCAAGCTGACCGTCCCCACTCCGACGAGCTGACCTCCTTTGACCGTCGCAATGCGATGCGACCCCGCGCCCGTGTCTAAGACAAGAGAAATCTGACTGGGGCTCTCGCTTTTCGGTTGCCACATGGTGAGAGTGACGTGCTTGACCTGACCGCCTTTCGGATCGCTGAATTCCACGGTCCAGAGAGAAGCCGGCGCACTGTAGATAGATCCATTGGGTTCATGTTTGCATTGTCCAGGTCCTTGCCCTCGAATCGGCTTGCCATTCACCAGAAACTCGACATGGACAGGCGCCGCGTTAGAGTTTGTATTCGCCGCCGTCGGATAAGATCGCGACGACACCGAGATGGCATTCTCAGCCAGCGGATCACCGAATGCGCCATTCACAGTGGTCACATAGACCAGGCCGGTCAGCACGCATGCACAAGTCAGAGATCGAAGAATGCACCAAGGCTGCATCGCGCACCTCCTTCTGGAGCATTATGGTTTGGGTTCGTCGTGTCCAGGCTTTTACTAACACGGCGCCGCAGGCCCTGCTGTAGGTGAGCGGCGGCGGAGATGCTCAGACGATGTGGAAGAGAGATTGCTGTGCGCGTTATATTTTGCAAACCGGACCTCGAATGAGATGCGGCCTTAGAGCGTAGGTTGAATAGGGGTGTGTCTTGAACGATTGGCAGAAATTGTTGGCACAGCGTGAATCAGATTCTCACTGAGATGGACCACCGACCTTCTTTTTCCCTGGCGTCACCTTAATAGGAAAATCACATTTGCCCTTCAAGCAGACCCATTGTGAATCCTCCCCGCGAACCACGACGACCCAAGCGCCTGGTGTCACACGCTTCGCCCCCCAACTTCTCCACTTCGTGTCCTTCACGCTCAGCGACACGCTCTTCTGTTTCCGGAGGACGCCATCATCCTCCAGGTACCAATCCAAGAAGAGCTTCACGTGTCCTTTTGCCGCGATCATCTCCGCGCACTCGCCCGTGCAACTCACGTGCACCCAAAACCACAGACGCGAATCCGCCAGTGAATCGAGACCGGCCGACGCGGACACACGCGATGGATGACGATCGGTAATCTGCGACGCGAATGAGGCATCCAGTAAAACCAAATCCTCTATGGCATGACTAAGCCCACTCATAAAGAGGCTAAAGCAACCGGTCAAAAGAACAAGTCGTAGGGCTCGTCCTGTGATGGTAGACCGCATCCACGTATCTTAGAGGATGGCGAGAAGAAGAAATAGGGGAATCAGGAAGGTAGCCTCACTTCCGGCAATGCCTTAAATGGCCTCCCTGCCTGTGAAGATCAGAGGCCGGCAAATGATGAAAAAACTGACACGTTGCTAGCTTGCAACGTAGTGATGATAACGGCCAAAGGCGCGTGGGATTACTAATCCATAGAGGCGAAACGCATGATTCACTGTTTGCATGCGAGAGGTGGCAATTAAACTATCGGCCTATGTCAATCACTCTCGCTGTGTTACAACGAAGCACCACCGACCGGGAATACGCAGGGAGAATTAGGTATGACTGATCCAGAATCGGTGATCGGCGAGTTTGAGAAGGTGTCTAAATCAGTCCTAGAGATGCTTCAGCAGGGAGTCTTATTAACGGGCAACCTAGAAAATACACTGGTGGACCATTCACGATCTACAGATGGGTTACGGTGAATGGATGAGGCACACCACGCAGAAACAATAGTCGTTCCCACCTGACGTGCCACGGTACGGTATTGATCCTCAAAACAAATAAAGCTACATCAGTTTGGGGACAATATTACTCTTAGAGTGTTCTGGACGGGATACAGGCCGCTCCGTTGATACGATCGCTGTTCGGTCGGTTTTTGAGGGGGTCACGGCTTAATTCCTTTCGGGCAAATCGCGGACAAGGACAGGCCTATATAACGTAGTGGCAAT
The DNA here is from genome assembly GCA_963700335.1 of Nitrospirota bacterium. Taxonomy (GTDB): domain Bacteria; phylum Nitrospirota; class Nitrospiria; order Nitrospirales; family Nitrospiraceae; genus JAICXS01. The sequence goes on along the minus strand of CAVOXE010000007.1, from coordinate 1,569,166 downwards.
AACTTAGAAAGGCGCGTGGGATTTGAAATCCAGGGAGGCGGGGAGGCGAGAATTGCCTTTTTGTAGTGCGTCTGATACAAGCCTCCGTTGCTCACCATGCCGGAAAAATTTCATCAGCGGTTCAAGATCAATGTGGGTCAAGAAGAGGCCCAACGACGGTTTGTAAATAGAGCGCACAACCTCGTATGGGAAGCCTATCTTTATGAAATACCCAACTTTGTACGAAAGGATGCTGAGCTGCACATCATCACAGCGCTTGGCGACCGATACGATCCACACCGCAGTTTCAGCAAACAATTTGGTAATGACTACTTCAGAAATTTGCATGCATTGGAAGCATTCCATCAAGGTCTACAATCGTCCTACGGACATCGACTGATCGAAGTCATACAATCACTTCTCTCTAACTCTGAAGTAGACCTTGGAGTACGCTGGGCCGAGAACCGATTTGTAGCCTCCGGCGCCCCAATTCTCGATCAACACCTGGTTGACGACGTCCTGGGTCTCATCAACACTGAACAATATGCGGGTGTTTTACAGGCGTTCCAGAAGGGCCTCGATCATTTCCTGCGCTCAACGAAGCATCCGGAACTGTTAGCCGATGTCCTCACTGACATGTATGAATCCATGGAGGCACTGGCGAAAATCGTTACGGGTAAAAACACCGACTTGTATGGGAACTGCGAACCGTTGATTTCCAAACTGGCGCTGGCGGATGAGTTCCAAAAGATGTTGCGCCAGTACATCACCTACGCGAATCGATACAGTCGGCATGCAGGCAAGGATGGTCAACCGAAACCACAACCCTCTCGGCAAGAGGTTGAAGCCTTCCTGTATTTCACCGGGTTGTTCATTCGTCTTGCGCTCACTCCTTGAACAGATGCATCCAAAAGTAAGTAACTATTCTGATGGAGGAGGTGGGGAGAATTGCCTTTTTGAAGGCATATCTTATTAGCCGCAACTAAGCGGAGGATCACCACGGCTGTAACAGTCTTCGTAATGCTCCAAATTGGGAAACGCGATTCAGTGAGAAGTTGTGTGTTGCCGCATCCCAATGTACCAGACCAAAATTCTCTGCCGCGACTCCAGGCTATGGAAGCAGCAACATCAGGAACGCTTTGGGCCGACACTTCTAGGTAGGGGCGGAGCCAATCAACCGACCAGTTCGTCATCAAGAAGACTTTGCCTGACAGTATCCGTCAGGTCAAATCCAGTCCTTTAGACATTATCTGACGATGGCTCTCCGCTTCGTCATGGTAAGCGCCACCACCCTCTATTGCTTAAAGTACTCTCCTAGCCCATTCATTCCATAACGAAGTCTTAGAGACATAAGGCCAGTATAAGCGGCCCCTCTGAGTTGTCCAACCGTCCTTCTCCTGCTACTATTATTACCTATGCAGATCTTGGGTATGCTTCGAACCGTTCACACCTCTCAACCAGTTCGCTACGGACTTCTTCTCCTGCTTGGCATGTTGCTCGGCATGGGGATGATGATGTTCTCCGGCGACCGATCGTTCGTCGGTCAGGGGGTGGCAAAGGCTGCTCAGCATGTGGACCCTCCCGATTCGGGAGAGCCGGATCAGTTGATTGTTGTTCCAGAGGTCAGTCGAGAGCCTCGCGCGACTCGATTCTTGAGCGCCTTTCAATTGCCAGAGCGATTGACCTTTGCGGGACAAGCGGTGCCGCTGGACAATTGGCAGGTTCGGGAACGGATCGAGTACGAGTTTTATCAGTTCTTGGCAGATGAGGGCCAAAGCATGATCCTCGCCAAACGGACGGGACGGTGTTTTCCCGTGTTTGAGCGGCAACTGACGGCCGCGGGGATACCGGACGATTTTAAATACCTTCTGCTGCTGGAGAGTCGATGCGCGAATACTGTGTCGGTGCCCTATCACAGTTCGACCGTTCGTGGAAAACGCCGCGTGCTGAAGACGGCACCGCGTGAGTCGCTCCGACCGCTTGAATCCGTAGAGGCCTCGCTCCAACGCCTGAACGCCGCCAAAGCCCGAACCGGTGATTGGTTTATCGCGATGGCCAGCTATGTGGCTGGCGAAGAGCACATCCATCAATCGCTTGCACAGCAACGGGTAAGCGACTATTGGAAGCTGGCGGATGCGAGAGAGACGATGCGATATGTTCCGCGCATCATCGCGGCCAAGGAAATCTATTCTCACCCTGAGCGCTATCTCGGTCTCACACGACAAGATTTGTATGCGCCGCTCGAAACGGAAAAGATGACCGTGCAGGTGATGGAGCCGAAGCGTCATCTTTCGGCCATCGCCAACGACGTCGGGTCGTATTACTTGGAACTTAAATTGCTCAATCCTCAAATCACGCAGGATTTTCTTCCTAAAGGCACGCATGTGTTGAACGTGCCGAAGCACTCGCCTCAGCCCTAGCCCACCGTCGAGATCGCTCCGACGGTCTGACTCTCTCGCTTTTCTTACTTCTAAGAATCCACATGTCGGTGGTCGTATAGGTGTTGCGCAACCTTTGCGCTCAATTTCTTGATCGACGCGAATCCTCGTCAAGCATCGGCCCAAAGACATTTTGTCTTTCGATAGACAACAAATCGAGAATTCCTTGGGAAACATGCTGAAACAATCCGCCAATGCTCTCTTCTATCGCGGCGCACCTTTTGCAATCACTAAGGCAAATCAGACGCGCGCAGACGCAACGCCTGTGCTGTCGTTGAATAGTGGGAGGAGGAACGTCCGTGAACGCCAAGCTTCAGCAGATCATCAAGGAGAAGAACGAAGAAGCCGTACAGGCTGTTGCGAAGCCGCAGGCTTCCACCCGATCAACCGGCGCAAGATGGGGTCGCCATGTGGTGGGGGCTGCTACGGGATGCTTTCAACAAATGGAATGCCGATAAGGCGCCACGGCTCGGAGCGGCGCTTTCATACTATACCGTCTTCTCGCTGGTGCCCCTGCTGGTCGTCATCATTGCCATCACGGGCTTGGTGTTTGGAGCGGAGGCCGCTCAAAACGCGATCATGACGCAGATCGAGAGCATGATGGGCGACAAGAGCGCGGCCGCTATTCGCGAAATGCTTCAGATCGCACAGCAGCCGTCCTCCGGAATCTTGGCCAGTATTATTGCCATTGGCACGCTGTTGGTTGGCGCTTCCGGCGTGTTTGCACAGCTTCAGGATGCGTTGAATACGGTATGGGGTATAGAGGCAAAGCAAGGCGGCGGCATCTGGGCTCTCATCAAGGATCGCTTTCTCTCTTTCGTGGCTGTGTTGGGCACCGGATTTTTATTAATGGTCTCGCTGGTCGTGAGCGCAGGTCTTGCCGCCTTTGGAAAGTTCGTTAGCGGCTGGCTGCCTGGGCCCGAGGCTCTCCTTCAGGTGGCTAACTTCATCGTGTCGTTCGGGATCATTACCGCCTTATTTGCGATGATCTTTAAACTCTTGCCGGATGCGAAGATCGCGTGGCGAGATGTCTGGGTGGGTGCAGCGATTACGAGTCTGCTCTTTACGATTGGGAAATTCGCCATCGGGATGTATTTAGGCAAGTCGGACGTGGGATCGGCTTATGGAGCCGCCGGGTCGTTAGTGATCTTGCTGGTCTGGGTCTATTACTCGAGCCAGATCCTACTTGTATGGCGCGGAATTTACCGCGGTCTACGCCAACCAATACGGCTCACGTATCGTCGCCGCTAGCGACGCTACGCCAGCGCGTTAGGATCACGCGGCGCGGCGGGTCGCGTTTTCCGCGCGTCGCCTTCGCACCGGAACGGTTCCTCTTTGCTGTGGTGGATGACGCTGCAAGACTTCCCTTCAGTGCCGCCATCAAATCCACAACTTCCCCTTTGGATGCCGCCTTCTTGGCGGTCGTCGGCTTTTCGCCCCCCTCTTTCTTTTTAATCAAGTCCAAGACACGTTCACGATAGGTGTCCCGATATTTAGAGCTGTTCCAGGCTTTACTGCTTAAGGTCTGGATTAATTGCGCAGCGAGATCTACTTCTTTGGATGTCACGCTTTTCTTTGGCGGCGCGCCAAAGGCGCGCACCTCGTCATGGTAGTAGAGCACATGCAACATCAATCGGTCTTGACCGACGGGGCGCACCATCACCAATTCTTCCTTGCCGCGTTGTACGAACTGGGCGATTGCCGCTTTACGTTCGCGAGTCATTGCCTGCGCGAGGAGTTGGTAAGGCTTATCGCCACCGCTATCGGGCTCAAGGTAATAGGTCTTTTTAAAATAGACCGGATCGACCGCCGTCACCGGGACGAATTCCTGGATCTCCACCTGCCGATTGGCTTCCGCTTCCAGCGCATCCAACTCTTCCTCCGTGATGTCCACATAGGTCCCGCGCTTGACCTCGAAGCCTTTCACCAGCTCATCACGCGAGACCGGCTTTTCTTCGGCGATACAGATCATCTGCTCATGGATGCGTGACCGATCCTTCTTGTGCAATAGATGAAAAGAGACGGATTTGGACGTTGCAGCCGTATAGAGTTTAACCGGAATGGTGACAAGTCCGAACGAGAGAGATGCGGATTGTAATGCGCGTGGCATACTCGTCTCCTTTTTGCTCCTTAATTGGCGACGGCGCATCGCTGATCGCTCAGTCGGCGCGGTTAATGCGCCGGTATTATGTCCATCGAACGCGGAAGTCGTGTTGAACGACACTCGGTTTTTTCTCATTGAGGTGCGAAATCGTCCATGTTCCGATAAGGTATGGGACCTGTTCATGAATCGATCGTGTGAGAACTGGAAACCGGATAGTCACTTCTACGTCTTGACCAGGAGGAATGTACCGCGCAGGCGAAGCTTCTAGCGGTGTGTGGCTCGTGGTCGCACTGGCATAGCTCACTGTGTCTTCCTTCTTCACGATCTGAACTCCTGTGAGGGGGACGTCTCGTTTTTCCGGAAGGGCAATAGTGAACGATTCAAGATAGATCCCATGTTGAGTGTTGTTTCTGCATTTAAAAGTGACGTGGTGGTGATCGTGAAGCTGGGTGCTCCGTACAATGCTGACGTCGAAGGGAGTGGTTGACGGCGACTGCAGGTGTTTGTAGAGCTCGACACTCATTTTCCCTGCATTGAAGAGCGCCGTCGCTTCGGCAAGGAAATCTTCTTGGCGAGTTATCGGGCTATCGCCGGGTAAATGGGCGGGAGAAGAGGCGGATGGTGGTTGATCTGTCTTCTTCTGTCGCATGTCATTCCCCCGTTCAATGAAGCATTTCATCTCCTGCACAGCAACCATGATGAGTCAAAATAACATAGTCTGCAGAGCTTGACACACCGAGCTATCGGACAAAAGTAAGGTCGTCTTTTTACTGAAGTGGCGGCAGAGGTCGATGGCAGAAAAGACATGAGCGAGAACCATAGTTATTTTCCTGATCTTTCATAAAGCAGTTCTGATATAAAAGCCCGGATAGGATTATGGTCCGTTATGGAGAAGATACGACATGGAACTAATCGGATTAGGCGTGATAGCCGGCGTAATCCCGGTGTATGTGGGCATTTTTGTGGCATTGTGGTTGGGAAGAATCTTGCCCCGATCGGGCGAAGGGTTTTTGATTGGTCTGGCTTCAGGCGTGCTGATCTATCTCTTTTTCGATCTGATGCATGAATCGATCGAACTGACCACGGCTCAAGATCCAGGCTCGTGGGTCGTCTTCTTAAGTCTGTTGTTTTGCAGTTTTGTCGGTTTAGCGGCGATGGAATGGAGTCAGGTGTTCGGGCAAGGCTCGATGGGCCGGATGCTGACCCTTCCTTATATGATTGCCCTAGGAATGGGATTGCATAATTTGGGGGAGGGACTTGCCATCGGCGCCAGCTATGCGAATGGAGAATGGGTGTTGAGCGGCGTCCTTGTGGCGGGATTCGCCTTGCACAACGGTACGGAGGGCTTCGGTATTATCGCTGCGGCCGGCAAGACTCGCCTGCCCTGGACAGAGATTCTCTTGCTAGGTCTGATTGCGGGGGGACCGACGTGCCTGGGGACTGTGCTGAGCGGCAGCCAGATGTCACCTTATCTTTCATTGGCGTGCTATACCTTCGCGGCAGGCTCTCTGCTGTACGTATTCGTGTCCCTCATTGCGCTGTCGTATACCGCGACTCGGCGGCTTCAGGTGGCACTGGGAATTTTCTTGGGGATCGGTCTCATGTTTATCACGGCCATGTTTTTGACGTTAGCAGGTCGGCCCGCCAGTTAATGTGCCGTTGACCTAAAGAGTCTTCATGGGTCGGCTCTGGTCTCATCGCACTGTAGAGCAGCTGTCGATCTATCTCTTCATTCTCATATCCCCGTTCGGTCCATTGCCGGTCCCTATAGAGTCTTCGAGCCGGCACCGACCATGGCTGGCTATCGGAGAGACGCGACCGTGAACTCTTCCGTATAGAGATGGTTGGAGGCGTGACGCCGATGTGACGATCTGCGACTGGGAAATGAAACTGAATTGCTTCTCAGAATTATTCAGAGCCAAGAGAAGATCGCATGCGGGAGAAGAATGCCGGAGAGAGAAAAAATCACAAAATGGCAGGAAAAATTTTACTCGCCGATCAATCTCTGCTATTGTGAAAGAATTATTAGTCTTGACGGGAAGGAGGTGGGTCTGAATGGCAACGAAGAAGGCAGCGAAGAAGCCGGCGAAAAAAGCCGCCAAGAAGAAGTAATTTTTGGAGGGGCGGTGGCCACACCGCCCCTCCTAACTTCTCACGCGAGGGAGAGCCCTTGGCGAGAAGAAGGCAGCGTCCGGAAAATCCCACCATCGTCCGGACAAACTAGCTTAACACGAAGTCTCCCCCGATAGAAGATCATTCTGTTGATATAAATCAACAGCTTACGCAAATATATTCCTGAAAAACAATCCACCCTTACAATCTTTCCTCTGAGCACTTCGCTTTGATTCTTATAATTTGATGAACGATCGGCAATGGCTCCCAACCGTTGATTAGATATTTCTACCCTTCATGCCAGCTACGTCGAGTCGTCCTCATCTAGCCGGTCGCCTCTAACACCACCCATCAGCTATCAAGGTCTCACGCGTGGGATAAGTTGGGGTTGGCACCTTTTATCCAGTACTGACGAAATGAAACTCTGAATGATCGGTCTTCGCCATAACGTAATAATAGGAAACGGCGGCGAGGGGGCCAAATCAATCTCATGCCTCAATAGGGACGGAAGGGACGGACCTTGCTATCAGGTGGAATAGTGTTCATGCAGATGATCGCGTTGAAGGCGCATGATGTGCCGTATCAACCGCTCTCGGTCCTGTTCTGCCATTCCGATAAACCGCGCCTGGACGCGATAGGTTTGTACATTATGTGGTAAGGGAGTAAGCCGAAGGACCTCGGCTCGTGATGTGAGGGTGAGTTGATCTGTTAAACGCAAGACCAGAACGAGAATATCGCCGGGATTGTAGGAGATGTTTGATACAAAGCCGATGCCTCCGCCGCTAAGGTTAACCGGCTGTTCGCTGAAGACCGCTTCTTGAGAGTTTGTTTCTAACCGCACGCTGACGGGCACAATGGTCGTCATTCGGAAGTAATTACGACGATCTCCGGACGATGGTTGGGAGTCGGAGGCCATGTCATCAGAAGTAAAACCACACCCGATACCGAGCGCTGGAGTTGGAAATAGAATCTGACGCCCGCCGAATCTTATTACCTTCGATGATGCCCTGGATGTCCAAAAAATCTGGGGCCATAAAATGGTCGGCCGTAATAAAATCCAGGCAGTCCGAGGTAGAGCGACAAGCCGGGCGTGGGATAGTAGTAACGGGGATAATAATATCCAGGATACCCATAGCCGGGGTACCCGTAGCTAGGGTACACCGGTGGCGGCGCGTACACCGGAGGGGCTAAAGCCACAGACGATTCTCTTTCTGAGAGTCGTTGTTCGAGATCATGGCTAGCAGCGGCCTGACGATTGACTTGATCATTCAGTTGCGAAAGCATTTGCTTCTGGGCTCTCAGATCTTCGTCCGTCCTCCCATTTCTGCTTCGCTGCAATTCGATATAGGCATACAGACAGTTCAGATGGGCATTACCTGTATAGGCGCGGCATTCATCTGGGCCTCGGAATGTCGGGACCGGTTCCGCCGGTTGCTGGGGAGCTGCCATGGATTGGGTAGGAGGTGTCGCTGATTCATCGGCAATGGGTGTTCCCGAATCAATCTGATCTTGTAACGTGGCCATAGGCCTCGGAACGTCATGCCCGACGTGAGTGTCGGACCCTGGACTAACGGTCTCTTGCTGGTAGATATGGCTGTATAGGCAATCCAGATGCTGGTCGCCAGTGTAATTGCGGCACTCTTCAGGGGGAGCAAAGCCTGCTGCCTGAACAAAACCATGCGACGAGAACAAGAGCAGCATTGCCGTCAATAATCCTGCCGACCACAGCGCGCTAGCCTTCTTGTCTTGTCGAGAGTCCGCTCTGAGATAGCTCATGGTGATGCCCTCCCAGTTCATTATAACGCATGGATTTTGAATTGGGTTGACAGAGAGACGTGAGAAGAAAGAAGGGCTTACCGCAGCGGGTCAGTCAATAGATGCGAGTACATGCGAGGGTGGTTCCTCGTCAAACGCACTGCTTACTTCCGCCCATATTTGCAGGAAATCTGGCCTGCTCGCGGCACAAAGAAAGATGAAAAGCTTAGTCACATTGCGGTCGTCCAATGGCTGTGAACATGCGGGACAGTGATTGCCACCGTGGCACGTCTTGGGTATTCCGAAAGGTCACGCCACCGCCTGTCTGAAGATTCAGTGTGACCCATTCTTGATAGAGTGAACAAACATCGGGCGAGGCCAGTTTGGCCTGACCAACTATGACGGGAGGCACAGATGGCAGCGACTGCTCGAAGAAGGGCGCGAAATTGGCGGGTCGACTGCCTTCCGGAGCGATCATGACCGTCCCGTGTGGTTCATAGGGGGAGCATAGGCGCTCGGGCCGATTGGTAACCGTTCCATCTTCACACCGAAAGAATTGGTCAGAGGCGGAAGCGACGGATGGGACTAGTGCTAAGAGAAAAAGAAACAATAGATTTCTCATGGTCGATACTCCTAGTGATGATGATTCGTATCACACCCCGCTGTTGACTGCCTATTGGACTCCGGTCGTAGGCTAGGCCTTACTCCCCAATGAGTAGTTTGAAAATCGGTCGGGCCGTCTCGTGTACCTTCATGTGGCCTTTGGCACTGGTAGGCTGCGAATCGAACAGCATGCTAGAGGCATGAGGTACGTGATGGCAACGAATCGGATGAAGCGAGGACGAGTCAGGTACAACGTAGATCTCGGAGGTTGTTACATGAGGCAGCGATAACCTCCATTTTTAATTGTGGAATTCTATCGAGGGGATGTGGAAAAGAGATGGGGTTGAATCTCTAGAGACCGGTGAGGAGAGCGTGGCGTTGCCCCAGACGGTCAACAGCCCAGCGGAAGGTTTTTATAGGAACGGGGAGGGGATCACCAAGTTGTCGATCCTGAGAGCCGCTTGGATCGAGAAGCAGGCATGGGCACGCAGCGTCGGCGAGATTGAGTTCAAAGGCGTCCGTCTGTTCAGTCTGGTCGCTCACGACATTTGATGAACTTGATTCGGACGGAGGAATGACGGGCCGCCAGTTTCCTCCTGCATGACGCAACGCTGTCGGTGAAATGTCGCATGCCAGGACATAGCTGTCCTGAGGGAGAACAATCAGATAGTTTCGAATGTGCCGCTGGTCGAGAAGCGAGGCAAAAAGCAGGGCAATGTCGGCGGCATCTCCATTCTTCTTCAAGAGTGTCTGTAGCGGGCTCTGTCTCGCATGCATCGCCAGAGCTTGTGTTGGTTGTACATGGATTGTCTCAACAATAAAACGATACAGAGTGGTCAATTGGCACGCTTTGTCGGTAACCTCGCATCGTTCGATTTGGATGGCCGCAACGGCTCGAAGAGGCGTAGGTTCAGGTTCACCGGGTTGAGGATCTACATCGATTTCTTGTCTGATCGCAGCCTGTGAGCCCACTGGAAGGGGTCGTCCGAGAGTTAGGTCAAACAAACCAAACGCCAAAAGGCCTACGAGTGTAATAATGAGAAGTGGCATTATTGTCTCCTCGGGAAAGTATATCGAAATGGGTAAATTTGGCTAATCTGCTCATCCCAGTTCACTATGTCCAAGGGCGCCTCTAGAACGGATTGGAATGCACTCCTCGAAGCGAGCACAGCGTACATAGATGTGTGTGGATGAGGAGGGTTAATGTTGTACAAATGATTTCAATTCCGGTTTGGGCTCGTTCCTTGCTAGAGCAAAGGGCAAAAGGAGGATGTCATGATTCACGTCACACCCGCAGCGCACCATCACCTCATTCAATTGCTTAGCGAACATCCTGAGGAACGCCTTGTGCGAATCGAGATGAAAGATATTGACGACCACCGGATCGCCTTCAACATTGCGCTCGAGTCCGACGAGAAGCCGGATGATGCGGTACATGTATGTGACGGCCTCACCATTGCGGTTGCCGCCAATAGTGTGGCGCGCATGCAAGGCGTAGTTGTCGATTATTCATCCACATCAGGATTTACATTCATCCATCCTGCGCCCTCTCAAGACAACTCGCTGGGCCTCATTCACTTGAATTAGGAGTCATCGTAGTATCACTGATCGATTCGTTGAGAAGCCGGAGAGACTCGCGGTGAAAGGTTCGACGAATAAAGATCTAAGGGTGGTCTACTACGGTAGAATCAATGTCACCGGGAAGGGATAAAACGAAGTTAGCTCTCTGTACTGACACGGGCCTCTCCAAACGAGGCTTCATAGGTCGCCATGAGGATGGATTGACCCGTCACCTCATCGCCAAAGCTGAGGAAGACCTCGGGTAAGTCTGTCTGGCAGATCTCTCGAAGCGCGCCGGGCCAAAATCGATTTGTCACCTCACCATCAGCCTGACCCACCTCACTTTCTTCCACAAGCGTTCCTTCCCATAGATAGCAGCCATGTCGATAGGGGAATGTCATAGGGGACAAGTCATACAAAATCGGTGTCTTGAGGAGAAGGCGTATAGTCGCATCCCCACTGCCGTGTAAAGACAGGATCTCGCCATGCGCCGATCGGCTAAAGAGCAAACGCTGACGTGGATGAATACAAAGTGGCATGCCGTAGTTCTACCGATTCACGCAGATGATATTCAATCGGACCTAAGTCCGGCACAGCTGATTATGCTGAGCTGGGCAGTGTGGCGGGACAAGGAGGCAACGATTTCTACCGGCACGACATTAAGTACGAAGCTAGCGGCCACCAACTGTAGGTCATCTACTGATGTCTAGTGTGCCTAAAGTTTTTTACTATATATTGATCACTCTAAGATCTCGCTCTCTTCATCACAGACGAGTGATTGTAATCGACCGCGGAACTTGTTCCTATGAATGTGCCGACCGCTCTTCTCTATGCCGTCTGCATGGTGCTCATTATGGTTGCTTCAGCCATCGCGGAGTCGCCTGCGCCGACAGTTCATTGGGGAGGGATTGCTTATCCTGATCAATTCAACACCCTGACAATCGGGGGAACGTTTAATCGCTTTACCGAGTTCGATGGGGCGGGAACTCGTTACAATTCGACTCTCGACGACTCCCTAGGATTGAATTTTGCCACGATGAGTTGGAGTCAGCATTGGGAACGATTGGAAGGTTGGAGCACGAATATCACCGTGGGCGCCGGCCCGACAGGATCGCAGCCTACGAAGTTTGTACAAAACAATCTTGTGCACAAAGCGCTCGGGTTTGCGCCCGTCAAGGAGGGACAAACTCGATCTGATGTCGTCGATGCGATGATCAGCGCATCTGTGACTCGATGGTTTCCGTTACTCGATCATCGAAAAGAGTTGTATATAGGTGGAGGGTTGACGGGCGGGACGCTGTATCAGGAGGCGTTTGCGCGTGCCGGACTTCGTCGCGTGTCTTTCGACTCACTGATACCCTATTGGGACCGCACTCCGTTGAGAGTTCTCACGGACTATCTACGCTTTTCAGCAATGGCTCGGTATGGGCAACTCGACACCGGGGCGGTGCTGCATCAAATCAAACCATTCTCCTTTTTGTATCAACTCTCGACGAGCCTGGGACCCTATGGAAAGAGCGACGGTCCTCCGCATTGGGAAATTGAATATGCCCTAACATGGGATTCGGGGATTTTTGTTGATCAAACAGGCCAAAGCCGCAAGGAATTTTTCTGGTCATTGGCCTTCACCTACGATGCATTTCGAATGGAATCATGGAACGATAGCATTAATCACAAAGACCAAGGACCGACCTATGGTTTTACGGTGACGCTGGACTTGTTCCGTCTGTTTAAGAAAGAAGGGGAGAATACGACCCGATAATCGGTCGGCTAATGGCTAATTGTTGTGCCGAGCGACCGAGGAGAATAGTGGAGATCGTTCGTGTGAGATAGGCTACGCATCCCTGAATCGAGGGCAACTATAAAAAACACGAGCCCGCTCTCTGAAGGAGAGCGGGCTCCCTTGAAGTCCGATTGAAGATTACCGACGCATCCGCCATGCTGCCAGGGAAACCAAACCGCTTCCGAGAAGGATTAAGGAAGCCGGTTCGGGAACGGTGCTCCCACCGCCGCCGCCGCCATTCGTTGGAGGAGTGACAATGGGGACACCGCCAACAACATCGAACCAAATATGATGATTTGCCACGGATGCGGCGATGCCATTCGCAGTCGAACCTTGTAACACTTCTCCATTGCCGGCCCCATCACCGAACCCTACGGCGCCAGGTGTTCCACCGAATCCGCCGCTTCCTCCGCTCGCATCGCCGGTTTCCCACTGCATGCCTTTATAGAAGAAGCCGATTTGGCCTTCTCCCGCCGGAATCGCAAAGCCCGGGCCACGCAGCACCAACTGAAAGCTATTGAGTTTGTCGTCATGGGAACCGAAGTACCCCACCTGATCCCAAGTCACGATGATTTCGTTGGCGATATTGGTGCGGAGATGGACGACGCCGCTTAGCGCGCCCCGCGTATCCACGTCGGCAAAAAATGGAGAGATCAGGGGTTGAGAAGCTCCCGTCGGTCCGGATGGTGTGAAGGCCGAGATGCCGTTGTTGAAGCTGATATTGCCGTTATTGTTGACCCAGTACTGGGTTTGATTCGTTCCGAAAAAATTGATGGTAAAGCCTAAATTCTTTGGACCGCTGAACCCGTCGTCATTACGACCGGTAGGGTCACCAACATTAGCGGCATTCCCGCCTCCTGTCGTGACCACTACATCCCCGATTCCGCCGCCGATCGTATCAGTATAGTAAGTCGTGGAAGGAATGAGGGAACTTTGAGGGATGATAGTAACGGCGTGCGCGCCGCCTACGGCCATCAAACCGATGATCGCACTTGAGATTAACGCTGAAAAAATCTTCCGGCTACCCATCGTGACCTCCACAATCCTGACTGGTTATTGAATCAATCTTGTAACCCATGGCCAAGGCGCAACCATGCGGCGCGATAAGGCATTATTTTAATTTCAAGATCAGCAATAAAAGGGCCAATACTTAAGCGGTTGATGGAAAACGATAGTTCTGCGAGCACGATGAAGACTGTCAGCTTTTCCTGCGGAAGCATGAATCGTTGGAAGCCGTTGGAGATTCTGATAATTCATAATGCATTGATTTTGATAACTTTTTATTAAGGTCTCTTTCAGCTCAGTTTCAAGGCGGCCTACAAATGCTTGACACCTGGCGTACGATCAATGCTCACGTAGTATGGTCTAGGTTAAATAAAGCATTCTAGACAAAGGATAATTGATTGCTATACTCCCTTGTAGTCACTATGACGGGGACAAACTGAAATGAATGAAGATATTGAAATACAGAGTGAACTTCACCGGTTGAATGGATTACGATTCTGCGGTGTCTGGCAAACTGAGCACGGAGAGTTTGCCCTCTTCGAAGATGCTCTTGGAACGCGTTCATCCTTCATGTTGAAGACGGGTGAGACACTCGGTGAGGGAGTAGAGCGCGTCACCGCTCGATATCGCCAAACCGATTCTGACATTGCCCCTTCCATTCTTTGATTCTGAGATACTCCTGCCCTCTGTAGCTTTCTCTCCACTGAGTGGTGATGACAAATTTCAGGTAGCGATGCTTGCCTTATCTTACGAGCAGACTCTTGTCCCCACGCGACCTTCTTTTCTGTCTTACGATTATCAGCGCCCTGATGCCGCTGCTTCTGGAGGATTCATTTATTCCTAAAGGCGCATAAGCTTTGGTATGTCCTTGAGCCTGTCAGCAGGACGGAGCGGCATGGTATGGTAGGACGTGGCAAATGCCAAGAAAAAATTGACGAGCAATATCGGAGGCAATTTCTTTGTCGACTCGACGTGTATTAATTGCGATGCCTGCCGCCAACTTGCCCCCGCAACCTTTCGCGAACAAGACGAGTATTCCAGTGTCTACCGTCAACCGATATCAGAGACGGAGCAGCTTCGCGCCTACCAAGCGTTGATCGCATGTCCTGTCGGCTCGATTGGTGTCTTAAACACCGATCGACGCTCATGGGATCGGGCTATGAGGAGTTTTCCTCTCCGTCTCGACGAGGATCTCTACTATACGGGCTTTAACTCCCCTGCGTCGTTTGGCGGAAACAGCTATTTCCTGCAGCATCCCGGCGGCAATTGGTTGATCGATTCGCCGCGCTACGTCAAACATCTCGTGGATGCGTTTGAAGAGATGGGCGGCATCCGCTTCATCTTTCTCACGCATGAAGATGATGTGGCGGATTCGGCTCGTTATGCTCACCGGTTTCAGGCGACACGGATTATTCATCGAGCAGACCTCGCTGCCGCTCCGGATGCCGAATGGGTGGTGGAGGGGAATGAGCCACGGTCCCTGCTGGATGAGTTCGACATGATTCCTTTGCCCGGACATACGCCCGGCAGCATGGCCTTGTTGTACCGGAATCGCTATCTGTTCACGGGTGATCATTTGTGGTGGGATCGCGATTCCCAGCGCTTGGATGTACCATCCGTCTATGTGTGGGATCGGCACCAATTACGTGAGTCCACCCGCGTCCTGTTCAATCTGCACTTTGAATGGGTGCTGCCCGGTCACGGCGACCGGACTCATGCTTCTGCTAGCGAGTTAAGACAAGAGGTCGGGCGACTGCTGGAAAGGCAGCTCGTGCTTCAGTGAACCATCTTGACCATGTTCTTTTCGCCACACCGATAACCCGCTTTCAGCATGATCCACGGAAGCTCTTTGAAGTGGACGGCTGTCCTTCCCTGACTGGTCACGAATGAAACTGATCGGGTTTTTAGTCATTCTGTTGCTGGCCAATGACGTCTACGCCGCCACTCGGATTCAGATGGAGAATGCCCGGCCTGGATCTCTGGAATGGCAGCTTGCGCAACCTGCGGAATACGGAGAAGTCGAGGGATACGCCTCTCTCACCAGCGTACAGCGCGGCGGGCAGATCAAGCTATTCGTCAGCGCGACCGAGCCCTTCTATACTATCGACATCTATCGGATGGGATGGTACGGCGGCATGGGTGCGCGCTTAATCCTTGGCGGAATTCGACGGTCGGGCAATCGGCAGCCGATTCCAACTCCTGATACGGATACCGGCCTCATCGAGTGTGACTGGACCGATCCGTATGTTGTGACGACAAGTAATCCCCACGATGAGAACGACTGGGTCAGTGGAGTCTATCTCGCGAAGTTAACGGCCGGAATCAGTGGCAGGCAAAGTTATATTATCTTCGTGGTGCGGGATGATGAGCGCCTCTCGGATTATCTGTTTCAGTCAAGCGTCACCACTTTTCAAGCATATAACAACTGGGGAGGAAAATCGCTCTATACGTATAACAGCGTCGGCCATGCCGCTAAGAAAGTATCGTTCAATCGGCCGTATGCGATCAGCGAGAGTTCAAGTGCCGACTTCGGTCAAGGCGCCGGCGGATTCCTCATCGGATGGGAATACAATATGCTGCGGTGGTTGGAGCGCGAGGGATATGATGTCACCTATAGCACCAACATCGATACGCACGCCGATCCGAATCTTCTCCTCAATCATCGCGGGTGGCTCTCGGTCGGTCACGACGAATACTGGTCGTGGGAGATGCGGTCACACGTCGAGCAGGCTCGCGATCGTCATATCAACCTCGCATTTTTTTCGGCGAATGTCTGTTTCTGGCAAATCCGCTTAGAGCCCAGTCCCTTCACCGGCGAGTTGCATCGCACCATCGTCTCGTTCAAAGACGAAGAGGACTCGCACGAAGATCCCTATGCCCTCGATACAGATCCGACGAATGACCACCTCGTGACCACGCGCTGGCGACAATCACCGGTCGATCGCCCCGAAGAGGCGTTCATCGGCGTCATGTATGAAGCCGATCCGGTGGACGGAGATATCGTTGTGGTCAACGTTCATTCGTGGGTGACACGCGGCACCGGCCTCCGCTCCTTTGATCACCTAACGGGGTTGCTTGGGTATGAGGTGGATCGTATCTTCGGACGAGGAGAGTACCCGGTCACCGTGATCGCCCGCTCTCCGTATATCATTGGCGAACGAGAAAGTTATTCCGACATGGTCTTCTATGAAATGCCGAATGGAGCAATCGTGTTTGCGACGGGATCGATGCAATGGAGCTGGGGCTTGGACGACTTTAATGGACCGACACCAAGAACGGCTCGCTTGAGTACGCCGGCCCAACAAATGACTAGGAACGTCCTTGCGCGTTTCGTTGGAGACCGCTTCCCTGTGGCCAACTTCGATGTGCTCACGGACGGCCATGCGGGCACTGCTTTTTCCTTCGATGGACAGGCTTCGCGTGACGATGATGGGAAGATCCTTCACTATCAGTGGGACTTCGGCGACGGCGATCGTGAAACCGGGATGACCGCCTCACATGCATATCTGTCGGCAGGCCGTTATCAAGTGACTCTTACGGTAACGGATGACCGCGGAGCAGCAGATAGAACCTCACGTTTCGTCCTGATCGCTCAGTAGCGATCGTACTCACAACTATCGATCAGTAATAATCGTCTTCATGCAATGCGTCGTAGCCGCATCATGAGAGAGGCACGTACGTGGCAACAGCGCTATTTCGCTAATAATCGCGAATTCGAACGAGATTATTAAGCATTGAGAACGTGCTGCGAGATTCGTATGCGCGTATCGAGTTCCTCAGCGCTCGAGATCCTCAGAATCGATGATCCATCGACTAGCTAAACAGCGGATGCCTCTGCCACTAGACCGCGCAGGATCTGGTCTGCTGGGAACGTCGCTCATGAAGCGCCTGCTGGAGGAGTGCGACGATAAAGATAGGATCGATCGGTTTGTTTAAGAAGGCAAAGGCGCCGGCAGCAGAAGCTTGCCCTCTTAGGCCATTTTCTCCGTGTCCGGTAATAAGAATCACTGGCGTATCCGGTTGCACCTCACGGATTTTGACGGTCAAGGCCACGCCGTCCATGCCCGGCATACGAATATCGCTGATGATGGCATCGTAGGATTGCTTGCCTACAAGCGTGAGCGCCTCGTCGGGTGAAGCGGTCGTGTCGACGATGCACCCCTGCAAGCGAAATCGAAGAGTATCGGGCAGGGCCTTCAGAAGCGTGGGATCGTCGTCAATCACTAATAAACGATAAGATGATGGAGCATTCATGTCATCCTCATATTATTCTGTACCTTCCGAACTTATATTATTTTCAATTATTGAGGTCTGTCAGAATTTGGGAAGGGAGCTGTCATCCAGATGAACGCCAGGTATTGGTCCGTCACGGGATCACACGTACATGCACCGTGCCGATGGCTGTTTCTCCGCGGCGATCGCTCACCACGTACCCAAAGCTAGCCGATCCATTAAACCTCGGATCAGGTTGATAAGTAATCTGATGGTCGGCCAGGCGAACGGTGCCATGAGTCTCATCGTTGACGATGACAGCAGTCACGGTCAAGGTATCTCCATCGAGATCGACATCGTTGGCCGTCAAGTCGGAAGATGGAAAAATCAGCGTGGTGTTTTGCCGTGTGAACTTTCGATCCGGATTGGCGATGGGAGGATCGTTAATGGCATTAGACTCCGGCGATGGCAGGGATACCCACTGTGGATCGGGCGGTTCAGTGGCTCGATCCTCAGTGGGCGACGGATCATGCTGAATACCGCTTTGCTGAAACGCATACTTCAAAAAGGTCGGGGTCACCAACGTGGTCAGCGTACCCATGAGAACGAGTATGGAAAACAGTTTTTGATCGATGAACCCGTTGGCCAAGGCGATGCTGGCAATTACGAGTTCCATAATTCCTCGTCCGTTCAATCCAATGCCCAGGGTCCAGCTTTCCGCCACAGACTGACCCGCTATTCGGCCGCCCCAGAACCCCCCCATGATTTTCCCCGCAAAGGCGACGATGAGGACCGCGACCACCAGCCTCCAGTCCGAGAGCGCCGAGGTGTTAAACTCCAACCCGATGGCGGCAAAGAACAGGGGGCCGAGAAATCCCATCGTGATCCGTGAGGCTGTCTTCTGCACCTCCTTAAAATTAGCTGCGCCGAGAAGCTGATGGCTCAGCAACATCGATCCAAAAAATGCGCCTACGACAAAATGTAAACCGACGAGCTCGGATGCTCCGGCAAACATTAAGACGAACAACAACGTCATGGCAAAGAGCGCTTCTTTTCCTCTCAACTGGAGAAGCCACCGGCTGAGCCACTGGCGGGAGAGCGGGATCCGTCCGCTCGAATATTTAATCAGGCGTGCGGCGAGCAAGACGGCTGCCATGAATAATAAACTCTTAGCCAGAATCCAAGCGACACTTTGCAGATATGATCGCCAATTCCCGCCATCTTGCTGCATTTCAATGATGATGCCCAACACGAGAAGTGCGCTGACGTCGTTCAAGACAGCGGCGGATATAATTTGCCTTCCCATCTTGGTTTGAAGGACGTCCAGGTCCATAAGCATCCGCACGCTCACTGGGAGCGCCGTAATGGCAATACAGAGGCCAAGGAAGGTGTTCCGAGTCATATCGAACCCGAAGGCCCAGCCGGTCGCGATCCCCAGTACCAGCGGCACAGCGAATCCCATAATGCCGATCCAAATTCGTCTGCCTTGCATGGCCGTGCGCAGATCGTGCAGATCGATCTCCATTCCGGCAAGGAAGACCAATAAGAGCACGCCGAGTTCAGCAATAGCCTTCAGTTGAGGCGTCATCGTGATGAGCGCAAACACCGATGGCCCTAAGAGGATACCGGCCACAATCTCCCCGATCATCGACGGCTGACGATACCGCTCAGCGATTTCGCCGGCGATGCGAGACACCACGAGGAGAAGGAGGATAGATTCAATAAGGGGCATACGAGCTGAGCTTAGAACAGCAACGGAGGCATCTTCATAGGGAGGAAGCGTGCATCAGTGGAGCGTTTTACAAGTGCAAATCAAGCAACAACTGAGTGAACGTCTGAATATGATACGCAATGTGCGTGACGAACTACAACCATGCAAGCCACCATTTGATCGCTCAATCGGCAGTGAGCGAGTGGCGAAGGAACTTCTTTCGCTGTTGGGCGCGTATCAAGGCGTTAGAGTGGCTGTTCTAGTAAAAGTGGCTAGAACGGCTGGTGGACGGAACGAGGTGTGATGATCGACCGAGGATACTACCCCTGGAGCACTTGTGCGATGATCCCTGTGCGAGTCGTGCACTTCGTTTTTTCCATGATGTGTTTGATGTGGGCTTTCACCGTGGGTTCGGTAATGCCTAATGCCGTAGCGATTTCCTTATTCGTGAGGCCTTTGGCGAGGGTTTGTACGACAGTCTGTTCCCGATTCGTCAAGTGAAACCGTTTCTGGACTTGTTGCGCAACGCGTTCTCGCCGGCCCATGACTTCCATCACGATTAAAATGCGGGAGTGTTGCGCGGCTTCCGATCCAGGAAGACCAAAACCACGAAAGAGGACCGGCCGTTTGGAATCGCCCACCAAACGTCTGACTTCCAGTTGCTCCCAATCTTTGGATCCCACCTGAGCTTTAAGAAGAGTGTGTATCTCCGCACAAATTTCGGAGACAGCGTTGGGAAGGAGTCCGCCGGCCTTAATGACCTGCGCCTCTCCAATTTCTCGCACCAGTTCCCATCCACGGCGATTCATATGTAGGAGTCGGTTATCGGTCGAGAGGATTAAAAGGCCAGGGCCTTCACGTAGGTCTGCGATGCCTCGTAAGTCATGTGTCGGGTCTAAGGGTGCTTCCATAGATATCCCGGTGCTTCCGTTATTCATGCCACTCCGTCTTTTATTACTCTGCCTACTCCCCCATTTTGCTTAGGGCGCTACAATATCTATAAGTCTCATATTAATCAATAAGACTTAGGTCGGCCTCATTAAGATTAGTTCTACCTCCTACCATGCAAGGAGCGACATTCATTGAGTGGGGAATTTACTAGATAAATCAATCCTTCCCAGCCATGGATAGAAGTCGCTTGCGACTGCGAGACCATACTTCAGCCTCCAGACCACATCTCGGAAAAGATCATGTGCTCGGTGAGCAGAGGAAATGATTACCGTCTGTGTGCTTCTTTCGTAGGGGGTTCCTGTCTACTTCTGGTGGATTGAGCTAGGTGTAGCACCGTAGTAGTGTGACGGACGGCGGAAGAAGTGAGGAGCCGCGTTTGACACACTGAATTCAAATGGTACGCTAATTTGCACTACTTATGGGTAAGTGGGGCCGGGAGATCTCTTATAAATGATCGGAGGAGACAGTATGACGGCATCAGACTGGGATTGGCGGACGACGCCAAGCCAGCATAAACATACCGAACGAGTCACGATGATTCGTCCGATTCAGTATGAAAGCACCAGCCCCATCGATCCGGACCTCTTCCCGGAGCATTTCCAAAATCGTCATGGAAAAGCATTGACGCTCAATATTAGCTCGGGCGGTATGTTGCTTGTCATGGATCATGCTCCGGAGGCGCTGCAACTCCTCAAAGTACATGTTCCCATCCCAATCCAACGGACCCACATTCCTACGTTGGCGGAAGTGGCCTGGACCCGCCCAATGCCGATGGGGCCTGAGGATTTACACTTTGTTGGATTGAAATTTGTGCTGTGAGCTTCTCCGCAATGTCACCTGCGCGACACAGCTTCGTTGTAAAGAAACAGATCTGGAGGCAGGCATGAGACGCCTATTGGTCATGAGCGTAATTAGCAGTCTATGTCTTGGGCAGGGGGCGGGATTGACATTCGCGCAGAATGTTTCGCCAGTGGTGACCAAGTCGGCGGCCGCACCTACGGCAGCAAATGGCACGTCGACGCCCGTTCCGCCGGCGAATGCATCCCATCCTATGAGTGAGAAGGCGTCTCTCATAGTGACCAAAGAATACATAATCGGACCTGAGGATCTTTTGGAAATCACGGTCTGGCGCAATCAAGATCTTTCCAAGACTGTCGCCGTGCGTCCAGACGGTCGCATCTCGATGCCGCTCATCGGCGATGTCGCGGCGGTGGGCAAGACCCCATCCCAACTCACCGAAGAAATTGCCTCCAAGCTGAAGGAGTTCAAGGAAAATCCCTCAGTCGCCATAGTGGTCAAGGAAGTCAACAGCTACGCCGTGTATGTGCTGGGTGAGGTGAGTAAGCCGGGCAAATATCCATTAAAGAGTAAGACGACGCTCTTGCAGGGCATCACGATGGCGGGTGGATTTACGCCCATGGCCTCGCGAAATAAGTTGGTGGTGTTTCGGTTTGGAGAGAACGGATCGGGAGACGAGCGGATTAAAGCGAGCTACGACGACATCGTCCTACGTGACGGGTCTCGGCAAAATGTTGAACTCAAGCCTGGCGACACCGTGGTTGTCCCGGCAGAAACAATGGTGTTGATGCCATGAATTTATCCAAAGTGCAAAACTTCTCAAAGGGTCTGATTCTGCTGGTGGCCGCTGTGCTACCGGGTTGTGCAGCCGGATTGGAAAATGTCAAAGAGGCGCCCACGGTTACCGATTTTCTTCTTGGGCCGGAAGATGTTTTGGAAATCACCGTCTGGAGGAACCAAGATCTCTCTCGCCAGACAGTCGTACGGCCGGACGGCATGGTCTCAATGCCCTTGATCGGCGACGTACAGGCGAGTGGCCAGACAGCCAATCAACTCGCCGCTCGGATCGCCGATCGATTGAAAGAATTTAAAGAAAGCCCATCAGTCTCAGTGAGTGTCAAGGAAGTTAATAGCTACAACGTCTTTGTTCTTGGCGAAGTCCAGAAGCCCGGCAAATACCAGCTCAAGTCTCATACGTCCGTGCTGCAAGCGATTGCGGTAGCCGGCGGATTCACCATCTATGCGTCAAAAAACAAAATGCAGGTCGTCACGACCGAAGCAAACGGTGACGGCCGACCTCATGAGATTCGAATTCCTGTGCGCTACGAGGAACTCCTCAGCGGAAAAGGAGAACGAGGAAACTTTGTCCTGAAATCGGGGGACATCGTTGTGGTGCCATAGGGTGAATCGCTCTGGGTGGGAATGCCCCACAGCCTGTGCAGTTATAGCGGTGACGGTATTGACGGTGGGTGTGGCCATCTTAATTCCGTCAGGAGTTCGGGCCGACCCCGTGCTGGTTCAGTCGGAAACCAAAGATCACACCGAGCTCTCACTGTGACTGAACGATACGACAGTAACGTATATTTTGTTCAGGGTCGAAATCTGGAAGATTACGTGACAACCGTCGCTCCCCAGTTAAGGGTAGACCATTCAGATCGACTAGTTACCGGTAGTCTGACGGGGACGGTAACGGGTGAAGCGTATGTCAAAAATCCTGGCCTAAATTACATCGCTCCAAGCGGTGCTCTAACTATGAATCTAGATGGTCTGATGGGTCAACTAGATAAAAGAGCCAGACTGACAGTAAGCGATAGTTTTGCCTTTACACCAAAGCCTCTTGCTTTTATAGGTCCAAGCACAGGAAGTGAAGTCCCGGATACTTTCGTGAGAGGGATTCAGACGCAACGAGCGAATTCACGAACGAACGTGGCGAACGTTACTGCCGGATATCAGTTTACTCCCGTCGTCTCATTACAGGGGATGTATACAAATTCCATGTTTCGGTACGGAACTGTCTTTGTGCCGCCGCCGAATACCGCAACAAACCAACCTGCTGGTTCAGCATTTTTTAGTACGCATTTTCAAAGTTATAGCGTTGGCCCCCAGTTTACGTTAACACCACTGGATGTTGTAAGCGTGAACTATCAGGGATCTCGAGCCAACTATGATCTACCTAGCGGCGCAACTTCAAGCTTCCAAACGCAGGGTGGAACCCTGACGTGGATTCACACGTTTACTCCAACATTAACGGCTAATGGTACGGGCGGATTTAGTGTTATCGGGGGACCAAACTCCACGTTAACCTACGTAGGTGATGCTTCTCTCCAATGGAAACACCAACACGGCGGTGCAACGCTTCGGTATTCTCGTTCAATATTTCCCAGCTTTTTCCTTGTCGCCGTTCCGCTATTAAGTCAAGTCATTACCGTATCAGGGACCTACGGTCTAACAGGAAATCTATCAGCAAGTGGCAGCGCAAGTTATGCAAAGAATGAATCCACCAGCGGACAAGTCCCATTGAGTTTTGAGTCTTATTCAGTATCTTTCCTTTTGAACTACACCATTACGCGGTCAGTCTCAGCAATTGCCTCAGTAACACATTCTGAATTCAATCAAACCTTCACGGGAATCGAGACAACGTTTGATCGCAATGTTGTAAGTCTCAGTCTCAGAGGAGAGTGGAACTAATGATGAGTCCTGCTGCCGCGGCGGTTTCGCCACAAGACTACTGGAATATGGTGGTACGTAAAAAATGGCTGGCATTGGGCATTTTCGTGCTATCGCTGAGTGTCGCCATCATCCTTTGTATAGCACTGCCGCGAAGCTATCGCTCCAGCACGCTGATTTTGGTGGAAGATCAAAAAATTCCCGAGAATTATGTCAAAGGAATTGTGGGGTCCAATGTTGAAGAGCGGCTCACGATGATCCAACAGCAAGTGATGAGTCGTACGCTACTTAGTCAAGTCATCGGGGAATTTAAACTCTATCCAGAGCAAGTCAGGAAAGAAGGTATTGAAAGCGTCGTCGAGCTTAGTACGTAAAGGAATAAAGGTAGAGATGTTTGGAACGCCAGGTCCAGGCAGTCGAAGAGGCTCAGTAGAAGCCTTCAAAATTTCCTTTGCGCATGAAAATCCTCTGATGGCAATGAAAGTGACGTCGAAGGTCGCCTCACAATTCATCGAAGAAAACCTTAAGAGTAAGAGAACAATTAGTAGAAGGAGCGTCGGAGTTTATAGAACAAGAACTGAACTTGGCAAAAACAAGATTGGAATCACAGGAGCAGGCCATTAGTCAATTTAAAACAAAGTTTATGGGTGAACTGCCTGGCCAAATGGAGGCCAACTTCGGGCTCTGGATCGTCTTCAAAGTGATCGAACGGCCATTACTGAAGGGTTGGGGCGGCTTAATGATCGCCTTGGAATGGTTGAGAAGGCGATGAAGGAGTATGAAACAACCGGTGCAACGAATCCTGGGCTTCCGACTGACTAAGATGCGGATGGTCGATCCAGTTACCATGCGCCTAAAAGAGCTCGAACGAAACCTGCCACACTGTACAGCTGAATACAAAGACAATTATCCAGACATTATAGCGACGAAGTTAGAAATCGAAAAAGTAAAAGCACAACTAGCCGGTAATCCCGATAGGAGTGAGAGCTGTCGCTTCACCGAGCTACTCCAATCGATCCGTATCTGAGAGAACTTCATAAACAACGTGACGAAATCAAGATCTGATATTGCATCGTTGAAAGAACGCCAATTCGTTTAACCAGTCAGATGAAGGACTTTGAGGGGCGGGTTGAGCGGTCGCCTGCACGTGAACAAGAATTGATGATCCTCCTTCGTGACTATGGAAATCTCCAGGCGAAAACTATCGGTCTCTGTTAGATAAGAAGCTCAATGCGCGCGTCGCCGAAAATTTAGAAAAACGGCAAAAAGGTGAACAATTCAGAATCATCGACCCGGCCAATCTACCGGAGAAGCCTGAAAAGCCGGATATTTTTAAAATCATGCTCATGGGTCTTGCCATAGGATGTGGTCTCGGGGTCGGTGCACCCATCGCATTAGAACAATTCCAGCCGGCCTTCCGAAAACCGGAAGACGCGGAATCCTTGTTGGGGCTTCCAATTTTAGCGTCCATTCCATTGTTTCACACAGCATTTGGCATGTCGGCTCGATCGTCGACCAAGCTTTTAACACAGGCCGCTCCCTCACCTGTACAGCCACTCTATTTGGAAAACAAAGGTGCCGGCGCAAATGGCAATGGGCATACCGGCACAACAAACGGGGCTACGAAAGATTGGATGCATCCCTGGGCAAAATGGAAAACGGCTCAAACCCACGTGCAGGAACTTCCCTTAGAGCTGAATCTGGTCAGCAAGTGGAGACCGTGGTCCGTTGTGACAGAACAGTTTCGCGTGGCGGCAACTCGTTTGACGCTCATGCAAGGGAATCGCGGCAGCACGGTCATCGTTGTGACGAGTGCCGTCAAGGGTGAAGGAAAGTCAGCGGTGGCGGTGAATCTCGGATATGTGCTGGCTCGCGACCTCGGCAAATCGACATTGATTATCGATGCCGATCTGAAACGTCCCGTCGTCCATGGATACATGGGTAATACCTTGGCGCCCGGTCTGCAAGACCTGTTGGAAGGCGAGCAATCGGTCGACGCCTGTCTGCACTCGCAAGGAGAGTTGCCGCTCTGGGTGATGCCCTCAGGAACACCGGCGGCTCAGACCATTGAATTATCAAAGATCAATCAGTTGAATGAGATTATTACTCAATTGCGAGGCCGCTTCGATTACATCATTCTCGATGCGCCGCCTATCCTTCCGTTGGCCGACATGCATGTCCTCTCCGGTATGGCTGACATCGTCGCGTTGGTGATTCGAGCTGGTGTCACGAAACAGTCAGTTGTGCAAAAGGCCCTGGCCACATTACGGCCTACCACCGCGCCCTGCATTGTCCTAAATGGCCTGCAAGCCGAAGTGGTGCCGTACTACATGCAAGAAGGCTATGACTACTTTTCGCAGAAAAAAGAACTTCCTCGCGCATGAATGCTATCAGAGAATCGGTCAAAGTCCCGCGAGTAGCGTCCAAGTTTTATATGAGTGAGCTGCCTCTTTCGAGTCGACGCGGTCGAGTGTTGATCCTTGGAGGCGATCAACTCGCAAAAGAGCTAGGGCAGACGCTCGTCTATAAAAGCAAATTCCGTTACGAACTGGTGGGCTTCTTGGTCGCCGATGCCTCACTCGTCGGTGAGCGCCTGATCAACCCCGGCATCATTGGGACCTTCGATCAATTGCCCGAGTTAGTGGAACGCTACCGCATCGGAACCATTGCCGTCTGTCTGAGCGATCGACGAGGCGGACGGCTGCCGCTGCAAACCTTGTTGGATGTGAAAGCGATCGGAATCGAGGTCGTCGATGGACATGATTTATACGAACAAGAGTCCGGCCGACTGTCCATCGACATGCTGAAGCCGAGCACGCTTATTTTTTCAACAGGCTTTCGCCGACGCGGCGTCACGATGGGATTGAAGCGTCTCTTGGACCTCACCGTATCCGCACTGGGGCTTCTCGTACTCGCACCGCTCTTTGCCGCCCTCGCAGTCTTGATAAAACTCGATTCACGAGGGCCCGTCTTTTACCATCAAACGCGCGTGGGACTCAGAGGCGCCCCTTATTCCATTTGGAAGTTCCGCTCGATGCGGGCCGACGCGGAAGCGGAAGGAGCGCGTTGGGCGATCAAAAAAGATCCTCGCGTGACACGCGTTGGCAAATGGCTTCGAACGTTGCGGCTCGATGAACTGCCTCAACTTGTGAATGTGTGGAAAGGGGAAATGAGTCTGGTTGGGCCACGTCCAGAACGACCCGTGTTCGTCCAAGAGCTTCGTAACAAGATTCCTTATTACGATCTGCGCTACACCGTCAGGCCGGGCATTACGGGGTGGGCGCAGATTCGGTACCGGTATGCGGCGACGGATGAAGAGTCCCACATCAAGCTTCAATATGACTTGTATTACGTCAAAAACCTTTCGCTGAGGCTCGACTGCCGCATATCTGATAGAAACGGCGCGCGTATTTTACTCGGCGAAGGGGCTCACTGCACGTGGCATCGACCAGAGCGTCCGTTTCATAGCATATGCCCGCGTCGATGCGATCTAGCTTTCATGCTACAACATGACATCATAGCGATTCCGTTGGTTGAGGTTGCCTTCTTCAGTTTCTTGTTCGTCGTCTTCCATACCTATGTGGGATATCCACTCTTATTGGCGATCTGGTCCCTGAAAAGGCACCCGCCAATTGTTCGAACGTATGGTACTCCTCGAGTCACCATCCTCATCGCAGCATGGAATGAGGAACGCCACATTGCGGCCCGTATAGAGAATTGTCTTCAGCAAGTGTATCCACCCGAGATGTTACAGATCCTCGTTGTGTCGGACGGCTCCACAGATAAGACATCAGAGATTGTCAAATCTTTTGGGCTTGACAGAGTGTCGCTCGTCGAATTGGAAACCCGCATGGGCAAGGCAGTAGCGCTGAACGTAGGCGTGGCAGCCGCCCAAGGTGAGATCATCGTGTTCGCCGATGCGCGTCAGTCATTTTCTATGACGACGGTTCGAGAACTGGTGGCAAACTTTGCGGATGCTTCTGTTGGTGCAGTCAGCGGCGAATTAATCCTTGAATCGGATGCCCGGGGACCCGCGGCAGAAGGAGTGGGACTGTACTGGACGATTGAAAAATGGATTCGCCGTCACGAGGCGGCCATCGATTCCATTGTAGGCGCAACGGGTGCGATCTATGCCATTCGAAGAGAACTGTTCGAAGCATTGCCGCCGGGTACGATCCTGGACGATCTCTTGACTCCGATGCGGATTGCGATGCGAGGATTTCGCGTCGTGTTCGAAGGGAGAGCGCTCGCATTCGATCGCGTCTCACACGATTATTCGAGTGAGTTCACACGAAAAGTCAGAACGCTGGCAGGAAATTATCAAGCGATCAGTTTATGCCCCAGCCTGGTCAAGCCGTGGGCCAATCGTCTCTTTCTCCAATTCGTGTCACATAAGGTCTACCGTCTCCTGGCGCCTCTTGCGCTGGTCGGTCTGTTCGTGACCAATCTGATCCACACTGGGGGCTGGTTTACCGTATTTCTCGCCATGCAGATTGTCGGATATCTGATGGCGGTGGCCGGATGGTGGCTCAATAGAATGGGTGTGCGAGAGAAAATGACGGGCGCAGCCTTTACGTTCTGCCTGTTGAACTATGCGGCGGTAATGGGGGCCATTCAATTTTTGAAATCTGAGACCGTTCAGTGGAAAAAGGCCGGATAACAAAGGGGCAACGATGAAAGCAATGTGTGTAGTCGGCGCAAGGCCGAACTTTATGAAAGCCGCACCGGTGATTGATGCCTTGCGACGCTATCAGGACGTGCAGGTGATGCTCGTGCACACCGGGCAACATTATGACCACCAGATGTCCACGCTGTTTTTTCAAGAACTGGGCATGCCCAAGCCGGACGTGGATCTGCAAGTCGGCTCGGGTTCGCATGGTGAACAGACGGGACAGATTATGGTCCGATTGGAGCCGCTCATGAAAAGTGAACGGCCCGATGTCGTGATCGTATTTGGGGATGTGAATTCGACCATTGCAGCGGCATTGTGTGCCGCCAAGCTGGGTATACAAGTCGCCCATGTCGAAGCGGGTCTCAGAAGTTTTGACCGGACCATGCCTGAGGAATTAAACCGAATCCTGACCGATAATCTGTCCGACTTTTTATTTATCACCGAGCTGGGAGCACGAAAGAATCTCAAGCGTGAAGGTATTCCAGAAGAGAAGGCTTTCTTCGTCGGCAATGTCATGGTGGATACGCTCCTTAAGCATCGCGAGCGGGCGAGCGCGTTGAGTGTAAGTCAGAAGCTAGGCGTGCAGGCTGGAACCTATGGTCTCCTAACCCTTCACCGTCCCAGCAATGTCGACGACGAGCATACGCTGTCAGAAATT
Organism: Nitrospirota bacterium; assembly: GCA_963700335.1. Taxonomy (GTDB): domain Bacteria; phylum Nitrospirota; class Nitrospiria; order Nitrospirales; family Nitrospiraceae; genus JAICXS01. The sequence goes on along the minus strand of CAVOXE010000007.1, from coordinate 1,540,158 downwards.
CTCGATGCGATCGACGACCTCTCGAAACGACTCACCATCATATTCCCCTGTCATCCACGGACGCGGCAGCGACTGAGCACCGGCGCTCATGCGCATTTATTAACAAAAGAGTCGGAAGGCGGGCGAGTGCGGTTGATGATGTTGGATCCGCTCGGTTATCTAGAATTTCTCTCCCTCATGGCCGATGCTCGCCTTGTCTTGACGGATTCAGGGGGGATTCAAGAAGAAACGACGGTGCTTGGTGTGCCCTGTCTGACGCTTCGAAGGAATACTGAACGTCCCGTTACCGTCGAACAAGGCACGAACGTGCTGGTTGGCAATTCACGCGAGGCGATCGTGGCGGCTGCCGACAAAGCGTTGACAGCGGCAGCATTGCATGCTGGAGTTCCAGACCTATGGGATGGGAAAGCTTCCGAGCGCATCGCGGCCATTCTGCACGATCGTCTGGCCGGTCTTTCACGGTAAGACCTCTTCCAATAATGCATATGAGATATTCGTCATGATCTTGGTGACGGGCGCAGCGGGGTTTATCGGATTTCATGTTGCCCAACGCTTATTGCACCGCGGTGAGCAGGTCATAGGACTAGATAACCTGAACGCCTATTACGACGTGCGCTTGAAAGAAGCTCGTCTTCAACAACTGCAAGCGCTCCCTCAGTTTCAATTTGAGCGACTGGATCTTGCCGATCGAGAGGCGATCGCTTCTCTTTTCACTCGCTATCCTATTCGAAGAGTCGTGCATCTGGCCGCTCAGGCTGGTGTCCGTTATTCACTCACGAATCCGCATGCCTATGTCGATAGTAACCTGACCGGGTTCGTCAATATTCTCGAAGGGTGTCGCCATGCTCGCACGGAGCATTTGGTGTATGCGTCCTCGAGCTCAGTCTATGGCGGCAATACTCGTATGCCGTTTTCCGTGCAAGACAATGTCGATCATCCGGTATCGCTCTACGCGGCGACAAAAAAAGCCAACGAACTCATGGCCCATTGCTATGCGCATCTCTATCGCATGCCCTGCAGCGGTCTTCGCTTTTTTACCGTGTATGGTCCCTGGGGTCGTCCCGATATGGCCCTGTTTCTCTTTACCAAGGCCATCATCGAGAACAAGCCGATCGAGGTCTTCAATTTTGGCAAGATGCAGCGGGACTTTACCTACATCGACGACATCGCTGAAGGGGTCATCCGGGTTCTTGATAAGCCGGCGCAAACCGACACCAGTTGGAGTAGTGATTGTCCAGACCCGAGTAAGAGTTCGGCGCCATATCGGATTTACAACATCGGGAACCATCAACCGGTTGAGCTGTTACACTTGATAGAACTCATAGAGAACTGTCTGGGGAAAAAATCTGAGAAGATCATGCTGCCTATTCAGCCAGGTGATGTGCCCGCCACATTTGCGAATGTGGATGCCCTCATACAAGAAATTGAATTTAGTCCTTCGACCCCCATCAACGTGGGCGTGAGTCGTTTTGTGGAGTGGTATCGGTCTTTTTATCAATTATGAAGCCAAGCCTGCTTGTACGTACGAAAGAGATTAACCGTGGCCAGTGATATGAAAAGTCGAATTTCAAAATCCGTGTTTTGGATAGTCTGGTCCAAAGGAGGAGTGCAAATTGTAAGTCTTCTTTCAACACTATTTATCGCTAGGTTGCTGACACCTGCTGATTACGGCTTGATCGCCTTGGCAGCGATTTGGATATTCCCAATAAGTTTGCTTGCTGAAATGGGATTGGGCGCCGCAATTGTACAATTTCGAGATATTACAGAAAACGAATTAAGCGGCTGTTTTTGGATGACGATCATTTTGGCCCTATTCGGATATGCAGTCTTGTTTTTAGCAGCGCCAACCCTCGCCAAATGGTTTCATACTCCTATGCTTACCTCAGTCCTGCGTGTGAATGGTTTATTGCTTCCATTGGTCGCTATTCGAATCGTCCCAGACAGCTTACTTCGAAAAGCGCTGGCATTCGACAAAATCTCGCAAGCAGAAATCTACGGAGCAATGTTATCCATCCCTACCATGATGATTTTGGCTTTCGTTGGTGCTGGTGTTTGGACATTGGTGGGAGGAGCTCTCGTCGGTGCGTCGATCCAGACGATACTCACCTTTTGCTTCCTGCCCTGGAGGCCAAGTCAACGGGTTAGAGGTGAGCGGCTCACTCAGGTCTTAAAATTCAGCGCTTCGACGTTAGGGTCAAAAGTTTGCTGGGCGACTTATCGGCAAGCTGACTTTTTTGTGCTCGGTAAAGTATCAGGGGATGTGATACTCGGGTTTTACTCTATGGCAAAACAACTGGCCACATTGTCAGTTGATAAAGTTTCCACGGTGGTGAATCAACTAGCATCGCCAGTTTTAGCCGAGCTGCAGGATGAGCGTGGTGCCATGAAGGCCTCATTATTGAGAGGATTAAGATTAGTAGCTTCAATAGCATTTCCAATGTGTATAGGAACTCTTCTTGTGGCACACGATCTCGTTGAAGTTCTGTTAACAGACAAATGGGGCCAGATAGTGCCGATGCTACAAATCCTATGTCTGTATTCGGCGATACGGTCAATTGATATTCTGTTACCCCCCGTCCTTATGGCTCGTTTTCGTGCCAAATTTTTATTTGGTTATTCCTTTGCCTTGCTCATTTTGATGCCGCTTGCCTTTCTTGCGGGAGCATTATGGAATGGGGCCATTGGCGTAGCGATAGCTTGGATAGCGGCATACCCTCCCCTCATGGCCAAAATGGTTAATGAGGCTCTGAGTGAGGTCGGAATTTCCTGGCGGCTCTTTTGGAAACAATTATTATCACCCCTAGCAGCGACGGGTAGCATGGCGTTAGTGCTTGTTGTACTCGGGTGGAGTGTTTCTAATTTGTTAAACGATTTTGCAGTAATAAGGCTTGTCCTGATGATCCTAGCCGGCTCAATAGTTTACGGCAGTAGTTTATTCCTGATGGGTGGACAGACATGGAGAGAGTTACGAGAAGTATTCGATTGGGCCGTTGGGAGAGGGTATTTAACCTCCAGAAGGCAAGAGCTCGCCCTCTAGATATGCAGACAGAGTCGAATTTTGGAAAACAGTGGTTTTTCGAATCAAGAGCCGACAATACATGGTAAATACTTACGAATTCCTTGGGGAACATAGAAAAAGCGCCGCTATCTCTCAAGATGAGCTTGAGAGGATTCGGATTACGAGAGGAATGATACCCTTCGGCGTCAAGTCTATATTGGACGTGGGATGTGGTGATGGAAGGATCATTGAATCACTGAGTTCGAGCTACCGAGCTGTGGGGGTGGATTATGCGTTCAGCTCAATTGTACGCGTCAAGGCTATGGGTGTTCAGGGTAGTTCCGGGATGCTTCCGTTTCGAAATAAATCATTCGATTTGGTGCTCTGCTGTGAGGTACTTGAGCATATGGAGGACAAGTTATTCTTGGATACTATAAAGGAGTTAATCAGGGTGTCTCGCCAACACGTATTGATCTCCGTACCATACAAAGAGAACCTTCGTCGTTTGTTAACAAAATGCCCGAAATGTGAATATGTCTTTCACATTTGGGGACATTGTCGATCTTTTACTGAGTCGAAACTTGATACCGCATTCGCTTCACTTCAAACAATGTCTGCACGCTTTTTCGGGAAACGCCCTCCCTATTTTAGTCCTATGATTTTGTGGCTTAACCAAGTTATTGGAAATAGATGGACAGAGTTTGCCCCTACTACTATGTGCCCAAAGTGTGGAAACACCCAGTTCAAAAAGACCAAAAGAAATCTGGTTACTCTGGCCTGCGGAATAGCCCATTTGCTTACTAATACGTTGCCCGTTTCTGATAAAAATTGGATTCTTAAACTCTACAGTCATCATGGATGAAAACAGCAAAACAGTGCTAATTGTCTCTTATGATTGGTTGCCAAGTGCTGAAATTGGCGCCGTGAGACCAGGAAAAATTGCACGATACATTGCATACCAAGGCTGGACTCCCATTATTTTGACCGTAAAAGAGTCTTCTTATGAACGGATCTTCAAAGAAAAAGAGACCTCCGCATTTACCATACTACGGACTAGCAGTGTTCCTTCTCCTCTAAAAGCGTACGGCTATACTAAGAAGATTATAGGAAAGCTAAGACAGTCAAGACGATTTCTCAAGAAAGACCAGCGGGCACCCAGTCAGCAAGAATCAAGTAGGAGCCGGTCTCCCCTTGCTTATGCGAAACGGCTTATCCTTTCTATGCTTTATATGCCTGATGAATTCCAAGGCTGGCTTCCGATCGCTATTCTTAAGGGCTGCTCTGTAATAAAAACAAATAATATTTCTCATATGATTACCTCTGGACCGCCATACACGGCGCATCTTATCGGATTGGCTCTGAAGAAGTGGAAGGGTGAACAGATAAAGTGGATTGTGGATTTTCGTGATCCATGGGTGGCAAATGAACAGCGTCTAGAACTGGTGACTACCGCTGTCTCCAACTACTGCAATCGGTTTTTGGAAAAGCAGGTTATCCTTCATGCCGATCATGTTGTGTGCGTGACACCCTCGATGACAGATTGGTATCGAAAGCGATACCCAACGGTAGCTGGTAGCGTTTGGATTACGATTACAAATGGTTTCGAACGAGAGGAATTCAGGCGAATTAATCACAATACGGACCAAAAGAAATTCATCATTAGTTATGTGGGTAGTATCGAGTACGAAAGAAGCCCTGAGGCCTTGTTGCAATCAATCGCAGAGCTGTGCCAAGAGGGAGCTATCGATAAGCAGAAAGTGTCGATCAGATTTATCGGGAAGTGTGGTTCGGTTCAGGGACGCCCAACCATTGAATTAATCCGAGAGTACCGTCTCGAAGAAGTCGTGGAGTTAGTGGGATTGGTTCCTCGTTTTGAAGCACTTAGACAGATGAAGGATGCTCACATTCTCCTTCTGCTCGCGAATGCACAACGCCTGCAGGTCCCTGGAAAAGCATATGAATATATTGCGGCGGGCTCGTTCATTTTGGCCGTAACAGAAGAGCACAGCGCTACGGCAGATTTGGTTCGACGTGTGGGGGGAGGGGCGATCGTACCCCCGGATGATTATCAAATGATGAAAGATGTCTTAAGGACCCGCTATGAAGAATTTATAAAAAATCCCTCGCGAGCCAGGAACTTCGAATCCGAGCGGTCCTCACCAGTCCTCGATGACTACGATTGGAATCAACTAGGTAGCCGCTACGCTGCGATACTTAACTAAACTGATAATGCAGAAGAGCATGGGGAAGATACATGCTAACACTCTTTAGCGCGATCTGTGTAATGACAACCATTGCGGTGTGCGGAGCTGTTTTAAATGAAGTGCGAGCAAAGCATCTTCATATCTGGATGAGAGGGTATCTTCAAGCGCAATTGCTCAGAGCTCAAGGTTTCAAGCAATCAGCAGGGACTCCTTTACATATTCTATTTTGTGTCGTGGATCATTTTGAGCCGATTGATGAAAGATCCACTCCGACCCAAGAAAAAGAGCGCATGTATGATTGGCTCACTCGCTATCCGCTCCTTGCCAAGAGGCATAAGGATTCCGATGGACGTCCGGTCCAGCACACCTGGTTTTATCCAGGAGAAAATTACCATTCAGAATATTTGGATAACCTTGTGGAGTTATGTCAACAAGGCCTTGGTGAAATCGAATTACATTTGCACCATGGTCATGACACATCAACGTCCTTGCGAGCAAAGTTTGAGCTAGCAATTGCTAATTTTGGCAAGCATGGGGCGTTGGTTACCCAAGAAATCCCGCCAAGGCAGGTGTATGGGTTTATCCATGGCAACATGGCCCTCGACAACTCGATGAACAAGCCCGCCCTTTGTGGAGTTGATAACGAGCTCACCATTTTGCGAGAAACCGGGTGCTACGCCGACTTTAGCATGCCGACGGCGCCAGCTATCAGTCAGACCGGCAAAGTCAATGCTGTGTATTATGCAACTGATGACCCAAATAAACCAAAATCACATGATACGGGTGTTGATGTCCAAGTAGGTCACTTGCCCAGTGGTGACCTTATGATTGTTCAAGGCCCCTTAGGAATCAATTGGTCCAGTCGAAAGTGGGGAATCATTCCCAAGATAGAAAATGGCGAACTTCAGGCTTCCAATCCACCCGCAGCCGCTCGAATCCGCAATTGGGTCCAACAGGGCATCCATGTCAAAGGGCGTCCTGAATGGATCATTGTAAAGGTCTCCTGCCATGGTGCCGAAGATCGAAGCCGCGATGTCATACTGGGCGATGAAGCAGATGAGATGTACTCAATTTTGGAACAGGAGTACAGAGATAAACCGGGCTGTCGTCTTCACTATGTGACCGCGCGAGAACTCTACAATATTATTAAAGCCGCTGAAGCAGGGCACACGGGTAACCCTGACGCCTATAGAGATTATTCTATCCCCCCGTACCGAACCCATTCCCTTGCGATAGGCCCGGCTTGTCATAGTATTGTCGCTGGTAATCCAAATCCCGCCGTCCGCGAATTTCATTAATAGCCATGCAAATGAACGTGTCCTCACAAATAATTCTCCAACATGCTGGTAAATCAATGGGAACAGAAGAGCCGACATTTGCATACAAGAGCTTAAATTTTCTAATGCTAATCATCTTTATTGCTCCAATGAATTACATTCCTGCTCTTCAACCGTTTCGCCTCGCCTTAGTATTTGCACTCCTTAGCATGATCACCTATATCTTCTCATTACTGCGGCAAGGGCGCCGTTTCACCATCTTGGGTGCAGAGGTGAAGCTCATGCTGTGGCTTGTCTTCTTCGCGGTTCTATCAATCACTCATTCAATGTGGCCTGGCGGAAGCTTTGAAGTACTGTCTGATACTTTTATAAAATCGATCATTGTATTTTTTTTGATCGCTAACCTTTTGACTACTGAAAACCGCTTTCGTGGGTTTATGTGGGCACTTGCCCTTTCCGCGGCATTCAACGCGCTGGTGGGGATACAGAACTACCGGACAGGTTCATTCATGTCTGGTGACAGAATTGAAGGCGGTTTTTCAGGGTTGACCTCGAATCCGAATGATTTGGCTTTATCACTCGACCTGATCATCCCCTTTGTATGGTTCCTGTTTCTTTCGAGTAAAAGTGGCATCCAAAAATCGTTCACAGGGGCAACGGTAGTTATTTCTTTGGCCTGTATCGTATTGACGTCATCCAGGGGAGGGGCGATCACTTTTCTAGTGATGTTTATTTGGTACTGCTGGAATAAGACCACTGGAAATAGACTAGGTATAGTTATGGGCACTGTAGTTTTAATAGGAACTGTCTTGCTCGTTGCACCGCAGGGATACTTCGACAGAATGGCTTCGAGCGTAGACTTCTCAAAGGACAAGACAGGCTCAGCGAATGCAAGATGGGAAATCACAAAAGCGGGTTTCTCCCAAACCTTTACATACCCCTTTGGAGTGGGCTTGGGGATGACTGGGTTACTCAACCATGAGGAAGGTAGAGGCTGGTCAGCGGGGGTTCATAATGTCTACCTGCAAATATCGACGGAGTTGGGAATTATCCCTGCCATCTTATTCATCGTGTTGGTCTGGAAGCTCATCAGCGAACCTAAAGAGAATTAGGTCGTTGCCTTCTAACCAAGGTCAATTAGCCTCACTGGCTGAAGCGACAGAATGTAGTCTAGTCGGCTTTGCGATGGCAGGACTTTTTGCGCCTGTTGCTTACCAGTTTTACTTTTACATTCTTGCAGGCATGGCAGTGGCCATAAAAGAAATTGCGCGTCCTGATTCTGAATCAGAAGTAAAGCCTGGAGGGGCTTACCCTACATGGTCTTCAGCGTACTTATCTGAAGCGATATCATCGAAGGGGAGACTGTAATCCAGATGTGCGGAATCGCAGGTTACACGATAGGTCCGGAGAGTATCCCTGACTCAGCAACCATAAATGCTATGTGTCATGCGATGATTCATCGTGGTCCTGATGATCAAGGTATTTATGTGGAAGGATCTGTTGCGCTTGGGATGCGACGGCTCAGCATCATTGATCTCAGTACGGGGCATCAACCTATATCAAATGAAACGAAGCGGATCTGGGTTGTATTGAATGGAGAAATTTATAATTATCGTGAGCTTGCCGCTTGGCTAATCTCAAGAGGTCATACGCTGACCACCTCATCAGACACTGAGGTGATTGTACATCTTTACGAAGAATTCGGCGATGAGTGTGTCCATAAGCTACGGGGGATGTTTGCCTTTGCTTTGTGGGACAAGGATCAAAACCGTTTGCTTATTGCTCGGGATCGCCTAGGTGTGAAACCGTTGTATTACTATTGGAATAAGCAGCAGTTAGTTTTCGGGTCTGAACTGAAAGCTATCCTCGCTCATCCCGCGGTTGAACGGGAGCTCGACCCCCGTGCGCTCCTCTACTACCTCCGGTATTCCTATGTTCCAGACCCCCTTTCGATCTTTAAGAACATCTCTAAGTTATCGCCTGGATGTCTATTAATCCTAAGGGAGTTCAATCTTAAAATTAAGACTTATTGGAATGGTGCGATCACGGAAGCTGATGGATTGACCTTGTCCGAGGAAGAAACGAGCATCCAACTAGAAGAATGCCTAAAAGAAGCCGTCAAACTCAGGCTTGTGAGCGATGTCCCGCTGGGAGCTTTTCTTAGTGGTGGGGTCGATTCCAGTCTCGTTGTGGCTCTAATGGCCAATCAGATCGGTCGACAGGTTTCAACCTTTTCGATTGGTTTCGAGGAGCCAGCCTATAATGAATTACCCTATGCCGGAATCGTGGCGAAGCATTTCGGCACAGATCATCATGAATTGATTGTTGGCCCTCAGAGTTGTGATCTGATTGAACGTCTTGTCGGTCACTTTGATGAGCCATTTGGCGATGCCTCGGCTATTCCGATGTATCACCTATCGAAGCTGGCGTCGGAATCGGTGACTGTCGCGCTGAGTGGGGATGGCGGCGATGAACTATTCGCCGGCTATGATCGGTACCGAGTGGACCTGGAACGGCAACGATATGAACGATGGCCGACGTTCACGCGGCAGGCTCTGCGAAGGGCGAGTGATGCATTGCCTGAGGGATTTCCAGCAAAAAATCTGTTTCGCAATATTTCATTGTCTGCGCGATCCCGCTATTTGGATAATATTTCCTATTTCACGCCCGGTAAATTGCACAAACTGCTAACGCCCGAGTTCTATGAGGCTGTCTCTGTGGACCGTGAGGCGGAGGCTATTATGATGAAGCATTTCGAGGGTGGGCCGAATGAGCCATGGCTCTCTCAATTGCAGTACCTCGATACGAAAACCTATCTGCCTGCCGATGTGATGACCAAGGTTGATCGCATGAGCATGGCACACTCCCTTGAGGCTCGGGAGCCGCTTCTTGATCATGTGCTCTACGAGTATGTTGCCAAACTGCCAGTGAATATGAAGTTTCGCGATGGTGTCTCCAAGTATCTTCTCCGCAAAGTGGCAAGAAAGTATTTGCCGCAAGAAATTCTTGAGCGCAAAAAACAAGGATTTGGAGTTCCATTGGAATTCTGGTTTAAAAGCGATTTAAAGCAGTATGTGCACGATTTATTATTCGATGAACGAACACATTCACGAGGCCTATTCAATCAGTTTGAAGTGCGTGGACTGGTACAGCAGTACGAAAGTGGGCGTCGTGAATTAGCGACAACGATTTGGATGCTACTCGTTCTAGAAACGTGGTTCCGAATTTACCTGGATGGTATGGCTGCTCTTCCTTGCACGCAGCCGGTCTTGGGGAGCGTTGGATCAAAGCAGAAACCTGCGAGTTTACCCAGAGGTGTCGTTTAATCCGGTGCCCATTCTCCAGCCTTCCTAGGCTGTGTTATCAAATCTCGAAGGTAGACGTTGTCCTGAATCTTAATAAAATATATGAGTAGAATAAAGGTGCTAGTTTTCATTAACAGTTTCCGAGCTGGCGGATCAGAGCGCCAAGCTCTTGAAGTCATAAAGCGCCTTGACCGAACAAAATTTGAACCCTTTGTCGCCTGTTTTCAGAGAGAAGGCCCACTTCTCTCCGAGCTCCCCTCCGACATAGACGTCATTCATACCTTTCATCTCCGAAGTTTCTTTAGTTGGTCCACCTTTAAGCAGGGAAAGGAATTTAGCAGGATTTTACGACAAGCCGGCATTCATATCATTCAATGTTTTGACTTCTACTCAAATCTTTTTGCCATACCGTGGGGTAGGGTAGGCCGTGTTCCCATTATTCTTGGAGCCAGGCGTGACGAAGCTTCCATGAGGACACCTCGGCAACATTACACGGAATTGTTTGTATATAAGCTGGCTACTGGAGTCATCGCAAATGCAGAGAGTATCAAGGATCAATTAGTGGCGCGTGACAAGTTGATTCCAGATAAGGTGTGGGTTATTCAGAATGGCCTTGACCTCGATAGATTTGATGGGCGTAGACAGCATGCTTTGGATTTACGAAGAGAGGGAAACCCGGGCCCGTCCCTAGCGGTTGTTGCGAATCTTCGCCCTGAAAAGGGTCATTTGGTATTCCTGGACGCTTGTCGTCATCTGGCAGATCGCTTCTCGACGCTAAAAGTATTTATCGTTGGCAATGGCCCTATGAAGGAATCCATTGCCAAACGCATTGGCGAATTAAAGCTAACGAATTGTGTGGAGATGGCGGGAGAGCTAAAGAATATTCCGGAGTTTTTTCAGGGTGTTGATATTGCCGTGCTGCCTTCTCTGAAGAATGAAGGGTTTCCGAATTCTGTCATGGAAGCAATGGCTGCTTCCCTGCCTGTTGTAGCGACAGATACTGGGGGCACAGTGGAATTAGTAATTGACGGGCTCACAGGCTACCTAGTCCCGGCTGCCAATCCGGAGGCACTGCAAGATCGGTTGGGGAAATTGTGTGCAGACTCTGAACTTCGTAAGAAAATGGGGGAGGCGGGACGGCAGAGAATCATCGAACGTTTTACGGCCGATCGAATGGTCAGGCGTTTCGAAAATCTTTATGAAGGCTTGCTAAGGCCTTTTTAGAGCATGAAGCAGTTCAAGCTGTTATTGGTGGGTCCGTATCCTCCTCCCTATGGCGGGATTGCGATGACGGTCTTTGATCTCCAGCAATATTTATTGGAGCAGCGTGCATGCCATGTTGAAGTATTGAACATAGGCGAAGGACGAGCTGCAATAGTCGGCCAGTGCATCGGAGCTAGGAGCTCTTTTGATTTTTTACATAAAGTACTGAGTTTCGCTAGCAAGGGATACCTCATTCATCTTGAAACGAATGGGCATAACCTTAAGAGCTGGATCTCGGCGTTCATTTGCTCAGCCGCAGGGTATCTGAACGGGCGCAAGACAGTTATCGCGTTTGGATCTGGAAATCTTCCGGCCTACCTGTTTCAACTGAATCGATGGAAGAAGACTGTTGTTAAGGCCGTTCTTTTTTTGGCAGGCGTGATCATTTGCCGAAATCAGAATATGGTGGATGCTCTTCAAAAGGTGTGTGAGCGCAGGGACCGGATTGAGATCGTGCCTGGATTCATGGGAGTGCATACCAGAAAGACGATCGATCTCCCTCAGAATGTCAGAGAGTTTTGTGATACCCATTTACCTCTCATAGGGGCCACTGTAACACTGGAGCCGGAGTATGGCGCCTCATTGGCACTTCAAGCGTTACAACGACTCCTTCACAGTCATCCTAACCTTGGAATGATCATGCTAGGCATTGGTCCCGAGGAGGCGAAGCAATTTCAAGAGTACGCCGCTGTCAGACAGCATGTATTTTTTGCAGGTGCTGTAGACGCGAATGTGTCGTTGAGTGTGATGCGACGCCTTAGCCTCTTTCTGCGGCCCACGTACTTCGATGGTGATTCTCTGTCCGTACGAGAGGCGCTTGCTCTGGGAGTTCCTGTCATCGCAAGTAATACCGGCCTACGGCCCAAAGGTGTTGTGCTCTTCGAGCCCGGCAAAATCGACGACCTCGAAAAACAATTGAACTATGCTATTCACCATCGTGAACAACTGATGTCTAGTCTGCAGACTGAGTCTGAAATTCGTGGTGGGATCGATCGAATGATGCAAATTTATCAGCGACTGAGCAATCAGTGAAAGGGTGTTTGTCTTGCAGAGTGTAATACAAACCCAGGCTTCATCAATGACGCATTCAAAAGATGTGGTGTATTGGGGTCGACTTGGGATCAGGCAGGAGATCTTGCTGGTTGGTTTGATCATGCTGGCCGGCGCAGTGCTGAGACTCTTTGCGTTTGTGGAAATCGGTGATGGCACGCTACGCTTTGTCGGCACGTGTGGGCAATTATTTGATGAAGCCAAACCATTGTTTGATGCGAGAAACCCGCTTCATTTTGAAGTGTTCTTTTATCCACCTGTCGCTCCTATGATAGTCGCCACCAGCGGCATGCTATTGCAAGCTTTTTTGCCTGAAGCACTAGATTTTGCTCGCTACTGCCTGCTCTTTAATGTGGGAGTTAGCGTGGCGACGTTGCTCGTGGTCTATTTAATAGGCAGGCAGTGGAGTGCGCCGGTTGGGCTGGCAGCGATATCATTCTATGCGGTTACCATGATTGCCATCTATAGCTCAGACAATGTTCAGATGTATCCGACATTCTTCTCTATGGTCGCTCTATATTGTTTTCTTCGAAGTGTTCGAAATCCATCAATGGTCAACTTGTCATTGATGGGCGTCTGTTTAGGTTTAGGCGTAGCCTCAAAGTACTTTCCTCTTATGCTCATTCTGATGCTGTTCATGGTCTATTTCTCACAGCATCATAGAGTCTGTATCGAGAGGCCTTCAATGACACGTTTTGATCAACAACTAAATGTAGTGTGGAAGGGCCTACTCTGCACAATTCTCATTGTGGCAATAGCAATCTGTTGCGTTGGGGTATTCTATAAAGAGATGGTCTTTGCTGCTTTTAAGCTCCTATATGATGCTTATCCGCATGATCATCCATTTGAATATCATCTTTCAACCCTCAATCGCGTTTACCAAATAGGTCTCTTAGGCGTAGGGCTTTTTACTAGTCTAGTAGCACTTGGTATCTATGTTCCTCATAGACAAGGTGTTTCTGCGTGGACATGGCTTCACCAATTCTCAAGACATCACCAGCTGTGGCTTATCCCTCTAATTGCAATGTTGTTAACACTTATTATTGCCATTGGAATTCCTGTTATCCTCAATTTGAATAATTATCTCAAATACACAAGCTGGATAGCGAAAAGTTATGGCTCGGCTGATGGTGGATTTTTCCCTGTCGGAAATCCAGCTCCTTCCTATCTCCTGTCGTATTTTCCGGAAAGCCTTGGCATTCCACTCTTTGTTTTGAGCTGCCTTGGAATTGCTTATTGCATCTTTGCAAGAGATAGGAGGGCTCTCCTACTGATAGTGATCGCGTTGCCTTTATATACGGTATTGGAATTGAGTTCAGTTAAGGTGAATCGGTTCGCGATGGATCTTATGCCGCTACTTTGCCTATTTGCGGCTATTGTTATCGCACAGTTTTGTAAATCTGGTCATGCAATCTTTATTCGAACGACATCAGTTCTCGTCTTCATCTGCGTTTTGTCTTACTCGACTCTGTATTCACTCGCATGGGCAAATCTTCAAAGTTCACTACGGTCTGTTCCGTTGGAAACGGTTGATTGGATTAATGGTCATGTTTCACCGGGTAGCCGACTTGGGATGAAGGCCGATCTTTGGTTGGCCGGATCGCCGGGGTTATTGCCGGATCCGGCTACTCTGACGAAGTTTCAACTTGCTGAATATACTAAGTATCCTGATTTCATAATCATGCCCAAGACGCTTTATGAAATCATGCGTCAATATGCAGATCTCACTCGTTCCGGCTATAACTATCGGGCAGAAGACTGGTCGCCCTTCCCCCCGCCGATGCCCAATGAAGTGGCTGTTCTAATGAATGTGGTGGATGAGGACCAATATGAATTGGTGAAAGAGATCGAGAGGCGACCTTCGATTTTCGGAATAACATTTGGCTCTCAATCATTAAGTGGCCGAACCTGGCTTTTGGAACATACGGGCTCTTATGGCATGCGCCTTTATAGAAAACGTGTGTCACAGACTGATGCAATTCTCGATCGGATTTCAACCGAACTGAGAACCGTGGGGACACGATATGTATAAGGATAAAAAAGTTGCCGTTGTCATTCCTGCCTATAACGTCGCCCCACACATCCTGGATGTTTTGAAAACGATTCCCGAGTTTGTCGATGAAACTATCGTGGTCGATGACTGCGGATGTGATGGCACAACGAGAATCCTTGCACAAGTGATTGATCCACGAATAACAGTAATTAAGCATGACAATAATCAAGGGGTAGGCGGCGCAATGGTGACTGGCTTTAAGCGAGCTCTGAAGAATGGTGCTGACGTAGTCGTGAAGATGGACGGCGATGGTCAGATGGATCCTTCCTATGTATCGAGCCTCCTCGATCCGTTAATTGACGGAGGATACTCCTATGCAAAAGGAAACAGGTTCCTCAATAACGCCAAGCTCAAAGAAATGCCAACACTTAGATTGATCGGCAATTATGGCTTGACCTTTCTCACTAAATTGGCATCAGGTTACTGGCATGTCTTCGACCCACAAAACGGCTTCCTTGCCATTAAGGCTGAAGCGTTGAAGTGGATCGACCTGGATCATTTAGCGAAACGCTACTTTTTCGAAAATGACATGCTTGTCCATTTAAATATCTTTGGATGCCGCGTAAAAGATGTCTCAATCCCCGCTCGATATGGACAAGAAAAATCTTCGATGTCGATTTCAGAAATCATAGTGACCTTTCCGATATATCTGTGGCGTCGCTTTTGGTACAGGATCTATCAAAAAGATGTCTTGAGGGATTTTTCTCCAGTTGCCCTGTTCTGGGTGGCCGGTCTAGCGATCTTTACATGGGGATTTGTTTTCGGGGCTTATACCTGGGCTAAATCGACCCTGCTTCATCAGTTTGCATCTACTGGAACCGTCATGTTGAGTGTGTTGCCTCTTGTCATTGGCTTTGAATTGATTCTTCAAGCAGTCATTTTGGAGATCAAGGAGAGTCCTAGATAAAGCTCGTTAACCAGCAGAGGACAAACTATGAGCATTGATGCAGTAAGTGTAAAACGAGATGAGCGGCGGTGGCAAGATGACCAAGGGGGGTCGTTACAACAGCAGGCTTACGAACGACCAGGAACCCAGATTGTTATGCAGAAACAGTTTATGTGTGTCGCAGAAGCTCTTGATCTAAAGCCGGGTATACGGTTGCTAGACTTAGGGTGTGGAGCAGGTCTTTTCCTTGGGTGGCTAGCTCAGTATAGACAAGCCGAATATTATGGTATCGACCTGTCCTTGAACAGCGCCCAAAGCGCCAGACAGTTGAGTTCTCGGTTGAATATTGCTGTTGGGGATGCAGAGATACTTCCCTATAAGGATGGCAGCTTTGATCGGATTAGTTGTAACGGTGCTGGGCACCACCTGTTAGATTTACATTCGGCACTCTGTGAGGTGTATCGAATCTTGGCGCCAGGTGGCATCCTGGTTATGTATGAACCTACGGCGACTCCGCTGACCAATGTCGTGCGCAAGCTGTTTTTCGGATTTGACAAGTACGAGTCCCCAGCCGATTTAGCGCACAAAGAAGAATTTACAAGACGGAGCGTTCACTCGACACTTCTCAGGACTGGGTTTACCAACATCGTAGCTTCGCAGCACGATTTTCTCGCCTACCCAATCTCAG
Source organism: Nitrospirota bacterium (assembly GCA_963700335.1). Classification (GTDB taxonomy): domain Bacteria; phylum Nitrospirota; class Nitrospiria; order Nitrospirales; family Nitrospiraceae; genus JAICXS01. The sequence continues at coordinate 1,524,434 of CAVOXE010000007.1, read as the reverse complement.
GCATGTACATTAACTTGCCTCTAAGTCGTTCACGTGTTGCCATGAAATTGTTAACTCGCATAGAACAGGTCTTAGGTGGATTGTCCGTGCTCAGACCGGTCCTCGAGATCTTCTCGTGGAGATTACTCGTTGTAGCCGTGAAGCCGCCAGAATAAACACATCGGTGGTTTCTACGGATGCCACCAATCGAAACTATGTCACAATTGACTTGGAGTATCGAGATCGAGCGAGAAGCAATGTCATTCCAAGAGCCAATAAATAAACAAGAAAGGGAAAAGTAAATTCCCATAGTGGTCCTGACACCCACTCCTTAAATGGGGACAGGATATCCAATGCTAAAAAATGTGACACATATATTCCAAGTGTCAGCTTCCCCAAGTTTGGCAAGAAAGTTTTCTTTCCCAATTGGGGATGGATGAGGCACATCAGTAACACACCCATAGCAAATGGAACTGTGCCAATTAGGTAATGATGTTCGGATAGGTCGAAGTAATAATGCTGGTGCAGAAAAAAAGCTTCTAGGTTGTGTAGCGCAAATCCTCCAATGAGCAGCCCGTAAGCAAGGAGGAGACGAGGAATTGGACGATATGCTAAAGACCAACCAATAGTGGTAAAAACTGCACCGGTTAGAGGCGTATTTAAGGTATTTAGGTCAGAGTGGAAGCCCAGGCTTGTCTGAGAGTAAGGTCCATTGAGAAGGTGAATGGTATAAAGGAAAATGCTCAAACAAAGGACATACCGATCGAGCTGCGCGGTAACGAATAACGTGATGATAAACAAGGAAGTTATGAGAGCGGGTAAAAACCACAGATGCACTCGTGTCCCTTGCAACAAGAATATAATTGGATGTTCTGCAATCCAATGGATTGTTTTTTGAAGGTGTGCATGGATCAATTCCCAAACAGGGACGTTCGATGAAAATTCCTTGGGAACAAAAGCATAGATCACCGTCCAGACCATAAATACAACAAGAAGTCTCCAGAAATATCTAAGAAATAGCTCACGCGGATGTGCTCCCAGCCTCAGCGATCTCCCAAAGAAAAACCCTGACGCCAAAAAGAAAAATGGTACCGCGAACCGGGAGGCTTGATTGATAAGGACCGCGAACGCTCTGAAAAAAGAGCCGGTATATTGTGGATCTCCGAATGGGCCTGTATGAAGACAAATAACCGCCAAGATGGCAACGACTTTGATGGTGTCGATACTAGTAATGCGCCTTTCCGGGTAGGCTGTTATTGAAGGAGCAGGGCTGGACATGGAATATTCTCAGAGGAGCATACTTTATCAAACAGAACGGAACGAGTTTTCATTTACAACCAATCCGGATGCAGTCTTTGACGATATGTGGACTTGCCTGACTATAGAACATTAACAGAACGATAGCCGATAGCTTTCTGGCTCATGAGCGAACAAAAGACAATACTTATAACAGGAGCAACCGGTTACATAGGCCGTCACTTAACATTGCTTGCTAGTACTCGCGGACATATCGTTAAGACACTGAGTCGGTCGAACTGGAACCAGGGTCCGTGCATTCCAGCTGACAGGCGCTATTTTGGCAGTCTTCCGGAACAAATTCCACTTAAAGCATTTGAATTAACGCAAGTTGTAGTTCACTGCGCAGCTTGGACGAGGCCCGGGGCTTCCTTAGCGACGGCCATTAACGTTCACGGTACGATTAGGCTTGCCGATCTTTCTCTTCAGTCGGGAGTGGGAACTTTTATTTTTCTCTCCTCTCAGTCTTCGAGGCCGGATGCCCTGTCCGATTATGGACGATCAAAGTATGAAGCTGAACAGGCTTTGCTATCTAGGTTTTCGAACACCAATCTCAATATTGTAATTCTTCGTCCAGGTTTGGTTACTGGCCCTGGCCATGGTGGTTTATTCCAGCGCCTGTGTAAAATGATTGATGCGTGGCCAATTCTTCCTCTCTTAGGGGGAGGCAAGTCGGTCGTGCAGCCGATCCATATTGATGATTTGTGTAATGCAATATTTAGATGTGAACGGATTGCCGGTCAGATTAACGGTAAAATACTGAAGCTCGGAGACCCGCATGGAACCCCACTCGTCGAATTGTTGCAGGCTCTCTCCTTGTCTCGACGAGGATATCGTAAGCTAACCATCACGATTCCTATTCTGCCCATTGCAGCTATGGTGCGTGCCGCAGAGCTCATGGGGCTTGCCTTGCCGATTACAACGGAGAATCTGAAAGGACTCAAACAAATTGACAAAATGGATAGTGCTGCCGATATGGATCTCGTCGGTGTGCCAACCCGATCCTTAGAAGTCATACTCCGGGATAATCTTGAATACGATCAAACTCATTTAAGAGAAGCTGTTCTAATTGCACGATATTTACTTGGAGTTTCTCTAAGCCATGAACTTCAAGTCCGCTATGCCACTGCAATTGAGCGGTTGCAGGTTCATTTGGACCAAGAGGAACAAAGATTGTGGCGATTCGTAGAACGGTACCCCAAGACATTGCGAATGATCGATGGCGGGCTGGCGTTTCTAAAGCCCCAGGGAGGAATCAGAAGAAAAATCTATACAATGTTCGCCATTTTGGAAACTTGTCCCGAATATTCTGATGAGTTTTTGCCAAAAACGTGTACGCTCTTAGGCCTGTTCAGATTCGCCGCCATCGGCCTTAGAGCCGGCCTTGCGGCAGGCTTGGGCCTCATTCTTATTCAAATAACGAAAGCACGCTCACATTAATGCATGACTATATTGTAGTAGGGTCTGGTGCTACAGGCGCACAGGCTGCTCATACTCTCGTTGAGCATGGAGCTAAAGTAGCCATGTTAGATGTAGGGCATCGTGAGGAGAAATATAAAGGCCTCATTCCAGATCAAGATTTCACCACTTTGCGGCAACAGGATGGTAATCAACATCGATATTTTGTGGGCGACAAGTTCGAGGGAGTTTCTTGGGGAAAAGTTAAGGTGGGTGCTCAGCTGACCCCATCTCGTCAATTTATTATACGGGACGTAGAACGATTGATTCCCCTGGTCTCCGATACCTTCACTCCGATGGAAAGTCTTGCATACGGAGGATTAGGGAATGGTTGGGGGCTGGGATGTTTTGTCTTTTCGGACCCTGAACTGGATCGCGCCGGCCTTGATCGATCGGAGATGAAGGAGGCGTATGAAACCGTCAGTCAACGAATCGGTATCTCGGCCGTACGGGATGATGCGGCATCATACACATTGGGGAGTCTTAAGCATTACCAGAGGCATCTTCGAATCGATCGTAACTGCCAGCATCTTTATGAGAGCTATCAGCGTAAGAGGGCGTCGCTTAATGAATCTGGGTTCTTCATGGGCCAACCTGCCATGGCCATCCTCAATGAGGACTTTGGGGAACGGAAAAAAACTTCCTATCATGATATGGACTTTTATACGGACCATGGGCTTTCCGCGTATAGACCCTGGATAACCATTGATCAACTGATTAAATTCCCCAACTTTTGCTACTCCCCAAATTGCCTTGTGCTCAAATATGAAGAACATACGGATTATGTGAGTGTCTTTGTGCATCGTATTGATATCAATCGAGAGGAAACCTTCCAGTGCAAGAAACTTGTTCTGACATCAGGAGTACTAGGGACTGCGAGAATCGTCTTACGTTCTTCGAGGTCAAAGCATCGCCTACCGTTAATCTGCAATCACTATTGCTATATCCCTTGCATTCAACCGGGCATGCTTGGGCAGCCCGTTGACCAATTCAAGACCAGTATGGCTCAGCTCGTCTTATATCATGATGAAGATCGTTCACATGCTGATGTCGCTGTGGCTTGTCTCTTTAGCTATCGCTCCTTGTTACTATTCAGACTTCTGAAAGAAACGCCGCTGAACTTTGCAGACGGCCGAGCCATCATGCAAGCTCTGCAATCTAGTTTCGTGATTGCCGGCTTGCATCATCCAGACTCAATGGGATCCTCAAAGTATTTGGAATTGGTTAGGGATGAAAATTCCATCACAGGAGATAGTCTAAAAGCTGACTACCGTCAGACGACAGAAGAAGTTGTGAATACAGACTTGAGAGAAAGGAAGTTTCTATCAGCTCTGAGGAGATTAAGGTGCTATCCCATTAAAAGGGTTTATCCAGGGTATGGGGCAAGTATCCATTATGGGGGAACGTTGCCAATCTCAGTCGAAGAGAAGTCTCATGGACTGGCCCAGAATGGTAGATTACACGGAACAAAAAGAATCTTCATCGCGGATGGGTCTGGCTTTAGATACCTTCCTGCCAAAGGACTCACATTTTCTTTAATGGCCAATGCGCATCGCGTAGCTCTTAAGGTCTTGGAAGGAAGTTAAAGGTAGTAGCCTGGAGCTTAGCCATTGCAGCTATCAGACGAACAACAGGGATTATCTTACCCTGTCCATCAATTGTTTAAGCCTGCCGAGAAACTGTTTTCCACTATCTGCCATCGTAGGCGTTGTCGGAGATGTATTGGACGTACTTGGTGCCGGAGGACTGATACTGAGTGATGTCGCTGGCGTTACACTGGTTGATGATACTGAAGGCGGAGTTCGGTTGGATGCGGTTGGGGCAGTTGTGGTTGTCTCGTTCTGCGCAGTCTCAAATTCAGTCCAATCTACGCCAATATCTTTCCCGTCAGAAGCCGCACTTTTATAGGGACTGTTTTCACTTAGATGATAATTGGAGCCGGCCAAGTCTACATATCTAATACTTGCTTCGCTTGATGGGTAATCGTTGCCATGATCAACCGGCATTGAAATCGGACTTGTCAGCCCATATCCGCCGCTAGTCGGCCAAGGCCCGACCATGACAGTGTTGGTCCACGTGTAACCTGGCATCAACGCATTCATAGTTCCTGCTTGACCCAAGATAAGCGGCGTATGTCTGGCGTGAAAAATATTATCCTGAAACACGAAGTTTGAAAGAGGGAAAAGGGCTCCTTCATCCGATATCCCATAAGTAAACTTGATGCTTGTCCCACGAATTGCGCTACCTGCATAAGCGACTACGGTGTTGTGCCTGATTTGCAGATCTGATGGCCCCATACCTATCATAAAAAGGTTAGCAGAAAGATAGTTGGGATCGTAATCCCCTCCTAGCCCTACAAATAAGTTGTTTTGTATCAAGAAGCGTGCGCCTCGTTGAGTGGGGCCACCTTGAGCAAGGGAAATTGTTGGTCCTCCTCCAGAGACAGCAATTCCATCGGCACAGTTAATAAATTTATTGTTTGTAATTGTGACGTCCGCAACAGTTGTCCAGGGGTCGCTTCCCGTGGCTCCACCGCCGCGCGGAGTGAGTATTAATGCCCCTCCATACTGAGCATCGGGCCACACATTCTCAAAAATATTTCCATCTATAAGAATGCGTTGAGCATTCTTTAACTCGAACAAGTTTTTTGTCGATACGCGATTGGCACCTCTGGTATATGCCTGATCATCTCGCCACTTTAGTGGTTTGTAAAAATGATTGTGCCGAAATTCAATATCAGAAGGCGTGAGCCCTGCAATAAGCGGCGTTGCCCCGCCGATCATTATGTTTTCTCCAGACGCTGAAAGAAAATTATTTCTAATGACCAACGGTCCAGCACCATCCCAACTGACTATAGCTTTTGCTTCTCCGTCGTTTGAGGTTATTTCTTCAATAGTTGAATCGACGACTCCTTGATGTTGTCCTCCCAACACTACGCCGAATTTTACTGTCCATGAGCCGGGCGCCGACGGACCATGCAGATAGACTCGGTCAAACAAGATGTGGTGACTTTGGCTGTCTAGAGTTCTCTGCTGAAGTGAACTGCAATTTACAAGAACCCCGAGTCTGCTGGTATCTGCATTCCCAGGGTTCATAAACTCAACCCCAATGATTCGATAATGATGGGATGAGGTATCACAAGACAGAGCATATGTACCCACGGATGACCGCACGAGTTTTGGCAATACATTGGAGTATGCAGGGGTCAGTCGGGTGCCGGGAGGCGGCAAAGAAGTATTGGGAGCAGATGTCCGAATAATAATCCATCCGCTTCCACTTGTTTTGTTTTTTAGAATAAAGCCGCGATCATCTAATGGGGTGTAGGTTGCTCCTGATTGCAAGAGGATCGTCGTGCCTAGTTGAGCATCATCGATTGCTTGCTGTAGTTGATCATTTCGATAATCACAACCACTGCTACACACTGTCTTGGTAATGCTGGTGGTTGGCATCGTTGTATCGACATAAACCCTGGGTAATTCTGGAGCGGTAGCAGCAAACGTGGCAACCGTTTGTATCAGCGTGGCGACTGAGACAATTAGTCTTGTCTTCAACATGTGCAAGCCTCCTATACCTTCTTGCATGTTATGAAACCATGCATGATCCCTGGTTTCAGCAAGGGGTATGCCGTATGTCTTTCAGACAATTAGTCTTTAAAATATGCTTAGTCGTCAATGAATTACCACATGAATGCTTGAAACTTTCTTCAGTGCTTTTTGACAACTTTGAACAATGCTGACGTGATTTACTTTTTCCGCGACAACCTACTGATAATACTGCTTTGAAGAATACTTAGTATACTTAGGGGGAGCAGAATAAATAATATTCTACAATTAATGGCTGCACCACTCTCCAATAGTAGTATTTGGCAACTCAACTTTCGAATAATCGATTAATGATAGCGCCTCTATCATAGGTGTGCCATCATCGAAAGGGAATTAACGGGTGTTAGATGCGATCACATTCTATCGGGCTGCCCAATCATTTCAAAATTTCCACGTTCCCTTTATTCCCTGGGCGCTGGAAAAACTGATTTTGCTAATATTCCGCTGCGTTATCCCAAGACGGTGCACAATCGGAGAGGGGACAGAACTGGGGTACGGTGGAATTGCTGTCGTGATTCATGAGCGCGCTCACATTGGGCGTCGTGTCATGATCAGCCCATGTGTGACGATCGGAGGACGATCGGGCAAAGTTGAGGTGCCGATTATCGAGGACGATGTGTTCATTGGATCGGGGGCTAAGATTTTGGGAGATGTTCGCATCGGTCAGAGGCGCTCAAATCGGCGCTAATGCGGTTGTACTGCAATCTGTTCCTGCTGGGGCCGTGGTCGCGGGCGTGCCGGCTCGGATCATACGTCAGGGCAATGTTCCTACCGAAGTATGAATGCGGTCGGATGAAAACAGACCTGTGATGAACGAATAATGATGCGGATCGGTGAAGTATGCCGTGCGGGCTCTTAAGCAGGAATTATTCGGATTTCGGCTTACCTATCCCGTCGAAGTCATCGAAAAGGCCGGCGCTGCCGATGGCCTTCACTATTACCTCTGGAATCCGACCCTGTTCCTCGACAACCTAGTCTTTGACGAAGCAGGAAGTGCCACGAAAGCGCTATCGTGCGCAAGGGTTACAATATAATCCCTTGTTTATCGCATGGTGGGGCCTTTCGAATTTACAGCAGTATCTTGTCACGCAAGATTATGAATACTGCCGCAAATTTCTGGTGCAAGTGCAATGGTTGAAAACGAATGCCGTGCACCGACCGGATGGGAGTGTTGTCTGGCCTTGCTATTTCGATTGGCAGGAAGGTCTCTGTAAACTCGCCTCACCGTGGATATCCGCGATGTATCAAGGTGTCGTCATCAGCACGCTCGTACGTGCGTATCGTATGGATAGAGATGAAGAACTGTTGGAGCTTTGCAAGAAAGCTACGCTCGTCTTTACACGATCCGTTGAGGATGGGGGAGTAAAAACGTTGGAAGGCGGGGGATCGTTATATGAGGAGTATCCCGCGTATCCGTTACCTCGAGTCCTCGACGGCTACTTATTCAGTCTGCTGGGTCTCTACGATTTATGGGTGGAAACTGAATCGTCTGAGATACGTGGGCTCTTCGAGGACGGCATACAGGGATTGAAAGGGTCGGTCGAGTTTTGGAACTACAGAAACAAATGGAGCTGGTATGGATCTCATGGATACCTCTGCCCTCCACATTATCACAAGCTCAATGGGACATTACTGGCCATCCTCGGCCGCTTGACCGGAGACGAGACACTCCTGCGATATGCCCGCTTGTGGGATACGAACAAGCGGACTCTCGTAGACAAGGTTGAAATCTTTTTCATGTTCATTGTGACCAAAAATCTGGCCCGCCTTAAGTTACCAAGGAACTAAGCCATGTGCGGGATTGCCGGCATTTTACATCTGAATGGACAAGGGACGAGCGACCCCTCGGACATCAAGCGCATGGCTGATGTCATGGAACATCGGGGACCGGATGATGAAGGGTTTTTCGTATCCGGCCCGATACAGTTGGCACATCGGCGCCTCAGCATCATTGACCTCAACAGCGGTCATCAGCCTATGTTCAACGAAGACGAGTCGATCGCCATCGTCTTCAATGGAGAGATCTATAATCATGACGCTCTTCGCCCATTCTCGAAGCAAAGGGACATCGCTACCGCACACACTCGGATACCGAATCTATCTTGCATGCCTATGAGGAATTCGGCGAGAGCTTTGAGTCGCAGTTGACTGGCATGTTCGCTTTTGCCATCTGGGATAATCCCCGACGTCGACTTGTCCTCTCTCGAGACCGACTCGGTATTAAACCTTTGTACTATACGATTTGCCGTGGCCAATTGGTGTTTGCCTCTGAGATCAAATCGATTCTTGCGTTAAAAGGAATCGAGCGGCGAGTCGATCTCGAGGCATTGGATGCCTATCTGAGTCTTCGCTACGTTCCCGGGCCGAAGACGATGTTCAGGGATATCTATAAACTCCAACCGGGTCATACGATGATCGTCCAGAATGGGACGATCACGACGCGGCAATATTGGGAACTGACTTTCGAAGAGCGAGATTGCAGTGTTCAGGAGGCCGGCCAGGAACTTGATGCGCTGCTTTCTCAGGTCTGCCAGGATCATTTGATGAGCGAAGTGCCGTATGGCGTATTTTTAAGTGGGGGCATCGACTCGAGCGCGGTGGTTGCGGTGTTACAGAAAAAGCTGGCGAATCGTCTTCAGACATTCACCGTAGGCTATGATCAGGCTGCCGGAATTAACGAATTCGATTACGCGGATACTGTCAGTCGTCATGTTGGAACGACTCATCACACGCTCACCTTGCAAGCGCAGGATTTTGCCGATTGGATTCCTAAATTAGTCTGGCATTTGGATGAGCCGGTGGGAGATGCCGCCTGTATTCCGCTGTATTTTTTGGCCCGATATGCGAAGGAGCGCGCCACTGTGCTCCAGTCCGGAGAAGGCGCCGACGAAATTTTTGCAGGGTATTCTATCTATAAAAAGATGGAATGGATGAATACGTTGCAAAGAGGACCATGGTCCTCGGCCTGTCGAACACTTTCGCGGACCATCACCCCATTTGTCAAAACGGGGAAGACGGCGCGATATGCCCGTCTCTTGAGAAAGCCGCTGGAAGAGCGGTATCGCGGCGTGTCCGGTCACTTTATGGAAGGCCTACGAGAGCGGCTGATTAAACCAGGCGTGTTGAAAGATGCCGATCAAAACTTTGCCGAAAAGGTATTTTCGCAGTACTATGGTCGGGTTCGGTCGGATCGCGACCTCAACCGCATGCTCTTTGTAGATACGAATACATGGCTTCCCGATGATCTGTTGGTAAAGGCGGATAAGATGACGATGGCGGCGTCCGTCGAACTGCGGGTGCCCTTTCTCGATCATCGGCTTGTCGAATTTGCCGCTCGCCTTCCTGTATCGTTAAAAATTCGTCACGGCCAAACCAAATATCTCTTAAAAAAGGTGATGGAGCCGTATTTGCCGCACGACGTCATCTATCGACCGAAGAAAGGATTTCCAGTTCCAGTTTCGGATTGGTTCAAGCACGGCCTCTATGAGATGGCGACGGAGCTTTTGCTGAGTTCAAAGAGCCATGTGAGCGGCTTTATAGACCTCGTGTATCTACGCTCACTGATGGATCAGCACAAGGCCGGCAAGCACGATTTCTCGAATGAACTGTGGGGCCTGCTCGTCCTCGAATGGTGGTTCCGTACCTTTGAGGTCCAACTATGATGTCGGGCCAAAACATCGTGTGCTTTGCGAATGATTGGGATGCCGATCCGACCAGCAAGCATCAGGTCATGAAGATTTTGGCACGCTCCAATCGCGTCCTGTGGGTCAACTCGATTGGGCTTCGCCGGCCGGGAGCAACCGCTCAGGATGCGTCTCGCATTATTGCCAAGGTAAAAAAGTTTGCCCGTGGGCCTGTGTGCGTGGCGCCGAACCTTCACGTCCTCACTCCACTCGCCATCCCGTTTCATGATATGCCAGGTGTGCCGACGATCAATGCGTGGCTGCTGAGTCGCTATATTCGGTCGCAAGCTAAACGATTGGGCATGACGCGGTTTCAGATGTGGTCCTTTATGCCGACGACGGCCCCGCTCGTGCCCTATTTAAAGCCGGACAAACTTATTTACTATTGCGTCGACGAATGGTCGGCGTTCACCTTTCTGAACAGCCAACTCATGGAGCAGATGGAGCATAGTTTGATTCAGCAAAGCCACGTTGTGATTACGACTGCTGAGAAGCTCTATGCCACCAAGCGTCACTTAAATCCCAACACGCATCTGATATCCCATGGTGTCGATAGCGAACATTTTGCTCAAGCGCAGTCTGCGAGTACCGAGGTTGCGCCGGAATTGCGTAGTTTGCCGAAGCCTGTGATCGGTTTCTGGGGACTGATCGGAGAATGGATTGATTTGGACTTAATTCGCTTGGTCGCCCAACGCCATCCGGAGTGGTCGATCGCGCTGATTGGAAAAGCGGATGTTTCTTGCGCCGCCTTTCAAGGAATGCCGAACATCCATCTGATTGGACCTCGGTCGTATAAAGCTCTTCCCGGATTTGCGAAGGGTTTTACGGCTGCCATTCTGCCTTTTAAAGTAAACCGGCTGACCGAAAATGTGAATCCTATTAAGTTGCGTGAATACTTAGCGGCCGGCCTTCCGGTTGTGTCTACCGCTCTACCGGAAGTGAAGCAGTATGAAAAAGTCGTCGCCATAGGCCATAGCTCAGACGAATTCGTCACTCATTTAGAGGCAGCAGTCCTTGATACGAGCGAGGCAGCAATCAACAAGCGCAGAGAGGCGATCAGTCAGGACAGTTGGGAAGCGCGAGTGGAACACATGAGCCGGCTCGTTGAAGAGTGCTGAAATGGAGCATTCCATTGATAAAAGCCCTAGAAGCCGACAAACGCAAACATCCCTCATTTGGCTAATAGACAATTGATTCGATTCCGTTAACAATGGAACCTTCTATGGATAGGCTGCTCTCGAAAGATTTCCCTTCTGTCCAAGTGAAAGCTCCGGACGAGACAGGGGCGGCTCACGTGCTGCCGGAGAAAACGACGACAAACTGGTACGTCGTACTAGCCATAAGTGCCCTGGCAGGCCTCGTAGTCCTGCTTTACCATCATATCCTGTTGAAAATGGGCATTCAGTGGAATGACGATCCGGACTACTCGCATGGATTTCTTGTGCCGGTTCTTGTCAGCTATTTTGTGTGGGAAAGGTGGGATCGTCTAAAGGCCGATCGACTGGCGCCCAGTGTATGGGGAGTCGGCCTACTGGGCCTGGGACTGCTGATTTTAGTCATTGGTTCGGTTGGGGCTGAGCTCTATCTTCAACGATCTTCGCTCATCATTGTGCTGGCTGGCTTAGTGTTACTGATGTTAGGGCCGCGGGCTCTTAAGACGCTGCTATTTCCCATCGCTTTTATTTTCTTCATGATTCCTTTGCCGGCCATTGTGGTGAACGCAGTGGCGTTTCCCCTTCAACTGTTCGCAGCAAGAACGGCGGAGTTTTGCTTGTTTAATTTCGGCATACCGGTGCTTCGTGAGGGCAATGTGATTGTGCTTGCCGGCACCACATTAGAAGTAGCGGAGGCCTGTAGTGGGATTCGTTCGTTGCAGGCTCTTTTGGCGTTGGGAACCGTTTATGCCTACTTTTCTCAGCGAGCTATGTGGAAGCGATGGGTCTTGGTGCTCTTGTCCATTCCCATTGCCATCGCGGCCAATGCCTTTCGCGTGAGCGGGACGGGGGTGTTGGCGAATTATTGGGGATCACAGGCGGCCGAGGGGTTCTATCATACCTTTTCGGGCTGGCTCATCTTTGTCGTCGCGTTTCTCCTCTTGCTTGGATGTGGGGGCATTCTCACAAAAATAGGCAATGGACGAAAAACTACCGTGCATAAAGGACAGGCGTGATATGAAACGATGGCCGATTGTCGTCGCGGTCACGATGTTGTTGGTGACGTGGGGTTCTCTACAAGTTTTCTCCCATGGAGAGCCCGTGCTCAGCAAGAAGCCGTTTGCCCAGTTCCCGTTGACGATTGCCGAGAAATGGCAGGGGAAGGAATTGGGCATGGAGCAAAGCGTGCTCGATATCTTAAAGCTGAGTGATTACATGATGCGCGTCTATGTACCGCCTCAGGAAGGACAAAGCCGCGTGACTCCACTCTGGCTCTATGTCGGCTATTACCAGAGCCAGCGCACGGGCTCGACCTATCACTCACCGAAGAATTGTCTGCCTGGATCAGGCTGGCAGTTCGTAGAAACGGATCAGGTAGTCGTCCCCGCCTCTGATACGACATCGATTCTTATCAATAAGGTGCTCATACAAAAAGGTCTCGATAAACAGATCATTTTATATTGGTATCAGGATCGTGGAAGAGTCATCGCCAGCGAATATTGGGCAAAGGGATACATGATCTGGGATGCGATGACGCAGAATAGAACCGATGGTTCCCTCGTACGCATTTCCGTGCCGGTGACGACCACTCCTGACGCCGCGTATCAATACGGATTGTCATTTCTACGTGACGCGTGGCCCCTGCTGCTTGAATATATGCCGACAGGAGAAAGGGTAGCCTAACCGTGGCCACCGTCCTGTTTGGGGCATCCGCTTTCCTCGCGAGCCTTTTAACATTTTCGTTAGCAACGTTTTTGCTGATCAAAGACCGCACCACTTCGTTGCATCGGGCGATTGCTTTCGTCTTGCTTGTCGGCGGGGTTCAGCAGGCTGCCGATGGCATGGCACTGATTGACTCTCTCGACGTGGTGCTGTGGAAACGGCTGGCGCTTTTTAGCGAACTCCTGCTTCCCGCCACATTACTGTATACGGGACTCGCCTTGATGCGGGTGGCTGGTCTGCATGAGGAACAAGGCGCCCGTTGGCGTGTCCATGTGATAGCAGCCATCGGAAGCGCGTTAAGTCTTTTCGTTTGGTCCGAGACGACGCTGAGAGTGGACTCTGGGCGCATCGTGTTGGGAGAACTCGGACGGGTCGATTATATTTTCATCGTGCTTACTCTGGCGCTGGCGCTTGCTCAATTCGAACAAGTGCTTCGAGGAGCGCGAGAACCGCTCAGATATCGATTGAAGTTTGTCCTGATTGGGTTGGGCGCATTCGTAGGCTATCGGATCTACGAGTCAAGCCGATTTTTATTATTCCCCATCTGGCAAGCCGACGATGTGAAGGTCGAGAGCCTTGTGGTGCTGATCTCCATCGGATTGGTGGTCTACGGCCTGCGTCGAGTACGTCTTCAGGAGATGAAGGCCAGGATTTACGTCGCCCCCCAGGTTTTGTACGGTTCCGTCACCTTTTTGGTCGTTGGACTATACCTCTTCGCGGTCGGGGTGGTGGGCGAACTCTTGCGTTATACCGATCAATCGATCGGCTCTGCGCTGAGCACGCTGCTGATCTTTGTCGCGGCGGTCGGGCTTGTTGTGGTCCTGTCGTCTCGCACTGTCCGCAGTTCGCTCAAGCGAACGATCAGTCGATATTTCTATCGAGTGAAGTACGACTATCGGTCGAAGTGGCTGGAAGTCACGCAGGCATTCTTATCGTGCGCGTCCGTCGATGCGATACTCGATCGTTTTCTCGATGTCTTAAGCACGACTTTCGGGGCGGGACGTATTTCTATCTGGGTACGATTTGAGGCTGATGGGCGGTTTCATCAGGTTCGATCGGTCAATACGGAGTCGGCCCCCCCTCCCTTGGAGACGACGCACCCCCTTATCGATCGGCTGTCAGAGACGGAGGGACCTCTCGGGCTCGAACTATTGACGTCTGTGAAGCAACGAACCAATCTCACGGATGTATTTTGGGAATCGACGAAGGCTGTACTCTGCGCGCCGCTACGATCCGGAGATCGTCTTGTTGGCTTTGTGACTTTGAGTCAGGAACGCGGGATGGCATACGGAACGGATGATGCGGATCTCTTGCGGGCGATTTCCCATCATGTCGCCATGCTCTTGTCCCTCGCCGAGTTGGCAGAGGAGCGTCGTGCGGCGTCTGAATTGGAAGCGCTGCATCGATTTTCCGCCTTCTGCCTGCACGATATCAAAAACCTGGCGGCCCGCCTGTCGTTGGTGATGCAAAATGCGGAAGTATTCGGACAGGACCCCAGCTTCCAGCAGTCGGCGATGCGTACCGTGGCGACGACTGTACAGAAAATGATGGTTCTCATCACAAAGCTATCTCGGAGTTCAGGAACCGTTCAGCATGCGGAGCTGGGACAATGGGAGGTGCTTGAGCTACAGGCCGTTTTGTCCGAGACCGTGGATTCCTTGAACGGCGGGTTGCGTGTTCCGCTTCGGCAAAACGACGCCACGCTGCCACCCATTCGGATGAAGCGAGATCAAATCCAGCAGGTCTTACTCAATGTCATTCTCAATGCGCAACAAGCCTCCGGTGAGAATGGTGCCATCGAAATACACACGGTTGCGCGTGACAACGCGGTGATTATGACAGTGTCTGATAACGGCCCTGGGATTCCTCCCACAGTTCTCCGCACACTGTTTCAGCCGTTTCAGACGACTAAAAAGGAAGGACTTGGCGTGGGACTGTATGAATGCAGGCGCATTATAGAATCGCATCAAGGGACGATGTGTATCGAAAGCGAAGTCGGTCGTGGCACCGCGGTGCGTATCACTCTGCCGTTTGCGTCAGACGTACGAATGACGGAAGAATCGGAGCCCATCAGGAGCCAAGCGAACGCGTGACCGATACAACGGCGCAAACTCGACCAACGGTCCTCATCGTCGATGACGATGCGGAAATTCGAGAACAATTGAAGTGGGCCTTGGCCTCGGAGTATTCCGTTTTGGAAGCTGAAGACAGGCCCACCGCATTGTCGCTCGCACGCCAGGAACGTCCCGGCCTTGTCACATTGGATTTAGGATTGCCGGGAGATGTCGATGGCGCGACGGAAGGCCTGGCTGTGCTCGAAGAAATTCTGGCCTTAAACCGGCTAACGAAGATCGTGGTAATGACGGGTAACAGCGACCGGACCAATGCAGTAAAGGCCGTGCAGCTTGGCGCGTATGATTACGTTCACAAACCTGTGCAATTGGATGTGTTGAAAGTGATTCTTCAACGAGCGACGTACCTGCTTGAACTCGACCGCGAAAATCAGGCCCTTCAACAAGAACAAAAGCATGAGGGCTTTGGCGACATGTTGGGCGTCAGCCCACCCATGCAGCGAATCTTTACGATCGTAAGGCGGGCGGCGCCCTCGGATGTTCCTGTGCTTATCACGGGCGAAAGCGGTACCGGCAAGGGGATGGTCGCGCGTGCGATCCATCGTTACAGCAGCCGCCAGGCAGGACCATTTGTTGCCATCAATTGCGGGGCCATTCCGGAAAATCTTCTCGAAAGTGAGCTGTTTGGACATGAGAAAGGCTCGTTCACCGGCGCGCACATGCAGCGAAAGGGAAGAATTGAATCTGCGTACGGCGGCGTGCTATTCCTCGATGAAATCGGCGAGCTTCCTTTAGCGCTTCAAGTGAAGCTGCTGCACGTGCTTCAGGAACAGCGCATTGTGAGGGTGGGTGGTCGGGAAGAGATCGCCGTCAATGCCCGCATCATTGCGGCCACCAATCGCGATTTGAGCCAGGCCATCCAGTCGGGTGTCTTTCGAGAGGACCTGTTCTATCGATTACAAGTCGTGACAATCGTCGTGCCCCCTCTGCGCGAACGTGGCGAGGACATTGTTCTACTGGCTAATAAGATGTTGGTGCAGTATGGGAATGAATTAAAGAAAAAGATCACCGGCTTTACCCCACAGGCGATCAAAACGATTGAAAGTCATGATTGGCCGGGTAACGTTCGTGAACTGGAAAATCGTATCAAGCGGGCGGTGGTGATGACAGAAGGCCTTCGTATCACACCAGAAGATCTTGAGATCTCCACAGCCGGAACCAAGGGTGGGGGACAAAGTCTACGAGATGCCCGCGAGTCCATCGAAAAAGAATTTATTCAGCGCACTCTCACGAAACATCGTGGAAACATCAGTAAGGCAGCGGCAGAACTCGGCATCAGCCGACCGACCCTTCATGGGTTGCTTACGAAATATTCCATCGACCGCTCCTAGCAGTAGTCATTCGGATTGCAACTCCGCAGTCTAGCTATTTGCTACATTGAATTGATTCCAATCGACTCCAATATCCTTTCCATCCGATGCCGCTCCTTTATACGGGCTGGTTGAAGCCAGACGATAATCGCCAGCCGCCAGATTCACATAGCCGATAGTTCACTTCACTGGACGGATAAGCATTCCCATTTCCCTTGGGGCATCATTGCGGATGTCCACCCACCACTAGTGGGCCATGGTCCACAAAACGTTATTCGACCATAGATGATCAGGCACCGTGGTATCCAAGTCACTTGCTCCTCCGAGAAGTCATCGGATAGGCTCTTGCCGCATAAGAGATTGTCTTGTACCACCAATCGGGTGCAGTGGAAAGAGTGCTCCTTCATCGGATACCCCGTATGAGAAGATGAGAGTCGTTCCCTCTAATACCGTCGTTCCTGCATATGATGCAACGTGTTGTGACGAATCTGCACGTCCGAGGGTCCTAAACCAACTGTCGCTAAGTTCCCTGAAGTTGTTCCGAGTGGATATTCGCCTCCTAACCCCACAAACAAATTATTCTCGACTAGGAATACGCCCTCCACGCTGAGTAGGGCCTCCTTGAGCCCAGGAGATATAGTGGTTCCCCCGCCAGAAATTCCAATTCCATCGGCACATTTTTAAAATAGTTATTGCTTATTGTGACGTCCGATACGTTGTCCATGGATCACTACCTGTACTCCCTCCTCCTCGAGGCGTCAAAACGATGGCGTACCCGCTTTGGCCGTCCGGCCATACGTTTTCGAACACGTTTGAATCCACTAACACACGCTGTGCATTTTTTAACTCAAACAGGTTTTTTGTCACTACTCGGTTGTCCCCAGTAGTGTAGGCCGGGTCATCACGCCACGCTAATGGCTTATAAAAATGATTATGCGTAATCTCGATATCGGAAGGAGTCAGCTCCACTAACGACTGGTGTAGATCCGCCTATCATGATGTTCTCCCCGGATGCCGAGAGAAAATTATTTGAGATGAGCCATGGGCCCGCGCCATCCCACCCGGCAATAGCTTTTGCTTCCCCATCGTTCGAGTGCAGGTCATCAATAGTGGAATCAATAACGGCCTGATACTGCCCGCCTAGCACTACTCCAAATTTAATGCCGATCGATCCGGGTGTGGACGGTCCATGAACGTAAACACGGTCTAAGACAATGTGATTGCTCTGCGCTGAAATACTTTCTTCTCTCGCATCCAGGTTTACAAAAGCTCCTGTATAAGGCGTATCCACATTGCCTTTGTTCATAAACTCAACCCCGATGACACGATAGTTATGTGCGCCTGGCGCCGCAGACATTGCATACACGTTCACATCGCCTCTCAGGATTTTTGGCAGATTTGCAGAATCAGCGGGAGTGATTCTTGTACCCGATAGCGGTAATGCAGAATCCGGTAAATCGGGACGGATTACGATCCACCCATCTCCCGTTGTTTTGTTTGGGAGGATAAATCCATTGTCGTTTGGCGAGGTGTACGAAGCTCCCGGTTGCAAAAGAATAGTTGTACCTAGCGATACATTGTTTAGGGCGTCTTGCAGATTGGTGTAATCGCCGTGAGGCCCAACTCTCACGGTGACTGTCGTGCTTGGCATTGTCGTGTCAACCGTAGACTGAGGAAGTGTGGGATCAATTGCCCCATTTGTCGCAACCGTGCTAACGAGGCTCGCAGCTTGCGAATTCGTCGGAGAGACAGAAGAGGCAACAGTCACATTGGTCTGAGACGCCTGCTGTGTCGGCTGGACGGCATTTGAAACCAAAGACTGTGGAATCTGGATTTGATTCGTGGAGGACGATTGAACCTGCTGAGTTGGGACTTGCGCGGTTATCTGCGATGACGTCTCAGCGACGGTCGTCCCATTGCCTATCGGTGTACTGCCTTCTATGGAAGTGCTGACCGGCGTTGCTGGCGCAGACGGCACTTGCTCCGCTGTCGACTGCAAGGCATTAGGGCCTGAGGTCAAAAGATCTGCAACGGAGATCAGTTGGCTTGAAAAATTCGTCGTAGAATTGTTCTGAGCCGGCGATGCCACTGCTGGGTGAGGGTGCTTGTGCGGTATCTTGCTGTATCGAAGCTCTGGCATTGGATATGGGTTGAGCACTGGCCTGAGAGATGGGCGCCAGATCAGGCAATGTTGTAATTGGAGATGGATCTTGAGCAGGTAATACATCCTGAGATGTGGGTTGAACAAAAACCGGAGCAGAAGTAAGCGGGGATGAAAGCTGCTGAGAAGAATAAGCTGAGAGGCCAAGAATCTCTGCTACGGTCCGCATCGGTTCGGATCCATCTCCGTGTGATGTGTCGTATTGCGCAGCATCAGTAAAACCTGCCGTCGAGGCGATTGGCGGCGTTGGAGCAGCCGCTGTGTTTGTTGAAGACGGTTGGTTGTATTGCTCCCCGAGTTGCTGGGCTGGAAGGGTCAAGACCACCGCTTGTTGCGGAACTGCATCCACGGGTTTCACCGGCATGACTGCATTGGCTAGATCCGCCGATAACAAAACCCGAGCTTCAAGAGGCTCAAGAATGTATGTCGTCACCGCTCTTTTTGCGGTCGTCTCCGATTGGCGTTTTAACCACCGACGCATCGTTGCAAGCTGCTTCTTGTTCTGGGTCAATGTAGCCTCCTAAGCGATGACTGTCTGATGGCGCGGACGATGGCCAAGAGCCTTGTGATCGACAGTGAAAATTTATCGATGATGAAGCTGAGGAACCAAGCTGCAATATCTCAGCTTTATAAGCCTATGTCGCCTAAAAAGAACACGGATATCTAAGCGATACAACAGGAGGTTTTATCAAAGAGCTGTAAGCGCTGCCAAGGCGAAGATCGCTATCTTCCGAGCCGCTATTCTTGTAGGCCACACCTCGATTATTGGTCTGCATCCCCACGTCCGTTTTTTGCATTTCATTCGATTTCACTATGACTTAGGTCCTGAATAGCCTGGATGAAGGGGCAATGATCCTGTCGAAACTGTTTACAGTCTTGCTAAGTCCAGTTGTACGGGTAAGTTACTAGTTTAAGTAGCCAGCACCGACATCAAGAATACAGCGGTTCCGGAGCCGGCGTCCGTCCTGCTTCTCGGTTCGGGTCTGACCGGAATCGGTCTCTGGTGGATGAAGCGACGGAAGATGGCTTAAGTCTTACTTAAGTAGTGTTTTTCGAAGGGCCAGCCCGATGAAAGTCGGACTAGCCCTTTCGTTTAAACAAAACACCTACGTATGCTACAGTCTTCACAGGCAAGTGAGTTAGAGATCATTCAAAGCGGAGAGATTTCTGTGGCTGCTCGGATCCTTCCATTCGCCGTCTATTTGTCCTTTCTTGCATTGGCGGAAATCATTATGTGGGGATCGACCGGGGAAGAGCATGGATGGGTGGACCACGTCGATCTATGGCTCTATCCTCTTAAGATCGCAGCCGTCTTAGGCCTATTACTCTACTTTTGGCCTCACTATAGTGAACTCAAAGGCAGGATTATCCGAGACCGTCAAGAGGGTATTCTGGCGATTACTGTGGGAGTACTTGTCTACGCCGCGTGGGTACGGATGGATTGGTCGTGGGCCATGCAAGGAGATGCGCCAGGGGATGGCTATGACCCTTTTCAGGTGGGGACTGGAGCCGGGGTTATTCTTGCGATCGTTCGAATTTTCGGCGCCTCAGTAGTTGTTCCTGTCATGGAGGAGCTGTTCTGGCGCTCCTTCCTAATACGGTACCTTATTTCATCAAAATTCGAGTCCGTTGCGATCGGGACATTCAGTGCATTTTCATTTGTTACCACTGTGGTCTTATTCGGGCTGGAGCACGATCTGTGGCTTGCCGGTATGATGGCTGGAGTCGCCTATACGGCACTTTTGTACTATACCAAGCGTCTGTGGCCTTGCATCCTCGCCCATGCCGTCACAAATTTCGCGCTCGGCATTCACGTCCTTGCCACAGGCCAATGGCGTTGGTGGTAAGTGCAGTAGGGTAGCTTGCCCTTTCCTCTCGCACCCAGCCTAGATTCGCCATTTTTTTGGGGAGTGTGGCTAGTACGATTCTCGCCATTCAGCACGCTCCTTCTTCCGCCTCTCGAACGCCTTCCAGTACCCGCCTTCAGTGGTCGGTATGATGCTGATGAACAACCGCATGACCTCGCCCTCGGGCGATTAACCACCGGTTGACGGGATAGGCAGCCAGGAATGCCACGACCAATGAGACGGCAAGGCTGCCCCAAAACAGTGGCTCAGTTACACCGGCGACCATCGCGCCCGGGACGATGAGCATAATCGTATTATCGACGAGTTCCATCACCATGATGGAACTGGTATCTGCGAGCAGTGCCAAGGATACAGCACTACTAAAGGCCATTCCGTTCCTCAGGAGCGGGATCAACGTGAAGCCATAGCCAAAGGCGAATGCGAGGACGACCGAGACAAGAATAGTCGCCGTAGAACCCCAGCGAAAGGCCGTCGCGAGGACCATGCCGAGGACTTCGCCTATCGCACATCCAGTAAAGCAGTGCACGGTCGCGCTCCAAGCCAGCCCATTTAATGAATTGGGTGGTGGAATAGGATTTGTCGTGTGACCGTGATCCTGATGCCTTGAAGCTGGTGAACCGCTTTCCATAGGCCATCTCCTGTCTTTGGTAATCCAAACCGCATTCCGTCGGTAGAAACCAAATGCATACATTGCATCGCTTCAAAGCCGGTTCCTGCCTCTTAAACGCGACTCAGACGAAATATGCGCCGGAACAACTGCGGAAAAACCTTTGAGTGTCAGAAGGTAATCAATCGGCTAACCCCTAAGCATTTAAAACTTCCTGACGCTTTCCCGCATGGCCCTCAGTCTCTATTCCTGTCTTTTTCGCACCCTAGGATTTCGACGAGCATGTCGTTCGACCCATTAGGTACACACTGGCACGTCAGACGAGACTGATGAGATCGGTCGGTCGCTTCCTCCAGTTGATCCAGTTCCCCTCCCCCCGGCTCATTGCAGGAGGTAAGCCCCTGTATGACTCTGACAGACAGGTTGAACAGGCTGCGACGCCCCCACAGAGATGTTCCATGTCAACGCCCGCCTCAAGGGCTACATCCAAAATATTACCTGGCAATCCCGTGGCGCCGTAAGGGATTCGCTCGGGATTGACCACCACTCCGCGGGGTGTTCCATCGTCGACAAAAGTGACCATGTAGGACTGTCGCGGCGTGTCAACGCGCGGGTGGTTCGGAACCGATTTGATAGGACTTATGTGCTCATGCTCACATTATTTTCGCTTTTGAGTTTGCCGCTCGAATTCCTCGACGAACCGCCGGGCCTCAGCCAAGGCCGTTTCTCGGCGCCGCTGATTTTCCTGCTGCGCCTTTATTGGATCATTGAATGGAAATACGAATGGAGCCACACCGCGCAGGGAAGTTTTTGAAGTGACATTTCTCAGCACGGTCTGACTGTCCGCCAACGATCCGCGCCCGCGCCAGGGATTGTAGAGGGGGTCTCCGAACAGCACCATGCGCCAACTGATGTAGCGCGTGGTGAATGCATAGGCTTCTGCGAGGCTGTAACGCCCCGTCAAGAGCAAGGCAAAAAATTCGTTAGGAAGTGGAAACGCATCCACATACGGTTCACCGGTGGGACCCAGCGTCACAGTGATCCCTCGCTCCAGCGCATTCTTGCACCAGCCGGCTTCAGCCGGATCGTGAACGCTGACGGCTTCACCCGAGGCGATGTGATAGCCGATGGCGCCGGGGTTGAACGTAAACGCGTCCTCATAGGAACGCAATTTGTACCATCCCGCATAAACGGCGACATCGGGCGCTTCCCCGCGTTGACTAAAGCGACGCTCCGTATCTTCGAGGACGACGGGGTATGCAGAATGTGCTCGGAGGAGATCGGCAAGATCGCGCAACCCCTGATCGTAGTATCCGTATCCGATCGTGCCGTCCGGTTGGATGCCTCTGGAGTCGACATACGCTTTTCCGGTCAGACCCTGTTGTTCCGTAGTCAGCGCTCGCTCGATCATGCCCTGTGCCAGTTGAAGGCTGGGCGCATCCAGCCGGCTCACCAGCATGACAGGGAGCGATGCGGGTGCATTGCCCGACGCAAGATTGGCGTGAAACAATGGATTCGGAAATCTCGACGCGACGGGATATTGACTTCGATTCCACCAGAGCAGCGTCAGTTCACTATCCAGCGCCGCGTCGCCGTTTTTGTAACTCAGATGTTCAAGTTCCGCTGTCGCCAGCCGCAACACACCTTCCAGTCCAAACACGCGTTCCGCTAGCTGATAAGCTTGCTTCCGAGTTATATCAGACGGCGTGTCGGCCAGGACGCCAATGACTGTTTGCGCGGCGAGCGTCTGTTCTCGCAATGTGGCCTGAGATGGTTGAGTCGCGGCAGGTTCAGTTTTGATAGAGCGAAGCAACGCCGCCGTGCCTCCGGTCTGAACGATCACGCGGGCTAACTCTTTGTTCCATGCCTCGATGGTGGCGCGCGGTTCCCGGGTTTCCGCTTGATTGATGCGCGCGATCGCGTCATGGATCGCTTTGTTGATCTGGTCGAGCAGCGTCGCGTCCGTCTCTTCGGCCTTCGTGCCGGTAGGTGCCGAAGGGACATCTGCGGAAGAACGGGCGATGCGTCTGGCCCATTCCGGCGTCTGCGCCAAATAACTTCGCGCGAAGCGCTGGCGGTCAGTCGCGTCGTTCAACCATTGCCGTTCTGCGTCGTTCGGCTGGGGGGCATCCACACGCAAGGGCATGCCGTACGTTGTGACTAGGACGCGAACTTTCTGTGTTAAGTGTTTTGTTTGCAGCGCTTCACGGAGGGGTCGAACTACGTGTTCGTCGTAGTCTTTGCGGCTGATGGTTTCCTGAGTGGAAACATCAAGTTGAAGAATACGGTCAGTAGGAATCCCGCGTCGAGAGGCGTAATAGCGGGCAAGGGCCAGACTATCAGGACTATGCCGATTGGCGATGATCGCGACCTGATCGGCGGTCAGCTCGGCATATGACGAGCTGACCACCGTGTTGACCAGGACCCATGCCAGGAGACAGAGCGGAAGACGCCTCGATCGTGTCACAACTCCTTTAAAATCTTTTTGGCATCCTCAGCCCCCACGAAGCTATCGCTTAGTTTTAACGATGTTTGAAGGCTCTTTTTCGCGCCGGCCAGATCGCCGTTTTTTTGCTGGGTGAGGCCGTAGTGGTAATGAATCACGGGATTATTCGGGGCCTTTTCAGCCGCTTCCTTCAGCAGGGAGCTGGCTTTGAGATAGGCGTTTTTCTTGTAATAAATCCAGCCGAGGGTATCGGCGACGCTGGGGTCGTTCGGCTGCTGCTCCCGCGCGGTTTGTGCGTATGCCAACGCCTGATCGAGATTGGCTCCTTCTTCGCTGAGCAACCAGGCGAGATTATTGGCCGCCGGTCCAAATTTTGGATCCAGCTTCAGCGCCTCTTCATACTTCGCTTTGGCCTGCGCGTATTCTTTCTTTCGCTCGTACACCATGCCCAAAACCATGTGGGCGCCCACGAGCTTCGGGTTTTTCGCCAAGGCGGCTTCATACTCTTTCATCGCTTGATCTTGTTTCCCCGTCGCCAGGTACAGCTCGCCGAGATTGATGTACGAAAGCGGAATGTCGGGTGCCAGCTCAATCGCCTTTCTGTAGGCGGCTTCCGCTTGCGCCGCATCTTTGCTTTGGAACCAGACTTTTCCGAGTAAGTTATAGAAAAGCGGGTTCTTTGGGGAGGCTTCGATCTGTTTCATGATGCGATCCCGCGCCTCTTTCGGTTTTCCTTGGGCCAGCTTGATCGTCGCTATTTGATCCAGCGGTTCCACCGCATGCGGATTGATCGCCAGCGCCTCTTCAAAGTGTGCCAGCGCGCCCGAATCGTTTTTCTCGCTTCGATCGATCAACCCCAGCCGGTATCGGCTGACCTGCTCTTTAGGCAGCGCCCTGGCGATCGATTCAAACGTCTGTTTCGCTTTCAAGACATCGTTTTTGCGCAAATAGGCATCCCCAAGGATGGTCGCGGCGGTCAGGTCCCGCCCATTCAAACGAAGAGCGGCCTGGGCTTGTTCGATGGCGAGATCGGGCGAGCCCTCTGCCAAATGGATCGTGGCCAGTGCAGTGCGCGCCTCTCGTAAGTTGGGCGCTAGTTTCACCGCCTCGGTCAGTTCACGCCGAGCTTGCGAGATATCGTTTTTCTGACCATACGCCAAGCCCAGAATGTGATGGGCGCCGGCATGTTGCGGCTCATCCTTGATGACGCCTTGCAGTATTTCAATGGCCTCGTCAGGCTTGCCCCGGGCAAGTTTCAGTCGGGCATCGAAGTAGCGCGCGGACAAATCTTTCTTGTTCTTTTCATAGATCGCTTGGACGAGTTTATCGGCCTCTTCCAGCTTACCGATATCCACATAAAAGTCGATTAGCTTATCGCGAGCAATGGCGGACGAAGGATTTAACGCCACCGCTTGCTGGAATGCTGCCAACGCCTTATCTCTCTGCGCTGTTTGTTTGTAAAACTCCCCGAGGATGATTTGCGGAGTTTCGTCCTTCGGCTTGGCGGCGGCCAATTTTTCATACATGGCTTCCGCGTCCGACCATTTATTGGCCAATTGATAGTAGCCTGCTAACTTCAGATAGAGCACATCCTTGTCGGGAGCGATTTCCAAGGCGCGCTTATAGTGCGTTTCGGCTTCCTCGGGTTTACCGGTGATCAACCGGAAGTCACCCATCGCGACGATGGCCTCGATCGACTTTGGATCGGCCGCCAAGGCCTGCTCAAGAGCGTGCTCGGCCTCGGGCACGTTTTTCATCTGCAAGTAGGCCTGGGCCAGCGTCAGATAGGTGGGAATATGCTTGGGATCCAATTCAATGGCTTTTTTCAGCTCCGCGATACCTTTTTCGAATTCTTTTTCGCTGATGAGACTTTGCCCATGAAGGATCAACCCTTGGGTGTTTTGCGGGGCAGAGGCCAAGACGACTTCGGCATGTTCGCGCGCTTTGGAGGGCTGCTGGCTCATAAGGTACATTTCACCGAGCTTAAGCTGCGCGTCCTGATTCGATTGATCCAACTCAATGGTCTTGCTCAATTCTCCGAAGGCCGCTTGCAGATTGGGAAGCCCGCCCAATTTCAAATAGGTCAACGCCAGACGATAGTGGCCGTCCGCATCTTTCGGGTCGAGTTGCACGACGTTTTTCAATTCGATCACGGCTTCTTGATACTGCGCCTTCTCGTAATAGGCGAGTCCCCGTTCCCGATGTTTAGCCTTCTTGGCCTCGGGCGAGAATCGATCGCAACTCACAAATGGAACCGCAGTCAAGGACAGAATAATTACTGCGGACAG
The DNA here is from genome assembly GCA_963700335.1 of Nitrospirota bacterium. GTDB lineage: Bacteria > Nitrospirota > Nitrospiria > Nitrospirales > Nitrospiraceae > JAICXS01. The sequence goes on along the minus strand of CAVOXE010000007.1, from coordinate 1,498,728 downwards.
GAGAGAGCGAACGCACATGGGGACCTCCTACTGATAAGACCGCTGAAGCGTGATGGCACCTAGGCTCCTGAGCGGACGGATGATGAGCGTGAAACCACAGCAGCACATAATTATCTGGTATAATCCGCACCCGGTCAACAATATTCATGATATCGATCAGTGGCGCCGTACTCGAAACGACCTATCAGGCTGCTCTTTCATCAGCCTCTTTGTTCAACAACACTCGGATTGCCTTGCCTCGAACTTAGCCTAGGAATATTGCAATATGGCACAAATCGCATCTCAGTTGCATAGCGAGCTGCGCGCCGAAGCGAGCCGGCGACGCACCTTTGCCATTATCAGTCACCCGGACGCCGGCAAAACTACCCTCACCGAAAAATTGCTGCTCTACTCGGGCATGATCCGCACAGCCGGCATGGTCAGAGGGCGTAAGGGCGGAAAGGTCGCCGCATCGGACTGGATGGAAATGGAACAGGAGCGCGGCATTTCCATTACGGCCTCCGCCATGCAGTTTCATTATAAGCAGGCTGTGATCAATGTGTTGGACACGCCGGGCCACCAGGACTTCTCAGAAGATACCTATCGAACGCTCACGGCTGCCGACAGCGCCATCATGGTCATCGATGCCGCCAAGGGCGTGGAAGCCCAGACGCGTAAGCTGTTTCAGGTGTGTCGCCTCAGGAATATTCCTGTCTTGACGCTGATCAATAAGATGGACATGCCGGGTCGTCCGCCGCTCGAACTCATGACAGAAGTTGAGGATATCTTGGGCATCCACGCCAGCGCGGTCAATTGGCCGGTTGGGTCCGGCAGCGACTTTGCCGGCGTCGTGGAACGTGCGACACGGCAGATGTTGCTGTTCTCCAAGACCGGTGTCGGCGGATCGACGAAAGCGCAAATGGTCCAGATTCCCTTCGATGGATCTGAAGCCGTCTCACGATTGAGCGTCGAGATACGCGAGCAGGTGGAACATGACCTCGAGCTGCTGGACGTCGCGGGCAATCCGTTTTCACGTGAGCTTTTTTTATTAGGTCAGATCACGCCGGTGTTTTTTGCCTCGGCGTTGACGAACTTCGGTATCGAGAATTTTTTCGATGCGTTCGTCGAACTCGCGCCTTCCGCACAGATTCGGCTGGCCGATGGATCAGACGGCACGGAGATCGCGGTCGATCCCATTGAGACGCCCTTCAGCGCCTACGTGTTTAAGCTCCAAGCCAACATGAACCCGCGTCATCGGGACAGCACCGCTTTTTTGCGGGTCTGTTCCGGTCGGTTCGAACGCGACATGGTGGTCAAGCACCATCGGCTAGGGACAGAGGTGCGCCTCTCGCGGCCGCACAGTCTAGTTGCGCAAGAGCGGAACACGGTAGATGTGGCCTATCCCGGCGACATCATCGGCATCATCAATCCGGGAACCTTTGCCATTGGCGATACCATTTCTGTGAGCAACGGATTTAACTTTAAGCCGCTGCCTCAATTCCAGCCGGAGATGTTCGCGCGGATCCATCCGACCGATGTCGGCAAGCGCAAGGCGTTTGACAAGGGCATGATGCAGATGGCCCAGGAAGGCACGGTGCAGATTCTTCGGAGCCTCAGCGAATTGGAGTCGTTCGTGGCGGCGGTAGGCCGGCTGCAGTTCGATGTCTTGCAGTATCGATTGCGTCAGGAATATCGCGTGGAAACGGTTCTGACCGCGCTACCTTTTGAATGCAGCGCTTGGCTTCTGGGCGATCCGGCGACGTTCAAACTGCCGATGGATGCTTTGATCGTCAAAGATCGTCAGGACCGACCCGTCGTTCTCTTTCCCACCCAGCGCTCAAAAACCTTCGCCACCGAACGAAATCCGGATCACCGGCTCCAAGATATGGGCTAATTCAGGCTATCTCGTGTTGTGCGGATTCATCGCTCTTACGAACAGCGCTGCCGATATGGGGCATGCGCGAGGAGAGCGGCAGGGTAGCGGATCTGGTTTAAGCATGCAGGACTTGGGCAACGATGCCGGTCCGTGTCGAGCACTTCGTCTTATTCATAATATTGCGGATGTGCGCTTTGATCGTCGGCTCGGTGATTCCCAACTCGGCGGCGATTTCCTTATTGGTCCAACCCTTCGCCAAACATTCCACCACGTCGTGCTCACGGTCGGTGAGCTGAAAGCGCTCTTTTGCATGAAGGGTCGCAGTCTCTCGTCGAATTACCGTTTCCATGAGAATGAGCACGCGTGGATCATCCTTTAGCGCCTGCCCGGGTAATGCCATCCCGCGAATGAGGACAGGATAGAGAGGCCCCCCCGTGATGGATCGGATCTCCGCCTCTTCCCCGAACGTGTCGTCGCTTTCCTGCTGTCGTTCCACGATGTGATGGCACATATCAGTGACCGCGTCAGGAAGCAATCCATGAGACGTGTGAGGAGAGGATGATTCATTAATGAGCCGAATGAGCTCCCAGCTTCGCCGATTCATATACTGCACGTGGCCATTTGTAGTTAAAATCAAGATCCCCGGACCTCCGCGCCTATCTGCGAGATCAGTGAGTTTCACGCTATATTCTTCTTGAAGTACCATCATGCCCTCCTAGTTCTAAAGACTTCTCCTCCAAGGCTAGAGCAAGTAATTTGCCGAATCGCGAAAGGTCCATCTACACATAGTTGATAGGCAATACTGTAAGTGTATTAGGATTTTGCGTGCCTCATCTCCCGCGTGCCCCACTCTGTAATGCCTTGGAAATATTCCGCCTTCGTCCTGGTGCTGGAACGAAGAATTGATGAGAGGAGTCTAGAGAAAGGCGATCGAAGAGGAAACAAGCCCGCTAAACTATTGGGCAAGATGAATATCAGTTGAGATACGGCAGTATGGAAAGAGATACGTAGGGCGTAAACATCTCCTCACTAAGCTAGAAAGGTCTGATGTGCAAGACGCTATTCGAAAGAGGGGCGTTCTAAGGGATGGACCCGCCGGCTTTGGCCGATTTTCCCGGGGACTTGGATGGGCACCTCCAATGTATCGAGAGAAGTGGTTTCGGTAGCGGGCGAAGCCACGGCCGTTCCCAGAGACGCCTCATTCAATTTGAGAAAAATGCCATCCTGCCTCACCTCCAATTCGGTCCAGGGCAATCTAACGAGTTGGTTGGTCTGGGTCAGGGCTATATCCGCGAATGTAAGCTGACGGGTGTGTGAGTCGATGATCAGCTTTCGAATGCATCCCAGATCTTCGCCACCCGGTTTTTTCACTGTCCAGGTTTGCGTATTCATCGGCCCCTCCTCTTCGTGTGTTCGAACCGTGCGAGTGGATCAACTTGCAAACCCTAGCACAGAGCAGGGAAGGGGACCCATTCAACAAAAGAAGGAGGATAGGCCGGCAAAAAGGCGTAAGACTTTAGTCCGACTAGCCAAGAACTATGCAAAACGGTTGTACTGTGGACGAGCTAGGAAAGAAGGTGGGGTTAGGATCTTAACTTATTCGCGGCGACTACACCCAGGACGACAAAGACTAGGCAGATCGCGAGAAAAATGAAAAAGAGTATTTTGGCGATTTCCGCTGAACCCTCTGCAATGCCGGAGAAGCCCAACAGTGCGGCTATAATCGATATCACGAAGAATATGGCGGCCCAACGCAACATGATCTCATCATATAATGGGACCACGGTACACGCTATCAGTGCGGCAGACGATCGCTCGTCATTCGAAAGGGAAGCGTCCATTGCGGCCTTGCTGCTGATTGACACCGGATGATCGTCACATTAGAGTTCGATCGCAACTCCAGTTCAGTCACCTTGTGAATGATTGTTTACCCCGTCAGATAAACCATTGACCATGGTCGTTGGACATCCGCGCCGCCTACCCTTACATCTTGCTCTCATGATAGCCCTGTGGATGGTGATGGGAGTCAATGGCTGTACCCATCAAAAGATCCTGAAGGAAATGGGCGCAGACTTCCCCGGTATTTCGAAACGGATCTCGCCCGGACGGCCCCTCCAAATTTTGATGGTACACGGCTTCCCCGTCCGTGACGCGGGGTATGCGGAACCCCTGCTTCAAAAACTGATCGCATCCCTAGGCATGCGCAGTCAAGGCTGCCGGCCGGAACTGAATCCCATTCGCCATCCTGATTATCCGGGCTTGGACTACGGAACGGTGTCCCGGTGCCGGCTCAGCGGTCCCCAAGGACAACAGGTTCAGCTCTACATTTTGGCGTGGGCTGGGCTCACTTCACCGCTCAAGGAACAAGCTCTTGGATACGATTGGAGAGACAGGTCTTTCGTAGAGGACCGCTTACCCATGAATCATGCGATGAAGGAGCAGTTAGTCGATCGAAGCCTGTCGGATGCGGTACTTTATGCCGGTGCGTTTCGGGCTCAGATGCAATATACGGTACAACAGGCCATGTGCCTCATGATGCGAGAGCATCGTATTCAAGACAATGTCTGCACGTTGGCGGAAGCGTTTCTAGGAGAAACGAACTTCGAACAGATTGTCGTCGTCGCTCAGGGACTGGGCGGGACCATGGTGTTTCAGACGATTGAAGCCCTTCATCGGCAGACGCACCAGCTGACCGACGCTCGTCTGAAAAGCCAATTCGCCCGCGCCGCGGATCGTTTTGCCGCCGATACCGCCGGTGTGTTTCTCCTGGCCGACCAAGGACCGTTACTGAATGTGGTGGACCGGGGCGCTTTGTTGCCGTCACGATCTCATTCCACTCTCGAAAATTTTATTCGGTTACGCTACGAACAGCGCCGCAAAAATTACATCCCGGAGGCGCTTCAAATCGTGGCCTTTTACGATCCCAATGACATTCTGGGCTATCCGATTCAGGAATCCATTCTCGACGAGCTGCCGGAGGAATTACGCGGCCAAGTCTTGTTCAGTACTGTTATGCTGACTGTATCGGATAGTTGGGTGTTTGGATCGTTGGCTGATCCCATCAAGGCACATAATGGTTATGCGCAGAGTCCCACGGTGCTCCGGTTCATCACATGCGGGAGCCGGACGCAGGCGAGCTGTTGATGCCCGTTCAGCTTAGAGGAGCTCATGGATCGTCGCCGACAGTTGTGCGGCTGCAACGTGCAGAATCGCCACCGAGATGGGAAGCGAAAATCGCCTTGGTCCTGCGCTGCCTGGATTGATATACAGCACTCCCCCACGTTTCTCGATCAAGGGCCGGTGAGAATGGCCTGTGATGACCGTTCGGACTGATGGCGCGCCGAACTGGCGATCGAGATCGTGCAGATCGTGCAGCACCAGCATCGGCAGGTTGTTCAGGGTCAGCAAGATTGAGTCTGGAATCGCTCGAGCCCATTCGGCGACATCGTTGTTGCCGCGGACCGCATAGACCGGCGCAATCTGCTCCAATGCACGGAGAACTGCTTCGTCTCCAATGTCTCCAGCGTGGATGATGGCTGAGGAGCCATGCAGGGCGGAAATGGCCTCCGGCCTGACTAAGCCATGCGTATCGGAAATAATTCCGATAGAACACGGCGTGGAAAGATCAAGACAAAATGACGACGGGTGAGTCACCATAGATGGGATGTTGGAAGCCATCCGATAGTGTAACAGGTCACGAGAGGCATCGCATCACTTGTACAGCAAGGGAGTTGGTATGGCGTCTGTAAAAGGGATCATTCTCCTGCTTATGTATGTTCTTGTATTGACGGCCTGTGCCGGTTTTGAAACTGAGAGTCCAACAGGCAGAACGGCCGTCGTCAAAATCCTTGAGCAAGAGGTCAAACCGCGGGACGTGACGGTTCGGCCAGGGGATGAAGTGCGAATTCTTAACGAACGTACCGATTCAGCCTGGGTGTACTTCGAGCGTGACCGACCCAAAGAACTGTCCTGCCGGCGCGGCTTTTCTTTTTTCTGGGGAATCGAAGAGGTTGCCGAGATCAAGCCGGGGGAATCGGTGAGTGTGTGCTTCTCCACTGCGGGCGCCTATGGCTATTGGGTTCAATCACAGCCCACCACTCAAGGGGGAGCAGGCCTGGGGGGGCTGAACATGCCGATGGCCATGCCGGCAGCCGTCATTGTCAACGTCGAACACGAATAATCTCAGGCGAGAGAATGATCGTCGGTCAGTTAGTATGTTCCGGCGCTCGCCCTCCGATGGGTATGAAGGCGGCCTTTGCGGCAAGCGAGGCCAAGTTGTCACGGTTTCCTCGTCGCACGCACTCAGTTCCCGCCAGTATGACGGCTGCGCCCACGATCGAATGAATGGCGATCGATTCGTTCAAAAAGATATATGCGAGCACCATGGCGCATATTGGCACGAGATTGTGAAACACGCCGACCGTAAGTGGGGTCAGCGTGCGCAAGGAGAGACACCGAAGAAAGAACACGGCAGCCGTGGCGCCTCCAATATAGATCAACCAGGTCGCCACTGACAGCGTCAGCGGTTCCTGCGGGGCATCCTCCCACGCCACACTCCAGACCAAGAGTAACACGGCACTCGTACCGAACATCACCATATTGGAGGTCATCACGCCGATGCGTTTGACGATTCCCGAGCTCAAGACAATGTAGGCGGCCATCGCAAGCGTGAAGAGAAGTATCAATCCGTCCCCCATGCCAAACGTGGCCAGATCAGGGCTGAACCCATCCGATACCGACATCGAACATCCGACTAACGAGATGACGATTCCTGCAACCTTCATGGGACGGACATCCTCTTTGCCCATGAGAAAACTTAAGACGGCCGTGAAAGATGGAAGCAGTCCGTAGATGAGAATGTAATGGGTGACCGTTGTGTAGCGCAGTCCCCACGCTGCGACACTATAGGAAAAGACGCCGAGCAGGCCTACCAATCCTAGCTCCAACACATTACGCGGTCCCAGCGCGCAGAGTTCTCTGCGTTCTTTAAGGAGAGTGATGATGAAGAGAAGCACAAATCCGATCGCGACTCTGACACACGCGGTCCCGATGGGAGGAAGATCGCTTTGCTGAAAGAGATGTTTCAACGCGGGAGTGATGGAACTTAACAGGGTGACGGCGGTTACTAAATAGAGGTAAGGCTGCAGGCGACGTCCTGATTGAGTCGGCATGGACTAGAATCCGGTCATATTCAAAGCCAGGAGTTGGTCGATGAATCGCGAGAGGTGTATCTGATCCTCAGGAGAAATATCGGTAATTCTCGCCCCGAGGTGCGGTGGAGCTGCATGCGTCACGACGATCGTACAGTGAATTGTCAGGGCCGGCGTTAACTCGAACTCAAGATTCAGCTGATCGCCTGTGACGGCGGGGGAATCGGCTGCCTGGATCAGCATGCCTTTTTCCGTCAGGTCGAGCACGTCGCAAGGTACAGACTGATCTCCACGTATGAGTCGGCCAGCCCGTTGAATGGAGAGCCGAAAAAGACCACGATCTTGTTTCATATTCACGCCTGAAGAAGTGAAGAGCGATAACATCAGTATAGTCGGTAACCGGCTCTTCGTCATGCATCATGCCGTGACGACGGTTTTACACCCTACAAGGGATGCGCTGGATTTCTAAAAGAAATCCACCCAACTAGGTGACACATCTTGAGTGCGGCAAGGGTTGGGCACGAAAAAAATAAGAGTTAGTGGCGATTTCGGAATTGAGGAGGGAGGGATGTCGGTGGCGGCATCGCTGGAGGCGCAGGCGGCCCCCCAAAGAAAAAAGGATAGTATGGCCCCCATCCATATCCATATGCGCCATACGCGCCGCCCCAATACGGATACGGTTGATAGTACCCGCCGTAGTATCCATACGGGTTGAATCCTGGACCATCGGGTCCGTACGAGGTGCTCCAATCAAGAAGCCGGGTGATTGCAATGACAGGATAGGTGTAGTCGCTGTCATCCAGTGGACGGGTCTCCGCACCGTTCACCGTCCCCACCACGGTGACAGGTCTGCCTGACTCCATTGTGGCGGGATCGATAAAGGTCTTTTCAATGGCTAAGAATCGACCTTCCGAGCGTGTTCGATCAGTCGGCGGCGGGATACCAGGTCCGCTTGCCAATTGAAGGACTTCAATCTCTGTGTGATCCTTGGCCAGTCTTGTCTTGAGCACGATGCCGCTAAACATGACCATTCGTCCAATGTAGTGAGATGGGGAGGCCTGGAGGTCCGGAAAAGCGACGGTCGAATCGATCTGCTTTCGGAGCTCTGACGGCAAAGCTCGATCAAGTGCATCCTGGCCGGTTTGGTGAGCCGACTGTGCGCACGCCGACAGCATCACGCTCTGAATCCAGATGATGATGAGAAACAAGCGAATCATACAGGTCCGTTAAAAATGATAGGAGATGCCGATCATGACTTGCTGTGCTCTATAGTCGCCGACAAATCCACCCGACGTGCCGAATCCGCTAAACGCTTGATCGAAACGGAGCGTCGCCTGGGTATATTTATATTCCGTGAAGACCGCGACATATGGCGTGATGAAGGCGCGAAGGCCGCCCAGGAGATTCAATCCTCCGGTGACGTCGGAGTCGCTTCGTGTAGTGGGCGAATCGGAGATGTGCGCGATGACCGCCGCCGCCCCGACGCCGGCATAGGGTTGAAACGTGACGCCCGGATAGCGCACCAGGAAATTGACGGCCGCTGTGGTGACCCGCATATGGAAACCGGGAATGTCGCCTAGATTTTTAATGTGCGGCGTCGTATTGAAGGCGTCGAGTTCCACTCCGACCCAGCCGTGTCCGGGGAAGTAGCCGATTTTCCCACCATACGTCAGGGAGTTTTTCAGATCGAAATCCGGGGCTTGGAGGCCGGCGAACCCGTTCGTGCCGTTCACGTTCGTCAAGCGATCGGCAAAGTTGGCTCCGAACTGTCCGGCGACATACCATTCGGCTGGCGCTTCCGAGGCCAGACCGGAGAATAGAAGTGTGAGCAGGAGCGCCCGTCCCGTTGCCCATGCCATGCTTCAGTGTATCGTGCGAGCACGGGCGACTGTGTCAGCCGCTTGGATGGTGTGCTGACCATCTTCTGACGGCCAGCTTCGAACATTGCGTTCGAGGCCGTCCACGGATAGCTTTGATCGAGAACTCTACGCAGGGACGAATTTCAGCGCGACGCCGTTGATGCAATACCGCAAGCCGGTGGGTGGCGGACCATCATCAAAGACATGTCCCTGATGCCCGCCACACCGTGCACAATGCACTTCCGTCCTCTGCATGAACATCTTCGAATCAATTTTCTTTTCGATTGCCGTCTCGTTGAGAGGTTGCCAGAAGCTGGGCCACCCTGTGCCACTATCGAACTTGTGCTCCGACGAAAAAAGCGGCAAGGCGCAGGCCACGCACTGATATGTGCCCGCTTGATGGTTCTCATGGTAGGGGTTCGTAAAGGCGCGCTCCGTGCCTTCCTCGCGTAGAACGTGATATTGATCCGGCGTCAGCAGCTTCTTCCACTCGTCATTCGTCTTCGTCACCTTCACGATACGTCCCTCCTCTTTGCTTTCTGCCGGCCAAAGGCCCATGCGCTGTACGAACAATGTGGCCGCAAATGCGAACCCCGCTTTCAATACCATTCGCCGATTCATGCGATAGACCTCCTCGTCATGATTCCACGCGTGACAGTCGCCTGTAGTGACTCGTGGTAAGGCTCTCCGTGTTCTACGGACACCATCGTATATCCGATGTCCCTGTAATGAAGCCGCCTCTATTTTATCTCTTCACCGTCTCATTTACTGCCTCCTATGCGGTGACAGCAGGAGATTTTTGACAAATAGTTGTATACATATCGGGTCGCCACTTGGGCGCGCTTCCATGATTGTGTGAGGTGAAGGATCTTCTGATGGAGCAACGAGAGCGGTCCGCATGGCCTATCCCGGTTGGACTGATCGTCGCCGCGATAGCGGGATTTGTAATCTATCAAGCACCGCTGAAAAGTTCACGTCCCATCTCGATGGATTCGGAACGCCCCCGCGCGCTCGGCGAACGGCAGGTGCAGGCTCGTCTGTGGCAAGATCCGCTCGCCGCCGTTGAAGCGCATACGAGGGCCGAGGCGGGCAAAGTGCCGACCTTCGAATTGCGAGTCGAGCGTGGCGCTGTTCCCGTTATAGAGAAGGGCGCCGATGGAGACGATCATCACCGGTTCGGCACGCTGACCGATGAAATCGCCAGGACTGTCACACAGTCCTCTGGACCTGTGACGGTCCTGTTGGTGATGGTGCAAGGCGGTCCTTATGTCGAAGGCATCGAGTCCCGTATCCGGACACGGTATGCGGTCGTCTCTGCGCTTGGCGTCGCCTGCTTCGTGCCGGAGGATTCCGAGCACATCGGATATGCGCAGTGGAAGCCACATCCTCCCCCCGGCGCAACCCTGCCTTACGACAAATTGAACGTGCCGTATGAATGGTACCGTTCGAGAAAGTTTCAAGAGTGCGGTGATGCTGCTCCGCAGCTTCAAAATGTTTTGGTTCTTTGGCTGAACGAAGACGCGTTTTCCGACGAACCACTCCGGCGATTGTCCTGGTTGACCGCCGATGTCAAAGGGCGAATCGACGGCCGGCGGATTCGGGTGAAGGCGATCGGGCCCGCGTCATCCACCACCCTTCGAGGCATGTTGGAAGATGCGATCGATCATCCACACAGCCAGTCTGCTCCCGACCGTCTGCCGCTTTATTCGCCGTGGGCCACGGCGCATCCGGGACTGCTGGCCTTGAGCCTGCAAGGCAAATTGGACTCACATGGAATTCATCCATACTCCTGGTATGAAGAGCAATTTGGGGCCGTGCTCGGCCACGCCGTTGATCTTCATCGGGGGATCGGCTCCGACGACCGCCTGGCGCAGGTCTTGTTTGAGGAACTCCATCGCCGGGGCGTGGAAATCGGTCAAGACCATATAGCCTGGCTCGCAGAATGGGATAGTTTTTATAGCCGGGCCTTGCAAATGGAATTTTCCGCCGCGGCGTGTGTTGTGGCCGAGCGGAATCATCCTGCCCCCAACGCCGTATGCCCTGACACCTCGCATGCGATGGATGCCGTCGTCAGGGAGGATCCGCAACTGCCGTGGAGCGGACGTTCCTGGTTGCACCGTTACAGCTATCTACGGGGGCTGGACGGAGAGATCCCGAGCGACAAAGCCGCGAAGGAGAAGAGCGCCCAAAGCGGAACAGATGCTACAAAGGATACTGACAAGGACGCCAAATCAAACTCCAAAGAGCCGGCGCGCCCGGAGGGACAGAGCCAGCTCGATTATGTGCAGCGGTTAGTCGATCGCATGGAGGCCGATGCGGCACGGTGGGAGGGGAGCGGCAAGGAACTAAAAGCTATCGGCGTGCTCGGCAGCGATGTGTATGACAAGCTCCTCATCTTGCAGGCCGTGCGGAAACGATTTCCCAACGCCATTTTCTTCACCACGGATCTCGATGCCCGATTGCTGCATTCCAGCCAGTACGAGTGGACTCGAAACCTCGTGATCGCGTCGCATTTTGGACTGCAGTTGCATCCAACGCTGCAGAACGACATTCCATCGTTCCGAGACAGCTATCAAACCTCCGCATTCTTTTCCGTCTTGCATTCGCTCGGGCATGTGACGTCGATGGGTTCGTCCCATGGCGCTCCACTCGAACAGGATGCATCCATGCGTCGGACGGCACCCAGAATCTATGAAGTCGGTCGAACGCAGCCCATCGATCTCAGTCTTGATGCCGTTCAGGATACGATGGTGTCGCATTGCGAAAATGCGCCGGACCATCAACGCGACACAAAGACGAACCTCCATCCCTCGCGCGCCATGTTTGAATTATGGCACGAGACCGGATGTGGCGGACTGGCCGACAGCCTGCACAATCTTCGGTATAACCACGCTATGTGGGGCGTCATTGCGGTCTTTCTTGCGTGCGTGCTGTTGATTCCATTCGACGTTGCACTGGCGAAGGCGATATTCGCCGGCGCCGCCTTGCTCGGCGCGACGGTCTTCCTGTTCTGGCGCCTCTCGCTCGATCCAGCTGGCGAGCCGTTTTACTGGGTTGAAGGGGTGAGTATCTGGCCGACGGAAGTGTTTCGGGTGATCGCCGCCGCGCTAAGCCTGTCCTTTTTGTATAGGGCCGTAGGCGCGCTACGGCGCAACCGAGTACGTATAACAGATGAAATCAAACAGCATTCGGAGCAAGAGGCTTTTCAAGCTGCGGAATCGCTTGCCGCCAAGCCCGGGTGGCGGGCGTGGGTCAATCCAAGCGCGTGGGGGATTCGTTACAGCCATCGGCACACCACGCTGATGTCACTGTGGGACGAATATGGGCGACTCAGCGAGCCTGCCTGGCGACGGAGTCGAGTGATTCCGCAAGCTGCGGTATACGGCTTCTTCGGGTTTGCTTTACTACTGGGCGTCTTTACCCCTCCGCATACGCCGTTTCGTGGATCGGTGAGTGAGGGAGTAGACAAAGTGGTGCTGTTCCTAAGTGTCTTTACTTTCATCGCCTTGACATTCTTTGTTGTGGACGAGACCCGTCTCTGTGAACAATTCATCCGTCGGCTGACCGACCTGTCCTGTGTCATGCATCAGTCCGAACCTCGGTTCATTCGCTTCTCGGTCGATGTCGTCGCCGCGCGCAGCAAGGTCGTGAGCCGATTGATTGATTACCCCTTCATCATCCTCCTCATTTTAATTGTCGGCCGCATGCGGCTATTCGATAACTGGGATGTACCTCTAGGACTCATTCTCCTATGGGGCATTAGCGCCGGCTATGCGGTTGTGTGCGCATTTTTATTGGGCCGCGCCGCTGAACATTTACGGCAGGCCGCCATCGTGCGGTTAAAGCCGGTGCGTGATGAGGCAAAAGCAGCCGGTGAGATTGATCGGGCGGAGCGTATCGACCATGACCTGCAGGGAATCGAAACGGAAAGTAGAGGCGCGTTTGCCCCGTGGACGCAACATCCCGTCTTTCGCGCCATTTTGTTTCCAACCGGTGGGTTTGGCCTCGCGTCTCTCCTGGAATACTTTTCTTTCTCCTGATCGCGACCGCTAAAGCGATTCGCATCGTAGGCAGAGTTTTACTGCGCATTCTCCGAGTTTCGATGATCTGGTCATGTGACCGAGCGGTATGATAGGTCTCTTAGTATGGGGCCGCCTCGCGTACTATTGATCATCCCACCGCTCACTCAACTCAATACGCCGTATCCATCCACGGCTTATCTCACCGGCTTTTTGCAATCGCGTGGCTATGCGGTCGAAAAAGACTCCGCTCCCGACGGGTCAAAAGAGATCGGGTTCGTCGCGCAAGCCGATGTCGGCATCGAGATGGTGCTCGCCTTATTCTCTCGTTCGGGGCTGGGCCGGGTTTTCGACTCCATCCGCGGGACGGCGGATCTCCCGGGCGTTGCCACTCAGATGTTGTCCCTGGAGCGCGCCTATCTCAATACCGTCGAGCCAGTGATTGCATTCCTCCAGGGCCGCGATCCGGCCCTTGCGCCGTTGATCTGTCAGGGAAGCTTCCTTCCGCAGGGCCCTCGCTTTGCATCGATCCCGGCGACGCGTCCGCGAATCTCGACAACGGATCTTGCCAAACATCTCGCCACGCTGTATCTCGAAGATCTTGCCGATCTGATTCAACAGACCGTGTCTCCGCACTTCGCATTGAGCCGGTACGCAGAGCATATCGGCGCATCCGCGAGTTCTTTCGATACGATCGCGGCTGCGCTGAATCGGCCGGCTCCGCTTACGGATGAGCTGATGCTGGATGCCGTGTGGCGCCATATTGCGCGAGTCCATCCCACGGTCGTGGGACTGACGGTGCCTTTTCCCGGCAATCTCTACGGAGCCTTGCGCATCGCCCAATCGATCAAGGCCCGTTGCCCGGACATCGCGGTCGTTCTCGGAGGCGGGTATGCCAACACGGAATTACGTCGACTCAACGATCCGCGCGTCTTCGATCTCGTGAATTACATCATGCTGGATGATGGTGAGCGTCCCCTGCTCTGTGTGTTGGAGCATCTCGCCGGAAAACGGGACGAAGTCGAACTAAAGCGCACGTTCGTGCGGCGGGACGGCAAAGTCATGTACCGCAACGGCGCCTTGGAACCGGATTTCGGCATGGCCGAACTAGGCACGCCGACGTATGTGGGACTGCCGCTGCCTTCCTATCTCTCCATCCTCGATACGCTCAACCCCATGCACCGTCTCTGGTCCGAAGGCCACTGGAACAAGTTGACAGTGGCACACGGCTGTTACTGGAAGCAGTGCACCTTCTGCGACGTGGGACTCGATTATATCGGCCGCTATGAGGCATCGCCGACGCGGCTGCTGGCCGATCGAATCGAAGTCTTGGTTGCCGAGACCGGCCGCCGCGGATTTCATTTTGTAGATGAAGCAGCCCCGCCGGCCGGCCTGAAGGCATTGGCGCTCGCCTTGCTGGAACGCGGGATGGTCATCAGTTGGTGGGGGAACATTCGTTTCGAAGAAGCGTTCGAACCGGATCTGTGCCGCCTGTTGGCCGCCTCCGGATGTATTGCCGTCAGTGCCGGCCTGGAAGTGGCATCGGATCGGCTGCTCGCGGCGATGAAAAAGGGTATTACCGTCGATCAGACGGCGCGAGTCGCCGCCGCATTTCGATCGGCCGGTATTTTAATCCATGCCTATCTGATGTATGGATTTCCCGGCGAAACCATTTCTGAAACGGTCGAGAGTCTGGAACGGGTGAGACAATTGTTTGCGCACGATCTTCTTCAGTCCGCTTTTTGGCATCGGTTCGTAGCGACGGCGCATAGTCCCGTGGGGCTCGACCCCGCCGCGCATGGCGTACTTATAGCAGGTCGGCGCTTCGGCGGGTTCGCCGAAAACGATCTCGAGCATCACGATCCGGTGGGCGAGGCGCCCGCCTGGCTTGGCGAAGGACTGAAAAGGGCGCTCTTCTCTTATAAGGAAGGTGAAGGCATGCGTATGGATGTGCGCCGGTGGTTTGACAGGCCGGTGCCTCAGCCGAAGGTGCCCCGTGATTGGGTCGCGCGCATTCTCCGCATCAAGGATCGTCCTGCAAGTGGGACGCGACCGGAAATAGCTGATGACCGGCAATCGCGATGGGAACGCCGATTGATTTGGACGGGCGGCAATCCGGTGCTAGAGGGAAATGGCGCCTTTCGGCGTGTCATCCTTCCCAATCGAAGCGAGGATGTCGTGCTGCGACTCTCTGCCGACAAGGCTGTATGGCTCGCCGACCTACTTAGAGCGGCTACTCCCACTCGAGAGAAACAAGGTGAACAGTATCCGACGCTCAAGGACGTTCGCGGTCACAGGCTCTGGAAAGAACCTCAAAAATTGGATCACTTGCTTCGATCGAACGCGTGGAACAAGGCAAGGCAGATCGGATTGCTGTGGGTATAACGTCGATGGAAATGCTACGCCGGAAAAATTGACAGCGATTTCGTTCCAGCTTTTCTTGGTGGTTGAGCCAGCGATGAATTATTCACGAATTTCGATGCCATAGGCGGTCGTTCATCAGAATTCGCACTCAACGTACCATGCGGACCTACTCGTAAGCTTTACACCAATTTGGCTACTTAATACGGACGCCGCTGGAATTCCACAGAGTTATCTTTCTAGCACGGAGTTTGCGCTCTCACCGCATACACTCTTTATGGAGGTGATGGCATGATGGCTCTATCCTGGTTGCGTATAGCGATGGTCGCGGTGGGGGGAATATCAGCCTTTCCTCTTTCATCATTCGCCGTGACAATTGAACAAGGTAGTGGTGCGAATGCGGCTGCGATTCAGGCTGCCGTTGATGCATTCCGGACGACTCTCGGCAGTCCGGACAATCTCAATGCCCCCGGCCCTCTGGGCAGCGGACGTCGCGAGATCAACTGGGACGGCGGGGGGGCCACAAGCGGCACTGCCGCCGTGACGCCATTCACCGTTTTTCAGAATACCCGCGGGGCGACGTTTACAACCCCTGGCATTGGTTTGACGCAAACTCCCGTGACCGGCGGTACGGTGGATATCATACCTGGTGGCGCTTTACAGGGTAGCCTTGCCGACATTAACGCTACCTATGCTACGACGTTTGTGACATTTAGCCCAGTCCGCCTCTTCACCCCGCTGGGCAGCAACATCACGGAGGGGACATTCTCCATTCCAGGCACCGGTGGTGCCGTGCCTGCGACGGTGGCCGGATTCGGCGCGGTATTCGCGGACGTAGATTTGGCCAACACGACCTCCATCCAATACTTCAACGCGAACGGGGCCTCTCTCGGCACATTTTTCGCGCCGACGGCGAATAACGGCCTCTCTTTTCTCGGCGTCTCCGGATTGGGTGACGGTATTGCACGGGTTCTCATCACTACCGGCAATAGTGCATTAGGGCCGAGCGAGGTCGTCGGGGCGGCCGCCGTCGATGTAGTCGTCATGGATGATTTCCTCTATGGTGAACCTCGTGCAGTCGTTCCCGAACCATCGGCGATATTGCTTTTTGCTACTGGAATGGGGGGGCTTGCGTGGTTCAGGAGAACTCGAGGATCTCGCCGGCATCCAGATGAGGAGACGCTCTAGACTTTTTTAACCAGTAAGAATCGTAGCCGCACAAAAAAGGAGCCGCAATATGCGGCTCCTTTTCTTTTTCAACTCGTCGACAACTGTTATTTATTCGGCTGCGGAGTCACACGCAGGTATGGTTTCACGGCTTTCCATCCCTTGGGAAACAGATTCTTCGCATCGGCATCCGAGACGGCCGGGGTGATGATGCAGTCTTCCCCGTGCTTCCAATTGGCCGGGGTGGCCACCTTATATTGTGCAGTGAGCTGCAGCGAATCGACGACGCGCAAGAGTTCGTCGAAATTTCGGCCGGTCGATGCCGGGTACGTCAGCATCAACTTCACCTTCTTGTCGGGGCCGATAATGAACACCGAACGCACCGTCATATTGTCGAGCGCGTTGGGATGGATCATATCGTAGAGCTGCGCGACTTTCTTTTCCGGGTCGGCGATGATGGGATACGACACCGTGCAGTTCTGAGTTTCGTTGATGTCTTTGATCCATCCCTTGTGTGAATCGATCGGATCAACGCTGATTGCCAGCACTTTCACATTCCGTTTCTTGAACTCGGGAATGATCTTGGCCATGGTTCCCAGTTCGGTCGTGCAAACCGGCGTAAAATCTTTCGGATGAGA
This sequence comes from Nitrospirota bacterium, assembly GCA_963700335.1. Classification (GTDB taxonomy): domain Bacteria; phylum Nitrospirota; class Nitrospiria; order Nitrospirales; family Nitrospiraceae; genus JAICXS01. The sequence continues at coordinate 1,481,679 of CAVOXE010000007.1, read as the reverse complement.
AAACAGAATGCCCCACCCATTGCCCAGCCATTCGTGAAAGTTAATGGTCCCTTCTGTCGTTTCCGCCGTAAAGTTCGGCGCTTCATCCCCTAATCGTAGTGCCATGACATCCTCCTTGTGATCATCTTCAGTCCGTGCATTGTTAAGGTACTCCTTACTCAGTTTGGTGTGCAAGAGCAGGGATAACCGAGCTTGCCGCTAACCCGATGGGAGCCGCGCTGGATTCTTGATCCCGGACCTCACCCGGTCGACACCTACATACTTACACCAGTTATGTTGACATTTATCAGTCATCCCTAGACTGTGTTGTCTAACAGGAATGGAGCGGTTATGATCGCCTGCATCTTGTGATGTGGGCAGATATTCGATATGCTTTGTGGCCATCATTCATTTCTGCTCACGTCTGCCTCTTTGTCGTCAATCTAAACAGATGTCCTAAGGTCTTTGCAGAACATGGAGTGTAGTTCAATCCGGACATGAGGAAGTAGGTAAGCTATGCCACACATTTCCAGCCCGACGCCATCCGGGACGGCTTCGCTCGAGCTGCCGGCTTCGACCAACACGTCCATACCGGCCCATCCCGACATCATCCTGAGGACAATCCTCGGGACGGTCGCGACGGCGGTGCACTCGGAGCGCTATACGGAAGCAGCAACCGCCTGCGTCACGGCGCTGGCCGGACAATGCGCGTGCGATCGCGTCAGTTTGGGCATGGTGAAAGGCGGGTCGGTCTTGGTGCAGGCAGTCTCGCACAGCGCTCGATTCGATCGAAAGACCGATCTGCTCCAAACTCTCGGCGCCGCGATGGAAGAAGCGTTGGATCAACAGGCGTCGGTCGTCTTCCCCGCGAGTCCCGGGCAACCAGTTCGCATCACGCGTGCGCATCACGATTTGGCGAGTCGATACGGAAGTCGGGTCATTTGCTCGATTCCACTCCACACGCATGGCAAGACCATCGGCGTCCTGACGTTTGAACGGGGGTCCGATCGGCCGTTCGACGATCAGACGGTCGCCGTTTGTGAAGCGCTGGGAGGATTGACGGGGCCGATACTCGAGCTGAAACGCCGCGAAGATCGATGGCTGGCCACCAAGGCCTGGGATACCGGTCGCGAGCACGTCGGCGCGTTGGTGGGACGTGGCCATCTGGTCCTTAAAATGAGCGTGCTCCTCGCTGCGGGACTTGTCTTCGCGCTCTGTACCCTCATGGGGGATTTTCGGATCACGGCCAAGGCCATCTTGGAAGGAGAAGTTCAGCAGGCTGCTGTGGCTCCGTTCCAAGGGTTCCTCGAGACCGCGCCGGTTCGCGCCGGCGACGTCGTTCACGAGGGCCAAGTGTTGGCTACCTTACAGGACCACGATCTGCGGCTGGAGCGGCTGAAGAAACTGAGTCAACGCGAGGAATTGACGAATCAATATCGAAAGGCACTGGCCGACCGAGAACCTCCGAAGGTGGAAATCGCTGCCGCGCAAATTCGGCAAGTGCAAGCGGAATTGGACTTAGCGACCGACAAGTTGGCACGCACGCAGGTTGTGGCTCCATATAAGGGCGTCGTGGTCACCGGAGATTGGAGTCAGCATCTTGGCTCCCCGGTGGAAGAAGGCAAAGTCTTGTTCGAAGTGGCGCCACTGGATAGCTATCGTATCGTGCTGCAGGTGGATGAGCGGGATATTGGACCACTCGCGGTCGGGCAACAGGGTCATCTTCTCTTATCGGCGCTTCCCGACGAGTCGCTCTCCTTTACCGTAGAAAAAATCACTCCCGTTTCCACCCCGAAAGACGGCCGCAACTTTTTCCGCGTGGAAGCCCGGCTGGCTACCCCGTCGGCGCAGCTGCGCCCTGCCATGGAGGGCGTCGGCAAAATCGAGATCGACCGCCGGCGGCTCGTGTGGATCTGGACGCGAGAAGCGGTGGACTGGGTGCGTCTCAAACTCTGGGCGTGGCTCCCGTAACGGACGATGGCGGACGATCTTTTCAGCGCCTCCTGGTATCGAGTCGAGAGGCTCAAACCTCGACTGCGGGGACACATTCGCCTGCAGCGTCAGCAGTATCGCGGCCAGATCTGGTATGTCTTGCATGATCTGTCCACCGACCGGTTTCACCGGTTCAGTCCGACGGCGCATGTGGTCATCGGTCTCATGGACGGGCAGCGAACCATTCACGAGGTGTGGGAAGCGGCCAATGCTCAACTGGGGGATGACGGGCCGACGCAAGATGAAGTCATCCAGCTCCTCAGTCAACTCCATGGCGCCGATGTCCTGGTCGCGGATATTCTGCCGAACACGGCCGAACTGGCTCGGCGCGCCGCTCAGCAGGCGCGCCGCAAAACCATCTCCGGGTGGTTCAACCTGTTTTCCTTTCGAATCCCGTTATGGGATCCCGACCGGTTTCTCTCGCGTGTGGCCCCATTCATCAAGCCTCTGTTAGGACCTGGCGCATTCGCCCTCTGGTTGCTGGTCGTCGGCATCGGAATGTTTACGGCCGGGATGCACTGGACGGATCTCTCGCAAGACTTTTTCGATCAGGCGCTCGCGCCCCAGAACATCCTCCTGCTGTGGCTGCTGTTTCCCGTGTTGAAAATTGCGCACGAATTGGGTCACGGCCTGGTGACGAAAGCCTTCGGCGGCGAAGTGCACGAACTCGGTGTGATGATCATGGTCTTTACGCCGGTGCCGTACGTCGAAGCGTCGGCCGCGTGGGCGTTCCGCAGTAAGTGGCAGCGTATTCTCGTCGGCGCGGCAGGCATGATGGTCGAACTGGTTCTCGCCTCGATCGCGCTCGCCATTTGGCTGCACACCGAGCCGGGCCGCGCGCACTTACTGGCGTACAACACGATTCTGATCGCCGGCGCATCGACAGTGCTCTTCAATGCGAATCCGCTGCTGCGATTCGACGGCTACTACATGCTGATGGATTTTTTGGAAATTCCGAACTTAAAGAGCCGCGCCAATCGCTATTTCGAATATGTGAGCGAGCGCTATGTGCTGGCCCAGCAGGACGCGCAATTACCGACGGCGACTCCAGGGGAGCGGACATGGTTCGTCCTCTATGGAGTGGCGTCGGCCGCGTATCGCGTGCTCGTCGTTGTCGGCATCCTCTTCTTTCTCGGCGATCGATTTCCCCTGCTGGCCATCCTCTTCGCGGCTCTTACGGCGGCGACGATGATTGTTCTGCCCGTGTCGAAAGGCGCCATCTTTCTCTTTTCAAATCCCAGGCTGCGGCTTGTGCGCACCCGCGCCATTGCGACGGTGGCCGTTCTACTGATCGTCGTCGTTGGACTGGTGGGGTTTGTGCCCCTGCCGTTTCATACGATGGCGGAAGGCGTCGTCTGGCTGCCGGAGAATGCATTCGTTCGCGCAGGAGTCGACGGCTTTATCGATCGGATTGTCGTACAGCCAGGGGCACGCGTACGCACCGATGAGGTCTTAGTTATCTGCCGTAATCCAGAGCTCACCACCCGTTTGAAAGTCTTGGATGCGCAACTGGAAGAATTGGAAGCGCGGCGGCGAGAACAGGCGCCCAGCGATCGCGTGAAGACCGAAATCTTGGAAGAAGAGATCAGGTTTACAACGCGGGCGCGCAATGAAGCGGCGTTGCGTGTGAGCCGCCTGACTATCCGGAGCCAGCGAGACGGCGAATTTGTGGTGCCGACCGTCCAGGATTTGCCGGGCCGGTTTCTTCATCAGGGCGATCTGGTCGCTCATGTGGTGGAGGTAGATACGCTCACGGTACGGGCAGTCGTGGATCAATGGGACATCGATCTGGTGCGCCATCATCTAATAGACACCCAGGTCCGGCTTGCGGAACGATTAGGCGATATTGTGTTTGCGCAGCTCCAGCGTGTCGTCCCGGCGGCCGTCAACGAGCTGCCGAGCGCAGCTCTCGGGACGGATGGTGGCGGCCGGCTTCCGATGGACCCGAAAGACTCGAAAGGATTGAAAGCGTTGCAGCGCGTATTTCTTGTCGATCTCGTGGTGGCCGACGACGCGCATGTCATTAATGCGGGTGGGCGCGTGCACGTGCGTTTTTCGCATGAGCCGCTCACTTTATCTGAACAAGGCGTACGATATCTTCGGCAATTGTTTCTGACTCGGTTCAATGTCTAAGACGACGATAAAAATGATTCGTGCACCTCATCCCTCTGCCGCTCGTATTGAGCGGCTGATCACTCGCGACCTCATACCGTACAGGTGGTTCACAATATGATCGCCGGCGTTGCGTATCCCGAGCGACTCTTGCCCCATGTGGGCAAGATGGAGGAATGGGCCGGCCGCGCGGTCGGGCCATTGGCCAGGCGAACCCGCTCCACCGTTCTTCGGCGCGAAAACTGGTGCCGTCGCATCACTGAAGCGGGGAAGCATTATGTTCGAATGAGCGACGTTGACCTGCAGCTCACCGCGAGTACATTACGCCCCACCTTGATACGCAAAGGCTTTCGCCGAGATCTTGTGGCAAATGTCTTTGCCATCGTGCGCGAGGCTGCACAACGCACGCTCGGCCAGCGGCATTTTGATGTGCAACTCCTGGGCGGATGGGTGCTGTTAACCGGACGCGTCGCGGAAATGGATACAGGAGAAGGAAAGACGCTGACTGCCACGTTACCGGCCTGCACCGCTGCGCTGGCGGGGCTGCCCGTTCATGTTGTGACCGTCAACGATTATCTGGCGGCGCGGGATGCAGAGGCGATGGGGCCCGTGTACCAGGCGCTCGGATTGACTGTCGGTGTCATTAAACAGGGGATGGATGCCGACGCGAGGCGCGCCGCCTATGGATGCGACGTCACCTACTGTACGAATAAGGAACTCGTCTTCGATTATTTGAAAGATCGCCTTGTGGTCGGGCAGATGCCCAGCCAGACCCATCTACGGCTGGAGCGGTTGCATGACCCCGGCACCGCCCAGCGTCTGCTCCTCCGCGGTCTTCACTACGCCATTGTGGACGAGGCCGACAGTGTGCTGGTGGACGAAGCGCGCACTCCGCTGATCATCGCGCAGCGTAGCAACGAGACGATGGAGCGTGCGGTCTACGAGCAGGCGTTGGATCTAGCGGGCCGCTTGATCAAGGGTGAAGATTTTCTGGTCGACCAGGCAGAGCACACCGTGCGCTTGACCGCGTGCGGCGAAGCGAGCGTGGCGCGACTGGCTCAACCGTTGGGAAGTGTGTGGAAGGGTCGCCGGCGGCGCGAGGCCTTCGTGCATCAAGCTCTCCTGGCGCGCCATCTGTTTCATCGCGAGCAGCACTATCTGGTGCAGGAGGAGACGGTCCGAATTATCGATGAGTATACGGGCCGTGTCATGCCGGATCGGGCATGGGAGCGTGGCCTCCATCAGATGATCGAAGTCAAAGAGGGTTGTCCGTTGGGTCAGCGCCAAGAGACGCTTGCGCGTATCAGCTATCAGAGGTTTTTCCGACGGTATATCCGCCTGGCCGGGATGACGGGAACGGCGAGAGAAGTGGCGGCCGAATTATGGTCCGTCTATCGGCTTGGGGTCGTACGCATTCCGACCAACAGGCCCGCCCAGCGCACGCGCATTCCGGATCAAATCCACGTCACGGCCGACGCGAAATGGCAGGCCGTCGTCCGGGCGATTGCCGATGCCGGGCAGAGCGGCCGATCGGTGCTGGTGGGAACGCGCACTGTGGCGGCGTCCGATCATCTTAGCCGGCTGCTCACGCAACAGGGATTGACGCATCGCGTGCTCAATGCGCGGCAAGATGGCGAAGAAGCCGCCATCATTGCCGAAGCCGGGAGGCCCGGATGTATGACAGTCGCCACGAATATGGCCGGGCGGGGCACTGATATTCGTTTGGAAAAAGGCGTTGCGGATGCGGGTGGTCTGCATGTGATCGCGACGGAACGTCACGATGCCCGGCGCATCGATCGGCAATTATATGGACGCTGCGGACGGCAAGGCGATCGGGGAACCTACCAGGCGATCCTCTCGCTGGAAGACGAGTTGATCCGGGCTCAAGCCGGCCCCTTGTTACGATGGATCTCGCGATCGGTCTGCGCGCTCAGTCGCGGGACGCGGGCCTGGGCGGGAGGTGCCCTCTTCTGGTGGGCCCAGCGCCGCGCCGAGCGAACGCATGCGCACATGCGGATGGCCGTCTTGAAGATGGATGAACACTTGAATACGGCGCTGGCATTTGCCGGCCGGCCGGAATAGGAGGCGCGGTGAGAAAGGGGCGGGGACTAACCATAGCAACATGGGCGTTGATGGCGGTGATGCTGGGCTGGGCGCGCCCGGCTCTCTCTGCGGAAGGCAATTGTTTGATCCATCCATTCGTGATTATCACGATTACGACGCCAGTCGGCGGGTTATTGGAAAGCGTCACGGTCGACCGCGGCGATCTTGTGAAAGAAGGTCAAATCGTGGCGACCCTGGATACGAGCCTCGAACGCGCCACAGGGGCGGTTTCGCATGCGCAGGCTGAATTGAGCAATCGCCGGCTTGCGGATCTCGAACTGCAACGGACGTCTGCGGAAGTGAACATGCGGACGATTCGCAGCCCCATTAACGGCGTAGTGGTCGAACGTTTCATGTCCCCGGGGGAATTTCCGAAGCAGGAACGCATTCTCAAGCTGGCGCAGCTGCACCCCCTGCGCGTCGAAGCGTATGTGCCTATTTCGATGCTGGGGAAGATCACCGTCGGCATGGAAGTGCAAGTGAAGCCCGAGGAGCCGGTCAGCGGAACATACAAGGCGAAGGTGACGGTCGTCGATCACGTCGTCGATGCGGGGAGCGGCACGTTAGGGATCAGGATGGAATTACCCAATCCGGATTTAAAAATTCCTGCAGGCTTGAAATGCACCGTTCGATTCCCACAGAAGCAAGAGAAGGGCGCGCCTTCCACTGAAACCCCCACGAACAAGGATCGATAGCCCCATGAGACACCACGCATCGCGATGGAGATGGATATGGGTGCCATGTTTCGTATGGGGGGCGGTCATCGTCGGCGGGACTGCCGGGGCTGCGACGGATTTTCCCTGCTTGGTCAAACCAAAGGTGATTGTGGCCGTAGGAAGCCCCATCCCGGGATTGCTGACGCAACTCACGGTTGATCAGGGCGATACCGTGAAAGAAGGGCAAGTGCTGGCGCTGTTGGAAGCCAGCATCGAACAGACCGAGGTCGAGGTGGCGAAAGCCAAGGCCGAGATGGAAGCCGCGATCACGAGCACACAAGTGAAGGCCGAGTTCAGTCAACGCAAGGCTTCGCGCGCGCGCAATCTCACGACGAGTTCGGCGATCGCGTCGAACGAATTCGACGAAGCGGAGACCGAGCAGCGCGTCACGGAAGCTGCGCACCGGGAGGCGTTGGAAAATAAGTTTCTGGCGCAACGGCAGTTGGCGCGGGCGGAGGCGGCCCTGGCGTTGCGTACGATTCGGAGCCCGATTACCGGCTTGGTCGTCGAGCGCTATGTGGCCCCCGGCGAACTCGTCAAAGATAAACCCATCTTGCAGATCGCTCAATTGGACCCGTTGCATGTTGAAGTATTGGCGCCTCTCTCGTGGCTGGGGAAGGTGACGACCGGCACGTCCATCGATGTGAAACTGGGTTCTGCAGCGCCGGGCACGCATCAGGCGCGTGTGACGCTCGTCAATCCTGTTGTCGATAGTGCCAGCGATACCTTCCGTGTGCGTCTCGAGCTGCCCAATCCGCAGTATCGCATTCCTGCTGGTGTGACGTGTTCCGCACGGGTTGCGCCGCAATAAATCTTCCGGCTCCCAGTTCGAACTTGTCGCCGGCTTACCGCTGACACGAACACGATAACGCGGTAGATCTTCTAACGTTGGTAGGACATGCCTATGAAGACAATGATGTTCAAATCGGCTGTGATATGCGTGGCGCTCGTGTCAACCATGGGGGGTGGCACAAGCCGGGCGCAAGACGCGATTCTTCTTCCTCCCGCAGAATTAAGGCTTACGCTCCGAGCGGCAATGGAAGCCGCGCTGGATACGAATCCCGAGGTGCGGTTGTTCAAGGAGAAGATCGAAGGGGCCCGCGCCGCCACGTCTACCCAATTAGGAGCCCTATTGCCCAATCTGTCCGGGACCGCGCAAGCCACCCATCTGACAGCGTATCTTGGGAAAATCGGCTTGGCACCGGTGCGAACCAATCCGTTTGAAGTCTATGATGCGCGCGCCAGCCTTACGCAGTCCTTATTCAGCTTGAGCCTGATCCAGCGGTGGAAAGCCTCGCGGGAGGCATTGAAGGTGGCGGAGCTCGAATCCGAAACGACGAAGTCCGACACAATGGGGACGGTCGGCCTGTTATATGTGGAGGCGCTGCGGGCCGACGCGCTGGTCAAAGCGCACGAGGCCAACCTCAAATTGTTCACCGAGCTCATCCAGTTGGCTCGCGATCGCCGCGGGAGCGGATTAGGAACGGGGCTGGATACCGCTCGTCTTCAAGCTCAACTTGAAAACGAGCGTCAGCAATTGACGTCGTCCCGCTATGAGGTCGAACGGGTCCATTTGAATTTGATCAATGCGCTGGGTCTCCCGTTCGATGTCCGGTTGGTTCTTACGGATGCCTTGAAGACCGACGTCGATGCGACGCCGCCTATTCACGATGCCGTCGCGACGGCGCTGAATGACCGGATGGAAGTCAAGGCGCAAAGCCAACGCGTGAAGACGGCGTCCATCGGATTGGACTCGACGATGAGCGAACGGTTACCATCGCTGCAAGCGCAAGGCGATTACGGTCGTATCGGCAATCGCTTGGACACGACGATCGATACTTACACCATCGGCGCCTTTCTCACTGTTCCCTTGTTTGACGGGGGGCAGCGACAAGGACGTATTCAGGAGGGCCGCAGCCAAGTCAGGCAGGAAATGATTCGTTTGCAAAGCGTCTCCAACCGCGTGACCTTAGAGGTACGTGAAGCTCTGGTGACCCTCGCGTCGGCGCAAGAGCAAGTAGGTATTGCCAAAGCCGGACTGGAAGCGGCGCTGATGGAATTGGCATTAGCCCGCGAGCGTTTTGCTGTGCTCAGTTCAAGCAGTAATTTGGAGGTGACCAACGCCCTATTCTCGGTGAGCCGGGCGCGAGAAAATACGGTCGATGCGATGTTTCGCCTCAATCAAGCGCGCATCAATCTGGCTCGTTCCCTAGGCCATTTGACAAGCCTTTCGTAGTCTTCTCATTTCTTCCGCGGCTCCCGCTTCGTAAAGCTGAAGGGCCCGCCGCCATCATGGCGGCGGGAAGTCAGGGGACCGTGCGCCTGCTGGACACGCCGGACACATTGACGGGGAGTCCACAAATCCCTCATGATCGCCAGTAGGAGCGGCTTCGCTCGCGGGAAATAATTATTCACCTCCAAAGGAGTATTCGTTAGATCATGACGTACCCGAGAAGTCCAAAAACATTGGTCGGCGGCCTCGCCCATCTCGGCCGTCTGATCGACAAGATTCGGTTGCGCCACGCGGGCCATATTCAGGATTATAATTATCTGACTGTAGGGTTCGACAAATATCTGCTGGAGTTTTTAAATGTGAACGGGCAGGAACTTGAACAACGTGTGTTGCAGGGCGGGACTGACGAGGAGATTCTATGCTGGATTACGAGCCGCGGTCGTCAGTTCAGTGCGGATGAAATTCGAACATGGAACGACCGCATCCTCGCCGGCGGCCCGAAAGATGAGGCTGCGCGGCAGCGCTTTCAAGCGCGACTGAAAGACATCGCAACCCAGCGAGGCGTGCCCGTCAACTTGCTGCCTCATGTCGACACATGGGCCGATGTCATCGAGTTGGACGAAGGACGCCTCTAGTTTGACTCCGCTTGCTCCTATTTGCTAGAGTTCACGCCTTGCCCTCGCGTCCCCATCGTCTAGCCTGGCCTAGGACGTCGGCCTTTCAAGCCGGCAACACGGGTTCGAATCCCGTTGGGGACGCCAAATAACTCATTGATATATAAGGGAGTATTGGCAACCAGGAACACGGCCATCACCATCTTGCTACGGTGAGGCGTCCATGGCTGCTACGGTCTTCAAGCGTTCCTACGGCTCTTTACTACATTCGACTCTTTCTCTCGCGGCGAGAAATCTGGACTCTCCCTCCGTACGAAAGACCCCTGCAGCGCTCGACTGCGCGGTGCCGTCCTGACCGGTCGCATCGCGTCGGCTACACTTCTCTCAGAGGGGTATATGACACGAGAGAACATGAAGCGGATCGTCGGCAATTCGTCAGGGAGACACTCGAGCGTGTGCGAAGAGGATCGGGCAATCGCGTACCAAGATCACGGAGAGCGAACGGGAAGCCACCTACTACGGTCTCTCCGATTGCTTCGATGCAGCCAGCGACCAACTACGGACAAACGATCTGACCGCCATCGCACCGACCGTAGACGGACTGCTGTCCACTCATGGCCTCTCGCTTGCGAAAGACTCAACGGAGTATCGCGTCTTCTCACGGCTCGTGCTGCAGGGATTGATAGGCGTGTTGAAGGTGGAAGGCGAACGGTGGAGACGGTGTAGAGGAGCCGATTGACCTCCACCCATCTCGCGCGACGCTGTCAACGGTACGTCAAAATGTCTGCAAGAGACACCACTACCGACCACCGACCAAGCCGCTGTCACGCAGGTCATCACCGCCTACTTCAAGGAACATAAACGCGAGCCTCGTACAGACAGTCAGATCAAAGCTGGCTTCGACAAATTCATGAAGGCCATCGGCGGCGACTGTCCCATCGGTGAGATCACGAAGGAGCAGTGTCGCACGTACAAAGAGGGCATGGCCGGTCAAGGTCTCAGCGTGTCGTCGATCAACAAGTACCTGCACGGCCTCTCCCATCTGCTGGCATGGGCCAAGGGACAGGGCTTCGTACCGGATACCTGGGTGAATCCGGTCGATGGTCTTGCGGATCAAGAAGCATCGAGGCGACAAGCGACTGAAGCGAAGTCCGTTCTCCGATGAGGAACTGACGGCCATCTTCGACTCGCCACACTTCACGAAGGAGAAGGCGAAGCAGCCTGCGCGGTACTGGCTCCCGTTATGCCTACTCTGGACTGGAGCGCGGCGGGAGGAAATCGCGCAATTGTACCTGGATGACATCCGACAAGAAGAAGGCGTGTGGGTGTTCGACATCAAGGAAGACGAGGAACGAGGACAAGGGTTGAAGAACGAGGCGAGTCGCCGCAAGGTGCCTGTGCATTCTCGTCTGATCGAATTGGGCTTCTGGACGTATGTGAATCAGACGCGAGCCACAGGCGCGTTGCGGTTATTTCCGACGCTGATCCATGGAGGGAACGGATTCGGGGATAGCGTTGGGAAGGCGTTCGGACGCCACTTGAAGAAGGTGGGAATCGTTGATCCTGGCAAAGGTCCTGCACTCCCTGCGGCACACTGCGATTACTCGTCTACACAGTCGAGGCGTCCCGCAGAATATCGCAGAAGCGTTGGTAGGTCATGCGGCGAACACGGTGCATGGGAGTGTGTACTTGCACAGGGATGCGTTGCCGATGGCGCTCTTGAAGGAAGGGATAGAGAAGCTGGACTTCACGGTTCAGCATCCAGGCTGACTCGACCGTCACTGGAGGAACTACACGGATCGGCAGATGATCTCGTTGACGTTGTTGAAGGAGTGTTTGGAGAAGCTGCAGTATCCAGTATCTAGAATCTCGTGCACGTGACAGCAGGAGGAAGAGAACCGTGGCAGAACCGACGAGAAATTCACCAAAACCGAAGAAAAATGTGAACACTGCGGAGAACGTGGTCACCGATGCAGATTCTCTTCACACATTCCATTTATAAACATCAGTATGAAACCATTGAGGACGACACGTACTGCCGTACTGATGAGGACATATACAGTGGTTTCCTCTGTCCTGCAATGCAAGCAAGTCGTCTTGCAGGTCCTGCATACATGCGACGAAGTTGATCAAGATGACTGGTTCACAAGAACCCTATATCCACAACCGGAGACAATCGGAAAGTATCTACCGAAAGCTATCCATTCCGCATATGAAGCCGCTGGCAAGGTCCGTAGAATTGATGCGAATGCATATGCCGTTCTTCTTGGGCGGGTGGTCGAGATCATTGTCAGGATCGGAAGGCCCAAGGTGAAAGTCTGCACGACAAACTCCAGGACCTCGCGTCCAGAGGTGAGATTCCCGAGAGGCTGGTGGAGATGGCCCATGGATTACGACAACTTCGCAATGTAGGAGCCCACGCTGACTTAGGAGAATTGAATGAAAGTGAGATCCCCGTTCTTGACGCACTTTCACGCGCAATCCTCGAGTATGTTTATCGAGCACCACGCTTACTTGAAGAAGTGAATGAGAGACTCAAGAAATTGAAAGTGTAGATGGAAGATGTCCAGAACTCTGAGACGCTTCGTAGGACCTATGTCTAGTAGAACGGCCCAGGCCGCTTATCATATTCTCATTTGGACTGAAGCCCTCTTGACTTCACAAACGAATGGGAGCCGCGTATGCGTTATGTACTTATACTGTGCACACTGTCCATCCTAGCCCTCCCACCGCTGTCGCTTGCTGATCCCGCAGACATCGACTGCCGACAAGCAACCGGCAAACAGTAGAGTTGACCCAAATAGCAGGGAACGGACGATTGCCACTTGCGTTAAGGAAGTTCGACAAGAGGTTCCTTACAGTCGGTTCGATGCATATGCACACGAGTCTGGCTCTATATTCGTTTGGTTCGCCGCAGGAGCGATTCAAATTCGAGAAATGCATGTACAAGCACGGGCAGCCGGTAAGCTTCGGAGAGAAGTAGGTTGATGGGCCGTAGGTTCCCGCACACGGATTTCTCACCACCCGCCTAGGCATTTCCTCCACTGCTGAATCTGACATCTTTGCAAACCTTCCGGCACCGCCTACACTGCCAATCGTGACACCTAACAACGAACCTTCGTCCAACCCTCTCACCGCTCGTATGGAGGATCTCGTGGATCTCAACGAACGCTCAGGCGATGCCTATATCTGGTTGCTGACCATCGGCATCTTCACCTTCGGATACGGTATCCTCGCAGTAATCGCCATTCCGTTCTTTCGGTTGTTGCCTTGAACCGCGTCTCATCCTACTCAGACTGAACCCTGAGACTGAGCTTTGAAGGTAGGCAGGAAGCTAGTCTCAGGAAGTCTCTGAGGAAGGGTAGGAACACTGACCCTAGGGATGGGAACCCACAAGTACGAGACCTTGAGTAGCCTTGAGGTCGGACTGAGAACCAGCCTGAGACGTAGCCAGAGACGTATCTCAAAAGATACGCTGGTCGTCTCAGACCTGGATCAAGTGCATAATGTTGAATTTAAAAGTGTATTCTGAGTGATGGAGGGGTGGTTGTTCTTACCCTAAGAGTATGGAGCAGCAGCAGCCACCCCATCCGGTTTAGACCCTCTAGAGAACGAACCATCACGAAGCAATTGACAGGGCCGTAGGTTCCCACACAAGGATTTCCCACCACTCGCGTAGATACGTCCTCCCCTGGTGCATTTACATCTTTGCAAAACTTCCCGTATCGCCTACACTTTAGAAGCGTGATAACTGACAACAAACAACTCAAATCTCGCGCCGCTTTAATGGAGGATCTTATGGAGGCCATCAACGAACGCTCATCCGATGCCTCTATCTGGTTTCTGACCATCGGCATCTGCTTGTTAGGAGCCGGCATCGTCGCACTCGTCTGTTTCTTAGCTATAACCTAAGCCTGAGAATGAGACCCTCGATGGAACAAGACTGGCTTGCCCGAACACCACTCAAGCAACTCCACTCCATGCGGGAGGTCATCCTCGAGCAGCGTGTAGCGACTCCCGATGAGACTGGCTTCCTCCAACGTCTCGAAATAGCGATAGACCAAAGAGGCCAATCCTTCTTCCGGTGTTGCTATTAGGAAACATGAATAACCATTACTATCTCCACGATAATTGTATGTATATCTCTCACCCCGATGGGACGGTGAGTGTCATGGTCATGGAAGGCGTGCATGTGTACACCCTGAGCCCTTCCGGCGTCAGTAAAGATTTAGCAGAAGATGAGGTGGACGGATGACGCTTGATCCACGCCCTAGGCTGGAGAGTCTAGTAATAAAGTAGCCCTTCCTTGTCGAAGCTGCTCTCTGGCAGGCCTTATCGACAGCATCCCACACCGACTTGTTTTCATCCTGGTTAACCGTGCATACGTTCATATAAGAGGTCTTATATGAAGCATTGCATTGTTGTAGATTCCTCGACGAATCCATATAGTTCCGCTGTCATTCTCCATAGGGCATAACCCATGTTTAGAAAAAGTCCCTCTCCCATATAAGCTCTTATATGGCGGAAGGACCTTTTTGGCGAATCACGCTGCTTCAACGAAGCCAAAGCTCTTGGCCGTTTGTCGAACCAATGATCCACCATTCAACCTCCAGGTCGTGCTTTGGTCACTGGCACGTCTAACCACCTTCTTCCACGTTGATGAGGCTACATCGTCAGCGTTGAGAATCTCCTTGAGCTTCCTGCTTGAGAGCTTATCCCTCAACTCCTTCTCAAGATACATCTCAACCCGCTTCACCCACGCTTCTATCAGTCCAACTTCTTCCACCACAAACTTCGTCTCCATCTTGCTCCATACACTCTGCGGGAAACGCTTCCTGAGATTTTTCTTTCAGGCCCTTGTCCCTGCTACTAGAGAAGATGACAATCGAGAGTTGCGGAAGTGACTTCCCGTTGACTGTCACTCGGCACTGACCTCTGCCTGTGCTTTGCTGAAGTGTCGCTGCCTTCTCCGACACCCTGACCGCCTTGATCTGAGTATGTGTCAACCGCGCTCCGAGGTTATGTAACTGTCCACACATCGAAGCAGCAATCTCCGAATCTAGCCTCTCTTGAATGCCTACGTGAATCACGACATCACAATAGGTCCAAGAGTTGTTCGCGTCATGCTGTCCATAGTTATTCACCACGATCTGCGGTCTCTCTGGCTGTCCCTTGCTGAACCGGTCTCGTACCATCTTGGTGAGGTCGCATCCACCGTTCTTCAAGGCTTCCACCAAGAGTTCCACGAGGTTGTTTCCAGCAAAGTCCTGCTTATGTGTCCAGATCAGGATGTTCCTTCCTTCCTCTGCGTGCGTCTTCACCTTCTCCACGATCTCTAGGATCAGATTTCCACCTACTGCCTTCCCGTCTAGGTATGCTCTCAAGTCGGTTGACACCTTGTCCTTACCTGCGCCAGTGTCCCAATGTTGGAACTCATGGTCAGTGCAATCCTTGAGGTCAGCCAGCTTCTTACCGTACCACTTCTTCATCTCGATCAACCGTGCATGATGGAGCTCGGCATCCTTGATAGAAGGATCGAGTGGTGTCAACTCAGAGACACCGTAGCTCGCATCGAGAACCAAACAGTTTGTCATGCAGTCAGGCACGACGACATGGTACGCAATGATCCCTGCTTGCTGCGTTGGGATTACTCGGCACTTGAACCGGAGCATCTCAACGAACTGCACCAGAGCTTTCCGGTTATCCTTATTCAACCGGCATGCTTGAAGCTGGTTATAGAACTTCTGCACGTCACCTTGCGGCATGTGAGTGAGCAGGCCGTCACACTCGGAGATCACATCAGCACTCTTCGCAAGCATTCGTGCATTCTCCGCGACGATGTAGCTGAGACACGCTCGAAGCCAGTTGCAGAGGTCTGATAGCTCTGGCTGTGCTTCGACTTTGCCACAGAGTGCGTCGAGTGCTTCCTTGAAGCTCACCACCGACATATTCTGGACTTCAACCCGCTGCGCTCGTTCATCCCACAGTACGAAGTCACGCACCTTGCCATTGCATTTCAGAAAGTACACGAGGTCTTTCTCCGGCTGATGTTCCTCGCGTCTATAGACCTTCCTGATCCGGTTGTGAGCGACCATCAGGATCGCCGCATCCTTTCGATCATCGTCGCTCGGTCGCTTGACGGTCTTCTTCCTATCAACTCCATGAATCACCGCAACTAGCCTGCCGATGTCTGCCTTCGGAATGCCTGCGTCTAACAACGCTTCCTCGAAATCGTACAGTTGCTCAACTCGTGAAGCCGTCAAGGTGAGTGTGAGGCCGTTGCCGAGTAGCCCTAGCTGATAGGCTGCTGCCAGGAATGCTGCGACACCCGAAGACTTACCGAAGCCGATCGGTGCGGCGAAGGCCCAGCGCCCATGCTGTGACACGTCTTCCCCGTTGACCATTGAACACAGCAAGTCATGGAGTGTAGTCAGGGCCATCGCATGCGCTTGGTCTGGAATTGTTCCATGCTGGCGGAGAATCTGAAAGTGAATCGTACTCGTCAGTTGAAGCAGTTCTGCTGCTTGTGCATTCGTAATCATTTGGTTTCCCCTCTTTGACACGCGAACAAGTGGACACACGAAAGCCTATCCTCGGCCATGTCACTGGCGGGGAATGCCTACTCAACACCGAGGGCGACCACCTGCAGGTAATCTTCGACCCTCGTGCATCCGCTTCTGCGTTTGATGATTGTTGTTGGTTCGACGATTGGAACTGAGGGCACAGGCAATAAAGCCCATGCCGCCCAAAGTTGCTAGTTCAAGCCGCGCGAACTCGTGCGACTCCGGAATCAGCCGCTACTGACTGGCTTTCGCCTTTCTTGCACCGTTCCTCACAGCTACCCGCTCCATTCAACACTTCTTAGGTTGCCCCTCAGGCTGGCCCCGTACAGTGCTATCGCACGCCTTACTAGTAGTCCGATGGACACCTGGTCTGGTCCTGCGAGGATGGCCAAGGCTTGTTGGAGGGCGTTCTGGGTGGGACCATCGAACCGAATATGATGCACGACACGAGCGGAGGCATACCGCTGTTGGGTGGGCTTCACTACGCCTGGAACGTTCTGAAGGTTGTTTGATTTAGGCACTGGTGCACTCCTTTTGTTGTGGAGCCGCTAACCGGCTTTGATGGTCGTGGTGGTCGTATCGAAAAAGAGACAGACAAGGTATGAGCCACAGGCACGTGAAGCAAATCAGCGCTGAGGGCGTTGGCAGTCTGCGAGGAGGATCAGCTGTGAACTGCAAGAATGTGACGGAATGACAGGTCGGCGGATGGTCTAAAAGGCAGGCTCGACGGCTTCTTTCATACTAGTGATACCTTTTGTTTTTCATTGTTACAACCATAACTTAGGATGTTTTTGCGGTCCTTTGTATTCACAGTGCTTTCAAGAGTTTCCGTTTAGCCTTTCTTTCATCCATCCACTTGTCTTCGAGTGCTTTCATCCGTTTCCGCTTGACGGTTGCTCTCTTGCGTCTACGCTTGGCATTGTGTTCTTCTCGCTCTTTGGTTTGACTCTCGGCACTCTCCCTTCTGAACAACTCCCGCGTGTACTTCGCTAGCTTCCTGTTATTTTCAATGAGATTTTGTCCCTTCGCAATCAGTTGCCCGCGTTGCTTCTGCAGCCAGCCTATACGGTTCCGTAGCTCACGCTTGGTCCACTCAGTAAGAGGGATAGGCCGAAACTCCATCCCGTAATGATCGCTGTCGCGCATGCCCATACGGCCACACTGTGCGCGAACCTCATCCATGGTCTTACGCCAAGCAGCGTCACCAAAATTGCCGCGTGCCTTTAATTTGGGCTTGTGATGTCCTTGCATGTTTTTAGCCTTTCATGCCAGAAGTGTACTTGTTAGCTGCATGACGTAAATAGGACCAAGGTCCAGCTTGTTCTGAGTCCTGAACGTTGGTATACAAGTCAGAACAACACTTGAGGTACGCAGAATGAACTACTCAGACTCCATCAGATATACCCACCAGGCGAACGGAAACACACCCAGCAGCCACGCAAAGGCTGTTGGCTACTCTACGTGCTTCGACTTCACGTCAAGGACAGCGCGGAAATGGACTCGAAGCTCAAAGGGCGAGCTGTCGAGTCGTTTGCGCGTACTGAGGGTTTTGCAATCGAACGATGGGTGACTGAGATTGAGACTGGGAAGGGCTACGATGCCTTGGAACGGAGACCGAAGCTGGCGGAGGCGTTGAAGGTCGCTCGGAAGCTCAAGGCTCCGGTCATTGTGTCGAAGTTCGATCGGCTCTCGCGTGACGTTGCGTTTATCTCTGGTCTCATGAGCTGAGAAGGTGCCGTTCATTGTCTCGGAGCTTGGCAGTGACGTTGATCCGTTCGTCCTGCACTTGTACGCGGCCTTGGGTGAGAAGGAGACGCAAGCTGATCGGCAACCGTACCCGTGAGGCGCTGCAGGCGTTGAAGCGCAAAGGTGTGAAGCTCGGCAATCCTACCAGTCTGCCCGTTGCACAACGGCTCGGTGCTGATGCCATGAAGACGAAGGCCGATGCGTTCGCTCACTCAGGCTACCGATAATCGAGGCGTACCAGCAGCAAGGCATGACTGTGCGAGCGATTGCCGACGAGTTGAATCAGAGACGGTTGGAAACATTTCGGCAGGGATCGCAGTGGCATGCCTCGACAGTTGTGAACGTGCTGAAGAGAGTAGGAAGGTGATCACTCCAGCGGATACACGATCCGACGGGATCAGAGGCAACGTAGCGAATTGGTTGAAGCTGGCTCTAGGTTGTTGCGGGAGTTGTTGCTGATGCCTTCATGTGTCTCACCAGTCCTCAATGAAATCAACGGTCCTCGCCCGGGCCTCGATCTTCTTCAATCTCTGTTGATAGTAGGTATAAAGCCTTGGTAAGTTGGGAGTATACCTGTGAGGATTCTGTGGGTATGTCATGGGGGAATTGCGGCGATGCTGTCCTCGCTATACCCTGACGCATTTTTTCGGCAAATTAAAACGTGCAGTCACCCGACCTGTGCACCCTTGATTCTGTCTGGCGCTACGATTTGGCTGTACTCAATCTTCGGATGACCCGACAGCCGTGTATGCGCGTCCCCTCTGGCGTGTGCTGATCCATAGTCGTCAGCCATGCGGACAAGACCACAGGTGGAGCAGGTGAGAAGGATGGCGGTGATGGGATGGCGTTCCATAAAGGTAAGGATAGCAGGAAGCGCGAAAGTAACAAGGCAGAAGGATTAGCTCTCTCTAGAGTAACCGGATGGAAGGGTAACAACATGGGCAACGGTGATCGGAAAGCCTGCTCGTGCTTTGCCACTGAGTGCTTTGATGGCGTTGTCAGCGTGGTCATCCGAATCCATGACCACGTATCCATAGCGAAGGGAGTTGCCGCAATGGTCAACCACGATCCGGCAGGAGACTACTGAACCAAAGGGCGTGAACAACTGTCGGAGGTCGTCGGCAGTGGTGGAGAGCGAGAGGCCGTCAACTATCAGCGAAATCGCAGTCGAAGTGGTGTTGCTCATGAGGAGTTATTGTAGTCATACAACCTACGTTTGTATACGGTCAAAAGGTCTTAAGTATTCCATTCATTGCGGTAGTCTCAGGAGTATCTTACTCGGTCTCCTCGGGTGTGCTTTGCTGCTACGGTTTTATCTTGGAGTGTGCTACGGTGTCTTCTAACTGGTCGTTAACGTTCCTGATTTGGTCCCCTCCCGTTGGGGACGCCAAGGCATTTGAACAGACCGTACCCGCAAGAACCTTCACTATTGTCGCCTTTCCGCTGAATTCGTAAATCCTCTGTTCGCCATCTTGTTTCGGATCGAATCGAATCCGACCTGCCAGTAATTGTTTCAGGATCTGGCGAGCCTGTGTCACGTGGCGCGAGAGAATACCTTGCCATTCAGTGAGCCGATCGCGAAGCTCTTCCTCCAATCTCTATTCTCCCTGAAAAATTCAATCAACGTTCGATCCGTCGCTTGCATGGCCATTTCTAGTCCATTCTGACAGGCGTAAAGTCAGCGAGGGGTCAGTCGATTAACGTCAGGCGAACCTATAGTGAGATTCTCCGAGGGCAACATAAAACTGACTGAGGCCGTCGATGTAGGTCCTGGAGACCTAAGTAGATTGCTTGAAATAGATACTATCGAACGAAGGACGAAGCCGTGCCATTACGTCAAAGTACGCTCATTGAATACCCGTAATATCCAGGTCGATAACAGCCAGATAGTTATATAGTACTAGGTAAATAGTGTAGTGCTCAGGGTTCCTCCCTCCAATATTTCCTGTTATAACTTGGAGACCATACGAAATCGATTCGTCAGGCAAGATATGAACGATGTGCTCTGCGAGCACAGTACCAGAGCCTCTATAGGTGGAGCCGATTAGGTTATCGTTCAATGTTGCTTAATTCTTTTGCGCAGTTCCTCCACAAATGCATGGACGCTGACTTTTTCTGATGATCTCCGTTTCTCCATCCCCTCACTTCTCCTCTTCGTCCTCCGCTAGCTACTAGTCGCCGCATCGCCGAGGATTGTCGTCACTGCCCGGATGGCTTGGATAAAACTCTCGCCGGCTGGGCTCGACTTCTCAACAGTGGTTACCTTTCCGGTGCCGAAATACACAACGTACCCCTTCTCTGTATCGTGCACGTAATAGATGTGGGCCAGGTTGATGTAGTATTCATTTATGTGAATGAAAGACATGGCTAAGCCCTCCTTTAGGCTACTGTGCCATTCTGTTCAGTGCTTTTGCGGGCACAAATTGCAGCGATCATAGATTCTTCTTCGTCACCGGATCCTTAATAGCTTTCGAAGTGCGTCCTCACGTCGACTGATGTCCATACTACTATTGGGCACGCCGTAGGAATTAGACAGGGCGATGAGATTGCCCCGAACAGTGTCGATGTCCTCCAGTCTGGGAACGACCCTGAGTAAATCCCAAAGCTTGTAACCAAGTAGGGAATTTGTCTGGGCTACGAAGGCGCTTGCAAGTTCACGACAGCGCCCTCGAGCCTCCTCGGCTTTCTTGCCATTGAGAGAGCTGACGTTGCCATAGTAGATAAGACAACTGGATATGGCAGATACTGTTTCTCGCAGCGCCTTGATTGGCTTGCCAGTGAACTCCGCGCCAATGTAACTAGCTACACCAAGTACGAATACCTATCTGTATTCCATAACTACTCACCTCTCTACATTAGCGTCTCAAGCTCTCCCTGCACTCTGTCTCCGATTGATGTGAGATGTGGTCCCCTCCTCGTCAAGGCTGCCTCCTAGGTTGACTGTTTACTGCAGCAACTCTGGGATCGATACGCCGAGCACTTTGGCGAGACGCTGAACAATGGCAAGTGAGGGATTCTTCTTGTCGCCGCTCTCCATCCTGGCAATATATGCCTGGCTAATTTTCGCTTTCTTCGCGAGGTCAACCTGCGTCATCCCCTTTCGCGATCGCATTTCGCAAGCACCGCACCAATCCTCCTGGGAGACATTATTACCTTCGGTAATATTATAGTAAACAGAAAATCACGTAGAAAGACGTCCGCAGCTAGCCATAGTTGACACTGCGATACTCTTGGTTTCAGGATGATACCTATAGCCCCAAAACATTTGTCTGAGTGAGGCAGTGATGACGCCAAAAGAAATCAGGGAGCTTCGGCAGGCCTGGGAGAAATTGGACAATCCACCGTGTGACCACATCTCGCTCCAATTAGCCCGAAGCGATAAGGGGTACCTCATTGGTGAATATATCTGTACACGGTGTGGTGTTCAGGTACATACGAGCACTTGATTGAACTTGACCGTCTGCTTGTCAGATACAAATACGTATCGCGTAAGCGATGAATCTTTTAAAACCTATATCCAAGCACGTACTTTGAAAATGCATGTATATTTGCAAACACCAAATTGTCTAGTTGTAAAACAGTAAGTTCAGCTTGTCTGACTCATACCCTGCCCCAGTGTTCCGGTGAAGATTATCAGTGCCTTTCTGGACGGCACGCGAGATGCGTAATCGAACTCTTATTTAGGAGGACGGCAGATGCCCTCTCCATTACACGTCGGTACGGAGGTTTGCATGACTCTCCACCATTTAAGTCGATTCATGCGTGCGGCGGCTCTCATTCTCCTGAGTATGGGATCAGAAGCAGTGGCCGAGGATTTTCACTTCATTACCATTGATGTACCTAACGCACAGTTAACCTGGGTCCGTGGCATCAATGATCGGGGGCAGATCGTCGGAACATTCATAGGCGCAAATGGGCCGCACGGCTTCATCAATACTGATGGACACATCACCACGATCGACGCTCCTAATCTGGCAGGCGAGGGAAACTTTCGAACTGTTGGTACTGAGGCAATGGGTATCAACAATGCTGGCACAATAGTTGGTACGTTTGATACGCGCGCTGACGCAGGGGAATTCGCGTATGGTTTTGTTGAAAAGAAGGGACAGTTTTCTCTGTTCAGTGGTGGTTGCTGTCCAGTGCCCAATCCGGTCAGTATTAACAACAACGGTACAATCCTTGGGAATTACTTCCAAGTCAACAGAGGCAATCTGAATGGATTTGTTCAAGATGTGAAAGGGAACCGGACTACGATTTCGGTTCTGGGCGCCTTTGAGACGTCGGTGTCCGGCTTTAATGCGCGTGGAGACATTGTAGGTCAATACCGGGATTTGAGTGGTTACCATTCTTTTTTGGATCACGCTGGGAACGTCACTTTACTTAGCGTTCCTGGAGCCCAACAGACGATCGCAATGGATATCAATGATTGGGGTGTGATCGTTGGCTCCTTCCTGGACATAAATAATCGGTCCCATGGATTTCTAGACATCGCTGGACACTTCATTACAGTGGACGTTCCCGGTTCACAATCTACCAATATCACAGGAATCAATAATCTAGGGCTATTTATCGGAGGGTTTATCGACGCGAACGGCCGCAGTCACGCTTTCGTTGATCCTCCGTCTGAAGTTCCCGAGCCAGCGCCTCTTTTCTTGCTAGCCTCCGGACTTGTAGGCCTGGCGCTTTTAAGGAAAGACTTCACTAAATATGCTCGAGCCTACTGTGATCTTCCCCCAATTTAGTGGACACCTCGAAAAGGGTGGGTCATGTTAACCCCTGAGGTGTGCACGATGAGCAAAGTTAGACGATCCTTTACACGCGAGTTCAGGGTCGAGGCGGTCAACCTTGTGACGGAGAGCCGAAATCCCGTGGCGCAAGTAGCCCCGAGAGCTGGGTCTCCGCCCTAATCTGCTACGGCGCTGGAAACAGGCACTGGCCAGCAATCCGGCCGATTCCTTTCCCGGCAAGGGACGGCGGAAGCCCCATGAGGAGGAACTGGCGCGACTGACGCGGGAACTCGCCCGGGTGACGCAGGAGCGTGATTTTTTAAAAAAGTGCGGCGGCGTACTTCGAAGGCGCCGCGATGAGATTCGGACGCATGCGGGCCGCTTTCCCGTCACGTGGATGTGCCAGGCGCATCGACGGTATCGGACACGGGCGGAGGCCAAGCAGGACATCTTTGAGTGGCTGGAAGTGTTCTACAATCGGGCTCGCCGTCATTCGACTTCCGGTTATCGATCCCCCGCCGAGTTCGAAGCGATGGCGAAGCGGCCTTAACTCGGTGTCCATGAATTCGGGGGAAGATCAAGGCTTCCTAGTTTCGAGAGGATAACAATATAGCCCCGTGCATATACCTAGTCCAAGAACTAGCACGCTTCCTAGGCCGGAAGTCCAATAGAAAAGCTCAATTTATTTGGATCACTATAAGTGTGCGCTCAGGGAACTCCATTCAAACATCCTAATCCGAGCCAACGATGCGTGACTCCAGAGGGGACGGTGGAGCACCACCGGAAAGGGGTTGAAGGATGAATGGAAGATGAGCAAGAAATTCCTGAAGGATATGAAGTGGTATATACCTCTTACATAACCCTCAAGAATGGGAAGCGACTCTACGCAGCTTCTTACGGGCGAAAAGCGTGGCGGCTTGTAGCACGTAAGGCGTGTTAGGATGTTTCCCTGAGCGCACCATACTTAGCTTCTGCTACAGATAAGTGCAAGCGTTTTTCCCTTCAGCACCCTCCCTGTCAACAGACTCTCGCTCAAAAGGGTTCTGCTAAGCAGCCTTCATAATCCCGCGATATTCCGTGATCCAATGGCTTGCAGTTCCAGTTGGGGACGCCAACTTAAGCGGAGCAGCGACCTTGCACGGATTGAAGCATGGCCAATTGCTCTGGTAGCAGCGGTAAATAGCTTCCTGTTCCGGTAGTCCGATAGCTCTTTCGATCACCTTCTCGAACAGCCTCACAGTGCAATGGATTCTCGACCAGCGTCTTCGACAGCCGCCGGGCCGACCCGACATGTCGCTCGAGCAGTCCTCGGATATCAGCTAACCGGGCCTTCAATTCGCGCTTGAGTCGGGCTTCATCGAGAGAGCTGACTTGTTCCTCTGCGGCCAACCGATCGAGTTTGCACAAGAGTGTCATGGCGGGCCTCTTCTGCCTTAAGCCGATCGAAAATCCATCGACTTTTGGCCAGGGTTGCGAGAACGAGATGCCAAGGTCTAGAATTTTCTCCCGACAGCTTTGAACCCCTTCGTGGACATTCCTTCGCGGTCGGCGCTTCATGTGAAGCTCTTACTCTACTGGATACGTTGGACCGCTTTAAGGTCTGTTTTGATGAGCAGGGCCAGCGCACACCAGAAGGACATCGCCTTTTCCAGGAACATTTCACTGGTAATAACGCTAGGTGGGCTATTCAAAAATTAACTGTTTTTTTTGAATAGCCGTTGTAGGAGGAAGGTCGGATGGCAAACATGGGCTTCGGAGACCTCATTTTTGGAGGTTTCTGTATAGCCGTTGCTTTCCTCCCTAGCGATGGGTTCCTGTCATGTCCCATCCGACCTCATATTCTTCCTCGTAGATCGCCATGCGTCATCAGAATCTAAGTCATTCAACCAACTCGCTCGAACCATCGCAGCGGTTCAGAAGTAAATGTTTTTTTGAGCTTACTCGGCTGCTCCAGAGCCGAGTGGACGGACAAGCGACATCCCCGCTCCACAGAAAACAAGACGTTTCATCTGAGCTGTCAGTTTTGACAGTTGTGCCATCGCGCCTCTGGCTTCATATAGTCCAGCAGCGTATGTGCATCTAAAGGGCAGGAGCGACGGGCTCGTCGCATCACGATCGACCTCTCAAAGGTAAGGAGAAAGAGTATGAGGCGAGACGCAAGGCTTATCATCTTCACTGTCATGCTGATGGGGGTATATGCAGCGATGGCGGCTACTTCGGTGTCTGCGCAAGAAGTCCTGCCGAGTCCCGAACCGAAGTTCAAGGGAACCATCGGCCAGACATACAAGGACTCCACGCCGGATAAAATCCTTCTCATCAAGGCCCCCGCGCCGCCGACGAGCCTTTCTGACACGGTCCCGCTCTACACGAACCTCGGCTCCCACCACAAACGCATCTCCACTCGAGTCCCGGCCACACAGCAGTACTTCGACCAGGGCCTGCGACTCGTCTACGGATTCAATCACGCGGAAGCGATCCGCTCGTTCACGCGCGCCGCAGAGCTCGATTCCACCTGCGCCATGTGCTACTGGGGGATCGCACTCGCCTACGGCCCGCACGTCAATGCTCCAATGGACTCGGCGAGCGGAGTCGCCGCGTACGCGGCGGCGCAAAAAGCGCTGGCGCTCAAGTCCCACGCCACGGTGCCTGAGCGCGCGTACATCGAGGCGGTTGCGCAGCGCTACGCGGCGGTCCCGCCGACCGATCGTGCCCGGTTGGACACGTTGTACTCGCGCGCGATGGAGCGGGTCGCCAACACCTATGCCGACGACCTCGACGCCGCGACCCTGTATGCCGAATCGCTGATGGACCTCCGCCCGTGGAACTACTGGCAACCCGACGGGACTCCCTACCCCGGCACCAATGAAATCGTACGCCAGCTCCAGAAGGTCATTTCGCGCAACCCGAACCACCCCGGCGCGTGCCATTACTACATCCACGCGGTCGAAGCGGTGAACCCGCAGGCCGCGGTGCCATGCGCCGAGCGGCTCGCTGCAGCTCATGCCGGGCGAAGGGCATATGGTCCACATGCCCGCACACATCTACATCCGCGTCGGACGGTGGAACGACGCCGTGCAGGCCAACCAACACGCCATCCACACCGACGAGGTGTTCATCGAAGGGCAGCACCCGATGGGCGTCTATCCGCTCGCGTACTACCCGCACAACATCCACTTCCTCGCCTTCGCCTCCACGATGGCGGGCCGCAGTGCGCAGGCGATCGAGGCGTCCAATACACTCACCTCCAAGGTGAACCTCGACGCCGCGCGCCAGGTCGGGATGCTGCAGGAGATGCTGCCGTACCACGCGCTCACGCTCACGACGTTCGGAAAATGGGACGACGTGCTGGCCGAACCGCTTCCGCCGGCGGACATCCGCTTCTCGTACGCCATGGCGCACTACACCCGCGGCGTGGCGCACGCCGCCAAGGGACAGTGGGCGGAGGCGCAAGCCGCGCTCGACACGGTGACGGCGATCAACGCCGCGACGCCCGAAGGGGCCGATGGCAAGACGGCGCTCTCGATCGCCGTGCACGCGCTGTCCGGCGAGATCGCCACTCGCCGCGGCGACCTCGACGCGGGCACCAACCACTTCCGGGAGGCGGTCAAGATCGAGGACGCGGGACTCTACTTCGAACCGCCCAAGTGGTACTACCCGATGCGGCACTCGCTCGGCGCCGCGCTGTTGAAGGCGGAACAAAATGCCGAGGCCGAGAAGGTCTATCACGAGGACCTCCGGCGCTTCCCCGAGAACGGCTGGTCCCTGTTTGGGCTCGCACAGGCGCTCCGGGCGCAAGGGAAGAACACCGAAGCGGCCGCAGCGGAAGCGCGCTTCCGCCGTGCGTGGGCAAGCACGGACGTGACGCTGACGGCATCGAGGTTCTAGTGAATTGAGTTACCTTCTGCGCCATGAACGCGGGAAAGGTCTGTGATTTCTGTCGCCACCTGTGGTCGACCGCCGGCATTTCCGCTTTGACCGGGTTTCCGATCACCGTCAAATCTAGTCCGGCCCGTCAATGCCATCGCAGGACGCCACGCACCTCTTTCAATAAACGGTGCAGATGGACTTCTACTTCACGGGGCTTCAAAAACGCGCGCCTGTTTACCAGCCTATTGACACATGACTTCATCGGCTTCTGATTTCAGGCGGATCGGAGTAGCAGTACCTGTGGCCTCACGGTGTTTGCCCCTTAGACAAGAAGGGTACGAACTAGAGAACCATGAAACGAATCCCTCTGTTTGCACTCGTAGTTGTATGTTTGCTCAGCCGGTACTAGTCAACACTCCGGTTGGACGAGCTTCCCGTTCAGCCTGTCAATGGCCTCAGCTTTTCTGGCGTGACATTGGATTCACGGTGAACGGACAGCCTTCAGACGATGCTCGGTACGCCGATGGTGGTCGAGGGGGAATCGGCCCAGGGGTGCTCTCTTATGTTCAAGGCCCGTCCTTGGAATGCTGCAGGCATTCTCAAGCTTTCTTTTGCAGCTCCCTCTCCAGTTCTTCAGTTTGGTCACGTTCGAGACATTATTGGATCTCTTTCGCCAGGGTTTGCCGTAGGGCTCTTCAAAATGTCTTCTTCGCTCGGAACATTTCCAGTGAACACAACGAGTCTAGTTGGTTTCAGTGAAGGGCTATTTACCTATGCAGAGCAGCCGATTGATTCAGCCATCATCACTTGCCACAATAGGTGATTTGTCATAGATAATTTGGTGTACTTAGCTGTTCCCGAGGTATCAGCCTTAACCCTTTTGCTGGTGGGAAGGGACTCCTTGTGGTCATGGCGGTATGAGGCGTGCCCCGCGCGTCAATGCCCTACCGAATATCGGGTCGTGCGTCGGGAATGAAGCCGTGTCGGTTCGGCATCTCGACTGTCGGCAGCGTCTCTGCATCGAGCACCGTGTCCTCTGCGATGACTTCATTCTGGAATAGGAGCCACGCGATGACCGAGTAGGTCTCGTCCGTGGTCAGAGACTGCGGCGCGTTGAACGGCATCGCTCGGTGGATATAGTCGTATAAAGTCGTCGCATACGGCCAATAGCTGCCGACCGTTCTGATGGGCTTGGAGCTCGCCAGCGTATTCCTGCCGCCCATCAGTTTGTCCTTTGGCCCTTCGATCCCGGTGGGCCCATGACAGGCGGCGCATTTCTCTGCGTAAATTCGTGCGCCTTGTTTTACCGTCCCCCGGCCGGGCGGCAGTCCTTCACCGGTCGGCGACACATCCATGTTCCAGACGCGGATGTCGTCGTCAGTGGCGAGCCGACCCAGTCCATAGCTTCCGCTCTCTTCAGCGAAGGAAGTCAAGGCCCCACCGCTTAAAGCGATCACAAGCGCGCTCATGATGACGATCACTCTCTTATGCATAGATGTTGCGTACCCGTCCATCGCGTTCGACCCTCCAGCTGTGAATCGCGTTATAGTGATAGACGGAATGATTTCCACGGACCTTCACCAGCTCCTGACGTGTTGGTTGGATGTAACCGGTCTCATCGATGCACCGACTTTGCAAGATAGTGTCGTGTCCATTCCATCGCCACGGAAACACAAACCTCGTGTGACATTTCGGAAGCACGGGCTCCTGAAGCTGCGCGCCTTGCCACGTGCGTCCTCCGTCCACGCTCACCTCGACCTTTGTTACTCGCCCGCGCCCGCTCCATGCTAGGCCGCGGATCTCCTGAAAGCCGGGATGAATCTGCTGTTGGCCGGAGGGAGAGGTAATGACCGACTTGGCCTCCATCACCAGACTAAACTGATAGGCCTTCCCGTCGGGTAACAGATCAGTGTACTTGGCGGTCTCCCAGCGCGTCATAAAGGGGGCTGATCCCAGTTTGAGTCGACGCAGCCATTTCACATTGATGTTGCCTTCGAAGCCCGGCAACAGAAGCCGCAGTGGATAGCCCTGCTCGGGCCGTAACGCCTCGCCATTTTGGCCATAGCAGATCATCGCCTCCTGTAAGACCTCGTCGGCGAGCGGAACACTGCGGTCCAATCCGGCTGCATCACTGCCCTCCGCCAACATCCAGGTAGCTTCCCGGCGAACAGCCACTGCCTCGAGGAGCGTCGACAGTTTGACGCCCGTCCACTCGCTGGTGCTCGTCAGGCCGTAGATGTCCTGGACCGTCACATCTTGCGCCTCGCGCCAGCCGTCCCAGGTATTCCCCGAACACTCCACGAAGGCCAACCGTGACACGGCGGGGAACCGTTTCAAGTCCTCAAGCGTGAAGATCAAGGGCCGCTCGACCAGCCCATGAATCAGGAGGCGATGGCGAGCCGGGTCGATGGCGGGAACGCCATTGTGGTGCCGCTCGAAGTGCAGCGAGGATGGCGTGACGATGCCGTGTAGATCCTGCAAAGGGGTAAGCGAGTTGTAATTGTTCGGGGTATTGGCTCCCCAACCATGAGGCGCTCCTGGCCCGGCTCCGCCCACTCGGGTCTGCTGCTCAAAGGGTGACCGTGCTCCAT
Organism: Nitrospirota bacterium; assembly: GCA_963700335.1. GTDB lineage: Bacteria > Nitrospirota > Nitrospiria > Nitrospirales > Nitrospiraceae > JAICXS01. The sequence goes on along the minus strand of CAVOXE010000007.1, from coordinate 1,452,436 downwards.
AGGGACGTGGTAAGGCCCCCGGAACCCGCATGGGATCATCTGGTACCTTTACCTCTTCAGCATGCGCCGTTGGAAAGACAAGGGCAGCGGCACCTAAGGCCGTGACAGAAGCCGTGTGCTGTAAAAACCGTCGACGGTTGAGGTTGCTGGCGTCTTCGTTCATAGCCCCTCCTTTCCTGAGGCTCCTCGAGGAATTCGTCTGGACGTAACCCTACGCGTGCTTAGCACATCGAACAACGCGAATGGGTCCTTGAAATATTCATCCCACGAATCTACACGCTTCCTAGAGTCAAAATGTCATCGCCAACTTGCCTGTACGGCTTTGGATCGCTGGGGCTTTGCCTTGCTTACCGAGCTGTTTGGGTCCTCCTCAATGCCAGTGGGGGATTCGGTGTGGGAACATTGGTGCTTTCCACGACGCTGTGTGTGCTCACCCGATGCGGCTAACGCCCTGCCATGACGAGGGCCGGATGACGGTGGCGTTCTCTCAGGGGCCGGGGGATCAAGAAAAAGAGGCAGATTCATGACCGTGAAGATATCAAAGGGATTGGCACGAAGCTAGTGTCGGCGGGTTGCCCCGTCTATAAGGGCAGACGTGCTCTCAGCAGTGATGAGAACGGTGCCTACCGCGGCACGATTGCAACGGCAATTGCCGAAGCCGGAGAAGTGGACTATCTCCAAGAATTCCTGACAAGTGATCTTGCCCCATCTCGAGGGTATTGCCAGTTCTCCTCGGACATATCTTCCTCCCGGGAACAGCGAACATGGCCGAATTCTCTCCGGCATGCACGACCAAGAATAAGCAGTACACTCGTCTGTATCGGGTATTGGTGATAGAAAGGTGTTCATGCCGGCACCTTCGTTATTCTCGCTCCCCACGGTCACCTTACGGACGCGAGCGAAACTTGATGCTTCGCCTTTACCCTTAAAGGCAATCCGAGTTCCCAGAGCCAAGCCAGGACTGACCTTCACCCCTTCCACCGCCGCGGTTAAATCAGTACGGAGCAATGACACTTCGATACACGTCGCCCTTGGTCTTGCCTTCCACACCGATCTCTTTAGCGATGGCATTAGTATCGAAAACTTTCCCTTGATTTGGAGTCGCACCAAGAGTTGTTGCTGTAACAACGAGTATGGTGATAAACGACAAGGGTAAGCGGCACATATTCACCTCATCAGATTTTCAAATACCCTAACAAGGAGGGCGGACGATTACTGTCTCTTAGATACTTATGCATTTTGTTGCTACCACTCTGCTACCAGAACCGCCCGATCCATCATGATCCAGCAAGATCATTCCTCTTCCAAAACTGCAATATTTCCTTCTGATAGATCGCCTTGGGTCTGCTCAGCTAGGGTTTCATGAGGTATACGGCGGGGTTCCTCAACGGTTGAAGGGAGAAAGTACGGTTCCAATCAAGCTGCCCAGATCTGCCATCATAAGGAAGTGTCCTCATCGTTCTATCGGACGGTGTAATGGCCTTCGCCAAAAAGGTGCCATCCGCGATGGTGCACTCCACCCTGGCAATGTACGACCTTGAGTTTGGTATCCTCACCTATGTCATGACCGGCGGGACAGCGGTCGGGATCGGTCGTCCACTTAGAGCCTCCCTGAGATCTGTTCAGGTTTACCTATGCATGCGTACGTTTCTAGCCTACATCTAAATAGGATAATTAATGGATGTGACTTTAACCGAAGTGAAATTATTAGTCTGTGGTTGGATACGCTGGAGGCGGGTTCGGGGCGTCGCGAAAGCTCATCCAGAGGGCGGGCCCGGTCATCAATTAGAATTCCCGGCTCTCTTGGATGCCACAGTAGTCCGACACGGTATGTATCAGAACCCTTCTTGGATTCAGCGCCGGTTCGTCTATTTTATACATGAGGGCACTATGAGGCGGCGTCTGAAAGCAAACGTTGTTTCCATGATTTTTAGACAGGCCATGGCCTGTTTTGTCACGTCTGATCCGGCCTATTAATGATCGGAGGAATAGAATGGAAAGCCTTATGACGATGGTGCTGGCAGGGGGCAAGGGCGAACGTCTCTATCCACTTACACAACATCGCGCCAAACCTGCGGTTCCCTTCGGAGGAAAATATCGCATTATCGATTTCACGTTAAGTAACTGCCTAAACTCCGGCCTGCGCAAGATTGCCGTGCTCATTCAATACAAGTCGTATTCGTTGGATCGGCACATTCGTCAAGGCTGGCATGTCTTGAACGGCGAATTGGGGGAATATATTGCATCGATCCCAGCGCAACAGCGAACAGGGGAAGAATGGTATCGCGGCACAGCGGACGCCGTCTATCAAAACCTCTTCTTACTGGAAAACGACCCTTCTGAATATCTGCTCGTGTTGGCCGGTGATCATATCTACAAGATGGACTATGCTGAGATGTTTGATTATCTCATCGCCTTACGAGCCGATGCAGTGGTCGGTGCCCTCGAAACTCCCATCAACGAGGCCACACGCTTCGGAGTAATCGGGATCGACCAATCGTCTCGCATTCTGCGGTGGGACGAAAAGCCGGCAGATCCGATGCCTCTCCCAACTGATCCGTCCCAGGCTTTTGTGTCGATGGGTATATACCTGTTTCGGACCGAGGCCTTGCGCGAGCATTTGATGCAAGATGCTGAGGACGAAACTTCCGCCCATGATTTTGGACGAAGCATTATTCCGCGCATGATTCACCATGAACGGGTCTATGCGTTCAAGTTTCACGATGCCAATCGCAAACGTGTGCAGTACTGGCGCGATATCGGAACGCTCGACGCATACTGGGAAGCCAATATGGACTTGGTCGCGGTGGATCCTCTGTTCAATCTCTACGACGAGACGTGGCCAATCCGGACGTATCAAGGCCAATTCCCGCCGGCGAAGTTTGTCTTTGCTCAGGGCACAGAAGGCGGCCGCATGGGGGTCGCTTTGGACTCCATCGTGTGCGGTGGATGTATTATCTCGGGAGGTCGCGTCCAGAATTCCGTATTGTCACCAAACGTGCTGGTAAAGGATTATGCGGATGTACGTGAGGCGGTGGTGATGGAAAATGTGGTGATTGGGGAGCGCGCACGGATCCGACGCGCCATCATTGATAAGGATGTCATTATCCCGCCAAAAACTGAAATCGGCTACGATACCGAAGCGGACCGGGCTCGTTTCGCTGTCACCGAATCCGGGATCGTCACCATCTCCAAAGGTGCAAAGCTTTCTGACTAACTCATGGGGGCGTCAGTTGACAGCTGGGTAAAGCGTTCACTCTTCCAGACCTTCTTGAAATGGCATTCGCACAGTATTCCAAAGAAGTAAGCGATTGCCTCTGGGTATAAGGTGGCAGACAGTGCAAGGAATGGTGTAGGTGGAATGGGTGAGCTATGATCACGACTGGCCTGATACCTCATGACGACGGCTTGGCGAAGTACGCTGCCACACTTTTTAAAAACTCTCGCTCCTGCGTCACACGGACCAGCTCCCGCTTCAGTCGGGCCAGCTCCTCTTCATGTGGCTTGCGCCGTGCCTTCCCCCGGAAAAGACTCGACCGGATCGGCCGAAGCGCGCGCACCCTTTCTTCTGAACACACGACAGCCCTTCAGGTGCTGAAGGCCTTTGCGGATCGGTGCCATACCCCGAAGCAGTTTCGTGAACTCCTTGACAGTGTCCAGGCCTTCATCCCTTATCAGAAACTCTCCGCTGTGTGGGGTTATCACGCGCATCCGACCCTCCGCTATGTCTTCAATTACGGTTTTCCCATGGAATTTACGCTGGTATTACTCGACGGGCGCGTTGTGGACGAGTCCAGTGTTTCGGGAATGGCGTCGGAGAAAAGGAGCAGTCATGGTGTGCGAGGTCGCGGAGCGCCACAAGGCGAATTTGACCTTGAGCTCCTCAAGCACTACGAACAGGCCGGGCTGCAATATGCCGTGTGCGGGGGGGGTGCCGGCCCCCACCACTTCGTCTACTTTGCTGCCGCTATGGCGTCCAAACAGAGTGGCCGCGCGGCACCTCAAGCAATTTGAGTTCATCGTTCCATTGCTGGTCCAGGCTAGCCAGCAAGGGATGCTCCGTGATTTGACGGTTCCCGTTGGGGACGCCAAATAAGGGGAGGCAACCGAGGAGGGCAATAGATGTAGCTAGCTGCCTTCTCCCTTCACCCGGTATCCCCTACGATTTCCCTCCACGAAGGCCTCACAAATTAACGGTTTCTCGCCGATGAGTTGCTTTAGCATCTGACGAGTTTGTAGTTTGTTTCGATTCAAGAGCGCAGTCGCGTCGGCGAGTCGCGCGCTGAGGTCTTTTTTCAACCGTGTGCGGTCGAGATCGTTTACAGATGTTGGGTCAGTTAGGACTGAAAGCTTCTGGACTAGCTCTTTCTTACGTGTCTCTTCGGCTTTCAGCTTGGCGGGAAGAGGGTCAACTGATTCACCCCGCGCAATCGCCTCTACAAGATTACGCTCGTGAGCTTTTAGTATAGAGAGCTCGCTCAATGGCTGTCCGCCGATCCAGGTGATGCTCATTGCCAGCACGCAGCATCTCCAAGGCCTGCTCAACCGCCGCTTCCATGATGCGTTCGTCTAAAACAGCAGGTATCGATTTTAACAGTGCCTCACTGCTGTTTCCCCCGGCCTCAGTTCAATGGCCGTAACCCATCCATTCTTGTATTCGTCAATGCCAGCTAGCGTGGTTTTCAGTGAATGTCCCTTCAGTTGCCCCACTCTCGTCTCTTATCCTCAGACGGAACAGAATGGGGTAGGTCTTGCGATCTGCGCTACCAATATTGTTTTCGCCTCGGTCGCCGAAAGTTTCCCATTGTGAATTTCACACATGACGTGATGTATTCCACACGATCTGCTGTTCTCCGTCGTGCTTGACTTGATACGAGCCGTCCCGTCTGAGTGAGCGGGCATAGCTCAGTGGTAGTGTCCTAGCTTCCCAAGCTAGTTGTCAGGGGCTCAAATCCCCTCGCCCCCGCTCCAAAGTTTCCATTTTATTCCAGTGCCTTCGGATCTGCTCCCGGGTTTGGTGCCCTCCAGCGCGATGTCTTCCTTTTGCCTTCTCCCCGCTCAATTGTCCCTCTACTCATGCGTGCCTTTTGATCTGCGCGGGTCTTCAAGTGTCTCAAGGTTGTTAGCACGGCCGTTGCAAGGGGATTAGTCATAGCCTTGCCATGTGACCAGCTTCGGAAGGTACAGTGCTGGAGAGAAGAATCGGGGAGTGTTAAGGTAAAGAAGCCTGTGCGATTACTTTCAAAAGAAGGCGGGATGAGCCATTTCGTGATGACGACTGGGTGTCTCAATCGAAGGTGTTGACCGGATGCGTCGACAGTCGGTGGAGGCTCATAGCAAGTGATAATACCTAATTGACTTACAGTAAGTTTACGATCTTGCTGATAACAGTGTTGCCTCTACTGTTTTAAGATCGACTCACTGACTCATGTACACGTCTGGAGGACATACTTCTGACGTACTTCTTGTGGATACTTGATAAGTAGAATGACTAGATGTATATGCTCGTGTTGAGCATACAAACAAAAAAGGGGGTGCATGTTCCTCAATAGAGTTCGCAGCGGCATTGCTGACAGCTAAACCATTTTGACCAATCGTGTGTTGTGGGGTAGACCATGGAACGCCCTTGGGTTCGCCACTACGATCAAGGTGTCCCGGTTGGTTGTATATATCCTGACTGCACCCTGCCTGACTTGCTCCGTGCATCGGTCACTAAATTTCCCAACACGACAGCCCTTCTCTTTTACGGTCATCGCATCACCTTCTTGGAACTCTATGATCTCGCGACGCGTTTTGCGGTCTACCTGCAGACGATCGGCGTGCGCCCAGGGGATCGTGTGGCGATCATGTTGCCCAATCTTCCACAAGCCATCATCGGGTATTACGGCGCGCTTTTGGCCGGGGCTATCGTTGTTCAAACAAATCCCCTGTATGTCGAACAGGAACTGGAGACGCAACTGCGTGACTCCGGCGCAGAGACAATCCTTGCCCTCGATCTCTTTTATCCCCGCATCCAGTCCATCCAAAAGCGGACGGCCCTACGCCACGTAATTTTCACCAGCGTCGGGGACTTTCTCCCGTGGGGAAAGCGACTGTTCTATCCGATCAAGGCCCGGTTGAGCGGGCGCTGGATGAGTCTTAAGGAAGGTCCCTCTCTGGTTGACTTGAAAGAAGCCTTGAAGTGCATTCCGGCTCACTCTGGCCGAACGTACTCATTGCCATTGATCTGTCCTGATGATCTAGCCCTGCTGCAATATACCGGCGGTACGACGGGGAGTCCTAAGGGGGTCATGTTGACCCATCGCAACGTCGTGGCCAACACGGCACAGTGCCGTGCCTGGGTGCCTGACCTACAAGAAGGTCGTGAGATCTTTCTCGGCGTAATCCCATTTTTTCATGTCTATGGTTTGAGCACGTGCCAGCACTTGGCCATGATCACCGGCTCCACTTTGGTCCTGCTCCCTCGGTTTCAGGTGGCCGAGGTGTTACGGGCAATACAGACGCATCGCGTCACCATTATGTCGGCGATACCCATGATGTTCATGAAGGTGACCGAATGCTCCGATGTACACCGCTACAACCTCCGGTCGCTTCGTGTCTGTCTCAGTGGGGCCAGCCCGCTCCATGCCGAGGTTCAGGAGGGCTTTGAACGTCTGACCGGTGTGAGAATTTCGGAAGGATACGGCCTGACCGAGGCGGGGCCGGTCACTCATTGCAATCCCATCTATGGCGCGCACCCGCCGGGTTCCATGGGGGTGCCGTTTCCCGATACCGAGACACGCGTGGTCGACCTTGAAACAGGCGACCGTCTGTTGTCGGTCGGCGAGGTCGGCGAACTGACCGTTCGAGGCCCGCAGATTATGAAAGGCTACTGGAATAATGAAAAGGAAACACGCCAGGTGCTTCGGAACGGCTGGTTACATACCGGCGACATTGTCCAACAGAACGACCACGGATTCTTTTTTCTCCTCGATCGGAAGAAAGATATGATCAAGACGCGCGGCGAGAATGTGTATCCTCGGGAAGTGGAAGAAGTGTTATTCCGACATCCTGCCATAAAGGATGCGGTGGTCGCCGGCGTCCCACACTATCAGTTCGGTGAGGCGGTGAAGGCGTACGTCGTCTTGCATGACGGTCAGTCGGTGACGGCGTTGGAACTGATCGCTCATTGCAGGCAGTCATTGGCCGTCTTTAAGGCGCCAGCAAGTATCGCCTTTCGTCAAGAACTGCCGAGAACCTTGGTCGGCAAGGTCTTGCGACGAGCCTTGCAAAATGAGGAGGCTGCCAAAGCGACCATTGAACCACCAACCGTAAGGCCGGATAAAGAACTGGCCGTGGGAGAATCACGATGAAAGACGTGGTCATTACCGCAGGCGTGCGTACACCAATCGGCAACTTTGGCGGGGCCTTGAAAGATATTCCGGCGCAGAAGTTGGGAGAGATGGTTGTGCGAGAAGTCATGGCCAGAACGGCGTTGGATCCGGCGCTGATTGATGAGGTGATCGTAGGTTGCGTCGGGCAGTTTACCGATGCCGCTAACATTGCCCGCGTGATCGCATTGTTGGCCGGCCTTCCTGTTCAAATTCCGGCCTACTCGGTCCAGCGCAACTGCTCATCAGGCCTCCAACCGTTTGCGAATGCGTGCCAGAATATTCAGAGCCAGGATGCCGACGTACAAATTGTAGGAGGCGTAGAGAGCATGAGCCGGGCGCCCTATGTCAACCGAGATATGCGATGGGGAAAACGGCTCCGTCATTCGGAATTCAGCGATAGTCTATGGGAAGGGCTCACCGATCCGGTGTGTGGGCAGATGATGGGAAGAACCGCTGAAAATTTAGCCGAAGAGTTTGGGATTAGCCGTCAAGAGCAGGATCAGTTTGCGGTCGAAAGCCATCGTCGAGCCTTCCGTGCGCTACGGGAAGGTCGGTTCAAAGATGAGACCATGCCGCTTACCATTCCAAAATCGGTGGCCGGCCGGGATGTCGCGCCGACGGTCTTGACGCAGGATGAGGGGCCGAACGTCGGATTGTCGGAACAGCAACTTGCCCTCTATCCACCCTTATTCAAGGAAGGCGGAACCGTGACGGCCGGAAATAGTTGCCCATTGAACGATGGCGCGGCCGCCGCGCTTGTGATGTCCGGCGAGCGGGCTCGGGAACTTGGCCTCAAGCCGATGGGACGCATTCGAGGCTATGCCTTTATCGGCGTTGAGCCGACACGTATGGGGATTGGACCCGCCGAAGCCCTTCCCTTGGCGTTGAAACGGGCCAATGCGACGATGGACGACCTCGAACTGATTGAGCTCAACGAAGCCTTTGCCGCGCAGTACCTGGCGGTAGAACGCGCTTTGGGATTGCCACGCGACAGGGTCAACGTGAACGGAGGGGCGATCGCGTTGGGTCATCCCGTCGGCATGACTGGCACGCGATTGGTCATCACGCTGCTCCATGAGATGAGACGACGTGATGCCACTCTCGGTGCGGTGACGATGTGCGTGGGAGGAGGACAAGGAGCGGCGCTCATACTCGAGCTTGTGTGACGAGATCGTGAACGAAAAGAGGGTCTCATGTACATCTACAGAGTCGGGGTCGTTGGGGCAGGTACCATGGGTGCGCAAATCGCTCAAGTCGTCAGCTATGCCGGGCTGCCGGTGGTACTGACCGATGTGACCATGGACAGAGCGCAGCGTGGGATGGAAATCGTGCGGAGGATTTACCACGCCCGGGTCGAGCGAGGCAAGATGACGCCGGAGCAGGCTGAGGAGAAAATGTTATTGGTCTCGACGGGATGTGACTTCACGGCCCTGCAGGACGTGGATCTCGTCATTGAGGCGGTCTCGGAAAATCTCGCTCTCAAACGGCAGGTCTTACATGACCTTGACGCCGGCTGCGCGCCTGGAGCGATATTAGCGAGCAACACTTCCGCCCTCTCGATTTCTGCGTTGAGTGCGGCGACGCGCCGACCCGGGAAGGTCCTCGGGCTCCACTTCTTCAACCCGGCGTATGCAATGCCGCTTGTCGAAATCATTCCTGGGCTCGCCACCGATCCTGAGACCCTGAATGATGTCGTGAGCTTCGCCGAAAGCATCCGAAAGCTCCCGATCGTCGTTAGGGAATGTGCAGGATTCCTGGTGAACCGTCTCCTCATGTCTTATCTGAATGAGGCGGTCTTGTGTGTGCAGGAGGCAGCCGCCTCCTGCAAAGACATCGAGCAAGACATGATCGCCTTCGGGATGCCGGTCGGGCCGTTTGCTCTGCTCGATACTGTCGGGCTCGATATTTCATACGACGTGGCGCGGATTCTCTTTGAGAGCTACGGGCCTCGAATGGCGCCTGCGGCGCTTCTGGCTGAATTGGTGAAGGCGGAACGCTTCGGCGTCAAAAATGGACACGGGTTCTATGAATATGAGGGACCCGATACGGGCATGCTCGAGCGGCTCATCGAAAAGGTTCGGCACGAGACGGGTCACCGCAACACGCCGTGGAAGCCTACACGCCTCTTATTCGCCATGGTGAATGAGGCAGTCCTAGCCTTGCAAGAGGGCGTCGCGTCCGCACGCGACATCGATCTTGCGATGGTCGCGGGGATCGGATTTCCGAAGGAGAAGGAAGGACCGTTGCATTATGCCGATGCGCTGGGCATCGACACGGTGCTGGCGGAGCTCGAATTATACGCCCGGACATTGGGTGAGCGGTTTTGGCCGGCCCCGATGCTGCGCCGGATGGTCGCGGCCGGATATACAGGGAGCGCTGCCGGGCGAGGGTTCTTTACCTATTGAACCATGTCAGGCCTTCGGGCCGGAGGACATCTATGACTACAATCGTCGAATATCTGTCCTGCACCGTTGACAATGGGGTCGCGACACTGGTCCTGAATCATCCCCCTGTCAATGCGCTGACGCCTCCCATCCTCACACAGCTTGAGGCTTTGTTCGATGGAATGGCGAAGGACGACCGCGTCAAGGTGATCGTGTTGACGGGCACCGGCCGCGTCTTCATTGCAGGGGCGGACATCAAGGTCATTGCCGCGATTGCCTCGTCACAGGAAGGGAATGAGATGGCGCTCCGCGGTCAAGCTGTGTTGAACAAGATTGAGTCTTGTGACAAACCCGTCATCGCGGCCATCAATGGCACCTGCCTGGGTGGAGGATTGGAGCTCGCATTGTGCTGTCATATCCGCCTGGCCGCCGAAGGGGCGCGCTTGGGTCAGCCGGAAATCAATCTGGGAATTATTCCCGGATTCGGAGGCACGCAGCGCCTGACCCGCCTCCTGGGTTCATCCAAGGCCCTTGAGCTCATCCTCACGGGTGATGTGATCTCCGCGTCGGAAGCGAAGGCACTGGGACTCGTTTCGCAGGTCATTTCTGCAGATGACCTACAGAGACAAGTGCAAGGCTTAGCGCGCCGGATTGCTTCGAAAGGACAGCTTGCCGTGCGTGCGGCCCTTCGGTCCGTTCGTGGCAGCCTTGATATAGGACTCCGCGAGGGATTAGTCCGGGAAGCGCAGTTGTTCGGTGATCTGTGCGACTCGGAAGACAAGCGCGAAGGGGTGGGGGCTTTTTTAGAGAAACGACAGCCGCAGTTCAGAGATCGGTAGGACTCTGGACGAGAGGAGTACTCAGATGAGTGCACGATCCAAACTCGCTCTGGCGCTGTCGGGTGGAGGGTTTAGCGGCTATTTATTCGAGATCGGAGCCCTCGCGGCGCTCGATGATGCCTTTGAGGGCTTCAACGTCAATCATTTCGACTTTTACGTGGGTGTGAGCGCCGGTTCAGCCGCTGCGGCTCTGATCGCCAATGGAGTGACGCCGGAAGAGATTCTTCGTGCCAACCTCGCCAGTGAGCGACCCTACTATTTCGAGCGCCGAGACATTTTCGTCCCCGCGATGTGGGAGGGCTTCAAAAGCATTCCGAGGGCCGTCCAACAGTTCAGTCAGCTTGCTCAACTCTATCTCAGAAATCGCCATGACATGGGTCTCATTGAATTGTTAGAAACGGCTCAGCAATCGCTTCCAGGCGGGTTCTATACCCTGGACCCATTTGCCCGATACTTGGAGGCAACCTTCGCGTCCAAAGGCCTAAGCAACACCTTTGGCGGTCTGCGCCATCCACTCTACATTCCGGCTATTGATCTGGACAGCGGACAGAGCGTCATCTTCGGGGAGGAGCAATGGCGCGAGGTGCCGATTTCGAAGGCCATCACGGCCTCATCTGCGGCCCCTCTTTACTTCTGCCCGGTCCGCATTGGAGGCCGCGAGTACATTGATGCCGGTATCGGCCGGATCTCTTGCTTCGATTTGGCGACCGAGAAGGCGGCTGACCTGATGGTGATTATTCACCCCAGTTCACAGAGTGGGTTGGCCTCTGAGCGAATGCCGGGTTCGAACGGTGACCAGGAAAACGGTCGGCACCGCGGCTTTTTGTCGATCGCTGACGCGGCCTCACGGATCAACCTGGAAGCCCGGTTAGGCATGGCCCTCGATCTGCACCAACGACAACACCCCGATAAGTTCTTTGTCATTACCCCTTGCGAAAGCTTGATTTTTGAACGCAGCTTTCTGAGCTTCCGAGACCGTATTCATCTACTCCGTTGTGGCTACCTCTCCGTGGTTCAAATGATCAAGAAGCATTTGGCGCGAATCGGCCCGGCATTTGCTCGCCATGGCATTTCCATTTCAGCGGCAAAGATAGAGGAGCGGATGAAAACGAGAATCGAGCAACTGTCCAGATTGCCACAGGTTCCGTCTGGCACGTTGGCGAGTGTCCCGCCCGAGCTGGCTGGTCATCGACATTCTGAAATGCGAGCGTGAGGAGGGGAGCATGGTGAAGGCAGAAGTCTTCAAAGGATCTCTGGCAGCCGCTGAGGCATCTCGAGATACGAAGGGCTATTCAGGGTTCATGTCGGGTCTCTTCGTGGGCGTCGTGCGCCGCAATCTCTTTCGTGCCTACTCGCTGCCGGCCATGAGCCGGGAAGCGATGCAGTTCGAAGACAAACTGCGTCTGCTGTTGGTCGAGAAGGTGGACCCGGAGCGCATCGATCGAGAAGGAGAAATCACCGAGGATGTGTTCGCGGCTCTGCGGCAGATTGGCGCCTTCGGGATCAAGATCCCCAAAGCCTACGGCGGTCTCGGCCTGTCTCAGAGCGAATATCACACGGTGGCCACGCTGTTAGGAGGACACGATGCGTCGAGCACGGTCCTGCTTTCAGCACATAATTCCATCGGCGTGGCGGAGCCGCTCAAGCTCGTAGGCGACCCAATACAAAAGCAGAGATTCTTGCCGCGTCTTGCAAGCGGCGAGGTATCAGGATTTGCGCTGACGGAAAAGGATGCAGGATGTGATATCTGGAATATTAAAGCTCGTGCGATTCCTGTCCGGGAAAACGGGACACTCGTCGGCTATCGCGTCTCAGCCGACAAGCTGTATACCACGAATGCGCCGCGCGGCAATAATGCCTTTCTGGCTTCCTTGCTGATCGTCATTGCACAGATTGTCGAAACTCCCGATGACGTCGATCGTCCGAAGGAGGAACGGCAGTTTGGCGCGTTTGTGGTGGAAACACATTCAGCAGGGTGCAGTGCCGCCCGGCTGCGCTTCATGGGCGTTCGCGGCATCTACAATGGTGAAGTGCATTTACGCGATGTGTTTGTGCCGGTGGAAAACCGCCTTGGCAAGGAAGGTACAGGCCTACGGCGCGCTTTGGAAAGTCTGACGGTTGGCCGGCTTACGCTTCCTGCCGCGTGTCTAGGCGTATTGAAAAAGTGCCTCTGGTTTGCCCGGCTTCGCGCGCAGAAGAGGGTTCAGTATGACCGCCCGATTGGCGAGCACACCGACATCGGCGCAAAGCTTGTCGGCATGGCGTCACGGGTGCTTGCGCTTGAGGCTTTGGTCAAGATCAGTGGGTTATGGGCCGATGCCAAGGAGGATGTTCGTCTTGAATCGGCGGCTATCAAGATTTTGTCGACGGAATGGCTACTCGAATCCTTGCTGGACCTGTTCCGTTTGTACGGCGGACGTGCCTTTGAAACGCCTGATTCATTGCGTCTCCGTGGCGAAATTCCGGTGCCGATCGAACGCATGATACGGGACTCGCTCATTAATGTGATTTGGGAGGGGACCAATGGCATTTTGGGTCTCTGGATCGGGAGGGAAGGTCTTGAAGAATACTTTAAACAGGGACAGGGTTTTCTGAACTTCCAACTCACGGAGATGCTCCGCGCCACCCCATTTTTCATTACTGTCGCCTCCCGTTCCGTGAATGCGCTTGGGTATGAGAAGAACGGGACGGCTGCCCCATATGAAGCCTGGGAGCGCTTTGTGGCAGAGAAAAGCAGGGAACTGGCTCGAAAAACTCTTCTGATCACCGCACGTCATCGGCAACGACTGGTGCCCAAGCAAATGCTCATGAAACGGTTTGTCAAAGCCAGTATGAACCTCTTGGCCATTGAAGCCGCGGTATGGTACGCATCTCAGCCGGCGATACAGGCGAATCCCCTCTCCCAATGCCTGCTGGAGCATTTCTGCTCCCAGCTCAAAGAGGAATTTGATCCTACGCCCTTGTTAACCATGCCGACCTCATCTTGCGACGATGACACGACCGTGTACCGTATTGCGAAAGATATTCTGGCAGGGAAAGCCGATTGGCTCGAGGAGGGAATCATCAAAGTATTGCCGACCTGACGGGATGTCGGCAGCCATGGCTGGACGGATAGTCCTGACCATCCGTCCGTAGCGGACTGCATTCGTACAGAAGGACTTAAGGACACGATATGTCCCTATACGACGTCGCAATAGTTGGTGGGGGCATCATTGGTCTCTCCGTCGGATGGGCCATTACACAACGGCATCCGCGAGCCAAAATCCTGCTCTTGGAGAAGGAGAGTCGATGGGGGCGTCATCAGACCGGGAGCAATAGCGGAGAGATTCACTCCGGCATCTATTACGAGCCGGGGAGTCTGAAAGCGGCCTATTGTCGGAATGGCAATGCGGCGCTGGTGAAGTTCTGCCGGGCGTATGGTATCCCGCATGATGTCTGCGGGAAGGTCGTGGTCGCTACTGATCGAAAAGAGCTCCCTCGATTGGAAGAGCTCTACCGGCGCGCCACGCGCAACGGCGTTGAAGTAAAGAAGATCGGTTCCGAGGAACTACGAACACTCGAGCCCCATTGTGCGGGCGTGGCCGGGTTGCATGTGCCCAGTACCGGGATCGTGAACTACCGTCACGTCGCTGACAAATTTGCCGAGCTCATTCAGAAAGGCAACGGCGACCTGCAGCTCGGGGCGGAAGTCAAGCAGATACAGGTGCTGCCGTTCGGTCTTCAGATTGAGTGCGCTTCGATCTCATACCAAAGCCGATTCCTGATTAACTGTGCCGGCTTGCACTGCGACCGTATTGCCAAACTCATGGGGGTTCGCACCGGCATGCGCATCGTGCCAATCAAGGGCGAGTATTATCATCTGACTCCAGCCAAATGGCATTTGGTTAAGACCTTGATCTATGGCCTGCCGAACCCCCGTTATCCATTCTTGGGTGCGCATTTTAATAGGCTGCTCAACGGAGAGGTGAGGGTAGGGCCCAATGCCGTGCTGACGTTCAAGCGGGAAGGCTACTGTCGTAACTTCGATCTACATGACTCGGCCGAACTGTTCGGATCGAGGGCATTTTGGAGGTTTGCGGCATGCAATTGGGTTGAAGGCGGAAAGGAACTCCTTCGTTCAATCAGCAAAAGGCTTTTTGTGGGCCATCTCCAAAAGCTTGTGCCCGACGTTTCTTTACAGGACCTTGTGGCGGGATATGCAGGCGTGCGAGCGCAAGCGCTGATGGATGATGGACGATTAATGGATGACTTTCTTCTCCTACGAGGGCCGCGTTCCATACATGTGTGTAATGCGCCTTCGCCGGCCGCGACCGCATCCATTCCTATAGGTCACGCCATCGTCGATCGTCTTGGAGAACAAGCGTGGGATCTTCCCGGGACTCCATAAACCGGGAAGCATCGGCCGTTCGGTGTATTTGTGATGGGGGGAAAAGCAAGTTTGATAATACTTACCGTGGCAGGTCTGGAGGGAAGGACTGTTCCTTCTGAGTCGTATGCCGCAACCACTCGCCATAGCCTATTTGCAGATCGTGAATCGTATCCACCAATGTGTTTTCTTGGTAGCCATTTAAGAAGACTCCTTCTTGAAGCATCTCTAGTACTGATTTAGACAATCTCTCAAACTCCCGGATCGTCGATTCTGGATCGAGCATATGGTTTCCCTCGTTTGCGGTGCCTTCTCACGTTGTAACAGATATAGCGGCAACTTAACTTAGTTCTTCCGCTAGGCCTATTGCCCATCGGTAGCACGACTTTAAGCTACCTTCATGGTCCCGCGATATTCCTGTATCCAAAGGCTTGCAGTTCCAGTTGGGGACGCCAATTCAAGGCGTGCAGCGATCTTCCTAAGAATGAAGCGGAGCCAGTCGCTCGGGCATGAGCGGTAAATAACTTCCCTATTTCGGTGAAACCGATAACCCTTTCGCTCATCCCTCGAATTAGTTTCACCCCTTAACAGATTCTCGATCAGGGTCTTCAACAAACGGCTGACCGAGGTGACATGCCGTTTGAGCGACCCTCGGCCCGTCAACCGGGCTTTCAATTCTTCATGAGTTGGCTTCATCGAGGGGAAGAGTATTCCGCTGTTAAGTCGGTCAAACATCAATCGGTTTTTGTCGATGCCGCAATGGGGTTTAAAGGCGATCTTGTCTGGCTGATCAGGAACAGTTCCCGTTCGATGTTGGTTCGCTGGTCGACTTTCGTTTGATTTCCGCGCGATGTTTTTTGCAAGGGCGGTTTCAGCAGTTGCCAATGCACGCCCTCTCGACACTGTGGTTAGTCAGGAAGCTGACTATCAAGGCCTTTACATCATGCGGTGCGGGAATGAAGGAAGCTATAGTTCCGGCACAATGTCAGAACTTTCGATGATCCAGAAATAATACTTGGTCGCTCTTCGCCGTGGAGAAAGCCCCGACCAAATGTGATGATGCATATTGCCACCAGTTCAACACATATGAAGCGTCCCAGGGTTCTGCGTATATAACATGCAATGACGGTGTTGGAGTGCCGGAGAATTTTCCAATCAGGACACGATTTCCATGAGCCTGATTATTGATAAACAATAGCTGTGTACATCCGGAACCCACAAAATCTCCAGCGATGAGAATATCATCCGTTTCTAAAAATCCGTCCAGATTATCTCCGTCTTTCTCCTGTGACTCATAATCAATTCTTGGAGCAGACTCGACGAGATCGACAATCATCATCTGAGGTCCAGGTCCACGTTTGTTTACAAACAGAATTTGATCGTACCCGAGACAGAGAAAGTCTCCTGCTAACATGACTTCATCATGGTCGGTTCGTCTTTGAAGCCGTTCATCGATAGAGTCAAATGAAAACACATGATTTGAGGTTTGATCTGAGGAGAAATCTTGAATGACATTACGGTGCACTCCAGAATGTCCGGGATTCATTGATGCCACTTGATCATATCCTCTTTTCTTGAAATCACCAACGAGCAGAGTCTTATCAGGGAGCGTCCACCCGCTTGGGTCGTGTGCAGAGTGATCAAGGTTAGCTTCATGCGGGATGCCGGATGAGAAATCAAGTAAGTGTGGTTGAGCCCCTATCGTCGATGGATCAATAGACAACACCTGATCGTATCCCCGACCTTTGAAGTCTCCAACGAATTGCCTATCATCTTTGTCTAGAAAGTGTCGGAGGGGGCCATTGCTTTCTGAAGAGAGCGACGTTGTCCGAAATGTTCGGTGTTCATTTTCAAAGTAGCTGATCATAGCCTTCACGCCGGATATCTCTCGACGTACAAACAATATCTGGTCTTGTCCCCAACCCATGAAATCTCCAACAATTTGCGTACCACCACTAGGGTCTAACCATTTGTTCAATCCCGAATCCGGAGACCAGAATTCCTGGAAGCTTGCGCGGGGTTGGCCGGCTATAAAATCAGCAATCATCGTCGGTCCAAGAAAGCTATTGAGTATGTTGGCTGTCCATCGTTGCATCCTGGGATCTGCCACATGATGGTGTTCCACGCGATCTGCCGATCCTGCGCCAGCATCAAAATCAGCATTTTCAAGTCCCCAGCTCCATTGAAAGGTACCTGCTGAAAATACGCGTGCGCCGCTGGGAGCCACATAATAGGTGACATTGCTATGCTGTAGTTGAACACGGTCTTCACATCCGAGGTCGAGTCGCTGCCCGTTTTCAGCATTCAAACAAGGCCTGCTGGATCGATACCCTGGGATCAGGACCGAATCGGCAAGCTTGATGAGTCCCTGTGGTTTCGGATAGGGTCGAGCGGGCCGGGCAGGATCACACACGGAGCGGTTTTCCGGATTACCGGGAGAACCATCCTGGACAAAATCAAATTCACCGCCTACCAGGCCAGGGAGTTGATCGTTATGACGTAGGCCGGTCCCTTGAAACAGCGCTAAGGGGCGCTCCTCTCTCTCCCCGGAAAGTGGCGGCTCACTTGTGGGGCCAATGATGAGGTTAAATGACCAGGGTGGCTTCTCAGGGTCAAACCAGTCGCCATACATTTGTCCGACGACTTCCTGCTCCGGTCTATTTAACGGTTCATCACGCCATCTTGCGGTTACCCTGGATGGATCAACAGCCGCCATCGGATCAGAAGGCATCCGGGGGATCCACTGCACACATATACCTGGGCTTGCGTTGTGTTTGTAGACCACCATGATTCGGCGATTTCCATTAAACGAGGGTTCAAAGCGGACTTGCCAATACATGGGATTGGCGCCGAAAAAGCCTAACGACACGCCCGCGTCGCGTGCCCGCTCAACATGATCTCGCTTTTCCCATGACCAGTATTCGTCGTGGCCTACGCTAAGAACCCCCCTATGTCCCAACAGCACATCAATGGTTCGGTCCGTATCAAGGTCTGAGATATAGGTGACGTCGTAGCCCACTCGCTCGATCCACTTGAGCATTGGATATTCAAAAAGAAAAAAGTCCCCGCTTCCGTAGCCTCGTTCATAGGGACGATTAAAGGATACCGCCAACGACCGATTAGGTGGAGGCGGATCTGGTGGCGTTTTGCATCCTTGACCCGTGTAATCTCGGCAGACGGCACAGGCGGGCGAGTCGTCACTCTGTTCTGGAGGAAGGTCGCGATACGGCCAACATCGTCCATCAGGGGACAAGCCCCGATCTCCATATGTGTCTCGACCGCCCCACGCGTTATATGCTTGATAAGTGGCAACGCTGGCTTGAAAGACAAAATGACTAGCTCGAGTATCGTCCCTCACAACGAAGATGATGTAACTTTCATAGGACCGCTGGGACTTGCCGTGTATGCCAAACGGAGCGGCCAGTGTCAGCTTGGCGAGGTAGACACCGCTAAGCCATTCTGTGGGAATTGTGATCGTGTGGGTTGGTGACCACCGGCATTCGATCGTGTACCGTCCATCGGTGGACGTGGGGCACGAAGGCTGTCTGTCTACGATGACAGCGTCGCTTGTAATTAACCGCCCTCCTTTGCCCTCATACCAGCCCATTCGATAGATATCAATTTTGGTTTTTAGATGTTCGGCATCTGATAAATTAGAGTTCAGATAGAAGCTGATCGCTTCCCCAGGGTTAGCGCTGGTCACTGAGGCGAAGCCTTCAATTTCATGGTTCGATGCCGGTTTTGTAATTTTCCAGTCACCGGACCCGCGCAGCTTGTTCTCAGCTTGTATAACATTCGAGGCCTGAAGATTTTGGAAATGTGGTGTTCCAAACGCGTAGTCTGCGAATTGTTTATTCAACAGCCATATTCCACTTAGCAGAAGGATGAGAACAGAAGCTCGACAGGCATAATATTGAAGGGTAGAAAATGTCATTTCGTTCTTAGCCCTCTAACTATTTCTATGCATGTGATTCCACCCATCTTATGGGAGTGATTTTTTTCTTATGGGAGTGATTGTTCTTTAAGACTTTTGACACTCTATGTCTGGTGCGACAAGTTTTTCAACGTCTTTAAAGGAGCATATCTGCAAGATATTGCAGATATAGGATCGATCTCTATTTTAAACAGACCCGTTTCCTGCGCCTGCTCAATTCTTCAATGACAGTTCGACCATCAGTCCTGTTTGACAAAATGCCATACATTGGGCTGCAGTCTTCACCCGCTTCGCCTCTGCCAAGTCATTGCGTTCTTTTTGCCATGTTCTGCCGCCAGGTAATGCACTGTCGTCCTCTGGGCGCCAACATTGTTGTTGAGTCGCCTGAACGCATCTCATGCATTGCCGCCACCGCTGTACAACTCAGAAAATAAAAAAAGCAGGGCGTGGCCCACGCATTGGCGATCAATGCGAAGGGGGTGCATTCCCCATCAAATGACAGGCTTATACTATTGGTGTGCGGTAAATGGAGCGCCGAATGGCGAAGTAAGGCTACTATAGCTATTTCATTCTGCAGAAGCCGTTGAGTACTTTTAGCAGCCTATGGTTGATTGATACCGGCTATACAATTACGCCCACAATTGACGGACGTGCTGGTGAGCAGCCGGTCTGGAAAGCGGTGTGATGGGGGCCACGTCTTCAAGCGCAATGGTCACAGCGGCGGCCTGTTGTATCAAGTGAACAGCAAGAACGAGTTGCCCCTCGCCTTTCCGCCGGACAAAGCGGCCCTGCAGGCCCTGCAGTGGACCTCGAATCACCGTCACCATTGTGTCTTCGTTGAACTCATAAGGCCATTGTTCATAGTTCACGTGGTGCTGCATGACGCGCTGAAGGGAGGCGATTTCAGTCTCGGGAATCGCTTCGGCAACCAAGGCGCTTCCGATCACTTGAATCACGCCAGGGGCTTGCAGTACTGCCCTCTGTTGTTCCGGAGCAAACTTGGCAAAGCAATAGCCGGGGAACAATGGCCAGTCCACGATTTTTTTCCGATCCTTCCATTGACTCTGCCTTCGAATGAGAGGCAGGAATGGTTCGATGCCTCGGTGCGCTAACTGAGCGTGCACCACTTTCTCAAATCTGGACCGGGTCCTAAGTGCATACCACCGATTTTCTTGGGCTGCATTCATGAGATTCGCTCCATATATAGATCCATGGTGAGACGGCCGAAGCTGCCGATCCTGAGCACGGTAGCGAATAAAAATATACAAAGAATAGAGGAGCCGAACCATTGGCCAAGAGTTCTAGTACGAACGTAGGGGGTGAAGGACGATCGAATGAGAAGTGCCTACGTAGCTGCTGAGGAAAGCAAGGGTCAAGTCAGCGGACGCGAGAAGGTGATCGTCAATTAGGAAGGTGCTGGTTGTACGCGTGCAGGCGAGAGCGGATACAGTTAACAGGTGCCGATAGTTGTGTCGCTCATACGGCACGAGCAATGAATAAGCCGTCTGGGAAGGGTGCCCAGGTGGCTCAAAGCAATACAGATCGATGATTACTTAGTTCTGGCGCTCATCACACGCCTAGCTCAAGGAGACCGGAATCAGAAGCATCACGGTCGCGGGTTCGGGCACTCCTCTGAATAGGTAAATCTGACGGACAGCGAGTCCTCGCCAGGTTACGCCGCGAGCATTTTCTCCTTGGCCAGCGGCACACTGTCCACAAACGTCTGCAGCGGCGTCTTGCCGTAACACCAGCGGCCTTGATGCGGCCGCTGATGGTTGTATCCCTCGATCCACGCATCAAGATCAGCCTGCAGCTCCTCCAGTGTCCGATAGATCTTTTTCCGGAAGGCCACGCGATAGAACTCGTTCAACATCGTCTTGTGGAACCGTTCGCAGATCCCATTGCTCTGGGGATGCCGCGTCTTCGTGCGGGTATGATCAATGTTTTCCACGGCTAGATACAGTTCATACTCATGGCGCTCGGGCGCGCCGCAGTACTCCGTCCCCCGATCCGTCAGCACCCGATTGAGGGGAATCTCGTACTCCTCGAAGAACGGCAGCACTCGATCATTCAGCAGGTCGGCGGCTGTGACCGGTGTCTTCCGGTCATACAGCTTCCCGAACCCCACCTTGCTGTAGGTATCGATGAAGGTCTGCTGATAGATCCGTCCCACGTCTTTGAGCGTCCCCACATAGAAGGTGTCTTGTGCCCCACAGTAGCCCGGACATTCACTCTCGAATTCGCCATGGGCTTCTTTGTCAGCCTTGGCCTTCTCCAAGGCCACAACCTGCGCCTCAGTGAGCACCAACCCCTCTTGGGCGATCTTCGCCTCTAAGGCCTTGAGCCGTTTTCGCATGGTCTCCAGATCATGCCGGAGCCAGATACAGCGCACTCCAGCTGGCGAGATAGTCAGGGCCTGTTTCCGCAATTCATTCGCCACGCGGAATTGCCCCCAGGCCGGTTGGTCAATGGCCATCTATGCAATGGCCTGTTCCACCTCAGCCGATACCCGATTCTTCAGGAGCGGCTTCTTGCGGGAGATCTCCTGGAGAGCCGCCTCCCCGCCAGTCTCATAGAGTTCTTTGAAGCGATAGAAGCTGTCCCGGCTATAGCCCATCAGCTGACAGGCCTTCGACATATTGCCGAGTTGCTTCGCCAGTTCCAACACGCCGACCTTCGTCTTGATGATCTTCTGTTCGGTGGTCATCGTCCTCACTCCTTTTATGAAGGCGAGGACTCTATCTGATTGTCAGATTAAGTTCTAGCTTTCTCAGTAAATGAGAGAGTCTGAAGAACTGCCGGGGTAGGGTGCCGCTATACCTAGTATTTCTCATTTAATGACTTTTTTTGATTGGACTGTCTGAGGTGTTGAGCTAAGAGTTTCCCACTTCTGCCTTCAAAAAACCGGTTAGTAGTAATCATGACTTTGTTCCGTCTCGCTTCTTGTCCCCAATTCCAGCCCAGCTTTCTGACACCCGCAATAAATTACTACAACTAAGTCCATTCCTATTCGTATTTATCGGGGAGGCGAATTGTGATCAATCACGTTCGAACATCTACTATTCATTCGCTCGCAGAAGAGAGGAGAGGCGACTGGTCGGGCATGCGAACTTCCAAACTCTTAAGGGCGGTCAGGTCATTAGCATTTTGACTTTCAAGGCGCAGTGACCGCTCACCTAGCTTGACGACCTCGGGAAGCCTGCTACGCTTTGTCGTGAAGGTCTGTGGCATATGAGAAGTAAACTATCCATAGCCATACCACACAGTCAGGCGAGTCCGGACGAAGATCCTTCTGCACCCCTCGCGACAGGTCCCCTTTGCAGCGCGATGGGGGTCATATACGGTCTCCTGTTCAGCGGCGTCCTGTGGGTCATTGGCGGAGTCATCGCTCTTTGGTTCTGGTAACTTAGATTCACGCCAGAGATCCTGCTCCAAGTCATACCCTCACTTCCCACTACCACTGTCGATAGAAGATTCTGACGGAGCGACTTATGTTGGTGGAGTGAATAGTCTTCGACCTGATAGAACAGAACGCTTCTCCTAACGTTTGCCTTCTTCGCACTCTTTCTTCCGCTGAACCCAGTGCACGCCGGTTTTATTCACCCGAATCACATCGATCGGCAGACTCGTCCGGTTTGGCGTCTCAAGGCTTTGCCAAAGCACGAGGAACGTGACGAGCGCGACGGGCGAGCGTGGATGGGCTTTCAGCCAAGGGGGTGGATTGAGATAGAGTTGATTAAGCGCGTCAGTCTCTCCTGCGGACATCATCATTTCGGGTTGCGTGCCCGCAGCGGGAAACGTGTGGCTGACGCGTTTCGTTTCGTTGACACCGCCGATATCGATTCCCACCAACCGGGGTACGCGCTGCACCACTGAGGCCGCAAAGAAACTCAGCGCGGACTTGCGAGCAAAAAAATCATCGTATGTCTTTGAGTCCTCTTTCTTAAGTCGCGCGAGCGCTTTTGTGAGGGGATCTTCGACGCGATGCTGAAACGAATTCAGTTGGTCCGATAGAAGCCCCGGCCCTGAGAAAACTTGTCGGGCGAGGGCAAACGTGTCGAGTGAGTCGACCGGATCTCGATACAGACCGGCCATGGTATATGCGACCTTTCCCGTTTTTTGTACTTTGCAGATTGTCGCCGGGCTCTGATCTACAAGCAGCTGTTCGGCACCGCTGTCGGCGGCTAACGCAATCTCATCCCGTGTCCAGACGGCGACAATCGTCGCGGTTTCTCCAGGAGAGGTGAAATAGTCCACGTTGCGATGAGAATTAGAATTGCGATCGCTCGGCGCAACTGACTCTCCTTGTCGTCATGATCTCTCAATTATCTTGTGGGTACCCTTTCGCGCCACTTGTGGTGCGACGCCCAACGGCCGTCCATCACTTACATACATCAACGTGCCGACATCTTGTAACTAATTATTTATTTTGCGTTAGAGCGCATCGGCGTATCTTGACCGTCCGCGGGCCTGTGTCAATAACCGACATGACGCTGGAAAAGGGCTAAGCATTCACGAGGATACTCAATGAGTACTAGCTTTTCATTCATTTCCTAAAAAAAGGGCCTTCTGAAAAAAATCTTCAATTGTCCCTGGCCGCTGGGATACTGTGCGCTATCCCGGCATTCTCCCAGACAGGTCAGCATGACCCCGGTTCCCTGGACATGATGGACTCCAAGAGCACTCAGGGGAAACGAGGGATTATACCGTGCTCTCACTCGTGCGAGGGCAAAAAAGGATGCGACAGGCAAGATCGAGTATGGCGTGCTGAACATTGCCGGGACGCATCAAACCTGGCCCATTTTGTGGAACAGTTTTAGAGTCAACAAGAAAAGGGGGAAGTGACGTTAAATTTAACCCGCGATCAATTGCCTGGCACGAAGAGCATAGACGGTTCGAAAGATCTCTCGCCCGACATTAAGAGACTGATGAAGGACATGCAAAAGATATGGGCGCCCCAAAGGCGAACCAGCAGGGACTCGGAATCACTAAGCAGCCTGCGTCCGGCGGTGGGATGGGCGAAGACAAGGCGGGACGCGCCGGGCCGAGCAGTCCTCGAGCCGACCCGTTATCCGATAAAGCGCCGCAATGTGAAGGTGACGACAAGAGAGCTCGATCACAGTTACGAAGTCGCGGGGATCCGTCTTGCGATCGATTCCCGCTTTCCTGCCGCCGGTTGCTCCGCCCTCCTGCCCCCAGCCACGATGAAACGACTCCACACTAGGCAAACGCTGCCTACCGTATGTGGTGATCTTGACCTGTTTTATCTCGCGTCATCTCAATAGTCCTGTAATTTCCACTCGGTATGTGCGGCATAGAACTTGAGGGAGAAGTCGCAGCTGATGGTATGAACTTGGACCATCCACCATGATAGGAGTGACATGGTTCAGATGATCGCAGCGTGGTTGAGTCAGGATGTCAGTCTCGGGGGTGATCTCTCCAGTCCTCTCTTGAGCTGCTTGGGCGCGGTGGGCTTGATCGCATTTGTAGGTTGGCAAACCGTTCGGTTATGTGCCGACGTGCATGCGGCACGCAGTCTGTGTCTAGGCATGGACCACGCGCTGGTTCGTCTGCTGAAAGAGCGGCAGGTCACGCATCGCGACCCCTTAGTTCCGACCCGGCCTACCTTTCGTACCCAACCACTCAACACGAACAATTCTCGGGATCTGGACGACCTCGCGCTGCTCGACCGTCTCATGGGCGATGATCTCGATGTGTCGCAGGCGTGGTCTCAATACCGGAATACATTGGTATTGGAGCCAGTCGCCTGGTTTCAAGAACCGCGCATTTTCAGTACGTCACACAGCGAGGAGGTCTTTACGTTTGAACGTCTCTTCGCCCGCCGTGTTCATCAGGCGTGGTATAGCCACGTACCGTCGTTTGTGACGGGTGTCAGTCTCTTGTTGACCTTCATCGCCCTGCTCATGGGTTTGAGCCATTTACACGCCGACGATCAGGGCGTGCAGGGACTGCAAGGTTTAATCAATGGACTGGCCGGAAAGTTCCTCACGTCCATCGTCGGATTGATCTGCGCCAATCTTTTTTCACTCATCGAAAAGCGTAGGCTCTACCAACTGGTCAGTGTGCATCAAGATTTGGTTCACTCGATCGAAAGCCTGTTCCCACGCAGGACGTTGGAGCAATGGATGCAAGACAGCAGCGACCAGCGCAGGAATAAGGACGAGAAGGTGTCGCAGCCGGAATTAGAAGGGACGTTCCACAATCTGGGACTCATGATCGAAGACCTCACTCGGGCGGTGAAGGCGCAGACTCTCACGCTGGAATTGGGCGTTGAAGAGGCCCACGGCGCGCTGGCACGCTTCGAGCCTCGCCGCGGCCCGTCGTTTCCCCGGTTGTCCTCTCGGCCCTAATCTATCGGATGCTGGGGACGGCTTGCGAACATGATGCGACGAACTATTTCCCACGATGCTTCTCAATCGGTGGCCGTACATGGCATGGCCGACCTCATGACGTCGTTGGCCGTAATTTTTCTGCTCCTGTTCGTCGCGGTTCCGTGGCGCCCTCCGGCTCCTCAGGTCGACGCACCAGAAGCCGTCAAACCGATCGCGGCGGTTCTTGGCGATCAATTGCGACCCTTTGGATTAGCGCCCGAGCAGGTCGATGCCTCAGAGCTCATGGTCGTCATGCCCGAAGCGCTACTGAACTTCGAATTCGGCAAAAGCACACTATCACCGGCGGCGATTCAATATGTAGCGGAAGTCATGCCCGTCTATGCGGGCGCGATCTGTGGATCGATTCGTGACCGCATTGAATCGATTATCGTAGAGGGACACACGGACGATCTGGGCGACGATGCCGTGAATTTGAAGCTCAGTCAGGAACGCGCGCTCGCCGTCATGGTGGCAGGGATACGAGCCATCGAACTGTCCGATCCCCACACGGCACGCTGCTTTCAATCCCTCTCGTCCGTGAGTGGACGAGGCAAACAGGATTTGCTCTACACTGAGCGTGGCGTCAATCGCGATCAAAGTCGGCGCGTCGTACTGAAAATGCGGTTGCGCACACCGGGTTCCAGCGCTTCGTAAATTCTCCTCTGACAAATCCTTCCTCTCTATCCTCGAGCGGGCCTGTATGTCCAACCGATTGTTGCTTGCAGTACCGACAGACAGACTCTAGAGACATCGGTACGATCGGTCATGGGTTCCGATGCGAGTCCATGCGACTTTGGCTGTATTCGCCGATCGATCGTCAAGGCGCGCCTCTGCGTAGCCGCCGGGCTGTTCCTAGTGAGCTGCACAGTGAACCCGGATGAGCGCCGCCAAACGGTCGTCGTTCAATCGTCGGAACAAACGTCGGTCATTCCACCATCATCCCAGGGGTCGGCTCAAGATCATCTCGAGCGTGGGATTGCCTTGGGCTCTCGAGGCAATCTGGACGGCGCAATCGAGGAGCTGCAGATCGCGGCTCGCCTGGCTCCAGAGAATGTAGACGCGCTGGTCAATTTGGGATTGGCGTATGAGAAGAAGGACGAGTGGGCTCTGGCGACGGCCAGTTATGAACGTGCGCTCCAGCTTCAGCCGAAACATGCCGGCGCTCATATGGGTTTAGGCGTCATACGGCATCGAATGGGCGAGCTAAGTAAGGCCATTGCGGAATACCGGACAGCTCTGCGCCTCGATCCAGCGTCCGTCAACGCCCATTACAACCTCGGGCTGGCGCTTCATGCCTCGGGCGATCGTCAGGGCGCGATTGCCGAATACGACACGGTTATCCGAGCGAATCCGGAATATCCCCTCGCGCATTACAATCTTGGAGTGGCCTTGTGGGAAGAAGGGGATGTTGACGGGACTGTCATGGAAATGGGGATTGCGCTGGGCCTGCAGCCTGATTTGGTCGATGCCCATTTCTATCTGGCGCGCGCGCTGGAAGCGAAGCGGGATTGGGACGCGGCGACTGCAGAATATCAGTCGGTGACGCGGCTGAGGCCCAATGATGTGCGTGCGTATCTTCGACTCGGATCTGTGTATGAACAGATGGGGCACATGAGTGACAGTGTCAGTGTCTACGAGGACGCGCGGCGAATCGCGCCGGACAATGTCGAGGTGCGTGTCGCCCTGGGACTGGCGTTAAAAGCCACCGGCCAATATGCGGCGGCTCGCGAGGAACTAGCAGCGGCCCTCCGTCTGCTTCCAGAGCGGCCGGGACAGGAAGAGCGGCGAAAGCAGTTACAGCAGGCTATGTATGAGGCGGCAACAAAATCCTCTCGTGAAGAGGGCGCGAGCAAAGGAGGACAGAAATGAATAGTCCACAGTCACGATTGGCAATGCTGGTCATCGTATGGCTCGCCGCGGGCGCAATATCGGTAGCTGCGCAATCTGTGAATGTTCCACCCGGGCAGAGTGGACCTGTGGGTTCACAGGGAATGAGTCCACCCGTGTCTGGAAACTTTGGCGTCACGCCTCAACCTGGGACAGCCATGACACCTGGTTACGCGCCAGGCACTGCTGCGCCAAGCGTGGGAAGCGGCGCCGGCCCCGGCTTATCTTCCGGCGCTCCATTCTCGGGAACCGGCTATGGAACGAGTGCGTTGGGAAGAACCTCACCGGATGCCGGAGGCACCCTTCCTTCCGTTCCGTCTCAATCTCCATTGTCTGTGGCTCCAGGTGGAGCAGGGGCAGGGGGAAGAACTACAAATAGTTCCTCAGCAGGGTCCAGCCCGGGCGCGGGTTCACCGGGACCAAGTATGGGAACGACGCCTTCGTCGGGTTCAATGGCGCCGGGAGTGGGGGCCGGCGGCGGGCGATAGCGGCCTACGATCTTTGTTCGTCTTCTGCGTCCGGGTTCAGGATACCGAATTGAGCGGGGATACGAGCGTAAAACACCCGGACGTTCTCCCTCTGAAGCAGATCGAGCAAGCGATCGGCTTCCTCATTGGTCACGATGAATTCCACTTCCACGGTGAGACTTCCGGCCAGTTCGAAAAAGTGGTCTTCCTGCAGGATGTGGTGCCGGCCAAATCCTGCCATCGCGCGAAATGCGGAGCCGCCCCGTACGCCCATCTCATTCGCTTCTTTTAGCAACCATTCCCATAACAGAATATTTCGATGGCGCTCGCGTTCATGAATATAAAATCGGAGGAGTAATCCTTCCATCGTGCAGTTCCTTTCCGACGATTCCCTCCTATCCAGGAGAAGCGAGGCTCAAAGTTGTCGATGTGGCCCCGTTCGCATTGGCTGGACTATTACGCTCGGACCACCAACCATTTAATCGTGAGTATGCCCAACCACGTGAGTACTAAGGAGCCCCCAAGATGAAGGGCGGTCAACGCACTGGCCCACGCATATTGGCCGCGAACAAGCAGCGTCATTGTTTCGGCGGAAAAAGTCGAAAAGGTCGTCAGTCCACCCATGAAGCCGGTAATAATAAGGAGCCGAGCCTCAGGCGCGACCGCCGTGTTATAGGAAAAATACGCGACCGCGACGCCGACGAAATAGCCGCCGATGAGATTCGCGGCGAGCGTCCCCAGAGGCAATGTGGGGAAGAGTGGGTTGAGTTTAATGGAGAGCGCCCAACGCAGGCACGCGCCGAGACCGGCTCCGCCGAACACGGCCAGAAACGCATATATCCCCATGAGTCTCCTTTCAGGCTCGCTGCGAGAATCGTGGCTATCGCCATGAGAACTTCTTTATGCATGGGCATTAAAAAACCCCTACCGTGCAGGGTGCAGGGTAGGGGTCATCAGCTGACTTGCAGCGGTTGATGGCGAACCCCATCGCCGAATAGTCGGTCATTATATCGAACGTTGCCTGAAAAGCAAGGTTTAGCGGCTTTCTTCCAGCGAATAAGGGGCGATTCTCTTGCGCCGAGTGGCGTGTCAGGTCATGGTCGATGGGTGAGGCTCGTCCGCCGCCTGAGCGGTAAGGAGAGCCCCACCCATGCCATCTTGGTTCCTTCTCGTATAGCGGGTAGAATTATGAAGGCCGGATCCCTGACCGATAAGGAGGGCAGATGCAAAACATGCGAACGATCGGGAGCGGAATCGTAGCGATCCTTCTCGTCTCCGTATTTCTGTTGGGAGCAAGTGAACCGATGGGTACACAAGGCGGCGCCAAACCGGACGGTGCTACGGCAGATACGGCGCCCATGATCCTCATTGCGGAAGGCGATTTTACGATGGGTACCGATGATGTGGGATCGGGTTGGCAACAAGGTAACCCCAACGAACACCCGGAACATATTGTGACGTTGAAAAGCTACTATATCGATCAGTTCGAAGTTACGATTGCCCGGTATGCGAAGTTTATTCAGGCCACCAACCATGGCACGCCGCCTTCATGGGACGAAGACGCCGTGACCTTCGCAGGTGATCGTCCGGTGGTCGGTGTCAATTGGGAAGATGCAAATGCCTATTGCAAGTGGGCTGGCGAGCGGTTACCCACCGAAGCGGAATGGGAAAAAGCCGCACGAGGCACGGATAAACGTCGCTTCCCCTGGGGGGACATGCAGCCGTTCGTTGATATCGCCAACTACAATCGAGGCCCCTGGGTGAGCT
Organism: Nitrospirota bacterium; assembly: GCA_963700335.1. Classification (GTDB taxonomy): domain Bacteria; phylum Nitrospirota; class Nitrospiria; order Nitrospirales; family Nitrospiraceae; genus JAICXS01. The sequence continues at coordinate 1,423,027 of CAVOXE010000007.1, read as the reverse complement.
ATCCTATTACCTTGTCGCCGGTAAAGAGTGGGACTGAAGGGATGAGCATACGTCATGGGCTCAAGGAAGGCGGCAAAAGCCCGTATGGTCTCTACCACATGGCGGGGAATGCTTCAGAATGGGTCGCGGATTGGTATGATCGGGAATACTACGGCAAAACGACCAAGGACAATCCTCGCGGACCGGCGGAGGGAGAGAAAAAAGTGCTCCGAGGAGGATCGTGGGGCGACTCGCCGAAAAATATTCGGGTAACCGCTCGATTTTCGGCAGACCCCGAGTTTCGAGATACGAGCGTGGGATTTCGTTGCGCCAAGGACGCAACTCAATAATCGAATGTCACGTACATGAGTCATCCCACGTTACAAATCGGCGATTGTGCACCGAGCTTTTCCCTTCCGGGCGTCGATGGAAAAACATATACCCTGTCGACGTTTGCCGATGCGTCTGCGCTGGTCGTGGTATTTTCGTGCAACCATTGTCCGTATGTACAGGCTTATGAAGATAGGTTGATCCTTCTCCAGCATGACTATGCGGAGCGCGGCGTGCAGTTGGTCGCAATCAACGCCAACGACGATACGTCCTATGCGGAGGATAGTTTTCCCAATATGGTCTCACGCGCACAGGCTAAGAGGTTTAACTTCCCCTATCTTCGCGATGGCTCTCAGGAGGTGGCGACGGCCTATGGCGCCACCCATACTCCGCATTTGTTCCTCTTCGATCGAAATCGCCGTTTAGCCTACACCGGAAAGATCGACGATAACTGGCAGCATCCCGATGCTGTGACTCAGCCGTATCTTCGGCAGGCCATTGATGCGCTCCTGACAGGCACCACGCCGGCAGAGCCAGTGACTTACGCGATCGGTTGTACGATTAAATGGACGCATTAAAACCGCCGCCAAGTCAACGGCGGTTGAGCGAGCGGGGATGGACTATTCTCTTGGGCGTGGTTGTGCTGCTCGTGACCGGGCTTTCCTACCTCAGGCAGAATACATCATGGTTTGCGCGAGACACGGCTCTCGTCGATGCCACGCAATTGTCTCCTGCGATGGTTCCACTAGTCACAGGCGATGAGCCTCTTGCGCTTCTTTTCACACGAGCCGGTTGTGTTGTGTGCCATATGATTCCCGGGATACCTGCCGCAGAAGGCCGCGTCGGCCCGAAATTGACGCTCGCTTCGAACGGACCGAAACGGCTGGCCGACCCGAATTATGGCGGCGAGGCGAAGACTGTTCACGACTATATTTATGAATCCATCTTGTCACCCGGCGCCTATGTTGTGCCGGGCTTTCCCGACCACGTGATGCCGCGATGGTATGGGCAAAAACTGAGCGCCGGCGCGCTTGAGAAAATCGCCGCCTATCTGGAGTCGCTGTCGGATTGATCATTGTGAAGGGATCGCGGTCGAGCGTAGTCGTGGCAGGTTAGAAGCGGGCGCCGCCTTTTATCTGCAACCCACGCGGCTTGGCCGCGCCCGGTTGGTCGGGAGCAACGACATCGTCATCGGTTTTCAGGCCGGCCAGTTTGATCTTAAGACGGAGATTATTCGCGCTATCCGCATTAATAAGCGCCTGCTCCAGACTGATTTTCCCAGACTTGTAGAGTTCGAACAGCACCATATCGAATGTTTGCGAACCTTCCTGTACACCCTGTTCCATCGATTCTTTGAGCAGGTCGATCTGACCTTTTTTGATGAGGTCTTTTGCCCGCGGTGTGTCCATCAATACCTCACAGGCGGCAACTCGTTTGCCATCGAGCGAAGGAATCAAACGTTGTGACACAATCGCGCGAAGATTCAAGGACAGCTGCAGATAAATTTGCTGATGCCGTTCGGGCTGGAAGAAGTTCATGATGCGTTCGATCGCCTGATTGGCATTATTTGCGTGGAGCGTGCTCAAGCAAAGATGGCCCGTTTCGGCAAAGGTGATGGCCGCTTCCATCGTCTCTTTGTCTCGAATTTCACCGATAAGAATGACGTCGGGCGCCTGGCGCAGCGTATTTTTCAGTGCCGCTTCATATGAATGTGTATCAAACCCCACTTCGCGCTGCGTGACGAGAGATTTTTTGTGTCGATGGACAAACTCGATGGGGTCTTCAACCGAGATGATGTGGCCCGGGCCGCGCTCATTCCGATAATCGATCATGGCTGCCAATGAAGTGGATTTGCCGGAACCTGTCGCGCCGACAAACAATGCGAGCCCCCGCTTCGTCATGGCAATATCTTTCACGATCGGCGGAAGGCCGAGCTTTTCGATCGGGAGGATTTCCACTTTGATTTGACGAATGACGATACCGACGTTCCCGCGCTGCCGAAACACATTGACGCGAAAGCGGCCGAGGTCCGGATAGTACAAGGCCAGATTCATTTCCATCGTCTCCTCAAATTCCTTCCGCTGCCGGTCCCGCATAATGGCCAGCGCAAGCGCCTCGAGGTTTTCATTGGTGACGATCTCGTCTCCAATCGGCTGGATCGTGCCCTGAACGCGATAATTGGCGGGAAGATCGACCGTCAAATAGACGTCGGACGCATCGCGGTCCACCATGACTTTTAGAAGTTGTCGAATGTCGAGCGCCATGCATTCCTCCGAAGGGGTAGAAGCCTCATCGGCCCAGGCGGCGCAAAAGGGGAACTAGGCCGCGCCGATGGCGGTTCCTGCAAAGAGACTGGGACTCATGCTGCGGGACTGCGCTTCGGCCTTGGTAATGGAGCCTCGCGCCACAAGGTCAACCAACGCCATATCCATCGTCTGCATGCCGTCTTTCTGACTCGCCTGCATGATGCCGGGAATTTGATGGAGCTTCGCCTCACGAATCAAGTTGCGTACCGCGGTGGTGGCCGTCATGATCTCCAAGGCGGCGACCCGGCCGCCGTTTTTCTTCTTGACCAGGGTTTGCGTCATGACCCCTTCGATGGATTCGGCGAATTGCGCGCGGATCTGCGCCTGTTGATTGGGTGGAAATACGTCGATGACACGGTCAACGGTTTTGTACGCGCTCGACGTGTGCAATGTTCCGAAGACCAAATGGCCGGTTTCCGCGGCGGTCAGCGCTAGTTGAATGGTATCGAGGTCCCGCATTTCTCCGACCAGAATGATGTCCGGATCTTCGCGCAGCGCGGACTTCAGCGCATTGGCGAAGGAGTGGGTGTGCGCTCCCAGTTCACGTTGGTTGATGAGGCATTTTTTGGATTTGTGAACGAACTCGATAGGATCTTCGATCGTCAGAATGTGGCCTTCAAATGTTTCGTTGAGATAGTTGATCATGGCCGCGAGGGTTGTGGATTTGCCGGAACCGGTCGGGCCGGTCACGAGAATCAGTCCTTTTTCTTTATCGCAGAGCTGTCGTACGACGGGAGGCATGTTAAGCTGTTCGAGCGGAAGAATTTTCGTCGGAATCGTCCGAAAGACTGCGCCTTCCCCGCGTCGCTGCATGAAGACGTTGACCCGGAAGCGTGCGATGTCCCCCATCTCGAACGAAAAATCACACTCATGATGCTCTTCAAAGATTCGCCGTTGCGAATCGCTCATCATGTCGTAGACCATGGCATGGACTTCTTGTTTGCTGAGGGGAGGATGGTCGAGCTTTTTGATTTCCCCATTCAGCCGTAACATCGGGGGCTCTCCGGAGCTCAAGTGACAGTCCGACGCTCCTTGCTGAACCCCAAACCCTAACAGCTGCGCGATGTCCATCGTTCCCTCCGTCAGACAAACCTGACCCAAGTAGCTAGGCCCTAGGCCATTGTAAGTATAACGTATCTTTCGATTCTGTCTATGCGAGCAAGCCTTGCTCATGACCAGCCTGTTGAAAGGCTGCAAGGGCTTGATCCAGCTGTTCGAGGGTATGTTCCGCAGTCACTGTGGTTCGGATGCGGCTGGTTTTCGACGGTACTGTTGGAGGTCTCACAGCCGGCGCATAGATATTCAGTTCGAGAAGGCGCTCTGCGAATGCGGTTGCTTTTTGGGCGTCACCGATGAGAATCGGCATAATCGGGCTGACCGTGGGAGACAATCGAAACCCCATGGCTTGGAGTCCGTCGTAGAAATAGGTACGGTTCTTCCACAAACGGACAAGCCGTTGCGGCTCAGATCGCAGGAGGCGGATGGCGGCTGTCGTGGCCGCTGCAGTGGCTGGTGGTGGGGCAGTCGAGTACATGAACGGTCGCGACCGATTTATGAGGTACTGGATCAGACTTGAAGGACCGACTACATAAGCGCCGCTGGTTCCGAACGCTTTGCTGAATGTCCCCATGTGAAAGGGGATTCGTGAGGCGACGCCAAAATGTTCCAATGTGCCGCGTCCTGTCTGACCCATGACGCCTGTCCCATGAGCATCATCTATGAAAAGTTGGGCACCGTGCCGTTCCGTTAATTCCGCGATGTCGAGCAATGGTGCAGCATCGCCGTCCATACTGAAAATACCTTCGGTGATGACCAGAGTCCGATGGCCCGCTGGCCGTTTTGAGAGCAATCCGCGAAGTTGCCGCATATCCCCATGGCGAAAGACACGAAACTCAGCGTAGCTGAGTCGGCATCCATCAATAAGGCTTGCATGACAGAGTCGATCGGCCAGAATGAGCCCAGCGGAGTCGATCAAGGCGGGGATCAAGCCGATATTCGCCAGATATCCGGAGCCGAATACCAGCGCGGACTCCGTTTGCTTGAAGTCGGCCAACTCTGTTTCCAGTTCCATGTGAGGCGTAAGTGTTCCTGAAATGAGTCGCGATGCGCCGGCCCCGACCCCGAATCGTTCGGTCGCTTCGATGGCCGCCTGTTTAAGGCGCGGATGAGCGGCCAGTCCGAGGTAATCATTGGAGGCCATCAATAAGATAGGCCGTTCTCCTATCGTTACGATGGGCCCAGTCGGAGAGTCGATCGGTCGCAGAGAACGAAGCAGATGGCGCGCTTCGAGGGAACGCAAGGTGTCATCAAACATGCTTAGGAGATCCGGGTGGAGAGAGTGAGCGTATGGTACGCTATACTGCACGTAAAATGGCTGTCAATGGAAGCGACTCCGCCGCACTTTTTAGCGCACTCCTTCGATTGACAACCCCCCGGCAACCTTGTATAAGGCCTCGCACCATGTCGTACCGAATTCGGATTCCCAATAAAATCACACCTACCGATGAAGCTCATATGATGAGTGGGTTGGAGCGGGCTGGGCTGTTTCTGCAACAGCGTAGTCGTCATATTTTCATCGCGGTGGGGGTGCTGTTTCTTGCCTTCACTATTGTTGGGGTGGTGGTCTGGATGGATCATCGCAATACACAGCAAGCGATGGATCTCACGCATCAAGCCACGCGACTGTACCTGGACCGACCTCTCGATAAGCCGCAACAAGCGGACGCGAACCTTAAGCAAGCTATTATTCTGTACCGGCAAACGCTGGATCAACATCCACGGACACCCAGCGCGCCCGTTGCGCTTTTTCAGCTCGCCAATGCCTTGGTCCAAGCGAATGACGTGCCCGCCGCGATCGAGAGCTATCAGAAATATGTCGCCATGTATCCCGACAACAAGCCGCTACTCGGGATGGTATTGCAACGCCTTGGCTACGCCTATTTGCTAAAAGGGGATTTTGCAGAGGCGACAAAGGCGTTTACGGCGGCACTCGATATGCCGGGGACCTTGAACAAAGATCAGGTGCTCTATGAACTGGGTAAAATCGAGGAGGCTCAATCCCGTCCCGAAGGCGCGCTAGTCCGCTACCAAGACCTAACAAAGACCTACCCCAATTCTCCCTTCGCAGGTGAGGCGACTGTTCGATCCAAGGCGTTGGAAATGAAAACGACGTCTTCCGGAGCTGCCGGCTCAACGGCGCCAATACCTATAGAAACCAAGAAATAAGTCAGGCGAACTCGGCGGGAATGCGGACGATCAATGTCCCGAGCCGATGGTGAGTAAATCGCCGGGTTTGATGCCGCGCGTGGAGAGGCTATTTCGCGCTTTAAGCTGGGCGACGGTGAGGTGAAAGCGTTTCGCGATCGTCCACAGAGAGTCTCCCCCCTGTACGCGATACGAGCCTTTCGAGGCGATTGGACCCCTCGTTTTCTTCACGAGGATCGGAGTCGGCCTCCATACTGGGACTTTGTCCAGGTTCTGCATGACAACGCCTTGGCTGCCGACCGGAACCTTTAAATGGTAATTCTGGTCGTCGGGCGGAGTGACATCGCGCCGCAACTCGGGATTCAGACGACGGAGCTCAAGAAACGAAATGCCTGCGGCCGCCGCAAGCGGTTGAAGCGCAATCGCACGGTGGACAATGACTTCGTCGAATTGATGCGGCGCCGGGGGATCTTGAGCGAATCCATATTGATCGGGATTCTTCGCGATGATCGTCGCGGCCATAAAGCGGGGGACATATTCTTTTGTTTCGCGGCGAATATGTTTGGTCTGCGCAATCTCCCAAAAGCTGTCGGCGCGCGTTTTCTGAAGCGCCCGCATGACCTTACCTTCCCCGGCGTTATAGGCGGCCATAGCTAACGGCCACGCCCCGAACAGGTCGTACAAATCGCGAAGATAGCGAGCCGCCGCGATGGTCGATTTGATGGGATCTCGGCGTTCATCCACATATTGATCGACCCGTAGACCATAGACGATGGCGGTGCCTTTCATGAACTGCCACGGACCCGTCGCCCTCGCCCTCGAATAGGCATGAGGATTGAATCCACTTTCAACGAGGGAGAGGTAGACGAGATCGCTGGGGAGATTGAACTGCGAGAAGATATTTTCCACCAGCGGCTTATAGTGACCCAACCGAGTGAGCCACTCTTCGAACCGGTGGCGGATGGCGATGTGGAAGAATCGTATATGGCTTTCTACCTTATCATCCCGCACGATGGCGAGATTGAGGATCGAAGCGACTTCATCTTTGGGAAGGGGGACGCCTGAGAGCCCTTTCAACTCATGGTCCTGAGATTTGAAAAGCTCGTCGAACCGAGAGGGAAGGGAAAAACGGGGGTGCAGCGTCAAGGGGTTGTCCGAACCTGATTCCATCTCTAAAGATGGAGATCCGCTTTCGAGATTTGATCCTTCGTGGACAGGCTCAGAACTGTCGGCGTTATCGTATTCATCGTCCGCGGTAATATCGGGCGCAAAAGTTGGACTATCGAGGGTTAACCGGCTTGAAAACGCCGGCGGTGGTGGGCTCAAGACACCGACCCCGAGTCCTAAGAAGCCTATGAACAATAAATAGAACAGCGGCTTCGAGGAATTAGGACAGGACATAAACCTCCCTAAATCTACATGGAAAATAACAGGATAGCCCGTACCGCCAACGCGTAGAGTAGCGGTCCAATGCATTGTTGTCAAGCATCCGGCATTGCGCTTTACGATCTGAAATCAGCGTCGCGGTAGCAGTTTAATCGTCCACTAGAACCCTGTTGCATCCTGCAAGCCACTGAAATCATGACACTACTCACCATTTGCAATCTTGACAGTCAGATAGGGGTATGGTAGCGTTACGCCCTTCCTCAAGTCTGGATCCACCGGACCCATTGTAAGGAGAAATGACGATGTTGAAACGTTATTTGTTGGCCCCAGGGCCGACCCCGGTTCCCCCTGAAGTGCTGCTGGCGATGGCCAGACCGATCATTCATCACCGGGCACCTGAATTTGCCCCCATCTTCGGTGAGGTCCGCGAGGACCTCAAATGGCTCTTTCAGACAAGAAATGATGTCTTAATCCTGGCCTCCTCTGGTACCGGCGGTATGGAAGGAGCTGTGGCTAACTTTCTGTCGCCGGGTGACAAAGCCCTCGTCATCAACGGTGGAAAATTTGGCGAACGCTGGGCGAAAGTTATGTAAAACCTTTGGGGTGCAGGTGACGGAGATCAAGGTCGAATGGGGACAAGCCGTTCATCCTCAGGCGGTTGCCGATGCCTTGAAAAAAGACCCTTCGATTAAGGCGGTGTTTGTTCAAGCCAGTGAAACATCGACGGGCGTGGCGCATCCGACGAAAGCGTTGGCCGAAGTAGTAAAGCAACATGAAGGAACTATTCTTATCGTAGATGCAATCACGGCGTTAGGTGTGTTCGACATCCAGACAGACGCATGGGGAATCGATGTGGTCGTCACAGGGTCGCAGAAGGCGCTCATGCTACCGCCTGGGCTTGCGTTTGTGAGTGTGAGCGACAAGGCGTGGCAAATGGCCGAGAAGGCAAAAAACGCGGCGTTCTATTTTAATTTTAAGAAAGAACGGGAAGCGCAGACCAAGAATCAAACGGCCTATACGCCGGCGGTCTCGATGATCCTCGGCTTGCAAGAAGTATTGAGGATGCTGAAGGCTGAAGGCTTGGAGAACGTGTTCTTACGCCAGACTCGGCTGGCTCATGCCATGCGTGAAGGGGTGAAGGCCGCTGGTCTGTCGTTGTTTCCGAAGGACTCGCCGAGTGACGCCTTGACGGCAATTTCGTCGCCGGAGGGCGTAGACGGACAAGCTATCTATAAAAACCTTCGGGTGCAATATGGGATGACCGCGGCCGGCGGTCAAGACCATCTGAAGGGCAAGATTTTCCGCGTGTCGCACATGGGTTACATGGACACCTTTGATGTGATCATGACGATCGCCGCGATCGAGATGGTGCTAAAAGGGCTGGGGCATTCCGTGAAGCTAGGCAGTGGCGTGGCCAAAGCCCAAGAACTCCTCATGGCCTAACCCAAACGAAAGATAACCTTTCTCATTGAGGCAGATGTGAAGATTTTAGTCAGCGACAGCCTATCCAAGCAGGGAGTGGAGATTCTCCAGAAAGCCGGGTTCACCGTCGATGTGAAGACGAAGCTCACGAAAGAGGAGCTGCTGAAGGAGATCAAGTCGTACGACGGTCTGGTAATTCGATCGGGGACGAAAGTCACCGCTGAAGTAATCGCTGCAGCCGACAAGCTCAAAGTCGTGGGTCGGGCAGGATCGGGCTTGGATAACGTGGACACACAGGCGGCAACACGTCGCGGCATCGTCGTGATGAATACGCCCGGTGGAAATACCGTTACGACCGCGGAGCATACGATGGCCATGCTCTGTGCCATGACTCGGCGAATTCCGCAAGCCACTGCATCCATGAAGTCCGGCAAATGGGAAAAAGAAAAATTCATGGGCGTAGAGCTCTACAATAAGACGCTCGGCATCGTGGGCATTGGGCAGATCGGCGGATATCTGGCCAAATTGGCCCAGGGAATCTCGATGAACGTGATCGCGTACGACCCCTATATGGCAGAAGAACGCGCGCGCAAAATGGGCGTGGAGATCGTGGACCTTCCCGAGCTGTTTCGTCGAGCGGATGTGATTTCCGTCCATACGCCATTAACAGCGGAGACCAAGTCCTTGATCGATTCCGCGGCGATTGCGCAGATGAAAACAGGAGTCATGATCGTCAATTGTGCGCGAGGCGGGATCGTCAATGAAGCCGACCTGGCTGAGGCGCTGAAGTCCAAGAAAGTGGCCGCTGCCGCGTTCGATGTATTCGACGACGAACCGGTCAAGTCCGACCATCCTCTGCTGGCACTGGATAACTTTATTTCCACCCCGCATATCGGAGCCTCCACCACAGAGGCGCAGGAAAATGTGGCGATCGGAATCGCGGAGCAAATCGTGGACTATTTCACGAAGGGCATTGCGCGTGGCGCCGTGAATATTCCATCTGTCTCGCCCGAATTGTTGCCGACTTTACAGCCGTATTTGGCGCTGGCCGAGAAGATAGGACTGCTTCAAGCCCAATTATATGAAGGTGGATTGGAGCGTGTAACGGTCGAATATGGCGGAGAAGTGGCATCGTTATCCGTCGCACCCTTGACTATTGCCGTCCTCAAAGGGCTGCTCACGCCGATCTTAGAAGATGCTGTGAACTTCGTGAATGCGCCTGTTATTGCAAAAGAGCGCGGGATCGAGGTTAAGGAAGTGAAGAGCAGCGATGCCGGAGACTTTACCAGCGTCATCCGTGTTCGTGTCGATGCCGGGAAAAAGCCCCATCGTCTCGCCGGCACGCTATTCCATCGCAAAGAGCCACGCATCATCGAAATCGATAATTTTCAGGTCGAAGTCATTCCCGAAGGCCATATGCTACTGATTCTGAACGTTGATAAACCCGGTGTGATCGGAGCCGTCGGGCAAGTACTCGGCGAACACAACATTAATATTGCCCGCATGCAGTGTTCACGGGAAGAGCGCGGCGGCAACGCACTCTTGATTATCGGCTTGGACGCTCCTTTGCCTGCCGGAGTTCATGAGACCATTAAGCGGGGGCAGCATATTCTTTCTGTCACCTTAGCCGATCTTTCGAAGTCATCCTAACGTCCGGGTCTCGTACGATGCTTCCGTCCTCTTCATCCCATCGGCGCCGGAAGTCTCCGGACGCTGCTCGTTCCTCCTCCCACACCCACGAGCGTTCCCTCATACCCGTGGGCATGGCGACAATCTTGCCCCGCACGGCACAGCGAGTGCGTCATCTTGAAGCGATCTTGCTCTCGACATTGGGACGATGGGGCTATCAGGAAATTATTCCTCCCACATTCGAATACCTCGATGTGCTTCAAGCGGGGCTTGAACCCGATCTGATTGAACAAGGATACAAATTCTCCGATCGTACGACGGGACGCATTCTTCTCCTCCGGCCAGACGTGACGGCGCAGATAGCCCGCATTGTCGCGATGGGTATGGTTGGGTCTCAGATGCCATTGCGTCTTTGTTACCGAACGACGGTGTTTCGACACGAGCCGGAACATGCCGGTCGAGAGCGCGAGATCTTTCAGGTTGGCGTCGAGTTGATCGGGATCGATTCCGTGGCAGCCGATGCGGAAATGATTGCGCTCATGAGCGACTGTCTAGAGCAGTTGGGCCTACATGATTTCAAAATCTCACTCGGCCATGTGGGATTTTTCAAAGCCTTGCTGGCCAAGTCTGGTCTCTCCGCGGAGGGGCAAAAACGTGCGGAGCAAGCAGCATCTCGCAAGGATTTGCCTCACCTTGAAGAAATCCTTTTGAAGGAGCAGGTAGCCAAGATTCGCGCGCGCGCCATCCTGGAAACGCCTGGATTATATGGCAAGCAAGAGGTGCTGAGACGAGGCAGGATGCTCGCAGGGCGAGATCCTCATTTGCGCCGGCCACTGGACCGGCTCACCCAGGTCTATGAACTGTTAACGGCGTCGGGCTTACAAGAGCGTCTCTTATTGGATCTGGGGGAGTTTCGCGGATTCGATTACTATGATGGCTTGGTTTTTGAAATATTTGCCAAAGGACTGGGTTGTGAAATTGGAGGCGGGGGGAGGTACAACCACTTGATCGGTCGTTTTGGCCGCGATCTTCCCTCCACCGGTTTTGCATTCGATGTCGATCGTCTCTTTCAAAGTATGGAGCGGGTGGACGGTGAGCCGGTGCAATCCGATATCAATTGTCTGATCTGCAGTGCGACCGATCGACCTCAGGATGCATTTGAGACCGCGCGCGTGTTGCGGCAAGCAGGATGCAACGTCATCTTGGGTCATGTATTCGGGACGGGTTCTCGTGCCCGCCGTCTTATGCGCGAGGAGGGACAGCGTTTGGGAGCCCGAGTGACCGTCTTGGTCGGAGGTGCGGGTTGGTCCAAAGAGGAAGCGATGATTCTAGCGCCGTCTAAGGCTGCATCGCGTACCGTCAAAATTAAAGAATTGCCTCACTTGCTTCGTCCGTAACTGGAACAGGTCATAGATCGATGAAGACGATGGCGATGGGGCGTTCCGATCAATCAGAGCCCAGACTCCCTCCTCAAAATCTCGAAGCTGAACAGTGCATCCTCGGCGCTATTCTCTTGGACAATCCCGCCATGGCCAAGGCTATGGAGCTGATCACCGAGGACGATTTTTATCGAACGTCTCACAAGAAGATTTACTATGCGATGTTGGGCCTTTCCGAGCAAGGAGAGGTTATCGATCACATCACGCTGACCGAATACCTCAAGGTCAAGGGTGAACTGGAGAGCGTGGGCGGTTCGGCATATCTCGCCGAACTGCTTCAAGCCGTGCCGACCGCTGCAAACATTAAGTATCACTGTCGGATCGTGCGGGATAAGGCGCTACTCCGTGGATTGATCACGACGTCCACGGATATTATTGCGCGGGGATACGATGAGGCTGCGCCGGTCGACGATCTATTGGATTTTGCCGAACGCTCTGTGTTCAGCCTCGCGCAAGGCAAACTCGGTCGTTCTTTTATACGAGTGAAGGAAATCATCAAGGAGAGTCTCGATTATGTCGATGTCCTCTCCAAGCGCGACCACAAGACCGTGACGGGCGTGCCGACCGGCTATGCGGAGATCGATGAACTCACCGCCGGATTACAGCCATCCGATTTGGTCGTGATTGCCGCCCGGCCCAGCATGGGCAAAACCAGCTTAGCGTTGGGCATCGCGCAATATGCGGCCATTAAACACGAGCAGGTGATCGGTATTTTTAGTCTGGAAATGTCAAAGGCGCAACTCGTGCTACGTATGCTGAGTTCCGAGGCGCGCGTCGACTCTCATGCATTACGGACGGGCAGATTACAAAAGGAAGATTGGTGGCGCCTGGCGGAAGCCGCCGGAAAACTCGAACAGGCGTCGATTTTTATCGACGATTCAGGCGCGCTGACTGTGCAGCAAATGCGCGGGAAGGCACGGCGACTCAAGGCGGAGCAAAAGCGTCTCGATCTCATCATTGTCGATTATTTGCAATTGATGCAAGGCCGCAGCGATGCGGAGTCACGCCAACAAGAAATCTCGGATATCTCACGTTCGTTAAAAGCGCTGGCCAAAGAACTCAATGTCCCGGTCGTGGCGCTCTCTCAGTTAAGTCGAGCTGTGGAAGCCCGCAAACCTCCGATTCCCATGCTCGCCGATTTGCGGGAAAGCGGCGCCATCGAACAAGATGCTGACATTGTCATCTTTATTTACCGCGATGAAGTCTATGATTCGGAGTCGGAGAAAAAAGGTATCGCAGATATTTTGGTGAGAAAGCACCGCAATGGTCCCACCGGCGATCGGCAACTTGTCTTCTTGGATAAATTTGCAAAGTTTGAAAACTTAGAAGAACACCATACCGTTTGACACCCCCCCTCTTGAACCTTATAATTTGATCGTGCGGGCCTTCCTTCCTTACTCACCACCAGGTTAGGAGTAGAGATGATCAGGTCTGTCTATGTGGCTTACTCGGCACAGGCTAGATGGGTGACAACCGTATTCCCGCTCACGATCCTACTCTCCACGGTGCTCTCTTGTACGACCACCACTCCGTCTGTTGAGACGCGACTGGTTTCGACGTCCCAATCGATACAGGCGGCGCCGCCGCCGACACCGCTTCCGAAAGATTCACGCGCGTACTACCATTTTTTACTGGGCTATGAAGCGGAGCTCAATCAAGACACGACTCAAGCGATTCGAGAATACCAATTGGCGTTAAAAAGCGATCCGTCGTCCGCTTTCATAAAGTCACGCTTGGCGGTTCTCTACTTTTCGCTGGGCGATATGGGGCATGCGGTCGAGATTGCCGATCAACTATCCCAGGCCGGCTGCCGTGATGGTCAAACCTGCATGTTGCTCGCCGGCATTTATGCCAAGGCCGAGCAAAGCGAGAAAGCGTTGCGGCTCTATGATCGAGCCATCGAACTGGATGCCGGTCAAAGCGAGGTATATTTTTCCAAGGGGGTGCTGCTGGTTAACCTGAAGCGTCTCGATGAGGCAGAACGCGCCTTTGAATCGGGCATCGAGCATTCCAAGGATTCGCCTATCGGCTATTACTATTTGGGCCGTATCGAAATCGAGGCCAAGCAGTTCGATCGGGCAATCCACCATTTGGAGCAGGCGATTCACATCAATGCGCATTTCGAACCGGCGTATATGGCGCTCTCCGCACTCTATGAAACGCAACAGGATCGCCCCGCCGCCATTGCCGTCTATCGCAAATACCTTCAGGTAGTCAATCCTCAGAACAAAGAAGTCCGCCATCATCTCATTCGCCTGTACTTGCAGGACAAATCCTATCGAGAAGCGTTGAGCGAACTGGAAACGATGTTGCGGGAAGATCCCGACGATTTGGATACGCAGCTTCGTCTGGGGTTGGTCTATGGCGAGCTGAAAGACTATTCCAAAGCGATTACCCAGCTGACGAAAATCTTGGTATCCCGGCCGGCCGAGCTGCGCGTACGCGATTACTTGGGGCTCATGTATGAGGAATTGAAGGAGTACGACAAGGCCATCGAGGCCTATCAGGAAAACTTGAGGGTGCAGCCCACCTATGCCGATGGCCATCTGCATTTAGGATTTCTCTATTATCGCTTAAAGCGATCGGCGGATGCGATTCCCCATCTGGCGGAGGTCGTCAAACAGAATCCTAAACAATCCGACGCCTATCTCCTGCTTGGGCTGACCTATCTGCAATCGGAACAATATGCAGCGGCCTCGCAGGCCTTCGAAGAAGGAATTCGCTATAATCCCGGCAATCCTGACCTTCATTTTAATCTGGGGACAGTCTACGACAAGTTGAATCGGTTTGATGACGTCGTTCGCACAATGGAGTCGACCCTCAAGTTGGATCCAAAGCACGCGGACGCATTGAATTACCTTGGGTATACCTACGCCGATCGGGACATGAAAATTTCCGAAGCCGTGGAACTTACTCAGCGTGCTGTGTCGTTGAAGCCAGATAATGGGTATTATGTGGATAGCCTCGCCTGGGCTCTCTTTAAGATGGGACGGTTGGATGCGGCCAGGGCGGAAATCATCAAGGCCGCGACCCTGGTAAAAGACGACCCCGTGATCTATGAACATCTGGGCGAAATCAATATGAAGCAGAATTTACGACATGAAGCGAAAGAAGCCTGGCTACATTCGTTGGAGCTTGATCCATCCAACGTCAAACTCATCGAGCGCTATAAGGACAGCGGTTTTGGTGACCCTACCTTGGAAGAACGCGTACGAGACGCCAAGCGACGGGTGTCGCAAAATACTTCTTCACAGAAATTAACCCCTTAAGCAGGTTTTATCCCTGTCCCTCTTATCCGTCGAATCCCTGACCGCCGTATACCAAATCTTGTCCCTAAGTATCAAACAATGGAAACCTGTGTATGATTCTGTACCAACCACACCTATGGCAATATCCTAAGTAATTGAAAATATGTGATGCTGCTGTGACGGTTCATCGGCATGAAAGGTGCAAACTCTCCTCCTTAACTTCGGAAAGTCATCCAAGGCCAATAAAGGGGCAGTGAGTTAACAAAAGGAGGGTCACCATGTTGAAGTCGTTACGCAGTAGTAAGGGTTTTACACTGATCGAGTTGATGATCGTCGTGGCGATCATCGGAATCTTGGCCGCCATCGCGATTCCGAACTTCTTGCAGTATCAGTTGAAGTCGAGGCAGTCCGAAGCCAAGACGAACCTCGGGGCTATTAAAACGTCTGAAGTCGCGTTTCAGGCCGAGCGAGGCTGCTACGTTGGGGTGGCTGCGGAGGGTGTGGTGGCGCCCGCTGGCGGTACAAAGACGACTCCATTTACCTGGGGCGCTGGTATACCCGCAAGTGCACCGGGCACTCTATGGTGTACTGCTGTGTTTGCGGGAACCTTCAACGACATTGGGTTCGTGGCAACCGGTAATGTGATGTACAGATATGGTGTAGATGCAACGACGGTTGCGGCCCCCGGACTCTATACACAGGCCACTTCTTGTGCTCCGTACGCCGGTGCTACCATGACTGCTGCCACTGGAGTTGCTGGTAATAATAACTTTGTTGCAGTCGCTAAATCCAATCTGGATGGTGATGCCAGCGTGTCAACCTGGGATTCCTCGGTTGACCACGGCAGCAACGATTGTTCCGTCGGTGTGTTTTAAGCTGGTCTAGTTAAGTCGCCAGCGATCCCGGCAGCCTCCAATGGCTGCCGGGATTTCCTTGTCTTATCGTACCGCACTGCCATGACATTTCAGCGCTTCCTCAAAGTATGAAAGGCTTTTTATTTCTCAAGTCGTCATTCGTTGGCATTGTTGTGATCCTCCTGCTTGCTAGCATCGGATGGCTCCAATTTTCTCTTGATACTCTTCACGACCGTCCTGTTGATCAGATTGAAAGCCTCGCGCAACTTCCCAAGGGTCAATATCTCAAACGAGTCTCACTCGGCTATCATCATCTAGGAGCCGATCTGCTCTGGCTGAGGCTTGTACAAGTTCTTGGGAAAAAGCGGAACACGGCGGACGAGTATGAGTGGATGTATCACGCTCTAGATGTTATTACGACACTCGATCCCCAATACTCCTATGCCTACGAAGTCGGTGGCACTGTATTGACCGAACTGGCGCATCGGGTAGATTTGAGTAATCGCATTCTCGAGAAAGGGCACGAGGCGAATCCGACTGTCTGGCGACTCCCATTTGATCTGGGATATAACCATTTCTTTTATCTGGGAGACCCAGGAAAGGCGGCGGATTATATTGCGCAAGCCGCCCGTTTGCCGGGAAGGCCCGCGTATCTTCCCGGGCTTGCGACTCGAATGTACGCGGAAGCTCAGAACCCGGATGTCGCATTAGACTTCCTGGCCGCGATGTGGGCGCAAACAGAAAATACCTATGTGAAGTCTGAACTCGAAACCCGGATGAAAGAGCTGATTATCGAGCGCGATATTCGTCATCTCGAAGCGGCCGTGACTCATTATCGAGATCGCAACGGGGTATTCCCAAAACACATGCGAGAGCTGGCCCGCGCGGGCGAGGTCAGTGGGATACCGGAAGAACCGTTTGGGGGAGAATACATTTTGGATGCGGCTTCCGGACACATACATAGCAGCACCCATCCGAAACGATTACGCGTCATCCGCCCCGAAGAAGCGATCAAGCCGCCTCCTCAGTATGGGTGGACCAAATGACACTCAATAGTGCGACCGACGTAGTTCTGAAAACCCAAGCACTCCAAAAGGTGTTTAAGGTCGGCTTTTGGGGCCGCCAAGTCACGGCGTTGGAAGGTTTGGATCTGGAGGTGCGACGTGGGGAAGTGTTT
Organism: Nitrospirota bacterium; assembly: GCA_963700335.1. Classification (GTDB taxonomy): domain Bacteria; phylum Nitrospirota; class Nitrospiria; order Nitrospirales; family Nitrospiraceae; genus JAICXS01. The sequence continues at coordinate 1,406,053 of CAVOXE010000007.1, read as the reverse complement.
GGGTTTTTGGGACCCAATGGCGCCGGCAAGACGACCACACTGAAAATCTTAATGGGGCTGATCTATCCAACGAGCGGCCATGCCTGGATCCTTGGACAGGAAATCGGCACGACACGCGTCAAACATCAGATCGGTTTTCTCCCCGAATCCCCATACTTTTATGACTATCTGACCGCCGTGGAGTTTCTCCGTTTCTATGGGCAATTGTTCAACTTACATGGGGCGCCGCTGTCTCGTCGGATTGATGACCTTCTACAAATGGTCGGCCTCTCCCATGTTTCCCATTTGCAGCTGCGGAAATTTTCAAAAGGCATGCTTCAGCGTATTGGCATTGCCCAAGCGTTGATCAACGATCCTCACCTCGTGGTCTTGGATGAACCGATGTCAGGCTTGGATCCGATTGGGCGTAAAGAAGTGCGCGATCTCATCCTAAGTCTGAAGGAGGCTGGAAAGACGATTTTTTTCAGTTCCCACATTCTGCATGACGCCGAAGTCTTGTGCGATCGTGTCGGTATCCTCGTGAAAGGCCGTCTTGTGGCGATGGGGAAGGTCAATGAACTGGTTGGAGGCACGTCGGCATCTTCGATCGAAGTCGTGGTGCAAGGACTTGGGGAGGAAGGGCTCGCACATGTGCGGCCTTTAGTTGAAAAATCGGTCCTTCAAGGTGATCAGGTACTTCTGGTGTTGAATGGTCAGAAGCATGTGGATGGAGTGCTTGATATTATCCGCGCCGCCAAGGCCACGTTAATCTCTTTGTCTCCTCAATCCAGCTCGCTGGAAGACCTCTTTATGAAACAAGTGAAAGAACGAGAGGGCGTGAGCGCACAATGAGACGCATCCTATCGATAGGCCTGAACACCTTTCGTGAAACCCTTCGAGAAAAGCTTCTTTACAACCTTCTCATCTTTGCGTTGCTCATGATCGGGAGTTCGATGCTGCTGTCCCGACTGACGCTCGGCGATGCGAATCGACTGATCCTTGATTTGGGATTGGCAAGCATCAACCTGTTTGGTGTGATCATTGCGATTTTTGTCGGAATCGGGTTGGTTAGCAAAGAGATTGACAAAAAAACGATCTACACAATTGTATCGAAGCCAGTCCCGCGTTACGAGTTTTTGCTTGGCAAATACGTTGGTTTGGGCATTACGCTCCTGACCAATACCGCGATCATGGTCGTCGGTTTGCTGTCGGTCTTGCAAATAATGCAGGTGCCTATTGAGCTGGTCCTCTTCAAATCGCTCCTATTGATCTTCATCGAGCTTTTGGTGGTAACCGCGGTGGCTCTGTTGTTTTCCACCTTCACCAGTTCGACGCTCAGTGCTATTTTTACTCTGGCGGTGTACGTCATCGGCCATCTCTCCGGCGACCTCAAAGCCCTCGGAGAAAAACTCGACGGCGTCAGCCAAGGGGTTCTCACCACGCTATACTATGTGATGCCGAACCTTGAACGATTCAATCTTAAAGGACATGTGATTCATCAATTGAATGTCGGCACATCTGATATGGCGTTGATTATTTGCTACGGCCTGGCCTATGCGACCCTTATGCTCACGGTGGCCGCCATTATCTTTCAACGAAGAGATTTCCAGTAGGGTTGATGGTCATCCCCTCGAACGGTTCGGTACGTCTATCGAGATCTACTTGCATTGGGTTGTCAGTCCATGTATTCATTAGCACATGAGTCTCTAAATAGTGGGGAGAAATAGCATGTCGCTGCTCGAAAAGATTCGCAATCACTCCGCAGTCGTTGGGGTCGTGGGGTTAGGCTACGTGGGGCTTCCGCTCGCTGTCTTGCAGGCAAAGACGGGATTTCGGGTCTATGGCATTGATGAAGTCGCGGGAAAGGTGGAGCGGATCAACCGCGGTGAAAACTACATCTCTGACGTGGAGGACCAGGATCTCCGTGATGTCGTGAATAAAAAGCAGTTTACCGCTACAAGCGATTTCAGCACGCTCGGCAAATGCGACATTGTACTTATTTGCGTGCCGACCCCGTTAACGCGGAACAAGGAGCCCGACATCAGTGCCATTCTGAAGGTCACCAACGAGTTGGCGAAGTATGCCCACCCGGATATGCTCGTGGTCTTGGAGAGTACGACCTACCCGGGGACCACTGATGAAGTGATGATGCCGATCCTCACCAAGAATGGACTGAAGGTTGGGGACACGCTCTTCATGGCATTTTCTCCGGAGCGCGTCGATCCCGGAAATGCGGCGTTTAAAACGCAAAATACGTTCAAGCTGGTGGGAGGGGTGACTCCTGCCTGCTTGCCGGTCGCACAAGCCTTCTACGAGCAATCCATCGTCAAAATATTTCCGCTGTCTTCCTCTCGCGTGGCGGAAATGGCGAAGGTGTTTGAAAATGTGTTTCGATCGGTCAACATCGCGCTCGTTAATGAATTGGCTATCTTGTGTGACCGCATGAAACTGAATGTCTATGAAGTGATCGATGCGGCCGCCACTAAGAATTTCGGGTTTATGCCCTTTTACCCAGGGCCCGGCGTGGGAGGACATTGCATTCCGCTCGATCCCTACTATTTGGCTTGGAAGTCCAAAGAGTATGACCTGCATACTCGCTTCATCGAGTTGGCGGGTGAGATCAACGAAGGCATGCCGTACTATGTCGTGGCCAAGCTTCAAAAAGTCCTCAATAAGCATGGCAAGTGTTTGAATGGCGCCAAAGTGTTGGTGTTGGGCGTGACCTATAAGGCTGACGTGGAAGATCCGCGTGAAACTCCGGCGTTGAAAGTTATGGAATTGCTTCAACGCGAAGGCGCGAACCTGAGCTACGCCGATCCATTCGTGCCCAACGTGACCATTGAAGAACATTCCTATCAAGCCGTCACGTTGACCAAAGAGCGTGTGCAGCAGAGTGACTGCGTATTGCTTCTGACCGCGCATTCGGCTTTCGACTATGACATGGTCGCCAGCAATGCGCCGGTCGTTTTCGATACCCGCAACGGCACCAAGAAAGTGAAAGGAAGTAAGGATAGGATTGTCTTGCTGTAACCAATCGGGCTGCATGTTGCCGCCGGTCCTGAATCCTCTGGCGGCCGTACATCTTTCGCTGCTCCCATCCAGCCACGGTGCGGGCTATGCCATGCATACGGTATGGCCCGACCAATTTTTGCGCGGAAACTACACGTGAATATCCCATTGCTCGACTTGAAGGCCCAATACCAATCGATCCGTTCGGAAGTCTTATCCGCAATTGAAACGGTGTGTGACGAGCAAGGCTTCATCTTAGGACCCAAGGTCACGGAGTTGGAGCGAAGCGTAGCAGCCTACGTCGGCACGGCGCATGCTGTGGGGGTGGCTTCCGGCAGCGATGCTTTGCTGCTTTCTCTCATGGCCGTCGGTGTGGGAGCGGGGGATGAAGTGATCACGGTCCCTTTTACATTTTTTGCGACGGCCGGAGCGATCTCGCGCTTAAACGCCAAGCCGGTGTTCGTAGACATTTGCGGTGATACGTTCAATATGGATCCTTCGCTAATCGAGCAAGCGATCACCCCGCGCACAAAAGCGATTATTCCTGTTCATTTGTTCGGACAGTGCGCTGAGATGGAGTCGATCACTGCCACGGCGAAGCGGCACGGGGTGGCCGTCATCGAGGATGCGTGTCAAGCCATTGGAGCGAAACGTCACGGCGTGATGGCGGGAGCGATGGGCGAGACCGGATGTTTCAGCTTTTTCCCGTCGAAAAATTTAGGCGGATTCGGCGATGGCGGAATGGTGACGACCCGCGATCAGGCGCTCCATGATGCGATGGCCATGCTGCGTGTGCATGGCAGCCACGTGCGCTATCTGCATGAGCGGATCGGAATCAACAGCCGCCTCGATGCTTTGCAGGCCGCGGTTCTCCAGGTCAAGCTCAAGTGCCTGGATCGCTGGACGCAAGGCAGGCGACGCAATGCCGCACAATACGAGCGCCTGTTTAAAGAAGCCGGGTTGAACGATCGAGTGACCTTGCCGACAACCGAGAAGGGCAATGAACATGTCTTCAACCAGTTCACCGTGCGGGCGCCGCAGCGAGATGCGCTGCGCGCATATTTGAAAGACAAGGGCGTCGGCACCGAGATTTACTATCCCGTCCCCATGCATGTGCAGACCTGCTATCGCGAACTCGGGTATCGAAAGGGTTCTTTCCCTGTTTCGGAGCAAGCGGCCGAAGAAGTGCTTTCCCTGCCTATTTATGCGGAACTTACCGGGCAGCACCTTTCCTACGTGGCCGAGATGATTGCCGCCTTCTATAGAAGCCGATAAGTAGACACTTCAGTCTCTCCTAGTCGACCTGGCCTTCGTACAGCTTCATTTCTCCAATGGCGTGCAGTGCTTTCCAAGGACTCTCAGGCTCGGCCATTGCGCTCGCATCAGGGACCTGACTTATGTGTTCACCGGAGTCCTCGGCCATTTCAATTGGCGCGTGCAGTATGAGCGGGATGCGCCGCTGGACAAGAGCGGTCTTAAGCAGATCTATTCCGATGTGTTGGCCACGTATCGCATCAAGACGAAGAAGATTGGCCCTAGTGGCGGCGCGTCGCTATGTCGCGCACTTCGACCTGAATCTCTATCGTGAACGGGCGATCCTGTTTGGCGACGTCAATATGTTTACCGATCGAGATGCGTCTAGTGCAGTCCGCCCTACAGGACTGGATCATTGGAATCGCTCTCCGGTGGCATGACATCGAATTCAGCGTGTATCGCGAACAGGATCGGCCGGTGGATCGCAGCGGCTTCGTGCAGGAATATTGGGCCGCCCAGCTGCGCTCTGCGTTCGACGTGCCGAAGCGAAGATCCTAGCACGCGTCTGACGGATTACGACATTCGTTTTTGAAGATAAATCAAGAATCCCATGAGCGTCGGCAACGGCGCGAGCACGGTGGGAAGCAACCACACCCAAATATTTTTGCCCCGCATGCGTGCTTGATCGGCGATCCAAATAAAAAGCCACACCAATAGCCCCACATAATTCAGCACGATCCAGATGGTCATGAACGGTGGTGTCGTCTGGCTTCCATCTATGGTTCCCGGTAGAAGAAAGAGAGCCACTCCCACGGCAAATCCCGCCAACAATCCGATCGCGACTTTCTTACTCCAATGAAGATACATCAAGTCCTCCGTATTCGTATGCACTGCTGATCGCGTGATGTTGGAAATGGAACGCGAGAATCCGGTGCATTTGGCGCCTTGAAGAAGATAAAGAACGATGATGCTGTGCCGGCTTTGCTCTACCCATGCTTCTTGTCAGCGAAAGGCGCTGCACATCCAAGCCGAGCATCCGACTCGTCCTCAAAGCCGGCGGTCAGATTTCCATTCAATGGCACGTCGCGTTCATAAACGGGAAAGAAATACGGATCATTCGCAGTCAGTCCAAACTTTTTGACGAGCATCTGGTGCTGCCGCTCCGACTGGATGTGGTAACGGACTTTCGTTTGAAGCCGTAGTCCGTCGATGTCCTTGGGAAGACGATAGATAAAAGTATAGTCACGACTTGCCAGCGGCATCAGGCGATTGTCGTAGAGTTCGATGATGGCAGGCTGCCACATGATCCAACGTCCCATCGTGTCCGTCTGGCTTTCCACCGTCTGCTGGTTCCTGTCCACAATAAAAAACTCAACGGTAAAGTGCCGATCAGGATCTCCCGTCGGCAATTTGTGGCCGGCCCCCGCATTGATCACGGTAAGCGTGACCTTCACGTCCTCACCGGGCTTCGGTGCGGCCGGCTCCGCGACCACCTGTACGGCGACGGCTCGCTTGACCATCTCGGGATCGTGTCCGCCGCGCCACAGGTGTTGGCGCCCACGTCGGAGAGGTCCGTCTTTCGCGACAGGCCGTTGGATCTCCGGCATATGGCAGCTTTGACAGATGAAGCCCCGCTCCTTCATGAAGAACTTACCTTCGTATTCCGCATAGGTCCCGCACGGGCCGACATTATAAAATTGTGCCGGGCCCGAGATGACATTATGGCAGCGGTAGCACACTTGGGCCGTACGGAAATTGGGATCGAATCGAGTTGGGTGGGGCGCAGCAGAATCTTCAAACGGACCGAGAATCACGCCATCCCGGACGTGGCACGCGGCGCAGGTAATGCCTTCCTTCTGATACTCCGGATCGAACTGGAGGTTCGTCTCTTGATGCGCCTTCTCGACGCGGTTTCGCGGAATGTCTTTAATCAGCGTCGGCTGTTGATTTTCCAGTGGCGCATGGCAATTAAGGCAGACCCACGAGTGTTTGTCCTTGATCCAATAGGCATGGAAGAAAGGATCCTTGTATGCCTGCGAGTGGACACTGCTTTTCCATTCCTCGTAAATCGCCTGATGGCACTGACCGCAGGATTCGGCCTTCAAACTGTCGAGACCGGCCGGGATTTTCTGAAACGGAATAGCGTGGGCATAATCGGAGCGAAGGCCAAAAATCACCACCGGCTTCACTTCCGTGTAATAGAGGTACACGAGTCCCGCGACCACAGCCAGACCGCTTAGGACTTTGATAGCGATTCGCATGGAGCATCCGTGGAATTCATGCAATGTCAGTGACTGACGATCGGCTCACCGACCGTTTTTATCATACGAGACCGCCGGCCCGACTAGCAATGGATTGGCAAGAGTGATGCTATACTTTGTCCATACGATGGAGGGCGTATGAAACTCGTCATGCTGGCATGTCTGGTTGTTTTCTTGATGCTGATCGAGAGCCCAAGCGAGGCGCAGATCGACGTTGATGGTCGAATGGGGCAGTCTAATGCGGGCGCGTTAGGAGGGCTGCCGCCTGAACTGATCTCAAAAATTCAAGCGCTGGCCGTCTTACTGCAACAGAAAACAGCCGAAGGGAAGATCAACGACGGGGCGATTCAGCAACACATGCAAAGTGGAGATGCCGCCGGTGCGATTCGCGGGTTGGGTCCGGAAGCCGAGCGTTTGCTGAACGACATTAAGTCGGCATTCCAATCGAACTACAGCGAAGAATCAATCAACGTTCTGTTACAGGCGCTGATGAGCGCTTCCCCGGCAGCCCATTAGCTCCATCGTCATCCCGCGCTGCTCACCTAGGTGGTGATAGCGCCTTCCGACGCCGACGACACGTGCCGAGCATATTTGGCCATCACGCCCATCGTGTAGCGCGGCACGGGCATCTTTACTTTCTTTAAGCGCACTTTGATCTCTGTCTGTGTGAGGTCGACGTCCAAGCGCCGCTTGGCGATATCGAAGGTAATCCGATCGCCGTTTTTGACCGCGCCGATCGGTCCGCCCTTGACGGCTTCCGGAGCGACGTGACCCGCCATCAGCCCATGTGTCGCGCCGGAGAAACGTCCGTCGGTCAACAAGGCGACCGAATCGCCGAGCCCCGCGCCGACAATGGCCGCCGTCACCCCCAACATTTCCCGCATGCCCGGCCCGCCGGACGGACCTTCAAAGCGAATCACCACGACGTCGCCGGCCTTGATCTGATTCGCCTTCACGGCCGCGAACGCGTCTTCTTCGCGATCGAACACTTTTGCAGGACCGCTGAACTTCATGATCGAGTGACCCGCCACTTTCACCACGCATCCGTCCGGCGCCAAGTTACCTTTCAAAATGACGAGGCCGCCCGTCTTTTTAAGGGGGTTGGACAACGGCCGCAAGACCTCTTGCCCCGGCGTTTCCTTCGCCTCAGAAGCTTCTTCGCCGATCGTGCGCCCGCTGACGGTCGGCTGGTCGGCATGGAGAATACCCGCGTCCAGCAGACGTTTAGCGACCAGGGTCGTGCCGCCTGCCGCAAATAAATCGGCGGCCATGAAACGCCCGCCCGGTTTCAGATCTGCAAGCAGGGGCACCTTGCGATTGATCTTATCGAAGTCGTCGATCGAGAGCCGCACGCCGGCCTCGCGCGCAATCGCCAGCAGATGCAACACCGCATTTGTCGAGCCGCCCGTCGTCGCGACAGCCGCAATCGCATTCTCCAGAGATTTACGAGTGATGATTTTCTTTGGCCGCAGATCGCGCTTCAAGACATCCATCACCATCTGCCCGCATTGAAAGGCGACATCATCCTTGTGGCTGTCCATGGCCGGAACGCCGTTCAGGCCCATCGCGGAGATGCCTAAAAATTCGAACGCAATCGCCATCGTATTGGCGGTAAATTGCCCGCCGCACGCTCCTGGTCCTGGACAGGCATGATCTTCCAAATCCTTGAGCTCAGCGTTGGTCATCTTGCCGGACGCATGTTTGCCAACAGCTTCGAACACATCTTGGATCGTGACATCGCGTCCCTGAAACTTGCCCGGCATAATCGAACCGCCGTACAGCATCAGGGAGGGAAGGTTCAGTCGCGCCAAGGCCATCACGGTGCCAGGAATCGTCTTGTCGCATCCCGAGAGGGCCACCACCGCGTCAAACAGATGGCCTCGGGCAACCAGTTCGATGGAATCCGCAATGACCTCGCGGCTGATCAGCGAAGCTTTCATTCCTTCCGTGCCCATGGAAATGCCGTCAGATACGGCGATCGTATTGTATTCGATCGGTGTGCCCCCGGCCGATCGTATGCCGGCCTTGACCCGTTCCGACAGCCGGCGCAAATGATAATTACACGGCATGACCTCGATCCACGTATTCGCCACGCCGACAAGGGGCCGCGAAAGGTCTTCATCGGTAAAACCTACGGCCTTGAGCATGGCGCGGGCCGGCGCCCGGCCGGGGCCGTCCGTGAGAATGTGGCTCGTATGTCTCGGATCGCTTGGCATGCTGTCCTCTCTATGACGGTGCGAAAGGAAAAGAAGGGAAGATGTACCACCTTCCTCGGATGGCCTGCAACTGGGACTCGTCTAAAAATGAGGCGGCTAGGGAAGGACAGGCGGGCCGTCGAGCGACGGCCCGCCTATGATCTAGACCGAGGCGTGAGCGCGCTTAGTGCCCTCGCGGTCCGTCATCCTTTTTCGTGCCGCCCATCGCGCCGGCGTCGCCGTGCGGATTGCCGTTGCCTTCCACGCGGTGCGAGGGCATCATCTTCTCATGCTCGGATTTAAGTTTGTCCCGCTGTTCGGGAGTCAACAAGGCCAGCGCATCGCGTCGCATCTTGATCGCCGCCATCCGCAACGCCACTTCCTGCGTGCCGGCTTCCTTTAACTTGGACTCGATTGCCGACAGGTCCGACTTGTCGTCTTCCACCAAGGCGCGCATCTCGCGTTCGGAGATCATGATGTCGGCTTCCGCCTTGATCCGCGTCTTATCGAGCGCGAGCTGCATCTCTTTGAGTTTGGCGACCTGATCATCTTTCAAGCCGATTTCGGTCGAGTGTTTCAACATATGACGCAGCAGATGGGTGGTGCTGGCATGCCAGCCTCCCATCATCCCCATGCCGTGGCCGCCGCCATAGCCATGGCCGTCTTTTCCATAGCCCTTGCCTTGCTCGCCCTTGCCGTGATCGGCATCTCCCTTACCATGGCTATACTCGCCCTTGTCATATCCCTTGTCATGCGGATTTTCGGGGTCAGCCCAGACCGGCTGTAGGCTGACGGCCGATAGCAAGGCCGCTCCCACGGTCACTACAGTCAATGTTCCAGTTCGTGCGTGCATGCATTCCTCCTTCTGGGTGGTGAATACTTGTGTGATGATAACGCCTGAAGTCAGCGTGTGAGGAGTCCTCCCTCTCCCTTGATCGCATTGAAAATAAATTGAATCGCAACGGCCGCCAATAGCAGTCCCATCAATCGGGCGATGATCTTAATTGCAATGGGACTCAGCCAATGGGCGCCGCGTCCAACGACCATAAACGTCACATAGCTGGCAATCCCAACCGCTGCTAAGCACGAGTATAGGATAGCTCGATGCGCCCAGGTTTGCGCCTGCGTATCCAGCAAAATCATCGTGGACAAGGCGCCGGGTCCGGCCAGCATCGGCATAGCCAGCGGCGTGACGGCGACATCGTCCTTCGTCACCCCTTCTGCCGTTTCCTCTGCCGTCTCCTGCACCGGCGATCGTTGCGCCCGCAGCATATCGAGCGCCACAAGTAACAAGACCAGTGCCGCGGCAATCTGAAAGGCCGGCATGGTGATGCCCAAGATGCGAAAGAGCGACGGACCGGCCAATCCAAAACCGGCCAGGATGCCGACCGCTACTATGCAGGCCGTTCGCGCCGTCCGCAATCGACTGGGTACCGACTCGCGAGCCGTCATGGTCAGAAATGCCGGGACTGCGGCGATCGGATCGATAATGATAAATAACGAACCGAACGAAAAGAGCGCATACTCGAACAAGGACACCGGTCTCTCCTTGCCTCTTACCATTTACCATGGGAAGTTTCTCTAGGCGCGCCCGGCCGTGCGCAGCAATTCGACTCGCGGGTCCGGATGCGGAGCCCTCGCCAACTCCTCGTACAGCTTGCGATCCTCGTCCGTCAGCGACGGAGGCAACACGATCTGCAGTGTGAAGAACAGATCACCATGGCCGCCCGCTGCCGTCGGCAAACCTTTCCCTTTGAGTCGTAGCTTAGAGCCGGCTCGGCTGCCGGGAGGAATCTTCGCGCGAACGGGATCGGTCAGCGTCGGGACCAACACGTCGGCTCCCAAGATTGCCTCCCATGGCCAGATAGGCAATTGCACGAGCAGATCGGAGCCTTGCCGTTGAAACGTCGGATGCGACTCGATGTGCACCAGCAAATAGAGATCGCCTGCCTTTCCTCCCTGATGCCCGGGCGCGCCTTTCCCCGCCACGCGAACACGCGTCCCGTCTTGCACGCCGGCGGGAATCTTGACGTCGATCGTGCGTACTTCGGTTCGTGTTCCCGTTCCGCCACAGGTTGGGCAACGTTTGCCGCGCTGCTTGCCGGTTCCTCCGCAGGTCGGGCATGGCGCCGGTTCGGACAGTTGGACGCGTCGGCTGACTCCCGTGAGCACTTCACGGAGCGTCAGGCGCACGGTCGTTTCGAGATCTTCCCCTTGCACGGGTAATCCATCAAATGGAGAATTTCCACCACCGCGTGGTCTGGCGCCGCCTCGGCCGAACAGATTTTCAAAGAAATCGCCGAAATCCTGGCCTTCACCCTGGGCGGATTCTTGTCTCCACTGGAATCCTCCACCGCCGCCTGCGCCTTGTTGTTCGCGCGCCTTTTCGTAGGCCTCGGCTTCCTGCCAACGATGTCCATAGCGGTCGTATTTTTTGCGCTTGTCCGGATCGCTCAGCACTTCGTGCGCTTCGTTCAACTCCTTGAACTTCTTCTCCATCTCGGCCTTTTTCGATCCGCTATGGAGATCGGGATGATATTGACGGGCCAAACGGCGAAAAGCTTTTTTAACGTCCTCCGCGCTCGCTTCACGTCCAATGCCGAGGACCGCGTAATAATCTCGTTCAGTGGTCGCCATTCACACGCTCCATGAAGGTCTACGTAAAGCTTACGGGCTCTTCGTGCCGTTTGCAACTAGGCGGCCGGGTCTGTGGGAAGTATAGATCAGGTTGAAGTGAAGGATGGTGGATCAGGTAGGCGCTCGCGTCGTCAGTGTGACGATGGGGACAGTAATGGAAGTTCGATCACGAAGGTCGCGCCTTCGCCGGGAGTACTGACCACGGAAATCTCGCCTCCGTGATCCTTGATAATGCCGTAACTGATCGAGAGTCCCAGGCCGGTGCCTTCGCCGACCGGCTTGGTGGTAAAGAACGGATCGAAGACACGCGCGTGCGCGTTGGCATCGATCCCATTCCCGCTGTCTTGCACGAAGATCTGAACGGTAGACGGCTTGACGGCGGTGCGAATCGTCAGTTGTTTAATGGGCACGGTCGCAAGCGCGTCTCGCGCATTGCCGAACAGATTGACAAACACTTGTTCGAGGTGAATGGAATTGCCCTGGACCTGCGGATCTCCAGGCGCGAGGTCCATCGTGACCTGAATTCCGGCCAGCCGTAACTGTTCTTCCATGAGGGCGTATGCCGCGGATACGATCGTATCAATCGCCACCTGCTCATGACCGGGTGATGACGCCCGTGCAAACGTACGCAAATGATTGACGATAGCGGCCGCCCGCTTCACTTGTTGGAGGATTCGCTTCAGATTGCCCGTTAAGCCTTCCGCAGTCACGTCGGCCCCATGCTCAAGACCGTCTAAAATATTACCGGCGAAGAGGGAAATGTTGTTGAGAGGATTGTTAATTTCGTGGGCCACGCCCGTGGCCATTTCGCCCAAACTGACGAGTTTGGCGGCCTGAATGAGCTGATCCTGTTTGTCACGCAACGCGCGTTCCCGTTGTCCCGCCTCTTCGAGCAGCTTGCCGATCCGGTGTTCGGCCGCTTTGCGTTCGGTGATGTCGATATGCGCCCCGATCATGCTGACCGGCGAGCCCGTTTCGTCGCGGAGCGTTTTGCCTTTGGCGGCGATCCATCGAACGGTGCCGTCCGGCCGAACGATGCGGAATTCCGTATTCAGTTCGGCCCCCGACCGGGCCCGTTGCATCATGCCGTCTGTGTGAGTTCGATCGTCTAGATGGATCGCTTCGAGCCAATGAGCATATTTTCCGCCGAATCCGCCGGGCTGCAGTCCATACAAGAGTTCTTCGGCCAGAGACCACTGCATCTCATTGCTGTCAAAATTCCACTCAAATGTTCCGATGTCTCCGGCTTTTTGCGCCAGCAGCAATCGCTCCTGCGTCGCGGCTAAGGCTTCTTGCATGTCGATTCGTTCGGTCACATCCAATGAGAGACCCGTCATACGGACCACCTTGCCGTCAGGCTCGGAAAACGGCTGTCCTAGGCAGAGCATGTGACGGACCTGACCATCCGGCGTGACGATTCGAAAGACCAGATGAAGGTCATGCCGTTCCTCGACCGCCTTGGTCACTTCGTGATCCACACGCGCGCGGTCTTCGTTGTGCACGCACTGCAACCAATTGTCGTACGTAGGGCTGTAGGTGCGGGCATCAAGTCCATAGAGTGAATAATAATGCGGGGAATAGTGAAACGTGTCGGTTGAGACATTCCAATCCCAGGAGCCGGCGTGCGCAGCCTGTTGCGCCAACCGGAGCAACCGTTCACTGTCTCGTAACGCATCTTCCGCATGTTTGCGTTCATCGATATTGTGGGCCACCATCAGAAAGTAACGGGGAGCCTGGTCAGTCGCCTCGCGGACCAGTGAGAGGCTCATATGGACCCAAAACGGCGCGCCATTCTGCCGAAGGAAGCGGAGTTCAGTCCCGTAATTCGAGAAACGCCGGTCGATGAGTTGATCGGTGTACTCGAGGTACGGTCCGGCGTCGGAGGGATGGATGAGCTCGCGTATCGTCTTGGTGGTTAGGTCTGCGCGTGCAAGATCCACCATCGAGCACAGCTGCTCGTTGGCGAGCAACACTCGGCCGTCGAGTCCGATCTGGGCAAAGCCTACGACGGCCCCTTCAAAGGCGACGCGGTACTGTTGCTCCGTTTCACGAACGGCGGCGTCGGTTCGACGCCGAGCCGATTCGCGTTGAATGGTGATGATCGCGCCGAGCCCAATGGTGGCTGCGAGGAGCGTCAGAAGAATCAGATTGCCGACCAATTCATTGGTGGCCACATTTTTCTCATGAGTACGGCGAGTGAGGACCGCCGTCTCCTCCCGCTCCATGAGGTCCATCGTTTCCCGGATATCATCCATCAGATGTTTCCCCACGTCGGTTCGCAAGCGGCGAAGGACTTCCTGCTCCTGTCCGGATCGCCACAGTTCGATCGTGGTCCGAAGTTCGTCGAGCTTCGACGTAATGAGCGTGAGAAGGGACCGAAGTCTTTCTTGCTGGGATGGACTGTCCACGGCGTATCGTTGGAGCGCGCGCAGATGACGGTCAATCGTGGCGATGGCAGTCCGGTAGGGCTCGAGATACTGCTCTTCTCCCGTCAGGAGAAATCCCCGTTGGCCCGTCTCGGCGTCCTTCAGGGCGGAGTGGGTATCTTTTAGATATTGAAGCTCTTGATAGCTGTGCTCGACCCATTTTGCCGTCTGCTCTTCACCGACGAGATTGAAAAACACCAGCAGGCCGACGTATCCCAATAGGACCGCCGCCATGGCCAGCGCGGCACGAGCCCACTTCGTCGCGCGCATATCCTCTGCGGATGAAGACGCGGCGCTGAGAGAACCGGATATCTCATTCGATCCTGGTGTCTCGCCGCGCGATCGAGGACCGCGGCGGTAGCGAATCACGACCAGAGTGAATCCCCAGATCGCGAGCACGGCAATGAACTGGTTGAGGCCAACACCCCAGCTGAACGAACCCGGCAGTGTTGTCGCAAACACAAGGACCAAAAGCGCACTGGAGATACAGGCGGTGATCACCATGAGGCGTGGAGTGGATGCAAACCAGATCGGGGCGAGATACAAGACCCACACCGCGATGCCGGGGGGCAAGGCAAGATCGATCAGGCCGATTGCCGCGAAGCCCAGAGCCCAGAGAAGAAGCTTGAAAGAAGCGGCTCGTGGAATCATCGGCGGAAGGAATCCTTGCTCATGGCCGGTCGATCTAAGCAATCGGATTGTATTGTCAACGCTGCGATGCTGACTGCATGCCGACTATGCGGAAGTCACTTTGGCCTTCGCACGCGCCATCATTTTACAGTAGGAGCAGATCTCCGCGCTGGTGGGCTGGCCGCAGACGGTGCATGGGTGGAGCGCCGCCCGATCCTTGTCCTGCATGGAGCCGGTCCGGGATCGTTCCTCTGCGTTCTGTTCGAGAAAGCCGCAATAGAATCGCTGTTTGGTGCCGGGCGATTCGGTTTCGAGACGATTGAGCACTTCTTTGTAGAGGAGCATTTTCGAGCCCTTGGCCATCGGGCATTCTTCCACAATGTAATCGATTCGATTCAGTACCGCGTAGGCGGCGATCTCTCGTTCGCTGAGCCGATACAGGGGTTTCACTTTTTTTGCAAACCCTTCGACCGAGGCCGGCAGACTGGGGCCTTGCTTCTCCAGGTACTCGGTTTGCCAATGCAGCACGTTGCCCAGAAGGCGGGCCGCTTCGTCGTCGAGATTGTGGCCAGTCGCCATCACGTCATAATTCTGTTCGACCGCCGCGCGATTGAATTGATAGCGTTTGATGGTCCCACACGTGGAACAGGTGGGGCGATGGATGAGCATGGCCAACTCGCGAATGCCGGCGCCTGCTTGTTCTTGAACCGTATGCACGATCAGTTTCGTCTCGTGCGACTCCGCAAGCTTGGCGGAGAATCGCTCGACTTTCTCGTGCGATGTGTCGGAATAGCCGGGTATGCCGAGATCGACATACAGCGCGTCCGCGCGATAGCCGAGCGCGAGGAGGATGTGCCACAGCGTCAGACTATCCTTGCCGCCCGAGACGGCGACGAGAATCCGATCGTCCGGCCCGAACATCCGTTCGGATTTAATCGCCCGAGCGACCTGTTCGTGCACGAACTCAGTCATGCACAATTTACAAAAAGCCGCATTGTGGCGGGGAAGGCCGATCACCGCTTTGGTTTTACACTTCGTGCAATTCATATAAAGGCTGTTGAAAACGCCCTTCAGCGGCGTTCTCAGTCTCCCGTCTCCTTGCGACGTACCCCTCTGAGGGTACGCCTCAATCGCCGCGTTCCCTGCGGCCTTGCTGAAGGCCGTTTTGAACAGCCAGATTCATTATTGGAATGTACAACTCGTTTGCTCTCGAATTGTGGAATGTCGAATGCGAATTGTTGACGATGGCTATGAGCCCCCCGAGATGACCGGGCGGATTTCGACCTGATCGGCGTCTCTCAGCACCTCGTCCTCGGTGACGAGGTCGTCGCCTCGAATGACCAGATGCGCTTCGACGACCAGATTCAATTCACGCAAGAGGTCTTTGACGCGTTTCGGACCTTTGATCTCAACGTCGCGGTCGGGGTGGCTCAAGTGCACATTCATAGGGAAGGATGATAAGGCGCTCGTCATTGAGATTGCAAATAGAATGCGGCTGGTGGTTACGGAAAAGCAAAGTGCCGGCAAGCGCCTCGTCGGTTCAAAGACACCAGGATCGCAAACTCTCGAGCCCGAAGACTAAAAGCACATCTTGCGGGCGCGAGGATTTGGTTTGGACGACCAGCGTCACACCGATGTCAGGCCGAGTAAGGACCAATTCCAGTCACTTCTTGCAGGCGAAGAATCGTTGAGAAGTCATTCGGAGCAGCCGAATGAATCTCCTTTCCTGCTGCGTTAAAATCTATAGGCAATTTCAAGGACGTACATGTCGGCGCCAAGGGTATTCGATCCATAGAGGGTCGCGTCGGAGAAGTGTTGGAGGCGGAATCCGGCGTATCCATGCGGAAACAGATTGAACCCGATTCCCAGGGTGCCGACGATCTGGACGGGGCCGCCGAAATCTTGTACGCCGAATTTATATTTAGGGAATAATCCTAAACCGAGCCCGGCGTCGAGAGACACCCGCCCATTCCATGCCGTTAAGGCGAGGTCCGGAACCACGGTTCCCATGAAACCGGTGTCTCCACCGCCCACGATTGCCCCGGCGCTGGTAATGAGTCTGGTCTCAAGCCTCAAACCGGTGTCCCCCAACGGCCACTGCCATGGAAGTCTCCAAACCGCCGCGATGTCGTAGAGTCGAAAATTATACTTCTGCTCTTCTCCCAAAAGGGGAGACTTGCCGCTGAATCCCGTCCGCGGACCGATCCTGATCAGGGTCGGCTCTTCGGCAAACCCCTGACCGCAGGTGAGCAGCGTGAACGCAATCGTCGCGATCGCTGTTGATAGCCAGCGCCGATCAGCCATGATATTTCATGGTGATGCCACCCTTACAGACGTCGTCACGCTAGGCTGATGTCGGTGATCCGGTTGATATCTCAATTCTACTATTATTGTTGGTGCAAGAAACGTGGAAACGTTAGATTTCCACGTCGCGCAGAAATTTGGCCGACTCTTCAGGTGTGACCGGATTGATATAAAAGCCGGTCCCCCATTCAAAGCCGGCGACCTGAGTCAGTTTGGGAATGACCTCAATGTGCCAATGATAAAAATCGCCGGTTTTTTCGTGGAGCGGGGACGTGTGCAGAATGAAATTGAACGCCGGTTCGGAGAGCGCGCGGTCCAGACGCCGGAGCGATTCGGAAAGAATTCGAGCGAGCAACTCGAATTGCGTTTTTTGGCTTTCTTCAAAATAGGCCGAATGTCGCTTCGGCAGAATCCACATCTCAAAAGGAAAGCGCGGGGCAAACGGCGTGACAACCAGAAATTCGGGATTGTCGGCCACGATGCGGGTGCGCTCGCTGAGCTCCTGGCGAATGATGTCGCAGTAGATACAGCGTTCTTTCTGCAAATAGTGCGACCGGCACCCTTCGATCTCTGCCGCCACGTTGGTGGGGACGATCGGGAGCGCGATTAACTGGGAATGCGTATGTTCCAACGTGGCGCCGGCGGCCGCGCCATGGTTTTTAAAGATCAGGATAAACCGTAATCGAAAGTCCCGCTTAAGATCGACCATGCGATCCCGATAGGCCCATAAAATATCTTCCAGATGTTTCGGAGGCAGATTCGCCAGGGTGAGCGCATGGTCCGGCGTTTCGATGATCACTTCATGCGCGCCGATGCCGTTCATGCGATCGTACAACCCCATGCCTTCGCGTCCCATGTCGCCTTCGACTTGAAGCGCGGGAAATTTATTTGGGACGACGCGCACGCTCCATCCCGGCGAATTCGATTGGCCCTGTTGCGGCCGGTAGGCCAGCACTTCGTGCGGCGTGAGGTGTTCCTGCCCCATGCAAAAGGGACAGATGTCGGCCGTCGGTTGCCGTGCATGCGTGTCTTCGAAGAAATCGCGTGGACGAGCGGCACGCTCGGTCGAGATAATCACCCATCGTCCCACAATCGGATCGCGCCGCAGCTCAGGCATGTTTCCTCATCTACCACTCACAATGGTGTCTGAATGAACCTTTCGTGCGCGCTCTATTACACCCGTCCGCCCCAGGCGCGCCAAGACGCGCCGCTGCCGAGGCGGGCACATTCTGATCGTGCGCGTTGCGCGGGCAGGCAGGGCCGTTCAGGCACCATCACACTCTCCACATGTGGGCGCTAAAATTATGGTCTGGGACCGTCAATGCGATGGCATGATGCCTGGGATAGCGCTCGATCTCAAGCCCTTCCTGCGTCAGGACGAGACTTAAGGTAAACGCTTCACCGGCGTGGAGCGCGACGGCGTGAAACGGTAGCGCAAGTTCGACGATCGAGCGAGACGCGATGGATTCAAATCGACCGATCTGTCGAAATGCATCGCCCTGGCGGGACCAGGCGGTAAAATCCTGGAGAGCCCCGGAGAACAAGGGATATTCCACTTTGTAATGAGCCTGGTCCGTGCGAACGTGCCATTCGCACAAGATCGGCTGTTGCGTGGGAGACGGGCGCACGTCCAATCGCAAAAATAGCATTTCTAGGTTGTATCCGAAGGCAATAGAAGAGAAACGATCGCTCGACTTCCACATCGCGCCGTGCGGCGGGGACGGATCGATCATGCCGGAGCCGCGCCATTCGAAAAAGTCCGTGACGGTCCCATCGATTGTGGGGGACAGCAGGCGGACCGGCAGGCGTACGGATTGTGCCCCGGCGAGCGTTCCGGCGTCGATCACCGAATCGTTCAAGAAATCCGGAGCCGGTTTGCCGGCGCGAAGAAAGACGTTTCGCAGATGCGTGCGGAAGAGCCGGTCGAATTCTAATTTGTACTCGGTATGAAAGTCATCGCCGTACCACCAAAACCAATCGCTCCCTTCTGCGGCATAGAGCGCGTCCCACGCGCGCTCCGCTTGTTCCGCCGTCAGCGACGCCTCCATCTCGACCAGCCGCGCCCGCGTTTCCCTCAGCATCTCCCACCCGCGATTGTCCTCGGGGTGGCCGATCCAGATTTTAAAATCAGAATTAATCCACGAGCCGGAATGCAAATGGGTCAATCGCGTCGTGGGCGGCTGTTCTTCGATCGCATGGCACACGGTGTCCAGCGAAACGCGCCGTGCGGATGTATCGAGCGCGCCTGACGACAGGCTCGTGTATAAGCCGGTCAGAAAACGTTCGCCGCCGTCGTAATAATGCTCCCAGGGATTTTCTCCGTCGAGAATGATGGGAATCACCGGATGATCGTGCGCCGTCTGATCGACGATGGCGGCCAAGCGATGCAATACATCCTCGACGGCCGATTCCGGCGTCCATTTTGAATAGACAAATCCAAACGCGTCCGAGATCTCCCGGTCGCGAAAGACCATCGCCAGGTCTTGGCCGGTCGATCCGGCCACGTAGGGACGGTAGAGATCGTTCTGCCGATTCCATTGGCCGAGTGACCGCGCCAACACGCCTTCATCCGTCGCCATCCACTCGAACCCGGCCTGGCGGACAAGCGGAATCATCTCGGGGCAGACGGAGCCTTCGGAGGGCCACAGGCCGCGGGGCGGACTCCCGAATTGAGCGTTATGGTAGTGGACCGCTCGTCGAAGTTGCGCCTCGGCGTCCGCCGGCGCTTGGAAGCGGGAGGGCAAGGGAGAATCCGGGCGCGGCCGCCGACCGATGTCCGTATCGATGACCAAGGGAAGAATGGGATGATAAAACGGCGTCGTCGTCAGCTCGATGCGGCCGCTCTCAGCGAGCGACCGATACATTGGGATGATGTCTCCCACGACCTGACGCTGAATCGCCAGCACCTCCCGTTTCTGCTCTTCGGTAAAGCCACGGTCCTTTTGCCGGAGCGTCGCCAGCCGCGGGTAGCGCGCGACCGCGCCGTATCCGAACCACGCCAAGTTATGCCACACCTGAAGATCTCGCCAATCCTGCACGGTAAATTCCTTGGCCACGCGATCCCAATCCTGACGGTGCCCATCCGTCCCCCGTTTGACGAGCAGTTCGTGATAGCGCGGGAAGGGACGCACCATGTTCGCCCAGTTGGCCGCAAAAAACTGCTGCAGGAGAAAGGCTTGCTCGCCGGGCGTCAACTCGGTTGCCGGCCGCATGGCGTGTTCTAAAAAAAGGTCCGCGATAGATCCCGACACCACTTCATTCAACTGAAGCAGGAGCGACGGCGTAAAGTTAAAGGTGGCGCGGGCGTCGGGAAATCGTTCGATAAGATACGCCATGTCGAAATACGCTTTGCTGGCATGTAGGCGTACCCATGGCATTGCCGTGCTGCCTGCCACAGGATCGGTGTAGTAGGGTTGATGCATGTGCCAGAGAAAACACACCCGTGCATTTTTCATGGCACATGGGGATACGCGGCTCCGCGCGGGAAGTCAAGCCGGAAGAATGTCGAGTATCCCTGACTCAAAAGTCATCATCTTTTCCTAAAGAAGTTCTTTTTTTATTCCTCGTGGGGTAAATAACTAACGCCATGATTTTATTTATGGATCGTTCGGTGAGATCATCCGTGGCCTGCAGAATCAAACCCCTAAGGCGCATTATTTTCCTGACTTGCGTTGACATCCCTTAAAAGCGGCTCAATAATACTCGTGTAATGAACTACGTTGCCTTTCGGCAAATCGAGATCTGAGGCCTTTTCCCGTTTCCTGGCTCATCTCCCTTTACTTAGAGACAATGTCCCTCATTCGAGAGGAGACAGCGTCATGGTGAAGCCGGTCCTCGACGTTTCTGCCGCCCAACCCCGCTCCGAAGTGCATCATTCGCACCTCCTTCTGGTCGATGATGACCCTTCATTGCTTGATGCTCTATCGGGTGCCCTTCGGCTCCGCTTGGGCCACTTTACCCTCGACACGTGCGAGACGAGTATGAAGGCCTTGAACTGCGTCAAGGCCAAGCGTTACGACGCGATCATTAGTGACGTGAATATGCCGGGGATACACGGGTTGGAATTTCTGACGCTGCTGAGACAAGCGCGGCCCACGACGCCCATTGTACTTATTTCAGGTCATGCGGATCAGGCGTTTCTCGCGCGGGCGTTTCAAGCGGGGGCTACAGACTTTAGCGCCAAGCCCATCGACCGGGACGCCTTTGTTCGGTCTATTCGCAGGGCGCTGAATATCTCCCGCCTGCGGCTCGTGCTAGAGCGTCAGGAAGCCTTGATCATCCGGGGCAGATTTCACTACACGGCCATCGTAGAGAAGCTCAGTGAGTCAAATGAACAATGGCTGTCGTCTTCCGAGACCCTATTCAGTATAGACTCGAAGCCCGAGATATCATCATCATCCTTTTCTGCGGCTATTGAGCGACGAGAACAGCATGAACGGAAGGCGCAGTTCTTTAGCAGGCAAGCGACCCGAGAGCTGACGCAGCTGGATGCCTTCCTGGACAGAGTCGGGCAGGCGCATAATGGCACATCGGCGCTGTTACAGGCGGCCGAGGATGAGATGCGCTGCCATGCGCGCCTGCGATTGCAGCGCACATCCTAGGTGTGTACCCCGGTAGCGGTATAATTCCTGGCGACCTTGTGATCTAAGGTCCTCTCCGGCTTCGAGCGCCGACGATCGAAGCCTTTCCGCACTGCTCCCACCTCGTTGATGCGGGGGCCGGTTTCATCGGCGTGTCTGAAGCGAAACCATCAATTTGGAATGCCCCTAAGGTCGCGATCTGTTCGAGTCTGATCCCATACTCGTGCACCCACTCAGGTAAAAATGCGTAGCGACTACGTGCCACGGCGGACTAAGCGGTTGCTTAGTTCAGCGAGTGATAAGAGGTATGGTACAGTAATTACGCTCGGGTAGGCGGCGAAGCACCAGACAACTGTCAATCGTGAAAGAAGACTCGGGAGGCAGCGTGGAAATTCCGGATAAAGCGGTCGGCAGGCGAGGATCTTGGTTTGTGCGGTATTGGTTGCCGGTGATGCTCTATGCGGGCCTCATCTTCTTCCTCTCCTCACAATCGCATCCCGAACAGTTTGTCCCCAATCTGTTCTTTTTGAAACTTGGTGACAAAGTCTTGCATGCGATCGAATATGCCGGTCTGGGCTTTCTCTCTTACCGCGCCTTCCGTCATGCGGCCGGAACCTTAGGGCGAAATTACGCTGTCTTGCTGGGGGTCGGCGTTGCGACACTGTATGGCGCGACCGACGAATGGCATCAGGCGTTTGTGCCGTTCCGGGAATCGGATCGCTGGGATTTGGCAACCGATTGGTTGGGAGCGATGGTAGGCGTCCTCACATGGGCCTGGATCGAGGAGCGAGGTCTTCCGAGACGATCGAGCCGATCCGATAGAATAGGCGATGGCCCGGCTCGCCTTTCCACACCGGACCGCTAGCCTTTTGCCGCTGGCGTACGTTATCTGGGGGCGAGGATCCAGGTGATCCCCAGGACCTGACGAGTCTGATCCTCGACTCGCTCGGCGATCACGGCGATCATGCGCGGGTCCATTCCCACCGGCTTCATCATCACCAAATATTCGTATCGATCGGCATGCGCTCCATAGCGAAGTTCTTGAAAGGCGGTCAGGAAGGCGGTGCGCTCTGCTTTTTTGACAAAGACAAGCAAGGGTTGACCGACGATGAGATGGCGGGGAAAGTTGAGGAGCAAGGCCGTGGCATTGTTGGTGCGTCGGATGACCCCGTAGATATTGGTTTCGATATAGCTTCGTACGCTGAGGTCGATTTTTCGTTCAGAGTGGCCTGCGCGGGGAATAATCTTCTGTCCTATCGATTGCTTCGTCACGGTTTGTTGCGCGGATGAAAGGGCCCGAGCACAGGTCAGGAGCTCTTGTTTCATCTCTGGGCGAAATGACGGAGACCCAGCCCCCAATTCATCTTCGAGCTCTCTGAGCTCGTCCTGCCAAATCTGCAGTTGTTCTAAAATGGTCATGTTGAAACCTTACGAATACAATGTATCGTAACTCGCAACTACTCCGACAGCAGCCGGATAACTACGGACTAGTACGGTAGTAAAAAGAACGATGTGTGTGGACCTTCACCATGCATAGGCTTCGGGAGCGGGACCCCCGGGTCCGGGGAACACATCATCGAGGGTCGCCAAGGTCTCAGGGGCGAGTGTGATGTCCAAAGCTCGTAGCGACCCGTCTAATTGCGCTTGAGTCCGCGGACCGATTATCGGGGCCGTGACGGCCTTTTGATGAAGCAACCATGCCAGCGCGACATGGGCCGGCTCCTCGCCCAACCGGCGACAGAGCGTCTCGTATGCCTCCAACTTAGCGTGGTGGGTGGCTACATCCTTTTGCAGCTCTCCTTCCGCTCGCCGGCCTGTCGCCGCGGGGTGCAAGGCGCCCGCTAACAATCCTCGTGCCAGCGGACTCCAGGGAAGAAGACCGATGCCGTAGGCTTCACAGGCGGGGACCACTTCGAGTTCGACCGTCCGTTCATGAAGATTGTAGAGTGTCTGCTCGGACACCAGGCCCATGAACCGCCGTGCGGTGGCGCGCTCTTGTGCTTGCGCGATGTGCCAGCCTGCAAAATTACTGCTGCCGACGTAAATCACCTTGCCCTCTCGGTGGAGTTGCTCCATCGCTTGCCAAATTTCTTCCCAGGGTGTGTCCCGATCGATGTGATGCATCTGATAGAGATCGATGCGATCGGTGCGCAGTCGCCGGAGGCTCTCGTCGCACGCTTGCCGGATGTGAAGTGCCGAGAGACGCGCGTGATTGGGCCATTCGTCCATTTTCCCAAACACCTTGGTGGCCAGCACCACTTTCTCGCGCCGGCCGCCCTGCTGTGCGAACCACCGCCCGATGATCTGCTCGGTCAGCCCTTCGCCCTGTTTCCACCCATAGACATTCGCCGTATCGAAAAAATTGATGCCATGCTCCAGCGCCCGGTCCATGATCCGGAAACTGTCCGCCTCCGATGTCTGCGGTCCGAAATTCATCGTTCCCAGGCACAGTCGACTGACGCGCGCTCCTGATCGGCCCAGATGTGTGTACTGCATAGGGTCATGTCCTTGCTCAACCTTAACACGTCAGGTCGGCAAGTGGAGAAGAAGAGAGCGAGAGGCAAAAGATCGGAAAGGGTTGAAACCGCTCTACCACGAAGAAAGAGCGGGGCTGTCATCGGACCAGGAGCGCCGCAGTCACTGTCGCGTAGCGATCGACTATGGAGCGCGTTTTAGCCCGTGGGCAAATCGCCGCCGCAATAAAAGCGCACTTTATACAGTTCGTACAGGCGATCCTGTGCTTTGCGATCGCCCTTTCGAGCCTTGAGGATCAGCTTGCGGCGCATGTCGGATTCTTCCCTCGCTTCATCCGAATACAACATGCTGCCTCGACCCCACTGTTTGGATGCTGCCTTTACCGCCATGGCGTGAGCTCCTGGACGAGGTGAGAATGACCGGCGACCGTCACTGTGAATGGACAATCGTTGCAAGGGCAGCGGCCGGCAAGCGGCGCATCTTGAAGAGTGCATTCATCAGCAGAGCGTAGACTGTCTCGCATGAATCCTCCTTGGTGAAATAATACGAGAGGGTGGACCGCGAGAAACGGAGGGGACCTAGGGCCGGCGTTCGGAGGCCGAGCGGAGACGGGTGAACCCGACGGAAGCTAGGTCCCGGTGGAGTGAAATGAGATGATTCAAATGCAACGACGACAGAGCCATCATGCGACACATCAGCGGACAACAGCGGAAGGAGAGCAGTTGAAATCACGGTGGCGACCATTCGCTCAGGCCACGATAAGGAGGAGGAACGAAAACCGATAGCGGCAGAGGATGTGTCCGAGTGGATCACGGGTACTCCGTAGGATCATTTCTCTCCGGCGGATGCGATAATACGTAAGGCGTACAAGAAGCGCAAGATGGGATGTGACCCTACTAAATAAACCGTAAGTTCTGACCAAGACTGGATCGTGGAGGTGAAGGTGTGATTGTACAATCGTTAGGCGTTTGGAGTGCCTATCCGCCTACAGCGTTGGATTGAAATGCGAGGGACAATGGTGCATCCAATCTGAAGCAATGGAGAGACGAATGAAGCTGATTGTTCTGCTACTCACCGCCTGACTTTTTATCAGTGCGAGCGGGTGTGCCAACGAGCGCATGGCGGAGCGGAATTCTCCCCCAGCCTATGGGCGACGAGATCCATTCGATCCGCGCGTACAGCGCGCGCCAAGCGGACCGTGGGACCTTCGCCAAAACCAGCAGCAGCTCGGTCGCCCACGTGGTATGGCTGCCCACAGCAGAGCCCGAAGTGTTACCCGGACTGATCTCGGCCACTATGGTTAGGGGAGACGTTTTGGATAGGATGTCGTTATTTTGAAGCGGGGGTCGCAGGGGCGGCTCCAGGGACTGGACTGGGTGCCGACTTCTGTATCGATGCTTTGAGCTCCTCAATCGCCTTGGCGACGTCGGTCTCTGTCGATCCGAATCGGTCGCCCATCACTTTAATGGCCTGATTGATGGCTTTGGTCATCTTCGCAATTTGCTCTTCAGGGGTCATCGATCATCTCCTTTTGACGGCAGTCGGTAAGAAGTACGGCAGACTGGAATCTCGGCGCGCAGCTTAGCACGTCTTGGCCCTATTATGCAGCCTGTACAGGGTCAGGGTAAATCGAGTGCGGCGAGCGAGTCGAGAGTGTCGGCAATTCTGGATAGGTTCGATTGAGGCCGCTGCCCGATTTCGAGCAGCAGCCATGGTCTCTCGTTTATTGAGGTAGTGACTGGTTTTTTCGGGTGTGTTTTTCGCGAAAGATCTTTTGGCTTTGCTTATTTTCCTTGTTCTGAATTCGGGTTTGTTCGCCAGCGCTGACATGCCCGTTCGCACCTGCTCTTGCTTCGGCCCGATCGACCCGAGCCCGCCCTCGCTCTAGGTTGCCCACTTCCTTATTCGTGAGAGAGCCGTTCTGGACACCCTGTTCGATCCGGCTTTGCTGATTGATGTTGCGTCGCACGTCGGTTTGCATTCGCTGAGAAGAGACCGAGTTGGGATTTCCCGTCACATCGTTGTGCTTCAATTGATTGATCCTATTCGACTCCGCATTTTGTGTGCGCTGGATGCGATCGGCTTCCTGCTGCGAGAGATTGCCGTCTTTCAGGGCGTTCTTTTCCATTCGATCGATGCGCGATTCACCGTGCTCCAGCTTCGCGGCCTCGCCCGTGCTGAGCTGCCCGGACTTCAAGCCCTGTTCTATTCGGCTTTCTTGATTGATGTCGCGCTGCACCTCGGTGCCGACGGTTTGGGCAAAGGCGGCAGGGGACAATGCGGCTGTGAAACACCAGATAAGAGCCATCTGGCGAACCATCATGATTTCCTCCTTGGAAATGAACTGTCCACACTATGCGCGACCTACAGGTTAGTCGTGAGTGCGATCAACGTAAGTATACTGCTCTGTAAAAGAAACGCACCGAGTTTTGTAGCGTTGACGTCATTTTTAAATACTTAAGTCTGATGGAATAACTTTACGTAAATATGACTCTAAAGAGTTCCATTGACGTAGGAAGCATGACATAGCATAGGAGAGATTTTTGACATCATATAGAGGGAATGGACGATACCTGTTTTTGCTGTTCGGGCGTATAAAAGCCGGGGATTTTATCCCGCAACTGACGTTACTGCCCGGCTTCACCTGGATTGTTTTAGTAAATGAACGGTAGAGGCCTAGTGTCAGGATGGGAAACTCTCGCGTATGGGGAACTGTAGTCCATGCAATCACACTCTCATGAATCAAATCGGTGGATTTGACCAAATTAGGATGGCTCATTTGCAGCACAGACTTGTGAGCGAGTTTATCGCGGTTTAAGCTGGATTAAAAAAATGCACACGTAATCGTTACTTAGGTCTCTTAACTCCCTTGCATTTGTTGGCATTCGCTATGCTTACTTGTGTATGTGGGTGAGCAGAAAGAGGAGTCCCTCATGTCAATCACAAGTGGCACCTTGATAAGACGGCCTCGACTGTTGATCGCCGATGATCACGCGCTGTTACGCGAGGCGTTCCAAAAACTTTTGGAAGCCGACTGCGACATCGTCGGATCGGTTGCGGATGGACGGTCACTTGTCACCTTGGCCCCTAAAGTCAACCCTGACGTGATCTTATTGGACATTGCCATGCCTCTGCTCAATGGCGTCGATGCCGCATTGCAGCTCAAACGCGCGATGCCGCTTGTGAAGTTGATCGTGTTGACCGTCAACGAAGATCCCGACTTGGCGACAGAGGCGCTTCGTATCGGTGCCTCCGGCTATCTGCTGAAGAGCTGCGCGGCGATGGAGCTCTTTGACGCGATCAGGACAGTCTTGCAGGGGAAACGCTACATCACGCCACTCATGACGAAGAATATGATGCAGTCTTTCATTCACTCACCTCATCGAGAGTCGGCTAAAGACTTGACGTTGCGACAACGTGAAGTGCTTCAACTCCTCACCGAAGGATGCTCCATGAAGGAAGTGGCCGCGATCATGAATATTACGCCGAGGACCGTTGCCTTCCATAAGTATCGAATGATGGAGGAATTTCGGCTAAAGACAAGTGCTGAACTCATTCAGTTCGCAATGAGACGCGGCTTCACGACAGGGTCAGCATGCCCATGCCCATAATCAGTTTCTGGCGGCCCTGTTACTTCAGACACTAGCCTCTCCCGCCTTCCTCTGTTAGAGGGTTGCGGTCATCCAACTAGGCAGTGGCCTCAACAGAGTTGAATCAATCCGTTTGTGGGCCACAATCGACACTGATTAATCGGAACCACGGTTCAGTTAGTCTGGGATATTACGAGGTCGGTACCCTTGCGAATGGCAGATCATTGTCCAGTGGATCGTCTTTGTGTTGAGAGGGAGAGATTAATGACTCAACGTCCGCGCGTTCTTCTTGTCGACGATGATGCTCTTTGCCTACGGTTATTGGCCGCTCTCATCACTGACGCTTGTGGAGCGGAGGTTGATGCCTTTATCAATCCGCTGCACGCCTTGGACCGAGCCCGCGACAGCTCTTATGATCTTGCGGTAACAGATCTTCGAATGCCTGAGATAACCGGGATGGAACTCACGACTCAATTATTGTTGCTGCAGCCGATCATTCCAGTAATTTTGATCACCGGAGAACTCTCCCAACCCGAAGAACTTCCCCCTTTCTATGCAATCCTGGCGAAGCCTCTGGATCGCGAACGTTTCATACGGACCATCCAGGCTGCACTGGAACTGACAACATCGACATGAGGCGTGCCTACGTGATGGCGACCCCAAGGGTCTAATGCTACTGTATTCAACTCATCCCCTATGAGCATCAGTCCTACATCTCGCGATTGCAATAAACTTCGTCTCCGCATAGACGCATTTTCCGAGCGTGTTATCGGCGATCAGGATTTCACCCTGCGAACACTGGTTATTGTGTGCCTGGGCGTTACGCTATCCTACCTCTCCGCCAAAGTGGGATTAGCATTGGTTGTCCCGCCTCATAACATCTCACTATTTTGGTTCACGAATGCTCTCCTATTCGCGGTGCTGTTACTTGTCCCGCGTCGCGTCTGGCCAATGCTGATCGTCACCGCTTACGCGGGCGTCTCTGTCCTTAACCTGCAGTCAGGGAACACGATCATTTCCACTGGATGGTTTGCCCTCGCGAACATGGGTGAAGTCCTTTTTGCCGCGTTGGCAGTGAGCTATGTCTTCAAAGGTGTCCCTCGGCTAAATAGCCCGAAGACTCTCGCTCAGTATGGAATGTTTGTGGTAATCCTGCCGTCTTTCGTATCCGCCTTTATCGGCGCGCTTGCAGGAGGCGAGGGCGACTACTGGCTGAAATGGAGAATCTGGTTTTTTACGGACAGTTTGGCGCTCCTCATTTTACCGTCGGCTGTATGGGGGTTGGTCCGGTTAAGATCGGCATGGCGAGAAACGTCCCGTGCGTATTATGTGGAATTCGTCACGCTGATCGCGCTCTTGGGGGTAGTCGGATACGGCATTTTCGTGACGTCGGCGAGCAGTAACTCTCCAGCCTTGCTTTATTCTCTCGTCCCATTCTTGCTGTGGTCTGCGTTGCGATTCGGATCGACAGGAGTCACCGCTTCGGTCGTGGTCGTGACCTTCCTGGCGATCTGGGGGGCCGTCCATGGCCGTGGTCCCTTTACTGAACCGGCGCCCATCAACGATGTGTTGCTGCTCCAGCTGTTCGTACTGATTTCTACGTCAGCGTTCATGGTTTTGGCAGCGGTCGTAGAGGAGCAGAATCAGGCCGTCGAAGCGGTGCGGGAGAGCGAGCAGCGGTTTGATCTGGTCGCCAATACGGCGCCTGTATTGATCTGGATGTCCGGACATGACAAACGTTTCATCTATTTTAATCAACCTTGGCTAGACTTCACCGGCCGAGGGCTTCAGGCCGAGCTTGGCAACGGCTGGGCGGAAGGTGTCCACTCGGAGGACTTCGAGCGATGCTTGAAGACCTACGTCGAGGCGTTTGATCATCGCTACCCGTTCAAGATGGAGTATCGGCTCCGTCGGCATGACGGAGAATATCGATGGATGCTTGCTATCGGGGTGCCGAGATTCACCGTGGATGGGTCTTTTGCAGGTTACATCGGCTCCTGTATAGATGTGACCGATCGCCATGTGGCGCAAGAAACCGTGCATGCCAGTGAAGCCAAGTTCAGGGCTCTCTTTGAATCAAATCTCTTGCCGATAGTCTATTGGAATAGAGCGGGGACCATTGTGGATTCAAATGAAGCCTTCTTGCAGCTCACCGGCTTTACGAACGAGGAGGTCAAAGCCGGAAAGATTCATGCGGATGCGCTCTTTTTCGAGGATCGTCCTGCATCAAAGGAGCAGGCACGTGAACAGGTGAGCGTTGATCAGAAGCGGTTGATGCAGTTTGAGAAGCAGTTTGCATTGCGGGATGGACGTCATATTCCGGTCCTCGTAACCGCGTCTGTTTCAGGAAGGAAAGACAGCGGGATGGCCTTTCTCATGGATCTGACTGAGAGAAAGCGGACGGAACAGACCCTGCGTGACCTCAGCGCGCGTCTGATTCATGGGCAAGAAGAAGAGCGCACGAGAATTGCCAGAGAATTGCATGATGATATCGGTCAGCGGATGGCGCTTATCTCGATCGAACTCGAGCAACTCTCGCAGCTGACGAAAGAGTCATCTCAAGAGCAGCAGTCCCTCATACTGAAGTTGAGCCAGCAGGCCAGAGAGATCACGACGGATGTTCAACACATCTCCCATGAACTTCATTCTCCGAAACTTGAACACCTTGGTCTCGTGTCGGCGGTCAAGGCACTATGCCGCGATTTCTCTCAACACAGGAAGATGCGCATAGAGGTTATCGCTCAAGCTGATTTCGCATTCATTCCCTCCGACGTGGCCGTTTGTCTCTATCGAGTCATCCAGGAGGCGCTTCAGAACGCCGTCAAGCACAGCCATTCGCCGGAAGCGAAAGTCGATCTTCATGCCTATCCTGATCACATCGATATCGGCATCTGCGACTCAGGCATCGGCTTTGATCCGGACTCTCCCATGGCAAGGGCGGGTCTCGGTCTGGTCAGCATGCGGGAACGGCTTCGGCTCGTGCAAGGAACGCTCGTCATCGAGTCACGCCCGGGCCAGGGCACCTCCATCAGGATCCGAGTGCCGCTTGAACCATGAGATGGCATGATCGGAAAGGAGGTCTGACAAGACGGGCTCTAGTCGATAACGGGATACTTAACATCGTGCGGCCCCGGTCGGAAGGAACGGATCTCTGCCAGGGAGGTGCCTCGCATCCGGCCGCGTCATTCCAGGATTATTTCCCCTCGACCCTGTCATTTCAGACAGTAGACTTCCATCTCGCCTTCGGATAGTCATTACCGGTCAGATGACATTTCTGCCGAATCGGAGGCTCCCTTGTCGTCAGCAGCAGACGACGTGAGTAAACGGATGCGTCTCATCATTGCGGATGATCAGATCCTTATGCTGGATGTCGTGAAAAGGTTGCTTGCAACGGACTACAATGTGATTGCCTCGGTCGATCGGGGAGACAGCGCCTTTGAGGCGATCACGAGGATGGAGCCGGATTTCGCCGTTCTGGATGTCTCGATGCCCGATGTCAGCGGAATCGAGGTTGCCAGGCGGCTTCAAGCAAATGGCTCGACGACCAAAATTGTTTTTCTGACCGTGCATGAAGATCCGGAGTTCGTCAGAGAAGCTATTGCTGCCGGAGCCATCGGCTATGTCATCAAATCGTGTCTGGCATCAGATCTTCGAGAAGCTTTGAAGCGCGCAGCCGAAGGGAACCTCTTTATTTCTTCTTGCATAAGAATGGCCGGATAGCCCGCACGGCGGTGCAACGCTTTTGCTGATTGCGCAATGGCAGAACGGTCAGTCAAAGCTGAGTCTGAGCGAGAACCATTCTTGATACTGCGGTTTTGTCCATGAGTTCCTGCCCCGTCGTGAATGTTCCTGTTCCCTGTCAATTGTGACAGTTCTTATTTCCCCGTCTTCCTGTAAGTATAAGAAAGCAAACATCGGCTGTGTCGGATCATTACTCGTCGAGGTGAATGATCTTCCCCTCACTTTTTGATGGATCATCGCCGCCGAGTACGGCTCGACTTGTAAGGTGTGTTCATTGAGTGACGACAAACAGGGTTACCAACAGGAGGGTACCATGCGCATTCGTCTCGTCACAGTGTGGATTCTGTGCGGACTGACTGCCATTGCGGCAGGCTGTACCAGTTATTATCGGGTGACCGATCCGGCATCCGGCAAGTCGTACTATACAACAGAGATTTCCGAGGCGGGCAGAGCCGGTGCGGTCAAAATCAAGGACGCCAAATCCGGCGGTACCATTACTTTAC
The DNA here is from genome assembly GCA_963700335.1 of Nitrospirota bacterium. Classification (GTDB taxonomy): domain Bacteria; phylum Nitrospirota; class Nitrospiria; order Nitrospirales; family Nitrospiraceae; genus JAICXS01. The sequence continues at coordinate 1,374,469 of CAVOXE010000007.1, read as the reverse complement.
AATCCTCTGAGGTCAAAGAGATTTCTCAGGATGAATTCAAGGCAGGCATCTCTGCAAAGACACCACCCCCGAAATAGATGTGCGCTTTTCCTCACGATCCATGAGGTCAGTCGCGCCTAGACCTGGAGGAGTGCCAATTACAGGGCAGATCGCTTAGAAAGAGTGCCCGAGGAAAGTCAGACACGAGGAGCCTTAAGCTCCGATCTCAGCCCGAGGGATCGATCTTATTACATCGTCGGGACGCTCTTCTTGGCTCAGGACTTTGATTGTCGGCGAATGCTTCCGTGCTCATCGAGACGGCCGAAGAACCGGGACCATGAGAATATGTTGGTTTCGAGTTAGTTCACCTGACGCGCATCTATGCCTTCGGCCTTATCCCTCCCCTCCTGACTACTTGCCCAGAACAATCAGGAAACAGCCTCTACAGAATAGTCCGTGCCTAGCCAAAGGGGCACGAATCGGACTGGCATTGGCATGCGTTTGGATTCTTAATGCGCTGTTTTTGCTGCCGATGTGTTCTCTCGTGGCTATCGGGCAGGAGCCTCCGCCCGACACTTCTGCGGAAAGTGGAACGGTGGCGGTGGAGGAGACTGAGGCGGAGGATTCTGTAGAAGTGTCCGAGGAGGGGAGGCCTCCGAAACGCCGGTTATTGAAAAGGCTGGGGCCGCAGCCGGTGACGCCGGAGCAGCGGGAAGAAGCGGAGCGCCTCAGAAAGCTGGCTGCTAAGTATGGAACGGACCCGACGGCAATCGTGGGCCGACTGCAACTGTCTTCTCAATATGCCGACCTATCTCACGGAGCACGGTTCAGCGATACCGTCGCTCGCGTGGATCTCCCGTTTCGACGGAATTTTTTGATCCGTGTGGATCTTCCGTTTCATCGGTGGATCGATCCGAATCGCCCGGGCGTCACCAGCGCCCAAGGTTTGGGGGACCCATCCGTGGTCACCGGATGGCGGGTCTACAACACACCTGAATATGCCTTGCTCATCGGTGCGGCCGGCACATTTCCTGCCGCGGATGAGCGCGCCTTGGGATCGGGGAAATACACGGCCGGTCCCTTCCTTGCCACGGCGCGGTTTCTCCCTCGGTTTGACTCTTTTTTATTCGGGGTATTCCAGCACCAAATCTCTGTCGGCGGTGATCCCGCGCGCCAGGCCGTCAGCCTCACGCGGGCGATTGGACAGGTCAACTCGATCTGGGCGGAACGATGGTGGACCATTGTGCAAGGCGTGTGGCAGATCGATTGGGAGCGAAGTGGGAAAAGCAGCATGACCCTTGAATTCGAGGTCGGGCGGAGTCTGATCGGTAGATTGGGTGTCTATGCGCGTCCAGGTGTCGGGATTTGGGGACGGGATGTGATCGGCGCCTATAATTGGAATATCGAGGCGGGCATTCGCTATATGTTCCCGAGTTTCTGAGGTCAGGCCGGCCGGAAAGCGTTCAAGAGCGATCATCCTCACCGATGCCCAGGCTGAACCGCATTGTACCGCCCGCCGTTCAAGTTTATTCGGATGCCACAGAAGACCAAATGTGCAGTGATACGCTAAAGCCGCCGTTTGGAGTGGCCTGGTTCAGCTTGTTTTGCCTATCGAGATTGATGAACTTGGAGCCTTCCAGCGTGAGGTTGTACATCAGGCCTTTTTGACCGAATACGAATCCGACGATCGGATCGTTGATTGTGGTGGTATCGATCGAGCCTTCAGCGCCGGCCGTCACCAGCGCGACCGACCAGAAAGTCGTCATCGAACTGAAGGAAGTCATTCCTCAATCAACAAGCGCGCCGATTGTAATGGCGAAGTTTATGGGAGAAACGAACAAGCCGCTACGGGAAAGAATTCGAGCCGCAATGCTCACCTGACACCCATGGCCCCCTGCGGTTGTCACTCCGCTACCGGTTATCACCCTGTCATGTTTGACAGTATCTGCCCCATCTGAGCCGTGGTACAAAGACGCGCTCCTGACAATACCTGAATCCAGTACGGTCATTTTGAGTGATCGCCTGCGTTAAGAAGCAGGGGTCGCTTGCATGACTACAGATAGAGTTTGCAAGGAGGTCATGATGGCTCGCACGGCAGAACATCTTCGCCTGGAAGAACATAAATCGGAAACCGCGCGGTGGAAGAAATGGGGTCCCTACTTGAGCGAGCGGCAGTGGGGCACGGTGCGGGAAGATTATAGCCAGGATGGCAATGCCTGGGATTATTTCAGCCATGAGCAGTCCCGTTCGCGAGCCTACCGCTGGGGCGAAGACGGATTGGGCAGGCATCTCGGACGACCACCAAATTCTGTGTTTCGCGCTCGCGCTTTGGAACGGAAAGGATGCCATCCTCAAGGAACGGATCTTTGGCTTGACCAATAGCGAAGGCAATCATGGGGAAGATGTCAAAGACTACTATTTCTATCTCGATAGCACCCCGACGCATTCCTACATGAAATATCTGTACAAATATCCTCAAGCCGCATTTCCCTATGAGGATCTGGTGGCGACCAACCGGCGTCGAACGCGCAATGACATGGAATACGAATTGCTGGACACCGGCATTTTCAACGAAGACCGGTATTTTGATGTCTTCGTGGAATATGCGAAGGCGGCGCCGGACGATGTGCTGATCCGGATCACGATCCATAACCGGGGGCCTGAGAAGGCTTCCCTTCATGTGTTGCCCACGCTCTGGTTTCGCAACACGTGGTCCTGGCGCTATGGCGGTAGCAAGCCGGTCCTTCGGTCTGTGAAGGGCACGAAGGGCGCTGCGGTTCACGCACACCATACTGATCCGCTGTTCCAGGAGTCTCTGGCAGACTGTTATTTGTATAACGATGGCGGGGCGCCTCTCCTGTTTACAGAAAATGAAACGAATAACGCCCGGCTTTTCGGCGGCTCCAATGCCAGCGTCTATGTCAAGGACGGCATCAATGACTATGTCGTCGGTGGCAAACGTGAGGCGGTGAACCCGGCTGGGACAGGAACCAAGGCCGCATCGCATCACGTGCTGTCCATCAACGCTCGCAGCCAACACACCATTCGTCTCCGTCTGATGACCGCCGCACCGGGCGATAATCGCGATCCATTCGGAGATTTCGACGCCCAGTTCAAGACTCGGCAAGAAGAAGCAGATCAGTTTTATGACGCGGTGACTCCGGCCTCGGTCAAAGCGGATACCGATCGGGCTCGCGTCATGCGTCAAGGCCTCGCAGGCATGCTGTGGAGCAAGCAGTATTACTATTTCGACGCCGACCGGTGGTTGGAAGAGCATCAGGCTCATCCGTTACACCAAGGGACCAATCCTTCTCGGAACCGCGATTGGTTCCATATGGTGAACGAAGACATCATTTCCATGCCGGACAAATGGGAATATCCCTGGTATGCCGCGTGGGATCTTGCCTTCCATACCACCGCCCTGACCGTTGTCGATCCTGACTTTGCCCGCGATCAGTTGAAACTTATGCTGACCGGAAACTACCAGCACCCTAATGGACAGGTTCCTGCGTATGAATGGAACTTCAGCGATGTCAATCCACCGGTGCATGCCTGGGCCACGCTTTTTCTCCATCGTCTTGATGTCGGACCTCGCAGCAAAGAGGATATCGATTTTCTCAAGTCTGCATTCTCCAAGCTGGCGCTCAATTTCACCTGGTGGGTGAACCGCAAGGACCGTAACGGGAAGAATGTCTTCGAGGGAGGGTTTCTCGGCTTGGATAACATCGGTGTGTTTGATCGCAGCTCCCCCCTGCCGACGGGGGGGTATTTGGAACAAGCCGATGGGACCGCATGGATGGCACTGTTCAGCCAGAACATGGCGGAACTGGCCGTTGAACTGGCTGCGCATGACACCATGTACGACGAGATGGCTGCCAAATTCTTTGAGCATTTCCTGTGGATCGCGGCGGGCATGAACGGCTCCGGACGGGAGGGAATGTGGGATGAAAAGGACGGGTTCTACTACGACCTCCTCCGTCTCCCGGATGGGAGCGGGACCCGTTTGAAAGTACGGTCGATGGTTGGCCTCTTGCCGTTGTGCGCGACTACGGTGATTGAACCCTGGCAACGCGAGCGGGTGCCGCGTGCGCTTCGGCTTATGCGGGAGCGAGCCAAGAGGATGCCCGAGGTGTTTCAGTGGATTCATCCTACCGGTGAGGGACATCTCGGAGTGGGCGAGCGGGGCATCATGGCGCTCGTCAATCCGGATCGCCTACGTCGTATCCTTGCAACCATGCTGAGCGAAGATGAGTTCCTTGGACCCTATGGACTTCGTTCGATTTCAAAGGTCCATGACCAGAACCCGTATGTCTTTCATGTGAACGGCCAAGAGTTCAGGGTCGGCTACCTGCCTGCGGAATCGGATACGGGCATGTTCGGCGGAAATTCTAACTGGCGGGGGCCGGTGTGGATGCCGGTCAACGTGCTGATTATTCGGGCGCTGATTCAGTTCTATTTGTATTACGGGGATACATTCAAGGTGGAATGTCCCACGGGATCGGGACGCCTGATGAATCTGTTCGAGGTGGCCAAAGAAATTACCGAACGGCTCGTTCGTATTTTTCTCCGAGATACGAAAGGGCGTCGCCCCGTGTATGGCGGTACGGAGAAGTTTCAGACCGATCCTCACTGGCGCGATCACCTATTATTCTTTGAGTACTTTCATGGCGACAACGGGGCCGGACTTGGTGCGAGCCATCAGACGGGATGGACAGGCTGTGTGGCGAAGCTGATCGAGGTGTTCGGAATGGTCGATCCGAAGAAGTTCCTGGAAGGCGGAAAAACTTCCCTCTATCGCCAAGATGAACCAAAGCGTTGAAAGGGGTGCCGGCGATGGCATGGTCTTCACATCCTCGTATCTATGAAATTAATACCTGGGTTTGGCTCAGTGAATTGAGCCGGAAACACGCTCGTCCGATCACGCTTGGGAAGGTACCGTCGCAAGAGTGGGACGGAATCGCGCAACTTCACGTCGATGCCGTCTGGTTCATGGGAGTCTGGGAGCGGAGTCCTGACGGTCTGGCAATCGCGCGGACGAATCCTTCCCTGATGAAGGATTGTCTCCGTGCCCTTCCGGATCTTACGGATCCCGATATTGTGGGATCCCCCTATTGTGTCCGTCGCTATGTGGTGGACGCAGCGCTCGGCGGACCGGACGGACTGGCCGAGGCCAGGAAGCAGCTGTCGGCAAGAGGGCTCCGGCTCATGCTCGACTTCGTGCCCAATCATGTGGCTCCCGATCACCCTTGGGTCGGTGAGCACCCGGAATACTTTGTGCGGGGGAGTCGCGTGGATCTTGAACGAGATCCCGCATCATTTCTGGAAAGAGCCGGTCAGGTGTACGCATGCGGTCGAGATCCCTATTTCCCGGCCTGGCCGGATGTGCTTCAGCTCAATGCCTTCGATCCAGGATTGCGCCGGGCCGCGACCGAGACCGTCTTGGATATTGCGGGGCAATGTGACGGCGTGCGCTGCGATATGGCCATGCTGTTCATCAACTCGATCTTTGAACGGACGTGGGGTCAGCGGGCCGGTTCGAAACCTTCGACCGAGTATTGGACCGACCTCATCACTACTGTGAAGGCGACCCATCGCCAATTCGTCTTCATGGCCGAAGCCTACTGGGACCTCGAATGGGAGTTGCAACAGCAAGGATTCGACTATTGTTACGACAAGCGTCTCTACGACCGGCTGGAACAGGAGGACGTGGAGCCGGTGCGGCATCACCTGCTGGCGGACTCGGAGTACCAGCGCAGGCTGGTTCGCTTTCTCGAAAACCACGATGAGCCCAGAGCCGCTGCGACATTTTCGCCCGATAAACATCGCGCGGCAGCGGTGGTGGCTCTTACACTACAGGGCGCCAAACTGCTTCACGAGGGGCAATTTCAGGGGCGACGGACGAGAGTGACCGTCTTTCTCGGACGGCGGCCGGAAGAGCCATCGGATCTCGATCTCGAACGTTTTTACCATGCGCTTCTTCGCCAAACCGCAGAGGAACCATTTCAGAGCGGCGAGTGGACGATGTGCGAGTGTGACGGTTGGGCGGACAATATGAGTTGTCGGAATCTTCTAGCCTGGTGTTGGAAGAAGGCGACGGCTCGCTCCCTGGTGATCGTCAACTTTTCTGGGGCCTCTTCTCAGGCGCGTGTTCGGCTCCCATGGTCCGATGTAGGCACAGGAACATGGAGTTTGGTAGACGTGCTCTCACAGCAACGGTACGAGCGAAGCGGAGAGGAGATGACCGGTTCAGGGTTCTATGTCTCGATTGAGCCATGGCATTGGCATTTCCTTCGTCTGGAGGCGCTCGCATAGCCGATGGCTCCCGCGACTCTCAACCAGAAGACGTACGCCTGCGATTTTGAAGGTCGGTGAGCCGGGCTCGCTTCGGTCAGCGCCGCAACTTTATTCATCACCAAAGACAATCGCGCAAACGAACCAGGGATGATGGTGAAAGGTAACATGTAGGTCGGCAATGGCCTGGAGGGTAGAGTGTCTTCTTGTGATGGCTATTGTGGCAAGTACAGCTCCATGCACGGCTGACTGGACAGTCATGGTCTTCGAGCCGGATGTGAACGTCACCAATCCTTCACGTCTCAATTAGGACGTACCGAACTATCGTTCCGGGGCCAAGCCTTCGTCTATGCCGTGGCTCCTAAATTCAACAATGCAACTTCGGCGTTAGACGTTACATCACATTGACCCGAACACGAGACTTCTCATGCCTACTACGCTACACCGTATCTTCTCTTAGGTGACAACGAAAGCCGGCTGACGGACTTGATCGAAGAAGAGCGGGTGACGAGCCCTATCGGGTCTGTTGGATCGAAATTTGTCCATGGATGTGGAAGTTCGGTTGTTCACGCGATACGACCTTTTGGACTGTAGGTCCGCATCGAGTGTGGCATTTCATAGAGCGTGTTGCTTTGGTGATTGGATATCCTTATGAGCGCGGTCCGGCTGACGGACGAACTCAACCGCAATTCCGGGATGCACTTCTTATGTTAACCATTACGCCACGGTCGGACTTGAAGCCGAATTGACGGAGCTACTCTCGATAGAAACCGGTCTCCATTTCGAGCGAAACAATTGGACCTCGGGAATAGAAGGCGACGAGCGAAAAGGTGGGCATAAACCGTCTGGAAGGGCGAGGTGACCTTCCGATACCGAATCGCGGATCGTCTTGCTCTGTTGGTTGGATTTCAGCGGGCACACCGAAGACGGAGTTTTGAAGAAGAGATCGTGCGTAATACCAATGTGTCGGTCGGCGCGTCGTATACTTTTTTAGCCAAGACTGCCTACCCTCGACTTCCTATGGATTTCTTCGACAATGAACGGGTGAGTACGTTGGATCTTCAGTCACCATCATTGGCGATGTTTTCAATGGGATAAGGATTATCGCTTGGCTTCGCCGCGGTTTCTGTGATTCTTAAATACGGCCGTTTCCATTCCCACCCTGTCAAAAGTGACAGTATCGACTCCGGCTAAACCAATTCATCCTTTAGAAACATTCGATATCTGTTCGTACAATCGAATGGGACAAGGAAGATTGCCGGCATGGGCGAGTGCACAAACTCTAACTCTAGGTCTTGGTGCAGATCGCAGGAAGCCTTTAACCTTTACAAGGAGTCTAAGATGAAAGCGTTTGCCCGATGTGTCCTAATTGGAATTGCTCTTGTTGGTCTGCCAGCTCTCGCCCAGAGCGCTACAGACAGTAAAACGGAGATCTTGCTTCAAAAGATCAAAGCAGACAAGAAGTTCTTGGTCGCGAGCAATATGGGGCTCACGGACGATGAAGGTAAGAAATTCTGGCCACTGTACGATGAATATCAAAAAGAATTGGAGCAGGTGAACCAGAGTATCGGCAAGACCATTCAGGAGTATGCCGATGCGTTCAACAAGGGCCCTGTTCCAAACGACCAGGCAAAAAAACTTATGAACGACGTGCTTGCAATAGAGGACAAAGAAGTGAACCTCAAACGGGACTATGCGGACAAGATCGGCCAAGTGTTGTCCGCAACCAAGACTGCCCGATACATTCAAATCGAAAATAAAATCAGGGCACTCGTGAAAGCGGACCTTGCGAAAGAAATTCCTCTCGTGTACTGAGGACCAGGAGGCGAACGCAGTCACGTAAGAAACAACAGGGTTCGACTCATCGTCGGCGGATCGTACTGCTGTCCTGCGGGAGTCTGTGGGCGGCATGCGCTCTCTTGATGGCGCATGCCCTCTTCGGCAGGGCCATGACGCCTCAGTTCGCACCGGTTGGGATGAAATGGATCGCCGCTGGAGAGTTTGATATGGGTTCCGACGAACCGATGTTCCCGGATGCGCAACCGATTTATCGGGTGTCGGTCGATGGTTTCTGATCATTTTCAATGGTGGAACTATGTGAAAGGGGCGGACTGGCGTCATCCTAAAGGAATAGCCAGCTCCATCGAAGCCCGCATGGACCATCCGGTCGTGCCTGTCGCCCATGAAGATGCTGAAGCCTATGCCGCGTGGACCGGTAAACGGTTGTTCACGGAGGCGCGCGCTGGTCTGTCCCGGAAGAAAATTGTCTGGACCGATTCGTTCTTACCGGACCGTCAGGCCATGGCCAATACTTTTTAGAGACACTTTCCCGATCAGAACACGCATCTATATGCCAGGTGGAAGGGGTAAAGGCGCGCCGGACACGGGAACAAACCATCTCGGGTTTCGGCTGGTACGGGATGTCAAAGTGTAAATCGGCATGCCGAGGACTGTCTTCTCTCCGAATGCGCGAAAGCGTAGGACAGACGTTCACGTGAATCTGCCCAGCTCATATGGCTTCATTCGCTTCAGTTCGGCTGGTTCCAATGACAGAGCATAGGGGACGATGAGGAATTACCCCACTATCCGTTGGTTTGGTCAGATCCTACTCCTATTCGTCACCGTCGAATTAGCGGTGGGTTGGGAGCCGGCCGTCTTTGCTTCTACGGAGACGCCTGAACCGACACTCAGGGATGTGATTAAAGGCAAAGCCAAGGAGAAGCAGGCGGCGAAACGCGCTGCTGCTGAGAATGCCGATGCTTCTACAGAGACACCTGAACCGACACTCAGAGATCTGATTAAAAGCAAAGCGAAGGAGAAGCAGACGGCGAAACGCGCTGCTGCTGAGAATGCCGATGGGGTCCCCGACGATCCGCTCGGTCGCGGAGTCCCTCGCTCGAGTGTGCGTGGTTTCCTCACTGCGGCGAAGAGTCGAGATTATACGCGAGCCTCAGAATATCTGGATCTGCGTAACTTGCCTGAGGAGGCGACACCGGCGCAAGGTTATGAATTGGCGAGGCAGCTGAAGATCGTATTCGATCGAGTCCTATGGATTGATCTGGAACTGCTGAGCACGAACCCAGAAGGTGATGGTGAAGATAATTTGCCCGCGGCACGCGATCAGATCGGCCGAATCCAGGTGGAAGATGGCAAGGCCTATGAGATCTTGCTCCAACGAGTGCCGAGGGAAGACGGAGTTTACATCTGGAAATTTTCCAGCTCTACGGTAGCGGAAATTCCAGAACTCTACCGTGAGTTCGGCTATGGGCCGCTCGAACGCATTTTCCCCGCCTGGCTGTTCGACATCACTATATTCGGTATACATCTGTGGGTATGGGTGGCATTCATTGTGCTCGGCATTGTGCTGTATCCCCTAGCGATGCTGATCACCCGCTCGATCATTTACCTCATCAGCCGCTTTCGTCCGGATGTCAGCGAGACCATTGCCCGCTTGTTTTCAGGGCCCATAACCCTCCTCATATGGACGGTATTGTGTAGAACTGCCGGTCAAGCGGTGGGACCGTCCATCGTTGTTCAGGCACTGGAACAGGCTCGAACTGTTCAGGTCATCGCGCTTGCCTGGTTAGTTATACGATTGATGGATTTCGGCCTGTATCGCGTGGGATCGAACTTGGACCGCAAGGGGCTGACTGGAGCGCGAGTGTTGTTGGCGCCCGTTGCAAGCTTGTTGAAACTCGTGGCGTTGACTGGAGCGGTTTTGCTCTGGCTCGACAATATCGGGTTCAAGGTGACCACGCTGCTTGCTGGACTCAGTATCAGTGGGGTGGCGGTGGCGTTGGCGTCTCAGAAGAGTATCGAGAATATCTTTGGCGCGCTGACGCTGTATACTGCCAGACCCGTCAAAGTTGGGGATTTCTGCCGTTTCGGAGGCGCGATGGGAACCGTGGAAGAAATCGGCCTGCGCGCGACGCGAATCCGAACCCTGGAACGGTCGGTCATCAGCATTGCGAACGCGGAATTTGTGAGTATGCACCTCGACAATCTTTCAATGCGGGATCGCTTCTGGTTTCACCCGCTGCTTCAATTGCGGTACGAAACGACGCCGGACCAACTCCGGTATATTCTCATCGAAGTCCGCAAAATGCTGTATGCGCACCCCAAAGTGCTTGGAGAGCCGCTCCATGTGCGATTTCAGGGATTCGGGGAATATTCTCTCAACATTGAAGTGTTTTCCTATATCGGCGTGACCGATTACACAGAATCTTTGGAGATCGCCGAAGATCTAAACTTTCGCATCATGGACATCCTGGCGGACGCGGGGACCTCCCTCGCTGTTCCTGCGGCGATTGAATATCAGTTGCCAGGCAGTCCGCATGATGAGGAACGGGCGCGCGCGGTTGCGGCTCGAGTCAAGGAATGGAAAGCAAAGCGGGCAATGTACTTGCCGAACTTTCCGAAGGACAAGATCGCCGAAGTGAAGGGCTCGTTGGATTATCCACCCGAGGGGTCTCCGCAACACACCGGCACGTCGGCCTAATTTACATCTGGTTGGTCGGTCTGCCAGTACTGATCTAGAACAATCTGCCAAGTCAGCAAGTATTGTATTTACTGACCTTGCCTCGTTCTGAGTCACCACCGCCGGTCCTCGTTGTTGGTTCTCCCATGGATCATCATCCAATACAGCTAAATCTTGGCAAATGATCGCACGTTGCGCTCTGTTAGTTTTGACAGTGTTTCTTTCCCTGCGCAGTGATTACGATCTTTTTGGAGGCAAGCTACAAGAGAGCCATTACATATGAGACGTATTCGCCATCGAAGGTCAGGCGATGATGAGGCAGCCAGTCTAAAACGCAGGTGAGAGTGATGTCTTCATGAATGTGCAAAAGGGTAATCCCCACTCGTAGCAGTTGCACGAAGCTGTAGTAAAGGCACTCAGGGAATAGGTTCACCGGTCGGTTTTAAGTCGACATTGTTGAGACCAACACGGTAATCATTGGCAAAAGTAAGTTATGGGGAGGGGTGCTTGTCCTCTTCTTGCTCGTCACGTTAATCTGGATCTGGTTCCAACTCGGTTCAGATAACGTGCGCGAATGGGCTGCAACGAAAGTCGGCTCAGCCGTGGACCGACGGGTGACGATCAAAGAACCTCTCGGATTGGCGTTCTTGCCCACGCCGACCATCGTGATCCACCAGCTTTCTATCGCCGGCCTCTCAGGCGATTCCAGTGACTTCATCACCGCCGACACAATAGAGATTTCGATTGCCCTACGTCCTCTCATCCGGGGATCGATCGTGATCTCACGTCTCGTCCTCGCCGGAGTCACCATCGTGTTGGATAAGGATGAGGGGGCGAGGTTGGGAAGGTCCGACAAAAATCTTCACGACGACGCCGTCACATCCGCTCCCCCCATATCTCCGGTTGAGATACGCGAGCTCGTGCTTCGAGATGTCACGCTACACGATCGACGTAGCGATTCCCCAGGCGGCGACATGTTGTCTTTGCGGGAGGGAAAGGTGGAGATCTTTCCCAACCTTCCGATCCGTCTTATCGCGAATGGGGAATTCCGAAAGGTTCCCGTCAGAGTTGAAGCGATGGGTGGCACACTTTCTGACCTCATTAGAGGACGTGAATTCTGGCCTGTAGATGTAGTCATACGAGCGGTCGATGCAACTCTCGAGCTCAAGGGGAGCGTGGCTCTTCCATTCGGAACGTCTCGAGCGGACGTTCAGGTCACTCTAGCCTGTACGCGTCTCAGTGCACTCAACCAACTGTTGGCGGTCACATGGCCTTCCCTCGGTCCATACAGAATTTCTGGGGAGGCCAACCTTGGCGTAGATGAAATTGCCGTCAGCAACGTCCAGGCTGTATTGGGCTCCAGCGATCTGACAGGAGACGCCTTCATTCATTTCGATCATGACCGCCCCAGATGGTCGATGAACCTCGCATCGAAGAGAATCGATCTCCATGATTTCGTCGCTCCGGAAAACTCCGGGGATGCGCCGCTCGGCGAAGATGCGAAATCGGCCATGAAGCTGATCGATGGACTGAAGGCCCATGATGCGAGCATTCACCTGACGGCAGAAACTATCATCATTGGAACCCATACCCTCGAATCCGTCGGGCTGGAAGCCACTCTGACGAGCGGTGACCTGCGACTCCTATTACATGGCGCAGACGCGTTTGGAGCGCGGTTCGAAGGACACGCCAAATATGATGTCGCTGCAAAGAGTCCTAGCGGGTCCGTTTTTCTTTCCGGGCATGCCATGGACATTGGCATGATGCTCCGCTCATTTGGGTTGGCTAACGGCGTTCTGGGCGTTGCCGACGTGACAATCAAGGCCACGGGAAAAGGAGCAACACAAAGGGCGGTCATGGATTCCTTGGTGGTGACAGCGGATGTGAGCAAGGCTTCTTTTCTGCTTCCCAATCTCGAGTCAGGAAACGACATCGAACTGGGGCTCAGTGAGGCACATCTATCGATGACCCTCGCGACGGCCGGAGAACTCGCTCTGGCCGGGCACTATGGGCACCGGCGTTTCAGAATCGATGCACGGACCGGTTCACTTTCTGAATTGCTCTCCAACCACAGGTGGCCCATCCGGGTCGCATTGCATGGCGACCGGGCCCATTTGATCGTCGATGGTGTAATAGATCGGCCTCTAGAAGGCGAGGGTGTGGCACTCACCGTTCGAGGGGACCTTCCCGATCTGCATGAGTGGGATCCTTCACTCTCGGCCCTTGGGCCATTCCGATTGTCCGGCAAGCTGATTGCCCAAACGCCTCGATCCTGGAGTTCGAACTTCGTGGCTCGGTTACGCGGAACCGACATCGGAGGGCTGATGGATGTGGCATTCGCAGGTGACCGTATCGGTGTCCGTGCGCACCTGACATCCCGGAATGTACGAACTGACGATTTCATGGACCAAACGCCACGCGTGAAGGAATCGGGCGGCTCGACACCACCTCCCAACGCGCGCGAACTAGCGCAGGTTCTGCAACGTTTCGTGGCGGACGTGGAGTGGCGTGTCGAGCGCTTCCGTGCCGGCCGGTACTATCTCGAGCCCTTTGTGCTTCGGCTCACCGTAGATAGGGGAAAGGTGGAAGCCTCATGGTCGTCGATGACCAATCAACCGGTGATCAACACCGCCTCCGTCGGGCTCGACGTGACCGGCGTTATGCCGAAATTGAGCAGTCGCATTCGTTTACAAAAAATAAATTATGGCCGTTTGCTGAGTCGGATGGGAATCACCGAACAAGTTGTCGGTACGGGTCACGTGGATATTTCGCTCGACAGCGAAGGTTGGACAAAAGAAGACCTGTTGGAGCGAGTCGTGATAGAGGTCACAGCCAAATCCCATACAATACGGATTGGAATGACCAAAGGGTTCTTGTTGGTAGTGGATCGAGCAGAGGTCAAGCTTGGGGGGCGACCCCAGGATTCCATGAACCTATCGGTCCGAGGTGAAACGCGTGGCCTTCCCTTGTCGTTGGGAATTACCACCATACCCTTGAGGCAATTGCTGGAGTCCACCCATGAAGTGCCGTTCAGGTTGGTTGCGCGCGCACCAGATCTCATGCTCGAGGTGGAAGGTCAAGTCGGAACGGAGATTGCACGGGGCACGGCGAATTTCACCGTCAGTTTAAAGGGCTCTTCGCTTGTTCACCTGGGTCGTTTGGTTCAAATCAACATGCCCGATCTTGGTCCGTTCACCGTGGCCGGTCGTACAGCGGTCCGAGGTCAGACAATTGGACTGTCGGGGTTACACGCAACAGTAGGCAACAGCGATGTCACCGGACGCATGGAGGTATCATGGATGGGATCTCGACCAAGGGTCGAAGGAATTGTCTCATCCGAATTGATTGAGGTTCCGATCATCGAACGTCGCGCCGATGTGCTTGTGGCAAGCGAGAGGACAAAAGAGTCGCTTCCCCAAGCGATGAAGAAGGGAGGGGAAGAGGCGGCTGCGACGGCTCACTCGATCGGTAAAGAAGTGAAGCAGTTCGTTGACCCCTTCCAGTTAGAGCGTTCTAAGGGTCCGAACGAAAACACGAGGCTCATCCCTGAATGGGTATTACCCGTGGAGTCTCTTCGTTCAGCTGACCTGGATGTGCAGTGGACGGTCAACCGACTATCGGCTCCGCCGGTCGAATTCCATGATGTGGTCGGGATGCTGGCATTAAAAGACGGAATGCTGACCCTGGGGCCGATCTCTTTGGTCCACGACGGGGCGGTAACAACCGGCTTGCTGACCATGGACGGGACCCGCGATGATGTCCCCACCCGTGTGGAAATAACCACGACTCATACTAATTACGGTGGGCTGTTCAATGCGTTCCGGATCACGGACAAGGTCGAAGGGAGTGCCGACATCCACTTCATCTCCCAAGGAAACGGTCGCACGCTGCGAGAACAATTGGCCCACGTGAATGGCCATCTCGAAATCGTCGCCGGTCCGGCGAGGTTGGCGACTCGCTATGTGGAATTGTGGGCAAACAATCTTATGACCGTCATGCTCTCGCAGGCATGGCAACGGCAGGAGTTTACGCAATACCATTGCGCGGCCGGCTCTTTTGACATTCTGAATGGAAAGATGAAGACCGGCGCCCTCCTGATCGACGGAACCGATCACACGATAGTGGCAGCGGGCATGTTGGCCCTCGACACTGAGGAAGTTGACTTCTTGGTGACACCGCGCCCGAAGGACGTTGCCTTGCTCAGTCTTGCTGTCCCGATTCGCTTGACGGGGCGGCTAGCCAGCCCACAGGTCTCGACGAAGGCTAACTCAATTGCCGCCAGTAAGGCATGGGAAGTCCTTCATGTGGCCGATCCCTTAGGACTGACTTTGTCCGTGCCGCACGTGATCCTAGCCGACAATGCAGAAGGGACCGCGTCTCCAGACAAGAATCCTTGTATCGTTGCCCTGAGCCAAAGAGGCAAGGGTCCGTTTTCAACCGAAAAAGTGGTCCGGACCGGGTTCGAGTGGTTGGCGGAGCAGTGGCGTCGAGCCGGATCCGCAGTCGGTCGTCTGTTGGGAGTAGGGACAACGGTTCCGGCTCGCTAGCGGCTGGTGCATTGGGTTGTGAGTCTTGGATTGCCAGATGCTTTTGTCGTTGGACGCTTCAAAAAACAGGGGCGCTGGGATTTCGCATAGAAAAAAGAACAAAGACATGACCAATTTGTTTTTCCGCAACGGGAACTCACGTCGGAAGAAATGGATGATAGTGCAGAGTGCAAACGACTCTTGAATCTCGATCCAGATATATATGAATTTCGCCTGGTGTTCGGGGCGACCGCTGAATCGAAACAGGAAATTGCGGTGCAGGCTAGGTCATTGAGTCAAATCATGCTGGAAATCGGCTGTCAGATCGACTTGCCCGAAGCGCACATCGTGGCGGCGTGTCATTCCTGGATTCCGGACACACTTGACGCGGTGACAGCACGTTCCGCTTCATGCGCATCCACACGTCGACAGTGGATTGTTTACGGATGGTCACTCACATCGCTCATCCATGCCGTGAGAGGATTTGATTTTGACATCGGCTCCGTGTCGAGACTC
Organism: Nitrospirota bacterium; assembly: GCA_963700335.1. Lineage (GTDB taxonomy): Bacteria > Nitrospirota > Nitrospiria > Nitrospirales > Nitrospiraceae > JAICXS01. The sequence continues at coordinate 1,358,680 of CAVOXE010000007.1, read as the reverse complement.
AAATCATCAAATTATGCTGAGCTAATCCTTGGCTGGCATTTGGGCGGAGGCAGGGAATTCGTGGCGGCACGTGCTTCAGGTATGCCGTGGGTGCCCTGCACAGCGCTTCTCACTGAACCACCTGTCAGTTTTGACAGTATGGAGGCGATGCGCAATTCGGCATGTTACAGCCTAGCGTCTGGATGACGACGTCGGACTGTAGACTGCGATGCGTAAAAAGGGAGATGCCATGAAACCGATATATTGGCTCAGCGCGATCGCTGCATGTCTGCGGTACCCCAGCCCCGCGAGTGGACAGCGCGCCACGACCATGAATCAGCGTGCAGCGTCGACCAATACGGAGATCCTGTTAGAGAAGATTAAAGCGGACGAGAAATTGCGGTAGACAAGTTTTCCGGTCTCCTGTCGGACTTTGTCGGAAAGATGGGTGGTGAGTCGGTCAAGAATGCTCTGGCTGCGGTTTTGAAATAACCAAAACCATCGAGTGCTGAACGCTTCGCCCCCTACAACCTGAGGACGGCCAGGATGAACGAGCCTTCACTCATCGAGAGATCCTGTAAGTGCTCACTCCTCGTGGCTGGGCTCTTTCTGGCGGCTTGCGCAACGGTCCCGTCAGACATTGAGCCGCCGAAAATCTCTATTGCGAACATTGCCCCGAAGGACGTGACGATTTTTGAACAACGTTTCGACGTTCAGCTCAGAATCCAAAATCCGAACGAAAAAGAATTAGGCATCAACGGAATACGTTTCGACATTGATTTGAACGAGCACGAATTTGCGAATGGAATGTCCGGAGAAAATGTCACCATTCCGCGGTTCAGTTCACAGGTGTTGAATGTCGAAGTCATCACCGGCATCAGCAGTTTTCTTCGTCAATTTCAGGAATTCAACAAGACGGGTGGCAGCAAGCTTCGTTATCGCATCAAAGGAACTGCCTTTGTGGAAGCCCCCCGTACATTCAAGTTGCCTTTTGATGAGAAGGGTGAAGTCGACTTTGGTTTTGGTGAGGTACTCGAACCGCAGCAGTAGCTCTGGGTGACGGTGGGGGTTGGCCGTATGCGTTCAGTCTCTACGTCTTCTTAGTTTTCAGTCCTGACCACAAACATAAATGTCTTCAAGGTCTGACTCATAGGAACATCCGCATTCGGCTCTCCGTGGAATGGTGCCATCGCCTACCGCCATCCGTAGTTCCCTTCTAAAAAATCATTCCAGCGATGAATCCTAATCTCAGAGACCACCTGGCAAATGAACGGACGTTTCTAGCATGGCTCGGACCAGCCTCGCGCTAGTAGCCTTTTTGGTCTGGTCGTCGAGCGCCTTTCCCTCTTTCTTCACTACCTGGGTGAGACGGTATCGCAAAAGCAAAGCGTTCGCTCTGCAATCATGGGACTTATGTTGATGTGGTTTGGGACAGCGGTGGTTCCCATTGGTCTCTGGCGATTTCTTATCGAGCGACGGAATATCACTGAGCCGTCGAATAGATCATCGATGTGGGCGGTCGTTGTCGTCGCGTCATCACGGCGTCGATGACGGCGTCGCTTTCAATGACGATCGCGATGTGAAGATGCGCTATTGATCTTTGCTCAATGCAAAGTCTAGGAAAGTCGACAAAACGTGTTCGGCGCTCTGTTCATCTGTGATCATGAGATACGTGTAGCTGAGGAAGGTCATCGATGACCATATCAAGCCAACATTGCCATCATTTTCAAAGCCGATTTGCTCGAGATCTCAGGGGCCAGAAAGTGTCAACGCGTTAGCTTGACGGGCGCCATTGAGGAATTGATGAATGGAGTCGCTTGTGGCGGCGTGGATCAAACGACTGATGGCGAGGGCACTTTTGGGAATTTTCTGAAACGCTCTCGTGGTCTGCACATAGGCCTCTTTCTCTCCGACTCGTATCGTATAGTGAACGATAAGTTCCAAAGAAGCGTATTGGGCATCCACAGGATCGTAGTAGAACTGCTCGATGGTGCCCGAAATATTTAGAACAGCCGTCGAGTTCACGCTATATCCTGAAAAAGTCAATTCGCCCGCTACAGCGTCGGCCAAGAACTCAGCGACGTCTTTCGATAAATAAAATTGTCCCATGCCTTGCGGATTCGATTCGATGTGACGAGGCCCGATCTTTCCGTTTTGTGAGGCGGAATACTGGAAGGGGCCAATAGCGACGCTTCCTTGTCCCCTGTAGGGGTTAGCGGGGACATAATCGACTGAGATGACGCGCAAACAGCCGGAAAGAACCAGCGTGACGAGGACCAGCAAAGTAAACCGAAGCCTATAAATGGAAGGTAAACCAATAAAGAGGAGGAAGGTTCCGGTCAGGCATTTCTCACGGGGAAACCCGATGGCACGAGTCAATGTACAATCTGATCCGCGCATCTCATGCCCCTCATGTATCCCTTGCGTTGGTAATAGCTTGGCCGCAGTCTCTATAAATGCAGATTGCTATGACAAAACAGCACCACAAAAGAAGTGTAATAAGAGAATGGCCAAACCGACACTGTTAGGATTGACAGTACCGTAAACTGAGTGTGAGCTCTTATCCTCGCTCCATGCTTCGTTCCTCAAGCATCCAGAGACTCAACGAGATTGCTTCACAGAAAATCGCATTCCTTTATTGTCTAGTGCGGTCCAACGATCCTGTAGACGGCGGGATATCAAGAAGTTTGCCGAGTTGCCGCCCGTAGATTCCTAACCTACACAAGCTGAACTCGGCGACGGTTTTAGGTCGCTCAACTACAATCCTACCTTCCTACCTTTAGAAAGGTACCGTCAAGCAAACAGGCACTGTCAGATTTGACAGTTCCCCAGTTAGAGAGGTCCACCGTATGATCGGGTCGCTATGATCAGTTACAGGGAGGATTAAGTGATGAACAGTCAAGGGAAGGTGCTTCTGTCTGCGGTCAAACGGTGCGGCTTCATTGCCGTGCTCGCCGGCGTCATGATCTTCGGGCAAACGACGTCTGCTATGGCCGCGACCCCGATGGAGCAAGAACAGCTCGTCGACAAAGCCAAGATGACCATGGAAGCGTTTGCTGCCGATCCGGCCCTCAAAGACGCGGTGCGTGGGTGGAGGGACGCCAAAGGCCTCTTCATTGTCCCGCAGCTTCTACGGGGCGCTTTCATATTCGGCGGCGCCGGAGGCAGCGGTGTGCTCCTTGCCCGTGATGAAAAGACAGGACAGTGGTCCCAGCCCGCATTTTATAACATCGGAGCCGTGAGCTTCGGAATCCAGGCTGGAGGCGACGCATCGGAATTGGTCTTTGTCGTCACCAGTCAACGAGCTCTGGAGAAGTTTTATAGTTCCGATTTCAAACTCGGTGCGGACACGGGGATAACCGTGGGGCCAGTTGGAGGCAGCACGTCAGTCGCCGGTGTTGGCGCAGACATCGTATCGTACGGACGAACAAAGGGAGCTTTTGGGGGTATGGCGTTGGATGGGGCGATCATTGCCGTCTCGGATGAATCGAATGAACGGTATTACGGGAGGGGGGTGAGACCTGCGGACATTCTCATAAAACGATCAGTCACCAATCCAAAATCAGCTGACCTGCAGGCCGCAGCTGTTGATTTGATGAAGTAAACCAAGAGGGCGGATAACGTCCTATCACAAAGGAGAAGATCATGAAGTCACTGCCAATACTCGCATTGATTGGAACCGTCATGTTTTCAACGGCGGCCCTTGCCCAGACCGCTTCAGATACTAATGTCGAGATCCTGAAGCAGAAGATCAAGGCGGACAAAAAAATGATCATCAGCCAGAACATGGACCTGACGAATACGGAAGCCGAACAGTTTTGGCCGATCTACGATTCGTTTCAAAAGGATCTGGAGGGGATCAATCAACGGATCGTCCACACGATTAAGGACTACGCCAACACCGTCAATAAAGGTCCGATCCCAGCCGATGCGGCGAAGAAGCTGGTGAATGAAGCCTTAGCGGAAGAAGAGGACGAAGTGAAAATGAAACGCGCGTACTTCGAAAAGCTTCAAAACGTGATGCCCACGACGAAGGTTGCCCGCTATATACAAATGGAAACCAAAATCCGGTCACTACTGAGGAGGGAAATGGCAGAACAGATTCCGGTTATTTATTGATTGGAATTTGCAGCGTTGAAGCGTACGGAAGAAAACTTATCAAGGAGGATTCAAATGAAAACCATGGGGTTGGGTGTAATCGCTGTCAGTTTCATCGTCATGATGCAGGGGTGTGCTTCCTCACAGTCGAAGGGCCAGCCGGCTACAGCTGCCCCTCCGCAGGGATACTCGTCGGCTCAGCATGAGAAAGCGGCGCTCGATGATATGAATCGCGCCAAAACAGCTCGGGCGGGGGCGGACAAGAATCTGGAAATTTTGATGCAAAAGGTCAAAGCCGACAAGAAATTGCTCGTCGCCAACAACATGGATCTGACGGATGCCGAGTCGAGGAAGTTTTGGCCGATTTACGACGCGTACCAACAGGACTTGCAGCAAATAAACCAGCGCCTCGGCAGCACGATCGTCGAGTATGCGGAAGCATATAACAGTGGCCCTCTCCAGGAGAGTAAAGCGCAGAAGCTGATGAACCAAGCGCTCGATGCCGAGGAAGCAGAGGTGAGGTTGAAGCAGTCGTATGCCGAGAAACTTGAGGGGGCCATTCCCGAGAGAAAAGTTGCACGCTACATTCAGATTGAAAACAAAATCCGTGCTGCAGTCTATGGCGTCCTTGCTGAGCAGATTCCACTTGCTTATTGAACTGAGGCAGAAGGCTCGAAGCGAGAATCCAGTGGAAATCTAAAACAATAAGCATGGCTTATCAAAATCGTTCTCCATGCGTAGGTGTATGTCTCCCACATGGCCAAGCAATTCAGGTCGTGTGTTCCGAGAGGAGGTCTCCCTATGAAGATAGTGAGGTTTACACTGCTGGCGGTTACCATGGCAGCGGTCGTCGTCACGACCGGTCTTGCCAGCAGTGCAGCGGCTGAAGAAGCGTCGGTTAAAGCTGTTGCGACGTGGAAAGGGCGGTCATTCGTATTTCCAGTCGGCCCTGCCGAAGCCTATTTAGTAGGCGTTTATAGCGGGACTCTGTATGTGGACGATGGGAAGGGATCGCTGCATGCAGCCTCGATTGTGTGCCCTGCCACAGCCGAAGGCGACTTAAAAAAGATGACCAGGACCGGACAGGGCCGTTGCATCCTGACCGATGAAGAAGGTAACCGCGTGTACGCTCGATTCACGTGCACCGGCGATATGGAAAGTTGCCGAGGGCCATTCAAGATCGTGGGCGGCACCGGGAAGTTCACCGGTATCACCGGCGAAGGCGAAATGATCTCGCGCCTTGAAGTCGAGCAATCTACCAGGGTGATTGGGTTTGACACCGCGGAGCAGCAAGGCGAAGGCGTCGCCATATGGCCATCGCTGAGCTATAAAGTTCCTTCATCCCCAAATGAGTCCGATCAAAATAGGTGACACAGCGCTCAAGACTATCGGAGGAAGTTGAAATGCGTGTACCCGTTGCCATAGGACTTGCTTCACTCCTGGCGCTCTTTGTCGTTTCAAACGAAGCTCAGGCCGAGATGTTTATCTTTCCCGAAAAGGGCCAGAGCAAAGATCAACAGGAGTTGGATCAGTTTACTTGTTACAAGTGGGCGAAAGAGCAAACAGGGATCGATCCAAATCAAGTGTCAGTCGCTGCTGCACCACCACCGCCCGAGAGTGGACAAGTTGCCAAAGGCGCCGCGCGCGGGGCGGCAGTGGGTGCCATTGGTGGCGCCATTGGAGGAGACGCAGGAAAAGGGGCGGCCGTCGGGGCGGCGGTTGGAGGAGGGGCGGGAGTGGCTAGGCGACGCCGATCCGAAATGCAATACCAAGAGTCTGTGAAGCAATCGTCTGCTGCTCAACAGCAAAAGCAACAAGAATGGAACCGTGCTTATGGCGTGTGTCTTTCCGGAAAGGGCTATAAGGTAGGATAGAGCCGTTCATTCATCGTTTATGGCTAAACAGAATGGTGCGTTGGGTTAGGGCCTGGCTCGCCGTGGTCTGGAGTCCAACCAGATCCACAGGGTCCTCGGTGAAAGACTCGTAACCTTTCGCGGTAATGCAGTGCCGGAGCGGTCAGGTGTCGTACTCTTCTTGGCTACCCTGTCAGTTCTGACAGTTTATCTTTCCATACGACCTCAGTACAGTCTTTGCTGTCGATGCTGAGACAGCGCTCGATCACTACGGAGCTCGCGACATCGAGATCGGTCGATGTCACGGGCTTTCGATGTAAGTGGCGATGAAATTATGAGTAAAAAATCGAACCGGCGCATGAAGTGGGTCGCAAGTCCGTCCACCATCAGGCTCAACAGATTCAGTTACACGTACCGTCTCCTGTTGCTTATCTTCGTCAGTGTCATCGTAATTTCTGTTCCTGTGGTGATGTACGGTGTGTACATCGGCGAGGCGCAACGATCAGATTCTCCTCAAGGGATGATCTGGATAGCCGGCGACGAGTTCGATATGGGTTCGAACGAGCCCCTGTTTCGCGATGCACAGCCGGTTCATCGCGTGGTGGTCGATGGTTTCTGGATGGACGAAACTGAAGTTTCCAACGCGCAGTTCGCCGAGTTCATACAAGCCACCGGCTATGTGACCGTCGCCGAACGCGTCCCTCGCGCGGAGGATTATCCAGGTGCACCGAAGAAAAATCTTTTTGCGGGGTCCGTTGTCTTTTCGGCGCCCACTCATGCGGTGCCGCTTCACAATCACTTTGTCTGGTGGAATTACGTCAGGGGCGCAGACTGGCGCCATCCAGAAGGTGCGGGGAGCTCGATCGATAAACGGATGGACCATCCAGTGGTCCATATGACTCATGAGGACACGGAGGCCTATGCCAAGTGGTCGGGCAAGCGTCTCCCTACGGAAGCAGAATGGGAACACGCGGCGCGCGGAGGATTGAAAGGCAAGCGATTCGTCTGGGGCGACACTTTTCTACCTGACGGCCACATCATGGCCAATACGTTTCAGGGGCATTTTCCCGACCACAATAGCGTGTCCGACGGATACGTTTCTACCTCGCCGGTCAAAGCTTTTCCCCCGAATGGTTACGGTCTTTACGGCATGGCCGGGAACGTCTGGGAATGGACTGCCGACTGGTATCGGCCGGATACATACGCGCGCCGCGTGAAGAAGGGTGATCCTATATGGAATCCAAAGGGCCCGAAGGCTTCGGAAAGTTTTGATCCTTCAGAACCCGGCGTAGCCAAGCGGGTGCATAAAGGCGGCTCGTTCCTCTGTACGGACCAGTACTGCGCCCGCTACATGCCGGGCGGTCGCGGGAAAGGCGCCCCCGATACCGGCACGAATCATTTGGGATTTCGCTTAGTAAAGGACGCGCCGCGGGCATGACCGGGTGTCGCCAACTCTGCACCCAATAATAATGTGAGCGGTTTGACGGGGCATGTATGGAAACGTTGCCGGGATGCAAACGCAATTTGCATGGTAGATCGGTAAATAAGATGATGAAGATGCGGAATCAGAAGCGCCGGATCGGGATAAGCCTGAATTTGAGTACCTACTATTGCGCGCTCTCGATTTTAGTGCTCTGCAGTTTGGCCGGGTGCGGGGGTACTCAGGTAGAGATCCCCAAGCCCACTGATCGTCTGGCGCCTCCTCCGCCGCCCCCGCATATTGAAGAATCGATCGTCCATCTTAAAGTCAGTGTCCCCGTGAATGACTTGGCTTTTGCTGCGGACGCCGCCGTTCCCCGCGAAGCAGGTCAGGAGGACACCTGGCGGGATGTGGATCTGGCTGGCGCTCGAGACCGAGTTCATTATCAATACCATTTCATACGAGGACCGCTTAACTTGCGGATGGTTGGAGACCAGCTTGCGTTGGAGTTGCCGGAGAATCTGTATCGACTTGCGGTGCGAATGGATCGTCCCGATGGAGATGTTCAGGAAGTCCGGTGCGGATACGGGCAGGATGGCTTGAAGCGGCTACGGCTCGCCGCGACGTCAAAGTTGAATTGGACGGATAAGTGGACCCTTGCATCAGAGACCTCGTTCGATCCCCCGGAATTTCTCGATCGTTGCAATACGCTTGAAGGTATGAATTTCGATGCGACGCGGATTCTGGAGCCGCTGGTGAATGCGCGACTGCGCGCCCTCGCAGAGAGGATTGATGCGAAGGTTCGGGAACGGAGTCAAGCACGGAAAAGGGCGGAGACAATTTGGCGGAAACTTCAGCAGCCTGTGCCACTAACATCGGAACTGTGGCTCAATTTGAATCCGGTCGGCGCAAAGGTCAGTCCCATTGGCTCTGACGACTCACAGAATATTCGGACATCGGTGAATTTAATCCTCAAGCCGCAGGCGTATTTCGGACCCCAGACCAAGGTCAACGAGCGCCCGATGCCGCCGCTTGAGTTAACACCGATTTCGCAAGACGGGTTCCACCTTGCCGTACCGGTTCTGGCTGGATATGGTGACATCAACCGTCGGCTCGAACAACGGCTGGTCGGGCAAGAGATAGGGATGTCGGTCGATCAACGGCTGAAAATTCTTTCCGTTCAGACGTACGGGAGTGGCGACCGTCTGATCTTGGCTTTGGGCGTCAGTGGCGCAGTGAATGGAAAAATTTATGCCGTCGGCAAACCGGTGATCGAGACGATATCCCAGACGCTCACTTTTAAACAATTTGATTTTACGGTGGACACAAAGGATGCCCTGATGCGCGCAGCTGGCTGGCTAGTGCATGACGACATCCTGTTCCAGATAAAACCTTATCTAGACATCGATCTTTCCGGCCAAATCGAAGGGTTACGTCAACAGCTTGCCGCGACACTCAACCGCGAACTCCATGAGGGAATATGGTTGGAGGGGACCGTCACGAGTGCCGAACCACGAAGCATCTATCTGATGCCGGGGGGAGTTGAGGTTTTAGTCGTAGCCGACGGGTTTCTACAGCTCTCCGTGCGGTGAAACCCTGTCGTTGCGATGGACGGCAAGAGTAATGGGACGCGTTGCTATCACAGCTAGGGACTCTTCGACCAGTCGACAAGAAAGACTCCGTCAGGCTGAACGGAGACATCAGTTTCGGCTGACGGTTTCTTCCAATCCACTGGTTTCGATCAGTTCAACAAGGGTCATTACCATCCGTACCGGCTGGCCTGCTTCATTCAATGACGGCTCCGCTAGGAGAGACACATTCCGTATCGTGCCTGTAATGTGAACAATGCGGTACTGCCCCTCTTGAAGTTGTCGCGAGTCCAGCGCCAGCCAGATGAGGTTCCGAGCGTTTGGGCGGTCGTCAGGATGGAACCATTTCAGGAAGTGAATGAGGCATATGTCTTCCGCACTATTATAGGGATCCAGTTGGAATATGCTGTACATGCCGGGGGACCAGACCATTGCATTGGTGACGAGATCCCAGTCGCAATGACCGATACGACCTATTCTTAGCCTATAGGCATTGTGGCAACTGTCTTTCGAACCGTGTTCTTTCTCATTCTCGACCATTGGATGGTTTCCTCGCTGTGGATCAGGTCAGGTGCGGGGCAACTTCGCTGCCGCAACGTTTCCGGCCTCACTGTGATGGTATAGGGGAATAGCCGGCGAGACAATATGTCAAAACAGGAGCCGCATAATCTGACGCGTTGTGATTAGTCTAAGAGATCCTTTGACCTCTGCGAGGACCTCACCCGTGCATACCCGGTCGGCGATGGAATTGACGCTCATGGAACAATTCAAATCCCACGCGGAGCGCTGCCGCACCCCAAAACAATTTCGCGATCTGGTGAAACAACTGCAAGCACTTGTTCCGTATCAAAGCTTCATCTGCGCATGGGGATACCTGGAGAGCCATAAAATCGCGTTCATCTATCATAATAATTTTCCAAATGATTACCTACGCTGGTTCCTCACCAAAGGCATGGTGACAAAAAGCCCCGTGATTCAGGAGTGGTTTCGTACCAAACAAGTGCAGGTCTGGACGGACGTCGCGCACCGCTGCGCGGACCAATTTGCGTCAGAACATCGAGAGCGGGTTATCAAATCCGGTCTCAATCACAGCATTTCGGGAGGATGGATAGGCCGTGAGCTGTATGTATATTGCGCGGTCGCTCTGCCCTCGGAGGAAAGCTGCCGTGCGAGCGTCAAGGCCTTCCGCCTTCTGCTGCCATGCCTCTGCAAGGCTCTGAGACAAGCCTGCCCGCGCCCGCTTCTGACCGATCGCGAGGTCACTATCTTAGAGAGGCGCGTAATGGGAGAAGCGATTAAGCAAATTGCTGGTGAAGAAGGCATCGCCGAGCGGACCGTCACCATGCATCTGCAACGCGTGAAAAAGAAGCTCTACACGGATGACCTGGTAAACGCCATCGTCATGGCCGTGCGCTCCGGCATGATCGACGAGTCCTGGAAAGATTGGCAGGTACCGAAGAGCCGATCATCACCGTGATTTGTACACGGCCAAGAGCCGAATGGTCCCCCCTCTGACGGCCTCTTGTTGGTCATTGTTTCTCTCCTCGTGCATTCCTGACGCCTGTTAATTCTAACAGTTCATCTCCTCATATGCCTTTCAGTACATTCAATTGGAACGCAGCCTGGTTCGTACCATCGGCAACGATGATGGTTAGCCTGAGGAGGAACTGCTATGGACGGTTTGAGAAGGGGATTGTTGGCAGTCGCCTTTGTTGTGCTGTCGTCCAAGCAATAGGACGGTTCCGAGGCAGTACGCTGAGTTCGATCGCAGAATTGAGAAGCGGGTTCGCAAGCAATAGTTTCATCGGCTAAGTTCGATTCATGGGCGGATGATTCGTGTTTATAAAACCTTAGCTGCATTACATCTCCACAGAGAGGATTGAAATGAAAAAACTGCTTCGGAACCTATATAGTCTTCCGAGACGAATGGGAAGCCGTCGCGTCATTCTCCATTCTGGATGCTAGCAATTATGCGAGCATTTGGACCGGCATGACCGTCGGCGTCAATTGGTTCGTGAGAAAGTACGCGATCCGGTATGCGTTTACTTACACGCTCAATAACAATGTGGTGGGTGTCACGGGCCTGTATGAGAATGTTGCGCGCCTCCAGGCGCAGCTTGCCTGGTAGCCGCGGCGGATAGCGAGGCAAAGGCGGCCAGCTTTACGCAGGTCATGGTGCAAACGCGTTCCATGCTACAGACTTACCAACAGCTTCCCAGCCTTCCAGTCGCACGACGCTCAACATAAGGCCGGACCTGCTGTCTCTCAACTCTGGGCAACGTGCTCCCGCATCGGTCCATCCCTGTCAATAATGACAGTGGTTCTTCCTCTTCACCAAATCTATTCTTTTCCAACACAATCTAATCTCCTTGTAGGCGGAGGGGCGGCAGACACGGTGTATAGAGCGCGATGTGGTGTCAGAACTCTATTTCCCGAGGTCACATGATCAGCCAGCGATTCATGAAGTGCCTCACGCTCTGGATGATTCTGCTGTGTGTCGGATGTCGTGCGACGCCGGTTCACACTGTCCAGGTCACCGACGTTCCAGCATTTTGCATCAGGCCGGCTCGCGATCAAGATGTCCTTGTCGGTCTCGCAGTGTCAGGTGGGGGCAGTCGCGCCGCGTTGTTTGCTGCCGGGGCCTTCGAAGCCATAGGCCGGCTGGCTATCGGTCCAGAGAAGCGCTCCTTGCTCGAACAAGTGTCCTATATCTCCAGCGTGTCTGGCGGGAGCATGGCATCGGCATATTTTGCGTTGAAGAAACCGTCGCGCGAAGTTCGCGTTCTCAATCCCGTTGGGGAGATGAGCGACGACTATCAACGCTTTTTTAAAGATTTCAAAGAGAGCATGGCCAAGGACTATGAGAGACCATTGCTGTGGCGGCAATTGCTCCACCTGCGATGGTTCAATCCATCCTGGACGGCCCGATCCCTTGCGGAGACCCTCAGTGAAAACTATTTAGGGGACACGAATTTTACAGAACTGGGACAACGGGAAGTGCGGGGAGACAGCCCCCGTCTTCTCATCAATACGACCCTGTACAATGACGGACGACGCCTTCTCCTGAGCACCCTTCCGCGAAACGATTCCCATTTCGATTTGATCGGGAAGCTGGAACAGTCTCCGCAGGCCATCACGCTGCAGAAGCCTGCTATGGACCTCATGCGTGTGAGGTGGGACAGTCTGATCTCCGTGGTGCCTGATGACTTGGGGATCAATGTCTGTCCGGCTCGATTAGCCGCAGCGGTAGCTGCATCTATGTCGTTCCCTCCGATTATCGGTCCCATCACGTTGGGTGTTGAGGATCAAACCCGGTACTGGCACATCGGCGATGGAGGATTGTCCGACAATACCGGCGCTGAATCTCTGTTAATGCTTTTTCTGAAAAAACTTGAGGAAGACCCGAACAGGCGCGCCATAATTATCGTCGTCGATAGTTCGTTCCCCTTTTCTGTAGGTGGAGAAGTCTTGGATCATCGCGAAGAAGGCTTTAGCCTATTTACTTATGACTATTCAAGAATTCCCTCCATCATGGAGGAACGATCGCTCGCGTATCGGGCATTGTTTCTGTCCATCGGGCAAGCCATGGGATTGCTGCCGGGTCCGGACCGAATTCGCCTCATCCGTCTGCGCCATATCGATGCACACTGGAACGATGATCTGAGCGACCTTCCCGCCTCGTGCGAGAAGGAAGGAGTCGATTGGAAATCTCCGAAACAGGTCGCCACGCATCTCTCCGGGATCGTGACCCGCTTATGGCTCGAATCCGCGTGTGATCGCGATTTGATTCTCGCCGCTGCTGCAAAAGTGGTCGCTGAGAACGAGCCCGTCATCCGGCAATTTCTGGATCGCTGAGGCCTCATGAAGCCTTGTAGCCCGCATTCTTGTATGCACTGCAGCGCGATTATCTCTAAGTAGCTGTTCCCGACAAGTTTGCGTCCCTGTCAATAGTGACAGTGGCTCTTACCCGCCCTCGATCTTATTCTGTCACGACAACGGTACTTATCTTTTCGCCGGACAAAGTAATTCTAACGTGGCGATTGGCGCTAGATCATTTGAAATACAAGACGGTCGTTTGATCGGAGATACGGAGCGTCCCACATTAACGCTTCCCTTATACAGCTATAAGGGAACATCGGTCTTGTTCGTCGAAGCGACCAAGCGCAAAACCGGAGATCGGTATCGAGGCGAATTCACAAGGCCTGAATGACTCTTGAAAAGGCTCGAGGATGGACGATATACGGCATCGCCGAGCACCGAGGAGATGCACTAAACCTCCGAGTTCGGAAGGCTGGATGGTGATCAGTAGAAGACGGGCTGGAAACGGGTCTTCGATTTGAATACCCATTCAGTCGAAGGGAGGAGGAGATGATTCAGGTGGTCACGCGGTTGGCGTTGATGGTTTGGCTCGTGCTGCCTTTCGTCGCCGACGTGCAAGCGGCTGACATCTCACTACCGAGTTCTGACGTCTTCCAGGGTCTCGTCAATGAGGCGCATGCCAAATTCAAAGACGTCAAGGAAGGCAGGAATGCCGATTATATCCCCTACCTTGCCAAAGTTGATTCCAACCTTTTTGGCATCGTGGTCGTGACGGCCAAAGGGGAAGTCTATGCTGCCGGCGACACCGAGTACGCCTTTGCCATCGAATCCATTTCCAAGCCCTTCACGATGGCGCTGGTGATGCAAGAACACGGCGAGGAGGCAGTTCTAAAGAAGATCGGCGTCGAGCCGACCGGGATGCCTTTCAACTCCGTCATGGCCGTCGAGATCCACAAGTCTGCCGTCAATCCACTGGTCAATGCCGGCGCCATGGCGTCGGTCAGCCTGGTCAAAGCCGCTTCTCCAGATGAACGATGGGAAAAGATTCTCGCCACGTACAACAAGTTTGCGGGAGCCAAACTGCCGCTCAATCAAGACGTCTATAAGTCCGAAGCCGATACGAATCAGCACAATCGTGGTATCGCCGAATTGCTGTTCAGCTACGAGCGTCTGTATGCCGACCCGCTCGAGACGACGGATGTCTACACCAAGCAATGTTCAGTGGGAATCACAGCAAAGCAACTTGCGACGATGGGAGCCACCTTAGCCAACGGAGGGATCAATCCCGTCACAGGCGACCGTGTGGTAGATGCCAAACATGTCTCGAAGATTCTTGCCGTCATGATGATGGCGGGCTTTTACGACGAGGCTGGACTATGGGCATGGGAAACCGGATTGCCGGCGAAGACAGGCGTAGGCGGCGGCATCGTGGCGGTCGTGCCTGGGAAGTTTGCGATCGCGGCGTTCTCGCCCCCTCTTGATGAAGCCGGAAACAGCGTTCGTGCCGCACGCGCGATCGAATTTATCAGTGAGAGGTTGGGTGTGAACCTGTTTGGTGCCGCCAAGTGAGCGATCTGGGTTATCCCGTTTACGATCATAAGTGAGGCGAGTATGCAGTGGATGGTTGAGACGCTACGCCACTATCCCGAGATCGCAATTTTCCTCGCCCTGGCTCTGGGGTTCGTCATTGGACCGATCAAATTAGGGAAATTCAGCCTGGGCAATGTGACCGGCGTCCTTCTGATGGGCGTGCTGATCGGACAACTCGAGATCACGATCTCGTCTGACGTGAAGTCGGTCTTCTTCCTCATGTTCCTCTTCGCGGTCGGCTATGGGGTGGGGCCTCAATTCTTCAGGGGACTCAAGAGCGACGGGTTGCCGCAGGTTCTCTTTGCATGCCTGGTCTGTGTCTCCGTTCTCGTCAGTGCCTTCGTAGCAGCCAAGATCGCAGGGTACAACGCAGGCCAAGCCGCAGGACTGCTTTCAGGGGCGGCCACCATCTCGGCGGTGCTCGGCGTGGCCTCTGATTCGATCAACAACTTGGGACTCCCACCGGACGAAGCCAAGAAAATGATCGACGCCATGCCGGTCGCGTATGCGGTGACCTACCTCTTCGGAACCGCCGGATCGGCCTGGTTTCTTGCTTCTATGGGCCCGAAGCTCCTGCGCGTGGATCTGGCGAAGGAATGCGAAGAATATGAGGCCAAAATGGGTGGCGGTTTGGGCGAAGAGGAAAGCCTCACCACCTACCCCCGCATCGCCCTCCGAGCCTATAGCATCGCGAGCGTCTCTAAATATGTCGGCAAGACGATCTCCGACCTCGAGAAAGGGCTGGCGCCTTCTCGGGATTTTGTCGAGAAGGGGCGTGGCCCAGCGCGGGTCTTCATCGAGAACATTCGCACGGCTGGAAGAATTCTTGATCCCGATCCCAGGATGGTCATTCAGAGCGGTGATGTGATGGCGGTGGCGGCGGCGCGCGAGGTGCTGCTGAGAAATGAGGCCGACTTAGGGCCCGAGGTAGACGATCGTGAGCTTTTGGAGTTCCCGGCGGAGATTCTTGATGTGGTGATCACGAACAAGAATTTGGCCGGCAAAACACTCCAGCAGATCGCGGAGTCCCAGCAAGCAAATCAGAATGGCCGCGGAGTGTTTTTGCGCAAGCTGATTAGAGGTGGCCAGGACATGCCGTGGACGCCCGGCACGACAGTGGACCGTGGTGACGTCCTGCAGATCGTTGGAGCCAAGCGGGACTTGGAGCGAGCGGTCAAAGGCCTCGGGTATGTGGACCGACCCACTGAGAAAACTGATGTGGTCTTCATGGGTCTTGGTATCGCGATTGGCGCCGTGATCGGTGCCGCAAGTCTCACCATTGGAGGTATTCCGTTAAGTCTCAGTACGAGCGGGGGTGCGCTCATAGCCGGTCTCGTGTGTGGCTGGTTGCGCTCGGTACACCCAATGTTCGGACGTATTCCTGCACCAGCGCTCTGGGCGTTCAACAATATGGGACTCACGATTTTCATTGCAGTCGTCGGCATCACGACGGGGCCTAGTTTTGTCCAGGGCCTGCGGGAAGCGGGCTTGAGCCTCTTTCTGTGGGGAATCTTTGTATCGGTGATGCCCTTCGTTATAGGCCTGTTTGCCGGGAAGTACCTCTTCAAGATGCATCCAGGCATCTTGTTGGGGGCTTGCGCTGGTGCGCGGACCACAACGGCCGCATTAGGAGCGATTCAGGATGAGGCGAAGAGCAAGGTGCCGGCATTGGGTTATACGATTACCTACGCCGTCGGCAATACCCTGTTGATCATTTGGGGCATCGTCATCGTGTTGATGATGAAATGAGGGCCATGAGGGCATATGCGATTCGCAAGCCATGGAGAAGCGCGCTCATCTTTATAAGAACAAATCAAAACGGAATGTGAGGGGAACTTCAACCAGACTGACCAAGGACATGCCAGTACCCGCTGACATTCCGAATGTTTCAAGACGGAGGCTCTATGCGCCAAGTTTCCGGAAAGTTAAAGACCAGCCGTTCAACGCAGAAGGCGCTCGCCAAACTCTCCCCCTTCGAACTCAAAGATAATCTCATCCAGCTCTCGAAGGAAACCGCGCGCCAGGGAGCCGCGGCTATGCTGAACGCGGGCCGCGGCAATCCGAACTGGATTGCCACCGAGCCGCGCGAAGCGTTCTTTCTGCTCGGGCAGTTCGCCCTTGGAGAAAGCCGGCGCGTCTGGGACGAAAAGATCCTCGCCGGCATGCCGGCAAAGGCCGAAATTGCACAGCGCTTTCAGACATTTCTTGGTACGTGCCGCGGGCAACCGGGCGAACTCTTTCTGAGGAGGATGTATCAGTATGGAGTGGAAAAGAAAGGCTTCAACGCCGATGCCTTTGTCCACGAGCTTGCCGACTCAATCATTGGCGACAACTATCCGGTCCCGGACCGGATGCTGGTGCATATCGAGCACATCGTGCACGACTATCTGATGAAGGAGATGTGCGACGGCCGACCGCCGAAGGGCCAATTCGACCTATTCGCCGTCGAAGGCGGGACGGCGGCGATGTGCTACATCTTCGATTCTCTCATGCAGAACGGGCTGCTCAAACGTGGCGACACCATCGCCCTGATGGTGCCGACGTTTACCCCCTACATCGAGATCGCCGAAATGGAGCGATTTTCGTTCAAGATCGTGAGAGTCATGGCTTCCGATGCACGTGGCGACGGTAGCCACACCTGGCATTACCCACACAGTGAACTCGACAAACTGGCGAACCGTCGAATCAAGCTCATGGTGTGTGTGAACCCGAGCAATCCTCCGTCGCTCGCGCTGTCGGACACGGAGCTGAAACGTATCGTCCGTATTGTCAAAGGCAAGAATCCAAATCTCATGATTGTCACCGACGACGTCTACGGCACGTTTGTGCCGCATTTTCGGTCGCTCATGGCCGAGCTCCCGTCGAACGTCATCGGCGTCTATTCGTTCTCGAAGAACTTCGGCTGCACCGGCTGGCGCCTCGGCGTCGTCGCAGTGCACGAACAGAACGTCATGGACCGCATGATTGCGAAGCTTCCTCCGGTGTGGAAGAAGACACTTGCTCGACGATATGGATCACTCACACTTCATCCCGAGAAGATCAAGTTCATCGACCGCATGGTGGCCGACAGCCGAAGCGTCGCGCTGAATCATACCGCGGGATTGTCGCTGCCACAGCAGGTGCAGATGGGCTTCTTTGCGCTGTCGCATCTGCTTGACACTGAGGATGCCTACAAGCGTTTGACGATGAAGATCGTCCAACGCCGCCGCGATCTGCTTTGGCAGGGGCTGGGGCTTACCCTTCCGCCGCCCGATCCGGGCCGCGCGTGGTACTACGTCGAACTCGATCTTGAGGTGTGGGCAACGCGCATAGTCGGCGAGGGCTTCTTTGAGTATCTCAGTACGAACTATGAGCCGGTCGATTTCTTGTTCAGGATCGCCGAGCGCTCATCCGTGGTCTTGATGGACGGCGGCGGTTTCGGCGGGCCGAAGTGGTCGATCCGCATCTCGTTGGCGAACCTCAACGACGGTGACTATACGAGGATTGGCGAATACATGTTGAGTGCGGGGCAGGAATACATCGCTGCCTGGAAGGCGGGCAAGTAGGCCACGAAGGAACCACACACCAGGAGGCATGCATGATCATCAGAAGTCGAAAGATATCCATGGGCTTTACCCTTACCTTGGTTGCAATCCTCTCATTGAGTATTGCCGTGATGTATGCAGAGGCTGCCGGCAGCCTGCCCAGAATCAAAATTCTAGCTACCGGGGGCACAATCGCCGGAGCTCAGGCTGAAGGCCAAGACGCCGGGTACAAAGCCGGTAGTTTTAAGGTCGAAGACCTGATTAAAGCAGTTCCGCAGTTAAAAGACTTGGCCGATATTACCGGAGAGCAGGTGGTCAACATCGGCAGTCAAGACATGAACAACGAGGTCTGGCTCAAACTGGCCAAGCGCGCGAACGAAGTATTGGCGCAGGGCGACGTGGACGGCGTGGTGGTGACCCATGGGACGGATACGATGGAGGAGACCGGGTATTTCTTGAACCTCGTGGTAAAGAGTGACAAGTCCATCGTGATGGTGGGGTCTATGCGGCCGGCCACCGCCATCGGCGCCGATGGCCCAGCTAATCTCTACAACGGCGTGGCAGTCGCAGCCCATACCGGGGCGAAGGGACGCGGCGTGCTCGTGCTTTTGAACGATGAGGTGCACTACGCGCGAGAAGCCACGAAGACCAACAGCACGCAACTCGATACCTTCCGGTCACTGAACCGAGGCAAGGCCGGAATGACAAACGCCGGTCGAGTCTATTGGTACAACCCACCGTCCGCGACGCACACTGCCGGCAGCCAGTTCTCGGTTGAGGGATTGAATCAGCTCCCGCGAGTGGAAATCTTCTATGCCCATGCCAACATGGGCCGCGACTTCATTGATCATGCGGTCAAGCTCGGTGTCAAAGGCGTCGTCATTGCAGGAGTCGGAGATGGAAACATGACCCAGGTCGCTGTTGATGGGCTCCAAGACGCGGTCAAAAAGGGAGTCGCTGTCGTCCGTTCATCCCGCACCGGCAGCGGGATTACCGATCGAAACGTCGAGCTGAACGACGACAAGCTGGGCTTCATCGCGTCGATGGAGCTGAATGCCCAAAAGGCGCGGATACTTCTCATGCTGGGGCTGATCAAGAGCAGTGACGCAGGAGAGCTCCAGAAACTTTTCACGACCTATTAAGTCCATGGCGGACGGGTCTGTGATGAATCGACTGAAACACTGCGTTCTGCTTATAAGTTGCGCCTCGGCCTGGATGTGTCTTGGCGCCTGCGCGCATGGCCCATCGTCCAAGGATGATTATGAAGTGCCGGAACATATACGAGAACGTCAGACGCTCAGGCATGATTCCTACGCCGAACCGAGGCCGGACAACGCTCCGATCGATCCGGGATTTAAAGGATTCTCGGAAGCAGAGACATCAACAGATATCGAGCAACGAGCAAGGATCTCACCAATAGGGAGAACTGCCATGAGAAAATCACAACCGGTCAGTGCAGAGAGGGTGGTGGCCTTTTCTTTCGCAGCACAAAGGCATGCGCTGCTTCCGATCGCCTGGGTTCTTCTCGCAATCGCCTCGATATGGTTCCTGATCTGTCCGACCGTGGTCGTAGCCCAAGACCAACCGGCGCCATCAACCCAGTCCGACGAAGATTTAAAGGATCGGGTGAAGTCGCTCGAACGGACGGTGGAGGAACTGAAGAAAGACCGGGACTCACCCAAGCTTGGGGAGGCCAAGACCGAGGAGGTACCCAAGGTTCTTTCTCCCGGCACCTTCTGGGAAGTTCCAGAACACGAGCGATTGCGGGGAATGCTGCGCCAAGACAACTATGCGGCTCCTCGGTTCAACAATGCTCCATTCGATCCGAAGCTCAGAGGGTTTTTTAGTATCCCAGGCACAAACAGCATGCTGCGTGTCGGGGGCTTTGCAAGAACAGACTTGATTCACGATTTTTCACCGGCTGGGAATACCGCCAAATTTGTCACGTCCTCCATCCCGACCGGCCCGAACCCGGGAAACGACAACACGAGTATGAGTGTGGCTCCATCGAGGCTCAGCTTGGAAGTGCGCAACAATACGAAGTATGGCCCTCTGCGCATCTATTACGAAAATGATTTCAACAACGGTCCGAATACGACCAACAGCTTCCGGCTACGGCATTTTTATGGCCAGTGGCAAAACGTCCTCGTGGGACAGACCTGGTCTGCCTGGGAAGACGCCGATGCCATACCCGACACTGTGGACTTCGAAGGACCGAATTCCTGGATATTTCGGTTGCAACCGCAGCTTCGGTATACCTACGCGCTCAATAAGCAAAACTTTCTTGCAGTGTCTGTCGAACAACCAAACACGGAGCAACCGGGGACCGTCACGCTACCGGGTGGTCCGGTTACCGTGAATGCGACAAGCCCGATTCCTGACTTTGTCCTTCGATACAGGTATGAGCAGGACAGGTTTCACATTCAGAATGCTTGGTTGTTCCGTTCGCTCGGGGGATTTGTCGGCGCGTCCAACGAAAAACAGGTCTTGGGCTGGGGTGGGATGGTGTCGGCTGCCGCGACGGTCTATGGCAAAGACAACATCATGCTCCAAGGCATCTACGGGCAGGGGATTGCTCGCTACATAAACGATCTGGGGTCGGGAACGGCACTCGATGTCGGCATCAAGCCGGATGGGACGCTTGCTGCCCTGCCGACCCTTGGAGGATACATCTCCTATCAGCACTTCTGGGCTGAACAATGGCGCTCCGCCGTGACCTATGGATATTTATATGTTGGCACAACCGACATTGCATCTCCTGCGATCACCAACAACTCAAACACCGCGTTCAAAAGTACGCAGTATGCAGAAGCCAACCTTATGTATAGTCCTGGTGCGGGATTTACGTTCGGGGCCGGCTTGTTGTGGGGGCAACATACGGAGAAAACCGATCAGCGAGGTGATGCGTTTCGGCTCAACTTTGTCTTGCAGTACGACCTTGTGAATCTGGGGAATTGGTGATCGAGCCAGTAGCCCTCAGGACAAAAAGGTCTCGATGAGGTCAAGGTAACCGGCTGGACGGCGATAGATAGGAGCCAAACTGGAACCAGCTTTTTCGAACTGAAGAGTCAGATGGTCCAGATCAGTGTTCAAACGTCCGCAGCAGACGTCAACGTAACACGTTCATACGACGAAGACCGCAAGTGATTCGGAGATCATGATGTTATCGGAGAGGCATCCGGAAGCGGGTGGTAGGCAAGGATCCCTGAAGGTCGATGACAAAGGCGACTAAGCGATGAGCCGAACGTTGACTGCGACTCTGCTGGGACTGGGATTGATCATGGCCCACTCGCAGTCCATCGCGGGAGACGGGGTGATTGCGCCCGGCGCAACCGTTGAGAAACTGGCCGGTGACTTTCAATTCACCGAAGGGCCCACGTGTGATGAGGAGGGGAACCTCTTTTTCACCGATCAGCCCAATGATCGCATCTTGAAGTGGAGCGTGGAGAGAGGACTCTCTATCTTCCTGCAACCGGCGGGTCGCGCCAACGGCATGTATTTCGATTACCAGGGTAACCTCATTGCCTGCGCTGATGAAACCAACGCACTGTGGTCCATTGCGCCAGACGGCGCAATAACAGTGATCCTCAGTGAATACAAGGGCAAGCCCCTGAATGGCCCGAATGATGTCTGGGTGCGGCCCGACGGGGCGCTCTACTTCACCGACCCTTTCTACCAACGGCCCTGGTGGACGCATGACACGATGCCGCAGGACGGCCAGCACGTCTATTTTCTCTCCGCCGACCGCCGGGAGCTTGTGCGCGTAACCGATGATCTGGAGCAGCCCAACGGCATCATTGGGACGCCGGACGGAAGGACACTCTATGTGGCGGACATCGGCGCCGGGAAGACCTACCGCTTCGACATAGCTCCAGATGGTCATCTGGCCCACAAGACGCTCATGGCTGAACAGGGCTCGGACGGCATGACGCTGGACAATGAAGGCAATCTCTATCTGACCGGCAAGGGTGTGTACGTGTTTGACGAGACAGGCCGACAGATTGACCAGGTCAAGGTACCGGAGGACTGGACAGCGAACGTGAGCTTTTGCGACAAGGACAAACACACGCTCTTTATTACGGCCGGCAAGGGACTGTACGCAGTCAACTTGCGTGTGAAAGGCGCCAATTCGGCGAAGTGACGTGTAAAACGCTGCGGAACCGCAGAGCGGCTCAAGCGAGAGCAGTTGTCGCGCGTATCCATTGATGCATACGGGTCAGTAAGTGGCGGGAGCATCTGTTCTTCCGGTTGAAGGCCGCAGATGATAGGGAGGTCGTGATGCAATCGGAGAAGCAAGATAGATCGGAGCCAGGAAGCATGACCATTCTCACCGCATCCCGTCGGCGGTTTTTCAAGTGGGTCACGCGTGCGGCGGCAGGCTTCATCGGGCTCAGTCTCGCAATTCCGCTGGTCGGCTATGTCGTTTCTCCGGCTCTGAAACGCCGCGACAAGGCGTGGGTGGAGGTGGGTGGGGTGGACGAACTGTCAACCGGTGAGCCTAAACCGCTGGACTATATGGCCACGATTCACGACGGATATATCGAGGCCACAATGCACAAATCGGTCTGGGCTGTGAAAGAAATGGATGGACGGGTCACGGTCTTTTCTCCGATGTGCACGCATCTCGGATGCGGCTATTCCTGGGACAACGGGGAAAAGAAATTCAAGTGTCCCTGTCATGGCAGTGCGTTCGATCTGTCGGGCGAGGTGGTGGGAGGCCCGGCTCCCCGACCGTTAGACCGCCTGCCGTCCAAAGTGGAGAACGGCCGTTTGCTCGTGATCTACAAGGAATACAAATCCGGAGTTCGGGAGCAGGCGGAATTGTAGGGAGGACATTCGGCAATGAAAAAGATGTCAGCATCGATTGAAGGGAAGAGAAGGAGAAATTATGAAGAGATCAGATAAGTGCAGAGACCATCTTGCAACGGACTCCCTCTACGTGTTCTTCGAACAGCACTTCTGTAAGCTCATGCTAATCCTTACTCTTACCCTTGCCTTAGGGGTTACCGATCGATTTGCTCAGGTTGCCCTTGCTGCGCCAGCGGCTAAAGCTCAAAAGGAGGGTGGGAACGCTAAAGTCAAATCCACTGCCCCGCCTCGATCATCTTTCAATGCAGCTCTGACTGATGCTCCGCTAGTGCCGCCACCCGTCAAACGAAGTCAGCCCGCCAAGGTCATCGTTGAGTTGGAAGTCACGGAAGTGAATCTGCCCATCTCCGAGGGAGTCGAGTACAACTTCTGGACATTCGGGGGTAAGGTGCCCGGAAAGTTTATCCGTGTGCGCGAAGGCGATACGGTCGAGTTCCATCTCATGAATCATCCCGACAGTCGATTTCCACACAACATCGACCTGCATGCGGTCACTGGGCCCGGAGGAGGAGCCGCCAGCAGTAACACGCCGCCGGGCCATCAGACGCAGTTCACGTTCAAGGCGTTGAATCCGGGGCTCTATGTCTATCACTGCGCAACCGCGCCGGTGGGTGAGCACGTGGCCAATGGGATGTATGGCTTGATTCTCGTTGAGCCGCCCGGAGGTCTGGCTCCGGTCGACCGCGAATACTATGTGATGCAAAGCGACTTCTACACGGTGGGAAAATACCGCGAGCAAGGACATCAGGACTTTGACATGGGCAAGGCCGTCGAAGAGCATCCGACCTATGTGGTGTTTAACGGAGCCGAAGGTTCCTTGCTGGGAGAAAACGCGTTAAAGGCCAAAGCTGGAGATCGCATCCGGCTCTTTGTCGGCAACGGCGGTCCTAATCTGGTATCGAGCTTCCACGTGATCGGGGAGATCTTCGATCGCGTGTACGCGGAGGCGGGAACTCGATACTCCGAACACATTCAGACCACGCTTGTACCGGCGGGAGGTGCCGCTATCGTGGAATTTACAGTCAATGTCCCCGGTTCCTATAAGATCGTGGATCACTCCATTTTGCGGGCATTCAACAAGGGCGCGCTTGGAGAGTTGAAGGTGGAGGGCCAGATGAACAAGGCAATTTACTCGGGCAATCAGGGCGACTCCGAATACCAGCCGAAAGGTCCATCCTCGATTGCGATGCCGATGAAGGCCCCTGGTATGGAGGGGACCTCGGGCCACCTGGCCACAGGGGCAACGCTCTACAAGACGTACTGCATGGGATGCCATCAAGCCGAAGGACAAGGCCTCCCCGGGACATTTCCGCCGCTTGCAAAATCTGATTATCTGATGACCGACAAGACACGGATGATTGAAGTCGTGTTGAACGGTCTTACGGGATCCATTCAGGTCAACGGGCAGAACTATAACGGAACGATGCCGGCCATGGGCCATGCGAAGGACGAGGAAATTGCCGACATCCTCACTTACGTGCGGAGTTCATGGGGCAACGAGGGAGATGCGGTATCTGTTGCCGAGGTGGCGTCGGTACGGGCGAAGGCCTCGCACTGATCGACAGTGTCTAAAGTCGTTATCTAGACGAGAGGTGTAAGAGCAATTCTGGAGGGCATGACGATGAATGTCACAAATGTCGTGGTGATCTGCCTCGGCGGGAGCGTCGCATTATTCTTCTTGGGACCCTCTCATGTGGAGGCGGCTGGAGGTCCTGCAAAAGGCAAAGCCATCTACGAGAAATACTGCATGGCCTGTCATGGGTCACAAGGGAAAGGCGATGGACCAGCTGGAAAGATGCTCAAGCCTCCTGCCGCGAACCTCACAAGCGCAGAGAGTATGAAGAAAACTGAAGCCGACCTTCGACACGTTATCGAGAAGGGGAAGCCAGGAACGGCGATGGGGCCTTGGAAGCCCCCGCTTTCGGACGCTGATATCAATGAGGTTCTGGTGTATCTGAGCACCTTACGGAAGTAAGCTCGCCGATGTCGCACCTCAGGAGGTCACGATGCCTTCACGTATCTATGAATGGCTCGATAACCGACTCAATTTGAAGGCGGTCGAGCGCACGCTCCTTGATGAACCAATCCCCGGTGGGGCCAGTTGGATTTATGTGTTCGGCTCGGCGACGCTTTTCCTATTCGTCCTCCAAGCTGTCACGGGAATGTTTCTCGCGGTCTACTATGCCCCCACACCGGACCATGCCTACGACAGCGTGCAATTCATCGAAAACCAGGTGACCTTCGGTTGGTTCGTTCGTGGCCTGCACCATTGGGGCGCGTCGGGGATGATGATTGCCGTCGGGCTGCACATGCTGCAAGTCTTTTTGTACGGAGCCTACAAGCCGCCGCGCGAGTTGATGTGGATGGTGGGTGTGCTCTTGTTGTTGATCGTCATGGCGTTTGCGTTCACCGGATATCTGTTGCCTTGGGATCAGACTGCCTATTGGGCCACGCAGGTGGGTATCAATATGGTCGGTTCGGTGCCCGTGGTGGGTGATCTTCTCATCAAAGTGTTGCGCGGAGGTGAGACGCTTGGGGCGCTCACCCTCTCGCGATTCTTCGCAGTGCATGTCCTGTTTCTTCCGGCCGTAATCGTCATAGGCATTGCACTTCACATGATCATCCTGCGGCGAGTGGGACCGGCCGGCCCCTGGGATGAACAGAAATCGACCGCACGTCGTGAGGCCTTCTATCCCCGGCAGGTCTATATGGACGCCGTGGTGATGCTCCTCGTTTTCCTTGCGCTGGCGGTCTTAGCGACATGGGTGCCATTCCCGCTGGCGGATAAGGCCAATCCCTCCGACACCAGTTTCGTGCCGGTTCCAGAATGGTACTTTCTCTTTTACTATGAGTTACTGAAACACATCCACGGACCTTTTGAACCGCTGGTCACATGGGTATTGCCGATCGCGTTTGTGCTCATCGTCCTGTTCTGGCCATTGCTCGATTGGAAGAAAACAGTGCGAGCTCCGACATCACGTCCGATCGGAATGACGCTAGGCGCTGTGTTCTTGCTGATCGTCTTTTCGTTACTGGGCGTGTCTTTGAAAAATCTCTATGCGGTGAAACGTGCGGATCCGGGTGTTGCTCACGGCAAGGCGCTCTATACTCAGTTCGGCTGCGCGGGCTGCCACCGGATTCACGGGGAGGGCGGAGCCCTGGCCCCGGACTTGTCGTCTATCGGTGACGCGCGGCCCGATCGCGAATGGCACGTAAAACATTTCCGTGACCCACAGTCGGTTTCACCGGGCAGTATTATGCCGAAGTTCCCTCTGACCGAGCCGGAACTGAACGACCTTACAAGCTATATGTTGAGCCTCAGGCGCACAACTTCTTGACTGTCTGTGAGGACCGTATAAATGGAGTGCCCGCGGAAGGGTAAACGAGAAGCGAACGGCCTCGAATCAAGGGATACTCCGGCGTAAGCAGGCTGGCATCAAGGCGCTGCCTCATGTGGAGCCCATCGGATATCGTAATCGGTTTTGGCAGTTCAAATTGGGGCGCCATGAATCCGATGAGGCCCATGACAGCCGCTGTAGGGACTATTGCCTTGAAGAATCTTGAAACAACTTATTTGTCTTGGAACAAAAATCGTATTTTCTAGTCGCGTGGGAACAGATGGATCTTGTGGATTCACAGAACTGAACCACCATCGCCCCTCTGATCTCTGGATGAGATCATGCGCCAAAGCTTATCTTGTCCTAGACGGCGTGCAATTCCGTGATAGAGATGGTAGCAGCCAAAGACTAAGCCGACCGTGATGACTTTGGCCAACGCGGCATTTAGATCTATCCTCGTCCACGCTTCCAACACGGCTTCGCCGAGCATCCCGATCTCTCGGTACGCATGCCATATTCTCTCCGTGAATAGGATGGGGGCGCTGATGGCGCAATAGAACAGCGTCTTGCACAGCGCGGCCATCCAGATTGGAAGTCTGGTGTCGAGACGGGTGGCAACGGGTGTCATGTCGAGTAGCACAACAACCTTCGCAAGGGCAAAAGCGCCGACCACCGTCGGCACGAGGGCTGAGAACTCGATCTGATAACTGGCCAGGACCAGTTTCTTGAGTGTCGTAAAGATGCCAAAACTAATGAACAAATAGAGAGCGATGCCGCCGACGTGCTGGACTTCGCGCTTTGCCACGGAGAGCATCCCCATACTTCAACCTCCGGGCTGTCAGCCTCTAGGCTGATCTCGGTTCTTCTTCCACAATGGACAGGACTCTAACCTATCCACCGTCACTGCGAGCGGGGCGGCAGAGGTAAAGTCTCATGGCGAAGATCAGATAGACCATCAGAACCAACACCCCAATGAACGATGCCGAGCGTCTACTGTTGGTCACCAACGACACGGTCATCGTCGCGATCAGGCGAAAATGAGCAGCATTGCCAGCCCCACGCTCAGTTTCTGAGCGAACGCCGCCGCCGGCGCGCGAAATTGGCTTGCGTAACCGCCGGTTGTTCTCTTGGTTGAATTGGGAAGAGGAAAGCGCAACACCATTACTCCCGACTAGTTCCGCAGCAATTGGCGTGCGAGGAGTTTAGAGATCGCATCCTGCCGGGTCGATCGGCAGGACGTATAGCCAGAAGCCGGTCGTTGCATTTTATTCCACTGTTATTCAGTTGAGCCCTGTCAAAACAGGTAGGATGTTTTATGGATCGACCCTCTGTCCAGTTCGGCGAACTCCGGGTATGCCGTGGTTGCGGAAGTCGGGAATTCTGTTACTGTGACGCCCCGTCAGTAAATGTCCGGTATAAAGCATCGACCTTTCAATGTCGCCTGGTCATCATACTCGCCTTTGTTCGATCGCTTCGGCAGACTGACTTGTTCACGCCGTACCTTCTTGTAAGGTATCAACGTGAGTAAATGCGCAAGGCAGTCGAGACGCGCCTTGCGCTTGTCATCCGACCGCACGATATGCCAGGGTGCGTGCGCAGTGTCGGTTGCGTCGAACATCAGGTCCCGCGCATGCGAATAGTCATACCACTTCTCACGCGACGGCAAGTCCATTGGACTGAGTTTCCACTGACGCAACGGATCCTTAATGCGAGCCTGGAAGCGCCGCTCCTGTTCCTTATTACTCACTTCGAGCCAGTATTTGATCAGAATAATCCCGCTATCAACGATGAACTTTTCGATCACCGGGCAGAGTTCGAGAAACCGGTCGCGCTGTTCCTTGGTACAAAAACCCATGACATACTCAACCCCGGCGCGGTTGTACCAACTGCGGTCAAAGATGACCACCTCGCCGGCTGCGGGGAAGTGCGGAATGTAGCGCTGAATATACATCTGACTCTTTTCGCGATCGGATGGTGCGGGTAACGCGACCAGTTGGAACACGCGTGGGCTGACACGCTCCCTGATGGCGCGAATAGTCCCCCCTTTTCCTGCGCCGTCCCGTCCCTCGAACACCACGATGACCCGCAGGCCTTTGTATTTCACCCAGTCCTGAAGTCGGCAGAGTTCCGCCTGCAGCCGGCGCAGCTCTTTCTCGTATTGCTTACGCTTAAGACTAGACTTCCCGTTGTGGTCTTGTCGTTCACTCATTGGCTCCTCCCCGACATATTCTTGATCCAAGCACACGCTTCATTAAAACAATGCGACGTAAGAGCGCCTGAGTAGTCGTGATCCACTCATGCTCCTCAATGCACACCGCAGTCGTTGCCATATGGAAATCCGTCCTCCGGGGAAGGCTGAGGCATTGTGTCACCGTTATTTCTGGGCTTCTGCGCCGCCCATAATATCCATCAATTCTTTCGTGATGGCCCCTTGACGGCTCTTGTTATAGAGCCGCCCCACTCGCCTCACATTTCTCGATTACCTGGATGGCTTTGCGAAAGATGTTCGTATTGAATCCCCCGCAGAGGCCCCGGTCACTTGTGATCACGGAGACTTGAATAATCCGGACCGGGCGTTTTTCCAGCAGTGGATGTGCAGACCGATTCACTCGCCCGCTCAGATTCGCCAGTACCTGACGCATCCGTAATCCATACGGACGAAAGGCCAGAATTCTCCCTTGCGCTCGGCGTAACTTCGCCGCCGACACCATCTTCATCGCCTTCGTGATCTTCTGTGTGTTTTTGACGGACGCGATCCTTCGGCGCAATATTTGTAGCTTTGCCACTACATTGTCACCCTTTCGTTGGCAATGTCTCCGCTTCGGGTCCGCTAATCGGCGACCATCCGCCGCCTAAGGCTTTGTAGAGTTGAACCATGGACACCAGTTGTCCACGTCGGGTCTTGGCGAGGGCCAATTCCGCATCGAACAGATTTCGTTGAGCGGTCAGGACATCGAGATAGCTAGCCCTGCCTCCCTGGTAACGCTGAGTCGCGAAGTTCGAGGCAGATTGTAAGGCTTTGACTTGCTCCTCCTGGGCGTTCCGGCGCTCGCGCGTCTTTTGCACCGCGATCAATGCGTCCTCTACCTCCTTGAACGCGACCAGAATCGCCTTTTCATACTGGGCTAAGGCCTGCTTGGCTTGCGCCTCAGTCGCCTGCACCTGATAGCCCAGCGCCGTTGCGTTGAGAAGGGGTCCGGTTAGGGTAGCCGATGCTCCAATCGTCGCAAACGGACCCGTCGCTAAGGAGTTTAACTGGAACCCCGCCCCGCCGGCAGCCCCGGTGAGCGACAATTGCGGAAAGCGTTGCGCCTGCGCGACGCCGATCATAGCGGTCGCGGAAGCCAATTGCTGTTCTGCCTGGAGGATGTCTGGACGGCGCTGGAGTAAGGCTGACGGAAGGCCTGGCGGCACCTCCGGAGGCATGGGCTGCTCGGTGAGAGCAAGCCCGCGAGTGATCGGCATCGATCGTCGTCCCAGCAGCAGGCTGAGCTGATTTTCTTTTTGGATGACTTGCTGCTCCAGTTCGGCCAGTTGGGCGGCAGTGCCGGCCCGTTCGGCCTCGAATCGATCCAGATCGAGTTTAGGTATATCGCCGTGATCAAAGCGCAGTCGAGAAATCCGAACGCTCTCTTCCCACGTCTTCAGGGTGCGCTTGGCGATGTCGACCTGAAGATCGAGCGCACGCACATCGAAATAGGTCTCGGCGACGTTGCCGACCAATCCGATGATCACCGCCCGCTGGTTCTCTTCTTGGGACAAAAGTTGCGCTCGCGCGGCCTCGATCGACCGACGGATGCGGCCCCAGAGATCCAGTTCCCATTTGAGGCCGACGAGGCCCGATTCCCTCGTGAAGTCCGTTCCACCTGAGCCCGATGCACCAGTTGGGTTTGGAATGATCGCTCCGGACCCAAATGTCAGCGCCTGGTTATTTGTGTTGTGATACGCCGTGGCTTCGCCTGTATAGCCGAGCGAGGGAGCCAGATCAAATTTGGAGATAAGGAGCTGGGCCCGAAACTGTTCGACACTGGCGACGGCAACCCGCAGGTCCTGGTTCTCCTGAAGCGCGGTCCGGATCAATCCCTGAAGCTCTTGATCCTTGAGCAGTTCCCACCAAGGCAGATTGGCGAGGGATTCCGCAGTGGTCGGTGTCAGCCGCCAGCCGTCCCCGGCCGGAGGCTCCGGCTTCTTATAGTCCGGGCCCATCATACAGGCACTGAGCGACAGCACGAAAACTGTGGTCAGCATCCAGCGAGACATGTTAGTGGGCTCTTTGGATCCGCGCGTGAGCCGGAACCTTTGGTTCAGAAACCGGAAGCTGCGCCTCTCCATCGCCGGAGGGTTTGAGGCCCCCGGGCCTCGGTGCTCCAGGCCTCGGAGGATCATGGCGATGTACCAGGTTCTCCACGGCAGTGTAAGCGACCGGGATCAAGAAGATGGCAATGAAACTCGCAGCCAGCATCCCACCCAGGACGGCAATTCCCAGCAGGATTCTGCCATGCGCCCCTGCTCCGGAAGACAGGACGAGCGGGACGACGCCGAGGATAAACGCGAACGACGTCATCAGAATCGGCCGTAGCCGTAGGCGGGCGGCGATGAGAGCCGACTCGCTGACCGTCTTGCCCTTTTCATATTCCACCTTCGCGAATTCCACGATGAGGATCGCATTCTTGGCCGACAGCCCGATCAGCATCACCAGGCCGATCTGGGTGAAGACATCGTTTTCCAGTCCAAGTGCCCACAAGGCGCCGAATGCGCCGAACACCGCGATCGGCGTGCAAAGCAATACGCTGAAGGGCAATGCCCAGCTCTCATATTGCGCCGCAAGAATGAGAAAGACGAACAGCAGGGAGAACCCGAAGATCACACTGGCCGGTACCCCTTCCGCCGCAGCCTTCTCCTGAAAAGACATCCCGGTATAGTCATACCCCATGTCGCGCGGCATCGTCTCCGCGAAGACCTCCTCCAACGCCGTCATCGCCTGACCGGAACTATAGCCGGGCTTCGCGGATACAAATAGCTGGGCGGATCGGTAAGCATTAAAGCGCATGGTGAATTCTGGCCCGGACATCGCCTCCATCGATACCAGCGCTGAGAGGGGCACCATGTCGTCGGACGCGTTGCGGACATAGAACTGGCCGACGTTTTCCGCGCTTGTCCGATACTCGCCGTCGGACTGGACGTAGACCTGCCACACCCGCCCGAATCGATTGAAGTAGTTCACCATGATCCCTCCCATGAACGTCTGGAGGGTTTGATATACGTCACCAAGGTTGACGCCTTGTTTCAGCACCTTGTCCCGGTCCACCTTCGCAGATACCTGGGGAACGCTGGGGATGAAGGTCGTGTTGACGGCGGCAATTTCGGGACGCTGATTGGCGGCCTCGATGAATTTCCGTGTCTGCTCAGCCAGAAACGCGACGTCCTTGCCTGCGCGGTCTTCGAGAACGAACGACACGCCTCCCGAGGTGCCGACGCCGGGGATGGCCGGCGGCGGGAAGAGGAACGCTTGCGCCTCGGGTAACTCCGCCAATTGTCGGTTGACATTTTTAAAAATAGCCAAAATTTTCTCATTAGGTTGTTTCCGTTCGTCCCACGGAGCGAGCGTTACGAAGAAAAACGCGTTGTACGTCGTATTCACGCTGCTGAGCAGGCTAAAGCCGACTATGGTGGAAGCATATTGGACGCCGGGGGTGCGGCTCAGGATCTCCTCGATTCTTTTGGAGACCTCATCGGTCCGCTGGAGAGAGGACGCGGCCGGCAGCTGGACGTTCAAATATAAATAACCCTGATCTTCCAACGGCAGGAAGCCGTTCGGGAGTCGGGCGCCGAAGAAGCCCGCGGCGACGGCAAACAGGACCAGGAGCACCATCGAACGTCCAGCTTTGCGAATCAAGTGGCTGCAGGTCCCGACATACCCATTGGTCGCTCGATCAAACCATCGGTTGAACCAACCGAAGAAGAGGCCCAGGGGGCCCCTGGCCGGTTTCTTTGGCCGCAATAGGAGGCTCGAGAGGGCCGGACTAAGCGTAAGCGCGTTGAACGCCGAGATCACCACGGATAATGCAATCGTGATGGCGAATTGCTGATACAGCCGTCCGGTAATGCCTGGGATGAAGGCGGTCGGCACGAAGACCGCGGCTAGGATGAGCGCGATCGCGATCACCGGGCCTGAAACCTCTTCCATGGCCTTAAAGGTGGCGTCCTTCGGCGACATGCCGTGCTCGATGTGGTGTTCGACCGCCTCGACCACCACAATCGCGTCGTCCACGACCAGACCGATGGCCAACACGAGGCCTAACAGGGACAGCGTGTTGATCGAAAACCCGAGCATGGGGAAGAGCATGAAGGTGCCGACAAGGGAGACCGGCACGGCCAGCAGGGGAATCAAGGTTGCCCGCCAACCCTGCAGGAAAATGAAGACGACGAGAATGACGAGCACCAACGCTTCCCCAAGGGTATGCACGATCTCGTTGATCCCTTCCCGAACCGACAGTGTCGTGTCCAGCGAGACCGTGTACTCCAGGTCTGCCGGGAATCGCCCCTTCATCTCCTCCATCAGCTTCTTCGCCCGGTCCATCGTGTCGATCGCGTTGGATCCCGGGAGTTGGTAAATGGCCACGATGGCCGCGGGTTTGCCATTGAGCCGGCTTTTCATCCCATAATTTTGAGCGCCGAGTTCGATCCGGGCGACATCCTTGAGCCGCACAATCGACCCGTCGGTATTGGCCCGGACGACGATCTGCTCAAACTCCTCCGAGTTGACTAGTCTGCCCTGCGCTCTGACAGTGTATGTAAACTCTTGCCCTGCCGGAACCGGTTCGGCGCCGATCTGACCCGCCGGGTTCACGGTATTCTGCTTCTTGATCGCGTCGAGAATCTCGGGGACCGTGATCCCGAGTTTGGCCAGCCTGTCCGGGCGCACCCAGAAGCGCATGGCGTATTGACCGGCTCCGAAGATCGACACCTGCCCGATGCCCGGAACGCGGCTCATAGGATCATTAATATTGATGTATGCGTAGTTGTTCAACCACAGATCGTCATAGGTTCCCTTAGGCGAGGACAGCGAAAAGAGAGCCAGGGGGCTAGTGGTCGATTTTTTGATCGAGACGCCGAAGTTCCTGACCTCCTGCGGCAATTGGGATTCAGCCTGCAGGTAGCGCATCTGCGTCAGGATTTGGTCGTCGTTCGGCTTGGTGTTGAGATCGAAGTTCACGCGCAGCGTCATCTGCCCGTTGTTCGCGTTCACGGAGTACATATAGAGCATGTTGTCTACACCGCTCACCTGCTGCTCAATGGGGGTGGCGACGGACTGTTCGAGGGTCACCGCGTCCGCGCCCACATAGGTGGCTTGCATCATGATCTCGGGGGGGGCGATGTTTGGAAACTGCGCGATCGGAAGTTGGATCATGGCGACGAGGCCGAGAATCGTCATGACGATCGCGATGACCATCGCGACGATCGGGCGGTTGATGAAGAATTTTGCCATATCGGCGCTACTTGTTGTGACCTTTCGACTCCGGCTGGAATCCCTTAGGACTCACTGACATGCCGGCCTTGACTTGTTGCAGCCCTTCCGCCACTACCCGCTCCCCGGTCTTGAGTCCTTCATTGATGACCCAGAGGGTACCCGCGCGCCCACCGACCTTGACCGGGCGGATCTCTATTTTGTTGTCGGCGGTCACGACGACGACCTGATAGCCGCCTTGCAACTCCGTCACCGCACGTTGAGGCACCAAAAGCGCTCCCTCTCTGGTTTGTATGAGGGCCCGTACTCGCCCATACTGTCCGGGGCGAAGCAGATTATCAGGGTTAGGAAATTGCGCCGCGATCCGAATGGTTCCTGTTTTCACATCGACCTGCCGGTCCGCCAGGAAGAAGACGCCCTTGTGCGGATACATCGTTCCGTCGCTGAGAATCAGCTCAAGCGTAGGTGTGGCCTTTTCATTTTGTTCACCTTCTTGGTAGGCTTGACGGATCTTCTCGGCCGCACGGAGATACTCTTGCTCACTGAGCGAGATGTACACTCGGATGGGATCGAGCGTGGACATCGACGCCAGCTCATCTCCGAGGCCGACCAGATCACCAATTTGCGCTTTGGCGATTCCCACGACGCCATCGATCGGGGCAATGATTTGCGTGAAGCTAAGATTCAACGACGCTTGGTCGACTGAAGCTTTCGCGGAGGCCACCGAGGCTTTTGCGGCTCGATTGGCTTGAATGGAGTCGTCCAGTTCCTTGCGGCTGATCGCCCCGCCCTCGGCAAGCGGCGTATCGCGCTTCACATCCAGGTCTGTTTTCACAAACTGGGCACGAGCCTTCTCCCACTCGCCTTTTGCCTGATCGAGTGCCGCTTGAAACTTCCGTGGATCGATTTCGAACAATACCTGACCTTTCTTGACGAAGGCCCCTTCGACGTAGTTCCGCTTCATCAAGTATCCGTTCACCTGGGCCTTGATCACCGCATTGACCATCCCATCGGTTGAACCCACCCACTCGGAATAGATGGGCACGTCCTTCTGCACAACGTCCGCCACTTCGACCTCGGGAGCGGATGGAGCGGCGGTTGACGGCGCCTCCTGCTTGCAGCAGAGCAGTCCTGTGGCAAGCAGCGCGATGAGAGAGATGGGAAGGCACGGTGGCCCCATACTGCAATGGCTCATAGGCTTCTATCCTTGGTGAATGCCCTAGAGTATAAATGCCAATGACAGGGCGTCAGGTACGTGCCATGTCACAATCCTCCGGCGGTGCTGCAGTTGTGCCGCTTCGTACCGAGAAATTGTACTCTGCCCATGCTCCTTATCCACCTGTCACTTTTGACAGTTCAACCCGTAGCTCAGGATCTCTAAGGTGCTACTGGTACGCAGGCAGTATTTTCTTTCCGATGTTATGGTGTCGAAATTTGTCGCTGGCGCTCATGGGGATGGCGTCGCATCTTGCTGCTGTACGAGTGCGCTATTGGAGGCTGCGCCGAAGTCATCGAAGGGCATCGACCATGTCCACCAATCGACCCTAGCCCTGACCTATACCGATCAATGTGAGGTGACTGAGGAGCTTCAAGGTAACGGGTCATGAAACATGAGCCCTCGGACAAACGGCAACCTTCAACGAGTAAAGGAACATCACGGCAAAAGAGGATGCGGACGGATCGGTCGCCGTTCAGTTCGGCGGCTGCGACGGCAAAATCCAGAACTGCCTGCCGATCATGACGGGATGGGACTACCTCGTGCGCTTATATCGTCCGTGTGCCGACGAGATCCTGAATGGCAAATGAATTTTCCCGCCTATCCAACCCTCGACTTGAGAATGTGCCATGAGTTTTCTGCTGAGTATGGGTAGCGTCTTGACGGTGGAACGATTACCCAAACTTGTATAGGCCATGTCATGGCACAAGGCGTGAGTCTTCACGCTTCAATGGAAAGGAGTGGTTATGAGTCTTTTTGGGACCATCCTTGAGAAACTGGGTTTTGGCCATTCCTCCGCACAGGCCGCTCCCGGTATCATGAGAAAGGACACCACGCGATCGAAAAAGACCACGGCATTTAGAACATTGTTGACCGTTGGCAGCTTACTCTGATGACTGCCGTTGTTTGCCTTGTTGAGTCCAGTTCTTGCCGAGCCACCGGCGTCGGCGCTGGTCGGAGAACCTCCGAGCATGCTGCCGCGGCCCGACTTCCATTTCACTGAAGAACTGCTCATTCCCAGCCGCTCCCGTTCAGTCGGCTCAGCCAGAAATCCAGGCAGCCGTGGGGATGGTGGATCGGCTACATTGTCCGTCCGGGATATCCATGTTGATTCACGGGGGAAAGAAGAAGAGTATGCCTGGCTTCATGGCCTCGACGATGTAGATTGGAATCTTCTCCGACGCACGTGTTGATCAACTGACGACGCTTCGCCATGAACAATTATCATTCTGATCTGACTCGCGACACGCTGGCCGTGGTGTTTCTGTTTGCCCTCATTTCGGCGTCGCTGTTTATTCTCTGGCCCTTTCTCGGCGCAGTCGTCTGGGCCATTATGATTGTCATTCCTACATGGTCCATCCTGCTTCTACTCCAGCATTTCCTGTGGGGGAAACGCTGGATGGCCGTGACGGTGATGACTCTTCTTCTGTTGGCGGTGTTCATGGTTCCCTTCTCAGTCGGCATTGCCGCTCTTGTTGAAAACTTCGGACAAATTGCCGCCTGGGCGACATCCCTGTCTCATTTCACGCTGCCTCCACCGCCCGACTGGCTGGGAAACATTCCTGTTGTGGGGCCACGCCTGTCGTCGAGTTGGCGGCAGTTTGCCGAGCTGAATCGTGAAGAGATGGCGACTCGGTTGTCCCCATATGTGGGTGGCGTCGTTCGATGGACGGCCGGACAGATCGGCAGCTTCGGGTTATTCCTCACGCAAATCCTGCTCACGGTCATCGTAGCGTCGGTGCTGTATGCCAACGGAGAATCGGCAGCGAGCATGGCGCTACGATTCGGATCTCGGCTGGCTGGAGAGCGGGGACAAGAGGCGATGCGTTTAGCCGCGCAAGCAATCCGCGGTATCGCGTTGGGGGTCGTGCTGACGGCGCTGATCAATGCCGCGCTGAGCGGCCTCGGGTTGCTGGCCGTCGGGATGCCGTTTGTCTTGGTGTTAACAGCCATGATCTTTATCTCATCGATCTTGCAGATCGGTGTGGGCCCAATCATGATCTGTGCCGTGGCATGGCTCTATTGGACGGGCAGCTCTACCTCAGCCACGGTGTTGCTTGTGTGGACGGTTCTGGTATCTCCCGTCGATAATATCTTGCGCCCCATCCTCATAAGAACAGGTGCTGACATACCCTTGCTGCTGATCTTTGCCGGCGTGATTGGCGGATTGATCTCCTTTGGAGTCGTCGGCATTTTTGTCGGGCCCGTTGTTCTGGCGGTCGCGTATACATTGTTTACAGCTTGGATTGACGAATCTGTGGCGGTTGGTCACGTCGAACAACACACAGAGACGGAATCTAGTAAACAGTGATAGATGATGGGTCCGATGCCTTCTTCACCGCGGTGAGCTAGACGGTCAGCAGTTTGTTTCGGTTGAGTCTCGCGACTTACGTCTTCGTCTATTGCAACGCTGCATGAAGTGTGTCTCCTCCAGATCCCTGTCACTTTTAACAGTTCCGGCGACGGAGGGCCTTGAATAGAATCCTGGCAATCGGCCAGGGCCCACCATGCAACGTCAGCAAAACGTGTTGGCTTTGAAGTAAGTCGACCAATTACACCATATGCGAAGATCGATGCAGGAGATCTAGGAGGACCGCACTCAGCTCAACGCGAGCATCGACACCGACGCCGAGCGTTTGAAAGGTATCGTCAAGGAAATTCACCAGAACCCGGAGCTGGGCTTTATGGAAGTCCGCACCGCGCCGGCATCGTCGCGAAGGAATTAAAAGCGCTTGGGGACGAGGTCAACACCGGCATCGGCAAGACAGGCATGGTGGGCATCTTGAAGAACGGCGGCGCCGACACGAATGCTCTCGCCGTCAGGGAGAGCACCGGCCTGCGCTGCTGCCTCGGGTTTATAGTTCTGCCGCTGTTTTTCTACATAACCGGCTGTGCCGATTCCGTCCCTCACACGACCGCGCCAAGCGGTAAACCGATGCAGCGAATCACAGTCTTGACGTACAACACGCTGCACGGACTCGAGACCAGTGGTTGGACCGTGAAGCCTGGCGAGTCAAAGGAGGTCCATGACGCGCGCCTCGATCTGCAGTTTGAGCAACTGTCTCAGGTCCAACCGGATCTGATATTGCTCCAAGAGGTCAATCCTCTGCCCGCCATTGCGGAGCGGTATATCGCCGCGCTCGAAACCTTCGGTTTGCACTACAGCGAAGTCCACCAGGTGGATGCCTGCGGCGTTCGTGTCGCGCCGGGCGTAGCAATTGTTCCTCACCTAAATAACGGCCTTGCCGTTCTTGTCAAAGCGCCGCTGCGGTTGCGCAAAATAACCGGACTCAAACTGAGTGGGGGCTTTGGGCGCTGCGAGGACTTCATCGGTTTGCAGACAGGGGAACTTCGATATGCGCTGATCGCAGAAGTCGAGAACCCCAATACTGGCAGGAAGCTTCTAGCGGTGAGTCTCCATTTGCATTCCGGTATCGAGCGGGACGCCTTTTTTATCCAGAAAATCGCTGAGGCTCAGGAACAGGGAAAGGTACGACAGGAGGACGTCGAAGACCTTGTTTCGGTCTTGCAAGAGGGCCAAGAGAGACGGATCAATGAGGTTCGCGTGCTTGTCCGCAAACTTGTAAATCTTCAGGCCGATGGAACGTACCTAGGAGCCATCATCGGAGGCGACTTGAACTTCGAACCCGACTCTCCGGAATACCACGAGCTCGAGCAAGCAGGCTATAGAGATACCTACACAATCGCCAGTCACAGCAGTGATGTTCATAGCTATGACCCTCAGCGAAACGCGCTTGCCGGCCAGGGAGAACCTGAAGTGCCTTCCTCGCTCCGTCAGGCAGTAAGACATCTTCCGGAGAGTCAGCAGCAACAGATTTTTGAGGCATATCGGAAGGGCCTCAGCCAGCCCCGACGAATTGATTTTTTGTTTCTCATGATGAAACCGTCGGATGATCCAAAAGGCTGCTTGCGACAGGAGTTATTTGGAGAGCCCAGTGCTGTTCAAGCTCAGCCTGGGTCCGATCACTATGGCGTGCTCGTTACGTATGTCGCCGACTTGTCTATGTGCTAATCGTAGAGAGCTGAAGGCAGGCGAAAGGAGGATGTCCATGAAAAGAATTGTCGGGATACTCGCAATAGCGACCGCGGTCTGCTTGAATCTGGGTTTCACGATGCTTCCCGTTTGGGCGGATGAATTCGGGCAAGATCCCTCATACCGGAAGGGACGCTGGGAAGTACTGCTTGGGCCCCAATACACCTTGGCTAAAAATCTTGGATTCGATGGCGGGACTACTGCGAAGATTAACGATACTTTCGGGTTCAGCCTTCAAATTGGCTACAATTTCAATGAGCACTGGAATCTCGCGGGCCTCTTTTCTTGGAGCCGGCCCGATTACCAAGCGGTCATCCAACCCGCTGCAGGTAATTCATCACCGGCTCGTCCTTCTAGTGGAAGCATTCAGACGAACACATTCGCTCTTGCGGGCACGTATCACTTTTTTGATGGTCCCTTAACACCGTACATCGAGGCGAATGTCGGGGGGACCTATGTCGTCACCGATATCGCGGATGGCCCTCCCGTTGTCGGCTGTTACTATGATCCGTGGTACGGAAATATCTGTGGAGCGAGCCAGCCAACCAAGTCCGGTACCTTTCTTAGCTACGGAGTTGGAGGCGGGCTGCGCTGGGACGTCAACAACTTGTTGTTTTTCCGCGGCGGTGCACGACAAGAGTGGATCGATTTGTCCCACACCGGCACGCCAAGTTTTACAGTGATCAAGCTCGATCTTGGCTTCAAGTTCTGATTGGTCAGTCACGAACACGCAATTCGATTCCTAGGCATAGGGTGACGAGTGCGAGAGAGTCCGGTTGAGTTTTTCATTGACAGTTGGTTCTGACAATTTATCTTTCCAGAGGTGTCGGCAAGCACGAATGCGACTCTTCAGTACGGTCAATATTCAGAGAATGACGTGGATGTATGGGTCCAGCGCTCAACTGTCGTTAATCAATACTACTTTCCGACCGTGACAGCCTCCATCCACTGTCAATTTTGACAGTTCATGCTCATAGCGTTACTTGGTAGGCTTCCTTAGGCCTATGGACCATTACTTTCCTCTGCGCCGCTGGTTTCGCGATATCCCACTGACGCAAGGCCTGCACTGTTATGGAGGTCTCGAGAATGTCGCGAATAGCTGCGTCACGTGCAGAGCGTCGTGAAGGCTGCGGAACGGCTGCCGGGACCGGCGCACGCTTCACGGGGTTGGTACACCATACCGACTCGGAGCGGGAATGGGCGTACGATCGGACATCGCGCATCGGTCGGCTGGACAAAGCGCTCGACGGGCCATGCCAAGGGCTGGACCGTTGTAGACATGAAGCATGACTGGAAGTGGTGTTTCCGTTTGAAGAATGAAAACCAGCAGTAAGGCCACCATGTCAACGAAAGACCAAGCCGGAAAAGAATATACGCGATGTTGATGTCTTCATTGCCGCTGCATGAGATTGTTGGCTTCGTGGCAGGATTCGGAACGACTTTTGCCGCCATGCCCGATTTGATCTCGATGCTCAAGCGGCGGTCCTGCCAAGGAATGAATCCCACCATGGCCGCGATTATGGGCAGCTTCCAGATCGTCTGGGTCTATTACGGCTTTTTGATCGAGTCCATGCCCGTCATGGTGTGGAATGTGATCGCGGTGGCGATCAATTTTCTCGCCGTCGGCGCGTATCTTTACTTTCGCGCTCAAAAGGGATATCAAAACCACCCATAGGCAGCGGCAATCACTGGACGAAACCGACGTTGAGGATCTGGTGAGGAGTTCCGTTGCTGACCAAGCACGCCTCGATGGTCAGCGCCGTATGTGGACAGTGGAAATGGGTCTGCATCTGGCCGTTGCCTTCCTGGATGAAGACAATGCGTTGTGTAGGAGGTCATCATGAACAGGTTTTTTCGTCGTTCAGCCGTGCCGTACATCGCGGCCGGGCTTTCGGTTCTGTTTCTGTGTGTTCAGATCGTCAACGCTCAAGAAACCGAGGCGCCGGAACTGCCTGATCGTTTCATGATCCGAGGCGGGTATCTGTTTGTCTTCGGAGCAGATACCGACATCCAACTAAACGGGCAGCGTGGCTTGGGCAGCACGATCGATTTTAACAGGACCTTGGGTGGTGCGACGGATTACAGCGGCTTTCGAATCGATGCAGCGTATCGCTTTAACGATCGGCACAGCCTCGGGATCTCCTATTATCGGGTCTTACGAGACGGCAACCGCACGATCAGCACGGATCTGAACGTCCGGGATACTACGTTTGCCGCCGGAGCCAATGTGAACTCGAGTTTAAACTTCGATCTTTGGCGGTTGATCTACAACTATTCGTTCTATCGGAATGACAAGGTCGAACTGGGAATCTCGCCAAGCCTCTATATGCTTAGGCTGAGGACCAACGTTGCGGGGGATTTCACGTGCAGCAGCAACAACACGTCAACTAACTGCGCGGGGCAGCCGACCAGTTCTGGCTCGTCATCCGACAACCTGACGGTCCCTCTACCGTCGCTCGGCGGTTACCTCAATTATCACATTACGCCCAAACTGTTGTCGCAGGCACGTTTTGACTGGTTCTACCTGAAAGTCGGCAACGCGTTTGAAGGCTCGATGTTTGAGTTTTATGCAGGGTTGGAATATCGGCTCTTCACCCATTTCTCGCTCGGAGCATCGTACGATCGCTTACAAGCGAATGTCGACTTACATAAAGCGACCAGCTCCTCGGGAGTCGCTATAAATAATGCCTGGAATACGGTGTTCCTATATGGCGCGCTGTATTTTTAGACGGAGGCTGACGAGAACGCGCGAAGGTCTCATTGTTCTGGTGAGCATGAGTAGTAGTCAGTGGTTAACAAGGTAGCAGCCGTCGTGTCGAGCGCCATGTCGAGCCATGCATTCGATCTACCAATGGATCTGGGTGAGCGGAGCCGTCCTCATGCTTATCATGAGCGGTGGTCCTTTAATCTGGGCCGGCGATGCTGTCCCTCCATCGAGCACAACGTCAAGTTCTCAATGTCGGACAATTCAGCAGGAGACCGATCGGCTTCGATGTTATGACACCGCGGTCGGGCAGCCAACGGATCCCAAAAAAGAGGTGCCCTTGGACGTCGTGAAACTGCCTGATCCGCCACCAACGCCACTCGCGGAGCTCTGGGAGCTGGAGCCAGACACGAAACACA
Organism: Nitrospirota bacterium; assembly: GCA_963700335.1. Lineage (GTDB taxonomy): Bacteria > Nitrospirota > Nitrospiria > Nitrospirales > Nitrospiraceae > JAICXS01. The sequence goes on along the minus strand of CAVOXE010000007.1, from coordinate 1,316,740 downwards.
AACTATTCTCGATCCGCCCCTATAAACAGGTCTATCTCCTGCCGGCACGCTACACGACGAACGTGAACAACCAACCGTCAAGCCCCACGGAAGGCACCGTTCCCAAGTCTCTGGGGTACATCAATACGGAAGTGAAGTTTCAGTTGTCGGCCAAGATGAAAATGCTGGAAGGCTTGTTCAAAGACCATCTGGACGTATGGATCGGCTATACACAGCTTTCATTTTTCCAGATGTATTCTAAGTCGATCTCGTCTCCATTTCGGGAAACCAACTACGAGCCCGAAATCATTTTCACGATCCATACCGATTACGATGTGTTTGGGCTCAGAGGACGGTTCGTGAACCTGGGCATCGTGCATCAGTCAAACGGTCGGCAGGATCCGCTGTCGCGAAGTTGGAACCGTATTTATGCGCAATTCGGATTCGAACACGACGGCTTTGCTTTGCTGGTCAGGCCTTGGTACCGGATCAAGGAAGACTGGAGCGCAGACAACAATCCCGACATCGTGCAGTTTCTCGGGCATGGCGATGTGGTTGCAGTCTATAAATGGGGCGGCCATACGTTCTCCTTGCTCTTGCGCAGCAACCTGGATTTTTGGAATCTCCACGGCGCGGCTCAAATCGATTGGAGTTTTCCACTCTATCGTCAACTCAAAGGATACGTCCAAGGGTTCACGGGTTACGGAGAAAGCCTGATCGATTACAACCATAGCCAAACCACGATCGGCGCCGGCTTCTTGCTTCTCAACTGGATGTAATGCAAGTGAGAGTCATTAAGAAGGAGATTAGGTGCGATCAGAGCGCTGCAAACGAATGAGTGCTTTCTCTCTCACGGGGTTGCTCACGTACCTGGCTTTCTTGCTCATGGTTGTCCCGGGCTGCGCAAGTTCCATCTATGGGTGGCAAGTCCGAACCAGCTCGACAGAGATACCTTCATCTTTCCATCCGATAGACTTGCAGCAGCATCCTGTAGCGTTGTTTCCGGCCATCACGATGCCCGGGCTTCGAGGCAACGAGATTGGGCTGGCGCGATACCTGGGCCAGATACTTCAAAAAGTCGTCCCTGACTGGAACGTCGTGTCGGAGCAGGAGACGAGCACGCGTATCAACCGTCAAGGCTTAGCCCAACGAATGACGTTAATGAGAAATGATTACGAACAAAGCAACATCCTTGATCAGGAGGCGCTACGCACCATCGCGTCGGCAATCGGCGTGCGCTATATCTTTCAATTGCGACTCGCCGCGTTTGTACAAACGATGACGGACCGCTGGAAATTTCCTGCTTTCGACGTCCGAGTCTCGCAAACTCGTTCGAGCGTCATGCGACTGGCGCTGCAGCTATGGGACGCGGAGAATGGAGAGCTGGTGTGGACTTCCATCGCCGAATCGAACATGGCGAACGAGGCCGTATCGCAGGACCCGGTATACCTAGAGGATATCGCTCGCGCAACCTTGGGCAGCATGATGTCGGATTTTCTCAATAGAAAAACGGCCTCCCGATATACCCCGTTGGATAAAGTTCTCGACAACCTGATTAGCGAGGCCATGCCGAATGACAAGGACAACAATGAAAACACCCCTCCCGAACGGACCGAGAAATAACGGAGCTGATCGAAAGTAGAAATCCCACTTTTCTTTAATTGTGGGTCGAGCTTGTCTACGAGAGGAGACCGCGATGAAGATACATATTCTTCTCCCTCGACTATTGATGCTAGGGATCTGTTTCTATGGCTGTACGGGTCCAAATGTGAAGACAGACTTTGATGCGAGTGAAGATTTCACCAAATTCAGAACGTTCGCCTTCTCAGGTCTGACAGATCTGAATAAGGGCGGTGTTCTCGACAATTCTTTGACCCGTACACGGATCGAATCGATCGTTGGGCGAGAATTGAACAAGAAAAGCCTCCAAGAAGTCGGCTTAGAACAACGTCCAGACTTGCTGGTGCATTATTGGGTCGGCGTACAAGAAAAGCAGCGGGTTGAAAGCACTGGGCCGGCCGTAGGTGCGTACGGTTGGGGTGGTGGGTATCGAGGGGGAATGGGGTATAGCAGTGTCTCAACCTATGAGTACAAAGAAGGAACTTTGATCGTCGATTTGGTCCAGCCGCTGAAAAAGGCGTTGGTATGGCGCGCGACTATAGTGGCGGATCTTCAGGATACTACCCAGGAGAATATTGAAATGGGGCAAAAAGCCATCGCCAAGGCCTTTGAAAACTATCCACCGAAGCTCACGCAGTAGCGCAGCCTTGACCAATGGTTTGTCGCCAGCGCGAGGAACCTGCTGAATCAACGGCTGAGAACGCGCAGGTCATTCAGGTCCGCCTGCATCCATGATGTTCGCTTCGGCACTTCTGACGGATGTCATTACTGTCTTTGTCCATAACAGTCGTGTCATTAGTGTCGAGTGGCGTTTCCGCTCCCCCTTGTGAATTTTCCTTTTCACGAAAGCCTTCACGGCGGCGTTGAGATCATGTCAATATTGAGCTGACTAAATTATCCAATGATCTATGCATTGCGATCGCATCCTGCATCTATCGTCACTATTGTTCATCCATTATTCGTCCGACGGCTGGAGGGGTGGCAACCTACGTCTACGGTAATAACTGATCACTGAAGATTACAATAGCCCTGACTGGCAACACGCCATTTCCACGCTCATGTTATTACTCGAGTGCGTTTCGCATCGATGCCCTTTCCCTGAGTGACTAGCCGAAGTAGGACGAGGCCTGGCACCCTCATAATAAAATCAAAGCATTGTTGGTCGGGGACTTGTATGTCGTTTGATGTGAGCCATTACCACTATTCTGCCTATGCCATACCGCCCTTATTCACGAGCGCTATTCTTTTGTGTCTTGGCATAGCCGTTCTGGTTCGTGATCGTGCGTCTTCGATCAGCCGATTATTTTTTCTCATGTTGGCGACGACCAGTTTTTGGCTATGTGCGTTTTCGTGGATGTATGCGGCATCCGATGAATCGACAGCTCTCGTGTGGGCCAAAGTCGCGTATCTGGATATCCCTTTTATCTGTGCCGCCATCTATCACTTTACAGTTCACGTTCTTGGCCTCGCGCAACAATGTCGGCGTATGGTCCTATGCGCGTGGACCGTTTCAGCAATATTCGCGGGGACGGCATACTGGACTGATGCGTTAATTGAAGGCGTGTACCATTATTGGTGGGGATATTATCCGAAATATTCCTGGCTCGGCCTGCCGTTTCTTCTCTATTTTGTTTGTATGCTCGCGCTCAGTGCTAGGCACTATGCGATGGAATATGCCGCAGGCCCTCCCGGGATTCGAAAGATGCGGATCAAATGGTTTCTCATTGGCTTTCTGGGTCCCTTTGTAGCCACCCTGGACTTTTTGCCTAAACTAGGAGTTGCCCTCTATCCGGTGGGGTATCTCCCTTTATTGTGGTGGCTCTTGGTTGTTGGGTTTGCAGTATGGAAATATCAGATTCTGCATATCACGCCCTCCTTCGCTGCGGATCAAATCCTTCAAACCATCGCTGATGCCGTTCTGGTCATTGATCGGGCGGGCGTGATTTGTATTGCCAATCATGCCGCTAGTCCGCTGTTTCAAATCACGACATCCGATCTGGTGGGAAAACCCCTGACATCTATCGATAGGTCTCTGGCAGAAACCATTCACGTGGCGAAGCACGTGCCTCATGGATCCATTCATCGGGCCGAGGTGACGCTATCACGACCTGTCCATGGTGTGGTGACCCTTGAACTGTCCGCCTCAACCATTAAAGACGTCGCGGGGGATGCGGTGGCGATGGTCTGCGTGCTTCGTGATGTGACCAGTCGAAAGCAAGCCGAGCTGACGCTTCAGAATGTCAATGAAGCGTTGGATCAGCAGGTCCGTGCGCGAACGATGGAGCTACGGTCGCTGGTGTTAGAACTGAGCCGGACAGAAGAACGTGAACGAATGCGGCTTGCCACTGAATTGCACGACAACTTAGCGCAGTTTCTCGCTCTTTCGAGGATGCGTCTGGAAAAGTTACGAACGAGCCTTGCGGGTAGCGAGCATGAGGCGATCGTGAAGATCGTGCAATTGATCGACGATGCTCTCTCATGTACGAGAATGGTGATGTCAGACCTTCGCCCCGACTTCGTCGGTTCCGGGAATGATTTGATCACGGCTATTACATGGGTTGCCGAGAGAATGCGTAAACGGGGGTTGATTGTGGACATTCATCACGAGGCTCCCCAAATCGTGCTGAATGACCAGATCTTAATGGTGACCTATCAATCCATTCAGGAGCTATTGACGAACGTGTTGAAGCATGCCCGCACTAAACGGGCCAAGGTCTTTGTTCGACGCCTTGATGCAAATATTGAAGCGATTGTAATCGACGATGGGAAAGCTTTTGACGTGTCCGTGACGAAGACTCCTTGTGCGGATGGAGGGTTCGGCTTATTTAATATCCGGGAACGGTTACATTTCCTCGGGGGACAACTCGACATCACATCTATTCCTGGGCATGGGACCACGGCAAGAATCGTGGTGCCTGTCAGTCCGTTGTCTGCTAAAGGCGAGCATGAAGCAGTGCCCATGTCGACAATCACACAATCGTACAAAGAGGAAGGTCCGACAGAGTCGAGGCGGCGGCAGGTACGTGTGGTGCTCACAGACGATCATCAAATGATGCGAGAAGGACTTCGTCGGGCGATCGAAGAGCGGGGAGATGCCGAGGTGATTGCAGAAGCTGGTGATGGTGAACGGGCCGTCCAATTGGTCCGTGACATGCTCCCTGATGTGGTGGTGATGGATGTCGGGTTGCCCAAAATGAACGGGCTGGAAGCGACCCGCCAAATAAAGACTGAGTTTCCGAACATCGCGGTAATCGGCTTTTCCGTCTCGGAAGGAAGCAAGAGCGAGGCCGCCATGCGGGCTATGGGAGCATGCGCCTATTTCTCAAAAGCCGGTTCTATCGAAGCCCTTTGCGAGGCGGTGCGCGGTGTGCCTATCAGAGACTAGGTCAATAGATGCAAAATTACGCTCATATTCTTGAAAGGTTTTTAAAGTATGGCTGCCTCTGTCATTTGTAACAGTATGCGAAGGGGGAACAAAATTCTATCATTCTATCCTGACAACCATCAGGACAGCTTCTCATTGTCCATGCCGGACGTGCTTTTGTTAAACGCAGTCACGAATCATTATGTACGGTCGTTGCTGTGAGAATATGAGCCACTACGTTCTCAATTGTTACCTTCGCAAGCGTACCGTTCATTATGCGGAATCGTATACAACAGGATAGCGAGTATCGGTTTGACTGGCCTCGTACAATCCCAAAGGGTCCGTCTCGCTGTTTTCGGATGAGCAAAAATAAAAGAGGGTTGCATGCGCATATCCATTCGACCGTTGTTCCCTCTTCTGGCGCTTCTCGCCGTACTGGGGGCCTGCACTAACACGACACCTCCCGCCACCTCTCCATGGTCCGAAGTCGGCATCTCAGATTTTAGAAATATCGCCGGGCAATGGGAGGGACTGATGAGACGGACACCGGAAATGCGCAACGATGATTGGGTTCAAGTCGCGATACGAGACGATGGTATGTATGAATTCAAAAGTTACCGGACGATTGGTGTCCTCAGTGGGCGAGGGCAATTGACTCTCAATCAGGGGAAGGCCATCCGTTCGACTGACCAAGGGCAATTGACATTCATTCTCTATGAAGCAAATGGAGCTCGCATGTTGCGGGCGAGAGCTACCAAGGAAGGCATTGAGTATGCCTCTGACCTTACTCCAGCAAAATAGGCAGTAGGCTTAAAACCGCTTCTCGACTTCGCTGTCGCTGCAGGAGAGCTAGCCCGAATCCCGACTCATGTGATTTCATCGGCCGGCAGTGGTAGCCTAGTGAGGAAGCATCGTTTGGAGAGTCCAACACCTTGGCCTTCGCGTGACAACCTAGACGGTCATGGATATACTTCTTTTCAATGACTGCTGCCGCTCCCACCGCGCCGGATTTTACGTTGATTGCCGACGTCGTTCGCACTCGGCTTCCTTTTCCGGCCGACCTTTTAAAGATCACACCCCTGGCTGGTGACGCGTCCAACCGTCGGTACTATCGTCTCAATCTCAACAGCAGCGCTCCCTCCGTGATTTTGATGCAGCTGGCGTCGCCGGAAGCCTTCAAGCAGTCCGAGGAAGCCGTGAGCGGCGCGGTGACGACGGCGGAATTGCCGTTCATCAACATTCTGAATCATCTGGCCAAGGCGGACGTCGCCGTGCCCACCTTGTATCACTACGATCAAGATGCGGGCTTGCTTTTTCTGCAGGATTTTGGCGATGTCACGTTAGCCGAGGCCTGTACGAATGCGCCGACTGAAACGGTGAAGAGTCATTACCGGCAGGCCATCGAGATGTTGGTGCGCATTCACACGAGAGCCACGACGTCGGTCGATCCGACGTGTCTTGCCTTTGGACGAAGCTTCGATGCTCCGCTTCTCATGTGGGAGTTCGACCACTTTGTGGAATATGGCGTCATCGCACGGCATGGCACGCCGTTGGAAGCCTAAGCATCAACAGGTCATTCGCGCCGAGTTTCACAAAATCGCCGAGCGGCTTGCCGCGCTGCCCAAGGTCTTCACCCATCGGGATTACCACTCGCGCAACTTGATGATAGCTGGATCGCAGTTGGGCGTGATCGATTTTCAAGACGCATTGATGGGGCCGGCGGTGTACGATCTGGCGTCGCTGTTGCGCGATGCGTATATCGCGCTCGACGAACCTGTCGTCGACGCACTAATCGGCCATTACCTGGATGCAATGGCGGCGGAAAATCATCATTTTGCCGACCGATCAGACTTTCGGCGCATGTTCGATCTGATGAGCATCCAACGCAATCTCAAAGCGGCCGGACGTTTCGTCTACATCGACCGGGTCAAGCACAATCCGAAATTTCTTGCAGACATTCCTCGAGTGTTGAGTTACGTAAAACGCAATCTCTCCCACTATCCCGAATTGTTTGGCCTCCGCGACGCGCTGACTCCCTATGTCCCCGAACTCCAGTAGTCACTGTCTTGCTCGAAGACGGCCATGAGTGATCCATGCGTGCGATGATTCTTGCGGCAGGTCTGGGCACCCGGCTCCGACCGCTGACCAATACGATTCCTAAACCCCTCTTGCCTGTGGGCGGCACTCCGCTGATTGTCTGGAATCTGCTCTTGCTGCGGCGATACGGTATTCGTGACGTCATGATCAACGTACATCATTTGGGGTCGCTGATCGAACAGGAGCTCGGTGATGGGAAGACGTTCGATATGCGAATCTCCTACTCGCCGGAATCGACCCTTCTTGGCACAGGCGGGGGGCTGAAGCAGGCCGAAGCTTTTTTTCAGGGAGAGGCATTTCTCGTTCTGAACGGGGATACGCTGTTCGAATTGGATCTTGGACATCTCATTCGCTTTCATGAACGTGAGGACCCATTGGCCACGATGGTTGTGCGAGAAGATCCGGATGCGGAGCGCTGGGGTGCGGTGGAGTTGGATGGCGAACAGCGAATCATACGCATTAATGGGCGGGGCGGTATCGGCAGTGATTCACTGCGCCAGCGGATGTTCGCCGGTGTGCATATCGTCCATCCTCATTTGCTTCGTACGGTTCCTTCCGGGCGCGAATCATCTATTATCGATGCCTACGTACATGAAATTCAAAGCGGTGAACGGGTGCTCAGCTATCCGCTGGCCGGCTACTGGTCGGATGTCGGGACGCCCGCCCGTTATGCGGCCGCACAACAGGCGGTTGATGAAGGATTACTCCGTCTTGCAGACCGAAAATGATCTAGGTAAACTTCGTAGATACTTATCCGACTTTCCATTTCTTATCTATTTCCGACTACAATTTGGTTCTCAACATTACCTAAGGGGAGGACCTATGGAATTGTTGAAGGCTTTTGTCTGGCTCTGCGTAGGGTGGGCAGCGACTTCGTTCGCGCGTCGCGAAACGTTGCCACTCTCACCATCGTCTCAACCTACTTCTCCTCCATTGCCTCACGTAGTTCCGAAACCCCTGCGTACACGGCTGCTCGAACAGACGCCGATCCTTCCCGACGAGGCCGTCAAGCAACGTCTTGCCACGCTCTGTCTGCGTGAAGGGAAAAGCCTGATTTACATTGCCGTCTGTCCATGGCATACACCCACTGCCGACGTGAACTCGACCGGCAAATGTTTTACCTGGGATGTCGAGACCGGAATGGCCCATTGCTTTTGGTGTGGATGGGGCGGCCGTGTGGCGCGTCCGTTAACCGGACCGGTCCATCCCGATCTTCTTCCCGCGACGTTCAGACTCGTCCTGGTTACCTAACGACGCTATGGCCCGACTGTTCATCGGCACGTCCGGCTGGGTCTACCGCAGCTGGAAAGGGCCGTTTTACCCCGACACACTCCCGAGCCGCCGCTATTTGGAATTCTACGCGCAGGAGTTCGACACGACCGAAATTAATTCCTCCTTCTACCATCTGCCTCGTCCTCAAACATTTACGAACTGGGCTGCGCACGTTCCTTCCAACTTTATCTTCTCCGTCAAAGCCAGCCGTTACCTGACGCATATGAAACGATTATTGGACCCGGTGGACCCATGGGAACGATTCATCGAGAGCGCGATTCAACTGGGTGAGCGTCTCGGCCCTATCCTGTTGCAATTCCCCCCAAGCTTTAAGAAGAATGCCGATCGCCTCGAAACCTTTTTCAACATGACTACCTCCGTCGAACCTCGGCCTACACCGCTCAAACTGGTCTGCGAGTTCCGCCACGAGTCGTGGCTAAGCTCCGATATCTACCGGCTCCTGAATCGTCATGCGGTCGCCTGGTGCATTGCCGACGGCCCCAAATATCCACGCAAGGATCTCGTGACGGCCGACTTTGCATACATCCGCTATCACGGGCGCAGCCTGATGTTTGCCTCGAATTATTCGAAAGCTGTGCTCGTGAAGGAAGCCAAGCTCATCAGGCAATATCTTCGCAATGGGATCGACGCCTTTGTCTACTTTAATAATGACCTCAACGGCTATGCCGTGCGGAATGCGAGGTTGCTCAAAACACTGGTCGTCGCATGAGCGAGACGGTTTCTCCAATGGGTGATGCTGCTGCCTGGTGGCAACGCGCTGTCATCTACCAAATTTATCCGTGGAGCTTTCAGGATTCCAATGGCGACGGCATCGGCGATTTGTCGGGCATTACGAGCCGACTGGATTACTTGAACGACGGCACGCCATATTCGTTAGGCGTCGATGCGATCTGGCTGTCGCCTATCTATCCGTCGCCGATGAAAGATTTTGGGTACGACGTGTCGGATTATTGCGGCATCGATCCGCGGTTCGGCACGCTCGCGGAGTTCGATCGCCTCATTGAGGAAGCGCATCGGCGAGGCATCCGCATACTGATGGATTTGGTGCTGAACCACACCTCGGATCAACATCCGTGGTTTCAAGAATCGCGCGCGTCTCGGCACTCACCCAAGCGCGACTGGTATGTATGGGCGGACCCTGGCCCCAATCGTCGGCGTCCCAGCAATTGGGCCGCCGTGTTCGGTGGGTCGGCCTGGGAATGGGATCGAGCCACGCAACAGTATTATCTTCATTCCTTTCTCAAAGAACAGCCAGATTTAAATTGGAGCCATCCCGATGTGCAGAAAGCCATGCACGAGGTCGTGCGATTTTGGCTCGACCGTGGAGTGGACGGCTTTCGCTTGGACGCGATCAATTGGATTGGAAAAGACGTGACCTGGACCAATAATCCTCGCAAAAACTTTGCGCTCCGATCGTATCTTCGCCAGATTCATCGGTATGACCGCGATCAACCGCTGACGCACGAGGTCCTCCGCTTACTGCGAACCTGGACGAACGAATATCCCCACGCGGTGATGGTCGGCGAGGCATCGTCGGATACGCCGGGCGGCCCCGCGGCGTTCTATGGGAAGGGAACAGACGAATTGCACATGGTGTTCAACTTCCTTCTGCTCAGGTCACGTTGGTATCCACAACGATTTCGCGAATTGATTCAGAAATGGGATGGGGCGGTGCCGGCCGGTGGATGGCCCACCCAGGTCTTGAGCAACCACGACAATAGCCGGCACTGCAGCCGGTACGGCCGTGGAGTCGATGCCGAAAGCGCGGCGCGCCGCGCGCGCGCGGCGGCACTATTGCTGCTCACGCTGCGTGGGACACCGTTCCTGTATTATGGCGAAGAGATCGGCATGCAGGACGTACGCTTGCGGTATCGCCAGTTACGCGATCCGTATACACGGCGCTATTGGCCTTTTCTGAGAGGACGTGATCCCGCCCGAACACCCATGCAGTGGGACGGGTCGCCGCAAGCGGGATTTACGACGGGCGACCCCTGGTTGCCTTTGTCTGCGGATGCAATGACGACCAACGTGGCGGCTGAAGCCGGTGATCCCACTTCGCTGCTGGCCCTGTATCGAACACTCATCTGGATCCGAAGGACCTCTGCGGCGCTGTCCTTGGGAACCTATCGTGAAGTGACCGGCGGGCCGCTGAGCTGCTTGGTCTATCTCCGGGAAGCTTGCTGGACATCGAAGGAGCGCCTCCTCGTCGCCGTCAACTTCAGCCGCCAGCGGCACGAATTTTCTTTGCCTTCCATAGAAGCAGAAGGCGTTGTTCTGCTTTCGACGGATCCTCAGTTCACCGGACGGCCGTTTGATCCACGACGTGTACACCTTGGCCCCGACGAAGCGCTTCTCATACGTCTTAATCCATAGCACCAGAGCAGACCGATCCGGCGGCCCCGTCAGCGGGCTACCGACGCCTCATTACCCATCCCAATAGACACTCGCTCGCCTCAATACCCTCTACGTTCACCTGTTGCCGGCGCCGATAATGAATTACTGTCCGAATGGTTGAAGGAGGCCGCTATGAATACGATGCGCTTTGCCATGATCATGGGATTGGTCTTCCTTGCGGTGGGATTGCTAGGATTCTTCCCCGGCTTAATCAGCCATCCGCCGATGGCGGCTCCGGATCTTGCCGTGGAAGCAGGATATGGCTATCTGCTCGGACTATTCCCGATCAATATTCTGCATAACCTGGTGCACATCACCGTCGGCCTCTGGGGCATAATCGCTTATCGAAGCTTGACGGGATCGATGGCCTTTGCACGTGGCCTCGCAGTGTTCTACGGAACCTTGGCCGTGATAGGACTATTCCCGGTCTTGAACACGACGTTCGGACTGATTCCAATTTTTAGCCACGACGTGTGGTTGCACGCAGGGACTGCGGCTCTGGCTGCCTATTTCGGATTCTCGGGGACGGCGGAGGCTGTCCCAATAGAACGTCTCTCCCGACGTGCCTCTTAGCGCTCCAGGCTCTGTCGATAAGGCATATGCCGCAATGGGACGCGCCGCGGAGGCCGGCACGTCGCTTGAACCTGTAATCGTTCGCAATTTGGCCGCTGAGAGCGCGTCACTGTCCGAAGAGATTTTTGAGCGCCTTTTTGCCCTTGTCCAAATCGGGCTTCTTCCCCTTCATGAGATCGTCGACAACTCCCCGCACCTGTTCCTTGACCTGTTCTTGAACCTTCCCCGCAAACATTTTCGTGTCGAGGGCATAGGACGGGGCCTGTGTTGTTCCCGTAATGAGCATCGGGACAGTTATTCTGTTGCCGGCCATCGCCACGCGCAGGGCAGGAGTCGCGGTCACAATCTGCTTACTGAGCGGTTCGGACAGACTGAGGCCCGTCTTGAGGTTGAGCGTGTGATCCAATCCGATGATGCCTGTGCCGATGGCTTGGAAATCGTGACTATCCATAAAGAGGCGATCGACCTGAATGACACCCTGCTTGAGCCCGAAACGGCCATCGATGGTCGAGAATACCGTAGTCTTCGGCGCCGTGAGCTGGATTCCCGCGGCCTTCAATAGGACGATGGCTTCCTGAAGGAGGTTCACGCCTTCGATCGCCCCGTCTTTCACGGTGAACGAGCCCACCCCTTCCAACCCTGAGAGCAATTCCCTTTTTGAAAAACCACGGCCCTGCATGGTGAGTTTGGCGTTGACGGTTCCGCTCCCTGTCATCGTGTCTGTGAGTACCTCGGCGATGGGGCCAAGCTGGACGCTTTGCAGGCGAATATTTCCGTCAAAAGGGGGGCTAGGCGATCCCATGGTCGTCCGTGTCTCGGCCACCAACTGACCGCCGAACACATTCGCGGAGAGTTTATCGATCTCGACCTGCTGTCCAGCCATCCCCATCGACAGTTTTAATTCCTTGACCTCCACCGATTTGCGCAAAGGCACGACGATCGGAAGATCGGCCGTCGTCAGCGCCGGTGATGTGGCTAACAGCCTGGCCTTGCCTTCGAGGAGACTGCCATCGACCATGATCACTGCATTACCAAGCAACACAGCGCCATGCAGCACGTTGACCGTCACTGCCTCCAAGGGTGGAGTATTGGGCTTCGACGGATACTCCGCTTCCGCTTTGACGTGCAGGTCTTTAATCTGCACCGGTTTAATCAGCGGCAGCGCGAATGGAAGATCGGCCGTGCTGATCAACGGCGACGCGACCGTAAGATCGGCATGCCCTCCAACGGCGCGTCCGGTGATCGACGCCGTGATCTTCCCGAGCGCGAGCGCCACATCGATCGTTTTAAAATCGAGTGTCTCGACCAGCGGACCAACCACGCCATCGATGTTGATCGGGAGATTGTAGGGTTGTACGACGGCATCGAGATGCAACCGCGGCATCTCTCCCAGCCGGACCGATTGCAATAGGACATTTAAATCTTGCACGGTATGCTCGGCCGGTTTGGTCGAAGTCTGATCCTGATACAGGAGCCGGCCATGCTGCAGCGCGACCCGGTCCACCGCCAGGAGCGCGAGAGCGCGCAACGGACCTTCTTGCGTAGGCTGAGGCACCGGCCCTGGTGGAGGAGGGGCAGCAACAGATGGTCCTCCCTTACCCAGGGTCGATACATTGAGGACACCCTGATGATTTTTGATGACGGAAATCACGGGTTCTTTCAGCGTGACGTCGTCTATTTCAATCCGGCCGCTGAGCAACGGTTTAAATTGAATGCCGATGTCGAGTGATTCAAGAGAGGCGAAGGGCCCTGTGCTAAAGGCCGGATCATCCATGACGGTAAAGCCGGCAATGCGGACGCCGATTCGAGGGATGATGGATAGCCGGAGATTTTTCAGAACGATCTTGCGATTGAGCGCCTCCTCGATCATGGGTTGATAGTAGTTCTGGTATTTGTTGAGGTCTATCAGGAACGGCAGGAGCAAAATGGCGGCGATGATCAAGATGAGGATCAGACCAAGACCGATGAGCACGTTCCTCATAATGTCCTTTCATAAGGGGAAACTATCGTCAATCTACCAGGCGGGAAGACGCTCACTCAAGTGCGGCAGAGAGGGACCTCCGTGCCGGAGCATCCTCGTTGGCGGCCGTTCAAGGGGCTTCGTGCTGCTGCGGAATGATTGTCACGATACGCGTGCCCTTAAAAGGGGCGGCATCAATATCCAGGCGACCGCCCAGTTTCTGTGCGCGCATCTGCATGTTTCGTAAGCCGTGCCCCAGTCCGGCGGTTTGGTTGTGTTCAAAGCCGACACCGTCGTCATGGATTTCCAGGCGGACGGATGGGCCGCACACCTGAAGTGAGAGCACGGCGTGTTGCGCGTTGGCATGACGAAAACAGTTGCTGATGGCCTCACGGGCGATGGAATACAGGTGAAGGGATTGTTCGGCGGTAAGGTGCTGAGTGGCGCTCGGATCCATTTGCAAAGTAAACCGAAGTCCGTTCGCCTCTTGCATCGTCTGAATCAAGTCGGAGAGGGTGGCGATCAGTTGATTGCCGCAAAGACGGGGTGGTTCCTGCCTTCCAATATACCCGCGTACGTCTTCGATCACGTGATTTAAATTCGAGAGCGCTCCTTTGAGCGTGTCGTCTGCGGCGGTGACGTTGTAGTGTAGCAGATGCCGGGACTGTTCGAGGTTCATGCCTACCGCATAGAGCATCTGAATGATGTTGTCATGCAAATCCGCGTCGAGTTGTTGGCGCGCGTCTAGTGCCAGCGCGAGTCGCGCTTGGCTTTCTCGAAGCGCATGCTCCATGCCCTTGCGATCGGTAATATCGGTGGTCATGCCTCCGATGGCATAGGTGCGTCCCTCCGTGTCACACAGGGGAAACTTGAAGACAATACTGGTATGGGGGCCATCATCGTGCTGAGCCACTTCCTCGAATTCCAACGGGATGCCGGCCTCGAGCACTTTTCGATCATTGAGCCGAAACGCCGCTGCCTGTCCAGGAGGAAACAGGTCTCGATCGGTCCTGCCGGTAATCTGTTCGCGAGTCAGGTGAAACACTTCCGAGAATCGCCGATTGACGAACAGATATCGCCCCTCGGGATCTTTTACAAAGGCTAAGCTAGGGCTGTGATCGAGGATGGCGAGTAGTTGACGTTCTCGAGCGGACATCTCCGTCGATGTGTTTCGCGCCTCGGTGTGGACCGCATACTCGGCCACCGCTTTCACCGTTCGCACCCGGTTGGTCAAAAGCTTGGTCATGGGGCGAACCCCGCCGGCGGTCCTCAAACGAGACGGCACATCATTCAGGTCGAGTAACTTAGATTTAGGTTTTGAAAGCTTCTTCATCGATGTCCCTAGGACTAATCGGACAGGTAAAGAATATAGGGGAAAACATAAAAAGAAAAGGTGCCGCGATAGATATTGAGAAGGAATGCTAAACGGTTTTTGACGGTGAGGGGCCGAAGTCCTCAGATTGCTGGAACGTCGTCTTAGGGTTGTGGCGGCCGAAAGCGTTTCAGGCGCAGAGCGTTACCGACCACCGAGACGGAGGACAGCGCCATGGCCATCGCCGCCCAAACCGGATTCAGCAGTCCCACAGCAGCCGCCGGGATAAGTAAAATATTATAAATGAACGCCGCAAAGAGATTCTGCTGGATGTTGCGCGTCGTCGCGCGCGAGAGCGCAATGGCGGTAACGACTCCGCGAAGGTCCCCACGTATTAAGGTGATATCGGCCGCTTCCATCGCCACATCGGTCCCCGTTCCGATCGCGATGCCGATGTCGGCCTGCGCGAGCGCCGGGCCATCGTTAATACCATCGCCGACCATCGCGACCACGTTCCCTTCGGCTTGGAGCTTCTGGATTTCACGTGCTTTCTGGTCGGGAAGGATGTCCGCCAGCACGCGGTCGATTCCGACTTGCGCGGCAATGGTCTGCGCCGTATGGCGGTTGTCTCCAGTCAACATCACAACGGTCAGCCCCATACGATGCAGGGATGAGACCGCGTCAGCGGAGAGTTCTTTGACGGTGTCTCTGACCGCGATGAGTCCCAGTAGCTGTAATGGCGATGAATCGGGGCCGCTGATCGATCGGCCCGCGAGGTACATCGTTGTGAAGCCCTGCTCTTCAAATTCAGCAATCTGTTTTTCGACGAAGGCCTCGATGGGAACATGCTCGACTTCCATCAATCGCAGATTGCCGAGCGCGACGTATTGTCCGTCCACCGTCGCTCTTACCCCATGCCCCGGCACGGCGGCAAAGGCGGTCGTCTCGCTCAGCGTGAGACCTTTCGCATTGGCATACCGGACGATGGCCTGCCCGACGGGATGCTCGGACCCGCGCTCCGCCGATGCCGCCAATGTAGCCATCCGTTCAGAAGTCCAGCCGGGCGCCAGTGGCACAATGGCGCCGACCGACAGTTGCCCCTTTGTCAGCGTGCCCGTCTTATCGAGCACGACGGTCGTCAACTGATGGGCTCGCTCCAGAGCGATACCACGGCGAATCAGCACGCCGTTCTCCGCCCCTTTTCCAATTCCAACCATAATGGAGGTTGGGGTCGCTAGCCCAAGGGCGCAGGGACAGGCGATGATGAGGACGGCCACACTATTGATCACGGCATGCGTGAAGGCAGGCGACGGCCCAAGCATCCACCACAGGAGGAACGTCAAGGCGGCGATTCCCAGCACGGCCGGCACAAAATAAGACGCCACGTGATCGGCCAGTTGAGCCAGGGGGGGCTTCGCGGCTTGGGCTTCTTCAACGATGGCGATAATTCGGGCGAGCGCGCTGTCCCGACCGACGGTTGTCGCTTCGACGCGCATGCTTCCGGTGTGATTCATGGTAGCGCCGATGACCGCATCGCCCGGTTGTTTCTCGGCCGGCATACTTTCGCCGGTCAGCATGCTTTCGTCTACTGTCGACTGTCCGGATTGCACCCGTCCATCCACCGGAATCTTTTCGCCCGGCCGCACCACGATCACATCTCCGACGACGACGTCCTCAATAGGAATATCTACTTCGCGGTCATGGCGAATGATGCGGGCCTCTCGCGGTTGCAGCTTCGCCAGCGCTCGAATCGCCGCCGAGGCTCGACCCTTCGCGCGTGACTCAAGCAAGCGCCCGAGAAGGATCAGTGTGATAATGGCGGTGGACGTATCGAAGTAGACGGCCGGTGCGACACCACCGGCGGAAAAAAACTGGGGCGCAAGAGTCGCTGCTACGCTGTAAAGATACGCCGCCGATGTCCCCACGACAATCAACGTATTCATATCCGTTGAGCCGTGGCGTGCGACGGCGACCGCCGCCCGATAGAATCGTCGCCCCGCCCAAAACTGCACGGGCGTGGCAAGTAGCAGTTGGAGCCAATGCGACCCCGCGGGTGAAAGATGCAAGCCGACATGGTCACCCATTCCCAGGACCATGACGGGTACGGTCAAGATCGCAGCCGTCCAAAAATCGCGTCGCAGCGTCTCTTCACCGGCTGAGCCCTCTTCATGGTGGTGGGGAGCGGCGGCGCGTTCGAGCACGGGTGTATAGCCGAGCGATCGAATGGCGTCGGCAATGGCGGCAGAATTCGTCGTGGCGGGAAGGTAGTCCACCCTGGCTTTTTCGGTCGCCAGATTGACCGACGCGTTGACGACTCCCGGCGTGGCGCGCAGGCCCTGTTCGATCCGGGCGACGCAGGAAGCGCACGTCATGCCTTCGACCGGCATGGTCAATGTCGTCGCGGCGGCAGAGAGGCGCGGATGGCGGCATCTTCGCGATGGGTGAAGTATGTGCAGCGGGAGTGGATGCCGGCCGGCGAGGCATAAGGGGTACTATCTGCACGGCGGCACCCATGCCCTTCGGCCCGTTGTGCAGAACGCGTGCGGGATCGGCTTCGAACGTTCGCTTGCAGCCGGGGGCACAGAAATAATAGGTTCGGCCTTGATGCTCAACCTGAGCCGGGGCCGTAGCTTCATCGACGGACATGCCGCATACCGGATCGGTGGCCATCGTGACCTCAGTGATTGAGGAGTCGAATCTTAATTCGAATCGCGGGAAGTTCTATCTTACTGCAGTAACACCGGACGGGACAGAATCAACTTTTTAATAAGTCCGCGGAGATGTTTAGTTGCCGGATGAGACGAGCGAGGTAGGTGCGTTGAAGTTTTAACTGTTCGGCGGCTTTTGTTTGGCTTCCATTGGCGCATTTCAACGCGCGCAGGATGATCGCGCGTCGATGCTCGTCGATCGACTCATGGTAGGGCAGGTGGTGATAGCCCAGGCCGTCGCTGTCGGCACCGCCGTCGGACGCCAAAAGTGGTAATTGATCGGCTTCAATTTCGTCTTTATCTCGGGGGCTCAGAATGACGGCGCGCGCGATCATATTGTCCAGCTCGCGGATATTTCCCGGCCATGGATAGCGCGTGAGGACCATCATTGCCTCGACCGTTAATTTCATCTGGGTGCGTTTCTCATCCGCCGCGTGGCGTTTGAGAAAAAACTCTGCCAATTGCGTGATGTCTTGCGGCCGCTCTCGGAGCGGCGGGAGCGTGAGAGTAACGACGTTGAGACGGAAGAAAAGATCTTCTCGGAACGCGCCCGTTTTGACCGCTTGCTTCAGATCTTTATTGGTGGCCGCGATGACCCGTATATTGACGCGGACAAGACGGGTTCCGCCGACGCGGGTAAATTCATGATCCTGCAGGACACGAAGCAGCTTGGCCTGCAAACCGGGGGGCATGTCGCCGATTTCATCCAGAAAGATCGTGCCGCCATCGGCCATCTCGACCTTGCCTTTTTCCAGGCGATCGGCGCCGGTGAATGCCCCTTTTTCGTGTCCGAAGAGTTCGTTCTCCAGCAACGTTTCCGT
Source organism: Nitrospirota bacterium (assembly GCA_963700335.1). Lineage (GTDB taxonomy): Bacteria > Nitrospirota > Nitrospiria > Nitrospirales > Nitrospiraceae > JAICXS01. Next base: position 1,298,619 of record CAVOXE010000007.1, on the reverse strand, counting down.
CAGCGCGACGCAATTGATGACGACGAACGGCGCCGTCCGGCGCGGGCTCCACTGGTGAATCGAGCGCGCAAAAAGTTCCTTGCCGGTTCCGCTTTCTCCTAGTAGGAGCACTCCCGCATCCGAATTCGCCGCACGCTGGGCAAGCTCGATCATCGATTTCATCTGCAGACTGTTGCCGATGATCGTCGCGTATTTTGTTCCGAGTTCGGATCGAAGGACTTCGTAGTGGCGTTTGAGCGTTTCGCGTTCCGAGGCTTTTTGGATCGTGATGATCAAATGTTCGACTTCAATCGGCTTAGTGACGAAGTCGTAGGCCCCTTCCCGCATCGCTTCGACGGCTTTTTTAATCGTGCCGTGCGCGGTCATGACAATGACCGGCACATCGTACCCGTCCCGCCCTCGCTGTTTCCCTTGCGATAAGCGCTGCAGCACTTCGATGCCCGAGAGCCGTGGCATCTCCAGATCGAGGACCATAAGCCGTGGCGTTTCACGCTCGACCGCTTCCAAGGCTTGCATGCCGTCGCGTGCAACTATGACCTCGTAGCCCAGCGAATCAAGACGATCTTTGAGCACCATGGCGATATCCTCGTCGTCATCGACGACGAGGATTTTAGCCTGTACGGGTGAGTTGGGTTCAGACAAGTTACACGTCCATGACGTTGATCACCAGGCCGGTCAATTGTTTGGGGAAAAAGTACGTCGATTTATGGGGCATTCGCCCTCCCGAGGCAGCTACGGCGCGCACTTCACTGACCTTGGTCGCATTGAGCAGAAGTGCCCCGGTCGCCTTGCCTTGCATGACCAGATCCAGCGCTTCGTGATCGTCCTTGGTATAGACGATCGCTTCCTGTTCGGCCGTCGTGGGGCAGAGACGGTTGACGACTTCCTGCTGAAGAATCGAAACATCGAGTTTGTCGCGTTCAGAGGCGGTGGTCAGAGGACGGTGATCGGATCGTAACGCCAGGACGAAATAGGCGTCGACATTTTGGGCCGCCAATCCAAAGACGGTCCCCGTTTGGCCGCGGCTTCGGAGCATCTGAAGAAAACGGCTCCTCGCGTCCTTCTCCGAAGGCTGAAAAGGAACCTCCTGCAACTCGAACACGGTCCCAAGCGTCGTTTTGATCGCGGTTATGTCAGGCAGAGGTTTGGTCAAGACCCGGTGGGTCGGCAACACCGTCAAGCCTGGATCTTCCAAGGCCGCACAGAGCATTAAGACGCGGTCGTATGGTTGCGCCGGCGATCCCTCAGTTATCGTTTTGTCTTGTTCTCGTCTGAGTTGGCGATAACGAAGTGATGTTTCGTAGCGATGATGGCCGTCGGCAATAAAGAGCGATTTGGGCTTCATCAGATCGCACACCGTCTGCAGGACCGTCGGATCGGTGATGCTCCAAATCCGTTGCCGTAATCCGGCATCGTCGCGAAAGTCGATGCGGGGCGTCTTGAGATCGACGGCGGCCTCCAATAACTGCATCACTCGATGCTCAGGATCAGAATACAGCGAGAAGATGGGGCTGAAATTCGCGCGGCAGGCTTCCAGGAGATGCAAGCGGTCGGCCTTTGCTGCGGATCGCGTATTTTCATGAGGGAAAATCTTGCCGGTGCCGAACTCTTCCAGTTCGACTGTGGAGAAGAATCCCTTGAGTACACGGGGAGCCGCCTCTGAGTCACCGGGAGGTCGGTAATCGATCATGTAGAGATATAGTGACGGCTGAGCATCCCGCCTCAGCGCGCCCTGATCGAGCCACGTTTTCAGAAACCCCGAGGCTCGCGTATAGCGGTTGTGTGTGGAGGAGTCTCCAGCCTCATCGATTCCCAATTCCAAACGAATCACATTATTGGGATGGCGTGTGTAAAGCGCCTTTTGATACTCGGCATCAATGATGTCGTAAGGTGGAGCGACGACTTTCGCGACATCCTTCACGACCGTGGGATCATACAGCACACCGCAGAACGGACTTAGGTTTGCCATAGCGCTCTTCTATAGTTAGGAAACCACCATAATGTCAATACAATTCAGGTGATTCATCAATAAGGTGAGAGGGAAATCCAGAGCCGCACCGATCACTTCTAATGTGTTAGGCAAACCGGTTGGACCGGCTCGTGTACCTAAGCATATTTCCTGTTGTTTGAGCGACCATCTGTTGAGGCCTTGTTTCAACCGCCTGCGCTAACGATCTCGGTTGACCATATATTCAGCCACAATCGACAGGGCTCGCCGTGGGGAGGATTCCTCGAAGGAGGCCAAATCCAGTGTCGCCGCCATCACGAATTGTGTGGCGCGATCGTGGGCATACGCAATCGACCCGTAGTCCTGCATCAAGCAAATAATTCGGCGCAGGTCTCCATCAGACAAGGTCCGAGTCTCCATACGGTCCTTGATCATTTGCTTGTCCTGATCCGGACAGTGTTGGAGAAGATGAAGCAACGGCAAGGTGGTCTTGCCTTGTCGAAGGTCCTGCCCAAGCGATTTCCCCAACCGCTCGCCATTCGCGGCATAGTCGAGGGTGTCATCCGCCACTTGGAAGGCGATGCCGATGCGTTGTCCGAAGCAAAAGAGGGCGTCTTGCTGATCGTCCGAGGCGTTTCCGATGATGGCGCCGATTTTACAGGCGGCCGCGATCAGGCCCGCGGTTTTGTTTTCGACGATGCGCAAATACTCCGACTCGGTAATGAGTGGATTCCCGTTGTAATACAGTTGCAGTACTTCGCCTTCGGCCATCTTGCGGCACGCTTCCGACAAGACTTCGTTGATCCCCTGATTGCGAAAGCCGACGATATGGCAGATCGCCTTGGAATAGAGATAATCGCCGACCAAAATGCTGACCTGATTGCCCCACACCTTGCGCGCCGTTTGACGGCCGCGTCGCAAGTCGGCGTCATCCACGACATCGTCATGCAAGAGCGTGGCGGTATGAATAAACTCGACGAGACTGGCGAGGATAAACGCGTCTTTTCCGGTATAGCCGCAGAGACGGGCGCACAGAGTTAGAAGCAACGGTCGAATACGTTTGCCACCGCTACTTAAGATATGCGCGGCGACCGTATTGACCAGCGTCACGGAAGAATTCAAATTCTTGTGGATCTGTTCTTCGACCCCTTCCAGTTCGCCTCGATAGGCTTCCCAGACGTCGGTCATCGTCTGAATGGAAGAAGTTGTGGGGCCCTCTTTCATTCGGGGATACTAGGTCAGCCGCAAGTTTAATGTCAAGACGAGGCAGCGTTCGAACAGCGCGGTGAGAGCGAGTCAGATTCTTGACAGACGAACGATCTATCCAGTATCGTGACGATTCAATTTCCGTCTCGATTGATATGCAGTGCCGCACCGACATTGGCTCCCCCTAGCTGACCAGGTTTAGCCGACGAACGATCCACCGGACATCGAAATAGGACATGTAATGAACGTCCCCGGATTTCCTGAACGGCAAGGACTCTACGACCCTCAATTCGAGAAGGACGGCTGCGGCATCGGCTTTGTCGCCGATCTCAAGGGCGGTCGATCTCACACTATCATTCAGCAAGGGCTGGAAGTCTTGAACAACCTGGCCCACCGCGGCGCCCAAGGCTGCGATCCTTGTACCGGCGATGGTGCCGGGATTCTCTTTCAAGTCCCGCATGCCTTTCTCCGTCGCGCTGCTGCCGACGCGAAAATTACCCTGCCGAACGACGGCGCTTATGGCGTCGGGATGGTCTTTTTGCCGCGCAATTCTGATTGGCGTCGTCGATGCGAAGCCGCCTTCGAACAGGTCGTGTCCGAAGAGGCCGTCCAATTATTGGGCTGGCGAGACGTGCCGGTCGATAGCGAGGCCATCGGAGTGCAAGCGCGTCGAACAGAGCCGAGTATTCGCCAGGTGTTCATCGGACGCGGCGCGTTGACCGAAGCGCAGTTCGAGCGGAAGCTCTACGTGATACGCAAGCGCGCGGAAAAAGCCATCCGCGAATCGGCGTTGGAAGGGAAAGATTATTTTTATATTTCCAGCCTGTCGTCCAATACGATCGTCTACAAAGGATTGCTGCTGCCATATCAGGTCGGCGCCTATTATCATGACTTGAAGGAGTCTGACCTCGCGTCGGCCCTGGCGCTCGTCCATTCCCGCTTCAGCACGAATACCTTTCCAACCTGGCCGCTTGCCCATCCCTATCGGTACATTTGCCACAACGGCGAGATCAATACGCTCAAGGGCAACGTCAATTGGATGCGGGCCCGCCAGGGACGACTGGGGTCGGATCTCTTTGGAGACGACCTCCAAAAGCTTTATCCGATTGTCTACGACCGTCAGAGCGATTCGGCCTGCCTGGACAATGCGCTTGAATTTCTCGTGATGGGCGGCCGTTCATTGCCCCACGCGATGATGATGTTGATTCCCGAGCCATGGGTCGGCAATCCGCAGATGGATCTGGACCGCCGCGGATTTTACGAATACCACGCCGCCATGATGGAACCGTGGGACGGGCCGGCGGCAGTATGTTTCACGGACGGAAAGTTGATCGGCGCGACGTTGGATCGCAATGGATTGCGGCCGTGCCGCTATCAGGTCACGACCGACGATCGGGTTGTCCTGGCCTCGGAAGCCGGAGTATTGCCCACAGACATCAAGAATGTCCGTCAGAAGGGGCGATTGCAGCCCGGACGCATGTTTCTGGTCGATACGATCCAGGGGCGCATAATCGACGACGAAGAGATCAAGGCGGACATCGTCGGGCGCAAACCCTACCGAGCCTGGGTGACGCAATACAAGATCTCTCTGGATGAATTGCCGGAACCGCTGAACGTGCAGCAACCCGATCATCCGACGATCCGTCAGCGGCAACAGGCTTTTGGATATACCGTTGAAGAGTTGAAGATGGTCATTACCCCGATGGTCGTGACCGGAGAGGAGCCGATCTCCTCCATGGGCACGGATACGCCGCTCGCGGTGTTATCTGAACGGCCCCAACTCTTATTTAAATATTTCAAGCAGCTCTTTGCGCAGGTGACCAATCCGCCGATCGATCCCATTCGCGAAGAATTGGTCATGTCCTTAGTCACGAACATCGGCCCCAAGCCGAACGTGATGGACGAGATGCCGGAGTCCGCGCGACGGATCCGGGTCAAACAGCCGATTCTGACCAACGCCGATCTCGAAAAAATCAGGGAGATCGCCGACCCGCATTTTAAAAGCAAAACCCTGCGGATGTTGTTCCGGGTCGCCACCGGGTCGGAAGGGTTGGCGGCGGCGGTCGACGAGCTCTGCGCGCAGGCGTCGCAAGCGATCAACGATGGGTACAAATTTTTGATTCTCAGCGATCGGGGGGTGAACGAAGAGTGGGCGCCGATTCCGAGCCTGCTGGGCATTTCTGCCGTGCACCACCATTTGGTGCGGGAATGCACGCGCACGGAGGTGGGACTGATACTGGAGACCGGCGAGCCGCGCGACGTCCATCACTTTGCCAGCTTGATCGGCTACGGAGCGGGGACGATCAATCCCTATCTTGTCTTCGAGACGCTGGTCGATATGGAACGTGACGGGTACATGCCCGAAGGCGTCGATGCGACCACGGCGGAAGTCAAATTCATCAAGGCGATCAACAAAGGTCTGCTGAAAATCTTCTCGAAGATGGGCATCTCCACCGTGCAGTCGTATTGCGGCGCACAGATTTTTGAGGCCATCGGATTGAACCGCACGCTCGTCGACCGGTATTTCACGGGGACCCCCTCGCGTATCGAAGGCATCGGCATCCGGGAAATCGGAGAAGAAACGTTACGCCGTCATGCGATGGCCTATGAACCTGCGCCGATCCGGCAGCTCGACTTCGGCGGTGAAGTGCACTATCGCGTGCAAGGGGAACACCATAATTGGAACCCGGAGACCATTTATAAGCTGCAACACGCGACGCGCGCGAACGACCCCAAGTCCTTTCAGGAATTCTCCGCGCTCGTCGATGACGAAAGCCGACGGCGCGCCAATCTTCGCGGGCTGCTGGAATTTCAGTTCGCCGAGGCGCCGATTTCGGTCGAGGAAGTGGAGCCGGCCAAGGAGATTGTCAAACGCTTTACGACGGGCGCCATGTCGTTCGGCGCGATCAGCAAGGAAGCACACGAAACGCTGGCGATCGCGATGAACCGCATCGGCGCGAAGAGCAATACGGGCGAAGGCGGCGAAGACCCGGAGCGGTTTGCGCCGTTGCCGAACGGCGATTCTAAAAATTCCTATATTAAGCAAGTGGCGTCGGCCCGGTTCGGTGTCACCGCCCACTATCTCGTGAATGCGAGAGAGCTGCAAATTAAAATGGCGCAGGGCGCGAAGCCCGGCGAGGGCGGACAGTTGCCCGGCCATAAGGTCGACGAAGTCATCGCGCGCTTGCGCTATGCGACCCCCGGTGTTTCATTGATCTCGCCACCTCCGCATCACGATATTTATTCCATTGAAGATTTGAAACAACTGATTTTCGATTTAAAAAATGCCAATCCCGAGGCCGACGTGTCCGTCAAATTAGTGTCTGAGGTAGGCGTGGGGACCGTGGCCGCCGGCGTGGCGAAAGCACATGCCGATAAGGTGTTGATCAGCGGCGATTCCGGTGGTACGGGCGCATCGCCGCTGTCTTCCATTAAATATGCCGGAATTCCCTGGGAACTTGGATTGGCGGAGACTCATCAGACGCTGGTTTTGAACGATCTGCGCGGCCGCATCAAGGTCGAAACGGACGGCCAGATGAAGACGGGACGTGATGTCGTGATCGCGGCGCTCTTAGGGGCGGAAGAGTTCGGCTTCTCCACGGCGCCCTTGATCGTTGAAGGCTGCATCATGATGCGGAAGTGCCATCTGAACACATGCCCTGTCGGCGTTGCGACCCAAGATCCCGTGTTGCGCAAAAAATTCACGGGCCAGCCCGAGCATGTCGTCAATTACTTTTTCTTCATCGCGGAAGAAATGCGTGCGCTGATGGCCAAGTTGGGTTTCCGGACCGTTGCGGAGATGATCGGCCGAGTCGATAAGCTCAAGGCTCATAAAGCGGTTGATCATTGGAAGGCGAAGGGGCTCGATCTGTCGCCGCTGTTGCATGCTCCGAACGTGGGCCCGGAGGTGGCAACGCACTGCGTGACCAAGCAGGATCACGGCCTGGCCGACATTCTGGACAATACCCTAGTCGAACGCTGCCGTCCGGCAATCGAACGGGGCGAAAAGGTCTCAGTCGAGATACCGATCCGCAATATCAATCGAACGGCGGGCACGGTTTTATCGAGTCACATTGCAAAGACATACGGCGTCAACGGTCTGCCCGACGATACCATCGCCATCAAGTTAACCGGCTCGGCCGGACAATCCTTCGGCGCGTTTCTTTCCAAGGGCATCACACTGACATTGGAAGGCGAATCGAACGATTATCTCGGCAAAGGCCTCTCGGGCGGAAAAATTATCGTCGTGCCTCCGAAGGAAGCGACCTTCGTTCCCGAGGAAACGATTTTGATCGGCAATACGGCGCTCTATGGGGCGACCTCGGGCGAGTGTTACTGCTATGGGACGGCGGGCGAGCGGTTCGCCGTACGAAATAGCGGCGTGCGCGCTGTCATCGAAGGTACGGGCGATCACGGCTGTGAATATATGACGGGCGGGGTCGTTGTGGTGCTCGGCCGAACGGGACGGAATTTTGCCGCAGGAATGTCGGGAGGCGTCGCCTATATTCTCAACGAGAAAAATGAATTCGAGCAGCGCTGCAATATGGGCATGGTCGAACTTGAAAAGGTTCGGGGGACCGCGGATCAATCGCTGCTTCGTACGCTGATCGAGTCCCATTTGAAATATACTGGCAGCCGGAAGGCCAAGCAGGTCTTGGATAATTGGAAGGCGATGGTGCCCAAATTCGTGAAGATCATGCCGATCGACTATAAGCGGGTGCTCGCGGAGCGCAAGGCGGCGGCGTTGAAAGAACGAGCGCAAAAAGATATGGTGGCCCATGGCTGATCCCAAGGGCTTTCTCAAATACACGCGTGAAGGGCCGACTCGCCGTCCGGTCGAGCTGCGTGTGCTCGACTGGAAGGAAATGTACGAACCCTATTCAGACGACAAGCTGGCCCTGCAGGGGGCTCGCTGTATGGATTGTGGCGTGCCGTTTTGTCAAAGCACCAATGGATGCCCCGTCGTCAATCTGATTCCCGAGTGGAACGATCTTGTCCATCGGGGTCGGTGGAAAGACGCGCTAAAGGCATTGCACACGACAAACAATTTTCCGGAGTTTACGGGACGCCTTTGTCCCGCGCCGTGCGAGTCCGCGTGCGTGCTCGGTATCAATAGCGATCCCGTCTCTATTCGCGTGATCGAATGGAATATCATCGACAAAGGGTTTAACGAAGGATGGATCGAACCGGTGCTGCCTGTCGAGGACACCGGCAAAAGCGTGGCGGTGATCGGCTCGGGTCCGGCGGGTTTGGCGGCCGCCCAGCAGTTGGCACGCTCCGGCCATCGAGTCACGGTGTATGAAAAGTCCGATCGCATCGGCGGCCTGCTGCGTTACGGGATACCGGATTTTAAAATGGAGAAGTGGGTGATTGATCGCCGGCTGGAGCAAATGAAGGCCGAAGGCGTCGAATTCAAGACCGGTGTGCACGTAGGGGTCGATCTCGATGCCGAGGCGTTGCGGAAGCAATACGACGCGGTGTGTCTCACACTCGGCGCGGAGCAGGCGAGAGAACTGCCGATCCCGGGGCGCGATCTGAAGGGCATTCATCTCGCAATGGAATATTTGACGCAACAAAATAAACGCACGAATGCCGACAACATTACCGACGAGATCATTACGGCGAAGGGCAAGCGGGTGGTCATCATCGGCGGCGGCGATACCGGTTCAGATTGTCTGGGCACCGCCCATCGGCATGGCTGTATCGAAGTGCATCAATTCGAACTGCTGCCCCAACCTCCTCCACAACGAGGGCAGTCCACCCCATGGCCACTCTGGCCCATGCAGTTGCGCACTTCGCATGCGCATGAAGAAGGCTGCGACCGCCAATGGAGCGTCTCGACCACCTCGTTCACCGGCCGAAACGGACATGTCACCAAGCTGCACGGCCAGCGTGTCGCCTTTGAAAAAGGAGCGTTCATTCCGGTTCCAAATAGTGACTTTGAATTGGACGCGGATCTTGTCCTGCTTGCCATGGGTTTTACCGGACCGGTTAAGAATGGGTTGCTCGACAGTCTGGGCGTGGCCTATGACGCGCGTGGATGCGTGACTGTCAACGACTTGTTCATGACTAATGTGGAAGGCGTCTTCGCAGGAGGAGACACCAAACGCGGCGCGTCGCTGATCGTCTGGGCCATCGCAGAAGGCCGGAAAATGGCCGCCGGCGTGGATCGATATCTTCGAGGGCGCGTCTCCCACCAAGCTCGTGAGTCAGTCAATTCCGTTGCCACGACCATCTAGACAAGCGATGCGGAACGGATGGATGAGGGACGCATGGCTCGTCGCGCTCATCTGTATCGCCCCCTTTCTTACCGCCGCGAACTCATCAAAACCGACGAGAGTCATGGACGCCTTGACCGGCGCCGATCGCGTGCTCTGGCTTGGCGCGCATCCGGGCGATGAGACGTCTTCGAGTGCCTTTCTCGCCAGGGCAAAAGACGCGGGCGGCGCGTTATATCTGGCGAGCCTCACACATGGAGAAAACAGCGACAAGCTCTGGGGAGGACTGCGGCGAGGCACCGATATGGGGAAAGCTCGCGAAGCGCTGTTTGCCAAATCCGCAGCGGTCTTTCACGCGGATGGGTATGACGTAGGCCCGTTCGTCAACGGTCCATACTCGATCGAGGAATTGGATGCGCTGGCCCCGACGGCGCAGTTCCGTGATTGGTCTTCGTCCACGACCGCAGAGGACGTGATCGCCAAATGGCAAAAGGAAGGGGACCCGATCGGCTACATCGTGACGCTGCTCCGAGGTAGGCGGCCCAATGTGGTGATTGCCCTAGACGATTACTGCGGGGTCAATGGACACGACGAGAATATTGCCGTGGGCAAACTTATCAAACAAGCGGTGCCATTAGCCGCCGATCCTTCCGCGTATCTGGAAGCCGGGGAACCTTGGCAGGTGCACGACGTTCTCTTCACCGCATCGGTGCTGAAGCCGGTAGTCGCCTGTCGCTATTGTAAGTGCGAAGGACCTCCGCCCGCCGAGCCGGCCGAGGACATTTTCAGTCTCGACCGCTCCCAAACCCATCACCTGACCTACATGGGAGTGCAGTGTCTTGTAGGGCGAACCTATCAAAATGCCGTCGAGATGAAAGGCTGGTCCGACGGACAGATGCGAACGAGCTGCGAACAAGCGCAGGCCGCCGTTTCACGCGCCTATCGTAATGGCGTCAAAGGCTCCCCGTTTTTTGAATCCTTCCGTCATGCTTCGATAAACTGATCTTCTGGTCCACCTCACACAGTTCAAGCCGAACCTGATCGTCTTTTCATGCTTTCTTCGGATTAAATAATCCGCATGGCCAAAGGCGCGTACGGGGTCGTTCGGCTCTGCTTGCTTAACCAAAAAGAATTATTTTGTTACCTTGAAAGCCCTAACTATGTTTACTCGGAACGGCTATCTCTTTAAGTTGGAGAATGATTTTTTCGGTTACAAAAGTGGGCGACAACAATCTGAATCGTTTTTACCCCTGTCGGATGAGCGACTACGCTGCTCTTCCCAAATGCTGCAATATTTCAGATATTTCATGGACATACCGATAGAACAAGACAACTCTATGAAATCAGGCTCAGGACTTTGTGAGTAGTACTACGCGTATCACGTTTTTTCTTAGCGGATTGATTCCGGCCCTTCTTGCCGGGATTTTTCTTCTCGATGTCGTAAGGCCACTAGCGTTGCCGTCTGTATCCTCTACCTGTTGCCTCTGGCCCTCACCGTATGGATCGGTGCGCAACGATCGCCTTTTCTTGTCGCAGGAATCTCCGGGAGATTCACCGCCATCGCTCTCTTTGTGTCTCCACAGGCCTTTCTGCAGCTGGCGATCATCAATCGCAGCATGATGCTGGTGACGTTGGCCGCTACAGCTCTGCTCCTTTGGAGTGAAAAAAAGAATCGAGCATCGCTCGATCGGGAAGTGAAGATCAGAACCCACACGGAAGAAAAGCTGAAACTCTTGATGAAAATGTTGGAGAGACGAGTCGATGAGCGCACGCAAGAGTTGGCGCGGTCTCGAGCCGAAGCCATTTGCATGATGGAAGAGGCAGAAGCCTCCGGAAGAAAAGCTCAGCAGGCGAAGGAGCGGACTCGAAAGACGGCCGACGAATTGCGCGACCTCTACAATAATGCGCCGTGCGGATATCACTCCTTGAATCGGGAAGGACCTTTATCGCCATCAACAATACCGAATTAAATTGGCTGGGGTACGAGCGTGCCGAAGTGGTGGGCAACTTCATCTTTGCCGATTTGTTGACTCCCGACACTCGCAAAGCAGACCACCATTCTGCAATCCGTTCTGAACAGCATGGGAGAAGGCGTCGTTGAGGCCGATATGGACCGATTTGTCTTGTGGAATCCCGCTGCCGATCGTCTGCTTCGCTTGGGGACCGGCCCACCTCCAACCCAAAGAAAGGAGTACGTATTGTGGGCTTTATTTGCCCGACCAAATCACCGTGTATCCCATCGAGCAGCTCCCGCTGGTGCGAGCCATTCGGGGAGAATCGGTCGAGAGCGACGAACAGTTTGTGCGGCATTCCGGAAGGCCCAGCGGAATCTCCTTAAGCCTGAGTGGGCGGCCGCTCAAGGATGCTGCCGGACACGGCGGGGTCATCGTGTTCAGCGACATGACCGAGCGCAAGCGTACGGAGTCGAAGGTAAAACTATACGCCGCTCAACTGGAGGCCTCCAATAAGTAATTGGAAGCCTTCAGCTATTCGGTATCGCACGATCTGCACACTCCTCTTCGGCACATCGACGGATTTGCCGATCTCTTGCAGAAGCACGCGGCGTCGATCTTGGATGAGAAGGGTCGCGGGCACCTGGATGTGATCTCCGATTCTGCCAAGCGCATGGGGAAGCTCATCGATGATCTGCTGGTATTCTCACGCATGGGCCGTCACGAAATGCGCCAGGGGCGAGTCGATCTCAATGATGTGATCAAGACGTCCTCGAGGAATATGCGCAGGAAATCGGGCAGCGGCACATTGCCTGGTCCGTCACTCCAGTGCCTGCCGTTCGAGGAGACAAGGCCATGCTGCGGCAGGTCTTCGTGGACCTGCTCGGCAATGCCATTAAGTATACGAGCCGGCGTCCCCGGGCGACCATCGAGATCGGTTGCCGACAAAGCGACATCGACGAGGTGGAAGTTTTCGTGCGGGATAATGGGGTGGGGTTCGATATGCAGTATGCGCACAAGCTATTTGGGGTCTTTCAGCGGTTGCATAGCACGGCGGAGTTCGAGGGCACCGGAATCCGATTGGCCAATGTGAGACGCATCATTGCCCCGCACGGCGGTAGAGCCTGGGCCGAAGGGGCCGTCGATGCGGGGCGACCTTCTATGTTTCTCTGCAACCATCACGGAGGAGGTGGTCGATGTCCACCGAGGTCAAACGTATCTTCCTGGTTGAGGACAGCCCGCGAGATGTTCGCGGTCCTCGAAGAGCATGATATGTTTAACGAAGTCATCGTCGCGTCCGATGGGGCGGAGGCGCTTGATTATCTCTATCGCCGACAAAAGTTTGCCGGGCGGCCGGCGGGCAATTCAGTGGTCATTCTGTTGGATCTCAAAATGCCCAAAGTCGATGGTCTGGAAGTGTTGCGAATAATTAAGCGCGATGCGCATTTGAAGTCTATCCCCGTCGTGATGCTCACCTCGTCGAGAGAGGAGCCCGATCTGACGGAAAGTTACACACTCGGCGTCAATGCTATGTCGTGAAACCGGTCGATTATCAGGATTTCGTTCAGGCGGTCACGGGACTCGGTATCTTTTGGGCCATTATCAATGATCCCCCGTTAGAGGGTCTCTCAGTCACGACAGGAGGGAGGAGGGTTTGAAGCACACCGTCCGCATCCTGCATCTCGAATACAACGTACGAGACACCGAATACGTTCGCGGCTTGCTCGAAGCGAATGCCGTAAAGGGCGACGTGGTCCGAGTGGAGGAGCGGAGCGCATTCGAGGCCGAACTCGAACGCGGCGGATTCGACCTGATCGTGTCTGACTTTTCCCTTCCGTCGTACGACGGCCGGTCGGGATTAGCGCTGGCGCGATTGAAACGTCCAGATGTGCCGTTTGTATTCTTTTCAGGCACGATGGGAGAAGAAGCCGCAGTGGAAGCCCTCAAAGGCGGCGCGACGGATTATGTGCTGAAAGACCGTCCTTCTCGACTGGCGGCCGTCCTTATTCGCGCGATGCGCGACGCGGCCGATAAAGCGGAGCGCCGGATCATAGAGATAGCGCTTCAATCCGCGCAGGAGCGTTTTCAAGGCATTTACGAGTCGTCGAAGGACGCCATCGCCTATGCCACCTTGGAAGGCCGCTATCAGGATGTCAATGAATCGATGGTCAAGCTGACGGGATATTCACGCGAAGACTTGTTGAAAAAAACCTACCAGGAATTGACGGCCGACGAATATCGGCACGGCGAAGTTTCCATGGTTCACGCCGTTCTGTCGACCGGCCAGCCGGCCGAATACGAACAAGAGATTGTTCGCCGAGAGGGTATCCGTGTTCCGGTGGCTCTGACCGTTTTTGTCGTCAAGGCTCCCGACGGGTCCCCGATTGGTTTGGCGATGATTTTCAAGGATGTGACGGAACGGAAGCGGACGGAGCGGGAGATTATGGAGCTGGCCTACCATGATGTCTTGACGGGACTTCCGAATCGTCGTCTTTTGTACGATCGACTTCATGTCGCGCTCAATCAGTCCGCGCGGACATGCCGGTCGCTGGCCGTGCTGGCCCTCGACTTGGATGGGTTTAAAATTGTCAATGACAGTCTCGGCCATGCGAAGGGCGATGTCTTGTTGCAATGGGTCGCGGAATGTCTGAAGTCCGCCGTGCGTGCCGGAGATACCGTGGCAAGGGCCGGCGGCGATGAGTTTATCGTGCTTTTGCCGGATCTCGCCAATCCGGACGACGCGGTGAAGATCGCGCAAAAATTTTTGGACTTGTTGCAACCTGGGGTTGCATTAGAAGGCCACGAATTTCCAATCACCGCAAGCATCGGCCTGAGTCTTTTCCCGGTCGATGGCACCGATTCGGACGCGCTCATTCGACATGCGGATGCTGCGATGTACCGTGCCAAACAACAGGGCGGCAATGCCTATCAGTTGTGCACCCCCATGATGAAGGCCAGCGCAGTTGAGCGCCTAAGTATCGAACGAAGCCTGCGCCAGGCGCTGGATCGACATGAATTTCGACTCCATTACCAGCCTGTGATCGATCTTGGCACGGGAGAGATTGTAGGCATGGAGGCCCTTTTGCGTTGGCAACATCCACGGAACGAGGCGCTGGTATGCCCCAGCGAATTCATTCATGTGGCGGAGCAAACCGGCTTGATCGTTCCGTTGAGTGTATGGGTGCTGCGAACGGCGTGCAGACAGGCGACCTTCTGGCATCGGCGGGGCTATCCCGCCCTGCGCGTGGCGGTGAACCTTTCGGACCGGCAGTTATGGCGATCTGAATTCGTGCCTCAAGTCGCCAAGATTTTACAGGAGACCGGGATGCCGCCGGACCGGCTCGAATTCGAAATTACCGAACGCATGGCGTTACAGAATACCGATTTTACAATTTCGGTGCTCGAATCGCTCAGTCACATGGGAATCGATCTATCTCTCGACGACTTCGGAACGGGCCATGGTTCGCTGAGCTGTCTACGGCAGATTCCGGTGAAGACGCTCAAGATCGATCAGTCGTTCGTCCGCGGCATTGGTCACAATGGCGATGACACCGCCATTGTGCGGACGCTCATTACGCTGGGGCACAGTCTGAGACTAAAAGTCATCGCCGAGGGGGTTGAAACGCACGAGCAACTGGAATTTTTACAGGCCCATCGCTGTGATAGCATTCAAGGCCATCTGTTCAGTCCGGCGGTGCCTGCAGAGGCATTTGATCGATTGTTGACCGAGCACAGGATTGCATCTCGTTATCGTGGACCCTCCTCTTAAAAGCGATTGGACCACTGATCGAGTTGAGGTCGTATCAGACCAACCAACCCCATAAGGATATCCGCGGCCTCTCGCGAGTGGGTTTCTGTCAGAACGCTTCACTGTCTGAGGCGAATGAGCAAAGGGAAGAATCAAAGCGGTGGTGAGCTATTTTTGTGCCTCGCCTATCGGACAATTAGCCTAAATCATCTATCACCCCGACGCAGTTGGGGAGTGTGGCCGAGGGAGTAAAGGTTCCCATCCATGTGTCGAGTGCTTCAATGGCGCAGAGGCGTCCGCACAAATACTGTACATCGACCGGAGCGCCAGGCTGCAGCAGATTCAGGGGCGTTAACGCCATGGGCCGAATGCTGGCCTCCCGATCTGTGACAACTAAAATATACCAGTGGTTCGTTTCTTTTTTGACCGCCTGGCAACGATCACAGATGATTTGAGAGACGAGGGGCATGGCATCCTCCGTGTTTGTGGTACGCGATAGGTTGCATAGTACGGCGATTCGTGCACGGTGCCAATCCCGCAAGAGCATTACGACCTTGGTCTTCAATCGCTAGCCACACGCAAGCATAAGCCAACAAAACTATCGGAATAGTTTTCACAGCAACCCTGTGCTTAACCGCGCCCTTTAGTTATGCTTGCGGTTGAGAATTTTGGCCACGAGGAGTACAGTACCCGCTCACGGAACCGGGCGATAATTGAGGTGCGCAACGCCTTCACCTACATTGATAGAACCTAAAGGAGCAGAGACGATGGCACGAATTGGAGAAAAGATCGGCGGTGGGTCCTACCAGAGCTTCCACCGTGAACAGATTACGAACGTAGATTTTTCAACGTATCGTGGTAAGTGGATCGTGCTGATGTTCTATCCAGGCGATTTCACCTTTATCTGTCCAACTGAATTGTCCGAAGTGGCTGCACTCTATCCGGAGTTCCAAAAAGCCGGCGCGGAGGTCTTCGGAATCAGCACCGATTCTGTGTTTGTCCACAAGGCCTGGCACGATACTTCTCCCACGATCAAGAATGTGTCCTTCCCGCTGGTGGCAGACCCGACAGGCAAGCTCTCCCGCGAGTTTGGAACCTATTTGGAGCAGGATGGAGTGACTCTTCGTGGAAGCTTCATAATCGATCCGGATGGTGTCGTCAAGACCTGCGAAATTCATGACAACAGTATCGGTCGAAGCGGCCAAGAATTACTTCGAAAACTACAGGCGGCGATTCATGTCCGGGAAGGCAAGGGAGAGGTGTGTCCGGCAAACTGGAAGCCGGGACAGAAAACGTTGAAGCCAGGCCTCGATCTTGTCGGGAAACTGTAATGCAGTCGTTCCAGGTTGAGTGCGTGGGAAGAGGGTACTCTTCCCACAGCTCAACAGTGCGCTCCTCACTTCGGTGAAATCATGACCTCAATACGACGTCCGTCGTAATTGAGCGTCAAATCGCCTTCCAATCCCTTCGGATTCCCGATACGACCCTCGGGATCGTAGATAAAGCAAAACATCAGCTTGCAGTCAGGATGACTTCCATATCGTTCGAAGTCGACGCTGACCTGATGCGTGAGCGCTTTCGCTCCAATGCCCTGTTTCGTCTTCTTCGCAATGATGACGACTCCCTCATCTTTCAACCAGAGATCGGTCCTGGTCGTCCCGCTCGCATAGGCCGGCGCCCATTCTTCGGGTTCCATGTTGTCGTATTCGATCGTCAGTAACGCTTGAAGGAGGTCGAGCACATCTCGCTCGTCTTCCACTTCAAGCGTAGGGCGCTCGTCGCGCCGTTGACGAAGTTGTCGGGCCACACGATGAAAGGCAGAACAGATGGCCCGGAGATGATCGATCATGTCTTCTTGCGATCCGGAGTCAGACGAGCGCTCAGCGGGAGAGCCGGTTTGCCCGTTGCGCCCCGTTCCAGGTACAGACGTAGCATGGGGGCGCTGTGGCTCTATACGCTCCACTGCTGGTTCAGCCGATGGAAAACGAAGTTTTGTGGCCATGGTGCTCTCCGATAATGGTTGAGTGGGGGAGTCCTCAGGATCATCATCCGACCTTTGAAAGCGTAACGGTTCCGGTTGAGGTGCCGGCGGTTCTTCGGTGGAACGTGCGATAGCTTCGGCAGATAACTTCAATTTTGTTTGAGAGACCAGCATGATGGGCGGAGAGGAGATAGATGGCGCAACCGGTACGGCGGGCGGCGCCATCTCGGGTTGTTTGACTTCCACCGTCAGCGCGACGCGAGCGGGTTCGGGGGAAGGAATCGTCTGGATAATCGGTGCTGCGACGGACGGCGGAAGTGTGGGTTGAACGGGAGGGGCCGGTTCGCTCACTTGGTCGACGGGGATCGTACCCTGTTTGCCTGAAGAGGGCGAGCTCTTCACTTCACCCTTTGCCTCCGGCTTGGACCGAAGACCTAAGAGATCCAATCGGCGTTCTTCGAGACTCACGACAAGATGTTGCAGGAGCGAGATCGTCTCGTTAATGCTGTGCTTATTGTTGACTCGAATGCGAAGATGTTGATGGTCTAGATATTCCGGCGCCCGCTCTCCAAAAATGTCTCGGATCGTATCGCGAATCTGATATTCGGCTGTGACGCGAAGCGCATCCCGGTAGGGAAGTCCGTCACGCTTGAGTTCCTCAACCTGATGGATGCGTGCCCGCAATTTAACAATCGAATGACTGATTTCATCGGCGGAGGCAAACACCTTTTGTTTCGGCTGGGGTTCCGTGGCTTTATTTTTGGCCATTCGAACTCCTAAGTCGCCAATCTCATTACACTTTATGGCTGTCGCATTAAGTATAGCCGAAGGTCGTTATTTCGGCAGACTGAGACCGTTGGAGTCGGCATCGTTGAAATGATGGAACTCGGCGAACGAAGGAATTTCGGCGAACTAGCAAGAAGTTACGTGAGATGGATGGCGGAACCACCAAGCGGGATGAGCGACGAGTGACCTTATACTTTTCCGCTGCGCGTAAGGGCTTTCGTGATTTCTGCGATCAAGCGGCGTTCGATTTCCGCGATGTCCTCAGAGCCTGCGGAAAGAATTCGGTTACCTTGAGCCATGCGCTCAAATTCAGCTTTGACAATCAGGCGCGTTCGGACGGGCGTCAACGCGTTTAGAGACAATACGTATTGGTTTCGAAACCCAGGGACTTCCAGTGAGGCGGGCTCGGAGATTTTTCGGTCAGTGACATAGACGGCTTTTTGTTCAGTTTTAATACCGGCTCGCACGCCGTACCCGTTTTTCGCCAGCGCTTCTTCGATAGCCTTCACGACAATCGGCAGTGAGGCAGACAACTCTTCCGACGCGCCTCCTTTGTCATCCACCCGCACGGCATTACTTAATTGGGCGACTTTTTCGGCCACCTTCTGTGCATCGGCGGCCATTTTTCGAGTTTTGCCTTCTTGTTCGTCGAGCTGAGACGTGAGGGAAGTTCGTTCACCCATTACTCGTTCGACCTGCTGCCTGGCCTCGCGTAACTCCCGGTTCAGCAAATCGATTTGCTGCTGCATCACTTTGTTGCCGTCTTGCAGCGAGACGATGACCGACTCCTGTTTCTGGATTTGCTTATGAAGCGTGTCGTTCTCGGCTTTCAAAGGCGATTCCTCCGGCTGGCAGCCGGCGGCGAAGAATACCAGAAGTAGAATCAAGAGCCATGAGCGGGTGCTGTGACGACGAACGGAGGGGCTTTCGTGAAACGCTAAATTAACCATAATGCTGGTCGGCCAGCGCGGGCATTGTAGGAGTCTTTGAGAGTGAAAGCAATCTTCGTCAGATTGATTCGTCTTGCCCTGCACGTTATGCTGCATTATGAAACGATGGGCGGCGGGTAAATCTTGGTTACTCGGCAATCCGGTTATTGGAATAGTCGTGGCTGGTCTGTTGCTGACAATACAATCGCCCGTGGGTGCCGAGAACGCCGACCCCGTACCCGCCGAAGACTACGTCATCTATAACCGCATCGTTCAAGCGAAGTTCCTGACATCCGATACGATGCTAGTGCTGATCCGCCGATATACGGCAACAAAGTTAGGCCCAGAGGAAATGCCGTTCCGTCGGGGGTTCTTTGATGAGAACCAATTGTTCGACGGCACCCTCCCGCCGGCCCTTATCACAGACTTTTTGCGGTCGACGGCCCGTCCATCCCGCTTGCAACCCCAATTTGATTTCGGTGTCCGCTATCGTCTGGTCACCGACTTTAATGCCGATCGCGACGAAGCCGGAGGAGGCTTCATGTCGGTTTCCGATAGTCCGGAGCCTCGGCTCCTGCTGGAATTTTCCCGGGTAGCCTTTGCGCCGAAAGAAGATCACGCGCTCGTCTATGTCGGTCAGTACCGGCCGGACGGCACAGGCGCCGGATTGTTTGTTGTGTTGCAGCGGCAAGCAACCGGGTGGGAAATCCAGGATACGGAAGTCGTGTGGACGATGCGGTGAGAACGGCGTCGTCCTGCTAAGGTGAGCTCGACCGAAAGAATACAAATTATCGATGAACGACGTGAGATGACATGCCGACGATGATTCGGAAAACGTTTGCGGTGCCTCCCCTGGGATGTAATTGCTCGATTCTTGGCGATCCGACGACCAAGCACGCAGTGGTAGTCGATCCCGGCGGGGCGCCTGAGCTCATTCTTCAGCACGTTCGGGAACTGGGTCTGACCGTCATGAGCGTGGTACACACACATGCGCACTTCGATCATTTTCTCGCCTCGGGCGAAATACAAAAGGCGACTGGCGCGAGGCTCTGCCTGCATCCGGACGATCGGCGACTCTGGGAAATGCTGGAAGTCCAGTGCCGCATGTTCGGTGTTCCATACACGCCCGTGCCGCTTCCTGATCAGTGGCTTCAGGATGATGAACAGATTATTGTCGGCGAAGTGCCAGGGGTGGCGTTACACACCCCTGGCCACACTCCGGGATCGATGTGTTTTTTCTTTCCATCCGAACAGCTCTTGTTGGCCGGAGATACGCTGTTTCGCGGAGGCATCGGCCGAACGGACCTCTGGGGTGGGGATGGGGAGGCGATTCAACGCTCCATCCGTGAGCGACTCTACTTGCTCGACGAGGGAACACGCGTGGTCACAGGCCATGGTCCCGACACACACATTGGATTTGAACGAGAGTACAATCCCTTCATTCGCGCTTGACTATAACCGGCGGTTTAGTCGGGCTGGCATAGAGTGTTGTGAATGGGGATAGGTCCGTACCAAGGAAGCCTTCGGACGGGATAGGGATTACATCGAAGAATGATTTCTAGCATCCTTCAAAGCCGCCGTCGTTGAGGGGCGAGGAGGGAACATGCAGGTAAATTGGACTCGGACGATTATAGGTGGCGCAGTCTGTATGCTGATCGTAATCGGGTCGACGATGCAGGGGCAGTCTCAGTCAACGACGCAGGTTGAGATTCGTGAAGTCGAGGTCCGTCTGTCCGATCATGGTCCTGTAGTCCTCCTGAAGGTTGAGAATCGAGTCATTCCCATTTTTGTCGATTCGACCGTTGCCGGATCGATTCAGGCGGCGTTGACGGGACAAAAACTGAGTCGGCCGCTGTCGCACGATCTTATGAGGACGATCCTCGATTCATTCGGGGGGAAAGTGACGCAGACCGTCATTACCCTGAAGGATGGTATCTTCCGGGGATCGCTGACGGTGGTGATGAACGATAAGACAAAAGTATTCGACGGACGGTCGTCGGATGCCATCGCTCTTGCCGTCCAGTTCAAAGCGCCCATTGTGGTGGGGCGAGATTTGCTGGATTCGACAGGGAAGACCATGCCGGATTCCAAGACGATGGTTCTCTAACCGGCCAGATGCGGCCTCTCGTCGATCTTGCCGATTCCGTGCGCAGGCCGGTTGAAGCCGGTCTTGCTTCCGTCCTGGCCATTGGGCCTGCTTCCTCATACAATCATGTCGTCCCAAGATATCATCCGATCTGGCCAGTCCTCCCGCCTTCGCCGCCATGCTGACATCGTTCCCGTTGTTTGATAACGAGCATCTTTCTTCGCTGATCGATGAACTTCGCCGTTCCATGCGCCGCGTATTGGCCCAATTATGCGATGAGCTGGATGGTCCCTATCGGCAAGCCTCGCAACGTCTGCGGATACCCGTGGGCTACTTGCGGGCCGTCGAAGCGACTCTTGAACCGGAAGATTTTTCTCACTGGAAAGTGGTGGGATGGATCGAGGAATTGAACGATCTTGTCTATCTCCTCGATGTCCGCGAGCAGTTGCGCCGTGAATCCGACGCCCGAGGATTTGCGGAAGCCTTTTACGCCGCCTGCGCCACACAATATTATGAGCATGGATATCTCGACGAATTATTTCCGGAGGGCCGCCCCCTCGCGACTAAGCTCGCGCATCGGGTCTCCAGCCTGTGTGAAAAACTCGCACGACAAGTGAGCCGCGAGTCCTTGTTCCTCGTGCCGGGGTTGCCATGTCGCTGGCTCGATGAGACCACTCAACAACAGTGGCGCGTCCCCTACGATTTTGGCCCGAACTTCGAACGGGCTGAACCAGCCGATTGCATCCCCTTTGGGTTAGACGGAGATGTGCTGTCTCCTTCACGGTCCGATCGTCGGCACATGTGCACCCAGCAGGCTGTTCTGACGATCAAGCGTGATGGAATCGATCTGTCGTGCGGCGCTCATCGGATACCGCTTTTGGTTCTTGAGTCGGCCCGTCAGTGGCGCTGGGAAGTCAAACCTACAGTGTCTGTTCTAGTGTCATATGGACGAATGACGATGGGCCCTACCCTGATCTATGGGAAACGTCGAGCGCCGGTACGCATGGCGGGGTCATCTTCAGATCTTGTCCCACGTCTGGCCCACGCGGTGCGGGCGATAGAGACGGCGTGGCCGGAGGGGGCGAACAATCTCGCTCTGCTGACGTCTCGCATTATTCCCTTGCAGGCGCGTGGAGTCGTCAGTTTCAGCTATCGCCACCGGCCAGGCCTGTCGTTTATCAATTGCTTCGATCGCGATGAGTTCGACCTGATCGATGACCTGATCCATGAGAACAGCCACCATCAATTGAATCTGTATTTACGAAAAGCCGAGTTGCTTCGCGGCGAACACACCGATGAAATATTTTACTCGCCGTGGCGCAGAAGTCTACGTCCGGTGCGTGGCATTCTGCATGCCACATTTACGTTCACGATGGGTGCACTGCTGTTTGATCGGCTGGCCGCTTCACATTGTGTGACGGACGTTCATCGGTTGCGCGCGCAGGCGCGTTGCCTCGAAGAGGTGGAATCGGTGCGCTATTCGTTGCGCGACCTGGTCTATGCTGCGCGGCAACTTGGGTGGCTGAGTGAATCCGGTGTGGCGCTCGTCCAGTCAATGGCGCGCGAGATTCGCCGTGTGCATCGTCGCATCGCATTACATGAATCGGCGATCTATAGTTCTCACTATGGTCAAGATTTGAAACGGCATTGCGACACCCTTCGCCACGCTCGACACAACTATGGTCCTCGCCTGTAATCGGCTCGTTATGAAGCGGCGCGTTCACCCGTTCCCTCCTGATGTGCGGGTTCCTTCAATCCGATACTATTGGTAAAGAGGACAGAGTTGGGAATGAGATATTTCTGTCCTTCTTTTTGAAGAGTCGTGTACCTGAGATCGATCTCCTTGACGAACCCTTCCAAGCCCGTGACGATGATGTAGTCGTTCACACCAAAGGGCCGATAAAGCAGAATCAGGACACCTGCCATGAGGTTGGAAAGAATGTCCTTGAACGCAAATCCCAATGCGAAGCCTGTCAGTCCGAGACCCGCCACCAAGGCCGAGACGTTGATCCCCATCGTACCCAAGGCCGTGACTGCGCCGAACACCAATAGCGTGATGGATACGGCCCGCCCGGCCAATTTTAAAATGAATGCGGTATTGTAATCCGCTTGTCGGCTGAGTCGCTCGAAGAATTTACGCAGAAGATAGCTGGCAAGGCCGAAGACGGCGAAGAGCAATATGCCCATGCCGACCTTCGGCGCAAGGATAGCGGCTTCATGCAGCAGTGTCCGAAAAAAATCTTCCATGGCAGAAAAAAACGGGCACGGCGCCCGTTTTTCTTGTCTGATACGAACGGACTCTCTTAGACGTCCCGTTGAAACTCCGAGCCGTTTCCTCGTGTCCCTTGCGATCTATCGTTTGGTCGTTCATTCGGCCGGCGCGAGCCGAACGATTGTGCCAGCGCGGGCAAGACCTGAATAAAAAAGTCCTGCACAAAGCTGCGTCCCGCTTGGATGAGAGCATGTTTGGCATGTTCAATTTCATTGGAGATCTCTTTGCCGACATCCCCCCATAAACTCGTTTGGTACCGAATCGATTGCGCGGGGATGGGTGAAGAGGCGGCGGCTGGATACATATAGGACGGATGTCTTGACCGAGATCCCATGGTTCCTATGATGTAGCCGACGAGGATAGCGCCCCCCACCATGGCCCATGGCCGTTGATCGACGTGATACGTGGGATCGAAGGTTTGTTTGGTGCGAACGACAATATCATCGGCCGCGTCTTTGACGCGATCCACCATGTCCTCCACGCTTGTCTTTGTCTCTTCCACCGTCTCGTGGAAGCGGTGCTCTAACATCTCAAGTTTTTGACTGATCGCATTACGCGTTTGTACAATATCCTTTACATCCTGCCCGATGTCACTTCTTCTTTCATCCATGACACATTCTCCTTCATCGTGTGAACGGTTCGTATCGGCATCAGGTGAATGTCGCTTACTTGTGCCTTGGCTTTCAGGAAAAGCGCCACTCCTGCCGCGCATGTCAGGAGGCCGACCAGTCCATAACTGGCCCACAACGGAAGGCCTGCGGCCGCCAGCAGATGCACCAGCATTAAAATGAGCAAGAGACTCCCGACGGCTACCAACACGCCGCCGACCGCGATAAAGGCCGCCGCCATTTTGGCTTTCCCAAGCTCCTCCTGAAATTCGTGCGTCGCAAGACGAAATTCCTGAATCGCCAAGGCTTTCAAGTCGTAGAACAAGCCCTCAAGGAGGGCGGTGATGCTGGAGCGAGGTCGCGTCGCGCTCATTGTGCTGTCTCGCATGGCTTACCTCTCTCTAAGTCGGGAAAGCAAAAAGCCTATTCCCGCGCCGATCAACAGGGCCTGGATAGGATAACGCCGTATGGTTGTTTCAAGATCCTCGATAATGCCGGTGACGCCTTGTTCCTGAAGGTAGGCGCCTGAAGTCTCCAGACCGTCGCTTACGGCGCGGGCGGCGTCACCGATGCGGCCTTCGCGCGGAAGTTTATCGCGAATGAGGTCGGAGGCAGATTCCAATTTCCGGCCGAGGGATGACGCCAATTCATCGGCTGTCCTCCCACCTCTCGTGAGGGTATCGGATAAGTCCGCCAGCGAGTCTATATCCTGTCGAGAGCCGTAACGTTCCATCATGCCTCCTTCATGGCTGCGGGTTAAGATTCAGGTCTGACGCGTGGATCTTGGCGGAGCAATCCGTATCTGTCGTCTGTTTGGCTTGAGAAGGAAGGTACGGCTTGGACAATTGTGAGGCGGCCGCTCTTCCGCGTTCCAACGCGTCGGGCGAGGTCGCCAAAGCGATGATGCCAAATAAAAGAATAGAGGCCGCTATTTTGGCCATGAACGGTCTGGCGACGATCCGGCGCCAGAAGATGTAGACGCTATTATGTACGTGTCGCATGTTTCGTGAGCTCCACAGGAGTCAAGTCTGATAAGGCCGGTCCGTTGAGCACCTTGCCGAATTTGTTGAAACGGGATCCATGACATGGGCAATCCCAGGAGAGTTCTGATGGATTCCAGGAGACGATGCATCCCAAATGGGGGCATACGGCGGAGCACGCATGGCAGACGCTGCGTTCGTCCCGATAAACGGCTATTTTACTCATGCCCTCACGAATCACCGCTCCCGAGTTGATAGGAATGTGTTCCACCGACTCGACGTCTCCGCTCGTAATCCATCCCGTATACTGGGCGGCCGTGTTCGCGTTCTCTTGCGCAAACTCTTGCGTCGCTCCCAAGCGAACACGAGAAGGATCATATACATCCGCCCACGGATTGGGACGTCCCTGTATGAGATCGGTGAGAAGTATGCCGGCGATGGTGCCATGAGTCATTCCCATTCCAGAATCTCCGGTCGCAATATATACGTTGGAGTCATCCATCGGATTTCGGCCGATATATGCCAGACCATCGACGGATTCCATGATTTGGCCGGACCATTCACACTCCGGACGGCCCACCGCCGGAACATGGGCGCGCGCCCATAGGACCAGTCGCTCGTAACGGTCTTCAATATCGTCGGCCTGTCCCGTCTTATGATCTTCGCCCCCGACGATCAACATATCCGACCGGTCATTCCACGGATGCACACGGATGTAGTGATAGGGATCTTGCGTATCCCAAAACAGTGACTTCTGAATCGATCCTTTCGGCACTAAAAAGCTTACGACGTAGGTGCGATACGCCGCCTGCTTCAAATGGATGGCTACCAAGTCGTTGACCGGAGTGTTGGTAGCCATGACCACTGACTCCGCTTTGACAATGCGGCCTGATGTCGTTTGCACCTGCGCCGGCTTTCCGCCGGCCACACCTTTCACATGCGTAGATGTATAGATTCGCCCCCCCAGTCGCGTGAATGATTTCGCTAAGCCGGAAAGGTATTTCATTGGATGGAATTGACCTTGCCGAGGAAATTTGATGGAGGGTACAGTCTCCGCTCCACTCAGCGGCGTCTTCGCCGTGAACGCGACGTCGGTAAGGCCTGCGCGATGAGCGGCTTCCATTTCCCGCTCCAACAAATCTTTCGAGTCACTTGGAGCGAGAAAGAAGTAGCCGTCCAGTCGTTCGAAGTCACAGACAATTTTTTCTTGTTGGGCAATTGCCTGGATACGGTCGATTGCGGCCGTATGGCTTGCCGCGACGAGACGTGTACGTGCTTCACCGTGAATTCGTTCAATTTCCACATAACGATCGTCGATTGCATTCGAGAGATGGGCCGTGGTGCGGCCGGTTTCTCCTCCACCGATCGGCCCGTCATTCAAAACTATGACGGACAGCCCTTCGCGAGCAAGCAGATAGGCCGTCGTTATGCCCGCGATGCCTGCTCCGACAATACACACATCGGTCATGGCGTCATCAGGAATTGCCGAATAAGGTGAATCCTCCTCACTATCAGCCCAGATGGACCGACTTCCACGAAAGTCCTGCTTTAAATCGTGCATGCTGCTGTCCTAATCAAACCGGCTATATGGATTTACGGGTTTATGAAAATGTTTCGGCGGAGGCGCTTTCCAAAAAGTCGTGTTTACGCCGCATCATTTCTGCGCCGAGTTCTTCCAACGAGTCGCTGAGGGCTTCCTCCGCTAACGGAAGCATTTCACTCTCTTCCTCGGCGACATGATGCTGGACGTCATGCATCATATTCATAAACGTGCTCTCAAATGCCTCATCATCGACATCCATTGTTCGTAGTTCTTTTATCGCCGTCTTGACGGATTGATGCTCCTCCAGCGCCTCCGCCACTTCCTCCTCACCTTCTTGACCGGCTTTATCCTTAAAGGCCGGATAAAAAATTTCTTCTTCGATGGCCGTGTGAATTTCCAACTCCTTCAGAATTTTTTGCGCGATTGCAGCCTTATCTTCCCCCCCCGCCGCCTCATAATCTTCAAACAAGCTATTGACGAGTTGATGATCCGACTTTAAGAGGGCGATGGCATTTTCAGAGTGGCTCTCTATATCTGGGGCAGGGCGGTGTGACGGAAAATTCGATGAAACGTGGTCGGCAGTCTGTGTGGAATCGGCGTGCTGTGAGACTCCGCCTTTGGTCCCTTCTTGCTTTTCGGTTCGTTTGAGATGTGAGCGTTGGCCGCCCTTTCTGCCGATGGCTGCCATGTGCGCTCGGTCCTGGCTGACTACTTGACCGCCCTTTCGGCCCGCTCGTTGTTTCTTTGCGTCCGGCATGGTTCCTCCGTCGTCGAGGTTATGTACGCCCTTGATGATAAAAGAGAGTGCAAGGCTTAGGCCTTGCACTACCACAGTGTTCAGACGCCTTATACCTTTGGATTCATTAGCAGGAGAAATGGTTTTTCTCCGTGTTCCGAACAAGGAACGCTGGGGAAAGGGAATGACTATTCGAGGAGCGGGCGAGCAATAAGAAGAAACGACTGATAGCGCATGGGTTTGAATGCAAGCGCAGCTTGTCCGGTGAAGGAACACGGCGTTCCCTTTTCGATCGCAATCTCGCGCTCGCCTTTGCGAAGGGCGTTCACTACTCCTGTTCTAATTCTATTCGGAGCATAAAATTGAAATGTGAACAAATGTATGATGAAGAAGCAGGAATCGTTTATTTCGGACGTACTGTCCTACAGAATGGACAAGGTGTCGGGCTTGGATAGAGTAATGGCGTAGTGAGTTCGTTGGGAAAAATTTGCAACATCACTCTCGAGTAAAGACAATCGCCACGTAAATAGAGAGGGATCTCGGATTCCATGCGGGATCATTGACGGACGAAATCCCTTAATGGTGGAAGCACACCGTCGGGCCTGGTGATTGCAACCGCTTCCAGCAATTGTAAATGCATCCGACAATCATCCAGGAGGTGCGTGATGGAAACCGAATATGTAAAACCCGCTCACATCGAAGAAGAGGCTCGGACTCAGATCGTGTCCATTGGATGGCGGGCCAATCCTAGCCAATGCGTTCGATGCGGCGGCCTAATGGTTGCCGATCGATATATCGATTTGCTCGATGATACAGGTCAGCTTGAATTTACTGCCGACCGATGTATTCAGTGCGGAGAAGTCGTCGACGCCACGATCCTTCGCAATCGCATGGCCAATAAAGCTGGAGTCCAGTCCGTACCTTTAGCGCACGTGGCTTAGGTCTCAAAAGTAAGCCGTTCAATAATGAACGACGCAACTGCGATTCCGGAATGCGGACCATGCAATTTTTTTAGCCTCTTCCAATTTTTTAGGGGAGTACATCGTAGTAGTTTATATGTCAGACGTTGCTGACAAAACATTTAGGATTTGTCTGATGTTGGTCATTCGTCGCTGAGCGTAGATAATCTCTATTATAAAAAGTAAGGAGGCTACGTGATGACCACATTGACGAATGAAGCCGGCATACAGAAACATGATCGCCGTGTAATGGTTCAAGAAAAGCCTTCGATCGACGAATGGGTCATTGGTGTATTGCATCAGCATGGAACACAGACTCTGGATCAAATCGGCAAGCTATTGCCTGAAGTAAACTGGGCTCAACTGTTCCTCGCCATCGACCGTCTGAGTCGATCCGGGAAGATATCTCTGTGGTCTCCCGGATTCGGCGATTATCTCATCACCGTCAATCAAGAACGATACACCGCCGCATAACCACTAAATTTTGTACCACCGTTCATAGTAATGGACGGTGGTGCGGTTTCTAAATCCCTTCCACTCTCATTTTCATTCCTCGCAAATATCCTCATACGCACGGGAAGTCAGGGAGACGCAGCCTAAAGGCGAATTGTCATTCGCCTTGGTATGCCCTTACGGCTCGACCAGCACATCCACAAAAGCGGGTAGGCTCTCAGCTCCTTTACGATCCGACACGCGAAGCCTGAACCGATAGAGGCGTGTCTCCGAAACCGTGGGAGCAATAAAAGAGGCTTTCGGCATGTTGGGATCCAAAAGAGCGATTTTGCTGCCGCGGATTTGGCTCCATGAATAAAAGAGCGCTTCTCCTTCCGGATCGCCACTCTTCAAGCCGCTCAGTTCAACCCGGGTTCCCGCTTTCACAGTACGAGTTGATCCGGCATCGGCGAGCGGTGGTTCATTGGGTTCGTCGTTCACTTCGACGATCACGTCCAATTCCGCCTGCTTCCCTCGGTTGGAAACGGTCAATGTTGCCTTGCCGTTGCCGACAATTTGCAGCAATCCGTGCGGATGGATTTTGATGACCTGTTCGTTTGAAGAACGATAGGTTGTTCCGGCTTCCGGCGAGCGAATGGATCGAGCCACCCCATCGGAGAACACACCGATGACCGGCAGGTCGAAAATTTTTCCCATCGAATCCACATGTCCATAATCGGAAGATTGTCCGAGACGACCTAGGCGCAGAGGCTTCTCCGTTTCAAATTCTATCGACCTGAGCTCGGCACTCGGCTCTACCCGTACGACGATTTCGTCAAACACCGAACGAATGCCGAGTCGTCCCCGTGAAATGTCTCCGACAGCCAACAAGCGCATGGGGCCAATGCTATCCGGCGGCACAATAAGTCCGCCGCCATACGGGGGATCGATCGCGGCGCTTGAGACTAGTGCCGCGGTTGCCACAATCGAGCCGGTCGAATTCGAATCTTCCTGCTCGACTAGCGTCTCGTCCTGTTCGCCATACCAGTAATAACGAACCTGAACAATGCCAGTGTCATGCCCTGCATCGATCGTGACCGGGAGCGTCTCGCCGGATCGAACCATTTGTCCTTCTTTCGGGGTAAGAATTTTAAAGCCGAAAGCCGGGGAGATACTCAGGCACAATGCGCACGTCACCATACAAACCAGATAGACGCAAGATGCGGAATCCGAACGCATTGAGAGCTTCATTATCGCTCCAAATGAAAAGGAACGTCAGTGAGGATGACCCGCTCTTTGAACAGCAGCGCAGCCTTCAGCATCAGCGCCCGCTGATTGTGCAAGATATTTTGCCACCAGCGAGCAGGAAGGATCTCTGGGATGACCACCGTGACCCATCCATCGGGGTCCTTCTGTAGCAGTTCTTCAATATAGTCGAGTAGCGACCCCATGACTGAACGATACGGTGACGGCAAGACGACAAGATGGACACCGCAGCCCCATTGCGCCCATTTAATCTCGGTGAGGGCGGTGTCTTCCTTGTCGATATCGACCAAGACCGCGCGGACATCCATCGAATGGCTCCTCGCATAATCCAATGCGCGCAAGGTTGCGCGGTTGACGCCGCTGATAGGGATGATGACGGTATTCCGCCGCGGTTGGGGTGGGCGATGATCGCGAGACAAACTGACTTGCTGCTCCACCGCCAGGTAGTGTGCATGCACCGACCGGAACCACAAAATGATCAGCGGCATGAGTCCGATGACTATCCATGCGCCGTGTATGAATTTGGTCCCTGCGATAATCAGTGTGGCCAGGCCCGTCGTGACCGCCCCAAGGCCGTTGATCATGAGCCGTTTGCGCCAATGGGGTCCCCTTTTCACCATCCAATGTTTGACCATGCCTGCTTGCGAGAGCGTAAAAGAGAGAAAAACGCCGACGGCGTACAAGGGGATCAGGGCATGTGTGTCGCCTCGAAATGCGACGATCAGGAAGCAGGCAAATAAACCGAGAAGAATAACGCCGTTGGAAAATACCAGGCGATCGCCGCGTGTCTTCATTTGGGCCGGCATATAACCGTCGCGCGCTACGATGGACGCCAGTCTGGGAAATCCATTGAAACTGCTGTTGGCTGCGAGAATCAAAATCGCCATGGTCGAGGCCTGAACCAGATAATAGAGAGGGCCACTGTCGAACGTGGCGCGTGCGATTTGCGAGACGACCGTCTCATCTTCTTTTGGAAGAATATTGTAGTGATAGGCCAGGAGAGAGATCCCGATGAAGAGTGTGCCGAGAATTGCGCCCATTGCTGCCATCGTCGTCGCCGCATTCTTCGGTTCGGGCCGCTTAAATACGGAAACACCATTGGAGATGACTTCGACGCCGGTCAGCGCGGTACATCCCGAGGAAAACGCGCGCAAGAGCAAGAAGAGAGTAGTGCCTTCCGTAGCGTTCAAAGCTGCACTTTGCGCCGTGGCTGCCGCCCCCGGATGGCCGAAGATCGTTTGCATTGCACCGGCCCCTAACATGAGGAGAATGGACCCGATAAAAACGTACGTGGGAATGGCAAAAATCCGCCCGGATTCTCGAACGCCCCGAAGGTTGACGATCACGACGAGGATGATCGCGATCAATCCAAGCGCTTCTCGATGAGGAAAGAGCAAAGGGACCGCCGACGTGAGCGCGGCGATGCCCGCTGCGACGCTGACGGCGACCGTTAAGACATAATCGATAATGAGTGCCGCGGCCGCGATCAATCCCGGCATCTCCCCAAGATTGGATCGGGCGACGATATAGGCGCCTCCGCCTGCCGGATATTCAAAGATGATTTGCCGATACGACATCGTCAGGATGGCCAGGAGAGCGACGATCATGACGCTGACGGGGATGGACCAAAAGACCGCCGCCGAGCCCGCCAGGACAAGTACGAGGAGAATTTCTTCTGTGGCGTATGCCACAGAAGAGAGGGCATCCGAAGAAAACACGGCCAGCGCGAGGCGTTTGCTTAACCGTTCATGCGCGGCCTGTGCTGTTTTGAGAGCCGGCCCCAATAACCAGCGCTTAAGAACCATGCGGCATTATCTCATAAGAACATCGAAGAGAGGAAACGAACCCTAGAGAGAGAACGAGAAAACTGGCGCCGTAAGAACTCCAAACACTCTGTATATT
This sequence comes from Nitrospirota bacterium, assembly GCA_963700335.1. Classification (GTDB taxonomy): domain Bacteria; phylum Nitrospirota; class Nitrospiria; order Nitrospirales; family Nitrospiraceae; genus JAICXS01. The sequence goes on along the minus strand of CAVOXE010000007.1, from coordinate 1,267,067 downwards.
CTTTGACCAGCTGAGGGGTTGACAGAGCATAGTCACTTGAGTATCGTAGACTTCCTTTCGCCGATATAGACTGCAGGAACAACTATTTCATAATGAGATTCGAGGATGAGACCGGAGTGGATCAGAGATTTCACCTGCCGGCGCCGGAATATCGTTAATTTCATCGGTCATTATCAATCCACATCGTAAGGAGGCCGGTCCATGCATTACCTCAACGATCATCGTTTTCTCAGTTGGGTCTTGGGTCTCGTCGCGGGAGGAGCGCTCTTGAGTGTTCCGCTCTCCGCTTCGTCCGAGTCTCCCGCGCAGCATGACCAACACATCTCGATGAGCCATCAAACTCCCGAATGGGCGGAGAGGCTCAAAGGGCAGACGGTCGTTGAAGATACCCTAGAAGGGCGTCCCAATCGTGCCGCCATGGTCGACCAACAGCATGAACGCATCATGCACCAAATGGCGAAGGATCCGCAGGCCCAACAGGTCAGTACTGGCATGTACAACTCCATGACCATGCTGCACCAGTACGGTGCGGGTAATCAGGACATGCTCCTGATGTCCGATCCTCGGACTGAACCCGTCTCTCAAGGCGGCCGATGTCCGACGAATGCGCCGGTGCGTCAGTACAATGTCGCGGCGATCAATGTCGAAATCACGCTCAATCAGTGGCTGGATTTCTATCCGGGCTACATGTACGTATTGAGCGAGGATTTGGAGAAGGTCCGCGAAGAAGAGGCGAAAAACAAGGCGGCTCGCGAGAAAGAAGGCTTCGACCCCGGCGCGGTCATCCCCGGCGTGCAAGCCCAGTGGATTCAGCCCCTCGTCATTCGCGGCAATCAGGGTGACTGCGTCAAGATCAAGTTGCAAAACACGCTTGAAGGCGGTGAAGACGTCAGCCTGCATATTCATGGCTCCAATATGATCGTCAGTTCAACAGGGAAACCCGCGACAACGACGAATCCCGATTCCATCGTGGCCAAGGATAAAAGTGCGGAGTTGGAGTGGTATATCCACCCGATGACGCAGGAGGGCGCCCGCCAGTTCCATAGCTACAGCAATGACCGTGAACTGACGGTGATGGGTTTGTTCGGGACCTTCGTAGTGGAACCGAAGGGGTCGGAATATTATGAGCCGCTCGGGACCGGCGATGCGACGGTGCAGCGCAGCGGGTGGCAGACCATTGTCAAGAACGGAACCGGCCCGGACTTCCGTGAATTTGTACTCATGTATCACGAAGTCGGCGACGAAGCGTTCCGACCGGTGAATAAAAAAGGCGAATTCCTTCCACAGCGCGATCCATTGACGGACGCCTACCGTCCCGGCGGCCGAGCGATCAATTATCGCAGCGAGCCGTTCGGCATCAACAATATGCATGTGCAGCACGAGTATTTCGGCTTTGAAGACGAATCGATGGGGTATAGCTCTTATACCTTTGGCGATCCGTCCCCGACGATTCCCCGTTCCTACATGGGTGATCCGGCGAAGTTCCGACTTGTGCACGGCGGATCGGAAGTGTTCCATTCGCACCATCCGCACGGTGGAACCATCCGCTGGCCGCGGAGCCCGCGCGCGATCGATGAGATGCCGATGTGGCATGCCGCCAAAAACGGCCCCGTGAAGTATCCAGTGATCCGTGCCAAGACCGATCGTGTGGACGTTGAAGTAATCGGGCCGTCGGAAGCGTTGGACCTAGAGACCGAGTGCGGCTCCGGCCTCTGCCAGCAACTGGCCGGAGATTTTCTGTTCCATTGCCACGTGGCCCATCACTATGTCGCGGGGATGTGGGGTTACTGGCGCGTGTACAACACGATTCAGCAGGGAGACCTGCGCAATGACGTGATGCCAGATCTCCGTGAGTTGCCGGATCGAAAGGGCCGGATCAAGGCGCCGGTGACTTCCGATCAGTTGGTCGGCAAAACGGTCGATTGGTTCGGCAAGATGTTTCAGATCGTCGATAAAGGGAAGACGAATTGGAAATCCAATCCGGCGGTCGTGAATGTTAAGGACTGGGTTGAGATGCAGCTTCCCGCTCAGGGCAAGCCAGGACACAAGGATGATGAGAAGGGGCAAATCGTCTCCTACGATGCGACGGTGCTCGACTGGACCTGGACCGGCACCCGCGCCATGTCCGAGAAGGAAAGCACCATTGACAATCCGAAGTACAAGTCCAAGACTCCGGGACAGCGTCGACCAATCACGTTCGAGTCGACGACTGGGAAAGTGGCGTGGCCTCATTTAACTCCCCATTTTGGGAAACGGGTCATGTTCTCACCGGGACATGTGGGCGCGCCATGGTTGGAGCCGATTCACGTGGATGATAATGGGGAGCGAACGGCCGACAATGCGCGACCGGGTGAAAATGGACGCTGGAGTCTCTGCCCGGAAAATGCAGGTCGGAAGTATTACAACATTCACTTTATTAAACTGCCGATTACCTTGGCCAAGAAGCAAGGCAACGAACCTCCAGTGGTCGATCCAACCGGCCTGATCTACGTGCTGCATGAAGAAGAAGCGGCCGTGCGGGCGAATGATGATCTCAAGTACCCCCTGGTCTATCGCGCCAACATCTATGATTGTATCGATTGGACGCTGACCAGCGAGTGGGAAGATGACGATTACACCAATTTCCAGTCGTCCAAGATCAATATCCATCCACACTTCCTGCAGTTCGACAATCAAGCGTCGGACGGCGTCATCACCGGCTTCTCGTATGAACAGTCGGTCCGCCCGTTCACGATGCTGGAAAAGAAGACCAAGAAGGGTCTGCCGGCGCCCATGAATACGGTCGTCACTGGCGAGGCCAAGAAGGGCTCGAAGACGATCCAAGTCAAGAACGCGGGCCAGTACCATCCGAACACCGAACTGCTGATCGGTGCGGATAATGTGAAGGGCAACGAGGTTCAGCGGATTAAAGAAATCAAGGGCAATACGATCACGCTGGTAAAGCCCTTGCGTTTCGATCATCCGAAAAACGACATCGTGACGGTGGAATTCGTGCGTCAACGTCTCTGGGCGGACGCCGATGTCGGAACCGTATTCTGGCATGACCATGCCTTCGGGGCGACCACATGGCCGCACGGAGGATTCGGGACGTTGATTGTCGAGCCGGTGGGATCGACCTATCATGATCCGAAGAGCGGAAAAGAAATTCGAAGCGGTCCCATTGCCGATATCCGTACCTCGGAACCGGTGGGCTATGGCGTGAACGGTAGCTTCCGCGAATTGATGGTGCAGGTGCACGATACCGTGCCGCATACCGTCAATATCGTGACGGCGGGCAATCCGCCCGGACAACCGATCGAGGTGGCATTGGAAGCCGGCAAGACCGTGTCGTTTATGATGCCGGAGAAGTTATACATGTCGCCGATGCCGTTCCTGAATGGTGGAACGCACACGACAGGCAGCGGATTGAATTTCCGCGCCGAACCGATCGCGCAGCGATTGGCCAGCAACCCGGATCATTCGCAGATCTTCAACAGCGAGATCCACGGCGATCCGGACACGCCTCTCTTGCGGGCGTATCTCGGCGATACGATGGTGTTCCGTCTGCTCCATACGCTCATGAACGAGACGATGACCTGGACCCTATCTGGCCATACTTTCCTAAGTGAGCGGTATGCCGGAGATGCCAATCGGAAATACTCGATGCATATCGGTATTGCCGAGCGGTATGACTTGGTCGTTCCGCAAGCCGGTGGACCACGTCTGCAGGCCGGCGACTATATTCACTTCAACGGCCGGTCTTCCAAGTTCTCGGAAGGCGGCTGGGGAATTGTACGCGTATACGATAAGGAGCAGGCCGATCTTCAAAAACTTCCGGCCGGCTATTCGTCGCGGAATGAAATTCCGAAGGCGCAGCCGATCTGTCCGGAAGGCGCACCGGTAAAGACCTTTAACGTCGTTGCGCAGGACTATCCGGCGATGAAATTTAATCAGAAGGCACCGGAAGCGATCGAAGTAGACTTCGAGCGGAAGATTCAGATTTCGAATCCGGATGCAAAGGTCTACGCCTTGGAAGAGGATGTGGCCAAGGTCGCCGAAGGGATGCAGCCCATGCCATTGACGCTGCGCGCCAACGTCGGCGACTGCCTCAAGGTCAACCTGAAGAACAAGATGAAGGAGAGCAAAGCCTCCTTCTCGGCCATCGGCCTCGCCTTCGATCCAAAAGATTCGTTAGGCGCCAATGTCGGAAAGAACGGCGGCGAGCAAACGGTGGCGCCAGGCGGAAGCCGCACCTACACCTATTATGCGGATCCCTTCCTCGGTGAAGCCGCGTCCCTGGTGTGGGACTGGGGCAATGTTATGGTGAATCCCAGAAACGGTCTCTTCGGCGCCGTGATTATCGGACCCAAGGGATCGAAGTATCGGGACCCCAAGACCGGTGCGGATATATCGACCAAGAATAGCTGGGTCGCGGATGTCATCATCGATCGGTCCGTCGCCGGGAATGAGATGCGCGCAAACTATCGAGACGCCGCACTCTTTTTCCAGGATGAGGACAATATCATCGGCACCAGCTTCATGCCGTACGTGCAGAATGTGGCTGGACTGACCGGCGTTAATTACCGGTCCGAGCCGTACAAATATCGTGAAGAAACAGGCTGTTCGCTGGGCAAGATGTTCCAGCCCTGTACGGCCGATAAGCCTGAGGACCCCGTGACGCCGATCATCGTGGCGCATGCGGGCGATCCCGTTCGGATCCACGTGTTTGGCGCGAACAATGAACAGAATCAGATGTTCAGCGTTGAAAAACATGAGTGGCCGATCGAGCCATTCATGCGCGGGGCCGACCAGATCAGCGTGGTCGAATTCTCCGGTTCAGAAACGATTGATGCCTTTATTCCGTCGGCAGGCGGCGTCTATCGGCTGGCTGGAGACTATGTGTATAGCAACCAGCGGTTGCCGTACTCGCAATCCGGGCAGTGGGGATATTTGCGTGTCCTGCCGTCGGGCGATCAGCGGCTCTTGCCGCTGAGCGGTGCGGTGGCCGGCGCCAAAAAGGCAGACGCGGGAGACCCTTCGGAGGCGAAAGCCATCCCGGTGGCCGCAAAGTAAGTCTGTAGTCCCGTTCGAAGGGGGAGCCGTTGCCGGCTCCCCCTTTTTTTTGAGGTGAAGTGTTCGGTAAGATAAGAATCCTTATCCACCTCATAGGTAGGAGGCGCTATCATGCGTATGTTCATGACCGCAGTCGGTATGGCTCTGCTGTTGAGTGTGCCGACAGCCTGGTCGTATGACGAGATGACGGTGACCGATGGCGGCACCATCACCGGTAAAGTCACGCTGACAGGTGGGAAACCCACTCCCAAAGCCTTCAACCTCATCACATTTCCAGACCCCGTGTATTGTGGACGAATTTCTACGGGGACCGGCTGGCGATTGCTCGAGGAATTTAACGCTTCGACCGATGGGGGATTTAAAGATGTGGTAGTCTGGCTAGCCGAGGTCCCCAAAGGGAAACCATTCAGCTTTACGCCTCCTCGGATTGAAGCGAAAGACTGCCGGTTTTTGCCGTTTGTCTCTCCCGTTAAGAATCACCAGGACGTGGTGGTCGTCAACATGGACCCTGTGATGCATGACATTCAGGCGTATGAAACCTCGCAATTAGGTCCGCGCGTGCTCTTCAATACTCCCTTGCCAATGAACGCGCATCATAAGCGTGAGGTCGGCGCTCACTCCCATGAACATTTGGCAGGAGAGCCGATGACGGAATCCGTCAATCTGACCAAGGGCCGAAGAATCTTCGTCATGCAATGCGGCTTTCACGCGTACATGGTGAGTTGGGGGCTGGCTGTGGAAAATCCCTACTATGCCATCACGGATCAAGATGGCGCCTTCAGTATGTCAGACGTGCCTCCCGGCGAATATGTCCTCGTCGCATGGCATCCTGAAACAGGGCCGACACTTGAGCAAAACGTCACCGTGCGGCCCAAGGATACTGCGAACGTGAATTTCGAATTCAAAGCGCCGACCGGCCGCCGAAGCGCGCATGAAATGGTGGAAAATCCCCATTACGGCATGGAGTCGCTGGGCAAGCCGCTGGCAATCCTGCCCACGTTGAAACAGCAAACTCCCTAATCATCGTTAACATCGAGGACAACGTGACAAGAGTGTTACGATGGCTCATCGCCATCACCACGGCCCTCTTGGGTGTCGGATTTCCTGACGCTCGCCTGCAGGCGTATGAGGTTGTGGAGGTCGAGCAGGGGGGGACTATCGCCGGACTTGTCACGTTAAGTGGAACAACCCCCGCGCCGAAGGCGTTTAATCTCGTCACGTTTCCTGACCCGGAATATTGCGGACGTATTTCAAACGGGAATGGATGGCGCCTGCTGTATGATTTTCGAGTCGATGAACACAACGGATTCTATGGACTCAAGGACGTCGTTGTGTTTTTAGAGGGCGTCGAATCTGGGAAGCCATTCGATTTGTCCGTCCCACGGGTAGAAGCCAAGGATTGTCAATTCGCACCCTTTGTCACCGTTGTCCGCGATCAGCACGCCGTCGAGATCGTGAATATGGACCCGGTGATGCATGACATCCAGGCCTACGAAACTTCACGGCAACTGGGCACACGCGTTCTTTTCAATTCACCCTTGCCGATGAATAAGCATCATCAGCGCGGCGACCTGCACGCGCTTCATACGCACCAACCGGGCATTTCCATGCTGGAAAAAATCCAGCTCAGTAAGGGGCGACGGTTCTTCGTCATGCAGTGCGGCTTTCATGCCTATATGGAAAGCTGGGCATTGGCGGTGGCGAATCCCTACTATGAAATTACGGATCAAACCGGTGCCTATGCCATTGAACGGGTTCCGCCCGGAACCTACCGATTGATTGCATGGCACCCCTCCATCGGCACTCTCGAAGAACGGATGGTCACAGTGGAACCAAGGGGGTTGATCCGTATCAATTTATCGCTTCCTGCGCCCATCGGTCGTCGAACTGCGTATGAAGTGATGGAACCGCCGCGTTTTGGGCCTGAAGCGTTGGGCCGCCCGGTCAAGATCGATCCCTTCGTCGAACGCCAGCGCTAGTTGCTCGATTCGTGGCCATTCTTTCAATGTTCTCTCACCTGCATGTGAACAGCGCTCACTTGGTCTCACAGACCCTAAGGCGATCGATTCAACTCCTTGCCGTTATCTTGCTTGTGATCGCCCATATTGAATCACTCTCTGCAGCAATCCAGCCCGAGACGGCGCTTCAGGAGGCTCGCCAGGCCTTTGCCAAAAAAGATTACGACCGAACGCTCGCACTCGTAGAACCGTTGCTGGATGAGAAGGCTGTCGGGCATGATGCTCGGCGTCTAAAGATTCGGAGTCTCATTCGCCTATCCCGTCCCGTCGATGCACTGGCTGAATACGATCGGTTCGTCGCGCAGCTTACGCAGGACGAACGACCGCTTCTGCGCGAGCTCGCTATCGGGTTCGTCACGTCGTTGTTGAAAGACATGCGAGAGCAGATGCGCGGCGCCGCTTATACGGCTCTTAAGGAAGTGGAGTCGGAAGACACGATTTCATTTTTTGAGGACGGAGTCAGCGACGGATCGGGGTTGATCCGAACGCTCGCGGTGGAGGGATTGGGGCGGCTGCCGGCCGGACGCCGTTCGCCCTCCTTGAACAAGGCCATGGAGGACCAAGCCGCCATGGTCCGAGCTGCCACCGTCAAAGTACTTGGCCGATCGAGCGATGCCTCGGCTGTTGCCAAAATCACTCGTGCGTTGAAAGATGAGCAGGGTGTCGTGAGGGTCACGGCTGCGGGCGTTTTGGCGGCGCGACATCAGGACGATGGATGGGAGCGCCTCACCCAGTTTGTCACGGTAAATAATCCCGAAGAACGCGCCACGGCGATTCGCATGTTGGGCGAGACCAAAGACAGCCGAGCCTTGCCCATCCTGCAACAGGCGTTGAAGGATACGCAACCGTCCGTGCGGGGGGCCGCCGCCGCCGCTCTGGGAAATCTGCAGACCAAGGCCGCCGTTCCTTTTTTGGTGGAAGCCCTGAACGATCGATTGCCCGCTGTGCGTGCGGCTGCGATCGTGAGTCTCGGAGAAGTGGGAGCGCCTGAGTCTATTTCGGCCGTACGCGCGACGTTACAAGATGTAAATCTTCCAGTGCGGGCGGCGGCAGTTGCGACTCTCCTACAACTCGGTGTGCCCTATGCCGCGCTGTCGGATGTCGTCGAAGAGTTGGCGAGTAGTGTCGATCCCGGCGCTCGATCCGCCGTTGCCAGGGCGCTCTCCAAAGGCAAAACCCCTGATGCCGCTCGGATGCTGGAATCAATGTTAAGCGATCCGCTGCCGCGTCCGCGTATTGCGGCAGCGCGCTCGTTAGGGCAGATCGGTGGAAATGAGAGGATAGCGGTTCTGAAGAATGTATTGCACGATCAGGACGAGGCTGTGCGTGCCACGGCGGGGGGAGCGTTGGGCCGGATTCTATCCACACCGCCCCATGCTTTCGAGAAGAAAAAGCCTCCTAGGTAATCCACGATGCTTGACACATTTGACGAAAGTGGGGTATACAAAACATCTTTGTACTCTCAAACCCGCTAGGACGGCCCTCCAGTGCGGTCGAACCAAGGGTCCGGTGAGTCGAATTGGTATCGCTAATCCTCCCCCGTGGAGTGTTATTCGGTATATTCATGTCGTTCTATCACAAGGAGGCAGTCTCATGAAGAAGCGTGTAGGCGTAATCACAACAGTTATGTTAGGGGCGTTTCTCATCGCCCCGCTTTCCTCTTTTGCAGGAGGAACAGTGACCGGTAAAGTGACGTACGGCGGAAAGGCCGATCAGAAGGAATTCCTGTTCTCGAAGTTTCCGAATCCGAAGTTCTGTCCAAAGAATCCACACAAGGAATTGATGGATGGGGACAAACGGCTTCTGAAGACGATCGAGGTCGCGAAAGACGGCGGCTTGAAGAATGCCGTCATCGCGGTGCAGGATGTCGAAGATAAGGCGTTTGTGGATGCCTACAAGGGCACCGATGTCGTCGCTGAATTCTGCGAATTTATGCCGTTCACGGGCGTCGTCGTCGCACAGAAAAGTTTTCGCGTCGAGAATCATGACTCAGATCCGGATGACCCCAAGTCGGTGAAGGGTGTGCTGCATAACCCGCACAGCTTTTTTGTGAAGGGTGCCAGCTCCGCCACCGATTTCAACATCGGTCTTGCGGAAAAGGGATCGAAATTGGATAAGCCGGTGAAGTTCAAAGGCGGTCAGGAAAAGACCGGATCCACCTATCGCCTGCAGTGCGATCAGCATGAGTTCATGCAGGGTTTCTATCTCCCGGTCTGGAATCCTTACTATGCCGTCGCTAAGGAAGATGGCACCTTTGAAATTAAGGATGTGCCGGCCGGTAAGCATAAAATCCTTGCGTGGCATCCTTTCGCCGGTAAGATGGAAGCCGAAGTGGATGTGCCCGAGGGCGGAACGGCTCAGGCCAAGTTTGAAGTGAAGAAGTAACGTCGAAGCATTTCTTCGTCGCCGGGCGGCGGTCCTTTTTCAGGGCCGCCGCCCTTTTTATTTGCCGTTCCCCGAAGAGTCTTGTCGCGCACTGTATAAGCGCTCCTTTGAAGTCGTTGATGATGGCTGTCGTCGTCTTGCGTTTCCTTTCCCGAACTGAGTAAGATGCCAAATTTTGATCGTCAAGCCATTGATGTAGTGGGGTCAACGTGCTGCGGGATCTTTCGCTCGCCGAGATTTTTCAACTTGGCTATTACTGGGAGACAAAGATTCTCCTGACTGCGGTCAAACTTGATCTGTTCACCCTCATGGACGGCAAGGAGCAGACCGCCGCAGAACTTGCTCGCCGCATCCATGCTGATACCGAACGGCTTTACCTGCTGATGAACGCTTTGGTGGCCATGAGGATTTTGACGAAGCACGCGGATCGCTTTGCCAACGCGCCTGCCGCGCAAACTTATTTAGTCAAAACCGCGCCGCAATATGTCGGGCATTTGTTGGTGCTTCAGGACGCCGAGTGGGACAACTGGGGGAAGTTGGAGGAAACAATCCGTACGGGACGATCGCCAGTTACGCAGCATCTCTTTGTCACGAATCCAGAACTCGGCACGAATGTTCTCTCTGTCCTCGATCGTATTGGCAGGCAGAGCGGACCGGATTTTGCCAAACGGTTAAAACTTGATGAGGTCGAAACGCTTTTGGACTTGGGAGGAGGCGCGGCGACCAATGCGATTGTCTTTTGCGGTCTCTATCCGAATCTCAAGGTGACTGTCTTCGATCTTCCAGCCACACTCACCACCGCCGAACGCCGAGTAAATGAGGCGGGGCTCCAAGCCCGAATCGATTTACGGCCGGGAGATTTCAATCGGGATTCGTGGGGAGGTCCGTACCAAGCCGTCCTGATGTCCGATATCCTTCACTACCAAGGATTGGACGCAAATGCTGATCTCGTGAAAAAAGCTCTGGTGCACCTTCATGACGATGGCCGCCTCATTATCAAGGACCGATTCCTTGACGAATCCGGGACAGGTCCAGCGTGGGCGACGGCCTTTGCCGTACACATCCTGGTTAATACCGAACAAGGTCGATGTTACAAAGTATCGGATGCGATCCACTGGATGGAGAAGGCGGGATTTCAATCCGTCACGGAAGTGGAACGTACCGCAGTCGTGCAGGGATTTAGGGAAAAAGAAGGACCTACGCCTCATGTATGAGTGGTTGAAACAGCCGGGATTTGTCGGCACCCATGCGACGATGGGCGCCGATGTCAGTCAGTTGATGGCGGCCTTGTTCACTGGCTTGTTCATCGTCGGGTGGATTCAGGCGAAGCAACAGCGGGGCACGGCGCATCACTGGCTTATGTTCGGTGGCATGATCGCCATGCTGGCCTTCTTCACAAGTTATTACCTCTTTCGCAGTTTGGGTGTCTTGGCCTTTGAGGGCAAGGAAGGCTTCGGCGGATCGGAAGCTCTGTATCGGCACGTGTTCGTGCCGTTGTTGATCGTGCACATCATGCTCGTCATGATCGGCCTTGTCATGGCCGTGTATATGATCGTTCTAGGGTTTCGCGCGCAGGCCATCGAAGGTGGAAAACGCATTCTGCGTACCACGGTATTACAGACGAGCTGGGGCAAAGCGCTTTCGATTCTAGGCGTTTTGACCGGTGTGATTGCTGCCTATTTACTCTTTCTCGTAACGGTGAATCGTTTTGGAATGGGAAAGCTGGTGGTCTGGGCCTCGCTGATAGTCATCGTGGCGTTTGTCCTCTTACTTGAGATGGGCATCCAGCGTATTTGGCCGGATGGGGCGAAGCGACATCGCGCGCTTGGAACCTTCACGATGATCGTGTATTGCGTCCTGTTTGTCACCGGCAGCGCGACCTATGTCATGCTCTACATTCTGTATCCGGGAAAAATCGGATAAGCAGGATGTTGAAAAAGGCATCATTACACCCGCCCGATCCCAGCCGCGCCAAGACGCAGCGCTCCCCACGCTTCGTTCTCGGCTTGCAAGCATCTTCAATGTACCATTGGGTAAGAGACGGCCTTGGCCGGCGCAGGGCTGGGTGGGTGAAATATCGGTATGCCTGCGGTGCTCGCCATATTGGATGTCTTGTTGACTGACCTTTTTGAACATCCTGGGGGAGCGAATCGATGTTGGTCTGTGAATGCGGGAACTGGATGCATACGGAAGGGATCGAGGAGCAGTGGAGCGCGGATGAAGATGCCGAGTGGGTGGTGCGACTGGAATGCAGGCATTGCGCGTGGCACGTCGGCGCTGTCGGAAAGTCCGACGACGCCGTGAAGTTGGTCGACCGGTTTATGTGGACTGACGACGCGCATCACGCGCTCGATCGCTTGCCCCCCTATGTGCAATCCCTCGTGAAGCCCGAAGCGGAGGCGTTTGCCGGAGCCCGACAACAGCGCGTCATGACCTTTGCATTGTTCAGCCAAGCGCGTCATGGCGGAGAGGTGGCTTGGGAGGCTGCAGCTGAACAGCGTCTGGCGAGAGTTCCGGCTCCCGTGCGAGCCATGGCTCGCCAGGAACTGGAACGCACGGCCATCAACAAGGGACAGTCACACGTCACCATCGCTCTCATGGAAGAAGTCAAAGCGCGGTATTTTGGAATGTTTGCTCCACAGGCCTAACCATGCTGAGGTAGTGGATGTTGCACCGATTGGCATTGCGTGTCTTGCCCAGCCTCACGCTGGCTGTGACGGAGGCTCAGGTCAGAAAGCGAAAGCGCTGGGTGATGATGGCGCCGGGCTTCGTTGCCTTTCTGGCGTATCGTGCGGCGAAATATGTTTTGCCCCTGTCCGAGCCGTGGATCCTCTTGGCGGTGAGTGGCTGTGTGTCTATGATCACGGCCGTATGGGCATACCGGGTCGGTCGCGGTCGTTCGCTGGAATGCGTGTGGCAGGAGGACGGCGCGTCCCGATTACTGTGGCTTACGGCGTGGATTGGGTTTATGTATGGTGTGCAGCTCTCCCTGTTGGTCTTGGCGCTCTTAAAGATTCTGGCGCACTATGATTTTTTGCAGCATCCGGACGGCCCAGCCATGATGGCCATTATTATCGCCTGTACCTCCGTGGCCCGCGATGCGTTTGAAATCGGCTATGTGCGTCGACTCCAGCAAGATGGAAAACCGGTGCTGACATTTCCCGACGGGGAAGCGCTCCGACGGTATCTTCGAGAAGAGCCTGGACGCGCGCTCCAATGGTTTGTCATGGGAGCTCTCGGTAGCGTCATTGTGGCGATGGGTACGGCGCGGCTCCCCATGGGTAGCAGTGAGCTGGGACAATTCTTCATCGTCACGCTCACGGCAGGGACGGTGACGCTCTTGGCCTATCTCGCCGGTGAACAGCGTCCGGGCGGATGGAAAGCGCAACTAGCCGTGGCGTCGTCGTCGCAATTGTTTCGTTTTTGGTGGTGGCCGGGGCTGGCCTTTGCAGCGACGTATTATTTGGTCCTTTCCGGAATAGCCACATTTCTTTTTCGCTGGGACCCGGCAAACGCCTGGTTGCAAGCAGGGATTGCGAGTCTGGTGGCTGGAGTGCTGGCGCTGTATAGCTACTTCCTCGGCGCGCGCCGTCGACAGGAAGACCGCATTCATCAGGTCGTGCCTCCCTCACTGCTGCGGTGTCCATTTGTCGTGGGACTCTTAGCAAAAAAATCCACGGCGACATCGGGCATGTCGATCGCGCTGTCCGATCCGTTACTTGATGAGTCTCGCCAGCACGGTTCATGACGATGACCAGACAACAACCCGGTACCTTTAAAAAGAGATCGTCTTGCCTTATTGCGGGCTTGCTGATTGCCTTCGTCCTGCTCGCATCCTTCGGAACGGCCATTGCCGCCGGTGTCGAGCGTTCGAAGGATGTTTACTATCATACCGACGGCATCCCTTCGGGACCACCCGCACCTTCGTCGGAGGCCATCGTGTATCCTCGCTATGGCTCGTTCGACAGCCGTCTTCTGGTGTGGTTCGTCACGCAGCAACATACCTACTTCGGAGGCTTTGTCCTGGCGCTTCCCATGTTCTGTATGATCATGGAATTCGTCGGCCTGATGGTGCGCGATCGCTCCACGGCCTCCCGATACGACCAAATGGCACGCGACTTTTTGAAGGTGGCGCTCCTCGCTCTGTCGCTGACCGCGGTTGTCGGCAGTATCATGCTGGCGCTCTTCATTGCGCTCTACCCAAGCTTCATGAGTTATATGGGCGGCACGTTCAAGACGATGATGCCTATCTATGCCTTTATCTTCATGGCTGAGTCGACATTGCTTATCGTGTATTACTACAGTTGGGAGCGCTTCAGTCAGGGCGCAGCCAAGTGGGCGCATGTCACCATCGGCGTGTTGGCAAATGCGATCGGAACAGCCCTTCTGTTTCTGGCCAATGCGTGGATCGCCTTCATGATGTCCCCAGCCGGTGTCGATGAGCACGGGCACTATCTCGGCAATGTCTGGCATCTCCTGCACTCGGCGCTGTGGAATCCGCTGAACGTGCATCGGTTCTTAGCCGATATCATGTCCGGGGGCGCGGTGGTGATCGCATACTCCGCGTACCGGTTTCTGACCAGCAAATCGCAAGAAGAGCGCGCGTATTTCGACTGGGTCGGATATGTGTTTTTGTTTGTCACCGTGTGCGCGCTGTTGCCGATGCCGCTCGCCGGGTATTGGTTGATGCGATCGGTCTATGCTTTTTCGCAGAGTATGGGCGTGACGATGATGGGCGGTTTGTTGACGTGGCTGTTCGTGGTGCAAGCCTTGCTCGTGGGCATCCTGTTCCTGGGCATCAACTATTATCTTTGGCAAAGCATGGGACGGTTGCGCGGTGGCGAACGCTATCAAATCTATCTCAAATATCTCGTCTATGCCCTGTTTGGCTGCCTGATTGTTTGGTTTACCCCGCATACGATGTTGATGTCGGCCAGCGAGGTGCGCGCGATGGGCGGCGCACAGCATCCGGTCATCGGCAATTACGGTGTCATGTCGGCGAAGAACGGCGCGATCAATGTCATGATTTGTTTGACGGCGCTTAGCTATGTGTTTTACCGGCGCGCGAACCGAATGATGACCATTTCCTGGTTGCGTCAAGGGAATATCGTAATGGGCGTCGTCTTTATCGTCGGGATTCTTCATATCGTCTGGCTATCCGTGTATGGATTCTATCTGCCCGCGGGGGTCCGCGTCGGATTGTCGTCCCCGCAAGCGTTCACGACATTGACGGTGCTGTTGGTCGGATTGCTCGTGAATCGATCGATGTTGCGCGGATCCCAGGTTCTGGGTCCGATTGAATGGGGAAAGATTTCGATCCGAGGCATGGTAACCCTGTTCGGTCTTGCGGCAGCATTCACCTGGGTGATGGGACTGATGGGGTATATTCGGTCCTCCGGTCGGTTATCCTGGCATGTCAGCGAGATCATGCCCGACGTGTCGCCATGGGCGTTCACGCCTTCGTTGGGATTTGCGGCCAAAATGGTGACGCTCAATATGATTGTGTTCTGGCTGACGGCGTTATTTTTATTCTGGCTCAGTAGCCGAGGTGAGCGTCGGGTGCCCTTAATGGATCGCGCTTCGGTCGAGCGGAGGTTACTTCGTACATCTTCAGAGGAGGCGCTGCCGTTGTGACTATGGGAAGAACAAACGCGTATCGATGGATTGGAATGAGCCTGATCACGATCGTCCTCACTATTGGTGGTATGGCAAGCTTCGCGATTGCTGCGGAAGGGAAGACCATTTTGGAAGACTTCGGCGCAAAGGAAAGCGACGGATTTCCCGTGAATTGGCAAAATGAGAGCAACCGCAACGAGGCCCGCGCGCATGAAGCGTATAAGGTCCAAGTCGAGCAGGACGGTGGCTTTCTCGCGATACGCAATGCTGACCAACGCATCAAAAAGAAAAAGATCGAATGGGACCCCAAGGCCCAGCCTATTCTCACCTGGCGGTGGCGTCTGGTGAACGCGCCGGCTGCAACCGACCCCGTCGCCGTCATCTACGTCGCGTTGGATACCGATCTCATGTTTATACCCGTCTTTACGAAATACATCTGGAGCGGTACCAAAGCCGAGGGCACAGTGACGGAAGGTGGTATGTTCAGTGGTTCTGAAATCGTGATTCAAAGCGGTCTCACCGCGACCGAGTGGGTGGAAGAGCGAGTGAACGTCTACGAAGATTTTAAACGCATTCACAAACATGAGCCGGCTGAAAAAGCCTGGGGCATTTCACTGTTTGCCAGCCCAGGCGTCGAGGTCGACTTCGGCCCCATCACGGCTTCAGCTCAGTAAGGACTGACCAGTGTCGTTATTCTTGCCGCCGATCTCATCCCGCAAGATGATTGATATGCTGTTGGGAGCTGTCGTCATGGGAACGGTGGGAGTGCTGATCGGCGTCTTGATGGACAATCAGATGATTGTGCTGGTTACTGCAGCAGGCGTCGCGATGGGGGCGGTGATTGGAATGTTCGGCGGCCGCCGGTTCTTGATGAGTATCTTGCTCGGCACGATCCTCGGGGGAGGATTGGCATGGCTCGTGGCGGGAACGGACAAGATATCACTGGGCGCCGGCGCCGGGGCCGCGATGGGAGGGTTTCTCGGCGTGCAGTCTTCGATGCTCCTCGATCTATGGGCCGAGCGTAAACGAGCGGCCGTCGCCCAGAGTCCCAGGGAATAAAGACATATGGAGAATAAAGGGGTGTTGATCGGTTCCATCGTGTTTGTCTTCGCGTCGTTCATTTTAACGATTGTGGGATTGGTGTACGAGTCCCATAAGGCGAAGCAGATGAAGGAACTTGCGCTGTCCATCAAAACGGAGAGCAAGCCGCTTGAGGTCATTGCGCCACGAGATTTTTCCATCTATAAAACGCTTGTCGGCGATGACGGTCGTGAAATGATCCAGATTCCCGAAGGTCCGTTTGTCGTGGGCAGCAAAGACGGAGATCCCGACGAGGCACCGGAGCATCAAGCCTATTTGTCGACCTACTACATCGATAAAAAAGAAGTGACCCAAGGCGAATACGATCGTTTTACCAAGGCGACGAAGAAGGGGAAGCCGTTTATTCCCGTCTTTGAAGATGATCAATCGAAAATTTTAAAGCCGGAACTTCCGGCGATCGGAATGTCCTGGACCGATGCCGAGGCCTATTGCCGATGGGCGGGTAAGCGGCTGCCGACTGAAGCGGAATGGGAAAAGGCCGGCCGTGGGGAAGGACGCCGCCGGTATCCCTGGGGTGACGAGTTCGGCGTCGGTCGTGCCAATGTCGATGGCGAAGAGGACGGGTTTAAATATCTTGCGCCACCGGGTTCCTTCGAAGCGGGACGAAGTCCATACGGCGTATACGACATGACCGGCAACGTGGCCGAATGGGTGGCTGATACGTATAAAGAGGATTATTACCAGAAGGCCCCCTATCGAAATCCTCCAGGTCCGGAAGACGGACAACACAAAGTCATTCGCGGAGGTTCATGGCGGGAGACGGAGCACAATGCGCGCCTCTCAAAACGCTTCCAGGCCAAAATGTGGCGAACGGACAGTACGATCGGCATTCGATGCGCGAAAAGCGCCGAGGCGTCGGCCGTCGTTGAATCCAAGTAATCATCTGGAACTGACCTACCCATTGGTTGGCTGAGCATGAATTGAGAAAGGCGACATGCTCGAAACCAAATTCAAAGTGGCGATGTGGCTGACCGTGTTGTTCATGGCAAGTTTGCCCATCATGGGCATTCTCAGAGGAACCAAGCTGACCCCTTTTGAACCAGACTCTTCGACATCGACTCAAAGCGTCGATTCGTCACTCGGCCAAGCGGCCTCTAACACGCAAGATGAAAAACCGATTGCAGAAGACATGATTCGGATTCCTTCGGGCGACTTTATTCGGGGAACGAACTCCGGAGGGTTCGATGAGCAACCCGAGGCACGCATTCATGTTGATGCGTTTTCCATCGATCGCTATGAGGTCACGAATGGACGCTATCTAGCGTTCGTGTCGGCGACGAATCATCGTTATCCGGGGCCGCCCTCTCGTTACGCAAAAAATATGGCCCGGATGCGCGGTGTCAATCAGCCCGTGGTGTATGTGTCGTGGGAGGATGCCGATGCCTATTGCCGTTGGAAAGGCAAACGTCTTCCGACCGAAGTTGAATGGGAAAAGGCTGCGCGCGGAACAGATGGGCGGTTATGGCCGTGGGGCTCAGTTCAGGATGTGAAGGCAGCGAATTGGGCGCGTGTCGACGATGGATTTGAAGCCACTGCCCCCGTCGGTTCCATGACGCGGGATGTCAGCCCATTCGGTCTTGCCGATGTCGCCGGCAATGTAATGGAGTGGGTAACCGACTGGTATGCCGAGGACAGTTATCGTGATGGAATCGAGCGCAATCCGACCGGCCCGGAGCACGGTCTCTACAGGGTCATGCGCGGAGGCGCCTATACGAGCACGGGAAGCGATATTCGTATCACGAGCCGGAGCAAAATGGTGCCGGATTTCCGTGATGAAACGATCGGGTTTCGGTGTGCGTCAAGCGAAGTAGACGGTAGGAATAGCTAGGTGAATAAGGGCGTCCATATCAGAGGAAGTCAAAGTAATAGAGGATCAAGAACACGGCCAAAATTATATTGACAACCATTCCAGCCAAAACTATAATGTCGAACACTTTTGAGTTTTTCTTCATATTTTTTACCTCTTTGGCAAAGACTTGCGACGTGGCTGAAGGAGTAACATAGGCTCTTAAAATCTGTCAAGGATTGTGCGTCCCGCAAAATATTTTTGAATAAACAGAGGGAGATCCGATGGAATCCGTAGCACAGAATGAGATGCAAACCAAGATCGGCAAGATGATTTTCTATGTTACATGTGCAGTGAGCCTGTGGTTCTTTTATTGGTTTGCCGGCATCCAGTGCCCGTGCTGATGCCCGCGTACAAATACTGAGCTGACCTCACGGTCATTCGTCAAGAGGAGTCACGATGGGGAAGACAATTATATACGTGGTGGTGTCGTTGGCCATATCACTGGCCTACTTTACGCTCGTCGATCATTTTTTGATGGATATGCAGGGCCTCGATTACTGGTACCTCTTCCGGAAATAATGCTCATATCCTTGTGAACCATCTCGCGACCGTTAAGGAGGTTGTTATGGGTAGTGTAACCCGAAGGAAGACGCTGTCACTTATTGCGTTGAGCGCAATGATCGGTCTTCTTTTGTTGCCAATCATAGTGTCGATTCCGGCGCTGGCCAGCGGCGGCGGAGAAACCGCAGGCGGTCCGCCGCCCGATGCGGTCAAGAAAGACGGCGCGGAGCCGGAAAAGAAAATCGAGAAGTCCCGCGACGTCTACTATAAGACGGAAGGCATTGTGACCGGGGCGCCTGCGCCTATCACGACCGATGGTCCGAAGGATTATCCTCGTTATAACTTCGAGAGCCGGGTTCTTCTCTGGTTTGCCAATCAACAGCATTTGTACTACGGCAGCTTTGTTCTGGCCGTGCCCATCTTCTGTATGGTCATCGAATTTATGGGGGTCGTGACCAAAGATAAGGCGATGGCGAAGAAGTATGATCAGCTCGCCTATGACTTTATTAAGATCAGTTTAACGGCCTACTCCTTAACCGCGATTCTCGGTGGTATTCTCATCTTCACCTTCTTAACGCTGTATCCGGCTTTCTTCGGTTATCTCTCCAGCATTTTCCGACCGGTCATGCATATC
This sequence comes from Nitrospirota bacterium, assembly GCA_963700335.1. Lineage (GTDB taxonomy): Bacteria > Nitrospirota > Nitrospiria > Nitrospirales > Nitrospiraceae > JAICXS01. Next base: position 1,247,911 of record CAVOXE010000007.1, on the reverse strand, counting down.
TACGCGCTGACTTTCGTTGCGGAGAGCGGCACGCTCTACATCTACTACTATGGATGGGACAAGATGAAAGAGGGGCTGCTCAAGTGGATTCACTTGAGCATGTCGGTGATTTTAAATGTCATCGGCACCCTGTTGATGATGCTCGCGAATTCGTGGATCGGGTTTATGATGTCACCTGCCGGCGTCGATGAGCAGGGACGATATTTGGGGAATATCTGGCAGGTGTTGCATACGGCGCTGTGGAATCCGCTCAACGTCCACCGCATTCTGGGCAATATGGCGTTCGGCGGCGGCGTCGTGGCGGCCTATGCCGCCTATCGGTTCTTGTCCTCGAAGAACGATGAAGAGCGTGCACACTACGATTGGATGGGCTATATCGCCATGTCTCTCGGTGTCGCGTTCTTGATTCCCTTGCCATTCGCTGGTTATTGGTTGATGCGGGAAGTCTATGCGTATCGTCAACAGATGGGCATTACGCTGATGGGCGGATTGCTGGCCTGGCTGTTCATTATTCAGGCAACCATGATCGGGATCCTCTTTCTCAGCACCAACTACTATCTCTGGCAAGCCTTGGGCCGCATGAGCGGCGCTGAACGTTTCCAGAAGTACATTAAGTACTTCGTATTTATCCTCGTTTGCGGATTCTTGATCTTCATTACCCCGCATACGATGGTCATGACTCCGGCAGAATTAAAGGCGATGGGAGGCCAGCAGCATCCCGTGCTTGGAAATTATGGCGTGATGTCGGCGAAAAATGGCGGTATCAATGTCATTATCACGACGACAGTGTTGACCTTTATTTGGTATCAACGCGGCAATAAAATTCCGGCCGTATCGTGGGCCAAGTTCGGGAATATCTTCATGGGCTGTTTCTTTTTCATGGCCTATCTCAACATTATCTGGCTGGCCGTGTACGGCTATTACATTCCAGCGAACGTTCGAGTAGGGCTCTCTGTGCCGCAGGTGGCGACGACGCTATCCTGTCTGTTCTTCATGACGGCCCTGAATCTCAGCATGTTGAAGGGTGCGAAGGAAATCGGACCCATTATGTGGGGGAAGATTTCGGTGCGGTCTCAGTATGCGATCATCATGCTGGCGACGGCCTTCACATGGATGATGGGGTTGATGGGGTACATCCGTTCATCCGTCCGGCTATTCTGGCACGTGAATGAGATTATGCGTGATAACTCGCCGTGGGCCTATACCCATACCGTGGGCTTCGCGGCCAACATGATTTCGTTTAATGTGCTGTTCTTCTGGGTCAGTATTATGTTTGTCTTCTGGCTTGGAACGCTTGGTGCGAAAAAAGCCCCGGTGGCAGCAAAAGTTCCGGTTCCTGGCGGAGCACCTGCGCCTGCCGTTGGGCATTAACATTTAGCCATATTGATTAACGGGCCGTATCGCGGGAGCGCGATACGGCTCAGGAGGGTCTTCACGTGGCGGATTTAATTCGTGGAGGGTTGGACCTTGGATGGCCGGCGCTGGCTTTGTTGGCTGGATTGCTCGTGTATTTTCAGCTGACAACGTCCGATCCGGCCCTAAAACGTCAACGAGTATTTAAAACATTTATCGGCATGATCGCCCTGTTCATGCTGCTCATCGCAGTCGCCAATTATAAGGTCAACTTTTTCGCAAACTCTCGTCTCCTGCCCGTTTCCCTCGTATTGGTGACGGCCTTATCGTTTTTGATGGGGTTATATTTTTCGAACGTCAGCGCACTTTTTAAAATCGGCGGATTCATGTTTTTAGTGGCGGCGGGCCTTTCCGGTTATGGAAATTGGTTGCCGCAGGTGGAAGGTGGATTTCCTCCTCCTGTCGTCAAGCTTGAGTTTAGTACCATGTCGCCCCAGCAGTTGGCCGACGAAGGTGAGAAACTCATCTTCGGCGGCGTCGGTCAAAGTAGTGTGCAGGGCGCGATCGGCAAGGGGCAATGTCCTCTATGTCACGGCTTCAACCAGGGCTTCCTCAGCGAGCGGGCTCCTAACCTGTTCGGCGTACCTGACAGGGCGAAGACCCGACTCGATGATCCTAAGTATCATAAGGGTAAGCCGGGAGATCGAGACACAGAGCAGAAGGAAGCGTTCCCCGGATCGGGAACTGCAGAAACCGCGCAGGAATACATCTCGGAATCTCATGCATGCCCCAGCTGTTTTGTGGTCGAAGGGTTTGGCGTGAAGGGCACGAACGATAAACAGAGTCCAATGCCTGCGATCCACAAGCCCCCTATATCCTTATCGATCGGCGAACTTGCTGCGGTCGACACCTGGATGTATGTCCGCGAAGGAAAAGAATCGCCCTCATATGAAGACATTGCCAAGGCCTACGAAAAATTTATTCCGGAGGCTGATCGTCCGAAGCTGGCCGAAGACGATGGAAAGAAAGCAGCCGGAGGGAGCCTGTTAGCCGACGGATCAGAGCCGGTCGATCAGATATTCCAAAAGGCGCAATGCGTCGCGTGCCATAACATCCCCGGCATTGCCGGAGCCATTGGCACGATCGGTCCTAAATTGGTAGAGAAGACCAACGCCCCAGGCCGGCTGAAAGATCCAGCATATAAAGGTGCTGCAAAATCGGTGCGAGAATATATTACGGAGTCGGTGATTGCGCCGAGCACCTATGTAGTCAAGGGCTTTCCAGATAATACAATGCCGAAAATATTTGGTCAGAAATTGAGCGCAGGCGCATTGAATAAGATTGTCGACTACCTCTCGCAAGTCGAAGAGGGTAAAGCGCCACCCAAGATTTAATCTCTGTTTAGGGAGTCGAGACGAAATAACAAGGAGTGTGGAGACATGACATCCCTGAAGTTAGTAGAAGGTTACATGCCCATGCAGATGCTCTTTGAGCTGGCTTTCTGCGTGGCGGTGTTTGCAGGTATCAGTTACCTGCTTAGTAAGAGTGGAGTTCAACTCCCACGATTCTGGCAAGGTATTCTGTTCTGGGTGTTTATTCTCATGTATCTCAAGTATCGGATTTACCCTCCCATTCCGTTCAGCGTCCGCGCGATGTATGGGACGGTGTCGTTGATCGCCGTGTTTATGTGGATGTCCAGCAATGAAGACGACTGGCGAAAGTTCAAACAGCCCATTATGAATGTGATGGACGGTATCACGCCGTTTCATAAGATTCTGCGGGTTGCGTATCTCGTGGCCCTGCCGTTTGTCTTTTGGGCATTTTCCTACAATTCGTTTTTACCCAATCTAGATGAGCCGATTGAATTGAGAACGGTGCATCCGGCTCCTCCCGCCAGTACAAAAGTTCACGGAAAAACTTTTGTGTTGCAGACGTCGCAGAATCCGTATCGGATAAACCCGGAAGGGAAATACGACCAGGAATACTCGAATGCCCGTATCGTGGAACAGGGTATGGGACGCCTCATGAAGCCCGATGCAAACCCGTGGGACCAGAAGGCTGAAGGGTATCTAAAATATGTCCGTGAAGGCGGAGAGATTTTCTTCCAAAACTGTCACTTCTGCCATGGAGACAATCTAAACGGCCGCGGTCTTCATGCCTTTGCCTTCAATCCGATCCCGGCGAATTTCACCGATCCGGGAACAATCGCTCAATTGCAAGAAACGTTTATTTTCTGGCGCGTGGCTAAGGGTGGAATTGGTTTGCCGCGAGAAGGCTTTCCTTGGGCGTCCGTGATGCCGCCATGGGAACAGCATCTGACGACCGATGAGATTTGGAAGGTCATTCTCTTCGAATATTGGCACACGGGATATTATCCAAGGACTTGGGACTAATTCTATACGGGGTGAAGGGGTACACCTATGAGGCAACTTTGGTCGATGCGTAAATTTGCTATATTTCCTGCCGTCGCTCTGGGGGTCGTGCTGATCTCCGGCAGCGCAGGGGTTTCCCTCTATGCGCAGGAAGCGGTTCCGGAAGGATTCAAGAAGGGTGAATTATCGCCGTTGCCCTCGGCAGAAATGATTGAAGCCGGGAAACGAGTGTATTTCACCAAGTGCGTCTGGTGCCATGGCGTCGAAGGATCCGGGGATGGCCCGGCTGCCGATCGACTCTGGCCGAGGCCCAGAAATTTCAATCAGGGGACGTTCAAGATTCGTCATACCGCCAGCGGCGAATTGCCCTTGTTCGACTCCAGAAAGCCCACGGCCGGTCAGAATGACTTATTCGAGACCGTCACCCACGGCCTGCCTGGATCTGCCATGCCGTCGTGGGATGGTATTCTCACCGACGAACAGCGTTTACAAGTTCTGTCATTCGTGACGACGCAACTGGTGAAAGACCGTAAGTTCGATGACAAGGCCGAGACCTCGACGATTTTGCAACTCGACTCTATTAAGCCGATTCCCGCAAGCAAGGAAAGCCTCGAAAAGGGCGCTCAACTGATCGTCGATAAGAAGTGTATCGAGTGCCATGGCGTCAACGGCCGCGGTGACGGAAACGCCTTCAATCTCAAGGATGATTGGGGGTTCGCCATTCAGCCGGCCAACTGGCATAAGTGCTGGAACTTCCGAGGAAGCCGCAGAGATCCCTACAATGTGAAAAACATCTTTAGAACGTTCTCGACCGGTGTGAACGGCACGCCCATGCCGTCCTTTGCCGATAACACGACCGTTGAAGAGCGTTGGCACATCGCGAATATTGTAAACTCCTTGTGCGAGCGTGATTCTAATGGGGAGCCGCTTCCGATTGATCCGTTGACCGACAAGCCAAAAATCAATTTCGTGATGCGGTCAGGCCCGGTCGAAGGTGACATTTCTGACGATCCTGAGAATGAAATGTGGCAAAAGCGCGAACGTCGCATTGTCGCATTGGGCGGGCAAATAACTCACAAGCCGCGTAATTTCGTGACACGCATTGACGACATTTGGGTGAAGTCGGTGTACAACGATAAACAAATAGTGTTCCTGTTTCAGTGGGACGATCGTTCGAAGAGCGTCGCGACTGAAAAGCCCAAATTCCAGCCGACCGAAGTGAACCTCGAAGGATATGGAGTGAAGGAGCAGGACCCGAAGACCGGTGAAGAAGGTTCAATCGCCGCGAATCAGATGAAGTACAACGTGTACAATGATGCACTCGCAGTTGAATTCCCGGTCAAGTGGCAAGAACTTCCGCCGCCGGAGAAGCCACGTTATTTCTGGGGCGATCAAAAATATCCGGTCGACATCGTCAAGTGGGAAGCCGACGGGTCCATCCGTGCCTTCACGGGTAAGGGATGGGACCAGGACTTTGAAGATCGAGACGACTATACTGAAAAGGTGAAGGTGTTGAAGTCTGAGTGGAAGGATGGTCGGTGGACCGTCATGATCAGCCGTCCACGGAAAGCCGACTATGATGAAGACACTTATTTCGAGGTGGGCAAATATATCCCGACCGTGTTCTTCGTATGGGATGGTCACAATGGTGATATCGGACGAAAGATGTCGGTTTCGGCGTTCTATTACACCATCCTCGAGCCCCCGATTCCAAAAGAGACGTATATTTATCCAACCGTGATCGCAGTGGGCATCGTGTTTTTGGAAGGTTGGATCTTGACGCGTCGCGCAAAGAAGAGAAAGCAGACGGCAGCTATTCGATAATCTGCTGTCCTGTTCTTGAAAAGGGGGTGGGGAAACCTGCCCCCTTTTTTTTTGGCTCTTCATTTAAGATTGGCCCCATGAAACATACTGCCGGAGTATTGTTAGCGGGCGGTAAGAGTCGCCGGATGGGCGCTGATAAGCGATTCTTAAGGCTGGACGGCGAAACCTTACTCAGTCGGGCACTCTCCGTATTTGAACGTCTGTTCGATGAAGTCCTTATCGTCGTCGCGGAACCTCTTTCTGAATCGGTCGGTGGTCGTCATCGGGTCGTCACCGATCTGGTCCCCAATTGCGCCAGTCTGGGAGGACTTTACACCGGACTGTCGCTGTCAGAGAGTCCTCGTATTTTTGCTGCCGCCTGCGACATGCCGTTTCTCAATCCAGACCTTATCGCCTATTTGATCCATCTCAGCGATGACGATATCGTCATGCCCAATCCGGCTACTGGACTCCAGCCCATGCACGCCGTTTACTCCAAAGCATGCTGTCCTCATTTCAAGCGAATGATCGAGTCGCGAAATCTTTCGATTCAAGGGATCCTACAAAACGAGGGATTACGTGTTAGGTTGGTGCCCGAAGAAGATTTGCGGCAGCACGATCCGGAACTATTGTCTTTTCTGAATGTGAATACCCCTGAAGATGCAGAGCGTGCGCGAACTTTAGGTCAGGGCGATACGCGGCCAGGGAATCTCTAGCTATGGCTCGCACGGTCCTGATCATTCATCCTGGTGCACTGGGCGATATACTGCTTGCCTTGCCGGCAATCCGCTCGATTCGAAACTCCTTTCCCCGGCATGATGTCGTGCTCCTTGCCCAGGCATCGGCTGCCCGTCTTTTGCTCTCGTGCAAAGAGGTAGATCAAATCGAGTTCACGGAAGGATCGGTGCTGACTAGCCTAACGGCGGGTATGAACGTATATGATGAGGTGCCTCCCTGGTTGTTGCATTGTGATCTAGCCATTGCCTGGGTGAACGATGTTCAGGGTGGACTCCAAGCCACCTTTTCACAATTCGGTATCCCTCACCTCGTCACGTCGCCTCACCTGCGTGAATATCTGTGCACGCATCAGTCCGAACGATTTCTTGAAACTATCACATCAATAGTGTCGGCCCCGGACACCCCCTGGAGTCTGCAACTACCCCCTGAAGTCATGGTCGAAGCCGACAGCCGATTGGTTGAGGTGGGGATCTCACGAGTTCATCCATTGATCATCATTCATCCTGGAAGCGGAAGCCGATATAAATGTGTAGCCGCAAATCGCACCGCAGATATCGTTCAGTGGTATCGGGACCGAGGCACCATACCGTTGATCGTCGGCGGTCCAGCCGACGTGGAGCAGGTCGCCCAGCTTCAGCAACTCTGCTCGGACCAACTTTGTGTATTGCACACATTCGATCTTCAGTTGATGGCCGGAATCATCGCTCGCGCCGATCTGTTCATCGGACATGATTCCGGCTTGACCCATTTGGCTGCCGCTCTTGGTGTGAACACGGTCGCCCTCTTCGGACCGACGGATCCCAATCGTTGGGCGCCGCGTGGCCGACACGTCTCTGTGGTCACCGGAACGTCCTGTTATTGCGAAGGATGGGACGCGGTCCGTGCCTGTCACGAACAACCCTGTTTGCAGATTCCATTAGAGCAGATCATTGCCGCCTGCGCATTGGCCTGCTCGCACTGACATAGCTCGCGCGTCGGCTACTCGTCTTGTTCTCCTACCGAAGGTATGTTAGAGTCCCCTGCTGTTTTTTGACGGCAACATAAGGAGTTAGGAGAGATTGGTGGCTCAGGACTTGGTGCGAGAAAAGGTGGTGGGCGCACTGCAAGACGCCTTGCGCCAGGCCAAGCAAAAAGGCCAACTCACGATCGATCCTTTCCCGACCGTTTCATTGGATTTACCTAAGCGGCCGGAATGGGGCGACCTCGCCACCACAGTCGCCATGATGCTGGCCTCGGCTGAAAAGCGCCCGCCCTACGATGTCGCGCAGATTATTCTCGAAAATCTTCAACAGACCGCCCTTTTTGATCGAGTTGAAATTGCCCGCCCAGGATTTCTGAACATGACGGTAAAGCGGGATCTTTGGCTGGAAGTACTGGCAGAAATTGATGCGCAGGGCGCACAGTATGGGCGTTGTGATGTAGGGCAGGGGAGACGGGTGCTCGTAGAGTATGTGAGCGCCAATCCGACCGGACCCTTACACGTAGGGCATGGCCGGGGAGCGGCGGTCGGTCAAGCGCTGTCCCGTTTACTGCGTGCCGCAGGGTATGACGTCGTCACGGAATATTACATCAATGATGCGGGCAGGCAGATGAAACTGCTTGGCGCGTCGGTTTATGCGCGATACCTGGAGCAACATGGTCATTCAGTGGAGTTTCCCGAGGATGGTTACCGCGGAACCTATGTCGAGCACCTGGCAATCCGCCTCGGTGAACGCCTCGGCTCATCCCTGCTCAATCTCCCGCCGGAACAGGCCGAGGCACGATGTCGGGAACTGGCTGGCGAAAACATGCTGCAGCTCATCCGTGAAGACCTGGCACGATTTGGCGTGACGTTTGACTCCTGGTTCAGTGAAGCTTCGCTCGTGACCACCGGCCTAGTCGAGCGCGTTCTCGATGAGCTTCGTACGAAAGATCTACTGTTCGAAGAAGATGGCGCGTTGTGGTTTCGATCCTCCGCGTTGGGGGACGATAAGGATCGCGTCGTTCGTAAGCAGGAAGGGGACTGGACCTATCTGGCGTCCGACATTGCCTATCATCGTGACAAGTTGATGCGAGGATATGATCTGCTCGTCGACGTGTGGGGTGCCGACCATCATGGGTATATTGGACGGATGGAGGCAGCCGTTCAGGCCTATGGTCATCCCAAAGAGCGGTTGCGGGTCGTGCTGGTGCAAATGGTGAATTTGCTCCGTGGCGGCAAGAAGGTCGAAATGTCTAAGCGCGCTGGTGAGTTCATCACGATGCGAGAAGTCATGGACGAAGTGGGCGCCGACGCCGCCAAGTTTTTCTTCCTCATGCGGCGTTCAGACAGCCATTTGGATTTCGACTTGGATCTGGCTAAGCAGCAGTCGGCGGAGAATCCCGTGTACTACGTGCAATATGCCCATGCGCGCCTGTCGAGTCTATTTCGAGTCGCGGCGGAGCGGGGCATCTCGGTGCCTAGGTCGCACGAAACGGGGCTCGACGTGCTGGCGGACCCGGATGAATTGCGATTGATTCGGAAACTATCCGCGTATCCTTCGGTCGTGCAAGCCAGCGCTGTTGCGCTTGAGCCGCACCGGATCACATTCTATTTACAAGAGCTCGCGGCCTTGCTGCATACCTTTTATTATAAACATCGGATTATGCCGGCTGTGGTCGAAATCGATGCGGAGGACGAACGATTCGTAGCAGCAGGCGATCGAGAAACCAAAAAACCTCGTGAGACGGTGACGCCGGATCTGACGGCCGCCCGATTGGCCATGATGCGGCAGGTGCAGCAAGTGATTAGGAACGGCCTGGACCTCTTAGGGATCTCTGCCCCCGACCGTATGTGACAAAACGATGATTCAGTTTGTCGTGCATACACGTGACCTGAACGGCGTGGCTCGTCTGGGCACACTCACCACGCCTCATGGTGCCATTGAAACGCCGGCGTTCATGCCCGTCGGATCGCTCGGCGCCGTGAAGGGCATCGAATCGGAAAATCTGCAATCGCTCGGCTATGGATTGATCCTCAACAACGCCTATCACCTTTATCTGCGGCCTGGACATGAGGTGGTGGCAGCGATGGGCGGCTTGCATCGTTTTACCACGTGGCCCGGGGCAATTTTGACGGATAGCGGCGGCTTTCAGGTGTTCAGTTTATCGAAGCTGTGCAAGGTGACGGATGAGGGCGTGACGTTTCAATCCCATCTCGACGGATCGTTGCATCATATTACTCCCGAACGAGCGATCGAAATTCAAGAAGCTCTGGGCGCCGACATCATGATGGCGTTCGATGAATGCGTGGCGCTGCCGTCTTCTCGCGAACGGGTGGAGGACGCGCTGGCGCGAACGAACCGCTGGGCCGCTCGTTGCCAGGCGGCTCGCCGTCGTACCGATCAGGCGCTGTTTGGCATCGTTCAGGGTGGGCACGATCCTGAATTACGAAAGCAGGCCGCTGACGGAATCGTCGCAATGGGGTTTGACGGCTACGCCATCGGCGGACTGTCGGTCGGGGAAGAGAAGTCGGTGATGTATCGCATGTTAGACGCCACGGTGCCCCATCTTCCCGCCGGTCACCCGCATTATTTGATGGGCGTCGGCATGCCCGAAGACTTGGTGGAGGGTGTTGCGCGAGGCATCGATATGTTCGACTGCGTTGTGCCGACCCGACACGGCCGCACCGGATGTCTCTTTACGTCCACCGGGAAGATCTCGATCAAGAATGCCAAATATGCGCGCGATGAACAACCGATCGACCCTGATTGCAGCTGTCCGGTCTGCGCGCGACATTCGCGCGCGTATCTGCACCATCTTTTTCTCGTCAAGGAAATGCTTGGCGTGCGTCTCAATACATTGCACAATCTGTACTACTTCGCGCATCTGATGCGCGGCATTCGTGCCGCGATCGCCGATGGATCATTTGCCGACTTTCGAGCGGCGTTTCACGCTCGTCGTGTGCCCCACGTGGAAGCGTGCGTGTCGGGAGAGCGCGAAGATCGATCTGAGGAGGTCCGTTTGTGATGACACTAATGTCCGTTGCGTGGGCTCAAGGAGCCGCGACAGGGTCGAGCGGAAGCACCATCCTGTCGTTCATTCCCTTCATTCTCATTTTCGTCATCTTCTATTTTTTACTCATCCTTCCCCAGCAGAAACGACAGAAAAAACTCAAGACGATGCTCGAGGCGCTGAAAAAAGGGGATAAGATCGTGACCTCCTCCGGAATCTGGGGCACGATCACGAACATGGGGAAAGAAACCGTGACAGTCCAGATCGCCGACAATACAAAAATCAAAGTGCAGCGCGATCATATTTCGAGGGTGCGAGGCGAAGAAGAAGAGTGATAGCTGGACACGGCGGGGTGGATCCTGCTCGCAGAGCGCGCACGCGAAGAGGGTGCTCGCTCGATGCGCGCAAAGATCCATCCCCGCCGTGTCCAGCTATTGGTGTGAGTGAATATTGAGAAAGGTTGAAGGATGAAAAAGGTTGCGGGGCGGTTTGCATTGGTGGGGTTCGTGGTCATCCTATCGATCATATTTTTTATTCCGTCGGTCCCGGCGTTGTATCAGCATCTTCCTGGGTGGCTGAAGTCGGTCCTCCCGAATAAGGGCATTACGCTCGGCTTGGATCTTCAGGGAGGGATCCATCTTGTACTGGAAGTCGAGGAAGAGCGGGCGGTGGAGATTGCAGTGGATCGATCGGTCACGGCGATACAAGATCTCTTGGTCGACAAGAAGATTCCGGTCGAGACGGTGAAGCGTACGGCCCCCAATCAAGTGATGCTCTCGTTCCAGAATGCAGAGCTCAAGGCGCAGATCCAGAAACTTATGGAAGACTTTCCATCCTTCGTCGAGGTGGAGTCGCAAAGCACGCCGTCGTCCATGGTGTATGAGATCAAAGACGCTGAAATCAAGCGCATCAAGGATTCCGCGATCAATCAGGCGTTAGAAACGATACGCAATCGCATCGATCAATTCGGCGTCGCCGAACCGCTCATTCAGCGCCAGGGATTGAAGCAGATCGTCGTGCAGCTCCCCGGTATCAAGGAGCCGAAACGGGCCAAGGACCTGATCAAGGAGACCGCTCTGCTCGAGTTCAAGCTCCTCGATGAGAACAGCAAGCTGGCGATGGATCTTCCTCAACGCGTGCAGAAGGGCAAGGAAGAGGAAACGCTGAAACAGTTTGAAGGCAAGCTGCCTGAAGGGGATCAAGTCCTCTACGAAAAAATCGTAGAAAAGGACACGGGGCGTGAGTTCCGCATCCCGTATTTGGTGAAGAAGCGCGTCATGCTCACCGGGGACGTATTAAGCGATGCCCGCGTGGCGATCGGCCAATTCAACGAGCCCTATGTCTTAGTCACGTTCGATGCAAAGGGTGCGCGCGAGTTCGATCGCATCACCGGCGACAATGTGAAGAAGCGCATGGCCATCGTTCTGGACAACACCGTCTACTCGGCGCCGGTGATCAACGAACGGATCAGCGGCGGCCGTGCCCAGATTACGGGTACCTTTACGACGCAGGAAGCAAACGATCTGGCCATTGTCTTGCGGGCGGGTGCGTTACCGGCCCCGCTGAAGATCATTCAAGATCTCACGGTTGGACCGTCCTTAGGCCAAGATTCGATTGAAAAAGGAATTCGCGCGACGCTCATTGCCGGCGCGATGGTCGTCTTGTTCATGGTGATCTACTACAAGCTGTCGGGAGCCATTGCAGATCTGGCGCTCGTGTTGAATTTGATTTGTCTCATGGGCGCCTTGGCGGCTCTCAATGCGACCCTGACCTTGCCCGGTATCGCGGGCATCATTCTCACAATCGGAATGGGCGTCGATTCCAACGTCTTGATTTTCGAACGCATCAGAGAAGAGCTTCGCCAGGGCAAGCCCGTGAGGCTGGCCGTCGATAGCGGCTACGACAAGGCGCTCCTGACGATTGTCGACTCTCACGTCACGACGTTGATCACGGGTCTGGTGCTCTTTTTGTTCGGCACGGGACCGATCAAAGGATTTGCCGTGACGCTGTGTCTCGGCATCGGGATCAATCTCTTCACGGCCTTGGTCGGCACGAAGGTCGTCTTTGATTGGATGAATCAGCGGCGGAAAGTCGCTACGCTCAGTATTTAACGGCAGACACGATCTCGAGATCGGTCATCGCGATCGTCGGACATAACGGCAAGCCTCTCATCGTCATTCGGAGATAGGTAGGAAATATGCTCGAAATCCTGGGAAAAACGAACATCGACTTCATGGGAAAACGCCATCTCGCGTTTTTCTTTTCCGGCATCCTCGTGGTGCTGGGAATTATCGCGGCCGTCCAAATCAGTCGGGGGCATGCGAATCTCGGGATCGACTTTGCCGGCGGCACCGGGGTGCAATTGAAGTTCGATAAGGCCGTCCGGATCGACGAAGCTCGGAAGGCGTTGGAGTCCCAAGGGCTGACCAACGTGGATATTCAGGAATTCGTCAATGACAATAAGTTGCTCGTCCGCGTGAAGGCGGGAACGACGATTGAGGAAAAAGTAGCGGATCGTATCGTCGCGGTGTTCAGAAAAGAATTTCCCGAGAATGCTTTTGTTGTCGAGTCTACGACTGAAATCGGTCCAACCATCGGCAAAAAGCTGCAACAAGATGCGCTCATCGCTGTTTTGGTGTCCTTCGTCGGCATCATCATCTATATCGCCGCCCGATTCGAGTTTCGATTCGGGGTGGCCGCCGCCCTCGCCACGTTTCACGATGTTTTGGCGGTATTGGGTGCTTTTTATATTTTGGACAAGGAAATTACCCTGCTGGTCATTACAGCACTTCTTACCCTTGCCGGGTATTCCCTGACCGACACCGTGGTTGTCTTCGACAGGATTCGAGAAAATCTTAAGACACGCCGGCGTGACCAGATCGGAGTCGTGATCAATAATGGGATCAACCAGGTGCTGAGCCGTACGATCGTGACGAGTTTAACGGTCGTCTTGGTTCTCATCCCTTTAACGGTGGCCGGGGGTGAGGTGCTTCACGATTTTTCATTGGCTCTCTTATGGGGGGTCATTTTCGGTACATACTCATCTATCTTTGTTGCGAGCCCCTTGCTGATTCTGTGGCCCAGTGGCCAAGGCCGTCTTTTTAAACGTGTTTAGAAGTGTTACCCTTTCTTGACACAGAAGAGGAGCGTAAATGACAATGAACCTCTAGACTTGCCGTGAGTGTTACCAAAATGAAACTGTGGAATCGGCCGCAGAGTCTCCAGCAAAAAGTTATCACGGCCATCGTGATGGTCGGTCTTCTCCCCCTCAGTATTTCCCTCGTGCTGACCTATCTCGAAGAACAGCACGCCCTACGCAAAACGATCGGCAACAACTTTAAAGAGGTCGCCGTCGAAGCGGCTCGCCGTATTGAAATGCAAGTGACCCGCGGCGTAAACGAAGCGCAACAATTGGCCACGGCTCCCTTTTTGAAGACCGGCGTCACCGAATCGAACAGAAGTTACCAGGGCAAATCGGAAAAAGATGTGCAGGCCATGATCGGGGATTGGCAGCGCAAGTGGCGTGGACGGGAACGGAAGCAAGAATTTCCGCTGTTCATCAATCGAATCGTCACTAATTATCTCATTCGATGGCACGACATTCGTAAATCCGATTACATCGCTATCTTTGTGACGGATAATCGGGGCGCGCTGGTCGTGAGTTCCATTCCCCAGGTCGACTATTACTACGGCAAGACTCCTTGGTGGCAAGCGGTTTTTAATAACGGCCATGGTCAGATCTATGTCAGCGAGATCTATTTCGATCCCTCGTTCGGCACCCATGCGCTGAATGTCTCCGTTCCCATCATGGACGAAGAGCAGGGCGGCGTCATTGGCGCCGTCAGCGTCATCTTGAGGCGCGACGCGCTGTTTCACTCCGTATCGGATGTCGTGATCGGAACGACCGGCCACGCCATGCTGATCAATGTCGAAGGTGTTCCGCTGATCTGTCCGGTGCTGTCCTTGGAGGAACACACGATTCGTCCCGATTTGATGAAGCAGATTGATCAAACGCACGCTGGATGGATCGTTGCGGCCGACGACACGCATGGCGGGCACAATTCCATTGTGGGATTTGCGCCTGTCCGGTTGGGCCATCAACTGGCGGCGAGCAGTTTAGGGGGAACGCGATGGGTCACATTGGTCCGCCAGGACCCTGCAGAAACCTATGCCCCTCTCACGCAGTTACTGTGGCAGGTGGGCGCGTACGGCGCGCTGGTCTTTGCCGGCTTATGGGCCACAGGAATATTGGTCGCCCGGCGGTTGGTTCGTCCGATTCAGCTGTTACACGAAGGGGCGCAACGCATAGGAACCGGGTCGCTGGATTATCGGTTGAATGTGAAGACGGGAGATGAGATCGAACACTTGGCGGATGCCTTTAATCGGATGTCCGACAATTTGAAGCGGTCCTTCGGTGAACTCGAACAACGCATGAATGAAATTCGTGGGTTGGAGGAGCGATACCGGGACTTGATTGAAAATTCTCCGGAGATGATTCATCAGGTCGATAAAGCCGGCAGATTCGTACACGCCAATCAAACGGAACTCCAGAAGCTGGGCTATACCCAAGAGGAAATGTCCGCGATGCATCTGTGGGACATTGTCCCGAAAGGACGCGAGACCGACATTCTGCGCTATCTCGAAGGGCTGATGGTCGATGGCCGCGGAACGATGGAAACCGTATTTTTGACCAAGTCAGGGAAGCCGATCGATGTCGAGATTCACTCGACGGCGCTGTTCGATATGGAGCACGGTGGGTTGTTGTACTCCCGCGCCTTTGTCCGGGACATCACCCAACGGAAAGTGCTGGAGCACGAAGTTCACCGATATACGACGCAACTGGAACAAGAAGTGGCTGAACGAACGCAGCAATTATCGAACTCGCAAAGACAATACAAGGCGCTGTTCGATTTGGCCGCGGACTCGATCTTCATGGTGGCAGATGACGGACGGATTATTAACGTCAATAAACGGGAAGAGCTGGCGCTGGGTTACTCTGAACCGGAAGCCGTAGGGCGGCACTTTAGCGAGTTCGTCCCTCCTCTACATCAACCCGTTATGGCGACCCTCGTCGACAAAGTGGTCCGAGGTGAGCGCCAAGTGCCGACGCATGAGATCGAGGTCATCAATCGCGAGGGCGTCTCGCGGCCTGTCGAAGTGGATGTCATCCGCGTCGTCGATGGAAGCAAACCCGCAATCATGCTGCAGTTGCATGATATTACGGAGCGTAAACGACTTGAACAGCAGCTGCATCGGTACAGTGAAGAATTGGAAGCGAAGGTTCGTGAACGCACCCTCGAGATTGAAGCGACGAAACAATACTTGGAAAATCTGCTCGAGAATGCAAATGACGTCATCTACACCTTGGACGCAGAGCAGCGCTTTACCTACGTGAATAATAAAATTGAAGTGTGGGGCTATCAGAAAGAAGATTTACTGGGTCGCCCGTATCTCTCACTCTTGTCGAAACGCCATCGCGGTCGGCGTTTGAAAAGCACGTTGGATATCGGCGCCAAGCAGGTCTATGAAGTCGAGGTGGTGACGAAGTCGGGAGAGGTACGCATGGCGACCGTCAGCGTCTCTCCTCTGGCAGATCCCGAAGGTCGCATCCTTGGGGTATTGGGGATCGCGCGGGACATTACGGCCACCAAGAAGTTGGAGCAGCAAATGCTCAACTCCGAAAAATTGGCTTCTGTCGGCAAGCTAGCAGCCGGGGTGGCGCATGAGGTCAACAATCCGCTGGCGGGCATTCTGAATTGCCTCTACAACCTTCGTAAGGGCACCCTCTCTCCCGAACGTCAGGCAGAATATTTGTTTTCCATGGAGGACGGGCTTCGCCGTGTCCAGAAGATCGTCCGCCAGCTCCTGGAATTCTCGCAACAACATGAGCCTGAGCTCTCCCCCACAAGTTTGAATGAGGTGATCGAGCGCGTGCTGGTTTTGACGAATCACGCTTTCACCGCCCATCAGATTCGCTTGGATCAAGACCTTTACGCGGCGCTGCCGGTCCTCATGTTGGATCGGCACATGTTCGAGCAAGTGCTGATGAACTTAATCTTAAATGCCGTGCAGGCCATCCGTGGCGGGGGCGTGATCACGATCCGCACGAAGCAATCAGGCGACCGCTGCGCCATCGAAATCGAGGACACCGGCTGCGGCATTCCCAGCAGTGTGCTTCCCCGGATCTTCGATCCTTTTTTCACGACGAAGGGCACCGGCGAAGGAACCGGATTGGGACTATCGGTCAGTCTCGGAATTGTGGAGCGGCACGGCGGTACCATCCAAGTTGACAGCGAGGTGGGAAAGGGCTCCATGTTTACCGTCTGGTTGCCGATGACGCGCGATCAGGCGCCTGTTGGAAAGGTCTCATGAACACTCCACATATCTTGCTGATAGACGATGAACCCTTGATTCGCCTTTCGATGACTGATGCGCTGAAGGCCGTGGGATATGAGGTGCAGGCGGCGGCCAACGGACACGAAGGGTTGACGCTGCTGAATCACGCCGTCTTCGACATTGTGATCACCGATCTTCGGTTGCCCGGCGCGGACGGATTGGAGCTCTTACGGGTGTGTAAACAGCGGTCCCCCAGGACTGAGGTAATCATGATTACCGCGCATGGATCGGTCGAAACCGCCGTCGAAGCCATGAAACGCGGCGCGTACGATTTCATCACCAAGCCGTTTTCTATGGACGAACTGCTGTTGATCGTCGAACGATTGAGTAAAGTGCTGGCCCTGCGGGCGGAAAATGCGGAGTTGCGCGAAGCGCTCGAAGGTAAATTCAATTTCGAGGGCATCCTCGGCAAGAATCACCGGATGCGGGATGTGTTGGAGACGGTCAAGCTGGTGTCCGCCACGGATTCGACCGTGCTCATCGTCGGAGAAAGCGGCACAGGGAAAGAGCTCATCGCCAACGCGATTCACCGGAACAGCCCGAGACACGATCATGCGCTGGTCAAGATCAGTTGCGCGGCGCTTCCGGAGACTCTACTCGAAGCCGAACTGTTCGGTCACGAAAAAGGCGCCTTTACTGGAGCGCTTCGGCAACGACGCGGACGCTTCGAGCTGGCGCATAAGGGGACGTTGTTTTTGGATGAGATCGGCGAGATCTCTCAGGTGGTCCAGGTGAAACTCCTGCGCGTGCTGCAAGAGCGGCAGTTCGAGCGGGTCGGCGGCAACGAAACGATCGAAGCCGACGTGCGCGTGGTCTGCGCGACGCAAAAGGATTTAAAAAAAGAGGTGCAGCAAGGACGGTTCAGGGAGGATCTGTACTATCGGCTGAATGTCGTGCCCGTCATCTTGCCGCCGCTGCGAGAGCGTCGCGAAGATATCATGCTGATCGCGGAGCACATGCTGAGGGTTCGCTGCGAACGCATCAAGAAGCCGCTGGACGGCTTTTCGCAGGGTGCGCAAGATCTGCTGCTGCGCTACTCCTTTCCGGGAAATATTCGGGAGCTCGAAAATCTGATCGAGCGCGCGGTGGCTCTCGGCCAGGCAGACGACATCGTTCAGGCGGCTACGTTATGCGGCAATCGATCCTGTCCCTATCTGGGAGGCGTTCCCCAGGAGACGTGCGGATTCTGCAGCGAAGGATTGACCGGCCACATCTCACAAGGTGAGACCCTCGAATCGCTTTCGACGGCGCGAGAAGCCTTCGAGCGCCAATATATCGTGAGCGTGCTGGATCGTGTAGAGGGCAGCAAAACGGTGGCGTCGAAGGTGCTGGGATTATCCCGGAAGGCGTTGTGGGAGAAGTGTAAACGTTATGGGATTTCGTCCGCGAAAGTCGGTTCGGAAGACGAGTCGTAATTATTCAGGGCCGCCTTCCCATAGTTTCACGAGTCGATCCCATCCGGCGCTTGCCAGTCTGCGGCCATCCGGCGAAAAAGCCAGCCCACGCACCGCCTCGCTATGAGCACGGAGCGTTTTAAAGTGCCGTCCCGCTTCGATATCCCAGAATTTGATGGTGTGGTCATCGCTGGCGCTGACGAGCACCTTGCCGTCTGGAGACACGGCGAGCGCGCGAACCCAGCTCGCGTGGCCCTTTAACGTGCGGACCTCCGTCATGGTCGGCATTTCAAAAAACTTGATGGTCGCATCGCGGCTTCCCGTGATGAGCAGCTTGCCGTCGGGCGTATAGGTCAGGGCGCCGATCCACGTTTCCATGGCTTTTTGGAATCCGCCGTCGTCTTCGACAAAGAAGCCTCTCGTTTCCGTCTGATCATCTTCGGCATCATGCTCGCGCCAGTGTCCTTGATGGACTAATTTTTCCTCGCCGCCCGGAAGCACTTCCCACAGTTTCACTTTTCCGATGTCGTTGCCGCTGGCGAGATGGATGCCATCCGGTGAAAATGCGACGCAGACAGACCAATGATGGTCATATTGATCTTTGCCGAGCAGCGTCATGAGCTCGGTGCCGGTCGTGACCTCCCAAATCTTGATGTCTTTATTATGGCTGCCACGTGCCAGCATCAGCCCGTCAGGGGACAGAGACAAGCTACAGACGTTGTGATCGTATCGGGAGAAGAGCAATTTCGTGGGCTCGCCGGTTTTCGGATTCCACATGCGGATGGTGCGATCCTCGCTTGCCGTAATGAGCGTCTGCCCGTCTGGGGTATAGAGGACGCATCGGATATCGTGGGTATGGCCTCGTAACGAGCGAAGCAAACGCCCCGTTTCGACGTCCCATAAACGGATCATCCGATCGACTCCGGCGCTGGCTAAGGTCGAATGATCGGGTGAAATGGAGACGGACCAGACCCCGTGGGAATGGCCGCGAAACGTTTTGATCTCCCGAGCACCGGCTTTCCAATACTCCAAAAAATCGACAGGCGCAGGCTGAGTGGACGTTTCCGCGACTCCGGATGATCCTACTGCCCGTGATTGAATGAACGGATCTGCCATGACGTCCTCACTTCACCGAGTCTGCCGGAATTGGCGCGATGTGGTTTGCAAATGCGCGGAAGCGGTCGCTATAATCGAGATCCCGTTTTATGAGCTCATCTTATGAGATGGCTCTCCGGCAAGTCAAGGCAACCGAACGTCTGAAGGGGGTTCGCCGTCCATGGCCACACAACAACATACGATGGATATTCGTTTCCAACCGGCGCTGCTGCAAGAGGTCATCGATTCGTTTATTGAAAAGACGGAACGGGAGGGCGATCCCACTTATTATAAGGAGTTTCACGAACTCGCCGATCCGATCTACGAAAAGTATTCGCTGGACGATCGCGAACCGGAATTCAAAAAGCTGTATCAGTATCTCTTCGGCATTTGGGGATTCTCGGACATCATTCGCAATGCCTTCGACGAGTTTCCTGCGCTAAAAGAAAAAGTCGGGATCGTCTTGATCAAGGGCGTGCTGAAGGAAGATCAGGAAGGCGTGGATGTGCTAAGAAAGTGGGGATCCGTCGAGCAGGATCTCGCCCGGCAGTTTGAAGAGAAGGGACTGAAGGGCGTCGGCATTAAACTCATTCCGCGCCGGTTTTACGATCCGGCGTTAAGCCGCTATTGCCGCCATGAACTGACCCACATCGCCGACATGCTCGACTCCACGTTCGATTACGATCCGGATACCAAAGTCGGTCAAAATCCAGGCGAGGAAACGTTGATTCTGCATCGCTATCGGATTTTATGGTGCATGAATATCGACAGCCGTCTCGTGCGCGCCGGCAAAGATCCGATGTTGAGTCGGGAAGATCGGTTTAAGGAGTTCCGATCCTGGTATCGGAAGATTCCACCGACCCAAATGAAGTCCGTCTTTGAGGGTCTGTGGCAAACCGATTTCTTGACGCATGCCGAACTAATCGAAATGGCAAGCGATACGCTGCGCGTGATGGATCGTGCGGTTGAAGTGGAAGGCGGCGACGTTCCCGAGACCTTGAACAAGGTCATTTTGATGCCGGGCTTTCCCTGTCCCTTGTGCCGATTCCCGACCTATTCATGGGTGGAAGATCTGGGGAACAAAGTTGAGCAGCATGTGTTGGATTTTATCCGTGAAAACCATCCCGGATGGGATGTCGAATACGGAGCGTGCGATCGATGTGTCGAGGTATACCGTCTGCGCTCAGAAGGCGTCACCTAAACGTCGTGAGGCGAGTACTGAATGATCACGCAGGCATGATGAGCGTGCACCCTCGAGCGAGTCTCCATGGCCACTGATCCCGAATACGGGCGACGGCATTTTTTAAAAGACTCAATCGTCTCGATTGCCAAGACGGCGCATGAATTTGCTAAGCATCGCGATGCGCCGCCCGAACAACCGGCTCCCGCCGTGCGTGAAGATTGGCTGCGTCCTCCCGGCGCAGCATCAGAGTCGATTTTTCTCGATCGCTGTACGCGTTGCGGCGATTGCATTAAGGCCTGTCCCTATCAGGCGATCGCTGTGCACCCTGCCAACGGCAGTCCTATTCTCTTCCCGAATCAAACGCCCTGTTATCTTTGTGAGGACTTTCCCTGCATTACCGCATGCGGCACCGACGCGCTCAGTCCGATCGAAGGGGTCGAGCAGGTGCATATGGGCACGGCTGTCGTTTCACACAGGACCTGCACGGCAGAACAGGGCTGCAATGCATGTGTGTCGCAATGTCCGACCCATGCCTTGTCAATGGATTTCGATGTGCTACGCGTGCTCGTGTCGGCGAATGACTGTGTCGGATGTGGGATCTGCGAATATACCTGTAAAAGTGTCAACGACCAGCTTGCGATCAAGGTTCGACCGGAACGGCTCGTGTCACGGTAGAGAAATGATGATGGGTGAGCGCGACAAATATCACTTCAGATGCGAGTGGTTAAGACAAGCGATGGACAGAAAATCATGGGTATGAATTGCGCCGACTTGATGCTTGACATCGATTTGAGCTTTGCCTATGATACGCGAGCCGTTGCCCTCGCAGGTCGATATTTGAGCGCTGATCGAGCATGAAACGATCGGTGGACAAACATCGAGTGTAAGGAGAGGAAACATGGGCGCCATGGAAAGTCAGCGTGGAACTACTGGGTTGGTACCGACCCCGCCTGCTATCAAGGACTCCCCCGCCGTTGAACGAGCGTTAAGCCGCAGCAAGCTTTATCTACTCATCTCATGGAGCATGCTGTACTCAGAGGATGATGAATTTCTCGACTACCTGCAGAGCGGTGAATTCGTCCAAGACGGACGTTCTGCAATTGAGAGCCTCATGCAATCCCTCGATGGAATCGGCGGGGATCGCGCAAAGAAGAAGCTTGTCGCCGTGTCGAAATTTTTCGACCAGATCGAAACGTGGGTTTCTTCTGAGTGTGTGAATTGGCAGTTAGCCGACTTGCAATCCGAACATCGCCGCGTCTTTAGTAATGTCATCACCCTCGATTGCCCTCCCTACGAAACGCTTTTTGGAAATGATCACGTCTTCGGACAAGCCCATGTCATGGGCGATATCGCGGGCTTTTATAAGGCGTTTGGAGTCGAACTGTCGCGAGATATTCATGAACGGATGGATCATTTGAGCGTCGAACTCGAGTTCATGCATTTTCTCGCCTATAAAGAGTCCTATGCGCGGTGTCACGACGGGGCTGATAAGACTCAGATCGTGGTCGATGCGCAAAAGAAATTTGTCAAGGATCATATCGGCCGCTGGGTACCGCTGTTTTCCAGGATGCTGGTCAAAAAAGCCGACTCAGGATTTTTCCACTTGGTTGCCAATTTTACCTCCGAGTGGATGGACTTCGATGCCGCTTATCTGGGTGTCAACCCGCAACCTTATTCCGAAGCCGATTACCGCCCTGCCACATTCAACGCACCCGAAGGTCAAACGTACGAGTGCGGCGCGCAGGACCAAGGCAATGAGCTCAGCATGTTGCTGGATGAAGTAGGGGCTCAGTCTTTCCTGGATCGCAAAGACAAGGACGACTCAGAAAAAGGGCCCGTAGGGAACGCTTAATACGTAATCGATTCAGTGCAATTTGTTTGCGTGCCATAATGTCAGCAGTTTTAATCTTTTAAGGGGGAGGGCATATTTTTATGAGCGTGGTGCAGACACGTAATAAAAAGATGGTGTTCGGCATTCTTCTCTCTGCGCTAATTGTCGGCGTCATGCTGACGATTGGGCAGGTGCCTCTTGCAGTCAGCCAACCGGTGACGATCCCGGTGAAGGCGATCAAAGGACCCATCCCGATGGACGGCGCAAATCCCGTATGGGAAGGCGTGCCCGGTGTCGTCGTGCCCTTGAGTGGACAAACGATTACGACGCCGATGCATCCGAACATTGCCGTGAAGTCGGTGTTCGTGAAGGCGGTATCCAACGGCAAGGAACTTGGGTTCCGGCTGGATTGGTCCGATCAGACTAAGAACGATACGACCATCGGTCCGCAGGACTTCCGCGATCAGGCTGCGATTCAATTCCCGGTGAATACCTCAGGCGCCCCGCCGTTCCAGTGCATGGGCCAGTCGGGCGGAACCGTGAACATTTGGCGCTGGAATGCTGAGTGGCAGAAGGACATCGGAAAGGACAGCGCGGGTCTGTGGGATGTGGACGATCAATATCCGGGCATTTTCTGGGATTACTACTTTGAAGAGCCGGCCGGTGGCGTGACCTATCCAGATCGAATCGGTCGCAGCCTTGGCCCATTCAATCCCGGCATTTGGTCAGGCAACATCATGTCGGACCCGACCTTGCGCGTCAGCGCCGTCGAGGATCTGAATGCCAACGGCTTCAGCACGTTGACGACCCAATCCCATCAAGATGTGATTGGAAACGGTCTGTGGGAGCCAGCCGGATCGATCAAGGGTGGTTGCTGCGTAGGACCGACTTGGCGCATCGTCGTCAAGCGCACCTTGGCGACCAATGATCCTAACGATGTGCAGTTCAAGCCGGGCGTGACGGTCCCTGTTGCCTTCGCCGTGTGGGATGGCAGCAACGTCGAGCGCAATGGTATGAAGGGTATCTCTACCTGGTTTACCTTGAAGCTGCCCTGATTTTTCTTCAAGCGTAGGCTTGAAAAGCCCCGAGTCGCCGGCCGACATGGCTGGAAAGACTCGGGGCTTTTTGTTTCTTGAACCGGCCGAAACGCGTTGTGGAAGCATCAGATTTCACCTGCGCAAGAGCCTGTCGCCGGGTTGCAATGAAAAGATCAGAGGGTGTATAACGTACAGTCTGCGCAATTTATTTCTCCTTCATTCTGAAGGTTTATTGTGAAAATTTCCCTCTTGTTTCCACCAAGTTGGCATCCCTCCCAGCCCTACCTCAGCCTTCCTTCGTTGACAGGGTTTCTGAACCAAGCCGGCATCACCGACGTGCGTCAACGAGACCTTAATATTGAAGTGCTGGATGCCATCTTGACGACCGCCTACGGCCACGACGTCTATGCACGTCTGGTCGAAAAGACCCGCCAACTTGAAAAAACGCACACGGGGGAGACGGGTCCGAACAGCAAGGAGCATTACACGCGCCTTGTCGAATCTCTCGACCGATTTCCGTATCTCATCGACCGTATCGAGGTGGCGAAGGACACGTTACGGAGCGAGGAGTTTTACGATGTCGAGCGTTATAAAGACAGTCTGTTTTTGATCGATAAATGGCTGGAATTGGTCTCAACGATTTATTTTCCCACGAGGATGACCGTCGTCGATAACCAATTCAGCAGCTATTCGATTTATTCTTCGAAGGATCTCGTTAGGGCAATCAGTGACGAACAGCAGAATCCTTACCTCGATCTTTTTCGCAATCATTTTCTTGCGTCGATTTTGGCCGATCGGCCCGACCTCATCGGCGTTTCAATCACGGCCACGTCGCAAATTATTCCCGGCCTGACGCTTTGTCGGTTGATTAAGCAAGCCAATCCCGACGTGCATCTCACCATCGGCGGAAGCATCTTCACAAGATTAGTCGATAATCTTCGCCGCTGTCCTAGCCTCTTCGATTTGACCGACGACTTTATTGTGTTCGAAGGTGAGACGGCGCTGTTGGAGCTGGTAAATCAACTGAGCGGTAAGCGCGATATGAGCAAAGTGCCGAATCTGATCTATCGCCAGAACGGCAAGATCATGGTGAATCAGCCGTTCTATTCCGAGAACATCAATGAATTGCCTGCCCCGAACTACGATGGATTTCCACTGGATCGCTACCTCGCGCCGGAAACGGTCCTGCCCGTTCAATTTTCGCGGGGCTGCTATTACAAGGACTGCGCCTTCTGCGCGTTGACATTAGACCATCAGAACTTCCGGCAGAAAGATCCCGGAAAAACAGTCGACGACTTGCAGATGTTATCGGAAAAGTATCATACACCGTACTTTTTCTTCACCGATGAATGCCTGGCGCTTTCACCGACGAAGCGCTTATGCCAACAATTGCTTGATCGTCAGCTCAATCTGCAGTGGACGTGCGAAATGCGGTTTGAGAAGAATCTTTCTCGCGAACTTCTTACGCAAATGCGGGATGCAGGCTGTTTGAAGATTGTGTTCGGATTGGAATCCTTCAATCAGCGGATTATGGATTTCATGAAAAAGGGCATCAAGCAGGACAGCGTCCGTCGCATTACTGAGGATTGCCTGGATCTGGGCGTCGCCATCCACTGTTACATCATCGTCGGTTTCCCCACTGAACTGGAGGAAGAAGCCCTCGAAACGATGAACTTTATCGTCGAGAATGCGCGCTTGAATTCCTCTTATGGGTTTTCCTGCCAGCCGTGCCTGTTCGATCTTGAGAAGGAAGCGCCGATCATGAGTGATCCCGGCGGATACGGCATCAGACGAATCATGCGGCCGGCGTCGGAAGACTTAAGCCTTGGGTTCTTTTACGAGGTGCAATCGGGCATGACGCCCGAGCAAGCCGAACGGCTCTATCAGCATGTCTATGGAAAGATCAGCGAAGTGGTGTGTGAGTTGCCCTTTAACTACTCCATGGCCGATGGCCTGCTCTATATCGCACGGGCTAAAGCCCAAGCGCAGCAGGTCGCCCAGCCGGCAGGCCATAATCTGTAAGGCAATTCTATGGCGAGTGCCACTATTCTGGAAAAAGGGGCCGGACGTGTCGACGAGCATGGCTTGCTCTTCGAATATACGATCAAGCTCCTGGTCTTGTCCGCGTTCTTCGAATTGGTCCTGTACCGGCTCGTGTCCCGCTTGGGCATGCACCTCAGTAAGCTGGCGGCGAAGTACGAGGCTGTTCGCCTCTTATTTAAAGGGCTATCATCGATCGGCTTCACGCTGCTCAATGTGGTCTCTCTACTGCTCTTTCTCGCGTTTTCGCTCTTCCTGATCTCGAAATTCAAAGACCTGGGCCGGCATGCCTACGATACGGTTGTGACGGCGACGATCTCGCTGCTTCTGGTATTGACGATCGCGTTCCTGCTCGTCCCGCCGGCCATGCTCGGGTCTATCGCGTATAACGTAATCACGTGCGTTGTGTTGGTCGTCCTGGCCACGGAGTATTTGCGAACCCATACGCACCGTAGCCAGCGCGCCATGATGGTCTGTTTTCTCCTCGGCGTGTTCGGATGGCTCTACTACCAAACCGTGTCTACGTTTTATGGATTCTTTCAATGGGTCACCGCCCCGCCGCTGGTCCACGAACTGAACCGGTTCGGCGAGGCCATGATGGTGTTGGCCAGCATACTGGCTTTCTGGGCGTATGGCGGGATCTCATTGCGGACCACGAATAAGCGGCAGCGCCATCGCTTGATCTTTTTCACCACGACGGCCGCCGGTCTCTTTTTTGGATTGCTGTTCCTGGACTATTTTCTTGGGTTGTATGATAAGGCATTGGCGGAATCTGTTCGCAAAGCGGGGGAGGGCATCGGCTGGATCTTCCAGATGGGAATGGGCTATACCTTCTATCTGCCGTTTGCGTTGTACGTGGCCGGTCTATTCTGCTGGAGCTATACGGTGATCAAGCAAATCTCGATGGGCCGATTGGCAGGCTATGGACTCGGATTAATGTTTATGGCCGGCTATGCGCTTCAATTGTCCCACCTCACGCTGATGGTGGTATTTGGACTCTTGTTGCTGACGATGGATCGTCGCCGAACGATCGTGGCCGCCAATGCGCCGATAGAGGGCAAACGTTTTATGGACGCGGGATCTCTTGAGACAGGGTCAATGGTCGGAGAACGAGTTTAACGGGAACAAACCATGGATGAACAGAAAATGACAAATCCAAGTGAAGCCACGGGCGCGGCCATCGAGGAAGAACGTCCCTTGGCGCCTGATGAAGAAATTGCGGAAATAGAAAAACTGCTGGCCACCGACGGCGAAGATTTCCAGGCGCGGTGCCGGCTGGGCGAATTGTATTTCAGCAAAGGCCGGCTGGACGACGCCTTGAGCGAGGTCAAGAAGTCGATCGAAATGGCCGAGGGATTGCGCACCGAAATGAATCGGTCGCTCGCCATGTACTATTCGAATCTCGGCACGATCTACGGGACCAAGGGCATGATGGACGAGGCCGAAGCGCAATTTAAAAAAGCGCTGGAGGTGTTTCCCGAAGACGTGCTGGCCTTGTTTAATCTCGGACGCGTCCACTCGGATAAGCGACAATTCGTCGAAGCGAAAAATTATTACGAGCGGCTGGTCGAAGTCACCCAAGACGATCCGATGGCATGGTACAACTTGGCCGGCGTCTACGCGGAGCTCGATAACCCGGCGGTCTCCGATTACAACACCATTGACATGGCCATCCAGTGCTACTTAAAAGTGCTTGAACTCGACCCGAAGCATCTGGAGTGCAGTTTCAAGCTGATGGAGATTGCGCTCAGTCATAAGAAAACCGACTTGGCGCTCAAGGTGATGGAAGAAGCCGTGGATCATAACCCGGATGAGCCGTTAGCCTATTACAACTTGATCAGCACCTACGACAAGTGCAAGATGTTTGAGCAAGCCGAGCAGACCAGGCAGAAGTTGAAGGACCGGTTCACGAAACGGTCGCGAGAGACGGGCAAAGCCTAAGACCCTTTTACAGAAACTCAACCCAAGGAGCGTACCATGTTTGGGAGCATTGGATTTACCGAGTTGATTCTGATTCTGTTCATCGTCCTGATCATCTTTGGCGCCGGCAAATTACCGCAGTTAGGAGAAGGGATCGGCAAGGCGATCAAGGGATTTAAAAAATCCGTGCACGAAGCCGAGGCGATCGAAGCCGAGGCTCAAGCGCAAGCCCAAGGCGAGGCGCCGCCGCCTCCTCCGCCTCAAGTCGCTGCGCAGCCTACGCCGATGGCCCCTCCCGTCCATATGTCCATGCCGGAACCGCAGGTCGCGCATGGCTCGAAAGCGTAAACCGACCCCGGCATCGCTCGTAGAGTGAACGTCGGCGATTCGAAAAAGGATGACCATGGCTACTGGTGTTGAATTAGGCATTGGGTATATAGAGACGTTCGCCGGGAACGGGAAGGCAAGAAGCACCGGCGACGGGAAGCTTGCCGGCAAGGCGGGGATCCCTCTTCCCCACCATGTAGCCCTCGACAAGGAAGAGCGCTATCTTTACTTTGCCGAATCAGGATCCGATCGAGTCCGCCGCGTCGATCTACAGCAAGGGACACTCCATAATTTTTCGGGCATCGGAGAAACCTGTTACAGCGGCGACGACGGGCCATGCGCCGAGGCGGGTCTCTATCTTCCCCTCGATGTCGCGTTCGACTCCCACAATAATCTCTACATTTGCGATTCAGGCAGCAACCGCATTCGTCGAGTGGACCGAGAGACCGGCGTCATCACGACGGTGGTAGGCACGGGACAGCACGGTTTTAATGGCGATGGTCCAGCTCTCGAAGTCAATCTCACGTGGCCGGCGGCCATTACATTCGATGCCGACGATGTCCTCTACATCGCCGATACCCAAGCCCATCGCGTGCGCCGCTTTGATCCCAAAACCGGCCAGGTCACGACCATTGCCGGCAACTGGTCCGAAGAAGACGAAGCACGCGAGCAGCCGCTGGTCGCAAGGAATCTGGTCGTGCTGTCGGGCGACGCCATCGGCATCGATTTCAGCGACGACCAGGGGTGGCTCATGCCGGTGTGTTCCGACGGCTTGGATCTTTCGATGTATCTCGATGACGGTCGCCCCGCGCTGGAAGCCCGCCTCTACGACATCGTCGGCATCACCGTAGATAATCACGGGCATGTGTGCGTCGTGGATAAAGGCAGCAACCGCGTTCGAAAGATCGATAAGGACACCGGTATCATTTCCACAATCGCAGGTGTCTGCCGGTTCGGCTACGATGGTGACGGCAAGCCGGCGGTCAAGTCCATGTTGCATGCGCCGGAAGCGGTGCTCTTCGATGGAGAGAATCATGCCTACATTTCGGACACGATGAACCATCGCGTGCGCAAGGTCGATGCGACGACAGGCCTGATCAGCACGGTGGCCGGTAACGGCGACAGCGGATATGAAGACAAACACATGGGCGGGTGCGGCGCGGCTCGTTTTGTGGCCAAGGAATCCGCCGGTATGATTAAACACGGCGACGGTCTCCTGGCGGTCGAGGCGGTGGTGAATTCGCCGGTCGGATTGGCGTTGGATTCGCAAGGTTCGTTGTACGTGTGCGAGCGCGGCGAGAATAAGATTCGGCGCGCGAAACTGTGGTAAGCTTCCCTAATGCTCGGAGGCGTCGTGAGACGACGGGCTGTCACTAACTTTCACGAGAGGGCCGTTCGTGCGAGGAGTGGAGATGGGGCGATGGCAGCGCGTTCGGCATAGACCTCATTCCTTCCTTCCTCTTCTCTCGATACTCTTCCTCGGCGCCATTCTCCTCGGCGCGTTCGGTATCCCCATCGTCAGTTCCCAGGGGATGTTCATACGGTCCTATTTTATATCCGGCGATCTCCCGACCGCCCCCGAAGATCCGGCGTGGGGGAAAGTCCCTCCTATGACCTTGCCGTTGAGCGGCCAGGTGATTACCAGGCCCGTATGGCCGGAGCCCGCTGCACGAGCCCTCACCGTCCGATCCATTCACAACGGCACGGACATCGCCTTCTTGCTCGAATGGCAAGACAACACGAAGAACGATCGATTGACGCCGGGGACGTTTCGCGATGGCGTGGCCATTGGGTTGCCGCTGGGTGAGGCCCCTGCGTTTTTTTGTATGGGGCAACTCGACCATTACATCAATATCTGGCATTGGAAGGCCGATTGGCAGAGCGACATCGATCGCCGTGCGTCCAAGGCGGCTGAAAAAAAAGAGGGCGAGGTGCGTCGGTTCGAAGTCATTCCGAGACGCAAGTCCTCCGTGGAGGATTTGATCGGCGGTGGATTCAGCACCCTGACGACGAAGGATGAGCAAGGCCGCGTCCAGGGAAAAGCTTCATGGAAGGACGGTGTGTGGCACGTCGTCATTCGACGTCCACTCGTGAGTACGGGACAGGACAACGAGGCCCGGCTGGAACCGGGCCGCTTGCAAACGATTGCCTTCGCCGTATGGAACGGAGAAAACAAAGAGCGGAATGGGCAAAAAGCCGTGGCGCCATGGTTCCAATTACTGATCGATCCGGTGCAGCTGTGATCATGGAGTTCTGTCGAGTCTCAGGCCTAGCAAACGTGGTTCTTCTTGCGGTGCTCTTTGCGTCGCCGTGCGTCCATGCGGCGACATCCGGCGAGAATGGGCAAATGACGGCCGAAGAGGCCGTGCGTCTTGGAGAGGAATTCGGCATCATCGTCGGGCCGGTGGATGAGGAGATTCAGCAAGAGCTGAAGATGCAGAAGCCCGAAGGCGTGGTGGTCTTCGAAGTCCTCGGCGGAACGCAGGCCGATCTCGCCGGTATCAAGGTGCGCGCGGTCATCAAGGAGATCGATAAAGTCGAAGTCAGAACGTTACCTGATTTCGGCCGGGCGCTGAAGCGTGCAATGCCGACGTGCAACTTTACCGTCGGCACGTATGAACCGGCCGATCCCGAAACGCAGGGGGTCGGCGGTGTGATGAATTTTCACTTCGTAGGTTGCAAGCGTGATTGAGGTCAAGGAAACGGCCGGCTGTCGGGAGTCGTCATGCTGAGGCGGACGATGTCGGTCGGCCTGGTGTTGCTTGGGCTGGCGCTTGCGATCGGCGCGCTGACCAATGGACGCGCCGTCGCGCAGCGGGCAGACGGGCAAGCCCCGGAGTCCTGGGTAGAAGAAATCGAAAAAACGTTTATCCGTTCCGAGGACTGCAAGCAGTGCCATGATCGCCATTACGAAGAGTGGAAGGGCATGCGGGAGCAGACGCCGGATTTGAAAACGTTCGGCCGCGTGGATGCCGCCCTGCTCCACGGCACTTCCCTCGAGTCGCCGATTTTTAAAACCGTATTGGGCCTGTGGCTGCAAACGAATCCGACCGCGGAACAGCGGGCGAAATGTTTATCTTGCCACGTACCTGCCGTCACCGTGTTTCCCCAGCACGTGGACAAAATCAACAAACAAGTGCTTGCCGGTAAGGTACAAGTGGAAGGGATCGGCTGCGCCGCCTGTCACCGTATTAATGGTGCCGCAGAGCAAAGTACGCAACCGCCGACTTTCAAAATCAGTTCCGACGACATGATCTACGGACCGTACGCCGATGCGGAAGAGAATCTGGTTCATCCATCCACAAAGTCCGATCTCTTTAAAGGCGCCAATTACTGCACCGCCTGTCACTTCGATAAAGTGAAGGACGTGACGCGCCCTGATTTGCCCGGCGAGATCCTGCACGGCACCGTTTGTCAGGACTGCCACATGGAACAATCCACGGGCAGCTCCACGTCCAAGCGCGGATCGATGACACGATCGATCGGGCGCCATTGGTTTCGCGGCGTCGTCATTCCAGGCATCATGCTCAAGAATCGCAATCTTCAAGCGGAGTGGATGCCCCGTGTCGATCTTGAAGTCACGAAGGGGGAAGGTAAGATCGAGGGGACGGTTCTCGTGCGGAGCGGAAGTCTTCCGCACAGCTTCCCGGACGGCGATCCGATCTTGAAGCAGTACTTCATGACCGTGACGGTCAAGGATGCCAAAGGAGTGACGATAGCCTCTGACGTCAAGCAAGTGGGCGTGCCCTTCGAGCAGATCCTTCGGGGAGAGATTCCCGAACCACTCGTAAAGGGCGGGACGACGCGGCGTCTGCCGTTCAGCCTGGCGCTGTCTTCCGGGACGGCCACGCCGGCGACGATCGAGGCGCTTTTGACCTATTCGTTAATTCCGGAGCCGTCGCCGGAATTGAAAGCAAAATACTTTGCTACGCTTCCGAACGATAAAGATCGTGAAACCGCCACGACGCTCATTCACGAATATTCCCAGCCGCGAGTGCTGACATTTCGTACCAAAAATCTATGACAGAACCTAGGGGGGCGCGCAACGTGACGAAAGCCGCCATAAGGCTGATCGTAAGTCTCGGTGTCATCGCGATCATCGTGCTTGGGGGACTCGTGCATTGGAGCGCGGCACAAGACGCCAAACCCAAGGGCGCACTGGAAAAAGTGTTCCCGAATTCCAACAAGTGCAAACGATGCCATGAACGGGTTTTTGAAGAATGGGAAACGTCCCCGCTGTCGAAGTCAATTCATTCATCGACGTTTCGAGCCGCCCTGGATGAATACATGACGTTTGCCGGGGGCAAGGACAAAGCTCTCTGCTTCAAATGCCATGCGCCGCATGTGAACGAGTTTCTCGACCAAGTGCAAACGTTCGTGACGCAGACGCAATCCGGTGACCCCACCATCGACGGCGTCGGATGTGCGCAGTGCCATCTCATCAAACAGGTCGATCGGGCCAGCAATCCGCCCGTCCCAAAATACGAGCCCGGCAAAACGCTGTACGGTCCGTACAAAGAGGCGGCCCAAAATCTGGCGCATCAATCGATGGAGCTCGACCTGTTTCGAAAATCAGAGCTTTGTCTCAATTGCCATCTCGCAATTCCGGCGGCCGCCAATCTCGGAAAAAGTAACGATCTCTTGGGCAACTGGGAAACCAGTAAAGCCGTGAAGTCAGGGAAGGAATGTCAGACCTGCCACATGCCCGAGCAGGTCGGCGAGTCGGCCAATGGCGAGAACAAGCGCAAAGTCGCCAACCATACGTTCCCCGGGCGCATCGGTAAGCTGCGGCAGGAAGCGGCAAAGCTCGACATCGTCACGGAGGTCAAAGGCGATCAAACCAAAGTCACGGTCTCTGTGCAAAGCCTCGTGCCGCACAATCTGCCGACTACGCACCCCGCGTGGGCGCGCGTCGTACTCGAATTGAACGTAAAAGGGAAAAATCTAAAGACTGTCTTCACGGATCAGCGAACGTACGGCCGAGTCTTTGCCGATGCGAAAGGACAGAAGACCGTCTTCGATTTTGCAGCCACCAAAGTGCTGGAAGATACTGTCCTCAAGCCGGAAGAAACACGTGTCGAAACATTTACGTTCCCCACCCCGAAAGACACCCGTTCATTCGATGTCGAAGCCGCATTGAATTACGCACCCGTTAGCGGTCCACCAGCCTTTCTCCAACGCATCGAAGCCGAATCCTCCAAAGGCAACCAGGATCCGGCCTTCCAGCCGATTTTGATCTTTAAAAAGTCGGTGAACGTGCCGGTGTCGTAGGGCATCGTCGCCTTGAAACGGATACATTAAGAGTGTCGGCCATTCGCCGACTAATTCAGATGTCGATAAACGTGATGAACAATCATCTGTAAAGCATCGGAATCAACTTCATACACAATCTCCCACGCGAGCCGATATAGACGTTCGGCTCCTTGCAATTTACGTTGCTTAGAGGGAAAGCGGTCACCTTCAGATGATGCCGCGCAAGAACTGATCCACCTGGAAAGCGAAACGATATCTTTCTCAGCGTATTAGGGAAGAGAAGCAGAAGTATGTGAGACAGGTGGAACGGGAGGTCGAGTCATGAGAGAAGTTGAGAAGCTCAAGGTAAGTTACGCCAATGGAGAAATTGAGATTATGGGCAACCGTGCCGGCCTAAAGTCGCTTGGTGAGATTTGTTTTGCACTCAGTAAGTGCTAAATGATGAGCAAGCCAAAACAGCTGCTAACCACTCACTTTGCCGAATATATGAATAATACAGAACAGAATAGCATTCCCATGCTTATTGCGCTCAATTTAGAACTTTGAATGTGTCACTGAATGGATGTTTCTGAAAAGTGACTAGTTCAAGTGATAAACCAAGCGAAATGCAGTATCGACCTCATTGAGGTTATCACACGCCTCATTGCTTGATGCGATAAGCTAATGGCTAACGAAAGCTACTCAGAGACAATCACCGAGCCCGGTGACTTCATCTTGAAAATCTGAATCGCGGAATAGATGTTCTTGGCGGGTTGGTTGAGGATGAGTTCGGAATTAGTCACGTGGGTGTCGATCAGTTCGTAGGGGCCGCCGCTGTAATAGAACTTACAGTGGTCCATGTTGCAGTTTTTGTAGACGTGGTTGTCGAGAGTCAATTCCTCTTTCTCAAAAGTCTTGCCTTCAATCACGATGTACGACGGTTTCATTCTATATTTCTCCTCACTCAGTCACTATAGCAAATCGTTTCTGCCCTCGCAAACAAGCGTCCACACGCTGCCATTCTGTCTTCCTCTTTGATTTCGGCTTGATCTATTGTCCTGGGGGTGGATACAATGACCGCGCTTTTTGCCTTGAGCGGATGGGTCTTGAGATGAATCTAACCGTCCGGCTGCGAAGAGCGCCTGTCTTGAGGACTGATTTGGACCAGGAGGACTAATGTGGATGTGACAACCGCCGTCGTTCTTTTTGCTATTGCCGCCGCTGTTGCCGGCATCGGGTATGGCCTGTATTTGACCATGTGGGTGTTTAAGCTCGACGCCGGTAATAAGGAAATGCAGAGTATCGCGCTGGCCATTCAAGAAGGGGCGTCGGCCTATTTAAATCGCCAATACAAGGCGGTGGGGGCGGTGGCCGCAGTGCTCTTCGTGATCCTCTGGGTGGCCGGCTTCTGGTCTGATAAGTTCGGATTGGTCACGGCGATTGGATTTTTGATCGGCGCGTCGGCCTCGGCGCTGGCCGGATACGTCGGCATGAACATCGCGGTCCGCGCAAACGTGAGAACGGCCCAGGCCGCACACGCTGGACTGAATGCGGCGCTGCAGGTGGCTTTTCGTGGTGGTGCCGTGACGGGTCTGCTGTTGATCGGATTGGCGCTCCTGTCCGTGACGGGATTTTACATGATTGCCTCTACGTTCGTCGGTCAAGAAAAGGCGATCCACGCATTGCTGAGCCTCGGGTTCGGCGGCAGTTTGATTTCAGTGTTTGCTCGGGTCGGCGGGGGCATCTATACGAAAGCGGCGGATGTCGGCGCAGACCTCGTCGGAAAAGTTGAGGCCGGTATTCCTGAAGACGATCCCCGCAATCCGGCTGTCATTGCGGACAACGTCGGCGACAATGTCGGCGACTGCGCGGGGATGGCCGCCGATCTCTTCGAGACTTACGCCGTGACGACCGTCGCCGCCATGGTCTTGGCGTTTACGATGTTCAATGGGATGGCGGAGCCGATTCTCTATCCGTTGGCGCTGGGTGCTCTGTCGGTATTTGCGACGATCGTGGGTATCTTCTTCGTGAAGGCGGGTCCTGGCGGTGGGATTATGACCGCACTCTATAAGGGCCTCTTTGTCGCGGGTGGTTTGGCAGCGGTTGGCTTCTATCCCATTACGATGCGGATGATGGATGGGGCCGGTGGTGTCACCGGGGGCAGTTATTATCTCGCCTCGCTCTTAGGACTTGGCGTGACGCTCGCTCTGGTGTTTATCACCGATTACTACACATCGAAAAGTTATGCGCCGGTCAAGGAGATTGCGAAGGCCAGCGAGACCGGGCATGCGACCAACATTATTGCGGGACTCGCCGTCGGGATGCAGGCGACCGCCTGGCCGGTGGTAGTCATTGCCGCGGCGATTCTGATCAGCCATTGGGCCGCCGGTTTGTATGGCGTCGCGGTGGCGGCGGTCTCGATGCTCTCCATGGCCGGCATTGTCGTCGCGATCGACGCCTTCGGACCCATTACCGATAATGCGGGTGGCATCGCCGAAATGGCGCACCTGGGAGCGGATGTCCGGAATATTACCGATCCGCTTGACGCGGTCGGGAATACGACGAAGGCCGTGACGAAGGGGTATGCGATCGGGTCGGCCGGATTGGCCGCTGTCGTCCTGTTTGCCGAATATGCGCGCGCCGTCGCAGGACCCAACCCGATCGGCGGCGGATTTGATCTCTCCAATCCCTACGTCCTGGTCGGGCTCTTTCTCGGTGGCATGTTGCCGTTTCTGTTCGCCTCCATGTGTATGAAGGCCGTGGGGCAGGCGGGCGGCCTCATCGTCGAAGAAGTGCGGCGTCAGTTTCGGGAGATCAAGGGCATTATGGAGGGAACCGGCAAGCCCGAATACGGCCGATGCGTCGATATCGTCACCAAGGCAGCCATTCAGAAGATGATGATTCCCGGATTAATCCCCGTGTTGTCTCCCATCATCGTCGGCGTGGTCCTAGGACCACAGGCGCTCGGCGGCGTGTTGGTGGGCAGCATCGTGACGGGT
This sequence comes from Nitrospirota bacterium, assembly GCA_963700335.1. Classification (GTDB taxonomy): domain Bacteria; phylum Nitrospirota; class Nitrospiria; order Nitrospirales; family Nitrospiraceae; genus JAICXS01. The sequence goes on along the minus strand of CAVOXE010000007.1, from coordinate 1,212,219 downwards.
TTATTCGTAGCCATCTCGATGACTAGCGGCGGCGGGGCGTGGGATAATGCTAAAAAGTTTATCGAAGAGCAAGGCAAGAAAGGAAGCGACACGCACAAGGCGGCGGTGACAGGCGATACGGTCGGCGATCCCTATAAGGACACGGCGGGACCGGCCATCAACCCGATGATCAAGGTTATTAACATTGTCGCGCTCCTGATCGTCTCACTGATTGTACATTAGGGAAAGTGTGTAGCGTGGCGTCGGTCGTTGCCCGGCTTGACGCAACTGGGGGCTCGGGGGTAAGGTAAATTATCGTGACCAGTGAGCCTGTCCACCAGGAGGACTCCAATGGAAAAGCAAGAGCGGAGGCCGGATTCTCGTAAGGACACCCAGGCAAAAGAAGACGTCAAACCGAACCCGAAAGTCACCGAAACGGGTAAGAAGCTCAAGGAAGACATCGATAAGCTTGTCGACGAAATTGACGATGTTCTCGAAGAGAATGCCGAAGAATTCGTCAAGAATTATGTGCAAAAGGGTGGAGAGTAGTCTCCACCCTTTTTTTTGGCCTCTCGTTCTTCACGTAGACGATTCATCGCTCATCTAATTGTTCCCCTTCCTCATCTTCTTCATTCCGCCGCGACTGGTTTGACAAAGTCATAGTCCCTGACTAGTATTCGCGCAGGTTTTGCGCTGATCTCCCTCGCAGCCAGAAGGATCCGATGCTGCCCAAACAGTGGATTGTTCGACAGGTCGATGCTCGTGAGCAGATGGCCCTTTCGGCCCTCCTCTCCGTCTCTCCCATGACCGCTTCCGTGCTGATGGCGCGAGGTGTGACAACCAAAGCACAGGCCGATTCTTGGCTCGGTCCTCACCACGCGAGTGGGCACGATCCTTTTTTACTTCCCGATGTTGAAAAAGCGGTCGATCGCTTGCATCGGGCCGTCAGGCAAGGCGAGCGAATCTGCTTTTACGGCGACTATGATGTCGATGGCATGTCGGCTACCAGCCTCTACGTTCAATTTTTTCGTGGGCTAGGCGCCGACGTTCGCTGGTACATCCCCCATCGTTTGGCGGAAGGCTATGGGTTGAATGGATCGGCGATCGCACGCTTACATGCAGACGGCGTGGTTGTGCTGGTCACGTCCGATTGCGGAACGACATCGCATCGTGAAATCGAGGCGGCAAATAAACTGGGCATCGACGTCCTCGTGACCGATCATCACCAAGGAGAAGATCATCTTCCCCCGGCGTTTGCGCTGATGAATCCCTATCGAAAGGATTCAATCTATCCGTTTCGTGGACTGTGCTCTGCGGGGTTAGCCTATAAAGTCGTGCAGGCGTATCAGACAAGGTACGGAGCTGGCCGCGTCTCATTGGATTCCTTGCTGGACCTTGTGGCCATGGCAACGGTGGCGGATGTCGTTCCCTTGCAGGATGAAAATCGACATCTCGTTCGGCAAGGGTTGGCCTTCATTTCGAAGGGCGCGCGACCCGGCATCAAGGCGCTCAAAGCGGTGGCGGGGATCGATCGAGAGTGCACGTCGAGCACGATCGCCTTTCGTTTGGCGCCCCGCATCAATGCGGCAGGGCGTTTGGCCCATGGCGATCTTGGCGTGCGGCTCTTGACGACGGAGTCCGAGTCCGAGGCCTGTCAGCTCGCCGAACAGTTGGAGCAGCTCAACCGTGAGCGGCAAGCCATAGAGGAACAGACAGCGCAGGAGGCCCTGGCAGCCGTAAATCCAGACGATCTCCCCGCTGCATTGGTCGTGGCGTCCCGTGGCTGGCATCTCGGCGTGGTCGGGATCGTCGCAGCGCGATTGGTCGAACGCTATCATCGGCCCGCTATTGTGATCGCCATCGATGCGCAGGGTATCGGCAAAGGGTCGGCGAGAAGCATTCCAGGGTTCGATCTGTATCAGGCGCTTTCGGAATGCCGGACTGTACTGGAAGCCTATGGTGGTCATCCCAGCGCGGCCGGCCTGACGATTCAGGAATGCCGCCTGCCGGAGTTTGTCGCGCAGTTTCAACAGATAGCCCAACGATGGGGGCGGCAGCATGGCGGCGATCCCTTGCTTCACGTAGATGCGGAGGTTAAGCTGAGAGACGTTGCTCCATGTGTTATCCGGGAGTTGGATCTACTACATCCCTTTGGAGCCGGCAATCCAGAACCCGTGTTTGTCGTGCGCGATCTCACCATGCTGGAGGCCCGTGTGGTCGGCGAAGGACATTTAAAGTTAGTCGTGCGCCAACCGGGATCGACGCCGTTTGAAAGCATCGGATTCCGATTGGGGGACCTCTTGATGCAGCGAGGCCTCTCCTTGAAACATCCGATCGATCTGGCCTTCATGCCGGAGATCACGCGATGGAATGGGTTTGATCGTATTCAACTCAGGATTAGGGACCTGAGACCTTGCCGACCGACCTAATATGCCGTACGAAACCATCACCGACCTCGATCAGCTCATCAGCCGCATCCAGAGCTACAATCCCGATGCGGAGGCGGACCTCGTGCGCCGCGCGTATGACTTTTCTGCAAAAGCCCACGAAGGGCAGATGCGCCAATCCGGCGAACCTTACCTGCAACATCCATTAGCCGTCGCCGGTTTGCTGACGGCGCTCCGATCCGATGTGACGGCCGTGGTGGCGGCCCTTCTCCACGATACGTTGGAAGATACGCTTGCCACCCCTGGTGAACTGGAACAACTCTTCGGGAAGGACGTCGCCCGCCTCGTCGATGGCGTCACGAAAATTGGAAAAATTCAATTTCGGAATTACGAAGAAAAGCAGGCGGAGAATTTCCGCAAGATGGTGCTCTCGATGGCGGACGACATTCGTGTCATCCTCATCAAATTGGCGGACCGCATGCACAACATGCGGACATTGGAACATTTACACGAGACCAAGCGTCTGCAAATTGCGCAAGAAACGCTGGAGATTTATGCGCCGCTGGCTAATCGTCTCGGGATCGGATGGATCAAAAATGAGTTGGAAGATCTCTGTCTGAAATATTTGAAGCCGGATGCCTACGCCATGCTCAAGCTCCGTGTCGCCAAACGCGACGAGGAACGGCAAGCGTACATTCAGGAAGTCTGTCGCGAGGTCAAGGCGGCGCTATCGGAGGCGGGACTGCCCTGCGAAGTGCAGGGGCGTCCGAAACATCTGTTCGGCATTTATCAAAAGATGGAGCGCCAGTCCATTTCGTTCGAAGAGGTGTACGACCTTACCGCTATCCGCGTCATTACGGATGTGAAAATGAATTGCTATGCCGTTTTGGGCTTAATCCATTCGCTGTGGCGGCCGGTACCGGGGCGTTTCAAAGATTATATTGCGATTCCCAAATCGAATCTCTACCAGTCTCTTCACACTACAGTCGTTGGGCCCAAGGGCGAGCACGTCGAATTTCAAATTCGTACGGAAGAAATGCATCGTCTATCCGAGTACGGCATTGCGGCTCACTGGAAATACAAAGAGCGCGGGCGGATCGACGACAAGGATGGCAAGGTGTTCAGTTGGCTGCGCCAATTCGTCGAATGGCACCAGGATCTCGCCGATAACCGTCAATTTATGGATACGGTGAAGCTCGATCTGTTTCACGATGTCGTCTACGTGTTCACGCCGAAGGGAATGGTCAAAGAAATGCCGAAAGGATCGACCCCGGTGGATTTCGCCTATGCGATTCACACCGAGATCGGCGATCATTGCGTCGGCGCCAAGGTGAATGGAAAAATCGTTCCGCTGAAGCATCAGCTGACCAGCGGCGATGCGATCGAGATTTTGACCGCTCCGACTCAGGTTCCCCACAAGGATTGGCTGAAATTTGTCCGGACGTCGCGTGCGAAAACCAAGATCAAGCATTGGATCAAAATCGAAGAGCAGAAGCGCAGCCTCGATATCGGCCGGCGACTGCTGGAACGGGAATTTCGCCGCCACAATCTGCCGCCGGCGCAACTCTTCAAGTCGGACCGACTGCTGCAGGTGGGGCGCGATCTGGGATTCGATACCGCGGACGATTTGGCCGCGGCGGTGGGATATGGACGTGTGCCGACCGCGCAGGTCATCAATCGTTTGATTCCTCGTCCCGCCGGCGATGCCGTACCCGTCACTGAAGAAGCGCCGAAATCGACCGCGCCGAAGACGGTCGAAAAAGGCGTCAAGGTCAGCGGAGGGCGCGATCTGCTGATGCAATTATCGCGATGCTGTAATCCCGTGCCCGGTGATCGCATCATGGGCTATATTACGCGTGGGCGTGGGTTGACCATCCATTCCGTCGGATGCCCCAATCTCGAAGCCTTGGACTATGATCGGGAACGATTGGTCGACGTCGAGTGGGACACGACGGCTCCCAGTGTCCACGGCGTGAAGGTGTCGGTGCTGGCGGTAGACAAAACCGGTGTACTGGCGAATGTGTCGGCGTCTATTTCCGAAAGCGAAGCGAATATCAGCCGCGCGGAGATTACGACGCGTGAAGATCAAAAGGCGCAACTCGACTTCGTGATCGAGGTCATGGATACCGAGCATCTCGATCGCGTTCTGCACGCGATCGAGCGAGTTGCTGGCGTGATTACGGCCAGGCGTGTGCGGGCATGGCAAGCTCGATGACCAGACTGCTGAAAACGTCCTCCAGCTTCGTTCTCGGCTTGAGCGCATCCCTCAACGTACCCCAGAGGGTACGCCTGCGGTGCCTCGGCGCCTGCCGCCTCCCTGGAAGACGTTTTGAGCAGTCTGATGTTGCGGTTAACCGTTATTGATTGAATGTAAATATTGGAAAAATCTTTGCTATGAACCAAACGGTTAACGTCAAGATGGGGGCTGGAATTTAAGGACGGACCCGCGTTGTAGTTTCAAGGAGTCGGCCATGCCGGCAGCTAGTTCCAATACGTACACAGCATTGTCGTTTGGTTGATATTGCGGACATCCGTCGTCGGTACGGGAACACGTCGGCACTTGGCGCTCGATATGCACGATACGTTTCTTGCCGTCCATCCAGACAATATCCAGTGAAATGCGGGTGTTCTTCATCCAGAACGTCCACTGTTGCGGCTCGGCAAAGGTGAAGAGCATGCCTCGGTCCTTTGCCAGGGTTTCGCGAAACATTAACCCCTTCGCACGTTTTTCCGTGGTGTCGGCGACTTCCGCATAGATCGTCGTGCCGTTCGGTGTCACAATCTGAACGAGCCCGTCCGGTCCTGCGTGAGAGGGCGCCTGACAGATGAGCATGATGGAGAGCACGCAGACCGGGAGGAACATGCGTGTGATGTGCACGGACATGCACGGAATCCTAACGGTCGTTGATCGAATCGTCAAGCTTCTTGGGCACTGATGCAACGCCTTTGGACAGCCCACTACGATGCCGGGGTTTCTCCCTCGATGGAGTTCCCCGACCAGGTCCTCCCTGACCTTCTTGCGACGACGGCGGAGCACTATCCACATTGCCCCGCGCTCCGCTACTACGGCGCAACTTTTTCCTATGTCGAGCTGAACAAGACCGTCGCGAAGTTTGCACAGGCTCTCGCACCGCTTCGCTCAGGCGCGAAGGGGGTCGTCGGCGTCATGCTGCCGAATCTTCCGCAGACGGTCATTGCCTATTTCGGGATTCTGAAAACTGGCGCGGCGGTCAGTCCGATTAATCCGCTCTATGTCGAACAGGAGATTGTGCATCAGGTGACCGATGCCGGCTGCGATACGGTAATTGCGCTCCCTCAGTTTCATGCTCGCCTTGCTCCACTCGTAGGCAGGACGTGCCTCAAGCGAATCATTCTCACAGGGCCGGAAGAATACCTCCCCTGGTTCAAGCGGCTGGTCTACCCCTGGATGAAGCGGCGGGAGCGATTCCGTGATGTCGCCCCTATTTCACCAACATGCATCCGGTGGCGACAGCTGATGAAGGGTCCGTTGGACGCACGTCCCCTGTCCGTCGCGCCGAACGATGTCGCGTTGCTCCAGTACACGGGTGGCACGACAGGTACGCCAAAGGGAGTGGTATTGACGCACCGCAATCTCGTGGCGAACACGCTGCAGTGCCATCGATGGATGCCTGCACTACGATCGGGAGAAGAAAACTTTCTCGGGGTGCTTCCCTTCTTTCACGTTTACGGCATGAGCGCCTGTCAAAACTTGGCCGTAAGCGTGGCCGCATGCTTGACGTTGCTGCCGCGCTTCCAAGTCGGGGACGTGCTGAAGACGATTCAGCAGGAGCGTATCACCGTGTTCCCCGGCATTCCGGCTATGTATGGGGCGATTAATAATTATTCGCAGTTGGAGCGTTTCAATCTCCGATCGATACGTCTGTGCATCAGCGGAGCGGGCCCGTTGCATCCGGACATACAGCACCGATTCGAAGCCTTGACGGGTGCGAAGTTGGTGGAAGGATACGGATTGACTGAAGCCGCGCCGGTAACTCACGTCAATCCGATCCAGCCTGCCGACAATCAGCGGCGATCCCGAAGTATCGGACTACCGCTCCCTGAAACGGAAGCAAAGATCATGGACGTCGAGACCGGCTCCCGAGAGTTGCCGATCGGAGAGGTGGGAGAGCTTGTCATCCGAGGGCCGCAAATCATGCAGGGATATTGGAATCGGCCCGAGGAGACGCGCGCGGTGCTTCGCGATGGCTGGCTTTTCACCGGCGACGTGGCGCGGATGGATCGTGACGGATTTTTCTATATCGAAGATCGCAAGAAGGACATGATCAAATCAAGCGGCGAGAATGTCTATCCCCGCGAGGTAGATGAAGTGCTGTGCCGGCACCCCAAGGTAAAAGAGGCTGTTGTGGTCGGAATCCCCATGGGTTTGCGCGGAGAGCTCATCAAGGCCTTTGTCGTCCTTAGGGACGGTGAAAAGACCACGACCGCGGAGCTGCTGGACCATTGCCGGAAGGAGTTGGCAAAATTCAAGGTTCCTAAAAAGATCGAGTTCCGCGCGGCGTTACCGAAAACCGTGATCGGGAAAGTGCTGCGCCGAGTTTTACTGGATGAGGAATTACAGAAGCGGAGGGCCGATGACCTTCAAAGGTTGGAGGCCGATGAGCCGTCTTGAAATCAGGCACAGTCCTATGCGATGGTGAGCAGGTTACAGTCGTTCACGAGAGGTGTGGGATGAAAGAAAAACGTCGGGTGCTTTATAAAAAAGGCGTATTTGTGTGTCCTCAATGCCGTCAGTCCTATGTTCAGGAAAAATGGATGGAAGAATGGCGGATCCGCTGCCACAAGTGCGATTACCGCGGGACCTTGACCGAAGTGTCTGTCGAAGAACATATGGATGAAGAAACGATTCGTCATTGAGTCTGCATTAGTCCCAAGCTTGCATACCTTCCTTCCTTCGATTCATTCTTCTCTATTCTTCTCTCGGCCATTAGTCCGCTCATTTTTTGCTGAAAGGCATCTATGAAAACCCTGGCGTGTCTTCTTTCGGTGGCTATCATGTACGTCGGTGTAATGACGGCGCAGGCTGACGAGGCTCCGATCACCGTGCTCGTAGCGTACTATTCCAAGACTGGCCATACCGAAAAAATGGCCCACGCGGTTGAAGAGGGTGCTAAGGAGGTTCCCGGTACAACGGTCCTTCTCAAGCGCGTGGAAGACGTGAACGCGTCGGAACTCTTCTCCGCCGACGCGCTCATTGTCGGGTCGCCTGTTTATTGGTCGAATATGGCGGGAGAGGTCAAAACGTTCTTCGATAATTGGCAATTCAAATTCGGCGTCTTCCCCGATTTTAAGATGCGCGATAAGATCGGGGCCGCCTTTACGACCGGCGGCCAGGCTGCCAGCGGCAAAGAATTCACTCTCTTGAGTATATTGGCCGCTATGCTGGGAAATCACATGATCGTAGTCGGCGGCGGAGGCGCCTTTGGTGCGTCAGCGACGACCGAAGGTAACAGTCCTGGTATTGACGAGAAAGAGATGATGACGGCAAAAGAACTCGGAAGGCGTGTCGCAGAAGTGACTCACTCAATGCACCCGGGAAAGCGGTAGCTTAGAGGCCAGGTCGTAAGCGAGGTGGGTTATTTAGTGCCTTGTTGTAACATAGGAAGGGAACTGACCAAAGAGCTCGCGTTTGTGGCAATCGTGACCAGCTCATGAATGTTCTTCGCGCAACGACCGCAACAGTCCTCATCTTCTAATCCAAAACATGTCTTCAATGTGTCCGGGCACACCTTTCCGGTGAGCGCCGCTTCCTGCACATCGGATTCAGTAAGACCTTTACACAGACAGACATACATACGGGCTCCTTATGGATCAGCGAGTATGTTTTGAAACACGGGCCGTTAATTTTGTAACGATTATGATAACCGTTATCAACAATAATAATAGTAGACTGCCGGTCGATATTTGTCAATAGTGCTGTTGGAGCCCGAAAAGGCAGCAGGCTTTTATGGTCGACGACGTTGCTAAATATGTATTTACAGGCGCTTATGCTTGCATCCGCTCCAGTTCAACAACCATGTCGCGTATGGTGTCGAAACCGGATTGCCAGAAGGCTTCCGATCGCATATCGACACCGACATTGGTCAAGATCGTGTCGGGACTCTGTGACCCCCCGGCAGTTAAGAGACTGAGATATTTGGGGACAAAGGAAGCGCCTTGCTGCTTGTAACGATGGTAGAGGGCAAGCACCAGCAGATTTCCGAAGCTGTAGGCATAGCAGTAGAAAGGGCTTCCGAATATATGGGGAATCGTTAACCACTCCCACCGGAACTCATCGGGAACCTTGACGGCTTTGCCGAATTGCTGCCGGAGACTAGTCAAATAGGCATCAGCGAGGTCTTTCACCGTGCCACCTTGAGCCACCATTTGGTGTGCGGTTTTTTCAAAAAGGATGAAATACGCCTGTCTGAGTACGGTCGCATAGATATCGTCAAGTTGAGCGAGCAAGAGACCTTGTTTGACAGCCTTGCTCGATTCTTGGGCCATTAAGGCTTCGGACAACAGCCGCTCGCCGAAGACGGACGCGGTTTCGGCCAGGGGCAAGGTGGAATGGAATGTAAAGATTGAATGATCGGCCGCCATCATGGCATGAACGGCATGCCCGAGTTCATGCGCCAACGTCGCCACGTCCCTGGCCTCACCCGTGTAGTTTAACAGGACATAAGGCGTGAATCCTGGCAAGACGCTGTAGCAATAGGCTCCGCTAAGTTTGCCGGATATCGTCCGAGCGTCGACATGCTGCTCGCTCAGGACCCGTTCAGCTTGGTCGGCCATTTGGGGCGCAAATGCTCGATACGCGTCCAAAACCATACGCACGGCGTCTGAATAGCGATATCGTTTTCGCTCCGTCCGATGAGGGGCATAGATATGGTGGCGACTCATCGGTTGAATTTTGCAGAGCCGCGCCTTGAGCCGGAAGTAATCCTGAAAGATGGAAACGTTTTTTGAGCAGGCGCTCAGCAGCGCATCAACTGCTTCATCTGGAACATCGTTGCTCAGATTGCGGGCGGCAATGGGCGACGCAAACTTACGAAGCTCGACATTTTCCGTTTTCCAATCGTTGAGCAGCGTGGTGTAGATTTCTCCGAGAACATCATGATGGCTCTCGAAGACGCGATACATTTCTCGATAGGCCGACTCGCGCACGCGCGATTCCGGGCTTCGCACATACATCGAGAGCTGTTCGCGTGTGAGCGTTTTCCGTTTTCCTTTGACCATGAGCGAGAAGGTCAAACCATTAGTGAGCACGTCATAGATCGTGTTCACGGCATGGCGTCCGGTCGTATTTTTTACATTGATGATTTTCTCTTCGGCCTCCGACAGCGTATGAGGCTTGTACCGGCGTATCGACTCCAAAAAATACCGGAGGTCACCGGAAGATTTCATCAACCGCCCCGCATTGACCTCATCGACGCTCTGCCACCAGAGTTCAAAAAACAACATGCGATTTTGTAACGCCGTCAGCCGTTCTTCCACTTTTGTTTTAAACGCGCGGGCGTCGAGATTGGCCGTATTCTCCGAAAACCAGAGATAGGCATACGCGCTCAGTTTCGCGGACTCCTTCGCAATCGTTTCATTCAGTCTAAGGATTTCGAGAAACGCCTGGTCCGACATCGTCGGGGCAAGCCCGCCGCGCCGCGCTTCAAATTTCGAGACCTCGCTATCGAGTTTTTTGATGACCTGATCGAATTGACTCAATGGCTCCGTCAGTAAATGGGTAAGATTCCAATGGTCCGCGAGTTTTTTTGAGCGTGTCGGTAGCGCGGACGGTTTAGTATTCAGGCGCTTCATCGTTGTGCGTTTCATGCTCCCCCTCCTCAAATGCCCATTCATGATACCATCCGAACTCTTCGCAAAAGTGAATAAATATTATATTAACTTCAATAGCTTGCGATTGCATTGGCACAGTCTATTCTCCCGCGATCCAGGAATTCTCCACCGTTTGACAGGTTTCGATTAAGTATGCGACATCCTGGCGAATGAGGCTCACGTGAACGATCAGGAATTGAATCGCGCCGTACAGTATGTGACCGCCAGCACGTCCTATAGTCGGGAAACAGTGGCCGAAATTATCCAAACAGGTTTTGCAGAGATGACGGCCTTGGCCACAACCAGTACGAAAGCCTTCGAGCGAGGGACCTTGTTAGAATACGTCTGCCGCTGGACCATTGTGAGGACCGGTCAGCCGGAACACCTGGTTCGTGAAGTGTTAGGCTGCGCCGGACGGTGGTTGGATGACTATTATGAGCAACTGGCGAAGCAGCATCCCGAGCTCACCAAGGGGCAGGATAATTAACGGTTGAATCGAGAGGATGGAAAGCGTCCGGCTGGAGTCGAGTGGTTAGGTGAGAGTCTGCTTGAGCAATTCCAGATTTTTAGTGACCATCGCATCTCCATTCTTAACTGAGACGGCGATGCCCTGATCGACGACTTCACGGCAACGGTCGATCCGATCGAGCTTCTGGAGAGATTGAGCCAGCGCATAGTAGGCAGCGGAGTAAGTCGGTTTTACTCGAATACAACTCTCCAGAGCGGTGACAGCTTCAACGAAATTGCCATCGTCCATATAGGCTTTCCCTAAACCGAACCACGCGACCTCATCGTTTGGATCGATCGCCAACACTTTTTTCAGGGGCTCGATACGTGGATTTGCCATGGCGCTCCTTATAATCGGTCGGTGATGGACGGGACGGTAACACGCACCTCTTGTGATTGTCTACGATCCGAACGCCATGCTACGATGCTTTGAGCAAGCTGGGCCTGCCGTTTTGTCGCAGTCATCCATAGGACATTAAGAGCCGCTACATGGGGCGTACTGGATTTGTCTATCATCCACAGTATCTGGAACATGATATGGGGGCCGGGCATCCCGAATCTCCAGAACGCCTACGCGCCATTGTCGCTCGCCTTCAAGAGAGCGGGGTCTTCGATCGTCTTGTCCACATTCAACCTCTGCCCGCCGCTGATGAATGGATCACATGCATTCACGCCGCCTCTTATCTGGAAACGCTAAAACGACGGGCCCCTACCCACGGTCGGGTGCCCCTTGATCCCGATACATCGATGTCGCCCGGGTCGCTGTCGGCGGCCTATCTCGCTGCCGGAGGATTACTCACCGCCGCAGACGCGATCGTCTCGGGATCGATAGACCACGCTTTTTGCGCCGTACGTCCTCCTGGACACCATGCCGAGCACGATCGAGCCATGGGATTTTGTCTTTTCAACAACGTGGCCATTGCTGCCCGATACCTCCAGCGAAAGCATGGAATCGCGCGCGTGCTGATTGTCGATTGGGACGTGCATCATGGGAATGGGACGCAACATGCCTTTTATGACGACCCTTCCGTCCTTTTTTTTAGTACTCACCAATATCCGCACTATCCGGGAACAGGACGTCCTTCCGAAGAAGGTGAAGGGGCGGGTAAAGGTACGACCATAAATGTGCCGATGACTGCGGGTGAAGGAGATGACGTCTATCGCCGGCTCTTTGAAAAGGTTTTGATTCCCGCCGCTGATAATTTCAAGCCCGACTTCGTGGTGCTCTCCGCCGGCTTTGACGCCCATCGGAACGATCCTCTAGCGAGCATGGGATTGACGGAAGATGGATATGCCGAGTTGACCCGATTGGTCGTGCAGATCGCTCAACGTCACTGCAACGGCCGTGTCTTGTCCAGTCTGGAGGGGGGGTACCATCTGGCCTCGTTATCTGCCTCGGTCGAGCGGCACCTAATGGCATTGCTGGAGTCATAACGGGATGTGGACGTCGACTCTGTCTGCAGCTCGATCGACCTTTCAAGGGTAATGAATGGACAAGTGTGATGATTTTTACTCTGGCGGTGAAGTACCATGGCGGCTCGGTAGACTCCCAAGAACCATCGACTCACGGCACGTATGAGGCATGATGAAGCATCCATTATTGATTGATACCGAAACATTGGAACAGAACCTTGGCCGGTCCGGTCTGGCGATCCTCGATGTGCGAGGTAAAGCCGCCTATGAATTCGGGGGGCATATTCCAGGCGCCGTCCATTCGACGTGGCACGATTACAGCGATCCGACCGCCGTGGCGAAGGGACTGCTCGATTCGGATCTCACCCGATTGGAACGGAGAATTCAGGCATTAGGCATCAGCAATGACACGGACGTCGTCATCTATTCAAATCCGTTCGACAATTGGGGCGATGAAGGGCGGATGTTTTGGATGCTCGAATACCTCGGCCTGAATAAGTTGCGCATTCTGGACGGCGGGTGGGTGAAGTGGGTAGCGGAAAAACGCCGGTACGAACACGGAGTGCACAATCCTACGCCTGGGACGTTCAAGGCATCGCCGCGAAGCGAGACGATCGCTACAAAAGACGAATTGAAACAGCTCGTGAAGCGGCCTCATCCTGAAACAATGTTGGCCGATGCGCGCAGTTTGGAGGAATATGTCGGAAAAGAAGTCCCGGGCATCCCTCGCCCCGGACATATACCGTCAGCGATCAACGTGCCGTGGAACGGATTTCTCAACCCCGATGCAACCCTCAAGGACTTCGCGGCGATCAAGGGAAGTCTCGAGGAGCGCGGGCTGCATGAAGGACAAGAAGTCGTCTGTTATTGCACGGGTGGCGTACGATCCGGCTGGCTGTATTTCATCTTCAAACTGTTGGGCTATCATCGAGTGAGAAACTATCCCGGATCGTGGTGGGAATGGAGTCGGGATTTCGCCGCTCCGACCGAAACCGACGCACGATTGCTGCATAAAATTGTCAGCCAAGATGTGCCTCGGCCATCCTGACATCGTCTTGACACCCTGAAAAATTGCGTGTTAAGGTCACAACGGTGTGCAATCATCCAACTTCAGGAGGAGGTGCGGGATGCGCAGACAATGGCTTCTAGGGGCGTTGGTGCTCAGTGCAGTGACGGGCTTTTTGAGTCTCTCGCTTGTCGCGGCGGTCGCGTTAGCGGCCGGCAATAAGCATGTGGCCGAGGCGGTCGAGCATGCGAACGAAGCGGTCGAGCATGGGAAGCAAGGCCACGCCGATGTCCTGGTTAAGCATGCGGAAGTTGCTCTCAAGCATGCCGAGATGGCGCAAAAAGACATGAAGGGGAATGCGCACGTCGATGAAGGCGTCAAAGGCCTGAAACAAGGCATCAAGCTGGGCAAAGACGGCAAAGCCGACGATGCTACAAAAGCCGTGGAAGGCGCCGTGACGCACCTGTCCGAAGCGAAGTAAGCAGTCATTGATAATAGTGTGATGAACGGGCAGGGAATACCCTGCCCGTTTTATTTTGGAGACCATGAGAGTCGGTTTCTATCAATTCAATCCGATCTTCGGTGAGGTCAAGCAGAACCTGGATACGGTTTTCAACCGTCTGATGAAGGTGGAAGCTGACCTCATCGTCCTGCCTGAATTGTGTATGTCGGGCTATCAATTTACCTCGAAGGAAGAAGTTACGGTGTTGGCGGAGGAGGTGCCCCACGGACCTACCACGCAGCGGTTGATCGCACTGGCGCGAGAGCGGTCTATGGTGATCGTTGCGGGGCTGCCGGAGCGGGATGGCGCGTATCTGTATAATTCGGCGGTCATCGTGGGACCGTCTGGACTGATCGGCTGTTATCGCAAGACGCATTTGTTTTACGAAGAGACACAGTTTTTTTCGCCGGGGGAGACGGGATTTCAAGTGTGGGACATTGGACCGACGAAAATCGGTGTCATGGTGTGTTTCGACTGGTTCTATCCGGAATCGGCCCGTACGCTGGCGCTCAAAGGAGCCGACATCATTTGCCATCCTTCGAATTTGGTTTTGCCGCATTGTCCCGACGCGATGGTGACGCGAAGTTTAGAGAACCGTGTCTTCAGCATCACCGCGAACCGAATCGGCGTCGAAGCACGCGGCGGCAGGAAACCGCTGACGTACATCGGGCTGAGTGAAATTGTGGATCCGCGCGGGGCGATTCTCCATCGAGCGCCGTCCGATCGAGAGGACCTTCATGTGGCAGACATCGACCCACAGACGGCGAGGGACAAATCCCTGAATGGATATAACAATTTGTTTCGTGACCGACGGCCTGATGTCTATACAGTCTAGCCGACCCTCATCCGTGAGGGCTTCTGTTTCCCATTGCGTGGATGGTAGGATATTCGAATGAATGAAGGGCTCGGTAAAGGTATTTTTCTCGTCGCGGCTCCCGCACTGCGGGATCCGAATTTTCGCCAAACCGTTATCCTCCTCTGCGAACATGGGCCGGAGGGGGCGCTCGGTGTCGTCGTGAATCGACCAACCGCCATGTCGATCACGGAGGCGCTTCCGCAGATACCCGTTCTAGAAGGACAACGGCACGTGATTTTTTCGGGAGGGCCGGTCCAGCAAAATCAGGTCCTCATTCTCTATCGATTGGGCGAGGAACCGACAGAAACCCATCATGTGTTCGACGGGGTTTATCTAGGCGGAGATTTGTCGGCGGTCGAACGTGTGCTGACCACGCCGACTGAAACGGAGGCCTTTCGAGCCTACGCGGGCTATTCAGGATGGGGGCCCGGCCAGTTGGAACAGGAAATGAAAACCGGCTCGTGGATGACGCTACCCGCTGATCCGGCGATCGTATTTCAGAAAGAGTCGGGCAGAATTTGGCCGGATATGTTGCGATCCTTCGGGGCGTCTTACGAAATCTATGCAGAGATGCCGGTCGATCCTAATTTAAATTAAAACTCCCGTCTTACACTTGCCTTCTATCGATTGAGCAGCGGCCGCAAAAACCTTCCCGTATGAGAGGCCTCGATCTGCGCGATCTGCTCCGGTCGGCCTTCAGCGACGAGATAGCCACCGGCCTCGCCGCCTTCCGGACCGAGATCGAGAATCCAATCGGCCGCTTTGATCACATCCAGATGATGCTCGACGACCACCACGGTGTGTCCGGCATCGACGAGTTTGTTCAGCACAGCCAGCAACTTTTTAATGTCGTCGACATGCAGTCCGGTTGTCGGCTCATCGAGAATGTACAGAATCTCGCGAGCGGAACGGTCCTTCAATTCGGCCGCAATCTTGAGCCGCTGGGCTTCGCCACCCGAAAGGGTGGTGGCCGGCTGGCCCAGTCGCAAATACCCTAGGCCGATTGAGGTGAGGAGGTGGAATTTCTCTCCGACTCGGCGTGACTCGGCAAAGAACGACAGCGCATCACTGACGGTCAGATCTAACACGTCGCGAATGGTCTTTCCCTTGTACCGGACGCTCAGGATTTCCGGTTTAAAACGGTGGCCCTCACATGCTTCGCACGTCACATACATATCTTCAAAAAAATACATTTCCAGTTTTTGATAGCCCGTCCCTTGGCAGCGTTCGCATCGTCCTCCCGACGTATTGAACGAAAAATGCGACGGCGTAAGATGGCGTCGTCGTGCCTCGGGCAGTGCGGCAAACAGTCCTCGAATGTCGTCAAACGCTTTTAAATAAGTGACGGGATTGGATCGCGGAGTGCGTCCAATGGGTTCTTGATCGATCAGCCGAACGCCATGCAGATGTTCCAGACCTTTGATGGCGGTGAACCGGCCGATCGGGAGCGACGTGGTTCGGAAGGCGCGGCCGACGGCGCGATAGAGGGTGTCGCGCACCAAGGTGCTTTTACCGGAGCCGGAGACCCCCGTGACGCAGATCAACATGCCGAGCGGAAATCTTGCTGTCAGATCCTTTAAGTTGTGTTCGCGCGCGCCTGCCAGCAGCAGGGATTTCCCATTGCCTCGACGGCGAGACGCGGGCACCGGAATCCCTTCGTCCCCCCGAAGGTAGCGCGCGGTAATCGACTGCGAGTCATTCAAAAACGTGCGACGCGGAGCGGAGGCCACGACCGTTCCTCCGCGTTCCCCTGAAAACGGTCCCAATTCCACGACGTGATCGGCGGCGCGCATGATCTGCAAGTCGTGTTCGACGACGACGACGGTATTGCCCGCATCGGCCAGCTCTCTCATGATGGTCGCTAACAATGACGTGTCACGGGCATGCAGACCGATCGTGGGTTCATCCAACACATACAACGTGCCCACTAATTTTGCGCCGAGCTGGTTGGCGAGCGTGATGCGTTGAGCCTCTCCGCCCGACAAGGTGCGCGTTTGACGGGCCAACGTCAGATAGCTCAGACCGACGCGGCGCAAAAAACCGAGCTTCATCGTGAGCTGTCGCAAAATATCGTGCGCGATGCGTGTCTCAAAATCGGTCAAGTGAAGCGTAGACAGCCAGAGCGCGAGCTCCTCGATCGTCCATAGCGACGCCTCATGAATATCGCGTCCGTTGATTTTGACCTCCAACGCCTGAGGTTTGAGTCGCGTGCCGTGGCACGATGGACATGAGAACGGACTGCGATACCGGCTGAGAAAAACTCGCACATGCAATTTGTACCGTTTGTGTTCGAGATGCGTGAAGAATTGATCGATTCCCTCGAAGGCGCGATCCCCCTTCCAGAGCAGGGTTCGTTCGGCTTCGCTGAGTTTGGCATATGGCGTGGTCACGCTGATCTTGCGCCGCTTCATGGCGAGCAGCATCTGCTTGTGCCACCAGTCGGTGCCGGGTTTCATCCAGGGTTCGATCGCGCCTTCCGCCAACGACGCGTTGCGATTCGGCACGACCAGCTCCTCATCGTAGCGGAGAATATTTCCGAAGCCCTTACACTCGGGACAGGCGCCAAGCGGGTGATTGAACGAAAACATGATCGGGCGGACGGGCTCGAACGTCCGCGCACATCGCTGGCACATAAACCGCGTGCTATACCCGTGAGAACCTTGTCCAATGACGTCGATACGGCAGGTCCCGTTTCCCTCACGCAAGGCGTGCTCGACGGCCTCCAGCATCCGGCCTCGGTTGTCGGGACGAATCACCAGGCGATCCAACACGACGGCAAGTTCCCCGGCCTTGCGTTGAGGAAGGGACAGTCCCGGCTGGAGGTCGATCAAGTGGTCCCCGCATGCGGCTCGAATGTATCCGCTCGTGAGGAGCGATTGAATCAACGCGGGATCGTCGCCACGAGTGTCGTCAACGGGAAAGAGGATCATGGCGCGAGCATCAAGGAAACGGCTCAA
The DNA here is from genome assembly GCA_963700335.1 of Nitrospirota bacterium. GTDB lineage: Bacteria > Nitrospirota > Nitrospiria > Nitrospirales > Nitrospiraceae > JAICXS01. Next base: position 1,194,764 of record CAVOXE010000007.1, on the reverse strand, counting down.
CAGCTCGTCCACGATATCGGCGGGCTGATAGCCGCGCGCTTCTTCCTTGCAGTCGGGACAGGTCGGCCGGCCGATCTTGGCAAAGAGCAGCCGCAGAAAATCAGACAGTTCCGTTGAGGTGCCGACGGTCGAGCGTGCGGTGCGAACCGAATTCTTTTGCTCAATGGCAATGGCCGGCCGGATATTGATCAATCGATCAACATCAGGCCGATCCACCTTTTCCAAAAACATCCGCGCATAGGTCGACAGCGATTCCACATAACGCCACTGGCCTTCTGCGAAGAGCGTGTCGAAGGCCAGCGATGATTTGCCGGAGCCGGACACGCCGGTGATTACCGTCACCGCATTGTGGGGAATGGTCAGCGAGATATTCTTGAGATTGTTCTGCCGCGCGCCTTCGACGATGAGATCGCCCGACGATTGTGCAGACGGCGAAAGCTGTGTCACGTCCGGATCGTAACAAGCGCACCGGGCCCACTGCAATGTGGCCCCGTTAGAGAGTCAACTTTAAGAGTCCCACGCAGGCCATATAGAGCGTGAGTCCGCCGACCATTGCGGGCCAAAATCCGAAGCGGGGAAGCATGTAGATAATGAAGAGGACATAGGCTGTCCACGGAGGGACGAACAAGAGAAGATGTTTCGCATACGAGAGGGTGTTGTCGGTTCCACCATTGAGATAGATCAGGATAAAGGTCATGCCGGTAATGGCCGGAAAGGTGCTGGCGAAGGCGGCCGGAAACCCTCTGCCCATTGCACCGACATAAGTGGACACACTTACTATAAGACCTCCCAAGAGAAAATAGAGGCCGTATTTCATCGCATCACCCATTCATCGCTCCTTCCTTGATAGCCCGGACCTTCTTTCGATCAACCATGCGGTTTCGTCCTCTCCCATGTCTCACGTGCCTCCTGGGCAATGGCGTCGCCTTGTCCAATATAGCGAGGTGAAAAATGAAAGACGGTCAAGTTGCGTACTCCGGCTTTCCCCGCCATGAGGCCGGCTTGACGTGCGGTCAGATGGTAGCGATCGCCGGCCTTATCGGCGTCGCGATCGAGATAGGGGGCCTCACAGTAAAATACGTCGGCGTCTTTGGCCAATTCCACGATTTTGGCTTCATTGTCGGCATCGTAGCGAACATCCACCACGTACACAATTTTTTGGCCGCGCGTGATCGTGACAAATTGATGTTTCACATCGCCCAATCGGAACGATCGTTCCTCCTTTCGATGTTCGAAATACAATGTAGCGGTGAAGTAGAAGTCGTCCGGCTTGTTCTGCCAGATATGCTGTTTGACCTCTTTGAGCCACGATCCCAGCGGCAACCCGGCGGCGTGCAGCCTCTCTTTATTGATGTTGATATGAAATTGTTCCTGAAGAGCATAGCCGAACGAAGGGATGCGATGATTCAATGCCGTGGCCGTCACGGTGAACATGGGGTCATCCAGCACGAGAAAGTTTCCCCATGAAGTTCCTGCGCCGAATGGGCGCGACGATGTCGCCGGTTTGCGAAAGCCTTCACTGGCGCGAAACACGGCGGACCGTGTCTCATGCCGGCTAAACTCATGTGCCTCGATTGTCAGAGGATAGCCATCGACGAGATTCCAGGTATACCCCTGAAGTTTTCCGCCGACGTTTGCAATAAGGCCGGGGGGGCCGTACAGACGAACCGTTTTTCCCCGGCCAAGGGCGATTCGTAAGACCCGATCAAAACCAATAAAGTGGTCCATGTGCGTATGCGAGATGAATAGATCGGTCGCGCGTAGAAGCCGTGTAGGGCCGAGCGCCTCGTTCTCGCCGAGATCGAACATGAGCGCTCGTCGGGCCCATTTCACATCGACATACAGGCCGGGGTCACCGAACGGGTCGTTCACCAGGTAACTGGAAAAGGAAGGCGTCATGCTTATGAACACAAATCATAATGACCAGTGCGGCATTGCAGTGGTCACGTCTGCGCCCCGACTATATTGTAAAGACTATTTTGAGCACGGTGTACATCACCATGACTTCAACCGCATGCGCCACAATCGTGGCATGCAGATTGTTCAGCCTGATCCAAATCATACCCCACACAACTCCGTCCCAAACAGCAATCCAATGCAGATGTTGAAAGGTGGCGACCATGAATGGATCGAACGAGAAGACCAGGGCCGATCCGGCAATCGCGGCGGCGTTTCCGATGGAAGGATGTGTAAAGAGTCGGGTATGGCGCGTCAGAGCGTGAAGCCGGCCTAACAAAAAGCCGCGAAAGTTGAGTTCAACGCCAAAGGCAATGGATAGAATGATCCAAGGCAGCATCATCCACATCGGTATACGGGCGTGAGGCGTCTGTTGGAGAAATTGAATGTCGCCTCCCAGCCATGGCACCACCCAGAGGATGGCCAGGACATTGATCACGCCGAACGTGATGCCAACTGGCAGACCCCACCGAAGTCCCTCAGGAATATTGCGCCGATTCAGTCCCAGGCGGCGGCAGACATTGTGGTTCTTACTCGCCCACACGGCGAGACACAGGTACGCGAGAACTTGCGGCGTAAACTGAACGACAGGCTGCACTTGAAGAGAGGACGGCAGCGCATAATAGCCGGCGGTCGCCAACAGGGGAATGAGCGCCAGTCCGGATCCCCGCTCGCGCCGCGGCTGATAGTCCGGCTCGGCCGTCGTCGGCATCGACTACTGCAAGACGATGTTGTAGCGTTCCAATGTCACGGCTTTATTGCGCGACAGGTTGGAGAGAGATTTGTTGTAATCCACGATCGCGCGGAGTTCGTTCCCGCGGGCAATCGCAAGATCGCGTTGGAATTGCAGCACGAAAATGGTTGTGCTCAGACCTACCTTGAAACGTTCTTGTTCAGCCTGCAATTGTTTTTCGGCGAGAATGCGCGCGGAGCGCGTCGTTTCGATCCGTTTAAAATCGGTACGCACTCGGCGGACGGCTTCTTTCACGGAGACGATGACTTGTTGTCGAATGCTTTGCAGGGTGGACTGTGCGTTTTGTGCTTCGAGCTGCCGACGATTGAATTGGCTCATGGCGGAGCGGTTGCCCAGTGGATAGCTCAAGACCAAGCCAGCGCCGTAGTTGTAAAAGTCCCCGCTGAAATTGCGTTGTAACATATCGTTGGTGCTGGCTCCCAGACCGGATAAACCCACAGTGCCTTGCGCGGACAGTGTGGGCAGCAATTGGTTCTTAGCGAACTTCATGTTCAGATCGCTCGTCTCGATATTTTTAGCGGCCTGCAAAATCTCCGGCCGGCGGTCCATGGCGACATCGATCGCTTCTTCCAGAGTGATCGGCTCCAGGGCTTGTAACGGAAGGTCGACTGGTTGCAGGCGCACATCCTGACGAAGGTCCGGTTCGGTCGGATTGAGTAGTCGGCGGAGCTGATCTTCCTGATCGTAGATCGCCTTTTCCGCGATCAGAATCTGTTCCACGCGCGAGGCGACCCCGGCTTCTGCCTGTAACACTTCGACTGCCGACATCACCCCTGCCTTCGCTTTGGCCCGATTGCCGGCCAAGAGTTCTTCCGCTGCTTTCAAGGCGGATTGTCCCACCTTCATATTTTCGTTGGCAAAGACCATTTCCCAGAAGGTCTGCTCCACCGTGGCCACTACCGTGAGGACGCGGTCTCGAAAAGTCTGCTCTTCGACCTGGGCGTTATTTTGCGCAATACGAATGAACGTCTTGTTGATCGCGACTCCGGCGTTGCGAAGCAAGGGCTGGGTCAGCGTGAAGGCAAGGCCGCCGGTATAGGAAGGATTGAAGAGAAAACTATTCGGACCGCCGACGAAGGTGCGCTGAGGACTGTAATTCAAATCATAATTGGCGCCCGTCGGAAGATTTTGCGTCATATCGGCCGTGATGGTACTGGTGTTTTGATCGAATTTCGTCGGCTCTCCCGAGGGCGTCGTCGTTACATTAGAGTCCGAGAATCCCAAAATCGGTCGGTTCAAGGGAGACACCAACCGGCTGTATTGTCCGTTAAGACTGACGGTCGGGTCGAACTTGGCCTGCTCGAAAAGAATGTCGGTGACGCGCGTGTCTTTTGTATTCCGGCTAATCGTGATATCGAGATTACGCTCCAGCGCCTCCAGCGCCGCATCCTTCAGCGAGATGGGACGGCGTGAGTCACCGGGAGGCGGAGTCGTGTCCGCTCCCCATGCCGCGAGAGAAAACGCGCAGATTAAAGAGGCGAGAAACACGCTCATCCATCCGCTCGTACGAGCCAATAAACAATACATGTGTCCTCCTAGATGAACCGAAGCGTTCGCTGTATAATGTTAGTGGAATTCCTGTTCGCTGTCATCTGATTCATCTGATTTCATCGGTACGACAAGAAATGTTTTCGATGCGGCTGCTTCACACATTCGCGTTCCTCTTGATCGCCATAGTAGCGTGGCCGATCCTTGCATCGGCGCAATCGGTCTCCGGCGTGCGCGCCTTCGGTGGAGGCGTCGGCCCTCTGTTCGGCCTCGTGGGGCCAGGGAATCTGTATCTGGATAACCAAGGGACGCAAGGGTATATGTACACGCCTGGCAATAATTTCGAGTCGTACAGTTTCGGTAATCCCACGACAGGCCAGTATTGGTCGGGCGCCGTGATGACCCTAGGGCCCCAGTTATCTGTGAGCATCATTCAAGGCTCCAATCAGACCGGCACTGGACTGGTGTTAGTACCTCCTCCTCGCGAAGCGAACATCTTTTTGGTGACCCCGTTTAGTCTGAGCCAGGTCAATCCGCTGGGAGTCCCCATTACCCCTGTCCTGCAATTCCCAGATCCTACTCTGCCTCCGGTCGGTTCAGCTTCCGTTCCTGCTCGGGGATCCTTAGGATTAACGCAATCGATTCCTCTCGTCCAGCCCGTCGGCCGATCGACACAGCCTCTAGATATCGAATCGAGCCTTCTCAACCTTCCCTGACGTTCTTACCTTCCGGCGTAACGCGCGCCGCCCACGGCTTTATCGATTAATGCTCGCTCGTCAATTGCTCCACCAGCGAGAGGATGTAGGTCGCTGTGCGTTCCAAGATTTCGGCGGAGAGGGTCTCGAGGCTATCGGTGGGTTGGTGATAGTGCGGATGAATGCCGCCGCTCACAACGGTGATCGTGGGAATGCCGACCTCATGAAAGGGGACGTGATCGCCTCCCGGAAAGAATCCATATACGTCCAGCAGGTCCTTGATACCGGCGCGCTCACCGGCGCGCGTAGCCATCGACCGATCCAAACCAGTGACCCCGACCGTCAGCCGGCCGTTTCCAATTCCAGCATGATCCATATTGATCATGGCGACGACGTTCGATTTCATGCTGAGGGTCTGTTGGACGTAGTAGCGAGATCCCAGCAATCCTTGTTCTTCGCCGCTGAAGGACACAAAGACTATTGACCGTTTTCGCTTGGTGTCTGACCCCGCCAATGCGCGCGCGATTTCCAATAACACGGCGGTGCCGGAGGCATTGTCGTCTGCCCCGGGGAACCATAATCCTCCCTGTTTGCCGAAGTGATCGCGATGCGCTCCGATGACGACGATCTCATTCGCCAGCGAAGGATCGGCGCCCGGCAACAGACCCATGACATTATGGAGTAGTCCATTTTCTTGAGTGGTCAGCCACGCCAGATGTAGCTGCATGTCGGTCTGAAAGGATTGCGGGTTCTTCGCCTGCAAGCGCTGTTGAATCTCAACCAACGAGCGCTCCGAAAAGAGTTGGGTCGCCAGGTCGGTATGAATCCATGCCCCGGCGAGCGAGGAATCCGGTCCGGTCTGATTGTAGAGGGCAAGGGGCAGAGGCCCCATGCCGCGGCGCGCTTCGTACGGACTCAGGAGCGGGCCCGTGAAAGTCAGGAACGCCGCCGCGCCTTTTTGCCGCGCCGTGCGAACTTTATCGGCCTGTGCAATTGGATACGGATATCCATCAGGCTTGCCCCGTAGAAACACCACAATCCGATCACGCACATCGACATCGGCATATTCGTCCCACTGGTGAACGGGATCTGAGATGCCGTAGCCGACAAAGACGAGCGGGGCGGTTACGTCAATGGATGGAGAGTCGAGGATCGGTAAGTAGTCATGGCCGATTCGGAAAACCGACGCGCGTTCCTTGGATTCCAACCGAATGACAGGCGCAGGCGTGGCGGCAATGTGAGTGGCTATAACCTCGGTGGTCATCAGTCCGTTTGGGTACGTAGAAAACGGCTTCAGGCCCAACACTGTGAAGCGTTCGGAGACGAAGCGCGCAGATTGCAGGTCGTCTCTGGTTCCTGTCAGGCGGCCTCCCAAATCCGGACTGCTTAAGTGCGCGATGTCGGCCATCATCCGCGATGCGGAAATAGGATACTGAGAGAACTCGGAGGACGGCCCACCGGCCGTCGCGAAGGACGCAGATGAGAAACAGACAAGGACGAGGAGAGAAGGGAACCCAATGTTCAAGCGAGAGGCCGTTCGGCTTTGATAAGATCCAGTTCACGCTGCAGCATGGCGGTTTCTTTCTCAAGGGCGATCATTTTTAGTTCACGTCCGACGACGACATCTTGAAAGGTCTCCAGATCGACGATTTTTTCTTGTAGCTGTTCTCGCGAGGCTTCCAGGTCGAGGACAACTTTTTCGTACGCCTGCACCTGTTGGTTCAGCTCCGTATGCAGCGCAGCAATCTTTTCTTCCGATCGCCGCCGGTCGGTAATGTCGATTCCGACGCTGAGCACGCAAGGCGCCTCCTGATTCGGCCACCGCATCGACGCACTACGCCATTCGATCAAGCGTTCCGCGCCGTATTTGGTCTTCCAGGGCACTTGATAGGGCGTTACGGAGATTGGATCCTGATACCGCTGCCTGACTTCCGTGGCCGCGTCGGCAGGAACGAGGGTTTGGAAGAGAATGGTGTTCAGTGTTTCGTCCCGTGTATATCCGGTCAGTTCTTCGGCTGCTCGGTTGAAAAATAATATGCGCCCATCGCGATCGGTAACAGCCAGAATGCAAGGAACAGTTTCGATAAGGGTGTCCAACGATTGACGGTTTTCCCGAAGCGCGGTCTCCGCGCGCTCACGTTCTTCGGCTTGGCGGCTCACATGGCGCAGTTGCAGTGCGCGGGTCAGCGAGCTGAGAAAATACTCTCGGTCGATCGGCTTCAAAATATAATCGAACGCGCCGCCGCGTAATGCATGCGTAGCAAGCGTCTGATCGCCGTAGCCTGTCACGAGCAGTACCGGAGTATGGGGACGGCAGGATTTGATTTGCTCCAACAAGGCCAGTCCATCCATATCCGGCAGCCGGATATCGCTGATCACCGCATCGTAATCGGTAGTTTCGATGCGATCGATGGCCATTCGTGCCGATCCACACTGGTCGACCATCAATCCGGGCATCCACAGGCGAAACATTTCCGGCAAGGCGGCCAGCACCATGGGGTCGTCGTCTATGATGAGGAGTCGTCCTGTCGACATGATCGCCGTACTCTACGCCCGCTTCTACATGTCGTCAATCGGGAGCATCCGCCTACTTGTCTGCCGTGAATCCCGACTGCCCGTGCTAAAATCCCTACGCGCATGATTAGTGATATCGTAGTATCTCGACCGAGCAGACAAGCAGATAGACCGAAACTTTTGCAGCATCTATGTGCTGCGTTTCCCGACAGCGAGTCAATTGAGCGAGCAGGGCAACTTTATTACCATCTGCGATCTTGTTGCACCGTACTCGCGATACAGGTAGTATTTGCCCCCTGTGCGCGCCCAAAACGCACAGGCAGGAGACGAAGATGAGTGACGATCATTTATATCTGAACAAATATCGGGCATTTTTCAAGGCGCGAGACCACGCCAAGGGATATGAATTTCAACACGCGCCGACCGGCAATGTGCCGCCCCCGAAGGTCTCGTTTCTAGACCGCCTCCGCTGGTGGACACTCAACCGGGGTGAACGGCTAAAGAAAATACGCGCCCTCCGTGACAGTAGGTTACAAGACATAGTTCGGCTCAAGCAGCCGCCAGCGAAGTCGGATGAACAACCATGAGACTTCCGACTAAGCCATGGCGCGCCAAGATTCTGCTCATGATCGTCCACGCTATTGTCCTGGTGGTGCTTGTGGATCGCGGGTACGCCGTGGCCGAGGCTGGATCAACCGCTTCTACAGCGCCCAGTGAGACGCGAGTGCCGCTCGATCTTTTTAAACATTGGAATTTTGATAACCAGACGGGAGGCCAGGCACCGGCGGGATTCTCAGGGTATGCGTCGGGAGGTATCGAGACGGCTTCCTGGACAGTAGAACGTGATCCCAACTCCCCCTCACCGCCCAACATCCTTCGACCTTCGGGCGCGTGTTCCGACGAAGAGTGTCTGAAACTGCTCTTAATCGACGTCTTACAATACGAGTATTTCGACGTGGTTGTCCGCATACGGCTGGGGGAATCGGCGAAGGAATCGCGTGGAGCGGCGGGATTGGTGTTTGACGTTCGTGATCGGCAGAATTTTTATGCCGCAATGGTGGACGTATCGGGACAACATCTCGATGTGATTCGTATGCAGGAAGGAAAAAGTACGAGTCTGGCGCATGCGGAGATTCCCGTGAAACCACAGGATTGGCATCTGATGCGGGTCCGCCGGAACACCATTATCAGCAAGGAATATATCGAAGTGTTTTTTGACGGGCACCAAGTATTCTCTGTCGAGGATCGGACCTTTCGAACCGGTCAGATCGGCCTGATGGCGCGAGGAACATCCGCCGTCGCATTCGATAATCTCAGCACCGCTCCGTTGTATTCCCAGAAGCCCCTTTCGAGTCCCGCTCCTTACTGATCCATCGATTTCTACCATGGCCTCGGCCTTCTCACATGCCGCTGCCGCGTTTGTTATCGGGAAGCTTGCACCTTTCTCATTGAAGCCGGCAAGATTCTGGTGGTTGTCCATTGGATGCTCTCTCCTGCCGGATGCCGATGTACTGGGCTTGGCATTCGGCGTGCCCTACGGAGATATGTTCGGACATCGAGGCCTCACTCATTCGTTAGTCTTCGCATGTCTCTTGAGCATCGTAGTCGTGGAAAGCTTGTTTCGCGCTGTTGAGCGTGGATCGCGACGGTGGTGGCAGCTCATAACGTATTTTTTTATTGTGACTGCCTCGCATGGAATCCTCGACGCGATGACCGACGGCGGCCTCGGCGTCGCGTTTTTGGCACCCTTTGACAATAGCCGCTACTTCTTCCCCTGGCGACCAGTGATGGTAAGCCCCATTGGGGTGGCGCCCTTCTTTAGCCGGTATGGTCTGAATGTTCTGCTAAGTGAAGTCGTGTGGATCTGGGCTCCCCTTGTAATGGTCCTTCTTATGTTCAAAGTGTTTGCGAGAGTCGGAACATCCCTCAGATGATCTTCAATGCTCCAGGCATAGCCGCAGGCATTGCTCAAATCTGCATGATAAGATGACCGGACAATCTCTGGGAGCGAAACAGTATGCCGCCATTTAAACTGGAAGCGCCGTTTACTCCGAAAGGCGATCAAGGGCAGGCGATCGAGAAGCTGGTCACCGGCGTGATGGCCGGATTGCAACATCAAGTACTGCTTGGTGTGACGGGTTCGGGTAAGACGTTCACGATGGCCAATCTCATCGAGCGCGTGCAGAAGCCGACATTGGTCCTCGTGCACAACAAGACGTTGGCGGCGCAGCTCTATCAGGAGTTCAAAGGGTTTTTCCCACACAATGCCGTGGAGTATTTCGTCAGCTATTACGACTACTACCAGCCGGAAGCGTACATTCCGCAAAGCGATACGTACATTGCAAAAGACTCCTCGATCAATGATGCCATCGATCAGATGCGCCACTCTGCGACCCGCTCGCTCCTGGAGCGAAACGATGTCGTGATCGTCTCGTCCGTTTCCTGCATTTACGGTCTCGGCTCCCCCGAGGTCTATCACGGCATGTTGCTGTACTTGGAAGAAGGCATGGAGATTCGGCGGGAACTTATCCTCTCGAAGCTCGTGGAGATTCAGTATTCGCGAAACGACACGGACTTTCATCGCGGCACATTCCGGGCGCGCGGCGATGTCATCGAAATTTTCCCCGCTTCGTCGGATGCCATTTCCGTTCGCATCGAATTGTTCGGCGATACCGTGGACGCGATTCATGAAATCGATCCGCTGACGGGAAAATCGCTGGCGCGTTTACCCAAAGTTCCCATCTATCCCAACACGCACTATCTCATCGCGCCGGATCGGTACGAGCGAGCGCTCAGCGGCATCGAACACGAGTTGGACCAGCGGATGGCGTATTTCAAACAGCAGGGTCAATTATTGGAAGCGCAACGCATCGATCAGCGAACGCGCTTCGATCTCGAAATGATTCGCGCGATGGGGTATTGCCATGGCATCGAGAACTACTCGCGTCACTTGAGCGGACGGCAGGAAGGCGAGCCGCCGCCCACCTTAATGGATTATTTCCCCAAGGACTTTTTGCTTGTCATCGATGAGTCGCATGCGACGCTTCCCCAAGTACAAGGCATGTACGAAGGCGATCATTCTCGTAAGCGATCGCTCGTCGACTATGGCTTTCGGCTGCCGTCGGCGTTCGACAACCGTCCGCTCAAGTTTGAAGAGTTCAAAGGGTTTATGCACCAGGTCATCTATGTGTCCGCGACTCCGGGTCCCTACGAGCTGAAGCATGGCGCGAACCAGATCATTGAGCAGATCATTCGGCCCACCGGGCTGATGGATCCGGAGATCGAGGTGCGACCGGCCCGAGGACAGGTCGATCATCTGCTCGGGGAAGTGCGGGCGACCGTGGAGCGTGGCGGGCGTGTGTTGGTGACGACCTTAACCAAACGCATGGCAGAAGATCTCACGGAGTATTACCACGACCTGGGCATTAAGGTGCGCTATCTGCATTCGGACATCAAAACGTTGGAGCGCGCGGAAATTATCCGGGACTTGCGGCTCGGCGTGTTTCACGTCCTCGTCGGTATCAATCTGTTGCGCGAAGGACTGGATATTCCGGAGGTCTGCCTGGTGGCGATTCTCGATGCGGACAAGGAAGGATATCTGCGTTCGCACCGGTCGCTGATACAGACCGCCGGTCGGGCAGCTCGCCATGTCGACGGCCGTGTGATTTTTTACGGCGACGCCGTGACCGACTCCATGCGGATGGCGATTGAGGAAACGGCCAGGCGACGAACGATCCAGGCATCCTATAACTCCGAACACGGCATTACTCCGGAGAGCATTCAGAAGAGCATCGGGACGCTCGAGTACAAAATGGCCGAAGCCGACTACCTGACGCTACCGCTCGCGGCCGAAACGGAGGGTTCTTATGAGGTCTCGCAGGGGCGAGGAACTACGATTCGGCAGTTGGAAGATGAGATGAAAGCCGCCGCCAAATTATTGGAGTTTGAAAAAGCCGCCCAATTACGGGATCGGATCAAGGCCTTAAAGCTCAAGGAACTCGAGGTGGGCGCCTAAGCCTGCTTGTAGAGGTAAATGCCAAGAAACATGCCCAAAAAGCTCAGCAGATTCATCTTGAGGACGATGCCGAATGTCAGTTTGAGGAGAACTAAGTCGACTGTGACCGGCGGGTTCAGGCCGGGAGTGAGCGCGGTCGTGAAGATATTTTGAATCGTACCCTTCGGGGCCATGACTCGGAGAATCTCACCAAGGATCCCGCCCAGCAATCCTCCCAACAGGATAAAAAGCAGCAGGAGCCATGGGGATTTACGCACTACTACCTCTTCCTGGGACGTACACTAGGTTGGTAAATTGCGGCGCACCTTAGCGAACCCCACTTAGGAAGTCAAGAAATTGACCGGCTGTCGCGCCTGACCGATGAGGGCTTCGTGCAAGAGAAGCGCGTCAGCACGTCCGTGGGAGAGCGAGGCGATCTGTTGGCTTGACATACACTAGTGCGTTGTTTAGACTTCCAGGCTGCTCTTTTTTCAACTTTTCCTAGTACCTAGGAGATTCTCTTGCTGGACGCGTTAAGTGAAAAGTTCGAAAAGATTTTAAAAAAGCTCCGTGGCCACGGGGTGTTGACGGAAGACAACATCGCCGAAGCCTTGAAGGAAGTGCGGCTCGCTCTCTTAGAGGCGGACGTCAACTTTAAAATCGTTAAAGATTTTCTCGATCGAGTGCGTCAGCGCGCCGTGGGGCAGGATGTCTTGCAGAGTCTCACGCCCGGGCATCAGGTCGTCAAAGTTGTATGGGAAGAGCTGTGCCAGCTAATGGGACAGGGCCAGGCGGGCCTCAAGCTGGCTTCCATGCCTCCCACCGTCATCATGATGGTGGGGTTGCAAGGATCGGGGAAAACGACAACCAGCGGCAAGCTGGCGCGTTTGTTTAAGAGCCAAGGCCGACGCGTATTATTAGTGGCGGCGGATCCTCGTCGGCCGGCCGCGACCGAACAGTTGATGAGTCTCGGCGCGGAACTCGATGTGCCGGTCTATCGCGCCGAGCGTCCGGGAACATCCCGTTCTGATGTCGTGCAGGCCTGTCTGGCGGGTGTCGCGCGTGCTCAAGATCAAGGTCATGATGTGGTGATTTTAGATACCGGCGGGCGTTTACACATCGATGATGAATTGATGGAAGAGCTGGTCGAAGTCAGGCGCACGGTCAAGCCTCACGAAGTGCTGCTCGTTGCCGATGCCATGACAGGCCAGGATGCAGTAGCGATGGCCGAGCGCTTCGATCAGCGCGTCGAACTGACCGGCGTGATCCTGACCAAGGTGGAAGGCGATGCGAGGGGTGGTGCGGTCCTCTCGATTCGCGCAGCCACCGGCAAGCCGGTCAAATTCTTGGGCGTCGGCGAAAAGTTGGATGCGCTGGAAGTGTTTCATCCCGACAGAATGGCCTCCCGTATTCTCGGCATGGGGGATGTGCTGTCGCTCATCGAGAAGGCCCAACAGACCTATTCGCGCGAGCAGGCTGAAGAAGTTCAGAAAAAACTGATCTCAAAAACGCTGACCTTGGAAGATTTTCGCGATCAGATCAAACAGGTGAATCGCCTTGGCTCGCTGGATCAGATTATCGGTATGTTGCCGGGTGGGCAACGCCTGAAAGAAATGGCCGGCGGAGGCGTGCCCGAAAAAGAAATCAAACGAGTGGCGGCCATCATCGATTCGATGACCCCACGCGAACGCCGGGATCATACGGTCATCAACGGCAATCGTAAAAAACGGATTGCGCGCGGCAGCGGGACGAGCGTGCCGGAAGTCAATCGATTGATCAAACAATTTCTGACCGCCCGCAAGATGATGAAAGCCCTTACTGCCGGGGGCGGTAGACGACAACTTGCCCAGCTTCTGCAATCGCACTAGGGGCAGGACTTTTCACAGACCAGCAAGAAGGAGACACGACGTGGCCGTTCATTTACGATTGACACGAGCAGGGCGACATAAGAGACCGTTTTATCGAGTCGTCGCGGCGGATTCCAGAAAGCCCCGCGATGGCCGTTATCTTGAAGTATTGGGCACCTACGATGCGCTCAAGAATCCACCGGTTGCCGAACTGAAGCAGGAGCGCGTGCACTACTGGCTCAGCCAGGGAGCGCAGCCTTCTGTGACCGTGCGCACCGTGTTGCGCCGGGCAGGGTTATTGACGAAAGAAAAGGCGGAGAGCAAGTCGTAGTATTGCGCGGCGCTGTGTAACCTATGACTGAGCTGGTCGCCATCGGACGCATCGTCAAACCTTTCGGGGTGAAAGGTGACGTGCGCGTGCAATCACTCAGCGATGTGCCGGGACGGTTCGAGGGATTGCGTCGCGTTATCGTTGAACTGCCGTCTGGAAAAACCCTGGAGACGACGGTCAGCCGTGTACGCAAAGACCGCGACTCGTACGTGGTTGGATTGGAAGCATTGTCTTCGCCGGAAGCCGCGGCTACGTTTCGAGGCAGCTTAATAAAAATTCCGCAGGACCAGGTCCCGAAGTTGCCCGACGGGCAATACTATGAATTCCAATTGCTGGGATTGCAGGTGTCTGATGAGCAGGGCGAGGAGTTAGGCACTCTGGAAGAGATTCTGTCGACACCCAGCCATCCCGTCTTCGTCGTGCGCCACGCGGGTGTAGAGCGGCTCATCCCGGGGACGCAAGCGATGATCGTTTCGATGGACCTGGATGCACGCACCATGGTGGTTCGTCGGGCGAGCATCGTGGAGGACCAGGATGCAGTGTGACATCATTACGCTCTTTCCGGACATGGTGCACCCTGTCCTTGCGCAAAGCATCTTGAAGCGGGCCCAGGAAAAAGGTTTGCTCGAAGTGAAGGTTCACAATCTCCGCGATTATACGCAGGATCGCCATCGAGTGGTTGACGATACTCCGTATGGCGGTGGTGCCGGGATGGTTCTGAAGGCCGAACCCGTTTTGCGGGCCATCGATGCCCTGCGGGACACATGTCCCCAATCGACAGACGCTCCGATGCGCATTCTCATTCCTTCTCCGCAGGGCCGGCCGTTGACCCATCAGTTGGCGGAAGAATTGAAAGATGAGCCACGGCGTATTGTCTTCGTTTGCGGACATTACGAAGGATTCGACGAACGCGTACGAATGGGCCTCGATGCGGAAGAGGTGTCCATCGGCGATTATGTGCTCACCAATGGAGAGTTGCCGGCGCTGGTGATCCTGGATGCCGCGGTGCGGTTGATTCCAGGCGTGCTGGGAGATCCGGACTCCTCCCGACAGGACTCGTTCGTCGAAGCGCTGTTGGATCATCCACACTACACCCGGCCGCCGGATGTGCGTGGCATGGCCGTCCCGGACGTGCTTTTGTCGGGAGATCATGAAGCCATTCGACGTTGGCGGCGAAAAGAAGCGTTGCGCAGTACCTATGTGAAGCGACCCGAGTTATTGCAGGATCGGCTCTTGAGCCAAGAGGATCGACAATTGTTGGATGAGATTCTGCACGAAAAAGCGATAAGACAGTCTGTGTTGTGCGTAGAGGAGGAATAAGCTATGAATCAGTTAGAACGCATCCAACGATCGTTGACCAAGAAGACCATGCCGATCTTCGAAATCGGAGATACGGTGCGCGTACACGTCAAAGTCGTCGAAGGCGAGAAAGAGCGCATCCAGATTTATGAAGGACTCGTAATTGCTCGCAAGGGCGCCCGCAATAGTGAAACCTTCAACGTTCGGAAAATCTCGTATGGCGTGGGCGTGGAACGGATTTTCCCCGTGCATTCACCGACGATCGCTAAGGTGGATGTCGTGCGTCAGGGCAAGGTTCGCCGCGCCAAACTCTATTATCTTCGCACCAAGAAGGGGAAGATGGCCAAAGTGAGCGAACGCGAATACTCACCGGATGCGAAACAGGCCGCTGCGAGAAAGCAGGAAAAGTCCGAAGCTGCTGCAGCCGCCCAACCGGCTTCTGCCGTAAGTTCCTAGCGCACCGCATGGGCGAGACCATCTATTCTCAGCGCGTCGGCCGATCTCTCATCATACAGTTCAGCCTTGTCTGAGACGCTGTGGAACCTACCGACTTCTTTGAAGCAGAAGCCCGGAGGTGTGGATATCAGTTGATTGCGGGGCTGGACGAAGCTGGCCGCGGTCCACTGGCCGGTCCCGTCGTGGCCGCCGTCGTGATCTTACCGCGTCGATTCGCCTTACCGGGGCTCAACGATTCAAAGCAAGTGACGGAGGCTTCTCGGGAGCGACTCTATCAAGCCATCCTCAAACAAGCCGTCGCCTCGGGAGTCGGCTTAGCCGACGAACGCGAAATCGAACGGATTAATATTCTCCAGGCGACCAGACAGGCTATGTGTCGGGCCGTCCAAGGCTTGCCCGTATCGCCGGATTTTTTGTTGCTCGATGCCGTCTCCCTTCCGTCCGTGCGTGTGCCACAACGTCCGATCATTAAGGGAGACGGCTTCTCGGTGTCGATTGCCGCGGCCTCGATCCTCGCAAAAGTGACCCGCGATCGGTTGATGCGGGACTATCACCAGCGCTATCCCCAATACAATTTTCACTCTCATAAAGGCTATGGCACACCCGAACATCTTCGACTTCTCGCCAGGCACGGGCCCTGTGCGGCGCACCGGCAGACATTCCGTCCGGTTGCCGCCGTGGCCGCCGTCGATGAATGGGAGATGTTCGAGTGAGCCTGGCCGGTAAGCTATTCGGCCAGGAAGCCGAATCGGCGGCTGAACAATACTTACGCCGGCGCGGGTATCGCATTCGAGACCGCAACGTCCGTTCGATCTATGGCGAATTGGATTTGGTCGCCGAACAAGCCGGTGTCGTGGTCTTTGTCGAAGTGAAAGCCAGACGAACCGACGTCTTTGGTGGAGCACCGTATGCGGTCGACTCGCGGAAGCAAGCGAAGATCATACGGCTGGCGGCGCATTACCTTGCTCAGCATCGCCTCAGGAATCAGCCGTGCCGATTTGATGTGCTGTTATGCGCCGGCGAATCGGTCGATCCTTCATCCATCCAGCATGTCGAGAATGCCTTCGAGGTGCCAGGGGAACAATTACAATGGTGAGTGGAGCGGAGCCGGCTCGGTGCTGGCGCCACGTCGGTCAAGGCACGTCCATTGCCGGGGAGCGTCTCTCGACGAACGGAAGACGCCAGAATCCGTGATAGGGGATGGTGGGGTTACCGAGCCGATGATCCAGTTTTTTCACGTATCGAAGTATTATGGTGGAAGACTGGCTCTGTCCGATATCAATTTGCAGATCGAAAAAGGGGAGTTTGTCCTCTTGATGGGTGCCAGTGGCGCCGGCAAGACCACGCTCCTCAAGTTGTTATTCGGGTCGGAGCGTCCTGATGAAGGCCAGGTGTTTGTGCAGAATAGAAATGTCGGTCGGCTGAAGGCGTCAGAAGTTCCTTCCTTGCGACGCACGCTGGGATTTGTGTTCCAGGACTTTCGATTGCTGCCGAAAAAGACGGTCTACGACAACGTCGCCATGCCATTGATGGTACAGGGTGTGTCGCGCCAGAATACACGACGCAAAGTCCTGGAAACGCTCAAGGCGGTCGGGGTAGAACATCGCAAGGAAAGTCGCCCGGCGATGCTGTCGGCCGGTGAACAGCAGCGTGTCTGTATTGCGCGCGCTGTGGTGAACGGGCCGATTATCCTTCTGGCGGATGAACCGACCGGCAATATGGACACGCAACTGGCCGGTGAAATCATCGATTTGTTCAAATTGATCAATGCCCGCGGGACAACCGTCGTTATTGCGACCCATAACCGTCAAGTCGTCGATCAAGTCAAACGCCGAGTCGTGACCTTGAATCAAGGGAAAGTCGTCTCCGATGAAGGGGCCGGGCGATGAAGCGTGTCATTTATTTGCTCACTGAGGCCCTGACCAACATCCGTCTCAATCAGACGACGACAATCGTTGCCGTGGCCACGACCGCCTTTACCATGGCCTGCTTTGGGGTGTTCTTGCTGCTGTACCTGAATTTGCGCGGAGTCACGTCCACGTTGCAGGATGATATCAAAGTGGTGGTGTATGTCACCGATGCCGTGTCCGCACAGGCACTGGCCGATCTTCAAGCTCGCATCAAGAGCGATCGAGAAGTGGCCGGCGTGACCTATGTCTCCAAAGAGCAGGCCCTGGCCGACTTTCGCGAGCAATTTCCCTCCGAAGGCTATTTGCTGCAGGGGCTCGGGGAGAATCCGCTTCCCGCGTCATTGCTCGTGACGATGGCGCACCCGTCTCGTTCGTCCGAGGCAGTGAAGCGCTGGGCCGATCGGCTGAAAGGCATGCCGGGCGTGGCCCAGGTGCAGTACAATCGTGACTGGATCGAAAGCGTGGGCGGGGTCATTCGGTACATTGAATGGATCGCCATTGCGATCGGCAGTATTTTGGCGGCGGCGTCCGTCACCATTATCGGCAGTACGACACGATTGACGCTCTATGCGCGACGAGACGAGATCGATATCATGCGGTTGATCGGCGCAACCGGCACGTTCATTCGAATCCCTTACCTGATCGAAGGCGCCATTCTCGGGGCGCTCGGCGGCGCGCTGTCGCTCTCCATGCTGAAATTGGGGTTTGAGTTTCTAAAACTGCGGCTCGGAACGCAGACACACCTCCTCGGCGGCGGCATGGCATTCACATTTTTTTCCAGTCAGGTTTCTTTCCTCATCGTGATGATGGGATTGCTGCTCGGCTGGATCGGTAGTTGGGTATCCCTCGTGACCTTCGAAAGAGCGCGGCCATGAGCGGGATGGTTCGGTTTGCGGCGAGTCTGACGCTTCTGTGTTGCGTTAGTATGGCCGGGCCCGGGGTTGCGGCAAAGGACAGGTCCGATCCGTTGGCCGATAAGATCGAGCGAGAGCGGCGGACGTTAGAGAAGCTCCAACAGGAAATCCAAGACAAAAAGAAGCATGCGCAGGAAACAGAAAAGAAAAAAGAATCCGTGCTGCAGGCGATTCAGGATCTCGACGCCGACCTGCTGATGAAACGACAGGAGCGAACTGCGATCAGTCGAAAGTTAAAAGAAAAAGACGGGGAAATCGAGCATATCAACGAGCAATTAGACGGTCTGCGGAACAGAATAGGCGATCGACGGCAATCGATCATGACTCGCCTGCGCGTGCAATATATGGAAGGGCGGTTTGGCCATCTCGGCGCACTCTTATCCGCGAACAACTTTGAAGCGTTCCAGCAGCGCATTCATTATTTGTCCGCAGTGTCTCAACGAGAGTATGATTTGATGCAGGCCTATCGCGAGGACGTGGGCCGACTGGAACGTATGGAGCGTCAGCGGGAAGTTGCGCGCGATGAAATGCTCGTGATGAAATATCATACGGAAAAGAAAGTGGGGGAGATCCAGGGGCTCAAACGAAAGAAGAATGTAATTCTTGCCAACGTCACCCAGCAAAAGGAATCGTATGAGCACGCATTAGGAGAGCTGGAGCGTTCCGCCTCGCGTGTCGACGGGCTCTTAAAAGAGTTGGAAGAGCGGCGCAAGATGGCGGCCTTGCTCCCTCCGAAAGATCTCAAAGGCATGCATGCGTTGAAAGGTGGTTTGCACTGGCCCGCCGAGGGAGAAGTAGTGTCCTTTTTTGGACGGCAGAAGCATCCTACCTTCAACACCTATGTGCAGCGAAAAGGAATCGAGATCCGGACGGATGAAGGTAGCGCCATTCGCTCGGTGATGTCCGGCGCCGTTGTGTTCGCCGATTGGCTCAAAGGCTACGGGCAGGTCATC
Source organism: Nitrospirota bacterium (assembly GCA_963700335.1). GTDB lineage: Bacteria > Nitrospirota > Nitrospiria > Nitrospirales > Nitrospiraceae > JAICXS01. Next base: position 1,175,653 of record CAVOXE010000007.1, on the reverse strand, counting down.
ATTGTCGATCATGCCAACGGGTTTTTCTCTCTGTATGCGCATGCATCCAAACTATTGGTCAAAGTCGGCGAGCAGGTGGGCACCGGCCACATTATCGGGGAGACGGGCGATACAGGACTGACCGGCGACAGCACGCTATACTTTGAATTGCGGCAGGGCGCCAATCCGGTGGATCCGTTAACATGGCTGGTAAAACGTCGATAGCAGAAGATTTCTGAACCGGTCTCCGACTTCCCCTTCTTGGCTCTCCGTTCCTGTCGGATGATCGTGTTGAAATTGGTTTCTTTGAGATATGAGCAGATAAGTTATTTCTGAGGAAAGGAATCCGTATGGAATACGAACGGCCGCGCAAGTCCTGGTACGTGGGGTCTGCCATCATCGTGGTGGCGGTGGTTATGGGCGTGCTCATCGGCAAAGGATGGGAGCGCACGGTCCAGGCAACGGAAACCTACGAGGAGCTGAAAACCTTTTCGGAAGTGCTCACGCAGATTCAAAAGCATTACGTCGAAGACGCGAAGGTGAAAGATTTGGTGCAGGGCGCGATCCGTGGCATGCTTTCGACGCTCGATCCACACTCCGCTTACATGACGCCGGATATGTATAAGGAGATTCAGGTCGAAACGAAAGGCGAATTCGGGGGTGTCGGCATACAAATCGGGGTGAAGGACAACCGCTTGGCTGTGATTGCTCCGATCGAAGGCACGCCGGCGCAAAAAGCCGGCATCAAATCCGGCGATTTCATTATCAAGGTCAACGACGAAACGACAAAAGATCTTACGCTAATGGAAGCCGTTCAGAAAATGCGCGGGCCCAAGGGCACCAAGGTGAATCTCACGGTTCAGCGGGAGGGAACTCAGGATCCGTTGCAGTTTACGCTGATCCGGGACACCATTCGAATCGAGAGTGTGCGCTCCCGGACGATCGAGAATACGATTGCCTACGTCCGCTTGACTCAATTCCAGGAGCAGAGCGGTAAAGACTTGAGTAAGGCGCTCAAACAATTCAAGGAACAGAAACTGACCGGAATGGTGCTCGACCTTCGCAACAATCCCGGCGGGCTTCTGACCGCGGCGGTGGAAGTGTCGGAGCAATTCGTGGCGCCCGGCAAACTCATCGTATCGATTAAAGGCCGTGACGGAAAGAAGGACGAATATTTTTCGCGCGCAAAAGATCAGCTCGATGATCATCCGATGATTGTGCTGGTCAATGAAGGGTCGGCGAGCGCGTCGGAAATCGTGGCGGGCGCCATGCAGGATTGGGGTCGCGCGGTCGTTGTCGGGACCACCAGTTTTGGCAAAGGCTCCGTGCAGACGATATTGCCGTTGGGCGACGGATCAGGCCTGCGCCTAACGACCGCTAAGTACTACACGCCGAAGGGACGCTCGATCCAATCCACCGGGATCACCCCAGATATTGTCGTGAAAGCACAGCAGGTGGCGGTCAAGGCCGGCGAGAAGGATAAAGAAAAGGATAAGGATAAAGATAAGGAAAAAGAACCGGAGGCGAAGCCGGTCAAACCGAAAGAAGCGCCTCCGAGTGCAAAGCCGGACGATCAGGCTCCAAAGAGCAATGGAGCATTGAATGAACCGCTCGGTGAAGGTGCGCTTGAAGACGATCCGCAACTTCAGAAGGCGGTCGAGTTACTCAAGACCTGGAAGATATTCAAGGATCTGCGGCCGACCTGATAGGCGTCGGCGGATTTGAATGACTCTGCTGGGTGAGCCGCGCATGAATGGCCTCCAGCAGATCGTCTTCCACGACGACGATGCCCGGCAATGTTCGTAAGAAGTGCGAACGGACTAACGTCTGAAGATCGTCAAGCGTGGTGATGCCGAGATGGAAGTAGAGATGTTGAACGGCCGCCTCCGTGAGACCCGGCAAGGTTGTCCATTCCGCAATCTCCGTCGGAAGGGGCCTGTGCAATTGCTCGTACGCTTGCATGGCACCGGTCGCCAGAAATTCCTCGATCTTGACAGCAAGATCCTTTCCGATTCCTGCGATCTCTCGTAAGGCCCCCCGTTGAGTCACAAGCGCAATGTCTTCCGTCAGCCGAAGCAGCGAGTCGGCCGCACGTCGGTATGCTCGAATGCGGTGAGGATTTTCTCGCCTCGCTTCCAGGCGGCTTGCCATCGAGTGAAACAGCGCAGCTATTGCACGATTGGTGTCGGTCATCTTGGCCTCGCTCCGGCTATGCTACCCAAGACAGGTGAGGCAGTCCAGCCTTATGGTCCCATTGTCGGTTCGGTTGACAACCGCGTGAATCGTCTCATACGATGACCTATCCATTTTGATCTTGCGATTAGGTGAAGCGGTGTCAGGTACAAGCTCCGGCACATCCATTCAACTGCTGGTCAACGGCGAGCTTCACACTATTTTGTCGGGATCAACCGTTGCGGGTCTTTTGCATCAGCTGGACATTCGCTCAGATCGTGTGGCGGTTGAAGTCAATCTTCAGATCGTCGAACGAGATAGATTTGAGACATGCACGTTACAAGAAGGCGATCATGTGGAGATTATTAGTTTTATCGGCGGAGGAAGTGGGGTGGCTGGGTAGAATTGGTATGACCTCTGTGCTCGCAGAACGCGCACATCAGAATGTGCTCTTTTGATGCGCACAGGGGAGGCCGATCCCAAATCTTCCCGCTATTGATAGTGTTGTGGAAGGATCATCTAACGGTGCATTATGAATGAACACAACGATCGGTTGGTGATTGCGGGACGGGAGTTTAAGTCGCGGCTGTGGGTGGGGACCGGAAAGTATAAGGATTTTGTCGAGACGAAAAAGGCCATTGAAGCATCCGGGGCGGATGTCGTGACGGTGGCGGTTCGGCGCGTCAATATTACGGATCGCTCCAAAGAAAACCTTCTGGATTATCTCGATCCGAAGAAATACATTATTTTGCCGAATACCGCAGGGTGCTATACGGTGGAAGACGCGTTGCGGTATGCGCGGTTGGCGCGTGCCGCCGGCATATCGGATCTTGTTAAATTGGAAGTGCTCGGTGATGAACGCACGCTCTTTCCCGATACCGCAGGCCTCATAGAAGCCGCGAAAATTTTGGTCAAAGAAGGATTCGTTGTTCTGCCGTATACGAATGACGATCCGATCGTGGCCAAAAAGCTGATGGACATTGGTTGTCCGGCCGTGATGCCGCTTGCCGCGCCTATCGGATCGGGATTAGGTATTCGCAATCCGTACAATCTTAAGATCATCATGGAAACTGTGAACGTTCCAGTGATCGTCGATGCCGGCGTAGGAACCGCGTCCGATGCTGCGTTGGCGATGGAGTATGGGGCCGATGCAGTACTAATGAATACGGCGATTGCTGGGGCGAAAGATCCGATCATGATGGCGGAAGCGATGAAGTATGCCGTTGATGCCGGGCGGTTGGCCTACAAGGCCGGCCGCATTCCGAGGAAGCTGTACGCGACGGCAAGCAGTCCTATCGAAGGCATGCTGTAGCCCGCTGAAATGTCCTTCGGCTGCGTTCTCAGTCGCGAGCCTCCCTCAACCGAACTGGTAGTCTTCGGGATCCTCGCGCCCTGCGCCTTGCACGGGATGGGGCGCGTCCACGGGTCGAGCGGCTGTCCTGACAGACGCGGGGTGCGGCGGGTGAAGTAACGCCTAGGGTGGGTGTGTGCAAAGAGGGGCATTTTAAGCAGCCTAGGGTTTGCGCCTCCCCTTAATTTAAAGTACTTCCCTTTTTATGTCCCGCGTTAATTTTTCTCTGTACCTGATCACCGATCGGCACCAGACCGCGGGGCGGCCGCTGCTCCCACTTCTCGATGGCGCGATGAACGCCGGCGTGAAGGCCATTCAACTTCGCGAGAAGGATCTTGATACTCGTTCTTTGCTTCATCTGGCTAATGATGTTCTGGCCATTGTACGGAAGCACGGGGGCCGATTGCTGGTCAACGATCGAACCGATCTGGTGATGGCGTTGGGAGCGGACGGCGTTCATCTCCGGGCCGATAGCATGCCGGTGGCCGCGGCGCGGCGACTGCTTGGCCCTGATCGATTAATTGGAGTTTCGGCTCACTCGGCTGAAGACGCGCAGCAGGCAGAGTCCGACGGGGCGGATTTTATCGTGCTTGGACCCATCTATGATACGGCTTCGAAGCGAGCCTATGGCGATCCTCTTGGATTGCGACCTCTAGAGCAAGTCAGCCGGGAAAGCAACATACCAATTTTTGTCATCGGCGGCATTACCCCAGAACGTGTCTCTGACGTTCGCCGCGCCGGGGCATTCGGTGTCGCGGTCGTCTCCGCCATTCTCGCGTCGGACAACGTTGATATCGCCGTACGCTGTCTTCTCGAGGAATTGCAATCATGCGGATCGGCAGTTCGAGCGCGGGAGCTGTGAACGTTCGCGCAACGGAAGCTGTAGCGGAGTTGACCCTTTTCAAGATTCGATGATAAGATTTGCACGAGTTGAGCGACGCGCAAACGATACTCATTGACTCGGAGAACGTTCCATGGCCGATTCCAAGCGGGGTCAGGGCCGGCTCAGCTCCTTCCGCGAATCCGTGAAGAAAATCACTCAACGCTTGTCAGACGGAGATCTAGACGCCGTGAAAAAAAATGACGAGCACGCGCGAGAGATCGATAAACTTCAGATCCAGATCCAGTCCATGCAGGACGAGCTGCGCCAGCTGTATCAGTCTCGCTCCCAACTCGACCAAGCCCAAAGGCAAAACGAAAAACTGACCGCCACCTTGCAGGAAGCCAAGGCTCAAATCCAGGCGTTACGCGCCGAGGTGGAAAAGCTGACGGCCCCCCCGAATACCTATGCGATCTTTTCGAGTATGAACGAGGATTCCACGGCCACGATTTATGTGTCCGGACGCAAAATGAAGGTCAGCCTTCATCCTTCCATCAAGCCGAAGGAATTGCGCAAGGGACAGGAAGTCATTTTGAATGAGGCATTCAACGTCATTGAAAGCCGCGGATTCGACGGGCAAGGCGAGGTCGTGCGATTAAAAGACTTATTAGAGGGAAACCGCGCGTTGGTTTCCTTGCACTTCGATGAAGAGAAGGTGACGGAGCTTGCCGAACCGTTAGCCTCTCAGCGGCTGAGCGTTGGCGACCATTTGTTGTATGACGCGCGCTCCGGCTATGTCGTCGAGAAGCTGCCGAAATCCGAAGCGGAGGAATTAGTCCTTGAAGAAGTGCCTGATGTCGATTACGAACACATCGGGGGTCTGGCCAAGGAAATCGAGCAGGTTCGCGATGCGGTGGAATTGCCGTTTTTGTACCCGCAACTCTTTGCCGAACATCGATTGAGCCCCCCGAAAGGCGTGCTGCTGTATGGCCCTCCAGGTTGCGGCAAGACCTTGATCGCGAAAGCCGTCGCCAATTCGATCGCGAAGAAGCTTGGACATTTGGCCGGAAAAGAACTGCGGAGCTTTTTCCTGCACGTCAAAGGTCCGGAGTTGCTGAATAAATATGTGGGTGAGTCTGAACGGCAAGTACGCGAAGTGTTTAAAAAAGCCAAAGAGCGTGCCGCGGATGGACATCCCGTGATCGTGTTTTTCGATGAAATGGATGCGCTGTTCCGCACGCGCGGAACCGGCATTTCGTCGGACATCGAGTCGACGATCGTCCCGCAGTTTTTATCGGAGATCGATGGCGTCGAGCGGTTGCGGAACGTCATTGTCATCGGAGCGAGTAACCGGCAGGACCTGATCGATCCTGCCGTGCTACGCGCCGGTCGGTTAGACGTCAAAATCAAGATTTCTCGTCCGGACATGAATGCCGCGAAGGAAATCTTCTCGAAATATCTGGAGGCCGATCTGCCGTACGCCGAAGAAGAAATCACACGTCATAACGGCGATCGCCAGGCATTGGTCGATCGCTTCGTTCAATTGACCGTTGACGGGATGTACGCCACGTCGGAGGAGAATAAATTTCTCGAAGTGACGTATGCCAACGGCGAGAAAGAGGTGCTTTATTTTAAAGATTTCGCCAGCGGCGCGTTAATTGAAGGGATCGTCTCCCGCGCGAAAAAATATGCCATTAAGCGAGTCATCGCCAACGAGGGCAAGGGGCTTCGCGGGGAAGATCTACAGCGAGCGGTGCGGGATGAATTCAAGGAGCACGAAGACCTTCCCAATACCACCAACCCCGATGATTGGGCAAAGATATCCGGCAAAAAGGGCGAAAAAATTATCCACGTACGGACGATTACAGCCGGGTCGACGGAATCTCGCCAGATCGAAACCATTACGACCGGCCATTATTTCTGATCATTTCCCATCGGACAGGAGCACTCGGTGATTTCCCAGCGTGTCTTAGGAACTGAAACGGAGTTTGGCATCGCAACGCGCGATGCCGACGCCATCGATCCGGTCTCCAATTCCATTCAGCTCATTGCGCATTATCCGGCCCTCCCCGCAGCGCAGGCGCTATGGGACTATGAAAATGAAAATCCATTGCTCGATCTGCGTGGGTACGAAGCGGAGGGGGAGCGCGAACGCCCGGGTCCCGACTATAACCGGATGTTGAATAAAGTACTTGCGAATGGAGGGCGTCTCTACGTGGATGGAGCCCATCCGGAGTATTCCACCCCCGAGTGCACCAATCCTCGTGAAGTGGTCGCGTACGAACGTGCCGGCGAACGCGTGGCAGCTGAATGCTTGCGTGAATTGGCCCGCATACGTGGGGGTGACAAGTTCGTCCTCTACAAGAATAACACCGACGGGAAGGGTAATAGTTACGGATATCACGAGAACTATCTTCTGGAGCGATCCGTTCCCTTCGACCGAGTAGTCCGGCTGCTGGTTCCCTTCTTTGTGACCCGGCAGATATATGCCGGGGCGGGAAAGGTCGGCGCCGAAAATCACGGTCACCCTGCCGCCTATCAGCTTTCGCAGCGCGCGGATTTTTTCGAATGTCTGGTCGATCTCAATACGATGGTCAAGCGACCGATCATCAATACGCGGGACGAACCGCACGCCGATCCGGCGAAGTACCGCCGCTTCCACGTCATTATCGGGGATGCGAACATGGCGGAGCTCTCCACCTATTTGAAGCTCGGGACTACATCGATCGTGCTCGATCTCCTGGAAGCAGGCATCGAAGTGCCGGGAGTGGACCTGGATGACCCCGTGCGGGCGATTAAAGAGGTGTCTCGAGATCTCGACGTCAAGAAAACCCTCAAGCTTACCGATGGCCGCGTGACGACCGCGATTGCGGTGCAGCGGATGTATTTAAAAACGGCGCTGGATTTTTACGCGTGTCATGAGCTGAACCAAGTCACGAAAGATATTCTGGTACGGTGGGAAGAGGTGCTAGAGAAGCTCGAACAAGACCCGGTGTTGCTTGTTCGCGACCTAGATTGGGTCGCCAAGCGTCAGATGATCTATTCCTACATGGACCGTAAGGGCTGCGATTGGAAGGACCCTCGCGTGTCGCTGTTGGATCTGCAATATCACGATGTGCGGCCGGAAAAGGGACTGTATTATGCGCTGGAGCGGAGCAACTTAATCGATCGCCTGCTGCAAGACAGCGATATCGCGAAGGCCGAACATACCCCACCCACCGGGACGCGTGCCTATTTTCGGGGTCATTGTTTAAAGAAGTTCGGTCATAAGATCTATGGAGCGAGCTGGACCTCTGTGCTCTTCGATGTCGGCAATACCACGATCAAAAAAATTCCACTAATGGATCCCCTGCGCGGAACCGAATCCCTCACGCGTGAGTTGTTGGAAGGATCGGACTCAGCGGAGTCGTTGCTGGCCAAGCTCACGGCATAATGAGGCCTATCGACCGTCCTGATCATAGTCACCACATCGCGATTGTCCGTCTTCTCGCATGAATCGTGCTGATATGAAGGAGAGGCATGTCATCATCTCGAACGCTTTCAGACCACGACGACTCCAGCTTTTTTGATTATCTGCTGCATCGGCGGCCGGATCTTGTTCCCGGGAATCGTGACTGGAACGGAACGGCCAATCCGCTGTGGGATCCCAACCGTCCTCACCAAATCCCCCAGCCGCCGCACGGCACGACCGTGTTGGCCTTGAAGTATCGCGAGGGCGTTGTCATCGCCGGAGACCGTCGCGCAACCGAAGGCTTTCAAATTGCCGGACGTCAGATGGAGAAGGTGTTCAAAATCGACGGCTATTCCGCTATGGCCATTGCCGGCACCGCCGGTCCGGCCATCGAAATGGTCAAATTGTTTCAAACGGAGTTGGAGCACTACGAAAAGCTGGAAGGGGTTCAGTTATCGTATGAAGGAAAGGCCAATAAGCTCGGCCAGATGATCAAAGCGAATCTTCCCATGGTGTTTCATGGGCTGATCGTGATTCCCATTTATGTGGGCTACGATCATCGGCGACGCGATGGCCGTATTTTTAAATACGATATTACGGGTGGGCGCTATGAAGAGTCCGAATATCACGCGATTGGCTCGGGTGGCAAGGATGCACGCAATACGATGCGCGAGCACTATCGGAAAAACCTGTCGGAGGACGAAACGCTCAAACTCGCCCTCTTGTCGCTCTATAACGCGGCCGAAGAAGATGTCGGAACCGGCGGGCCTGATTTGATTCGAGGTATCTATCCGACGGCGAAAGTTGTCAATGCGACTGGCATCACCGATGTCGAGGACCAACGAGTTGCCATGCTGTACGCCGAACTCATCGCCGAACGGAAGCAGGAGGGCTGATCATGCCATTGCCGTACTACGTCTCACCCGAACAAATGATGCAGGACAAGGCGGAGTACGCCAAGAAAGGCATCTCCAAGGGACGGTCCATCATCGCGGTGGAATATGCCGACGGCATTTTGCTTGTCGCGGATAATCCGAGCGCCTCGCTCTATAAGATTTCTGAGATTTACGACAGCATCGCCTTCTCGGGTGCGGGGAAGTACAGCGAATTCGAAAATCTTCGCAAGGCGGGCATCCGGCATGCCGATCTTAAGGGGTTTATGTACAGCCGCGAAGATGTCACGGCCAGATCTTTAGCGAATGGATATTCGCAGACCCTCGGCACCATTTTCAGTCAAGAATTGAAACCGCTGGAAGTGGAAATTCTTGTCGCGGAGGTCGGACAAACCGGCCGGCCCAACGAGCTGTATCGCATTTCGTTCGACGGCAGCATTTTTGATGAACGCGGATATGCCGTCATCGGCGGGCGCTCGGAAGCTTTGCAGGGATACTTGAAGGAACACTACAAGGCCGAGGGTCTGACTTTGAAAGCCGGTCTGGCACTCTGTAGTGCAGCACTTGAAAATATCACCAATCAAAAACTCCCCCTCGAAGGATTGGAGATAGCCACCTTGGAGCGGAATAGAGTAGGTCGCAAGTTTCGTCGCATTCTCCCCGCCGAATCCCGTCAAATCCTGGCCTAGTTCATTTGTCCGTTCCCTCTAAGTTGAAGAACGGGGAGGGGCGGTGTATGCTGAAATCAATCCTCCACCGCGTCTTTTCGTATGAGAACACGTATCTTCGGCCTTGAAAACGAGTATGGACTGATTTTCTCGCCGAACGGCCGGATTTACCTTCCTATGGAAAAGGTCCTCGGTTACATTTTCGAGGGTCTTATCCCTAACAGCTGGCCCTCCAATGCGTTTCTCATCAACGGCGCACGTTTTTACCAAGATACCGGCTGCCATCCCGAGTATTCCACTCCAGAATGCGACAACATTACGGATCTCGTCATTCATGATAAGGCGGGTGAGCGGTTGCTAGAAGCCTGTTTGCCGGCGGCCGAAGAGCGTCTCAGAGAGGAGGGCTTGTCGGGTGAGATTTATATTTTTAAAAACAATACCGATTCGCTCGGCAATACGTATGGGTGCCATGAAAATTTCCTTATGCGGCGGGACGTCGATTTTTGGAAAGTCACGGAGCAGTTGATTCCCTTTTTCGTGACCCGGCAAATCTACTCGGGTGCCGGCAAAGTGCTGAAAGTATCGGGGAAGCCGCAGTTTTTTATCTCGCAGCGCGCACAGCATATCCACGAAAAGACGTCCTCGTCGACGACGTCATCGCGAAGTATCATCAATACGCGGGATGAACCGCACGCCGACGCGGAGAAATACCGGCGTTTGCATATCATCGTCGGTGATTCCAATATGTCGGAGTATGCGACGTATTTGAAGGTTGGCGTGGCAGCGCTCGTTCTGACCATGATCGAGGACGGCTATACGGTCAGCGGGATGGAGTTGGAAGATCCGGTCAAGGCGATCCGGGAAGTCTCCCGGGATCCCACGCTCAAGAAAAAAATCCGATTGGATGATGGGCGTCAATTGAGCGCGATTGAAATTCAGCGAATGTATTTGGAGCGCGCCTACGATTATTTAAATTTCAATTCCCACGATCCGGTCTTGGATGACATTCTCACCAAATGGACTTACGTGCTCGATCGGTTGGAAGAAGATCCCGCTCAATTAACCCGCGAAATCGATTGGGTCAGCAAACGGCATTTAATTCAATCGTATATCGAGAAGAAAGGGTGCGGGTGGGACGATCCGCGGGTGTTTCTTATGGACTTGCAGTATCACGACGTGAAGCGCACCCGTGGCCTTTACTATCTGATGGAAAATCGTGATCTGATCGAACGAATCGTGGACGAAGACGCCGTCCAACGCGCGATGTCCGTGCCTCCTCAAACGACCCGCGCGAAGGTGCGGGGTGATTTTATCCGATTCGCCCGCGCGAAAAATCGATCCTATACGGTCGATTGGACCTATCTGAAACTCAATGGCTATTGGGAAGAAACTATTTTGTGCATGGATCCGTTCAGTTCCGTTAATCGTCGCGTCGAGGAATTAGTAGCTCAGGTCGCCGGCCCTCGTTTTTATAGATGAGGTACACTAGTAACAATCCACATTCTCCAACGTTCCTGTCACCTCATGAAAACGTGTTAAGCATCGTCGCAACTTGTCACGCGAGCGTGGTGCTGTGACCATGTTCAGGATCAGAGTAGACATCATCACGATCGTAGGGATCGTCCTTCTCACGAGTATTTTCCCCGTCGACTTGTTAACCAGCGCTCCGCCGGAGCCGCATGGCGCCGATGGCCAATTCAGCGGGAAGCAAGGCGAAGTAGTGGTGGTTCGTGTTCCCGCCGAGCTGCAAGCCACGTCCGTGACAGGGCGATTTCTCAATCGCAAGGTGCCCTTCTTTCCAGAGGGCGTTGCAGGTGACGGGCAGGCCTATCTTGGGCTGGTCGGGATTGATTTACAAGATTCGCCCGGTACGCATGAACTGGTACTCGACGTCGCATCCGTGGCGGGCCATCGCCGAATGAGCTATTACATTGTCGTCATGAAAGAAAAACGAGCGGTCCAGCATTTGACCCTGCCGAAGGACAAGGTCGATCTCGATGAAGACAACCTCGTTCGCGTGAAAGCGGAACAAGCGCAGGTTCGCACGGTGCTCGAGGCCGTCTCGACGCAACGACGATGGGCGAGCAATTTTCTTCGACCTGTCGAAGGGCCGATCACAGGCGCCTTCGGCCGGCAGCGCATCATCAATGGGCAGGCTAAAAATCCCCATAACGGGGAAGATATTGCTGCGCCATTGGGCGCCGATGTCGTCGCGATGAATGACGGCATCGTCTGCCTCACGGCCGATCATTTCTTTTCCGGGAAAGGCGTGTTTCTCGACCATGGCCTAGGCCTCTATTCGATGTATTTTCATCTCTCCGAAGTATCCGTCAAAGAAGGCGACGCGATCATGAGAGGGCAGGTCATCGGGAAGGTCGGCGCGTCCGGTCGAGCGACAGGTCCTCATCTGCATTGGGGTGTGAATTTGAATGGCGCAAGAGTCGATCCACTCGCTCTTCTTAAACTCTCTTTCCCTCCTCCCATTCCCGCCGTTCAGTAAAGAGGCTGACTGTTTTATTCCGCGCTCCCTCGGTACCGGGGAATCTAAATATACTAAATGTTGGTGTGAAGATCGGAGGGAGCGGTATTGAGGACTGTCGCGGCGGCGCGCGAGAGCTCGGCATCGGCGTCATGATTCAGAGCGTAGATTCTGAATTGGACGAGACGGGTCGGGAGTAGATCTAAAAATTCCTCCAGCGGCTCGGTCGAGACCGATTTGCTCCCCGGATCGTAGACATACAGTGGCGTGGCGCGCGTATCCTTCGGGTCTGGCCGAGGATCGATGGGAGCCATATCGACGGCAAACGGGATCTTCGCAGTCTTCGGCGGCAGTTCCTTGCGGACCTGTGTTTCAAAATGGTCGCGGTGGGGGAAGTCCATCCCGCGCGCTTGCCCTTTTTCTTTCAGCACGGTGTTATAGGCCATTTTCCATTTGACGTCGCGTCCAAGAAGCCTCGCCCATTCCTCACCCAATTGTCGCCGAGCGGTCTGTCGTGATCGGGGCCAACCCCGCACCTCTTCCAACAAGGACCAGTCCGTCAACGTGAGATAGCGGTCCATATGTTCCAGCGGATTCTCCGGAAAAATCAACCGCATGGTCTCGCCGAAGATCTCCCGAAGGTGAATGTCGATCGCTCGAGTCGTTCGGTGATAGTACACGTTAGAGTACAAGTACATTCTGGTCGTCAAAAACATTTGCAAGGCGGGGAGCCCAGTCTTGTGAATCGTAAAGCCCCGGTGGGTGATCAGCGTATAGTGAATCAAGCGGCTGAGATCGACCGGTCCCACCGCGACGCCGCACATATAGGCATCCCGCAGGACGTAATCCAAATTGTCTCCCGTGTAGCTGCCTGAGATCACCGGCTGCAGCGCGTTCAGCCAAGGCGGCATGCGGGAGTTATCCTTGCCCTTTTCTTTTAAAATCAAATGCGCGATATGGCGCGGGTCCAAGCTTTCCCCTTTGGCAAAGGGCCCGCTCGGGCTGCGTCTGATCTTCTGAATGATGGGGCCGAGGTGATCTCGAATGATCACCTGTCCGAGTTTCTCGTGCGTCAGGTGAAACGCTTTCAGGAAATTATCGTCGAAGAAGTGGCAGAAAGGGCCATGGCCGATGTCGTGCAGCAGGGCCGTGACGCGCAGGAGTTCCTCCACATAGTGGATCGAGGGCACGTGGGGGAATTGCGTTGCCAGGAATGGGTACAGATGTCGAGCGAAGCGTCCCGCGACATGCATGGTTCCCAGCGAATGGACGAACCGACTATGCTCGGCGGAAGGATAGACCCATCGGGCGCTTTGCAGTTGAAACACATAGCGCAACCGTTGAACCCAGGGCGAATCGATCAGATCTTTTTCCGTGCGTTCTCCCGGATCCGGCGTCGAATAGGGGACGGTGAACGAAATGTATTCGTGAATCGGATCGGCGATCAAAGCCGATCCATCGTAGAGAATGTGAGGAATGTGGGACTGTCGTTTCATGGTTGGTCGAGCGATGGTAACGGCATTTTATCGCAGGACCGTCACGTCGGCAATTGCTCGTCGAGCTTCGTTCGCTGTATGCGATAGCGACGGATCAACCAGTAGGCAACGGGATAAGAAATCAGCATGCCCAGCATGCTTAAGATCAGGCCGCCAATCATAAAAGGGAGCAGGTAAGGTTCAATCTGATGATAGAGCGATGCAGCACTCAGATTGTTCCAGTCGAAGGGGGCCGCCTGCGGCATGTCGAGGACGAAAAATCCCGTCCAAACGGTGGCGCCGAGGATTGGGACGATGGTCCATGGATTGTTGATGAATGCCCCTGCCATCAAGGCGAGAAAATTCAGCCGGAACGCCCAGGTGCAGAACAGGACTTGCAGCGTATGAAGCCCGTAGGTCGGGGAGAAGGCAATGAAGACGCCGATAGCAAACGCCAGCGCAGTCCGATGAGGTGACTCGTGCAAGTGCAGAATCTGGTTCAGCCGAGCACGGATCTGCGCAAACGAAATCAAGAGACTTCCCGACGCTGTGAAACAGCTTGGAAATGACGGTAGCTGATCTCAGGAAGACGCCGCATGGCGCCGGCCTTGTCCTTTAGCCGCACACCGAAAGCTTTCGGTCGAATGATTCCAATGCATGAGACGGGGCACGTCATCTGCCGGCAGCGTTCCAGCAATTTGGAACGATTGTGCGGAGAGACGGTAAACAGCAATTCATAATCCTCTCCCCCTTGCAGCGCTATGGCGACCGGATCCATCGCGTGCACGCGCGCGTAGGTTCGAAGCTCGGAGGAAAGCGGGAGAGCCTGCGCGTCCACTTCCACGCCTACGCCGCTTTGGGTGCAGATGTGGCGGAGGTCGCCGGATAATCCATCGGACACATCAATTGCTGCGGTGGCAAGTCGATGAGCGCTGAGCAGATGTCCGATCTCGACGCGCGGCGAGGGACGCAAATGACGACGGATTAAGCGGGTCTCTCCGATGGAGCGCATCGAGCGTGTCTTCGCGCGCTTTCGGGACGACAGCAATTTCAAACCGGCGAGAGAGTCGCCAAGGGTGCCGGTGACATAGAGGAGGTTGCCGGCACGAGCGCCGTCCCGCATGATTGCACGGCCGGCGGCCACGCTGCCGGTGAGCGTAATATTCACGAACAGATCCTGATAGGACGACGAGGTATCACCGCCGACCAGATGGACTCCGTAAGGACGGCAGGCCATCATGAAGCCCCGATAGAACCGATGAATATCGGATGGCGTCAACGACGAGGGGATGGCGAGCGACACAAGCGCATAGTCGGGTGAGGCGCCCATCGCGGCGATATCGCTGAGATTGGCGGCCGCCGACTTGTAGCCAATGTCTTCGAATGAGGCGGTCGTGCGAGTGAAGTGCACACCTTCCACCAACAGATCGGTGGTCAATACCAACTGCCGTCCTTTTTGAGTGGTGATCACAGCCGCGTCGTCACCAATTCCGCGCACGACAGAGGATCCGGTCCGTCCGAAGCGGCGCCGGAGATGGGTAATGAGTTGAAATTCGTGGAGTGGAGTTCGATGCGTCGATCGAGAATCGGGCATATCAGCGAAGCGAAGACGGGGGCGAGAGCGACAGTGAGGGGGCAATAGAGGGGGTGCGCTGATTTCTACGCGGGGATGGCAATTCCTTTTTTTTCAAGCGGGTCGGTCCCGACCGGCGCGCGGGCCGAGGCTTCTTCGATAAGAGGGCGGACGCGGATCGAAGCCCCGCTTTCAAGACGTCGTCCATCGTCGTAGCGAAGATTAACTTCACGCCTCGCAATAAGTGCTTCGGAATCTCTTCGATGTCCTTTTCATTGCGCTGCGGAAGGATCACTGTCCCGATTTTCGCGCGTTTCGCGGCAAGAATTTTTTCCTTCAGTCCGCCGATCGGCAGCACGCGTCCACGCAGCGTCACTTCGCCGGTCATCGCCACATCGCGGCGCACGGGGATACCGGAGAGAATCGACGCGATCGCAGTCGCGATGGTGATGCCTGCAGACGGACCGTCTTTAGGTATGGCGCCAGCCGGCACATGGATGTGTATATCGATTTTTGAAAACACGTCGGGATTGATGGCCAGCAGCCGTTCTCGCGACCGCACGTAGCTCAACGCCGCTTGCGCGGATTCTTTCATCACTTCGCCGAGGTGGCCGGTCAGGGTGAGTTGACCCTTGCCTTTCATCACCGTGGCCTCGATATACAGCACGTCTCCGCCGCTTTCCGTCCATGCCAAGCCGGTCGATACGCCGATCTCGTCTTTCTCCTGTTCGGCTTCGGGGAGATATTTTGGAACGCCGAGAAATTTGTTCACATTGGCCGGCGTAATGCTGTAACAGGTCGTCATACCCTCGGCCACCTTTTTGGCGACCTTGCGCATGACGTTCGCAATCTCGCGGTCCAAGCTTCGTACGCCGGCTTCCCGTGTATAGTGGGAGACAATCGTATGCAGCCCGGACTCTGTGATCCGGATGTATTTTTCCGTGATGCCGTGTTCTTTGAGCTGGCGAGGAATGAGATAGCGCTGGGCGATCCCGAGCTTTTCTTCTTCCGTGTAGCCGGGAATTTCGATGATTTCCATCCGGTCGCGAAGGGCAGAGAGAATCGGATCCATGAGGTTGGCCGTGGTAATGAACATCACTTCGCTCAAGTCGAACGGCACGCCGAGATAATGGTCGCTGAACGCATGATTCTGCTCGGGATCCAGGACTTCCAAGAGGGCGGCGGAAGGATCGCCGCGGAAGTCTTGTCCCACCTTATCGACCTCGTCCATCATAAAGACCGGATTGCTCGTCCCTGCCTGCTTGAGGCCTTGAATAATGCGGCCCGGGAGCGCGCCCACATAGGTCCTGCGATGGCCGCGGATTTCGGCCTCGTCCCGCACGCCGCCGAGACTGACTCGAACGAACTCACGCCCCAGCGCGCGGGCGATCGATTTACCCAATGACGTTTTTCCGACGCCGGGGGGACCGACGAAACACAGGATCGGGCCCTTCATCTTTTCCTTGAGCTTGCGCACGGCCAAGTACTCAAGGATACGTTCTTTTACTTTTTCCAAGTCATAGTGATCTTCGTTCAGAACCTTGGCGGCTGCCTTGATGTCGAGATTGTCTTTCGACTTCTTGCTCCACGGGAGGTCCACCATCCATTCCAGATAGGTGCGAACAGTGGCGGACTCGGCGGTGTCGGGATGCATCTTTTCCAGACGCTTGAGTTGCTTTTCACACTCTTTGAGGACTTTCTCGGGCATCTTGGCGTCTTTGATGCGCTTCTTGAACTCAGCCACTTCTTCGCCTCGTTCGTCCAGTTCACCGAGTTCTTTCTGAATGGCCTTGAGCTGTTCGCGCAGGAAGTATTCGCGTTGCGTCTTATCCATCTCGCCCTTAGCTTGGGCTTGGATTTTCTGCTGCATAGAGAGGACATCGACTTCTTTACTCAGAATTTCGCTCACCCGTTTCAGTCGAGCGATGGGGTCTTCGATCTCGAGAACGGCTTGGGACACCTCGACCTTGACGCCGAGATTCGAGACGACCATGTCCGCGAGCCGGCCGGGATCGTCAAGATTTTCGATGACGACCATCACGTCCGGCATGAGCACCTTGCCGAGGCCGACAATGCGCTCGAGCTGCTCTTTGACCGTGCGCATGACCGCTTCGGATTCTAAGGGAGCGCCGGCTGGCTTGCTGTCGAGGATTTTGGCGATGCGGACGGAATAGTACGGATCGTTCTGGATATATTCTTGAATCCTCGCCTTAGAAATGCCCTGCACGAGAATTTTGATGCGCTCGTCGGGCAGCTTGAGCATGCGCATGATGATGACGATCGTGCCGACGCTATGAATGTCCTCCGGCGTGGGATTTTCGACATCGAGCGCTTTTTGGGTGGCCAAGAAAATCATGCGATTGCCGGCCAACGCCGCTTCAATCGCTTTAATGGACATGTCACGTCCCACGAAGAGCGGCAATACCATATAAGGAAAGACGACGATGTCGCGCACGGGAAGCAGCGGAAGCTGCTCCGGAATGTCCATGTTTTGAATGTCGCGCTCGGTCGGTTCAGGAGTCATCGGGTTTGTCATTCGTTATAGTTCGTTCCTGAGGTCGGTCACCTTGACACAGACGGTGATCGAGATAGCCATCGATCAGGCACGGCGCGTGCCGTTGTTACGGTAGAGGTCTTTGAGATAACGGGCAAACGGCGGACCAAGCGTAGGATTCTTGAGCGCAAATTCGACCGTGGCTTTCAGGAAGCCCAGTTTCTCGCCGGCATCATGGCGCTGGCCCTGCATTTCATGCGCATACATTGTCACTTTTTTCGCCAGCACCCGCAGCGCGTCGGTCAATTGGATTTCACCGTTTTTCCCGGGCGGAATGCGCCGAAGAATGTCGAAAATATCCGGTGACAGCACGTACCGTCCAATCACGGCATAGCGCGACGGGGCGTGCTTCGGGTCGGGCTTTTCAACCAAGTCGTCCACGCGATGAAGTCCTTCGGCCACCCGGCGGTTAGCGACGATCCCATAGCGGCTGACTTCTTGGAGGGGGACCTTCTTTACACCCAACACCGGACCCTCACGTTCTATAAAAACCTTAATCAATTGAGCCAGCCCCGGCACCGGCGCGTCGATCACCTCGTCTCCCAACAGGACGGCGAATGGTTCGTCGCCGACCAGGTGTTGCGCGCAGAGGACCGCGTGTCCCAGGCCGAGGGCCTCCGGCTGGCGAACGTAGCAGAAGTTGGCCAATTCCGAGATGCGCCGCACCTCTTTCAGCATGCCTTCTTTTTTGTTGCCCTTTAAATTCTCCTCCAGCTCGAAGGACCGGTCGAAATGATCTTCGATGGCCCGTTTGCCACGCCCCGTCACGATGATGATGTCTTCGATTCCCGAGGCGACCGCTTCTTCGACGGCGTATTGAATGAGCGGTTTGTCCACCAAGGGAAGCATTTCCTTGGGGGAGGCTTTAGTCGCGGGGAGAAAGCGAGTGCCGAGGCCGGCCGCGGGGAGAACGGCTTTTCGAACAGGCAAAACGGGCATGCTGGATACTAGGGGATGGGTGAACGGATTGTCAAGAAATCGGCCGCGAGTCGCGAGGCTGTTCACGCGTGGTCTCCCATTAGGAAGGTTCTTTACATTACAGCACGCGCTCTTTATAATTCCGCAGTTTTTTCAATCCTTTTTTGAAAGGTTTCCCCGGGCTTTGGAGCAGCCCTATCGCCTCACCCTATCAGATCCGATCGATGGGTTTCCCGGTGCGGGGCCGGGTGCTGTCATTGTCGCACAAGATCGTGCCGTCGTCCGGTGCGCCCATCGCATGGGTGGCCAAACCGAAGCCGTCCCCCTGGAGGATGTTCTCCTGGTCTGCCTAGAAAGGCATCGGTGACCACTCGCCTGGGGAATCGGCTGATGACGCTCATCGTCATAGGCACGCTTCTACTCGTCAGTCTGTCGGCGTCTACCTTGTATGCCGAAGACACCGGCCAGAAAGTAGCGTCGGTGGACATTCGCGGCAATAAGCGCATCGAAGATCAAGCCATTCGTGGTCGGTTGACGCTCAAAGTTGGAGATCCGTATACGGTCGACGCGATTCGAGCTCAGATCCGAGTGATCTACGAAATGGGATTTTTCGAAGACGTGCAATTGGAGACGGAGGAGAAGCCGGACGGTATCGCCGTCGCATTTATCGTGAAGGAAAAGCCGTTCATTACCGAAGTGGTCTTCGATGGAAACGAGAATTTCAGCGACGACAAGCTGAAGGAAAAAATCACCATCCGCAATCAGTCCTTTCTTGACCAGCAACAGGTGAAAGAGAGTGCCGAAAAAATTCGCCTCGCCTATCAGGAGGATGGGTACTATCATGCCCAAGTCATTCCGATTGTTCTCACCTTGGAAGAAGATCGGAAGCGGCTGACCTTCTTTATCAAGGAGGAAGACCGCGCGCGAATTCAATCGGTGAATTTTGAAGGATCGACCTCCGCCACGAAAAAGGAACTGTTCAAAGTGATGGCCACTCGCGAATGGGTTTCCATTTGGGGCACCTTGACCCTCAAAGGGTTGCCCTCCCTGTTCACCGACGCGGGCATTCTCAAGCGCGAAGAGCTCGCCAACGATATCGAGCGAATCAAAGAAGTCTATTTGAACAAGGGCTTTCTCAACGTCCAAGTCGGTCTGCCTACCATTGAGCTGACCGAGGATAAAAAGTGGTTTATCATCACATTTTCGATTGTCGAAGGGGACCGGTATAACTTTGGCGACATTGGCTTTCGAGGGAATACCGTTTTTGAAGATGAAGAATTGAAGGCCGGCATGGGTGTGAAGACCGGCGAGGTCTTTCAGCGAGCGAAAGTCCGTGACGAAATTACCAGACTGACAGAGGTCTACGGCGCGAAAGGCTACGCGTTCACCGATGTCAATCCGGTGATCAATCCGGATGCGAAAACGAAGACCGCCGGCATTCTCTTTCAGATCAAAGAAGGCGATCTGATCCGTATCCGGGAGATACGGATTACCGGCAACGATAAGACCCGCGATAATGTTATTCGCCGCGAACTCCGGGTGAACGAACAGGAAATTATCGACACCGTCGCAATGAAGCGGAGCTTTCAGCGCCTGAACAATCTGAATTTTTTTGAAACGGTGGAAATTCTTCCGAAACAGATCGAGCCGGACAAGGTGGATCTGGACGTCAAAGTGAAAGAGAAATCCACGGGCGCGTTCAGCATCGGCGGCGGCTTCAGTACGTTGGATCGTTTGGTGGCTATCGCCGACATTACCGAGGGCAACGTGGCGGGAACGGGTAACCTCGTGCGGGTGCGCGGCCAGCTGGGTCAACGGCGATCGTTAGGGTTGGTGTCGTTTCGCAATCCCTATCTCAACGACTCGCTGACGTCGATGCAGTTGGACATCTATCGATCGCTGACAAATTATCTGACCTATATAGAAGACAAGGCCGGCGCCAGCGTCACATTTGGGAGATGGTTCTCCGAATACGTTTCCGGAAGTTTCAGTCCGGTGTTCGAACACTTCAAATACAGCGATCCGATATCGACCGCGCCGGCCTTTATTCTCAGCCAGATCGGGTCCTTTACCACGACGGGATTTCGGACCTCGTTGTCGCGCGATACGCGAGACTATTTTCTCGATCCACGCAAGGGCATGCGCAATGCGATCAATTTCGACTTCGGTACACCGGCACTCGGCGGAAATACCAATTTTTATAAGGTGACCCTTGATACCATCAAATACACGCCCTTATTCTGGGATACTCGACATTCGATCCGAGGTCGATTTGGGCAAGTAGTAGGTCTAAATGATAAACCGATTCCGTTGACCGAGTTGTATTTCGTCGGCGGCATCAACACCATGCGCGGGTTCTCGTTTGGACGGGCCGGTCCCGTCACGCCGGAGAATTCGTTGCTGGGGGCCGATCGTGAAATTATCATTAACAACGATTTTATATTTCCAATTTCGAGCGAAGCGAAACTCAATGGCGTCATCTTTTTCGATTACGGCAAAGGATTCGGTCCAGGAGAGCCTCTGAGCTTTCATTTACGAAGCGCGGCAGGCTTGGAGCTGCGGTGGATTTCTCCCTTCGGACCACTCCGTGTCGCCTATGGGATCAACCTTGATCCGCATGAGGGAGAGCGAAAGGGCGTCTTTGAGTTCTCCGTCGGCTCGCTGTTTTAAGAGGTGGAATGATGATGACTCGCTATCACCGGCAACTCGGTTACGTTCTGGACATGGGACTGGTAGCTCTGCTGTTGCATGGGTGTGCGAGCACAGGGCAGCCAACGCAGCAAAGCCCGTCGACCTCGTCAAGCCAATCCGTTCCTTCCGATGCTTCGAGCCCTGCTTTGAAGTCCGTCCCTCGGCCTTCTAATATCGGAGTGGTCGATCTTCAACGGGTATTACTCGATACAGAAGCAGGCAAGCGAGCGCGAGATGTGCTGAGCAACTTCATGAAAAATCGCCAAGCAGTGGTCGAGCTGGAGGAAAAAGAGTTGAAACGGATGGAAGAAGACCTCGTCAAGCAGGCCAGCGTGCTGAGTGCCAGCGGGCGGAAGGACCGCGAAGACCTTTTGCGCCGACGCGTCGCGGAATTTCAGCAACGGGCCAATGAAATGAATCGGGAAGTGCAGGAGAAGCAAAAAGAAGTGCTCGAGGGATTTCGGGAGCGGGCCGAGCGTGTCGTCTCGAAGGTGGCGCAACAGCTCGGTTTGCTGGTCGTGATGGAAAAAGGAAAGGGCGGACCGACGGTCTATAGCGATGCCGCGCTGGACATTTCCACCAAAGTGATCGAAGAGTTCAACAAGGAGAAAAACGGTTCGTAAGGATGATCGAAGCAGCAGCATGTGGACAAAGGAGTGAGGCATGAGAAAGCTGGGCCGGATAACGATAGTCTTAATGGCATGTTTGATCATGTCGCCGAATCTGATGGGATGGGCAGCCGATGCCATAAAAGTCGGGGTGGTCAGTCAGCAGGCGGTGTTGGAGCGGTCGAAGGCCGGCAAGCGAGCGTTGGACGAACTCAAGGAGTTTTCGGCGGCCAGGCAGCGCATCGTCTCGGCCGACGACGAAGAATTAAAGCGCTTGGAAACAGAGTTGAAAAAAGACGACCCCAATGCGAGCGACGCGCAAAAACGGGACAAGCAGGAGAAGCAGGAGCAATTTCGCGTGAAGTTCGAAAATTATCAGCGCCGTTTGCAGGACTTCAATCGAGAAATCCAGGCGAAACAAAAGCAAATGGTCGAAGAATATCAGGTAAAAATCGACCAGGCCGCCGCCGCAGTCGCCGAAAAAAACGGGTTCGCCGCCGTCATGGATAAAGGGAGCGAGTCGACGCTCAAGATCGTCATTTATGCCAGCGATTCGCTTGATGTCACCGAACAGGTCATCAAGGAATTCGATCGGCAAAATAAGTAAGGGCAGCCGCAAGGAGGCAAGTCCATGACATCCCTCACTATCGACGAGATTCGAGCCACTCTTCCCCATCGGTATCCGTTCTTGTTGGTCGATCGGATCCATGAATTGGAAGCAGGGCTGCGGATCGTCGGCATCAAGAATGTGACGATTAACGAACCGTTTTTTCAGGGACATTTTCCGCAGCGGCCGATTATGCCGGGCGTCTTGATTCTCGAAGCCATGGCGCAAGTCGGCGGCGTGCTGGCCTTTAAATCCGTCGTCATGACGGGACGTCCCGTCGTCTATTTGACCGGAGTCGACCATGCGAAGTTCCGCAAGCCGGTCGTGCCCGGGGATCAACTTCGATTCGAAGTGGATGTGCTGAAGAAACGCCCTCCGTTTTGGAAAATGCAGGCGAGGGCCTACGTCGAATCGGACCTCGTTTGTGAAGCGGAAATGACCGCGATGGTCACCGAAGAGAAGGCCGATTAGTCGCGCCGATGTCATCTCGCGCGAGTCGCGCGTAACAGGACCGAGCCAAGAACAAGGAAACCGGAGGCAACGTGCAGATTCATCCAACGGCTATTGTGCATCCGAAGGCACAACTCGGTGCGGATGTGGCGATCGGGCCTTATTCCGTCATCGGGGAACATGTCCGTATCGGCCGCGGAAGCCAGCTCATGGCGCATGTCAATATCGACGGCTGGACGGACATCGGCGAACGATGTCAGATCTATCCGTTTGCGTCGATCGGAAGCGCGCCGCAGCATTTGCAATACAAAGGCGAGCCTACGCGGGTCGTCATCGGGAATGATAATATTCTGCGCGAATACGTCACCGTCAATCGAGGCACCGTCTTCGGCGGAGGAGAGACGACGGTCGGCGACCATAATTTTCTCATGGCCTACGTCCACGTCGCGCATGATTGCCATTTGGGCAACCAGATCATCATGGCGAACGCCGCGACACTCGCCGGGCATATTACGGTCGGCGACCATGCCATCATCGGAGGACTGTCAGGAATTCATCAATACGTCCGGATCGGCCCGCAGGTCATGATCGGCGGCTGTTCGGCCGTGGGGCGCGATGTGCCGCCGTATATGCGCGCCGCCGGTGGGTATCGCGCCCATTTGTACGGGCTCAATACCATTGGATTGAAGCGCCAGGGCTTTACGAACGATCGCATTTCTGCGCTGAAACAGGCCTATGAAATCCTGTTCCGTTCCGGTTTAATGATGGCAGAGGCACTGAAGCGGGTCCGCGAGGAATTCAAAGGTCAGCCGGATGTTCAAGAGGTCGTGGCCTTTGTCGAGGGGACCAAGCGGGGCATTTGCAAATCGGTCGGGGCGGCGGATGAGGAGGACGAGTAGTGCTCCCTGAAGCGAACGACGGTGTCTCGATGGCCTATGGCAAATGGATCGGCCTGATCGCGGGCAACGGCCGCTTCCCCATTATCTTTGCCGATAATGCGAAACGCCTGGGATACAGCGTCTCGGCCGTGGCTCATATCGGGGAGACGGCCCCCGAGTTGGAGCAGCATGTTGAGCGGATCCACTGGATCAAAATCGGGCAATTCAATAAATTGATTCATGCGCTCAAAGCGGATGGCATACAACAAGCGGTCATGCTGGGGGGGATCAAAAAAACCCATGTCTTCACGACCGTGCGTCCCGACTTTCGCGCGTTGGCGTTGGCTAGCCGTCTACGGGTCTGGAAGGACGATGCGATTCTGCGTGAGGTTGCCGCCGAGCTGGAACGGGAAGGGATACAAATCCGGGAATCGACGTTCGGGCTGACCGGCATTCTCGTGGAAGAAGGCCCGCTGACCAAACGCACGCCGTCCAAAAAAGAATGGGACGATATTCATTTCGGGTGGGACATGGCGAGGGAGATCGGCCGACTGGATATCGGACAATGCGTCGTGATCAAAGATCGTGTCGTCGTGGCCGTGGAAGCGGTGGAAGGTACGGACGAGACGATTCGCCGCGCCGGGGCGCTGGGCCGTGAAGGCGTGGTCGTCGTGAAGCGATGCAAACCACAGCAGGATTTGCGGTTCGATTTACCGGCAGCGGGTCCCAAAACGATCGACACGATGGAATCAGTCCATGCCTCCGTATTGGCCATCGAAGCCGGCCGCAGCGTTCTGCTCGATCGGGATGAGATGCTGCGAAAGGCCGAGCGGGCGGGGATTGCCATCGTCGGAGTGAGTGACAACTCATGATCGGAATGATCGAGTTTTTCCCACGACGCAGTGTATACGCCTGCTGCACTTCACCAGAACATCTTTAACATGCGCACACTACGCGTCGGCGTGATCGGAGTCGGCCACCTCGGTCAACACCATGCGCGGCTCTATGCCACATTGCCGGGATCGACCCTCATCGGGGTAGTGGATGCAGACGCGAATCGAGCCCAGGCAGTGGCCGATAAGCATGGAGTGAGGGTCTATCCGGATGTGACCGCGCTGATCTCCGAGGTCGATGCGGTCAGCATCGCCGTGCCGACATCAGCCCATCATCCCGTCGCCAAGTTGTGTTTGAGCGCGGGTGTGCATGTCTTGATTGAAAAACCGATTACCGTCACGCTTGCCGAAGCCAATGACCTCATCGAGCTGGCCAGCCGGTACCATTGCATCCTGCAAGTCGGACACATCGAGCGATTCAATCCCGCAATCCGGGCCGTTCGCTCGGCGATTCATGCGCCTGGATTCATTGAATGTCACCGCTTGAGCCCTTATGGCGAGCGAGGCACCGACGTCGATGTCGTGCTCGATTTGATGATTCACGATCTCGATATGGTGCTCTCGTTCAATCCAGGCCCCGTAGAGGAGGTCCGGGCGGCCGGGGTGCCCGTGCTCTCTCCAACGATCGACATTGCCAATGCGCGCATTGCCTTCACCAGCGGATGCGTGGCGAATTTCACGGCCAGCCGAGTCTCAACAATGCGCATGCGGAAGCTTCGTCTGTTTCAGCGCGACTCCTATTTGTCCGTGGATTATCAAACCCGCCAAGCGGCGATCCTGCGTAGGCAGGTCGGCGCGAATCAGCGGCCGGAAATCTTTATGGAACCCGCTCAGACCGTCGATGATGAGCCGCTGAAGTTGGAGTTGGACGCATTTCTCCACGCCATTGCGTCGAAGACTCCTCCCATGGTATCGGGGGAAGACGGCGCCGCGGCGCTGGCGCTGGCGCATCAGGTCTTGGAGTCGATTGGGTCCTTCGTGCAGCGGCACGCCGTCGAGGCGACGGAAAAACGAGCGACATGAATGTGCCGAAACCTCGTATCCTGATCATCACCGGGGAAGCCTCCGGTGATTTGCACGGCGGTAACTTGGCCAGGGCCTTGAAAGCGCAGGCGCCCGATGCGACCGTGCTCGGAATAGGCGGCGCTCGTATGCAGGCCGCAGGAGTCGAGATCGTCGAGGGCATCGGCCACCTGGACGTCATCGGTCTGGTCGGACCGAGCGCGCTTCGAGCCGTCGTGCATCGACTGAGAAAGGTACGGCATCTCCTGCGAACCGAATCCTTGGATGCCGTCGTGCTGATCGATCATCCAGGCTTGAACCTTCATTTTGCCCGCGTAGCGAAAAAAGCCGGGCATCGAGTGGTATATTACATTGCGCCCCAGCTCTGGGCCTGGCGGCCGAGGCGCATGCGTTGGATGCAGCGGAGGGTCGATCACGTGGTCGTCACGTTGCCTTTTGAAAAGGCGCTCTATGACGCGGCCGGCGTGCCGTGCACGTTCGTGGGACATCCCTTGTTGGACGAGGTCGCGCCCTCCTATGACCGGGCTGAACTACGGAAACAATTCGGTCTAGAGGCGTCGGCTTCCGTCATTGGCTTGCTGCCGGGAAGCCGGGTCGGTGAAGTGCAACTTCTTCTTCCGATTTTATTGCAGACCGCGGCCCGCTTGGAACGTCTGCATCCAGGACTGCAAGTTGTGATGGCACAGGCCGGCACTATCGACGATCGGCTGATCAATCGCATGTTGGCGGGCAGCTCCGTCAAGGTCCACCTAATCAAACAGCAGCCCAACGAGGTCATGGCCGCAGCCGATCTGCTCTTGATTGCATCCGGAACGGCGACATTGCAGGCGGCCTTAGTGGGCACGCCGATGATTATCGTCTACCGCGCACCGCGATTTACCTGGTGGCTGGCTCGGCAATTGGTGACGGTCAAGTGGCTCGGACTGGCCAACTTGATCGCGGGACGATCGATCGTGCCGGAGATTCTTCAACACGATGTGACGCCCGAACGATTGACGGAGGAAGCCTCGCACCTGCTGCGCGATCGCGTGGCCTATCGCCAGATGCGCGATGCGCTGGGTCAGGTACGGGCCTCACTCGGCGAACCCGGTGCCTCGGGGCGCGCCGCCGCTATTGTCTTGGCGGAGTGCGCACGATGAAAGATTTCATTCGGCTGCTCGAGTTTTTTAAACCGTATAAAGTCCGACTGGTGGCCGCTTTTATCTTTTCCGGATTGGTGGCGGCGCTCACGGGGGCGTATGCCTGGCTGGTTCGTCCGGTTCTCGACGGCATTTTCATCGATAAAGACACATTCCTTCTCAACGTGCTGCCGCTGGCCATTCTTGCGGTGGCCGTGATGAAAGCCGCGTTCAGTTACGGACAAAACTACTTGATGAATTACGTCGGCAACCAGGTGATTACGGATATTCGCGAACGTCTATTTCTCCAGCTCATGCGGCTGCCGGTCCGCTTTCACGATTCGAATACGTCCGGCCGATTGGTGTCCCGGGTGATCAATGATGTGAATATGATGGCCAATGCGGTGGTCGGGGTGCTGAAGGATCTCTTTCAGCAGGGCCTCACCTTTCTGGCGATGTTCGGCGTCATTCTCTATCAGAATTGGAAACTCGCGGCAGTGTCCCTCTTGGTGATTCCGATTTCATCGTTCACGATGGTGAGGATGGGGCAGCGATTGCGGAGTTTGGCCACGCGCGGGCAAGAACGCATGGGCGACATGGCGTCCACGTTGCAGGAAACGCTGGCGGGCATTCGCATCGTCAAAGCGTTCGGCCGGGAAGAGGCGGAGGGCAGGCGGTTTCGATACAGTAACGAAGCCTTTCTCCGCATGACGATGAAGGCCATCCAGGTCTCTTCGCTCGGAAATTCTCATATGGAAGTAATCGGGGTCGTCGGCGTGGCGGCCATCATTTGGTATGGGGGCTATTTGGTCATCCAAGGGGCGATGACCCCCGGCGCGTTCTTTTCATTCTTAACCGCCATGTTTATGGCCTATACGCCTATCCGGCGCCTATCCGGCGCCAATAACGTCGTGCAGCAGGCTCTGTCCGCCGCCGAGCGTGTCTTTACCGTGCTGGATATGGAGAACGAGCGAAGCCGCGATCATGGGTTAAAGCAATTAGCGCCGATCTCGCGCTCGTTAGAATTTCGGGGCGTGACGTTCCAATACGAGAGCAGTGACGCCCCTGCGGTCACGGGCGTGGATCTCGCCGTGGCGGCAGGCGAAGTCGTGGCGCTCGTCGGAAGCAGCGGGAGCGGAAAAACGACGCTGGTCAGCCTCGTTCCACGATTCTACGAGCCGAGCGAAGGTGGCCTGTATATCGATGGCCACGATATTCGTGAATACACCTTGCAGTCGTTGCGCGCGCAGATCGGCATGGTTTCTCAGAGCACGGTCTTGTTCGACGAAACGATTCAATACAATATCGCCTATGGACGGTCGGACGCGTCGCAGGCGGATATTATTGAGGCCGCCAAAGCCGCATATGCCCACGATTTCATACAGCGTTTGCCGAACGGGTACGAGACGTTCATCGGTGAAAATGGGGTGAAGCTATCGGGCGGCGAGCGACAGCGGTTGGCCATCGCGCGAGCGATCTTGCGCGACTCGCCTCTCCTGATTTTGGACGAAGCAACATCGGCCTTGGACTCGGAGTCCGAGCGCATCGTGCAGTTGGCGCTGACCAATCTTATGAAAAATCGTACGACTCTCGTCATTGCGCATCGGCTGTCGACCATTCAAAATGCCGATCGGATCGTCGTGCTCAATCGAGGCCGGATCGTCGAAGTCGGATCTCATCAGGATCTCCTGCGGCGTGACGGGTTCTATAAGCGGCTGCACGCCATGCAGTTTCAGGATGTGGAACTGTAACGTCATTCGGTTTCGCAATCGATATCCCTAGTCCTTAACATGAAATTGGTATGGCTCAATCGAATAGCTCTCGCTTTGCTCCCGTCCGTCGGCGCCGTAGTGATTAAACTGTTGGGGAAGACGATGCGCGTGACGGTTCGAGGCGATGCAGCGGTGGAGAAACTCTATCGCGAGGGCAAGCATATCATCTTGGCGTTCTGGCATGGCCGGCAACTGATGATTCCCTTGGTCTATAAGGGGAATGAAGTGCACGTGTTGATCAGCCAGCATCGCGACGGCGAATTGATCAGCCAGATTATGGCGCGATTCGGCTATCGATCCGTGCGAGGTTCTTCTACGCGCGGCGGGACACAGGCGTTGCGCCAGCTGATCAAATTGGGGCGATCCGGAGTCGATCTGGCCATTACGCCGGACGGGCCGAAAGGGCCGCGGCAGGTTGCGCAAGCGGGCGTCATTCATATCGCCAGAGCTACCGGCCTTCCGATTCTCCCCGTGACCTTTAGTTGCTCAAAAAAAAACTCTTCGAAAGTTGGGATCGCTTCCTGTTTCCCTACCCCTTCGGGCGCGGTGTCTTTCTGTGGGGCAATCCGATCTGGGTACCGAGTGACGCCAAGGCCGCGGAGATGGACGCGAAGCGCTGCGAGTTGGAAGCGGTGTTGAATAATTTGACGACGGAAGCCGACGAAGCCGTCAATCGTTAATCGTGGATTGTGGAGAATAGATCGTGCTCTTTCTCTTGTGTGTGCCAAATAACGGATAACGACTCACGAGACCTGAAGCGCCATGGCATACTTCCTTTACAACGTACTTCTGATCCTCGCGTCCCCTATTATTCTGCTCATTCTTCTCGCGAAAAAACGATGTCGGCGAGGCATTCCGCAACGCCTGGGATGGTATCCACGGGATCGCGTCGATTCCACTGTTACCACGGCGACTATCTGGGTACATGCCGTTTCCTTGGGCGAAGTCGTCGCGGCGGTACCGCTCGTGCGGAACATCCATGCGCGATATCCGGATCGCCGAATCATCGTGACCACCGTCACCGAAACGGGGCGCGAAGCGGTGGAGCAACGATTAGCCGGTATTGCCGAACATCGGTATATGCCCTTGGACTTTCCCTGGGTCGTGGCGGCGGTCCTCCGCATCTTCCAGCCGAGTCTCTTTCTCTGTGTGGAAACGGAGCTGTGGCCGAATCTGTTACGGGCGCTGGCGCGGCGCGGCGTACCGGTTCTCTTGGTGAACGGTCGTCTCTCGTCCCAATCGTATCGCGGCTACCGGTTCATCCGGCCGTTGATGCAACAGATGCTGGCGTCTGTTACCCACTGCCTTATGCAGTCTCGGCGTGATGCGGAACGCATCACGGCTTTGGGCGCTCCGGCCGAGCGCGTGATCTGCACGGGCAATATCAAATTCGATCAACCGCTTCCTCATTTGCAAGATACCGACGCCGACTCCCTGCGCGCGCTGCTCCTGGCTGGTCAGGAAGATCTATTAGTCGCCGGCAGCACGCATCCGGGTGAAGAAGACCAGGTGTTGGCCTGCTACCAACGCGTAGTCCAGCAACACCCGACGCTTGTATTGCTCATAGCGCCCAGGCACATTGAGCGAGTCGGCCAGCTTGAGGCGGCGGCCAAGGCGCGCGGATTGATCGTGGTGCGACGTAGTGTCCTGGCGACAGGTGTGTCGGTACAAGGTCCGCGAGTGGTGATCCTGGATACACGAGGGGAGTTGGCGGCCGTGTACCGTGATGCCGTCGTCGCCTTTGTTGGAGGCACACTCGTTCCTGTCGGCGGGCATAATTTATTGGAACCCGCCATGTGGGGAAAGCCGGTCTTGTTCGGCCCCTATACGGATCATTGCGCCGACATTGCCGATCTCCTCATTCGGGCGGGAGGAGGTAGACGCGTGCAGAACGGCGAGGACCTGGCCACACAGGTGGCGGTGTTTCTTCGCGATCAGACAGAGCGGGAACGGATGGGAGAAGCCGGCCGGCAAGTGGTGCTTGAAAATAGAGGCGCCCTCAATCGAACCATGACAGTGATTGAACGTGTGCTGGATTCGCGACCGTGTGCGTCGGACCGTCAGGCCAAGACGTTGACGATGAATTGCATGGCCGAGAAATCATGACAAGGGTCATCGATGATCCGGTGATGGCGTGAATGAAACCGATCGAGGCCAGCGATGATCGCAATACCGATACCACTGTCGGATTCATGCGATCGCGCGCGCCGGGATGGCTTCATGCCCTGTCTCTTCCCTATGGCCTCGTCACCCAATGCCGGAACATTCTTTACGATTGGAAATGGCTGCCTCAACGGAAATTGCCCTGCCGTGTCGTGAGTGTGGGAAACCTGACGTTAGGCGGCACCGGCAAAACGCCGGTCGCCATCTTCGTGACAGAGACACTCCTCAAGGCCGGTCATCGCGTGGCCGTGCTCAGCCGTGGATATCGGCGCCGAAGCCGTGCGCCGCGCGTCTTGGTGTCAGACGGCCATCGTGTCTTGGCCGGGCCTGATGAGTCCGGCGATGAACCGTTTCTCATCGCGCAGCGCTGTCCGAAGGCGATCGTCGCCGTCGGGGCGGACCGCTATCATCTCGGCTGCTGGGTGCTGGAGCAATACCCGATAGATTGCATCGTGCTGGACGATGGGTTTCAGCATCGGGCGCTGGCCCGCGACGTCGATCTTCTACTCATCGATGCGACCGATGCCACGGGCCTTCGAGACTTGGTGCCGGCCGGGCGGCTTCGCGAACCGTTAGCATCTGCGGAACGAGCGTCTGCCTGGCTCGTCACGCGAGTAGAGTCGAAGATGGAGGCGCAACCCATCCTTTCGCTCCTTCGCGAGGCAACGGTCAAGGCAAGGGATCCCGTCCTGATTCGATTTTCGCCGCACGGCTTCGTTGAGGTACAGAGTGGCGCCCCGGTGGCTCTCGATGAGGCGGATGGCCGTCGGGCGGTTATCTTCAGCGGAATCGGCAATGCCGAGGCCTTTCGCACTGTCGTGCAGCGTCAACGTGGAATAACGGTCGCCGATGCCATTGTGTTTCCCGATCATCATGTCTATACAAGCGCCGACATGGGGCACGTGCACGAGCGGGCTGAGCGAGCCGGGGCGTCGCTGTTGGTGACGACTGAGAAAGATGCAGTGAAATTGCGGGCTCTGCCTCCGCTCACGTTGCCCGTCTGGGCGGTACGGCTGGAGACGGACATTCTCGAAGGCAAGGCGCTGCTCGAACGTTTGATTCTAAGTCAGCCCGAATAGGATGCGGCCGTGAATGAGTCCCGATCACACCTCCGTCGCGCTCGGCGAATTCTGATTCGTGGGACGAATTGGATCGGCGATGCGGTGATGAACGAACCGGCGCTCTCCGCGATTCGAGCGGCCTTTCCCAACGCCGACATTACCTTGCTGGTGAAACCGGCGATCGCTGAATTGTTTCAGCAGCACCCCGGGATCGATCATATATTGGTCTATGAGCATCGCGGGCGTCATGCGCGATTGAGGGGTAAATGGTCGTTGATCCGCGACATGAAGCGCGGACAATTCGATGCCGCGATTTTGTTTCAAAATGCATTCGAAGCGGCGCTGCTCACCTTCCTCGCCGGTATTCCGTACCGGTACGGCTATGCCACCGATGGTCGCGGTATCTTATTGAGTGAAGGTATCGCCGTGCCCGAACGGACGTCGCTCGAACATCACACACAGTATTACCTGAATCTACTTCATCCCCTTGGAATCTTCGTCTCATCGACCGCTCCGCGGTTGTATGTGAATGAGCAGGAAGAACGAAGCATGCGCCAACGGCTGGCGGAAATGGGCATTCAGGCGACCGATCATGTCATTGGTCTGAATCCCGGCTCGACCTACGGCCACGCCAAGCGATGGTTGCCGGAACGATTTGCCGAAACGGCCGACCGGATGGCGGATGACACGGGCGCCCGCGTGGTGATTGTCGGCGCATCCGGTGAGGAAGCGCTGGGGGAGGCGATTGCCGGTGCCATGCGACACCGATCGGTCGTGTTGTCCGGCCGAACCTCGATTCGAGAATTGATGGCGGTTATGAAACGCTGCCGATTGTTGGTGACCAACGATACCGGCCCGATGCACATCGCGTCTGCATTCGGGGTCCCCATCGTGGCCGTGTTCGGGCCGACGGATTCCCGAACAACGGCGCCGTTCGGACCTGATCACACCATCGTGCGCCAGGCGGTCGAGTGTTCCCCGTGCATGCTCAGAGAATGTCCGATCGATCATCGCTGCATGACGCGGGTCACCGTGGACCACGTCTATCAGGCAGCATCACGACAACTGAAAGATACGAGCCGCCAGTCAGCTATCGGCACTCCGTTGTCCGAGGTTAACACTCAGCACTCAACACTCAGCACTCAACATTTACCCTTGGCTGGCGTAACCGTGTTTCTCGATCGAGATGGGACCGTGAATCTCGACACCGGATATATCAAGTCGCCCGAAGAACTCGTGTTGCTTCCCGGCGTCGTGGAGGCGATCGCGCGACTGAATCGGGCGGGAGCCCGTGTCGTACTGGTGACGAATCAGTCGGCTATCGCGCGCGGTTTCATGTCAACCGATCAGCTGAAGACTATTCACGCCGTGCTCATGGCTCGCCTCGAGGTGGGCGGTGCGCGATTCGATGCCCTGTACTATTGTCCGCATCATCCCGATGACGGCTGCGCATGCCGCAAGCCTCGTCCTGCGATGGTGCATCGGGCGGTGGCGGACTTAGGCCTGGATCTTTCGCGCGCCTATGTCGTGGGCGACCAGCCGCGTGATATTGAGTTGGCGTGGGAGGTGGGGGCTCGGAGCGTCTTGGTGTTATCGGGGCAAACGCGCCATGATGCGGTCGAGGCGCTTGAACGGAATGGAACGGCACCGCATTATATTGTCGAGGGACTTCCCGAAGCGGTCGCCTGGATCGTGAAGGATGCGACGACTCACCAGTCGGTGAGGACTATCGCTGATGTCGAGAGGTAGGTGTGCCGGAGTATCGACGTATTCTCATCATCAAGCCCAGCTCGTTGGGAGACGTGGTGCATGCGCTGCCGACCCTTGCGGCGTTACGCGATCGATTTCCGTCGGCGCACATTGCGTGGCTGGTCAAAAAACAATGGGCCGGTATTCTGGAGCGAGCCGAAGGATTGGACCAGATTTGGCGGGTCGACCCTGGGCTGAGGGGATGGATTCGGCACGTCCCTGCGCTTCGCGCGGCGGCGTTCGATCTCGTGATTGATTTGCAGGGACTGTTCCGAAGCGGGGCTATGGCTTGGCTGACGGGATGTCGCACGCGTATTGGATTTGCCAACGGACGCGAGGGCAGTCCGCTGTTTTATACGCAACGAGTATCGGTCCTCACGCGTGACATGCATGCCGTGGATCGATATCGGCTGGTCGCCGCGTCCGTCGGGGCGGTCTCCACGCGAGAACCGGAATTTCGCCTTACGCCAACTGTACACGATCGCATAGAGGTCGCCCGATTGCTGGAGCAGGCTGGTCTAACTCTCGGTGTACCATGGATCGCGATGAATGTGTCCGCGCGCTGGAAGACCAAACGTTGGCCCGCCGAGCATTTCGCCCACGTAGCCGACGCGATACACGACGAGGGATTGGGCCGGGTCGCATTGATCGGCAGTGCCGATGATCGCCCCGCGATCGCCGACGTCGTTGCTCACATGCGCACCACGCCGATCGATCTGACAGGAAAGACCGGACCTGATCTTCTGCCGGCTCTACTTGAGTCGGCGACATCGTTAGTGACAAACGATTCCGGTCCTATGCATATTGCAGCGGCCACGGGTACACCGGTGATCGCGCTGTTCGGTCCAACCAGTGCTGTTCGTACAGGCCCCTATGGAGCCCAACATCGCGTGCTGACCAGCGACGTTCCGTGTCGTCCGTGTTTTAGCCGAGTCTGCCGAAATCCTGCTCAACTTGAATGTTTAACGACGATCGATCCGAAATCTGTCGTCACGGCTGTGCGCGAGCAGTTGGCCTCACAGGTGGCACGGTGAGTTACGTATCGATTTCGCACGTGAAGAAGGTGCTCCTCGTCAGGCCGGATGGGATCGGCGATCAGATCTTGTGTCTGCCGGTCGCCTCCGCCTTGCGTCGCCTTCTGCCGCAGGCGAAGATTGCATTTCTCTCCAGCTTGTATGCCGCGCCTCTTTTCGAGCAGCATCCCGATGTGGATGAGGTGATAACGATCTCCGGAAACGAGTCCGTGGGAGACCTTGTCTCACTGTTCCGGCAAGGGATCGATGCGGCGATTTTTCTGAAACCGTTTCGCCGGCTCATGTTTGCCGCGTGGCTTGCGCGCGTGCCCTTGCGGGTCGCGACCGGCTATCGCTGGTACAGCGTATGGGCCAATCGACGCGTGTACCAGCATCGGAGTGATTTTTCCAAACATGAAACGGATTATAATGTGGACCTTCTTGCCGGCTTGGGACTCGACGGGGGGTTGCCCGTTCGACCGTCACTGGTGCTTACGAAAGATGAGCGGCAAGCGGCCTTGCGGCAGCTCGCTGTTGTCCCGTCGCCCCGCGTAGTGCTCCATCCGGGAGGATTTGCCGCGCGGCGATGGCAAGGCGAACGCTATTGGAGTTTGGCGCAGCGGCTGGTGCGCGAAGGTTTTGGGGTCGTGTGTACAGGAAGTGCGGCGGAAGGTGAACGATTCTCCGCCGAGCGAGGCACGCACGGGCTCATTCCAAGCATGCTGAATCTGATGGGACAGTTGACGGTGCGGGAACTCATGGGAGTGATTGGATCGAGTAATGCGGTGGTGTCCGGAGCGACCGGGCCCGCTCATATCGCGGCGGCGCTGGATGTGCCGAACGTGAGCTTGTTTGATCCCCGTCGCAATAACTTGCCGACCAGATGGCGGCCGTTAGGCACCGGCGTAGTCTTGAGGCCGGACGTGCCGACCTGTGAAAAATGTATCTATGAAGCCTGCCCCTATTGGGATTGCCTGGATCGAGTAGACCCCGATCTAGTGCTCCGACATCTTCAGGCAATTGTCACGACGCATGAACCGCTGCGAGTGCTGCATGTCTAAGCTCTCGGTCTATGTGATCGCCTATAACGATGAGCCCAACTTGCCCATCTGCGCTACGTTCGTTCATTGTCGGATGAGTGTGAACCACGCTGTCCGGCTACTATAACGGTACTGAGAAGTTCTGCTCTTCATGTTCGATAGTGCAGAAAGGCTTGGGATTTCTCGCAGATTAGGTAAGCGGCATCGAGCTTGACTCGTCCTCCGGGCGATAGATATAAAACGTCAGGAACAATTCCCTGCATCATTTATACAGAGGTGCTGTCCGTGGAAGTCGTCACGTGCATGCTATGCCAAGAGTCAAGGTCCAGAGAGCAGATCAAGCAGCGAGATATCAATTTAGATCAGAGGGGTGAGTTTTTTTCCGTAGTCCGCTGCGATGGGTGTGGATTGCTCTATCTTAATCCCCGGCCGGCGGCTGAAGAAATACATGCGTACTATCCTCCTCAATATTATCCTGTGGGGGGAACAGTTCACCGAAAAGCCATTGACCGCGTGTTCAAGCGGCTTTCCAAGCGGTTAAAAAAAACTATTCGCGAGGAGTTTTATGGGTATCCAGGATCATCGCCTGCATTTTTTCGTTCATTACTGCGTCGTATCCTGCTGTATCCGGAATATCTGCATCTGAAGATTGCAGGGAAAGAATGTATCCCATTTCGAGGCGAGGGACGAATCCTCGATGTCGGGTGTGGATCGGGGAAATTGCTGGCCACCCTTCGCGAGCATGGATGGGAAGTCTATGGTGTGGATTTCAGCCCCGTGGCGGTGGAGTATGCCAAAAGTCAGGATGGGCTCGACGTCAGGTTGGGCAACCTCTTTCAGGCTGGATATCAAGACGAATTTTTCGATGTGGTGATGTTTAACCATTCATTGGAGCACATCTACAACCCGCTCGAGACGCTCATGGAAGCTCATCGAATCATGAAGCCTGGTGGTCTTCTCTTGATCAGTATTCCGAATGCCGGAAGTTTAGAGGCAAAGCTTTTTGGGAAGTGGTGGGTCCATTGGGATACCCCGCGGCATCTCTATCATTTCACTAAGAGGACCATGACCAAACTGGTTACCTGCGCCGGATTCCGGCTCACACGAATCAAGTGCGGGGTGGGAACGACTTTTTTTCTAGGGAGTGTAGATGCTGTCTACAAACACGTCCTGCATTGGCAGAAAGGGCACGGGAGTATTGTGAAACATGTGATCGCGAGTCCTTTGTGTTTGTTAGCAGGCCATCTCGGCTATGGCACCGAGATGAAGGTGTACGCCGAGAAAATTGGAGATCGTCGTACTGCGCCTGAGGGGTGTGTGAACGAATTCCTGGGGGCTCAGGAGAACCATTAATATGCAGGGCCGTCCCAAGCTCTCGGTCTATGTGATCGCCTATAACGATGAGCCCAACATGCGGGCGTGTCTGGAATCCGTCGCGTGGGCGGATGAATTGATCGTGGTCGATTCGTACAGCACCGATGCGACGGAAAAGATTAGCCGCGAATTTACTGAGAAGGTGTTCCAACACGAGTTTCATGGATTCGGACGTCTACGGAACGAAGCGGTGGCACATGCCACGCATGACTGGATCTTCAGTCTCGACACGGATGAACGCGCCACCCCGGAACTTCGGAGGGAACTCTATCGCACGATCGAGAGATCGGAGGCGGCCGCCTATTTCGTCCCGCGCAAAAATTACTTCCTCGGCCGCTGGATTCGACATTGCGGCTGGTATCCGGATTATCGCCAACCGCAGTTATTTCAGAAAGATCGATTACGGTATCGCGACGAGCTGGTGCATGAAAGTTTCGATGTCGATGGATCGGTGGGATATCTGAAGGAGCCGGCGCTGCAGTATCCGTTCCGGAACGTCGATCACTATCTGGCAAAAATGGATCGCTACTCCGATTTGATGGCCAGGCGGATGGTTGAGCAGGGGAAACGCTTTCATCCCCACCAACTGGTGACCCATCCCGTGTTCACCTTCGTGAAAATGTATGTGCTGCGGACAGGATTTCTCGACCGCATGCCGGGCTTGATCTTATCCGGCCTGTACGCCTACTACACGTTTATCAAGTACGCCAAGTTTTGGGAATTGAGCCGAACCGCGAGTCAACGCCCATCATGAAGGTCAGCGGGTTTTCCATCTGCCGCAATGCGGTGAAGTTCGATTATCCCATCGTGGAAGCGATTCGATCGGCCCTTCCGGTCGTGGACGAGTTCGTCGTCAACGTCGGGCAGTCGAACGATGGCACGGTGGAGTTGATCCGATCCATTGGTTCGGAAAAGGTTCGAATCGTCGAAAGCGAGTGGGACGATTCGATGAAGAAAGATGGGCTCCTGTTTTCGCATGAAACGAATAAAGCCTTGGCGCGCTGCTCCGGCGATTGGGCGCTATACCTTCAGGCCGATGAAGTGTTGCACGAGCAGGATTATGAACCGCTCGTCAGAAACTTTCGGGATCATGTCTCCCATCCATCGGTGCTGGGATTTACATTTCGTTATCTGCACTTCTATGGCGATTACCGGTCATGCAATCCATGGTTTTATCATCGCGCGGTGCGGGCCATTCGCAATGACGGACAAGTGGAATCCTGCGGCGACGCCGTGGGGTTTTGGCTCAAGGCCGATCAAGGCTATCTGCAAAGCGTGCATCGCGAGCGCGTGCGCCCATCGGGCGCCACCATGTACCATTATGGGTGGGTCAAACCATCGCGCGTGCTCTTGGAGAAGTTTCGGTATCAGGTGGCGCGCCATCATGGGGACCAGCCAGGCAAGGAGCAAGCGGCCCTGCTTGCGAAGGACGCCTATGATTTCGATGAATATGCCATTATGAAAACCTTTTCCGGGACGCATCCTGCGGTGATGACGGGGCGGGTGCGTCAGTACCCCATCTTGGATCCGAAACGAAATCGCTGGTTAGAACCGGCCTTCTATCGCGCGGTCTTGAAGCGGGGATTTCGAGGATAGTCGCGCCTATGCCTAGCCTTGCGGCCGTCGTCATTACGAAAAACGAAGAGGGCAATATCGGCGCCTGTCTCGCATCCCTACGATGGGTACAGAATATCATTGTGGTGGATGCGTGCAGCACGGACCGCACAGTCGAAATCGCACGTGAATATACGCCGCATGTTTTTATCCGGTCATGGCCGGGGTTCGGGCCCCAGAAAAATTACGGGATCGACCGGGCCGACGCGGATTGGATTTTCATCGTCGATGCGGATGAACGCGTGACGGACGACCTGAGGGTAGCCATTACTCAGGCGATAGCTGCTGCCCCGGATGATCTGATGGGATTTGAAATCCCGAGGAAAAACTTTTTCTACGGCCGCTGGATTCAAGGTGGCGGCCTTTATCCCGATCCTCAATTGCGGCTGTTTCGTCGGCGAGCGGGTAGATATGACGATGTGCTTTTGCATGAACACTTGCGGCTGGAGGGCCGTATCGATCGTCTTGCGGCGCCGCTCGATCATTTTAGTATGCCGACGATTCACAATCATGTGCATAAGATGATGCGATATACCTCCCTGGGGGCTCAGGAAAAATTAAAAAGACGCTCCCGCGTGACGGCACTGGATATTGCAGGACGCCATCTTGTCACGATCGTCAAAACCTATGTCTTTCGACGCGGGTATCGAGACGGTCTTCACGGCGTGGTGGTGGCGCTGTTTGCGGGGTTACATACGTTTGTGAAATATGCCAAAGCCTGGGAAGTATTGCTTTCTGAAGGGAAGAGTCATCCTTCATGATGGTCATCGATCCAGCATCTCAAGACCTCGTTAGCCTCGTGATTCCTGTTTACAATCAACTCCATTACACGAAACAGTGCCTAGACTCCATTCGTCGATCGACGCCTCCACGATACGAGATTATTGTGGTGGACAACGGATCTCTAGATGGAACACGAGAGTATTTGGCCTCACAAGATGCGAGGGTCATCACGAATGCAGTGAACCTGGGTTGCGCCAAAGCCTGGAATCAAGGAGTCCTCGCCAGTCGAGGCCAGATCATAGGTATCTTGAATAACGATATTGTTGTGACGCCGGGGTGGTTGGAGAATCTCATACAATTCATGGATCGG
This sequence comes from Nitrospirota bacterium, assembly GCA_963700335.1. Classification (GTDB taxonomy): domain Bacteria; phylum Nitrospirota; class Nitrospiria; order Nitrospirales; family Nitrospiraceae; genus JAICXS01. The sequence continues at coordinate 1,136,173 of CAVOXE010000007.1, read as the reverse complement.
ACTGGACATGGCATTGTAAGTCCCTCTGCACGGGAAGGACGACTCGATTACGATCTTGACCGCTACGCCCTTGACTTCGTTCGGGCCTGCGGTCGTGCCACTCGGCCAGAAACCTATGGGGCATGCATGCTGATCCGTCGGGGCGTATTCGACCGCATCGGGACATTCGATGAAGGATTTTCCTATGGTGGCTGCGAAGATATCGATTTCTTGTGGCGTGCGAAGAACGTCGGATTTACCGTGGGTATGACCGGCTCCGTCTTGATTCACCATTTTGCCATGGTCACTCAGGACGCCATCAAGTCGACGGAAACAAAAGCGTATCCTCTGCAAAATCTATCTCACTTCCAGGCGAAGTGGAAGCGCACTGTGCGTGGTAATTGGGCCAATCGCCGATGGGATGATCTCAGCGCCTCATTACGCAAACGCTATGAGCGTATGCGATATGGCCACACGCTGGTGGAAAAAGAAAAACGGTGAGACGTGAGCAGAGGGAGTGGGGTCGATTTGTGTTTGATGCCGACGAAGCCAGAGTTGAAGCCGCGTGCGTATGAGAATCGGCATTGATGCCGCTCCCCTTATTGGAAATCGAGGAGGAGTCGGTTGGCATACATATTACCTTCTTCGCGCATTACTGAATTTAAAGGAAGATCTTGAGTTTGTGGGGTATGTGCGGGCCGGTTCTCTCGGAGGCCTGGATATCGCTGAATGGCCACATGATCTTCCCATACGCTGGGTTGAGGCCGTTCGGTGGGGAGTGGCCACAATGGGTGCACGGGACGGGCTCGATCTCTATCATGGGACGAACTTCAAAATGCCGACGACCGGCCGGTTTGGTGGAATCGTCACAATTCACGACATGTGGATGGACCTGTTCCCTCGCTATTCTCGTAAGCTGTTCGGTCAGCGCTGGTCGTTCTACCGGACCAAGGGAACGGTGCTGAAAGCGCGTAAAGTCATTACGGTATCCGAGTCCTCAGCCAACGACATCGCACGCCTGTACCGTATCCCGCGAGAAAAAATCAGTGTCGTGAATAACGGTGTCTCATCGTACTTTCAGCCGACTACAGATCCGGCAATGCTGGCAGCGTTACATCGGCGTTTTGGGTGGCCGACCAACCGCTATATTCTCTTTGTCGGTGGCGCCGACCCCCGAAAAAATCATCTCACCTTGCTTCAAGCGTATGCGCTACAAGCCAGCCGATTACGATCGCATTGTCTCATCATAACCGGATCACCTACCCACCGGTTCGGTGATATTCCCGCCAATGCGAAGCAATTGGGACTGGAGGAGCGGGTGGTGTGCGTGGGACATTTATCGATTGACGAATTGCGGGCCTTATATGTCCACGCAGATCTATTTGTATTCCCTTCACGTTATGAAGGGTTCGGTATGCCCGTGTTGGAGGCGATGGCCTGTGGTACTCCCGTGATCACTTCCGCGAAGACTTCTCTGCCGGAAGTTGCCGGTGACGCGGCGGTATTGATCGATCCTCTTTCACCGGAAGAACTAGGAGAGGCGCTTGTTCGTGTCGCGCATGATGCCTCTCTCAGACAGACATTGCGACAAAAAGGATTGGAACGCGTCAAGGCATTTACGTGGGAACGAGCCGCGCGCGAGACCCTGTGCGTCTATCGCGAATTATGTCGGTAAATATGTGCCGTGTCGCATGAACAATCTCCTCATCATTAAACTTCGATACATCGGGGATGTCCTGTTGGCGACCCCCGTTCTTCGCGCATTGCGCGAACGATTTCCCGATGCGCGACTGACTATGCTGGTGAACCGAGGGACTGAGGAAATTCTTAAAGAGCATCCTGATCTCAACGACATCATGGTGCTTGAACGGGGCAGCCTTGCCGGGCAGCTTCGTCTGCTTTATGACCTGAGACGTCGGCACTTTGACGGCGTGATCGATCTGACGGATGGGGATCGTTCATCGATGTTGACCTGGGTGAGCGGGGCGCCGGTTCGCATCGGGTTTAACGAGGAGCGTCGCTGGCGGGGCTATTTGTATACCACGACCGTCACACTGCCGGCTGGGCCTCTTCATCGTGTAGAGCGCGACCTTGCCGCATTGCGGCCCCTTGGAATTGAGGCAAAGGCGGGTCCGTTGATTCTGAAGACATCGGCTGAGGATGAACGCCAAGCCGAGAAACTTCTAAAAGAGGCCGGAGCGATGAAAGAGGATGGCCAACTCGTCAAGCCCCTGATTGTGCTTCATCCCGGCGCGCGCTATTGGTTTAAATCCTGGCCGGCTGAGCGCTTTGCGGAACTGGCCGATGGTCTCGCTCACGCTCATAACTGTCAGATTCTCTTGGGAGGAGGATCTCAGGATGTTCCTATGGTGACCGCCATTTGCGAGCAGATGCAGTCATCTCCGCTCGTGCTGGCAGGGCGGGTGACGCTACTCCAATTTGCTGCGATCCTAAAACGGTGCGCACTATTTGTCGGGAATGACAATGGAGCGATGCATATGGCAGCGGCTGTAGGTTCGCCCGTCGTGGGATTGTTCGGGCCATCCAATCCATTGGAGTGGGGACCGAGAGGGGATCACACAAAGGTCCTGTACAAACACGTTGATTGCAGGCGATGTTTCCACCCCACGTGCTTTCGAAAAGAAGATAACTGTATGCGTCAGATCACCGTCGAAGAAGTGTTTTCATATTGTCAGACCATGATCGCACTGGCTGAACGAATTGGGCGCTGAATGGTTGATCTGCTGACAAATATCAATGTCTTTAAGGCGCTCACCATTGGTCTCTTGGCATTTATTGGACTGCGCATGTTGCTCTCCGATACCACGGCGAGCCGACTCGCAGACCGTCTCGCGTCGCTCAACGCGTTGACTCGAACACAACAACAACGATTGGGCTGGTGCATGGGAGTGACGTTTACGGCGGTGCTCATTTATCTTCGGGTGCGACAATATTTTGAACTGCAGACCATGTATGACATGACCGTTGAGGCCAATGTCGCATGGCATATGGTGCATGGCCCCTGGTTCTTTAATGCTATCGATAATGACTCCTTTTTGGGAGGCCATTTTTCTCCCGTGTTTGTATTAATCGGTCTCGTATACCGATTCGCCGAGCATCCCATTACTCTTTTAGGGATCCAGTCCGTGGCGTTTGGACTCGGATCGGTCTCAGTATTTTACTTGGCGCTTAGCCGTCAGAGCACGACGTCCGTGGCGCTGCTGGCCATGGCGCTCTATATGGTGAATCCCTACGTCCATCACAGCAATGCCCACGATTTCCACCTGTCGCCTCTCGCCATTCCGGCCATTCTGTGGATGTTGTATTTTATTGACTCTAATAAGCCATGGAGAGCCGTAGCGGCGGCTCTCTTCTCATTCTCAATTGAAGAGAGCGTCCTTCTTCCGCTCGCGAGCTTCGGACTGTACCTTGTCGTATTTCGTCCTTCGTGGCGAATGTTTGGCCTAGTGCTCACACTTGCGTCGCTCGCTTATTTTGTTGTCATTACCAAGGCGATCATGCCCATCTTTGCTCCCGGCAACTCCCCATACTTTTGGGATCGCTATGCAAATCTCGGAAGCAACTTGAATGAGGCACTCTATAATCTAGCGACGCATCCCTTCTGGGCTGTGATGGAAGGTCTGATTCGACGCAATCAATATCTCTATTTGTTATATTTTCTCATCCCCGTCGCGTTTCTTCCGCTGCTGTCGAAGGAGTCCCTGCTTCTCGTGGTTCCAGTGACGATCATGTTCCTGAGCCAAAACTCGGGAATGAACAAACTGGGCTTTCATTATAGTGCGCTGGCATTGCCATTTTTGTTTTACGGCGTGGTCTGTGGTCTTTCAAAGATATCGACATCCCAAATATGGCAGAATCTATGGCGGAAACACCATCAGAACGTCTTCGCTGGAATCTTCTTTCTTCTGGCTTTGAATGTGTATCGATTGCCGAGTTACGATCTTGGGAAAACTGAACCGGAGTTCGCTGCCTCGGCTTTTGAACTTGCCAAGCTCATTCCCCAGGATGCCTCTGTTGCAACGGATATGCGTTTTGGTCCACTCTTGGTCAATCGTCATCGCCTGTGTCTAGTTCATACCAGTCCCGGAGAAATTTGCGTGTGGGAGCTCGAATCTCTGTCCGGACAGAATTGGTCTAAACCACTCTGGCAGCCAGAATATGTATTACTCGGGGTTGAGCATAGCAAGGCAACCATTCAAAAAGTGGACGAGGCCGCTGCCTATGCGCAATGGCTGACGAGCACGGGGTACGAAGAAATTAAGAACCAGGGCGGCATTCGGTTGTTTCGCGTCCGAACGCTCGCGAAGGAAAGTAAAGGCGGGATTGCAGTGACTGGGAACATTCCCGCATCGACAGTCAACGGAGTGGAGGAAAGATGAAAGTCGTGGTGCTCGCAGGGGGAATGGGTACTCGCCTGTCGGAAGAGACGGTGATAAGGCCGAAGCCCATGGTAGAAATTGGTGGCAAACCAATTTTGTGGCACATCATGAAAATATATTCTTCCTATGGACTGAACGAGTTCATCATTTGTCTCGGCTACAAAGGCTATGTGATCAAAGAGTACTTTGCCAATTACTTTCTCCATACGAGTGATGTGACGTTCGACATCCTTCATAACAAAATGGAAGTCCATCAGAAGTATGCTGAACCTTGGAAAGTGACCTTGGTAGATACTGGCGATCAGACAATGACGGGTGGCCGGGTGAAACGGATTGAGCCCTACATCAATGGAGAACCATTCCTCTTGACCTACGGTGACGGTGTGGCGGATGTGAACATTCCCCAACTCATTGCATTCCATCGTGCCCATGGTAAATATGCGACCGTGACCGCTACGCAGCCTACCGGCCGTTTCGGAGCGCTGACCTTAGATAAGAATAGTGTCGTCAAGAATTTTATGGAGAAGCCGGTCGGTGACGGAGGATGGATTAATGGCGGGTTTTTTGTGATGCAACCCGACGTGTTTCGATATATTGGTGGTGATTCGACGACGCTGGAGCAAGAACCGATGGAGAAACTTGCGGGGGAAGAGCAGCTTCTGGCCTTTAAACATTATGGATTTTGGCAAGCCATGGATACGTTGCGAGAGAAACACCAACTCGAAGAACTCTGGGCAAGCCGTAAAGCTCCATGGAAGTTATGGTAAGGATGCAGGACCTTTTTGGTGGCGTGTACTTCGGCAAGACGGTCCTCGTAACCGGGCATACAGGTTTTAAAGGATCGTGGCTGGCTCTATGGCTTCAATTATTGGGAGCACGGGTAGTCGGCTATGCGCTTTCTCCACCGACTGAGCCCAGCCTTTTTCACCTCTGCAACGTACAAGATGGTCTCACTCATATTGTCGGGGATATTCGAGATGTCTCGAAAGTGCGGGAAGTCTGTCAGACGTACAAGCCTGATATGGTCTTTCACCTGGCTGCCCAATCGTTGGTGCGCTATTCCTATGAGCATCCTATCGAGACGTATGCAACCAATGTAATGGGTACGGTCCACCTCTTTGAAGCGATTCGAGCCACGGCCAATGTCCGAGTGTGTGTCAACGTCACGAGCGATAAATGCTATGAGAATCAAGAGTGGGACTATGCTTATCGGGAAACCGATCCTATGGGAGGATTCGACCCCTATAGTTCAAGCAAAGGGTGCGCAGAACTGGTCACTGCGGCCTACCGAAGGTCGTTTTTCAAAGATCGTGCAGGCCAACCCGTTAGCCTTGCCAGCGTACGAGCAGGAAACGTCATAGGCGGGGGGGATTGGGCTGCCGACCGTCTTATTCCGGACTGTATTCGTGCACTCGCTAGGAAGACGCCGGTGGTCATCAGGAATCCAGACGCTATTAGACCCTGGCAATACGTCTTGGAACCTCTTTCTGGTTACCTGTGGCTGGGAGCCTGTCTATGGAATAAGCCGGGCAATTTTGAGGGGGGCTGGAACTTTGGACCTCCTCCAGGAGGGGACATTCCAGTTCGACACCTGCTCAATCAGGTCTTGGCGGTGTGGGGTGAAAATCACGGGAATCATCTGGCCAAAGATCCCACCTCTCAGCCTCATGAGGCACGCACGCTCAAACTGGATATTACAAAAAGCAGTAGTGTATTGGGATGGGAACCCGTTATAAATGTTGCTGAAGCTGTGACGGAAACGATTGGGTGGTATCTTCACCATCATCGCAACCCTGGGGCGGATATCAGAGTTGCCACCACAGAGCGAATCGATCATTATGTGCGGGTGGCATCCTCGAAGAACGCTGTGTGGGCTGCGAAGGCCTAGGTATCTATGACTCAGGATGAGCTGCGCCGCGAAATCTTAGACAAGGCCAAAGAGTATTGTCGGCTGGCCCACAATCAGTCTGTTTCCTTTGTGCCCGGCACGTCAAAAATTGGATATGCGGGGCGCGTGATTGATGAGCACGAAATTCTCAACTTAATTGAGTCCTCGCTTGAGTGCTGGCTCACCTATGGCCGATTCTCCAAAGCCTTTGAAAAAAAGTTCTCCGACTTTTTAGGTGTCCGCTTTTGTAGTTTGGTGAATTCTGGGTCATCGGCGAATCTATTAGCATTTATGACATTGACTTCGGAGCAATTAGGGCTGCGGAAAATTCAACGAGGAGACGAGGTCATCACGGTGGCGGCGGGATTTCCCACCACTATTGCGCCAATGGTCCAATACGGCGCCATTCCCGTCTTTGTCGATGTGAATCCGCGCACATTAAACGTCGATGTCGGTCAGCTGGAATTGGCTCGAGGGCCGAAAACCAAGGCGGTGATGCTCGCGCACACCCTTGGCAATCCTTTCGACCTGGACGCCGTCAGCGCGTTTTGTCGGCAACACAATCTGTGGTTGATCGAGGACAATTGCGATGCGCTTGGCGCCACCTATAAGGGACGGTATACGGGAACATTCGGCGATATCGCCACCAGCAGCTTTTATCCGCCGCACCATATCACGATGGGGGAGGGAGGGGCTGTCTACACGAACAACAAAGACCTGACGAGGATTATCGAGTCGATGCGCGATTGGGGTCGCGACTGTTGGTGTCCTTCCGGAAAGGACAACACGTGTGGTAAGCGATTTGAGCATCAGCTGGGGGAACTCCCGTTTGGCTATGACCATAAATATACCTATTCAGAGTTTGGGTACAATTTAAAGGCCAGCGACATGCAGGCCGCCGTAGGCTGTGCTCAGCTGGACAAACTATCGGGGTTCATAGCCAAGCGGCGCCAGAACTACCATCGACTATTTGAAGGACTTCGATCGTTGGACGACTGCTTCAGTTTTTCAGAGGCGACGCCATCAAGTGACCCTTCATGGTTTGGCTTCCTGATGACAGTCCGAGAGCAGGCCGGTTTTACACGAAATGAGATTGTCGGCTACTTGGAGGACCATCAGATACAGACGCGGATGCTGTTTGCCGGCAATATTCTGAAACATCCCTGTTTCGATGCGATGCGAAAAGAGAAAACGGGGTATCGTGTTATCGGGGACCTCTTTCATACCAACAAAATTATGGAAGAAGCTTTTTGGATCGGGGTCTACCCGGGTCTTACTACTGAGATGGTTGACTATATGATCGAGGTCATTTATGACTTTTGTCGCAGCAAAGCTTCCTCGCGCTCACCCGTCGGAACTCGCGTTATTTTCTAACATGTCTGGTTACGTGTGAGTCGTCCTGTCGTTTTGATTACGGGGGGGAGCGGATTTATCGGTAGAAATCTTGTCGAATCTCTACAAGGGAAGTATGAGATCCTTTCCCCCACTCGACAGGAGCTTGACTTATTAGACGAAGAGGCCGTTCGACAATATGTGAGCCGGCACAGGATCGATGTCGTCATCCATTCGGCCACGACTCCTGGCCACCGTAACGCCAAGCCTGTCGCAGATCTTGCTGTTAGAAATCAACGCATGTTTTTCGGACTGGCTCGGAACCGAGACCACTACGGGAAAATGATTTTCCTTAGCTCGGGCGCCGTCTATGATATGAGGCACTATCTTCCTAGAATGAAAGAGGACTACTTCGATACCCATGTGCCTGCTGATGAACATGGCTTTTCGAAATATGTCTGTGCGAAGTACATTGAAGCGGCGGATAATATTTTGGAGCTCCGACTGTTCGGTGTGTTCGGCAAGTATGAAGATTATGAGATCCGGTTCATCTCCAATGCGATATGCAAAGCCCTTGTGGGACTTCCGATCACCATTAAACAGAACCGACGATTCGATTACCTGTACGTCGACGATCTCGCGGTAGTTGTCGACTATTTCATTGTGCGGGACGCAATATATAAAACATACAATGTCAGCTCTGATGGGGCGATAGACTTAAGATCCATCGCGGAAAGGGTGCGTGAGATTTCCGGCACGCGACCGGACATCATTGTCAAAGACGAAGGCGGAGTGGAATATAGTGGCGACAATAGTCGCCTGCGGCAGGCGATACCTCATCTGCGCCTCACGCCTCTCAATCAGAGCATTTCCAGTCTGTATTCCTGGTATGAACAAACTCGTCATCTGATTAAGCGAGAATGGCTCTTAGTGGACAAGTAAAGGATGAAGGTTCCATGATCAAAGTCTCCGACTACCTGGCGGAACGCGTGGCGCAACTCGGTGTGACGCACGTGTTTATGATCTCCGGCGGCGGCGCCATGCATTTAAATGACTCTTTCGGGAGATCGCCCAAGATACAGTATGTCTGCAATCACCATGAACAAGCCTGTGCCATGGCTGTGGAAGGGTATGCGCGCACCAACGGCAATATTGGTGTGGCTATCGTCACAAGCGGTCCGGGCGGGACCAATACGATCACCGGCGTTCTTGGCGCGTGGTTAGATTCCATACCGGCATTATTTCTTTCAGGTCAGATCAAATATGGGACGACTGTTGAGAGCACCGGTCTCCCATTGCGACAGCTAGGGGATCAGGAGGCGAACATTGTGGCCATCGTGCAGTCCATCACGAAGTACGCGGTGATGGTCAAAGATCCCCAGAGCATTCGGTATCATTTTGACAAGGCTGTCGCATTGGCCCGCACCGGTCGGCCAGGGCCGGTGTGGTTAGATGTGCCGCTCGACGTCCAATCTGCATTGATTGAACCGGACATGCTCTCGCCTTACGATCCGACCGAGGATCGAATGAGTTTTAAGACAGAAGAAGTGGAGAGGTACGCCTCCGCCATTATTGAGCGGATTCGTCGTGCTGCGCGGCCGGTCTTCTTAGCCGGAAGCGGTATTCGATTGAGCGGAGCTGTGGACGTGTTTCACGAGGTTATCGAGCTGTTGAATATTCCCGTACAAACTGCCATCGGTGCGCATGATCTGATTTGGACCGATCATAAGTTGTTCATGGGCCGACCAAGCGTCACGGGGGATCGCTCGAGCAACTTCATTATCCAAAATGCCGACCTGCTCCTTGCGATCGGCGCGCGTCTAGGCGTTCGCCAAGTCAGTTACTCCTACAAAGCCTTTGCGCGGGACGCATACAAAATTGTGGTCGATATCGATCCCTATGAATTAGAGAAGCCAACGATTTTCCCTGATATGAAGATCCAGTGTGACGCGAAGCAGTTACTGGAAGAACTCGCGAGCCAACTGCGGAGGAATCCTCTGCCGGTCAAGGAAGAATGGACGGAGTGGTGCGGGATTCGGAGACAACGCTATCCCAGCGTCCTTCCTGAGTACCGGCAAGTCACGGATTCTGTCAACTCATACCATTTTATTGAGGTCCTCTCGAGGGTGATGTCTCCCACCGACGTGATTGTATTAGGAGATGGGACAGCCAATACGTGCACGTTCCAAGCTATTAGCCTCAAGAAGGGACAGCGGCTGTTTACGAATTCAGGTTGCGCATCCATGGGATATGACTTGCCGGCGGCAATAGGCGCGTGCTTTGCGAACGGAAAAAAACGGGTGATCTGTATCGCGGGCGACGGCAGCATACATCTCAACATCCAAGAACTGCAGACCATCATGCATCACCGCTTGCCGATTAAAATCTTCGTGCTGAATAATGATGGATATTTGGCCATTCGGACGACGCAGGACGCGTATTTTGGTGGGCATTATGTCGCGTCTGATTCTTCAAGCGGCGTCACGCTTCCTGATTACGTCAAAATCGCTGAAGCGTATGGCCTGTCAACTGATCGCATCGCAACGCACGATCGTATGGAGACGACGATTCAAAGTGTCCTTGCACATCCGGGACCGGTTCTCTGTGAGGTGAAAATGTCTCCTGTCCAGACTCTCTATCCTAAGCTGGCAAGCGAGATCCGACCTGACGGGACCATGGTTTCAAAACCCCTTGAGGATATGTACCCCTTTCTTGATCGACAAGAATTTATGGAAAACATGCTCATCAAACCCTGGGATCCCACTCAAAAGTAAGTGGCGTGAGGAGTCACGTGTTGTCGATGACCGCAGTCGGAGGAATTGTGCCCAAGAAAGTGTCTGTGATCGTTCCTGCGTATAACGAGCAGGAGTCAATTGAGGTATTGGCAGAACGGCTCAGTGAAGTCTTCGCCGCGAACCATCGGTATGAATTTGAGGTGATCCTGATCGAAAATGGGTCGACCGATCGAACATATGAAAAGATGCTGCGCATCCATGAAAAAGATCCGCGGTTCAAGATTCTCAGGCTGTCCAGAAACTTTCGCATGGACGGAGGTATTACGGCCGGTCTCAGCCATGCTTCAGGAGATGCTGCGGTGATCATGACGGCTGCCCTCAAAGACCCGCCGGAATTGATCAAAGAGTTTTTGAGCAAATGGGAAGAGGGCTATGAAAATGTCTACGGCATTGTGACGAAACGGCCGGGAACGGGCCTCGCCCGCCGCTTCAATTCGCAGGTGTTTTATTGGTTGATCAATACATTGACCGGCGGAGTGATGCCGAAAAATGTCAGCGACTTTCGGTTGGTCGACAAGAAGGTCTATCAGACCATTAACGGGATGGCAGAGCGCAATCGGTATCTTCGCGGCTTGTTTGTATGGGCTGGATTTAGATCAATCGGCATTGAGTTCGAGAGAGCGCCACGGTTCGCGGGGAAGTCGAAAGCGTACACGTTGCAAGTCATAGAGCTCGCATTGAAAGGCATTTTCGCCTATTCCTATGTGCCGATTAAACTCATCACAATCATGGGCATCATGATTTCGAGCGCGTCTTTTCTTTTGTTAGCCGGTATCGTGGTGAAAGTGTTTTGGTGGGGGGTGCCGTTTCCAGGTTTCGGAACCATCATGGCGGTCATGCTTCTGATGTTCGGCTTTGCGTTCACGGCGCTTGGCGTGATTGCCGAATATGTGGGACTGATTTACGAGGAAGTGAAGCAGCGGCCGAATTTTATCGTCAGCGAGAAAATTGGTCTGTGAGAGAGCTGTATGAAAAACACGGGGCAAAGCTCCATTATCTTCTTGTGGGGGGATGGAATACTCTTTTCGGATACAGCGTGTTTGTCGCCCTTTATTATGTGACCGCTCCATTCAACATTCACTATGAAGTCGTGCTCGTCCTCAGTCAAATCATTAATGTCAGCAGCGCCTATCTCTTGTACAAGAAATTCGTATTTAAAACGAAAGGCAATTACTTCCAAGAATATTTTCGCTTTTGGCAATTCTATTGGTTGTCGCTTGCTGCCAATCTCGTATGCTTGCCTCTGCTGGTAGAATTACTGCATCTGAATCTGATATTTAGTCAGGGCCTTCTTATTGTTGCAACTGGAGTGTCAAGCTACTTTTGGCATACGAATCACACATTCAGTCTCGCCAACAGAGTTGAATCAAGATAACGATCGTGCACGCCCATCTCTTCACCCGCATGCCCTTGGGAATCTGCCTCGCATACGCCTGATATGAGGAACGAGAAGTCGCTTTTAAGTATGTTGCTTCGATTTCACTGGTTCGTCTGCAGTACCGGACTGATCGGAATTATTTACGGGCTTTCTTGGAAGCTTCATGCTGTGCTGTTGGGAGGACGCCAGACAACCGCATTTTACGATTGGGCGCTTCCGTTTTTCTTTCCCAATAAACCGCAACAGATCATCTTCTTCCTCGGAGCGGGTACCGCCCTCTTTATGTATTATGCCGTGGGTTACTTTTTGACTGGAAAGGAAAGCAAGGACCGTGCGGCAAACTACGCGATGGCGGATGTATGGAGTCTTCGTTTCATTGGCTTCTACATCATTCTTCCGGTCGTCGTTAATGCCATAGTGGTGGCCAGCTTCCCTTCGGCGGCCCGGCCCCGCCTTCCTTTTTCAGCCTACCTTCTCATCGTGTTCTGGCTGAGTGCGGTCTTCCTGCCGTTTTATCCCCCGCTCGATCAAGTGAAGGTAAGAGTTTGGTCAATTCTGGGAAAGTTTCTGCAGCTTGTCGAAACAGTGAACGAACGTTTGGACAAAAGGGCATATAAGCTGGCTGGAGCCTGTCTGGTCATGCTCTCGTTTATCCAAGTCCTTTCGATATTTCTTCCCTTTTTGCAGGGCGAACTGTTGATGATGAACGAGTTCATGGATGTGCCGGAACAGACGTTGATTGGTACTGAATATGTGCACAACACAGAATACATTAACGCGCACGAGCTGGGAGGGTTATTAAAGTACGATCCTGTGAAAGACCTTGGGGCCTCTCCGATACCAAGAAAGGGAGCCTTCGTCGAAATGCCCCGCACGGCGCTTCTCGAAGACTTCATTCAAAGAAATAAAACGAAATTTTCTTATTCACCGCCGTTACAAGGGCTCGTGATTCACGGGGTGATGACCCTGGACGAACGGGCGGAATTAGCCGCCATTGTCGATCATCCGTATGTCGCGGGAATCATGTCCCTGTATCATCAGTCAAGAGATCGATCAGAGCGACTGCGTAATCGCACGTATACAGCTGAAGAGCTCGAATTCCTCTCCAAGAATCGTTTAGAAATGCGATGGCAGATCCTCAATCGTTGGGTTATCCATCATCACAACTATGTTCTTGGACCTGTTAACGAATACGCCTTGGGAAAACCGCTGCAAGACATCAACATGCAATACGGTGTGTTCAGCATCGTCCTGATGAAATACCTGCTAGAGAAGACCGGAGGTATCTCATATGAGAATTATTTTCAGAAGTGGTACGTGTTCTGGCCGATATATTATGCCCTCTTCGTCGCTGTAGCGTTCTTAGTATTGGGTGATGTGTATTATGTTGCGTTCGTCTGCGTGCTGGCCTTCGGCTTTATCAACAAGATCGACTACCAACATTTACTCCTCGCCCCTGGGCTCAATCCCATACGACATTTTTTGGACGTCCCGGTCATCGCTTGCCTATACCTGTATTTCACGAACGGAAGGTGGCTGCCGTTAGGGGTGGGCGTTGTCTTGGGGCTGCTCAGTGTTCTCAACAACCAACAATTTGGATTGTTCCTGATCGGCGCCCTCTTCGTCACCCTGCTCGCGAAGTTCTTCCTGGATAAAGCCGCTCAGTCTGTATCCGATATCGCATGGGGGACCATGGCGCTGCTAGCTGGCGGCGTCATCGTGCTGTCTGTGAACTTGGGTAAAAATGACATGGCGTCCTACTTTTTTGAAGGGTTTTTGGGCAATATGATTGACCCGATCAAACTGTTTCTTATGATGCTTGCGATCAGCGCCTGTTATGCCGTCATTATGAAAATGGAGAACTCGAAACCCGAACTGAGATATACGGCTCTCTTTCTACTTGTGTATGCGCAGGGCATGTTGATTTATTACATTTGGGGCGGGGACGAGAAGCATCTACTCAATATCGCCTCGATACCGATTTTTGGTGCGGCAGTATTTCTCAAGTTGGTGATCGATTACACCTCCGCAAGACGTTTTCAGAAAGTCGTCGTTGCATGTCTCACGGCAATAGTTGTCCTTAAAATCTATGTTCCCGGACTGGTGTCGTATTACAAGGCGCGTCATGAATACACACATCTTTTCAGCAACCATAAGATCTACGATTGGAAATTGGAGACGGCACATTTTCGCTCCACGATGAATCCTTTCTATTTTACAGACTCAATCTTTTTGATCCACGAATATGAGCCTTCGGAGAACGCCATCCACCTCATATCCAAATATGACGACCTTGTGCCGTTTTTGGCCGGTAAATATAGCGCCATGCCTTTCTTTGACCTTCAGTGGTTTCTTCTCAGCCCCAAGGAGGTCGCGCTTAGTGTAGAGCGCATCAAGAAAAACAAACCTCAATATTTATTCGTGGATACAGATATCGAGAGAGACTTTAACGGAGAGATTCTCCTGGGCGGATTGCAGTCCATCGGTTTTCCGGGCGAGGAGTCACTTCACCGCGTTCAACGACTTCATTTGCTTCAGGAAGTTTTCCGGGCAGTCAAGAAAGATTATGTGCCTGTCAAGGAAGGAGTCCTGCTGACTGTCTATAAGCGGACTGCCTGAGTTTCTCAAAGTGTCCTAGAGCGATACCTTTGCGACCGTTCTATTAGAATCCGAAGGTTTCTTCTATTTGTTCAAGCCAGTCACCTAATTTCAGCTTCAATAGAGGCGGCGGAAGATTACATATGATCGAGTTATTCGCAAAAGTCAGTCGGAAGATGTTGTTCATGGCGGTAGTAGGGACACTGATCGCTGTTGTATCGCTGTGGATTTCGTGGAAGGTGGCCTTGAGTCATTCGGAGGTTGGGCAATCGCATATTAAACTAGACCGTCCGCATGGAATTGTATTTGACCCGCCTCTCGACAGATTGCCTTCTTCCTACGACTTCATTTCCATCGACATTAAACTACATTTTATTCCATTTCGAAGCACGCAATACCAAGACGTTTTTCAAATAGGCGGTCTGGATACCGGAATGCGATTAGAACTCTCTCCTAAGTGCGAGCTTAGCTTGATTGCACCCACACTTGAAGGACCATCGACAATTTTGTTAGGTCGCTGCGAATTTAATCACCCCTACAAGCTTCAAATGGCGTTCGATGAGAATGGTGCGTTCCGGGGTATTGCTAACGATGAGACGCTGATAGGCCATCACCAAATTGTAAAGTTGACTCCTGAGTTTAGAGCTTTTGTTTACCAAAATGGATATAACGAAAAAAGGCCTTTCTTAGGAGAAGTTTTAGAGCTGGACCTTCGGGCTACTTTCTTCAAACAGCCTAGCTTCTGGCTAAGGACAACAACAATAATCGCAGTGACTCTTCTCGCAGTCATTGCGAGCATTTTAGCCTATCTTTCAAAAGTGCGAGTTTTTGCTGCGGATGCCCCACCCCCGCATCGAGATGTCAGGACATATCTCTGGAGATATTGGTTTGTTTGTAGTCTAGGCTTAGTTGGGATCATTTATGGTATATCGCGGGAGTTTAAACTTAGTTTGTTTTTGAGCAGCGAGTCGGCAAGTTACAACCAATGGGCTCTTCCATGGGTGTTCCCTGCAAAGCCCCGGGAGCTTGTCTTCGTAGTAGGGGTATGGATCTCCCTATTTTTGTATTACGCCGTACTATACCTATGCGTCCCCAAGGCGGGGGGGGTGAACGCAATCTGGGAAGAGCGGCGTGCTAACAAGAAGCTATTTTCATTTGCTTGGGTGCTGTTGTTTGGCATCAACGCACTTATTCTTGCTTGGTTCCGGGGAAAAAATAACACAGTTATCTCTGTCACCTCTTTCGTGCTCGTGCTCGTTTGGATAATATTTGTAGCGTTGCCTTTCTTTGCCGTCGCGAGTCCTCGTGGCGTTACTTTCCGATCAAGTCTAACGTTTCAACGTTTAATAGGGATGGCTAACAAATGCGGCCAATCACGGCAGGTATTTGTCAGTGCAGTATGTGTCCTCAGTCTAATATGTCTTCATTTTGGTTTCATCTTCTTCCCCTTTATTCGAGGCGATCTAAGAATCATTAATGAATATCTCGATATTCCCGAAGACACGTATTTAGGTGAGACACTAGTTTCCAATACAGAATACATTAATACCCATGAATTGGCGGGATTAAATAAGTATGACCCGATAGTGGATAGGGGAAGCACTCCGAAGCCCAGCCCAGGCATGTATGCGCTACTTCCAAAAACTGATTCGTTGGAGTCATTCATCAATGACCACCATACCGCCTATTATTATAATAATGCATTGCAGGCCTTAGTGGTGAATCGAGGTATGGTATCAGAAGAATATACGGACCTGGATGCCATTTATTCGAACCCTGAGTATAGGCAAAACATATCGCAACTGCTCCAAACATCAAAAAATCAACATCGCGCCTTGATGAAGAGGAGTTACACGCCTACAGAAATGGAGTTCTTCAAAAAAAACCGTTTCGAAATGCATAATCAGATCTTGAACAGATGGGTCATTCACCACCATAATTTCGTTCTTGGCCCTATTAACGAATATGTCAGAGGAAAACCACTCAAAGACATCAATGCACAATATGGTCCTTTAAACGTAGTAATCATGGCGAATATTTTAAAATGGACCGGTGGGATATCTTATGAGAATTATTTTCAAGTCTGGTATTGGTTTTGGTTGATCTACTTCTCATTATTTGTCGTATGTGTCGGGCTAATTTTCCGTGATGTGTTTTATGTGACGCTCGTCTGCGTCCTTGCCTTTGCATATATCATCATGATTGACTTTCAATTTCTTTCTTTAGGGCCTGGATTAAATCCGATTCGCCATTTTTTCGATATTCCCGTCCTCGCGGCTCTGTGCATGTTCATACGAAAGAGGAAAGTCGGTTTCCTTATAGCAGCTTTGGTATTCGCATTATTAGGACTCTTGAATAATATTCAATTCGGCTTGGCCCTTGCAGTTGCCTTGGGAGCCACCCTTATCATCATGGCGGTCGTAGACCGTGAAATTCTGAGTCTCCGAACAGCAGTTGTCTATGGTGGGTCGGCAGTGCTCGCCCTGCTCGCCATTGGGCTGTTTTTGTCGGCACCTAGTTCAGCCAAGAACAGTATGCTGACCTACTACCTTTCGGGATGGGTTGGTCCCCCTCTTTCCGTTAATCGTTTGGTTTGGACGATGATGGCGGTGAGCGCAGCATATTTGTGCCTTGTGTACTTTGAAGGTTCTGCTAAAGACATCAAATATGTCAGTATGTTGCTTCTGTTTTATTCCCAAGGATTATTTCTTTACTATACGTGGGGAAGTACCCCTCCACATATTCTAAATATCGCGCCCATTTTGGTCCTCTGTGCAGTGGGATTTCTAAAAATATTTCTGGAGGGAATTGGAGCGGAGCGATTTCAAAGACTGATTGCTATTGTGCTCATTGTAATTTCTATATGTGCTGTGTACATTCCCGGGTCCTTTGTCTATTACTCGGCCAAGCAGACATTTGACAATGTGTTTGTGGATCACAAAACTTACCAGTGGACTCTCAAAACAGCTAATTTTAAGTCCACTATGGATCCACGGCCATTTCTCGACTCCGTTTCCTTAATCAAAGAATTCACCGAAGCTGAGTCGGCTGTTTATATCATTTCCAAATATGACAACTTCATTCCGTTTCTCGCCGAAAAATACAGTGCAATGCCTTTTTTTGATGTCCCATGGTTTTTGATTACAGCAAAGGAAATTGATCTTTGCATAGAGCGGTTGGTGGAAAGAAAGCCTTCCTACATTTACGTTGACACCGATATTGACCGCAGTCTTAATGGAGACATCGTTGTGGGTAAGTTCCCGATAGAAGGAAACTACGAAGATGGAATTGGAATTGAGTCACGTATGAGAGTTGAAAGACTGAATTTGTTGAAAACGATCTACGCTGCGATAAAGGACGATTACGAGCCGGTTAAAAAAGGTATTTTATTGACCGCCTACAAAAGAAAGAGTATCGATTCTTGATTAACGTGGGAACCTCTACCTACATCTCCCGGGTCTGTCCTATTTGCGAAGCCCCACTGACAGATTTGCGTCCGATCTGTTGTTCGTCTCCTCCTGCCGAATCAGTGAAATTTGAGATGTTAAAAGAACATTGGAGCGGATTTTTTAAAGAAAAGGTTTTCTTTTCGTATTATCGATGTCAGAGTTGCAGAGCTTTATTTTGCCCTGCCTATTTTTCGAATGATCAATTGACCCAACTCTACAGTGTCATGCCTCATAATATGGCTGGGTTGCCCCTAGGATCATTGGAGAAAACACAACAGGGCTATTTCAATGTTCTCAGAAAATATTCCTCGCTTGAGGGCGACTATCTCGAGGTCGGGCCAGACCAGGGATTTCTAACGCACGCCTGCGTTAAAAAAGGAAACTTTCAATGCGTTTGGCTGTTTGAGCCCAACGAGGTGGTCCACCAAGAGCTAGAGCGAAAAATTGCCGGGACGCCTTATAAAATTTTCCCCGGCATGTTTGATTTTCATGTGATTCCTAAGAGCCAAATATCGGTCTTATGTATGGTCCATGTTCTCGATCACTTGCTCAATCCGCGCCGTATTCTCGAAGAGATGAAACCCATCTTGACGAATAAGGCTGTATTGCTTTTTGTCACTCATGATGAGGGTTCCCTGCTTTCTCAGCTCCTTGGACGAAAATGGCCACCCTTTTGTCTTCAGCACCCACAACTCTTTACTCCCAAAACGATCACCTGTCTTCTTGAGTCATCGGGCTACAAGGTGTTGAGTGTCATAAAATCCTACAATTACTATCCTGTAGGATATTTGTTCAAGCACTTACTCTGGACCATGGGAGTTTCTGCCAATTGGTTTCCTAATTTATTTAGCTTTCCATTGAGGCTTGGCAATATTATTACCGTTGCCACTGTCTCGAAAACATAAATCCACTTTGGCTTTCCTTTGAGCAACAGACATGAGACGAAATAAAGATCAACTCATCACCCAACTTAAAGGGCAAGGCCTTTATTTTTCGAGTTTTTCATTAGTGCACGAGGGGAATTACGCTGCCACGGATGCGGAATGGAACTATAAAGACATTCCGCATCTTCATTGCGTCCATGAACTTGTCGAAGCGGTTATTGCCAATGTCGATAAACATGAAATCGCCACCATTAACCTACAAAAGGTTCTTGGCGTGAAGATCCCTATGGCGGTGTTCAACTATTCATTTGATGAGCGAACACAAATTTATTACACGACTTTTTTGTTCTTCGTGTTAGTGGTTGAAACGACATACGACGCGCTAAGTCCGGCCAGAACCAAAGTAGTCACAACCTATACCATTGGCGCTCCTAGCGTCCTACGGTTTTTGTTTCCGGTCCTTCGCTGGATTATCAAAAGAAACTACAAAAACCTCATGTCTGCCGATATCCCCATGCGAGAGAGAAGGGGGCAACTCCGCTCCTGGGGGTATACCTTTAAGAGACCAGTTGAAGGGTATGGATTTGAGCAAACCATGAATCTATTGTGTGCGAACGTCGTTGCTCCGAATGTATTGCCACCGTTTCCGCCGGTACAGCTGAGGATCGAGAACGGTGAAAAGACGCACCAAGAATGGTTGGTGGGTCGCGACGATCATTTAGGGTTGCGGCTAGTGCGGAGTGAACAAAAGCTTTCCGTGTATGGCAGGATGTGCCCGCATGAAGGAGCTAGCTTAGACGCCCATCCATGCGTGAAAGAACGAATCACTTGCCCGTGGCATGGCCGAGTTTTTGCCCCGCTTGCCGAACTCAATCTGTTGAGTCCGAGCGTTCAAAAGGCGCTTACGGATTTTCATGAAATCGTCTTGGAGAAGAATACGCTTTACATTAAAATAAAAGACAAATTTTCGGTATAGTCTTTTTCTATTGCGTCAAACCATCTGCGGACCTACCTCCCACTTGACTGTTCAATCAGGCTTCAAGATGCCCGTCCCTCCTCGTCAATGGTTTTGCTCTTCCTTGGACTATGGGCCGAATGACGCGCACCCATCCGTTAAACTAGTCGGCTCAATGAATTTATCTTGATCATTTTCTTGCTGGAATCTGTTAGGTCGACGCGGAGGAACGATGAGTGTAGATAGTGCCAATGGTTTCCTGAAGGCGGTCTATTTGGTGTGTTCTGCGTTGTTGTTAATGGCCATTGCTTTTAACACCGTAGTGACCCGTGCCTTTGCAAGAGGGGTGTATGGATTTGTCGTCACGGCGTTCGTTTTGTATTTCTCTTATTATCTGGTTTTCGTCCGCCAACAAAAGGGCTGGATCGACATTCTGAAGCCAGTGTTTTTCTTCAATCTTGTGATTGTTGTCTTGTTTTACTATGCAGGATTTGAATTCGGCTTGCCGCGCAACGAATTCAAGGTTGGCTTTACCTATGACAATTTTTGGGACTTTTATTTCCAGTCTCTCACGGTGGCGGAAGGAACTTTTGAAGCGATCAACACAGGCTATTTTCCATTCTCTTACGCCCTAGCGAAACTATTTGCATTTCTTTCGGGCTGGAAGCTTGGATTTCACAATATAAGACAGGCGACCATAGTCATTTATGTCGTATACCTAGTGGTGTTTCTTTCGCCACTGGTGCTTTTAGCGCGGGAAGTCATTATTGCCAACCGACTCAACGGCGATAGAGTTGTTTTTCTTGGGATGTTTCTCGCGATTTGCTACCCGATTCTGTTTGTCGTAGAGAGAGGAAACTACGCCATTGTCTCTTTTTTCTTCTTATCTTTGATGCTGTACTTCTACAACCGCGGGAAACATGGCTGGTGTGCCGCATGCGCTGGTTTTCTGATCTCTTTGAAGGTCGTGAATCTCGTATTCGTCATTTTCGTCTTGCGCTATTGTTTCCGCCAATTAGGAGTGTTTTTTGGAACCATCGTATCTGTGACCTGTTGTTCTCTGATATTCCTTTTCGGATTCGATTTCAGCAAATGGGCTCTGTTTAAGTATGCGCTGGTCGCGCCATTTGGCCATATGGTCCGGAATGTTGCCCAACAATATTTTGTCGCGACCGATGGAGGGAAGTTACAAGGCGGCGCTGCAGGTTTCGAGGCGTTCCGCGTGCTGCTGCACACGCTATTTTACTCGGTCAAAACAAATTTAGTCTCGGATGTGCCGGCCTGGAATCTTTTCCTATTGGCCATGGGGCTAGTCTCCATTATTTACTTCTATGTCAGGTGCCGCAAGACAGCGGATTGGCTTGATGAAATCTTGGTGTTGACTACAGTGCCGTTGTTGTTTCATTCGGCTTCCGCGGAGTACAACTTATTGCTTCTGATGCCGGCGTTTATGCTTATTGCTGCGAGGGGGGCGACTCTGTATAACGATGCACTGATGCGCTTCTCAGGCTTGTTTCTCATGCTTTCGGGTGGAGTTGTAATATGGCTTGTGAAAGTCGACGCCTCCGAAGTCTTCAATAGTGCTACACCAAAGAGTTTTTTAGTGCCGTTTTCATTGCTGGGAATTCTAGCGACTATCTATTTTAAAAAATACTTCCTTGGTGCAGACTTACCCTCTGATGGCATGCATTCCGAATCGCCAGTGGAGCGACGCGAATCAGTTGAATCGGTGAGTAGCAGATGACAGACCCAGGATGTTCGGTTAGGTGGTTTGTCTTTGAAGGTCACCACTTCCATATCTAAATATAAAAAATCGGAATGGTTTACGTCATAGGGTCAGGGCCTGCTGGAGTATCCGTCGCATATGCGTTACTTAAGAAGGGCGCGGAAGTGACGATGCTGGATGCCGGCTTGGAATTGGAGACGGATCGTTCGACACTCGTTGACTCCCTTTCGCGAGTCACACCGGCTGAATGGTCGAACAACTCCCTTTCCGTGCTCAAAGGGGAGGTGGCTGCCGGCTCGCGCGAGATGCCAAGAAAGCTATCCTATGGTTCGGACTTCCCATACCGCGACGTCGCGGGCAGTATGGCTGTTATTCAGTCGGGGGTTGAAGTTGTCTCATCCAACGCGCGTGGTGGCTTGAGCAACGTTTGGGGAAGCGCTGTCTTACCGTATCGTGCTGAGGACATTAGAGACTGGCCCATCACTGTGGATGAACTCGCGCCACACTATCGGGCTGCATTCGAACTGATGCCGCTTGCCGCTCGGCGTGATGATCTTGAAGCCGAGTTTCCCTTCTATGCAACACACTTTGCGTCACTTAGGCCCAGTATCCAGGCTAGAGCTTTCATGTGCGACTTAGATGCATCTCGCGAGATGCTCAGCAAAGAAGGAATTCAGTATGGCCATGCACGGCTTGCTGTTCAGGTTGAGGCCATTGGTGATCAAGAGGGTTGTGTCTATTGCGCCATGTGCTTATATGGTTGTCCCCGAAAGCTGATTTACAATTCTGGGCAGACGATTGAAATGCTCCGTGGCCGGTCGGGATTTTCTTATCGTCCAGATGTAATAGTGGATCGCATCGCTGAAGATGAGAATGAGACTACACTAGCGTGCCGCCATCCTTCCAATCAGCTGCGGTTTACTCTTCGTGGCGAACGCGTATATCTTGCCGCGGGTGTCCTAGGGACGGCAAAAATTATCCTGGCCTCTGCCGCGGCTCACGGTCGCCGACTGAGGATCAGCAACAGTCAATACTTTTTGCTGCCCCTGCTACGTCTGAAGCATACGATGGGAGTCGCACACGAGTCCCTGCATACTCTTTCTCAGATATTTCTTGAGATAAACGCCGGCACGCCGGGAAGGCATGCCGCGCATCTCCAAGTGTATACCTATAGCGATCTGTATCAACGCACTCTGGCGAAACGGTTTGGCCCGTTTGATCGCATCGCTGGATATCTGTCAGATTCATTGCTTGGCAGGCTGATGGTGTTGCAAGGGTATCTTCACTCCAACGATTCGTCCGCTATTTCGATTCGACTTGAGCACGGCGTATCGACTGACGCATTGGTACTGGAAGCAGTACCCAATCCGGTGGCGAATGCATATGTGCGAGCTATTACACGCAAACTATTCAAATGCAGCAGACATTTGCGGACCATACCGCTCCTTCCCCTATTGCAGATAGGAAAACCCGGACAAGGTTCCCATATGGGCGGAACATTTCCCATGCGGCATACCCCTGGGGAGTTGGAAACGGACTTGCTTGGCCGATTGGCAGGAATGCGGCGGGTGCATATTGTTGACGCGAGCGTATTTCCTAGTGTTCCCGCTACCACTATCACGCTTAGCGTTATGGCGAACGCCCATCGTATTGGCAGTTTGTACGTGCAGGATGCAGCTTGAAGTCGGCATTGTTATTTGTATAAGGAATGGGGCGACCCTATGGGTATGGGCTGTGAGACATGAAGCATAAATGTGCGGTTACGGGAGCGGGTGGCTACGTCGGATCTAGGATCGTGGCGTACATGCGAAGTCATGGTTGGGGAGTCCTAGAGTTGTCTCGCACCGATCGGGCGAAACAACAGGGGGAAGTTTTACCATACTCTTTGGAGCATGGTATTTCTTCAGACATGCTAAGGGATGTCGATGTGCTGATCCACTGCGCATATGATTTCCAGCCCGTTGCACCACGCGACATATGGCGTATTAATGTGGAAGGGAGCGCTCGGTTATTTGCGGCCGCACGCCAGGCTGAGGTTAAAAGAATTGTGTGCATATCCTCGATTAGTGCTTACTCCGGCTGCCGATCGCTGTATGGAAAAGCAAAGTTGGCGATCGAGGATCACGCGCTCAAGGCCGGCGGCATCGTCGTGCGACCGGGGCTTGTGTACGGCAAAGAAGCCGGAGGTATGCTTGGTTCGTTAAGTCGGATGATGGCTTCGGCGAAAGTGGTGCCTTTGATTGGCGGTGGGTCATGGATGATGTACCTTGCGTTCGAGGAAGACCTGTGCGACCTGATCTGTCAACTGTCTAACTTAGACATAGATGCTAATCACAAAAAATGGGTCATTACGGCGGCATCTTCACTTGGAAAGCCATTTAGGGAGCTGTTATACGACCTGGGGCGCGCGCATGCAAACAACCCGGTCTTCTTGCGGGTGCCATGGCGTATAGTATGGACGGGACTGCGATTCCTGGAAACCGTCGGGGTTCAATTGGGTTTCCGCAGTGACAGCGTGCTTAGCCTTGTGTATCCTAACCCGCGTCCATCATTCACTCACCTTCAGGAGGTCGGAATGATATTTCGGGACTTCAGCCCGGCGTTGTTAAAATGATCTCGGTGATCATTCCGGCGTACAATGAAGAATCGGCAATAGGGGGGACAGTAGATGCATGCGTGCGTGCGCTGTCCAAATTGGGTGGCGAATACGAGATAATCGTCGTTGACGATGGCTCATCGGATAATACGGCGGGTGTCGCGGTCGAGGCAGGTGCTCGTATCATTCGTCATCCCCATAACCTGGGTTATGGTCGTTCCCTCAAGGATGGTATTCTGGCAGCGACTCACGATACCATCGTCATTGCCGATGCAGATGGAACCTATCCAGTGGAACGGATCCCGGACCTTTTTCGAATCCACATGTCCGGATTTCATATGGTCGTGGGCGCTCGACAGGGCCGACATTACGATGAATCGTTTGGTAAAAAAATTCTGCGTATCATATTGAAGACGCTGGTGGAGTTCACGGCGGGCAGGAAAATACCAGATATCAACTCGGGTCTGCGAATGTTTTCCCGGCCAGACGTCGTGCCTTATTTCCAGTACCTATGTGAGACATTTAGTTTCACCACATCGCTTACATTGGCCTATATGATGAACGGAATGTTCGTGACATATATTCCGATCGATTACCAGCAGAGGGTCGGAACAACAAAGGTTAGACTCCTTCGCGATTCGCTTCGTACGATGCAGTTCATCGTCGAAGCCATCCTGTATTACAATCCAATAAAAATATTTCTCGCCTTTAGTGTGTGTCTCCTAGGAGTAGCAATTGTATGTTTCGCCGACGCCGTAGTGTTCGGACATCACAACTCATTCTTACTGGGGGTGGGTAGTGTTATACTCGGAGTGTTGATGTTCGGTATCGGCCTCGTATCAATTCAGCTCAAACAGTTGTTACACTTACAAGATACGGAACGGACTGCGCATAACCGTGCCGCGAAATGATTCAACGCGGAGAACGATAGTGAGAACTCCACATGTCTAAAATACTGCTGATCAATCCTTCCTATACCGGTAGTTATGGGTCGGCGAAAGCCAGCATTACCAACCCGATCTTCCCAACATTGGGATTGACAACTATAGCTGCCGTGGCTCTTCAACGAGGCCACACGGTTACCATTCTTGATCTCAGCTACCGCCCCTACGATTGGCAACTTATCCGCTCGGAAATAGTGAAATCGAAACCCGACATCGTAGGCATCACGGCTACGACGCCGCTGATGAATCAGCTGAGAGATATTACCGTGCTGTGCAAGGACATCTCGAAGGAAATTCTTGTCGTAGGCGGCGGGGCTCATGTATCGGCAATGCCGTTGGAAAGTATGCAGGAATCGATGCTCGACCTGGCGTTGACAGGGGAGGCGGATTTGACATTCGGCGACGTATGCGATGGAAACGACCCAAAGGGTATCTTGGGTTTGTACTATCGAGACGGAGGAGGGACGATTTGTTACACCGGCGCTCGTCCCGTCATCGAAAATATCGATGACTTGCCGATGCCGGCATGGCATCTCTTTGATCCAAAAGAATACGAGAGCAGGATGAGCCGCTTGCTGGCAAGACGCCCTCCCGTGACGATGGCCGAGTTCTCACGAGGTTGCGTGTTCAAGTGTGATTTTTGCGCTTCAAAAATGACGATGGCGTTAGGCTATAGGAAAAAGTCTCCCGAACGATGCGCCGAGGAAGTGACAGTCATGAACCGGTTAGGTTGGCGCGAATTTATGCTTGCAGATGACATTTTTACCTCAGATCATAATTGGGCTGTGCGAGTGTGCAATGCGATCTCCGAGAGCGGTGCCGACGTTGCCTGGTCATGTACGAATGGAATTCGGGTCGAGTCCGCCGACGAAGAGCTGTTTAATGCCATGCGCAAGGCCGGATGCTACCGCGTGTCGTTTGGGTTTGAGTCCGGCAATGACGAAATCCTCAAGTCGTTCGGCAAGGGCGGCAAGGCAACTGTCGAGCAAGGCAAAGTCGCCGTACGGAAGGCACGGGCTGCCGGTATCGACACGAATGGGTTTTTCCTCTTGGGATTGTCGCCCGACACCGAAGAAAGTATGCTCGACACCATTGAGTTTGCCCGTGCGTTGGAGCTCGACATGCTCAAATTCGGTATCACCATTGCCTTTCCCGGGACTCCCATGTTTAACGATTACGCGCGGGAGAATCTGATTAAGTCGTATGAATGGGACGAATATCATATTTACACCGAGCGTCCGCTGTTTGCGCACCGCTATCTCAACTACGAAACTATACTGCGGTACATGTCGATAGCTTACCGTAGGGCGATTTTGACTAATCCGAGCTTTATATGGAGAAGGTTCGTGCGGGGCATTCGCACCGGCGAGTTTTTCTGGGACGCCTACTACGGCGTTAAGTTTGCCCTATTGCCGGCTACTGGAGACAGCAAACAATCGATTCCGTACTACGCCAAGGATCGCTGGCCACGCCATGATTATCTTGCTCACCCCCTCATAATAGTGGATTATCAAAAAGCTGCCCGCAAGCACGATCATCTGGTCAATCCGAAAGCACCCCGTTCCGCACCGGTAGGAGCCTCACTGCCGACCTAATAACTTGGTTATTAGACTTGTTGGCAATAACCTATTCGCTTCATCTTCTCTTGCCGTATTTAAAACTCATCGTGGGGCGCCGGCCCATTCTTGATATTATTTCCTGCTCTGCGACCTCATCGCGGGTCGTTCCTCTTGATCCCTGATATGGTGTAGCTGACGCCCAGGTAATGAACGATCGATATCGATTCGGGCACGAAATTGATGGGATTGAACCATTCGGAGCATTTTTGGCGCGTGGTGAAATGTGTCTGAGGCGCGTTGAGCTTGTCAAACACGTTCAACAAGTTTCGCTCGAAGCTCATGCGGCGGAAGTTTATGAAATAATCAAAGTAGGGCAGGAACCGTAAGGAAGGGACTCGGTAAATTGTGTAAATGATCGGATATAGGGCTAAGGTTACGATTTTGGCAATCACTAACAGTGTTTTTCTCGATAGACCCCGCAAAAAGAGCTTCCGCAAGGGTTCTACCCCAAATCGCACCATCGCGTTCCCTTCCGCGCTATAGGTCCAGATGATGATACGCCCGTCAGGTTTACAATGCCGGAAAATATTTCTAAAGGTGGCATCGGGATCATCAGTGTGATGGATGACGCCGAGGCAGAATACCAGATCATATTGTTGGCCCAAGTCCATGGTGGAAATATCTGCCCCAATAAACGTGACATTAGATAACTCCTGGTTTCGCTTCCTGGCGATGTCCGTGGTATTGAGATCCACGGCGGTGACAGACCTCGCGTAAGGTGCCACAAAGGCAGTGTGCTGCCCGCCGCCGCACCCGCATTCCAGAACGTCCTTGTCACGGAAATCCTCGTACGTGGCAGGAGCGATCCACTTTTCAAATAGAAAACGCTCGCTGCACTCAAACATGGACCATTGCTTATGCCACTCTGAAATCCTACTTTCCAATTTCTAATGCCTTTCTAGTCTTCTAGCCATAAGCCCAGGCACAGTAGGCCGAACAGTTTAAGCCCGTTGTCCTGGCGTCTGCTCTTGTGGTCGTCCCATAACTTTGCCATCGCCTCAGGGTTGAGCCAGTCAAGCAATGGACCTTCATGGGTGATCCGTCTAGCCGTTTCCTCAAATGTCCCATTCAGCCAGTGCGAAACTGGCGCATTGAATCCCTGCTTTTTGGCATGGATGATATGCGAGGGAAGGAACGGACGCTGGCTTTTTTTAAGCAAATACTTCTTTTGGAACCCATGGACTTTTAAGTGCACCGGCAACGATGCCGCGAACTCGACTACTTTGTGGTCAAGAAATGGCGCGCGAGTTTCGAGAGAGTTTGCCATTGATGCCCGGTCTACTTTATGCAGAATGTCGTCCACTAACCAAGTCTTGATATCGGTATACATGGCGCGGTCGAGGAAATCGACATCGGCGACCTCATGTGCATGGGTTAGAAAAGAAAGGCAGGGATCCATTTCAAGCACTTCGGCATGCCGCTCGGCACGGACGAGTTCACTCTTTTCAGCCTGGCTGAAAATCGTTCGCCAGTGATAATGAGCCTGGTCCTGGTTTAGTCGCGCACCCGATAGAAACTTTTTGATCTTATAGTCCAGGCTTACTTTGTCGAAGCGGCTCGGTACCAAAAGGTTGATAAACCTATTAAGCGTGCCGGTGATCGAGCCGGGAAGCCTGTGAAGTGGGCCATGGATCCTGTCAGCAATGTAGGTTTCATAACCCCCGAACAATTCGTCGCCACCATCGCCAGTCAGACAAACAGTCACATGCTTCACGGCAAATCTGGAAAGGAAGTAAGTTGGAATGATGGACGTGTCTGCGAAAGGTTCGTCGCCACATCGCACAATATCTCTCAGGGCAGTTGCGGAGTCGCCTTCCACGATTTGATCATAGTGGTCGGTACCAAGATAGTGTGCCACGAAGCGTGCCTTTGGGAGTTCGGTAAAGCTTTCCTCCGAGAAGCCACTGCTGAATGTCAGATTTTGATGCGGCGGCCTAAGACGAGCCATCGCGGCAACAATGGTTGAAGAATCGAGCCCGCCACTCAGGAATGCTCCCAGCGGTACATCGCTCACCAGTCGCATATTGACGGCGTCTTTGATCAGAGAGTTTAGTTCGTTTGTCGCCTCGTGAACTGAATCGAAATGGCGTTTTTCACGGAAGTACTTGGCAAGATACCAGTAGCACTGAGGCGCGTGGGTTTTACAGGCTTCAACAACTAGATAGTGAGCAGGCGGCAGTTTTTGAACACCATTGAGAATGCACTCATCCCCCAGTACGTAATTGAGAGAGAGAAACTGGGAGACCGCCCGAGGATTGATGCGTCGCGAGACCGCTGGGTGTCGTCGAAGCGCCTTTAATTCAGATGCAAATACAATCCCACCCCCCGCAAGCCGGCTGTAATAAAGAGGCTTTTCGCCGAGCCTGTCGCGAGCCAGAAAAAGCCGTTTGTCAACGTCATCCCAGATGGCAAATGCAAACATCCCGTTGAGATGTTGTAAGCACTCAAGTCCCCATGCGATGTAGGCATTGAGAAGGACTTCGGTGTCGCTTTGCGTGCGGAACCGTATTCCAAAACCTTCCAGCTTGGTTCGGAGAACGCGATAGTTGTAAATCTCGCCGTTGAATGTAATGGAGTAACGGCCCGAATCATCAACCATCGGTTGGTTGGCACCGTCACTGAGGTCGATGATCGATAGCCTCCGATGGGCAAGTATCGCCGGAGGCCTGATTATCAATCCATCGGCGTTCGGTCCACGGTGAACCATAGTGCTGGACATCGCCCGCACCGGTTCCGCATCGGGAGTCCCTTCCCAATTAACGACGCCACATATTCCACACATAGTTAGCTGTCTGTCATCGTATTCGTGCTATTCGGTATTGCATTCAAGAAGGTCTTCAGCGGCACGGTAAATTCGGCGCATGCTGCGCCGGTCCGCGGTCGCACCATCGTTCGACCCCGTACGTGCCTCGAACGAAAGCATCGAGAGCTGGTTGATTTACTAACCCATTCACGTCAAGCAGCCCGCTTACTGGTATTTCCGTCGGGAATAATGTTCGAGCTTTCATACTGTCTCCGAGAGACCGACCGATTATCTGGCATCTGCTGTCACCTTCTGCGGCACAGTCATAGTACAACGCAATGTTGAGTCGTGGAGCTTTGCCGATCGAGAAATCCTGCTGCCAATCACGGGACCAGTCCAGGCTCGGCAAGTATGCTTCACCAGTAGTACCAAGTTTCAAATAAATATGAGACGGCGAAGGCGTAACGATCGCGAACGCTTTGCCATGTAAGGAATCTCTGTTCGTTTCAAGTTGGTCCTGGCGAATATGAACGGCATACCGATCGTATTGCCACAGGACGGAGGTCAGGCCGATTACCGATATGCCCACAAGGCCGTAGAGTAACCAATCTTTACGAAAGACAGAGAGTCGTTCGGGCAAAGCCTGAAACCCGGCTATCGTTATCAAGGCCTGAAAGATTGCAGCAACTTTCCATGTAGCATAGGAATGGTCGGGCAGTGAGAAAATTAAGAGTGTGATGCTAGCCAAGGTGATATCCATCCCTGAAAGGTGTTTCCGGTACGTCAATAACGATCCGACAGCCATCAACACAGCGGCTTCTAATATCCTAGTACCGTAAGAAGCCATGATAAGGGGCTTAGTAGCGCCGCTGAGAGGAATGTTTACGTAGGGAACCGAGCCTACGATGGTGAGTATTGACCAATTGGCATGAAGGGCGCCTCCGGAAAAGCCCTGCATGTAACGGTAGTAAGACCACAGAACGAAGTCGGAAAATACGGAAGGACTTATTGCTACCCAGAGACCCAATACTGTCATGAGGGAAGTAACAATTCCTGGCCTCCACGGGACCAGCCGATCTCGCAAGAGAAAAGAAAGGAGCAGAACAAGAGCGGTGAAGACCGCAAGAATTTGAACGCCTTCCCCGAACGTACTAAGGAGGGCATTGAGCAGCATGGCCAAGACAAATCGTTGACCGGTGCTGGACACTCCAAAGCAGAGTAATCGGTAATTCAATGTGACGAACAGCAGCAACGGCATTGCGACAAGGTGTCCTGCAATGCCCTCATATGCCATTAGCACATAGGTGTGCGAAGTGGTCAGAAGGATTGCTAACAGCAAACAATTTATTGGCTTAATGCCCCGGGCCTTGCATGCATCAAAAATAACGAGCGGACACAATAGCACTGAAAAACCTGTCACAATAAAATAGCCAAACCAGATCGGTTCACGTGCTATCCAGGAAATCATGCTAGACAACACAGCATGGGCATATCGTCCCGACCGTATAAACACTTCTACAGCAATCGATTCGCGAAAATCCGGGAGGTGCCAATGAGCATTCTTGTAATTCCACCACTCAAAGCTACCTGACGCTTCCTCAAAAGACCGAAGAAGTCTGGGATAGGAATTTCCATCGAACACGAACGCTGCGCTCAAGAGATGTCCGTCTAGGTCAGGGCCGCGATTTTGGAAAAACAGAGTGCCGCTGCTTATGTATGGAAAAAATAGGATAGCGGTTGCAGGTAGCATGAGCAGTAGGCAGACCCAAGCTTCCTGGCGGAGGCGAGTAACAACGGAAACAGGATTACGCGTGTTTCTAACCTCGACAACAAATCGAATTAATCCCATCACCCCCAATATGATGAGGATCGAGAAACCGAAGATAATGGGTGTATGTTCTCGAAACGAAAATCTGAGAACGATGACAAGAATCGAAAAGCCGATCAAAGTGAGCTGCAGAGGGCGTGAAAGCTGTGGAAACAACCATGCGTCTGGAACTGACCTGCCCGTCACCAGGCACATCGCCAAGAAAAGAATTCCCCAGGCAGTAATTTTTAATAAAATTATGTCGGGCACAATTATGCGTGACTCTGTTTGTCAGGAGAATTGGTGAACACTGATTGCGTCTGTTTTTTAATAAGCGAGACTTTTGGGAGTATAAAGGTCAAGCAGGACGACCTAAGATCGCTGCTTAGTCGGAAGGAGAATGGTGAAGGTCATCTTACGACTTGGATATTCGACCGGCCTGGTTCCCATAATCATGAGTAATGGGATGTCACTAACATCGCGTAATCAAATCGCGCGCATCTTGCCATAATCGAACGGCAGACTCAATAATGGATCGCTACCTCGCTAGCGGTAAGATCCTGATCGAGTTTGATGTGCCGTGCCCATGCAGATTTCGTGCACTGTTGGTTTTCATTTCAAGCGAAACGGTTCGCAAAGTTTTGCTGATCACTCGTCCTAAGCTTGCTATTTCTCAAAAAAATTAATAGGCTTCTGGGAAACTGTACGATTATTTGTCTAGACCATCCAGCGAAGAATACTATTTGATTGGGTTGAGATTGCTCAACCCATCTGAAGGAGTGTGGCATGAACTTAACTGAACGGAAAATGGTAGACATTCTTCGTGATTTGAAGGAACACCATGACGTGGTCGGGGTCAAGGCTGAATTTGAAGCCGAAGGTACGCGAATGGATGAAGCCCTCCGGCTTAAGGAAGTCCTTATGAAAGCCGATCTTGGGTTGACCCTCAAAATCGGCGGTTGCGAGGCGTTACGTGACATGTATGAGGCGCGCGTAGTTGGTGTCTCTCGTATTGTGGCTCCCATGATTGAGACCCCCTACGCCTTAAGTAAGTTTCTTGCCGCTGTAAACTCGGCATTTCCGAAAGATGAACAAGAAGAAGTTGACTTTGCGGTCAATATCGAGACTGTCTCCGCGTACCGCTGTTTTGATGAAATGCTCACCATGCCCGAAATCGGGATCCTCGACGGCATTGTCGTTGGCCGCGTTGATCTTTCCGGTTCCCTGGGCCTGAGCCGGAATCACATCAATGGTGAAGAGGTGTTCGGCATTACGAAGGAACTGGCAGCGAAGGCGAAATCCCGTGGATTGGAGGTAGCAATTGGTGGAGGTGTGTCGGCGGATTCATTATCATTTTTCCGTGCGTTACCAAGCGGACACCTGGACCGATACGAAACTCGTAAAGTAATTTTTAGTTGTCCGGGTGCCCTCGCGCAGGACTGTGAAAAAGGAATTCTGAAAGCGGTGGGCTTTGAACTTCTCTGGTTAAAAAATAAACGCGACTACTATCGGGGAATTTCGATTGAGGACGACCTCCGAATTCAAATGCTTGAAGAACGCTATAAGAATGGGATTCAGAATGCCGGCTTATCCGTATGAGGACAGCCCTTATCACGGGTGCCTCACGCGGCATAGGGGCTGCCGTTGCAGCGCGGCTGCATGACGAAGGAATACGAATCCTTTCTCCTTCAAGCCAAGCGTTGGACTTATCTTCCACCGTTTCGATCGACGCGTATATATCCCAGTTAACCGAGCCGATCGATATTCTGATTAACAATGCCGGTATCAATCGCCTTGGCTCCATCGATGAGATATCGAGCAATGATTTTGAGCAGGTCATACAGATCAATTTGTTGGGACACTTTCGTCTGACGCAGGGTCTCGTGAAAGGTATGAAAGCGAGAAGATGTGGCTGGATCATCAACATCAGCTCTATCTGGAGTCTCGTGTCACGGGAGCGGCGCGTGACGTATTCGGCGGCGAAAGCGGGGGTTAATGGCCTGACACGTGCCATGGCTCTCGAACTTGCACCCTATAACATTCTGGTCAACGCGATAGCGCCCGGGTATATCAATACCGAGTTAACCAAGAAAAATAACCCTCCGCAGGTACTCAAGCAAATCGTTGAAGAAATTCCTTTGAGTCGTCTCGGGGAACCATCAGAAGTCGCGGAGTGCGTTGCGTTTCTCTGTTCGCCAAAAAATTCGTACATGACCGGTCAAGTCATTGTGCTCGATGGAGGGTATCTGTGCAGATGATGACCGTGTCGTCGTCCATCCGTGACTATCAAGTGGACTTTGTCGAGACGATGGAGTTTCTTGCGTCATGTGAATCGCTGACGAGCCGTTATTACGTCATCGATCAAAACGTATGGGAGCTTTATAAAGGCTCCTTCGACGCGTTGAATGCCGAGTCGACGCTCATTTTACCGATTAATGAAGAAGCCAAATGTTTGGAAACCGTCAAGACCGTCTATGATGCCATTATGAAGTGTTCCGCGAAACGGAACATGACGCTGATTTCCATTGGCGGAGGGATTATCCAAGATATCACGGGATTTGTCGCATCCACTCTCTATCGGGGAATCAATTGGATTTATGTGCCCACCACGCTGTTGGCACAAGCGGACAGCTGCATCGGAAGTAAAACATCGCTCAATTACCAACGATATAAAAACCTCATTGGAACTTTTTTTCCTCCCACGAAGATTTATATTCACACCGGTTTTTTGGCGACTCTCGAACCGGAGGATTTTTATAGTGGTCTTGGTGAAGTGATCAAGTTGTACATGATGGGAGGGGCAAGTACGACAGCTGCTCTTATCGGCGAGATCAAAGAAATCAAACAACGAGATGATGTAGCCTTGCTCAAGGCGATTCGAGAAGTGCTGACGATTAAACTTCAATACATTCAGGAGGACGAGTTCGACACCGGTCGACGCAATCTCTTAAATTTTGGTCACTGCCTAGGTCACGCCCTGGAGTCCACAACGAACTTTGCGATTCCTCACGGCCAAGCCGTGCTCATCGGCATTATGTTTGCCAACATCATCGCGAGAACCCGTGGCCTGATGTCACACGCTCGCTATGAATTTCTAAACCGGGAGCTCATCCTCGATAACATCCACGTCAAGCGGGACGGGCTTTCACTCAACACGCAAGAAATTTTCCAGGCCATGAAGATGGATAAGAAACGCATCGGGGAGGGATTAGCGCTTATTATGCTGCGGGACGACTACAGCATGACCAGGGTTCAGGATTTACACTACGATGAATTGACTCGAGGCATTCAGGAATTAGCTCAAGCCGTCGAGATCCCGACTCATCCATAACTGATCTATGGCAGTGTTCCACTTTACCAACCGCTCCTTAGCCTTCATCACATGATTCATTACTCTCGACAGTTTGATTTGTGAAGATTCTCCTCTCTGCCTGGTACCTGAAAGACTTTAATGTCGGCTTGGGTCGGTATGTGCGATCGCTGATTCCCTCTCTTGCCGCCATTGATCGAACGAACGACTATGAAATAGCCATGCCGGTCGCGCAGCCTACTTTTCGTTCGACCGCAAACATCCACTATCGGACGATTCGGATTCCCTTTTTTAAACGGCGCGTGTGGGAACAGGCCATTCCTTGGCTGTGCGGGCCGCACGATATTCTTCATCTGCCCTATGATTCTTGCGTGATCAGGAAGCGAGGCAAGTTAATCGTCACGATCCACGATCTCAAACCTTTATTGTTCAACACGGGTCGGTATTCGCGTCCACTCATTGAACGGCTCTATGTTCAGGACCGCCGAACCGTGATTGACCATGTCGTCACCGCTTCCAACGCGTCATCAACGGACATTCAGCGTCTCCTTGGCTACCCATCGGATCGTGTGACCGTCGTTTACCCAGGAGTGGATTCGCAACAGTTCCGTCCTGCCGAATCTGCTATTGCCGGTGATGTGCCTTATGTGTTCGCGGTAGCGGCTGCAGACCCTACAAAGAATATCGAAACGCTCATTCAAGCGTTCGCTCGCCTCCCGTCCTCTATAAGAAAGGAGCACAAACTGGTTATTGCCGGTGATGTTCGCCGGAGGCCTGAGCTTGTCCAGTGGGTGACCAAACTCGGCATCACTCCACACACCGTTTTTGCGGGCATTGTCTCCGATGATCAATTGATCAAGCTTTATCAGCAGGCAGCCGTGTTCGTATTTCCCTCGCGCTATGAGGGTTTCGGATTGCCTGTACTGGAAGCCATGGCATGTGGATGTCCGGTCATCAGTTCGAATGCGGCTTCCTTGCCCGAGGTGGTCGGCCCGGCCGGCTTGCTGCGTGATCCGTCAGATGTAGATGGCTTTACGGCAGACATGGCACTGCTCCTTGGCGATACAAGTCGCCGTGCAATCATGCGTGAACGCGGACTGGCTCAAGCCGCACAATTCTCCTGGGAAAGGACCGCCAGAGAACTGGTGACGCTCTATGAAAGAGTGGCTTCCATGTCGTCATGACCGCAATAGGCTGCTTGCCTAATTGATCCCGTTTCAAGTATGTTCGGTTTTCACAGTGACAAGCACCTATGCGTATTGTAACTACAGGCGGCGCGGGATTTTTAGGCAGTCATCTGTGTGAGCAGTTGGTCCAACAAGGACATCGGGTGCACTGCATCGATAATTTTATCACCGGCCGCCCAGAAAATATTACTCACCTTCTCGGTCACGATCGATTCAGTCTCCTCAAATATAACGTCTGCGATTATCTTCATATCGATGGTCCGCTGGATGCGGTGTTGCACTTTGCATCTCCCGCGAGCCCGCAGGACTATCTCGAACTTCCGATAGCTACCTTGAAAGTCGGCGCGCTGGGCACGCATAAGGCCTTGGGTCTCGCGAAAGCGAAAGGCGCAAGGTTTTTGCTGGCCAGCACGTCGGAAGTCTACGGCGATCCCCTGGTCAATCCTCAACCGGAAAGCTATTGGGGGAATGTCAATCCGATCAGCCCGCGCGGGGTCTATGACGAAGCCAAGCGCTTCGCTGAAGCGATGACGATGGCCTATCATCGCTATCATGGGCTCGACACGCGCATCGTTCGGATCTTCAATACGTTCGGCCCGCGCATGCGACCGAACGACGGTCGGGTCGTCTCGAATTTCATCGTGCAAGCGCTTCAAGGTCAGCCGCTGACGGTCTTCGGCAATGGATTGCAGACGCGGAGCTTCTGCTACGTCGATGATTTGGTGCGAGGCATTATCGGATTGTTGATGGTGAATTCGGACAAAACCGTGGCGCAGCGGACCGATCGGAGCGGATTTCTCTCGACACAAGCTGAGCAGATTTCTGAAACCATTCACGATCCAGTGAACATCGGGAATCCTCGTGAATTGACGGTGGTGGACATCGCCGAACTTGTCGTCAAATTGACGGGATCTTCTTCTACAATTCAGCTCAATCCGTTACCCGTGGACGACCCCAAGGTCCGTCGCCCCGACATTCGCCGCGCGAGAAGCCTGCTGAATTGGGAGCCTCAGGTGACGTTGGAAGAAGGACTGGAAAAAACGATTCAGTATTTTCGATCTATTGTGTCCAGCGATACGATCGCCCGGGTACCGGCGCGTTACAACGTATGAGGGCAGCATGAAGGGTGTCGTGCCAGCCGACGGGCTTGAAACGCGATTATCGCCGTTGACGCGCGTGACCAATAAACATGTGTTGCCGGTCTTATCATGCGCGTCCTAATTACGGGAGCAGACGGCCAGCTTGGCCTTGAGCTTAAACAGGCGTTAAAGAGCGAGACACTGATTCCCCTCGTCTGGCCCGCGTTCGATCTTCTGAAACCCGATGCCGACGCGCAGATCCTTGCCGCGAAACCCGACATCATCATTCATGCAGCGGCCTATACGAACGTCGACAAAGCAGAACAGGAGGCGGATGTCGCGATGGCAGTCAATGCCGACGGGACCGAACGGATCGCCAAGGCGGCGGAACAGATCGGTGTACGGCTCATCTATCTCTCCACCGATTATGTGTTTGATGGGACGAAAGGTCGTCCCTATATAGAAAACGATGCCACGAATCCGTTGAGCGTCTATGGCCGATCCAAGAGGGCAGGAGAGGAGCGCGCCCTAAAGTATTGCCGCAATACGCTCGTCGTGCGCACCGCCTGGCTGTACAGCGCGCACGGGTCCAATTTCGTCAAGACGATCATGCGCCTGGCGCGAGGCGAGCACGCGCTTCGGGTGGTGGCCGATCAGTATGGCTCGCCCACGCTTGCCTCCGACTTAGCTCATGTGTTGACCCAACTCATTCCCCGTCCTATAACGGGCATCATCCATGCGACAGGAAGCGGGGAGAGCACGTGGCAAGAGTTCGCCGCCGAGGTTGTGAGGTTAATGGGTCGTTCCCTTCCTGTGCATCCGATAACCACGCAGGAAGCGAATCGGTTGGCGAAAAGACCGGCTTATTCGGTTCTATCGAATGGCGCATTAACTCAAGCCGGCTTGGCGTTGCCTCATTGGAAAGAGGCATTGGCGCTGTTCATGCGTTCAGTTGAGAAAGAAGGGCAAACGGTATGACCCGCGCATTGATTGCCTGCCGGAATTCTTTATAGTCATGAGTCACCTCGCCGTGGATTTGAGTTTGTCACGCGTAAAATTACTTCTCATGCAGCCCGGATCAAGTTAGGCCTGGCCAAGGAACTGAGTCTAGGGAACTTGGATGCAAAACGGGACTGGGGTCATGCACGCGACTATGTGGAGGCCAGGTGGCTTATGTTGCAACGAAAGAATCCTAACGATTATGTGATTCGCGACTGGAGAGCGGGATTCCGTTCGCGAGTTTGCCGAAGTGGCCTTTTCCCATGTGTCCCTCGACTATCAAGATTATGTTGTGGTCGATCCACAACTGCTGCGCCCGGCAGACGTGAAAACCTTGTTAGGAAAATGGTAGAATCAGATCTGCAATTTTTCTCCCATTCGCGATAAGGTTTTCTCTTCAAGTTGTCATGATCCTAGCCCTCTGTTAAGATCCCATCCGGTTTATGGCGCCATTACGATCGAAAATTTCCTCTAATCGGGCACGTGCCATTCGTCAAGCCCTGAAGCGCATTCGGTTGTTTGCAACGGATGTGGATGGCGTACTTACGGATTCGGGAATGTATTACTCAGAATCCGGAGACGAGATCAAAAAGTTCAATACGCGAGACGGTATGGGCATCAAGTTATTACAGCGGGCGGGGCTGATTACGGCCTTGATTACGCAAGAGGAAACCAAACTTGTAGCCCGGCGCGCTGAGAGGTTAGCCATTCCAGAGGTGCACCAGCGCATCTTCGATAAGCTCTCGCGGCTGCGCGATATCGCCACCCGTTATCACATCTCCCTGGAAGAGATCGCCTATATGGGCGATGACGTCAATGATTTGGAAGCGCTGCAAGCAGTCGGATTTTCCGCCACGCCGGCCGATGGTCATCCCCCCGTATTGAAAGTCGTTGATTATGTGTGCCGACATAAAGGGGGGGAAGGCGCGGTGCGAGAAGTGGCGGATATGATTTTAGCGGCACAAGCTCCATCGCTAAAAAAATCCCAAGCCGCCAAACGGGGAGAGGGATGATGTCTGCGAACCCTCATCTCTATGCCGTCATTTTAGCCGGCGGCAGTGGTACTCGGTTTTGGCCTCTCAGCCGGCATCTCTATCCCAAACAGCTACTTCGCATCATGGGCGGCGAGACGTTGATTCAGCAAACGATGCGTCGCGTGGTCGGATGTGTCAGCGCCGACCAGGTTCTTATTTCCACGAACTCATTGCAAGCCGAGTCTATCCGGTTTCAGCTGGCTGAATGGAAAGATGCGCTTCAAAACAGTTTCCTGCTCGAGCCGGAAGGACGAAACACTGCGCCTGCGATCGCGTTAGCGGCCTGTCGCGTCATGGAGGCCGATCCAGATGGGATCATGTTGGTGCTTCCTGCCGATCATGTCATCAAAGAAGATTCGAGATTTCAGGCGTCGGTCTCGTTGGCGACTCAACTGGCGGACGATGGTCATTTAGTCACCTTCGGGGTGAAGCCGATCAGGCCGGAAACGGGGTATGGATATATTCAACCCAACCGCCGCATCCGTCTTGGCTCAAGGCGATCGTTAATCGGCCATCCGGTCGCCAGGTTTGTCGAAAAACCCGATGCGCCGACCGCACAACGCTACCTCCGCTCGGGGAATTACTATTGGAACAGCGGCATGTTTGTCTGGAGGGCCTCGGTCATTCTCGACGAGTTGGCTCGCCATCAGCCGGCTCTGATGCGCTCGGTAAAAGCCTTAGCCTCCAAAGCCAAACCGAATAGCGTGTCTGAAGAATTTGCGCGCGCCTATAAACAACTGCCGTCGATCTCGATCGACCATGGTGTCATGGAACGTTCATCGAGAGCGGCGGTCATTCCGGTCGCGTTCACCTGGTCGGATGTGGGCAACTGGAGCAGCCTTGAGGAAGTGGCCCCACTGGATCGTGCAGGCAATGTCGTGAGCGGGAAGGTCGTCGACTTCGATAGCCGCAATTCGGTGCTCTATGCCGATCAGCGAGTTGTTGCGACGATCGGCTTATCCGACATGATCGTCGTCGATACGGCCGATGCCACACTCGTGTGTCCAAAGTCGCGCGCACAGGACGTGAAACAGGTGGTCGAGCTGCTCAAGAAACAGGGCGCGCCGGAGCACCTCGAACATCGAACCGTCATTCGGCCCTGGGGCTCGTACACGGTCTTGGAAGAAGGTCAGGGATACAAAGTCAAACGCGTGAATGTGAATCCAGGAGGCCGATTATCGCTCCAATTACACCACCAACGGAGCGAGCATTGGGTGGTGACCGCGGGGGTGGCGCGAGTCACGTGCGGCAAGAAGGTCTACGATCTGAGGGTTGGCGAGAGTACGGCGATCCCGAAAGAGACGCCGCATCGATTGGAAAATCCCGGCCACACGCCCCTGCATATTATCGAAGTTCAAAATGGCCCCTACCTCGGCGAAGACGACATTGTCCGGCTCCACGATGACTATGGTCGCACGCCGCAATCATGTTGAAATAGACACACTATGGCACTTTTTCGTGAATACGATATTCGTGGCATTGTCGGTCAGGAACTGACCGATGATACGGCGGAACGCATCGGGCGTGCCTTCGCCACGGTGGCGAGCGACAAGCGGACGAAAACGGTGACCGTGGGTCGTGATGGGCGGGAAAGCTCCCCGGTCTTGCGCGATCGCCTGATCCGCGGACTCACTGCAGGCGGTTTGAACGTGATCGATATTGGCATCGTTCCGACACCGGTGCTCTACTTTTCCTTGTTTCATTTGAAGGCCGATGGCGGGGTCATGATTACCGGGAGCCACAACGCCGCTGAATACAATGGCTTCAAACTCTGCATCGGAAAAGAGGCTTTGCACGGCGAAGAAATTCAGCAGTTAAAAAAAGTCATGGATGCCGGAAAGTTTTCGACCGGCTCGGGGACGGTCACGGAACGTCCGCTGCTTGGTGAGTACCTGACATACCTCAAACAGAGCTTCGCCTCTGTGAAAGGACAGTCGTTGCACGTCGTCATCGATTGTGGGAACGGCGCCGCCGGCTTGGTCGCCCGTGAGGCGATGGAACAGTTGGGATGCCGCGTGACGGGACTCTTTTGTGAGGTCGATGGACGATTCCCCAATCATCATCCCGACCCCACAGTCATGGAAAATTTGGAAGATCTGATTCGCACCGTGAAAGAGACCGGCGCGGATGTCGGGATCGGCTATGACGGCGATGCTGACCGCATCGGCGCGGTCGATGAGCGGGGCAACATTTTGTGGGGCGACCGGCTCATGGTCATTTTCTCCCGCGATATCCTGGCGAGCCGACCCGGCAGTACGATTCTGTCCGAGGTCAAGGCTTCCCAGAGTCTCTACGACGACATTCAAAAGCACGGCGGCCGCCCGATCATGTGGAAGACGGGTCATTCCTTGATCAAAGCCAAGATGAAAGAGGAGTCGGCGGTGCTGGCTGGCGAGATGTCCGGTCACATGTTTTTTGCAGATCGATATTTTGGCTATGATGATGCGATTTATGCGTCGTGCCGATTGGTCGAGATCCTGGCAAAAACCGGGAAGCCGCTATCGTCGCTGCTGGCGGATCTTCCCCAGACGGCCGTCACTCCAGAAATTCGAGTCGATTGCGCGGACAATTACAAATTCGATCTGGTCGCGCGTGTACAAGCCAAGTTGGGGGACTATGCCAAGAGCAAACAGCCGTTGCCGGGATCGGGTCTCATTATTCGGGATGTCGTGACGATCGACGGGATCCGAGTGATTTTTGACGATGGATGGGGCTTGATTCGTGCCTCGAATACGCAACCCGCGTTAGTCTTGCGGTGTGAAGCGTCGACTCCCGAACGTCTCGCGGTGATTCGCACCCTCATCGAGACCCAGGTAGAAACAGCCAGGCGCGCGCTCTCGCAGTGACTCCTCGATTGTTGTTCACGCGCCGCGCAGGGGTGTCGATTGTCTCTCTCCTTCTCTCTCTCGCCGTGGGGGTGCTCTGGTTCGCGCCTGTTCGTTCAGAGCCCGTCGCCGGCGATCGTCTCGCTGCCCCGCCGTTTGGCCCCGGCGAAAAACTCACCTATGCCATTACATACCTTGGAATGCGTGCCGGCACGGCGGTGATGGAAGTGCAAGATGTCGAGCCGGTCGAGGCGCATCCCGCGCTAAGATTATTAACCACCGCGAAATCGAGTGCCACCGTCAGCAAGTTCTACCCCGTCAACAATCGCGTCGAATCACTGGTCGATGCCCAGACGGTGAAGCCCTATCATCTTTTGTTCGCACGACGGGAGGGGAAGAAGAAGAATGACTTCGACGTCACGTTTCATCATGAAGAAGGTACCGTGCTGTCGATCAAAGACGGGTCCGCCGAAACACTCCCCATTCCGCCCAATACTCAGGACCTGCTCTCCTGCCTGTACTACATACGCAGTATGCCCTTAGTCCAGCCGGGCTCTTCCGTCGAACTCAACATCCATCACGATAAGAAAAATTATCGCGTCGAGGTGCGGGCCGAAGGGATTGAGCGCGTCAAGGGAGTAGAAGGCGACGTGGAAGCCATCCGGCTTCTTGTGATCATGCCGTTTCAAGGATTGTTCCTCAATGAAGGCAATATCCGTGTCTGGATTACCAACGATGCCCGCCGCGTCCCCGTCCTCATGAAAGCAAAAATCATCATCGGCTCGGTCATGGCCCGCCTGATCCGTTAATTATTAGGATATGCCGCGCGGTCTGCGATACTCATCATCGAGCGTTGCCATCTGCGCTCGCCGGTAACCCGTGGGTTTGGCCCATACGGTCTGATTGCGCCTTCTTTTCAAAAACCTATATAATCTTCCCAATCTTCTGAAAAGAGGCAGGATGTCCTTATCGCCGATCACATTGTCGAAACATTTGGCTCAACAGCAGGCCGTCGTTTCTACGGTCACCCACGAACTGTCACTTCTCATCGGTCATATCGCGGTGGGGGGAAAAATCATCAGCCGGGAATTAAGTGACGCCGCGCTGGGCGGAGAACTGGGCCTGACCGGCAAGACGAATGTCCAGGGAGAGGCCGTCCAGAAATTGGACAAGCTGGCGAATGACGTGTTCGTGCAAACGCTTGACGGTCAGGGCAGCATCGTCAAAGCCGTCGTGTCCGAAGAGATGGAAAAACCCTGGGAGGTGGGGGGATCGACCGGTGATCGTGCCGAGAGCCGCTATGTACTCTTTCTAGATCCACTTGACGGCTCGTCCAATCTCGATGCCAATCTGACCGTCGGGTCAATCTTCTCGATTCACCTGTGGCCAAGCCGCTCGCATCATGATCTGTCGGTAGAATTACTCAAGCGCGGCGCCGATCAGATCGCGGCAGGCTATATGCTCTATGGTCCCAGCACGCTTTTAGTGTATACCTGTGGCGCAGGGGTCTATCAGTTCACTCTCGATCGACGAATCGGCGAATTTGTCCTCTCGGGCAGCCGGCTCCAAATGCCGTCGCGAGGCAAGGTCTACGGCGCGAACGACGGCAATTATGCCAAGTGGCCACGCGAAGTTCAGCGATTTGTCGATTACCTCCGCGACAACGATGGAACCAGTGGCCGGTCGTATGCCACTCGATACTCAGGCTGTCTGGTAGCGGATGTGCATCGCTTTTTAACCAGCGGCGGCGTGTATCTCTATCCCGGTGAGAAAAACAAGCCGGAGGGCAAACTCCGTTTGATGTATGAAGCCGCGCCACTCGGATTTCTGATGGAACAAGCCGGGGGACTGGCCACGACAGGAATGGAGCGGATCGGGCAGATCGTGCCCACCGCCGTTCATCAACGCGTTCCGCTGATCATCGGCAGCCGCGAAGAGGTGAGTATGGCGGAGGCCTTTATTCAAGGGACGCGATAAGGTTCTCGTCAACACAATGTCTGTCATGGCTCGACGAACCGTGACGGACGATCATGATTATTGGAGGTGTCTCATGCAGCATCGCGTCCGGGAAATCTTGAGTTGGTACGGAAGCGATAGTCCTGGTACAAAGGCCAATCTAGCTCGGTTGCTCAGTCACGGCACGCTCGCTGGAAGCGGCCGTCTAGTCATTCTTCCGGTTGATCAAGGCTTCGAACATGGGCCGGCCAGGAGTTTTGCGCCGAATCCTGCCGGATATAATCCGCTCTACCATTTCGAACTTGCCCTGGAAGCCGGCTGTAACGCCTATGCCGCGCCTCTGGGCTTCTTAGAAGCCGGTGCGGATCAATACGCCGGCGCGATCCCGTTGATCCTCAAGCTGAACAATCACGATGTCCTACATGATGAGAAAGATCCGCTGTCCGCCGTGACGGGAAGCGTGCAAGACGCGCTGCGACTTGGATGCGCCGCCGTTGGATTTACGATCTATCCGGGTTCTTCGCACAGCACCATGATGTACGAACAGTTGCGTGACATTGCGGAAGAAGCCAAGGCCTGTGGGCTGGCCGTGGTGGTGTGGTCATATCCACGAGGGTCCGGACTCAGCAAGGAAGGTGAAACGGCTATTGACGTCGTGGCCTATGCCGCCCAGATTGCGGCACAGTTGGGAGCGCACGTCATTAAAGTGAAGCTACCGTCGGACCATCTCGAGCAAGCGGCTGCCAAGAAAGTCTATGAGTCTGAAAAGGTGCCGATAAAAACGCTGGCCGAACGGGTCAGTCATGTCGTGCAAAGCTCCTTTAACGGCCGGCGGATCGTGATCTTTTCCGGAGGCGCCAAAAGCGACGATAACAACGTGTTCGATGAGGCGCGCGCGATTCGGGATGGCGGTGGATTCGGATCGATCATCGGCCGCAATTCGTTCCAGCGACCCAAGGCCGACGCCGTCAAATTTCTGCAAACCGTCATCGGCATCTATGCGGGCCAGGTCAAGTAACGACGA
The DNA here is from genome assembly GCA_963700335.1 of Nitrospirota bacterium. Lineage (GTDB taxonomy): Bacteria > Nitrospirota > Nitrospiria > Nitrospirales > Nitrospiraceae > JAICXS01. Next base: position 1,091,666 of record CAVOXE010000007.1, on the reverse strand, counting down.
ATTGACGAGGAACGGACGTGCCGATTGTCAACCGTTCGGCATAAGTTCTAGGAGCGACTCTTGAGCGACCACGAATCGAGATCGGGCGGACGGCGTTCGACATCTCTGTGGGTGAGTGTCCTGCTCTTGGGAGCGGGGATCGTCATCGGTCTGGCCGTGGCCTCGGATTTAGGATGGCTGCCGTTCGGCCATGCCGTGCCGGATCAGGTCGCCCAGACCAGCGCGCCGTTGCCGACACCGGTCGCCGTTCCGCCTTCGGTCATGTCCGGATCCGATCAAAATTTTGTACGAATCGCCAAGGCGGTGACTCCGGCCGTCGTCAATATCTCAACGACGCGCCAGGGAAAAGAAGGCGGCCAGGGCCAACACGGGACCCCGTTCGACGATCCGTTTTTTAGACGCTTTTTCGGAGACGAATTCTTTCGCCGCTTTGAAGCGCCGAAGGAGCGAAAGGAACGCAGCTTAGGATCGGGTGTCATTGTCGATGCCGGCGGATTGATTGTGACCAACAATCACGTCGTGAATAAGGCCGATGAAATTAAGGTTCTTCTATCCGATAAGCGGGAATTTAAGGCCAAGTTGGTTGGAACGGACTCCAAAACCGACCTTGCTCTCCTGCGGGTCGAGGCGGAAGGTCTGCATACCATCCCATGGGGGGATTCCGATGGGCTGGAGGTGGGGGAATTCGTTTTGGCGGTGGGAAACCCGTTCGGCCTCAATCAAACGGTCACAATGGGAATTGTCAGCGCCATCGGTCGGGCCAGCATGGGGATTGCAGAGTATGAGGACTTTATTCAAACCGATGCGGCGATCAATCCCGGCAATTCCGGCGGCGCCTTGGTGAACGTGAGGGGCGAATTGATCGGCATCAATACGGCAATTTTTAGTCAGAGCGGCGGCAATATGGGAATCGGGTTTGCTGTTCCCAGCGCCATGGCCCGTTCAGTGCTGGAGCAATTGATCAAAGGTGGCAAGGTCGTCCGAGGGTGGTTAGGCGTGTCGATTCAGGAGCTGTCTCCTGAACTGGCGCAGCAGTTTGGGATTACTGAGACGAAGGGTGTCCTGGTCAGCGAAGTGTTGGAGGGCAGCCCGGCGAAAGGGGCCGGCCTCGAACGCGGTGACGTCATTCTCGAATACGATCGGAAGCCGGTGGAAAGCCCCAGTCAACTTCGCAATGCCGTGGCTCGAACCACCGTGGGAAAGAAAATCACCATCAAGTATCTGCGAGACAAACGGGTCAAGACCGTCGATATCGCGATAGATGAACAGCCGAAGTCGATCGCCAAATCGGGAAACGATGAACCGGAAGAGTCGGCCAGCCCGGCAGGCGTGCTGTCCGAACTCGACGTGCGCGAGCTCACGGTGGACATTGCTCGGCGGTTGGGGGTGCCTTCGGCGGAAAAAGGCGTGGTCATTGCGCAAGTCCGGTCGGGAGGCACGGCGGAAGAAGCCGGCCTGAAGGAAGGCGATCTGATTCTCGAATTGAATCGCCGGCCGGTCACTAGCCTTCGGTCGTATGAAAGTGCGGCATCGCAAGTGGCCAAAGACCAACCCGTCTTGCTGCTGATCAAACGTCAGGGTCGAACGCTCTACATTACGCTGAAGTCATAGGGACGGTGTCGTGAGGCACGTTTCTCCGAAAGGGGGTACAACGATGGTCCGGCGAATCGGTTTCGTCCTCCTGAGTGCCCTCGCAGGACTCGCTCTGTTCCTGCGGGGAGAAGATCCCAGTAGTACGTTTCTCCTTCAAGGTTTTGCGATCGGCGCAGCGACCGGCGGACTTATTCTACTCGGGGAATACGCTCTCCAGCGATTATCTTACGGCATCATTATCGGCGGAACGCTCGGCCTGGCGGTCGGCTTGTTGTTGACCGGTTTGGTGGAATGGGTGGGAAGCGTGGTATTTGATATGGAAACCGTCCTGTTCCATATCACCGGCCTCGTCTTTTTGCTCGGCCTGCCGTATCTGGGGCTTGTGCTAGGCGCGAAGTTCGGGCATGAGAAACTCGCCGGGCCCGTCAAGCGGTCGGAGCATGGAGTCGAGACCCTCAGTCGGAAGATCCTCGATACCAGCGTGGTGATCGACGGGCGAGTGGCCGACCTGGTCGAGACGGGATTCTTGGAGGGCACATTTTTGGTGCCGCAGTTTATCTTGCATGAACTGCAGCATATCGCTGATTCCTCCGATTCCCTCAAGCGCGCCCGCGGACGCCGCGGTCTCGACATTTTGAATAAGATCCAAAAAATGGTCGATGTAGACGTTCGGATCATCGATGACGATTTCCCACACATTAAAGAGGTGGATGCGAAAATCGTCGTCCTGGCCAAGAAGATCGGCGCGAAAGTGATTACGAACGACCTCAATTTAAATAAGGTGGCCGAACTCCAAGGCGTGCGGGTTCTCAACATCAACGAACTGTGTAACGCCCTGAGGCCGGTCGTCCTACCCGGTGAAACGATTCGAGTCTTCGTCCTGAAGGAAGGCAAGGAAGCGGGGCAGGGCGTCGCCTATCTGGATGACGGCACCATGATCGTCGTGGATAATGCGAAGCGCTGTATTGGACGCAACGTGGATGTGGTGGTCACCAGCGTGTTGCAAACGACGGCGGGCCGCATGATCTTCACGCGCTTAAAAGAAGAAACCGAGAAGGAGGAGTTTCAGGTCGCGCGTGGGTAGAACCGCCGCTATTGTTCCCGCTGCCGGCCGAGGACTGCGCATGGGGGGCTCAACCCTCAAACAATTTTTAAGCCTTGGCGGTCTTCCGATTCTTGTTCATTCGCTCCGAGTCTTAGAGCAGTCGCCTGCCATCGATGAGATTCTGCTGGTCGTGCCGCCGGCCGACCGCGACTATTGTCTGCACGAGATCGTCGCCACTCACCATTTTCAGAAGGTCGTCAAAGTCGTAGACGGTGGAGCGCAACGGCAGGACTCTGTCCGTCATGGGCTGCTAGAACTGGCTCCGGATGTGGAGATCGTCATCGTACATGATGCGGTGCGTCCTTTCTTGACCATGCCGATGATCGCCGGAACGATCGAAGCAGCCGCGAAGCACGGCGCGGCGATTATCGCGATTCCCATGCGCGATACCGTCAAGCGCGTCGGTCCCGATGGATTGATCGACGCGACCGTCGACCGTGGGCAATTATGGTTGGCGCAAACTCCGCAAGCGTTTCAACGCGCGCTCCTTCTCACCGCGCACCAAAAAGCGCAGCGCGAACAGTATCAAGCGACGGACGATGCGCAGTTAATGGAATGGCTGGGCCACCGAGTGGCGGTTGTCGAAGGAAGTGGGGAAAATATAAAAATCACCAGACCGGAGGATCTCGGCATCGGCGAAGCTATCTTGGCGGCACGTAGTGGAGACAAAAGAGGTGAATCGTTTTCCTGAATCCATGAAGTCGTCAGCATAGACAGACTGGCTTCAGAATTTGACGGGTCATCCCTAACGAAGAAGATTCACGAATGAGGACTGCATGAAAGTCGGCATCGGTTACGATATCCATCCTTTGGGAAAAGGACGCAAGCTCATTCTGGGAGGCGTGGAGATCCCGCACACTCAGGGTCTCGTCGGCCATTCGGATGCCGATGCGCTGGTGCATGCCGCGTGCGATGCGCTCCTGGGAGCCATGGGCGAGGGGGACCTCGGGCGCCATTATCCGAGCTCCGATCCGCGCTATAAAGACATTTCAAGTTTGAAGTTGTTGGAAGACGTGTCCGGAATGTTGGCGACAAAAGGGTATCGGCTGGTCAATCTCGATACCGTAATCATTGCGCAAGCCCCGCGATTAGGGCCGCATCTGGCGGCGATGCAGACCCGCATGGCCGAGGTGCTGAAGGTGGAGCGGGTCCATGTGAACGTCAAGGTCAAGAGTGGAGAAGGTCTGGATGCGGTCGGCCGGGAGGAGGCGATTGCGGCTCAGGCCATTTGCATGATCGAGCGCAGCTAGGTTAGGCTAAACCCGGTATGTTCAGGTCGATTCGACAGGATTTACAGGCCGTCTTCGACCGCGATCCGGCGGCTACCAGCGCGATTGAAGTGCTCTTCACCTATGCCGGGTTTCATGCGTTGTTGGCTTATCGCATGTCGCACTGGCTCTCGATCCATCACATTCCATTTTTGCCCCGCGTGATTTCGCAGATCGCACGCATTCTGACCGGCATTGAAATCCATCCGTCCGCGATCATCGGCAAAGGTTTCTTCATCGATCATGGCATGGGCGTCGTGGTCGGGGAGACGGCGGAGATTGGCGAGTACGTCACCCTCTTTCAGGGCGTGACGCTTGGAGGGACCGGCAAAGAGCGAGGCAAGCGCCATCCTACGCTGGGCAACCATGTCGTCGTAGGTGCCGGAGCCAAAATTCTCGGCGGCATCCGAATCGGCGACAACGTCAAGGTCGGCGCCAATTCCGTCGTACTCAAATCCGTGCCTGCCAATTCGACCGTCATCGGCGTTCCCGCCCGCGTCATCAAAATGGAAGGCAACCGTCTTCCCGACGCGACCATGGATCACATCAATCTTCCCGATCCCATTGCGGACCGCCTCTTGGCGTTGGAGCAAGAATTGATTGAACTACGCAAGAGGCTGGAGAATTAGTTAGCATCATGGCACACCGCGTTCACTAATAATCTACCCGCATCAAATAAAGACCGTGTGCCGGTGCCGTATAACCGGCGGCGCGGCGGTCTTTCGATTCCAAAATAGATTTCATCGATGCTGGCGCGCGTTTTCCTTGGCCGACTTCCACGAGCGTGCCGACGATGGCTCGAACCATTTGTTTGAGAAAACGGTCACCCTCCGCGTGAATGATAATGAGATCGTTCGTTCGACTCACATCGAGTCGCCGAAGCGTGCAGAGCTTCTTCTCTACATCGCTTTGCGGGCCCTCAAACGCACTAAAATCATGACTACCGAGGAGGAATTGAGCGCCTTCCTGCATAGTCTCGACGCTCACATCTCCCCAACAATGCCAGGCGCGGTGCCGCTCAAAGGCCGAACGAGCGCGCCGATTTAAAATGCGATATTCATACAGCTTGCCTTGCGCTGAATAGCGGGCATGAAAATCGTCGGAAGCGAGTTCCGTTTGTCTGACGCTGATATCGTCGGGCAATAAGGCGTTCAAGCCACGCGTCCATTCGTCTGCCGTCATATCGCGGTCCGAACGAAAACTGGCGACTTGGCCGAGCGCATGGACCCCAGCATCGGTCCGGCCAGCCCCGATCACCGAGATGTCGGCATGCGTAATATGATGAAGCGCCGTTTCAATCTCGGCTTGGACGGTGGGCTGTTTCGGTTGGCGTTGCCATCCGGCGTATGCGGTGCCGTCGTACTCCAGCGTTAGTTTGAATGTCGGCACACAATTATCGCGATGCGGTTTGCTGGGGATGGATGAATGCCTTGATCCCTTCAAACATGCCTTCCGCGATGCGGGTGAGGAAAGGGTTGCTTTGCATCAGCCGTTCTTCCGTCGAATTGGAGATGAAGGCAATTTCAGCCAGGATACTGGGCATGGACGTAAAACGCAGCACATAGAATGGGCCCGTTTTGACGCCATGATCGGTGACGTCGTAATGATTGTTGAGTTGCGTGACCAGCGCTTGCTTCGTGGACCACGCAAGCTCCAGCGACTCCTCCATTTTCTTGGTCGTCAGGAGATCGGCCACCAGGTATTGCCAGCCGACACCCGTGCTTTCGATAGGTGTTCCATTTTCACGTGCGGCCACGGCCAAGGCTCGAGGATCGCTGGCTTCTCCGAAGTGGTAGACTTCAAGTCCTTTTGTACTCCGTTGCGGATGCGAATTGACATGGATCGATACGAAGAGGTCGGCATCTTGCCGATTCGCAAATTTTGCCCGATCTTCCAATTCTACGAACACGTCCCGGTCCCGTGTCATGATGACCTGTGTTCCTAAGCGCTTAGTGATCAAATCGCGCAAGAGAAGACTCACCTTCAACGTAATATGTTTCTCCGCCGTTCCGCCCCGGCCGATCGCGCCTGGGTCCTTTCCACCATGTCCCGCATCCAGAACGATAGTCTTGATCTCACGTTGTATCGCGCGCTTAGCCTGCGGGAGTGGTGGAGGATTCGTTGGGGGAGGTTCAATATGCGCCGGCCGTGACGTTTCTTCTTCTTGCGGGGCCTTGCTGTACAGATCAACCACCAACCGGGGCGGGCGATTCAGAGGCAAGAGCTTGTAGTCGCTGAGCGTATCCAAATTCAAGGAAATAACGACGGATTGAGGAGCCGCCTGAGTCGATGGCGCGATGATGACATCTTGCGGTAGGGTTCCGTCATCGAGACTGTCTCTCGCGGTCTTGCTCAGAAGCACATTGTGTAATTTGATCAGCACCTGATTGGATGATTTTTGCCGATGTTGGCTGAAGGAGATGGCATGTTGGAGATCGAAGACCATCCGGAGATGATCCGGATAGGCAGTCATGCGCACGTCTTGGATGACGACAGGAGCCGACGCGGACCGTGACGATTTCTTTTTGACCTTATGAACCGGCGTGTCCGTGCCGGATGAGTACTGAACCATGCTACGAGTCTCATTCATGTGTGCTGCGAGCATAGTCGGGAGGAGCAAAACCCAGAGGCAACTCACAAGAACGAGGAAAGAAACGGGCTGTGGGTTGCAGATTCTAGCGGTTTGACCTGACATGTATTCACTGGTTTTCTCAGATGTTTTGCGGGTTGTCAAGGGCGGTCGGAATGCGGCGGAGCTCGCGACCGATCCATACTAGTCGGATGGCGTCATGTAAGGGTGTGAGTTGACAGATGACGCAGGGGTAATTAGGCTCGTCCCATGCCGATGCATGTCATTGTCGATGGCTACAATGTGTTGGGGACTCGTGGTCAGGTTGGCCCTGATTCCGAGCGGGCGCGTGAACAATTGGTGCATGAATTGATGAATTACCGTCAGCGCAAGGGGCATGCCGTCACTGTTGTGTTCGATGGCTGGCGGCAAGGCCTTGCGTCAGAGCGCCGCGAACACCGCACCGGCGTCGAAGTCATCTATTCGAAACGCGGTGAACAAGCGGATCAGGTCATTCAACGGCTGGCGGCAGAGTTCGGGGCGTCATGCGCCGTCGTCACCTCCGATCAAGAAATCCAGCGTCGGGTGAAGGCGCACGAGGCCGTGATCATCAGCGCATCTGAATTCGAGGTGCGGTTGCGAGAACGGTCGGTCGTGAACCGGTCGGCGGGATACCTCGGAAAAGATGCGGAGGACGAAGAGCGGCCGAAACGCAATTCCGAGAAAAAAGGCAACGCGCGCAAATTGCCGAAAGCCCTTCGCCGAAAAAATCGACAACTCAGGGGATTTTGAATAGGCGCTCTGCGTTCCGGGTCGTCTCCGCCTCGACACGTTCAACAGGCACGGCCTTAATCTCGGCGATCTTCTGGGACACAAAGCGGACGTGCGCGGGCTCGTTCCGTTTTCCACGGTAGGGCACCGGCGTCAGGTAGGGACAATCCGTTTCGATCAAGATGCGATCCATGGGCACTGTCTTGACGATATCTCGCAGCATGGACGCATTTTGAAATGTAATCACGCCCGAGAACGACAGAAGGAATCCAAGGTCCAGCGCGTCCTTTGCCAACCAGGCATCTCCCGAGAAGCAGTGAAACACGCCCCCAATTTCACCTGCGCGTTCTTCACGGAGAATCGCGATCGTGTCTTCCTGCGCTTCGCGCGTATGAATGATGATTGGTAGCGCGAGATCGCGCGCGAGACAGATTTGTTCGCGAAAACGCTCTCGTTGAAGTTTCGGTGGAGAATGATTGTAATGATAATCCAGCCCGATCTCGCCATATGCCACAACCTTCTCGTGCTGCGCTAACCGTCGCAGTTCATCGTACCAATCGTCGGCGATATGCTTGACCTCGTGCGGATGCACGCCGACCGACGCATAGACGAAAGGAAGGCGGCCGGCCAAGGCCACCGCCGCTCGACTGGTCGTCAGGTCGCAGCCGATGGTAATAAATGTCGTGACGCCCACTTCCTGTGCGCGGGCAATGGTCGCGTCCCGATCGTCGTTATAGCGGGCGTCATCCAGATGAGTGTGTGTGTCGATCAGCATAGCGGCGTATGGTAGCATGCGCTTGCGAGAGAATCATCCTGCGCATTCCAACTCTGATTGCTTTCAAGGAGTGTTACGAGGGTTATTCGTGTCTCGGGGGTGTATGTCGAATTGACAAGGCCTGAACCCCTATGGTACGTACGCAGCCCGTTATGAGTCAGGTCGTGCAGAGTGGCGCAAGTGAGCGGTGGGGACGAACAGTCGCCCTGGGTGTCGTCCTCGTCCTTTTGACCCTTCTGCCGTTTGGGTCAGCGCTGGAGATCCACCATGCGTTCGCGGGGGCCGATCATGACGGCCATCAACACTCGGAGTTTGATCTCTGTCAGTGGGTGCAGCAACATACTGGCTCATCCATCCTCACGGTCGTTCCACCGGTCGCTACGTTCCATGTATTCACGCCGTATGAATTTTCTACCGATGTTCCTTTGCTGTCGGTTCGTCTGATTTACGTCGGTCCTTCCCGCGCTCCTCCGGCATCTTAACCACCACATTTTACAACAAGCCGTTATCCACTCCGGGTCGGATGGTTAGATTCGTGTGCCATCACGAGCACAAATGGGAGGGGTCATGAGACACGCGTGTACGCACAGGATTTGTCTTATTATCGGTGGTTTATTGTGTGTCTCCTTCTTAGGTGAAGGTTTTGTTGGAGCAGCCTGTTGGGCACAGACTCCTGACGTGGATCCAGTCGGTGAAGGGCATGCGATCGCCGGGATCGTGCAATATCAGGACTTACGCAGGGTTGGTCAGGCCACAGTCCAAGTGAGAAATCAAGAAGGAACGGTGATCTCGGAGACCGTAAGCAATGATACCGGGGAGTTTTCCGTCGTGATCCCGGCTGAGGGGACCTATTCCGTCAGCGCCCTTCAAGGCGATCTTCGGAGCGAATACAGGATACTGAAAGGCGAAGCTCCGCCTGACGGCTCAGTACCCCTTACGTTAGCGTCAGCAACGGAACTGGCTATCGAGGTCGTTGCGCCAGTGCCGCCTTTGCAGTACAGAGCGTCAAGCGAAACCTATTCATTGAGCCGGAAAGACATCGAGACGCTTCCGCGAGGAAACAATATCGACCTCAATGATCTTCTCTTTACTATTCCCAGCGCGGTGAATGGCTCGCTTAAGCAGGTCCATATTCGACAAGATCATGCCAATCTGCAATTGAGAATCGATGGGGTGCCGATACCGGATACGGTCAGCTCGACCTTTTCAGACGTGGTCACGCCGCGTGCCTGGGAACGGGCGGACATCATTCTGGGCGGGCCTGAGGCGCAATACGGCAATCGGACAGCTGCTATCATCGACATCACCAGTAAGAGCGGAACAAAGCCGGGATTTGGATCGGCCCAAATGTTCGGCGGCTCAAATCAGACGATCAATCCCTCTTTCGAATACGGGGGAACGATAGGAGAAAAGTTCCGGTACTACATCCTCAACAGTTACACGTCGACGAATCGTGGCATCGATCCGCCGACGCTCGGGCATTCAGTCTTTCATGATCAGAACGAGCGGAATCAAACCTACCTTCGGGGTGATTATCAGCATGATAACCGAAATAATTTTACGTGGCTGTTTTTGAATTCGGTGGCGAAGTATCAGATTCCGACTACTCCCGGATTGGAACCTAACGCCGCCTCGCTGGCACTGATCCAGGCACAAAATCCTGGATTCACGCCCGTCGCTTCCCAAGCGGTCGACGAGAATCAAAAGGAAAACAACCAGTATGGCCACATGGTCTGGCGGCACGACATGAACGCGAGCCAGTTTTTCAGCTTGGCAGGCTACTTTCGCCAAACGCGTGCCACATTCACAACTGATCCGCTGAACGTGCTGTCGTATAGCGACGCCTTGCAGGCATCTAATCAGGACCGGTCTGCACTTTCCGGCGGCATTCGGTTCGACTATACCAATACCTTAACAAGTGAACACGTGCTGAAGTCCGGTTTTCAGATCGACCGGACACAGGCGATCAACAAAACCCGGCTCTCGGTGTTTGAGACTGATCCGGCCACCGGCGATCCGATTGGGCCGGTTGTGTCCCGCGATGCGGACAACCGGCTCATCGGCTATCGTGAAGAATTCTGGGTGCAGGACGCGTGGACACCGAATGTACACTGGACGTTCAACATCGGGGTGCGAGGCGACGTCGTGCAATACCAGTATAATGAAGGGCAAGTGAGCCCGCGGCTGGGCGCCACCTATCGCGCCAACCCATCCAATGTGTTCCACGCATTTTACGGTCGTATGTTTACGCCTCCTAATCTGGAGGCGATCTCTTTTGCGAAGCTCAATACGATCGGGACGACTGCAGAACCTGAAAACCTAACGAATAATAAGACGCGTGCAGAACGTTCGCATTATTTCGAAGTCGGCAGTTATCATGCCTTGACGCAGCGAGTTTGGCTTGAATTGGCCGCCTACTATAAGCTCAATCATTTTCAAAGCGACGCCGGTCAATTCGGGACCACGCCGCTGTTGAATTATTTTTCCTTTGAAAACGGCTGGCAGCGCGGCATTGACGGAGCAATGAAGGCGCAATTTACCGAGAATCTTGCCGGTCGGGCAAACGTGGCATGGGGGCAATGCAAAGGCTATGGTCTTCATTCGGGACATTTTCTAATCGACCAAGGCCAGATCAATGATATTAATTCGACGGGGGGTGTATTCTGCGACCATTCCCAGTTCGTGACCAGCTCCGCTATTCTTACCTATCGGTTGTTGGAGCGAACGACGATCACCGGACAGATGTTGTACGGATCGGGTTTACGAACGGCTGACCCCGGAGCCTTGACCAATTCCTCGCATTTCGAATCGTACACGACATACAATCTGTCGATCACCCATGTCTTTCCGCTGCCCCATAATCAGAAATTCCTGATCGGGTTCGACGTGATCAATTTGCTTGACGAGAAGTACTTTCTCAATCAAGGTGATACAAGCATAGGCTTAGGCGTGGCGCACGCAGGCATGCCCAGGTCTTTCTTTTTCCGAGGACAGTGGGTCTTTTGAAGATAGCCCCATTAGCGGTCTGGCAATCTGTGTGGTCACTTTGACGTTCCAAGCCGGCGATGTCGATATGAACAATACCTACACTCGTATTCCGGTTGTCCGCCAACTGGTCCCTCTCATCATTGTGATGTTGTGTCTGTGCCCGTCACCAGGCCGTGCCATCGAAGGCGATCGTGCGACGCATGAAATGGACCACGAAGAAGACGCCATCGATGTTCCGGAAGTGCACGTGCATGGCTTGCCGCTCAATAAGGACCAGCAACTGGCCCCGGTTCCAACCTACACTCCCTGGCCGAAGATTCCTCCCTCGATGGAGGGAAAAGATATGGATGATTGGATGAAGGCCAGGTTTCTGGTCAGCAAACAGGCGGGCGTTACGGTCGTGATCCTCGAACCTTGCAAACATCGGGAACTGACGGTGTCCGGATTGTCGGCCTTGAACCAATGGAGATTCAATCCGCAAATGCGAGGGGATGAACCGATCGACGGTGAGTTGACGGTGCGGATTCATTTCCGGGCTCAATAAGGGCTGTCGCCCTTTTTACGACACCGAGCTATGCCCTCTTCTCTCCGGCCACAGTCAACTTAAACCGTATGGACGAAACTCTCTTTCGAGTGATCAACGGGCTGTCGGGTCAGTTCGAGATGGCGGACTGGTTTATGTTGGCCCTGGCCCAGCATTCCAATCTGTTTCTACCCGGCGTCCTCGTCTTGGCCTACTGGCTCTGGATGGATACGAGAGAAGCCTTGGTGGGCAGTCTCGTGCTGGGGGCAGTCGTCGTGCTGATCGATTTTGTTGGTGCGCAGGTGAAATACCTTGCCGCACGCTCGAGGCCGTGCCAAGTCCTAGAACATGTGCGCCAGCTCTCGGATTGTGGCGGGACTTTCAGTTTTCCTTCAAACCACGCGATGAACACCGCCGCTGCGGCGGCCTTCGTGCAGGTGTTGTATCCTGCGAGTGGGTGGGTGACATGGCCGCTCGTCGTCTTGATCGGATTTTCTCGCGTGTATATCGGCGCGCATTACGTGACCGATGTAGTCGGCGCGTGGATAATGGGAGGATGTATCGGAGCGGCGGCGGGACTTGCGTTGCTACGCTGGCCCGTCTTTTCTCTCCATCGCGACAGTGGGCCGCATCAAAACCGTGAATCTCGGGAGGGAAACAGTATGTCCGGAAGGCGGTCGGTCTGAATCAATGAATGCCCGCCGCTTCGGGCGCGGCCGTCAATTGATTTAAATCGCAATGAAGCACTTCGGGATGGCCGCACTCGGTTTCCATTTGGATGGTCAAGTGCTTGATGCCGAACTCCGATGCGATGCGCTCTCGAACCAGTTGCAGAAGCTCGTTGGTGAGCGCGGAATCGTCTCCCTCCACCATCAGGTGGCACGTTAACATCACGAGCCGTGGTTCTACCGCCCAAATGTGCAGATCATGCACATTCTTGACTCCCGGTATGGCCTCGATAGTCTCCACCACCCGGGCAGGTTTGATGCCGGGTGGCGTCGATTCGAGGAGCACATCCAGCGATTCTTTCAAGATCGGCCAGGCGCCTCTCACGATGACGCCGACAATCACGAGGCCGACCAGCGGATCCAGCACCGGCCATCCTGTCAGAAGAATGGCCGCGCCGCTACACACCACACCCAATGACACCCACGCATCGGCCAACATGTGGAGAAATGCACCACGAATGTTCAGATCGTCCTGAGCGTCGTGCTGTAAGAGGAGCGCAATTCCAAGATTCGCCGCAAAGCTGAACAGCGCAACACCCATCATCCATCCGCCGGCCACAGCGACGGGTTCGAAAATCCGTTTCATCGCTAAGACGGCGATGATGAGAGCAGTCATGAAGAGGACCAGGGCGTTGATGAACGCCGTGACCATGCCAGCCCGATGATAACCGAACGTGCGGGTTGCCGTCGCCGGACGGCTAGAAAGCATATGCGCGTATAGCGCGAGGAATAACGAGCCTTGATCGATCAAATTATGGCCGGCGTCGCTCATAAGACCAGTGCTATTGATCCAGAGGCCTGCGCCAAACTCGGCCAGAATGACCACGGCATTCAATCCCAAGGCGAGATGGAGACGATGCCGCAATTGCTGATAGGGGAGGGGGTGCGCATGACTCATGATAGAGAGTGTCTCACGATCCCGACGGAGAGGCAAGAATCGGAATGGGCATGCGATAGAAGACGATTGAACGGAACGTCATCGTGGCTTCACATCTCTTCATGATCGTTCAGACCCAGGATTGTGTCGAGAACGTCCCTGGGTTTGGAACAAAAGACGGCGTCGCCCAGCGCGGCGACCGCCTTCCGGAAGGCCGGTAATTCTTGTCTCGATTTGGACCACAGAGCTGCGCCAAATCGGATTTTGGCGGCGTGCGCCGCTCGACAATCATACAGTGAGTCACCGATATAGAAGGTCTGGGACGGTTCGAGGCTCATCGCCCGCAAGGCGGCGTGTAATCCGTCCGCATGCGGCTTCGGATGAGTCACGTCATCATCCGTAATCACTACGTCGAACGAATCCAATTGCGCATGCAGCGCGGTCATCTCCCACGCGCGGCGACTTTTTCCTGTGACAATGCCCAGCCGATAGCCGCGGCGCGTTAACTCGCTCAGTAAGTGTCCAACGCCTTCGTAGAGTCCGTCACAATGTGTCTTGTGGAGCACACGGTAGTGAGAAAGAAACGACTCGAAGTATTCCGTGAAGCGTTCGTGATGGACAATGTCACGCAATAATCGCCGTTCGGCGATAGGATGGTAGTGGAGAATTTCAGTGTCGGTCAGCAAACGTTGAAAATGAGGTTCGAGCGATCGCCGAAACGATTCTAGATAGAGCCGCCACGTGTCGATCAGCGTGCCATCGAAATCAAACAGCACGCCATGTATCAAGGTTCGGTTCCCGTCTGCGCAACGTTCGGTGCGGCGGTTTGGGTGACGATCGCCTTCAACTCCTCACCCGTGATGGTTTCTTTCGCAAGAAGGACGGAAGCAGCCTGGCGGAGGATCGGTTGTTGCGAGGAGAGAATTGCGCGTGCGCGTTCGTATTGTTCATCGATCAGGCGCCGCACTTCGCAATCGATTTCGCGCGCCGTCTCTTCGCTGTAGTCGCCGGTCGATTCGGGCTGCGCAGCCTGAAGAAAGAGTGGGCGCCGATCGCGTTCAAAACTGACTTGACCTAACTTGGCACTCATGCCATAGGCCTTTACCATGCTTTTCGCAATGTCCGTGGCTTTTAAAAGATCGTCCTGCGCGCCGGTCGAAATTTCTTTGTAGATCGTTTCTTCAGCCACTCGCCCGCCGAGCAGCACGGCGATTTTATCTTTGAGCTCCGTTTGCGTCATGAGAAAGCGATCTTCGGTTGGTAACTGCATCGTATAGCCGAGCGCGGCAATGCCGCGAGGAATGATGGAAATCTTATGCACGGCATCCGTACCGGGAATCGACAGGGCCACCAACGCATGCCCGACTTCGTGATGGGCCACACGCTCCTTTTCCGCAGGATTCAAAACGCGGTTTTTCTTTTCTAACCCGGCAATCACACGTTCCACAGCTTCCTGCAGCTCAGGTAGACCGACCGTCTCTTTTCCTCGCCGAACAGCCAGCAGCGCTGCTTCATTGATGAGATTAGCGAGATCGGCGCCGACGAATCCCGGCGTCATGGCGGCGATCACCTCAAGATCGCGTTCATTGGCCAACGGCACATTGCGCGCATGGACCTTGAGAATGGCCAGGCGTCCGGGTTTGTCCGGACGATCCACGAGGACGTGCCGATCGAACCTGCCTGCACGCAAAAGCGCCGGGTCGAGAATCTCCGGGCGGTTGGTCGCGGCCACGAGCATCACGCCGACCTTAGGATCGAAGCCGTCCATCTCGACGAGTAACTGATTGAGCGTTTGCTCGCGCTCCTCATGTGCCATTGGTCCCATGCCCCTGGCCCTGCCGAGCGCATCCAATTCGTCAATGAAAATGATGCAGGGTGCCTTGTCTTTCGCCTGTTCGAACAAATCCCGTACGCGGGCCGCGCCGACCCCGACGAACATCTCCACAAATTCCGATCCGCTGATGGAAAAAAACGGCACGCCGGCTTCTCCGGCAACGGCACGGGCCAATAGGGTTTTTCCCGTTCCCGGTGGACCGACCAATAAAATGCCTTTGGGAATCTTGCCGCCCAAACGACGGAATTTATCCGGTGTTTTGAGAAACTCGATGACCTCACGCAATTCGTCTTTGGCTTCTTCGACGCCCGCGACGTCTGCAAACGTTACCTTGACGTCCTTTTCCATGTAGATTTTAGCCTTGCTCCTGCCGACGGTCATGAATCCGCCTTGGCCCTGTCCCATTCGGCGCAAGAGAAATAACCACACGCCGAAAAAGAGGGCGATCGGGATGACCCACGAGAGAAGATCGCGAAAGAACGTGCTCTCGATCACGCCGGTGATCTTGACGTGATGCGCTTCGAGATCCCGAATCAGGTCGGGATCCTCGACTCGAACCGTATTAAACGAACGCCCCTCGGCTTTCGCGGACGATGAAGTGGAAGAGGCATCCGCCGCCGCTTTCTCCAGCTTCATCTGGCCATGAATGACCATCGATGAGATGGAAACCTCCTGCACATTGCCCGCTGCGACCGCCTGTTTGAATTCGCTGTAGGGGATTTCCGTTGGATTGAAATACGGCGTGACGAAGACCTGGATCAGCATCATCGCCCAGAGCGCGATAAACACATACCAAATGGAAAACTGGCGTTGTTTTTTATCCATAGTAGCGAAGACGACCAACCGATGGATGTGCGTTGAGTTATTCTACCCGACGCGAGAGGCTTGTGGAATGGTTCCGGCGGGAGGAGCGATTAATTCTTCTTCGGCTTGAGACGTTCCGGTTGGACCGGATAATGGGCCTCGCCCATACCGAAATTATTGCCCGTGCTATCGGCTGCCACCACGCGCACCGTCAGTCCGTTGGGAGCGTCCGCCGGAAGCGGCACGAAAAACGGCGCCTCGAATACACTCTGCGAGCCGGCGTAGAAGAGCTGCAAGCGTTCTATGACCCGATTACCGATCAAGACCTCACCATGAATATCGATTTTGCGGGAATCCCAATCGCCGTGCGGGCGAACCAACGATCCTGAGAGCATACGCACCGAAGCCTTCAATTTGACGTCATCCTTTGCCGTGAGCGGCTGGCCGGGTTGAGGATGGTCGATGCGGACGATATAGCCATAGAGCGGCATCACGATGCCGTCCCCGGCAAGGTCGTGTCCGGGAAACACCAGCACGGTGGTGCTGGCGCGCTGCATTGAAGCAGGATAGGCTAGCGGGCCCTGCGCCGCAATGCTGATGAGCGTCGGATGATCGAGCGACAACGTCGTACGAAAGGCGGCCGACGGACGAGTGGAATATCGCGGTTCCTCCATTATACGCGGCGTGCGCATGATTTGATTCTGATCGCCGGCCTCGCCGGTTTGAATGCCGCTGGCCAGCAAGCGCCCGCTTGCCACATCAGTAATCGTAATTCGTGCGCCGCCCACCGCATCGCCGATCACCATGCCTCCATGCGCAACGACGCGGACGACGACTTCCGTCTCGATCGGCTCGGCCGGCTGGGTGGAGAGGTTGGTTGGAGCGGCTGACGCGAGATTGAGGGCGAAGAGGGGCAGGACGATCAGGAGCGCGTATAGTCGAGACGGGGGCATGAACTATTTCACCTTGACCCCGGGGGCCACGTCTTCTACGACCGTCATAAGGCCTTCCACGTTTGCATCACCGGCGGCCAGCACCATGCCCTGCGATTCGATCCCCATCAACTTGCGCGGCTGCAGATTGGCCACGACGACGATGCGCCTGCCGATGAGTGTTTCGGGCTCATATTTCTTGCCGATGCCGGCGACGATTTGCCGTTGTTCGCTTCCAAGATCAACCTGCAGTTTGATTAACTTCTCAGAATTCGGCACGCGTTCGGCGCTGCGCACGATGGCCGTCTTCAACTGGATTTTCATGAAATCGTCGATGGTGATTGAGGATGTCGAGGGCGATGTAGAGATTGCCTGCTGTGATGAGCTAGTCGGTGCGGCTGTTGCCGCTGCCGGTGGATTCGTTGAGTGCTGATCGCTCACGCGCGGTTCTCCTTTTTTCTGTTTGGGCTGAATTGGTCCGTTGGCAGCCGCTGAATCCGATGTTGTTTCTATCCTGGGAAAGAGGGGGTTTCCTTTGGCGATTTCAGTCCCTGGGGTAAGTTCATTGTAAACGAGTCTTCTCCCCACCAGATGGGGTTTCAGGCCGAGCTGACGAGCCATTTCGAAAGCCGTGTGAGGCATAAAGGGATAAAGGAATTGAATCGAAAAAGCGATCGAATTGGCAACGTTACACAGTACTTTCTCCAACTTGTCCCTATCCTCCGGTTTCTTTGCAAGCTTCCACGGAGCGTTCTTCTCAATGTATTGGTCGCAGAGTTGAAATAGTTCCCATAGATTTTCTAGTGCGCGACTGAATTGCATTTGCTCAATATGGGTTTTGGCAGTTGCATTGAGGTCACCGGTAGCCTGCATAAATTCAAATCCACCTAAGGTGGGTACTGCTTCATGCTCTGATGGAATTCGACCATCACAGAATCGTTCGATCATCGTCAGCGTGCGGCTCAGGAGATTTCCCAGTCCATCAGCTAATTCGCTGTTAATTCGATTAATGAGCGCGCCCCTGGAAAAATCACCGTCCTGACCAAAAGGGACCTCTCTTAAGAGAAAATATCGGAACGCATCGACACCGAAATCATCGATCATGGTATTTGGATCGACGACGTTCCCACGGCTCTTGGACATCTTTTCGCCATTCACTGTCCACCAACCATGTGCGTAGATCGTTGTAGGAAGCGGTAGCTTCAGAGCCAGTAACATCGTGGACCAATAGACGGCGTGGGTCGTTAGAATATCCTTGCCCACTAAATGCACGACCTTGTGAATATCAGTGCCCGAACGCTGTGGCCTCCAGTAGTGTTGAAGTGAAGCCTGCGGGTCCTGTTTGCTCTGCGGAGTGAGGTACGCTAAGGCCGAAATATAATTAACTAAGGCATCAAACCAAACGTAGGTGACGTAATTGTTATCGAAGGGGAGCTCGATACCCCAGCACAACCTACTTTTGGGTCGAGAAATGGATAAATCCTCAAGGGGTTTTCTGAGAAATCCAAGCACCTCATTACATCGCGATCCGGGTCCTATGTAAGGATCAGGCGGATTGAAATGCTGAGTGATATGCCTTTCCAACTCCTTTTCGTAGAGACTCATTTTGAAAAAATAATTCTTCTCACTGAGTTGCTCTAGGGGACGCTTACAGTCTGGGCATAAACCTTGACTCACATCTTTGTCTGTCCAAAACCGTTCGTCGAACGTGCAATACCACCCTGTATAGTCAGCCTCATAGATGAGTTTTTCGTTGCACAGCTGTTCAAGATATTGTTGAACGACAGCTTTATGCTTTGCATCCGTCGTCCGAATGAATGCATCGTTTGAGATATTGAGCCGTTTCCAAAGTTCTTGGAACCGGGGCACCATCCCATCGCAGTACAGTTTTGGATCAATGCCGGCTTTAGTCGCCGCCTGCTGTACTTTTTGACCATGTTCATCGACACCCGTCAAAAAGAATACATCGTAGCCCGACTGGCTATAGTGCCGAGCCAACACATCCGCTGCCACTGTCGTATAGGCGTGGCCGATGTGCGGGACATCGTTTACATAATAGATCGGTGTCGTGATGTAAAACGTGTTGCTCATGTGGGACGTAAAATAACAGGCAGGGCGGGTGGAAATCTAGGTTACTGCGTCATCGCCGCCGGCGCAGGAGAATGTACGGCATCGCGCAATCGGAGCAACAGTGTTTCCAGAGCGAGTTGGAGATTGATGTTGCGGGTCGAGGCGCGATGAATCTGCTCAATGTCGGCGAGCAAATCTACGAGCGCCTCAGGCCGCACGGAGCGGGCGAGGGTTTGTAACTCTTCGATCCGTTCGACATGCATCATGAGCGTCCTGTCTGCGCCCACGCTGAGAAGCAAGAGATCGCGCAGATATTGCGCAATCCACTCGAGCGCTTCGATGGCGCGGTCCGATTTCGCTAAGGTCTCGGCGACGGCCAGGATTTGTGTCACCGATCGCAGTGACGGCGGCGATAAGAGAGTGTGAAATTCGTCTTGGATCGCACGCAGGTTTTTGATATCCGAATGTAAAGCATGGCCAACTCGAGCTTGGCAGGCGATGGCCAATAGTCGGGCATCGGCCGGCGGCATGTTCCGCCTGACGATGAGCGCCGCTTCCACTTGCGTCTGCGCGGGGGGCACGAACCGGAGACGTTGGCAGCGGGATTGAATGGTCGCCGGAAGCGCATACGGCCGGCCGGTGATGAGGACAAACAGACTATGGCCTGGAGGCTCTTCCAGAGTTTTTAACAGGGCGTTTGCTGCGCCGATCGTCATGCGATCCGCCTCGTCGATCAACACGATCTTAAAGCGCCCGATCAACGGACGGTAGATGATGTGCTGCTCGAGATGCCGGATCTGTTCGATCTTGATTTGAGGATTGGCCAGTTCTTGATCCGGCTCAATCAGCACAAAGTCCGGATGGGTGGCGGCTTCGATCTGCCGACACGACTGGCAACTGCCGCAGGCATCCGCGTCGAGGGCGCTCGCGTCGCAATTCAGCGCCTGGCCGAATCGTACAGCCGTCAAACGTTTGCCGATACGATCCTCACCATGAAACAGATAGGCGTGCGCGATGCGGTCGTTTCGCATGGCGGCCTGCAAAATGGCTTTAGGTCCTTCATGCCCGACGATATCTTTGAACATGCCCGACTCCTTCGCTTTTTCCCGACCCCTGACGTCAGCTAGCAGGATGAGCGAAGGCCCTTTCGATATGTAAGGAATTTATCGACGATCGCCGACACCTTTACAGCAATGTCGTCTGGACGACCGGCTGCCTGGATGATTTTGATCCGACGATGATGCCGCTTTGCGAGATCCAAAAATCCTTGTCGGACCTTGGAGTGAAAAGAGTGTGTCTCCCGATCCAATCGATTTTGCTCGGTATCCTGTCTGCGGCGCCGGGCGAGGCCCGTGTCTACGGGCAGGTCGAACAGCAATGTCAGTGCCGGCAGGACTCCCCTGGTGGCCAAGCGGTTGAACAGGATGAGCGTTCGCATATCCAGGCCTCGCGCATATCCTTGATAGGCCAGCGTCGAATCGGAAAATCGATCGCAGAGAATGATCGCGCCGTCCGCGATGGCCGGTTCGATCACCTGAATGACATGCTGGGATCGTGCCGCAAAGACCAGGGCCGCCTCACTTTCGGGGGCGATAAATTCGTGATCAGGCTTGGGTGTGTGGCCGGTTTCCGTCCTGGGAATATTCAGCATCAGGCCACGGATCTGTTCCGCTAGCGGGGTTCCACCGGGTTCCCTTGTTTCCACGACCTGGAAGAGTTGTTCTCGCAAACGGGTAGCTAATTTGGCCAGTTGAGTTGTCTTGCCGCTCCCTTCGATGCCTTCAAAGGTAATCAGAACTCCGCGTCTTCGTGCGTGTGCTCGTTTGATCCGTGTCGACATGCTCGGTAGGGACTGGGCGGGCATCCTAATCCAACTCGTTGAAAATCTCAAGAAACGGCTTGCGACATAAGGGGAAAGCTTGTATCATTTTCTGTTGTGGATACCCCTGCCAAGTCATTCCGTGCCTCGCTTAAGCGCTATTTTCTTACCGGCTTGCTCGTAATCACACCGATTTGGGGGACCGTCCTCATCCTCAAGACTCTTTTCGTCGCGGTCGATAATATTCTGGGGGATGCGGTCAGCCGTTTTGTGCCTGCTCAATATAACGTGCCGGGCTTGGGAATTGCCGCGCTCGTCCTCTTAATCTTTTCAACCGGCCTGTTGGCCACCAATTTTATCGGCGGACAAATTGTTAAGTGGTGGGAAGAGTGGCTGAATCGTGTGCCGGTGGTGCGGGGTATTTATTCTACGCTGAAGTCCATGACCGATATTATCTCGTTCAAAGAGAAAGACCAGTATCGTCGTGTGGTGCTGATTCAATTTCCGAAAAATGGACACTATTGTTTTGCGTTTGTGACGGGAGTGTCGCGCGGAGAAGTTCAGAACATTTCTCCCGATCCTCTCTTGAATGTCTATGTGCCGACGTCCCCGAATCCCACATCCGGGTATTTTCTCCTCGTCCCGGAGAAGGAAGTGACGCCGGTGGATATTAGTGTCGAAGAGGCCATGAAGTTGATCGTCTCCGGCGGGCTCTATTCTCCGCCACCGACGGCGGAAACCCTTGCGGCGCGTCCGCACGCGCAAAATGTGGGCGTCGAGGTTCCCATCGCTTAGCACCGCTTGAGGGATGGGGTATTGTTCGTGACAGGACTGAGAACGGTGTGATGATGAAGAGGCAGGGCACGGCCGAATGAAAAATATTGGGGCGATCATCATGGCGGCGGGGTTGGGTAAGCGGATGAAATCCAAGCTTGGCAAAGTGCTCCATCCGGTCGCCGGCCGACCGATGGTGCTCTATGCCGTGGAGTTAGCGGAACGGCTGACTGATGAGGGCGTGGCCGTCGTGGTGGGTCATCAGGGCGATCAGGTGAAGGGCGCGCTCGATGCCTATACCGCCTCCAAGCCGGGATCGAGTGGGACGCGATCACTCGCGCGTGGCAAGGGACTAACCGCGCATGTCGCAAACTCAGGCTCCGGAGGGTCGCAGATTCTCATTGCCGAACAGACACAACAACTGGGAACGGGTCATGCGGTGATGCAGGCTCGTGCCGCCATCCTGCGAGCGCGCGGTCGTGGTGCGGGCACGTACTTGATACTCAATGGCGATACGCCGCTCTTGACGGCCACGACGCTGGAAAACTTATTGAAGGTACATGAATCGGAGAAGGCTGCAGTCACCATTCTTACCGCCCTCTTGGACGATCCATCGGGCTATGGTCGGGTCATTCGCGCCGAGACAAGCGGCGGACCCCGGCCCGTCCTGAAGATCGTAGAAGACCGTGATGCCACCCCTTCCGAATCGGTGGTGAAAGAGATCAACGTCGGGACCTATGTCGTCGATGGCGCATTTCTGTTTGAGGCGCTCGACCGTCTTCAACCGAAGAATGCCCAGTCGGAGTATTATCTGACGGATGTCGTGAAACTGGCGGTAGAGCGAGGGCTTGGCGTGTCGGCGATGGTCGTGAAAGATGTCGATGAGGGATTGGGAGTCAATTCCAGACAGCAATTGGCGATGGCTGAACGCGTGATCCGTGAACGGATTCGTGCCCGATGGATGGACGAAGGCGTGACGTTGCACGATCCCGCTACGGCATGGATCGACGCGGAGGTCACTATCGGGCAGGACACGGTGCTCTATCCCCATGTGACATTGGAAGGGCGCACATCGATCGGACGGGACTGCGTGATTCGCTCGCATACACGCGTCGCGCATTCCACGCTGGGCGATCACGTGACGGTCCAGGATTCCTGTGTCATCACCGAGTCACGGTTGGATGAGCATACGACGGCCGGTCCCTTCGCCCATTTGAGGCCCGGTTCGATCGTGCGCCGAAAAGCCAAGGTGGGAAATTTTGTCGAGATGAAGAAAGCGGAATTGGGTGAAGGCGCGAAAGCGAATCACCTCAGCTACCTGGGCGATGCGCGCATTGGGAAGGACGTGAACATCGGGGCGGGAACTATCACGTGTAACTATGACGGGTATCACAAATTCGAGACCATCATTGAGGATAGCGTATTCATCGGGAGCGATACGCAGCTTGTCGCGCCGATCACGGTGGGCCGCGGCTCTGTGATTGCAGCCGGGACGACCTTAACGCAGAATGTGCCCCCCGATTCGCTCGCTATTTCTCGAACGGTCCAAGCGAATCGTGTAGGCTGGGCGTCGAAGCGCCGGGCGCTGTTGGAAAATCCGGATCTCGGTGGGACTTCCGGCAAAGATCGTGCGACGAAAGCCACAAACCCGAACCTCAATCAGACGGCTCCGAAGGTCCGGCCGAAGGGGAAGGCCGCCGCGCCGCACCGTACTTCCCCAACCTCGGCCAATCGACAGAAGAAAGGATAGCCACTATGTGTGGAATCGTTGGATACGTGGGCGATCAAGACGCGGTTCCTATTCTCTTGAACGGGCTGAAGCGGCTGGAGTATCGCGGGTATGATTCGTCCGGTATTGCCATCCACCGCAATGGCAAGATCGAGGTTCGCCGGAGTGTCGGAAAGCTGAGCAATCTGGAGAAAGTTTTGAGCGGAAAAGGACTGAGCGGGACGACCGGCATCGGCCACACACGCTGGGCGACGCATGGAAAACCGTCCGAGCAGAATGCGCATCCCCATCGTTCCGGCGGGTGTGTCCTCGTCCATAACGGGATCATCGAAAACTATCTGCCGCTCAAGCAACAGTTGCTCAAAGAAGGATTCCGCTTCGAGTCCGAAACCGATACCGAGGTCGTGGCGCACCTCGTCGCCAAACATATGAAAGAAGGGAAATCCCTTTCGGATGCCGTATTGGCCGCCACGAAGGAGATTCGCGGCAGTTATGCCATCGCCGCCGTGTGTGAAGGCGAACCCCATACGCTTGTCGTAGCTCGTTCCGGCTGCCCGCTGGTAATCGGGCGCAACGGTAAGTCCAGTCTCGTTGCGTCAGACGTGATGGCGATGCTGGCGCATACGCGCGACGTCACATATCTCGAAGAAGGCGATCTTGCCGTCGTCACGCCGACGGATATTCGGGTGATGGATTCAAAAGGGCAACCGGTTACGCGCGTCGAGACCGCGATTACGTGGGACGCCGATGCGGCGGAAAAAAGCGGCTATCCGCACTTCATGTTAAAAGAAATTCACGAACAGCCGCAAACCATTCTCGATACTCTGCGCGGCCGCTATTCGTTCGAGACGGGCGAGGCCGATTTGCCGGACCTTAGCTTAACGCATGAGCAGCTCAAGGCCGCGGGCAAGATCTGGATCGTCGCGTGCGGCACCTCATGGCATTCCGGCCTAGTCGGGAAATATCTGTTCGAAGAGATGGTCAAAACGCCGGTGCAGGTCGATATCGCCTCGGAATTTCGATATCGCGATCCACTGGTTCAAAAAGACGATCTGTTCATTACCATCTCGCAGTCGGGCGAGACGGCGGATACGTTGGCTGCCGCGCGCGAGGCGAAGGTAAAGGGCGCTCGCGTCATGTCCATTGTCAATGTCGTCGGGAGCACGCTTGCCCGCGAATCGGACGGCGTGATCTATACCCATTGCGGTCCGGAGATCGGCGTGGCGTCGACTAAGGCGTTTACGGCTCAATTGGCCGCGCTGTATTTGTTGGCGCTGCATTTGGGGAGGGTGCGGGGCACGCTGAATGCGAACGACGGGCGCATCTGGCTGGAACGTGTCGTGTCGTTGCCGACGCGCGTCGAGCACATTTTGAAACGGGAAGCCGAAATTGTCGCGATCGCCAAACGCTATTATATGAAGCGGAACTTTCTCTATTTGGGCCGCGGCATCAACTATCCGATCGCGCTGGAAGGCGCGCTTAAACTGAAAGAGATTTCCTACATCCATGCCGAAGGCTACGCGGCCGGCGAAATGAAGCATGGTCCCATTGCCTTGATCGACAAGGACATGCCCGTGGTCGTGCTGGCGCCGCGTGACCGCCTCTATGAGAAGACGGTGAGTAACCTGATGGAGGTCAAGGCCAGAAATGCGCCGGTCATCGCGTTCGTCAGTGAAGGCGAGCGGGATTTGGGTAAGGCGGCCGATGCGGTCTTTACGATTCCGGACGTGCCGCAACTCTTGACGCCCATTCTCTTTGTCGTCGCCTTACAATTATTGGCGTATCACATCGCCGTTCTCCGTGGGACCGATGTCGATCAACCCAGAAATCTGGCAAAAAGCGTGACCGTCGAATAAAGACAGACCGCCAACTTCTTCTTCCTCGACCCGCAATGCCCCGGCCCACGGCGAACCAGCCGCATGAAGGCCGGGGTCCGAGCCTCCCGCCCGCAGAACCCACTCCTTGCTTTTCGGCTTTTGCATAGTGGCCTTTTTAAGTATCCGGGTTGTAGAATAGCGAAACGGAGACCCCGATGCAGATTTCAAAAGAACAGGTCCGGCATGTTGCCAAGTTGGCGCGCTTGGAGATTACTGAGGCGGAACAGGAAGCCTTTAGCCGGCAACTGAGTAGTATCCTGACGCATATTGAACAGTTAAAATCATGGGATACGACCGGCATTGAACCGACGTCTACGGTTCTCGACCAAACGAACGTCTTCCGAGAAGATCAAACAAAACTCTGCTTGCCGGTTGAGCAAGCATTAGCGAATGCGCCTGATTCAGAGGGCGGCTATTTCCGTGTCCCGAGAATATTAGAAGAACGTTGATCGTTATTCATTCACCGTTAATGACGCCACAATGCGGCGCCGATCTCTCACGAGTAACGAATAGGTCAAGCGATTCACGAGGGGAAACTATGTTGCGACAAATGCTGCGAGCAAAAATTCATCGCGCCACGGTCACAGAAGCCTGTCTCGAGTATGAAGGGAGTATCACCGTCGACGAAGATTTGCTGGATGCTGCCGGCATTTTGCCGTACGAATTGGTGATGATCTCCAATCTGAATAACGGCGAGCGCTTTACGACCTATGCGATGGCCGGGAATCGTGGGAGCGGGGAGGTCGTTCTCAATGGACCGACGGCTCGTAAAGCGGTGGTAGGCGACAAGGTCATCATTTTTTGTTACGAGTTTTACGCAGAGGATGAGGCCAAACGTCACCAGCCCAAAATTATTTTGGTCGACGACAAGAATCATATCTCCCATCACAAGCCCAGTCATTCCAAGGCTGCGCGCTAAGCATCCATCCCATATACCGACGTCCATCCATGTCTTTGCACAAACTGACGCTCCATGACCTGCAAGACCGGTTCACCAAAGGAGATATCAGCGCGTTCGATATCGTGCGCGCCTACGGACTTCGGATCAACCAGGTCGAGCCGAAGATCAAGGCCTATGTCACGTTGACGAAAGAATCGGCCACAACCCAGGCCGAAGCGCTGGATCAACAGTTAAAGGGGTGGCGCAAGACCGTCCCTCTGATGGGGATGCCGATCGCGATCAAGGACAATATTTGCACGGAAGGTGTACTGACGACATGCGCCTCCCGCATGCTCGCCACCTTCGTGCCGCCGTACAGTGCGACGGTCGTCTCGAAACTGAGGGCGCGCGGCGCGCTCTTGCTGGGGAAGACGAACCTGGACGAATTTGCCATGGGCTCTTCCACCGAAAACTCGGCCTTCGGTCCCAGTAGAAATCCGTGGAATCAAGCCTATGTACCCGGTGGCTCCAGCGGGGGCTCCGCGGCCGCGGTTGCAGCGGACGAATGTGCGGCAGCATTGGGATCAGACACCGGCGGGTCGATTCGGCAGCCGGCCGCCTTGTGCGGGGTAGTGGGATTCAAGCCGACGTATGGAAGGGTTTCGCGCTACGGCCTCGTCGCCTTTGCTTCGTCTCTCGATCAGATCGGCCCCATTACCAAAGACGTCACCGATGCTGCCTTGGTTATGAACGCCATTGCCGGCCACGATCCGTTGGATTCGACCTCGGCAAATATTCCGGTCCCGGATTATATGCGCGCGCTTCGAAAGAAGGATGTGAAGAAACTCAGGATAGGCTTGCCCAGCGAATATTTTTCAGAAGGGCTCGATCCCGAAGTCGAACAGGCGGTGCGAGCGGCCGTCGCGGTGCTTCAAGATCTGGGCGGTGAGATCAAAGAGGTCTCTTTACCGACGACAGGGGCCGCCGTCGCGGCGTATTACTTGATTGCCACGGCCGAGGCCAGCTCCAATCTGGCGCGTTATGACGGCATCAAATTCGGGTTGCGGACCAAACAGTCGAAAGATCTGCTCGATCTGTACATGAAGACACGGCAAGAAGGATTCGGACCTGAAGTGAAGCGGCGGATCATGCTGGGGACCTATGCGTTGAGCGCGGGCTACTACGAGGCCTATTACGGAAAGGCGCAAGCCGTTCGCACCCTGATTCGTCGGGATTTCGAGAATGCGTTCAAAGACGTGGATCTGATCGTGACCCCGGTCACGCCTACTCCTGCCTTCAAACTGGGTGAAAAAGTGCAGGATCCTCTTCAGATGTACCTGTCCGATATCTACACAATATCGGTCAATCTGGCCGGCCTGCCAGCTATTTCCGTTCCCGCGGGATTCAGCAAAGCCGGCTTGCCGATCGGTGTACAATTGATCGGCCGTCCGTTTGAGGAAGAGACGGTGTTGCGCGGAGGCCATGCGTATGAACAAGCGACCGAATGGCGATTGAAAAAACCGACTATACGATAGCCCGGTCTTCCACCTAATCCGGTAAGGGAGGAAACCATGCTGATTGAAATTGCCAGCATCATTGCCGCTCTCGCATTTGCAGTGCTCGTTGCCTATGCGGTGCTTACGCTCATTCAGGCGCGCAAGACCTTGGCCGAGCTGCAACTGGTCCTCTTAAACTTGAATGGTCAGTTGCCGTCCCTATTGAAGGACGTTCGAATGATGACGGAAAACCTCAATGCGTTGACCGATGAGGCCCGCGCCGGCGTCGCGCATGCATCGGGTTTTCTACAAGCGGTCGGAGCCGTCGGGCAGACCGTCGGAACCGTCCATGGATTGGTCAGTGGGCAAGGGCTCCTCTTCAAGCTGGGCGGTCTGGCCGCAGGGATTAAAGCGGCGTCCGCTGTCGTCAAAGAGCGATTCTCCCGATCGGCGGGTGGCGTGAATGGGGACGATCCACGCTAGTAGCCGGGCTTGCTGCGATCATTTCCTACAACCCCAGTTCGTCTTGCCGACTGACGCGCCCGTCCTCCCTCCGTACACTGTGGCCGAATTCGGTCGTGCCTTGACTACAGAAATCCGCATGAAATGAACATCCCTGGGTGACGATGAAACCTCTCGACGAATATAAGAAGAAGCGTCGATTCGGTGCGACGCCGGAGCCGCCTCCCACTACCGCACGGTCGGCCTCCGGGCGGCTCTTCGTCGTGCAGAAACATCGAGCCAGCCATCTTCATTATGATTTACGACTGGAAGACGGCGGCGTGCTCAAGTCGTGGGCGGTTCCCAAAGGACCCTCATTGGACCCGGCGACCAAGCGGCTGGCCATGGCGGTCGAAGATCATCCGGTCGACTATGCCGAGTTTGAAGGCATCATTCCCGAGGGGGAATATGGCGGCGGCACCGTCATGGTGTGGGATCGCGGAACCTACGAGATCGAAGGGCAGACGGACGTGGCTTCTGCGCTGCATAAAGGAGAATTGAAGTTTACGCTGCATGGCGCCAAGCTCAAAGGATCGTGGGTGCTCGTGCGCACCCGCAATCGCCAATGGTTATGGATCAAGCATCGCGACGAGTATGCCTCGACGGACGACATTACCGTGACGAATCCGACCTCCGTGTCCACCGGCCGCAAGTTGGCGGAGATTGCCGCCGATGAAGGCGGCGACGCGGAAAAGGCGGCAACCGGCGATCCAGCGAGCGTTCCCTCCGTCCCGACGCCGAAGGCCAGGCGTGCTCGCCGAGCGAAGGCGTAGCTGGCCACATCCTCAGACTCAAGCGGGAATTCTCCTCGTTGACAGACGCCGGAGTATCGAATACTCTCAACTCAATCTAGGTAGAATATCGAAGACGAAATCATCACTTGTAACGATCGCGAGGAGAGTGACATGGATGAATACGAACGATCGAGTTGTGGACCGAGTCAAGCTATTATGATGGCGTTTGTAGCGGGCGCCGCGGTCGGAGCGATCGCTGCCATTTTGTTGGCGCCCCAGTCCGGGCAGGAATCGCGTGACCAATTGAAAGGCTATGCGAAACGGACCGGCGAGGGCTTGCGTGACGCGACCGAAAAAGCCGGCGAGACGTTCCAGACGGCTATGGAGAAGGGCCGCGACATCGTTCGGGAACAGACCTCTGTCGTCAAAGAAGCGATGGAGGCCGGTCGTCAGGCGATGCGGCAGGCGCGGCCTGAAGAAGGGCGGGAGAAGAGTAGTGGCGTATGAAGTCGTCATCGGGTTGGAAGTGCATGCGCAACTGCTGACCCGGTCCAAAATGTTTTGTGGCTGCGGAACCCAGTTCGGTCTTGCCGCCAATACCCAAACGTGTCCGGTCTGTTTGGGACTGCCGGGCAGCTTGCCCGTGATCAATGGGGCGGCCGTGGACATGGCCATTCGCACGGGTGTTGCATTGAATTGTCACGTCGGTGCCAATCGATTCGCTCGAAAGAATTATTTTTATCCCGATTTGCCCAAAGGCTATCAAATTTCGCAGTACGAAGCGCCGATCTGCGAGCATGGATGGATCGAAGTCACCGTCGCAGGCGTGCCCAAACGCATCCGGATTCGCCGGGCCCATCTCGAAGAAGACGCGGGAAAGAACGTGCATGAGACCGGGACCGGAAGCAGCCGGGTGGATTTGAACCGGGCGGGCACGCCGCTCCTGGAAATTGTGACCGAGCCCGATATGCGGTCGGCCGACGAGGTGGTGGCCTACCTCAAGGCGTTGCGGGATATCCTTGTGTATCTAGATGTCTGCGACGGCAACATGGAAGAAGGCAGTCTGCGCTGCGAACCGAATCTCTCCTTGCGACCGGCCGGTCAGGAAGCCCTCGGGACCAAAGTGGAACTCAAAAATATCAACTCTTTTAAGTTCGTCAAAGAAGCGATCGAGTATGAAATCAAGCGGCATACGAAAGTCCTGAGCGAAGGGGGAAAGATTTCTCAGGAAACACGGTTGTGGGACGTCGACAAAGGTCAAACGGCGGTCATGCGGAGCAAGGAAGAGGCGCATGACTATCGATATTTTCCGGACCCCGATTTGGTTCCGTTGAAGATCGCTCAAGAACAGCTCGAGCGCGTTCGAGAATCTCTGCCTGAGTTGCCCCTCGCTCGGCAACAGCGCTTGATCGGCATATACGGCTTGCCGGAATACGATGCAGGCGTCCTGACCACGTCTCGGCAACTCTCGGATTATTATGAAGCTTGTGTGAAGCTCTTCGATCAGCCCAAGACCGTCAGCAATTGGGTGATGGGAGAGTTGCTGCGGGAGTTGAACCAATCCGGAACGCCGGTGACGGATTCGCCCGTCGGTCCTGAGCGTCTTGTGAGCTTGCTGAAATTGGTAGAGAACGGAACGATCAGTTTGAAGGTGGCGCGAGACCTTTTCCCCGAACTCTATGCCGGCGGCAAGTCTCCCGAGCAATTGGTGAAAGAAAAAGGTCTGACGCAGGTGTCTGATGAAGGGGCGTTGGAGGCGCTGATCGATGATGTCATAGCGAAGAATCCGGCACAGCTTGCGCAATACCGGGCAGGCAAGGAGCAAGTACTAGGATTTTTCGTGGGCCAGGTCATCAAGGCCTCCGGTGGAAAAGCGAACCCCGGCAAGTTGAATGAGTTGTTGAAGAAACGGTTGGCGGGAAATTAGGAGGGGAGCGACCGGGCCGGCTGCCGGTGCTCGCAGAGCGCGCACGATAAAAATGTGCTCGCTCGATGCGCGCAATCAGAGCCGGCCCGGTCGCTCCCTAACACCCCTAGTGTGATGAAAAGAAGAGGAATGGTAGGTTTTCTGTAGCAAATACGTTGTGGCCATTTTTACTTGGCAATAAATCTGGGGCGACGAATGGGTTTTGATGAGTTGGAAGCAAATGGAGTGACCGATGAGCGCAATTAGAAAGATTCAAGGACGGCAGATTGTCGATTCACGTGGAAATCCTACCGTTGAAGTCGATGTGGTGTTGGAGAGTGGAGCGTTAGGGCGTGCGGCGGTGCCTTCGGGCGCATCCACCGGAGAGAAGGAAGCCATCGAGCTGCGTGATGGCGATAAGAAGCGGTGGATGGGCAAGGGGGTCTCGAAGGCCGTCGGCCATGTCAACAAGTCCATCGCACCGAAAGTGTTGGGGATGGATGCGTTCGATCAGGCGGCCATCGACCGAACGATGATGGATGCAGATGGGACCAAGACAAAAGGTCGGCTCGGCGCGAATGCGATTCTTGGAGTGTCCCTCGCCGTGGCGAAGGCGGCTGCGATCGAGTCCGGCCAGCCGCTCTATCGTTACCTCGGCGGTGCGAATGCGCGCACGTTGCCGGTGCCCTTAATGAACATCATCAACGGCGGGGCGCATGCCGATAATCGACTCGATTTGCAAGAATTCATGATTATGCCGATCGGTGCGTCCCGATTCAGCGAGGCGTTACGAATGGCGACCGAAGTGTTTCACACCCTCAAAGGGATCCTGAAGAAAAAAGGTCTCAATACGGCGGTGGGAGATGAAGGTGGATTTGCTCCCGATCTCGGTTCCAACGAGGAAGCATTGGAATTGATCGTGCAGGCCATCGAAGCGGCCGGGTATAAGCCGGGGAAAGACATCGCGCTGGCGCTCGACGCCGCCGCCAGTGAATTCTACGAAAAAAATCGCTATCGCCTGGAAGCCGAGAAACAGCCGGAGCGTTCGTCCGACGAGATGATTCGGTATTATCAACGTCTTGTCGACCGGTATCCGATCCTTTCCATCGAAGATGGACTCAGCGAGTTGGATTGGAAAGGCTGGCGCATGCTGACCGAGCGATTGGGCGACCGCGTCCAGTTGGTTGGGGACGATATCTTTGTCACGAATGTCGAGATTTTCTCCCAGGGCATCAAGGAAGGGATCGGCAATTCGATTCTGATCAAGCTGAATCAAATCGGAACGCTGACGGAGACATTAGAAGCCATCGAGCTGGCCAAACAATCCGGATATACGGCCGTAGTCTCGCACCGATCCGGCGAAACCGAGGACACCACGATTGCCGATGTGGCCGTGGCGTTGAATACCGGTCTCATCAAAACCGGGTCGTTATCGCGTACGGATCGAATCGCCAAATACAACCAGCTTCTCCGCATTGAAGAAGAATTGGGGAGCGCCGCCGTCTATCCGGGACGGTCGGCCATTCGAGCCCATAGATAATCGGACGCGCGTGTTGAGGAGATGAACAGACGTAATCGCACCCATCGCTCCGTCCGCCGAATGAACCGGACCGTCACGAGAGTGGCGATGGTTATCGGCGTCATCGCCATCGCGGCCCTCGCCATTTCGTTCTTTTTCGACGAGATGGGCATTCGTAAATATTTGGCGATGCAACAGCATGCACGGGATTTAGCGCACGACATCCAAGAGTTAGAACGCACCAACACCGACCTCCACATCGAGATCAAGCGGATCCAGCACGACCCCGTGAGGATGGAAGAATTAGCTCGCGAGCGGCTGGGCTTTGTCAAAAAAGGGGAGACAATCTACCAGCTCGTACCGGATTCAAGCCGCTCCGACAATAGGTAGCCGCGCGCTTCACGCTCCTCTCGTGTTACTATTCCCTCGAACGATTTGCGAACGCCGGTGACCTCCGCCAAGGATTGTAGTCATGCCCTGTGCACCAAATTCTTCGGGAGAGATACGACGGTGATGGAGTACATGCGATGAAGTCGGGAACGGTTGCCATCGTCGGATGTCCCAATGTGGGGAAGTCGACGCTGTTGAATGCTCTGCTCAAGGAGAAGATTGCTATCGTCTCCAACAAGCCGCAGACAACACGGACACGGATTTTGGGTGTCATGCATCGTCCGGATGCCGAGATTGTCTACCTCGACACGCCCGGTATTCACGAACCCCAGCATCAACTGAATCGACGCATGATGCGAACGGCCATGGAAACAATGCCGGCCGCGGATCTTCTGTACGTTATGATCGAGGCCTTGCGGCCCTCGCTTGGTCCTCAGGATCGACTGGTCGTGCAACGCGTGCGCGAAGTAACGGCCAAGCGTCAGCTCCCGGTCTTTCTATTGATAAACAAAGTCGACATGGTGAATAAGTCCAGAGTCCTTCCGCTGATCGATGCGGTGCGCACCGCATACGAGTGGACGGAAATCGTGCCGATCTCGGCTCACACGGGATTCAATTTGGACCGCATGCTCGATCTGACCGTCGCTATTTTGCCGGAAGGAGAGGCGCAGTACGATGCGGATATGCTGACGGATCAGACCATGCGCACCTTGGCCGCCGAAATGATCCGGGAGAAAATTCTGCATCACACGCGGGAGGAAATTCCTTATTCGGTGGCCGTCGATATCGACAGTTTTGTCGAAGAGGGCAAGCTGACTCGGATCACTGCCTCGGTGCTCGTGGAGCGGGATTCGCAAAAAGCCATCGTAATCGGAAAGCACGGCGAGCGCTTAAAGACCGTGGGAACCGAAGCGCGGCTCGATATGGAGCATCTGTTCGGGATGAAGGTGTTTCTCGAATTGTGGGTGAAGGTCAAACCCGCCTGGCGTGAAGATGAGCAAATGCTGGCTGAATTAGGCTACTAAGAGAGCCAAAGGTACAAAAATCTAACTATGGCGACGAAATTGCCACGTCCGTGGATCTATACCGTGTGAGACGATTCAATGCAACCTGCCGAACGCCCACGTCCCGTCGATCGTGATTTCCTGAAGGACCTTCCTAAGGAACCCGACAAGGGACAAAGCAAGTTTGACCTGGTATTGGCCTCGTTTCAACGGTTGTTGCGACGCGGGGCGATCACCAATATCAGCAAGATGCTCGGGAAAATGCATCCCGCCGACACGGCGAAGCTGATCGAGCACCTGTCGTCCTCCAAGGAAAAACGAACCATCTTCGAGCTGGTGCGTGGAGAAGCACTCCGGGGAACCGTGTTGAGTGAAATGGACCCCGCCGATGTCCCGCAAGTGCTTGCCGATATGCCGCCTGCCGATGTGGCGATGCTATTAAAAGACCTCGGCAAAGACGATGTAGCCTACTTGCTTGGCCTCCTGTCGGAGGAGCAGGCCAAAGAAATTCTGACCCGCATGCGGACGGAGGACTCCTCGGAAGTCGAGGAAATCCTGAAATATCCTAAGGACACGGCCGGCGGTATCATGACGACGGAATTCTTGTCCCTTCCGGAGGATACCACGGCGCAAGAAGCCATTCGGCGATTACAGCATGCAACCGACGCCGAGATGGTCTTTTATATTTATGTGACGGATCGGGAAGAACATCTCGTCGGCGTGTTGTCGTTGCGCCAGTTACTCACCGTGCCGCCCGTCACTCCCCTGAAACATATCATGACGCGCGACGTGATCAGTGTCGCGGTCGATACGGATCAGGAGGAAGTCTCTCGGCAGGTGGCAAGGTACAACCTCCTGGCGATTCCCGTCGTCGAAAAAGACAATACGCTGGTCGGTATCATTACGGTTGACGACGTGGTCGATGTGATTCGAGAAGAAGCCACCGAAGACATGCTGAAAATGGCCGGCGCTGCCGAGGGAGACGCGCTGTTGCGGGCCTCCAGCCTCGATGCGGCACGCTCCCGTCTTCCATGGCTCTTCACCAATCTGGTCGGCAGCCTCTTGTCCGGCGCGATACTCTGGTTCTTCCGCTTTACCATTCAGGAAGTCGTGGCTATCGTGAGTTTTATCCCGGTCATTGCCGCCATGGGCGGGAATGTAGGACTGCAATCCTCAACGCTCATCATCCGAGGCCTGGCTACCGGCGGCATTGAGTTGGGAGATATGTGGAAAGTGTTTTTTCGTGAAGTGCGCATCGGCCTATTGCTTGGACTAGCCTGCGGATTGCTGTTAACCGGAGCCGGCTGGCTTTGGCATGGCCAATGGTTTCTCGGAATGGTGGTCGGCGCCTCCTTGATCATCGCCTTTCTCGCATCGACCAGTATGGCCACTATCATGCCGATCATGCTGAAGCGTGTGGGCGTGGATCCAGCGGTGGCCGCCGGTCCCTTCGTCACGACAGCCAACGATATTTCCGGTATCACGATCTATCTCACCCTGGCTACTGCATTTTTGGAATATCTGAAGTAATCCTCGTCCGCAAACGTCCCCGGATCGTCCGAGTCAGGACCAGGAACCAGGAGTGACTGACGGTGACTTAATGCCTTTACTGTAGGTAAGGGGGCCACGTCCGGGCGCCTTGACACGCTCAAAGCTTCGTCCTATCCCACCCTCTAACGTAATTACCTAAAATCAACGCATTTAAAATTGGCGATCCCATTTCGCTCACACAGACTACGCCGTATAAATTTACACCTATAGGTCACCTGGTAAACGTACGTATTTAAAATCAATAGCTTAAAAACCGGTATGAATGTTGCTCGCTATAGGAACTACTGAAATACTCTATTGCACACAACCGGGAGGCCTACTATGTATCGATTAATGGAGAAACGATCGGCGAAAGGCAAGACGCCTGCGGCGCCGGCGCTCACGCCTCGTCAAAAGCAGATCCTGCACCTGATCACTCAAGGACACACCAGCCGGGAAATTGCGGATCAACTGCAGATTAGCGTGCAGACGGTGGAAGTCCACCGGTTCAATCTGATGCGGCGTTTGGAAGTCAGAAATGTGGCGCAACTGATTCGCCAGGCCCTCTTGCTCAAGTACTTGCCAAAGAACTATCCAGCCAACAGCCGGGTGTCGTGATTGTTGACCTCGCTTACCCATGCGCACTGTGGGGGCGCGTGTATGGTCTGCGGATGGTATGAACAGATGATGATGAAATGGCTGCGGCTATCAAACTATTTGCGCTGGCGTTTTACGACGTCGCCTGTATTACTTCACCCGCGGACATGGCAGCTTCACCCCGTCAGGGCTTCCATGCAACTTCCCAAGGGTGAATGGTTGTTGAGACGGCCCCTCACCCTGCCTGTCAGTACAAGATCGGTCTTTCTCAGCGGTAGGATAATTATCAAGTAGATTGGGTTACCCCTTCTGCGGTGTATCCTTCCATACTGCCTCGGTGAAGACCGCTTTGGCGGTCTTCACTGTTTATGGAACTTAATCGCTAAACCGGATTTGCGCTAGGCGTTGGAAAGGAACCAATTAATGGAGGCGTTGAGGAGTTTGGATCTTCGGGCAAGGTCCTTTCAGTAGACGTGGAAGGGGCACGCGGGCGATCCACGGCTTCAACAATTAATAGCAGGGCGCGTGACACGAAATTCGGCATATTTCCCCCTTTCTCAAACGTAAGCAGCAACTTACAACCCATGGGGTGGCCGCCGTATCGGCAATTTTCTGATTCTCTTGTAGCAATAGGCCTCAAGACCTTGAAGGCCTATTGCCGTCTCCATACTTGCCATCTCCATTCAACCTTCCTTACCGGCGCACTGGAAGCAGACACTGATGCGAACAAATGAGCCGGGTCGCCCTTGGGCGTATTGTTTTATCGATACTGCTTCCCCATCGCTGTGAATCTGTTCACACAAGGGGCATAGAGTTTGAAGTTTGGATCGTGCCTTTGCCGTATGCTCCAACCATTTTCGCAGGACGGAGAGGAAGGCGATCAACCACATCGATCCGATGGGAAGAACAAAGGCCATCGCGAGCGTGGTTTTATTATCCCAAAAGGGTGATCCGAAGAAGACCAGGGTGCTGAGGATGGTGCAGATCATCGTGATCCATACGACCGGAAAGGGTTGGCGGGAAGACGTCCATAAAGCCACCAAGGTGACCGGCATAACATAGAGGCCTGCTAACGCCCATCCGATCGGAATGGCCACTTGCGCAACGACAATGCCGGCTATCAGGATGAGGGCGGTGGGAATGAGGAGACGACTCGTTCGAAGGCCGCCTGGGCTGGAAGTCGTTTTGGGCAAGCCCATACGTGTACGTGTACGACCTGCGGAGATTGATTGTCGATCTGGCAACCGACCAGCGATCCCATGAGGATAGGATGAACTCCCCTGAATATTCAATGTCATCTACTCCGCCGCTTTTTGGTGAGCCATCCCAATCCCGCTAAACCCGAAAGAAGCAGAACCAGCGCTGATGGTTCGGGGTTTTGTATCAACGTTGCTTGAAGCGGTTGGACTCCGAGCATCACCGGCGTAACCAAGGAGCCTCCGCTTGCAGATGGTGGGTAAGGAAAACATACGACGCACGGATTGCCTATCAGCGGCGTCAGGAATCCACTGTGAGGGGCTTATTTACATAGATGGATGAAAGGAAAAGTAACGGTAAGAAGATAGCGAAGTGCTCACTATCGATCGGTCAACGAAAATCTTCTGATGCACTCCGAAAACAAATTGATCTATAGTGGGTGGGCAGGTCGTGAATAAAAAGTCCAAATCGAAGAACTCATCCCATCGGTAACTGTGACCAATCCTCATCCACAGATCACCATCGACTATCCAAAGAAATGTGGCCATGCGGACTGTACCTGTCTCGCCTCGGGCCAGAGTTCCTATTGCAGTCATGAGTGCGAAGCCCAACACAAATCTGGGTCTGTACAGACCTGCTCTTGTCTGCACGCTGAGTGTAAAAAACAGGGATAGACGAGGGCCTTTCATTCATGAAGTTTGAAGAACAACTCCGCTTACGCCAATCTGCTCAACACCGCTGAGAAAGCAGTGATCGCGACCGAATCCTGTGATCGAGTCTGATCGGTATTTCGGTATTATTGTCCATGACGCCGGAGGCATGATTCGCTACGTGAAC
Organism: Nitrospirota bacterium; assembly: GCA_963700335.1. GTDB lineage: Bacteria > Nitrospirota > Nitrospiria > Nitrospirales > Nitrospiraceae > JAICXS01. Next base: position 1,054,039 of record CAVOXE010000007.1, on the reverse strand, counting down.
CAGGCATTCTCGAAAAGTTTAGGCTATTCCGATACGGAGATTGCGGAGGGGCCGTGAATTGGAAAAGTCTGACTCCGACGAAATTCTGCGAGCTGGATGTCAAGATGCCGTCGTCGGTCGAGAATTGATGCTAAGCGACCTCGAAAAAGAAGTACAGTGTGTGCGGGGAGGGCTCGAGGCCATCAAATTCAAGGAGCCTGAATGGTCAGCCTTCCTCATTCCTCCTAGCTGAATCGTCCGATCGCTTACTCGTCGTGACTCCGACAAAACTTCCCTTGCTGAGCTTTCGCTCTCGCCTCACCCGAATGGATATCATCAAATCATCATTCCTGTGTATGTACTGCCGGCACCGTTCATTTTAGGCTTCCGAGAAGGGATGAGAAACGGATGGTTGTTTCTCGTTTGATGGTTTCGCTGATTGTCTCATTTCTGAGCTGACTTCAGAAGGGACCATATCAATCCTTGCTCATCTTTGTCTCGATCATTTGAATGAACATGACCGGAAAGGAGTTACGTATGAAACCGCTCATGACACTCGCGCTCGTGTGTAGTTTTCTGGCGATTCCCGCCCTAGTTTCGTCCAATCCGGCGCTCCTTCCCAAACATCCTGGATATCCATCAGGGGGCGAATTTACGAATGATGCCGGTCGGCCTAGTCTCACCGTCGAACAATCGCTGTCCCTCGCCGCGGCATCCGAGGATTCGCATGTCCTGCAGGGCTTCACAAACGCCAACGAAGTGAACATGGAAAGGTTAGGGGAAGTGGATCGGATGGCGAAAGACCCACACGATCGGGAATTAAGCATTAAAAGTGAAGCATCCACGGATGAATCGTCGCGCAGTACGGATGATGGCCCGATGATTAGATAGTGCTCGCGACCGCTTCTGATAGCAGGTGTTCACCTCATTGCCGGGATTTTGAAAGTTGGAACGTCTTAAGACGGTAGGCTAGGTGTGGTTTAAGAGGGATACTTAGCAGGAGGTCTTATAAGACATTCAGAAGGTGCCGAAGCTTTTCTTTGTTTTCACGCCCCATCTCGCTGAAGTGAACTCCAAATTGTCCTTCCCTCGTCCAGCCGACTACCGCCCGTTGGATCTCGATCTGAGGAGCTTCAGCCGGCGGATAGAGTTGGAGTCGCAACACGGCACCCGACTCGACCGTGGTAGTACTTTTGATCTTGCATCCGTCCATGGACACATTTTCAGTCACTCCTTCGCCGGTTCCTGAGTCACTATAGGCGAACACCGTGCGCATAAGGACCGGAAAACGAACGTCTTTGCGGTGTTCCATCAGCATGATCACCACAACCCCGCTCATGGTAAAAATCGCCATGAGGATTTCAGCTTCCATGGCAATGGCATCACTGTAGCCCACCACGATCCCGATCACGACGAATGCCGCAAAGACGATGAGTCGTTTCATAACTACAACCTCCCCCAATTTCATGCGGCTCGAACCAAAGAACGAGCAGTTGAGGATCAGTCTATCACCAGGTTAAAAAGCGTCAATGCAAGTGGAAAGTCTTTTGTTATGGGAAAGGTTAGTCAGCAAAAATCCTTGGATTGATGGGATGTACTTTCAGAGGCGAGAAAAGATCGAGAAGTAAAAGAGATATCAGGCGAAGATGGTAGAAGACTAAGCATACGATACATGAGTTTGACCCAAAACCCGAAAAATAGGCCAGCGGTGGCTTGAGGACAGGGCTCGCGACGTGGTCTTCTTCACCGAAGGAGGACCCGACGATGGCACGACGACGTGGGCATACGGAAGAGCACCCCTCATTTCCCTTCAACTGGCTTACAGCCACTTTATTTAATGTTCTCTTCCTTAATATGAAGAAAGGGGGCAGGCAATGTCTTGTACAAGGCTGTACTGTGGTAAAGACATTCGTTCACTTATCGCCATATTGATCCTTGTCGTGCCTTACGATATTTGGTCGCCATCTATCAAAGGAATCGCAAGTGCAATAAGTGAAAAAGATTCCTCTTCACAAGAACTGAGTAATCAGTCCCCACCCTTATCAACTGAAACTCCCAAGGCCGCCTTGGAAGAGAAGTCTGGACCAGAGATCCATCCCAATGCCAAACCTCTTGAGCAAATACCTTCTCACCAAGACGTTCGTGAGTCGGTTGATAGTAAGCCAACGGGTGAGGTCGGAAATACTATAGTAGCGAAACGAGACATTACCGCAGAGGAGAAGGCCGAACTAACTGAAACGGCAAGACTACTAGCAGTTCTACTCGATTCCGGAAGGATTGTCGTTGGTCGCGCTCAGTCTGCCATCAACAATCCCAGAATAGAAGACAAAGGGTTTTCCATAGAGGTGTTTGAAGAGCGCCTGCGTAAGGAGTTTCTCGCCAGGACTGGCCATGACTTACGCAAGCTTGCACCCGCTCAGATGCCGGAGCGAGGGAAAGTGCTCTTGCTAAGGCTCGCCTTCTTCATGCAAAGGTCAGTACATGAAGCCGAGGCGCTCATCAATAAAAAAGGCATTGGCTTCAAAGGCTTCATCCCTGCTACATTCGCAACCGGAGTAGCCGAGGCATTTTCGAAGGATACCGGAATAACGTTGCGACAGATCGGTCCACCCACCGCTGCGCCGAGGAATCCTAACAATACACCGGATGAGAAGGAGCTCGCAGCGTTAATTGTGATGCAAAAGAGTCATCCGAGAGTTGGTGATCACATCGTGGAGCAACAGATTGAAGATCGGGGTCTGCGAATCTTATTGCCACTGTTCTACAATAAGCAATGCTTAACTTGCCATGGTCAGCCAAAAGGGCAGATCGACATCTCCGGCTATGAAAAAGAAGGCTTTAAGGAAGGCGATATAGGCGGAGCGATTTCAGTCATGGTTCCGATAGAGGATCAGCAGTTAGGTACACTATCCCCTCAAAGAAGATATCGTCCTTAAAACCGCGAGCGTAGTAGGCAAACAGGTCAAGGTAAGCTTAAGTTGCAGTGTGGTAACAAGTCTGTTTTACCGAAATGGTTGGCTTCGCTGCATCATGTTGATCGTTGCGAAAAGGCCAGCAGGCGTCGGCTCCAGCTCATAGGCTCGGCTCAAGAAACTTCTACGGAATGTTGCAGTAGGACGAGGGCGTCTGCGTCGTCAGAGGTCAGGAAGACATCGACCAGCTCCTCGGCTTCAAGATTAAACCAGTCCATGAACCGCACCAAGTAAGATATTTATGTGAATCAGTCCGAAATTTCGCAGCAAGGATTCTCCGTGTCGGTATAAAAAACTACAAATAGGAGCAAGCCCGTCCCTAAAAGTAACCAGCCGATGGGTTGATAATTACGCTTAAAACAGTGCCTATGCTAACCGGTCCTTTTACGGTGTCCGGTAGATCACTGTTACAATGCTGATGCACATTAACGAACTCTGGGTTACAAGTCCGAGAAAATGTGGAAGCGGTACAACGCGATCGAGGAAAGAGATTTGTTGAACGCGGCTTCGAAGCTTAAGCCTACTTTCAAACTAACACTGTCATAACACCAGTCGAATTAGTAGTACCCGTCGTCGCTGCAACTGCTTGATATTTGGTGCCCCCGACACGAATTGAACGTGCGACAAACGGTTTAGGAAACCGCTGCTCTATCCGACTGAGCTACGGGGGCATGCGGATTACGATATCGAACGGGGGAGAGGAAGTCTAGAGGCTGAGCTGACCCGGCTCGTAGCGACACCGGATCAGCTCGGGATACTGACGTCAGTTACATCTTCGAGGACAGAGCTTCAGAAGCCCTTCCGGACTTCCTCGTCACGTCGGCAGCTTTCTTCGGCGACCATCCGCTGTCCGGCGGTGGCGTCTTTTGGAATGCGCGTGGTGCAACCTTGCAAGGTATCACCCTGAGTTCCCGACGCGACGGCGCGCGAGTCGGCTTTGCCATAGTCGCGTTGGCACGTCTCTTCAGCCAGATCACGTTGGCCCTCTGTCACGCCCTTCGAAGCTCCTGCCAGGCAGGTTTGCAGTGGATCGACTCCGATGGCTGAGAGGGACGGTTCGCTCTTCATGAGAGGCTTGTCTTTGACCATCGGCTGGGAAGGCATCTCTTTTGTCGCTGGAGCAGGTTGAGTCTCTCTGCTCATCGGAGGAGTCGCCGGAGCTGCCGATCGGTCTCGGATTGTCGATGACGATGGTTGCTTCACCGCCGGAGTATTGACCGGCCTGGTTTCTTCCGTCGTCTCACAGCCCGCGGCTCCGAGCCCGGCTAGTAAAAGGGAAAGAATAAGAGCTGAACGAATATTCATACGGTCCTCCTTGATTAGCGCTGATACTATAGGGAAAACAACGGGGCACCACAATCGGCCCCTATCCTACGTACCTTCAGGTACTTTTTCCAAGTCTTGTTTAGAGGGAATTTGCGTGAGCAGATCCGATCGCGCTTGAAAGACGCCGGTGAGTCCTCGTCCCATGGCATACACCAGTCCCCCAGTCCTCATACCAAGCACCACACGCCCCATCGCCTTGCCGTCTTTTCCCGTCGCCAGGAACTCTGCGGTCGGAGAGGTTAATCCATACGGCGCCAGTGGCCCGGCTTGCTTGACGATCCGAATTTCTGCGGGGAGATCGACGACGCGGCTGACAAAGAGCGCGACCTTTTCCTGATCCAGCGTTTTTGTCGGCGCGTCTTCCAGGACCCACACGTTGTTTTGCCGAATCAACGTATAGTGGGTCTCGCGTGTTTTGACTTCCAGCATGGCGATGTCATCGCCGTCCATCCCCAAGAGACGTTTATCTTGCAGCGTGAACAATTCTCTTGTGAGATCTTTCATGATCGTCGGATTGATGCGATAGATCGGCGCGTCCGGAGTCGTCACGGCAAAGGCTTCTCCGCTGGCCGGATCGGGTTGATAGAGTTTGATGGTGTGATCGGCGCCACCCGCATACACCATGAGTTTGATGGATGGTTTCGTGAGCCGTTTTGACTGTTCATCGTGCTGCGGACCCGGATCGACAAAGGCCAAGGCCTTCAAGTCATCCAGCTTCATGAGGAGCGTGCGCACCTCCGCTTGGTCGGCGGAGGCTTCGATCGGATAGCGGATGGACCATTTCTTCTTCTCCTTCTCCGCCCCTCGATACAGCACAATTTCTGTTTTTGGATAACTCAGCCGCACGCGTTCCACCTGGCTGGAATCCACCGGGAGGATTTCTTTCTTTCGAAATGTAAGCAGCGTCTTGTTTAAGAAATCTTTCGTGGCCAGGTCGGTCAACAAGATTTTCTTATCGGAGGCTCGCATCGCATAGAGCGTCGACGAGATCGGGCCGCTGTCGCCGATGGACACCGTCTCTTGCCGAGAGCCCGCGAGCACGGTGACGCTCATGGACGGCTTTTCCAAACCAAACGGGGCGAGCGCCGTGGCTTGCTCTTCGACGACCCGCGTGATTTTTCCCAAGGTCAAGGCCCGCAACATCGACTGCACGACCCGGGTATCGGCCTCTACTTGAAGCGGAGCGATAATACGCCAACTCCCGTCTTTTGCAGCCAGCGTCACATCACCGCTTTCAGAATGGACGGTGAGGCCGGTGATTTCTTGTTGTTCGATCGGGAGGAGCTTTTTCTCTGTCGTTTCGGTTTCGGTTTTGGTTCGCTCGGTGGGCAACTCTATCCAATAGACGTAGGCACCGAGTCCAGCCAGGAGTATGGCCATTGCGATAGTGATCAGATAGCGTGTCATCGGTCTACGAAGGACTTTCCATGCGCATCAGAAGAGTTTCGAAGCTGCGTCGGACGATAAAACGCGTGGTCAGCATTCTGTCAGAGGCGACGGCGCCTTCGCCAAATACTCATCCCGAAGAGAAATGTCAGCGAGGGAAGGAGCAGGACTTGAATATAGAGCAGTGCGCGCTCCTGCGCGGGATTGGGGATGAAAGGACGGAACGCGGGTTCCTTCGGGGTGATGGAAATGAGATCGCGCTCCTCTGCCAACCATCCGAGGGTATGGAGGAGAAAATCGGTGTTGCCGGGGAAATTGATATAGCCATTGGTGGCGAAAGAAGAGTTGCCGATCACGACGACCGCGGAACGCGGCTTGCCGGGCTCGGCGGCTTTTTTCGGCGTCACGGCAAAAGCCAGCGGCAACGGACCTTGCACATCTTCTTGCGCGCTAAAACTCACGACCTTGCCTTTGAGATCCGTCTCCGCCCAACTCCGCGCCGAGGTGCGAGCCAGCGGAACATTGTCCCAGTCTTTGGCCTGATCGTCGCGGAAGACGAGATGGCGGGCTGCAGGGAACAGCACGGCAGCCGTCAGATCCTGTGTGATTTCATGTTCCGTGAACGTGCGCACCAGCAATGCCGTGAGATCGCCTTGCGCAATACGGTCCTGTAAATCGACCAACACGCCTTTGCCGAGTTCAACGCCCCACTGTTTCAGCAAGGGATCGAGGTCCGAGCGCGTATCCGGATCCACCATGATGAGGATGTGCCCCCCTCCAGCGACAAAGCGACCGATGCGCTCCTGCTCATCGTGTGTCACGGGGCGTTGTGGTCCGCCCAGGACGAGCACGGCGGTGTTTTCAGGAACCGCGCTTTCTTGCAGAAGAGAGACCGTGGCGGTGTCGTATCCCTGTTTCGTGAGCGCTTCTTTCATCAGAGCATAGCCCCCGCGCTCGGGATCGAGCAAGCCGTGCTCCCCGTGGCCTTCCAAAAAGAGAATACGTTTTTTCGTCGTCTTTGAAAGGCGAATCACCGCGCCCGTCAGTTCGACCTCAGATGCGGCGGTCACGCGGGTCGACTGCTCCCCGCTCTCGACCACAGCCGTATCCATGCGCGTGATGCCATATTGCCTCGCCGCACCGGGCTTGCGCTCCGGATCGACGAACTCGACTTTGATTTTGTCGCTGGCCTGCTTGTAGCTGTCTAGTAAATCGCGATAGGTGGCGAACAAGGGACTGCGTTCCTGCGTGAAGACCGTGAACTTTACGTCCTGCGTCAACCCGCGCAGCACTTGAAACGTCTGGGGCGCCAACGTGAAATGGCCGGTTTCAGAAAAATCCCACCGCGTCGAATGGCGCGCGACCAGAAAATTCGCAATGGCCAGGATGCCGATAAACATGACCACCATGACGATGCTGTTCATTCCCAATCGCGTGGAGCGGCGCGTGGAAAACGTCTTCACCGTCTCGTAGTGCGTGACAAAGAACACCACCAGACAGACAAGAGCCAGGCTCTCCAGCACGGTCACCAGCCACATCTTCCCCGGATCGAGACTGTATGCGATCAGTCCCCCAATTCCGAGAATCACCCCTATTACCCCAAGCCCTGGAATGAACCGCTTCATTGAACTTTCTCTTCCCCTCTTCCACTCTCACACTCGAAGGGAGTGATGGGAGTAGTCCATTGCGCGCATGGAGGGATCACCTTCAGAGCGTGCGTGATGCGCGAGCACGGAGGCAGGACTAGCCATACCCTTCTTCTTACTTCCACCGCTGGCTCTCCACCACCCGATGCGCCAAAAACAGCATCAGGACAATCCCAGAGGCGTAATACATCAAGTCCTTGGCCTCTACCAATCCGCGAACGAGGCGATCGTAATGTTCGATGAACGATACGTATGAAAAGGTGTTGCCGAGAGGCGTATCGCCGATGATGCCCCCGAACGCACCGAGAAGCCAGACGAGGATCAACAACCCGAAGCTGAGAAAGGCGGCCACGATCTGATTTTCCGTCATCGACGAGGCGAGTACACCGGTAGCGAGGAACAGCGCCCCGAGGAGCGCCATCGCTAGATAGCCGGTGAAGACCGAGTTCCAATCAAAACTGCTGAAGATTGACAGGATCAGAGGAACGAGGCCCGTCAAAGCCAAGAGCCCCAAATAGACCAGGTAGACGCTTAGGAATTTAGCGATGATGATTTCATGCAGCTTGATGGGCGACGTCATCAACAATTCGAACGTGCGTAATTTTCGCTCTTCCGCCACGAGCCGCATAGTGAGAAGAGGGAGGATCAGCAAGACGATCAAGGCCATGCTGTAAAACGTGGGCCGAAAGACCAGGTCGTTCAGATTGAGTTGCGCTGCGGCGCCTTGCATCTGCATCAGCCGGATGGCTTGCGCACCGGCATTCACGACCGCGAGGTATGAGAGAACCCCGAAGATCATCAGGAAGACCGCACCGACCACGTAGACCACCGGCGACACAAAATAGGAGCGGAGTTCCTTGGCCACCAGGGCATGCACGGGGGTCATGTCGTGGCACCTTCCGACGCCAATGCGGCTTCCAGCCCTTCTTCATGTTGCGTGAGTCGAAGAAAGACATCTTCGAGCGTCATGGCAATCGTTCGTAATTCCAGCAAGCCCCAGCCTTGTCCTACGATCAGGCGAGCAATGTCGTCGCGGATGTCGCGGCCCAGTTCCGATTCCAACAGAAAGGTGCCGTGATCCTGTTCGAATACGCCGACAATTCCAGTCAGCGCACGCAACTGAGCCGCCATGTCGGCGGTGGGATGTTTGACCGTCACGCTGATTTTTTCCGATCGGCGCAGTCGCGCGGACAGGCGGTCCGGTGTATCTTCCGCGACGATTCTCCCGCCGCTGATAATAACGACGCGCTGGCAGACCGCCGTCGCTTCCGGAAGAATGTGCGTACTGAGAATGACCGTATGTGATCCCGCCAGACTTTTGATGAGGTCGCGAATTTCGATAATCTGTTTGGGGTCGAGACCGACGGTCGGCTCATCCAAGATCAGGACGGGAGGATCGTGCAGCAGCGCCTGCGCGAGTCCCACGCGTTGCTTGTAGCCGCGCGAAAGATTGGCAATGAGACGATGCCTCACGTCCCCAATCGAGAGTCGTTCGACGACGCGGTCCAACCCGTTTCGCAAATCTTTGGCGCTCATGCCCTTGAGGCGACCCGTAAAAGTTAAGTACTCGGTGACGGTCAACTCCTGGTAGAGCGGCGGCGTCTCGGGCAGATATCCGACACGCCGCTTTACTTCTTGAGGCTGGTCGAAGCAATCGAATCCTGCGACGCGGGCAGTGCCCTCTGTCGCCGGCATAAAGCAGGTCAAGATACGCATGGTCGTCGTCTTGCCCGCGCCGTTGGGTCCAAGAAAGGCCAAGACTTCACCCTTTTCAACCCGAAAAGACACGCGATCGATCGCAGTCAATTCGCCGTAGCGTTTGGTGACGTTGAGGACTTCAATCATTAAGAGACCATTGCGGCGTTGAACGGGCGGTTGTTCTCATAACAGAACCCGCCGGCCATGAGGGACCGCGGGTTCGGGACGGATATTAACCGCCGTCTCTGGAGCAGTCAAGTGCGGCGACAGGCGGACCTCCGGATTGGCGCTGCAATTCGAATCTGTTATAGTACCTCCCCTTAAGCGGATCAAAAGCCAATCGGGTCGTGCTGGCCGTGCTCACGATCTGGAATCCATTGGACCTGACCAGAGAAGGAGGAGGATGTTGTGAGAAGAGGAATGCTATCTATGCTCGGCTTCGTCGGAGTGTTGGCTGTGGCCGGCTGCGCGGCGAAAGGCGAAGTCGTGCCGATCAATCTCATCCCCGTGGTCCAATCCAGTTCGCAAAAGCCGGACGCGGTTGTTGTGGTGCTTCCATTTGAAGATGGTAGGGCCGAACCGAACACGCTCGGATCGCGCAAACATTTTTGGGGCGGCCAGTCCTATTTTGAAATTCCCGGAGGACAATCCGGCGACGCCGTCGCGAAGGCCGTGAGCGATTATCTTAAGGCCAAAGGTTGGAACGTGACGATGGCCAAATCGGCGGACTCGATGGCTCAGGATAGACCCGATGTGATCTTGACGGGAAAAATTCTCGCGCTGGCCGTGGATGCGGAAAGCAAGTTCATGAAAACCGAGATGGTGACGAAAACAAAAATTGCGGTGCAGGCCAAGAATGCCGCCGATGACAGTACCGTTCGGATGACATTGAACGGCGCGGGCTCTCAAAGCGTCGTGTGGTTCGACGCACAAGATGCGGAAAAGCTCTTGAACGATGTCTTGGGCGAGAGCATGGAAAAATTGACGACCGATACCAAGTTCGATAATAAGTTGTTGCGGCTGAAATAGACGACTCAGAATGACCGGTCCTTCTTCGGGACCGGTCATCCCCCCTCCGTAATTTCCTACCGGGCGTGCTGTCGTTCCCCGATTATCCATTCTCTTCCTGCAGAGTCCTGCCGGTATTCTATGGCAGGACGTCGCCAAAATAACTATCTCTTCTAAGTTCTCAAATCTCTGGGCTCTTTCGGCCGTCTCGATGTGATCTTTCCAACTATCATAGGAGCGGGAGACGAATGCAGGTATGTCTTCGTCTCAATGCTGCGCGTCTTTAAAGTATTGGCCTGTTTGGGCCGATAGCATAGAAGGTCAAGAGAATAATGTGCGAAGTGAAAGAGAGAAGCCATGACTGTTCAAGCCCATTCTTCACAATATGACCCGCAGAGTCTGTTGAACTCGCAGCCGGTGATCGTGACGGTCATCGATCCAAGCACCTACCGTGTAGAGTTCCAGAACCAGACCGGGTTGGGAAAATTCGGAGATATCGGCGGAAAGTCCTGCCATTCGGCGATTGCCGGCAGCGATTCACCATGCGGATTCTGCCGTATGGGCGAAACCCTTCGGACCGGCGAATTAACGACGAATGAGGTGCCGCTTCCCAATGGCCAGACGCTTCTCGTGCATTGGGCCAAGACGGTGACCGAAAGCGGGCAAGTACACGTCATCGAAACGATCTCTGATATCAGCGACCACAAACGGATCGAAGAAGAGCTGCGGCAAGCGCAGAAGATGGAAGCGGTCGGCCGGATGGCCAGTGGGCTCGCCCACGATTTTAATAACCTGCTGATGGTCATTAACGGGTTTACGGCTCGGCTTTTGGCCAAACACGGCAGCGATCCCAATCTCGCGCATTTACAGATCATCGGGGATGCGGGGGCTCGTGCGGCTGCCTTGACGAAAAAGTTGCTGGCCTTCAGCCGCCAGCAGCCGATCCAGCTCGAGGCCGTCGATTTGAATCACGTCATTCAGAACTTTCAAAACCTCTTGACCAAGAGTGTGGGCGAGCACGTTCGGACGACGCTCACACTCGATCCCAAGATCGCAAAAATTTCGATCGATCCGGTTCAACTCGAACAGGTGATTCTCAATTTGGTCATGAATGCGCGAGACGCCATGCCGCAAGGCGGTCAATTGCACATTCAAACGAGCCAGACAGAAATGGATGAAGCCTTTGTGGCGCACCATCCGGGGTCCCGCGTCGGCCGTTATGTTTTATTTTCGGTCAAAGATAGCGGATGCGGGATGGATGAAACCACTCTCGCCCACATCTTCGATCCGTTTTTTACGACGAAGAGCATGGGACATGGAACCGGTCTTGGGCTGACCACCGTCTATGGGATCGTGAAACAGCACCACGGCTACATCACTGTGCAGAGCACCCTTGGACACGGCGCCGAGTTCCGGCTCTACTTTCCTCAACTCAGCGACAAGCGCGCCCCCTCATAGGAGAGCTCAATAATGATCCAGTCATCAAGTGGAGTGCTTGTCGTCGTGGAGGATGAGGAAACCGTCCGGCTGTTGGTAACCGAGACGCTCAAAGATGGACAGTACACGGTCGATGAAGCGGCCGACGGAATCGAAGGCTTGGAACTCATCACTCGGCACGGCCGCGACTGCCGTCTCGTGATCAGCGATGTGGTGATGCCGGGCCTGAGCGGACCCGCGATGGTACAACGCCTTCGAACGAAGATGCCCGACTTGAAGGTGCTCTTTCTCTCCGGCTATGCGGATGATTTTCTTCGCGCCAACGGAATAACCGATGGGGTGGAGTTCCTGCAAAAGCCCGTGCCGCCCGATGTGTTGCTGAAAAAAGTCAACGACCTCCTCCACGCCACGCCCGCCGTCTAAGTAGACTCACACCGCTTTAAGCCTTTCGCCTGAACATTCGCTGGAGGCCCTCAAGCGGGATCCGTAGCCAATCAGGCCGGTGATTGAGCTCGTAACCGATTTCATACACCGTCTTATCCAGTTCAAAAATCTGCAGTACTTTGGTGGCCTCATCCAACGTAGGAGGAAGAAACGGCGCCTCGCCGGGCTTGGCGACACCTGTGTACCCCTCCCAAAATGCCTCGGAGACTAGTCGCGTCCAGATATCCGTCAACTCTGCGTCGCTGGACTTTTCCGCATGCAACTCGCGTCGCGTTGCGTGCCCTGCATAGTGAAACGATCGTCGCATGCCGGCCACATCTTTTAGCGCGCATTGTTTGGCTCTTCGCTCGTCCAACGTGCGTGCCGGCTCACCCTCGAAGTCCAAGATGGTGAATGCGTCGCCGGTCTTGAGAATCTGGCCCAGGTGGTAATCGCCGTGCACTCGAATTTTCATGACGGGGCTGGCCAGCAGAACCTTGAGGTCGTCGAGCGCATTCAGGCATGAGGTTTCCAGTGAGGCAAGCTGGTCGGCGTTCAGATGGAGGTTCGCCTGCCGAGCAGAGGAGAGAGTGCGAAGTTGAGAAAAGAGTGAGTGAATATGAGTGGTCATGTTGGAACGCCATGCCGCGACATCCCGTTCGGTAATCGGCTCAGGCCGAAAAGCCGCATCGTTGGTGCCCGACATAAGAGCCCAATGGAGTTCGGCAGTGAGTTCGCCGAGTCGGTGCATGGCGCCCATGTTCTGTTTGGAATGTTGTTGAACCCAGTAACGACGTTCATCCTCTGTCTGCCCGCGAGATGATGAACAGTCGGCCAAAAGGGTTTTCACGTGCCGAAGTGCATCTGCCCAACCGTCGCCTTCGTTAGCGATGAAGATCTGCAGAAGACCAATAGTCGCGACGCGAGGATCGGTTGCAGAGGCATCGGGGCTGGCCTCATATTCAATCGAGCCGATGAGCGCAGGGACCGATCGATAGGAGGTGTGGGTCGTCAAAAACTCCAGAATCTCGCGATCCGGATTCACGCCCTCGTCGACGCTACGGATCAGTTTCAGGATCACTCGGCGATCGAACAGGATCGACGTATTGCTCTGTTCCCCTGACAATCGTGCAACCTGCGTAAGAGGAGGCGAGAGCACCGAATCTGCCAATGTGGTCGGCACGCCGCGGAAGATACCGTGTTGTCCGGCCCATGATCGGCGCTCCCGAATGCCGTCTACCAACTTCAGGCAGGCATCTGTCTCTGCTGTGGCATCAGCTATTTGGATAACTTCTTGTGATTCGGTAAACGTGAACAGGGCATCGGATATTGTTCCTTGGCTCGTTGCGCCGTTCGACCACATGATCAGCGGGAGAACATATTTTCTCGAGGAGCGATCGTTGAAGTCGACTCTGATGATGGTCAGAACGGCGGGCGTAATAGTACTCGGCAGAGCGGCGAAGTCCGAGATTTGTACGCCCGTGATCGTTTTGCCTTTGGCCCCGAACCAGCGCTGGCGGGGCAAATACTCGGCCAACGCCTGTTGTCCCTCGCGCTCCAGCCGCTGGAGAATCCGATCGGTGGAAGCAGGCGACATTACCGCCTGCTCCCTCTTGTCGCGGGTTCGATTCGAAACCAAAAATATCCGTACGGCGTGAGACTCAGTTGGTAGGGATGTTCAGCGACGCGCGGAAACTTTGTTTCTCCCAGGAGCTCGACGATCTCGGCTCCTATGAACCGCCGGAGATCCAACTCGACCGGCTGCGCGGTGCTGGCAAGATTATTGACGATGAGCAAGGTCTCCCCTTCGAACTTTCGGACGTACGCTAAGATGGCCCGGTTTGAAGGCTTGAGAAATTCCAGCGTGCCCCGTCCAAACGTCTTATGTTCTTTTCGCACCGCCAGTATTCGCTTGGTCCATTTCAGCAAGGAATTCGGCACCCGCAGTTGGGCTTCGACGTTGAGCGCTTGGTAGCCGTATACCGGATCGACATTGAGGGGGAGGTACAGCCGCGCCGTCTCGGCCCGGGAGAAGCCCGCATTCCGGTCGCCCGTCCATTGCATCGGCGTGCGCACGCCGTTGCGATCGCCGAGATAGATATTGTCGCCCATGCCCAATTCATCGCCGTAATACAGAATCGGCGTGCCGGGCATCGTAAAGAGCAGGCTATTGAGCAATTCAATTTTCCGTCGGTCATTGTCCATCAAGGAGGCCAACCGCCTCCGGATACCGATATTGACTTTCATTCGGGGATCGGTGCAGTACTCGCGGTAAAGATAATCGCGCTCGTCGGCGGTCACCATTTCCAGCGTCAACTCGTCATGGTTCCGCAGAAAGAGCGCCCACTGGCAATTCGGCGGGATCGGCGGTGTCTGGCGAAGAATTTCCGTGATCGGGTGGCGGTCCTCCTTTTTGATCGCCATGAAGATGCGGGGCATCAACGGGAAATGAAACGCCATGTGAAATTCGTCGCCGTTCGCAAAGTAGGGACGTACATCGGCGGGCCACTGGTTGGCTTCCGCCAGCAGCATGCGATCCGGATAACCGGCATCGACGGCCCGGCGAATTTCCTTCAGCACCTCGTGCGTTTCCGGTAGATTTTCGCAGGAGGTTCCCTCCCGCTCAACGAGGTAAGGCACGGCGTCTACGCGAAGGCCGTCGACCCCCTTGTCCAGCCAGAACTTCATCGCGGCGATCACTTCTTCCCGCACACGAGGATTATCGAAGTTCAGGTCGGGTTGATGGCTGAAGAAGCGATGCCAATAATAGGCCTTCACATCCGGGTCCCATGACCAGTTCGAGCGCTCAGTGTCGGTAAAGATGATGCGCGTGCCGTCATACTTTTTGTCGGTATCGCTCCATACGTAATAATCGTGGTAGGGCGATGAAGGATTGCGGCGCGCTTCTTGAAACCAGGGATGTTGGTCCGACGTATGGTTCACGACCAGTTCTGTGATAACGCGCAGCCCGCGGCGATGCGCTTCGTCTAAAAAGGTCTGAAAGTCTTTCAGCGTGCCGTAGTCTTTGTGAACGTCGAGATAGTCGGAAATGTCGTACCCGTCATCCTTGAAGGGCGAGGGGTACATGGGAAGGAGCCATAGGGCCGTCACGCCAAGATCTTGCAGATAATCGAGTTTCTCGGTCAGGCCGCGAAAATCGCCGATGCCGTCGGCGTTGGAGTCCAAAAACGCCTTGACGTGCAATTGGTAGATGATCGCGTCTTTATACCAGAGTGGATCGGCCATAGTGATAGAGGTTGAATATTACTGTTGATTGGTAAATTGTGAGGCGACCGAATCCATTCAACCTCTAATATTTCAACATTGGAAGACGCTATCGAAAGTAGTCGAAGTCCTGCTCGCGGCGTGTCCAACGTCGGACGGCTAGAATGGCCGCCGGTTCCTCATGCGGGTCTAGACGGATGGAATAAGTGTTGCCGATGACTAAATCGCGGCGATCGGCAATCAGATCGTGCAACTGATACGTCTCGTCCGGCGCGAGGCCGAGTTCGCCCAGCGGAATGGTCAGCGTCGCGTTTTGCGTCTGAAAGGGATTGAGATTGACTGCCACCAGCACGGCATTCATTCTATCGAACGTCATCTTCCCATAGAACAGGACTTGATCGTTATCGGCCGCATAAAACCGAAGGTTTTCGTATTCGTGCAACGCCGGGTTCTCGCGCCGAATGCGATTTATCTTCGTCACATATTCCGTGATCGCCCCGGGACGGTCCCAATCCCAGACCTTGTATTCATATTTTTCCGAGTGCAGATAATCTTCCGTTCCGGGAAGCGCGCGGTTCTCGCACAGTTCGTAGCCGCTGTAGATGCCGTACGCCGGCGAGAGTGTGGCGGCAAGCACCAGACGGAATTTAAAGGCCGCACGACCGCCGTGTTGCAAAATCTCAGGTAGAATGTCCGGCGTATTGGTGAAGAAGTTCGCGCGAAAATATTCCTTCATCTCGCTCTGCGTCAATTCGGAGAGATACTCGGTCAGCTCCTGTTTCGTATTCCGCCAGGTGAAATAGGTGTACGATTGCGTGAACCCTGCCTTGGCCAATGCCCGCATCATTTTGGGCCGCGTGAACGCTTCGGATAAAAACATCACGTCAGAATGCGTGGTTTGAATTTCGTGGATCACCCATTCCCAAAATGCGACCGGCTTCGTATGTGGATTATCGACACGGAAAATCTTCACCCCGCGATCGACCCAAAACAGCAGCACGCGTTTCATCTCTTGCCATAAGTTTTGCCAATCACGACAATAAAAATCGAGCGGATAAATATCCTGATATTTTTTTGGAGGATTTTCCGCATATTTGATCGTGCCGTCCGGGCGATGATAGAACCAGTCTGGATGCTGTGTCACGTAGGGATGATCGGGTGAGCAATTAATCGCAAAGTCGAGGGCGATCTCCATGCCGTGATCGTGGGCCACGTGCGTCAAATGCTCGAAATCAGCCAAGGTGCCCAAGGCCGGCTCGACGGCGTCATGTCCCCCTTGCTCATTGCCGATGGCGTAGGGACTGCCCGGATCGTCGGGGCCGGCTTCAAGGCTATTGTTCGGGCCTTTCCGATTGGATCGGCCGATAGGATGTATCGGAGGTAGATAAAGGACATCGAAACCCATCGCCTGGATCGCCGGCAATCTACGTTCGCAGTCTTTAAAAGTGCCGCTACGACCGGCTACAGTACCCTGGGAGCGAGGAAACATTTCGTACCAGGCGCCGTAGCGGGCTCGGACGCGATCGGCGATCACGATCAATTCTCGATCGTATACGGTCAGCGCGACGCGGGGTTCGGAACGTCGCACGAGGTGCGCCAATGTCTCCTGAAGCGCCAGCTGAAGTTGATCATCTTGCGATCGTGACTCAGCCCAACGCGCGAGCTGTTCATACAGGCGCGTGCGATCGTCCGTGCCGGCCCGATCCGCGGCGGCTTGAACAAGCGCCCGGCCTTCTGATAGTTCGCTGCGAAGGTCCCTCTGCGTCTCGCGCCGCTTTATGATGTCCTGCCGCCATGACTCAAACGATGAGACCCAGGCCGCGATCGTATAGTGGTAGCGGGTGTTGGCCGTCAAGTCGAACCATCCCGACCATCGATCGTTGTCCAGGGGCTGGAGCGGCGTTTCTTGCCAGGCCGATTCGGACCAGGCCCGATGCCGTAGCACTGCCATCAGGACCTCATGGCCTTCCTTAAAAATATCGGCGGATACTTCGAAGCGGTCGGCCACTTCACGCTTGACTGGGTAGCGTCCTCCATCCAATTCCGGCGACACCCGCTCGATTATGATTGTGGCCAGCGATGCAGGGAATGCCGTGCCCTTAACTTGATTGGCATGCGGATCGGCGACGATGTGTGCCGTCTGGCTCATGCTCTTCCCATCAGAATGATCAAGGACAGATAATCTTCCAGATGACGGGTGATCAAAAAGTTTTGCCTCGCGCGCTCCCGAGCGCGTCGCCCCATTTCCTGGGCGATCGCCGGATTGTTCAGGAGGTATCGCGCATAGAAGGCGGTCCCTTCGACCGTGTTTGCCGTGTAGCCTGTTTGGCCGTACATGATCTGCAGGGTGATCCCGCCTGTTTCACTTCCGATGACCGGTTTGCCTTTCCACATGGCCTCCGCGACGGATAAGCCAAACCCCTCGCGCTTGGATTTCTGCACAACGATCGTTGCCGCACGCTGCAGCGCATTGATCTCGACCGAGGACTCGGGTGGAAGGGGCACGATGTGAATATCCTCATCCTTGCCCGCGGCTTCACGGATGTCGGTTAACACCGCTTGCTCATCCGGTTCATCGGGGGAGGCACTCCCTGCGAGCACCAACCGGCAATCGTATTGAGTTTTAATGAGTCGATAGGCCTCGATCACGCCTCGAAGATCTTTTGAGCGGGTAAATCGCGAGACTTGCAAGAGGATGGGCTTCTCCCGCCCGATGTGAAGTTTCTCAAGAATACGATCGATCTCTTCGGGTTCGAGCTCCCGATTTTTCTCGCTCAGCGGATCGATCGAGGGATAGATCAGAAACTGTGGAACGGGCAGCGGCTGCGCAAATTGCGGCAACGAAAACACCGCGCCATCGTATTTCACGATATAGGGGCGCAGGAAGTTCCAGGTCTTTCGTTGAGGGCGCGATACATCCAAGTAGCAGCGCCAAATCCATCGGGAGTCGGTTGGGGCGTAGTCGATGAGCCCGAGCGTGTGCGGATCGTGCGTCACGACGATGTCCGCCGTGAGGTCTAGCGTGCGCCCAGTCTGCTGGACAGCCTCGCGGTATCCGTCCAACAAAGCGTCGGAGATCCTGACATCTTCTCCCTGGACGCCATTGCGCAGGATGCGGCCGGCTTCGTGGAACGACGGCGAACCTTTCATCGTTTCCCATCGGACATCGAGACCAAGATCGATTAATAAGGGCACGAGCGTGTGAAGAATCTCCCCGATCTCTCCCCCGGCCCGGTCCGCGGTAATGTGCAGGATGCGCTTGCCGGTGGTCTGCCGGCTGAGGCGATAGAGGAGTTCGACTCGTCCTGGCGCGGCAATATCTCGGTAGGCGTGTAATGAAATAGGCATTGTGTTCAGGCCAGAATGGGGCGTGCGATATAACGGTCTAACACTTCGAGAGTGCGCGCGCGAATGCCTTCAAGGGTCAGGCCCATCGGCTGAATGGCCGCGACCTGCGCAGCCAGGTCGGGAAGATTCAAGCCGCTCTCCGAGCCGATCCAGAGAATGAAGTCCCCGCTGTGCCGGCCTTTTCTGATTTTCGCTTCGCAAATGTGATTGAACAGGACGCTCCGGTCGACGGTAGCGAGGTGATCGCGGAACTCTTCAAGGCTTTTTGCCGACAGCTCCAGGTCGACTTCGATAATGTGCGAGCTCACGAATTCGAAGGGATCGCCATGCATGACGCGGGGGACGTTCCAGAGCGACTGCAAGTGATCGTCTATGGTCGAGACGATTTGGGCCCGCAACGCCTCGACGTCACGAAACTCGAACGGATCGATCAGCCCCAGCCGTTCGCTCAGGACGCGATCGCGAACGGAGACCGCCACCCACGTGGCGAAATCGTTCGGAAACAACGTGGGCCCGTATTCGTAACGAAGAAAGTAACTGTGCGTGTGATAGTAAATCGAGTCGGCCGGCACTTCTTCGATGCCTTCCATGAGTTGCTGGAGGTCGGCCGCCTTGCGGCCGAGCATCTCGCGCAATTCCACGCAGCCGACAAATTGAAAGGGGGTGAGCGAGGGATGAGGATTCATCGAGGGGGTTCCTTCCCGATCGATTCTCCCTCCGAGGTCAGGGCTGCCTTCGTCGCCGTCACCACCTCGGTCATCCGCATGGCGGTTTGCCGGAGTGTCTGACGGGCGTCTTTTCCCAGGGCCCCGACGGCTTCACGTGTATCTTCGACGGCCTCTGTAAGTTCGTCTTGGGCGGTTTTCACTCCAAGCGCAATGCGGCGTCGCAGGTCGGGTCCGGAGCAGGGTGCGCTCATCAGACCCATGCCGGCTCCCACTGCGCTGCCGGCAGCAAATGCGATGGTCAGCGGAGCGAGTCCAATTGGCTTGCGGCGTGGTCGAAGGCGGTAGGTCGCCGGCGCCTGCATCTCTTGTTGTGTCGGGGAGTACCTTCGGCTTCTCGATGAAGGCCGAATCGATGCAGCCACTCCGCCTCCAATAGCGGAGCCTAATAGAAGAGCGCCAAAAACCCACAGGCCTTGTTGCCATTCGGCAGGTATCCGCCAAGGGCGTTCCTCTTGCCGTCGAACGTGAGCCTCTCCGCCAAGCCACGGAAGTCTTGAGTCCTGTTTACTCGGTGAGATCATAGTTGGTTCTCCAAAAGAGCCACGGGACAATAGGCGAACACATCGGCCAATAACAGAACTTGTTGCCCATCACGAAGGGTGGGAACAACCCACTCTCCCGTAAAGATGTTGCGATAGCGAGAGGGAGGCGCGCCGGCGGCTTGATTCGGCACCGACACCGAGGTGTCACGCCACACGTCTACGCCTAACGGCAACTGCGAGGGATCGGGTATCAGTCGGGCTAAGAGACGGGGAGCGATCGCCACGACGGTCCGGTTCTCGTGCTGCCTGGAAAACGCGCAGACATGCGCCGCCTGTGCGCCGCCGCTGATCAGCGGTTCATACGTCCCGTCGAGAAATAATGCGCGATAGTCGCGCCGAACGCGCAGGGCCGCCATGATGATGTAAAGCTTGATCCGGCCGTCGGTTTTCGAGGCGACCAATTCCCGAACAGCCATGCGGCGATCCTTCTGCCCCAAGATGTTTTGTTCGAGCTCTTCAGACATACACATACGTTGCGCAAAATCGACGGGCCGCCGGTTATCGGGGTCCACCAGGCTGAAGTCCCAGAGTTCTGTGCCCTGATAAAAGTCGGGCACCCCTGGGGCGGCGATTTTACACAACGCCTGCGAGAGACTGTTATACATACCATAGGTTGACGTTTTATGGTGGAACTCGAGCAGATCGTCTAGGAATGGATTAGGGCGGGTGCGATCCAGGATGGCCTCGATAAATTTGTGCATGGCCTCGTCGTACGGCTGAATGGGATTTAACCAACTCGTGTGCACCTTGGCTTCTCGCAGTGCCTTGTCGATGTACTGTTGAATGCGTTCGGAGAAGTGTCGGTACTGCGCGTCGTCCATTGGTTCCAAGGGCCACGCACCGACAAGGGTCTGATACAGCAGATATTCCTCATTACGGTCGGGCACGGCATGGCCGTCGAGTTCGATCTTGTAGCGCTTGTTGAATCGGCTCCATCGCGACAGATGCAGCTTCCACACGCTGGCTAGTTCGGACAAGACGTTCAGCCGCGCACGCATGTCCTCCCCGCGTTTCGTGTCGTGAGTGGCGGTGGCGGAGAGCGCGCCCGGCCAGCTGGCTTGGCGCTGGCGCATCTGATCGTGAAAAGCGGTGATCGGCAAACCGAATCGTTCGGGGTCGCCTCCGACTTCGTTTAACGAGAGAAGGCGGTTGTAAATGTACAAAGCGGTGTCTTCGATCCCCTTCGCCGTGACCGGGCTTGTCGTTTGCTGAAATTTCATGACAAAGCTGAGCCGCTCTTCGCGATCGAGCCGGAGCCTGTCCTCGACGCGGTTTAGCAAAATGTTCAGAATAAAATCGAAGACCAGGCTGTTGGTCGCCGGGTTGCGCCGTTTGGCTTTCATCACGGCCAGGCGAATAAAAGCACGATCGCGCTCGGAGACTACGTCCGAATCTGAGCCGACATAGGTTCGATAGACGGGGAAGCATGCGATGATTTCACGGATCGCATGGATCAGGCTATTCAGCGTGAAGTCGCGCGAACGCCGGTCTCGTTCCGAAAAACGATTCAAGAAATGGCCGAGCGTATTAATTTCGCTGGCCATGGAGACGCCCATGATCAGTTTTTTCTTTTCATAGGCCAGGTCTTCAAACGAAAGCCGCTGTCCGATAAACCTGGCGTAGGTGTCGGTCAAGGCCTGTTCATGATCCGAATCCACGAACAATCCGTTCAAGACATTCAGAAAGTCGTAACCGGTGGTCCCGTGAACCGGCCAGCTCTCAGGCAGCGTTTCGCCCTTGCCCAAGATTTTTTCCACTACGACGTAGAGAGGTTGTGCCGATTGCGCGGCATTCGGCAGTTCCTGCGCCGCCCATGACTGCAGCCGTCGAAGATACGCGCTGGGATCGTACAGCCCGTCTACATGGTCAATGCGGAGACCGGTCACCGTCCCTTCCTTGATGAGGCGAAACACCAGTTGATGCACCTCATTGAAGACCGGGGGATCTTCCATGCGAATCGCCGCCAATTCGTTGATGTCGAAAAACCGGCGATAGTTGATTTCCTCCGCGGCGACTCGCCAGAACGCCAACCGATAGACCTGATCGTTGAGGAGGCCGTCCAGCAGATCGAAACTGCGCGGATCGTCCTTGGCGCCGTTAAATTGGCGGACATTTTCATCGAGAAACCCTTGGATTGCTTGACTGTCTTTTACCAAACGGCTGAGGCGTTTCTTGATGATGAGTTTTTCGCGATGACGCTCTTCGAGACGTGCCGCATCGATTTCCTCTCGCGGCGGAAGGTGATGCAGTGCGGTAATGATACTTTGGAGTTCCAGGACATCTTGGAGTTCCAGAACATCGATATGGTCCCCGCCGCTCTCTTCAATCAAGGCCTGCAAACGATGACCGAGAATGCGGACGGTCGATTTGGCCGACACCGGTAATCGATAGCCGTAATAACGAATCCAGAAATTTCCGCCGTCCTCATAGGAGAGGACGATTTCTTGATTTTCCAGCACCACCCCGTAGAGGTCGCCCAGTATCGGCAGAAGAATTTTATTATTCAGCTCGGTTTTGATCGGATGCCAGTCGATGTCGAAAAACGGCGCGTATCGCGAGCTGGGACCGTTCTCTAGGACGTCGAGCCACCAGGCATTGCACGATTGCGAAATTCCCATATGGTTCGGGACGACATCGAGGATCTGCCCCATCTCGCGATCCTTCAACGCGGCGGCGAAGGCGCGATAATCCTCTTCGGTGCCGATTTCCGGGTTCAGTTGTCGGGGGTCGGCGATGTCGTAGCCGTGAAGACTGCCGGGCGTGGCTTTGAGATAGGAGGAGGCGTAACAGTCCGTGATGCCCAGCGTGTGCAGATACGGAATAATCGCGCGCGCGTCCTGAAATGTAAACGATCGATTAAACTGCACGCGATAAGTTGTGACAGGCACACGTGCGCTCATAAATCTCCCGTGACGCTAATGGAGTGCCGGGTGCTGATACAGCGACGCTCGGTCCGTCGTATGCCACTGAGGGAGTACGACGAGGCCGGAGCGGCCCACGTGAAACCGTTTGCGGTCGGCTGCGACATCGAATCCGATTGTCGTTCCTTGTGGAATGTGATTAAACCGATCCACGATCACGCGACGTAAACGGGATTTCGCCCCGATCACGGCGCCATCCAAAATGATGCATTCGTCGAGCGAAGCGCCGGTTTCGATCGTAATGTCCCGGCCGATCACCGATCGCGTAATCTCGGCGTCATAGATCCGGCTGCCTTGCCCGACGACGGTATTATCGAGCCGCGCCCGAATGAGACTGGACGGCGGCGCATCGTAATTATCGGTGAGAATAGGCCATTGCGTATTATTCAAATCGAAGGCCGGCGATTCCCCCAAAATGTCCATGTTGGCTTGCCAGTACGCTTCGAGTGTCCCCACATCGCGCCAGTAGGCTTGCTCCTCATACGGTTTCAATCCCGGGATGCGGTTATTGCAAAAGTTATAGGCCAGCACCTTATGGGTGCTGATGGCCGTTGGAAGGATATCCCGGCCGAAGTCGTGCGAGCCCGGCGTTTTGGCGTCCCGTTCTAGGATCTCCGGTAACAAACGCGCGTTGAAAAGGTAATTGCCCATCGACGAGAAGGCTTGCTTGGGATCGTTGGGCATAGGCTTCGGCTGCTTGGGTTTCTCCTGAAAGCCGACGATGTGCGGCGCGACTTGGCGTTCGTCGACTTGGATGATGCCGAACCCTTGGGCCGCCTCGACCGGCACGGGCCGCGCGGCGACGGTAATATCGGCGGCATGATCCAGGTGAAACCGGATCATCTGGTCGATATCCATCCGATAGATATGATCGGCGCCAAAGACCGCCACCAAATCGGGGTTGAAGTCGCGCAATAAGTTCATATTCTGATAGACCGCATCGGCCGTGCCTTCGTACCACCCGCTCCTCGTGCGCATTTGCGGCGGGACGACAGAAACGAATTCATTCGGCTGGCGCTCGCCGATCCGCCAGGCACGGCGTAAGTGCTCGATGAGCGATTGGGAGCGATACTGAACCAGCACATAGAGCGATCGCATGCCGGAATTCAGGAAATTGCTCAGGACGAAATCGACGATGCGATATTTGGCCGCGAAAGGAACGGCGGGTTTGCTCCGATGTTCGGTGAGCGGCATGAGACGCTCTCCCTTGCCGCCGGCCATGATGATCGCGAGAATTTTCATGAACTCGTTTTAAACGTTGCCGGGACGAAAATCAGTTATTTATTCTCTAGCACGAATGAATAAGGCACTTGGGATGTATGCAATCAAAGGGCCGATTCTTGTACTAAGCAAGCACGCTTTTGACGCGGCTTGATTCGTTTGGCCCGGAGAAAATGGCCGCATGTTGTCCCGTCTCGGACAACTTGTCTCAGCGCACGCGTGGAATTTGTTATTCCGAGGAAGACAGATGCGGCTCCGTACGTAGGTGAATGGTCCGTTGAGGGAATGGAATGTCTATCTTCTCCAGTTTCATACGTTTCAGGATTCGCTTGCGGAGTTCGTGCTGGACCAATCCATGATCGTTGAACTCGCCGACGTGACAGTTGACTGAAAAGTCTAAGGACGATTCTCCGAAGCCGGGAATGAAGCGCACGGACGGGGCGGGTTCCGCAAGAAGACCAGGGACTGTGCCGACCGCCTTCAACGTTTCATCCAATAACATACGCTCGATCATATCGGGATCGGCGTGATGGGGCACGCTTACTCCAATCGAAATGCCTCTCCGCGGATCGGGTAAGTGATAGTTGACCAGCACCGACTGGGTCAATTTGCTGTTCGGTAGAATGACCATGTCGTTGGAAGGCATGCGAATACGGGTGGTGCGCCAGCTCACGTCTTCTACATACCCTTCCTGCCCGGATTCCAATTTGATGAAATCTCCGACGCGGATCGGTTGTTCGATCAGCAGATGGATGCCCGCAAAAAAGTTCGAGAGCGTATCCTGTAGGGCCAGAGCGACGGCCAGGCCGCCTACCCCCAACGCGGTCAGTACGGGTGTGATCGAAATACCGAGGCCGCCGAGGAGCACGAGCCCACCGGTCACCCAGATCACCACCTTGACGAAGGTCAGCGAAAGCCCCGTGGCCGGCGTCGCGATGTGACTTTGTTTCAGTCCGACACGAATCGCCGTGCCGGACAAGTTGGCGATGGCGACCGTAATGGAAATGACGAGCAGACTAAATAACCACTTGAGCGCGGTGGCACTCGGACGCTCCGGGATCTCCGACATATCGATGGCGGTGTAGAGCCCGATGAGCACGCACCAGATGAGTGAGGGAAAGCGGAAGCTCTCGAGCATCACCTGGCTGAAGGGCGACGTGGTGGCCGCGTCCCAGCGTCTTAAGGCTCGGATGGCAAGATAGCGCAGTCCCATCGCAAGTGCAGTCACGGCGGAGAACACGGCGATGGCGGTCAGGACATTCGTGGTCACGGGTGACATACGGCGTTTAGTCCTTCATGGTGGTTGTCGCGACCGGGCGACAAGAAATGCGGCGACACTATACCGGATTCGCCTCTCATGAGGCCAGCGCTTTGACGACGAGTGCGCGGACATTAACGGCGTGTCCGGAACGGTCGTTCGCGTGAGAGGACTTGGGCCAAAAGACGGGCCGACCGCAGGCGCGGCCAGCTTTCCAACGTTGAATCGGGAGGGCCTGCTTTGATTCGCCAAACGGGATAGAGATTTCCCGAGGCGCCGGGCAGATTGGGCGTATCACGGTCATCGAGCAGATCTTCAAGAGGCACGGCGAGAAGATGGCTGGGCGTGCGTGCCAAAAACGTATAGACGGCCGACCGAAGCGTGTCATCCATTGTCGGAACTTTCTTTGCGTCTCGCGGATAATTGTGCGGAACGAGACCGGATGTATGCAGGGTATCCAAGAGTCCTTGGCTGTCGCGACGACGGATGTCGTTGTCCCGAACGATCAGCTTAGGATCAGGGTAGAGCCCGAATCTTTCTTTTAGCTCAATGTCGCGGCCGGACCAAAACCCACGAAGGGTCGGCAAATCGTGGGTGGTGACGGCCGTCATTGCTTGGGCGGGATACCGGGCGGAAGGAAAAAATTTTCCTTCGCGGGATTTTTCGAAGAGCAGCAAGCGGTACGAGAGTAAGCCTCCCTGCATAAGCTGCCGGCGGATTTCGGGTGTTACGGTTCCCAAATCTTCTCCGACGACGATCACTTTTTGTCGATGGCTTTCCAAGGCCAGAACACCGAGAAGATCTTGCGATGGATATCGTACGAAGGCTCCGTCCGCGGCGGATTTGTTCTGAGGCACCCAGAAGAGCCGAAACAATCCCATGGCATGGTCGAGGCGGAAGAGGCCGCTGTGCCGCATGTTTCGCCGAAAGCCTTCTTCGAATAATCGATAGCCGGACTGCTCGACCTTATCCGGATGCGGTGGCGCCAGCCCCCAATTTTGACCTTTCGGTGAAAAAAGATCAGGCGGCGCTCCTACGGATGCACCTTCTGCGAAATCGTCTTGAAACATCCAGGCGTCGGCGCCATGAGGGTCGATCCCGATGGCAAAGTCTGTATACAGTCCGATCGGCATCCCGGCGCGTCGACTCGCGGACTGAACCGCTGCAATCTGTTCATCGCACTGCCACTCTATATAACGATAAAAATTGATACGCTGTTGGTGGCGTCTCAAGGAGTTACGAACCGCGGGCAAATCCGGATGCCGATACGTTCCGGGCCAGTTGCGCCAGGAGCGTGGTGGTTGTCCGCGATGCGTGAAACGTTCTTGTAAGACTTGAAACTGAGCGAATCGCTCTAAGGGCAGTCCTTGTGTTTCGATGAACTCCTGAAACGCGCGACCTCTTTTTGTCTGACGATCGACGTGAAATTTTACAAACACGCGATAGAGCTTCCGTAGCAGCGGCCACTTCAGCCTGCGGACCGCTTCATAATCGACAGTGGGGCTTTGACGAAGTGCGGCCAGCGTTCGCTGGAACCGCGAGGTCTGCACGAAACTTTGTATCGAAGGATCCGCATATTCAGGAATGCTTTCGAGATCGAGATAGAGGGGTTGGTGAAAGAGGCGACTCGACGGAGAATACGGGCTGATCTCACCCGGAAGCAATGCATGGAGAGGATTCACGCCGACCATGGCCGCTCCTAACCGTCCTGCCCATTGCATCACCTTCTTCAGGTCTCGAAAATCGCCGATACCCCAGTTGCGGCGTGAGCGCAAGCCGTAGAGTTGCACAGTCAGCCCCCACCAGCGTTCGCCTTTTTTCTTTGATGAGGATGTTTTCGTCTTCCACTTGGGCGGCAGATAGCACTGCGCCGGCACGACGATCAGTCGAGTGGATTGTTGCCAGTGTCGATCGCCGAGGCGCACATTGACGTGTAGACGATGGTAGCCAAGAGATAGATCTTGCGGAAAGGGGAGTGCCAGCCGCACATATGGTCGGCCTCGAATCGTTTTGGTCGCATCGATTCGCGGTCTGGACAAGGCATAATGCGCGGCTTTTTCACGTGATTCGTAATCGATGGACCAAGCTACCCGCATGTCAGATAACGCCCGCTTTCCCAGGGGAAGATAAATGTGCCACACTCGTGGCAGGGCGTGCTGTTGCACGACCATGGTCGCCGGCAACACAGTAAGCCACGTTGAGAGTGAAGCACGTTCCGTCGCGTCCCGAATGTGAGATGGAGAACCATCCGGAGCGCCGAGCAGAGTTAACACATTTCGAAGGTTATCGACTGAGACGGTTTGCCTACGTCCGAGTTCGTCGGTAAAGACGGATTCGATTCCATAGAAGCGAGCCAGAGAGTCGAGACCTTTTGAAGTGCGTGGCGGCATAGATCAGTATACAGGAGGATTATGATTCTCTCAGAGGACGAGTTGACGCGGCTCTTCCGCGCTGAACATTGGGATCCATTTTCACTTCTCGGCCCGCATCCCGCGAGTCGTGAGGGAACGGCTGGTGTCGTGGTCCGAGCGTTTGTGCCGGAAGCCTCGCGGGTAGAGGTCTTGAGACCCGGAAAAGATTCGCAGCGCATGACGCGCATTCACGACGAAGGGCTGTACGAGGTCACGATCGCGGACGCCAGGTTGCCGCTCGTCTATCGATTGGCTGTCACCGATGGCCAAGGCCATAAGACGGAACGACACGATCCCTATGCGTTCTCTCAATTGATTACGGATTTCGATCTTCATTTGTTTTCCGAAGGACGATTGTATCGCGCGTACAATCTTTTGGGCGCACATTGCCTGTCTCTGGACGGTATTGCCGGGGTTCGCTTTATTGTCTGGGCGCCGAATGCCAAACGTGTGAGCGTCGTCGGAGATTTTAACAACTGGGACGGGCGACGCCATCAGATGCGAAACCGCGGCGTGTCGGGTTTGTGGGAACTTTTCATTCCCGATATTCCGGAAGGCGCTGTCTACAAATACGAAATTCGATCCAACAATGGTGACGCGCCGTTTCTCAAGGCCGATCCGTATGCGTTTGCGGCCGAACTTCGGCCGAAAACGGGCTCCGTTGTGCGCAATATCACACATTATCAGTGGAAGGATCAGGCCTGGATGGAGGGCCGTACCCGACAAAATTCGCTGTCCGCACCGCTCTCCATTTACGAAGTTCATCTTGGTTCATGGCGGCGCGTTCCGGAAGACGGCAATCGGTGGTTGACCTATCGAGAGTTGGCGGCGAGCTTAATCCCCTATGTGAAAGACATGGGCTATACGCACATCGAGCTGATGCCCGTCACGGAGCATCCCTTCGACGGCTCATGGGGATATCAGACGACCGGCTATTTTGCTCCGACGAGTCGGTTCGGCGCGCCGGAAGAGTTTATGGCGTTTGTCGATGCCTGCCATCACGAAGGAATCGGCGTCATCATGGATTGGGTCCCCGCGCATTTTCCAGACGATCCACATGGCCTGGCGTGGTTTGACGGCACGCATCTCTACGACCATGAAGATCCGCGGCTCGGTTATCATCCGGAATGGCACAGCCGCATTTTTAATTTTGGACGGGTCGAGGTCAGAAATTTTCTTCTCAACAGCGCGCTGTTTTGGCTGGAGCGCTATCATATCGACGGCCTGCGCGTCGATGCGGTGGCGTCCATACTGTATCTCGACTACTCCCGCAAACAGGGAGAATGGATTGCCAATAAGTATGGGGGCAACGAAAATCTCGACGCCATTGTGTTTCTCAAAGAATTTAACGCGCAGGTCCATCAAGACCATCCCGGTGTCTTGACGATCGCTGAAGAATCAACCGCGTGGCCGGGTGTGTCCAAGCCGACCTATCTAGGCGGCCTCGGGTTCAGCCTGAAATGGAATATGGGGTGGATGCACGACACGCTGGAGTATTTCAGCCTCGACCCGGTTCACCGGCGGTATCATCAGAATAAAATTACCTTCGGATTGGTCTATGCGTTTAGCGAGAACTTCGTTCAGGTCATTTCGCACGATGAGGTTGTACACGGCAAGAAGGCCTTGGTCGACAAAATGCCGGGTGACCTGTGGCAGCGATTCGCAAATGTACGGGCCCTGCTGGGATTTATGTACGGCCACCCAGGGAAAAAAATGTTGTTTATGGGCGGGGAGTTCGGCCAGTGGTACGAATGGAACCACGACGAAAGCTTACAATGGCATCTTCTGGAGAACGAATCGCATCGCGGGCTGCAGCGGTATGTGAAAGATTTGAATCGGCTGTACCAGTCGGAGCCGGCATTCTATGAAGTGGATTTCGAGTGGTCAGGATTTCAGTGGATCGACTTCAGCGATGCCGATCATGCGGTCATCGCTTTCATGCGTCGCGCGCGGAACACGGAGGATGCGGTCATTTGTATCGGGAATTTTACGCCGGTCCCTCGAGAGCAATACCGCATCGGCATGCCGGCTATGGGAGCGTACCGCGAGCTGCTGAACAGCGATGCGGAGCTGTATGGAGGCTCCAATATGGGAAATGGAGGCATGCGCCACGCGGAACCGACTCCCTGGCACGGCCAGCCCTATTCCATTTTATTGACCCTCCCGCCCCTATCGATGCTGTACTTAAAGCGCCAGTAGGGACGGATCATGGTGCTATCCGTCATGAGGCCCGACGTAGACGGCGACTCCATAGGCGGGAAATGACAAGAAGGTCTTTTCCGAAGGGATAATGATGATATCGGGCGGGTGGTCGTTGGCCTGACCTCCGAACTCGCGCTGCCAGCTCGCTGCTTGAAGAGTCCACGTGCCTTGTGGTTCTTGTAAAGTAAGTGACGTCGGGGTCTTGTTGAAACCCAGGGTCACCAACACGGCATGACCGGCGCTGTCTCGGCGATACATTGTGATGATTTGTTCCGTCTCATAATATCGCACCCAATGAGCCGCGCCGAGGGTGTACGGTGGGAGTGTGGTCCGGAGATGGATTAATCTTCGATACCAGGAGAGCAACGCCTGCCGGCGGTCATTTTTGGCTGAATCCAGATGAAGCCGGGACCGTTCGAACGTCGAGGGATCGACAGGATCGGGTACATCCGTCCATCCAAACGCTGCAAATTCTCTGCGTCGCCCTTCTTGCACAGCCTGATTGAGCGCGGCGTCACTGTGACTCACGAAATATAGGAACGGCGCCGTCTCGCCGTACTCCTCTCCCATAAAGAGAAGAGGCGTTTGCGGCGCAAGCAAGACGCTCGCTGCGGCAACCTTCAGGGCCTCCCACGGAATGAGCGTACTGAGACGCTCGCCCATGGCTCGATTGCCGATTTGGTCGTGATTCTGAGCGCAAATAACCAGTTGCCTGGGGGGAAGATGCGTTACGGAGTTGCCGTGGCGTCGGCGCCGATGGGGCGAATGTTGACCTGCATAGACAAAGCCGTCCTGCAAGGCGGTGGCGAGCTGAGCGAGTCGCCCGAAGTCTTCATAATAGCCCGCGCGTTCGTCAGTCAATACGCTGTGAAGTGCGTGGTGAAAATCGTCACTCCATTGCGCGTCTATTCCGTATCCGCCTTCTGCGGCCGGCGAGATGATCCGGCTATCGTTGAGGTCGCTCTCCGCGATCAGCAAGACTGTGCGTCCGAGCCGTTTTGCTTCTGCATGGATCAGGTCCGAAAGTTCTTTCAGGATGTGCATGGCGCCGAAATCGTAGATGCCGTGTACGGCGTCCAGCCTCAGTCCGTCGACATGATACTCCGTGACCCAGTACAGCGCATTGTCGAGGACGAAGCGGCGGACCTCGTCGCTGTCCGGTCCGTCATAATTGACGGCAGACCCCCAGGGGGTGCGATACCGATCCGTAAAATAAGGGCCGAAGTCCTGTAAATAATTTCCCTCCGGACCCACATGGTTGTACACCACGTCAAGGATGACCGCGATCCCGATTCGATGGCAGGCATCGATCAATGTTTTGAGTCCGTTCGGTCCGCCGTAGGTCGAGTGAGGCGCGTAAAGGCCGACGCCGTCGTATCCCCAATTCCGCGCACCGGAAAACTGTGCGATCGGCATGAGCTCAATGGCCGTGATCCCGATATCACGCAGGTAGGGGAGATGGGGAATGATGGCGTCGAACGTTCCTTTGTCGCTGAATGTCCCCACGTGAAGTTCGTACAGAATCAGCTTTTCGAGAGGAAGACCGCGCCAGTTCTGATCGGTCCAATGAAATCGCAGCGGATCGACGACCTCCGATGCTCCATGCACGCCGTCGGGCTGAGAACGAGAAACCGGGTCGGGGCGCTCCTTCACCCCATCCAGAATGTAGACATACCGATCGCCTGCGCGTACATCGGCGACCTCCGCCTCAAAATAGCCGCTCAATCGGGGAGCCATGGCGATGGATGTATTGAATCGGAGTAGTTTGAGTGCGACCTGCTGGGCATGCGGCGCCCATACCGAAAAACGAGTACGCGGTCCTTCTAACGATGTACCCAGTTGAAGTTGCCAAGTTGGCATGGCACAGTCTGCCAGAAGGATGATTGAGATACTAGCGCGTGGAACCTGACAGAAAATTCGGCGTTCCGCCGATAGGTCTTACCACCGTTTGCCGCATAGACTGGCTCTTGACTGATAGGATGGAGGAGTAGGTGATGGCCAAAAAACGCACAGAAACGAATCTGGAAATGGAGTCGAAAGGCGCGAAGTCGGTAGTGCGGAAGAATCAATCCACGCCCAATCCGCAGATTGGCGAAGGAAATGGTGGCGCTGAAGCTCGAGTCACCACGACGCCCTTAACCTCTGGGCTTAGCACGCTGGAGTTCAACGCGCGAGTAGCTCGCAAAGCGTACGAATTGTTCGAAGCTCGGGGGCGGGATGAAGGGCGCGACGTGGAAGACTGGCTGGAAGCGGAACGCCTCGTAAAAGAAGAATTGTTACAACAAAGCCAAGCTGTCGCCTGATGATCACATGGCCGGGCCGATCCTATCCTCTTGGCGCGACGTGGGATGGTGAAGGAGTAAATTTCGCGCTCTTTTCCGAAAATGCCACCGGCGTGGAATTGTGTCTGTTCGATGCGCACGACTCGCCGCAGGAGTCCCACCGTATTCCCTTCGAGGAACGCACCGAGCAGGTGTGGCATCTCTATCTCCCGGAGGCAAGACCAGGACAGCATTATGGCTATCGCGTGCATGGACCGTACGAACCGGAAGCCGGCCATCGTTTTAATTCAACCAAACTGCTGATCGATCCATACGCTAAGGCCATTGCAAGCACCGTCGAATGGTCCGACGCGATGTTCGGCTATCGCATCGGCGATCCCGCCGCCGACCTCTCGAAAGACGATCGAGATAATGCGGGCAGCGTCCCGAAATGTGTGGTGATCGATCAAGCCTTCACCTGGGGCGGAGACAAATTACTGCGCACGCCGTGGGATCAAACAATCATTTATGAAGTGCACGTGAAAGGCTTTACCGCGCGCCATCCCGACGTGCCCGACTCTCACCGCGGCACCTATGCGGGCCTCACGTCGCCGGCTGCCTTGGAATATTTAAAATCGTTAGGCGTGACGGCGGTCGAACTGCTGCCGGTCCACCACTTTGTCCGAGACAAGCACCTCTACGATCAAGGGCGTCATAATTATTGGGGGTACAATTCCATCGGATTTTTTTCCCCGGATGTTCGCTATGCCCGATCTCCCAAGCGGGGAGAGCACGTCCGAGAGTTTAAGACCATGGTGAAGACCCTTCATAGTGAAGGACTCGAAGTGATTCTCGATGTAGTCTACAACCATACCGGTGAGGGTAATCACCTGGGTCCGACGATGTCGTTTCGGGGAATCGATAATGCCGCGTACTATCGGCTCATGCCCGACAATAAACGCTATTACATGGACTATACAGGAACCGGTAACACGCTCAACGTTACCCATCCACGCACCTTGCAGCTTATTATGGATAGCCTGCGGTATTGGGTGCAGGAGATGCA
Source organism: Nitrospirota bacterium (assembly GCA_963700335.1). Lineage (GTDB taxonomy): Bacteria > Nitrospirota > Nitrospiria > Nitrospirales > Nitrospiraceae > JAICXS01. Next base: position 1,020,981 of record CAVOXE010000007.1, on the reverse strand, counting down.
CGTGGATGGGTTCCGTTTTGATCTCGCCTCCACGCTCGCCCGCGAACTGCATGATGTCGATCGATTGAGCGCGTTTTTCGACATCATCCATCAAGACCCGGTATTGTCCCAAGTGAAATTGATTGCCGAGCCGTGGGATCTCGGTGAAGGTGGGTACCAGGTCGGGAATTTCCCCGTCGGCTGGGCGGAATGGAACGGCCGCTACCGCGATACCATACGGCGCTACTGGAAAGGGGACGGTGGCCAAGCCGGGGAATTGGCGTATCGCTTGACCGGCAGCAGCGATCTCTATGAATCAGGCGGGCGGCGCCCGCATGCCAGTATCAATTTTGTGACGGCTCATGATGGTTTTACATTGAACGATCTGGTCTCGTACAACGAGAAGCATAATGAGGCGAATGGCGAAGGGAACCGGGACGGAACCGACGACAATGCTAGCTGGAACTGCGGTGTTGAAGGTCCCACCGACAATCCAGATGTGATCGCTCTTCGCGAGCGTCAGAAACGAAACTTTCTCGCGACCCTCATCCTTTCTCAAGGTGTCCCGATGATCTGCGGCGGCGATGAGATCGGGCGTACGCAGCGAGGGAATAATAACGCTTATTGCCAAGATAATGAGTTGAGCTGGTATGACTGGAAATTAGATCGCTCCTCCCGCGACCTCTTTGCTTTTGTCCAGCGGTTGATCGCATTGCGCCGCGAGCACCCGGTGCTGCGGCGACGGCGTTTCTTTCAAGGTGGCCGCATTTGGGGTTCCGAAGTGAAAGACCTCGCGTGGTTCCGCCCCGATGGAAAAGAAATGACCGAAGACGATTGGAATAAAGGGTATGTGCGATGCCTGGGATTGCGCTTAGCCGGTGATGCGATCGAGGAAAAAGACGAGAAAGGGCGTCGAATTATCGGCGATACGTTGCTCATTCTTTTGAATGCTCATCATGAAGCGTTGCCGTTCATCATGCCCGCGCATAAACGTGGCGTGCGATGGGAACCGTTATTAGAAACGGTGGCAAAAGAAGAGGGAAAGGCGCCGGGACTTTTCAAAGGTGGAGATTCGCTGAATCTGGAGGCGAGATCGCTGGCCGTCTTCCGTTTACTGGCGTAACGGACAAAACCGCCTGATGCTCGATTTGAAGATCGTACTAATTACAAGCGATTAGCCGCGGTAAAAATCTTATACGAAAGGCGGATTGACGATAGTATGGGTGCCTTGATAGAGTGAGGCCACTGTTCATCCTCCCCTGTGACTCTTCAGATTTATCGTGTTGGTCTTTTTCCCGTTGACTCAGCCGGGTAGTGAGTGAGGGTCGACTCCTGATGTTTAATGGAGGGATCTATGCATCGTAAACACACATACATGTGGGCGGCGGTCATCGCCGGCAGCATGGTCGTGAGTGGGTGTGCGGGCCTAACGAAAGGCCAGGCCGATTTGGATATCGGCATGAAAGAACGAGGAATCGCGTCCTGGTATGGCGACGACTTTCACGGATGGGTGACTGCGAGCGGAGAAATGTATGACATGCATACGCTGACGGCCGCTCACCGAACCTTGCCGTTGGGAACGATTGTGCGCGTGACTAATGTCGTGAACGGACGCAACGTCGTCATCCGTATTAATGACCGCGGTCCGTACGTTAATGGACGCATTCTCGATCTCTCATATGCGGCTGCCAAGCGCTTAGACATGCTGCATGACGGCATTTCGGCGATTCAACTGGAAGTGGTCGGCCAGCATGGCCTCAACACCGTTATGATCGAACCGACGCGAGGTACGGCCATCGAAATTCCTCCTCAAGAAACGGCTCTCCGTCCGGCCTCTGTTTCGCTTCCCCAAATCTCTACTCAAATGCGCTCGACTGACCGCAACCTGCGCTTCATGCCAATCGATGTCCTTCGCGAGCGACGTGCTCGTCGCGTGGGAGACATTCTAGCTGCCGACCGCCGTGTCGATCTCGTCGCAGAGCTGATGCTGTAAATTCCCCCTTTCATCTTCCCTTCAACCAGCCGGAAAAGTCTTGAGCGAACACTAAGAAAATCGCGCTCCCGCTGAGGTGCTTGGGTCTGTTGACACCGCCGTGAGTCCTCTACTACACTAACTTCTCACTCACGATTCGGAATGGAGGCGCGTGCGGGATGGCAAAGAAAACGCCGTTGGAAACGGATTTGACGCGGTTGCAAAAGAAAGTCAGCGAAAAACGAGCGGGGGCTGAAACTGCAAAAGGCGACGCGAAAATGCGCGCCCTCCATAAAAGATTGAAACGAGCTCAACGCAAAAAGCGACGACTGGCAATGCGGAAAAAGCACGCCATGGGCAAGAAGGCGGCAGCACCAAAAACAGAGACCACCGGCGCGTAAACGCAGAAGAGTCGAAGGACACATATGAGCAACGATCGCCCCCAATTGGATGAAGAGTCTTCTCTGCAGACGGAAGAACATAAGGACCAGTTGGCCGACCACGTATCGGAGTCCTTTGTCCCTGGTGACACCGCTTTGACGGGTGACCAGACGACGAATGAGCCTGCTCAAGAAACGGCCCTCGAAGAAGAGCGCATTAAAGATGAAATTGAAATCCAAATCGATCTACTGAAAGATCCGGATTGGGCTGTGCGCCGCGAGGCGGTCATTACCCTGGGGGAAATGGGCGATGAACGGTGTGTCGAGCCCCTGGTCAAGGCTTTGCAAGACGGCGATTGGCAGGTCCGCGAAGTCGCCATTGAAGCCTTGGGAATGGTCGGGTCGCCAGCCGTTGATCCGCTCATCAAGCTGACCCGTTCCTGGGACCATCGCAAAACGGCTCTTCGCGCGTTGGGAAAAATTAAAGACGAACGAGTGCTCGATCCCTTGGTCCATCAGCTGCGTAGTGACGAGTTTGCGGAAGATGCGACCGACGCGTTAGTTGATATTGGATCCCCCGCTGTGGAAAAGCTCGTGTCGGTTTTGGGGGACAAGGATGAAAATACTCGAAAGCAGGCCGTCATCGCGCTCGGCCGCATTCAGGATCCGGCGGCCCTTGATCCCTTGATTGAAAAGCTCAAGGACAAAGATTGGTTTACCCGCCTGACTGCTGCCGCGGCCTTGGAAAAGATCGGGGATGAGCGTGGCCGGGAAGCGATCAAGCCGCTTCTGAAAGATTCCGATACAGTGGTGAAGATGCGGGTGGAGCGGATCCTAGCCGCGTGGAAAAAACGAGCCACCAACGCATGACCAGCCGCAGGATACTCTGCAAGCGTCATCTCTTCGCGACGATCACCTCAGCGTAGCAGCGATATCTTTCCGTAAGACATCATCGTTGATGGGCCAGCCCATCGACATCCTTCTGAATGTCATCCAGTCGACCCCGGGAATTTGGCTTTCCGGCGGTGATGTCTTGCTGGGCGGCGCGAATTTTTATGATCAACCCATTGATCTTGGCCGTGCGCTCGGCCGACTTTTCGATCTGTTTGGTGCGTTCAAGATTCGTCACGGCTTCGTTCAAAATTTTGGAGGCGCTTCCAAAATTACGATCTAGAACATCCGATTTGGCCTGAATCACCTGAGACTTCACATCAACAAGGTCCTGTCGCCCTCTCAACGTGCGCTCGAGATTCGCGGTTGTGTCCACCACATTCCGTGAGAGGTCCGTCACGGTTTCGGACACCGTTTTCGTCAGCTCTCCAATCGAATGGCGACCAAGGTAGAAGCCGGTGGCAAAAGTCGCCGTCAACAGTACAAGCAGCCCTAAAAATTTCAACATGCCATTCCTTGAAAAATTATTTACTCTGCCGCAAGACTTGCGTGAGGCTGCCCGCTGCAGTCACCCGTACCGCCGGATCGGAATCCTGAAGGAGAGTCTTTAACACGGGCGTCGCCGTACGCCGTTCCATTTTGCCGAGCGCGCGCGCGGCGGTGAGGCGCGGTTGCGGTTGCAGATCCTGGCGGAGCAGATCCAACAGCGGAACGCCTCCCTTATAGCGCGATTGCCCGATGGCCTGAGCGACTGCGCTGCGGATGGACGGATCGGGATGTTGACTCAATTCCCGCGCGACCAAGACTGCCTCCGCGTCGCCTAACCGGAGCAGACCCTCTACGGCTCCTGCGCGAACCAATGCCACCGGATCTTTCGCCGCCGTCCACAGCAGAGGTTTCGTGTGGGAGAGTTGCAGGCGGCCAAGTCCCGCGGCGGCGATGCTTCGCACACGCGGGTCGTCGTCGCCGATGGCGTGGGTGAGAGGAGCGGCGCAGTCGGGTGTGCCGAATTCTCCTAAGGCTCCGGCAGCGAAGGCGCGAACGGCCGGATCGGGATCGTACACCGACTGACTGAGCAGCGAAAATCCGGCAGGACGCTTCAGCCGCCCCAGTACGCCCAGCGCAGCCATTCGGGCATTGGGATCGGGTAAAGTCGCGGTACTGAGAATTTCATCGAACGCTTCCATATGGTCTAACTTCACGAGTGCCGCCAAGGCAAACACTGGCAAGGCTCCTTCCTCCGTCCGCGCGATTCGGCGAAAGGTTTCAACGAGACTCGCGTCATTGGTGTCGCCGAGCGCATTAACGGCGGCAATACGTACGCCAAGAGCGGGATCTTGCATGGCGCGCTTCAGCGATGTGACTGCGCTGGACGGCTTCGATGACTTCGATGCGGCAATGGTCCGACCAAGCCCTTCCGCCGCCAACGCGCGAACGAGAGCCGATGAATCGAAGAGTCCGTCTTCGATGACCGGCAACATCTGTGGATCGGACGCGTCTTTCAGTGCAGTGTAGGCGGCGATGCGGACGTGCTCTTCAGGCGCCCGTACCGGGCTTGTCATCAAAGCCGACGCCACGTCGCGAAGGAGGTGTATATCGTCAGGTCTATCGGGAGCAACGAATTTGAGATAGGTTTTAAAGGCCGTTTCAGGGCGACCGATTTTCAGGTAGCTCTGTACCCCGAGCTTTAAGAGTTCGGCCGGCGGGGCTTGATCCGGTGGAAACGTTTCAAGTTGCCGAATGACCTGTTCATAGCGGCCCTTTTTAAACGCTACGCTCGCGTCTTGCTGCGGGCTGGCCGCGTTCGGTTTGGTCAATGCCGGGAAACTCGGAGTGGGCCCGGCGAGAAACACAAAAATAGATAGGATGAAGAACAACAGAAGGCGAGATCGGCGATTGGTAAATAATGGCTCAGGCACGGCGCAGTGTATCATCCGTAAGAGGCAGCTTCAACGCTATGGCATTGACAGCGCCTGTTGCGGTGCCGATACTTCCCGATCATGAATGCATCGTGCATGGCCTGCGAAGGAGCATGGCCGTCCTCCGACCATTGGATTGCAGACGGCGCCATTTCGACCGTATACCTGTTCGATGATCAGTTCTTTCCCGGATGGACGGTGCTGGTATTGAAGCGGCATGCCACCGAGCTGTTCCATCTGTCTGCCGAGGAACGGCACCGTGTGATTGAAGATGTCAGCGCCGTGGCCGACGCATTGATGGCTGTGTTTCGGCCCGTCAAAATGAATTATGAATTGCTGGGCAACCAGCTTCCCCATATCCATTGGCATGTCATTCCTCGGCTTCCCGACGATCCCGCGCCTCGTGATCCGGTATGGACCGTCATGCATGGGAAGAGAGTATTGGATTCAACCCAACGCACGGAGCGCATCAATACGATCCGGGCGCAGTTGCTGCGGCGTTCAGCCGTCTAAAAAGGAAAGACCTCATCTCCTGGCGGCATTCCGATGTGACGCAGGGGCATAGAGGAGTTCCATATACTCTTTGACCATTCGCCGGGTGCAGAATCGAGGAGCGATCGTACGAATCGCGTCTTTGACGATTTGGATCCACCCGCGTGGAATCCCGTCGCGGTCCCGCATGTAATAAAGGGGGATGACGTCCTGCTCAAGAATCGTATAGAGCTGATCGGCGTCGTGCGCATCCTGTGCTTGCCAATCCGTCAGATGCAATGAGGTCGGAATCGGCCAGCCGTTCGCGCCGTCATACCCTTCCTGCCACCATCCATCCAACACACTTAAGTTGGGGACGCCGTTCAGCGCGGCTTTCTGCCCGCTCGTGCCGCTGGCTTCCATAGGCGGACGTGGCGTGTTGAGCCAGATATCGACGCCTTGCACGAGATACTTGGCCACGTGCATATCGTAGTCTTCCAAGAAGGCCACATGTCCGCCCATTCCATGATCTTTACAAAAACTGTAGACGTCGTGAATAAACTGACGGCCCGGCTCATCGGCAGGATGCGCTTTGCCTGCGAAGATGATTTGCACGGGCCGCCAGCGGTCTTGCAAGAGAGGTTGCAACCGTGCGAGCGAACTGAAAATTAACGGCGCCCGCTTATAGGTGGCAAAACGTCTGGCGAAACCGATCGTCAGCGCATCGGGATCCAGCAGCGTGCCGCTGGCCAATACTTGCGTTGCGTTGAAGGATTCCTTCATCCATCCCGCACGTGCCCGTTCGCGGATGAGTCCCATCAGCTTGCGTTTCTGTGTTTGCCGCACCGCCCACAGTTCCGCGTCCGGAATTTCGGTGACGCGCTGCCATACCGTGGGATTGTCGGCATGATTGGCCCATTCCGGGCCTAAAAACTTGTTAAAGAGGTGATTGATTTCGGGCGCCACCCAGGTCGGAATATGAATGCCGTTCGTGATACTTCGAATGGGGATCTGATCCTCAGACAGGTTTGGCCACATGCTGCGCCACATAACGCGCGAGACTCGGCCATGCTCGCTGCTGACACCATTGACATAGGTCGACATGCGGAGCGCGAGCGCGGTCATATTAAATCCGGCGTCGGGGAATTCCGGGTGCTGTCCCAACTGTAAGAATGTCTCGCGCGTCAGCCCGACCTGTTCCCAATAGGGCTGAAAGTAGCGTTCCATGACGTGGAAAGGAAAGACGTCATGGCCCGCAGGGACGGGGGTGTGGGTCGTAAAGACGCAGCAACGTCGGATGTGATCGACGGCCTCGCCCTGGGAAGAGCCGCCGTGAATCGCTTCGCGATACAGTTCAAGCGTGAGAAAGGCCGAATGTCCTTCGTTTGCGTGCCAAACGGAAGGCGCCAACCCAAGAGCGCGTAATACACGCACGCCTCCGATGCCGAGCAAAATCTCCTGACAGAGTCGCATCTCCTGGTCGCCGCCATAGAGCCGCGCGGAAAGCTCCCGGTCCTGAGGCGCGTTTTCGGGGACATCGGTATCCATCAGATAGAGCGACATTCGCCCGACGCGGACTTGCCAGACCAACACCTTGACCGTCCGTTGGCCCATCTCCACGTCTACGTAGCATGGGCTGCCTGATGTCGTCTGGGCTTGGGTAATCGGGGATTCCAGCCGGTTAAAGGGCTCGTAATGCGCTTCCTGCCAGCCTTCGGGCGTGATGTGTTGATGGAAATATCCTTGGGGGTACATGAATCCCACTCCCACGAGGGGGATGCCGAGATCGCTTGCCTCCTTGCAATGGTCGCCGGCGAGGATGCCCAGCCCGCCGCTGTAGATGGGCACGGAGTTATGCAATCCGAATTCGGCCGAAAAATACGCAATCGTCAGATCGTTCCACTGTGGGTATTGGCGAGAAAACCAGGTGCCGTCTCGGCTCATATACTGCTCATACGCTTTGAGCACCGCCGAGTATTGACGCACGAATGCCGGATCGTTCGTGAGATTGGTCAGCCGGTCAGGCTTCACATCTTGAAGCAGTTTGACGGGATTGTGATGAGACAGACGCCACAGCGTAGGATCGATCGTTTCAAAGAGCTGTCGAGCCTCAGGCTTCCAACTCCACCAGAGATTAAATGCCAATTCCGACAACCGACTGAGACCGCCGGAACGAGACATCGGGTAACTATCGCTCACAATTCCTCCTTGTCAAAAACGATGGATGCGGAATGCTCAAAAGGTTTATTCATTACACCCACATTCCCCAGATGCGCCAAGATGTATCCCTTCCCGAGCAGCGGCCGCAGGGAAGAAAAACCCCGGAGGCGTACCAATGTCTTACCCGCCTAACGCTGAGCTGGCCAAGACCGGCTCTGGCCCATGGGTACGTTGAGGATTTTTTCGAACCGAGAACGAAGTTCGGGAAACGGCGCGTCCTGGCGCGCCTGGGGAAGGGTGGGTATGATGGCGCCTTTTTCAGCATTCCGTTTATGCGTGACCGACTTGTTGCCATGGCGCCCAATTTGGCGAAAATGCGACCGTGGCAAAGCGTTCTCCCACCAATCTCGTCACCCGGTTCATGAGCCGGGAAAGTTCACGCATTTCGTCGGGAGAGAGATCGTGACGAAACCGGGGATGAAGACCCCAGCGGGATTCTACCTCTTCGTTCTCCAGTGTCGCCATGACACTGATGAGTTTGATTTCGTTGCCGATCCCGATGCCTGTTCCACTCGGCCGATTCTGCTCGGGCTCGACAGCCTGCGACCGGCTCATGGTCGAGGTTTGCTGCGTCCCTCCTTCGAACGCCGCTTTCATTGCCGGAATCACAGCTGCGCCACACAGGGCGGCCGTGGACATCACCGATGCGTTGGTGGGAGCATGGACCGCTTGTGCGATCCGCTCGCCAAAAACCCGAAAGTAATCCGCTCTGGAGGAACTTTCTTCCGTGACTACAAAGGCGTGGCGTTCATAAATCTGCCGGCTTTCGGCGACGGCATTGCCGATCGTGATCGTCATTTCCATCTGATCCGCATCCGGGCCGAGCGCGGGAGACAAAACGGCTTTCAATTGTTGGGTGACCATGTCTTCCAGGTCGTTCATAAAATCAGGACGATCCTTCAGCGGGAGAGAGAACGCCGCCAAACGATCGGCGAGATTGAACAAGAGTTTCAGAAATTCCAGATAAATCGTCCATTCCTGCTGGGGTTTAAATTTCAAGGCCTGTTCAGGAATGCTCCGCTTAATCATGGTGACCGATTCTCCGGCCACGGCGATCACGAGTGCCGCGAGTTCTCGGAGCAACTGCTGATGCGTTCCCTTCGATGCAGACATAGCCACCTCCAACTGCGTCATTATATACAAGTGGGCGATGACCTCCAAGCATGCGGTTCGCTTGTTCGGTTATATCTCACCGCATGATCTTGCGTCGCTCCATCCGAGGCGGTATAACTCCTCACAGTGGAGGTGCTATGGACCGTGAAGTGAAGTCCTATGTCTTGAGGCGTTCGGAAGACAGCGAAAGTCCCTCGAAGCTTTCTCTGGACTATGCGCAGGCGCTCAATCCACAGCAATTGTCCGCGGTGACGGCGGAGGATGGTCCCGCCTTGGTGATTGCCGGAGCAGGCAGCGGAAAGACTCGCACCTTGATCTATCGAGTCGCCTATCTCATCGATAAAGGTGTCGACCCCGGTTCCATCCTCTTGGTGACCTTTACCCGCAAGTCAGCGCAAGAGATGTTACATCGCGCCGGGCTTCTGATTGGAAGCCGCAGCGAGCGAGTCTTCGGCGGCACGTTTCATTCGGTGGCCAACGCGCTCCTTCGACAACATGGACGCGCCATCGGGATTGAGCCCAGCTTTACGATTCTGGATCGTGGCGACTCAGAAGATCTCATCAATCTGCTGCGGGCGGAGCACGGCTTGAGCGAAAAGGAAAAACGCTTTCCCCGTAAAGGAACGATCGCAGAGATTTTCAGCAAGTGTGTGAACACCCTGCAGAGTCTCGATGACATCGTGCTGGCAGAATTCCCGCACTTCTCCGAGCATCTGGAGGCACTTGAGAAATTACTGCGCGCGTATGAGACGGAAAAACGAACGCGGCAATTGCTCGATTATGACGATTTGCTCGTCAAGCTTCGCGACCTTCTGTCGTCCGTGGAATCGGTTCGCCAGTCTGTGTCCTATCGCTTTCGTTATATTTTGGTCGATGAGTATCAAGATACGAACCGATTGCAAGCCGATATCATTAGGAAATTGGCGTCGGGACACGACAATGTGATGGTGGTGGGAGACGATTCGCAGTCCATTTATGCGTTTCGAGGCGCCACCTTCCGCAATATTATGGATTTTCCCACCCTCTTTCCGGGCTGCCGGATGTACAAACTGGAGGAGAACTACCGAAGTACTCAGCCGATCTTGAATGTGGCGAACGAAATTATTCAAGGAGCGGCGGAAAAATATACGAAGCAGCTGTTTACTCGAAAATTAGACGGACCGTTGCCGGCGCTTGTGCAGGCCGCCGGAGAAAATGCCCAATCCCGATTTATCGCGCAAAAAATTCTCGAACTCCGGGAGGAAGGAGTTCCGCTTGATGAAGTAGCGGTGCTCTTTCGATCGAGTTTTCATTCGTTCGACCTGGAAATCGAATTATCACGCCGCGATATTCCCTTTGTGAAGCGAGGCGGGTTCAAGTTTATCGAGACGGCGCATGTGAAAGATTTGGTCGCGCATCTTCGGGTGATTGAAAATCCCCTCGACACGGTGAGCTGGAATCGCGCCCTCATGATGGTCGAAGGTGTGGGGCCGAAGAGGGCCCAGGATTTAATGGCGTCGTTTATGAAGGGAGAGCAGCCGCATCGTACCCCGCTCGAAGTGCTCCGCGATACGACGGGCCGGTCCGCTCGTGGCTTGAAGGATTTGTCGCGTGCATTGGAGGAGGCCGGGCGGCTCGCTTCGCTCACGCCTGCAGAACAGGTCAACGAAATCTACGGGTACTATTTGCCGATACTCAAGGAGCATTACGACGACTACCCCAAACGAGTGCGGGACTTGGAGCATCTCTATACGATGGCGGAGCGCTATTCGAAGCTGGATGCCTTTTTGGCGGACCTTGCCCTCGAACCACCGGATGAGAGCGTCAAGGATGTCGAGGGGCTGGACCGGGACGACGAGCGGGTCGTGCTCTCAACCATTCATTCAGCCAAAGGACTCGAATGGCAATGCGTCTTTGTCATATGGGCGGTGGATGGCCGTTTTCCGTCGGCGTATTCTTTTTCCACCGATGATGAATTGGAAGAAGAGCGACGCCTTTTTTATGTCTCGGTCACGCGCGCTAAACAACATCTATTTTTGACCTATCCGATTAATGTGTACGACAAAGCTACGGGCTCGGTTCTCTCAAAACCTTCTCGCTTCCTAGACGGCGTCTCCTCTTCACTGTTCGAGACGTGGGCTCTTGTCGAGGAAGGCGGATTTCATGACCGGTGGAGTTGATTCTGTTCGGAAGGCCAGTGGATTCTTCCTCTTGTTCTTCACCGGTTGCCTGTCGATTCTTTTGATCTCCTCCTCCGGATTTGCCGACGATCCAACCGCCTCTGTGTCGAAAGAGCGGAACTTCTGGCCTGCTCTGATTAAACAAGCTAAGGCGGCAGGATTGCCGACGCAGTTTCTGCGGGCCATCGACCCTGAATTCATGACCCTGGAGTTTGACGATCTTCATGCATTTGCGGCGGAATATCATCCGGAAGATCATCGGCTCATCCTGAATCGAGCGCTCTCGTTCAACGGCGCGGGGGGTATGCTCAAGCCTCTTAGTAGCCTTGCTCCGCGAGAGGTAGGTACGCTGTATCATGAACTGTTCCATGCATACATGGATTATCTTTTGTCGGGTTCCCATTCAGAAACTGTCGATGCGGCATCGATAGGGTTGCTCTCATTTGCGAAGGATCGACAACAGTGTTGGTATCAGCAGGTCACCATCACCCCCATCGTGCAGCGGAAGACACGGACGGAAATGCGCTTTCTTACAGAGCGCGAATCATGGGAAGCGCTGAATGAGACGTGGGCGGTTTTCGTCGGATGGGCCATATGGACCCAGCTTGAACTACAGCGAGGGGCACAGTCTGGGAAGATCCTACGCGATCGATGGAGCCAGCATCTCAAAAAAGCTGATCAAAATGGGGATTTAATCGGATACTATGAACCCGAAGCCCCGGCGGAGCAGGCCATCGCTCGAAAACGGTATTTAGCTCCTTCGCATCGGATCACTCCCGATGAAGTCAGGCAGTTGCTTCACAATGTACTCGAATATCCAGCCGAAGAAGCGAATCGAGCAGCCGGGGTGATGTTGCAGAACCGCATGTCACTTGCCGGCAGCACTCCATGCCGGAACACGTAAATCGCTCGGGTTCGCTCAGTTCCGTCACACAAAAAAACTGTTTACCCTACTTGACATCACGGAAGATCGTTCGTAAAATTGCCTGCTTCCGGGAATAGCCAGCTTGTCCATCCTGAACAGTTACCCTCCATTCGGTTTCATCGGGCGGGAAAACTGTGAGCGGGATGGTTTGTTTTGCGCGTACGAGAATGAATCGAGAGACGTTGCGATGTTAGGGCAGGTACCCAAGTGGACAAAGGGGGCAGACTGTAAATCTGTTGCCATCGGCTTCCAAGGTTCGAATCCTTGCCTGCCCACCAGACCTCGCTTGCTAGAGCCGCTCGCCTTGACCGCCTGCGAGGGGAGATCCGAAAATTCCAGTGATGAGTATACCAGTGTTGAGTCGCGACTACCGAGTGCTGAGGTTCGACGGTGCCCCTTTGTTTCGAGGCTCAGCACTGAGTCCTCCGTACTCCTTAGAACCGAAGAACCGACAGAGCATGCGGGCGTAGCTCAGTGGTAGAGTTCCAGCCTTCCAAGCTGGCTGTCAGGGGTTCAAATCCCCTCGCCCGCTCCATTTTAATGGAGACACGTTAGACGCATTTGTTAAACGTCAATGGGACGCTCAAGGGATATGGATTCTTCAGAAGAAGAATCACGATTCTCGATGAACGAAGTTAGGCCCACGTAGCTCAGTTGGTAGAGCACGTCCTTGGTAAGGACGAGGTCACGCGTTCAATCCGCGTCGTGGGCTCCAGCGATGGGTGGCCTCTGGCCGGCGGCAGAGCGGGAGTGCAGCCCATCTCGTATTAGTATATCAGGGGCCGTAACGGACGAAGGAGGAGGGTATGGCGAAGGCGAAGTATGAGCGGCGCAAGCCCCACGTGAATATCGGGACGATCGGGCATGTGGACCACGGCAAGACGACGCTGACGTCCGCTCTGACGAAGATCTGTAGCGAGCGGGGCATGGCGAAGTTTATCAGCTACGACGAGGTGGCCAAGGCGAGCGAGTCGCAAGGGCGCCGGGATGCCACCAAGATCATGACCATCGCCATCAGCCACGTCGAGTACGAAACCGACAAGCGGCACTATGCGCACGTCGACTGCCCGGGCCACGCCGACTATGTGAAGAACATGATCACGGGTGCCGCGCAGATGGATGGCGCCATTCTCGTCGTCAGCGCCGCCGACGGCCCCATGCCGCAGACCCGCGAGCACATTTTGTTGGCTCGGCAGGTGGGCGTGCCCTATGTCGTCGTGTTTTTGAACAAAGCCGACAAGGTCGATGACAAAGAGCTGCTCGAGCTGGTCGAGCTCGAAGTGCGGGAGCTGTTGAGCAAGTACGAATTTCCCGGCGACAAGACGCCCATCATCACCGGCTCGGCCACCAAGGCCATGGAAGGCGATCAGAGCGAGATCGGGGTGCCGGCCATCCTCAAGCTGCTCGATGCCGTCGATAGCTATATTCCGACGCCGGTGCGGCCCATCGACAAGCCGTTTTTGATGCCCATCGAAGATGTGTTTACCATCAGCGGCCGCGGGACCGTCGTGACGGGGCGGTGCGAGCGGGGGATTGTGAAAGTGGGCGATGAAATCGAGATCATTGGCTTACGGCCGACCCAGAGCACCATCGTGACCGGGGTGGAGATGTTCCGCAAGGTGCTCGATGAGGGGCAGGCGGGGGATAACATCGGGGTGCTCTTGCGGGGGACCAAGAAAGAAGACGTGGAGCGCGGGATGGTGTTGGGCAAACCCAAGAGCATTACGCCGCATACGAAGTTTAAAGCCGAGATCTATGTGTTGACCAAAGAAGAAGGGGGGCGGCATACGCCGTTCTTCAACGGCTACCGGCCGCAGTTTTATTTCCGGACCACGGACGTCACCGGGGTGGTACAGCTCAATCCCGGGGTGGAGATGGTCATGCCGGGGGACAATGTGACGATCAACGGGGAGTTGATCTCGCCGATTGCGATGGATCAGGGCTTGCGCTTTGCGGTGCGGGAGGGCGGCAAGACCGTCGGCTCCGGTATCGTCACCGAAATCGTGGCGTAGTTAAGGAAGGTTGGAGTGCGATGAGAGAAATTTTTTCGATGGCCTGCGCAGTCTGCAAACAGCGTAATTATTCGACGATGAAAAACAAAAAAAACGATCCGGACCGAATTGAGCGCAATAAGTATTGCCGATTTTGCCGGAAGCATACGTCTCATAAAGAAGTGAAATAAAGTCACGGGGCGATGGGCTATCGGGGAATGGTCTTCGGCTTGCGGCCAGCAGATTGCTCATGAAAGACCGTCAGCAAGGCCGCAGCAAAGAAAAAACCGGAAGCGTACCCTCTGGGGTACGTTGAGGATTTTTTTGACGGTGAGAACGAAGCTGGCGACCTTTTTCAGCAGCCTGCAGAGGGGCATAGTGTTCAACGGCTAGCACGTCGGTCTCCAAAACCGAAAGTCTGGGTTCGATTCCTAGTGCCCCTGCCATGACGAACAGACAGTTTTGTTGATCTTTGCTGCGCGGAGTGTTGGATGTTTAAAAAAATGTGGAATTCAACGGTCGAATTTGTCAACGAGGTTAAAACCGAATTCCGCAAAATCTCATTTCCGACGAAAAGCGAGACGTTAGGATCGACCACGGTCGTCATCGTTTTTTGTATCATCATGTCCCTGTATCTGTCGGTCGTGGATTCGTTTCTCGTCTGGTTGATGAGCAAGATTATCTGATGATCCGAATGTCGCAGCACATTGAGGGGTAGAATGGGGAAAAACTGGTATGTGATTCATACCTATGCCGGGTTTGAAGGGCGGGTGAAGTCGAGCATTATGGAGCGCGCCAATCAAATGGGCTTGGTCGAACAGCTTGGGCAAGTGTTAGTGCCGACTGAGGACGTGATCGAAATTAAAGACGGGAAACGTCGGACCTCCAGGCGAAAGTTTTTCCCAGGATATGTGCTGGTGGAATTGGAAACGCCGCTCACCGATGAAACCGCGCAGATGATCAAGGAGACCCCGAAGGTCACCGGATTTGTCGGCGGAGGCACCAAGCCGCTGCCGTTAACGAGCGAAGAAGCGGATTCCCTCCTGAAGCAGGTGGACTCCGGGACGGCGGCGCCTCGCGAGCAGATCCGTTTTGTGAAGGGCGACAACGTTCGCATCATCGATGGGCCGTTCTTGGGGTTCAATGCCTTGGTCGACGAAGTCGACGGCGACCACAACCGTGTCAAGGTGCTCGTGAGCATCTTCGGCCGATCGACGCCAGTTGAACTGGGGTTTATGCAAGTCGAAAGAATATGAGCCGGTATTGTTTGTCGATCAAGACAACCGTGTTGAGCGCGCAGGCTAGTCATTTCTAGGAGCAATCATGGCGAAAGAGATCACCGGTCAAATCAAGCTGCAAATTCCTGCCGGGAAAGCAAATCCGGCTCCCCCTGTCGGTCCTTCACTTGGACAACACGGGGTGAACATCATGGAGTTCTGCAAGCAGTTCAACGCTCGGACGCAGAAAGATGGCGACAGTATTATTCCGGTAATCATCACGGTCTACAAGGATCGCACGTTCACCTTTATTACCCGTACCCCGCCTGCATCCGATCTGCTCAAGAAAGCTGCGGGACTGATTAAAGGATCCGGCGTGCCGCACAAGGACAAGGTCGGTAAGATCTCGAAGGCGCAGTTAAAAGACATTGCCGCTAAGAAGATGACGGACCTTAATGCCGCGGATCTCGATGGGGCGATCAGGATTATTGAGGGTACGGCGCGCAGCATGGGAATTGTGATTCAGTAAACGCAGGACTGATCCTGCGTGTCACGCGCAGCGGATGAAAGAGGGGGAGTGAGATGGGGAAGAAGTTCGAATCGGCAGCGGCGAAGATCGGCGAGAAACCATACGGACTGAAGGAAGCCGTGGAGGCCGTGAAACAGTCGACGTTCGTGAAATTTGATGAGACCGTCGATCTTGCGCTGCGATTGGGCGTGGACCCGAAGCGAGCGGATCAGATGGTTCGCGGCACCACCCTGCTTCCGCACGGCACCGGCAAGAAAGTGCGCGTCCTGGTGTTTGCCAAGGGAGAAAAAGAGCAAGAGGCGAGGGCCGCCGGAGCGGACTACGTCGGCGCCGACGATCTGATGGAAAAGATTAAGGGCGGATGGATGGAGTTCGACCAAGCTATTTCAACGCCTGATTTGATGGGGGCGGTTGGAAAGCTCGGCAAGGTGCTCGGTCCGCGCGGTCTCATGCCGAATCCCAAGACCGGCACGGTCACGTTTGAGGTTGGAAAGGCCATCAATGAAATCCGGAAAGGCCGCGTCGAGTACAAGGTCGAAAAGGCCGGAATCATTCATGTCCCGGTCGGCAAAGTCTCATTCAGTCCGGATCACCTGTACGAGAATGCCAATACCGTTCTTGAATCCGTGATGAAGGCCCGGCCGGCCTCGGTGAAAGGTCGTTATCTAAAAAGTGCCAGCATCTCCAGCACCATGGGCCCAGGAGTCCAACTGGATACAATGGCGATTACCAAGCAATGGACCTAGGCGGACGTGAACCGTTAATCGTGATCCGTTAATCGAACAGGGTGGGGTCAGCATTACCAACGGTTAACGAGTGGCGAGTAACGATAATGAATCGGGAGAGGGGACATGAAAAAGGAAGATAAGGCCACTGCCATTGCGGAACTCCATGAAAAGTTCTCACGAGCAAAGCTCGCCGTAATGACGGAGTGTTCCGGGATGGAGGTGAATCACATCACGGAGCTGCGCAGGCAGTTGCGAGGCATCAAGGCCGAATTCAAGGTCGTTAAGAATACGCTGGCGGCGCGTGCGGTCGAGGGCACGCAGCTCGCACCGGCTAAGCCCCATTTCAAGGGGCCATTGGCTGTGATGATCGGGTATGACGACCCGGCTGTTGCCACCAAGATATTGCGCGATTTCATCAAGGCGGAAAAGCGCGATGAGAAAATGAAAATCACCGTCGGCGTGCTGGACGGGAATTTACTGCAGGCGGAGCAATTGCTTGCCGTCGCCAGTTTGCCGTCGAAGGCGGTGCTGTTATCGATGCTGCTTTCCGCTATGCAGGGACCGGCCCGTGGGTTGGTTTATGCGCTGAGTGGGCTATTGCGAGGGCTCGTTGGAGTGTTGGCTGCAATTCAGGACAAGAGAAAAGGAGAAGGAGACATGGCAACAGCAGAGGGAAAATTATCACAAGAGGAATTCATCAAGGCCATTGAAGGCATGAGCGTCTTGGAGCTTTCCGAATTGGTTAAGGGCTTGGAAACGCGTTTCGGCGTGACGGCCGCTGCGCCGGTCGCCATGGCGTCCCCGGCGGGTGGTGGAGGCGCCGCAGCCCCTGCCGCCGAAGAGCAGACCTCTTTTGACGTGATTTTGGCCAGCGCCGCGGCGGACAAAAAGATTCAAGTCATCAAGGTCGTGCGCGAATTGACCAGCCTGGGCTTGAAGGAAGCGAAGGATCTCGTGGAGGGCGTGCCGAAGCCCGTCAAGACCGGCGTCACCAAGGAAGAAGCCGAGGCGATGAAAAAGAAGTTGGAAGAGAGCGGCGGAAAAGTCGAAGTCAAGTAACGCGACCATCAGCGCAGCCTCGCAGTTCGATCCGCCGAGGCCGCAGGCCGTTCACTTTCTTTCAGGGAGGAGCTTGGAATGCTGGAGATGTCTGTCAATGGATTGATCGAGCGGAAAGATTTTTCGAAGATCCGTGCAAACATTGACATCCCCGACTTAATTGGAATCCAAAAGCGCTCGTACGAGCAGTTTCTGCAGCTCGAAAACGATCCCGAACGGCGGGAAGACAGGGGCCTTCAAGCGGCCTTGGTCAGCGTATTTCCCATCGCCGACTATAACAATACGGCGGTGCTGGAGTTTTCCAGTTATTCATTGGGCACGCCCAAGTACGATGTGCGTGAATGCCTTGAGCAGGGAATGACCTATGCGGTCCCCCTCAAGCTGCGCGTCCGCCTCGTCGTCTTCGATAAGGAAGACAAGGGACCGAAGAAGAAGGTGCTCGACGTGCGGGAGCAGGAAGTGTACGTCGGCGAATTGCCCCTGATGACGGAGCGAGGAACTTTCATCATCAATGGCACGGAACGCGTCGTCGTCAGCCAGCTCCACCGTTCACCTGGGGCGTCCTTCACGCATGACAAGGGGCGCACGCACGCCAGCGGCAAAGTCCTGTATTCGGCCCGTATCATTCCTTATCGCGGCTCCTGGCTGGATTTTGAATTCGACGCGCGTGACATTCTCTACGTGCGAATCGACCGGCGCCGTAAGATGCCGGCCACGATTCTGCTCAAGGCCTTCGGATATTCCGGCGACGATCTGCTCAAAATGTATTATGCCGTGGAAGAGATCCGCGTCTCCAAGGGGAAATTGATGCGGAAACTTGATCCGGAAATTCATCATGGAGCGAGAAGTCCGGTTGAAATTACGGAGAAGGGCAGCAAAGATCCGATCGTGCGCGAGGGCGCCAAGCTGAACAAAAACTCGATTGCCCGTTTGAAAGCGGCTGGAATCAAGGAAATTCCGGTCAATGCGGCTGATTTGGTCGGCAGGGCGATTCTGACGGAATTGATCGATCCGGTGACCAAAGAGAAGGTCTTGGAGAAGAATCACAAGCTGACGCCTGCGGTGATGGAAAAGATTCTCGAAAGTAATATCGACAGTTTCAAAGCGATCTATCTGGACACGGTCACGGCAACCCCCGTCATTCTCGATACGTTGGACATGGAACGAACCGAGTCCAAAGAAGAGGCGATGGTCGAAATCTATAAGCGCCTCAGGCCCGGAGAAACGCCGTCGGTCGAAACGGCTAAAGTGCTCTTTGAGAATCTATTCAACAATGGAAAGCGCTATGACCTCTCGCCGGTGGGACGGTTAAAGCTCAATAAGAAGCTGGCCCTCGATTTGGCCCTCGAACAGCGAACTCTGACGGCGCAAGACATTGTCGAAGTCATTCGCTATCTCGTCAATCTCAAGATGGGCAAGGGAGAAATCGACGACATCGATCATTTGGGCAATCGTCGCGTGCGTTCAGTGGGCGAGCTGCTGGAAAACCAAGTGCGGCTGGGCTTGGTCCGCATGGAACGCAGCATTAAAGAACGTATGAACTTGCTCGACATGGAAACGGTGTTGCCTCACGATTTGATCAATGCGAAGCCGGTCGTCGCGGCGATCAAAGAGTTTTTCAGCAGCAGCCAGCTATCGCAGTTTATGGATCAGACAAACCCGTTGGCGGAAATCACCCACAAGCGGCGCTTGTCGGCATTGGGACCTGGAGGATTGACCCGGGAACGTGCGGGCTTCGAAGTGCGGGACGTGCACCCGTCGCACTATAGCCGTATCTGCCCGATCGAGACGCCGGAAGGTCCGAATATCGGGTTGATCACGTCGTTGGCGACCTATGCCCGGATCAACGATTTCGGATTCATCGAAGCGCCTTATCGAAAGGTCCGCAAGGGCCGAGTCACTGATGAGATCGAATATTTGTCGGCGATCGAAGGGGATCAGTACACGGTGGCGCAGGCCAACTCGAAAGTCGATGGGGCCGGTCGTCTGGTGTCGGAAACGATCTCATCCCGCAAGGCCGGGGATTTTGTGACGACGACGGCGGACCGGGTCGAATATATGGACGTGTCGCCGAAGCAGGTCGTCAGCGTGGCGACGGCGTTGGTGCCTTTCCTCGAACATGACGACGCCAATCGGGCGTTGATGGGGTCCAACATGCAGCGGCAGGCCGTGCCGCTCGTGCGCACCGAAGCGCCGTTTGTCGGAACCGGGATGGAAGCCGTCGTCGCGAGAGACTCCGGCTATGTTATCCAAGCAAAGCGGGCCGGCGTCGTCGAGAGTGTCGATGCGACGCGCATTGTGGTCCGGGCCGAACCGAAAAGAAATGAAGGTGGTCGCAAGGGTGACGGCTTGCTGGATGTCTACGATCTCATTAAGTTCCAGCGGTCGAATCAAAATACCTGCATCACGCAGAAACCGGTCGTGCGCGTGGGGCAGCCGGTGAAAAAGGGTCAGGTGCTTGGCGATGGACCGGCCATGGATAAGGGAGAATTAGCTCTCGGCCAGAATGTATTGGTCGCGTTCATGCCGTGGGGCGGATACAACTTTGAAGACGCCATCCTGCTGAGTGAAAAACTCGTGCGTGAAGATGCGTTCACGTCGATCCACATCGAAGAATTTGAAGTCGAAGCGCGCGATACCAAATTAGGCAAGGAAGAAATCACCCGCGACATCCCGAACGTCGGAGAGGAAGCGCTACGGAACCTGGACGAAAGCGGGATTATTCGTATCGGCGCGGAGGTCAAGCCGGGCGATATCCTGGTCGGCAAAGTCACGCCCAAGGGCGAAACGCAGCTGACTCCCGAGGAAAAACTGCTCCGAGCGATTTTCGGAGAAAAGGCCGGCGATGTGAAAGATACATCGCTTCAAGTTCCGCCGGGAGTCGAAGGCATTGTCGTCGATGTGAAGATTTTTTCCCGCAAAGGGCTCGACAAGGACGAACGCTCCAAGAGCATCGAAAATGAGGACGTGCTGAAGTTGCAGCGCGATCATCAGGACGAACTCCGGATCATCGAGGAAGAAAAGACCAAGAAGGTACGGAAGTTTCTGCTTGGCAAAGTGGTCGGACGAGACCTGATGGATGCGGACACCGGTGACGTGACCCTGAAGAAAAAGGGCAAGCTCACGGCGGAGGTCCTGAAGAAGCTCGGGGACGATCAAATCAAGCACATCACGCTGAGCGATCCCGATGAACAGAAGCAGTTGGAGGAGATCGAACGGCTCGCGAAAGAACAAATTGAAATTTTGCAAACCTTGTATGACGACAAGGTCGGCCGGCTCAAGCGCGGCGATGAGTTGCCGCCGGGCGTGATCAAGCTGGTCAAGGTCTATATTGCGATGAAGCGCAAGATCTCGGTCGGCGACAAGATGGCGGGTCGGCACGGAAATAAAGGTGTCGTCTCCCGAATCATGCCCGAAGAAGATATGCCGTACTTGCCTGACGGAACGCCGGTCGAAATCGTCTTGAATCCGTTAGGTGTGCCGTCCCGTATGAACGTCGGTCAAATTCTGGAAACGCATCTCGGATGGGCGGCGAAGGCTCTGGGCATTAATGTGTCCAGTCCGGTATTCGACGGCGCGTCCGAAAAGGAAATTAAAGAGCTGCTCAAAAAAGCCGGGTTGCCGACGACGGGTCAAACCAAACTGTTCGATGGGCGAACCGGCGAGGCGTTCAAAAGCCCGGTCACGGTCGGGTACATGTACATGCTGAAACTCCACCATTTAGTAGACGATAAAATTCACGCCCGATCCATTGGACCCTACTCCCTCGTCACGCAGCAGCCGCTGGGCGGAAAAGCCCAATTCGGCGGACAGCGGCTGGGAGAGATGGAAGTGTGGGCGCTGCAGGCGTACGGCGCGGCCTCGACGCTCCAAGAGTTCCTGACAGTCAAATCGGATGACGTGCCGGGCCGATCGCGTATTTACGAAGCCATCGTCAAGGGAGAAAACTTCCTTGAGCCGGGCCTGCCGGAATCCTTCAACGTGTTGGTGAAGGAACTGCAAAGCCTTGGATTAGACGTTGAATTGGTAAAGTCAAAAGAATGACGGTGATCTCCACTTGTATGTTGCGCGGCTGCTCAAAAGGGTTTTCCAACAAGGCCGCAGTCGAGGAAAAACCGCAGGCGTACCAATATTTCACCCGCCCAACCCTGAGCCGGCCAAGACCGGCTCTTGCCCAAGGGTACGTTGAGGATTTTTCAGAGGCGAGAACGAAGTTGGAAGCCTTTTTCAGTGGACGCTAAGGGAGGGAGAAGCCTTGGAAGGTATCTACACACTATTTGAAAAGCCTCGTGACTCGATGTCCTTCGATGCCATGCGCATTCGTATTGCCTCGCCGGAGAAAATCCGTTCCTGGTCGTACGGTGAAGTCAAAAAGCCGGAGACGATCAACTATCGCTCGTTCAAGCCGGAAAAAGACGGACTGTTTTGCGCCAAGATTTTCGGACCGATCAAGGACTGGGAGTGCAACTGCGGCAAGTACAAGCGCATGAAGCATCGCGGCATCGTCTGCGATAAATGCGGCGTCGAAGTGATTCAGTCCAAAGTGCGGCGTGAACGGATGGGCCATATTGAACTGGCGGCTCCGGTGGCACACATCTGGTTCCTCAAGGGCGTGCCCAGCCGCATCGGCACCTTGCTGGACATGAGTTTGAAACATCTGGAGAAAATCCTTTATTTCGAAAGTTATGTGGTCGTCGACCCCGGCGATACTCCGCTGAAGGTGCAGGAATTGCTGACTGAAGATATGCTCCGCACGCTTCAGGAAGAGCACGGCGCCAATGCCTTTAAGGCCGGGATCGGCGCGGAAGCCATCCGCGAACTGTTGAGGAAAGTCGACATCAATGCGCAGTGGGACGAACTGCACATCAAGTCCAAGACCTCCACGTCCGTCGCGGTCAAGAAAAAGCTGTCAAAACGCTTGAAGGTCATTGAAGCGTTTCGAAAGTCGGGCAACAAGCCGGAGTGGATGATCATGGATGTCATCCCCGTGCTTCCCCCGGAGCTGCGCCCCTTGGTGCCGCTAGACGGGGGGCGGTTCGCGACGTCGGATCTCAACGACCTCTATCGGCGCGTGATCAACCGAAATAATCGGTTGAAGCGATTGATGGAACTGAAGGCGCCGGGCGTCATCATCCGGAATGAAATGCGCATGCTGCAGGAAGCGGTTGATGCGCTGTTCGACAATGGACGCCGTGGGCGCGCCATTCGCGGCCCCAACAAGCGCCCGCTCAAATCCTTAAGCGACATGCTCAAGGGAAAGCAAGGCCGATTCCGGCAAAACCTGCTGGGAAAGCGCGTGGATTATTCCGGCCGGTCGGTGATCGTGGTCGGCCCGGAATTGCGTTTGAACCAGTGTGGGCTTCCCAAGAAGATGGCGCTCGAACTATTCAAGCCGTTTATCTTCCATAAATTGGAGGCGAGAGGCGCTGCGACGACCATTAAAAGCGCCAAGCGGCTGGTCGAGAAGGAACGTCCGGAAGTCTGGGATGTGCTTGACGAAGTAATTCGTGAACATCCCGTGCTGCTCAATCGTGCACCTACGTTGCACCGTCTCGGCATCCAAGCGTTCGATCCGGTTTTGGTGGAAGGGAAGGCGATCCGGTTGCATCCACTGGTCTGCGCGGCATTTAACGCCGACTTTGACGGCGACCAGATGGCGGTTCACGTGCCCTTGTCGATCGAAGCGCAAATCGAAGCGCGTGTCCTGATGATGTCCATCAATAACATTCTCTCGCCGGCGAACGGCAAGCCGATCGCGGTGCCGTCGCAAGATATGGTCTTGGGTTGTTATTGGCTGACGAAAGAACGCCCGGGCTCTAGAGGCGAGGGGAAGGTCTTCGCGTCGCCCGAAGAAGTGCGCATGGCGTACGACGCCGGAGAAGTCGAAGAACACGCAAAAATCAAGGTGCGCATCGACGGCAACCTTGTCGCGACGACCGTGGGGCGAGTCCTGTTGGGTGAAATTCTTCCATCGACGACGCCGTTCTCCGTGGCAAATCAAGTCATGACCAAAAAGGAAATGACGAAGCTGATCGACACGGTTTACCGGCAGGCAGGTCACCGCGAAACGGTGACCCTGTTGGATAAGATCAAAGATCTCGGCTTTGCCTATGCCACGAAAGCCGGCGCCTCGATCTGCATCGACAATATGCACATCCCATTGAAAAAGGAAGAACTGATCAATCGGGCGCAGCGAGAAGTCAACGAAATCGAAAAGCAATACAGCGAAGGATTGATCACCAACGGCGAGCGATACAACAAGGTCATCGACATTTGGGCGCATGTGACCGAGCAGGTGGCCAACGAGATGATGAAGGAGCTGAGCCTTGGAGCGGATGGCGGCTCGAAGGAAGCGTTCAATCCGATTTTCATGATGGCCGATTCCGGGGCGCGCGGAAGCTCGCAACAGATCCGTCAGCTCGGGGGTATGCGCGGGCTGATGGCTAAGCCATCAGGAGAAATTATTGAGACGCCGATCACGGCCAACTTCCGAGAAGGATTGACCGTGCTGCAGTACTTCATCTCAACGCACGGCGCTCGCAAGGGTCTGGCCGATACGGCGTTGAAGACCGCAAATTCAGGTTATCTGACGCGTCGGCTCGTCGACATCAGCCAAGACGTCATCATCACCGAAGAGGATTGCGGCACCGCCGACGGTATCGTGGTGACGGCCCTAGTTGAGGGCGGTGAAATCATCCAGCCGCTCGAAGACCGTATTTTAGGTCGCCTGGCGTCGGAAGACATTCGCGATCCGTTGACGGGCGAGATGATTGTCAAGGCGAACGAGGAGATTGACGAAGAGCGCTCCAAGAGCGTGGTCGAAGCCGGAGTGGACCGCGTCACCATTCGTTCGGTGTTGACCTGCCAATCGCGTCGTGGAGTGTGTATCAAGTGCTACGGCCGCGACCTCTCGCGAGGGCGGCTGGTGGAAAAGGGCGAGCCCGTCGGTGTCATTGCGGCGCAATCAATCGGAGAGCCCGGCACGCAGCTCACGATGAGAACCTTCCATATCGGCGGAACGGCCAGCAAAGTTGTCGAGCAAACCGTGCTCGAGGCGAAGCATGCCGGCTCATTGAAATTCATGAGCTTCGATGCGAAGAAGAATGTCGATCATCACAATCCTTCCATCGCTGTCAAAAATAAAGAAGGGGAGTGGGTCGTGATGAATCGCAACGCAAAGATTGCGATCTACGACGAGAACGGCCGCGAACGGGAAAAATATCCCGTCGTCTACGGCGCGAAAATTAAAACCAAAGACGGTGGCCGTATCGAGATCGGCCAGCGGCTGGTCGAATGGGACCCCTATTCGCTATCCATTCTCACAGACGTTGGCGGCAAGGTGGCCTATGGGGATATCACCGAAGGCGTGACGATGAAGGAGGAGTTCGACGAAGTCACCGGCCTCTCACGCAAAGTGGTGATTGAGCATTCCGGCACGACCATGCGGCCGCGCGTGTCCATCAAGGATGATTCCGGTAAGACCGCGAAGGTATCCACGGCGGCGGCCGTGGCGCGATATCTGCTTCCTGTCGGGGCGCACATTCTCGTCGAGAAGGGTAGCTCGGTCCATCCTGGCGACGTGCTTGCGAAAATTCCTCGGGAGACGACCAAGACCAAAGATATCACCGGCGGACTTCCGCGCGTGGCCGAACTGTTCGAGGCGAGAAAGCCGAAGGAGCAGGCGGTCATCAGCGAAATTGACGGTGAAGTCTCCTATGAAGGTTTCGTCAAGGGCATGCGGCGGGTCATTGTCGATAACAAAGTGGGTGATCGTAAGGAATATTCGATCCCAAAGGGCAAGCACGTCAATGTGCATGAGGGCGACTGGGTACGAGCGGGCGAGCCCTTGATGGATGGATCCGCAAATCCTCACGACATCCTCGATGTCTTAGGACCGAAGGAATTACAGAAGTATCTGGTCGACGAAGTCCAAGACGTGTATCGCCTGCAAGGGGTGACGATCAACGACAAGCATATCGAGATTATCGTTCGGCAGATGTTGCGGAAGGTTCGAATTGAGGATCCGGGAGACACGGAATTCCTGCCGGGCAGTCAAGTGAGTCGTTTCGCGTTCGAAGATGAAAACGAGCGTGTTCTAAACAACGGCGGCAAGGCGGCCTTGGGCAAGCCTGTGCTCTTGGGTATTACGAAGGCTGCATTGACGACGGACAGCTTTATTTCGGCGGCTTCGTTCCAAGAGACAACACGCGTGTTGACCGAAGCCTCGATCAACGGCAAGGAAGATCAGCTCCTGGGCTTGAAGGAAAATGTAATCGTGGGACGACTTATTCCGGCCGGAACCGGCTTCGATGAGTATCGCGATACGTATGTCATTAGTCCGAAACCCGATGGGCAAGCGCCGGTATTGGCCGGCGAGCCCGTCGCTATTGGGCAAGAGCAGCAGAAAGTCGAGAGCAGTTCGAGCGGAAGCTAAAGAAAAGACGGCTCCTTGCTTGACAGCGTGCTCACGCCTCATTATAATCCGTCGGCTTTGGGCGAATAGCCAATTAGGAAACTTGACATGCCAACGATCAATCAATTGGTGCGACACGGACGACGTCTTGCAAAGAGCAAGACCAAGAGCCCAGCGCTCAAGCGTTGTCCTCAAAAGCGCGGGGTCTGCATTCGTGTCTATACCTCGACTCCTAAAAAACCCAACTCTGCATTGCGCAAAGTAGCGCGTGTTCGTCTCACCAACGGCATGGAAGTCACATCCTATATTCCAGGCGTGGGGCACAACCTGCAAGAGCACTCCATTGTGCTCGTGAGGGGAGGCCGCGTGAAGGACTTGCCGGGCGTGCGCTATCACATCGTTCGCGGAGCGTTGGATGCGGTTGGCGTGGCCAACCGAAAGCAGAGTCGGTCCAAGTATGGCGCGAAGCGACCGAAATAAGAGTTTCATAGACTTTCATTAAGAGAAGAAACGAAGATGCCAAGAAGACGAATATTCGGACAGCGCGAGGTAGCTCCCGATCCGCGATATCACGACAAGCTGGTCAGCAAATTCATTAATGTCTTGATGTATGGCGGGAAGAAGAGCACAGCGGAGCGTGTGTGTTACGGCGCCTTTGACGTCATTCAAGAAAAGACGGGGAATGACCCCCTCAAAGTGTTTCGCGCCGCCCTCGACAACGTGAAGCCGATCGTGGAGGTCAAGTCTCGCCGGGTAGGTGGTGCCTCCTATCAAGTGCCAGTCGAGATCCGCCCCGTCCGCCGGATGTCATTGGGGTTGCGCTGGATCGCTGAATACTCTAAGTCTCGTGGCGGAAAGACCATGGCGGAAAAGCTAGCCGGGGAGCTGCTCGACGCGGCGAATAATACCGGTGCATCAGTCAAGAAACGGGAAGATACACACCGAATGGCCGAGGCCAACAAGGCCTTTGCTCACTATCGCTGGTAATCAGCGTTCATAGAACATCTTTGTGCTGCAGTTGGGCCACGCTGCGACAGCAGGCGGGTCGACCTGTATCGCTGGCGAAAGTCTGCTGCGGCACCGTTATTTATTTCGGAGGATACAGTGGCCAGGCGAGTTTCGCTGGATAGAACCAGAAACATCGGTATCATGGCGCACATCGACGCCGGTAAGACGACGACTACCGAACGCATTCTTTTCTATACCGGTGTCTCCCACCGCATGGGTGAAGTGCACGATGGCGCCGCCACGATGGACTGGATGGAGCAGGAACGCGAGCGCGGTATCACCATCACGTCCGCGGCGACGACCTGTCACTGGAAAGATTATCGGATCAATATCATCGATACCCCGGGCCATGTCGACTTTACGATCGAAGTCGAGCGCTCTCTTCGTGTGCTTGACGGCGCAGTCACGGTCTTCGATTCGGTGCAGGGTGTCGAACCGCAGTCCGAAACCGTGTGGCGTCAGGCGGATAAATATCGCGTCCCTCGCATTGCGTTCATGAATAAGATGGACCGGATCGGCGCAGACTTTTTTGCCAGCGTTCAATCTATGGTGGATCGATTGGGCGCCACGCCTGTGCCCATCCAATTGCCCATTGGTCGCGAAGGAGACTTCAAGGGCACGATCGATCTCGTGACGATGAAAGCGTATGTGTATGACGATGAGTCGCTGGGCGCGAAATATAAGGTGGAAGAAATTCCCGCGAATCTGCTCGACCAGGCCAAAGAGTATCGCGAGAAAATGTTGGAATTAGTCGCCGAGCACGACGAGCAGGTGTTGGAAAAATATTTAAACGGCGACGCGCTGAGCGAAGAGGAAATAAAAAAAGCGATCCGAGCCGGCGCGATTTCGATGAAGGTGACTCCCATCCTCTGCGGGGCATCCTTCAAAAATAAAGGCGTCCAGCAACTGTTGGACGGCGTCGTAGATTTCCTTCCATCGCCATTGGATATTCCCCCCGTGACCGGCGTGGATCCTGCCAACGGGAAGGAATTGCTGCGCCACGCCAGTGACAGCGATCCATTTTCGGCCTTGGCTTTTAAGATCATGACCGATCCCTTCGCCGGGCAGTTGACGTATTTTCGTGTCTATTCCGGCACCCTCAAAACCGGGACCTCCGTCTATAACATCACGAAGAATACGAAAGAGCGCATTGGACGTCTTCTGAAGATGCATGCCAATAAGCGTGAAGATATCGATGAAGTGTACGCCGGTGATATTGCCGCGGCGGTAGGGCTGAAGGGGGCGACGACCGGCGACACGCTCTGTGATGAGAAGCATGCGGTCCTGCTTGAAGTCATGAAGTTCCCCGAGCCCGTCATTTCGATGGCGATCGAGCCGAAGACGAAACAGGATCAGGAAAAGCTCGGATTTTCTCTTCAGAAATTGGCTCAGGAAGACCCGTCTTTTCGCGTGCGCACCGACGAAGAAACCGCTCAGACAATTATTTCAGGCATGGGCGAGTTGCATCTGGAGATCATCGTCGATCGATTGATGCGCGAATTTAAAGTAGAAGCGAACGTTGGTAAGCCGGAAGTGGCGTACCGTGAGACGATCCGTCGTCATGCGGAAGCAGAGGGGAAATATATTAAGCAGACCGGCGGACGTGGTCAGTACGGTCACGTCGTGTTGACGGTTGAGCCGAGCGAAGCGGGTGTTGGATTTCAATTTGTGAATAAAGTGGTGGGGGGATCCATTCCGAGAGAATATATCCCGGCCATTGAAAAAGGCGTTCGTGAGCGAATGGAAACGGGCGTGTTGGCCGGCTATCCGATGCGCGATGTGCGTGTCACCGTTATCGACGGCTCCTACCATGACGTGGACTCCAATGAAATGGCCTTCAAGATTGCCGCATCGATGGGGTTTCAAGATGCGTGTAAGCGGGCCGATCCCGCCGTGCTGGAGCCTATCATGAAGGTCGAAGTTCTGGTGCCACAGGAATACATGGGCGACGTCATCGGTAATCTCAACGGACGGCGTGGCAAAGTCCAGGGCATCAAGGTTCGCGCGGGATCGCAGGCAATCGATGCGGCGGTGCCCCTTAGCGAGATGTTCGGGTATGCCACCGACTTACGTTCCCGTACGCAAGGCCGAGCGACCTACAGCATGGAGTTCGATCGGTACGAGCAGGTTCCGAAGCAAATCGCCGAACAAATTATCTCAAAGAATCAAGGCGCCTCTTAGATTTCTCCGGACTCATGTCCGGTCTGAATCAAATTGTAGAGTGGCCGTAACGGACGAAGGAGGAGGGTATGGCGAAGGCGAAGTATGAGCGGCGCAAGCCCCACGTGAATATCGGGACGATCGGGCATGTGGACCACGGCAAGACGACGCTGACGTCCGCTCTGACGAAGATCTGTAGCGAGCGGGGCATGGCGAAGTTTATCAGCTACGACGAGGTGGCCAAGGCGAGCGAGTCGCAAGGGCGCCGGGATGCCACCAAGATCATGACCATCGCCATCAGCCACGTCGAGTACGAAACCGACAAGCGGCACTATGCGCACGTCGACTGCCCGGGCCACGCCGACTATGTGAAGAACATGATCACGGGTGCCGCGCAGATGGATGGCGCCATTCTCGTCGTCAGCGCCGCCGACGGCCCCATGCCGCAGACCCGCGAGCACATTTTGTTGGCTCGGCAGGTGGGCGTGCCCTATGTCGTCGTGTTTTTGAACAAAGCCGACAAGGTCGATGACAAAGAGCTGCTCGAGCTGGTCGAGCTCGAAGTGCGGGAGCTGTTGAGCAAGTACGAATTTCCCGGCGACAAGACGCCCATCATCACCGGCTCGGCCACCAAGGCCATGGAAGGCGATCAGAGCGAGATCGGGGTGCCGGCCATCCTCAAGCTGCTCGATGCCGTCGATAGCTATATTCCGACGCCGGTGCGGCCCATCGACAAGCCGTTTTTGATGCCCATCGAAGATGTGTTTACCATCAGCGGCCGCGGGACCGTCGTGACGGGGCGGTGCGAGCGGGGGATTGTGAAAGTGGGCGATGAAATCGAGATCATTGGCTTACGGCCGACCCAGAGCACCATCGTGACCGGGGTGGAGATGTTCCGCAAGGTGCTCGATGAGGGGCAGGCGGGGGATAACATCGGGGTGCTCTTGCGGGGGACCAAGAAAGAAGACGTGGAGCGCGGGATGGTGTTGGGCAAACCCAAGAGCATTACGCCGCATACGAAGTTTAAAGCCGAGATCTATGTGTTGACCAAAGAAGAAGGGGGGCGGCATACGCCGTTCTTCAACGGCTACCGGCCGCAGTTTTATTTCCGGACCACGGACGTCACCGGGGTGGTACAGCTCAATCCCGGGGTGGAGATGGTCATGCCGGGGGACAATGTGACGATCAACGGGGAGTTGATCTCGCCGATTGCGATGGATCAGGGCTTGCGCTTTGCGGTGCGGGAGGGCGGCAAGACCGTCGGCTCCGGTATCGTCACCGAAATCGTGGCGTAAGAGGCAACTGTAGTTTGAGCCGATAGCTCGAGAAGAGCAGGAGACATTGTGAAGGTTGACCAGCGAATTCGGATCAGATTGAAGGGTTTTGACTACCGGGTCTTGGATCAGTCCGTGGCCGAAATTGTTGAAACGGTTCGCCGCAGCGGAGCCAAGGTGGCCGGGCCGATTCCTCTACCCACGCGCATTGAAAAATTTACGGTTCAGCGTTCCACGCATGTCGATAAGAAGTCTCGCGAGCAGTTCGAGATTCGAACGCATAAGCGACTGCTCGATATTATGGAGCCCACCCCGGAGACGATGGACGCCCTCATGAAATTGAATTTGGCGGCGGGCGTGGATGTCGAAATCAAGTTGTGATGAGCCGATCGAATAAACGGGAACGGCGGTAGGGCGCTTGAGGTCGGGTGAAGAGGGAGACGGTGGAAGGATGACGAACGGGTTGGTTGGAAAAAAAATAGGGATGACCCAGGTTTACGATGAGGCCGGTCGTTTGACGACGGTGACGGTCGTTGAGGCGGGCCCATGCCGTGTCGCGCAGATTCGAACGAAAGAGCAGCATGGCTATGAATCGATTCAACTGGCCTACGATGAAGTGCCGGCTCGAAAGCTGAACAAGCCTGAGTTGGGGCATCTGAAAACCGCCAATCTTTCGCCGAGCCGACATTTAAAAGAATTTAAAAAAATGGGCGATGTTCAGCTGGGTCAGACCCTCAAGGCCGATGTGTTTCAGAAGGGAGAGTGGGTGGATGTCGAGGGCGTCTCGAAGGGTAAGGGGTTTCAAGGGGTCATGAAGCGCCATAACTACCGGGGCGGTCCTGAGACTCACGGGTCCATGTTTCACCGAGCGCCGGGTTCCATTGGAGCCAGCTCTCATCCATCGCGCGTCTGGAAGAATAAGACCTTGCCGGGCCATATGGGAAGTGAGCGTGTGACGGTGCAGCGCTTGAAAGTCGTTGAAGCGCGTCCCGACGAAAACCTGCTGTTCATTAGTGGTGCGGTCCCGGGGGCGACGGGTAGTTTTGTGACTGTTCGCAAATCAAAAAAGAGCTGATCATGGCAATTGTTGATGTACTCGATCTGAATAAGAAGAAAGTAGGCTCAGTCGAGCTGCACGATGGCGTCTTCGGCGTCAAGGCGGACCCTCAATTGGTGCATACGGCGGTTGTGATGCAGCAGGCGTGTGAGCGACAGGGTACGGCATCGACGCTTCGTCGAGGCGAAGTCAGCGGGTCTGGAAAGAAGCCTTGGAAGCAAAAGCATACCGGTCGGGCGAGGGCCGGATCCGTTCGCTCTCCGATATGGCGACATGGCGGAATCGTCTTTGGTCCGCGGCCACGCAGCTATGCGTACAGTATTCCCAAAAAGAAATATCACGCGGCGTTGCGCAGTGCCTTGTCCGCACGTTTAGCGGAAGGGGCTGTCATGGTTCTCTCGGATCTTTCTCTTCCGGAGCCGAAAACCAAGCTCTTGGCCAAGATGTTGACCAAGCTGGGATTGACCTCAAAGACCCTGATTGTACTGGGCAACGATGGTGGGTCGATTGAACGGGCCGCAAGAAATCTCTCCGATGTCAAGCTGACGACTCCCGAGTCCCTGAATGTCTATGACGTGTTGAGATATCACGCTATCGTGATTCCTGAAGGTGTCTTATCTCGTCTGCAAGAGGTGTGGTCATGAAGCGCGATCCACAAGACGTCCTCTTGCAACCGCTCTTAACGGAAAAACTCACGGCGATGCGTGAGTCCGGCAATAAAGTCGGCTTTGTCGTGAGAGGCGACGCTAACCGTATCCAAATTAAGCGAGCCGTTGAGTCGGTGTTGAAAGTTCGAGTGGAGCGTGTGCACGTGATGAATGTGCCCGGCAAGATGAAACGGCTCGGGCGATTTGCCGGCAAGCGACCGGACTGGAAAAAAGCCATCGTGACCTTGAAGGAAGGCGAGAAGCTCGAAATGTTCGAGGGGGCCTAGGCGCGAATATCAGATGGCGAAAGCGCATCGAGTCAAAGAGGAATTGACAACATGGGGTTGAAACAATATCGGCCGACTTCACCGGGGCGGCGCGCGATGATGGTCCTCACGAAGGAGGGCATCACGGACAAAGCGCCTGAGAAAAGCCTGACCAAGTTTCACAATCGCTCCGGCGGAAGAAATAACGACGGCCGTATGACCATTCGCTTCCGCGGCAGCGGGCACAAGCGGCTGTATCGAACGATCGATTTTAAGCGCGACAAGGTAGGGATCTCCGCCCGAGTCAAGGCCATAGAATACGATCCCAATCGGTCGGCTCGTATCGCCTTATTGGCCTATGTCGACGGAGAGAAACGCTACATTTTGGCGCCCCAAGGGCTGAGCGTCAATGACGTGGTGCAGTCCGGTCCGACTGCGGAAGTCCGTCCAGGGAATGCGCTTCCCCTGACCGCGATGCCGTTGGGGACCACGATCCACAACATCGAGTTGAAGCCGGGCAAGGGCGGGCAATTGATCCGCAGCGCCGGCGGTTTTGCCCAAGTTATGGGCCGCGAAGAAGGCTATGTGCAGGTGCGATTGAAGTCCGGGGAGATGCGGCGAATTTTGGGAACCTGTATGGCGACCGTCGGGCAGGTCGGCAATCTCGATCATGAGAATATTTCCGTCGGCAAAGCGGGGCGCTCGCGATGGCTCGGCCGTCGGCCACACGTTCGTGGAGTCGTCATGAATCCGGTCGACCATCCGCACGGCGGCGGTGAGGGAAAGTCCGGGCAGGGCAATCCTCATCCAGTCTCTCCGTGGGGGCTTCCCACGAAAGGCTATAAGACGCGCCAAAACAAGGCCACGGACAAATTCATTATCACTCGACGCAAGAAGTAATCGGAGAATCGTATGCCGCGTTCAGTCAGCAAAGGCGCATTTGTCGATGATCACCTGCTCAAAAAGGTCGAGCAGATGAACGAGAACAAGGATCGCAAGATCATCAAGACCTGGTCGCGACGGTCTACGATCATTCCGGAAATGATCGGCAATACATTTGCCGTTCACAATGGGAAGAAGTTTATTCCTGTGTTCGTGACCGAAAACATGGTGGGTCATAAGCTCGGCGAATTTGCTCCGACTCGATTTTTTAAAGGCCACGGGGCTGCGAGGACTGAAAAGTCGGTCGCGCTGAAGTAATGTGCAGCGTTATTCGTTCACCGTTGAACGCGAAAAGCTTGCGTTTGCCGAGTAACGATTAACGTTAACGGGAGTACGTAATGGCTGAAGCAAAAGCAATTCTAAGGTTCGTACGGGTCGCGCCACGAAAGGCCCGGCCGCTGATCGATATGATACGCGGGCAGCAGGTTCCCCAGGCATTGACCATGTTGAGATTTACGCCACGCGCGGCGGCGAAAGTAGTCGAGAAGGTTCTGCGGTCCGCCGTGGCCAATGCCGAGCAGCGAGAATTGGGAGACAGCGAGTCGATGCGGGTGTCCCAGGCCTATGTCGATTGCGGGCCGACGTACAAGCGATTTCACGCTCGCGCGATGGGTCGCGCGGCATCGATTCACAAGCGGACGAGTCACATCACCGTCGTTGTTGAAGCGCCGGACTCGGACGCTCGCAAATAGTCGACAGGGAGTATTATGGGACAGAAGACGCATCCGATTGGGTATCGACTTGGGTATAGCAAGCCTTGGAGTTCCCGCTGGTATGCCGGAAAAGATTTTGCCAAGCTCCTTCATGAAGACATTGCGATTCGAAAAGTCGTGAAGGAGAAGCTCTATCACGCCGGGGTTTCACGGGTTGAGATCGAACGGTCAGGCGATCAAACCCGCGTGATCATCCATACCGCCAGGCCCGGCATCATTATCGGCCGGAAAGGCGCCGAGGTCGATAAGCTCAAGGCGATGCTCGAGAAGCAGTACGGGCATCAGGTGTACATTACCGTCAAAGAAATTAAGAAGCCCGAATTGGATGCTCAGCTCGTCAGTGAAAATATCGCCGTGCAGCTTGAGAAGCGAGTGGCGTTTCGCCGTGCGATGAAACGGAGCATTGCCGCCGCGCAGCGATTAGGTGCGCAGGGAATACGGATCAACGTGGCCGGTCGTTTGGGAGGCGCGGAAATCGCTCGTACGGAATGGTATCGGGAAGGTCGGGTGCCGCTCCACACGCTTCGAGCGGACATTGATTATGGATTTGCCGAGGCCCATACCACAATGGGGCAGATCGGTGTGAAGACCTGGATTTACCGCGGCGAGGTGGTATTCGCCCAACCTCAAAAAAGCGAAGGCGGATTCGATCGAGGATAGATCGTCGGAATGGTATGGCTGGGCTTACGTGCTCTCCTGCCGCGCGCGACCTTTTACCATTCCAACGATGATGTGATGAAGGGGATAGAGTCGGATGCTCGCACCAAAGAAAGTTAAGTTTCGTAAGACCCAAAAAGGCCGCATGCGCGGCAAGGCGTATCGCGGGGGGAAAATTACTCTCGGCGAATTCGGTCTCAAGGCTTTGGAGCCGGGGTGGGTCACGAGCCGTCAGATCGAAGCGGCCAGAATTGCGATTACCCGGCATGTCAAACGGGGCGGGCAAGTCTGGACTCGGATTTTCCCCGATAAGCCGATCACGAAAAAGCCAGCAGAGACTCGTATGGGCAAAGGAAAAGGCAATCCGGAGTATTGGGTCGCTGTGGTTAAGCCGGGCAGAATTCTCTATGAAATGGACGGGGTGACCCGCGAGGTGGCTCACGAGGCCTTGCGGTTGGCGGCTCATAAATTACCGGTGGCGACGAAGTTTGTCGTGCGTGGAGAAATTTGATGGACGTAAAAGAACTTCAAGCGATGGCGGAAGCCGAACTTCAGGACAAAGAGCGTCAATTGAAACAGGAAGTCTTCAACTTACGTTTTCAGCTTGCCACGGGACGGATCGAGAATCCGATGAAAATCCGCCATACGCGCCGGGATTTAGCGCGGGTTAAAACCGTCTTGAACCAAAAGCTGATCGCAAGCAAAGGTCGTGGATCATGAATACGCGATCGGAAAAGCGACGCCATTGGTTCGGCAATGTGATTAGCGACAAGATGGAAAAAACGGTCGTCGTCGCCGTGGCTCGCTTTGTGCGACATCCTTTCTATCATAAAGTATTGCGACGTGTGACGAAGTTGAAAGCGCATGACGAGCAAAACGTCTGCAAGGTCGGAGATCGCGTCAAGTTGATACAGACGCGGCCCATCAGTAAAGACAAGCATTGGCGAGTCGTGCAAGTCATGGAGCGAGGCCAGTCCGAATCATGATTCAGAATTATACCTATCTCGATGTAGCGGACAATTCGGGAGCGAAGCAGGTGATGTGCTTCCACGTCTTAGGTGGATCTCGGCGACGCTATGGCTCGCTGGGAGATATCGTCGTCGTGGCCGTCAAGGAGGCCATTCCTCAAGCCACGGTCAAGAAGGGCGATGTCAGCAAGGCGGTCATTGTCCGTACGACTAAAGGGGTTCGGCGCGAAGACGGATCCTATATTAAATTCGATCGCAACGCATGCGTGCTCATCAATGCGCAGGGCGAGCCGATCGGAACGCGCATTTTCGGCCCGGTGGCCCGCGAGTTGCGTTGGAAGAAGTTCATGAAAATTATTTCGTTAGCGCCTGAAGTGCTGTAGGAGACGAACACGCGATGAGCGCATCAGCCGTGAAAACAAAGATCAAGAAGGGCGATACGGTCATGGTCATGACCGGCCGAGAGCGGGGGAAGACAGGAAAGGTCTTGTCGATGTTGCTCGAGGACGGGAAGGTGATTGTAGAAAAATTGAACGTGATCAAGCGCCATACAAAGCCCAATCAAAAAGTGAAGCAGGGCGGGATCATCGAGCGCGAAGCGCCTCTGGCTCTTGCCAATGTCATGTTCCTCTGCGGCAATTGCAGCAAGCCGGTGCGCGTCGGTATCAAGCTGTTGGATGACGGCCGGAGGGTCCGCATCTGTAAGAAGTGTCAAGAAGTGATCGAACGGACATAAGGAAGGGTAGGATGGCGAAGACGGAAAAACCATCAGCCGGTAAGGCCTCCGATAAAAAAACCAAGAAGGAATCTGCGGCTCAAGCGAAGGAGCCCAAACCGGAAGGTGCAGCGCAAGCCAAGGGTCAGGACGAGCCGAAGGTCACGCCCCGGCTGAAAGAGACCTATCGCAATCAGATCGTGCCGGCCCTGATGAAAGAGTTTGGGTATAAAAATCCCATGCAGGTTCCGAAGGTCGATCGCGTGGTCCTGAACGTCGGAATGGGTGAAGCCATTCAGAACGTCAAGCTCCTCGAGGGAGCGACCAGTGAGTTGGGTATTATCACGGGCCAACGGCCCGTGGTGACCAAAGCCAAAAAGGCGATCGCCGGCTTTAAGCTTCGGCAGGGAATGCCGATCGGTGCGAAGGTCACGCTTCGAAGCGACCGGATGTACGAATTTCTCGATCGTCTTCTTACGCTGGCTCTCCCGCGAATTCGAGATTTTCGAGGGGTTTCCCCCAAGGCATTCGACGGACGCGGAAATTACACCTTGGGCCTGAAGGAGCAATTGATATTTCCGGAGATCCAGTACGACAGCGTCGCCTCGATTCACGGGATGGATATTACGATTGTGACAACGGCGAAGACGAATGATGAAGGAAAAGCGCTCCTCCGCCATATGGGAATGCCATTTAGAACTTAGGCACGGGTCATTTTAGGAAACGGAGTCCACGGTGTCCAGAAAAGCCTTACGAAACAAATCCGCGGTTAAATCAAAATTCTCCACGCGCGATTATAATCGGTGTCCTCACTGTGGACGGGTGCGTGGTTTTCTCCGTCGCTTCCGTCTCTGCCGTATTTGCTTTCGGTTCTTGGGATTGCGCGGTGAAATACCCGGAGTGAGAAAGTCGAGCTGGTAAAACAATCCTCGGTGGACCTCTGGTCGCCGACGATGGAATGCTGAACCTGTAGGAAGTGGTGGAGTCTAGCTTATGATGACCGATCCGATCGCTGATCTTCTCACTCGAATTCAGAATGCTTTGCGCCGCGGTCATGGGACGGTGACGGTGCCGGCTTCGAAGCTCAAGATGGAAGTCCTTCGGGTGTTAAAGGCGGAAGGTTTTATCAATCAGTATGAGCGAGAGCAAGGCGAAGGGCATCCCTCGTTGAAGATCCAGTTGCGATATGTCGGAGAAGGTCAGTCTGTCATTACCGGTATTCGCCGGGTCAGCCGACCTGGGAAACGCGTGTATGTCGGCCGCCGCAACTTGACCAAAGTCCTAAACGGGATGGGACTCTCAATTGTGTCGACGTCCAAGGGCCTGATGACGGATCAAGAGTCTCGCCATGCCGGTCTCGGTGGCGAAGTTCTTTGTCAGATCTGGTAACTGGCCAGTCGGTATGGAGCCGCAGGGCGCTGAACACAACGTTTCGATCGAATGTAAAGGGTTCAATTATGTCGCGGGTTGGACGTAAACCAATACCAATTCCCAAGGGCGTGGAAGTAAAGTCAAGCGGCAATCAGGTCACGGTCAAAGGGCCATTAGGAAGTCTGGAATGGCCGCTGGCTTCTGATCTCTCGGTCGCCCTCGTTGATGGCCATGTGCAGGTCAATCGCGCAAGCGATGAGCCCAAGCTCAGAGCGCTGCACGGGTTGGCGCGCGCAGAACTCAACAACATGGTCATCGGTGTGACCAAAGGATATGAGCGAACATTGGAAATCACCGGGGTCGGCTATAAAGCACAGGCACAAGGCAAGAGTCTGAACTTGAGTGTCGGCTATACCCACCCGGTTATTTATGACCTGCCGGCCGGTGTAGAGGCCAAGGTCGATAAGCAAACAATCGTCACGATCAAGGGAAGCGACAAGCGGAAGGTAGGACAGACCGCTGCCGATCTACGCGCCATTAAGCCGCCCGATGTTTACAAGCAAAAGGGCATTCGTTACGCCGGTGAAAAGCTTCGCAAGAAGGAAGGCAAGACAGGAAAGTAGGGTGGACTATGTTGACAAGTGAAAAAGCGGAAAAACTGGCGCGAAGAAAAATGCGAGTCCGCCAACGGATCTACGGCGCGCCCACTCGCCCACGGCTCAGCGTGTTTCGAAGCAAAAAGCACATCTATGCGCAAGTGATCGACGATACGAATGGAAAGACGTTGGCTGCGGCGTCCACCCTCGATAAGGATTTGAAGTCAACCCTGACGTCGGCGAAGCCCATGGATGCCGCCAAAGCAGTAGGTCATGCTCTAGCCGATCGAGCTAAAGCGGCGCACGTGGAAGCGGTGGTCTTCGATCGAGGGGGCCGTCTCTTTCATGGTCGCATTAAAGCCTTGGCCGAAGCCTCGCGGGAACGAGGCCTCAAGTTTTAGGGCCATGCCGAACAAGCAAGAAGGAGCATGATCGCGTGCGAGTAAATCCTGAAGAACTCAATCTGAAAGATAAGGTGGTCTTTATCAATCGTGTCGCCAAGGTCGTCAAAGGTGGCAAGCGATTCAATTTTTGCGCATTGGTCGTAGTCGGTGATGGGCAAGGGTGGGTCGGCATCGGAAAAGGCAAGGCCGCAGAGGTTCCGGCTGCCATTTCCAAGGCAGTGGAGCAGGCGAAAAAGCATTTGGTACACATTCCACTGAAAGAGCAAACCATCCCACACCAGGTGAACGGTTTATTCGGCGGCGAGCATGTCCTGTTGAAACCCGCGGCGCCCGGTACCGGGATCATTGCCGGAGGGGCGGTCCGAGCCGTGGTCGAATTAGCAGGCGCTCAGAACATCATTGCCAAGACATTAGGCCGTGGCAATCCATTTAACACCGTCCGCGCGACCCTGGACGGACTGTGCCAGCTTCGGGATCCCCAAGAGGTTGCCCGTATTCGTCGAAGCGGCTTAGAGCATGTAGGGTAAGATGATGCCAACCCGTCAAACTCAAAATCAGGGCTTATCGATTACGCTCAAGCGCAGTCCGATCGGGACGCCGTTTCGCCATCGACTCGTCTTGCGTGGATTGGGGCTTCGAAAAACAAACGATACCGTTACGCGTCCCGATACGCCACAAGTCAGAGGCATGATTAACAAGGTTGTCTACCTGCTGGAAGTCAAATCATTATGAAACTCTCCGAATTAGCCCCGGCGCCTGGGGCGCATAAAGCAAAAAAGCGTATCGGTCGCGGACCTGGATCCGGCCACGGCAAGACGGCCACGAAAGGCCATAAGGGATTATTAGCCCGATCGGGAGGAGGCAAGCGTCCTGGCTTCGAAGGAGGTCAGATGCCGCTAGTGAGACGTATTCCGAAATTCGGCTTTACCAATCCATTCCGCGTGGATTACACCGTCATCAATTTAAAGACGCTCGCGCATCTGGAAGATGTGGCCGAAGTGACACCCCAAGTTCTTGTCGATGCCGGCCTGATCAA
Organism: Nitrospirota bacterium; assembly: GCA_963700335.1. Taxonomy (GTDB): domain Bacteria; phylum Nitrospirota; class Nitrospiria; order Nitrospirales; family Nitrospiraceae; genus JAICXS01. The sequence continues at coordinate 981,201 of CAVOXE010000007.1, read as the reverse complement.
AAAGAAGCGCCAGCGGGTCAAGATCCTTGGATTGGGTGAACTGACGCGCCCCATGGTGATTCAAGCCCACAAATTCAGCAAGTCAGCGGAGGAGAAAATCAGGGCTGCCGGCGGGCGGACTGAGGTTATCGCCGGTGTTTGAACGACTCGCCACCAGCTTTCAAAACATCTTCAAAATCCCCGAACTTCGGGTCCGGATTCTCTTTACGCTGCTGATGCTCGCCGTCTATCGGATTGGCGCGCACGTTCCGACCCCCGGAATTAACAATGATGAATTGGCGAAATTCCTTCAGAAAGAGGGAGGGGCGTTACTAGGATTTTTAGATATTTTCTCGGGTGGGGCGCTGTCACGATTGACCATCTTTGCGCTCGGCATCATGCCGTATATCAGCGCATCGATCATTTTGCAGCTCTTGACCGTCGTGATTCCGCATCTCTCGAAGCTGGCGAAAGAGGGTGAGCGCGGTCGGAAAAAGATCATCCAATATACGCGTTTCGGTACGATCGGCATTGCCCTCATTCAGGGGTTCGGTATCGCGGTGGGACTTGAGGGGATGAACGGCGGTGCGTTCGTGCTTTCGCCGGGGTGGAGCTTCCGCGTGATGACGGTCATTACCCTCACGGCGGGCACGGCGTTTTTAATGTGGCTGGGCGAGCAGATTACGGAGCGAGGCATTGGAAACGGCATTTCACTGATCATCTTTGCCGGCATCGTCGCGCGATTGCCAAATGCGATTGCGCAGACGTTTGATCTCTATCAGATCGGACAGTTGAGTTTTATTCTATTGGTCACGTTGACGGCCGTCATGCTGGGCGTGGTCGCCGCCATCGTCTTTCTGGAGAGTGGTCGGAGAAAGATCGCCGTTCAATATGCCAAGCGCGTCGTCGGCCGTCGTGTGTATGGAGGGCAGAGTACCCATATTCCTCTGAAGATCAATACGGCTGGCGTGATTCCGCCGATCTTTGCTTCGTCCATTATTGCGTTCCCCGCGACGATTGCCGGATTTATTCAAGTGCCGTGGGTGCAATCGATCGGTGCACAACTCGCGCCGGGATCGCTGCTGTATACGATCATGTATGTGAGTTTGATTATTTTCTTTTGTTTTTTCTACACGGCCGTGGTGCTTAATCCCGTCGATATGGCCGATAACATGAAAAAGTACGGCGGCTTCATTCCCGGGATCCGGCCGGGACAACGCACATCTGACTATATCTACAAGGTTTTAACGAGAATCACCTTGGTCGGCGCAGTGTACTTGGCGATCGTCTGCGTAATCCCAGAAATTCTGATTTACCGCCTCAATGTGCCGTTCTATTTCGGGGGCACCTCGCTGCTGATTGTGATCGGTGTGGGATTGGATACCGCTCAACAGATTGAATCGCACATGTTGATGAGAAATTATGAGGGATTCCTCGCCAAAGGCAAATTGAAGGGCCGGAGCGGATAGCGCATGATGCGGGTCGTATTTCTAGGTGCGCCTGGTGTAGGCAAGGGCACTCAAGCGGAACAGGTATCCTCCAAGTTTGGATATCCGAAGATTTCCACGGGGGATATTCTGCGCGAAGCTGTTCGAAACAAGACGGAATTGGGACTACAGGCCAAAGCATTCATGGACCAAGGGCAGCTGGTTCCTGACTCGGTCGTGATCGGTTTGGTGAAAGAAAAATTGCAGGAGCCGAGTACCGCCAAGGGATTTTTGTTGGACGGGTTCCCTAGAACGACCGCACAGGCGGAAGAGCTCGACAAGACACTGAAGCAGAAAGGGCAGCAGCTCGATCGCGTTGTGAATGTCAATGTCTCTCGCGATGAGGTGGTTCGTCGACTCACCGGAAGGCGAAGTTGTCCGAAGTGCCAATCGGTATTTCATATCGAGTTTGCCCCTCCGGCTCGCGAAGGAGTCTGCGATCGATGCGGCGCCTTGCTGGTTCAGCGAAACGACGATCGAAAGGAAACGGTCGAAGCCCGTCTGGCTGTCTATGACGAACAAACGGCGCCGTTGATCGCCTACTATCGTCAGCGAGGCTTATTGTCTGATCTTGATGGGACGGGCCCAATCGATCAGGTACAGCAGCGGTTGGTGAATCTCTTGGCAGCGCAGAAACTTACATGATCATTCTTAAGACCTCCGAGGAAATCGAGATCATGGCGCGTGCGTCTCGGGTTGTGGCCGAGACGTTAGCGATGCTCAGGCGGGAGGTGCGCCCGGGCATTACGACGGATGAATTAGACCGACTGGCCGAGCAGTTTATTCGCTCCCATGGTGGGACGCCGGCGTTTAAGGGATATCGAAACTATCCAAAAACTCTCTGCGCGTCGATCAACGATCAAGTGGTGCATGGCATTCCTTCGAAGCGGGCGCTGAAAGAAGGCGATATTATCGGTCTGGATCTCGGTGCGATTGTGGAGGGATTCTATGGGGATTCGGCCGTCACAGTGGCTGTGGGAAAAGTGAGCCCGCGCATTGCCGAATTGCTGAAGGTGACGGAAGCGTCGTTATTCGCCGGAATTGCGCAGGCGGTGGTGGGCAATCGCTTGTCGGATATCTCCCATGCGGTGCAACAGCATGCCGAAGCCGCCGGGTTTTCCGTCGTGACCGATTTTGTCGGTCATGGGATCGGGCGCCAATTGCACGAGGAACCGCAAGTGCCTAACTATGGAAAGCCAGGACAAGGCCCTCGCTTGCAGGAGGGGATGGTACTGGCCATTGAGCCGATGATTAATATGGGGAAGAGCGGCGTGCGCGTGCTCGACGATCGGTGGACCGCTGTGACGACCGATGGAAGTCTATCGGCTCACTTCGAACATACGATCGCGATTCAGGCGAGTGGCCCTCCACGCATCTTGACGCAAGTGCCAGAGCTAATCGGCGCCTGCTGAGGTAGAAACGGGAGCAATGGCGAAAGAGGATGTGATCGAGGTACAGGGGACGGTGGCCGAGACGCTGCCGAACGCCATGTTCAGAGTCCAATTGGATAATGGTCATAAGATACTGGCCCATATCTCTGGAAAAATGCGGATGCATTTCATTCGAATTTTGCCGGGTGATAAAGTGACCGTGGAATTGTCGCCGTACGATCTCACGCGCGGCCGAATTACGTACCGATTCAAATAGAGAAGAGAGAATTATGAAGGTTAAGTCATCGGTCAAGCCGATTTGCTCCAAGTGCAAAGTAGTTCGCCGCCGCGGCGTGGTGCGGGTGCTATGCGAGAATCCCAGGCACAAGCAACGCCAAGGGTAACAGGATGTTGAAAAAGGTCCCCAGCGGCGTTCTCGGAGCCGAAAAATCCTCAATGTACCCGAGAGGGTATGCCTGCGGTTTTTCTTCTCCTGCGGCCTTGCTGGCTGACCTTTTTGAACATCCTTTTGAAAGTTAGCTGAAGAGATTGGAGGACGTATGGCGCGGATAGCGGGAATCGATTTACCGAGGGATAAACGGGTCGATATTGGGTTGACGTATGTATTCGGCATCGGCCGTGCCACGGCCGTACTGATTCTGAAAAAAGCAGGCGTCGATCCAGCAATTCGCGTGAAGGATCTTAGTGAAGATCAGATCGTCAAGTTGCGTGAAACTATCGATCGTGACCATGACGTCGAAGGTGATCTTCGCAAAGAAGTGTCGATGAATATCAAGCGACTGGTTGATATCGGCACCTATCGTGGCCTGCGCCACCGAAAAAGTCTTCCGGTCAGAGGACAGCGCACGAAGACCAATGCCAGAACGCGGAAAGGTAGACGGTCAATGGGGAAAGCCAGAAAACCGTCCGGCTCGTCCGGCGGCGCATAGTCGTAGCGGTCAAAGGGGATACGTATGAGCGTAAAAAAAGGCAAAAAGAAGGAACGCAAGCTGGTTCAAAGCGGCGTGGCTCACATTCAAGCGTCCTTTAATAACACCATTGTGACGATCACGGATATGAGCGGCAATTCCATTGTATGGGCCAGTGCCGGCAATCAAGGATTTAAGGGATCACGTAAGAGCACGCCTTTCGCCGCGCAGCGTGCAGGAGAGGCCGCCGCGAAGAAAGCCATGGAACATGGGATGCGCCAAGTCGATGTCTATGTCAATGGTCCAGGATCAGGCCGGGAATCCGCCATCCGATCGTTGCAAAGTGCCGGCCTAAGAATCAATCTCATTCGCGATGTGACCCCCATCCCGCACAATGGATGTAGGCCGCCGAAGCGACGTAGAGTGTAAGCAGAGTTCATCGTTGATGCATCGTCGCAGTGCGTTATGGCGCTCGGCGAATGAGATGAACGATCACGGTAGAGAGGGAGGACGCAGTGGCTAAGTATCGAGGTCCAGTGTGTCGGCTGTGCCGACGAGAAGGCGTGAAGTTGTTTTTGAAGGGCACACGCTGTATGACCGAAAAGTGCGCGGTCGAGCGACGGAGTTATCCGCCAGGCCAGCACGGTCAAGGCCGCCAGCGGTTGTCCGATTACAGCGCGCAGCTCCGTGAAAAACAGAAACTTAAACGGATTTACGGATTGCAAGAGCGGCAATTCCGCGGCTTGTTCGAATATGCCGAGCGAAAGACCGGCGTGACAGGCGAGCATTTACTGAAGCTGCTCGAGTGTCGTCTGGACAACGTGGTGTATCGGTTGGGTTTTGCCGCTTCACGCAAGGAGGCCAGGCAATTGATCAATCATGGGCATCTCATGGTGAATGGGCGCAAGCTCGATGTGCCGGCCTCGCTGATCAAGGCGAACGACGTCATCGAGGTCAGGGAACGTAGCCGGTCGCTTCTGCCCATTCAAGCCGCCTTGGAAGCAGTGGACGGCCGGGGGATTCCGAATTGGCTCGACCTTGAGAAGGGGGCCTTCAAAGGAACGGTCCGCAGCTTGCCGACCAAAGACGATATTGCCTTGCCCGTCAATGAACAGATGGTGGTGGAATTGTACTCTCGATAGCGGCTCCTGTTCTGTATAGGAGACGGTCCGAGCTCGAGCAGTGATGGAGGCGAAGGGGGAACTATGATTAAGGGCATGAAGGATTTCCAGATCCCGATGCGGGTCGAACCCGAGAAAGACACGCTCTCTCCGCTCTACGGTAAATTTACCTCCGAAGCGTTTGAGAGAGGATTTGGCACGACCATCGGTAACTCCATGCGTCGCGTGTTGCTGTCTTCGTTAACCGGGGCGGCGGTCACCACCGTTCGGATCGAAGGGGTGCTCCATGAATTTTCGACCATCCCCGGCGTGACTGAAGACGTGACCGGCATCATTCTGAATGTGAAGAGCCTTCGGTTCAAGTTGCATACCGACAAGGCGAAGACCATCCGTTTGAAGAAAAAGGGCCCTGGGGAGGCGAAGGCGTCGGACATCATTCACGATGCGGATATCAGTATCTTAAATCCGGATTTGCACGTGGCTACCCTGGATAAGGAAGCGACGCTGGATATGGAAATGGTGGTCAAGCCGGGACGTGGCTATGTGCCAGCCGAGCGAAATAAAGAGGAAGGACTCCCCATCGGGGTGTTGGCAGTCGACTCGATTTACTCGCCGGTCAAGCGGGTCAATTTTCAAGTTGAGAACGCGCGGGTCGGCCGTATCACCGATTACGACAAGCTGACGTTAGAAATCTGGACTGACGGGAGCTTATCTCCACGCGATGCATTGTCCGAAGCGGCGAGCATTTTTCGCGAACATTTGGATATTTTCATCCATCCGGAAAGTACGGGCGAAGCGAAGACGGACCAGCGGAAGGATGACGAGCAAAGCGCGATGAACAAGAACTTGTTCCGCAGCGTCAATGAGCTCGAACTGTCCGTCCGTGCGGCCAACTGCTTGAAAAATGCGAATATCAAAACGATTGCCGATCTCGTTCAGAAGAGTGAGATGGAAATGTTAAAGACCAAGAATTTCGGCAAAAAATCCTTGAACGAAATCAAGGAAATCTTGACCGAGATGGGACTTGGTTTGGGAATGAAACTCGATCAAATTCCGGCTGGCCAGGGCAGCGCCAAGTCGGAGCCATAAGAAGAGGGTATCGTGCGGCACAGAGAAAAAGGACGACAGTTAGGACGCAACACCAAACATCGCCGAGCGCTCTATCGCAGCTTGGTGACGTCACTCCTCGAGCATGAGCGCATCGAAACGACCGAGGCAAAAGCCAAAGAAATCCGTGGATTCACCGATCGAATGATCACCCTTGGAAAAGAGGGTGGCCTCTCGGCCCGTCGCCGCGCGTTGAGTTTCTTAAGAAGCAAGGCGGTGGTGTCCAAGCTGTTCAGTGACGTAGCCGGTCGCTTCAGAGAGCGTCAGGGCGGCTATACGCGAATCATTAAAACGCGGCGCCGTATCGGCGATGCGGCCGAGATGGTCGCGATTGAACTGGTCGTGAGGGGAAGTGAGTCGACGAAGAAGGATGAGCAGCCCACCACTGAAAAGGGAGCCAAAAAGCCGGCCGCTACTGAGAAAGCCCGGTCTTAACCAAGCGACTCTCTCAGAGCATCGGTGGTCGGTTCGATCGGTTCGTTCTCACAGAGCCGCCTGATTGTTCAGGCGGCTCTGTTGTTTTATGCAGACGCCTAATACATGACACTACGTACCATACTTCTTGACTTGATCCACCCTTCTTCCTAGACTCTGATGATGCAGGACCGGGACGATGGACATTTGCTCGATGAACTGGCGTCCCGTCTGGGCATTGATAGTCACTACTACGATATCTTCGGTACGCAACACGTCGTCAGTCAGACCACAAAACAAGCCATTTTGGCCGCCATGGGCGTGCAGGCCCTCACGCGAGATCAATTAGTCCGCGCATTGACCGATCATCAGGAGGAAGCCCGGCAGCAACCGTGTGATCCTGTTGCGGTTTATCGCCTAGGGGAGGAGTGCAACTGGCTCTTTCGTATGCCGGTCGAGGAGGGAGAGTCCAGGACCATTTCAATCGAGTGGTCGATTTGCGATGAGGCCGGCGCTTATCTTTTTTCTGAAAAATCGAGTCCCAACCTCGACGCGGCCGATCGGTACATGTGTGACGGCCATCCATTTTGGACATTCAAGCTGCCCGTTCCCAGAAGTCTTGGGATCGGCTATTACGACCTGGCGGCGATAGGCAGGTCGACATCGCATGAGGTTTGCGGGTCGCTTCGCCTGATCATCGTCCCGACGCGCTGCTATAACCTTCCTGCACCGGAAGCGGGACGGCGACTCTGGGGCCTCTCTCTTCAGCTCTATGAATTGCAGTCCTCACAGAATTGGGGTGTGGGCGATTTCGGCGATCTGCTTCAATGGGTTGACTGGGCGGCCAAGGATCTCGGAGCCGATATCATAGGGCTGAATCCTCTGCACGCCCTCAAAAATACGCGCCCCTACCATATCAGTCCCTATTCCCCGGACAGCCGCTTCTCGCTCAACGTCCTATACATCGATGTTCAGGCAATTCCGGAATTCCTAGAATCGACGGATGCTCAGCAAGCCGTAGAGGATAATGAGTTTCGCGTTTGTGTGGAGGCGCTTAGAAAATCCGATCGCGTCGAATATGAACATGTCGCGGCCGCGAAGCGGAAAATATTGGAACTGGTCTTTGCCACCTTCGAGGCGAGACATTTTCGGCCGGAAGGCAATGGATTCGTGCCGTGCACCCAGCGGGGCGAGGCTTTCGAACGCTATCTTCAGGACCAAGGGGATGGACTGGAATCCTTTGCGCTGTTTCAATCCCTTGCTGAAACCTTTGCTCAGCAGACGCCGCCGTTGCTCGTATGGCAGGAATGGCCCGAGCCCTATCGGTACGTCGGTTCACCGGCCTGCGCGGAATTCCTCGTGTCACACCGGTATCTCATCCGGTTTCATCAATACCTCCAATGGGTGGCTCATCAACAGTTGCAACGGGTCTATGATCGAACGCGGGTACTAGGGATGCCCATCGGGCTTTATCATGATCTCGCGCTTGGAAGCGACCGAGGGGGCAGCGATGCGTGGATATTTCAATCCGTCTTGGCGCTGGGCGCCGACTGCGGATGCCCGCCGGACGCATTTGCGCCGGAGGGACAAAACTGGGGATTGCCGCCGATCAATCCACATGCGTTGCGCCGCACCGGCTATCGCATGTTCATCGAACTTCTTCGAAGTAATCTCAAGCACGGCGGCGCCATTCGACTCGATCATGTCATGGCGCTTTTTCGACTTTTTTGGATCCCACGAGGATTGCCGCCATCAGCCGGTGCCTATGTCCAGTATCCATGGGAAGACCTGCTTGGCATTCTCGCGCTTGAAAGCGTTCGCCATCGCGCAGTTATCGTGGGCGAGGATTTAGGCACCGTACCGGACTTCGTTCGTGAGAAGCTTGGAGCCGCAGGGATATTATCCTATCGCGTGTTTTATTTTGAACGAGGCCATGACGGAGAATGGAAGCCGCCCGACGAATATCCACAGCACGCGCTGGCGGTCGTGGCTACGCACGATCTTCCCACATTGGCCGGATTTTGGACCGGCGAAGATCTGGCCGTTCGCGACCGACTTGGATTCTATCAGGACGAGGCGGCCTATCGGCAGGCGCGAGAGGCGCGACACCGGGATAAGACTGCCGTGTTGCGAGCGTTGCAACGTGAAGGCACTTGGTCGTCAATTAAGATGGAGGCCGATGTGCTTTCCCAACCGCTCTCGCGCGAGCTGACCGAAGCCATCCATGCCTTCGTTGCTCGTGCTCCCTCGTCGCTGATGCTGGTCACTCTGGAAGATCTGATTGGCGACGCGACTCAGATCAACCTGCCCGGCACGCTTGACAGCTATCCCAACTGGTCCCATAAGGCGCCACTGATGTTGGAAAACGTGCAGCGCCACGACAGCGCAATCCGGTTGACACGAATGCTCCGAACCATCCGGCCATGATTGTTTGCCTTCGGGCGTTCAGCATGTCTGTATATCCCAGCACACACTGCAGAGTAGAGTCTTATGATTCGTAGATTGACGTGGCGCCGCTCCCAGACTCCCACTACGACGAACCGGCTTGTCCTGGGGATTTCGGCCACGCTCTTTTTCTTCATTGTCGTCATTGAAAGCGGAGCTCCTGCCAACGTGGTGGCCGCCTATGGTTTTGTTCTGCCGATTCTGCTCGTCGCCACCGCCAGAAACCGTTGGTTGATGGTCGTCACCGTGGTGCTGTGCGTTGCCGCGACCTATTCCGGACTACTGAGACCGCATAAGGCCGGTCGATTCGTCACCGCGGTTATCAATCGATCCGTCGTGGCCGGAGTGCTGGTAGGAGTGGCGTATTTCGCCATGACCCGCGAAGAGCGCAAGGCCAGAGAGGAAGAGGCAAAAGCCGAACTGCTTCGTGCGAACGCGACCCTCGTCGAGGTAAAAGATGCGCTCAACCGTTCGGAACGTTTAGCGGCGCTCGGCCTCTTGGCGTCTTCAGTCGCGCATGAAGTCGGTACTCCCCTTCATTCGATCGCCTGGCAGGTCCAAGCGCTGGCCGAAGATCCGCACGTGACGTCCGAGATGCGAAAAACGATCGAGATCATTGAGGCTGAGCTCAATCGCGTCGTACGCATCATTAAAGAAAAACTATCGCTAACCCGGCAACCTGCCCGTGCCCAGGCCCCGATGCGACTCGATGTCTTGGCTCAATCGGTCGTGACCTTGATGAACCCGTCGTTTATGGGGAAGGGCGTTGGATTGAAGACTGATGTCGGGCATGAGGCCTCGTCGATCATGGGAGATGTCGAACAACTTCGACAGGTGTTGGTCAATCTGCTTACCAATGCCTTGGCAGCGACCAGCTCGGGAGGTGACGTCGTGATCGTAGTGGGACGAAGAGCCGCCACCCTCACCGAATTGGAAGTCCGTCGCCGCGCGGGGCAACAGCTTGTCGAGACAATGGTCACCTTGACCGTGCGGGATACAGGATGCGGCATGCCCGACGATCACGTGCTCCGTGCGTTTGAGCCCTTCTTCACGACCAAGGCGGTGGGGGATGGGACGGGTCTGGGCCTTTTTCTCAGTCATGAGATCGTTGAGTCGCACGGTGGATCGCTCACGATTGAGAGTGTCGTCGGCAAGGGCACAATGGTGATGATCGCGCTCCCCAGCCATTCCGACACCGTCTCAGAAGGATCGCGCTCGATATGAGTCCCGCACTCGGAACAATCCTTGTCGTGGATGACGATGCCGTCGCTCGGGGGCTCCTTGCCGACGCGCTGCGAAAAGACGGTTATGAGGTCCAGGAAGCTGCCGGCGGTGCAGATGCCGTTGAACGCGGTCGACGCACCCGGTTCGACGTCGTACTGACGGATATCCGTATGGGGGAGGTCAATGGTCTCACCGTCTTGCAGGAATTCAAACAACTCAGCCCGGACACCTCGGTCGTCCTGTTGACGGCATTTGGATCGTTGGACGGCGCGATCGAAGGGATCAAACTCGGCGCTTACGACTATCTCGCGAAGCCGTTTAAAAAGGAAGAGATTAGATTGGTCGTCAAACGAAGTCTCGAACATAGTCGGCTCGTTCGAGAGAACGCCCGCTTTCGAGAGGAGCTCCGCGATCGCCACGACCCGTCTCACTTGGTCGGCAGTAGTCCGCTCATGCTCGACGTCTATAAGCTGGTGGCCCGGGTCTCGTCCGGCAAAAGCACCGTGCTGGTCGAAGGCGAGAGTGGAACGGGGAAGGAACTGATCGCCCGTGCCATCCATAGCAATAGCCCTCGCCGAGAGCGGGCCTTCGTGCCGGTGAACTGTGCCGCGCTTCCCGATACCCTCTTGGAATCTGAATTGTTCGGGCATGAAAAGGGCGCATTTACCGGGGCCATCGGCGCCAAAAAAGGCCTCTTTGAAATGGCGCATGAAGGCACGATGTTCCTCGATGAAATCGGGGACATCGGGGCCGCCCTTCAGGTCAAACTCCTTCGTGTCATTCAAGAGCAGGAACTGCGGCGAGTGGGCGGCACGACATCCACTAAAGTAGATGTGCGTATCATTGCGGCGACGAATCGGGATTTGTCGGTCCTCGTGAAGGAAGGGACGTTTCGAGAAGATCTTTTCTACCGCTTGAATGTGGTCCGTATTGTGGTGCCGCCGTTGCGGGAGCGCCGGGAAGATATTCCCATGCTGGCCCAGTATTTCTTGCAAAAAGTGTCGTCGGGGAATAACCCCTCGATCCGAGGTTTTGTGCCCGAGACGATGGCGATTCTGCAGCATTACCAGTGGCCGGGGAATGTTCGAGAGCTGGAAAATGTCATTGAACGCGCCGTCTCCTTAACCCATGGGCCGCTTCTTCTTCCCGACGATTTACCCGAGGCTCTCGTACATGCGCCGGGGGTCTCGGCCGAATCAATCGAGCTGCCGGGACACACAGGCGCTTTGATGAGTTTGGAGGAGTTGGAAAAACAGTATCTCGTCCGCGTCTTGAAGGAGACGGGAAACAATAAGGTTCGCGCTGCAAAAGTTCTCGGCATCGATCGTCGAACACTCTATCGGATGGCGGAACGCTTTGGATTGGAGCTCGGGGAAGAACGCTCGGATGTGACGTAATGCAGATGCTTTGTCCTCTATCAATACGTATAAACGTTGCGTGCCGTCAATTTCCGCACCTGTACAAATACGATCGCATTTATCCCTTCTACGCCGGTAATCCCTCATAGGCGTACGATCTCAATATCTTAAAGCCGCCGACAGATTTGAACGAATTACCCCGCCATCGGGCACTCTGAACACTGCCGGAAACTCTTAACAGAGAGAAACCACACTCAATACACACGGCGCAAACGGGATGCCACGTGTCTCGAGGTTTTGTCGACGACGGTTAGTGGACTTACAGTAGGTTGCGTCTTGTTATCTTCGTGATCTGCCCTGGCGATTGCAGCGGAGCGGTTTTTGCTCATCTCGTGCGAGCTTGATCGTTTGCTTTTCACCAGGAGGAACAATGCATAACATTAAAACAGCATTTCAATCCGAGTTGGAAATGGATCTGCGTCGTTGTCCTCGCGTCGAACTACGAGGATCGGTGACGTTTGAAGGCGAGGGACATACCGGGAGTGGAAGAATGTTTAATGTGTCCACGTGGGGGTGCGGTGTCGAAAGTAACGCGACCGTCGTGCCGGGCACCTACGTGGGAGTGAGTCTTTCGCTCCCCAATCAATTGACGCCGGTAGACATTGAACTGGCTGCCGTGCGGTGGTCGGGGCGTCGACGGTTCGGGGTAGAATTTCTGAGCGTCTCCCAGCCGAGTCGAAAACGTCTGGAGCAATTCCTCGATAGGCAAGGCAAATTTTCAGGGGTCTAATCCAATCGTGATGGCTAGAGAAGGCCGAGGGCTTTTTTGACGGATCGAATCTGCAAGCCGGCGTCACGATGCGGAGGGGGAACCGCGTCCTGCCAGATGGACCAGAGGTGATCTTTCACGTGATAGATCACGGATACCGTCAGACGGGTCGTGTCCTGAGTGGCGGGCGACAGAGTGGCTTCCACCTTGCTTCGTCCCACGCCAAATCGAGACTTCAAGAGCCAATCCCAGATACCGTCGATTTCGCGCCTGTAACCGGTAATGATGACTCGGTCATCTCCCGTGCCTTCTCGAACTGGATACCCGTCGTTCGAAAGGACGTTGACGAGGGCGATTTTCACTTGGTCGAGAGGAGCATCGAGGAGGATGTCGGTGGAGTTGGCGGCTGGATCGATAGCGCTGGTTGCGCATCCGGTCAGAAGCAGAGCGGCGCAGAGCCACCCAATTGTTCGTCTCGCATTCAAAAGCATGTATCACCGTTTCGAGCGCAGGGTGCGGATCTATTTATTGAGCCGATAGACCAAATGTGTATCGGTCTGAGCCACGCCTTCGATGGAGTGAATCCTGGTCAGGACCAGCGTGGAAAGAGCATCCTGATCGGAGACCTCGACGATCGTGAAAATGTCGGGCTTCCCCCAACAAGGATCGATCGTCTTAATCTGTTTGATCTCGGAGAGCGCATTGATGACATTCCCGGTTTGACCGGGTAAAACGTTGATTAACACATACGCACGATCAGACATCAGTTTCTCTCCTGCCTATTTGCCGGCGGGCCAACCCGCGCTATTCGGCAATGAATCCTGTCACTTCATGTGTTCCATGTATGGGCATGCGCGTCAGCGAGTCCCAACTGAAGGAAGCTCGCTCACCGGAGCATGCGGCGCTTTGCCATAGATCTCGACCGCCTCAGGCATGTGTGCTTCCAGGTCTTTGATGCGCGTGCCGTGGCTGGGATGAGTCGAAAGAAACTCTGCCGGCTGACCGCCGCCCGCAGCTTCCATTCTCTCCCAAATGTGAACCGCTTCGTGTGGATCATATCCTGCCTGTGCCGCTAAAAGTAATCCCACGTAATCAGCCTCCGATTCGTGCTTGCGGCTGAATGGAAGGATGTAACCATAATTGGCCAGCGCGCCCCCTGCTAACTGGGCGATTTCAGGATTGATGCCTTGACTGGCGGCGCCCAGTGATGCGCCTACAACGGCGACTTGCGCCAGCATCCCTTGGCTCATACGCTCTGCACCATGACGAGCTAGAGCGTGGACGACCTCGTGACCTAGTATTGCGGCTAAGCCGGCTTCATCTTTCGCCATCGGGAAAATTCCTGTGTAGACCGCGATTTTCCCTCCAGGCAGGGCAAAGGCGTTCTTGGTCTTATCATCTTTAATTACGCTCACTTCCCACGTGAACGATTTGGCTGTTTCGGCATAGCGAGATTCTTTGGCTGCACGAATAATATTCTCCGCGACACGTTGAACGGGTTCGACCTCATGAGGATCGTGGGAGATCTGTACTTTGGGGTCGTGCAAGACCTGTTGATAGGCTTGCGTTCCCAGATTCATTTCATACCCTTTGGGCACCGTCATCAATTGCGTGCGATGCGTATACGGATTGGTTTCACATCCGGCCATCTGGACGGCGCATACGAAGACGGCCAACCATCGAACGACAGGTCGTAGGCTTGGAATGTACATGAGATCCCTCTCGTGCTCGGCAAGGCACTGTAGCATATCGCAGCGGGGGGAGCCAGAAGAGCGACTCCTCGGGTATCCAGAATCGCGGTATCCATGCGGCTTGCCGGTAGTGAAGGATTCGTGATAGACACTGCGGCATGGCGCTCCTGAAAACACCCGCCCTCACCCTCAAGAGCCGGAAATGGGGCGAGGCGGATCGCATCGTCACGTTCTTCACCCTTCGATTCGGCAAAGTGCGTGGCGTGGCCCGCGGGGCTCGGCGCATCAAGAGTCGGTTCGGCAGTGCGCTGGAACCCTTCGTCTCATCGGACCTCAATCTCTTCGAGAAACCCCAGGACTCGCTCTATCGTATTACGCAAGCCGATATCAAAGAATCGTTTGCGGATCTTCGGGAAGATCTCCCGCTGATGACGGGAGGCGCACGCTTGGTCAATTTGGTGGCCGCCGTCACCGGAGAGGGCGATCCGTGCCCGCCGATTTTTGATACGCTCCTGGAAGGGTTGCGAGCGCTCCAGCAAGGCGGAGATGTTGTCCTGATCACGATGCTCTTTCAAATCCGATTGCTGGGGCAAACTGGGTTTCGTCCGCAAACCGATCACTGTGCGGGATGCGGCGACCTTCTTCAAAAGACGCGTGGCGACGCGTCCCTCTTATTTTCACCTCAGTCCGGTGGACTTGTCTGCCATGCGTGCGGACATCGCTACGCCGGTCGATGTACGGCGATGTCTGCAGACACTCGGGCGCTGCTTCAACATGCCTTGCAATGGACGCCATCCGCCTTGACGCGACTTAAAGCCGGAGGACGTGTGCGAGCGGAACTGGAGACCGCGATCGAAGCGTATATCACGGTGGTGGCGGGGAAGCCGCTTCCATCGATGGATTTTATGACGGCCCCGCCAGCCGGGGCCGTCGCTGGGTTCAGATCGTGAGGCCGGTTGTGCAGTCTGCAGGGGTGCGATATAGTGTCGACAGTCATCGTCAATCACGTCTTGGAGACGACATGAGCACCGCTGCCCTCGAACCCAAAGACATGGAGTGGTTGGACAAAGGGGTGTTGGGCATCGAATGGAGTGACGGGCACAAGGCCGTTTATCCCGTCCGGTATCTGCGCCAACATTGTCCCTGTGCGGCCTGCACCGATGAGTGGACGGGTCAGCTTCGAATCCAACCCGACGATGTGCCTCTCCTTATTATGTTGATGGACATTGAACCTGTCGGCCGATATGCCTTCAAGATCACGTGGAGCGATGGTCACGATACCGGACTCTATACCTATACGTTCCTTCGTCGTCTTTGTCAGTGTGATATCTGCCAGCCGATTAAACCGGCTCCGCCTAAAACCAAACGGCTTCTCTAAATGGACAAGACTTCTTTCAAGTGTGTGCGACCCGTCGTGATTCCGATTCTCGCGACGTTGTTGATCGGACTGCTTGCCGGATGCAGCAGCGTTCCATTGAACGAACAGAAAGCTCTCATCCAGAAGCGCCAATACACGTTTCACGTGCTGACAATGAGGGCTTTTCTTGAGCTGTGGGGCCAGCCCACGTATGTGCATCAAGAAAACACGCAATTTTATCCCGTAAAAACCGGCAACTACATCCCACGCTTTCGCACGCCTCTCGGAGAAGCGCCTCCAGGGTGGGATGCGTCCATTGTCTCGGAACCCGCCGTGTTTTTGGGGTATGCCGAGCGCGGAGAATTGCTCGGTTTCGTCGAAGATAGCATGGTCTATCGGGAGCAGATGACGGCGGCACAAATTCACGAGATCGGAAAAAAATGGCAACACGAAGCCATTTTTAGAACCCGGCTTGAAACCGATCTCTCGGCGTCACCCAATAAGCCGTAATGGCACCCACCGGTCGAGCGCCCCTCCTTTCACACCCCCTTCGGATCATACTTGTGGCGTCCGAGGCTGTCCCTTTTGCAAAAACGGGGGGACTCGCCGATGTCGCAGGAGCGCTTCCCCTAGAGTTAGCACGCCTCGGACATGACGTCTCGCTGGTCATTCCCGGTTATAGCATGATCGATGCTTCAACCCATGGGCTGACCGAGTGGGGTCGAATCAGCGTGCCGACGGCGAGTGGGCCAAAAGAAGCGGTCATCGAGCACGGTATCCTATCGGATATGACGTTACCTGCCGATCGTCCGGCCAAGATATTTGCAATTCGCCACGATCCCTATTTCGCACGGCCCGGGCTCTATCAGGAGGCCGGTGCCGATTATCCGGATAATCTGGACCGATTCACATTTTTCTGTCGGTCGGTTGTGCAACTGCTGTTGCAGCTTCAAGGCTCATCCAACTGGGTGCCCGATATCGTGCATGCTCATGATTGGCAAACGGCACTATGCGTAGCGTATTTAGAAATCCTCTACCCTGATTATTCACAACGTCACGGAATCGGAACGGTCTTCACCATTCACAATCTGGGCTATCAAGGTATTTTCCCGGCGACGGACTATCCGAAAACCGGATTGCCGCCGAGTCTCTTCACTCCCAGCGGGTTGGAATTTTACGGGTCGTGCAATGTTTTAAAAAGCGGACTGGTCTTTGCGGATCTTCTTTCCACCGTGAGCCATACGTATAGTCATGAAATTCAGACCTCGGAGTTCGGATTTGGATTGGATGGGATCATTCGAGAGCGTCACGATCGATTGGTCGGCGTCGTCAATGGAATTGATACCGATACATGGAACCCCGCGACCGATACGTTTCTTGCGAGTCGATATTCCGCGCAGGATGTCAGTGGAAAACCCGCATGCAAGACTGCGCTGCAGAAAGAGTTGCAGCTTCCGGTAAAAGACGTGCCCGTCTTGGCGGTCGTGTCTCGATTGAGCACACAGAAAGGACTGGATCTAGTCGCAGCCATTCTTCCTGAACTCATGGTCATGGATCTTCAGGTCGTCCTGTTAGGCACCGGGGATGCTTCATTGGAGACGCAGTTTCGGACTCTCCAATCGCGTTATCCATGGCGGCTGGGGCTGAAAATCGGATTCGATGAGGGACTTGCTCATCGCATTGAGGCGGGAGCCGATATGTTTCTGATGCCCTCGCGGTATGAGCCGTGCGGGCTGAGCCAGTTGTACAGTCTTCGTTATGGGACTGTTCCCATTGTCCGACGCACGGGGGGGCTGGCCGATACCGTGGTAGCCTACACGCCTTTAGCCATGAAGGAGAAACGCGCCACGGGATTTATGTTCGGAGAAGCCTCAGAGGATGCGTTGTTGAATGCCGTTCTGCTGGCTTTGCGGGTCTATAAGGATCGATCCGAGTGGAAGGCGCTCATGCACATAGGAATGCAGTACGACGTCTCTTGGTCGCGATCAGCGCAGTTGTATGAGGATGTCTATCGGGAAACGTTGCGGTATGTTCGTGAGCCGACTTGAGGGTAGGAACAAAAGCCGGAAATATGAAGTTATTTTCCAGAGCCGGTGGAGGCCAAGATTGTAGTAAAGGAGGGAACCGGTGTAAGCATCCCGGAGAGATTGGCCTCACCGTTGAGTCGCGCAAGTCCCTCACGGGCTTGAGTGGCATGATAGGGGTAGGCGCCGTCAGGATAGGTGAGGACCGCCTGAAACATTTCGCTGGCGAGGTCATTGCGGCCGGCTAGGAGCGCGCTTTGACCGGTGCGGAGGCTGCAGGAAACGGCCATGGCCTTGGGATCGACAGCAAGCCGATTGGCTGGTTCGGAGACCCAGCGAGTAATCATTTTGGGGAGTGGCGCTTCTTCATGTGTGGGCTGACCTGATTGCTGGACAATGGAGTTTAGCCGATGGGCGTCGAGAACCATCGCATCCACATCAGCGCCGGTTTCGCAATGACGATAGGTCGTCCAGAGACTCATAAATGAGGTATTGTCCAGACCGCCGGACGTAGCAACCGGAGCAGTCGATTGGCAACCGGTCAGGATGAACATTATCCCGAATACCCAACCAAAGTTGCCTGTGTTGCTCGCTTTGCCTACTTTCATCACTTCTCCCTCATAACTGTCTTTAGTGGATCAATTCGCAAGACGGGTGCCTATTTTTATCGGCTCTAAGGGGTTGAGATTGTTGGCAGTGACTGGGCCGCTGCACGGATGAATCGTTGTAAAATCACCCGTGTGTGGTGTTTTGCATACACACAATGAGAGGGATTTAACCGATGACCACGGCGCCTCCCCGAATATCCTTTACGCTTCCGAAGACCGCGGCGTTTCCAGGGAAGCGCCAGCAATGAGGGGTGATTTCTAACGCGTGACCTTTATGGCTGTAAACCCTGCCGTTGTGAATGTGGACCGTCGCTTCTTTCACCAGATGAATGTCCACGGTTATTTCATGTGTTTCTTTATCGAGGACTTTGAGCCATGTAGGATAGCTGAATAGAGAGAGGGCTGGGCTTGTCTGGATCTCGAAACGACTCTTCGGATTAAATGCCCACACGTTGCGCCGGAGGTGTGCGACCTGCTCGCCGTTCGCATCGTAAAGATCCGCGGTTAAGAAAAGTTGAGGCGAGTCCCCACGTATCTCGACCACCATCTGTTCTTTTCCCTCTAACTTCAAGACACCATTCGCATTGCGAAAAATATTGGAACCGATATTTAGTTCCATCGGACGCTCCGATGTCGCGATGGCTTCAATTGCGTGATCATCATCTCTACCTCACCGAATCATCCTCATACTGGATGAAAAGGCGCTTCGCCTCGGGATGAAGCGGAGGATTGGACCCTTTGGGAATGCCGACGGTTCGAAAGAGCGGCACCAGTTTGCCGTTGGGATGTAGGTAGCCGGCGCGCAGGGGAACGGATCGACGATGATGCTCGACCAGGTGGCACGGGCTTGGCCGGATGCTGGTCAACCAATCGGCAATATCTTGTGGGTTGCCGATCGATGCCGACAGCAACAACAGACGCGCCTGGCCGGGACAAAAGATAATCGTCTCTTCCCACACGACTCCTCGTTCAGGATCGGCAATGTATTGGGACTCATCCATGATCACGAGTCCGAGCGTATCGAGACGAAGATCGATTTCTCCGCCTGCCGCATCGTACAGCAGATTCCGTAGAATCTCGGTCGTCATGATCAAGAGGGGCGCCTGGGGGTTGTCCCGCCGATCGCCTGTTAAAATACCGACGCGATCGGACCCAAAAGTTTTGGAAAACTCGGTGAATTTCGTATTCGAGAGGGCCTTGAGAGGAGAGGTATAGATGACGGTGCGATCGGCGTCAATAGCGCGTTTCGTCGCTTCGACGGCGATATACGTTTTGCCGCTTCCCGTCGGGACACTGACGATCACGTCTGTCGTTTTGAGAAATTCAAGCGCCTCGTCTTGCCACGGGTCGGGGATAAAGGGCTGGGGCGACGGCACGCCGATCCCAGCTAGGAAAGCGGTGAGGTCCGTGGGCGGTTCCACACGTGCGCCCTCGTGGACGGGCCCCCGTTCATAAGGAGAAGAAGGGGGGGGAGGTCCTGCTGCCTGTATAGGTGGGGAAGGCAGCGTCGTCCGCGCTTTGACGGTGGAATCCTCACGTATCAACAGAGAGAGATCGGACTCTAAGCCCGCTCGTTGTTCCGGCGCGTGGCGTAGAAGCGCTTCGATCAGGCGCTGCTTCCCTAAGCGGAAATGGCGGTGAACGCGGCCGCGTGCCAACCGATGTAATCGGCCGACCGGTTGTTGTGCGAGGAGCTGTTCGAGTTCGTCGGTCGTCATGAGTTCGTTAGTTGGCCTCGTTATTTGTACTCTTCGGCGCTGCTGACTTTCGAGGCGGCGCGAATGGACATCATGGTAATTCCTCGAGCACGCCTCGCCGCAGGGCCTTAATGGCCTTGGCCGCCGTATCGGCCAGACCTGGATGCGTGCCGTGGAGCTGATGGACTTGCGACAGGTATTCCAAGGTGCGGGCCAACAAGCGATAGATATCGCCTTCAGCCATCGTGGTCATTTTGCACAGTCCGATCCACGTGACGGTGAGGTCCCCGATCCATCGTTCTACGAGCGCGGCCACATCGGCCCGCAGGAGAGGGGGATCCTCATAGGCGGCAAGCGACTGCGCCAATTGCCGGACTTGTCCGAGCAAGGACGCCAAGCCTGAGCTGATGCGGGGAAATGCGCCAGGGCGATCGTCGTCATGGGCTATGCTCGCAAGCGCGCCCGCCAAAATATGCGGTTCGATGGCGCTGAATGCTTCGGCACGGATCAATTCGGTAATCAAGAGCGAGTGGTCGATGCGAATGAGTCGAGCCCACTCACCCGTATCGGTCAACTGGCACGAGGCGGTCAGATACCCGAATTGTTGCAGCGCCTCCGCGCGGGCTTGAAACCGGTGCCATAAGCCGGTTCGAAGCGCTTGAATCATCTTTGTATGGCGATGGATGTCCTGCCGCAAGCGAAAGGCGACGGCATGATCCTTGTGGCACGCCGGACGCGACGGGCAGGTCGGGCAGGGAAATTCTTCGGTGAGGGTGTGGGCGATTTCACCTTCTTCCGGTTCCGTCTGAACCAGCATGGGGAGAACCGGCAAACGCGTTGGCAGCTCCGACAGCTGCGCCACCAGCGCGTCGAGATTTTTCGGCGTGCACCAGGGATAGGCCGGTGCTTCCGTCACATCCAACACGCGATCGTAAATATGCGCGATCATATTGGCGGGTGATTCGCTGATCGAACCACCAGGACGCAACACGGTCACCATAGGATGGCGCTGTCCCCGACTTCGGTAGACGCGAAGAACGAGGCCGCGTCCTTTCGGAAATCCCACCACGCGGCCGGGAGAAAGAAAATGAAGTTTGGCGGCCAGCTCCGGAGTTTCCCGGCGTGTGACCTGGATGCGATGCGCCTTCTGTTTGCGCGCATGATCATAGGCCTGCCACTGCGTGATCCAGTCCGTGCACACCCGCGGGCCATACGGCTGCATCTGCTCACGCAGCACGTCCAGCTTGCTTTCCAAAGTTTCGGCGCGCCGATTGAGTTGGAACTGCGCAAAGCTCTTGGCCAGGATGGCTTGAATGTGGTCCAGCGGATGCGCCTTGAGCAAATTCAACACCATGGGATACGAGATCAGAAATTGACTATCGATGGCCTCGGGACGGCCGGTCAATCCTTTCGTCAGCACCTCGAGATCGATATAGGGCGAAGGCGTGATGATGGCGAAACCGACGAGGTCTTTTCCGCGCCGTCCCGCGCGACCGGCGAGTTGCTGGATTTCTCCAATGGTCAGATCGGTGATGTCCCGAGTCTTTCGCACACTGGACTGAGTAATCACGACCGTTCGCGCCGGAAAATCGACGCCCGCCGCCAGCGTGGTCGTCGCAAACACAGCATCCAAGCATCCATGCCGCATCAATTCTTCGACCGCGATCTTCCAGGACGGCAGGTGTCCCGCATGATGGGCGGCCACGCCCACTTGCGTCACCGTCGGCAGCAGCGGATGATCCGCGATGCTGGGATATTGGGCGATCACCTGATCCAGCACGGTGCTGATGGTCTGCTGCCTCACCGGAGGCAGGATGGCCTGCGAGCGCTGAAAGGCTTCGATGGCTTCGTCGCAGGCTCGGCGCGAGGTCAAAAAGACGATGGCGGGAGTGAGATGCTTGTGACGAAGGGCGGCGATGAGGTCAACCGGATGGATGGAGGGAGGCATGCAGCTTCATTCCCTTGGAGATGGCGACGAGACCCGACTCGGTGACCGTGAAACGGCGGCGATCGGCCTCGCGATCGTAGCCGATTTCAGTTTTCGGCGGGATGATCACATCTTTATCGATAATGGCGCGGCGGATGCGCGAGTGCGCTCCGATCACGACGTTTTCCATCAGGACACATTCGCGCACGTCGGCATGATCGTGGACGACGACGTTCGGCGAGAGCACGGAATTCTGCACGCGTCCGCCGGAAATAATGCAGCCGCCGCACACGACGGAATCGAGCGCGACCCCCATGCGGCCGCCGTCAAAGTCTTGCGCGAAGACGAATTTGGCAGGAGGAAATTGCCCCTGGTAGGTACGGATCGGCCAATGCTGATCGTAGAGATTGAAGAGCGGATCGACGGCAACGAGATCCATATTGGCCTCCCAGTACGCGTCGAGTGTGCCGATGTCCCTCCAGTACTTGACGTCTTTTTTGTTCTTGTCATGAAACTTAAAGGCGTAGACACGATTTTCCAAAATCATGCGGGGAATGATATTTTTTCCGAAATCGTGCGGCGTGGACTCATTCGAGTCCTCGATCAGCCGCTCGCGGATCGCGGCGGTCTTGAACAAGTAAATGCCCATCGAGACGAAGGCATGCGTGGAATCGTGCGGCATCGGAGTGGGCTGCGCCGGCTTCTCGTCGAATCGGAGGATACGGTAATTCTCGTCGACGCTGATGACGCCGAACCGGCTCGCCTCCGAAAGCGGGAATTCGATTGCGCCGACAATCGCATCCGCATTTTTCTCTTCGAGGAATTCGACCATTTCCGCATAGTTCATCTTGTAGATATGATCGCCGGCCAGGATCAATAGATATTCGGGCGTTTCGTTCTCTAGTAAGAACAGATTTTGAAAGACCGCATCAGCCGTGCCCTTATACCAATCTTCGCTGATCCGTTGTTGGGGCGGGATGGAGGCGATGTATTCCCCCAATTCGGCGTTAAGAATATTCCAGCCCGCTCGGATATGGCGATCCAGCGAGTGGGATTTATATTGGATCAACACGGCGATGGTCCGAATGCCCGAATTCAGGCAGTTGCTGAGGGTAAAGTCGATGATCCGGTATTTGCCCCCGAACGGAACAGCCGGCTTGGCGCGGTATTGCGTGAGCGGCGAGAGCCGTTCGCCTTTGCCGCCCGCGAGAATCATGGTGAACACATTCTGCACGGCCGCGATTCTATCAGGACGAATCCTAAATAGAAAGATTGACAGGTCCGCAATTGATGGGGATACTAGCCCATTCAGGCTCAAGGAGGACCCGATGTCAAAAAGTTCGGCGGCAACAAAACCGGCTCGGGGCGTAAAAAACGGCGCAGTCCCGGCGGGACTGCAGGAAGTCTTCTGGCGGTTGGACCGTCTGGAGCGCCAAGTGCAAAAGCTGGTCATATTGGTGCGCGATCACGCCGAGGACGAAGATCGTCTGGTCCGGATCGTGGCGGAAGATCGCGAACTGTTGCGCCGGCAAATGGTCCGCCAGCATCAGCAGCGCTTGCGAGTTCGTAAGCGGGCGCACGCGGAGTCCTGACATCCGGGGCGACCGTTTCTTTGGGGACCTACAGCATCGAAGTACGAGACCTTGTCAAATTCCACGGGTCTACTCGGGCCCTGGACCACTGCTCGTTTTCCGTCAAACACGGCGAGTTCTTTTCCTTAGTCGGTCCCAGCGGGTCGGGAAAAACCTCCACTTTGCGCCTGTTAGCCGGATTCGAGTATCCGGATCACGGCGAAATCTTAATCGAAGGCCGCTCGATGAACCGGACGCCGCCGCATCACCGTCCGGTCAATCTCGTCTTTCAGAACTACGCGCTGTTTCCCCATCTCACTGTCTTCAAGAATGTTTCGTTTGGTCTCGAAATGCGTCACGTCGCGCCGGGGGAAATCACGTCGCGTGTGGCCGCGGCGCTGGCGATGGTGCGGTTGCAAGGAAAAGAAACGCGCGTGCCCTCTCAACTATCCGGCGGTGAACAACAACGGGTCGCGCTCGCGCGAGCGCTCGTGAATCGTCCCGCCGTCGTGTTGCTGGACGAGCCGCTGGGCGCGTTGGATCAGCAATTGCGCCAGGAGATGCAGGTCGAACTCAAGACGATTCAGGAGCAAGCCGGTCTCACGTTCATGTGCGTCACGCACCATCAGGAGGAAGCGCTGACCATGTCCGACCGACTGGCCGTGATGAACCGTGGCCGAATCTTGCAAATCGGGTCGCCGCGAGAAATTTATGAATCGCCGATATCGACGTTTGTAGCGACCTTTATCGGTCAGTCCAACCAGATGGCCGGCCGAGTTGAAGCGGTGTCCGCTGCGACGTGTAGAATCCAGGTCTCCGGCCTGCCTTCCATCCTAGCGAGGTCTACCGGCGCGCTCACGATCGGCGATTCCGTCACGTTGATTGTGCGTCCGGAACGAATAGAACTCTCGCGCGAGTCCCTCCACGCCGGGTACGACAATGCCATACCGGCGCGAATCGAAAAGTTGATTTACAATGGGAGCGAGAACCAGTATTGGTTCCGTCTTACCGATCACATCGTTTGGAAAGCGCATGAGCTCAATGCACGACCCGATCGAAAGGGATTCGTTCCCGGAGAATCCATTCTGGTTCGATGGCATGCCGTCGACGGCATTGTGCTGACCGAGTGATCTACTCCGTGCCGCCCTCATCACCGAATTCTACGGACCGTCGTCATCTTTTCTCGTGGCCGCTCGTTCCTGCCGTGCTGTGGATGGGTGCATTCTTCGCTCTTCCTCTGCTCGTGGTCCTCGCAATCAGTTTTGCTTCGCGCGGCCCTTACGGCGGCGTGGAATGGACGTTCAGCCTGACCAATTACGCGCTGATAGCCGACCCCCTGTACCTGAAAATTTATGGCCGTTCACTCTGGCTTGCCGCAGCCACGACGGCGATCTGCTTACTAATCGGCTATCCGTTGGCCTATTACATCGCTCGCGCGCCCAAGCAGTGGCAAGCCATCTGGCTCCTCATCGTCATTATTCCATTCTGGACAAATTTTCTCGTCAGAACCTATGCCTGGATGTTTATTCTACGCGCAGAAGGGGTCTTGAATACCGTCTTGCTCAAGACGGGGCTCATCCATTCTTCCATCGACATCTTGTACACCGATATGGCCGTGCTCATCGGTCTGGTCTATGGCTATCTGCCATTTATGGTCTTGCCGCTGTATGCGGCGATTGAACGGCTGAATCCCTCGCTGGTTGAGGCGGCATGGGACCTCTATGCCGACGGCTGGTCCGTCTTGTGGCGGGTGATCTTTCCCCTGACGAAAACCGGCGTGGCAGCCGGATGTCTATTGGTCTTCATTCCCTCGATCGGGGCGTACATCACCCCGGACTTACTAGGAGGCGCCAGAACGATGATGGCGGGTAATCTTATCCAACATGAATATTTGGTCATTCGAGATTGGCCCTTCGGGTCGGCCATTTCCTTTGTGTTAATGGCGGTGGTCTTGCTGGGCGTGATGCTCTATTTCAAAGCCGGAGGGGCACACGATGTGGAAGAGGAGCGTCGATGAAGTCGCGGCGATGGTTGCTCGGCATTAGTATGGCCAATGTGATGTTTTTGTACGGGCCGATCGCCGTGCTCATCGTTTTCTCATTTAACAGTTCCAGACTGTCGGCTACGTGGACCGGCGCCACGCTACACTGGTACCGCGAATTGGCTTCGGATCGTGCGCTCTACGCAGCCGTACAAAATAGTCTGGTTGTAGCCGGTTGTTCCACCATCATCGCAGCCATGCTCGGCGTAGCGGCCGCCGTCGGTTTGGAATCGCTTCCGACTACACGACGGCAGGCTGTCGAGGGAGCCATGCTCCTGCCGCTGGTCGTGCCGGAAGTGATGCTCGGGGTTGCGCTGATGTTGTTCTTCGTCACCATCAAGGTGCCGCTCAGTCTGCTGACAGTGACGATCGGGCATGCGGCCTTCAATCTTCCGGTTGTCATGGTGATTGTGCGCGCACGGCTTCGAAAGATAGACCCTCATCTTCTACAGGCGGCGCATGACCTTGGCGCGACACCGTGGAATGCCTTTCGACGTGTGACGCTGCCGCTCCTTGCGCCCGCGATTCTCGGAGGCGTCTTGATGGCGTTTACCATTTCGCTCGATGACTTCATCGTGACCTTTTTCACGGGTGGTCCCGGGTCCACGACGTTGCCGTTAAAAGTCTATTCAATGATCAAGTCGGGTGTATCTCCAGAAATCAATGCGCTCTCCACCGTGCTAGTCGTACTGTCGATGGCGCTCGTCGCGCTCGCGGCGGTGTTGCAGCGCCGCGGCCACGGCGTCGAGAACCGGTAAACATGCCGTCGGCTTGGATCAGGAAGACATGTGCCTGTGTAGTGATGTTGGCATCGCTCCACGCCTGCGGACCGACCCCGGATGAGGGCGCGACAAAGACATCATCCGCGCACCCGACGCTCTACTATTTCACCTGGTCGGATTATGTGGGACCCGCCCTTATCGAGGAATTTGAGCGGCAAAGCGGCGCCAAGGTTGTGGTCGATACCTTCGGGAGCAATGAGGAATTGCTGGCGAAGCTGCAAAGCGGCGCGACCGGCTACGACGTGGCGGTTCCGTCCGATTTTATGGTGTCGATCATGATAAAGCTCGGCCTGCTTGCCGCACTCGACTCGGCACGAATTCCCAACGCCGGTCTTCTCGTTGCTCAGTTACAATCATTGCCGTTCGATCCCGACCATCGCTATTCAATTCCCTATTTGTGGGGAACCGTAGGAATAGGTTACGACTCGGCTGTAGTCTCTCCCCCGCCCGATAGCTGGGATGCGCTGTGGGATTCGCATTACAAAGGCCGTATCAGCATGTTGAACGATCAGCGGGAAGTCTTTGGGATGGCGTTGCGGTCAATCGGGGCGTCCATGAATACTCGAGACCCTGCAACGATCGAACGGGCGAAACAGAAACTATTGGAACAGAAGCCCTTAATCAAAGCCTATACGAGTGAAAACTACGATCAGCTATTAGCAGCCGGTGAGGTCGCATTGGCGCACGGGTGGGGGGGGTCGGTTGCTCGCGCGATGGCGCAGCGTCCGTCCATTCGCTATGTGATCCCCAAAGAGGGCGCGACAATCTGGGCCGATTGTTTAGTGGTGTTGCAGTCCTCTCGAAATAAAGATCTGGCCATGCGCTTCGTCAATTTTCTGTTAGATCGGAACGTGGCCGCTCACACGACCAACCGCTTACGGTTCGCCTCGTCAAACCGAGAAGCCAAGACCCTGGTCGATACGGAGCTTCAGGCGAATCCGGCGGTATATCCCCCCGACTCTGTCTTGGACCGATTGGAATGGATGCAGGACGTCGGCGAGACGATCAGACTGTACGATCGGGGTTGGACGGAACTCAAATTGCGATAATCTTATTCCAAGCCATCGAAAATGCAGGTATAATATACTGTTGTCGGCCGGTGTCATTATCCGTATGAACTTTCACGTACCTTTCATCAAGACCGAGCCTGTGAGGGAAGGACGTGTCACGCCGTTCGCCTTCCGTTTTCAGGGCTTAGCTTGCATGCTTGCCGTGCTCTCGGTGCTTGTCGTCATTCCGGTCAGCGCAGCGACGGATCCCCTCAAAACATCCGATGGCCTGTCGAAGCTTCCTCCGGCGCCGCCTCCGGTTCTTCGTCTTAGTTTAAACGAGACGATTGCCCTCTTCCTTCGCCAGAACTTCGATTTGATTATTTCCAGTTTTGGAATCGATAGCGCCAAGGGACAGCAAATCACCGCGCGGTTGTTTCCCAATCCGACTTTGATCGTCAATACGGCCGCTTCTTTTACCCAGGGCTTGACGCCGTCGAATAGCGGCCAGATCAGCCCTCAGATCCAGCAATTGTTCGAGATGGCCGGGAAGCGGGGATACCGAATCGAAAGCGCGGCGTTTGGTACTCAATCGGCGGAAGCGAACTTCGAGGATGCGATTCGCCAATTAGGCTTTACCTTGAAGGATGCCTACTATCGCGTGCAGTTGGCGCAGCGACGGCTGGCGATTGCCGAAGAAAATCGCGACCGCTTTGCCCGCATTTTAGAAGTGAATACGATTCGCTTTAAGAAGGGCTACATTGCGGAAGTCGATCTCATCCGCATTCGCCTGCAGATCGTCGACTTTCAAGCGCAGGTGATTCAGGCTATTCAAGAAGCGGATCAGGGGCGCGCCGATTTGCGCACGCTTCTCGGCGTGACTCCCGCGGTGGAGCTTTTGCTCACCACGGAACTGGATTACCACCGTGTCGAGCCGGACATCGATGCCTTGCGCCTAGTCGCGATCGAAGCCCGCCCCGACATTCGTGCGAAACGGCTCACGCAATCACAGCGAATGGCTGATCTGAAATTAGCGAAAGCCTATCGCTATCCGGACGTCACCATTGGAGCCGGGTATGCGGTTCAAGGCGCTCGGGGTCCGGATCTTCCTCAAATGCCCACCCTAGGGATCAATGTGCCCTTGCCGATTTTCAATCGGAATCAAGGCGGCATCGTTCAATCAGAAGTCGCCGCACAAGTTGCGGACGCCGATTTGAAAAAGACGCTTATTCGGGTCGAGAGCGAGGTTGATGTGGCCTATCGTAACCTTATTCAAAGCCGGCGGCTCGTGGAAGCCTATCGGGCAGGGGTGCTGGAAGATGCCCGCCTCACGCTGACGATCGTGGAAAAAGCATATGAACGCGGGGGCGCCACTATCTTGGATCTGCTGGACGCGGCGCGTACGTCGCGTACCATTCAACAAAATTACATCGAGACGCTTTATAATTATCAGCGAAACATCTTCCAACTGGAGAGTGCGGTCGGCCGCGAAATCTTATGACGATCTTCTTGTCTGCGCGAGTCTGGCTGATGTGTCTTCTTGTCGTGTTGCCGGCCGGGTGCGGGAAGCATGAAGAACCTGGCGCTTCCAATGCGGCGACGCCCCCGGCGATGCATGTGGAGACGTCGCGATCGGCCGAGGGCCTGAACCGCGTGGAAACCTCCGTCGTCTCCGCCAGTCAGGACAAGCCGAAACTGACCCTGGCGGGAAAAGTGGCGTACGGTGAGGATCGGTATTCGAAGATCTCGTCGCCCGTGCAAGGCCGCGTCATTGAGGTGCGTGCGCGATTGGGCGATCGCGTGAAGACCGGCGAAGTCCTCCTGGTTGTCGACAGCCAGGACATTGCGCAAGCGTATTCGGAATTTATTAAAGAGGAATCAGACCTGACGTTTGCCATTCGAGCGTATGAATTGGCCAAGGATCTCTATGAGACCAAAGCCTTGCCGCTGAAGGATCTTAAACAGTCTGAAAACGATCTCGTGAAGGCAAAGGCCGAATTTCGGCGGGCCAAAGAGCGACTGTTGTCGTTGCGCGTGCCGCCCGAGGAATTGGGAAAGCCGATCGATAAGCAAAAGATCACGTCTCGTTTCGACATGCGAAGCCCCCTCACGGGGACTGTCGTTGAACGGACGGTGACGCCGGGCCAGTCGGTCGGCGGCGACCCCTCGCAGGTGTTGTTTACAGTGGCGGACCTGGATACGTTGCAAGTCGTGGCCGATATTTATGAGCGCGACCTTGATCTTATTCACCCCGGGCTTACGGCTACAGTGACGGTCGAAGCGTACCCCGATATCCCGTTCGCAGCGGCCGTTGCGGCAATCGGGGATGTCGTCGATCAGAATACACGTACGATCAAAGTGCGAGCCTGGGTAGATAATGCCTCTCATAAATTGAAGCCGGAAATGTTTGCGCGCCTTCACATCGATATCAGTGAGGGAAAGGCGTTCATTTCGTTGCCCAAGGAAGCGGTCCTTGAAATTGATGGAAAAGAGTACGTCTACGTCGTCTCCGCTGACGGGCAATATACCAAGCAAGAAGTGAAAGTCGGCACTACGACCGACGATCGTCTGCGGATTTTACAAGGACTCAAATTAGGGGATCGTGTCGTCACCAAGGGGGCGATTCTGCTGAAAGGAAACGAGGCGAAGAGTTGAGAAGGTCGCAGAGGGTTTTCGTTTGTCCGTGCCCCGGTCTTCCATCGTTTGATCCCATCGTTATTTCCCTTCTCATCCTGTCATCGCTCGGTCCGAGGCCAATTTGATTGGGCTCCTAAGCCAACCTCCGCCGTCCTCTAGACTCTTCTCGTCTATGCCTGATTCCCACCTTACGCCGCATTCATCGAGCGACGCGCGATGATTGCTCGTATTGTCGAGTTCGCGCTTGTCCAACGGGTATTAGTCTTTGTTGTAGGTCTGGCCCTGCTGTTCGGAGGTCTATACTCGTTCCATGTGTTGGATGTGGTGGCCTATCCCGACCCCTCTCCCCCCATGATTGAGATCATCACGCAGTATGCGGGATGGTCGGCGGAGCAGATCGAGCGCGCGATCACCATCCCGATCGAAATCGCCCTGCAGGGCATGCCCGGCTTAGTCGATGTGCGCTCGTTATCCATTTTCGGATTGAGCGACGCAAAAGTGTATTTCGACTTCGGGACGGATTACTTCCGCGATCGGCAAGAGGTCCTGAATCGCCTGCAACTCATTGCATTGCCGCAGAACGTTCAGCCGGCCATTTCACCCTGGTCGGCGATTGCAGAAATTTATCGATATGAAGTAGTGGGCGACGGCAAAACCGTCACGGATCTGAAGACTACACAAGATTGGCAAATTCGCCGTGAGTTCAAGCGGGTGCCGGGCGTTATCGACGTCACCACTTTCGGCGGGACGACCAAGGAATACCATGTCGACGTCAATCCCGGGGCACTCATCAGCTATAACGTCACGCTCGACCAATTGATGGCCGCGCTGACAAAAAGTAATACGGATGTCGGCGGCAATTATCTGACGATCGGGTCCCAAAGCTTCAACGTGCGAGGGCTCGGGTTGATCCGCACGCTGGACGATATCTCCAACGCGGTGGTGACTCAGAAAGCGGGCACTCCGGTGTTCGTCAGAAATCTGGGACAGGTCAGTCACGGATATCGCGTAAGGCTCGGCAAAGTCGGAATCGCCGATCGTGACGACATTGTGGAAGGTGTGGTGCTGCTGCAGCGGGGCGCTAAAGCTTTGCCGGTCCTGGAGCAGGTCCACAAGAAGGTCGAAGAGCTCAATAAGGGGAAGTTGCCGACCGGCATCGAGATCAAAACGTTCTATGACCGCACGACCCTGATCCACACGACGATTGAAACGGTCATGGACATTCTCATCACCGGCATCGTGCTGGTGTCCATCATTCTGTATGTGTTTCTGGGACATTTCCGCACGTCGATGATCGTCGCATTGACCGTACCGATCGCGCTGCTGTTTACCTTTGCCATGATGGTGCTGGTCGGTGAATCCGCGAACCTTATTTCATTAGGCGCCATCGATTTCGGCATCATCGTCGACTCGACGCTCATCATGGTCGAAAGTATCTTCTTTCAGTTGACCCATAAGGCGGGCCGCGGATTGACCGTGCCCATGCACATCTTGCGCGCCGCGCGAGAAGTCGGCCGTCCGATTTTTTTCGCGACGACCATCATCGTAGTCGCCTTCATTCCGCTGTTCACCATGACCGGCGTACCCGGCAAGGTGTTTGCTCCGATGTCGCTGACCTATGGCTTCGCGCTGACCGGCGCGCTGCTGATGGCGTTTACCTTGGCGCCTGCGCTGTGCTCGTTGCTCTTAACGGCGCCCATTCGCGAAGAGGAGACTGCGGTGGTCCGGAAACTTCGAACGGTCTACACCGATGTGCTGAAATGGAGTCTGGATCATCAGGCGATCGTGATCGGACTGGCCGTCGTCGTACTGGTGGCCGGCCTCGTGCTCGTGCCTTTTCTCGGCGGGGAGTTCATGCCCGCCTTGGAAGAAGGCAATTTATGGGTGCGCGCCACCATGCCTGTCGATATTTCGTTCGAGCAGGCTAGTCATCTCGTGATTGAGATCAGGCGAATCTTTCGGGAATTCCCGGAGATACTGGACGTCATGTCGCAAATGGGGCGGCCCGACGACGGCACTGATCCCACAAGTTTTTTCAATGCGGAGTTTTTAGCGACGCTCAAGCCTCACAAAGAATGGCGGTCAGGCATACATTCGAAACGACACTTGATTGAGGAGATCGAAAGCCAGTTGGCGGCCATTCCCGGCGTCACGTTTAATTTTTCACAAGCCATCCAAGATAACGTGCAAGAAGCCATGTCGGGAGTTAAAGGCGAGAACGCCATTAAACTGTATGGCACAGACCTCAAGCAACTTGAGGAGAAGGCCATCGAGATCCAGCAGACCATGAAACAAGTCAAAGGCGTGAAAGACCTTGGCGTGTTCCATTTGCTCGGCCAACCGAATTTGATCATCGAAGTCGATCGCCAAGCGTGTTCGCGCTATGGCCTCGAAGTGGCGGATGTGAACGCCGTGGTGCAAGCCGCCATCGGCGGACAGGCGGTTACTCAAGTCTATGAAGGCGAGCGGTGGTTCGATCTGGTCGTTCGCTTTCTCCCGGAGTTCCGGCAGGACATCGACAGCATCGGCAATATCCTCGTCAGCACGGCGGAAGGCGCGCGCATCCCGCTCAAGCAACTAGCCACGATCTCCACGCCGACGGGAGCCTTCATCATTTACCGCGAGAATAATGAGCGCTATATCCCCATCAAATTCAGCGTGCGGGGGCGCGATCTGGAAAGCACGGTGAAGGAAGCGCAGGTAGTGCTTCGCCAACATGTTTCGTTGCCGGAGGGTTATCGTGTGGAGTGGCATGGTGAGTACGATCAGCTCCAGGATGAAAAGGCGCGGCTGACACAAATCGTACCGCTCACACTTCTGCTCATCCTTCTGTTAGTATATTTTGCATTGAGTTCCATGCGCGATGCGATTCTGGTGCTCTTTGCCGTACCGTTTGCACTAGTCGGCGGGATCTTTGCGCTGGCGCTCACCGGCACGCATTTCAGCATTTCAGCCGCGGTGGGATTTATTTCTTTGTTCGGTGTCGCGATTCAAGGCGGATTGATCCTCGTCAGCCGCATCCGCGACTTGATTAATGAGGGCAATGATCTTCGAACGGCGATCATAAAAGGCGCCGAAGTCCGGATGCGTCCGGTGCTCATGACCTCCCTTGCCGCGGCGATTGGTCTCTTGCCGGCCGCGATCGCGACAGGCATCGGCGCGCAATCGCAACAGCCATTGGCGCGCGTCGTCGTGGGAGGCATGCTCACGTCGCCCATTCTGATTCTGTTAGTGCTTCCCGTGCTCTTTCAAGTGATCTCCCGACGGTATGAATCCAATCAGGAAACTGAGAAGACCGTCTCCTGAAAAGGAAAGGATGGGCATGCATCGATTAGTAACAATCATGGCAGTGACGTTCCTATGCTTGGGAGGATGGTTGAATGGCCAAGGGTTGATGCCCGTGATCGCCGAAGCCGGCGACGAACGGTCTATTCTGGTGCAGTTGCCGTATGAAGCGCCACCGAAACCCCAGCCGGTTCCCGATACGTCCATTCCTCCCTTGACCGACCCCTTAGGCCCCGAGGAACTCAAACGCGCAGAGGCGTTGCTGCCGATGCTTGACGGCAAGCAGGAGTTCTGGGCGATGGGTGAGTTCGTGCATTGGGGACCCGGTGTGGCGCCGGTGCTGGTCAAAGCGCTGACCATGCCTTCGCCGCGGATCCGCTACAATGCGATCGAAACCTTGCATATGATCAAAGATCCCAACGTCGTGCCGTCGTTGATTGCTGTAGCGAAGGAGCCAAACGAGATGCCGAAAATTCGCGAGCACGCCTTGCGGGTGTCGGTGCGGCTCGATCCCTCGCTCGCGCCGCCCGCGATCGAGGCGATGGCAAAAGACACCAATCCGTCGATCCGTAAAGCGGCCGCGTTCGAGTCCCGGTACGTGCGTCAAAAGGCCGTGATTCCGGTGTTGCTCACATTGCTTCCAGATGACGAGCGATTCGTCTCATTGACGGCTGTGAATTCTCTTTGGATTCTCACACGGTACGATACCGAGATGCACGACTGGGATAGTTCGAGCAGACAGGACCGGCTCGAGTGGGCCCAGGAATGGACCGATTGGTGGAATGCCAACAAGGAGGCCTTCCAGCTTCCTGAACCACGAAAGCCGAGACGTCAAAATCAGTAGGGCATCGGAACGTAAGATACTCATAGACATTCAGGGCGGGTCGGGTTGCGACAGTGTGAGTCCGTGTTATAAAATTAGAGGAATGATCATGAGGTGTGGGTAAGCGATTATGGCTGGTTTGGATATTGCAAAGTTAGGCAACCCCGTCTTGCGAAAGAA
The DNA here is from genome assembly GCA_963700335.1 of Nitrospirota bacterium. Lineage (GTDB taxonomy): Bacteria > Nitrospirota > Nitrospiria > Nitrospirales > Nitrospiraceae > JAICXS01. The sequence continues at coordinate 947,386 of CAVOXE010000007.1, read as the reverse complement.
GGCCGAGCCCGTTTCCCAGCAGGACATTGGGACGGCTGAATTCCAACAGTTCGTCGATGACATGTTGGCGACCATGGTGGAGGCCGAAGGAATCGGTCTGGCGGCGCCACAAGTGTCTCGTTCCCAGCAAGTGGTCGTCATGGACTGTCCTGGCGAGGGTGGGTTTCCGCAAACGGTACTCATCAATCCGAAGATTGTCTTTTATGGTCCTCAGCAGGTGGAGAATTGGGAGGGATGCCTCAGTGTCGATGGACTGCGCGGAAAGGTCTCGCGGCCATCGATGATTCGAGTGCAGGCCCTAGATCGGCAGGGCGAGCCCCTCGACTTTGAAGCGAGCGGCTTATTTAGCGTCTGTATTCAGCATGAATTGGATCACCTGATCGGAAAAGTGTTTCTCGATCGCATGTCCGAACTTTCCAGCTTGACGCAGCTCGAAGAATTCGATCGGTTTTGGAAGCAGGACCATGCGACCGTCATTTAATCAGTGCTGAGTTCTAAGTGCTGAGTATATGTCTTCGACAAGTTCAGGGCTCGGCACTCAGCACTCAGGACTTATGACGTGAAGTCTCTCCTTCGAATCCTTCGTTACATCCGTCCCTATCGCTCGCTGGCGCTGATGACCCTGGCGTGCGCCGGCTTGACGACTGTGCTTGAATTGATTCCGCCGTGGCTGACGAAAGTCGTCATTGACGAGGTGATTCAGGGACAACGCGCAGATCTCCTGCCGTGGATTATCGGCGGCCTTATCGTGACCTACGGTATGCGGAACATCTTCGGATCGTTGCGCATTCGATTCAATAACACCCTGGAGCAGAAGGTCGTGTATGACTTGCGAGACCAGGTGTTTTCGGCCTTGCAACGCTTGTCGATCAGCTACTATGAAAATCGCTCGACCGGCGAGATCATGTCCCGAGTCAATAACGACACGGAACATGTCGAGCGAATTTTCATCGATGGCCTCGAATCCATGCTCACGGCTTCGCTGACGCTCATCGGCATTATGATCATGTTGTTTCTTCTCAATTGGAAATTGGCGCTCCTCTCGTTGCTGCCGATTCCCTTGCTGGTCCTCTCTGCGTCGACGTTTACGAAACGCATGCACCGGTACTATCACGACATCCGGCGAAGCTCCGCAGATCTCAACGCTTATCTGCAGGACGCGATTTCCGGCATTCGGGAGACGATCGGTTTCAATCAACAGAGTTCGGAACGTACGCGCTTTAACGTCCTCAGTCATGACTACAGTCAAAGCAATCTGAACGCCATGTATCTATGGTCGCTATATTCGCCCAGTATGATGTTCGTGGGGAGTCTGGGAACGGTGTTGATTCTCTGGTTCGGCGCCCATGAGGTCTTGTCGGGATCATTAACGTTGGGTGAATTGGTGATGTTCCTCGGTTACCTTGCACTCTTTTATGTGCCCATCAATCAAATTCACTCCGTCAATCATCTGCTTCAACACGCCTTGGCGGCCAGCGATCGTGTATTCGAGGTCTTGGATACCGCCCCGGAGGTACAGGACCGCCCCGGTGTATCGGCGCCGGCCGCGCGGCTCCACGGAGCCGTACGGTTCGAGCAGGTCGGATTTTTCTATCGGCCCGACGTCCCGGTGCTGACGGATATTACCCTCGATATCAAACCGGGGGAGCGCATCGCCTTAGTCGGTCCCAGCGGGGCGGGGAAGAGCACGTTGTTGAAACTCTTGATGCGGTTTTATGACGTCAAGAGCGGCGCCTTGTTGATCGACGGGCACGATGTGCGCGACCTACCATTGGCATTTCTTCGGCACCATATCGGCTTGGTCCAACAAGAGCCGTTCCTGTTCAACGGTACAGTGCGTGATAATATTGCCTATGGCGATCCGACGGCCGATCAAGGGAGAATCGAAGAGGCGGCGCGCGCGGCCCGCGCGTATGAATTCATCGCCGAGCTTCCCGAAGGGTACGAGACGTGGATCGGAGAGCGCGGGGTGAAGCTCTCTGTGGGACAAAAACAGCGCGTCTCGATTGCCCGCGTGCTGCTCAAGAATCCTCCGATCGTTATTTTCGATGAAGCCACGTCCAACGTCGATACCGAAACCGAGTTGAAAATGCGGGAAGCGTTAAGCACGCTAATGGAGGGTCGCACGACATTCACGATTGCCCATAGGCTGTCCACTCTGCAGGATGCCGACCGCATTGTCGTCGTGGACCGTGGTCGTATCCTCGAGGAAGGCAGTCATGGGGCGTTGCTCTCCCGAGGGGGACTCTACACGGTCCTGTACGAAGCGCAATTTCAGATTTAGCAAAAGAGGTACCGTCCATCTGCGGCACACTGCGGCGATTGAAGATTCGAGCGATAGCTCGATATACTACTGATGAGGATACGATGGTGCTGAGGTTTGAATACGATCCGTTGGATCACGAACATGCAGGCGGACACTGGTACCATGTCTGCCAAGGACGGACGGAAGACACAGACATGCGGGTACCTCCGCCAGACCAGCCCTACGAGTGTCCGCGGTGCGGCGTCGAATTAGAAGCGGAAGATTTTAGAATCGCTCAACAGCGCGGAAGCGTGTAACAGAATGATTGTGAGTTGTGAGAGGCAGAAGATTGTTCATTCGCTTTTGCCAATAACCCATCGCGAATAATGATGAACGGGTATGGCCATGCCTAAAAGTGTCGGACGGAAAACAGTGTCGGTCAGTCGGGGACTCATGATGCTGTGTGACGCGTGTCACGAGCAGGTCTTCGTCGAAAAGTTGGTGGACGGGCGGAATTTTGTGTCGAATCACGAAGCCTTATTCGACACGATCTGCATGGGCTGTACCGACATCAATCGGCCGCTCATAGACGACATGCTGGGCAGTTCGGAATAGAGGCTGCTGAAAACGGCATCGTTACACCCACCGACCCAGGCACGCCAAGACGCGCCCCTTCCCGACCAGCGTTCTTCGGCTTGAGAGTATCCTCAATGTGCCCAGGGAAGAGAGCCGGTCTCGGCCGACTCAGGGTTGGGTGGGCAAATATCGGTACGCCTGCGGTGCTCTCGGCGCCTGCGGCCTTGCTTGGGAGACGCGCGTCTCGGTGCGCGAGGGCTGGGTGGGTGTAGTGGATCACCGTTTTGAGTAGCTGCTATTGGGTTAATACTAACGGTCTAAAGGAAGAAACCGATGAAGTAGACTGAACGGCATTACTTGCACGTTTTCCCGTCGAATTGTTTGCAACTGGACTCTCCTCCGGCGACCTTCCATCTTTTTAAGAGCGGCGCATTGTCCGGCCGCATTTCTACCACGATATCGATCATACCTGACAGAGGCAGCTTCTCGAGGTGCGGCTTGGCGGTGTCCGGCACTTCAACGGCAAATACCTTGCCGCTATTCGAGACGACGATAAAGCCTTTTTCCTTGTCGACCTGGATAATGGGGCTATAAAAACTTTTATCTTCCGCGAAGGCCGACGCCATGCCGAATAAGATGGTGAGTATGAGAGCAAAGCCGACTCGATTCATCACGTGTAACCTTTCCACGGTACCCTCCATGCACGAGGTGAATGGATAAGATGAGTCGTTATAACGTGTCCAATTGTGCGGGAAGGATAGTTGAAATGCAACGGCTAGATGGGCACGATTTCGGCAGGTGTGACGTGTTGTGCGTTGATCCGGTACGCGCGAATGTCCGGTTTGGATTTGTCTTGCAGGGAAAGAATAATGTAGAGCGGCTCGGCCAGATTGATTTTGTCCCAAATGTCTTCATACTCGGTGGCGATCTTCACATCCGTGATTGATGGCCGAGCCGGGCTATGCGGGTGTGAGTGATAGACGACCTGTAGCTCCGTGCCGTGCGCGCGAATGTCCTTTTTGGCCAGTGAAAAGTCCTGCATGTCCATGATGAAGGCGATCTCCGCACGTTCTTGAGGCGAAAGGCGTTTGAGGTGATCGGTTTTCGCCTCGTCGAAGGACGACAATTCCTCGGCGCCTTCCAATGCCACGATATTTTTAATGCGATAGTGATGGGTCACGACACCGTCTTTCCCGGCCAACAGTCCGCAGCATTCGTAAGGGTCTAACTCACGAGCGTGAGTAACTAGTTCATCCAGAAGTGTTTTGGGTATTCTTAGACTCAGCAAGGTAGTATCGACTTCAGGCAACGGTGAGTTTTTAGGATGCTCAAAAAGGTCGTCCAATGCGGCCGCAGGTGAGAGAAAACCGGAAGCGTAGCTTCTGAGCTACATTGAGGATTTTGTCGAGCCGAGAACAAAGTTGGAGGCCTTTTTCATCATCCGAATCAGATCGTGCAGGTCACGTTGTAATCGGCGCCAAGATCCTTAATCTTAGGATTGATGCCGCACAGCGGGCAGTCGGGATCTTTCGGTCGCGAGACTCTTCTAAACTTCATCTCGAGCGCGTCATAGATCAGCAAACGATCGGCCATCGTTTCGCCGATGCCCAAAATCTCCTTGATCGCTTCCGAGGCTTGCAATACTCCGATGGTTCCCGCCAGCACACCTAGCACGCCGGCTTCTTGGCAATTCGGCACAAGTCCGGCAGGCGGAGGTTCCGGATACAGGCAGCGATAACATGGATAGCCTTGATGCGGCTTGATCGTCGTCAGTTGTCCTTCGAATCTGAAAATGCTGCCGGAGATCAGCGTTTTTTTGGCGAAATAGCACGCGTCGTTCACCATAAAGCGCGTCGAGAAATTGTCGGAGCCGTCCAGAATGATATCGTAGTCCGGCAGCAACCCCATGATATTGTCGGCCGACACGTGGTGCTGATAGGTCTTCACTGTGACATCCGGATTGATGGCGGCAAGAGTTTTCCGTCCGGATTCCACTTTGGGGACGCCGACAGTGGCCGTCGTATGAAGAATCTGGCGTTGCAAATTCGAGAGGTCCACCACATCGCCATCGACAAGCCCAATCGTGCCGACGCCGGCTGCAGCTAAATACAATCCGGCAGGCGAACCAAGGCCCCCGGCGCCGATAATCAGCACCTTGGCCTGGGATAACTTCTTCTGTCCCTTGCCGCCCACTTCCGACAAAATAATGTGCCGGCTGTAACGCTGGACTTGAGAATCGGTAAATTCCATGGTGGTTATTCGTGAATCGTTATCCGCAGAGGTTGTTCGGAAGACTTGAATGAATAATGTCCTCGCCTTACTCGACGACGTTCAATTCAATTGGATCGACGAGCACGCCTTTCTTTCGCATTCCGCTGACGGCGCGTTCGATCTCGGCGGTTTCACCGGTCAGTTCGACATCCATCCAACCCGTAGTTTCACGAACATCAGCGCGGCGGACATTCGTGATGACCTTATACTCATGGCCGACCTGATAGATAATCGGCTCTTTGATCTTTTCTTCGGGGAAACGAATGTGAAATCGTAAGCTCGTCATCCTAACCTCCCGCGATTGCGGGCACGATCGACACTTCATCGCCATCTTTGAGGATGGTGTCCTTGCCCTTCAAAAAGCGTATGTCTTCTTCGTTCACATAGACGTTCACGAATCGGCGTAATTCGCCCTTGTCATCGCAGAGCCTATCTTTTAATCCCGAATACGAGGTATTCAAATTGTCGATCATCTCCGCAATACTGGTCCCGCTCACTTCGACTTCCCCTTGATTTTTGGTCAAGGGCCTGAGGGGTGTAGGAATCCGAACCTTGATCATGCGTCACCGCCTCCGTTTTTTCCCATCTTGAACGTCTGTTGAAAACTGACCAAGCTCGGCTGAATGCGAACCGGCCGCCCCACGGCATCGATCACCGCCTCCTGCGTCTTGAGCCCATTGCCGGTGATGTAGGCCACGGTCACGTCACTCTTCTTGATCGCGCCTTGCTTCACGAGCTTTCTCAGCACACCGATCGTGACGCCGCCGGCCGTTTCGGCAAATATGCCTTCCATCTGTGCAAGGAGTTTGATCCCATCTACAACCTCGTCGTCGCTCACGGCGTCCATTGCGCCTTTGCACTCCGCCGTCGCTTTGAGCGCGTAATAACCGTCGGCGGGATTACCGATGGCCAAGGACTTGGCGATCGTTTTTGGCTTGACCGGTTTGAAGAAGTCGCGCCCCGCCTGAAACGCCGTCGAGATAGGGGAGCAGCCTTCAGCCTGTGCGCCGTTGAGTTTTGTGGGCACACGATCGATCAGACCGAGGGTGTGCATTTCATTGATGCCCTTCCAGATCTTCGTCAGCAACGAACCGGATGCCATCGGCACGACGACCTGGTCCGGTGCACGCCAGCCCAATTGCTCGACCGTCTCGAAAGCCAGCGTCTTGGAGCCTTCGGCGTAATACGGCCGAATGTTGATATTCACGAATGCCCACTTATGTTCGGCGGCAATTTCGCTGCACAACCGGTTGACGTCATCGTAATTGCCCTCGACTTCGACGACATTCGGTTTATAGATCAGATTGCCCAAGACCTTCGCCGCTTCCAAGTCGCCTGGAATAAACACATAGCAGCGCATGCCGGCCGCCGCCGCATGGGCCGCCACTGAATTGGCGAGATTGCCGGTCGACGCGCAAGCCACGGTTTCGAATCCGAGTTCACGCGCGCGTGTTAGCGCGACCGCCACCACGCGATCCTTGAAGGAAAGGGTCGGATGATTGACGGTATCGTTCTTAATGTACAACTCATCGAGGCCGAGAAATGCGCCGAGGTTCTTGGCCCGCACCATGGGCGTGAATCCGGCATGCTGGCCGATCGTCGCTGCGCCTTCGATGGGAAGCAGATCGATATAACGCCACATACTAGGGGGGCCGGCTTCGATCTTTTTGCGCGAAATCGTCTGTTTGATCTCGGCATAGTTGTATTTGACTTCCAGTGGGCCGAAGCACATCTCGCAGACGTGAATCGCGGCGGTCGGATATTCTTTCCCACATTCTCGACAAACGAGGGCTTTCATTTTTGTCATGATGTCACCGCAGTAGGTTTCAGCTCGCACGACTCCGGTTCATGATCGAACAGCTCGGTAATCGTGGGATTCGGTCCGCATAACGGGCAATTCGGATTGCGCTTGATTTTGATTTCTCGAAACGCCGTGCGGCGCGCGTCAAAATCGAGCAGGCGATCGGTCAGCGGCTTTCCGATCTTCAACACCAGTTTCAAGGCTTCGGTTGCTTGAATCGTGCCGATGATACCCGCTAAGACTCCAATTACTCCTGCCTCTTGACAACTGGCCACGAGCCCCGGGGGCGGCGGATTCTTAAACACGCAACGGTAGCATGCGGTCTGACCGGGTAGAATCGTAAAGACGCGGCCATCGAAGCGAAGGATGCCCCCGTGCACCAGCGGCTTGCCGGCGAAAAAACAAGCATCGTTAATCAGGAACTTCGCCGGAAAATTGTCGACACCATCGATCGTAATGTCGTAGCTCCCGATAATCTCACGCGCGTTCTTAGATGTGAGGCGCTCCTCGTGCATGACCACCTGAACGTCCGGGTTGAGCGCATTGATTTTTTCTTTCCCCGATAGCACCTTGGGCCGGCCGATATCCGCGGTGTGGTGGAGCAGCTGCCGTTGAAGGTTGGAGAGATCCACGACATCGCTGTCGATCAATCCGATTGTACCCACCCCGGCCGCCGCCAAGTAGAGTGCTGCAGGAGACCCCAGACCGCCGGCCCCCACCAGCAGAATTTTTGCCTGAGCAATCTTCTTCTGCCCCTTCCCGCCGACTTCGGGCAGCAAGATGTGGCGACTGTAGCGGGAGATTTGTTCTTCAGTAAATTCCATCTCTAAAGGATGCTGAAAAAGGCCTCCAACTTCGTTCTCGGCTCGACAAAATCCTCAACGTACCCCAGAGGGTACGCCTCCGGTTTTGTCTTACCTGCGGCCTTGTTGGATGACCTTTTTGAGCATCCTCCTCATTCTGAGAAAGGCTTAAATGTTGAAGTACTTTTCGATGCTGATATACCGCTCACCCGTATCGCAAAGGATCGTCACGACGTGCTTATCGGGACCTATCTCGGCCGCCACTTTTTGGGCGGCAAAGACATTTGCGCCGGAGGAGATCCCGACGAGCAAGCCTTCTTTCTTGGCCAGCAATTTCGCCGTCTGATAGGCTTGGTCGTCCGTCACGGTGATCACGCCGTCAAGAATCGACCGGTTTAGTACCTTGGGAACAAATCCGGCTCCGATCCCTTGAATTTTGTGCGGCCCAGGGTCTCCGCCCGAGAGCACCGGGGAGCCGGACGGTTCCACCGCCACAATTCTTACTTGCGGATTGCGCTGTTTGAATACTTCTCCGCAGCCCGTGATCGTGCCGCCCGTGCCGACCGCTGCCACAAAGGCGTCGATGCGGCCATCGAGCGCTTCCCAAATTTCGAGCGCCGTCGTCTGACGATGCATGGCCGGATTGGCCGGATTGGAAAATTGGTCCGGCATAAAGTACGACGGGTTCTGCGCGACGATGCTTTCCGCTTCCTTAATCGAGCCCTTCATCCCTTCCCATGCGGCGGTCAATACCAATTGCGCGCCGTAGGAGGACAGTAGGCTCGCGCGTTCCATGCTCATACTTTCGGGCATCACCAAAATCAATTTGTAGCCTCGGACGGCGGCAATCAATGCCAGCCCGATACCGGTGTTGCCGCTGGTAGGTTCGACGATCGTGCCGCCCGGCTTCAGCTTGCCCGTGCGCTCGGCCTCATTAATCATATTGAGACAGATCCGGTCCTTGACGCTTCCTCCCGGGTTGAAGGATTCTACTTTCGCATAGATCGTGGCACCGCCCTGTGGCGAAAGCTGGTTCAAGCGGACGAGTGGCGTGCGACCGATCAATTCCGTGATCTGTTTGTGTGCCTGCATCAGCGGCCGCCTCCCATGTAGAACAAAAACTCGAGCGCGTCGCCGTCCTTGATCGCGGTCGCGCCGAGGCTATCCCGTTCCACCATTGCCGAGTTTAATTCGACGGCGACCATATGTGGGTCGATATTCTTCAGCTTCAGTAAGTCCAATACGGTTGTGCCTTGGACCTCTTCCGACTTCCCGTTGATTTTTACCAGCATCCAGAACCCCGCAACGTGGCGTCAACTAAAAGAATTCAAACGCTAACAAATGCGTCGCGCTATTGTCAATGGCGAGCTCCCGTGACATGAACCATGGAGAGATTGCGGCAATGGTCTGTCCCCTCTTGACAGTCAAGAGCCGACCTCTTCAGTATGGCTCCCTCTTACTGACCTTCAGCCGCGTCATCTTCATGCATGAGTGTGAAACGCTATGTGGAAGCAGAATTTCATGTTTCGTCATCAGGACTCCACTCCATTGAAAGAGTCGGAGAATGAGCTCTTTCATGATACCGATCCAGCGTTAGACAGCGCCGGACTGCAATTAGAGAAGTTTATTTCAGTTTGGATTCAAGGGGACGGCCGGGACGGGGAGCCGCCGACCGCCTATACCAATATGTACGTGAGAACGGCGACACTGGATATTCAACGGCGGGCCGGATTTCTTCAACCACTGCAAGGGCGAACGCACCAAATCAAACAACTGCTGACTGACGGGCAGAAACATTACCTTCGCGAATGGCTCAACCGCACCTCTCCGCAGGCCTGGACCGAGGCCGAAGACCACTTCAAGGTCGCCTTCGACCCCGACTGATTCCGTATGCCGACCCCTCTCATCTTGCTGATCGTGTTGGGCATCATCACCGTCGATTTCGTGTCCATTGCGCCCTCGCCTGCGGCCACCGATGCGGCTCATATCGAAGTCTACTATGGTCCTGAAGATGTACCGGGAGATCGTCTGGTCTTGCTCTATGATCATGCCCGCCAATATATTTACGTCGCGGTCTATGCCATCACCTTTCCGCCTGCCGTCAAGGCGCTGGCCGACGCGAAGAAACGTGGGGTCGATGTCCGGGTGCTGACGGATCGCGGCCAAATCGCCGACCCGAAACAGCAACGAGCGTTGGGCATTTTGCACGCGGCGGGCGTCCCGATACGGGTGAACGCGCACGACGGCCTGATGCATTTGAAACAAGTCGTCATCGATGATGACATCAATACATCGGGCTCGATGAATCACACCACCAGCGGCCACCGATATAATGATGAGCGGTTCGATGTGATCACAGATCGTCACCTCAGTGTGAAGGCCCGAAAGAAATTCTTAGCCTTGTGGGAAGACCGGGTACGTTTTGAAGAATGGACAGAATGAGTCGATCGGCCGATAGGACGAACAATCGTTTGGGAAGACGTCTTCGATGACCGAACATACGGATGTCGTCATCGTCGGTGCGGGGGGCGGGGGTGCCGTCTTGGGTTTGGCTTTGGCGCAACGGGGCATTCGCGCCGTCGTGCTGGAGCAAGGTCTAGGACCGCCGTCGGGATTAAGAGGTGAGATCCTTCAGCCCAACGGCCAACGGATTTTGGATAAGCTGAGCGTTCTCGGCGCGTTGCGGCCACATACGATCCGTTCCGTGAGCCATTTTCATTTTTACCGCGCGGGCGGTGATCGTTTATGCACGATTGATTATGGGATGCTGCCGCCCCCCTACAATCGCGCCATTGTGACGCTGCCCAATGCCGCTCATCATGCCATTCTTGAGGCGTTGGATGCGGCTGCGCCGGGCAGTCTTCGGTATGGGACGGTGTTTAAAGGAGTGTTGCGCGAGGCGGGGAGAGTCGTCGGGGTGGAAGCGGAGCATGCCGGCCGGCAGGTCAAAGTACGTGCCTCTCTTGTCGTCGGAGCGGATGGAGCGCTCTCCAAAGTTCGAGACGCGCTGGCGATTCCTACCCAGCTTCACCGCTATCGCGAAGGGTACCTGATCGCGATTCTGGGCAATCCCAGTGGTGGTTTGACGGATGCCCGATATTATGTTGGTCGGCGGTCGATCCTCGGCATTTTTCCAGCATCGGAGAACAAGGCCTATCTGTTCTATATGATCCCTGCCGACTCGATGGCGCAAATCAAAGCGGGGGGACGTGAAGTCTTACGACGTGCGTGGTCCGCGATTGCGCCGGACCTCGCACCGGTCTTCGACGGTCTGACGGATTGGAATCAAGTCGCCTATATGCCGACGGGCCGGGTGCGGACCTCAACCTGGGTGGTCGATGGGGCGGTCCTCATCGGCGATGCCGCGCATGCGATGAATCCACACGCGTCGCAGGGACGCATGCAGGCCATGGAAGATGCCATGACCCTGGCGGAGCTGATCCCCGCTTGGCTCAAGACAGGCGATGTGTCGGCTAAAGTGCTGTCGGCCTTCGAGCGGGCGCGCCGGCCGCAGGTCGATATGTTGCAGCGCTTGGCGGACGAACAAGTGATATTTTGGAATACCGGCAACCCGCTGCTCGGTTATCTGCGCGATCGAGTCTTCCGGACCTTCGATCGGAATCGACGACTGCGCTACCAAGTGCTCGCGACGACGGCGGGGCTTCGCGCGACGGCGCCGTTTGGATTAATGGATCGTGTGATTGCCGCCGGCCTTTGGCCCGACAGACACGCGGACCGTCTCCCATCGGACGCGGCGATGACCCTTCACTCCTAATCATGAGGACCGATGTCTCTTTCCGATACGATGTTTGACAGTCTTCCGGAGGACGTGCGTGACACACTCCGGTCCTATGTCGACCAAACCACGCGCCTCTATGGACCGTCCGTGCAATCGCTGCTGCTCTACGGCAGCGCCGTGCGCGGGGATTACCTGCCGGGCCGTTCAAATCTCAATCTCTTGCTGCTGCTCTCGACGCTGGACGTCTCGGTCCTGCAGAACTATGGGACCATTCACAAACGCTTTCACAAAGAGCAGATCGTCGTCCCGGTCTTTCTCAGCGAAGAGGAGCTGCGCAGGTCGGCGTCGCTCTTTCCATTGGAATACACCGATATTGCCGCCTCTCACCATGTGTTGTCGGGCCGGGATCCGTTTCTCGGGTTGGACATCGACACGCGTCTCCTGGGCGAGCAATGCGAGCAAGAAGTCCGTGGCAATCTTATACGGCTGCGCCAGCGTCTTGTGGAAGGAGCGGGCACCGTTGAGGTGATGGGGATCCTTCTGCCGCTTTCGTTGACGGCCGTACTGGCCTGCCTAAGGGGACTCTTTCGGCAATTGCGCGTGCCGGTGCCGCGTACGAACGACGGTTTGCTCGGCAATCTGGCTACCACCCTTGGTATGGACCTCCCGGTGTTGCAGGAAGTCTGGGATCTGAAGCGTGGAGTAACGACCCCGGGACCGGCGGAATTTCCACGCCTCATGGAGCGATACTTCGCCGCATTAGAAAAGATCGCACGACGGATCGCTCAGCTGAGAACGGAGGGACGGTTGTGACAAGAGGTTTCTATAGGTTTTGTCGATGGAGCCAGAGCATTGGTTTGCTGCTTGCCATCCTGATCGGCACTGCGTCTTTTTCAGACGCGACGTCGTCGGATCGTCGCCCTGTTCCCGAACCCCGAGGGTACGTCACCGATCAGGCCGATGCAGTCGATGCCGATTGGAAGGCGCGCATCCGGTCGGTGTGCCAAGACCTGGAACGAAAGACGGGGGTCGAACTGGTCGTCGTAACCGTCAAAAGCCTGGCTCCCTATGCATCCGCGAACGAGTATGCCGCGACGATTTATCAACGATGGGGAGTCGGTTCGGCCCAGCGAGAGCACGGCATCGTCATTTTGGCGGCAGTGCAAGAACGGCGTGCGGCCGTGACGGTGGGCAAGCCCCTGATCGCACGAATCACACCTGCGATGGCAGAAGAAGCGGGCCGCCAGTACATCGATCCCGCGTTTCGACAAGGCGAGTTTGGCGAAGGGTTGTACCGCACGGTGGTTTCGCTTGCCTCTGGGCTTCAGGATATCCGAGCAGGCGAGCCGCCTCGATCACATCTTAAAGGCGTCGGGGCCATCCTCACGGTATTGACCGGCATCGGCGCGTTCGCCTTCCTCTGGTGGATCAGTCGTCCCGATCTCCGCCACCCGTTTGGACGCATCCGTCGAGGAGAGTTTTGGGGAAGCGGCCAGGGCGGGTTTCGAGGAAACTTCGGGGGGTTTGGCGGAGGAACGAGCGGCGAAGGGTTCAAGTGATCTGATTCTATTTGTCACTTGGAATTTTTCGTACAGCCCCAATACTATCTAATCCTGCTTGCGCACAGGCATCATCCAGATGAGCCCCCGGCGCTCCGCCGACGCCGATGGCGCCCACGACTTCCCCTCCGATTTCAATGGGCAACCCACCTCCAAGCATGAGGATCTTTTCGTTCATGTCACGGAGAGCTTGCAGGGGTGGCGTCTTAGCAATCATTTCAGCCAATTCGCTGGTGGGGCGACGAAGGCTTGCGGCCGTATAGGCCTTCTTTGAGCTGCTGTCCACGGTATGGGGACCGGCGCCGTCGGCTCTCATCAGCGTTCGCACGAGACCTGCTCTATCTACGACGGCGACGCTCACCTTATAGCCATCCTGTTTGCACTTCTCGAGTGCGGCTGCAGCCGCCTTATTTGCCGACGCCAACGGCAAGATGGCTTCGCGCGGAAGGTCCTCTGCCATTGACCAACCGGTGCTTGCCAGAATCCCAACAAACAGAAAGGCGGTCATCACAGTCCCTGTCCGTGTCGATGGTGTCATCTCGATCCTCCTATGGCTGTCGCGTGTCGATTCGGCACATGGCGTTTCTCTTCCAAATCCAAGAGATCGGCCCACGTCGTGATATCCGTTCGAGTGGCGTCGATGGCATGGCGCGTTTTTACAAAATAGGCCAGCTTCTCTTCCGTATCCGGCTCCACGCCTAAGAAGCTTTCATTCCACGTTTCGATGGCCGATTGCTCGTGGGGTATGGCGGTTCTGATGAACCATTCGGCGATGTCCTGATCAGTCGGCCCGTGAGCCGCGTGCAAAAAACTTTCCGACGAAATCCCGGCGAACTGCAGGAGGCGTTGATCCATCGGGCAGGGATAGACATAGTCCCCTTGCATCCCGGCATGCACGGCACGGCATTTATCGATCATGCGTCCGAGATGCACGTAACCCGCGAGGCGTTCCCGAACGCTTCGCGGGTAAGTGGTTCGTAAATCCATCCCCGAAGCCTACACCATTTTGTGGTGCTCGAAGAGAAGGCTCTTCACGATCACTTCGCCGTTTTCATAGGAAATGATTCGCCGGGTCGCCGGTAAATCAGAAGAGGCCACGCGCGCATGGCTATCCGTAAAGCTCTCGACGTTGGTGAGTTTGCCGTCTTGCGGCGAGTAGTAATAGACCGTGTAACGGGTGGTCAGGAGCTTACCATCTTGTGTCACGGCGCTGTCTTCCACGTTGATCGTAAAGGCCATATGCGGCATCTTGCGGTTAATTTGTGTAATACGATCACCCTTTACGCGGTAAAAAGAATGCATGCCGTCGCCGTTGATCGTTAACCGTGGCCCAAGCGGATTGTCCGTATCGTCTCCGAGGGTCAACGAATACTTGCCGTCCGACTCATCGAAGCTGCGGGGCCCACGATGCACCGCCATCATCCCGATCTGACCCTCCGCCCATTTCTGCATCTCCGGATCGGGTAGGGTCACGGCGACTTCTTTCGGACCCTTGACCGAGACGCTCCCCTTGCCTTCCTTGCCGTTCACGTTGACGGTGAGATCTGCAGTAAAGCCTTTAAAGTCGGGCTGCCACCGCGCCGTCTTTTCAAACGCCTGACGGAGCATGGTTCTGGCTTTCGGGTCATCCGCTACCTGGGTTCCAGTCTGTTCGCGCTTATACGTTTCCATGTTCGAATCTCCTTCTTAAACGGTGAAGAGGGCATTATAAGATGGGGCGGGGGCAACCACAACCCGAGCCAGAAGAGCCCGATTACACTAAAGAAATAAACGACTTGAGTGAAGGCATTTCGACGGCCGACAGAATTGTCAATGTTCATGCACCTTTTCTGGCCATGCGGGATAAATTCATATATAATAACGCGACTCTGCGCTGAGCAGTTTTCCTTAACGAAAGAGAGCGGGGACGATGGAACGACGTGCGGGATCCCATACTGAAGAAGAAGAAATGAATCAGCGTCGCCGGCTGCTCAATCTCGCCAAGAAGGGAGATGAGAAAGCCATCAACCGCTTATTCGAGTTATATCAAGTGCGGGTCTACAGCGGCCCCACTCTGTCGAAAGCGAAGCGTTTGCCCGTCATGATGGTCAGCGAAAAGAAAAGACCCACCGGGACGAAAAGCCAACCGAAGCCAACCATGTCCTCCTCCAAACGCGGGTCGGGGAGAAAATCAGTGAAAACCTCGCGTAAGCACAAATAAACTTCCGTTACGCGGTTACTGCACCGTGACTTTCAGGCCGCCCGCCACGAGGCGCGCGGCAATTTCTTGAGCGGTTTTCTGTGCGCCGGCATACACCACGGCACTTCCTTGGTGGTCGATCTGCCAGGCCAATTCAAACGCGCGCCCCGGACTCATTCCAGGAATCGACTCGCAGAATAGCGTAATAACTTGCTGGTACGTGTGGCAATTGCAATTGTAGACGGTGACCCGCGCTTCTAGACCGTCGCCGGTACCGGTGCTTTGCTCTTCGATCGTTTCTGGAATGACGACGGTCGAGGGACTGTCCTGCATCGAAATAGTGTAACCCGTAGAGTCTCCAGGTGCCAAGTTCTTCCGACGGTTGAAAGGGCTATTTAATACCCTTCACGCTCGATCCATTCATGTCGAAGAGATAACTCCTCGCGGGCTTTGGTGCGTTCCAACAAGTTGAAATGGCTTTTCGAGTCGGTGACGGCTTCCAGGTCATGACGCGTAGCGAGCTGTATCGTGTGGTTCAAGGCCGCGGAGGTCTTGACCAGGGCGAAGGCGTATTCATATTCGTATCCCTCGTCGAGCGTCAGACGTGTGCGCGTTAATCGTTGCAAGCGATCCACCGAACACGCGGTGAATCGTCGTTGATCTTCGATGAGGCGAAGCCACGCCGCAGGGCCCGGCACGAGTGTATCGCCGATCCGAACGCCATGAGTCAGTTCAAACAAGCCTCGTTGAAACCGGCGGTCATTGACCAGTGCGTCATGAAATTGTGCGCGCCAGATCGCATCCGCCAGGTCGCGATTCACAAGCGCCGTCATGTTTTCATCTAAGGGTCCGCTGACGGAATGTCCCTGCACAATGCGTCCGCTCTTGACGAGATCCTCGTGCCGATCCCCCATTCGATCTGCATAGGCCGTCGTCCCACTCATGCGCGTCAACTGTAGCGCCATATAATCCCGGAAATGAATCGATCCGTATTCTTCCAGCAGGCGCTGTAGCGTCCGCTCATGGCAGAGATGAAAAGGATAGTAAAGGACATTACGAGTCGGGCCAGCCATCATCGACACCCCCTGCACGCTATGCTACCTTTCTTTGCCATGCAAAAAATACTGAAAGAGATGAACAAGCTGTATCTCTTGCTCATCTTAGTTCCGTTGGCGCTGTGGTTCGAATGGGCTCATGCCGACCCGCTCATCGTCTTTATCGCATCGGCGTTGGCCATCATTCCATTGGCCGGATTGATGGGAGAGTCGACAGAGCAATTGTCGCGTCATGTCGGCGCCGGATGGGGAGGATTTCTGAATGCGTCGTTCGGAAACGCCGCCGAATTGATCATCGCGCTCATGGCGCTACGCCAGGGACTCCACGATGTCGTCAAAGCGTCGATTACCGGCTCGATCCTCGGCAACATCCTACTTGTGCTCGGCGTGGCGATGGTCGCAGGCGGATTGCGTTACGAACGGCAGCGCTTCAACCGAACGGCGGCCGGCCTAGGCTCGAGCTTGCTATTGTTGGCTGCCGTCGCGCTCATCGTGCCCGCCCTCTTTCATTTGACGGCAGCGGATCAGGGAGTCATCGCGGAAGCGAAGCTCAGCTTCGATATTGCCGTGGTCCTGTTCGGGATCTACGTGTTGAGCCTCATTTTTTCGCTCAAGACACACCGGCATCTGTACATCGGAGATCAGCCGCAGGGTGCCGATGAGCCGGATCACGTGTGGACCAAACGCACGGCCATCATCGTCCTCTCCCTCGCGACGATTGCTACCGGCGTGATGAGCGAGATTTTGGTCGGCGCGCTCGAACCGGCCGCCGCCAGCCTTGGGATGACGCGGATTTTCGTGGGGGTCATTCTCGTCGCGCTGGTCGGCAATGCCGCAGAGCACTCGACCGCCGTTTTGGTCGCCAGAAAAAATCACATGGACCTCGCCTTTGGAATAGCCGTCGGGTCCAGTTTACAGATTGCCATGTTCGTGGCGCCCGTTTTAGTGTTCGCGAGTTACCTGTTCGGTGCGCCGCTGAATTTGATTTTTACGCCGTTCGAAGTAGTCGCGGTGGGGCTCTCGGTGCTGGTGGTCGGCTTTGTGGCGATGGATGGCGAGTCGCACTGGATGGAGGGGGTGATGCTGGTCGGTGTCTATATCATTCTCGCGATTGCGTTCTTTTTTCTGCCGGGATAACGAAGATGAGAGGGAGGAGAAATCCGACCAAACCTTTCGCTACGGATCGCCTACCATCTATCCATGTCGATGACTTCCGTGGCATCCCACAGGTTCTTCCATTCAGCATCCGCTAAGGCGTGCTCGCGATCGCGCTCTGTGGCCTCATCGGGAAGGCGCGCGGCTTTCGCAGAACGGTGTGGAGTCGCGTCCGCCGCTTTTGGAGGCTCTTTCGCTTCCGGCGTCTTGCGGCGTTTCTTGGAAGGATCCATATTGACAGGCATGGGACTCCTTGCACTAAGCAGACTCCTCGACTCTATCGCCCCGGTCCCAGCCTCGTCAAGAGCCTCCGCTTGCTCGTCAAGAGCTCTCGGCCAAGCTCCTTAAGAGGTGTCGGATTGACTGACCCTGATGGCGTTGTTACAGTGGCGGCGCCATAATCATCATTGGCCCATCGCTGCTACCCTCAATCAATACTAAAGGCGCGTGAATGGAAAATTCAAAGCCATCGCTGACGGCGTTTCTCGTCTGCGATATGGTCATCGACGACAAGACGACCAGCAAAAAAAGCTTGATCGGCACCTTTACCCATATTTGGGCGCAAGGATTTCCATGTGTGCATCACAAGATGGCAGTGTATTTTTGCCTAACGGATGCAGAAGGGGAGTACGACATGGTGTTGCGATTGGTCAACTCGGAATCGGAGGCCATCATCGCGGAGGCCGGGTTGTCGTTGACGATCACCGATCGATTGACCATCAGCGACTTCGGAGTCAATATTCCGGTCGTGCAGTTTCCGACGCCGGGGCGATACGAATTTCAGCTTTTCGCGAATAAAGCGTTTTTAGGACGAAAAGAATTTCTCGTCACCAAGCTGAACCCTCCCCCTAGCCCCGAACAGAACTAGAGCAGGTCCACGGCAATCGAATCGGCAAAACGGCGTCCTGTGGCCGTTAGTTTCACCCGGTCGCCTGCTGTCTCCAGATAGCCATCGTCGATGAGCCGCGTGACCTTCTCCGTCCAGTCGCGCTGTTCCTCATGAATCGGGAGTGAAGCGGTGGGAACGCCGTCGATTAAGCGCAAGCCGAAGACGACGGCTTCCCGCCGGCGCCGTTCGGCGCCCAGCGATTCGCGATCGACAATCGGCAGGACACCATTCGCCAAGCGATCTTCGTACGCGTCAAGATCGTCGATGTTGCCGAAGCGGTCTCCTGCGAGATAGGACTGCGCGCTGGGCCCCATGCCGAGATATTCCCCATTCTCCCAATACAAGCGGTTATGTCGGCACGTATACCCAGGTCGGCTGTAGTTAGAAATTTCATAATGATGAAATCCGGCTCCAGCCAGACGGCGCGCCGCCTCGTTTTCCATCGCATTTTGCAGAAGCTCTTCCGGATTGTCGCGGGTGCCGCGCCGGATATCGACGATCAGCCGCGTATTGTTCTCCACCGTCAGGGCATAGCAGGACAAATGAGTGGGTTCTAAAGCGAGCGCGTGGTCCACGGTCCCCAGCCAACTATCCAGAGTCTGTCCGGGCAATCCATACATCAGATCCAAGTTAATGTTGGTGAATCCAGCCTGGCGAGCCGAAGCGACGGCCTTATGCGTGGTGTCGGAGAGAACAGGTCGTCCAATCTGCGTCAGTTCCTTTTCATCGAGGGATTGCACCCCGAAGCTGATGCGGTTGAACCCAGCCGCCGATAACGCGCGCAAGCCCTCCACCGCGACGGTGTCCGGGTGTGCTTCGATAGTGATCTCGGCGTCACGGGTCAATCCAAAGTTCGTGCGGACGGCCGATAGAATAGCGCACAGATCCTCCGTTCGGAGCGCCGTCGGCGTACCCCCTCCGAAATAGACCGAATCGAGTCGGCGGCCACCTAGGGGCTGTTGCGCTACATGCAGCTGCATTTCTCGGGACAGCGCCGTCAAGAACGATTGGGCACGGTCGTCTCGATAGATTTCTAGATAAAAGGCGCAGAAATGGCAGCGACTCCGGCAGAAAGGCACATGGATGTAAAGTCCGAGGGGCATAGTTCTCGTGGGGTCCACTAAAGCCGAAGCGGCTTGGTCGGCGACAAGACCGCGTCGGGACTGTTCTTCCAGATTTCCGGATCGGCATCGACGTAGAGTTCGACCTCATTCCCGTCCGGGTCGCTCACGTACAAACTCTGGCTGACCGTATGATCGCTCATGCCGCCGATCGTCACGCCCGCTTGTTCCAAGTCACGCTTAGCGGCACGCAATTCGTTGAGCGAATCGCCGACTTTGATGCCGATATGGTAGAGACCCAATCGGCGCCCTGGAGGAGGCCCCGGCGCCGCGCCGACTTCGATGAGCAGCAATTCGTGGTGAGTCCGTCCAGAAGTCAGCGCAGCCGCGGCGCCCCCGAACGTGCGCCCGATTTCTTTAAAGCCCAACAGGTCGCGATAAAAAGCCAACGATCGCGCCATGTCTTGTACATAGAAAACCACGTGTCCGAGATAATGCGCCCTCATGATGCCTCCGAAGTCAATTCACAGCGGGAGAGCGTTGCGAAAAGTCCCGCTCCATCGCGACTTCAATTTCGTCCTGCGGCGACATTCCTCTATTGCGAACATGAACGTTCCAAGCCTGACGGCGTCGGAGCGAATCGAAAATCAACTTCAGCAATTCCGGCTTGATGTGTTTCTCCCACTCCTGAAGCCAGGCGTGATTGTCGGCATCGCCTTCATAGTCTTCCGGAAACGTCGCCTCCAGGCTGAAGCGAACAGTGAAGGTTTTTTCTTCTCGAAACATGCGTCCTCCGTGGTGCGCCGCGTTGCGCCGTGCAGCCGGCTCTGCCTATAATACCATTCAGTACAAGGAGGAGCGCCATGCCCATTTTTGAATACGTCTGCGACGCCTGCCAGCATCGCTTCGAAACCATCGTGCAGGGATCCACCGTGCCATCCTGTCCATCGTGCAAAGGAACGACGCTCAACAAGCAGTTCTCCGCGTTCGGCGTCGGCGGAACGGCGAGTTGGACGAGTGCCAGTTTCACCAGTCCAGAGTCGTGCGGATCGTGCGGAGATCCGAGAGGTCCCGGCTCTTGCTCTAACTAGACTGCTGAAAAAGCCCTCCAGCGGCGTTCGCGGCCGTGCTCGGGAAGGGGCGCGTCTTGGCGCGCCTGGGGTGGGTGGGTGTAATAGAGACCTTTTTGAGCAGCCTCCCAGGATGTGTAGCGCCATACTTAATTAGGAATTGCATGGATAAGCCAAGCCAACAGATTCTCGATCAAGCCATCGGCCGACTCTCGGAGTCGGATCCGATCATTAAGTTGCTGCAGCAGGTCAAGCTTGGGCGCATGAAGCCGACCGATCCGGGACTGCGCGCGATTACCGAATCCTGGATGGAGACCTACCGGCAGGTGCTTCAAGATGTGAAAGCACTGGAACGGACTGAACTGCTGCGACTCGACCCACGGCCGCGGCTTGACGTGCTCGTTACGGCCGGTGTGCTCGCAGCCGACCATCCCGCAATGATCTCGCTTGGTACTACTTTCGAACAAATGCTTCCGCAAGGGCATGCCTAGCGTCCTCAGCCGGGCGTTACACATCGCAGCTCACTGCCTCCTTTACGCAACCTTTCTGATCGTCATCAGCAATATCACTCTCATAATGCCATCCTATGCCCAGGATGCCGATGGACTGCGGCCTCTCTTCACGCATGCTCTGCTCACATCGATTCTGCCGGAGGACGTCCGATTCCTGGATGATGCGGATACCATTGAGCGCTTTTTGGAGTCGTTGGATGGAAAGCCGCCAAACTGGAAAACGGTGTATGGCGATCATGGGCAGAGTCACGACGAATCATTGTTCGCGCTCAACCGCGAGCGCGATGCCTTGCGAGAAGGACATGAAGGCCTCACCACCCGACTGACGTTCATCTGGTCCGGCGAGCTGTCTGCCTACGATTCCGAGAGCGGTGGATATCGCGTCGCCATCGGCCCGAAGCTCATTCCCACACGCTGGGGCGTCGTCCGATTCAAACCGGACAACCTGCCGTCAAATCTCGTAGCCGTCCCATCTCCCGCGCTTGCCGATTCCTTACGCATACGAATCTCAAGAGGAGAGCGAATCGAAATCGACGTGGCGATCACCGGCCGATTGCTTCCCGAAGAATCGATCATCTACGATTTTGCGCATGACGAGCCAGGGCAGGGGATGGTGATGCCGGTGGTGCGAGTGGAACGGGTCGACTATTTACTGAGGGATTGATAATTCTTGTAAGGGGACTGAGTCAAGCATGACTTAGGGATTCGACTCATTGATTCGTGCCTGTTGGGATCTGGGGATATCACGGCGGAAAAGGCGATGACATTCACCGTAAGTCTGCCCGCTGCCGCACGGACATGGTCTCTTGCGATGTACGCGCGGTACTGAGGTGGGATGGGGCGATTGGGATGTGGCCACCTTCTTCAGACCCAGAGTCATCCACTTACACATATCAGGGCCCGTCGCAATAAGCATGTCCGGTAAGAACACGTCGTAGGTGACGACGTCCGATTCATAAGAAAAGCGTATGCCTTGGATATGTTCCCCGGAACAACGATTACACTGACTTGTTTGCCTATAGTGCCAGCCGTTGCCTCGGCATCACTCGCTCCGTGCATCACTTTTAGAGCGCTACCGATGATTGCATCCACAGGGCGATTATAGTACAGGAGATCCTTCAACCGAGTCATTTCGAAGTTCGTCACCCCTCTCCATGCTCCCAGGCGCTCGACATGGACGAATGATGCAGTCGGGGGTGCAGTCGCATGCCACCGCCAGCACCGAAATTCATCCCAAGGATCCACCCGATCAAATGTCCCGGCACCCAGATCAAAGTTCTGTTGGAAATTGGTAATGACCCATCCCGCTGGGACGCACCCTGCACTGGTATTCCAATAACCGGTCAACATCAAGCTTAGTCTCCGGTTACGTTTCGGTAAAATCCGAATTAAGTCCTCGTTCTGGCGAAACTCCCTCGTTGCCATCTCACATAAGCGTTTAACAATGAATTCGATTTGAAACTCGGGTGGCGCTGCCTCCAATATCGCACTAAGCAACCATCGCCGAGTGTCAAAGTTGCCTTGTGTCGCAAGGCCGGTGAAAGAATACGCCACACGCGCATCTCCACATTGAAGAGAGCCCGCCTTGTTCGCCTCTTCGTTAAGCACAGAGTTCTGCTGGTGGAATGCGATAATACGGCGGTCGGACAGTTGAAGCGTGAAGTGCGAATTGGCAAGCGAGAGGGCAAGTGTCATTGGAATATTAAAGAATCAAAGTGAGTCGCGCTCGGGCATATGCCATTACTTTCACAGCTGTAATATAGTGACCTCCTACGTGTTGACGATGCTCAAAAAGATCATCCAACGCGGCCGCAGGCGAGCCTAAACCGGAGGCGTACCCTCTGGGGTACGTTGAGGATTTTGGCGAGACGAGAACAAAGTTGGGGGTCTTTTTCAGCATCGTCTCACCGATCATCGCTCGCGCAGCGAAACCCCGCCCCACTTGGTCTCGCCTGGAGCGTCCCATAATCCCGATCGCTCGTCCGAAGGCTCTTCGCCGGTTTGAGCCAGGAGCTGCCGCGCATGGCTTTGACATCATCGTGCTCAGTTCCAAAGGATCGCTGAGCGAAGGCACGCATGGTGCGCGTAATTTCATATGGTGGTCTGCTTGAACCAGGCTGACTTTGAACCGTCAATGGTCCGATGGAAACAATCGTAGGAAATCGACAAGACGCAGAATCGGTATGCCCTCAAATTGTTTCAGAGCCAGAAGATGGTGATCGCCTGTCACAATGACATCTACTTGGGCTTCTGCCGCGCATTCAAGGATGCGATTATCGGGAGCATCTTGTACGACCTTTACTTTGCGTGATGGTTGTACGATTGCTGCTGCGCGCGCAATCAATTTTAATGCCATCCGAATGTCTCTTTCGGATTGTGCGAACTTGTCTCGAAAAACTTGCGCAATTTCTGTGAGAATTGGTACGGAGCTGTAGAGGGTTACTTTACGGCGCTGAGCAAGGAGGAATGCTTGTTCGCCTTTGCTGCCGGAGATTAGGAATGCCGAGACGTAGACATTCGTATCGAAGACTGCCTTCACGCCGGCTAGCGATCCTCGAACACAATTCGCTCGACATCTTTTTCAGTCAGGACACCTGTCTTTCGATTTCGACCCGTCATCTTTCGCTGAAGTTTGAAGAACTCTTCTTCATCGCGCTCGGCTTTATACGAGGTGACCATCCTGCGGAACAGTTCGCTTTTCGTGGTACCTTCGCGTTCGGCGATCCGTTCATATTCCTTGGCTAATTGAGGGCTGACTGAAAACCCAAGCACGGCTGTATGACGTGGCATCGTACGCCTCTAGTTTAACTCAGTTAAACTTAACAGATCGTATTATCATTGGCAAGAGTGATTGAATACCAAAGAAATGAGCCGTGCAGCATCGTCTCACCGATCATCCTTTGCGCAGCGAAACCCCGCCCCACTTGGTCTTGCCTGTAAAGTCCCGAAATCCCGATCACTCGTCCGAAGGCTTTTCGCCGGTTTGAGCCAGGAGCCGCCGCGCATGGCCTTGACGGCGCCGCGCTCGGAGCTTGGTGGATCGACGAGAGAGGCTCTTGCGTAATAGTCAGGGTCATACCAGTCATCGACCCATTCGGACGCGTTGCCGGCCATGTCATAGAGACCATACGGACTCACGCCTTCCGGAAAGCTTCCGACGGGAAGGGTGAGGACTTCCCCTTTCACTCCACGCTCTTTTGAAATGCGTGCGCCGTCGCCTTTCATCCAGAAAGCTTCCCAGTCTGATCCGCT
Organism: Nitrospirota bacterium; assembly: GCA_963700335.1. Lineage (GTDB taxonomy): Bacteria > Nitrospirota > Nitrospiria > Nitrospirales > Nitrospiraceae > JAICXS01. The sequence goes on along the minus strand of CAVOXE010000007.1, from coordinate 923,219 downwards.
TTTGAATTCAACCGTACGGCCTGCCCAATAACTGGCGCTGTTGGCGAGTTCTCGATTCCATTCATTGCCCCATGGATAGCGACGCCCATCGGTGCCGCGCGCGGCTTTTTCCCATTCCGCTTCCGTCGGCAACCGTTTACCTGCCCATCGGCAGTACTGCACGGCGTCGTCCCAGCCGATGTTAACAACGGGATGATCGGCAATGCCCGCAAGAGGAGCGCCATGCTCCCATAGCGTCACGGATGGGTTGTCGTTTTCCGGAATGCGATGGTCCTGTCTCGCGGATGAAACGTTCGTAGTCCGTATTCGTGACTTCATAACGATCGATCCAAAATGCGCTGACGAAGACTTTGCGTTGTGGGCGTTCATCGTCAAAACTCTCGCCGTCTGCTGGGCTTCCCATGAAAAACTCACCCTGAGGAATCAGGATCATCTCCGCCGCATGCACCATGTCCATGAAAGGCATCGATGCCATTGCTACTGTGGCGATTAACCTGGAAAAGTATCGGGGCCGTATGAGAAAGCGACCGCGCATGAGAAGAGACGAGTTAGGCCGGATTCAACTTGCAGGCGCGCGCGACGGCATCGCGATAGCGTAGCCAGAGCCGCAGTGATTTGTTCAGGCAAGCCAGGACGGCATTTTGCTGAGCTGACGTGACTGCGTACTTGAGGACCATCGTATGAGCATCGTGGCGGTGTCCCGACTCCACCATCTGATGCGCTCGTATCAGATCCATGCAATCGGGCGACAGCCCGTGATGTTGGACGAGCGGATGTTGCTGAATGTATTCTTCGATCTCGCCTTTACTCTTCGGCTTTGGAGGATGCTGCATTTCTTGCCGGTCTTTGATGCTGCCCTCGACGAAAATGGTCAGGGCCGCTGTGCCGATCACCCAGTCGCGACTCATCGAGACGCGATCCAGCCAGCGGCGGTAGGCGAGGCTTGCCGGAAGAAGCGCGATCTTCTCAAAGTGTTTTCTCTGATAACCCAAGCCTTCCATCATGCTCATAAACAATTCCGGATGCGCGTGGCCAAGCGATAAGCCACCCGTATCCTCTTCATAGATATTTTCAGCCAGCATCCGCCGCGCTTCGGCTGGTGGATTCTGTCCATGAATGCGCGCGAGAAAGACAGGAAAGTCCCGGACGTACACGGCATATTCCTGCTGAAAGTGGATCTTGAGCTGCGCCTTGCTCAGCGCATCGCTGCTGAAATAGGGCCAGGCCCAATGATGCTTTCGATCCATCACTCGGAGAATCTGTTCTTGGAAGCGGCGCTGCGATTGAAGCTTCATAGTTGCTTTCCGTTCCGTGCCATCGCTACAATTTCGTACGAGGTGCGCATGGACCCGATTACCATTCAACAATCCGACGACATCTTAAATCTACTGGCTGACATTTCACTCCATGGGAAGGGCTTTACGACCGACTGCCTGTTGGACTATGTCCTCGACGAAGGCTTTACGGAACCGATTTATTTAAACGCCTCCGGTCAGGACCCCGACGCGTCATATAAGGGACAGCCTAACGCCTGGGCCATCTATCAAGTGCGGGAATGGAAGCGCGTGCTCACCGTGTCCGGAGGTCCGGGCAAGGAACGGCGTGTGCAGATCACGGAAACGCCCTAATAGTGCTGAGTGCTCAGTGCTGAGTTCTGAGTAGAGACATAGATTTCGCTTTTTATCCCTGTTTTACTCAGCACTCAATACTCAGAACTTCCCAGAGCGCAGTCTAGAGTTCAGCCTCGTAAAAATCAATCATTCCTCCGAGTCATGGCCAGCAACGTTTGGAACCAGGATGGACCTCGGCGGAGCGGCAGCAGGCCGTATCGTCGGCCGATACCGCCGTTTTAACAATGCAGAGAAGCCTGAAAGGCGAGGGATGAAGCGAATGGGATTGATCGTCGGTGTGCTGGTGCTCGGAGGAATCGGCGCGGGATTTGTCGTGCTTCGGGCATGGCCGATGATCAATATGGTCGAAACGGGCCGGACCCCCGAATATCCCGATGTGCAACCCCGCACTTACCAGCGGCCGATGGGAGAAGTGTTCGATGCCGCGATGCATGCCGTTAGTCGGCTGTCGCGATGGACGCTTGTCGGGTATGATGAAACGCATGGGGAAATTCGTGTGGAAGCTAGAAGCCGGTTATGGCGCTTTGTGGATGACATCACGATTCGGGTTACCGATCGCGAAGGCGCGACCGTCGTCGATGTCCGCTCCGCCTCGCGGGTGGGCCGCGGAGATTTTGGTCAAAACGCCCGGAACATCCGCCGATTTCAGGATGAATTGGAGACGCAGATCGGCAGCGGGGCGGCTCACTAAGCCGGTAATATCGCTATGGTGAAACTACTGGAGCCTCACGATCAGGGGGAGTTGGCCTTCGTGCGCAGTCTGCTCGACGCGAACGCGATCCGCTATTTTGTGCAGAACGAGCACTTCGGCAGTTTGTATCCAGGCCTGCCCTCGGTCGCGTGCGCGGTCATGGTGCATGACGAGGATGCGCGCCGAGCGGAGCGGCTGATTCGAATGCTGATTAACAATCGGTCGGGACAAGCCAACGAGGAATGGGGACAGGTGCGCCCGCTGCGGCGGGTCCGTTAGGACCCGATCTCTTTATAAGGATCGGCACCGTGGAATTTCGGCGGAGCCGTCGGCGTTTGTTTTGTGGGATCGGAATAGTACCATCCGCCCTGCAAAATGTTTTCTTCGAAATAGAGATACCGGTGCCGTACGTCTGACGAACTCACCCAGTCTTCATAGATCCATTCTTCTCGGCGCAGTCCGTCTTTGGTATAGCTGACATTCATGGAGTAGGGTCCGCCCCAGGCCTGCATGACTTGTTGCCGTGTCATGCCGACCACGACGCGTTTCTGGGCAATGTGTTTTTCAAAGGTGGGGTCCAAGAGGCCAGGCACATACCGCCAGGCGATCATCGCAATCAACAAGAGGACAAATCCCGCATAAATGGTGAGTCGAACCGGACGGCGGCAGAGGAAAGGCTTCGACTCCGCCGGCGTTTCTACGCTCACGGGATCGGGGGCCGCAGTGAGGGACGGAGACGCGAGGGATGAGTTCGGTGCTGAGATCGGGGTCGCCATGTTGGAAAGAAGTCTAACAATCGCTCTTCAATGGAGTCAAGTTCGAGTGAGGGACCGATGTTTATCGAGGTGGAAAGCAATCCCAATTGCGAACAATCGCTCTGTGCGCGATTCAAAGAAATAGGGCCGGCTCGGCGGGTGCTGCAGATCAAAAGCTTCGAGCGCCATCCTCAAGGAGAGTGGTGTTGGGTAACCGGCTGGTCCGACGATGCGGAGCAGTCGTGTTGTCCTGCTCAGGCGCAGCGGGTTGAAGACTCGGGAGCGGGATTGTCATACTTGATCTTCGGCGGTCTCGGCGGCATCCGACTCAAGCCTGTCTCGGTAACCGAAGATTGGGATCTCCAGAGTGCGAATCAGTGGGGCGAGCCGTATCTCTTATTGGCTGATTCGAGAGACATTCGATACGAGGAGGGGTGATCCAGATTGACAGCTTCCTATTCCGAGTACTGGGGAACCGGCACTTTTTTGATCTTGGACGGTGGAGGGAGTCGTCGCGCGAACTCTTGTGAATAGGGATTCAGCGTGGGCTCATGCGTCAGCCGCTGTCGTTCGCGCACGAGTTGCACGCTCTGCGCGCCGACTTCCATGCGGTCGATCGGGGTTTGGAGCGTCAAGTATTCGGGCAACCCTTGCAGCGAAAACATCTGAAACGCCAAGGTCCACTCCAATGATTCCTTATTCGGCTGGCGAACGATGGCTCTCGCATCCGCAGAGGGCGTTCCTTTGAATAGGAGCAGCCAAATATTCGAGCGAAACGTCGGTGACGTCGCCGCGTTAGGGGGATGGAATTCCGGCACGAGGGCGGGAATCTTTTCTATGGGGACCGAAGGGGAGAATTCGATATCGGCAAGACTCACGTGAAGGGTCGGATTATCGCTGGAATCGTTGGGATCGATGACATAGGAAAAAGAGTAGCGGACATTGAAGCCGTCACGTGTAAAATTGTAGACGTCTTCCCCGTTCTGCGGCGCCACGAGTTTTTTATAGTACTGTTCCCAATCGCTGAACGAATAGTAATTGAAGACGCGCAGAGCCGATTTGCGGTCACGCACCGATTGCGGGGCGCCAAGCTTGGCTCGTAATTCGGATTGAGTGAGTCCTAAATAGCCATCTTCGAAATAGGCCTCCGCAAAAACGGGGCAAGGGACGGTGGACGTGAGGAATGCGCATAAGACGGAAGTGATGCACAAGTTGAGGACAGCGCGTGGCGTCAAGGGAGGCTCCTCTATGGCATCCTATCGGCGGGTCAGGACCTTGTCAAGAATCGGCCGGTCTCTCGCCTTGCCGGGCGACTATGTCACCCAGTATAGTGACGGAACCCTGTAATGAGTGAACTGAATGAGTAACGGCGGCCAATTCGAAGAACTCCTGCGCGAGCGTATCGTCATCATCGACGGCGCGATGGGCACGATGATCCAGGGCTATCGCCTGGACGAGGCCGGGTATCGCGGAGCGGAGTTCCTGCAGCATACTCACGACTTGAAGGGATGCAACGATCTGCTGTGCATTACCAAGCCCGATCTCATTCAAAAGATCCATGAGCAATTTTTAGAAGCCGGCGCGGACTTGATCGAGACCAATACCTTTAACTCCACCTCCATCTCCATGGCCGACTACAAATTGGAGGATCAAGCGTATCGCTTAAATATGGAGGGCGCTGCCGTGGCGCGCCGGGCGGTCGAGCGTGTCATGGCCAAAGATCCGTCGCGCCGTCGATTCGTCGCAGGCGCCATGGGGCCCACCAACCGTACCGCGTCGATTTCGCCGGATGTGAACAATCCGGCCTTCCGTGGAGTGACCTACGATCAACTGGTGGACGCCTATACGGAACAGGCGCGCGGTCTCATGGACGGGGGCGTCGACGTGCTGCTGGTCGAAACGGTCTTCGATTCGTTGAATTCCAAGGCCGCCCTCTTTGCAATCGATCAATATTTTGAGCGGATCGGACGGCGAGTGCCTGTCATGGTCTCGTTCACGATCACGCAACGCGGCAACAACCGGACGCTGTCCGGACAGACCGTCGATGCCTATTGGAATTCCATTTCGCATATGCCGCTGCTGAGTGTCGGAATCAACTGTGCGCTTGGCGCGAAGGAAATGCGGCCGCACATCGAGGAGCTGTCCGGCATCGCCCCAGTCTATTTGAGTTGCTACCCTAACGCGGGGCTGCCGAATGCGTTCGGCGGATTCGATGAAACCCCCGAGATGATGGCCGGAGACCTGCGCGAATTTGCCGAAAACGGGTGGCTGAACGTCGTCGGCGGCTGTTGCGGGACGACACCGGCCTACATCAAGGCCATTGCCGATGTCGTGCGAGACCTGAAGCCGAGAAAGCCCGCTCATCCGGAGTCCTTCACGCGCCTGAGCGGGCTGGAAGCGCTGACGCTCCGGCCTGAAACGAATTTCGTAAACATTGGCGAGCGCACGAACGTGACCGGTTCCCCGAAGTTTTCCAAGCTGATCTTAAGTGGTGACTTAGAGAGCGCCTTGGCGATCGCAAAGCAGCAGGTCGATGGCGGGGCGCAGATCATCGATGTCAACATGGACGAAGGCATGCTGGATTCGGAGAAGGCCATGGTGACCTTTTTGAATCTCATCGCCTCGGAGCCGGATATCGCGCGCGTGCCGATCATGATCGACAGTTCCAAATGGTCGGTGATCGAAGCGGGTTTGAAATGCGTGCAGGGTAAGTCCATCGTCAATTCGATCAGCTTAAAGGAAGGCGAGGCGGCCTTTATCGAGCGCGCTCGATTGGTCCGCCGATATGGCGCGTCCGTCGTCGTCATGGCGTTTGATGAGCAGGGCCAGGCAGATTCGCTCGCGCGCAAAATACAGATCTGTCAGCGCGCCTATCGCATTCTGACAGAGACGGTCGGTTGCCCGCCGCAAGATATTATTTTCGATCCCAATATTTTGACGGTCGCGACGGGGATCGAGGAACACAATAATTACGCCGTTGATTTTATCGAAGCGACGCGTTGGATCAAGGCTCACCTGCCGCTGTGCAAAGTCAGCGGAGGCGTCAGTAACATTTCATTTTCGTTCCGCGGCAATAATGTCGTCCGGGAGGCGATGCACTCGGCGTTTCTGTATCACGCCATCAAGGCCGGGCTTGATATGGGCATCGTCAATGCGGGGCAATTAGCCGTCTACGAAGAAATTCCAAAAGATCTCTTGGAACTGGTCGAAGATGTGCTCCTCAATCGGCGCCCGGATGCCACCGAACGGTTAGTGACCTTCGCCGATTCCGTCAAACAAAAAGATAAGACGGTGGAGGAGTTGGACGCCTGGCGGCACGGCACGGTCGAAGAGCGGCTGTCGCACGCCCTGGTCAAGGGGATCGTCGATCATATTGAGCCGGATGTGGAAGAGGCGCGCCAAAAATATCCGAAGCCTTTGCACGTCATCGAAGGGCCGTTGATGGCCGGAATGGACATTGTCGGCGATCTGTTCGGTTCCGGCAAAATGTTCTTGCCCCAGGTCGTGAAAAGTGCGCGCGTGATGAAAAAGGCCGTGGCCTATCTGCTGCCGTTTATGGAGGCCGAGAAGCAGGCGTCCGGCAATCATCAGGCACAAGGCAAAATCCTGTTGGCTACCGTAAAAGGCGATGTCCACGACATCGGCAAGAATATCGTCGGCGTGGTGCTGGGGTGCAACAATTATCAGGTCATCGATCTCGGCGTGATGGTCCCGTGCGAAAAAATACTTGCCGTGGCGCGAGAACAGAAGGTGGACATCATCGGATTGAGCGGGTTGATCACCCCATCGCTAGACGAAATGGTCCACGTGGCGCGGGAAATGACACGTGAAGGCACGCAGGTGCCGCTGCTGATCGGCGGCGCGACGACGAGTAAGGCGCATACGGCCGTGAAGATCGCGCCGTCCTATCGTCACGGTGTCGTGCATGTCTTGGATGCGTCGAGGGCCGTCGGGGTCGTCGGCAGCCTGATCAGCCCCGATCAAAAAGAGGCGTTTGTCGAAAAAACCAAAGCGGAACAAGAAAGCGCGCGGAAAGCATACGCCGATCGAGGGCCAAAATCACTCGTGCCGATCGAGCAGGCACGAGCCAACCGTACGCCGATTGAGTGGCGCACAGAAGATGTTCCGACGCCTGCCTTCACGGGGATGCGCGCTCTTGATCACATTCCCTTGGAGCAGCTTGTGCCCTTTATCGATTGGACGCCGTTCTTTCACACATGGGAATTGCGCGGTCGGTACCCCACCATCTTTCAGGATACAACCGTCGGGCCGAAGGCTAAGGAATTGTTCGATGATGCGCAAAAACTGCTCGCGGAAATCGTGCAGCAGAAGCTCTTAACCGCGAAGGGCGTGTATGGATTCTATCCGGCGAACAGTGTGGGAGACGATATCGAGCTCTACCGAGACGAGACCCGTACGCCCGTCTTGACGACCTTTCATACATTGCGACAGCAAGGGGAAAAGCCCGAGGGCCAATACCATCTGGCGTTGGCGGATTACGTCGCGCCGAAATCGACCGGTCTCCACGATCATCTGGGCGCGTTTGCCGTGACAGCCGGGATCGGGGTCGATACGCTGTGTGCGCGATTTGAGAAAGATCACGATGATTATAATTCCATCATGGTCAAAGCGCTTGCCGATCGGCTGGCGGAAGCATGCGCCGAATGGCTGCACAAACAGGTGCGAGATGAGTGGGGATACGGGAAGGAAGAACAATTAAGCAGCGAGGATTTGATCCGAGAGCGCTATCGCGGCATCCGACCGGCGCCGGGATATCCGGCGTGTCCGGATCACACGGAAAAGCGACTGCTCTTCGATCTCCTCAAGGCCGAGCAGCATACCGGGATCACCCTGACGGAAAGCTATGCGATGCTGCCAGCCAGTTCCGTCAGTGGGCTCTATTTCGCGCATCCCGCGTCTCGCTATTTTGCGGTGGGAAAAATCGGTCGGGATCAGGTCGTCGATTATCAGCGTCGGAAAGACATGCCGCTGCAGTCGATTGAGCGTTGGCTGTCGCCGAATTTGAATTACGATCCGCCGGAGGCCGGGAGCGGCGAGAGCGAGAATGGGCCTTCAGGATCGTGAACGGTCGGAAAGCCCTATCGGAAACGACTATACGGTAGCCTTTGCAGGAACGGCGCAGTCGGTCTCGACCGTCGTCTCCGCCGCTTTGACGATCGCCGATTTCAGCGCATCCACTACCCACCGGTAACGTTCTTCGGCCCACTCATTAAAAGCGGCTGTGTCCGGGAAGAGTAGGGCCCACGCCTTGACCGCGTCCAGCAAAAGCAATTGATGTGGTTGATTGTTGCCCGGGAAGTAGACCACCAAGACGGCGGAATTGCCGATCAGGCTGATATCGGTGAAGACGTGAATCATCGAGGCGGACGGCATATCGACTGCGCGTGTGGCGGCTTCGACCAGCGGACTATACACGCGATGAAGAAATTGCCAGATCGCTTCATACGGCGCTTTAGCTTCATGGAGACGCGCATTGGGCGATTCGCCGAAGAGATTATTCGTAAAGTATTCCGTGGCTTCCCACGAGGGCAAGGCCCCATTCGACATCGACGCTTCCGCAATGTAGGCAATCCAATTCCGGCTTTCGACGGACGTTGTCATCGTTACTCCTCCGCTGTTCAATCGTCTGCGAACGGTCGGTCCGCTGATCGTGTTTACTGTAAGTGAGAAAACCTGACGGTGCCTGGCAGGACTACCTGAGGACTCACCGGCATTGACTGCTCCTTACTCTAACGGCTTCACCGTGTACTGTCAATTGATCGTCTTTAGACATCGGCGTATTGGCTTCTGATCGCCAGCACTTCGTCCATCCCTTCCAAGAAGGTATCGAGTAATTCCGGGTCAAAGTCTTTCCCTCTGCGCTTGTGCATGATGTCGATCGCCTGTTCGAAGGGGAAGGCGGGTTTGTAGACCCGTTTGCTGGTGAGCGCATCGAAGGTGTCGGCGATGGAGGCGATGCGGCCTTCGAGAGGAATGGCGTCTGCTTTGAGCCCGCGAGGATATCCGCTGCCGTCAAACTTTTCGTGATGTGTCCAGGCAATGGTCGCGGCGAGATTCAATAGATCTGCATCCGAGCCAGAGAGGATGCGATAGCCGATTTCCGGATGGAGCGCAATCGCCTTGAATTCTTCGGGGGTGAATTTGCCCGGCTTGAGGAGGATGTGATCGGGGGTACCGATTTTTCCGATGTCGTGCATGGGACTGGCGATACGGATCAGCTCGCAGCGCTCAGGCTCCAAACCATATCGGCGGGCCAGTAGGGCGCAATAGTGGCTCATCCGTTGAATGTGTTGCGCGGTCGCACCGTCGCGATATTCGGCGGCGATTGCAAGGCGCTGAATCGTTTCCTCGCGCGAAAGGCGCAGTTCTTTTTCCGCATGCTCAAGACTGTCGATCGCCTGCCGTAACGCCGAGGTGCGTTCGAGCACGGTCAATTCCAGCCGTTCGCGATGCGCGCGATTTTCGATTTCCAACCGGCGTCGGCGCAGAGCGTTGGCCACGTTGATGAGGATTTCGTTCGACTCAAACGGCTTCAAAATGTAGCCGTACGCGCCAATTTCCAGCGCCACGCTGGCCAATTCGGGATTATCCAACCCCGTGACCATGACGGCAGCGGTATGGGGGTACTCGGAAAGGACGTGTTTGACAAGTTCGAGGCCGGATTCACCGGGCATGTTGACGTCGCAGAGGATCAGTGCAAATTCTTTGGAGCCCAGCGCCACGCGAGCTTCCTTTGCATTGGAAGCCAACGTGGAGGAATAGCCGTATTGTTCGAGGAGACGACCCAACATGCGCTGGATCGGCGCCTCATCATCTACGATGAGGATATGTTCCATGCGAGCTCGAGAAAAGGAAGGTGGACATACTAAGCATCGGCGATTTCCGATGTTCTGTCAAATTCCTGAGTGAACTTACGTGTCACGTTAACATCGTTCGGGCCGGCTAGTTCTACGATGTCTCTCAAGTGATTGCAATACGCAGATTGACTGAGTAGTCTTGTTCCATGCCATATGTCTTCCTGCATGAAAATCTGCTCATCGGCGTGATCGGTGTCTTGATCGTCGGCCTGCTGATCCTGCGTGTTTCGCTGTCGAGAAAGCGTCGCAGGATGTCTGACTCATAGGAGAAACCACTCGAACAGCATCGGCGCTGAATTGATCTTTTCACCCCCCTTCTCTATAATCCGGGGTTCATTTTATCAAGGGAAACATTGCATGAACTCTGTATCGACAGCTTCGCGTATCGACGGACGGCAACGGGACCAAATACGTCCCGTCAAGATCACGAGAGATTTTATAACTCATGCCGAAGGGTCCGTGCTCATCGAGATGGGCGGTACGAAAGTCATTTGTACGGCATCCGTGGAAGAGAAGGTCCCACCATTTCTGCGGGACAAGGGGCGGGGATGGGTAACTGCCGAATATGCCATGCTGCCGAGAGCGACGCATGACCGCACCCCTCGCGAAGCCGTCAAGGGCAAGCAAGGCGGCCGCACTTTGGAGATTCAACGGCTCGTGGGACGCGCATTGCGCGCGATCATCGATACGACGGGCATGGGGGAGCGCACGATTTGGATTGATTGCGATGTGATTCAAGCCGACGGCGGGACGAGAACGGCCTCGATCACGGGCGCCTTCGTTGCATTAGCCGATGCATTGGCCGTGCTGAAACGTAGAAATTTGATCAAGAAACGCCCGCTCTTGGATTATCTGGCGGCCATCAGTGTCGGTAAAGTCGGTGGCGATGTCATGGTTGATCTTGCATATACCGAAGACTCATCGGCCGAGGTCGATATGAACTTGGTGATGACCGGTCGTGGCCGGTACGTCGAGGTTCAAGGAACCGCCGAGCAAAAGCCGTTCGACAAAAAAGATCTGGATGAATTTTTAGGATTCGGTTGGAAGGGCATTCAAGAACTCGTCGCTCTGCAAAAGAACTTGATCGGCGAACTCGAATGAGCAACTGCAGCTCATGATGATCAAAGAAATCGTCCTTGCAACGCATAATGCCGATAAACGCGCCGAAATTGCGGACCTCTTGAACGACCTTGGAATGACCGTACGAACATTAGCCGAATTTCCACAGGCTCCCGATGTGATCGAGGACGGGCAGACGTGCGAAGCCAATGCAATCAAAAAAGCCAGGGCGATTGCGGATTATACGGGGCTCGTCGCAGTTGCCGATGATACGGGGCTTGAGGTCAACGCATTAGGCGGGCGTCCAGGCGTCTATGCCGCTCGATATGCGGGACCGAACGTGACCTATGAGGATAATTGGAAAAAATTACTCCGCGAACTTCAAGGCGTTCCATTGCAAGAGCGGGGTGCGCGCTTTGTGACGGTTGTTGCCATTGCGAGACCCGCGATCGATCAGGTCGAGACCGTGGAAGGTGTGTTGAATGGTCTGATCGCCGAGCAGGCTGTCGGGACGTCGGGATTTGGGTACGATCCGGTCTTCTTTGTCTCCGAGCTCGGAAAGACATTGGCAGAACTGAGTCACTCGGAAAAAAATCGCATCAGTCATCGCGCGAAAGCCTTTGCCAAGGCGAAAGGAATTTTGCAGCAGTTGGAAAAGTCGGTCCACGTCGGGGCACAGCAGTAGCGCACCTATCTCCATGAAGTGCCGCTCGGAGAACGAGTCGGCATCCAATCTCTACCCCAATTAGTATAGTAGTTACCTCTGACAACCCGTCCCCTTCGCGTCGGTCCCTTCGTGCCTTGAGTGACTGGACAACCCCTTTCGATTCGCGACAGGTAGAGCAGGTATTTTACTGACGAAATCTATCTATCGCTCGCAATAGTGTGAGCACCACCGAGTGTACGGATCGTGCGGGCCAGTGTTCCGATCGCATCTACTTTCGAGAGATAGGCCGCCGCACCGGCTTCCACCATGAGGTGTGCCATCGACTCCTCAGTCTGAAAGGATAAGCCGATTACCTTTGTTCCCGGTTGCTCCATTGCAATCTGCCGGGTCGCGGCGACGCCATTCATGGCGGGCATGTTGACGTCCATTATCAGGACATCAGGATTCAGCGCCTGGGCCATCTTGACGGCTTGCTCGCCATCCTCGGCCTCCGCCACAATCTCAAAGTCATTCTCATTGTTGAGCAGACTTCTGAGGCCTTCTCGAAACATCTGATGGTCATCAGCCAGGACAATGCGGATTCGACGGCCTGGAACGGCGGCCTGCTCCGTTAGAGAGATTGCTGAGGCGACAGGTACCGAGTGACGCGGGGCCACTGGAAGTGCCGTGATTGCAGTGAGCGGGATACGCAGACATGCCAATGTGCCCTTCTGCCGCACCGAGACGAGTTTTAGGTGTCCCCCAATTGAGTCCATTTGCTCCGAGAGATTGAATAATCCAAACCCACCGTCGTGCCTCGGCAGAGGCATGGCCGGCACTAAAAAGCCAATGCCCCAGTCCCTCACGATGATCCGCAAGGAAGACGCCCGACACGTGATCGTGACACTGGCAAGTGGAGAATGCGCATGTTTGAGCACATTGAACAGCAACTCGTGTACGGCTAGGTACGTGACCGTAAGGATGTCCTCGTCGAGATGGGGAGAGATCCCGTCATCCCTGACGATAACTTGTAAACCATGTCGTTGCACTTTTTTGACGGCCCACTGCACGGCCGCCGCCACATCTCGAGTATCCCCCATGAACGCGGGCCGCAGATCAGACATGACATGTCGCGTGGCCGACAGAACCTCGTCGAGCGTTTCTTGCACGTGCGCGAAGGGGATGGAGGAGGCAAGGTGTGGGTGCTTCTGTAGCAACGTTGCGAGTTTCAGTTTGCAGAGCGCCAACCCTTGAGCGAGTTCATCGTGCAGTTGGGCGGCCACACGTTGCCGCGTGCGCTGTTCTGTCTTGCGTAGCTGCGACGCCAAGGCCCGCAGCGCTTGCGTGCGGTCCTGAAGCGAGACTTCAATCGTCTGCCGGTGATGAATCTCCTGCTTCAGCTCGTCGTTGAGATGCTCGGTCTGCTCCTTGGAAGTCGTCAGATGGGCGACAAGGTCTGCATTAGCCGTGCGAAGTTCCAAAGACGATCTTGTCGTGTGATGCAATCGACGAGCGGTGACTATCAACGCTAACACATACACGACGCACATGACGCCCAGTGTCACATGGATCTCATCATCTTGGATGAGCAGCCGGATGGTAAGGGGCAGGATTGCGGGAAGCGTAAACGCCATGAACGCTTCCAGTCGGGACGACAAGACCGCGACGGCTCCAGACGCCATGCCCCCGAGGACAAAGGCGAGTAAGACTTGATGGGCCATGGCATCGGGAGGATAAAGGACAATGCCGACAGCCCCCCATCCTAGTCCGGCGCACAGACTTCCGAGCACATACAAGCCGTTCCACCAGTAAAGTGCGAACGCGCGCGCGGCTGCATGCCAATAGCTCCAGACCAAGACGGTCCGTGCTGCAGTCACCGTAAGCATGAATATCAACCACGTAATCAGGACCGTCGATGCCACGATGTCTCGTTGTACGTACGTCAAGAGAAGCGCGTTCACGACCGTGACCAAAAAGGCTTCGGGCGCCGCGCGATAGAGCAGTTCAACCTGTGCGGCAAAGACCGGATCTCGGTCTCTGTGGGATTGATGCAGAACGTTCATGTCAAGTCGGCAAATACTGTGCAACCCGCTGGCTAAGGAGTATAAGAGGTATCGAAACGTGACATCCATTATTCCGTCGTGCGTAGCATTCCTTTTAGACGGAGAACAATGCGAGGGCGGTGGCTCTCGTCCAAGAACTATAGACCAGTCCGCGATGGTCGTGATCCGCTTGAGTCGAGCCACGTTCATCATGCCCCAACAATCAATGATCAGCAATCCGTATATTCCATAGAGAGGGTGGGCGACTAAGCCGGCAGCACAACAAAATCAAAGACAAATCGAGGCAACCGCCTGTCGAGACCCTTCAACATGACCTGGGATCTTAGGCCTGCTTCGTAAGAAACGCGGTCTAGTCTAGGTCTTTAGCGAGACCTCAATTTTCGGTTGGCAGATCCAACGTGGCAGTGACATCCACTCCGTTCGGCTTCTCTAAGACATTTCAGCCTCACGAAACAATTTTTTGACCCTCTGCCAAATGTATCAGTATGTCTAGTGTCTAATGCTATGACCGATGACGCGCACGAGGTCTTCACGGCTCTATAGCAAGAACGCCGTCTTGATACACAACAGGTCTTCCTGTACAAAGGACCTTGGGGAAACCCCCGTACAGCATACCTTGCGGCCTGTCGTCGCGCGGGTATTGAGGCGACAGGAAAGACGGGGCAACACATTCACGACTCGCGCCACACGGCGAGCACGAACCTTCGCCGAGCCGGGGTGATACGATGACGGCAATGAAGATCGTCTGGCATAAGACTGAACAGATGCACCGTCGATATAACCAAATCTTCGCTGACGATTTAAGGGATGCGGCGGCGCGGCTTGCTTTGTATCACTCAACTACAGTTGCAGGGTACACCAGTGTATCGAAGGAAGCGTGACAACTTAATATGACCATTTGGCTTAAAGGCTTTTGCAATCGTGACTTCGCACACGGCCTACTTTGACGCCAGCGGGGACAAGGGAAGTGCCATGCTCACCGTAGGAGGCTATATTTCGCTGGCTGAAAGTTGGAGTGCTTTTGACACTGAATGGCAAGCTGTTTTGAGTAAAGCTAAAGTGCCATATTTTCATAGAAAGAAATTTACTGCTAACAGAGCGCCATTTTCGAATAAGAAGTGGGAACGAGAACACACACGAAAGGCTTTCCTAAATAGCCTGATTGGCATTATAGCTAGGAATGTTGACTTTTGCGTGTTGAACATTCTGCCGATTCAGGACTGGGTAGCAGTGAACAGAGAGTTTTTCATGGAGGAGGAGCGGTTATCACCGTTCGCGGTGACGGGATGTATGGCTATAACGTCAACCTATGAGTGGTGCAGAACTCAAGGCGTTCCATACAACAAAGTTGAATTCATCTTCGAAGATGGAGATAACGATAAGGGGGATTTTGAGTATTGGAGCAAGAAAGCCTTCGGTATGAAACCACTGTTTAAAGGAAAATCAG
This sequence comes from Nitrospirota bacterium, assembly GCA_963700335.1. Taxonomy (GTDB): domain Bacteria; phylum Nitrospirota; class Nitrospiria; order Nitrospirales; family Nitrospiraceae; genus JAICXS01. The sequence continues at coordinate 908,049 of CAVOXE010000007.1, read as the reverse complement.
CCGACCGCCATGATCCTCATCAGCGCCCAGTCACTCCACTACAGGCCTGCGACTTTATAGCGGGAGAGGCTCGCTGCGCTGAAACAGCCCTCGATAATCGAGAGAACAATGCGGGGCCATATGAGTTTCGGCGCTGCTTTGAAGAGTTACTTGATCGCACCAAGTCTCACGACAAGAATGAAAAGTGGAATAAAGATAATTTGCGGAAACTTTGCGAAAAACAGGGGATCAAGAAGCGATAGTCCCCCTGAGATGCTAAGACTATTAAACTGCAATCAGCGCCTCGCAAATAATCTTTTATTGCTGCCAGTGTGGAATCAAAACTTATTGAGCTATTGCACTTGAAGACATAACCGTGGCTAAGCAGCGAATGAACTTCAGCAAGAGGCAGCGAACCTTGGATAAGCTCAAACTGCCCTGAATTGCACGGCGCTAACACTCTAATAACACTTGCCAGGGGGAGGACAGTAGGGCACAATATAACCCTTTGAAAACTTAGCGTCGGGGCGTAGCGCAGCTCGGTAGCGCGCCTGCTTTGGGAGCAGGATGTCGGAGGTTCAAATCCTCTCGCCCCGACCAATAAACTCAAATACTTGTGAAGCTATATGCGGTGCCGAAAGTAGCTGGGGGCACAGCTGGGGGCACAATTTTAGCCTGTCTAAACTGAAAAAAGGGACTGCTCGGCCGTGGATGAGAAAACGGAGTGGAGTCGTATGAGGCGGTCGGAAACCACCTCATCAACAAGTTTCGAGAGAAGTTCGGACTCGAAACTGTCGAAGTAAAGCAGGTTCTTTCTGGGAAGTGTACGGAATGGGAAATCGACGGAAAGGGCGTCCGCCTCGGCAATGAAGGTTTCCTCGTGATCGAATCTCGCCGGTATCCGAAATCCCGGCTGAGCCAAGAGCAAGCGGCGGGTCTTGCCTTCCGGATAGAAGATCTCGGCGCAAGCGGTGGTATCTTGGTTAGCCCGCTAGGGTTTCAAGAAGGCGGTAAGAAACTCGCCGAAGCGAAAAACATTGCGGAACTCTTCCTCACCCCGGACAGCACGAATGAAAATCACGTGCTCCGATTTTTGAACGAGACTATGATCGGAGTAACAGAACCGATTCCGGTCCACGTCACCGAAAAAGCGACTATAGTAATCTTGGATCCTACGTAATCTGCCAGCCCTTGTTCGTCGCATTTAAGATTTACCAATCCCTCGACTTTGATGAACCCCGACACCGGAAAATCCCTCCTGCTTGCACTCTAATTTGCGTTCAATGTAGTGGCTAAAAACGTTGTTTAGGAGAAAAGGCGATGGACAGCGACGCATTTGAAGGATTGGAAACGCGGATCAGCAAGGTGATGAAGTTGGTTCAGCAGTTGAAACAGGAAAATGAGGGACTGCGAGCGGAACTACAGTTATCCCGGGAACGGATCCGCGAGCAAGACGGCCTTCATCAAGAATGGGAGCGGGAGCGGAATACCATGCGTGGCCGAATTGATAAGGTCATGGCCGAGCTCGATGAAATAGAAAAGGCGGCGGAGTAATGGTAGACGAAACGGGGAATCTCGAATCACCACTAGGACATTAGGAAATTGTAATCGTCCGCCATGACAGATGGCGTTCTATTTGTGGCGAGGGTCAATGGTCTCAGGGAGACAATAAAAGGAATGGCTAGAAGTGTAAATTCCTCCATCGGCTAAATTGCGAGTAATCGAGCAATAGTCGCCCGGCAGCGTGTGTTGGCTACGTACTCAAAACCAGCCTTGCCCTTGAGCGAGAGAAAAAACTCGCTCGATGCTTTCCCTACCCTCTTCGGTCTTTTCCCACAGGATCCAGGCACATTCTGCAAATACATTGGGGACCGTCACTGCACACAGAGCTAAGATGACAATGGCGACACGGAGCATAAAACCCCCCTCTCCAATGAATATAAAACTGGAGGGCCAGCTGGTCAATATGACTTAAGTTGTATAAACTATCGTCCCGACGAATAGATCTTCCGGAAACATTGGGTACGGTAGACGATATGTCGCAAGTATATTGGGGAAGTGTGCGGTTCCTTCGGATATGGCTCCATTACGGGCTGCTGATTGCCCTGTCGGCATTCCCCTGGTGGAGAAGAAGAGGCAATCACGTTCACCTGATCCCCTCCTTGTCCCGGCGAACACGTCGAATCAGATAACCACGCGCTTTCTCCCCACGGCCAGCCCGAAGTTACCAGAGAACTGGGGAGATTCTTTCCCAATGAATGGATTCAAACCGGGAGGAGGGTGGAGACTGCCTTCACGGCAGTGGGCGGCCCTGACCTCCCACAACCCGCCCGATCATATCATCTACACGGTGCGCCTTCGACCGCCCACCGCGCGACTCGTACTTGATGCCGGAGCTCGCATTCTCTCCTTGTAAGTTTCCTTCAGTGAACCTTGTACCGCCCTGCACCGGGTCCCCGCGCCGCATAGTTCTTGGTAACGGCGTATTCAGGATCACCCGCCGCTGTTGTTCGGCCTCAGACTCTCGCCGGATCGCCCACGAATCTCGATCTCCCATCACATCCCACGGACTGCAGCCAAATTCATTATTAGTGTTTATACTCTATATTAGCGTACGTGGAGGAGCATACTATGTCGCCCGTGGATAGGCCGCCGGATAATGATACGTATTTTATGGGCATCGCATTCGCCGTTCGTGGAAGAGCTAATTGCACAGGCAACCGTGTCGGTGCAGTGATTGTACGTCATGATCGTGTTATCTCGACTGGTTATAACGGCGTGCCTTCTGGAATGAAAAATTGTCTTGAGGGGGGTTGTCTCCGTTGTCAGAATCCGGGCAGGCGTTTTCCTTCGGGTACCGGCTACGATCTATGTATCTGTGTTCACGCAGAGCAAAATACGATGCTGAGTGCTGCGCGATTTGGAATAGCGGTCGAGGGGGCGACCATTTACAGCACGATGCAGCCGTGTTTTGGTTGTGCCAAGGAACTACATCAAGCAAAGATTAAGCGCGTGGTGTACCTGCATCCCTGGACCCCAACAGACTCCGACCCGCAAATGGATGGGCAGAAAAAAGCAGAGTATGAAAAGATACTTGCGGGTCCTGGTGATTTTCTGCGCGCGTGCTTGCCCTCCGCGCGAATCTGCAGGCCCTGAGCCTCACCCTCTGAGCGAATTCGGATCGCATCGCCTTCCCCTCGCGCGCGGCGACGTGCAATCTCCGCGTCCTTCTCGGCGATGATTAGTTCAAATTCCTTCTGCTCCTTTTGCTGCTCTTTCGCCTGCTTTTGTTCAATGGCACTTAAGACGATCTGCGGAAAATCGACATCGGCCAGCGCGACACTTTGGATTTCCAGATGCCGGCCCTTTAGTTTCTCGACGACGACGGCTTGAATCTTATTGGCAATCTCCACGCTCTTTTCGGGCACGGTCACCATGGGGTATCCGGAGACGACACTTCGCACGGCGGCCATGAACTCGGGCCGAACCATGCGTGCATAAAAATCGGCTCCCACTTCCTGGGCCAGGAAATGAATCTCCTCGGCCACGGGCCGCAGAATCACGACGGCTTTATTAGAAGTGAAAAGATCCACGCTTGTAGACCCGCGGCCGCAATGGGCAGTAACAGCCCTTCGCAACGGCCATCGCACGGACGTGAGCAGAGACAGTAGCCGGAAACAAAAACCAGCCAGGCGTTGAAAGACCTCTCGCCCCGCCTTATCCCCCATTCCACGATTGTCTTTTGGTATCCACTTCATCGCTACCGCCTGCAACGCCGGAACAATGACAACATCTCCTAAGTAGCTTGCATTGCATACGTAGATTCAGGTGCTACACTCCAGACTCTATCCAGACAGGAGTGTCAACATGGCAGAATGGGTGCTCGCTGTTTTAGTAGTTGGCATCTTTAGGGGCTCACGAATGTCGTGGTGGTGATGAGCAATGAGGAGAGCTGTTATCGCTTCCCAAAGCTCACGCACGGTGTTCAAGCGGCGATCCAGCGGTGTGCCGAAGCTATAGCATTTCGCGCCATCCGCGCCGAGCTTCACGGTGATGTCGGTCTCCTTGAGCATCTCACCCATCCGCCGCTCCGCCCTGAGCTTGATTTCCTGTGCCCAGATCAACATCGCCTGGTCATTCACTTGCCGGGCATATGCCTTGAGGGTTAGGGCAATTCAGGGAGGGAAACGGTGGGTGTTCAGCAGCAGCGCGCACGCCCTTCTTGTCGTGGGTGTTGCTTTCATGGACATGGCCTCGTGGTGCCGTGGATCGGTTAGCTCGGCAGGACGATGAACGGACGGGCGAGCTTCGCGTGAATTAGGAACCGTCCGACCCTTATCGGGACGGCCACGATCTCACCGCGTCGATGGCGCTGTCCATCGAACAGGATTTTGCGCCTCGCCTCGATGAGCATCATGGTCAGCGCTCGCCGTCGGGCAGATCGAGCAGCTCGACTTTGCCCGCCGCCTCGAGGCTCAGGGCTCCAGTTCATGGCCGGCCACCCGATCTGGAAGATCCCCACGTGCGGTCAGCATGATGATCGGCACCGAGCTTTCATGGCGAATTTCACGGCACACCGCCAAGCCGTCCCGGCCGGGCAACATGAGGTCGAGTATCACCAGCGATGGCGATTGCTTTCTCAAACAAGCCAATCCTTCGTCGGGATGAGTCGCCGAAATCACCTGCATGTCGAATTGGGGCAGATAGGCGGTGAGTAAGTCGTTGAGCTTACGATCGTCGTCAATGACGAGAATGAGGTGGCTCACCGCCTGCCCCCCGAGGCTTAATGGATGGAGGCTTCATAAGCTGCGTGGGCTGTTCCTTCTTGACGAGCCACAGTGTAACAGTACTGGCATGTTGCTGCGTGGCATTCCGAACTTTCGATGCTCCAAGGCCTTGCCTCCACACTAATGACTGCCGTAATAAACTGCAGCGAGTCGTTGAACTAGGGCCGACGCGTCTTAGTTGCATTCAGGATCGCCCGCCGCTGTCGCTCGTCTTCCGAATCGCGTCGGATTTGCACGAATCCAGATTTCCCATCCTCGCGTCCCAGCTACGACTCATATTCGTAAGACTCTCCTTCATTTGGTCAATTGATGTCGCCACCAGAATGCCCAACGTCGTCCCTTGTTTCGACGGTGATGGGAGAACACCAGGGGGAAATGGTTCACGCGGGCCATCCGGGCCGGCGCATGCTGTCGCATGACGCCCACAATCCTGACGATCGCTGAAAGGTATCGATGGGCCATGGGCTTCCCCTGCAAGCTTCATGAATGAATTATGGACAGATTGTCGGTTGTCTATTGCTGTGCTGCTGTCGGCTGACCGAGCATCGCTCGTTCGCCATGCTGGCCATTGTCGCCATGGGACTCGCCGCGTTTCTGATGCAGTGAACATTGTTTTTGCCCATGCATGTCTCGCAGTTTCTGAGTTGCTCCGGTGTCAACAGACCGCGAGCTTCCTGGAATGTCTTAAACGACGCGATGCGTCGATCTGCCTTCAGCGCATACAGCTTCCGGATCGTGCTTTCGACGTCTCCGGAATCTTTCTGCTGGTCTTGTTGATACAAGAGTTGATGCACATCGATTTTGGCGAGTTCCACGTCCGCGTCTCTTTTTACGCGGTCTTTTTTGAACGTGAGGCCGAGGGTCCGCAGTTTGGTTGCTTGCTCTTCAGAGAGATCCAAGGCCTCCTTCGCCTTGAGTACATGCCAGATAAATTTACCCGGGTCCCGGCGTCCATGGCCATGCCCTTCCTGATCATGCCCGTCGGCCCAGCTTTTTGCATCCGATAGCAGATTGCCTGTGACTGCTAATGCCAGGGCAAGGGTAAAGAAAGCTGCTGCCCGTGCTGTCTTACTTTTCATATTGGTCCTCCAAATTGTGAAGCGGTGAATGAGATCTCGTGATGGATCAGCGTAACAACACACTGGCCGTAAATCTTTTCGCTTCTGTAAGAGTGTGTAACAAAGTGTCACGAGATCTGAAAAGACGAGGATTGAGACGCTCGTCGCATTTTGGGTCCGGACATTGACCGATCAGTGGCGCTCTTTAACCATACATAGGCTGCGACTCTTATCGGCATTTGAGTTGATGCAGTCGTGCGGCGATTTCATTCATGGGCAACTGCGCATTCATGGACTGATAGACTTATTTGTAGCAACGTGTAACGACAATGACGTTTGGATTAAGTTCCCATCAAAACTGACCGATGGGAGAGCTACTCTCTTGGGACAATAGGGCAGGATCTTCGGAACGTGTTTGACAGCTATTCATCTAACGGACAGGCGTAGAAGGACATCACCATGCCGGGCATCATCATCATGGCAAAGCATCACCCCAGACCGCGTCCGTCAGTACGAGTGATGCGCAGCAAGCGCTCAATCAGCTCACCGATACGCTGACTCAGCAGGCCGATGGGAACGGGACTGTCTCGGGGTCAATTCTGCGGCAGGATCTCCAGCAGTTGTTCCAAAATCTCAAAGGGCAGAACAATACAAGCACGATCCAGAGTGTGGCGTGATCGATCAGATGCCCTATCTCGCATCACCTTTCATGCGTGGCACGACGGTGATGTAGCGGGAAATGATGCGAGGCATGGAACGGTAAGACTTACAGCAGATGAGTGCCTTCTGCGGGAAATGGCGAGAAGTCTCCCATTGTGAATGTAACCGGCATTCGCCTTCTCCATAGAAGTCTGAGGGGTCGTTGATTGCAAACATACGGAATCGAGGTCCCTCAATCTTCCCTCCTTTATTTGCTGTTGGGTGTCGCGTCCTCTCTCATGGGATCGCGCCGGCCAAATAGCAAATCGGCATTCCTTTTTTGCTCATCAGACATATTCTGATAAAGCGTCTCGAAGACAGGGATAAACTTCTGAAGTCCATTGGCATGGGCCGCTGCAATTTCAGCATAGGACTTCACATCATCGACGGCAGTCATAGCTTTCGCTCTTGTGGTCCGCACTGCATGGAGCGTTTCCAATGTATGCTCATTCTCCTGCATCACCTGAGTGACAGCACTCCAGAGATGCTCCTGCGCAGGGGTGATTTTAAGCTGGTCATGAAGTTCCTTAATGCGGAGATCGCCGCTGGCTGCCTTCATGGTCGTGCCTGCATCGGATCGGGATTTATTGGCAGGTACATTTTGAGCCGACGAGTCCTCGGCCATTGCCATTTGTGCAATCGGCCCTTCTGTCATTCCATGGGCGAGATCGCGCGAGGCTGCCCACGAATGAGCTGTCAACGCGATGGCGCTAAGGAAGATCCCAACCGTGTATGCCAATCCACGCGCTCGTAGGTACATAATTGTCTCCTGATGAGTGATCGCCGCACGTTTCACTAGGCGCGAAAGATTTTCCTAATCGCTTAGATCACAAACCGGCACGAGGCAGATGAAGGCATGCCCACTATTTTGCAATCGCCCACTAACGCCGATGGTGGCCTCCATAATGTCTCCCATAATATCCGCCGTACCGGTAGCCAAACGCGGGAGGAACGAGATAGACCCCGGGGCCGTAATAATAGCCAGGGTTATAGTAATAGGGGGCAGGGAGGTATGTGCCAATATATGGAGGAGGTGGGGGCGCCATTTGTGGTGGGACTTGTGGGGGAGAACCCTGCATGCCGGGCGGTACCCCATTCGGATTGTAGACATCATCGTACTCTTCACAATCCCCAGACGGTGCAGGTTCGCTGGTCCAGACGTCCCCGTTAGGTGTATGACATTTCCAGACGTAGGCATGGACGGAACTGACCATGAGAAGCAGCATGGTTCCTATGAGAATAAGTGCTAGCCGCATCTTTGAATCACCTGCCCTTCCACATCGTCATTATATCAGCAGTCCCCAGTACAAAAATGGCCTTACCTACGGACTGAGGAATTTAGAGACTTAGCTTCATCGGCAATGAATCTCACGCGGAAGATCCATTGTGGGGTGGGACGGGTGCATGGCGTGACGTTGGTTTTAAGAATGACAAGATCGACCATGTGTCGTCGCATGTCGATCTATCCAGCACCGTCAGTTTCGTTTGTATCTTTTATCGGAATGGAGCCCTATCATAAGTCAATAATCGAAAGTGCTCAGGGTTGCTAGTGCGCTCTAACCTCGAACTAGGATGAAGACACGAGGTATGACGGTCGAAGGCGGATCCTGAAAGGCTGCTGACACTCCACGGGACTCTTCTGGTAGCAATCTTTGCTCGACGGTTTCGGAAACAGAATTCAGCCCCAAGCTAGACAGAAGGAGCGAGAGTTGAACGGATATATTCTCGTCGCCCGACTCTGAACCTTCATGGATGACGGGCATGTATCCCCCTCGCATCGGTCCATTAGACAGTAAATGGCATGCCATGATTATACTTTCGTGCTTCATCACCAGGATTGAGGATGAAGTCCCAAGACCTCATTAAAGACGATGAGACGGTACGGATTATTATCGAGGACGAACTAGGCTCAGCCTATCGAAAGAAAGGACGGTGAACCATGCCTTTCATTCATGTGAATGAATACTACATCAACCTGGCCCACATCTATTATGTGCATGACACAGAGAAAGGGTACCTTGTGTATTTCGGCGCCGGAAAGGTAACCACTGTTGATAAGTCGAGTCCAGCCGGCGAGAGTTTTATCCATGCCATTCGCGCATCGACGACCATTCTTGGGGACTAGTTGTGGGGATAAACCAGCGTAAGAGTCTGCGCAAGCTGAAGAGGAGGTGTGAGGAATGCCTATTGATATTGATGATCTGGTCAGACGAGCTGAACAAGGTCTAGCGGGACAAGGCGCTGCTATAGGAAGTGCAAGAGGTTCTTGGACACAAGGAATTTAAAACGACGCTCAGTCCAGCGCACCTTCGGACGGCTGTTGAAGCATTGGACGGCCTGACACCATCAATGAAGAGTGAGTCTGACAAGGCGACTGTGCAAGCAAAGCTACCTCAGTGTTTGGTCTGACAGTTACGGATTAACGTCTACCAAAGGACTTGCTGTGGGACTCAACGAAGAAGGTTATCTTTCATCTGATATTTCGGCATATTCACAAGAGATCCGAGCGCGTAACGCCGAATATTTTAAAGTTTTCGATAAGGTCCACCGGTTCTGCCATGAAAAGAAATTTCTTGTTCAACCACATAATCGAGATGGTCAACACGTTCTTGCTGTTGGACTTTTCGTCAAACTCATTTGTGATGTAGAGGCTGCAGTCATTCTCATGGAACGAGGATTGTCGTCCCAGTCACGCTCGATGCTTCGGGTGGCGACCGAGACGCTGATAAAGCTCGCGAATATTTGCAAGGCGTATGAGTTTGTTGAAGCGTATATCAAGACAGGCCAACACCAAAGACTCCTCTTCGTTCGTGGAATGAAGAATAACCCTTCGCCTGCTTACGACTTCATACTCCCCGAGCTTACCGACGAACTGATTAATGAGATCGCTGCAAATGCGGGCGACAAGAAGGTTGCGCAGTGGGCACGCGATGCCGATATGTCTGACCTGTACAACGTGCCTTATCGGTTATTCTCACAAGATGTGCATTCAGCCCCTGCATCCCTGGAGCGGTATCTTGGAACGAATGAAGAAGGCGAGCTTACTGACATAAATTGGGGTCCGGATGTTAGGAAGGAAATTCACCCTGAACTTATTGAAGCTGCTCGTCTGATTATTTTGGGGTTATGGACAGTCGACCCTGTTTTCTCGCTCGGCATAAGAGACAAATTAATGGAATTCACAAAACAATTAGGTGCTCTTGATGCAGACCATACAGGGGGCACAAGCGCTTGACGCCATGGCACATAAAATGGCACAAACCACGAACATTGCTGAATCATTTTCTGTAAGCCAGTGATTTTATTACTTGCGCCCGTAGCTCAGTCGGATAGAGCATCAGCCTTCTAAGCTGAGGGTCGCTGGTTCGATTCCAGCCGGGCGCACCAAATATCAATTGCTTATACGATTGAGCAAATCTTTTCATGCTAAATGTAGAGCCTGTGTAGAAACAAAAAACAAAAAAGGTTTATCCCGGAAACGCCGATTTGAAAACCGATCACGGCAACCCCAACATTCTCTTAATGTTCAAAAGGGTTATAGTCCTTGACGTAGCCGGTGACCAGTTTGGTGACCCACGTCGAATGAGTGGGGAAAAAGGGCGACAAGCAAAGTGTTGCAGGTTTCTAATCTTGGCGAAAATCCGAAGCCACTAAACCCGAATCCAGCGTCGGTGTTATTAGCGTGTTAGAAGCAGCGATAAGGTAGGTGTTCAGCTTGCCTGCTGCTGTCGTCAGATCATGTTCGTTCACTGAGTTGTATCGCCGGTGCATCTTCTCCGACTTGTGTCCCACGATCTTCGTGGCTGTTACCGTATCAACACCCGCACGGCGAAGATTGGTGGCCGCGCAACGGCGCAAGTCATGAATATGCAAGCCTGCGACACCCGCACGGCGACAGGCAGCATAGAAGGCGTGATGGACCCGCTTCATTGGCCGGCCGCGATACAGAAACACAAGATTGGTATCCAATCTGCGGACCGTCGATAATTCGCCAAACAAGGCCCGTCCGTCTGGGATTAGGGCTAACGGGATAACTCTCGGCTCCCCATTCATGGTGCGTACGTATGGACCCGTCCGTTCGTTCAGCAAACTCACGAAATTTGTTGCTCGTTGATCAGCGCCACACGAACTCTGGGAGCACCCGGGCGCCGGTCACTGTTTGGCGGACAATAGACCAAAACTCTCGGACTTTGGCCCGGACCGGCTGAGACTCCTGGCCGAGAACCTTGAAAACCAACCCGGCGCCGTTGGGTAGTCGTGACGCACCGGCGGCCCATCGTTCCTCCAGGTTCACGACTGCAGGGACTTGGCTGAAGATCTCGTCCGCGTGATGCCTGGGTGTGAGCAATAGGACATTGGCGAACACGTCGAACGTGCCCATGACTCCCACCTGACGCACGTTGTGAGCGTGCGGCTCGATGACAAATTTCTCAGTGAACAACTCCGTGCCATCGGGTCGTCGGGCTTGTACGGTGGAAGAAAAGACGTCGTATTGAAACAGTTCTCCTTCACCGTGATACTTGCGTCCGCCCATCATGATCTCGGAGTAGAGTAGCGTGGCGCTGTAGGGCATGCACACGTGCGTGCTGGTGATGAAACGGGCGTGCGCGTGGGGGATGATCGGGTCAGGAAGATACTCTAGGTAGGCACTCTCACCCAACACGATGTTCTGGATTTGGGTTGCATAGTTGGCATCCATTGAGTGGATTTTGGTGGCTGCCTGCGTCGTAACGTGAGCACGCGTATCGGGCGCAAGGTCGATTTCAATGTTGAACCTGTCGCCCTGAAGGATGGACCCCGTGGTCGTGATGATAAAGACACAAGGCAGATCGGGCAGCGCTTCATCCCAGTACAGCGCCTGTTGCACCAGGAGCGGGGCGCGGCGATCCAGATGCGCGAGGACGGTACGCTCCCCGCGCCGTTCAAAACCGAGACGTAGGAATGCATTCTTCCCCACGCCACCGCTGGGCAGCTGCCCAGGCTCATCCTGAAAGGAAGCAAGTTCCGGAGGCAAATGAGAAGTCGTCATGCGGGCGTCTGGCTGAATTTCATGTCGAACAACACATTCTGCTGGATGAGTGTGACCAATCCCATAATGCCTTCACCCGTTTTGCAATTGGTAAAGACGAAGGGCTTGTCGCCGCGCATCATTCTGGAATCCTTGTCCATCACCTCCAGGCTCGCGCCTACGTACGGGGCGAGGTCGGTCTTGTTGATGACCAGAATGTCCGACTGGGAGATGCCTGGGCCATTTTTCCTCGGGATCTTGTCGCCTGCCGCGACATCGATCACATAGATAAAGAAATCTACCAGCGCAGGGCTAAAGGTCAGAGTCAGATTATCGCCACCGCTCTCGATGAGCACAAAATCGCTGTCGGGAAAGCGTGATTCCATATCTTCCACCGCCGCAAGATTCATGCTGGGATCTTCGCGCACGGCTGTATGCGGGCAGGCCCCGGTTTCCACGCCGATAATCCGTTCTTCGAGCAAGATGCCCTTTAGCGTGCGCTGGACGTGCTTGGCATCTTCCGTGGTGACAATATCATTGGTGATAATCAGGACTTTGACTCCCATCTTGACGAAGATGGGGGTAATGGCCTCGATGATTGCGGTTTTGCCCGAGCCGACCGGGCCACCGACGCCGATTCGTGTAATTTTCTTCATGTCATGCTCCTGTGATTCAGTTCATAAACATGCGTACGTGCGCCTTGACATGCGCGGCTGCCATAATATCGAGCGAGGGTGAGAATGTTGCCATCTCGTCGAGCGTGGCACTCGAGACGCGCTCGTACTCGGCGTCTGTCGACGCATTGACCTCGAAGAGAATGGTCTGCGCGTCGAAATGATGGATTTTCATGAGCCGCAACGATGCGCTCAGGATCATGCTCGCGGTTCCGTACTGCTGCACGGCAAAGGCATCGTATTCGGGCAGGCCGAGTTCGGCAAACAGAAGCCCAAGACCGACAGGATACATGCCGGGGGTTTCCTTACGTTCGATGTGTCCCAGCCAGTCCTTGAGAAGCGGCGATTGGACCAGATGGTTCGACATTTCGCAGAGTTTCTTCCCCATGCGCACGGCCATGGTTCGCATCTCTTCGTTCATCTTGCGGTTGAAGAGAGCAGTGTCGGCTCGGAGCACAGCGGTCATGTCATGTGCCCTGGCCGCCCGGTGCGTCACCAGCAGAGCAATGGCGTCAGCCGATGCCGACTGGCGGGTTGCGGTCATGACGAATTGGCGCAGCGTCTCTTTATCGTGCACCAGGCGGTGCTGAATCGCCGACTCGAGTCCGTTGGAGAACGAGAAGGCGCCAACCGGCAGTACCGAGTCGCCAAACTGGAGGATCCGCATCAATTCGGTGATCTTCGATGGACGATCACCCGATCCGGTCATTGAGGACGAAGTATGGCTCGATTCCCCGTTGACCGCCGGAGCGGATGTTTCAACCATCTCACGGCTTGGGGAAGCATGCTCCGACGAGACAGGGCTGTGTTTGATTCTAATGGACATGGCCGTGGGGATGAGTGTGATCATGTGGATGATCGTGTTCCTCCACATGGGAATGTATTGGCCCTTCGGCCCCGCCAAACAGGCGCCGGGACTCATGGGGTGCGAGATAAGGGATGACTTCAGATCCAGGGATAAATTCATATGTGATCCCGGGGAAGGCGTGGGTCTTCATCACAGAGGCCATCACTTTCTTGTCCACCGTAAGTGGAATAAACACTCGATTCCCTTTGACGACTGCAGGCCAGTGCTGGTTGCCCAGAGCATGGCCCAGCTCCACGCAGGTACGAACCAAGACCTCCGAGTTCTGTGTCTGCAGCGCGCTCAATTCGACCACCATCACGTCCTTGAGGTTGACTCGGGCGACAGTCGCGGTCCCTTGCGCCTCGTCCCATTTCAATATGTCACCATCGTGCAGAAGGATGCCGCGCGGCAACGAGATGGCCAGGTCAAGGCCGTTCTGACTTGATTTCCGCAGACGGCTCTTTTGCGCTTCCCACTGATCTAGCACCAGCCAATCCAGAGTCGCCTGCTCCAGGCGTGCTTTCCAGGCGGTTTCGTGAATGTTGCCGATGATGGTTTCGATAACAAGCATAAGATTAATATTATGAAATCCTTCTGACCCATAAATCAACCACGGCGGGCCGTGACCAAACGCGATTGCATCGCGCCTTCACCGAGTCTCAATTCTCCGACTTCACAACGCAGTACGGAGCCGGGAGCACGGCCTGCGAAAACCAAAAGCAACGGTCTGATGTTCACCAATCAGCCAAATGGTGGAACTCTGGCGTTGAATGGCCTGCCCTCTGGACTGTTCGGAGGGTCACCGAATGATAGAGGTGGGTTGTATGGAACAGGGACACACTGTCAACAAACAGTGTGTCCCTGCGTAGCATTTGACTGTCCATCTCTGTGCAGACCTCCCTCAGCTAAAGAAGTAGAGCTGATTCAGGGAGATGGATTTGGCTGGTTGGACAGTGGCATGGACACCATCCACCTTGACGGCAAAGGTCTCAGGGTTCACCTCGATTTTCGGCGTCAACCCATTGCGCACCATGTCTCGCTTCGTAATCGTGCGCGTGCCATACACAGGCATGACCTTCCGTTTGAGATCCAACTTGTTTGCGATGCCGTTGTCATAAGCCGCCCGTGAGACAAAGCTCACGCAGGTCTCGGGCAAAGCCCGGCCGAACGAGCCAAACATCGGGCGATAGATAACCGGCTGGGGTGTCGGGAGCGAAGCATTCGGATCTCCCATGATCGACCAGTTGATCAAGCCGCCTTTGATGACCATTTTAGGCTTGGCCCCGAACATGGCGGGCTCCCATAAGACAAGGTCCGCCATTTTCCCAGGAGTAATCGAGCCGAGGACATGGGAGATGCCCTGGGCAATTGCCGGATTGATGGTCACTTTCGCGACGTAACGGAGTACGCGGAAGTTATCGTTGTTCGGTGAATCCTCCGGCAACTTGCCGAGGCCCTTTTTCATCGCATCCGCTGTCTGGATCGCGCGCAGCCAGTTTTCACCGACCCGCCCCATGGCTTGCGAATCACTCGAGAACATGGAGATCACACCCATGTCGTGGAGCACATTCTCAGCGGCGATGGTTTCGGGGCGGACTCGGCTCTCGGCGAACGCCACGTCCGAGGGCACCTTGGGATTCAGATTGTGGCAGACCATGATCATGTCGAACAATTCCGCCATGGTGTTGATGCCATAAGGCAAAGTCGGATTCGTGGAACCTGGCAGCACGTTGAGTTCGCCCGCCACCTTGATGATGTCAGGTGCGTGACCGCCGCCGGCGCCTTCCGTATGGTAGGTGTGTATCGTCCGGCCTTCGAACGCCGCGATGGTATCTTCGACGAAGCCGCCTTCGTTGAGGGTGTCGGTATGGATGCAGACCTGCACATCCATGTCATCGGCGACCGAGAGACTGGCTCGGATGGTCGCCGTCGTCGTGCCCCAATCTTCGTGAATCTTGAAGCCTGCGGCACCTGCCAGGATCTGTTCGACCAAGGGTGCTTCGCCCGAGCAGTTACCCTTGCCGAGAAATCCAAAGTTGATAGGCAGCCCTTCGACTGCTCGAAGCATCATCTCAATGTTCCAGCGTCCGGAAGTGATCGTTGTGCCGTTCGTGCCGTCGGTCGGCCCGATGCCGCCACCAAAGAAGGTGGTTACGCCATTGCTCAGCGCTGCGTAGACCTGTTGCGGCGAGATGAGATGGATGTGCCCATCATTGCCCGCCGGCGTCAGGATCAAGTGTTCGGCGGTAATGGCATCCGTGGCGGGTCCGACCGTGAGTCCAGGGGTCACACCGTCCATGGTACCGGGATTGCCCGCCTTGCCGACGCCTACGATCTTGCCGTCTTTGATGCCGACGTCGGCTTTGATGACGCCGAGGAGCGGGTCCACCACTGTGACGTTGGTGATTACCAAGTCGAGCGCGCCGCCTTCGCTCGTGAGCTGGTTATCCATCCCCATGCCGTCGCGCAGCGTCTTGCCGCCGCCGTAGATGGCTTCATCACCATACACGCGCAGATCCTTTTCGATCTCAATGTAGAGGTCGGTGTCACCCAAGCGGATTTTGTCTCCGACGGTTGGGCCAAACAGGCTCGCATTTTCTTTACGAGATATTTGTGACATTCGTGTGCTCTCTTTCTCTCTTGGCCAATTGGTCACCTTACCGGGTTACCTCATTAGGTGTTTTTCGCTTTGGACTTGAATCCACATTCGCCGACACGTTCCAATCCTTTATTGAGATTCGGCCGGTACCCCGGCGTCGGGCCGGTCCCGGTCCAGCCGTCTACCAGGTTGTTGAACCCATAGATGCGTTGCTTGCCCCCGAATGGAACCAGTGTCACTTCCTTCTCGTCGCCTGGCTCAAAGCGCAAGCCCGTCGAGGCCGGAATATCCAAACGCTGGCCAAATGCCACTTTCCGGTCAAATTCCAGGGCGCGATTGACCTCAAAGAAATGAAAATGAGAGCCGACTTGGATGGGACGGTCACCGGTGTTGCGCACCTTGATTTTGACGGTGGGGCGCCCGGCATTAATTTCAATGGGCTTGTCGGATAGTACGTAGCCGCCGACAGGTGTTTTCGTCTTCTGCGGTTTATCAGTTGCCATGTGTTGCTCCCTTTCGTTGTGATCAACAGCCGTTGAGCTCTGCCCGTCTTGTTACTGGATCGGTCCGTGGACGGTCACCAGGCGGCTGCCATCCGTAAACACCGCCTCCAACTGGACCAGCGGGATCATTTCTGCCACGCCTTCCATGACGTCGTCCCGCGTCAAGGTCGTCCGGGCTTCTTTCATCACTTGCTCTAAGGATTTTCCTTCCCGCGCTCCGTCCAACGCCGAAGCCGTAATCACCGCCACGGCTTCGGGGTGATTGAGCTTCAAGCCCTTCGCTTTGCGCTTCTGCGCGACCTCAGCCATCATATAGATCATCAATTTGTCCAATTCTCTTGGTGTCAGATGCATGTAATGCTCCTTTGCAGTGGTGCCCGGTTGCAGGGCGTGCAAGTTGAAGGGCCCCCTCGACTGGTTGTTTCGATTTTTCGGCGTACATTGGTGTGAGGTATTTGCTGGGACATTATGAGATCCAATCTCTTTGACAACTATTTCCTTTGACTCGCCCAGTAACGGCGCAGATTATCTTCCGGGGTTGTGGCATCTGCTGGTGCGACCGGGATCAGGGAAGGGAAACCGTTCCTCGCCAGGAGCATCAACCAGGTGACAAGGACGAAGGCGGACGTCAAGACCGGCATCCCCGATGGTTCCAAGAAAATGCCCAGCGAAGCCCAGACCCGCGCGGTGACCAATACGCCGATCACCGTATAGATAAAACCCTGGACGTTCAGCACCAAGAAGAATCCTCCGAGAGCCATCGCGGTCAGCGCGGCATTGTACCCAAACAAGCCGTCACGAATCGCTTCGTCATGTGCTCCGTAGAACACCGCGACGCCGACGGCCAAGGTCGATCCCATGAGCGCCATCAGCGCGCCGATGCGGGTATTGATCGCGATTCCGATCAGAATGATAACCCCAGTCTCCCAGCTGTCCTGGAAGAAAATCTCTGCGATGCCCATGGTAATTCCGTGAAACCACGTGACCCAGTTGTAGACCGGTGTCGGTCCGGTAAAGTCTGAGGGCGAGGTCGGCTTAAGGGCGTTGGATACATCAATGGTCGCAAACTGCAATAAGGCGCCGAGGAAGAACCAGGTGGCCAACACGAACGGCATGGTCAAGCCGGGCACCTTGTGCGGTCCGAGAATGGCACCGAAGGCCGGGAAAAGGATGCTCGAAAACGCTGCACAGAGCACAATGTAGAGGCAGAGATGGAGATTTGGAATATTTCCGGTTGTGAAGTTGGGGCTTGTATAGGCAACTAACGCGATTGAGACCAGTGCCCCATTGAATCCGAACAGGCCATCCTTGATCATCCCCTTGTCGGCTCTAAACAGAAGGGCAGTCAGCGTACTGATAATGGTTCCAAACAGGCAGGCTGTTCCGTAGATCCAGGAGTTGTAGAAGATGCCAGATAGGATGATCGCCCCGGAGATCGGGTTGTTCTGGAAGACAACCTGACCGATTCCACGGAGCACCCAGTCAACGAATCCGAGAGTCGGGTGATCTCGGAAGCTGTTCTGCAATGACGTGGTCGTCATGATGTCCTCCGGTCCTTAGCCCGTAGTCTCAGACACAATTGTCTGCATCTGCACCTTGGCAGATAAAAACGCCCTGACAACTGTCAGAATTGACAGTATGCGAGGGCGGCATACCCTACGATATCGGCGATAGGCCCGTCAGCCACATTTCCCGATCCTTCCGGACCGGCTGTCATCGTGGCGTCCGAGCCGAGCTTAAAGCCGATCCCGTTCAATGCAGCACTCGTCCGGTTCTCGCTTGCGGCGCGCCAGATCGGCCCACCCCTCGCTACTCAATTTGATGATTGATGATGCAAACTGACTCGTCATGGTTCCTCTACTTTCTGCCGTCGTCGGAAATAAGTGTGGTGGCCTGCGTCACTTTCGATTCAGGGCGCGCCAGGAGCCGCTGCAGACGCTCCATCAGGGCATACGCCAAGGTGCGATAGTGCAGCACGTACAGCGCAGGGCCGGCAGTGCGGCGTCGCGTCGATCGTTCGTTTGGTGAGGCGACCCGTCTTTGGCAGTAGTGACCCACCCATCTTTACCTCCCTCCGCATAACATGCTATCTCTGCACCAAGACACAAACTGGAACGTTCCATTGCGCCATGTAGAATCTGTGTAGAACAAAACCGTGGAAATCAGACGGAAACCATCGGAGAGCACAGATGAACACTTCGTAAGTGTAGGCCTGGTCAAGGGATAAAGTAGGCGATGGGACTGTGTAGAAGAGGAGGTTTCAGACTTCTAAGCTGAGGGTCGCTGGTTCGATTCCAGCCGGGCGCACCAAACCTTGCTTATGATTTTTTGATGCATCTCTCTTCTGTATGAAAGGTTGAAGCCGTGACTGAAAACGTCACTCCCAGACCGTGGAAACTTCACCATGTTAAGAGGTCCATCGGTATCGACGGCGCAGACGGCACATGGATCATGAACGATGTGTTGCATCGTGCCTCCACCTCGAATACCGAGGATCTGAACTACAACGTGCATTGCGTCAACATGCATGAGCAATTAGTAGAGATGTTGCAAGGATTGGTGCAGGTGCGCAATCGAACCGGTGGCGCGGATACTGACGGCCATGGTTGGGAGAACTCGAGAGCCGTTCTCGCTCAGCGGCTTGCAGGTCCGCGCGGAGACTCGGATGAGTCAGCATAACGCTAACATTCCGGACGATGAGCCGCTCTCTTCACCGGATACGTTCAGCATCCAAGAGCTGGTCGATGCCAGCCCCGCGACCATTTCTTTAATCGATACGCATAAATGGGAAATCCGTTTTCAGAATTGTTCCAGCCGAGACATGTTCGGTGATGTGGTGGGGCAGAGTTGCCATGAAAAGTTGGTGCAATCTCCTGCTCCCTGTACATTTTGCCGCGCAAAGGAAGCGCTCAGAACGGGAAAGACTACCAGCTCTGAAGTGGCGCTCGCGGACGGCCGATGGCTCTTAATCCAATGGGCGCCGATTCGGCGCGGGCAAACATTCCTGGCGGTGGAATCGATTATCGACGTGACGGAAAGTAAACGGCGCGTAGAGGAATCGCGCCGGCTCAAAGAGCTTTTCGAACATCAGGCCACCATCGATCCCTTGACTGAATTACTGAACAGGCGCGGGTGGACGGAACTTGCGGAGCGTATCTGGTGGCGGGCCATTCAAAATCGTGAACTCGTTGAAGTGCTGCTCCTGGATATCGACCATTTCAAAGAAGTGAACGATCGTTTCGGACACGCCGTTGGAGATCAGGTGCTCCGTCATGTGGCAGGAGTGTTGCGCCAACAAACGCGGCCGGGCGATCTGCTGGGCCGATGGGGCGGCGAAGAATTTATTCTCTTGTTGCATCCGCCAATGATGGATGTGCAGGCCATTGGGGAACGCATTCGTCACGCCGTCGGCGCATCGTCGATGGCCATCGAGGGCTCATCGACTGCCATTCAGGTGACGATCAGTATCGGAGGCACCACCTTCGACCCGAATGGAAAAGAGCCCGGCGGATTGGATCTTGCGCTGATCGGCGCGGATCGCAATCTCTATAAGGCGAAAAAACAGGGCCGCAATCAAACCTGCCTGTAGGTCTAGAGCCGAACTACGCCTTTCTCGCGGTCTCAAACGCCTTCATCACGCCTGTGCGGTCCGCCGTCTCTCCTTGCACTTGATCGACCGTACATTGACATGGCTGTTTGTCCGGGCGCCAGCGTAAAAATTTGGTTCCATGACGAAAGCGGCCTTGCGAATAATAGTCGTACCGTACTTCGCACACCAAGACGGGATCGAGTTTCTCCCAGTCGTCGCTTTGCCGTTTCGACCATCGCGTCGGGCCGCCGGGAGTCTTTCCACTAAAACCCGCGCCTCCTCTTAACGGTTCCACGATCTTTTTCAACGCCATACGTTCATCCTTCGCAAAGGAGGATGTGAACCCGACAAAATGCAATAGACCGTCCGAGTCATACAGTCCTAACAGCAGCGACCCTATGGCATGAGCGTCCGTTGAGGCATAACGAAACCCCCCGATGACGCAATCGGCTGATTTCAGACGTTTGACCTTAACCATCGCGGCGCGGTCACCGGCGTGGTAGGGTTCCATAACCTTTTTGGCCATCACTCCGTCGAGTCCATAGCGACCGAGATCGTCAAACCAACGTAATGCAATCGCCCGATCCCGAGTCGCCGGTGATAATTGAATCGATGGATGGTTCGGAAGGGAAGCAAAGAAGTGTTCCAGTTGCACGCGGCGTTCCATGAGAGGTTGATTGACCAGATTGGACTTCTTCGCGGAATCCGCGAGCAGGTCGAAAGCCGTGAATGTAGCCGGCGTCTCGTGGGCAAGTTTGGCGATCCGCGACGCCGCGGGATGAATCCGCTGCAACAGATCGTCGAAGGATAGCCGTCCCTCCCGCGTTACGACGATCTCGCCGTCCACCACAAAGGCGCGATGAGGAAGCGCTCGAAATGCCTCGACCAATTCCGGGAAATAACGTGTGAGCGGCTGTCCGGCTTTCGATTGCAATACCACGTCGTGGCCATTGCGAAAAGCCAGGCACCGGAAGCCATCCCACTTGGGTTCGAATTGCCAGTCATCACCGGCCGGAAGTTGATCTGCCCGCGTCGCTTCCATGGGCGGATACGGAATAGGCAAGGAAAGGCCGAGATCGGGAAAAGCGGCTTTCTCTAATTTCTCGGCGGCCGTGACCGAAGAACGGCGTGGCAACATTATGCCTCGTGCGCCTTGGCGAGCGTGTAAAGGTCGAATCGCTTTTTACCGAGCAGCGGTTTCCACAAATCGCCGCTGCTTCGCAAGAGGGAGGGCACATTGTCGATCCGATAGTCGGCGAGTTGGATGCCGTGTTCAATGTTCTCCCACACGACGGGCATCGACACCGTGGCGAGCGGCTTCGGACGGACCGAATAGATCGAAGCGAGCGTGCGTCCCCAGGCATTTTGATTGTAATCGACCAGCACCCGTCCATACGGTCGGTTGGCGATCCGGTATTCCGCCGTCACCAATTTGGGATAGCGAGTCTCCATTGCCTGAGCGATTTCTTTAGCGACGGTCCACACTTCCTTTTGTAACGGTTCACGGACGATCGGCACATACAGATGAAGCCCTTTGGAGCCCGTTGTTTTCGCGTACGTGGGCATGTGAAGTTCGTCGAGCAGGTCCCGTAATTTCATGGCGACATCGCACACACGTTGGAAGTCCGCACCAGGGCCCGGATCGAGATCGAAGTGAAGAAAGTCCGGGCGGTCATAATCGTCGCAACGGCCGTACCAAGGATTCAGATCGATACAGCCTAAATTGACGACCCAAAGCAGGGCCGGAAGATTCTGAACCAAGACGAAGTCAATGATGTTGCCCCGCCGGTGGGGAATCGAACAGATCTTGATCCATTCGGGACGCGAGGATGGCGCTCGCTTCATAAAAAAGAACTCGCCGTCGGCTCCATTGGGATAGCGTTTCATGACCATCGGGCGGTCGAGCAGATGGGGAAGAAGGAATTTCGAGACATCGAGATAATATTGCAGGAGATCCCGTTTGGTAATGCGCTGATGGGCCCAAAAAAGTTTTTGCAAATTGGTGAGATGAACGGACCGATCGCCGATCGTCAGCGTGGCTTCATCCTGATCGGTCGGAATAGATATTGACTTCGGCATAGGGAGTACCGCTCCCATGGATCATACCGGCCGGCGTAGGTCGCGACAGTCGGTCAACGGATTGCTTTTGTATGCCCTCGCCCCTACAATGGCCCCATTTACGCCATGCCACGCCGCGTTGTTACGACTGTGCCTTCACCGCCCCGCACCAAGCGCCGCACTACACGCATTCGCCAGTCCATCGACATCGATATGAAAGCGAAACGCCGTTTCCAGGCGCGCTTATTAACATGGTATCGCCGGTACGGGCGCGATCTGCCTTGGCGTAAGACATCCGACCCATACAAAATTTTGGTTTCGGAGGTGATGCTGCAACAAACCCAGGTGGATCGGGTGATCCCCAAGTATCACGAATTTCTCGAACGCTACCCCAGTTTTCAGCATCTGGCGGAGGCGCTCACGGAGGATGTGAAAAAAACCTGGTATCCGCTTGGCTATAACATTCGGCCATTGCGATTGCACAGCATTGCATGCGAGACAATGGCTCGCTATGGAGGCACTCTGCCGAAAGCGCCGGAGGAACTGCTCTCATTCAAGGGTATTGGACGGTACACGGCCGGCGCGATTCGATCGTTTGCGTTCAACGAGGATGCGCCGATCCTCGATACGAACGTTATGCGTGTGCTGTACCGAATTTTTCTCGGCGCCGGCGACCCCAAAACTCTGAAGAATACGTTATGGCAATTATCCGAAGCGCTCATCCCCAAAGGGAAGGGGTACGATTTCAATCAAGCGTTGATGGACTTCGGGGCTATTGTCTGCAATGCGCGCGACCCCTATTGCCTACTGTGCCCGATGAAGAGTTTTTGCAAGACCTATCCTTTCGAGCCCAAACGTTAAGCGCATCTGAAGTCGGCGAGCCCCTCGCTTCGACGGTACGAGCAACGGTGTATGACGGAGAAGCCTCGGATCCAAGTGGCTGCGGGATTGATCCAACAGGGCGATGGCTATCTGATTACGAAACGAAAAGTCGGTGTGCACTTGGAAGGGTTTTGGGAATTTCCGGGCGGTAAGCGAGAACCAGGTGAATCTCTTGAAGAATGTCTTGCGCGGGAATTAAAGGAAGAGCTCGACATTTGTATTACACCGCCCACTCCGTTTCATGTCATTACTCATGACTACCCGGACAAGTCCGTGGAGCTGCATTTCTTTTTATGCAGTATCCGGGGTGGTTCACCCCAAGCGCTCGATTGCGATGACTGGAGGTGGGTGTCGGCTGAGGATCTGGCGCGCTATACATTTCCCCCTGCCGATCAGCCGGTGATCCTGCTCGTGCAACAATACGCGAAACAGAAAGCCAGCGGAATGACATCATGAAGATTGTGCTCGACATCGAAACGGTCCAATCGCCGCGTGAAGAATGGGCGCGAGTAGCGGGGTGCCTTCCTCTCGTGGATGTCAATTGCCTCGAAAATGCGGAGGATCTCTTCACGGCGTCGGAGGCCGAACAGCGTCGGAAAAGCGAAGACGAACTTTATGAGAAGTCTTCCTTCGACGGCACGTATAGCCGCATCGTCTGCATCGGCATGATCGTCTTGTCGGATGCGCTTGAACCACACGGGGCGGTGTCGTGGTACGGCGAGAATGAAAAAGAAGTACTCCGGCAATTTTGGGCGAAGATCGCGCAGCTCAGGCCCTCGCTCATGATTACGCATAATGGCCTCGGCTTCGATTTGCCCTTTATCAAAAAGCGATCGATCATTCAGCAGGTCAAGCCTACGTGGGATGTGCCGCTCGCGAAATTCAGGATGGAGCCGGTCTACGACACGATGGCGATTTGGAGCAATTGGGAGACGCGCGGCTGGGTTAAACTCGACGTGCTGGCTCGCGCGCTGAATGTTGAAACCAAATCCGGTAGCGGCAAACAGGTGGCCGAGATGTGGGCAAAAGGCCTCGGCAAAGATATCGCCGACTACTGCCTGCAAGATACCTACGTCACGTACGCCTGCTATTGCCGAATGAATTTTAGAGAACCGTTATCGAGCAGTGTCGTGCTGTTGAATCGAGAATTAGTGGAAGCTTCGTGAACGGATTCCTTGCGAAGTCGAAAGATCAGGGAATCGCTGGATTGTTAGGGCAGGGCCGGCGGTGATTTCGTCGCCGGCTTCGCTTTTTTCTTCAGCGCATCCAACTGGACATCCCGTTCGTCGAGCTGACGTCGGAGTGTGCGGAGTTCCTTCTTCATCGTTTCCAGCTCCAGGTCTTTTCTGATCACCAAGTCTTTCAACATCTGCGCCTCATCGGATTGAGCCGCAGGCTTTCGATTCGACTTTACCGCCTCTGAAGATACGGGAGCTGGCAGGGAGAGAAGTTCTTCCGCTTCGACTGAAATGTCTTTGAGCGTGGGCGTAGAAACGAGGGGAGATGGGGCAGGGAGCGCGGGTGTAGTGGCGGCAACATTCGAGAACGGTCGCTTCGACAGCGAGTCGTAGTCGATGACGAGACTCGCTCCATCGGATTGTTTATAGCTGTCGGAGCGCAGTGCCGATTCCGGCGTAAACTGAACTTCCCGGTCTTTGAGGCCGGTCGTATCGGGGTAGTACCGATTGGGACCGCTAATCGTATCCGGTTTCACTGCTCTGTGCCGATACTCGCTGAGCGTGACATGCAAGGAGAGACCATGCGCGTACAGCGTGCCGGCGGTGACTTCCGTTTGCGGAGTTGCGATCGTTGGAGCGGAAGAGCCGACGCCCGCGCCACCACCCGGCATCAAAGAAATGGGGCTGATGCGTGTGGCGATTCGAAAACGTACTTGTTGTTCCGGCGTAGCCTGCAAGAGCGCCGCCGAGATCAGTGGAGCGAGAAAGGCAAGCTCCGCTTCTGAAAAAACGCGTTCGGGTTTCGAATTCGAGGCGAAGAACGTTTGCACCGTTGTCTTGGGATTGCCGACCTGAATGCCGCCCAGGACCCGCGTGACGAGGAGCTGATCTAATTTAATAGGATGCGCGGCCTGCACATTCCGATCGGCGAGGCGTTCTAGATACACGCCGCCCTCCGGTCCTTCGTGAAGAATGACATCGGGACGCGGTGCCGACGAGCAAGAAGACACCAGCATCAACGTGACAACAAGGTGGGCTGGGAATTTAGACAGCGACATGTGGGACTCCATCGTGCGATGGGATGTGAGTGTATCACAAGCAACAAATCTGAGGCAGGAGGATGGTCAACATTCGTTTAGTATTCACCGGGCCAAAATACCAGTTTCTCGGAAGGGAATATGCGTGCCAGGTCATCTTGACATTTGTATAGTCAACATACTATAAGTACACCGCCTATACCAAAGTGATGAGGTTGGACAATGGCGTCCTCGCTCTTCCGGTATGGTAGATAAGTTTTCCAGGACAATGACGTCCTTTTGGTTCATGAGTGGACCGGAGGGGCGTTTTTTTTTGGCCTCACTCTCGGTCCGTGGCGCATTTATGATCGGCACAGGGAGGACATCAACAATGAACGTATGGAGGAACAGACGACGCGCTTTCTTGTTCGTCGTTGGATGGCTCGTTATAGCGGTGTGGACCGCCGTCCCATTTGCATTCGCAGAAGAGCCTGCGGGGGAAGCCCCCGGAGCACGAAATACCACGCCGAAGAGGGCAGCCCCCGGAGCAGGAATTACCACCCCGGCGGAGGAAGCCACCAGAGCAGTAATTACCACGCCGGCAGGGGAAACCGCCGGAGCGGGACGTATCACGCGAGAGCAGGAAAAACCCGTCGCGCATCTTTGTGCCGGGTGTCTTGCTCCGATTTTTACGGACGGCAGCAAGGGAAGTATCACACCATACGGCCGCATCGAACTCGATGCTATTTACAGCAATCGAATGACCAATCCCTTAGACCCCGGGCAGTTCAACGGGTATGCCACGGCGGCGGGTACATCGAGCAACAGCTCCGCGACATTAAATCCGCGTTACAGCGTCTTCGGCCTTCGCGCGGAACGCACCGACGGCGTCCACACGCTGGCTGGCGTCGTCGAAATCGATTTCTACGGGCAAACGGACAATGCGGGGAATCTGCCACCGCGTCTACGTTTAGCCAACGCACGCTACACGACCGGTCGGACGAGCCTGACTGTCGGGCAGGACTGGACGCCGGTGATGGCACTCCATCCCGACCTGATCGATTTCTCCATCATGGGCTACAACGGTAACTTGTGGCAACGTCTTCCGCAAATTACGTTGCGTCACGATTTCACCGAGAACCTACAAGGCCTGGTGACGGTCATGCGGTTCGAGCGCGGACTGACGCAGTGCTGCGGTCAGACGCAGGTGCGACCGATCACTCCACCTGCTAACGGAGCGATTGGCGGGAATCAAGCTACGATCAACGCGTTCAATGACCCAGATCAAAATCCGTACTACGGATCGCGGTTGGCATGGTCCGGATCGGGAACTGCGCAGGGCATGGTGGCTGCAGTCAATGCCGCCTATCGGTACTACCGCTCAGCCCCGGCGCCGGGAAATCCCTTGTTTCAATCCGGCCGTGATATCAATTCGTATGTCGTCGGCGGCGAGTTGGTCGTGCCCCTCAGGGACAATCTGAAGTTCTCCGGCGAAATCGCCTATGGCCAGGCGCTCGGCGTGGAATGGTTCCGGTTCAATCAAGAACTGAATCTGGTCAACGGCAATCCGATTCGATCTTTTGTCGGCTGGGCCCAATTGAGTTGGGCCGCCTCGAAGGACTTCACGTTCTTGGGCGGCTATGGATGGGATAATCCACTCAATTCCGATTTGAAGGGCAGTCAAGCTATCAATATTCCTGGGTCGAACATCCAGTACCTGCTCAACCATCGCACCTATGCCACGGTGATCCATCCGATCTGGGCCGATTTCTATACCGGCTTTGAATGGAATCACCTGATGACGGAATGGGCATCGGGTCAGCATAACCAGGGTGACAATTACATGCTGTCCTTCTGGTACAACTTCTAGCCAAGATGCTGAAAATGACTTCCCGCTTCGTTCTCGGGTCGAAAAAATCCTCAACGTACCCCAGAGGGTACGCCTCCGGGTGTTTTTTCCCTGCGGCCTCGCCTGAAGATCATTTTAAGTATCTTGCCCATCACCATTGAAGAAAGGTGCTCAGCGATGAAATTGACATCAACGAACGATGAAAAGACAGATGACAATAGCAGTAATCAATCACGACGTGAATTTCTATCCAGCAGTAAGAAAATAGCCTATGGTGTGGGGGCCGCGGCTCTGCTGGGTAATCTCGGTAACTGGGCGCTCTCGTATGCCGCCGACAAAGAACCGATCAAGGTTGGCGTGCTTCATTCATTGAGCGGTACGATGGCCATCAGTGAGGTGTCGCTTCGGGATGTCGTGTTGATGGCGGTCGAGGAGATCAATGCAAAGGGCGGTGTGCTGGGACGGAAGATCCAGCCGGTGGTCGTCGACCCCGCCTCCAACTGGGATCTGTTTGCCGAAAAATCCAAACAATTGTTACTGCAGGACAAGGTGTCGGTCGTCTTCGGCTGCTGGACCTCGGTGAGCCGTAAGTCCGTCTTGCCGGTGTTCGAAAAGAATAATGGGCTTCTCTTTTATCCCGTGCAGTACGAAGGCGAAGAATGTTCGCACAATGTGTTCTATACGGGTGCGGCCGTCAATCAGCAGGCGGTGCCCGCCGTCGAATATCTCATGAGCAAGGAAGGCGGAGGCTATAAGAAGTTTTATCTTTTGGGAACGGATTACGTGTATCCCAAAACGACGAACAAGATTCTTCGCGCGATGTTGCTTGCTAAAAAGGTTCCCGAAGCGAACATCATGGAGGAGTACACGCCTTTCCACCATCAAGATTATCAAACGATCGTCGGGAAGATTAAGAAGTTTTCAGCGGGTGGCGGCGCATGCGTCATCAGCACGATTAACGGGGACAGCAACGTCCCGTTCTACAAAGAGTTCGCCAACCAGGGGCTGCGTGCGGAAGACGCTCCCATCATGGCCTTTAGCGTGGCGGAAGACGAGTTGCGTGGGATGGACACCAACCCACTGGTTGGACATCTGGCCGCATGGAACTATTATCAAAGCGTCGATACGGCGCAGAACAAAAAGTTTGTCGCCGACTTCAAAGCCTACTGCAAAAAGAATAATTTGCCCGACGGCGAGAAGCGGGTGACGGACGATCCCATCGAGGCCGCTTATTTCGGCGTGCATGTATGGAAACAAGCGGTCGAGAAGGCCGGCAAGACGGACGTCGACGCCGTGCGGAAAGCCGTCTACGGGCAAAAGTTCCTTGCCCCGGGTGGAGAAATCAAGATGGACGAAGGTAATCAGCATACGCACAAGCCGGTCTTGATTGGAGAGATCTTGAAGGACGGCCAATTCAAGACGGTCTGGCGGTCGAAAGGATTGGTCAAGCCGGAACCCTGGAGTGAATATACGAATCCGGAAAAAGGGTGCGACTGGACCAGTCATCAAGGAACCTATCAGAAAAAGGCTTAGCCTATTCGGCGCTAGTCATGGGCACGGCTGAACACCGCCGTGCCCATAATTTTGTCTTAAGACCTCCATCACATGAGACCTGTACTATGAAACGAGTGGTGTGCCTGGTGATGATCGCATGGGTCGCGATCTGCGGAAGAGGTGAGTTCAGCGCAGCCGAAGAGCTCAGCGCGATGACCTTGGAAGTCGAGGGCGCATTGAAAGACCTTTCCAGCGAGGATGCGGCCGTACAAGAGGCGGCCGTGAATGCGTTGATAGCCGGCGGAGATCCCGCCCTTCTTCAGAAGTTAGAGGAAGTACGCGCCAAGGCGGATCGAAGCGTGAGGATGGCTATCAAGCCGGTGATCGATTTGCTGAAGAACAAGGCGAAGCTGGCAAGTCCGGACTCTAATGACCGGCGATCGGCGGCTACGGATTTAGGATCGCTCGGCAAGCCGGCCTCATTACCATGGATGCAAGCGGCGCTTCAGCAGGAGCCCGATCGGTGGGTTCGTTACACGTTGGAGGAATCAATTCAACTCATTACGCTGTCCTCATCCGACCCGGAGATCCAAGCAACGGCCGCCACCAAGTTGGGAGCGTTGCATAGTCAGAATGCCGTGCCGCACTTGAAGGAACTGGCGGCCGCTTCATCGGAAGGAGTGGCTCGCGCTTCCCGGGAGGCGATTGGACGAATCGAAACGTGGGCCAGTTGGGCGAATGGCTTCGAGACGATTTTCCGCGGCATCAGCTTGAGCTCGATTCTTTTGATGATGTCGCTCGGGCTCGCCATTGTTTTCGGCCTGATGGGCGTCATTAACATGGCGCACGGAGAATTGATGATGGTGGGCGCTTACGCCACGTATGTGGCCCAGGAACTTTTTAAAGGCTACGTGTCCCCTGAACTCTTCGATTATTACTTTCTCTTCGCACTACCCCTGTCCTTCCTCGCCGCCGGCTTATGTGGGCTGGCACTGGAGGCGACTGTGATTCGATTTTTATATGGACGGCCGTTGGAAACGATGTTGGCTACCTGGGGCGTCAGTCTCGTGATGATCCAAGGCGCGCGCGTATATTTTGGCGATCTCACGTCTGTCGCCGCGCCCAACTGGTTACGCGGCGGGTTTCAAGCAATGGTGGGGGTGTATCTTCCGTACAACCGACTCTTTATCATTCTGCTGTCGGTCTTGTGTGTCGTTGGAATCTATCTGTTGCTGTTTCGATCGGGATTGGGTCTTCGCGTGCGTGCGGTCACCCAAAATCGCAACATGAGCGCATGCCTGGGTATCCCGACGCGGCGCGTGGATGCCTATACGTTTGCCTTCGGATCGGGTCTGGCGGGTATCGCAGGATGCGCGTTGACCCTCGTCGGCAATGTAGAGCCGGGGCTCGGCCAGAATTACATTGTGGATTCCTTTATGGTCGTTGTGGCCGGCGGCGTGGGAAAGCTTGCCGGCACGATCGTAGCCGCAATGGGGATCGGCAGCCTAAATAAATTGTTGGAGCCCAGTTTCGGCGCCGTCTATGGAAAGGTGCTTATTCTCGTCTTCGTGATTTTATTTCTGCAGTGGAGACCCGCGGGGTTGTTTGCTATGAAGGGCCGAAACGCGGATGCTTAGGCACTGCTGAAAATAGCCCCCAACTTCGTTCTCGGTCGTATCCACGCCTCAACGTACTTATCAGTACGCCTCGGCGTCGATACTCGCTGTGGCCTCGTTGGAGACTATTTGAGCAGGCCTGATAGATGACGATTATGAAAGCGATAAAAGAAAAAGGTGTGGATAAGAATTGGAGCGATAGTCTCTTCTTCTGGATTACTGGCGTCGTGCTCTTAATCGGTCTTCCCCTTCTGAACGTCCTGCCGCCGGAAGATTCCTGGTTCTACATCTCTGATTTTAGTTTGAACCGCTTCGGTAAATTCCTTGCCTTCGCGATTCTCGCGCTCGGTCTCGATCTCATCTGGGGCTATACGGGTATTTTGAGTTTGGGCCACGGCGTATTTTTCGGATTGGGCGCGTACTGCATCGGCATGCATCTCATGCTGTCGATCGGATCGGAAAGCGTGTACGGCAGCGCGCTTCCTGATTTTATGGTTTGGAATCAAGTCAAAGAGCTGCCGTTCTTTTGGAAACCGTTCTCGAGTTTTCCGGTCGCGGTGCTCGGGGCCATTCTCGTGCCGACAGCCTTTGCGCTTCTGTTCGGATTTTTGGCATTCCGTAGTCGAATCCGCGGCGTCTACTTCGCGATTATCACGCAGGCGCTTGCCCTGTCGGCCTGGCTCGTCTTCAATCGAAACGAAACAAATCTCGGCGGCACGAATGGGTTGACCGATTTTAAAACGCTGCTTGGCTTCAGACTCAGCGACCCCGGCACACAACGAAGCCTCTATATTCTGACGGTCCTGTGTCTGGGCGGCGCGTATATCCTATGTCGCTGGATTATCAATTCGCGTGCGGGACGGGTCTTGATCGCGATTCGTGATAGCGAACAGCGTGTACTCTTCTCCGGGTACTCGCCGGCCAACTATAAATTGTTTGTGTTTGTCGTGTCCGCCGCGTTGGCCGGTTTGGCCGGGATGTTATACGTGCCGCAAGTAGGCATCATTACGCCGGCGCAAATCGGTGTGCTGCCGTCTTTAGAAATGGTCATCTGGGTCGCGGTGGGCGGACGGGCCACGCTAGCTGGGGCGATTCTAGGTGCGGTCGCAGTGAACTTCGGGCGCAGTATTTTGACCAATCATTTTCCCACGCTGTGGCCCTTCTTCTTGGGAGGACTGTTCATTGCCGTGGTGCTGCTTTTTCCGGATGGTTTGGTCGGACTGGGGCAACGGCTACGTCAAAGTTGGCGCGGATTCAGAAAACCGGTCGTTCGTGCTGAAGCGGCGGCCAAAGGCTAAGACTGAGGGTGCGTTCTGTGGATCGTGGTTCGATCATATATTTGGAGGGAGTGACCGTCGATTACGATGGCTTTAAGGCGCTCAACAACCTGAACTTCATCATGAACTATCAGGAACTGCGGGTGGTGATCGGTCCGAACGGCGCCGGCAAGACGACGTTGCTGGACGTGATCTCCGGGAAGACCAAGCCGGCTGCGGGGCGGGTGATCTTCGGAAAAGATACTGACCTCATCGGACTTCGGGAACACGAAATCGCCACCCTCGGCATCGGCAGAAAATTTCAAGCGCCGTCGATCTACGGTAATCTGACCGTGTGGGAAAATCTGGACCTGTCGCTTCGGCGGCCCAGTAAAGGCGTCGTCGCGACGCTTCTTGGTGTCTCCACTACAGAAGAGCGAAAACAGATTGCCGAGACTCTCGAAACGATCGGATTGAAAGACAAGGCTCTGGTACGGGCCGGTTCGTTATCGCACGGTGAAAAGCAGTGGCTCGAAATCGGCATGGTGATTCTTCAAGATCCTTCTTTGCTGCTCGTGGATGAACCGGTGGCGGGGATGACCGATCGTGAAACCGAACAGACCGGTGTCCTCTTGCAATCGTTAGCGGAAAAGCACGCGATCGTCGTGATCGAACACGACATGGAATTCGTTCGGCAAATCGCGCGCACCGTGACGGTCCTGCACGAAGGCACCGTGATTTGCGAGGGACCCGTTGAAAAGGTCCAGGCCGACCCACGCGTGGTGGAGATTTATTTGGGGAGAGCGAAGGTGGCTCATGCTTGAGCTAGCCGACATCAATGTCTACTATGGTGAGAGCCACATTCTGCGGAATGTGTCGTTTGCCGTGGAGCCGGGGCAGGTGGCGTGCCTGATGGGCCGAAACGGCGTGGGGAAAACGACAACCTTAAAAGCGATTATGGGACTGTTGCCTGCTCGGAGCGGTCGGGTGAAGTTCGACGGAATCGAGATTGGGAACGAGCCGACCGATCGACGCGCCAAACGGGGCCTTGCCTACGTTCCTCAGGGACGCGAAATTCTCCCCCATCTGACGGTGCGTGAAAATTTGCAGCTCGGATATTGGACTCGACGAGCCAATGACGGGGTTTCCGAGAAGTCGGCTCTCGAGGAGGTCTTCACGCTGTTTCCCAAGCTGACCCAAATTCTGGAGCGGCCGGGTGGCGTGTTGAGCGGAGGAGAGCAACAGCAATTGGCGATTGGCCGGGCATTGTTGTCGAAGCCTAAAGTCCTGTTGTTGGATGAACCGACGGAAGGTATTCAGCCGTCCATCATCGATCAGATTGAAGATGTGATCATCGGTTTCAAGAACACCCGCCGCTTTGCCATCTTGTTGGTCGAACAAGGGTTGCACTTTGCCGCGCGGCTTGCTGATTCGTACGTCATTATGGCCAAAGGAACGGTAGTGGCGATGGGCAAGACGAGTGAGTTGAGCGCGGAGCAGGTCAAGCGGCATTTAGTGGTGTAGGGATTTTCGGAGATGGGATGGCGGGAGCGGGGTCAGTTGGTCGCAGAGCGTATACGATGAAGCTGTGTTCGCTCGATGCGTCCAGTTGCCCCGCTCCCCGCCAAATCCCATCGAGAAGGAATCTTTTGCCCATCGTGAGGGCAGGGGAATGGGTTAAGAGTACTCATAGAACGCGCACGATAGGAATGTGCTCGTTCGACGTGCGCACGAAATTCAATTCGCCCCCACCCTATGGAATCCGCTTCTTGTCCGTCCTAGTGAAGTAGAAATTAAAGAATGCATCTGACGCCGCGGAACAAGAGAAACTGCTTATTTATGTCGCCGGACAGTTGAGGAAGGAGCGCTTTCTTTAGCCTCTGAGGTAACAATGATAGCCTGGATCATGCGAAACGCCGGTTTCTATCAGTTACATGGCGTCGTTGTTGCGGGGACTGTAAAGAGGTACAGCTCTTATCGCTGAAATTGTATCCCCTTATCTTTTGTGGCAAACCGGCTCGCAAACATTGTAAATGAAAAAGTCCAAGGTCTCAAAAACCTCCTTTCGGAGCGTCTACGGCTCTTCACTGCTGTGGATATGGGGCCGCCTCCCACACACAGAACTTCAATAGTCCTTCCAACCGGATCAATCAGTTCCGCAATTCCTTTCGCGGGATCACGGTTTAACCAAACGCTTTATGTCGCCTTGGAGTTTAGTGGCACGCTCATTTTATGGGATGCCCTGGCGGCGGGACGCATTGCGAGCGGCGAACGATGGAGGTGGACGACTTTGGACATTGAGATCAGGGTGTCGGCCTCATCAGGAGCTTCGGTGGTATAACGGTACAGTCTCTCCACCGAGGGCCTGATGGATGGGGTTGGGCTCGCAAAAGGTTGGGATTATGTGGCATCGCTATTTATCTTGATGAAACGGTGGAAGAGGAAGTCTGGAAGCGGCTAGAGGAGAAGATTATGCCGATCTTGGAAGATCGGCAGGGCCGGGTCTTGGGAGGAGTGTCGGAGCCAGCGGTGCGAGGCCGCGTCGTCAAACTCTTGGCGAAATCGGCACCGGACCTCAATGCCACATTCGAATTGATTTGGGCGGCTGCTCGGGCACTGTTATGGGGTCTCCCGTTCCCGGCCCTGCGACGGTATTGACCGTTACCAAATTCCAAGGCCCATCATCACCATCCCGATCAAAAGCCAACCAAATACGCCAGCAGCGATCAGGGTTTCCAACGTCATACATACTCCTTACTCAAGAAACGTGATGACAAGCGGTAATTAATCTGACTGCAAACCGAGTGCCCAAGAACTCAAATCCGAAAAAAATGACAATCGTGAAGCCTGTGGCCAAGAGTAAAATATGAGATATTTCGAGGCGTCCAGCTCATGAGCCCAAATTTGTACACACTGCGACATTTTTTGTCAAAGCTGAATGAGATCTTGGGAACAATGGCAGTCATGAATCGTCCGGCATATGCAATATTTCTTTAATGTTGGACTCATGGGCCGAACAGGCGGATGCCCATTGCCACCGATGGTCGCTCATCGATGCCCTATTTCAGAAGATTGGACCCTGCGAAGGTCTTTTTTATAAAAATATCCTTTGATACCTGTGTTATCCAAATTGACAGGGGTAAGTAGCGTCCGGCGATTCGTGACTCCTTTTCGTCGCTTGTGAAGAACTACATCATTGGGACGGCCTCAGTTTAACCATTGAACTACATCTTTCTTTTGTAACTGTCGTTGTGGTCCATATTCTGCACTTTTATGCGTTTTGGGTTTATAGTCGTCATGTCGACAAGCTTCACCAAAAAAAGCTGCGTTCCACCAAAATAAAACGGATAAAACCATGTCGCAACTAAATGCGTTGGCACTTCGAGTGAGTCGAATGGAGCCTCAACAAGCCGCAGCGATGATGGGCGAAGAATCGGAAGCCACGATTGCGGCCGTTCTCAGTTTGTTACCACCGGCTAAGGCGATAGCGCTGCTTCCTCGATTCGAGGCCGCACGCCGTTCCGCCATTCTTTCCGCCGCAACTGCTGAACAGCGACGCCAATGGCTTCACAATCAAGAGTATTCAAAAGGGACGGTCGGGGAACTCATGGAACCTGCTGTTGCCCTCTTTCCGCCGAGCCGTACGGTGTTCGAAGTCGTTCAGCAATTGCGGGACATGGTCCGTCAAGCATTCATCACCTATGTCTATGTAGTCGATACAGACCGTCGCCTGATCGGGGTGGTGGTGATGAGGGAACTGCTCCTGGCCCAGCCGGTTCAAGCGCTTGCAGATATTATGATCGAACATCCTTTCTTCCTGAAGGCTACCCAATCGGTGACGGACGTGATCCCTCTCGTGCATACCCGGCATTTCCCTGAGTATCCCGTGTGTGCTGAAGGGGGAGTGATCGTCGGAATTGTTCGCGGGTATGCGCTGTTCCATCAGCAAATGCTTGAGGTCAGCGCTCAGCCAAGCAAGATGGTGGGTATCGATCGCGAAGAACGCATACAGACAGGTCCATGGCGCAGCGTTCACCTTCGCCATCCATGGTTGCAGTTCAACCTTGTCAGCAGTTTTTTTGCGGCGGGTGTCGTTGGATTTTACGAGGATACCGTGGCACAGTTCCTTGCGGTTGCGGCGTTTGTCCCAGTCATGGTGGGGCAATCTGCCAGCACGGGAGCGCAAGCTCTGGCAGTGGCCCTACGCGGCCTGACACTTGGGGAGTTCAAGCATGAAGACTGGCAAGCCCTGATCGTGAAGGAAGCCCGTGTGGGCTTAGTCAACGGTGCACTGGTCGGTGCCACGGCTGCGCTCGCGATGTTTGTGTATGCCTCGCTCCAACATCAAGCGCGAGCCGCTTCGCTCGCCATCGTCATGTTGTTGGCCATGATCATCAGCACACTACTCAGCAGCGTTGTGGGCGCCGCCATGCCTCTAGCGATGAAGCGATGGGGGTGCGATCCTGCCGTCGCGTCCACGATCCTCGTCGGAGGCCTCACTCGCATCGTCAGCATTGCCTCGTTTTTGGCTCTCACCCACTGGATACTCCTGTAACGGCGATTTGCAGTACTCTCTCCGCGGAGAGTCGGGTCTACGGGCCTGCCGTGCCAAGAATGAGTGCACAGGCAGTCCGTTACGGTATTCGACAAGCTCCGGTTATAACGGGACGGACGGCTCGGATTATATCTAAACCGCCCACATCCGCTACAGAAATTGGCCTGAGGCGGTTGAGGTACGCGGCAGCGTGGGCAAACTATTGCATCCGGTGGCACTATCATTGAATTGACCCTAGTGAGGATGAGCTGCAGAACTGGTATCTGATCCCTTGTATCGGCAAGGCCTAAAATATAGGCGTACGAAGCTTTTCGGTTACGAGCCGGTATATCTTCGCAGATACGGAGCTTATCTCTTCCGGTACAGAACGGGCCGGGCAAAGTAAAGTATGGTGGCGGACTTGCCACCGCCTCAATTGTTCTCGTTGCCTAAGTCTTGGTCCACAATGGAGTGAAGATCAATTATTGCATTGAGTGTAGGTTGACCAAGATTTCTTTAAATGGTCATGACGGAGGTGGGCACTGTAGATAAGACCTGACAGAACCTTCTTGAAAAGTTCACGCGCGTCTACGAATCGGCTCCTGTACGCGGTTCTCCTTTAATGAAAGGACAGTGACATGGCACTGGATCCATCCTGCACAGGGGCGCTATCTCCAGATCAGCGAAAACAGTGGCGTCGAAAGGCCGACCGTCTGGCCCTGCAGCGTGATCGAGAGCTCGAAGCTGCGCGACGAATTAGTGAAACGCTGTTCCAGCACACGGAGGTGGATGAGCTGGTTGAAATGACGCTACAGACGGCGCTCGAGGAAGTAGCGGCCGAAGCGGGATCGATTCTCCTGGCAGACCCCGAAACAAGGCAACTTGTGTTTCACCACTCGATTGGCGTCAGTCCGGTTCCGAGGGGGACTGCCATTCCTTGGGATCAAGGTGTTGCGGGACGGGTATTTCAAACGAATGAACCGGCCCTCACTCCCGACGTAAAACAGAGCGGCCATCACTTTGCCGGCATTGACGAAGCGACCGGCTATACCACACGAGACATGATTAGTCTTCCGCTCAAACGATGGAAGGGCGACCCGATCGGCGTGTTGAACGTGTTGAACAAACGTAATGGCACATTAAACGAAGGCGATCTTGCGCTTTTGACGATTGTCTCGGCCTTCGCGGCGCTTGCCATTCAACAAGCACGACTATTTGAGGAAGCCAAGCTTGGAGAAGTGGTTCGCCTGCTCGGCGATATCGGACATGATCTTAAGAATCTCCTACAACCCGTGGTCTCCGGCACCGCGGTTCTTCAGGATGAGTTTGATGAGGTCATCCATCCGCTGCTCGACGCTGGAGACACACGGAGCCGGGAGAGTCGGCGTCTGTGCGACCAGGCTGTGGCAATGATCCAGAGGACCACCGAGCGCATTCACGATCGCTTCAAAGAGATCGCGGACTGTGTGAAAGGTCTTGGAACTCCACCACAGTTTGCCCCTTGCCGCGTCGCCACCGTGGTCGAAGAGGTCCTTCAGACGCTTCAAATCCTCGCAGCCCACAAAGAGATCGCATTACGTTCGAAGAAGCTTGATATCTTGCCTCTGATCCAAGCCGATCATCGGCGTCTATACAACGCATTTTATAATCTCGTGATCAATGCAATTCCTGAAGTCCCTAAGGGCGGGAGTATTTTAGTTTCAGGGTGTGCCGAGGAGAGTGGGCAGGGCATTGTAGTGTCTGTCGCCGACACAGGGCGTGGTATGCCTAAGGTGATTCGTGAACGGCTTTTTAGTGCGCGGGCAATCAGCACGAAACCGGGGGGAACCGGACTAGGCACGAAAATAATTAAGGACGCTATTGCGATTCACAAAGGCGAGATTACGGTCGAAAGTGAAGAGGGCGTCGGCACAACGTTTCGTATCCGTTTACCAATGGATCCCGCTCGGGCTGTATGACGAGGTGCGCAGGCTTCTCATCCTTTTCAGCAGGACATCGAGATCACGCCGTCAGAATCACCGATCGTCCAGCCCTCCGAATGCTTCCTCAATTTTCTTCACCACCAATGCAGGGCTGAATGGTTTCGCAAATGAGGCAAACACCTTGAGATCATCAATGCATTGTTCCATCAAAGCGTCGTCCACCCCGCTGACCAACAGCACGGGAAGGTCCGCCGTGGCCGGGGTTTGGCGAAACATTTTAAGCACTTCCAGGCCGCTCATCAATGGCAGTGTATAGTCTAAGACCACTAAATCTGGGTTTGCTGAATAGGTCATTTCTAAAGCTTGTAGTCCTGTCTGGGCTTCCAGCACACGATACCCGGCGCGTTCGAGGCGCATTTTCAAGACTGCCCTGACATCCGCTTCATCATCGACAAGAAGAATTGTTTTCATGCTAGTTATCCTGCGCAACCGATTAGGGCCCTAATCCTTGGTTCGATTCCGCACATACGTCTGCCAAGAATTACAACAGAAAGGCTATTCTGCTCAATCTAGCGCTCATCTCTACGATCGTGTCCTCTATTATCTAAGACTCGCCTCACCTTATCTGCGACTAAAGACCAATTGAATTCGGTTTCATGTCCGAATATTCTCCTTAAGTGTGGTTGGTCACCATTTTACGCTTACGCGGACTGGACGACAGGGTAGGCGGGCGGGTACACTAGGAACGTTCACTGGCTGATCGATCCTTGCACTTTCAGGAGGATTGAGTCCATGGATATGATTAAGGGCTCGATAGCGCTGTTCGCCGCAGTCACGATTTTCCTCACCTTGTGTTTATTTGCTGCCTTGTCGCTTTATCTTCAACCGCAGCGATGGAGTGAACGAACGTCATGAGCCGTACCTGTATGGCCGTCTTCACCACCCTTATGCTCGCTGCTGCGACCAGCTTTCTTTGGGTGTGATATTCAGTATTAGGATCTCGTCCAGCATTCAGCGCGACGACGCTATACTTCTTCGCTTTTTTCCAAACAGGGATGACATTGCTCCATTCCCCAGGAGCCGTGCGCGCTGCAAAAATGCTTTCCACATAGTGCGCACGTCATAAAGCTCATTCGGATAAGATCGGCCCCTTCACACACGTAGCAATTTTTTTCTCGTTTAGCTTTTGGCACGTATCCCTCATGTAAAGTGGTTGAAAGCCCTGCATCGGATGATGTGTCTTATATTACGGTACGCAGTTCATGATCGTCCAATCCGCCGCGTTGCAAGAAACGAACGTCTATACGGTGAATAATTCTCTGGACAGACAGTCTGTGAATGCCTATAAGTAGATTGGGGCATATGAAAAACGTAAGGTCTGCGGTAGGATGAAAAGCAAGACGTATTCTTACAATTATTTCCCCGATCAAGGAGGTGAGCTGTGCGCATGCACCCACTGACGTATGATGAGCAGAAAGCTGCTGAGGCTGCGTTCCGCGGACGTCCCTTTGATGCCGCGTGGTCGGAAGGAGCCCAGGCTATCTATCAGGGCATTATGGCGCATACGAATGGTCGTGACATAGTTGAAGCTACGAATCAGGTCGATAGCGAATCTGATGAGTTGTCCGTCTTAGTGGGAGCGAATTCATGACGGAGGTTCGCCGGTTTTATTGTGTGAATGAATGGGATCAAGTGAGTCGGATTCCACAGCCCCACTATCAGCGGCTCCTGTCTGGGGCCTCTGAGTCGCGGACATTTGCAGGGAAAGTCATGCGCTTTGCGGAGATGACCCTCTGGTTGGATGATGACCGCATGATTACCAACGCGCTCACCTGGTTTCCGTTGATCCATTTCAACAGCGAGGGACGGCGTGATTCATACAAGCTTCATGAAGAAATGGAGCTCGTCCTGAAGGAAATGAAGTCGCCTCCGGATAGCGACTGGGGTGAACTCTATCGAGCCGAACGTTTTGCGGCTTTTCGGTGGACACCCACCCAGCACATCCTGAACCAATTGCTCAAACAGCTTCCTCATACACCCTCTCAATGGGCTGCCAATAAGCACATCTCTCTCTAGCTCTCCTTACCATTGTCGGCAGTACTTCTCTCAAAGATACTTGTATTTTATTCTTGCCGAGCGTCCTTGCTTCATGGATAATGCACCCCTTTCATTTATCCAGGAGGTTTTATATGTCGTGTCCACGCTGCCGGGGCGTGATGATCGCCCAAGATCTTCATGATCATCATGGAACGTATCTGACTCTGCCGGGGTGGCGATGTCTGTCGTGTGGTGAAGTGCTCGATGCAACCATTCTCACAAATCGGCAATCATCGCCGGTGAAAAGCTCTTCAGTTCGGCCCTCCGCTCCTTTCTGCTCCTAACTGGTAAGGGGACCCTAGCTCACATGCTAGGGTCCCCACCATTCTTCTCTAATATTTGAGTAAACATTCATCTTCAGATAGCTAACCAATGTCCTCAAATGGCAAGTTAACCCTCTGATGGTCGCGGAGCTTCCGGAACGTTCAAGGTGCAACCACATTTGCCGGAATCAACTGCTTCGCTTTCGCCGTCGTTCTGGCAAAGCCAAGTTTTTAGTTGACCAAATAAATAGCAATCCTTATTGTAAGGTGTCTTCTGATAGGCAATTACATGCCTGATCTTCTTACTCGCTCGTGAGTGAAGTATGAAAAATCACGGTCACCTGCCTGGCAGATCGGGAAGACTCATGAAAGGTGCGTTCCCACAGTCTGGTGTCCTATTTCTTTTCTTAGGTCTTCTCTTTCTCCTCTTTAGTGAACTCTTCGGAAACGATTATTCGGGGATGTCAATTGTCATGAATCTTGCCTTGAGCGCCCTTTGGGTGTGGCTTCTTGCTCAAATCGCGCCCACGTATTTTTTTAAAAAAGCCGATGCGTCCTCAAGGTCTATTTCCGCTGAGCCGCAGAGCGCCCTGACAGAGCCGCGCCCATACATGGTCCCCTAGGCTGCCCCACAGGCGAAGGATATTTTAAAGTGCATCCTTGAATTCCGCGGCTCAATTTAAAGTTGCCGTTTACTCCTCGATAAACCAATCATCGACTCCAAGTTGAAGTACATCCCGTAGCCAGTTCTGACCTTACGGTATCGCTTCCGATACATTCGTTTCTTGTTTCATTCTAATTAGCTTGATACTTCGTGTCGTCTGCTTTATTTTTCGTGGAATCCCTTTTGCTACACCCTTTCCACTATCTAATCGTCTTGGAATGTTTGAAAGATGCCAGGAATAAATGAACACCATGTCCAGATCGTATTGATTCAAGGAGAGCGAACGTGTCAACGATAACGCAGCCCGACGTGTCGGCCTATCGCACGAGCAGTAACGATGCGCAACGCCTAAGCAATATCGAAGGTCGCGCGCAAGCCATCACAGTCCTGTCGCCGATCAAGCCCTATTGGTCCATATGGCTTCGGATCTTGTTCTGGCTGACGAAAAAATTTCCATCGATTACCGGCCCTCTCCGTCAGCTTTCATTCATTCACTTCGCGCGGTGGAATCTTGTCTCTCGCATTCCTTTCAACGGTCCGCCCCAATTGAAGGAACGTCTCAACTACACCTATCTGCTGTTCACGAGCAACTTTAACGGTACGTGGGATCAATATATCGACGCGTTTTCCTATACCGTCTCGCGACAAATGTCGCTGATCTGGGGGAGTTCCTACGGATTTCCAGGCCCGATGCCGGTGCAGCCGTTCAAGGACTATATTCGTCGAAATGAGTTTCTTGCGAATCATTACTACTCGGCCTATCCCGGTTCTTCGACGACCGTGATTCTCTCGGCCTTGGAACTGACGCGCCAGCTTGAAATCTTTAAAGATGAAGTGGCGCATGCAACGCCAGACGAGTTCCAAAAAAAATATCATGCATTTTTGACGAAGGTGCAGCGCGCTCTTTAGCGTGGCGCCTGAATATTTTCGGAGGTGCAAGGAGGTGGCTGTGTCGAACGTGAGTGGTCAGGCCTATGGATTGACGGTGCTTACGCCCATCATCCCTGGACGTGAGGAGAGGCTGAGGCAATACTTGGAAAGCTTGCCCTACGGCTCGGGCAGTCCGCTGGAGAAGACGGGATGCACCCATCTCGCGCGGTGGGTGATCATTCCCCAGCTGATCTACGAGGGGGAGCCTCAAAAGCGGGACGCCCTGGGATGTCAATATGTCCTATTTGAAAGCAGCTTCGACGGCGCAGACCTCGATGCCTATCTCGAGCTGCTGTGCCATCGGATGCCCCAAGAGGCTGACGCGATTTGGGGCTGCTGCGTCGGCTACCCCGGCGTGAGGGATGTCGCCGCTTTTCAGATTTATATGCGGCATAACCAAATCGATTGCACATTTTTCGTTGCCGCCTATCCCGATGCGACGGTCGACGCTGTGCGTAAGAGTCTCGCGCTGCGTGAAGAATTTACGAAGTTCGCGATTGCGTCTCAGCGCTTGGATCCAACCGCGTTGCAGCAGGCCTTTCGAGCCGCCTTTGGTTAAGAGGCCGTCTCCTGATCCATATCCATCACCAAAAGGATCTCTATGGCCACGATCGATGTAAGCACTCTCCAGGGAAATATTTTACGCGGTTATCGATTTTCGGTCGTCACCTATCTCTTTTTTAAAATTCAAGACGCGGCGCGCGCACGTCAGTGGCTGAAAGAATTTTCCGGTCACGTGACAAACGCGACACCTTGGCAAAATAAACCGGCGTCGACCGTTAATGTCGCCATGACTTATCCCGGCCTGCAGGCTTTGCAACTTCCAGACGTGTCACTTGCTTCGTTCCCACCTGAATTTAAACAGGGCATGGCGGCCCGCGCAGCCGTCCTTGGTGACATGGAAGAAAGCAGTCCCGAGCACTGGGATGGTCCATTGGGAACAAAGGACGTCCACCTACTGGTGATGCTTTATGCGGTCACGCCGGCATGTATGAGTGAGCGCCGCCGATGGTTTGACGAAATGCTGGCCCGAATTGGCGGTCTAGAACTCATCTATGAGCAGCTTGGAAATCCGCTTTCAAATGGCGAACACTTTGGATACCGAGACGGATTTTCTCAGCCTTCGATTGAAGGGAGTGGGGTTCTACCCTGTCCGGGAGAAGGCACGCCGCAGGCCGATGGTAGTTGGAAAGCGTTGCAGCCCGGCGAGTTCATTTTGGGCTATCCGGACGATGAAGGATTATTACCCGAGGCTCCAACGCCGAATGTCCTTGGACGGAACGGAACCTATCTCGTCTTTCGCAAATTGCACGAGCATGTCGCCCTGTTTAGGACGTTTCTCCGGGATCAGGCAAAGGGGTATCCGGGAGGAGAAGAGCTCTTGGCGGCAAAACTCGTCGGCCGTTGGCGCGATGGAACACCGCTGGTGTCCTCTCCAGACCGCATGGACCCCGAGCTGGTAAATGATAATCATCGTAACAACGACTTTCGCTATGGGAGCGATCCGGATGGATACCGTTGCCCGTTCAGTGCGCACATCCGGCGGACCAATCCGCGTGAAGATGGGATCGGGAAGATTTCGAATCGCCACCGGATTATTAGACGCGGCGTGACCTATGGGACGGAACTGCCCGAAGGCGCGGCCGACGATGGACAGGGGCGCGGTGTGATTTTTATCGCTTTGAACAGCCACATCAGCCGTCAATTCGAATTTATCCAAAGCCAATGGATCAACGACGGCAATATTTTTGGATTGGGCACCGATAAAGATCCGCTTACCGGCGATCATCGCGGGACGGGGAAAATGACGATCCCGGGTAGTCCTCCATATTTTCTAGCCCCTTTGCCGCGTTTCGTAACGGTCAAGGGCGGCGATTATTTCTTTATGCCGGGCATCAATGCCCTCGAATGGATCGCGACAGGAATGGCGCCAGAGACCACAGTCGACACCGCATCTCAACAGATCGTACGGGAGAAATCCATGAACTTTTTGCAAGAAATTGAAGCGTTGGCGAGCAAGCTTGCTGGCGATGTGACCCACCTCGCTATGGAATCGTTTGCCACGCTGGAGAAGCACATCCGTGAGCATCCAGAGCCGGTCTTCGCGCTCTTGCGTGAGGTAAAGCCCATTCTGGTGACGCGCGGACTTGCCGTGGTGACTCGTTTCGAAGATGTGCTGGAGATATTGGATCACCCAGCTGAATTTAACGTGC
Organism: Nitrospirota bacterium; assembly: GCA_963700335.1. Classification (GTDB taxonomy): domain Bacteria; phylum Nitrospirota; class Nitrospiria; order Nitrospirales; family Nitrospiraceae; genus JAICXS01. Next base: position 864,334 of record CAVOXE010000007.1, on the reverse strand, counting down.
CGTATGCTCCCAAGATGAAGGCCATCACCGGGGACTTTATTCTGGGGTTGGATAACAATCTACAATATGAACACGATGTGTCGGCATTGCGGCTAGCCGTCAAACGAGAGGATCTCGACCGTGTGGCCCATATCGTCACCCGCGTGGCTACGCAGATTGTCGGCGCGGCGGCGGGCAAATTGGATGTCGTCAGCAGCTTTACCGATGTCGTGCCCGCCCGCCTCATTGCGGAATATCTTGGAGTGCCGGGTCCCGACGAGGCGACGCTCATCGAATGGGCGCACCTGCTCTTCGACGATATTTTTAACAACGTGAAAAACGATGCCGCCATCACGCGCATGGCGCTCGCGGCCGGGCAAGAGATGCGTTCCTATTTGGATCATCTGATAGCTCAACGTAAGACCGAACTCGCGTCGGGTGGGCAGGTTCGTGATGATGTCATGGATCGTCTTCTCCAGATGCAGCGAGTTCCGGGGGTAGGATTTGACGATGCGGGCATTCGAAACAACCTGATCGGATTAATCACCGGATGGATTCCAACCGTGTCAAAATCAACGGCCTTGGGAATAGATGAATTGCTGAGGCGTCCCGCCGATTTGGCATCAGCCTGCGAGGCGGCTCGAGCCGACAATAACCAGCATGTCGGTGCTGCAATTTTCGAAGCGATGCGCTTCGCGCCGCAGAATCCAGGGTTGCTCCGTCATTGCGCAGCCGACTACGTCTTGGCTAAAGGGACGAGTCGAGCGACCACCATCCCCAAAGGTACAAACGTCTTTGCCGCGACGCAGTCTGCAATGCATGATGGCCGCGTACTCGATGACCCTGGCAGCTTTCGTCTTGATCGTCCTGCTTATCACTCCCTGCTTTTCGGCTGGGGGCTGCATACCTGTTTTGGACAACACATCAATCGCGTTCAGATTCCCATGATGTGCCAAGCGCTGTTCCATCGGAACAACCTGCGTCGCGCAGACGGACAGACGGGACAATTGACCGTCGAGGGTAATTTTCCGTCTTCCATGACGGTCTGTTTTGAATAGATTCGATCGGGACGAGTCAGAATGTCCGATGGTGCTCGTTAATTGCTTGCAGGAGTCAAGCCACGATGCTTTCCAACCGAGAAAGAATGACGATGAAATCGGAAGGAGGGCAGATGGACGACCAGGAATTAGTCAAGAATTTGGATCGAGTGGCACGCAATATAGAGGTGGCACTCAAGACATTGAGTGAAGGAAAGGAGCCGATCAACGCCAGTGCGGCCCAATTGCCGCTGGCCAAACAATATCTCGCCGATCTCAAGCGCATGACCGAAGAAGGCACGCATGTAGTGATGGATGTCACTGAAGCGTTACAGGATGCGCAAGGGCGCATGAGGGAATTGTCGCAAAACTGGCATGGCGAGCGGTCAATGCAGGCAATGCATGATATTTTCATGGAAAACGAAGCACGCTTTATTCAAATCTACACGGCCCTGTCGTTTCAAGATCTAGTAGCCCAGCGTATTGCCGCATTGTGCAGTACGCTGGATGATGTCGAGCAAAAACTGGTGACCGTGATTAAACTTTTCGGAGTTCAGACCGAAGCGGCCGTTACCGGTATGGATAAGAGCCAGGCAGGTCTCATGTTGCAGCGGTTGGATTCGGCTCGCAATGCCTTGACGCAACTGGTGGTCGATGACGTCTTCGATCAATATAAGTATTCGAGCGAGCATGAATAGCGCTTCTCATGCTCACTCATCGTCGCGTAGTGGCCGTGACGAAACGTCTAGAGAGCGCGATTACCATTTGAACAATGGAACGCCGCTTCCCATGAAGACCGTGTTATCACAACGGCTTCTTCCTACCCCTCCGCACGATACGCTGAGCTGATCCCCCTGCACATCGGGACGGAATCCACGGCGGTCAAGGTCCGGTTGAATCGGACCTTGACGTTCGCCTAACGAAAGATGCCCGGCCGATACCATAGGCGGAGTGGGAAGCAGAAGCATCATCGGCGGGATAGCCATATCGAGAGGCATTCGCTCTGCGACGAGGTCCGCCATAGCTGCGCTGGACGGTAATGAAGAAGAAGTATGGGACAGGACAATGAGAATGAAGACGAGTCGAGGAGAAAACATGGTGGCCTCCTTGTGTAGGCGGGAGCCACCATCCCAGTGAGGGGGATGAAACCCTGCTTCCTTCGGTAACCAGGCTGTCAGGACCTGTCCTGATCCTTGGCTTTGCGTCCCCACCTCACGATGGGTTTGCCGTTGTCGGGAAAGGGCTTCCGCTGTTCAGTGACAACTCTACAACCGACGTGTGATACCGTCAACGAGATCTGCTCATTGGAATCGACAGGTGTCGGTAGCATCGGTTCGTGATCGTTCTTAAGTCCGATCTTGTCTGATACGCCCCGGTTTCGACCGAGCTAGCCAGGTCGGGTTTTCAGTAAGCCGCAAGCGTTCGTAGCAATGTCCTCCAACTGCAATAGCCTCCTCAAAGAAAAATTACTTGCTACAGATGTCCTAGGGGTACGAATCACGAATAGTCGATTTAATAAAGGCATGACTCACTGCGACCACTAATACGTCGCCGATACGAAACTATTTTAAAGTACCTAGGATAACGTACTATCAACTTAAATATCTTTTCAATGACTCTTGGGGGGAGTAGGGCAGATCATGACAGGACGTTGAAGTAGGCCTTTGTCTTACGAATGAATTGCTCGCCGACTTATTTCGGGATTTCAAGGTGAGTGGTACCGTTTACAACATGATACGGGAATGCGCCTGGTGCCGAAGAGTCATCGACAGCAGCTCCTCCGAAAGAGCGCTTGTCACGCATACGATTTGTGAATCGTGCGAGGGGCATATGGTGGAAGAGACTCCTTCGTCTGAAGTGATGAACCGCTTGCATGCCTTCGCTTCCGCCGCCTAATCCCTCGTCTCTTTCCTGGTTCTAACCTTACTTTTGCATAATAGCCTTACTCGTGCAGATGCCCGTCTCGAGATCGATCCGCCGCTCGATGATTCGCACATGCTGTAATAACTCGCTCACCTGTTCTTCGCGTACAATTTCGATGTCCTGTTCGACGCTTCGCCCCGTGCGCTCTCGCACACGATCGTGAATATTTTCTTTGACCTGTACGCGAATTTGCTTCGCAAGATCGGCGCGAGCTGCGAGCTCCGCCACCCGCTCACAGACGAGACGGCCTTTTGTCAAATCCCCCTGTCCGAGTCCAATGAGAAACTGATCGGAGTGAGATACGGGAATGTCGGCACGATCTTCGGCGTGCACCACCCCAAAGAGTGAGAGCAGGCAAGTCAATCCGCATAGTACGCGCTTCATCGTCGCCCCCCTCGTCCACGACCTCCCCCGCCGCCGCCCGACCTAGGTGCGGAGTAGTGCGGAGTAGGGGCAGATTGACGAGAGTTAAACGAAGGCACGCGGGGAGAGAAGTGATATTGAGCCGGGGGCAGCCGATAGCGCGGTTGCAAGTGGCCTGAAAAAGCAGGAGGCACAGTTCCCCCGGCGGCTACGCGAGGCGAGGTTGATTGGAAGGTCCGGGCGTGTGGCATGGCGGTTATTGGCGACGTGGTCGCAGCAGGGGCGGGGCGAGACGGAACGGCGACAGGAAGGTAGCGTTGTAACACGACGAGGTGCGGATTGGCCGGATATAAAAAGGCGGCTTGTGCCCACAGTCCTTGCGCATAACTGACGCCGATCCAGGGATAGGGATACGCCGTCGGCGATACTAACGCCCATTCCGTCCATGCTTGAGCCAGCGCATCATCGGACTGCACACGATTGAGGAGGTCCTGGCGCTGCTGACTGGCCATCGACACATGTTCCGGAGACGTGGCGGCTGCCAATTGAGTGGTCGCGATGTCAAGCTGTTGATGCAGGTCTTCCACCTCTTTTTTCAGAAGCTGCAACTGCTGGCGAGCGTCGTCGTTTTTGCGAAGCGTGATGACGGCAAGAGCCGCTTCTTCCGGGTCGATCTGGACCGTTAGATCGGCATGGATAAAGATCTGATTGCCTTCCAAGCGCGTGCTGATCGCTTGCTCGGAGACAAGCACGACGCCGGCCGTATAGGTTCGAATCTCATCGCGCGTGATATCCAGGGCCGTAGCGGTCGTGACGCTTTCCACATACATCGCCACTTGCTCCAAGGCATGGCGTTTGGCGGCCTCGACAGCCAGTCGGGTGCCGTCTTCCTTCGTGTCGTGATCGCCGAGACGATAGTCGCCTTCGGCCATCACGGTCAGCAGTTCGGCAGAACAAAGGTTCGGAAGGATGGCTGTGAGGAGAGCGGCGATCAGCAGAGCGCAGAACTTCAGCGGCAAACCAGTGTGCGGGAACGTCAACATCCTGACCCCCGTCCACAATGAACGGCCCATCATAGCACGTCGGCGGCCGGATTGCCCTCATGCGGTCGCACCGAGACGACCGTCCCCGGCATCTAGCGGTAGGTTTTCATCTTCTCGCGGTTCTCGGAAATAATGTCTTCCATCTCTTTCATCTGCTTCTGTCGCAGGCTCTGTACGACTTGATCCATGTCGTAGGGATGCGGATCTGTTTTGATCTGCGGTGTAGTGACTACGGCCGGCTTTACCGGCGTCGGGGCGGGAGCGGCTGCTTGGTTAGGAGCCGGTTGACTCAACGGTGTGTGCGTGCCGGAAGGTTTGGTGTCGAGAGTAGCGCGAGCTGCTGTGGCTAAATTGACGCCCTGCGCCTGTAACCATTGCTGGGCCACGTTAGATTCGACCGCAAAGTTAATACTCATGATCGGGGTCCCATCTTTTGCGACACGGGCCATCGCAGTATTGATACCGATCATCTGCCCCCGACTATCCAACAGCGGGCCTCCGGAATTGCCGCGATTGAGTCCTGTATCGGTTTGAAAGACGTGTTTCCCCGGCGTGCCGTTGAAATTTTCAAATTCAGCGCTGATTAATCCGGCCGTCAACGTCCACATTCCCCCTTGTTCGGGATGGCCGATCGCCAGGACATGGTCGCCGATATGGACGGCCTCCGGATCTCCAAAGGCAATCGTGGGAAGGGAAGGGGCTTGTTGAACTTGCAGTAAAGCCAAATCCAAAGGCTCACTGACGGCCAGTACGCGGGCACTGAACCGGCGTGACAAATCGGTTTTGGGATTCCCGGTGACGCGGTCCGGCTTCAAGAAAATAAAAATTTGCGAATAGGGACGATTGGTAGCATCCAGCACGACATGCGCATTCGTCAAAACCAATCCATCGGAACGAATGATCGACCCCGTCCCTCCCATGCCCGTGCCATGGTCAGGGGTCGCCGCCACGAAGACGACGGTCGGCGCCAGGCGTTCATAAATTTGTTGAGGAGTGGGATCGACTGATTGAGCGAAGGCCAGGTGGGGGACGAAAAAAACCAAAACAACAACGGCCCGCATTATAAGTACTGGCATCGTACGTCCTCCTGCATTGTCCCTAAGCATAGAGTGTACCGGCGAGAGATTGCCTTCGTCCAGTCTTGAATGAAGGATTGCGAGGTCGACGAGAGTATGGTTGAAAGGACGCGACCGGTTACAGCACAACGGGCTGGCCGAACAAAGTCGTTGCCGAGACGTTCGTGATCGTCACGGGAAGCAGGTCGCCGGGCTGAAGGGCCATCCCGGATTTCTCCCATACCACGGTGATGCCGCCGTCTGTTTTGCCCATCCATTGCGAGGACGATTTCTTGGCGTCGCCTTCGACCAGCACGGCGACGGTCTTTCCAATCTCAGCCAGATTGCGTTCATGGGAAATGACTTTCAGCCGGTCCGACAGGCGATTCACGCGGTCTATTTTCGTCTGCTCGGAAACGTCGTCCGGGTATTTGCGCGCGGCGATCGTATGCTTGCGTTCGGAATATTTGAAGACATAAGCCATGTGATAGCCGACCTCTTCCACCAAGCGGTACGTATCCATGAAGTCGTCTTCCGACTCCGTGCAGAAACCGCAAATGATGTCGGTCGTCAACACAATGTCGGCACGTCGTCGTCGGATGTCCTCGACCAGGCGCAGATATTCTGCGCGCGTATAGGTGCGGTCCATCAATCCCAGGATGCGATCGTTGCCCGACTGCAAAGGAAGGTGAATGGTTTTGCAGATTTTGGGATGATTCACGACCGCGTCCAACAGGGCGGGCGGAAAATCCTTCGGATGTGGGGACGTAAAGCGAACGCGTTCGATTCCAGGTATGTCCGCTGCCGCCGTCATCAAGCGCGCAAAATCCCATTGCTCGTAACGATAGGAATTCACGTTCTGTCCCAGCAGCGTAATCTGTTTGTAGCCGTGCGCCGCAAGGTGTTCGACTTCCCGGAGAATGCCTTGTGGATCGCGCGACCGCTCGCGCCCTCGCGTGTACGGTACGACACAGAACGTACAGAAGTTATTGCATCCTCGCATGACGGCAATCCATCCGTTCACGCCTTCCGTCCGTTCGGGGAGAATATCGTCGTACGTTTCGTCTTCGGAGAGATCGACGGCGAGGCCCTTCCGCTTGAGCCCGTTCTCCTGAGCCTCGATCGCCTGCAAGATCAGAGCGGGAAGTCGGCGATAGCCATCGGGACCGACCAGCACATCCACGATGGATTTCGTCTCGATCAATTCTTCTTTCAGGTTCTGCGCCATGCAGCCCAGGACCCCGACGACAAGGTTGCGCCGGCGTTTAAGCGGCTGAAGGCGAGCCAAATGTCCGTACACTTTATTGTGCGCATTTTCCCGAATGGCGCAGGTGTTCAATAGGATGACATCAGCCCATTCCTTCTCGTCGGTAAGGGCAAAGCCGGCGGCATGGAGCAGCGAACGCACGAGTTCAGAATCATACTCATTCATCTGGCAGCCGAAGGTTTCGATATGGACGCGATACGGCTGCGCGGAAGGCGGCGTCATAGGCGCCGGTGCGGAAACGGAAGACGCAGAGATCGTCGCGCGGGCGACCGCACGATCGATAAGGATGAGGTCGGACTTCATCACGCGCACGCTCCCACAGCCAGTTCGTCCATCGCTCCCGTCAGCGTGACGGGGCGCAAGATGTTCGTTAATTGTTCGTCGCTGGTCACTCCGACTCGAAGATAGTTGTCGGTCAGGCCCGTCCACAGTCCTTTGTCCTGCCCTTCAAACAGGACGTTCAGGGTGCGGCCAGTGTATTGCTGGGCAAACGCCAATCGTTTAGAGCGAGACAAGGTCGAGAGCTGCTTGCATCTGGCCTTGATCGTGGAAGAAGGCACAGCGGGCTTAATGCGAGCGGCTGCGGTTCCCGGCCGTTTGGAGAAACCGAAGACATGAAAGTAGGCGAACGGCAAATCGTTGGCCACAGCACTGGTTTCAGCAAACGCCGGCCCATCCTCGCCAGGAAATCCGACCAAGAGGTCGGTGCCCAGACCTACATCGGGTACGGTCCGAACCACGCGATCGATCAAGTCGGCATAGTCGCGCACTGTATAGTGACGATTCATCGCGGTGAGAATGGAATTGTCTCCGCTCTGCAGCGGGATGTGAAGATAGGGGCACAGCTTGCGGGAGGCTGCCATATAGTCGAGCAGGCGATCCGTCACGGTGGTCGGTTCGATGGATGAAATCCGGATGCGATCCAAGCGCGCGATCTGTTCCAGCGAATGAATGAGATCGACCAAGGACCGCCCCCCATCTTCATAGCGTCCAATATTGACACCGGTTAAGACCAGCTCACGATGCCCTCGCGCCACCAGGGCCTCCGCTTCTCTTAAGACATCGTCGAGCTGGCGGCTGCGTTCGTGCCCGCGCGCAAAGGGAATGATGCAGAAGGAGCACATAAAATTGCAGCCGTCCTGGATTTTCAGATTGGCGCGGATAGACGTGTAATCGCCGACGCCGGACATCACGAACTCGCCTCGGTCGATCGTCCGTGTGTGCAGCAATTCAGGGGCACGCTGTTTCGCTAAGAACTCTCGCGCGGGCAGGTAATCCGGGAGATCCATTTTATACTGGCCGCCGACAATAAGATCGATGCCGGGAATTTCACGCAGGGCGTGGGCCCCGGTTTGCGCATAGCAGCCTGTGACGGCCACGAAGGCATGCGGGGAATGACGCAGTGTGCGGCGGATTTCGTATCGGCAGACGCGCTCCGCCTCATCGGTCACCGAACAGGTATTCAAGACGAACAAATCGGTCGGCTCACCGTACTCGACAAGTTTATAGCCGCGGTGTTTCAGCCGATCCGCCAGCACGGCGGTTTCCGCCTGATTCAAGCGGCAGCCGATGGTATGGAGTGACGCGCGCATGGCCCACATTATAGGAGACGCTTTCTCATGATCGCAAGCAACGGTTCCATAGCACACCGAGTGATGATGCGCTACGACACCCCGTTCAGATTGACAGGATTTCGGAAGCCCGATATGATCCGATCATCGTCTGCGAATGTGTTGTAGGTACCATCATGCGACGAAACGTCTTACTGCTGCTGATCGTCCTCCTGCTCGTGCCGATGGTTTCGAAGCCCGGATTCAGTCGCGAGTCGCTGCCGGTCGAGCCCGATGAGAACTCTCGATTGGATGAGCAATACGATCATGAATCGCGCATGTTTTACATGCTGTACTCGCTGAAAGGAAACGGCGAGGTGGATTATGTCACCGCGCGGTCGGTGCAAGACTATTCCCGCAGTGTGTACGGTAATCCCGTGTATTACACCGAGCGTTTTCCCATCTTGTATTATTGGAACCACACCATGTTTAACGACCCCGAAATGGATGGCGTGAACGGTAACGAACAGGTCTACCAAGAAAATATCGATTTCGATATCACGCGTTTTAAACCCTGCACGTTCAACGGCCAACGCTGTTGAGTCCAGAACGATCAGATCCTTCGTTATTCTGTCCTTCCTCAATCTTCCGAATGTGGCCGCGAACAGTGGTCGGTGCATCGGTCTGTCCTGAAGGAGCGGTGAGAAGACATGGCACTCTCTGACTCCTGGGCTCATCTGAAGAATCGCCGCCTTGCAGTCATGTTGCCGCTGGGTTTTGCTTCCGGCCTGCCGCTGGCCTTGACCGCCGGAACACTGCAAGCGTGGCTCACGGTCGTGAATGTGGATCTTCGCACCATCGGTTTGTTTACCCTCGTCGGCTTGCCCTATACATTGAAATTTCTCTGGGCGCCCGTCATGGACCGCTTTGTTCCGCCGTGGTTGGGACGCCGCCGAGGATGGATGATTGTGATGCAGTTGGCGCTGACCATCGGCATCGCGGCGATGGCGCTTGTCGATCCTACGCAGACGCCCTTGCTCTTGGCGTCGTTGGCGATACTGGTCGCCGTCGCCTCGGCGTCTCAAGACATCGTCTTCGACGCATATCGCACCGATGTTTTGAAACCGGTTGAACGCGGTTTTGGCGCCGCGGTATCTGTGACCGGTTATCGCATCGCTATGTTGATGTCCGGAGCCGGGGCACTCATCCTCTCGACTTACTTGGGATGGTCGGAGACGTATTTCCTTATTGCTGCGCTCATGCTTGTCGGCGTCGGGGGGACATGGATGAGCCCGGAACCATCGACGCCGGCCAATATTCCGCGCAACTTTGCCGAGGCCGTGTGGCAGCCGATCCGCGAATTCTTCTCACGTTCGCCCGCGCTGATTCTCTTGTTGCTGATCATCCTGTACAAACTGGGCGATGCATTCGCGGGCTCGTTGACGACGGCGTTTTTAATCCGAGGGATGGGCTTCGAAGCCGCCGAGGTCGGAGTGGTCAATAAAGGTATGGGCATGATCGCCACCATTGTCGGCGCCTTGGCCGGCGGGGTCTGGATGGCCCGCATGGGCCTGTTCCGTTCCTTGCTGATCTTCGGCTGTTTACAAGCCCTGTCGAATCTGTCCTTCATGCTGCTGGCGTGGACGGGCAAAAGCTATCCCATCATGGTGGCGGCGGTGGCCTTCGAAAATCTCTCGGGAGGCATGGGCACCGCGGCGTTCGTGGCCCTGATGATGTCGCTGTGCGATCACCGGTATACGGCCACCCAATATGCGTTGCTCTCCGCAATGGCGGCCTTGGGCCGTGTCTTCGTGGGACCGCCCTCGGGCTATGTGGTCGAGGCCGTCGGGTGGGTCTCGTTTTTCTTTATTACTTTTCTGGCCGCGCTGCCGGGTCTCTGGCTGTTATGGATCTTGCGCGAGTACTTCCACAGCGGCCGGCTCCAGCCGGTGAACGACTCGCCGCTTCAAAGCGAGCCTGCGTAGCATCACTCCATCATACATGGCGATACGAATTCAAAATCGGCGAAAAAGAACCGGCCGAGGAAGGTAATGATCGGTAATCGCGCCCTCATCGCGTTGGTGTGTCTGTTGGCGTTGTGCGTCGCGCTGGCGGCAACCAACCCGACGAGAAGCCAATATGGCCGCTTCTTGGAAGTGGAAGTGACCAAAGCCTTGCAGCGAATGGATCGCTCCGTCGCTTCGGACCAACAAAAAATCATGCGCGAGATCCTGGCGTCGCAAGGCAAAAAGATTATCGAGTCGTTGATTCAGGCGAATACGATCCGTCGGAACTATGGACTGTTCAGTGTCTACACAACGCGCGTGTTTCAAGTCGAGATATCGGTAGTAGGCGTCTGCACGCAATTCATCCCTCTCGACAGCCGCGACGAGCTTGCCCAAAAATTGGGGCGGTTAATCCTATAGAGTCCTCATGGATATGGAAAGCAGTCTTAGACAAGCAGGTGAACCTCTCGAAGTGCAATTTATTTTTTATGTTGACGCGGTCAAATGAAAATCATTCTCTTCCGTCCTACAAATTCTGTGGATAAGTGGCCCGTAAAATTGCTCTCTTCCGCTGCCTGAGTGGCGTTTTCTTTATCCACAGCCTTTCCCCTCTATCCACCACCAAACCACAATATTTAGTGTTGACAAAAAGTCTGAATAGCTATATCTAGGCGTTCACCGGATTTGAGAGCCAACCCCACCATTACAAAATGAGCGAATTCCGCCAACCAACAGGAGGACAGCCGTGAGGATTGAACGCCGGTTCACGCGCAAAGGCCAAAATCCCTATGAAGGGATCACATTCGTCAAGCGTTCGTCTGAAATTAAGAATCCTGACGGCTCGACGGTCTTCAAACTGGACAACATCGATGTGCCCGAGCAATGGACGCAATTGGCGATCGATATCCTGGCGCAAAAGTATTTCCGGAAGGCCGGGATTCCTCAGGTGGGTCCGACCGGCGCTCCGCTCGTGAGCTTGGACGGAAAGCCGGTGCTTGGGGGTGAGCGTGACGCCCGCCAAGTGTTTCACCGGTTGGCTGGCTGCTGGACCCATTGGGGCCGCACGCATTCGTACTTCAACACGGAAGACGACGCCCAAGCCTTCTACGATGAAATGTGCCACATGCTGGCCCGCCAGATGGCCGCGCCGAACTCGCCGCAGTGGTTCAACACCGGCTTGCACTTCGCATACGGCCTCTCGGGTCCGGCGCAAGGGCACTATTATGTCGATCCCGTAAGCCGCGAGATGGTCAAAGCGACGAATGCCTTCGAGCACCCGCAACCTCATGCCTGCTTCATCCAATCCGTCGACGACGATCTCGTGAACGAGGGTGGGATTATGGATTTGTGGACGCGCGAGGCGCGCCTCTTTAAGTATGGCTCGGGGACGGGAACAAATTTTTCCAAGCTCCGGGGCGATGCGGAGCCGCTCTCGGGTGGCGGCCGGTCGTCGGGGCTCATGTCGTTTTTACGGATCGGCGACCGCGCGGCCGGGGCGATCAAGTCCGGCGGCACGACACGGCGCGCCGCCAAGATGGTCTGCCTCGATCTTGACCATCCGGACATCGAAGAATTCATCGACTGGAAAGTGATCGAAGAGCAAAAAGTGTCGGCCATGGTGACCGGCTCGAAGGTTTGCGCGCAGCGGCTGAATGCCGTGCTCAAGGCCTGCCATGTCGCCGACGAGCACGGTGGGCTAAAAGTGAATACCGAGCTTCCGACCAATCCGGAATTGAGAAAAACGATTCGGGAGGCGCGGCAGTCGTCCGTGCCCGAACCGTATATTCAACGTATGTTCTCCTACGCCAAAGAAGGTTTCACGCATTTTGCCTTCCACGAATACGATACGAACTGGGACGGCAAGGCGTATCAGACCGTTTCGGGTCAAAATTCCAACAACAGTGTCCGTGTCCCCAACAGCTTTTTCGAGGCGCTTGAAAAAGACGGCGAATGGCCGCTCACCCGGCGGGTGGACGGCAAAGTGGTCAAGCAGATCAAGGCGCGCGAGCTCTGGGACAAGATCGCTTGGGCTGCATGGATCTGCGCCGATCCCGGAACGCAATACGACACGACCATCAACGAATGGCACACCTGCCCGGAGGACGGCCGCATCAACGCCTCCAATCCGTGCGTGACCGGCGACACGTTGGTCGCGACCGCAGACGGCTGGCAGCGGATCGACGACCTCGTAGGCAAGTCCGCGCAGGTCATCGGCTCCGACGGTCAACCGCATGCCGTCACCAAGATTTTCCCGACCGGCCGAAAACCGATCAGCCTGTTGACGACCGAGTCCGGCTATCGCGTGCGAATCACGGGCGACCATCGCGTCTTGACGACGGGACGAGGCGACGTGCCCGTCAAGGAACTCACCTCATTGGATCGCGTATATCTGCAAGGGCCGGGATTTGGACGCCAAGCCTTGCCGGCTGAGTTTGCATTCGGTATCGGTGTCGCAATCAGTGATCGCTGCTTCACGCGATCGATTCATCGCGACAATCACGAAGAGTTGATGATGCTGGTCATGCCGATTAAAGAGGCCGAGCTGCTCGCTTGCGTCGCGCAGGGAGTCAACGCGCAGCAATCCGTCTTGGTGGCGGCCGGTGGGAGCGGCATCGGCGATGGAGCCGCCATCACGCGCGGGATGACGACGGCGCGGTTGGAAGTCGATGCGCGATCCGTCGTCGAATTCTTCCATCAGCTCATGGTGTTCGACGATGGATTGGAGGAAAAGCAATTTTCCGAGCACATATACGAGCTGGACCGCTCGGCGCTCGCCGCGCTCTTGCGGGGACTGTTCACCGCCGACGCGTCCGTCATGGAGGACAGCGCGCAGATCGTGCTCCATTCGTGCTCGAAAGAATTGCTGCAACAAGTGCAGGTGTTGCTGTTGGCGTTCGGAATCAAGTCCGCGGTTCAAGAGACGCGGAAAGACGATTTGGAAGCGATTCTATCCGGGGAGGCGGATCCACGGGATTACCGCATCGATGATGCATGTGTCTTGAAAATCGGCCGTGCATCCAGACGGGTGTTCGAGCGGGAGATCGGATTCCATCCGGAAAGTCGCAAAGCCGCCGACCTCGCGCGGCTCAATCGCGACATGACGTATGACCACGACGAATTGACGGATGCGGTGGCTTCGATCGAACCGGCCGGCGCCGAAGATGTGTATGACTTGACCGAGGCGGTGACGCATCATTTCGTCGCGTCGGGGCTCGTGGTGCACAACTGTTCCGAATACATGTTCCTCGACGACACGGCCTGTAATTTGGCGTCGCTGAACCTGAGTCAGTTCTATACGGCGGACGGCTGTTTCAATCTGGAGGATTTCCGGCACGCCGTGCGTCTGTGGACCATCACATTGGAAATCAGCGTCTTGATGGCGTCATTTCCCAGCCGCGCGATTGCGGAAAAGAGTTTTATCTACCGTACGCTCGGACTCGGTTACGCCAACATGGGCACCATTCTGATGCGGCTCGGCATTCCGTACGATTCACCGAAGGCGCTGGCGATCTGCGGCGCGATCACGGCCCTCATGACGGGAGAGTCCTATGCCACCTCCGCGGAGATGGCGGCGGAGCTCGGACCATTCGAAGGCCATGCGCGCAATCGAGACGCGATGTTGCGCGTCATTAACAACCACCGACGTGCGGCCTATCACGCGGCAGGAGAAGACTATGAACAACTCACGATCAAACCGAAGGGGATTCAGGCGGAACAGTGCCCGCCGGATCTGTTGCTCGCCGCGCGTCGAGCCTGGGACCGCGCGTTGGAACTCGGCACGGCGTACGGATTCCGCAATGCGCAGACGACGGTCATTGCGCCGACAGGGACCATCGGCCTGGTAATGGATTGCGACACCACCGGCATCGAACCGGACTTTGCTTTGGTGAAGTTCAAGAAGCTGGCGGGTGGCGGCTACTTCAAGATCATCAATCAAAGCCTGCCGCCGGCACTGAAGACCCTGGGCTACACTGAGCCGCAAATTCAGGAGATGGTCACCTATTGCACGGGCCGGCGCACGTTGAAGGGCGCGCCGTTCATCAATCATTCGTCGCTGGAGTCCAAGGGCTTCGACGGTGCGACGTTGGATCGGCTGGAGAGCGGCTTGGATCAAGCGTTTGAAATTCAGTTTGCCTTTAACAAGTGGTCGCTGGGCGAAGAGTTCTGCCGCGAGAAACTCGGGCTGACCGACGCCCAATTGAATGAACCGAATTTCAACATGCTCAAGACGCTCGGCTTCACGCAGGAAGAGATTGTCTCCGCGAACGATTATTGCTGCGGGACGATGACCGTCGAAGGCGCGCCCCATCTCAAGCCCGAGCATCTGCCGGTGTTCGACTGCGCCAACCGGTGCGGCCGGATCGGTCAGCGCTACATTGCCGTTGACGCGCATATCCGGATGATGGCGGCCGCACAACCGTTCATCAGCGGCGCGATCAGCAAGACGATCAACATGCCGTCGGATGCGACGATCGATGATGTGAAGGCGGCGTATCTCTTATCGTGGCGATCCATGGTCAAAGCGGTGGCGCTCTATCGCGACGGCTCGAAGCTCAGTCAGCCGCTCAACGCCTCTTCCGATTCCGGCGACGTGATGGATGCAAAGGAAAGCCCCGACGTCATGCGCGCGGCGGAAAAAATCACTGAGCGCGTGATGGTGCGGTATCTCGCCAAACGGCGTCGCATGCCGGACCGCCGCGGAGGCTATACGCAAAAGGCCATCATCGGCGGGCACAAACTGTATCTTCGAACAGGAGATTACGGAGACGGAACGCTCGGCGAAATTTTTCTCGATATGCATAAGGAAGGCGCGGCCTTCCGAAGTCTCATGAACTGTTTTGCTATCGCCATTTCGCTGGGTCTGCAGCACGGCGTGCCGCTGGAAGAATTCGTCGAGGCGTTCGTCTTTACGCGATTCGAGCCGAATGGCCCGGTGAAATTGAACGACCGCATCAAGATGTCTACGTCGATCATCGACTACATTTTCCGCGAACTCGCCATCACGTACTTAGGCCGCCATGATTTGGCGCAAGTACAGCAAGAAGACTTGCGGATGGATTCCGTCAAGAAGGATGAGCAAGATCCGGAATGCGCCGACAGCGAACCGGCCGACCCGCAGACATTGGCGACCCAGGCCATCAGCACCGAGATTTTCCCTGCCCGCCGCAGCAATGGTAACGGCAACGGACATGGAAATGGACATGGAAATGGAAGCCTGAAGGTCGAACTCAAACGCGAAACGGTGACGTATACAGCGACGGCTTTGGAGACGGCCAGACTTCAGGGTTATGAAGGTGATCCTTGTATGGAATGCAAGCAATTCAAGCTTGTACGTAACGGCACCTGCCTGAAGTGCGTGAACTGCGGCTCCACCAGCGGATGTTCGTAAATTGTGAAGGGGCAATTGATTCGTTCCTGGGGCAATAATCGTTCCCTGTAGGGGCAAATGTCGTTCCCTGAAGGGGCAATCAATTTCTTTGTTCAATGGTAGTAGGGGCACCGAATTCTATCCATGAGGCATGACATGCGACAGCTCGGCAAACAGCCCGTACATGATCTCGTCATTCGCTCCATTCCAACCTTATGGGAGAAGAATGGGCAGCAGTTCGTAGAGATTAACGCAGGGTCGGATCGGAATGTGTGCGCCGCGCTGCCGGATGTTTATCCGGACGTCATCGGCTTCGCGCATCAAAACGGTCCGACTCAGTTGCTGTGGGTCGCCGAAGTCGAGACAGAAGATACCATCACCTTGCACAAGGCTCGGACGCGATGGCGTCAATATGCCGCATTGGACGTTCCCCTGTTTTTGATTGTCCCTGTGGGCTACCGCGACCTTGCGTCCTTGGTCGCACAGCACGAAGGCGTGCCGGTCGCCGGCATCTATACCTACTGGTTCGATAAGGACGATCTCCGAGTGATGAATAACGAAGGTGTTGAGACTGAGTATAACTGCGCGTGACCATTGTCGTAATACACACCGCCTTCTTGTAAGTATGTGACGAAGTATTCTATCGATGGCCTCAGCGCACAGGCAATCTTCTCACGAAGCTGTCATGTAGCTGAGCGTATTTATTATTACCAGCAAGAACAATTCTTCGGCGCAAGATTGCCGATCTGAGACATCCTGTCCCCTCCGCACGAGACTTCTGAGGTCTCCTTCTTCGTAGCTACTATTGGGTTCAAGCACTTTCCTCGCGAAGTGACGGCATTATCCTTGCTCCATTGCTCCATGGTCCTTGCAGTTGGTTACGGAGTGCTATTTGACGAGGAGGATGATGATGAACCTGCACCATATGGTTCGCTCAATGGGTTTGATTCCACCAGTTCTTCTGTTGTCCTCGTGCATGACACTCCCTCCGTTGGTCACGCAACCGACCTTGGATGTCACCAAAGCGCCCTTTCGGGCCAGCACGGATCTGAGTAACGCCCCTTTGAAGGCGTCAAGCGAATTATCCAATGGGACCTCTCAGGCCACGACAGATCTCACTGAGCCCACAAAAAACTTCACCTCTAGCACGTCCCCGAAATCTTGGTTTCATGGCGACGGTACATTGAAAGCCGAACATAAGGTCATGGCATTTACAGTCCTGAATTACGATAACCTTAAGGAGAATATCGCGCGCGGCCAGGGTGAATATTTGTGGTCACTCGCCTCTCTCATCGATGTAAGGCCGGAACATCAAGACGCATTCTTTTCTTCTATCCAACGTTTATATCCCCTTATCTATGCGGATGATCTTCCGCCCGTGGAATCCGTGAATCGGTTGATCAGCGAGCTAACAAACACGCTCTGAGTGCTCACAAAGGAGATCGGCATGGCGTGCCATTGAGGCGACGAAGGTAGCCAGTTTCTACTC
Organism: Nitrospirota bacterium; assembly: GCA_963700335.1. Classification (GTDB taxonomy): domain Bacteria; phylum Nitrospirota; class Nitrospiria; order Nitrospirales; family Nitrospiraceae; genus JAICXS01. The sequence continues at coordinate 847,254 of CAVOXE010000007.1, read as the reverse complement.
CAACTCTCCATCTCATATGCGCTATCCGGGCTCCTAGATATCCACCACGACGCCAATTTCGACGACTTGTTCTGAAGGAATCCCTAGAAAGGCGCTTGTCCGACGTGAGTTTCTGGACAAGAAGACGAACAGATGCTCCCTCCAGAGCGCCATCCCGGGCTTCGGGGTCGCAAGCGAGTTAATGCGACTCACGAAAAACGTGGTCCCCGGCAGACGGACAGGCACTCCTTGTTCTTGGCACAGACCCAAGAGGGTTGTGATCTCGGGCGTTTCCATAAATCCATGCCGAACAGTCACACGATAAATTCCAGGTGCAAATTGCCCAATGTTGAGTTGCTCGGCGCGAGGGATGATCGGGACGCGTGCCGTCACGATCTTCAGAAACATCACCAGCTCATGGAGCACTGTATTGTGCCGAACATTTTGGAGAAACGCGGGCGGGGTACTCTCATGGGAGGTGGTGAGAAAGATGGCCTGACCGCGGACGCGAATGGGCTGGCGAGCCAGGACATCCTTCAGGAAGTCGGCGAGAGGCGGCATAGTCGTTGATAAATACTGTCTGACCAGACGCCTCCCCCCGCTCCAAGTTGTCATCAAAATGAAGAGAGCAAGCCCTAGTACGACGGGTAACCACCCTCCTTGCCAGATCTTCAATACATTCGCACTGAAAAAGGTGAAGTCGACGATCATAAATGCGCCGGTGACAGCGCCGGCCAGAAACACAGGCCAGTGCCACCTGTGTCGGGCTACGACGTAGATTAAGAGGGTCGTCATCACCATGGTGCCCGATACGGCAATGCCATACGCGGCGGCCAGGTTGGACGACGAGCCGAAGAGGACGACTAAGCTCAGTGTTCCGACAAAGAGGGCCCAATTGACCACAGGAACATAGATCTGTCCGATGTGCGCAGACGACGTATGTTGAATGTGCATGCGAGGCAGATACCCCAGATGGATCGCTTGATGGGTGAGGGAAAAGGCACCGCTGAGCAAAGCTTGCGAGGCAATCACGGTCGCCACCGTGGCCAGCCCTACCAGCGGATAGACGAGTAGGCTCGGGGCAAGGAGATAGAACGGATTAGCCACGGCATCGGGTTGCCGTAATAGGAGCGCTCCTTGTCCCATATACTGAAGAAGTAAACTCGGCAGGACTACCACATACCAGCCCAGACGAATCGGCACCTTCCCGAAGTGTCCCATATCGGCATATAAGGCTTCCGCTCCAGTTAAAGCGAGGAAGATACTGCCGAGCAGCACAAAGCCTTGAGTAGGATGGTCGATAAGCAACCGAATTCCGTAGAGGGGACTGATTGATTCCAGAATCATCGGCGACTGGATCACACTGCGCAGCCCCAGGACGGCAATCGATCCAAACCAGACGAGCATAATGGGTCCAAAGACTTGGCCTATGCGGCCGGTTCCATGCGACTGCACGGAAAAGAGCGTGATTAGGACACACACCGAGATCAGCACGACATATGGAGATAAGCTCGGAGTGGTTACATGAAGTCCTTCAACGGCACTGAGGACGGAAATCGCCGGGGTAATGATCCCGTCTCCATACACGAAGGCGGTGCCAAGCAATCCGAGGATGATGATCGGACTTAAGCGTTGAGGGAATGTGGGGGCGCCTTGATCCCGATGGGCTAGAGCCATGAGCGCGAGAATACCGCCTTCACCGTTGTTATCGGCTCGCATCACGACCCATAAGTACTTGACGGTGACGACGAGCAGGAGCCCCCAAATCAGCAGTGAAAGGATGCCAAGGATAGTGGGAGGGGTGGGCGTGAGTCCGATGGCGGGACTAAAACATTCTCGCAACGCGTAAAGGGGGCTTGTGCCAATATCCCCATAGACAATACCTAACGCCGCGAGCGCGAGCAGGTTCCGCTTGGGAGCGTCTTGAGACTCCATCGGGTTGCTTATACAGCGGAGACCGCCGCGACACAAACATTTGTTTACGTAAGCAATGAGATTTCTGGATCATTGACGTCGCCCTTAGGATCCCGCGGGGGTAGGGACGGTCACGACGATCGCGCTTGCCCCATTCGGCACACATTGGCAGGCGAGTCGAGATTGAAGGGAACGACCAGCCGCATCCTCCAGTTGATCCACTTCAGCTTCCTGCGCCTCATTGCATGACTCGATGCCCTGTGAGATGGTCACATGGCAGGTTGAACACGAGGCGACACCTCCGCAGAGATGGGGTATGTCGATGCCCGCGTGAAGGGCGCTATCCAGAATACTTCCAAGTAATCCCATGTTGCCATATGGGAGGTGGCTAGGATCGACCATCGCTTTGTGAGCTAGGCCGCGTTCTAAAAAAGTGATCGTGTAGGGGTGCCGAGGTGTGGCAATAGTGTGGAAGGGAATGGCTTTGATAGGACTCATGTCACGCACCTCCCATGTCAATGGCTTATCCATCATATCAAGCGAGTCAAGCCCCCATGGTTGCGGCTCTTGGATGCTGCTATCGGCTTGCGGTGAGAAAACGAAGTTCATAGAGACGCTTGCCGTAATACATCCCTCGTCTCATGTTGATATGATCGAGTACGGAAACTCTGACAAATTTTAACCAGGACTTTGAGGACCATGATGTCGATACTCGGACGATTGATCCGACACCTGCTCGCAAAATCGGCGCGGCAATTTCCGTGGACCGCATGTCTCCTGCGCTCCCCTGTCCCGCTCGCCATTCGTTGTTATGACTATCCGGGGCCCGAAGTTGCGAAGATGCTGATAGTGTTCCTTCCCGGCCTCGGTGACGCCCCGGAAGATTTCGAAAAGCATGGGTTCATCAGGGCCGTTCGCAAGACAGGCTTATTGGCGGATCTGGTCGTCGTCGATGCTCACTATGGATACTATGCGAATAGGACCATTCTGCACCGGCTTCATGAGGATGTTTTTAAGCCAGCAAAGCAGCGTGGTTATGACTATTACTGGTTGGTGGGTATCTCACTCGGAGGATTTGGTGCGCTCTTATATGCGAGCCACTACGAATCCGATGTCACGGGAATCGTCGCCGTCGCGCCCTATTTAGGCCGTCCAAACCTCATCGACGAAATCACCGGCACAGGAAGTCTGGAGCGCGAACAGCCGAACGAACTAGCAGAAGATGCTGTAGTGCGCCAAGTTTGGGCTTGGCTAAAGAAACAGAATCTTAGATTGTCACGATGCCCGCGACTGTATTTAGCCTATGGGACGGGAGACCGATTTGCCTTAGGCCACGAACTAGTGAGAAACATGTTGCCGAAAAAACAAACCTTTGTCACTGCGGGTGCTCACGATTGGCATACTTGGCAAAACTTGTGGGAAGAAATTATTCAATCTGGCTGCTTTGAGCCGATCCAAGATGGTCAAGAGAAATACTGACGTATCGGTGTTGATGGTGATCATCACATCCGACCAGTTATAACAATTTAACCTTTAGCTGGCGATTTTCTCTCCGAGCCTCACAATTGTCTTCCTCGACCCACTGAACACCCCTGAGTCTTGCTGCTGTTCGCCAAAAATAAAAGTTGGTTTTGTCAAAGAGCCATACGTAGGTAAATTGCCCTTCAAGGAAGGGGACTGCTGCGAGTTCTGACAGCAGAAGCATCCCGGGCTGAATGAAAGTAAGGTATGCCTGGACTGACTCACAAAAGCCTTTTCAGAAGGCCCAAAGCCTAACCCCGTCCAGCTCAACTGCGGTTGGTGTCAATCAAAACTCGCCTATGTACTTACGAGAAACTCATTGACGGCGCCCGATGCGGCCTAGGTCATGGGCATGTCATCAGTTTTGTCTACGACCTCGTCGCCATGCAACGCTCAAGATGACAGCCACGGTCAAGGTAATGGTCAATGCCGTGATCACGATACTGCGATGCACCGCGGGTGATAATCGGCTCCATTCAGCTCCAAAGCCATACCCGATGCCGATAAAGGTGGCAGTCCACAAAAGGGCTCCTGCATAGGCGAACGCCGCAAAGCGGCGGACGAGCAGTTGTGAGGCGCCCAACATCAAAGCGGCCATATGACGGATCCCGGGCAGAAAATAGGCCAGCGGCAAAGCATACGGCCCCCATCGGCACACCCAGGTTTGCACCTCCGTGATTCGTTTCTGAGAGGCGTGGAACATGACACCAAGCCGAGTGACGATGGGGAGGCCAAACATTCGTCCAAGCGCATAGCTCATAGTGATCCCGAAGGCGGTACCAAGGAACGCTGTCACAAGGGAGGGGACCAAGTGAAGGTCCCCCTTAAACGACAAGTAGCCGACAAAAGTCAGGAGGGCTTCATCGGGCACGGGCAACCCTACGATACCCAGCATCAGTAGGACAAAGATGGCGACATAGCCATAGTGGGTGATCCATTCAAAGCCGAGGTCCATGAAACCGTTATAATGAAGGGCGTGGGGTTTGTACAGATTCTGGTTGTCGTCGGGAGACTCCGGGGGAGCCCGAGCTCAAACCACGTAGCTTACCGCGAAGACGAGGAGGCTGTTAATTCCTGGATTTTTGGAGTCGGCCGCTTCTTCACCGTCTTTACATCTTGCTTCTCTTCTGGAGGTGGCAAGACAGCGGCTAGATCTACGCTTGAGTCTACAGCTTGCAGCTCCCCCCTTGACTATGAAGGGATGTTGAGTATCCGCTCCGCTCTTTGCGTTCTCTATCGTTGACGTCAAAAGTCCGTTGACTGCAAGGCCCCAATTTAGATCCTCGCCATTCAATGAAGCCCAGGTCATGGATTGTCAAGTGACCGACCGCTGTTCGGGACAAACACCGTAACCCTGGTCCCTTGGGAAGGACGGCCAACGATCGACACGGTCCCCCAAAATGGCCGAACTCGCTCACGCATTCCAATTAATCCAAGCGAGTCTCGTCGAAGCACCTGTCCACGCTCAATACCTATGCCATTATCATCCACGATCAATGTAATGTGCGTCCCGTCCTGTTTCAAACACACCAGGATTTTGCTCGCCTTGGCGTGCCGAAGGATATTGGTAATGGCTTCTTGGAAGACACGAAATATTGCGGTCGCACGCAAACTATCAATGACCACGTTCATATCAATGTCTTTTTCACACACGTAGGTATCTCGATGACAATTGGTATCCACGTACTCTTCAATAGCGGCCCCCAAACCGAAATGATCGAGGAGCGAAGGTCGGAGATCCTTTGCAATGCGTTGGATTGTTCGGATGGCGTGATCAAGCTGATCTAAAATGTTCTGTGTTTTGTCGAGTACTTCTGTGTCATGTTTCGTGCGTTTCTGAATAGACGCCACTTTTATTTTCAGAAGTGAAAGCACTGCGCCTAGTTCATCATGGATTTCACGGGCCACCTGAGCACGTTCTTCTTCCCGGATGTTTTCTATACGCGCAGTGAGTCGCGCGAGATCGGCTTCCCGTTGCGCCAGGGCATCTTCCGCCCTCTGATGATCGACTGCCAGCGCGATCACATTTGCCAGCGAGCCCATAATCTCTAAGGTGACACTGGGAAGGGGGTGCCGAGCAAAGGTACCCATCACTCCAACGAGGCGGTCTTCGATAAGTAACGGGTATCCCGCAAAGGCGACCATTCTTTCCCGCCTGGCCCATTCCTGATCATGAATGCGAGGGTTGCCAATGACGGCATTCGAGAGATGGGGAAGGCGCTCTTTCGCAATTTTTCCTATCTCGTGCGCCCCGACTGGGATACGACTATGCTGGCCATTTTTGTGGGTGTACATTCCGGCGCTTGCTTGTAATTCCAGAACCTGCTCTTCCTGATTAAGTATCCAAATACGGGCGAATGCCACCTCAAGATGGCGAACGAGGATGGCTGCACAGTGATCTAACACCACGCTTATGTCACCACCCCTGATTAGCGCAAGACTGACTTCTGCGATGAAGGCGGAAAGGTTGGGATCAGAAGATGGGATTGGAGATGACATAAAGTCGGCTTGGCCGTGCTGATCTGATTGTGCAGGGCAGCCTCTTCTGCCACTCGTCACCCACACAAGTGCTTGTTTAATAGTACGCTCGCTTAGTCTTATGATTTAAATGCCCCGTTGGAGTGATTCGAACTACGCCAATGTGGCTAGGGTTATCGGCTCAACAGGGTGTCATCCAATTGGAAACAGGAAGACTGTAGGGAGGTAGGATGGCACATCCTGGCTCGCGTCTGCCTAATACAAATTTAACCTAAGAAAGTAAAAGCAAGTGTCCCAACGGCTAAAAAGAACCAACGCCAGAGGCAATAGAGACGCTGCAAAGCTTCAAATGATGGTTGCATTCAGGCGATCTCGCCATCCAGGAGAAACTGAATCGGTCGTAAGGTGTCGATGGCTGCGGCCTCTCGATGAACGTCTGTATCGAGATGGCGGAAGCGTGGTTAAGTAAGTTTAGAGCGTTGGCATTGCAGCCGCTTATACGAATATTAATGGAAGCCTCAAACTTTCACGGCCCGTGTCATGAGATAGTCTTGCCGGATGCAATTATCTTGGAAATAGGCGGCCGCCAGCGCATCGAACTCGTGCCGAAAGGCTTCTAGCCGGTTTGCATCGGTCTGTAAATTTTGCACCACTCGAAGGACCGGTCCGGCACACCGCTCAAAGAACATTCGCAAATGAGAGGGCCCCAGGTAGGAAACAACATTCGTCCGGTATCAAACAGGATGTCCGTGACTGTATCGCCCAGCCGTTGCCGAACAATATCCGGATTTCCCCACTGAGGCGGCGGATCCACTGGGAGAGGTGGAGGCGGAAGAAACTTGGCGACCAGGGCAAACATCTTTCCGATAAACAATTGAGGCGGCCAAGTTGAAAATGCAATCCGGCCTCCCCGCTTCAGCACACGTAACATCTCACGCAAAGCCATGTCTGCCCGGGGGGCGAACATGTGACCAAACTGGCTCAACACCACATCAAAGGACCCATCTTCGAATGGAAGCGACTCGACATCGCCTTCTTTCCAGGTAATCGTGACCTGTGTTGCTAGGGCATTTTCTCGAGCGTGGGCCAGGAGTTCAGGGGTGAGATCCAGTCCTGTGACGACCGCACCGTGCTGGGCAGCTGTGATGGCTACGACGCCGGTCCCACATCCCACATCCAACAGGTGTTGCCCTCGCAGGACTTCTGCAAACCGCACGAGGTATGCGGCTGTTCGGGTGGTCACGAATTCAAAGGGGATGAAACTGGCCCACGATTGTTTTTGACTCTTTTTGAATTGCTCTAGACTGTCCACAATGAAATCTCCATTTCTACGAGAATGCTTTGCCCCCGCTGCAGACGATGACCTACATTACACGACGCCACGAATCAGGACCTTTCCCATAGGTCCTTCCGCCAGTCGTGCAAAAGCCTGCTTCACATCATTAAACCCAAAGATGCTATCCACGACAGGCCGCTTCTTGATGACATCCAGTCGCGCCACGATCTCGTGCCATGCCGCTTGTGCGGCTTCCGCTGTATAGTCCCCGACGGCCACGCCACCGATACGATTGCGGCGAAAGAACAAGCTCGCCGTGTTGAATTCCGGCACGACCCCTCCACTGCGCCCGACCACACTGATCCGTCCTCGATACCCGAGCGTGGCCACGATCTCTCGAAACATGGGACCGCCCACCGTATCGATGACCAGATCGACTTTTTGCGGGGATATCGTCGAGAGAATGTGTGATGCGACGTTCTGATCTGCGGGGTCGAAGACATGCCTTGCCCCAAGCGCGGTCAACCTCCGGCGTTTTTCCGCACTTCGCGACAGCGCGAGCACGGTGAGCCCCAACGAATGTCCCAGTAGTACCGACGCGACCCCGACGCCGCCCGACGCACCGGTGACCAGGAGCGCAGTCCGCCCAGGAGGTGGAGCAGGGGGGTCCGACCACTGGGTCAGCGCCTGCCAGGCAGTCAAAAAAACAAGAGGGGCAGCGGCCGTCTCCTCTAGCGACCAGCCATCTGGAACTCCTATGAGACTGGAGGCCGGCACGACGACCTTCTCAGCCAGAGTGCCCCAGACCTCTACGCCCACCTTGCAACGAAACACCCCGACGGTCTGGCCCACATGCACATGCCCCACCTTCGATCCCATCGCTAGGACGTCACCCACGGCGTCTCTCCCTAGGATATGGGGAAGAGGCGGTTTGGCCGGATACTGTCCCTGTGCCAGAAAAGCGTCCGCTGGATTCAATGCCGCCAATTTCACCCGCAGCAGCACATCGTCAGGACCCGGTTGCGGGTCGGGGACGTCACCAAGGCGCAGCTGCTCGATACCTTCATATGAATCCATGAGCCAGGCACGCATCAGGGCTCCTTATCATTCACTGGAAAATTAGAGATATTCTTGCTCGATGCCATGTCAGGCGCCGTGGTCGTTTGAAAGTAATGGGGACAAAAACGGTGTCTTTCAAGAATATAGTCTAGACGTCGGCACTGTAATCTTGCGTTCCCCCTCGGCACCGACTGAGGATGCTTTAGGTGAGAGCTCCCAGTGACGAACACTCACGCCTGAATGAACCGTTGCTAAATTTAGGATCCTTTTCCATGGAGTTTTTTCTGAGGGAAAGGAGTCCCGCACTCAAGCAGCCGATTCTTGTCCATCCCTTTTGTGTTTCAACTAGACTTGGGTAGAAAATCATTGAGGTTGCGCTTGACGATGCCCTTGGAGAGAAAAGAGTACTGGCCGTTGGCAGCTTGTTTGCCGATATCTGTGAGAAGCCCATCTTCATTGCGGACGAGTTCTCGGGCAGCCTTTTCGAATTCTTCTTGGGCGTGGTAAAAAATCTTATCCGCGAGCCCCCAAGCTTCTGCATGGCCCGCTGTCCGTTCCAGCCTTTCGGCATACCAGGACGTTGCAGCAATCGTGAGGAGATATTCACCGGCCATCTCAATTCGATTTTGCCGACCTTGATCGTCCTGTAACGCCTGTCGGCGGATGACCATGGCATACAAAATGGCTCGTGCCAATCGTCGACTGGCTCCTTCTACATACCGCAATTTCGGATGGATTTTGGGATGGTTCATTTCGATTCGAGCCGGCAACGGCATGTTTCTCCATTGGCTGACATACCACGGCACATAGAAACGGAAAAGTTTCCACAGCTCCATGAGCCGTCGACGGCCGGTTGTGGGTTCATCAAAGTAGGTTCGAGCTCGTTCAAGGTGACGGTTCAGCCCCTCTCGTGCCACGAACGGCCGCAAAATATCGGTGGCGCCTTCTCCGATCCGGTACATTTCCGCATCGCGCACAAGCTGTTCTATTCCAAATCCAGGAGCGCCACGGAAGCGCTTGGAATCAGCCGTCTCATAACCCATTCCACCGAAAATGATTTGTGCATCTTTGAGGAATTGGATCGTTCGTTCAGAGCAGAACAGTTTTGCGATCGCCGCTTCGATCCGGATGTCATAGCGGTGTTGGTCCGCGAGATGCCAGACAAGCTGCGCGAGCGCTTCCATCGCGAAGAGATCGGCTGCCATCCGCCCAATCCGCATTTGTTGCGTCTGGCGTTCTGCCAGAGCTTTCTGAAACGTGTAGCGCGTGTTGGCGTGATCCAGGGTCGGCTGCCAGGCTTGCTTGGCCATGCCAAGGCAAATGGCTGGAATGCTGATCGCCCTTCCGATGTTCAAAATCGTCAGCGCGTATTTCAGTCCTTTCCCGATCTCTCCGATTACATTGCCGACTGGGATCTTCACGTCCCGGAAGGTCATGTGCGCATTCTCAATCCCGCGACAGCCTTCAAATTGGCATCGTTGCCGAATCTGTACTCCAGGCGTGGACATGTCGAGAATGAAGGCCGAATGCACGTGATCCTCGGCGCCTTCCCCCTGCCGGACGGCTACCCATACAGGCGTATTATCTCGTTGCACTCGCTTGGCCGGCACGCGCGCAATCAACGTGACGAAGCGGGCGATGGGGCCATTGGTGCACCACAATTTCTCTCCGTTCACGATGAACGCTTCGCCGGTCGGATCAAGGACAGCCTCGGTTTGAATATGGGCGGCATCGGATCCCGTCATTGGTTCCGTGAGCGCAAAAGCGGACATCTCTTCGCGTGCCACACGCGGCAGATAATGTTTCTTCTGACCCTCGTTCCCAAACAGGAGAAGCGGCATGGCAATGCCGATGGACTGCGGGATTGCGATAGTCAAGGCCAGGATGTTGCTCCAACTCGCAATCAAGGTGAGCACGCGCCCAAAGTTCCTATAGGAGAAACCCAGCCCTCCGTACTCCTTGGGAATTTTCATTCCAAACGTCCCGAGCTGGAACAGACCTTTCAAGACGTAGTCAGGAATCTTGGCGGTTCGCTCGATCTCGTCGGGATCGACGTGAGCGATGAGAAAGGACTGAATGGTGTCACAGTATGCCTCTCCCGCTGCACGTTCTTCCGGAGGCTCCTCTGTCGGAAACAACAGCGTAAAGTCCGGCCTGCCATCGTAGAGGCCGGCCATGAAACTCGCACCAGCCATGCGCTCGCGGGCCTCTTCTATCCGCTCCAGCCCCTTGAACAGTCGAGACATGATGGTCCTTCGCTCGGGATGGCTTATGCGCCTTCTTTGAACTGATGCTCTCGATAGGCCGAGAGCAGGGGAGCCAGCCGAGCTTTCAATTCCAAGCGTTTGGGTTTGCCGGTCGACGTGTACGGCATCTCCTCGCCGAACAGGATCACTTTGGGACGCTTTGAGAACGGGAGGCGAGAGCGGCAAAAGTCCAGCAGCTCCATAGTGGTGAGAGCGGTCACGCCGTTTTGCGGGACGACGTAGGCAGCGATCTCCTCGCCGTAGTACCGATTCTCAAAGGGCACCGCCATGGCACATTTCACTCCCGGATAGCGCTTCAAGAGGTCGTCGATCTCGAGTGGCGAAATATTGACGCCCCCGCGAATGATCAGTTCCTTGAGCCGGCCCGAGATAAAGAAAAACGGCCGTCCCATTTTGTCGTAGGTATAGAACCCCTCGTCCCCCGAACGGAACCAGCCCCATTTAAACGCGGCGTGATTGGCGTCGTCGCGCTTGAAATAGCCGGCACAGACGGTCCGTCCGCGAATGCAGATCTCCCCGCGAGCCATCGGCGGTAGCGGTTTTCCATCCTCGTCAAGAATCGCCATCTCGTTATGGGGCAAGGGGACACCGATCGAAGGACAGTCGTACCCCGTCAACCAATGACGGTGCTCATCCGTGGACAGATCATTGGGCAAAAAACAGGAGTAGCACGTCGTCTCGGAAAGCCCGTAGCCATGGCGGATCGGAACGTGAAACCGTGCCTCGAAGCGCGCCGCGGTGTCTTTCAGCAGGGGACCTGCGCCGCAGATGCATCCTCCAAAGCGATCGAGTTTGTACGATGTCAAATCCTCATTCGTGTCCAGGAGAAATTCGAGCAAGGTCGGCACCACGCTGACGAGCGTGACTTTTTCACAGTGCAGGAGTCGCCAAAATGTAGCTGTCTTGAACTTTCTGTTCAGCACGACGCTGCCCTTGCAATAGAAGGGAGTCACCAACGTCACGATGGTTCCATTGACATGGTGGATCGGAAGCACACACATCAACCGATCCTCGGCTTCCAAGCTGTGCCATGTGGCGATTCCGTCGGCATCAACGAGAAGATTGTAGGCAGTGAGTATGACGCCCTTCGGCGGTCCGGTTGTGCCGGAGGTATAGACAATCAAGGCCTCGTCATCCAGCTCAGAGATATGGGGACGCCGGCAGGAGGAGACAAGCATTTGGTCCTCCCAACCTTTTGCCCTCTGTCCTTCCTCCTCACTGAATCCCTCGTCCGTCACCGTGACGACATGATGCAGAGCTCGGCAACTCTGGTTGGAGACTCCGAACTTCTTCGAGATAGTCAGGCCAACAACAGACCGCCACGGCCTCTGAATGTTCAAGAATGTAGCGCTTCTTCTCTATGGGCTCTTCAACGTTGATAGGAACGACGGCGAGTCCCAAGGTCCAGGCGGCGAAGTAGAGGACCACGGTCTGATCATGGTTGAACAGCACGGTGGCAATGCGATCTCCACCGGTGAGACCGAGTCGATGATGAAAGAAGGTCGCGGCTCGCTCGACCACTTTGCCAAACTGGGCGTAAGTATAGCTGCGATGGATAGTTCGCTCATCATCATAATACGTAAGGAATGGATGGTGAGCCACGGCGGGATGATGTACGCGGGAACTGAAGAATTCGGCAAAGGAAGGCCATGGGGGCGTCCACGCTGGACCCTCCATCTGTCTGGCCAGCTGAATGCTGTCATGCACGTCGATCAATGGCGACATAGGTTTGTGGTGATGGCCCCGTATATACGGCTCGGGGACGAATCAGACGGTTGTGGTCCTGCTGTTCGATCACATGCGCACACCATCCTGCGATGCGCGAGCACACGAACACCGGTGTATAGAGATCGCGTGGAATGTCCATCAGGAGATAGGCCACGGCGGTATAGAAATCCAGGTTAGGGAAAAGCCCCTTTTCTTCCTGCATGATGCCGTCTATGGTGGTGGCCATTTCATACCATCGAGTGTCCCCACACATTCGGCTGAGCGCCTCGGCATGTCGTTGAATGATCAGTGAGCGAGAATCTCCTTTTTTCAGGACCCGGTGGCCGAATCCCATCACACGATGTTTGATCCCCAGTGCGTCCCTGACCCAACGCTCCGCTCGATCGGGTGTCCCGATCTCGCAGAACATGGAGGCTACCGCCTCATTCGCTCCGCCGTGGAGTGGACCTTTGAGCGTGCCGATCGCCGCGGTAATCGCCGAATGCAGGTCGGTCATCGTCGAAGCGGTGACTCGGGCGGCGAAGGTGGAGGCATTGAATTCATGTTCCGCATACAAGATCAGAGAGACGTTCAGCAGGTGCCCCATGGCCTTTCCGACCTCATCCTCTTGGCGATCCGTGAGAAGCCGGAGGAGATTGTCGGCCAAGCTCAACGCGGGCTTCGGCCATACCATCGGCCTCCCCTGAGCACGCCGGTACGCGAAGGCAATCAACAGGGGAATTTGTGAGAGAAGTCGGATGGCTTTGCGCAGGTTTGCCTCGTGCGAATGATCGGCAGCGTCTGGGTCGGTCATTCCCAGGACGGAGACGCCCGTTCGCAGAATATCCATCGGATGCGCTTCGGAAGGTATATCGTGGAGCATTTGCTGCACGGATTCGGGTAGGACAAACCCGGCGACAATCTGCTCATGAAAGCGATCGAGTTCTTTTCGGGCCGGCAGCGTGCCGAAAAGAAGGAGATAGGCCACTTCTTCGAAAGCGGCGTGATTGGCCAGATCTTCTATGGCATATCCACGATAGCGCAAGCCGCTTTCGCCCTCGTCCACCTGGCAGAGCGCTGACTCGCCTGCGAAGACGCCTTCGAGGCCGGGGCTATAGGGCTTCTCGTCAATTAGGCTCATGGCATTCCCGCTCCTCCTACTCATATTGGTCGTATCGCAGCAGCTCGTACAGTTGCTGTCGGGTCTGCATGCGTTCTAAGAACGCGTGTTGGGTGCCCGCTGACTTGAGTTCGGTGAGCATGGTCTCGATCGCCTTGGCCGCGATCCGCAACGCTGTAACGGGAAAGAGCACGAGACGATAGCCAATCTCTTCAAATTCGCTCACGCGTAGAAAGGGCGTTTTGCCGAACTCCGTCATGTTCGCGACCAACGGCACCTTGAGGCCGGTCTTGGCGAGCTGTCGAGCGAACGTCTGGAACTCCTCGGCCGATTCCAGCGCGTCAGGAAAGATGGCGTCAGCGCCGGCATCGACATAGGCCTTGGCACGTTCCACGGCGACGGCGATTCCTTCAACCGCCCGCGCGTCGGTTCGAGCCACAATGAAGAAATCCGGGTCCAACCTGGCTTCGACAGCCGCCTTGATCTTGCCGACCATCTCGGCTCGCGAGACCAGCCGCTTTCCCGGCAGATGTCCGCACTTCTTAGGCATGTCCTGATCTTCCAGCTGAATTCCCGACAATCCTGCACGCTCCAACTCGCGGACGGTCCGCATCACAGAGAGGGAAGGCCCGAAGCCCGTGTCGGCGTCAGCCAAGGCTGGAATGGCAACCGCATTCGCAATCGTTGCGGCATCCGAGACGACCTCGGTCATGGATAACAGCCCAATGTCCGGTAGGCCTCGTGCCGCGGCGAGCGCAGCGCCGGACACGTATACAGCGTCGAACCCGGCCCGCTCGATCTGCATGGCTGAGAGCGCATTGAACGCCCCGGGCAATACCACCGTTCGCTTGGCAATCAGTTCCCGCAAGCGGCGGGGTTTCGTTGACCTCTGGTCGCGCATTAGTTCCTTCGTCTGATCTTCAAGAGCGTCATCAAGACACCCATGTCTTTCACCCTGTCCAGATCCCAGATGACGTCAAGGATCTTTCGTACTCGAGCAGGCCCAAGTTGTCTTGACGTGAGCAGAGAGAACTTCTGTTCAACCTCCCGGTCGGACATCGCATGTCTAGGATGGCCCAGCGGATAATCCCGTTGCGCCACATATGTCTTCCCCGATGTGGTTGTCACGGTCAGGCGCGTGGGCATGGCGACAGGATAGCAGCCGATAAATTCCGGCTGCGGGACGACACCTACTTTTTGCATCAGAGACTGGAGAATCGGATCGTGCAATCGCTTTTCTTCGAACGATCGCAACGTCACTGTTCCGTCCAGCAATGCGACGGCCACACAATAGGGAAAACTGTGGTCCGCCGTCTCTCTGGTCTGAGGATGCCACTTTTCAGGATCACGCCCAATGATCTCGATTGCGACATCATAGCTGCCGATTTCCACCGCTGAGATGCTGGCAAGGCCCTCTGGCCCTTCCGACTTCAACAGCTCATCTCTCACAGCGATAGCGGCTTCCACGGCTGTTTGCGCGTGATATTCCACAGGGTAATGTTTGATGTAGGTGTCCAGAATCTTGAACCGCGCACTCCCCTGTGGTTGTACCTTCTCGCCGCCGAAGGCCGGCAGGTCAAATGATCCGGAGACCAGTTTCATGAACCCTTTGTCACCTTCAAAAATCGGGGAAGGCCCCGTCATCCCGTGCTGCGCCAACGTGGCGGCAAATACCCCATTGCGCGCGGCATTGGAAAAGGCGCAAGCCTTCCACATCGAGAGATCACCGACACGAGTTTGCCGAAGTGCGACGTTCGCGACCCCGGCCAGATTGACCGCTTGAAGGCTCTTTGCTGCAGACAGTTTTAAGAGTTTTGCTGCAGCAAGAGCCGAGGAGAACGGCCCATAGGTGACATGGTCCCATCCGCGGGGACGCAAGGCCGCGGCGTCACACAAACGACATTGGATTTCATAGGCGAGCGAAATGGCCAGAATGACTTGACGCCCGGTGGCCCTCCGGGCTTCGGCTACTGCCAGAACGGCAGCGATATTATCCGAGGGATGTGCCGGCTCTTTCGCAAGGTACGTATCGTTGAAATCCAGATAACGGACCAAGGCGCCGTTGGCGAAGGCGGCAAGATCGGGAAGTGTCCGATGAGTCGTCCCCCACACCGTTGAGCCGTCGGAGACTTTGATGGATTGTGCAAGGTGCCGCGCAATACGGCAAGGCGGAGCATGAAACGCGCTCATGGCACAGCCGATACTGTCCAGCAATCGCCGTTTGACCTCATGAACCACAGTAGGAGGGAGGTCCCCATAGCTGAGCGACCGGGCATATTCGGCGAGGCGGTCAGCGATCACGAGCGTGCTCCTCACTAGTTAAGGGTCGGTGTCCGCAAAGTGGGGCGGACGCTTCTCCAGAAACGATTGAATCCCTTCATTCTTATCCGGTGTCTCACACAATTCCCCAAACAGTTCTGACTCACGAACCAGTCCTTCAGAGAGAGGACGGTCACATCCTCCACGAATGGCACGTAGGGCAGCTCGTGTTGCGACACGGCCCCGCGCAGCAATGGCACCTGCCAACGTTTCGGCTTCCTTCAAGAGACCTTCAAGCGGCACGACTCGACTCACCAGGCCCATTCTGAGTGCCTCCTCGGCAGTCACCCGCTCGCCGGTGAGAATGAGTTCGGCAGCTTTCGACAAGCCGACCATGCGCGTCAGCCGCTGCGTGCCCCCGAAGCCGGGTATCACCCCGAATGAGATTTCCGGTAGTCCAAGTGAACTGCCGGCTGCGGCAATTTGTATATGGCACGCCATGGCGAGTTCCAGGCCGCCGCCAAGACATACGCCGTTGATGGCCGCGATCACGGGTTTGTCCAACCGTTCAATACGGTTCAGGCATGCCTGTCCTCGTGTGGAAAACTCCGATCCGCTGTACTTAGTGTGGAGATGTTTCAATTCATGAACATCCGCACCGGCGGAGAAGAAGCGGTCGAAGCCGGTCAAGACCACCACCCGGACATATTCGTCGGCCTCCAGTTCGATAAACACCTGCTCCAGTTCCTTTAGCACAGCATGGGTCAGCACATTGGCAGGGGGATAGTGGAGCGTCACGCGTGCCATGTGATGAGAAACTGTTAGTAACGTATGAGGCATGGTGGCTCTCTGTTCGTCAGAGGACTCCTTGCACATCACTGTTAGACGGGACGTCCCTCGACACTAACGCGAAGTGCTGATGAGCAGTAATCGCCGTCATAACCTCTGAAATGCCGGTGCCGTTCACGGCGACCGTGCTGAGGACGCGTGGATACCATTCGTGCAAATCACGCAGCGCGGCCTCTGCGCCGGCGTGGTCCGCCTTGTTGAGGACGATAATATGAGCGACTTCCAAGAGGCCGGCTTTCATGGCCTGAATGTCGTCTCCAAGACCCGGTGCCACAACGGCCAGGACCGTATCGGCCACATCGAGGACATCGACGTCACCCTGGCCGACGCCGATGGTTTCAACCAGCACGACGTCAAAGCCGGCAGCGTTAAGCACCGTCACAGCCGCGCGCGTCGCGCGTGCCAGACCACCTCGCTGTCCACGTGTCGCCATGCTGCGGATATAGACGCCCGTATCGAGGGTATGCGCATGCATCCGGATGCGATCGCCAAGCAGCGCCCCGCCTGTGCGGGGGCTACTGATATCGATTGCCAGGATCCCGACCGTCTTGCCTTGTTGGCGGTAGGCGGCGATGAGCTGATCGATCAACGTGCTCTTGCCGGCTCCTGGGTAGCCTGTCACGCCGATGATGGCCGCGTGGCGAGAGGGAGGCTCGAGCGCATTCAGGATGGCGAGGCCATCGGATTGCCGATCTTCGAGCAACGTGATCGCGCGAGAGACGGCGCGGACATTAGCGGCCTTGATCTGTATGGCCAAGGCGTCCACGCTATTCATGTCTTGTAGCATCAGATCTCTCACCAAGAATCCATCGTTAGACGTGCTGCGTCGAAGGTCTGTTCTCCACCTGAGACAAGTGCGAGGCAAAGGAGCGGTCCGGTTCGCCGCTCAACTGCCGACAGGCCGCCATGATTTTCATTTCATCAACCGGGACAATGGCACCTGAAGCTTTGAGTGCGAAGACGAGGTCTTCCGTGGCTACATTACCGGAGGCTCCCGGCGCATAGGGACAACCTCCCAGCCCGCCGGCTGAACTGTCGAAGGCCTCGATCCCATAGTCCCACCATGCCGTCAGAGCATTGGCTATGGCCATGCCATAGGTATCGTGGCAATGCAGCGATACGCGTTCGCGAGCAATGTGGGGCAACAGAGTATCCAACAACTTCCGGATATCCGACGGCGAGGCCTTGCCGATCGTATCGCCCAGCGAGATCTCATCGACGCCAAGCGCCAAGAGGCGCTTCATTACCTCTGCAACCCGTATCGGCTCGATCCGGCCTTCATAGGGACAGAAGACCACTGTCGAGATATAGCCACGCACGGCAATGCCGTCTCGTTTGGCTCCGGAGACCACCGGTTTGAAGCGCTCGATCGATTCACGCACCGTGGCGTGAATATTACGTTGGGTGAAGTTTTCCGAGGCCGCCGTGAAAACCGCAATCTTCTGCGCTGCCACGGTACGCGCGCGCTCGAGGCCGCGCTCGTTCGGCACCAGCGCCGAATAGACGACGCCGGGCATGCGCTCGATCTTCCGGAACACTTCATCCGAATCCGCGAGCTGCGGCACGGCCTTGGGCGAGACAAACGAACCGGCTTCGATCTCCGTCACGCCTGTTCTGGACAGTGCGTTCACGAACGCGATCTTGCGCTCCGTGGGAATGACCCCCGGCTCATTTTGCAGCCCATCCCTCGGGCCGACTTCAATAATCCGGACGGGGCGGGCCGTCATGCTGTGTCGGCTATGCTCGACGATCTGCGGCATCGTGCGGCCTCAACGGTTCTATTGTCTGGGTGTGCTTTTGTGGAACCCAGGCTGGAGGACGTTTCTCCAGAAAGGCTTTTAGGCCTTCACTCGCTTCCATCGACAGTCGGGCCTGAACGTTCGCCTCCACGCTCACTGGCCGACGATCCGGTTCGGCCAGGGACAGGAGTCTTCGCAGGAGCACTTTGGTGTCCTTGGCAGCCCCCGGCGCGACATATAAAACTGCGTCGATGAGTTCAGCGATCCTCTTGTCCAGCGCGTCTTCTCCGACCACTTCGTGGATGAGATGGAACTGCCTGGCCACCGAGGCTGAGAAGGTCTCCCCGGTGAGACAGTAGCGTCGCAGGAATGACTCCCCGGCTTTGCGAAGCAAAAATGGGGAGATCACCGCCGGCACCAGTCCCCACTTGGTTTCACTCAGCGCAAAGGTGGCATGTTCTGCGGCGACGACAATGTCACAGACCGCGATCAAACCGACGCCGCCCCCGAAAGCCGCGCCATTCACTCGTCCGATAACAGGAAACGGACATTCGTCGATGGCCCGGTACATGTCGCTGAGCTGTTCCGCATCCGCGCGTGCTTGGCTATCCGAAACAGGTGATGAGGGAACCATCCATCGGAGGTCGGCTCCTGCACAAAAGGTCGTGCCGGCTCCCGTCAATACGACGACGCGAATGGAATCGTCTCTCTCAATTTCCTCAAAGGCTGTATGCAGCGCAGCGATGAGGCGGCCATCGTACGCGTTTCGCCGGTCCGGCCGATTCAAGGTGACATGAGCCACTGCGTGCGCCGATTCCACGATGACTGAGGGAAGCATCTTCATTCTGGCCTCACATCCGATATACCGGAGCGTGGCTCTCGCGTATGGGGACGGCCATGGCGACGTCCAGGCATAGGCCCAGGACTTTGCGCGTGTCGACCGGATCGATGATGCCGTCATCCCACAGGCGTGCCGTGCCAAAGTAGGGACTCCCTTCCTGCTCGTACTGGGTCATGGTCCCATCAACGATCCGGCGCCGCTCTTCTTCAGGTAAAGAGTCCTTTTCTCGCTCCCGTTGTTGTTGCTTGACGGTTGTCAGCACGTGCGCGGCCTGCTGAGCTCCCATGACCGAGATGCGCGCATGAGGCCACGTGAATAGGAAGCGGGGTCCATACCCGCGTCCGCACATGGCATAGTTTCCTGCGCCATGTGAGGCGCCGATGATAACGGTGAACTTGGGGACGTCTGCCGTGGCTACGGCCTGCACCATCTTGGCCCCATCTTTGATGATGCCGCGGGCCTCATATTCTCTTCCCACCATGAAGCCCGTTATGTTTTGTAGGAACACGAGCGGGATGCGGCGTTGCGAGCAGAGCTCGACGAAGTGCGCCCCCTTCAAAGCGGTCTCTGAAAAGAGAACGCCATTGCTCGCGACGATCCCTACCTGATGCCCCATCCAGTGCGCGAAGCCGCAGACCAGCGTCTGGCCATACCGCGCTTTGAACTCATGGAACCGGCTGCCGTCCACTAACCGTGCGATGACCTCTCTTACCTCAAACGACTGGCGGGGATTGCTGGGGATGAGACCATATAGGTCGCCGGCAGGATACAGCGGCTCGTCGATCGCGATGCGACGTGCCTTTGGTCTTCTTCCCAGCGTGGCGATGATAGAGCGACAGATGTCCAGCGCGTCCCTATCGTCCTCCGCCAGGTGGTCGCTGACGCCGGAGAGCCGTGTGTGCAGATCGGCACCTCCCAGTGCCTCGGCGGTCACCTCTTCCCCGGTTGCCGCCTTCACCAGCGGAGGCCCGGCCAAATAAATCGTCCCGGTATCTTTCACGATCACGTTCTCATCGCACATGGCCGGCACATACGCGCCGCCGGCTGTGCACATGCCCATCACCGCTGAAATTTGCGGAATGCCAGCGGCGGACATGCGCGCCTGATTGTAGAAGATGCGGCCGAAATGGTCCCGGTCGGCAAACGTCTCGGCCTGCATCGGCAAAAACACGCCGCCCGAGTCGACGAGATAGAGGGCCGGCAGTCGGTTCTCCAGGGCGATTTCCTGCGCCCGGAGATGTTTTTTGATCGTCATCGGGAAATACGTTCCGCCTTTGACGGTGGCGTCATTGGCCGCGATCACACAGGGACGACCGGACACGTATCCCATGCCGGTGATCAGACCGGCCGCAGGCACTTGCTCCTCGTACATGCCGAAGGCGGCGAGAGGACTGAACTCCAGCCAGGGAGAACCCGAATCGAGCAGCGCGACGACTCGCTCGCGGGCGGTCAGTTTGCCGCGCTTCTTATGGAGGGCGACCGCGTCGGCCGGTCCGCCGGCCTGCGCGTGGGCCAAATACTTCTTCAGATCGGCCACTCGGCTCTCATAGTGAGTGTGATGGCGCTTGAACTCCTCGGAAGTGGTGACGAGCGACGTCTTCAGCACGTACATGGGAGAATCCTCACGCTCCTACCGTTGTGCCTCGGATCCCTTTAAGGAAATCGACGATCTCGCTCATGGGAGTGCCTGGCCTAAACAGCGCCCGGACACCGGCCGCTAGGAGTGTTGAGCGGTCTTCGTCGGGAATGATCCCGCCGCCGAATACGACGATGTCGTCCGCCCCCTGTTCTTTAAGCAGTGCGAGCACGCGGGGAAAGAGGGTATTGTGCGCTCCTGACAGCACACTGAGACCGATGGCACCGACGTCTTCTTGAATGGCCGCGCTGACGACCTGCTCAGGCGTTTGATGGAGCCCGGTATAGATGATCTCCATGCCCGCATCTCGAAGCGTGCGAGCTACGAGCTTCACGCCGCGGTCATGCCCATCAAGCCCGACCTTTCCGATTAAGATGCGAAGCGGCGCGGTCGCGGTTGTCATATGGACACCTCATCGAGATGGTATTTTCCATCGCCGTTTCGCCGGACATAGCCGGCGTGAATCGTTGGGTCGTGTTCAAAGAGCAGCAACCAACGCTCTTCACAGGCACTGTCCAAGATGTGGCGTTTCGTCTCTAGTGTTTGGACCGGCGCCAGGTCGTAGCCCATAATGTAGGGAAGAGGTAAATGGCAGGCGGTTGGGATCAGATCGCCTAGGTAGAAG
The DNA here is from genome assembly GCA_963700335.1 of Nitrospirota bacterium. GTDB lineage: Bacteria > Nitrospirota > Nitrospiria > Nitrospirales > Nitrospiraceae > JAICXS01. Next base: position 825,984 of record CAVOXE010000007.1, on the reverse strand, counting down.
GCGGCCTGTCCTTCCGATTCGATCTTGATGCTTTGATGGCAACGGGTGTGGCCCGGCGTTACCACGGCTGTAATCCCGGGCAGCAGTTCGGTGTCGCCGTCCAGCAAGTCCCATCGATCAGCATCCGCAATCGGCATGAAGTTGGCATCCCGATAACTGGCCTTGGTTCGCTCGTTGGCTTGTACAGCGTCGTCATACTCGCCCCGCTGAACCACGTACCGGGCTTTCGGGAAAGCGGGGATCAGCGCGCCGCGGTCATTGCGCATAGTATTGCCGCCCGCATGGTCGAAATGAAGATGCGTGTTGATGACGAGATGGATGTCGTCGCGCGACAGCCCAAGGTGTTTGAGTGACCCCTCTAAGGAGACGGACCGGTCCACTGCAAACATCTTTTGAAATTTCACGTCCTCCTTGCTGCCCACCCCGGTGTCCACCAGGATATTCTTGCCATGTGCCCGGATCAGCAAACAGGTGAGACTGAGCGGGACGCGGTTCAATTCGTCAGCCGCGCAGCACCGCTCCCACAATACTTTGGGCACGACGCCGAACATGGCGCCTCCGTCCAATCGAAAGGATCCGTCCGAGAGAGGATAGAGTTCAATGTTCCCAAGCTTCATGCGCGTTTCTCACAAGACGACCGGATCACGATAGGTGCCGAAAACTTCTTTTAGGGCCGCGCAAATTTCGCCCACCGTCGCTTTGGCCTTCACTGCTGCAATCAGATAGGGCATGAGATTCTCACTGCATGCGGCAGCTTCTTGTAGCTCTTCGAGGGCGCCGGCCATTTTGAACGGATCCCGAGATTTTCTCAGGTCGGCGAGGCGCGCGACTTGGTCCTGTTCCACGTCCGGCCCGATTTTCAATGTCGGAATTGAGGGTGATTCCTGTTCTGTGAACTCATTGATGCCGACGACGACCCGTTCCTTGCGCTCGACCTCCCGTTGATAGCGCTGAGAGGCGTCGAGGATTTCGCGCTGCGGATACCCCTGCTCGATGGCCTTCACCATCCCCCCCATTCCGTCGAGTCTACGGAAATAATCCCGGGCAGCCTCCTCCAACCGATTGGTCAGGGACTCCACATAGTAGGAGCCACCGAGGGGGTCCACCGTATTTGGCACCTCGCTTTCATGGGCGATAATTTGTTGCGTGCGAAGCGCGAGTTTGACCGCGTCCTCCGTCGGAAGAGAGAGAGTTTCATCCATGGAGTTTGTGTGGAGCGATTGCGTACCGCCCAGAACGGCGGCGAGCGCTTGCAGCGCCGTGCGGACCACGTTGTTCATCGGTTGCTGCGCGGTGAGCGAGCAACCGGCTGTTTGCGCGTGGCATCGGAGTTGGAGGGAACGCGGATCGTGAGGATGATAACGGCGTTCCATCTCACGCGCCCATAACCGACGAGCCGCTCTGAATTTGGCGATCTCCTCGAAGAGATCATTGTGCACATTGAAGAAGAAAGACAGCTGCGGAGCAAACCGGTCCACGGGCAACCCAGCCTTCACCGCTTCTTCCACATACGTCAGTCCGTCGTAGAGCGTGAATGCCAATTCCTGCACGGCGGTCGAGCCGGCTTCCCGAATGTGATAGCCGCTGATGCTGACGGGATGCCACTTCGGAACGTGTGTCGCGCAATACGTGATCGTGTCGGTAATCAGTTGCAGCGAGGGTGCCGGCGGGAACAGCCATTCCTTCTGCGCGATATATTCCTTGAGAATATCGTTTTGCAGGGTGCCTCCCAAACGTTCGAGCGGGATGCCGCGCTTCTCCGCCACGGCCAGATACATGGCGAAGAGGATGGCTGCCGGACCGTTGATCGTCATCGAAGTGGTGACCTGATCGAGTGGAATGTCCTCAAACAATCGGTCCATGTCCGACAGTGACGAAACGGCGACACCGCAATAGCCGACTTCCCCGTGGGCCCGCGGATCGTCGGAATCGATGCCCATCAGTGTGGGCATATCAAAGGCGACGCTGAGACCGGTCTGCCCGTGCGCAAGCAGGAATTTGAACCGTCGGTTCGTATCGTCGGCTGTCCCGAAGCCGGCAAACTGACGCATCGTCCACAGCCGCCCCCGATACATGGTCGAGTGAATGCCTCGCGTATAGGGGAAAGAGCCTGGGGTTCCGAGGTCCGTTTCGGGCGACCATCCCTTCAGATCATCGCTGCCGTAGACGGGGTTGATTGCCATGCCCGACAGCGACGTGAATGGGGCTTTGCGTTCCTGCATGGTTATGCTCCGGCTTCCGCATGCCCGGCGTGGGAGGCCGTCTGCGCGCCCGCTTCAGTGTAGCCATAGAACCCTCGGCCGCTCTTTTTCCCCAGCCTCCCGATCTCCACGTACCGGCGAAGCAGAGGACAGGGGCAAAATTTGGGGTCGCCAAGGTCCTGATGCAGCACCTCGCAAATCGCAAGGACGGTGTCCAAGCCGATTCGATCGGCGAGCGCCAGGGGGCCCACAGGATGATTGGTCCCTGCCGTCATCGCCAAGTCGATGGCCTCCGCCGGGGCCACGCCATCTTCCAAGGCAAAAATCGCTTCATTGATCATGGGCATCAGGATGCGGTTGACGATGAAGCCCGGCGTATCCTTGGAGACCACCGACATCTTGCCCAGTCGCTTGACGAACTCCAGCGCTCGATCCATCGTTTGGTCGGATGTCTCCCTGCCGCGCACCACTTCCACCAATTCCATGACCGGCGCCGGGTTCATAAAGTGAAGTCCGACCACCCGGTCCGATCGGGTTGACGCCGCACCGAGTGTGGTGATCGAGATAGAGGATGTGTTACTGGCCAGAATCGTCGCGGGCGGGACGATGCGGCCAAGCTGGCCGAACACATTGGTCTTGAGTGAGAGATCTTCGGGCACGGCCTCGATCACAAGCTGCGCATGACCCAGTGAGTCGAGCGCGGTCTTGGGATGAATACGACTCACGATGTCGCTCGCCTCGTCCGGAGAAAGACTCCCACGTTCGACGGCGCGCTCGAGTCCCGTGCGGATCTTGTCGAGCGCCTCGGCCAACGCCGGTTCAGCATTATCCAGAAGAACGACCTCATAGCCGGCCGTGGCGCAGACCTGGCTGATGCCGCGACCCATTTGGCCGGCGCCGACGACCCCGATCGTCTTGATGTCTTCGTGCGTCATCATCCCTGTCGGCTACGGCCGTTCCACCACTATGGCCAGCGCCTCGCCGCCTCCGATGCAGAGACTCGCGAGCCCTCGCCTCGCGCCACGGCTCTCCATGGCGTAGATCAGTGTCGTAAGGATGCGCGCGCCCGTGGCGCCGATCGGATGGCCGAGCGCGACGGCCCCGCCGTTGACGTTCACTCGCTTGGGGTCGAGCTCCAACTCGCGATTGATGGCTAGAGAAACCGCTGAAAAGGCCTCATTGATCTCGAAGAGATCGATGTCGGCAATCGACAGCCCTGTTGTTTTCAGCACGCGCTTGATAGCTTCGATTGGCGCGATCGTAAACCACTCCGGGCGCGAGCGCAGCCCCGGCATAGCCGACGATCCGGGCCAGAGGACGGAGGCTCAGGTCGGCGGCTTCCGCTTCCGCCATGAGGACGAGCGCGGCCGCGCCGTCATTGCACGAGGGGGAGTTCCCGACCGTAAGGACACCATCTTCTTGAAAGACAGGCTTCAACTCACGCATCTTGCCGAGATTCACCCGATTGGGCTCCTCGTCCTCCGTCACGGTGACGGAGGACCCCTTTTTCTGGCGGACTTCTACGGGCACGCTCTCTCGTTTAAACGTCCCGTCGGCCGTGGCTTCCCGAGCCCGGCGGTAGCTTTCGAGGGCAAAGTCGTCCAATTCATTTCGTTTCAGTTTGTATTTGTCCGCACACAGTTCGCCGCCATGCCCCATGTGGAAGTTATTATAGACATCCCATAGGCCGTCCTTGATGACACTATCGGTCAGCTCGCCGTGTCCCAATCGGTAGCCTTGCCGCGCCTTTTCGAGAAGATACGGCGCCCGCGTCATATTCTCCATGCCGCCTGCCACGACGATCCTCGCCTCGCCCAGCGCAATAGCCTGCGCCGCCATGATCACCGTCTGAAGGCTCGATCCGCATACTTTGTTCACCGTCGTGGCGCCGACCGAATGAGGAATTCCGGCGCCGATCGACGCTTGCCGCGCGGGTGCCTGTCCGAGTCCCGCACTGAGCACACAGCCCATGAACACATTTTCGACGCGCTCCGGCGGTAGATTGACGCGTTTCAGGGCCTCGGCAATCACCACGCTTCCCAGCTTGGTCGCGGGGACCGTACTGAAGACGCCATTGAAACTCCCCAGTGGAGTCCGGACGGCGCTGACGATAACGGCACGCTGTGGCTTCATCACAGAATTTGCCCCCATTCCTCTTGCTCAATATAACTCTTGACCTTCTTCATGAAGCTATCCGCTGTCGCTCCGTCGATTACACGATGATCGAAAGACAGGCTTAAATAGGCCATCGGGCGAATCGCGATTGCCTCATTGATCACGACGGTGCGTTTCTGAACCGCTCCCACACCGAGAATCGCAATCTGCGGCTGATGAATGATCGGCGTGCTGAGGAGACTGCCGAATCCGCCATGGTTTGTAATCGTGAACGTACCGCCTTGCACTTCCTCCGGGTTCAGTTTCTTCGTCCGTGCACGTTCGGCGAGATCGGTCACTTCGTGGCCCAGTTGGGTCAGCCGTTTCCGGTCGGCATGCTTGACGACCGGGACAAGGAGGCCATCCTCCAATGCCACTGCAATACCGACATGTATATCGCGTTTCTGAATAATGCCGGCCTCACCCCATGACGAGTTGAGCACTGGAAAGTCTCTGATCGCACGAGCCACGGCATGAATCACGAAGGGGAGGTAGGTCAAGGGTTGGTTTTCGCGGACCTTCGCCACGGCCGAGAAGTCGGCTTCAAATACTGTGACGACGTGTGCAGACGTATGCCGGCTCTTGACCATCCGCTCGGCGATCATCTTGCGCATGGCCGTCAATGGCAGAACCTTCTCATCCTGAGTCACGGTGACCGGCTGATCTGTCTCAACTGATCGGGTCACAGTCTTGCGCGTATCGTCTTGTTGCGCGATGTAATCCAGCACGTCCTTCTTCGTGATCCGGCCGCCCCCGCCGGAGCCCTGGAGCAGTGATAAATCGACGCCATGTTCCCTGGCGATCTGTTTGACCGCAGGCGAATAATGATCTTCCTCGGCCGGTGAAAGATCCATTTGTCGAACGACCACGCCCCCCACACGGCTCACCACTGTCGGATCCGGCGAATCCGTATTGAGGTGAGCGAGGACAGTGCCCACCGGCACAGTCTGGCCCACAGGAATGAGCACGTCCGTCAGAAAACCGCTGGATGGGGAGGGGATTTCAAGCGCAACCTTGTCTGTCTCGACCTCTAACAGCGACTGATCCTTCTCCACTCGTCCCCCTACAGGGATCAACCATTCGATGACCGTCCCTTCAGCGATGCTCTCGCCGAGTTGCGGCATGATGATCTCGGTCTGCATGCTCCTCCGGATTAATACGCGGCTAACATACGTGCGGCTGCCACAACGTCACTTGCCTTCGGTAGAAAAAATTCTTCCATGGGCGTACTGAATGGAACCGGCGTATCGGGCGCGGCGACGCGAAGAACCGGTCCGTCAAGGCAGTCGAAACAGTCTTCCGCCAAGAGCGCCGCAATTTCGGCGCCGATGCCCCCTGTCTTATTGTCCTCGTGCAGCATGATCGCTTTGCTGGTCTTTCTGACCGATTCGTAAATCGTTTCTTTGTCCAATGGAATCAGGGTCCGTAGGTCTACGACTTCCAACTGAATGTTCTCCTTCTCCAACACGGTAGCAGCCTCTAACGCTAGGTGAACCATCGCGCCATAGGTGATGACGGAGATGGTGCCGCCGGTTCGTTTCACCTCAGCTTTCCCGATCGGCACAATGTAATCTTCTGTCGGCAAGACGGCCTTGATCCGGCGATAGAGAAATTTGTGCTCGAAATAAATGACCGGGTTGGGATCGCGAATTGCTGCTTTGAGGAGACCCTTGGCGTCATAGGGTGTGGAGGGAGCGACCAGTTTGAGACCGGGGGAATGGAAGAACCATCCTTCAGGGCATTCCGAATGGAATGGTCCGCCGTGTACTCCTCCGCCGAACGGAGCTCTGATGACCATCGGCACCGGAGCGTTCCACCGATAATGATTCTTGGCGGCGACCTCGATGATCTGGTCAAACGCGCAGGAAATAAAATCGGCAAACTGCATTTCCACAACAGGCCGCAGGCCCATCATGGCGGCGCCGATGGCCGCGCCAACGATGCCCGACTCGGCAAGGGGCGTGTCGAGGACACGATGGTCACCGTACTTTTGGAGAAACCCCTCGGTGATCTTGAACGCGCCACCATACGCGCCAATGTCTTCTCCCATCAGAAAAACGCGTTCGTCCCGGCTCATTTCCTCGTCAAGCGCCTGCGAAATCGCTTCCAAATAGGTCACTTCATGAGAGGTCATCGCGTCGGCCAGGCCGGTCGTCATGATGCCACCTCAGCTTCAGTTGCGAACACACCATCCAAGGTCTCCCGCCCGTCTGGAAGTGGACTCTGTTCAGCCCATTCCACTCCGGCGTCGACTTCTTTTTTCACCCGTTCTTCAATGTCATGGAAGTACGCCTCGTCGGCATAGCCGAGTGTTTTCAACATGGCCTCGGCTTTCACAATCGGATCCTTCTTTTTCCACTCGTCGAGGAGCGCTTGGGGCACATACTTGGCGGGATCATGTTCAGAATGGCCGTGCATGCGCATGGTCTTGCACTCGAGAAACGTCGGCCCTCCGCCGGATCGCGCCTTCTGAATGGCTCGCCGTGCCGCCAGGTACACCGCGGCCACATCGTTCCCATCTACAATTTCGGCCGGCATGCCGTAACCTTTGGCGCGGTCTGCCACGTTTGCAACGGCCATCTGGTTCCGGACAGGGGTAGAATAGGCGTACTGATTGTTGTTGCAGAAGAAGACGACGGGCAGCTTGCGCACCGCGGCAAAGTTCATGGCTTCATGAAAATCACCCCGACTCGTCCCGCCATCGCCGGTGTTCGTGACGACGACATGCGGCTCCCCGCGGATCTGGAAGGCCAGGGCGGCACCGGTCGCCACCGGCAGGTTGTCAGCCAGATGGCTGACAAATCCGATCACGCCGCGTTTCAGATCTCCAATATGGACATTGCCATCTTTGCCTTTCGTGGGCCCCGTTCGCTTGCCGAGATATTGCGCGATGACCTCACCGGGCGTGATGCCACGAATGAGAAAGGCTCCCATGTCCCGGTGATAGGGGGCGATGACATCCTGGCTCTGCAATGCGAAGGCGTAGCCGACGGCAATAGCTTCCATGCCGTGGCTGGTATAGACGCCCCCAACGATCCGACCTTGCCGGTAGAGCGCGGTGATGCGATTCTCGAGAGTCCGGGTGAGCTGGAGATAGTAGTACAGATGGAGGAGGTCGGTTCGTGTGATATCTTTGGCGACGACCGAAAGATCCATAAGTCCCTCCTTCACTGAAACCGTCGAGACTACAGTTCCGGCATATCTCTCCACGACAAGAGCGCCTTTCCCGCACGGCACAGTGGGCAGGACGACGGCTCCCACTGTGGCATCAAGAGATCCGCCGTATAGTAAAAGGGGAAGGAGCCAGTCAGTTCATCCATGAGGGGAAACTGGCCGCTGTCCCGCCTGGCGAAGACCATCATGCCGGCCAAGACGCCACCATGATCGGTCACGACCTTGCCTAACTTATTCACGCACTGCCCGCGTGTCGTCACGTCGTTCAAGACCAGAAAACGCTGGCCGCGTCGGATCTGGCCCGTCATGATCTCCGTTCCGATCTTGCCGGTTTCGCGGTTGTACGGCGTCGTGATGACACGGAATCGGATCTTAGGGAACAACAGCTCCGCAACCCGTTCTGCTAACACGCGTGCGTCGGAATCGGTAGTGACCAGTCCCACTACGGGTCTTTTCTCATGAAGACGAACGATCCAATCCGTCATATCGCGTGCTATCACGGTGATGAGTTGAGGAATCCGAGCGATTGATTCGAATCGCACATAGGTGGCGGTATGGTGCTCCGATACGACCTCCACATGTGTATCGAAGAAGACCGACTGCGATGTGCGAAGGATTCGAAGGATGTCCCACTCATTGAGTTTGGAGGCCGGGAACTCGCGAATGATGTCGGCAATTTTCACATCAATGTCTGGTTCTTCGTAGAGTCGCTGATGCCGGTCATGAAGCTCTTGCAGTGCGTGAGATGTCGGCGAATCAGTCACTTTCACGCTCATGATTGCTTTCCTTCTTTCATGGGCTCCTCGACAATGCGGTTTCGCAAGACGCCGATCGGCTGGATCTCCAACTCAACGATGTCCCCGGGACTTAAGTAGCGATCCAGTTCAAGTCCGCATCCTCCCCCAACAGTGCCTGATCCGAAAATATCACCGGGGTAAATGGTTTCTCCCCGCGACACATGGGCGATCATTTGTGGAAAGGACCAATGGATACTGCCGAATCGTCCTTCCGACCAGACTGCTCCATTGACGCGGGCGATCATGGTGAGCGACTCGAGAGTGAGAATTTCGTCAGGCGTGACCAGGCAAGGCCCAATGGCAGTCGCAAAATCCTTTCCCTTGGCCGGCCCAAGGCGGCAGGCCATTTCTTGAAACTGAATGTCTCTGGCGCTGAAATCGTTCATGATTGTGTAGCCGGCGATATAGTGCCCGGCATTCGATTCAGCGATATCGCGTCCCCGTCGACCGATAATGCAGGCAAGCTCCAGTTCGTAATCCAACTTCGTCGTCTTCAACGGCCAGGGCAGATCCTCATTCGGCCCAATGATCGTGCGATGGTTGCCTTTGTAATACACCGGAGCCTTGTACCATTCAGGTGGAACGGGTTGGCCTCGCTTCTTGGACGTCGCGGCAATGTGATCTTCAAACGCGATGAAATCTCGGAGGGAGGGGGGATTGGGAAGCGGCGCCATCATGCGAATGCTCTCACATGAGTACACCACACACTCTCCTTCGGGGCCGCGCATGCTCTCGCCGAGGCGCTTGGCATAGTCGAAGGCCTCGCGAGCCCTTCCCAGAGCTGAAGTACCGCCTTCGAGCAGGTCCAGCATAGAGGCAGGCACAGCGGCATTTGCTATTCGATACGGTTGTGGCTCGTGTTGATCGGCAAGCAGTCGGCGATAGGCCATATTGAGATCAACGACGCTTTCACCATAGAGGGCGCCGGCGCGAATGAAGGCGCCCACCGGAGTCTGCACTCGAAAGCTCACGAGTTTCATGCCGGTCTCCATGTATCGGCGTAGTCTTTCACCTCTACTGGTTCCAGGTCAGGCAATACGGTAAACGGGGTGCGCGATTCGATCATGATGGCCATCTCATCTGTCGATGTCTTGGCTTGGCTCGCGTTAACGGCTTGCGGTTGCGGGCCGTGATGGATGCCTTGAGGGTGCAGGGTCATCATGCCGGGCTGTATGCCGGCGCGGCTAAAGAAGTTTCCCTGGTGATAGAAGAGTACTTCGTCATAGTCCATGTTCCGGTGGTAGAAGGGGACCCGAAGGGATTGGGGATCGCTTTCCAACGGTCGTGGTGCAAAGGTTGACACGAGACATCCACCCGCCTGGAAGGTGGTATGGACGCTCGGAGGCAAATGGTAACGGGCACTCATCACGGGGCGGAAGTCTCTCACGTTGAGTTTGGCGACCCATAAGTCTCCCTTCCACCCCACGACGTCCATCGGGTAGAAGGGATAGACCACGGACGTATAGACGCCGGCTCGTTTGATGCGGACCTCCCATTCCCTTCCACCTTGCGCCTCTCCACTGGGATCCAGAGTCGGAGGCGATACGACTCCCAGATCGAACAGGGCATGTTGACCAAGCAGACCACGGTCAGGGAGTTCCATCAAGGCGGATGTTTCGATAATGAGAAAGAGTGAAGGACTAGGCTCTACTTTGATGCGATAGGTCGTTCCTTTTGGAAGCAGAATATAGTCGCCGGGTTCATACGAGAGGACGCCATAGTCGGTTTCGAACTGGCCGCGTCCGGTGTGGATGAAATACAATTCGTCACCGTCCGCGTTTCGTACGAAATAGGGCATTGTCTCGCCCCGGCGTGATACGAAGAGCCTGACATCGGCACTGCGAAGAATTTCAATGGGCGTGGCCTCGGCCAAGCGTTGATCGGAAGGGGAGAGGGCGGCGCAGGCAAAGGCGCGGGGACGAAGCGGTCCTTCGATGCGCACCCAGCCGGTTGGAGGGTGCCGCCGATATAGATGTGAGGCCGGGCCGCTAAATCCGTGACGGCCGTGCTCTTCTTCGCACAGGCCCTCGGGCACACCGACATGCGCCTGGTTGGGCGCGCAGCCTTGCTTGATTAGGTACATCGCGGGCCTCGCGTATGTTTTTGCTCAAGACGCAAGACGTGTGGTCGTCGAGACATCGCTTGCCGGGAGTGCCTCGTAATCGATGATCGTTTGTTCCACGCCTGTGATCTGGTCCCGTTCGATATCCTTATAGAGAGCTTCAACGGTACCCCGCACGAATGTCTTGGCTTGTTCGTCCCCATGCTGACGTTGAGTCAGCTCCAGAAACATGCCGCCGCCAGGGAATAACGGATAGGTGAATCGCTGTTTCAAGGGACCAAATCCATCCCGACCTTCTTTCAACGGACCGCTGAATTTGACGCCATGCGCTTCCCACTCTCGGCAGACGGCTTCGATGTCATCCACTTCAATCGCGACGTGCTGGATGCCCTGGCCGTATTTTTCGATAAACTCGTTGATCTGGGATTTTACGACCTTGTCCCTCCCATGCATAAGCGCGATCTTTGCTTCCCCGCGCTGGACCACCACCGTATCCATGCTGGATTTGTCGCTTCCGACGTCTTGCGCTGACCAGATGACTTCGAATCCGAGAATTTTCGTGAAGAGGTACGCACACGCTGCAAGGTCCTCAACGCAGAGGGTCACATGATCAATGCCCATGGACTCTTTCATAAGATCCCTCCTCTCACAACAAGATCCAGGAGAGCGGGCGAGCGCCGTGTTGTCTCGTGCCGTCAGTATAACAAATAAAATATATGATGCAATATAAATATTATATCAAAATACATTGAAAGGGACGGTCGTCATTCAGTGGCATGGCATGTGATGGCCATAAGCACCAATGACAATAGGTAAGATTGAGAGAAATATTATCTTGTCAGAGCAATAGGAACGTTATATCATGCCAGTAGTGCCTGAAGGGTGTCGTGAGGGTTTCTCCTTGATCGAGGAGGTGCAGCATGGCCTTCTATGATGAGATGCGGGCGGAGGTGTTGCAGCATGGCGCCATCAATAATCCTTATCTCTCCCGGTTCACAACGGGTGCTCTGACCGATGAAGAGCTACGAATCTTCGCGCTCGAGTTTTATAACTTCGCGCGGTTCTTTCCGAAGATCCTCGTCGCCCAATTGGTGAATACCGAGGATGAAGCGGTAGCCGACGAATTGACGCAAGTACTCTATTCCGAACTTGGCGATGGTTGTACGAAGCGACGGCATGAATTGCTCTATCGTGATTTCCTCAGGTCGATAGGGATCGACGTCCATGAGGCGATGGCTGGAGCGATGTTACCGTCTACTCGGGCATACATCGACGGCATGGAACAGTTGTACAGTAGCGGCAATCATACCAGGGCACTGGGGGCATCCTTTGGCTTGGAGAATATGGCGATTACGATGTGGGATCACCTGATCCCAGGGCTCGAAAAGCTTCGTCGAGATCGAGTGCCGGTGATGGACCTGACGTATTTCACGTTCCATCGTGAACTGGAGTCGACCCACGAAGAGGCCATGGCCAAGGCGGTGAGGGCGATTGACGCAGCGCCCGGTCTCGTGTCAGGAGGACTGTCTCCGGCGGAGTCAGACGCTTTTCGCAGCGGGATGCTCACCGTATTGGATTACCTAGAAGGATTTTGGAAGGGGTTGGATCACGCCGAGGCGCATACCTCTGAAGACGTTGTCCATACTGAGTCGGCGGCTCGTCAATGAACGGCGAACGTCTTTGTGTCGCGCAGCCTTCATGACCAGAGGCGAGGATGTCTGAGATTCCCAGGTATGTCGAGCAAGTGAAGGACCGCTATCGGCTCACGAGTGATTATGCCTTGGCGGAAAAGCTTGGGATCGCCCAACCAGATGCCAATCTTATCCGGCGCGGCTTGAAGGTGCCGAAGCCAGAACTCTGCATCAAGATTGCCAAGTTATTGGGCAAAAATCCCGTCGAACTGCTGCTCAGTGCGCAAAAGGACAAGGCTCCGGCACAGGCTAAAGAGTATTGGACGCTGGCATTAACGGCCGTCGAGGTCATGCTGCATGTACCCAAGAGCCCAAAATACATCCCGCGAAAAGTGGAAGCCATCGGGCGTGAATTGCGCCAGCTTGAATCCCTGACCCTGACCTATGAAGGTGCGGCGGCCAGTGCAGAGGCGGTTCGCCTGATGGAAACGTCGGAGCGATCGGTCGATACGCTGATGGAGCGCTGGAACATTTGGAAAAAAGGCGAAGCCCTTTACCCGAGCTATCTACTAGCCAATCAGGCGGCCGTGGGCCGTGGGGTCAAGATTCGCCGGCTGCTGGTCCTGACTCGCGATCAGATGCAACGGGCCGCCTTAGTCGCCGATGCGGCGCATGTAATGGACGATCAGCAACGAGCCGGTATTAAAATTTATTATGCGTTCCGAGAGGAGTTGATCCGTTCACCTGCCTTCCAAAGACTGGAGGAAGATTTCAAAAAGCATGGCGCCGCACAGGATCTCAATGCTGCGATGTTTGATGGTGAAATCCTGATCTTTTCTCAATCATATGGCCAGGTACCTCTCGGAATGGTGGGAAAACCCACCCCGATCACGATGATCAATGAGTTGATGATTACCTGGAAACCGGAGCTGATTCGAGACTTGAATCCGGCTCCGCTGTTCGATATGACGCGGTATGTCTTTGAATATGACGGTGCTAAATCATTCAAGGCGCAGGTCGCGCGCGTGAAAGGCGCTACATTCGGGAGAGTCTCGTGAAATTTCCCTGTGAGCCTTTTAAGATCAAAGTAGTGGAGCCTATCCGGCGAACGACGCGGGAGGAGCGCGAAAGGCTGCTCAAAGAGGCTGGGTACAATCTGTTTCAGTTGCCGGCTGACAGTGTGTATGTGGACCTGCTTACGGATAGCGGAACCTCAGCGATGAGCGACGATCAGTGGGCCGGCATGATGATGGGCGATGAATCCTATGCCGGCAGCAAGAACTATTATCATTTTGAAGCCGCCGTGCGCTCCATCTTTGGGTTTAAGCATGTGATTCCTACCCACCAAGGCCGCATGGCCGAAAACCTTCTGTTTTCCACGGTGGTGAAGCCTGGCATGTGTGTCCCCAACAATATTCACTTCGATACTACGCGTGCCAACATCGAACATCAGCAAGCCGAGGCAGTCGATCTGGTCATCAAGGAAGCCTACGATCCTCAGTGCGACCTGCCGTTTAAAGGCAACATGGATCTGGTCCGTCTGGAAGACGTTATCAACCGCGTAGGTTCGGCGCGTATTCCGATGGCGATGCTCACGATCACGAATAACAGCGCCGGCGGGCAGCCGGTCTCGATGGAAAACATCCGCCTGACTCGAGCGCTGCTGAATCGTTATCACATTCCTCTTTTCTTTGACGCTTGTCGGTTCGCCGAAAACTGTTTTTTCATTAAAGAGCGAGAGCGCGGGTATGCCGACATGCCGATGCTGGAGATTGCGCGGGAACTCTTCAGCTATGGGGATGGATGCACCATGTCCGCGAAAAAAGATGGACTGGTGAATATCGGTGGCTTCCTGAGCCTCAATCACGATCAGTGGGCACAAGACATCACCAACATGCTGATCCTCGTGGAAGGCTTCCCGACCTATGGAGGACTGGCGGGACGCGACTTGGAAGCCATGGCCCGTGGGCTTCGGGAGGTCCTTGACGAGGAATATCTTCGTTTCCGGATCGGTCAAGTCCGCTATCTGGGCGAGTTATTGGATAGTGCCAGCGTGCCGATCTTGAAGCCGATCGGTGGCCATGCGGTGTATCTCAATGCAAAAGAATTTCTCCCGCATCTTCGCCCCGAAGAATTTCCAGCTCAAGCGCTCGCGGTGGCGCTCTTTCGGGAATATGGCATTCGAGGAGTGGAAATCGGGGCGGTCATGTTCGGTAAGAGAGACTCGGCAACTGGAAGAATGATCTATCCTGAGTTGGAAATGGTCCGTTTAGCGATTCCACGACGCGTCTATACCAATATGCAGATCGCGTACGTCGCTGAGTCTCTTATTGAACTGTACGGCCACCGCGACCTGGTCAATGGTCTGACTCTCACCTATGAAGCGCCTGTCCTTCGGCATTTTACGGCTCGATTTCAAGAGTTCCCGTCTTCCCAATACAGCAGCTAATAAAATGTACTCCGCTTGTGTCTATCGCCATCATCCAGTGATGGCTGCGACGGCGTTATGCCTGTTGAGTAGCCTGGGGGTGGGACTTAGTACGGTGCCTGTCACAGAGCGACAGTTTGGGGGGATTCCGGCGATCGGCAGTTTGTACCTTAAAAGCCTGAAGGGCGGAGAGACTAAATCCGGCTGTCCCCTGTAGAAAGAGCATGTACAGTCAAGGTGCTTATGGACGGGGGAGTCGTGACGAGGAAGAAAATGGATCTCTGGAGCTGATATTCTGAATCAGAAGATTCAGGGACTCTCGGTATTGTGGCTATGGGCAATCGCCGCGTCATGATGAGAAGACTTGGCGGCACACATCGGGGATAATCCATCCAATAGCAGTTTCCATCCCATGGCCATTCCGCCCCACAAAGCAATTTCTCGATCGAGCGCGATGGTGATCATGTCGGCGCTCCACTGATCGATAGGGACTCTCCGCATGCCACCGTTTGGGTCGGGCCATTCGATGGGATTGAGTAGCCCCATTTCCTTTCGTTCTCGAAGATACGGATAATCCTGCGCGATGACCTGCTTATGCCCCAGGTGCCGCCACAACGCTTGCTCGGCGGTGAGATCATGCTGACGAAACGCCTGAAGCTGCACGCTCAAGAATGCGGCGATTCGGCGAAAGGGAGAGAAGACCTTCCAGGCAGGCGCTCCTCCACACTGAACCACGGTCGTCGCAAGGCGATAGTCCTCCTCAGTGTTGCGTCGATACGAGTCACAATAGTCTGCCCCTGCCAGCGCATACGCCGCAAAGCAAACCAATTGCGCAGTCTCGAGTCCGAGCATCTCGAGTTGTAAGCGTTCCTCAATCTGTTTGTCGGGGTCCGTTTCTTTCAGCACGCGGGCTCGCAGTGCATGCACACGGTCAAGATGGGCTTGGAATTTTCCCTTGGCCAGCCGAAAGCGTTCTGTGTGCGGGCCGGTGATCGTGAGTTCCTCGGGATCTAAACTCGCGTCGACTTCGACAAGGACATGCAGCTGGTCCGGCTCAGCTTGTTCCACCACGCGCAACAGTTGCATGTGCACATGGTCGGCGATGGCGGCCTCGCGCGCATACCATGCTTTTCCCTTCAGGTATTCCGGTGTGAGTTTCGCGAAATGGTCGATGATTTCGAGCCGCGCCCGAACGAACGCCGCCGCTTGGGCAATGTCGGGCGCCTCACCCGCGCTGATCGATTCATCGATCACGGTGTGAACTTGAAGAAGTGACGATGCCATGGCCGGCATCGCCGCCAGACCATCACTCACCACCCAGAGAAGGATACCCACTCGAAGGAGATGACTGTGCATGATTCTCATTGTACCTCACGAGCGGTGGCCGCTGCAGGCAGTTACTGAATGAAGATATCGGGATTGGACTTCAGCGTCCGATCGCCGCGCGAGTCAAGGTCCTAGATCGTCAAGTCTCTTCACAAGCGCAGCGGATGGTCCAATCGCGCCCCAAACTTGTTGCAAACGTGATGCTGAGGAGGCAGCGGAAGGGTTACCATACTAATTCTAGTGGAAGCTGGCCGGTTCGCTGTATTTCGCACATCGCATCCGGTGCAGAACCGCACAAGAGAGCGCTCCGCAATGAGCGTTCATTGTTGATCAATTGCTTATGGCCCTTACGGCTGGCAGCCGGCTTGCTCCTTTCGTAGTGCCGATTCACTACATTGGAGGAGGGCGATATGTTGGCATCTCCCCGACTTCTCATCGTTGATGATGACCCCATGCTCCTTAGACTGCTGTCTCTCCTGGTTACTTCCCAACTCGAACAAGTGCTTGTTGATACCGCCGATTCTCCCTTCATCGCGCTTGATCGTGTTAAGGCCAACGCTTATGACGTAGTCATCAGTGATGTTCGGATGCCCGGGATGAATGGCATCGATTTGGCCTCACGTATTGGAGAAATCAGCCCTAGCACCGCGATTGTGCTCATCAGTGGAGCACTGGATCATTCCGACCGCGTCTGGTCGCGCGACATCTTTGCATACCTAGAGAAACCTATCGATCAGCACGAGTTTGTTCGTACCGTCGTACACGCGATAGAGAAAGGTTGCCCTCAATGTCCTGCAACGAAGGAGGCAATGGCGGTTGAATTGACCCTCTATGCGCATTGCTATGGAGATTAGATCGTCACTATTACCCGATGGATCTATCGATCCAGCAACCATGCTGGAACCATTATGTGGTGTCTTTGGATAGCGCCGGGTCTTCAGCAATTGGCTCTATCGGCTGAATGGTGGATGGATAGAGAGGGATGATCGAACCCCGGGTGAGGATGAGTGATCTTGGCCGACAGAAACTCAGGATCGATGCCCAATGACGCGTTCCCGATCATGTCTTTCACAGGCCTCCTCATGCCGAGCGTAAGATACAAGGAGCTCATCATCCAATATGTGGTGCGTCAAAATCGGTATAACGAATGGGTCACGGATGTCATGGTCTTTGCGCACCCGACCTCGCGCCAAGGCGAAATTATTCTGATGGGAGAGAAGTTTCAAACGGAACAAGACGCGCATCTCGGCGCGGTCATGGCCGGGCAGGCCCACATTGATCGTATTATTGCAGAGTAATGGCATACGGCCTCACCTTCCTGTGCACAGTCTAACGATAGACGTGCGATTGGTTCCGGTGTTTAGCCTTCCTCGCGACACGACTGTCCATCAGGATTCCGAAAAGAGACGAGTCAGGCCCAACAGAGCGGTTGAGTAATAAAATTCATGGATTACCCGACGCTGGCTTGGTACATTCGATCATTGGATGGCCTGGCTTCTAAGTGCCTTTTGTCTATGGGAGGCACTCATGATCAACAGAACAGTAGCACGAACTCGCCATTTACCCCTTGCCGCTGTTTTATCCTCATTGCTGGTCCTGCTTCTGACATCTTTTGTGCAAGCTGACGCTGGGAAGCGTCCTTTCTGGACTGAGAAATCGGCTTTCCTTGAAGGTGAGGATCTTTTCGTGGTGGGAGTAGCGAGCCATGCTCACACGCTAGAAGAGGGACGGCAGCAAGCGTTTGAACGCGGGAAGATTGAACTGATGAACTATGCGCAGGTGACGACCCTAGAAGCTCGAGGGCTCATTATCGAGACTCAGATGACCTATGAAGAGGTGAATGAGGACGGCACTGCCACCGTCTTCCGGTTACTTCGAGTGCCAGTACAGAGGTTGCTTGAGATCCAAGGCCAGCTTCAATCGCAAGGCCACGCACAAGGCCATGCGTTAGATCATGCTCGGCAAGAGCTTCTGGTCCTCAAGCATTCGCTTGAAGACAAGGCAGTGGAGATAGAACAGCAGAAGCGAGAAGTTGAATTGCTCCTCAAACATCTCGAAGTCCGATACCCAGAGACGATCGATGCCAGTTCTCAGTCAGCACAGGCCGACTCTCTTACAAGTCGCATGGAACGAGCCGAGACAAAACTTGCCATCCGTGAACAAGATCTGATGGAGCTTAGCCGACGAGCGAAGGATCGGATTGCGCACGAGACAGTCAGCGACGCACAGAGGTGCCGACTCCTGGTGCTTGGAATGACGGCGGCGGAGGTGAAAACAATCATGGGTGAGCCTCGGAGGTCCCTCTCGATGGCGCCGACATGGTGGTTTTATGGCAGACCCGTGACCATTAATCTTCACTTTCGCGATGAGTACCTCAGCGCCATTAGTTACGATGCGCCTAACGGCAGCGAAAATGGCTGCCCTCCGTTCCTGAGTGAGCCAGCCCCGGTAAGTGAACGCTGAAAGGTACCGATGCGGGCCGCACTGTATCGTATACAATTACAACGGCCTATCGGCCTAGCCAAAAAATGAAACAAGCGGTCAATAAAAAAACCAGGCAGCGTGGTTGTTAGTGGGTCTTTTTGTATTCTGACCATGGGATGCTTTGCCACCCTCGCTCAATGCTGGGAGGCCTTTGACCAACAGATGAAAGCGGACGTTGGAACCAAAACAGCGAAAGATTATATTTCCCTGTGGGGAAAGCCAGCCAAATATAGCGTTCTAGAAAATGGAGGCGAGGTGGTTCCAGAACCTCGTTGACATGCAGTTGCGAAGCGGGCGCTCCAATGTCATTTTATAAGATCCCTGTTCCTGGACAAAGACTGGGATAAGCCGTATTGTCTTCCGCCATGACTGACATAGAATACCGCCACGTGAATGCCCAACAGTTCTTGATCAATACGGCTTGTGGGGGTGATCTCAATGACGCGCTTTATCCAGGAGTTTCTTCGACAGTCAAATGAACTGTTGGAAGAACTTCACAGGAATCCACGGGTGACATATCTTGATATCCATCTCCTGGAGACCCAAATACATATTTTTCAGTTCGAACTATTAAAAATTAAACAAGAAAAGCATCTCGGCTTGGATGAGCGCCCCGTAAAATCTTTGCCGACGAAAGCCAATTCCAGTTATGGGAGTATTAAGAAGAAGGACAAGAGCTAAAGCTGCTCGGCATAAGCTGCCGGCGCAGAAATCATTTATGAGGATTTCAGTTCTACGAGATATACTTGCTTCGGTGTTCAGCAGCGATGTGTAAATGGGATGATCTCCCAAGCGATTCTATTCATGAGCGTACTTGCTCCGAGACTTGTATGCCTCGAACACCATCGGAGTGGTGGATGATCCGCTCGCCGTGCTGCCGTGTTATGGGCCGGCATCATCATGATGATGCTATGGATGCTCAGGTCATGTCTTGATGTCCACGCTGCTTGTGCTGCTGCTGTCCTGTTACATCGCAGGGTCTGTCCTTCCTCTATGCGTTCCGCACAATTCCCGCGCCCAAAATCTTCTCGCTCACGGGCTTGCTGGCGCAGCGAGTCTGCTTGGAATTGGACTCGGATTGTGCGGCCTTGTCGCATCCAAGCCTCTCACACTCTCTCTTCCCTCCAGCATTCCCCATCTCGAGTTTGCGTTCCGCCTCGATGCCTTGGCGGCTTTCTTCATCTTAACCATCTCGTTGGTCGGACTCGCGGTCTCGGTGTATGCCTTCGGCTATGTCACCAAGTTTTATGGCCGGACGTCGATTGGGGTGCTGGGCGCCCTCTTCAACGGCTTTCTTCTCTCCATGACACTGGTTGTCCTCGCCGACAATGGGTTTTTCTTTCTCATTGTCTGGGAACTCATGTCGCTCCTGTCCTATTTCCTTGTCGTGACAGAACACGAGAAGCCTGACGTCCGCTATGCGGGGTTTTTCTATCTCATCATGACCCATATCGGCATGGCGTGTATCATCCTAACTTTTTTGGTCTTCTTTCAGGATACCCACTCATTTGCGTTCTCAAGCTTCCGCAGTCCCGATACTCCATTGTCGGAAGGCCTGCACACATTGGTCTTCTTCACCGTCTTAATTGGATTCGGCACCAAAGTAGGCATTGTCCCGCTCCACGTGTGGTTGCCCTATGCCCATCCTGCGGCTCCGTCACATGTATCGGCGTTGATGTCTGGTGTCATGATCAAGATGGGGATCTATGGAATGGTTCGCGTCTATTTCGATCTGCTGGGCGGCCAATTTCCCTGGTGGTGGGGGTTCATCATCCTGCTTGTTGGTGCCGTGTCGGCTCTCCTAGGTGTGATGTATGCACTCATGCAGCATGATCTCAAAAGTCTGCTTGGCTTCCATAGTGTAGAAAACATCGGGATCATTCTGTTGGGTATCGGAGCCGGGATGGTCTTCCACACGTACGGCTTGAACGAGGTTGCCGCTCTCGGCCTGCTTGCCGCCCTCTATCACACGATCAACCATGCCGCCTTCAAGGCCTTGCTATTCATGGGAGCCGGCTCGCTACTCTTTGCGACGCATACACGAAATATTGAAGAGTATGGCGGACTGTTGCGTCGGATGCCGTGGACCGGCTTCTTTTTTCTTATCGGGGCCCTTTCGATTGCCGCCCTGCCCCCGACGAACGGATTTGTCAGCGAATGGCTGATCTTTCAAAGTCTCTTTTTGAGCTTCCAACTGCCGAGCCTATTTTTGAAGCTGATGCTTCCCATTGCCGCGGCCATGTTGGCCCTCACCGGCGCCTTGGCCCTGGTCTGCTTTGCCAAAGCGTTCGGGATATCATTCCTCGCCCAACCTCGCAGTCTGCATGCGCGGCGCGCCGTTGAGGTCCCTCTATCGATGCGCGCCGGCATGGGGACGCTGGCGCTCCTCTGTGTCGTCCTGGGGCTTGGACCCATGTTAGTTGTGCCGCTGTTAGATCGAATTACCGGCCCATTCACCGGCGCCGCCATCAGTGCACAAGTGCTGGCCCTCGATGGCTGGGCGTTAGCCCCGGTGAAAGTGGAGTTCTCCAGCATTTCAACTCCGGTGCTCGGAGCGATGTTGATGGCATTGGGCGCGCTGGGGCTTCTTCTCGCCGTCATAATGGGAGGACCGCTCACGAAGCGATACTACAAGACCTGGGCATGTGGGCTGAACCTCAGCCCCCGCATGGAATACACCGCGACCGGGTTTGTGCAGCCGATCAAACGGGTGTTTGAGACGATCTACCAGCCGACGGTCAAACTGGAAACTGAGTTCCTAGAGGAGTCGAAGTATTTCATCAAGCATCGACGGTTCGAGTTTCACATCGAACCCGTATTCGAAAAATATCTCTATACGCCGATCGTGACGTATTGCTTGGCGGCCGCGGACCGGTTCCGGATTATCCAGGCCGGCAGCCTCCACCTGTATCTGGCATATATCTTTGTCACGTTGGTTGTCCTGTTGTTATTTGCCGTGTAAAGAGCGTCGTCAACTCATGCATTTTGGAGTAGGTCTGACGGGCAAGGAGAGGGCGTGAACCTGGCCATGGCGGTCGTCATCGTTCAGATTGCGATGCTCCTGGCGCTCCCTCCGTTTATCATCGGCCTGATTCGAAAGGTAAAGGCGCGCCTCCAGTGCCGAAGAGGCGCCAGTGTCCTCCAGCCCTATGCGGATCTGGCCAAGTTGTTCAAGAAACAGCCGGTCGTCTCATCCACGACCTCGTGGATCTTTACGGCCACTCCCTACATCGTATTCTCCTCCACGCTGGCCGCCGGTTTATTGGTGCCGATCTTTGTCTCCCAGAATCCGTTCAACTTTGCCGGCAACGTCATCGCGTTGGTGTATTTGTTGGCCCTTGGGACCTTCTTTTTGATCCTGGCCGGCTTGGATGCAGGATCGGCATTCGGCGGGATGGGAAGCAGCCGCGAAGCCATTGTCGCGACACTCGCCGAACCCGCCATGATGCTGTCCATTTTCGCGATCGCGCTGACAGCCGGGTCCACGAACCTCAGCACGATCGTGCATAAGACGGCACTGATGGAAGGCATCATTACCGCTCCACCGCCGCATTTAATGGCCCTAGTAGCGTTCTTCGTCGTTGCCCTGGCGGAGACGGGTCGCGTCCCGGTGGATAATCCCGCCACGCATCTCGAATTGACGATGATCCATGAAGCGATGCTGCTTGAGTACTCGGGGCGATATCTGGCTCTACTTGAATGGGCCGCAGGGATCAAGCTGCTGGTGTTTCTCAGCGTGATCGCCAACGTCTTTGCCCCGTGGGGCATTGCCACCAGCGTCACGCCGGCAAAGGTGGCGGTAGGCATGGTCGTGTATGTAGTCAAGGTCTCGGCCCTAGCGCTTCTCATCGGTGTGATCGAATCTATGTTTGCGAAGTTACGGCTCTTCCGCGTTCCGGAGCTACTCGGGGCAGCGTTCATTCTGTCGCTACTCGCGCTCGTCTTTTTCTACACCTTGCGAGGTTGACGTGTCCTCGATGTCGCCACACGCCGGCTCCCAACTGGTGGACCTCTGCGCCGTCCTCCTTCTGCTCACCTGCTTCGCGATCGTGGCGCAACGGCGGCTTTCGGCTTGTGTCGACCTCTTCGCCCTGCAGTCGCTCTTTCTAGCTGCCACGGCCGCATTGGTCGCATTCCTCACGGGTATCCACCACATTTATATTGCCGCGGCGCTCACCATTCTCATCAAGGTTTTTGTGATTCCTCGGATTCTGAAAAAAGTGATCGAGCGACTCAACGTATCGCGGGAGCTGGTGATGAACGTGAATATTCCGGCCGGCCTCCTCATTTGCGGAGCGTTGGTGATAATTGCGTTTTTCATCACGCAACCGATCATTCCACTCGGATATCTCCTGACCAGGGACTCCCTGGCGATCGCTCTCGCAATTGTTCTCATCGGCTTTTTTACGATGATCGCAAGGAAGAAGGCCGTCACTCAAATGGTCGGCTTCTTGGTGATGGAAAATGGACTGTTCCTCGGCGCCACGGCCGCGGCTTATGGCATGCCGTTGATCGTCGAACTCGGCGTGTTCTTCGATGTCTTGGTCGCCGGCCTAATCGTGGGAATCTACACGCACCGGCTGCAGGATGCCTTCGACAGTGTCGATACGAGCACACTCACCGTCTTGAAAGAGTGAAACGACCGTGTTAGCACATCAACGAAGAAAGACCGCCCAGTGCTGCCGATAATCGTCTTGTTGGTTGGGCCGTTCATCGCAGGCCTGCTGAGTCTTGTGATCGGCTGTTCGCGCCTGCTGCATGTGGTCAACTTCTCCACCATGTTAGCGCTGGTCGGCGCCGATACTGCCCTCACCACACGGATCCTGTCGCATGGACCCATCATCGCGCTTGGCGACCTGGTGTACATCGATGCCCTGTCGGCATTCATTCTGTTGATCATCACCACGATTGGACTCTCGTGTTCACTATACATGTGGTCCTATATGGACGAGCAGGTGGCGCGAGGCATCATCGCGCCAAAACGACTCAGTGTGTTTTTCTTCCTCTTTCACATGTTCCTCCTTGCCATGGTGGCGGCCACCATCGCCAATAGTCTCGGCGTCCAATGGGTGGCGTTGGAAGGCACGACGCTGGCTACGACCTTTCTGATCGCATTTGTTCGACGGCGTGAGTCGTTGGAAGCGGGATGGAAATATCTCATTCTCTGTTCAGTCGGCATCGCTCTGGCGCTCTTCGGCATTGTCCTGACGTATTACTCCTCCGTACGGGTGCTCGGGGACGTCAGCGCGGCGCTCAATATTACGTCGCTTATTGGTGTGGCAGATCGGCTGGATCCTCACGTGCTCAAATTGGCCTTCATTTTTATCTTGGTCGGCTACGGCACGAAGGTCGGATTAGTCCCGATGCATACATGGTTACCGGAAGCCTACAGCGAGGCACCGGCTCCAGTCGCCGCCATGTTGGCGGGCGTGCTGGAAACGGTCGCGGTGTATGCGATCGTGCGCAGCAAGATTCTCGTGGACCAGGCGCTTCCTCCGGAGTTCAGCGCTAACCTTCTCATGCTCTTTGGATTTATCTCCTTTGCGGTGGCGGCCTTTTTTATGCTGATTCAACACAACTACAAGCGTCTCTTCGCGTACTCCAGCATTGAGCACATGGGGCTCGTCATGATCGGGTTCGGAATCGGCGGCGTGGCGGGGACGTTCGGCGCGCTCTTTCACCTGCTCAATCACGCGCTGGCCAAAGCACTGGCCTTCTTCACGGCCGGCAATATCCATCGGCGATTCAATACTGTTGAAATTGACGGTGTGAAAGGCCTGGCGAAGGCTCAGCCGGTGACGGCCGTGGCGCTTGTGGTGGCGGGGTGTGCGCTCGTCGGCCTGCCGCCCTTCTCACCATTCTTCAGCGAACTGCTGATCGTGTTATCCGTAGCGACCCAGGACTTTGCGTCCGATACGATTCATGCCGGCCGGTTTATTACGGTCACGATCTCGGATGAAGTCCGAAGCCTTGGAACCGTGTCCCTATTGATGCTCTTTGCCCTGATTGCGTTTGGCGGATTCATGTATCGAATCGGTGCAATGGTTTGGGGTGAGGCACCCGAAGGGTCCATACAGCCTGAGCGATGGACGCCAGGGTACGTGTCCCTTATTGCAATGATCGTGGCCTTGATAGGACTGGGGTTTGCGCTGCCCGGACCGCTTAAGCTATTACTCAATCAGGCCGTTAAGGTTGTGCTGGCGAGGTAAGACATGTCCACCATCGATCCAAACTCTTCCGATCCGGCGGTCGAGGCGCTTCAGGCAGCCTTTGGTGCGGCCATCATCAAGCGCGATTCCTTCCGCGGCATACCGATCCTAACACTCAAAAAGGACGATGTGCCGGTCGTCGCCCATTACGTGCACACGCATCCAAGTTTGCGGGGAACGCTGTCACTGCTGTGGGCCGTGGATCATCGGCCTCATGAGGCACGTTATGGACTGTTCTATCTCTTCACGCTCACCGAACATCGAGATTGGCTTCTCCTGAGCACGGAGTTGCGTGACGATGACCGTCTCTTTCATTCCATCACACCTCACGTCCATGCGGCTCAATGGTATGAGCGAGAAATTCGAGATATGTTCGGCCTCATTCCTAAAGGGCATCCGGACTTGCGGCGGCTCGTCAGACACGAGCATTGGCCCAAGAGCACGCATCCGCTCAAGAAAGACTTTCAATGGGACACCGTGCTGAAACGGGCACAGGGCGAGTACACGTTTCGTCATATTGAGGGCGAAGGAGTGTTCGAGGTGCCGGTCGGACCGATTCATGCGGGCATCATCGAGCCGGGACATTTCCGGTTCTCCGTCGCCGGCGAGCCCATCATGCAACTCGAGGTCCGACACTTTTGGAAGCACCGGGGCGTTGAAAAACTCTTTGAGCAGCAGCACATGACGGCCGGGGTGCCGCTCGCCGAGCGGGTGTCGGCCGACACGACGATCGGGCATAGTCTGGCGTACTGCCAGGCGGTGGAAGACCTGTTTGACATCGATGTGCCGATTCGGGCCCGATACCTGCGCACGCTGTTTCTTGAGCTTGAGCGCCTGCACAATCATCTCGGCGATGTCGGCGCCATCTGTAACGACACGGCCTACGTAGTGGCGCATTCGCATTGTGGCCGCCTCAAAGAGCGAATCATGCAGCTTAATGACCGACTCACCGGGTCGCGGTTTCTTCGAGGGGTCAATCGAGTGGGCGGTGTCGCCCTCCAACTCACTGCCGAGCAGATGAGCGGCATCGTTGAAGAACTCAACGACATCGAACGCGACTTCTCCGAGATCGAGCGAATCCTCTCCGCGAATGCCTCACTCACGGATCGTCTCGAGACGACGGGGGTGTTGTCGGAACGCATTGCATGGGACCATGGCGTAATGGGCGTCGTGGGCCGCGCCTCAGGAATCGATCGAGATCTCCGCCGCGACCGCCCCTTTGCAGCCTACGATCAGCTCTCGATCAAAGTTTCACTCTATCGCTACGGGGATGTCCGGGCGAGAATGCGCGTACGGCTGGATGAAATCCACGAGTCCATACGGCTCATCAGAGTCATCCGTGCTCAGATGCCGAGCGGTCCGATCATGGCCGACCCAACCCGCACGCCGCAATCCAGTGAGTGGGCTCTTTCGGCGGTCGAAGGCTGGCGCGGCGAAATCCTGTATATGGTCATGGCCGGCCAGGAAGGTCAGATACACCGATGCAAAGTGCGCGATCCGTCCTTTGTGAATTGGCCGGCGATCCAATGGGCCGTGATCGGGAACATCATCCCGGACTTTCCGTTGATCAATAAAAGTTTTAATCTCTCATATGCTGGCAATGATCTCTAATGAGAATTAGGCCCTAATCTGAGAGGATACAGATGTTTCGTATCATCAAAAAAAGCCTGAAGACGCGCGTCGTCACGGGACAGTACCCAAAGACTGAGAGTGCGTCTAGACTCGTAAGTCCTGAAGCGGCCCACAAGATGAAGCCGTTTCAACACTCGCTCACCATCCGGGAAGTCGATACGGGATCCTGTAATGGGTGCGAAATGGAAATGAATGCGCTGACCAATTCGGTTTACGATGTGGAACGGTTTGGAATCCATATCGCGGCGTCACCGCGCCATGCCGATGCACTTGTTGTGACCGGCCCCGTGACGGTGAATATGGAGCGAGCCTTGAAGGATGCCTATAAGGCGACGCCCGATCCAAAAATGGTCATTGCGCTCGGCGATTGTGCTCTCAATTGCGGCGTGTATAAGGGCAGCTATGCAGTAGCGGGTCCCGTGGACCGACATATTCCTGTCGATGTGCGTATCCCTGGTTGCCCACCGCGACCGGCAGAAATCATTGACGCACTGCAAGCCCTTCGTCTAGATGAGAACAGGGGCCCTCAGTCTCTATTCTAAAACATTCTCGCACAGCCTTTTCCTGGCTGCATCTTAATGTGGCTTTCATGCCATGCGATCGAAGCAATGAAGAAGTTGAAGAGATCCCTCTGCTCAATGAGAGAACAATTTCCCTTCCGGTCCAGTAAGGCGCTTTTGAAGTGACAATGAATGCCATGACAGGGAAGAGATTCTGCTCGAGATAGCCATGGGCTTCTGGATCCGTAAGCATCTCTTGACACCAGATACTCTAGTTTATACTTTCCATTCAGGGCATAGACGATTATGAACAGGATCATTTAATCAGCTGAATGGCGTTTCGATGACATGGTAGGCCATAGAAAGGGCAGGACAATGAGGACTGGCGTGACGCGCTTTTGCGTAGGGTTGGCGAGCATCTGTTGCATTCTACTCTTTACTTTGGATGTGCAGGCGGCGGGGGAGGACAAGGCGATTGCGAAGTTGATCCAGTCGGTCTCTCACGCCATGGTGGATCTTCCCAAAACGAAAAATGTAAAAGCGGTGTTGCAATATTTTGCCGGGGATTATACGTTTTTGGAGGACGGTGAGTTTAAAACTCTCAAAGACCTGGAGGAAGTGCTTCAGAGTTTTGCCGCGGAAAAGGCGAGCGAGGAGTTAATCGAAATCAAAGACGACGTGGTGAATCTTCAAGTCCGCATTGTTGGCGCTTGGGCCTGGGCTACGTATGACGAGACCTTCACCGCCATGAGTAGCGGACATATTCTGGATGAAGATATCAGCAAGTGCACGGGGATCTTTCGCAAAACAAAAGGCCGATGGCTATACGTTCACGAACACTGTTCTGAGGGAGTGGGTGATAGTCCAGCTTCTAACGGGGTGACACCGTAGGAACGAATCAGTTCGAGATCGCTGATGTTTGAAACAAAAGTTCGGAAGAGCACTGAGGGCCTTTCAATAATCCGCTCATTTCTCTTTGCTCCTGTTCGATCCTGTCACGAAACGACTTCATCAGCTTCAGTCCTCCATGCTCTGCTATTAAAGTGTTGGGCACGATAGTCCGATAGACCGTTAAGCCCGTATCTCTTCACCGCTCGGTCGTGGTTGAGTCGGTTGCACGGACCCTCAGCCCATTTAGATCAGGAATGATGAGGTCATGACACCGAAAAAGTCCAAGATGCCGACTGTTCCTCTGCCTCCCGGCGCGCCGCCGCGGGCGCGAATTCTCTTAGCTGAAGACAATACGGTGAACCAAAAACTCGTAGTGCGACTGCTGGAACGCTCGGGATACTGCGTCGACGTGGCGGACAATGGGCATGAGGCTTTGGAGGCGTTCAGTCAACGGCCATACGACATTATCTTGATGGACTGCCAGATGCCGCAGATGGATGGCCTCGCGGCCGCGGCTGAGATACGCCGTCGTGAAGGCATTCTGACCCACACGCCGATCATCGCCCTCACGGCCAATTCAAAGCAGCAGGATCGAGAGCTTTGCCGGGACGTGGGGATGGATGACTATCTCTCGAAACCGTTCCAGTGGGATGCCTTGTTCGACGTCGTGGAGCGTTGGCTGCCGCAGAAGGCAAAGCCGCCCGTGGAAACTCCAAGGGCTCAGGGCTCTATGCCCGATGTCGCTCCCACATGCTCGCAGCCACATCTCGACTATGACGTGTTGTCGGAATTGCGACAGCTTAACGGCGACGACGATCCGGCCTTTTTTAAAACGCTCGTCGTGAATTTTCTTTCTGACACCGCTCAACATGTAGCGGACATGCGCAACGCATTCACGGCGCGTGATGTCGATGAACTCAAACGGACGGCTCACTATTTAAAAGGAACATGCGGCAACCTGGGGGCAAAACGTTTTGGGACGCTCTCGAAGATTTTACAGGCCGCGATGGAGGACGGCGATTTTTGCTTAGCGGGCGGCGTCTTGACCCAACTTGAGACGGATATGCCTATCCTGAAGCAGACCCTCATAGCTGTCCTCAATGGGAAGGACCGAAAGAATGCGCCTGCCGGGCCCATACGTCCATGGCCGCAAAGCATTCTCATTGTCGAGGACGAGCGGAACATGCGCATGATTATCAAGCGTATCGTCATGCGGCTCGGTTGTCGGCGCGTGCAGGATGCCTTCGATGGAACACGCGCGCTCGCCTTGCTCAAGCAGGGACCTGTCGACCTCGTCATTACGGACTGGAATATGCCGTCGATGGATGGGTTACAGCTGCTCCGCCACATGCAGCAGGATAGCCACTTCCGCCAAATTCCCGTGCTCTTCCTGAGCGGCGATGCCGAAATTCAGCGTGTGCAAGAAGCCATCGGCGCTGGGGCCAGCGCCTATGTGGTGAAACCTTTCACGCCCGCCTTGCTCGAAAAGAAGCTCAAAGAAATGTTTGCCCATCCGGACCAATAACTGAACACATCTTTTCCTTCTCGATCTCAATTATCCTCAGCTTAGAAGTCGACGGGTCAATTCGGATTGGCAAGGAAGTGTTTTATCCTTGATATCAAACTGGCGCGGATCTGCCAGGCTTGGGGCCTTATTTGGACCTATTCCACCTCTTTGTTTTGCGGCCTAGGGAAGAGGAATGTTCATCAACATTGGTGATAGGTCTCGGCGAAGAGAGAATTCTAGCAGAGAGGAAACGTAACCCAAGGGCGGGAAAGCTACAAAGAGTTTACGGGTTTTCGGTAGAGGAGGGCCCCGCATTCTCCAGCGTCTTGCGCAAGCGTTCAGCGATCTCATTAGTTTTCTGTCGGGCCTGTTCAATGGCCTGTGGGTACCACAACTGGTCGTCGCCGAGTACTTGCTCCGGCTTGCGGCGCATTTGGGAACGCAAGACCGCTCGATTGACGACAGAGAAGAAGACATCCGGATCAGCCGGTTTATGAAGGAATGCATACGCCCCGCGTTTCGCCGCCCTCTGCTCCAGTTCTACATCGCCATAACCGCTGATGAGAATCACAGGCGTATCCGGCCGCACTCGATGGCATGCATCTAGCAGCGCGATCCCATCAAGGCCGGGTAGCATGATGTCGCTGACCACCACATCGTAATCATGCGTTCTAATAGCGATGAGGGCCGACTCTGCATCCAAGGCAGTGTCGACGATAAAGCTCGGACGGTGGCGTAAGAGCAATTCTCGTCCGGCGTAAATGAAAGATCGGCTGTCATCAACCAGAAGAATATGTACCATCGCGTCATTCTATGCCTAAAAGGTATGCCGTGCACAGTGGATCCAGCGGAAGGAAGGCTGCCAACGTACTGACAATAATCAACCACGCGTCCTACTGGATCTCGCCATTGCAGTGCATAGTGCATCGGTGTTCCTGTACGCGACGGTTGAAGAGGAGAGATTCGAATACGTCCATCACCATCCTTTTCTTTCTTCGGGTTGTCTGATCAACGAACCCCCCTGACCGAATCGACACGACAAGTCTTTGGCAGAGTAGGAATCAAATCTCTGACGGAAACTCGGGTTGACGTTCCCTCCACGGCAGAAAAATTTTAGGTTCCCCCCTTGGGTTTATTCCGTTTCAACCCTGCCAATAGCTTACGGTACGTTCTAGGTATGCATAGACCAATGTCGCCTGCAAATTTAGTTGACACCGAGCACCATAAAACCCTTATCACTATCTTGAGCAGCAGTAGATAATACATCTTAGGAATTGGCATGAGTGGTGCTTCGTCCATGTCATTAGGCGTTAACAAGTACAACATTTTACCAGGGAGGTTCATCATGCTGAGGAGTGTCGTTCAAGCGGTGTCATCGCGACGGGCCTGCTTCTGTCGTGTTTCGGCGCCGTTGCATCCGCGGATACCTTTACTGTGAATCCCGGTGCAATCGGCGTTGGAGGACCGACGGTCCCGAATGTGAACTTTTCGGATTTTAGCTACGTGGCGCTCGTCAATCAGACAGCGACGAACGGCACGGGCACGTTTACTGAGCAAGGTGCAGGCTTTTTTAGTTCGTATCGATTCCCCACCTTATCGGATGTGCTGCCGAATACCGGCATCAACACTAACTATAAACTCTATGCGACCTTCACCGGGGCAGGGACGGTGGCTCCTACAACCGGAATTCCAGGAGGGGAAACCGCTACCTTTACGAGCTTTGCGCTGAAGTTGTTCGTCGATCCGTCCTTGAATTCCGCAATCGTGGCCTCCCCCGTCGGGACCCCTGGGGGCACGGTGACTGTCTCGGGCGCGGCGGATGACATTCTGGTCGGCCAGTCCACCGCCTTGGTGGCCGGACAATCCCATGCGTTCCCAGGTTTAGCTAATGGTGACTTCAAAGTGCTCGTCAACTTCCAGCCGGTTGGAGGGTTCTTGAGCGGCCCGTTCACGCTTTCCGTGAACATCGCGACGTTTGATGGCGTGAATACCAGCTTGCAAGGGTTCAGCTTGAACAACTTCACCTCGGGCCGAGTGGATGGTTCGGGCAACTTGAGCATCACCGCGGTTCCAGAACCGTCAGCCTTGCTCCTCTTGGGATCAGGGTTGGTCGGGTTGGGCTGGGTTCGTCGGCGGGTGCGTGCGTAAATCCGTAATCGAGGCCCTCCGCTTTTAATGGAGGGCCTCGATCGACAGGAACGCAGTGTGTGAAACGCTGTTCGGTGGCTGACCATGATCATCCGTCAGCATTTAGGTAATGGTATGAAGCCCATAGCGAACCATGCTGCGGAGGATACGCCAGGAAATGCACGGACGACCCTCACGCTCACGCCTCATCAACGCGAGATCTTGACGCTCATCAGGACACCGGTAATGCCCGCCGGTCCAGTGTCTCATTGAGACACCTCGCATGATACATCTCCATGAAAATGGACAATTTATTCATCCTGAAGACGCTTCAGATTCTACAATTGAGCCATAACGCTCTCTATTGAGTAACCTGGCGACTGGCATCCTCCCTGCAATTCTTCTTTCGTGAGAAGCGGTGACACGGGAATGAGGAGGAGTTGTGGCGCTCGTAAAGACCTCTACAGCCGGCAAGACGAACGAAGGACGGGCGGTGCTGGATTGGCACAAATCGGCCCGGTACAACGTTCGTATTCCCGTCTCTATGCCGGGCCTCGCTCGCGGCGAGGCGATGATACACAGTCTTTCGCCGAGGGGTTGTGCCATCGAGTCCATGTCGTCGCACCTTCAACATGAGGACGTTGTTCTCCGCTTTGTGCCGCCCGGCGGGGAAGAAGTCAATATTCTGGCGCAGGTACGATGGGCGAGCTGGCCTTTTGTGGGAGTTGAGTTTTGCCCCGGGCAAGAGGAGGCACAGCGACGCATGGCTATGTATTTAGAACGGCTGCCGCGGTGCCAACTGCTTGATGGTGCCATGTACTGATGATCGGCCGGCCCGGCGGTGGATGTTCAGAAAAGGAGCGACGCATGGCTGATATGATGGCGGAACAGGAAATTCCATGTTGTCCCACCGAGCGACGAGCGACGGTCCTCCTCGTCGATGACCATCCGTCCATACGGCTCATCTTGAGCGCTGGACTGAAAGCGCATGGCTTCGATGTATTGACCGCCGGAACCGCCGAGAAAGCGATGGCCTTGTGTGAAGCATTTGACGGCCCCATCGATATCTTGTTGGCGGATGTTGGACTGACCCCGCACGAACTATGGCCTGTAGCCGGCTCCGATGACTCCATCTCGCACGGTGTAGCCTTAGCAGATCAGGCGGTGCACCTACGGCCCGGGATAAAGGTCGTGCTTTTCACGGGCTATTCCGATGAGCGCCTGAAGCTGCTGGGCGCCGACATCAAACGATTTTTTCTTCTGCGTAAGCCGTGCGGCCTGCCGACCCTTGTCTCGACCTTTCGGCAGCTGCTTCAGTCTTCCAGCAAGCATGGTACGGTAGCGTCTTCTGTTTCAAACAATGTAGGGATGGCGTTATGAGTCAGCTCGACCAACCACAGTCTTCCCTGGGGGACATCGCGCGTGGGATTGCGACGTTTCGCCAATTGGCGCAACAGATTGAAGCGGTCGGTCAGGACTTCTTGATGGAAGGGAACAGCGCGTCGGCTCAGTTGCCATCCGAAGTCACGCAGTTTCACCTGCGACGTGAAATGGTGGCCCTTGAACGTCAAATCCGCCAGGCTCTCATGAATGCATTTGGCAAAGACTCCCCGCAGTTCTTCCATTGCGGCGAGTTCAAATTTGCCTCGGCCACACTCGTCGGTCTCGAAAAGGGACTCGCTGTTCTCGACGGCTTCATTTTTGACCTTGAACAGAAACGGTTCCATCTCTTGGGCCATGTCACTCCGACCCAGCAGCCTGCGATTGATCCGACGACCGACCTCTACACGGAACAGATTTTCAAGCGTTATGTGGGACATGAAATGGCCTGGTCCCAGCGACACGGCGGGTCCTTTGGCTTGCTGCTGCTTCGTTTATATATGGGGACCGCCGGCGACACACGCTTCGGCGCAACGATCGATCAAGACATATTAGTCACTATGGGATGGGTCTTGGAGACCAGTGTGCGCGCCTGTGATGTTCCGAGCCGGCTTCAAGGGGGTGACTTCGCCGTGTTGTTGCGGGAGGCCAATGAACTCGATGTCAATGCGGCCCTCAATCGGGTCGTAAGCAATTTCAGGATTGCAACGGCGGCGACCATTGGGCGGGAGAAGGTGCACCTCGAATACACATCGGCGATCTATCCCTTCGATGCGGAGTCGATGGATACGTTATTCTCTTATGCGCAAGATCGGTGGACCCGCGTCCCGGACGAGTCGTACGACGATCAGGACAAGTCTGTGAAGTGCGCCATTGATGGACGTTAGGCAGGACAGGGGATCGCGGGAGGTAGAAAGAATTTTGCGGATGCTGATCGCCGAGCGCTACTTTGTCTTGAGCGAATCTCAGGTAGAGGCCGTTGACAGGAGGGTCATCATCATCTGGCCCAAACGCTCGGCTTCAAGTGGATCGAGGAGCAGGAATTCTATTCCACACAGCGCCTGATGGATCCACCGCACGGTGGCGCCGCTGATGAGAAGAGGAGTAACATTGCCGGGCAGTCGCAACTGCAGCTGACACGCCATTCCGTCTCTAACGGGCATAAAACTATGAAGACGGCAGCCACGGTGGGAGACATCCATGACGACCCCGCCGTATTGATGGCCGCTGTCTATCGAGACCCAGGAGTCCAGACGCAAGCGATAGCGCGGCGTCTGCCTTCCTTCCAGTCGACTCATGTTCAAGTTGCTCATCCAACGTTTGTCCCGCGGGCTGACTAGAGCGTGATACTGAGTTGATCGGTGCGGGCGTTCAAGACGAACTGCGTCGCGGTCGCAGTGCGAAATAAGCTGTCAACCGTCTCTGCCTCAAATGGAAAGCCGCCGATGCCGACCCTCAATTCCCACCGCTGAGAAGGATGCAAGACAGACAACTGCACCACGATGTCTTCGGCCATGCGACAAATCGCGGTTTGCGCGCCAAAGCGATCGGATTCCGGTAAGAGCAATCCGATCGTATTCTCTGCCAAGCGACCGGCATAATCGTAGCCTCGAAGGCAGTGGGAGCAGGCGCGACCCAATGCCTCATGAAAGATATCCATGGAAATGCCCGCCAATTGCTCCACCTGTGACAGCACGAGAATGCCCGATGAGGCGCATCGTTCACTTCGGCTCAATTCCTTAAAGACAGCGTCATAAAATCGGTCACGATCCAGCATACGAGTCGCCCCCAGCGGGTGCGCCGTTGGAAGGAGAATCGCGGCAGAAAGTGCGCCCTGCGCTCCAACTGGCTCTTCGGTCACGAATAGATTGGGTCTAAGACCACTCGCCCGCGTGCCGGCTTCATTCACAATGGCTGAATGCATATCCCTCCTTGCTGAATCGTGTAGGTGTGTCTACCGATTAGACTGCAGTGAGAATCTGATCGAGAGAACTGAGCAAGGACTATGCTCGGGCCACACGCATGAAACATGCGGACTTCAAAGTGTAAGACGAAGCGAGGCGGCAAAAACTGCCTACCAGTGAGGCAGAGATAGGCAGGGATGTAGAGTCACTCAATTGCGAATTGAACTTTCTTATTGGCGAATGCGCAATCGTTCGATCAAACAGATGAGATCGGTGTTCGACTTCATCGTTTAAAAATTGACGCGTAAATTAATAGAGCCCACATGATATGTCGTCTGATAGGTCCCATTGACGGAGCCGGGGATGGCAATGGGATTCGCATTACCGCTGACGGTCCGTGTTTCATACAGCAGCGCTTTATAGGCAAGGTCCAGCCCAATGGCTTGTGGCAGAAAGCGCTTCTTCTCAGATCCACCGCACTCCACGAAGCCAAGAAAGCGCCCGCCTTCCTTGCAGAGAAGTCCGAGACCGACTGAAATAGAATGATTGTCGGCGTCCGGGATGGATGGGTTGAACGAACTATCCGGCGTCGGCGATTGAGAAAACCAATACCCGCCACGGAGTGCGATTTCCCAGTTGGGTAAGATGTCTGGATGGAGCCACTTGTGCTCCGTGCCCACCATAATGGTAAATCCGCTTCGATAGTTTTGAGGAAACGGAATGGTGCCCAGGGGTGGCGAGAGATGCACATCCAAATTGCGGACCGATTTCCAGCCGGTATAGTCTACATCCATCTCAAGTTTCCATTCCCGGTCCAGATCGCGAACAGGCCAGAGGGCGATCCCACCGGTGATGACTTGAGGCAGCACGAGCGTCGTCGAAGCATCCGATACGAGTGCGCCACCGGCCCGAAACTCCCCATCCAAATGCAGAGTGGCTTGACTGCGATAGATGATCCCAATGTTGGCGAGCGGCTTGCCATCCGCATTCACCAATGGTGTATAGAGCGCGCTGACGTTGAAGCCCAGGGCTGTATCCTTGCCGTTGACTTCGAGGGGCGTGCCGCCCGGCGGAAGGCCCGGTCCTCCGGATGAGATGAGGCGCTGCTCATATTGCCCTTCTCCAATCAGACCTGAGAACGTGTAGATGTCGAGGCCTACGCCGAGCGACAGTCGGTCGTTGATTCTATAGGCAAGCGTGGGTTTGATGTTGAGTAATTGTAAGGCGGCTCCTGTCGTGGCGGTCGCGAAGGGACCATTAGTGGGCCAACGGTACAGTGTCCCAAAAGGAAATGTTAGCCCGACGCCCACCGCCATATTTCGAAGGACCGGGGCGGTGAGTCCGAGGTCGTTCAGATTGGCCGTGATATAGATGTTGCTTGGCGGTGGATAGGCCACGGACCCATTGAAATCGCCTCGAGCGGTTTGCCCGGCCGTATTCTTATAGGAGGTGCTTCCCCCGAGCAGTGTGGTCCCGAAGTAGGTCTGCACTCCCCGCAACTGCATCATGCCGGCAGGATTATAGTAAATCGCAGAGGGGTCATCGGCCTGCGCGGTAAATGCATTGCTCTGGCCCGCCGCAGCCGCGCCCTGGTCGAGGATGCGGAATGATGCGGTGTAGCCGCTACGTGGACAGATGAGCAGAACGTTCATGACAAGTATTAAAGTAAGCGCGGTCGATCTAATAAAACTGTATCTGCCTACTGGACGTAAAAAGTTATAACAATATGTCATGACCTTCATATCACTCTCCTTGTCCAAGGTACCCAGCGTCTTGCCGTCACAGAAATAGATTCATTGCAAGATTGATGAGAGTACGATACATGCGCTTCAAGAACAGGTACTCATTATCGGAATGCTTAGCAGATAGCAAGAACCTAGTAGCGGTCATCTATTAGAGCGGATTTACTTGACAGGTATGTCGTGACCGAATAGCCTCCCATCTTCATACCCGTTCGTTCCTGTACGAGCATGTGAAGGAGATTCCATTCGTGGCAATGGGAAGGAACGTAGTCGACCTTCAACCATCCACTCGCCTTTCCCAAAAAGCCATTACGGACCGTGGCATCTCTCATCCCGAAATGTCTCACAGCTACGAGGAGTGGCGGGATCAGTTTGCGAGAGAGCGACTGCGACTGCTGTACTATCTTGGTCTGATTGCAAATCCGGTCTTCATTGCTGCGGATCTGCTCCTTCACCGCGAACACCTTCATTCACTCATTGTTATTCGCTCCGTGCTTGAGCTTGGACTGTTAGTGTGTTTTGTGCTGCTCCGACGTACCTCTCTGTTGAAGCCGACGACCCTCGTCATTCTGTGGGTGGTCATTGGTAATTTCTGCATTGCGCATATGACGGTGGTCCTTGGCGGCTTCACATCCACATACTATAGTGGGTTGAACCTGGTATTCCTGGCCGCCGCGGTGATCGTTCCCATTTCCTGGCCAAGTCATCTCCTAGCCCAGGCCGCTTGCCTGACTTACTATTATGGGATTAACTTTCTTCATGGCACGACTCCGGTCGGTATTAATGCGGCGATAGAAAACTCATTCTTTCTGGTGTGGACCTGTGTCGCCTTATTGTTTTCGGTGTCTCTCTATGAGCGATTACAACGCGCCGAATTCCAAGCGAGACAATCTGAGGGAACAGCGCGCCGAGATCTGGAGACATCGAATAAAAAGCTACTAGACTTGGACCGTTTAAAGAGCGAATTTTTTGCCAACATTAGTCACGAGCTTCGAACTCCCCTAACGCTCACACTAGGGGCATTTAAGACTTTGCTAAAACGGCCACCAGGAGTGGAGCACGAAACACTACTACAAACCGGGCTTAGAAACACCTCACGTCTGCTGTTCATGATTAACGAACTGCTCGACCTTGCCAAGTTCGATAGCGGTCGGACAGAACTCAGAAAACGCCGCGTCGATCTGGCCGTTTTGATTCAGAGTGTGGCGGCCAACTTTGAATCGAGCCTAAAGAGCCGTGTCCTTACGGAGGGATTGAATCAGCCCATCGTGATGGAGCTGGACCCGCGTCAGATGAAAAAAGTCTTCTACAACTTGTTCAGTAACGCGTTCAAATTTAGCGATCCTGATGGAGGGCGGGTATGGGTTCGAGTCCGCTCGACGAATGAAACGGTTGAGATAGACATTGAAGACAATGGCATTGGCATCCCTCATGCACAGCTCCAACGGATCTTTGAACGCTTCACCCAGGTGGAAGGGAGTGCTTCTCGACGTTACGAAGGCAGTGGCATTGGATTAGCGTTGGTCAAGGAGATTGTGGCCCTTCATGGAGGAACAATCGCCGTAGACAGCGAGGTGGGTAGGGGATCGACCTTCATGCTTACGCTGCCCTCTGGACGGGCCGGCGATTTAGACGTCGTTGAAACGGACGATGATGATACGACGATACTGCCCGTCGCCCCGGAAACGCAGGACGATGAGATCACAGCCGTCTATTCGGCTTCATCGTCCGACAACCGTCCGTTGGTGCTTGTCGTCGACGATAATGCGGACATGCGTCGTTACTTGAACCAGTTGCTCGGCCGAACTTTTCGAACGGTCTCAGCGAAAGATGGCGTGGAAGCGCTGGAGCACGCCAAGACGCATCGGCCGGCACTTATTCTCACCGATGGCATGATGCCACGCATGAGCGGCTACGACTTGCTCAAGGCCTTGCGGGCAGAGCAGTCACTCCGGTCGATTCCTGTGATCTTCTTAACGGCGCGGGCGGGCAGCGACGCCCATGTAGAGAGTCTGCAGGCCGGGGCTGATGATTACATTGCAAAGCCGTTTGATGAAAATGAGCTTCTCGCTCGTGTCAGCAATTTGATCCGGACACGCGCCCAAGAAAGAGAACTGCGCGAACTTCAGAAAGAAAAGATGGCGCAATTTCTTCCTCCGCATGTGGCCGACATGATCCTCTCCGGGGACCAGGACGAGTTTTTGAAAGGCCACCGGGCTGAAATCAGCGTGGCGTTTGTCGATCTACGTGGCTTCACCGCCTTCGCTGAGACGGCGGAGCCTGAAGACTTGATGGCGGTCTTAAGACAATATCAATCGGTCATCGGCGAAGTCGTCTCTGAATTTGACGGGACGCTGGAGAGATTTTCTGGGGACGCCATTATGATTTTTTTTAATGATCCTCTGCCTGTCCCGAATCATCGGCACCAAGTGACACGCATGGCTCTGGTCATGCGCGATCGCCTGGCCGACCTAGCCAGGCAGTGGGCCCAGCGGGCCATCCGATTGGGCGCCGGAATTGGACTCGCCGCAGGCTATGCAACCTTAGGCGTCATCGGATTTGAACGGCGCCATGACTATGCCGCTATCGGTGGGGTCACGAACCTGGCTGCTCGGCTCTGCAGCGAGGCTCAACACGGGCAAATCTTAGTGTCTGAGCGCTTTCTCCATGAGGTGGATAATGTGGTCGATTCAGAATCAGTCGGCTATTTGACGCTGAAGGGATTTCAGCAGACTGTCCACGCCTATAATGTCATTGGCTTGAAAACTTCTTGCCCGGATACCCACCTTTCCAACCTTCAGTAGGCGGTACTGCATTGCTGTCCCCGTTGACTCGATGGTTCTACCATTTAAACCGTTCAAATTCCTGATCAACCTCCTGTGGGCTAGCTCAATCCAGGCCCGTCAAGCTTATGTCGAGCATCTGAAGACGGTACTGGATTACCACCCTGGTAATGGCCGCGATTTATCACCCTAGCCTCTTCTCATCTTGCACGTCTCGGTCGGTTGGCACCCTTGACCGCCCGGAGTCAATACACTGGTCTGGCCCTGGGCAAATGACAGTCACCGTGACGTACATCACACCCATCTTGTGATGTATGTCACGGTATAGGGGGGCCGTCCAAGAGTAAACTTCGGTTTAAAGAGAGA
Source organism: Nitrospirota bacterium (assembly GCA_963700335.1). Classification (GTDB taxonomy): domain Bacteria; phylum Nitrospirota; class Nitrospiria; order Nitrospirales; family Nitrospiraceae; genus JAICXS01. The sequence continues at coordinate 786,686 of CAVOXE010000007.1, read as the reverse complement.
TAACCAGGCCATATGCAATCACGCAGCCGTTGGGACTGATCCGAATGGCGTTCCGTCAGGAGCACTGTGCAAATACGTATTTTAGGGTGCCATGGATCTGAGCAGCTTCACGAGGATACCAGGCTTCCTCCGAGTAAAGCCTGCGGATTCTTGTTGAATGACACGGTGATGGTCGATGGAGGGACCATTAGTTCCCAGTTAACCCTCTCGCAACAAACAAAGATCAGGCATGTTTTGCTCAGCCATCTACATTTTGACCACATTCAAGGCCTACCGTTTCTGGCGGATAATATCGCGGAAGATACTTCTGCGCATGTCGAAATCGCGAGTATTCCCGAAGTGATCAATGGACTCAAACATCATATTTTTAATGGGTCGGTCTATCCGGACTTTTTCAGGTTACCGACTCCCGATCGTCCGATTCTATCTTGTCGATATCTTGAGACAGGCGAAACAATCTCAATAAATAGTCTTAGCGTCACAGCCATCCGGGTCAATCACTCGGTACCGTGCGTCGGATTTATCATTCGGCAAGGTGATGTTTCGATTGTGTATAGCGGCGATACTCACGACACCGAAGAAATCTGGGATCAAGCTGCAAGCGAGCCCACGCTGAAGGCTGCATTCATAGAGACCTCGTTTCCCGAAGAGATGCATGAGCTTGCGAGGATGAGCAAACATTTAACCCCATCATTGCTGGCCAGCCAAATTCGGAGGATCAATCGCCCCGACCTTCCAGTGCATGTGTACCATCTGAAACCTCGATGGCGCGATGCGATTGAACGACAATTGATGGAGCTACGACTTCCTAATCTAACGATCTTGAAGGAGGGAGACGAATTACATTTCGGTAGCGATCCAACTGCATCGGTTAAAGAATGTGAAAGCTCGTCGCAAAGACTCTTCGGAGATTGAACGCGAGTCTGTAGGACTCGTCGATCTCAAAGACTGCTTCTACTCTGTCATAGACCCTGTCGAATCCCCCGTTCATGCTGCCGGCGGCATTTTCCATACGGACACCTCTTCCTTGATTCATGAACTTCCGATCCTTCTAGACGAGTAGCAGCTATGGTCGATAGCCACCTGTAGCTTTTGTTTAAAGTCGGCGGCGGCATATGGTTTTCGTATCATGTGCCACGCATTCCGATTAGAGAGCGCCTCCAACACTTGTTCGTCCCGGTCATGGCCGGTCAACACTACCATCGGCGCTCCCGGGAAACATGCCCACAAGGAATGCATAACGGTGATTTGCGACGTTTCATAAGACGGTAGATCTATAACTACGGCAGTAATGGGCATGGTACGGTCTGGAGCCTTTTGCGCAGATGCAAACATCGTCTCGTAACCTTCGTGCTCAAGGAGATCCTTGATAACGATCCGCAGGTCCTCTTCATTTGACCAGACGAGAATCCTTCCTTTACGGGACACGCGATCATGTTTCATAATCGACCTCCAGTCTCCTTGGTACGGCAGGAGAGGTGCCTAATACTCTGGAGGTACTCTATCTTGGACGATCATTCTGCGCGGTGACTGACGTCACGGAAGTCCTGTGAAGTAAGTCACGGCTCAACTGCAGAGATTGCAGCCGCTTTCAACCGAGGGAAGCATGAGCATAAAAAGAACCGCACTACGTAACTTGTCCCTCTTTGCAGGGCTGACGGAAGAAGAGTTGACGGTTCTGACCGCCTTGTTGCGAGAGACGCATTACCCAAAAAATAGTGTGGTGTGTCAGGAGGGAGAACCAGGCGAGTCTTTACTGCTGATTACCCAAGGCAAGGTCAAAGTCGTGTTGCTGGGTGAGCAGGGGCAGGAAACGATCCTCACAACGATGAATGAAGGGTCGTTCTTTGGCGAATTATCGCTGATTGATGGGGCGCCAAGATCCGCGACGGTCATTACGCTCGACAAGTCGACATTTCTGCAAATGACACGTGAAGCGTTTCTCTCAGCCCTGCGGACGGATCCGAATATTGCCATGAAAGTCCTGGTTCACCTGAGCGTGCGGGTTCGCGACCTGACGGAGGAAGTGCGTTCAATGAGGATGTTTGATATCTATGGGCGTCTGATCCGCTGTCTTGTTCGGCTGGGGCAAACAGAGGGGCGACGAGATGAATCGGTAATTACACTATCGTCCGTACCGAATAATCAGGAGCTTGCCCGTATGATCGGTTGCACACGGGAGTCTGTCAGTCGTGCCATGAAGGTTCTGCGTGAAAACGAATTTCTCACAGTCATTGGCGAGGGCGTGCAGATTCAAGAACGGGCATTGAAACAATATTGGCCATCCTTCTAGCTTTTTGTACAGCTTCGCCTGCAGGAGGAACTCAAGAGAACACGGTAGTTCCTCCCGGTTCTTCTCAACATGATCGAAGTTAATTTAAAGGGAGGAGTGTTGAGGGTTTCCCCTATAGGCGGGAAACGCGTCCTTTACGCTTGTCTCGTCAGAGCGTCTAGCCACCCATCTGGTTGACTTCCTGCACATCGGGCGGTTCGTCCGATAGTTCTTGATAGACCCAAGGCTTCTGCCTGGCTCTCGATTTTGCGAGCTTTGCCGCGTCTTCCGGTGAAGCGGCGGTCACCAGTTGTCGCTGTTCCACGATGGCCAATGCTGCCAACCGTACTTCCTATTCCGGCATAGAATTCTGAACCCCGATTGATTGTGGTCATCTGATCAAGCGCCTGATCACTCGCGCTATTCACAGAACACCCGTTTTTATACAGAGTATGTTGAAATTGCACAACTTGTCTCTTAAAAGTATTGCTCTTCTGGTTATGATCACTAAGGCGACCACTTACAATTGGCTCCCCCACTAGAGTCTTTCGAGATTGAGTTGCGACGGATTGACTGACATCGCACACTGCTAGATCGCGCTACAACGATGGCGAGAAAATCCGAACACGCCAGTCTTTGTGCGAGTCCGATTCATGGTGCAGCATCATGGTGATGATGCGAAAGAGAGAGTGGGAATGAGGACGCGACGCGTATTGCTCACGTGCATGGGTGTGGCATGTCTAGTCGGTGCGTTTCAATTCTGGCCGCAACTCGCGCCAAATGCAGTCGATACGGATGGGGACGGGTTGGACGATCGGTTAGAGGCTCGGCTTGGCACAGACCCGATGAAGCCGGATACGGACGGCGATGGATTGCTGGATGGCTGGGAGGTATTCGGGGTGGTCCCGGCCTTTGCCGGTCCGGAGGGCAACGCCCTGCCGGTCGCGATTCCAGGCGCCAACGCGTTGCGCAAGGATGTGTATGTCGAAGTCGATTGGATGAGAGATACGGGCCACACGCATGCTTTTCGGCGCGCGGGGCGAGATCGAGTCGAAGACGCCTTTACGCGCGCGCCGGTCAGTAATCCCAGCGGCGAGTTCGGTGTCAATATTCATATCGATGCCGGACAGCTTGGCGGGGGCGGCGATGAAATCGAACATCAGCAAATTCTCGCGGTCGGGACGGGCTACATTTCCACACCGGGAGTGGGGGATTCCGGTCAAGGGAGTGGGATCGCCATCGGCAACATCGACAACAATCCGGCTCCCGACATCGTGGTGATGGCATACGATAATCCGTCGGGGCCGAACAACTTTCGCTATCGCATCGGGTGGAACGTCAACCGCGACGGCATTCCGTCGACCTGGAGCGAAGCGCCGAATACTCCATGGAGCGGCGACATTCAAGTCGGCGGCGTCGGTGATGAAGGGCAAGGCGCGGGGTTGCGATTGATCGATCTGGATAACAACGGTCGTCCGGAACTCGTCCTCATGGCGTATGACAATCCTTCCGGTCCGAATACCTTTCGCTATAAGATCGGGCGGAATTTAGGCGTGGGCGGCATCGCGGCCAGTTGGAGCGGGACGACGCAGATCGGAGGCGTCGGCAACGAAGGGCAGGGCGCGGGACTGACCTTCACCAATCTCGACGGCAATGCGCGGCCCGAGATGATCCTCATGGCGTACGACAATCCCAGCGGCCCCAACTCTTTCCGTTATCGCATCGGGTGGAATGTGGATGCCAATGGCGCCGCTGCGTCCTGGAGCGGCATCATTCAAGTTGATGGCGTCGGCAACGAAGGGCAGGGCGCGGATGTCGATGTGGCGGACCTGGATATGAACGGACGTCCAGATCTCATTCTCATGGCGTACGATAATCCATCGGGCGCGAATAGCTATCGCTATCGCATCGGCTGGAATCTAGACGGCAATGGCTTGGCGGCGGAATGGCAGGCCGGCTATGTGACGTATCCCGGCGCGGGGAACGACGGCGATGGCGCCGGACTAGCCGTCGCCAATCTGGATGGGGGGCGCACCGACCTATTGTTGCTGGCGTACGACGCGCCGAGCGGCGCGAACAATTTCCGGATGAATATCGCCTACGATCTGGACGCCGCCGGAGAAGCGGTGCACTACGATTATTACAAGGCGCGTTTTTTCAATCCCGCGCGCGCCGGCATCTATCACTACTGCGTCTTCGCCCATGACTATTGGCAAGGCGGCAGTTCGTCGGGGCTCTCGTTCTCGAATCGTGATTTTATCGTGACGCTGGGAAGCTGGTCGGCGCAGACCGGAGATGACAACGATCAGTCCGGGGCCTTCATGCACGAGCTCGGGCACAATTTGGGGCTTGGGCACGGCGGCGATAGCGGCATCAACAACAAGCCGAATTATCAAAGCATCATGAATTACAACAATACCTATACCGTGGATGTCGACTACGACGGCGGCCTCGACGGACCGCTCGATTATTCCCACGGCTTTCTGTTCCCGCTGAACGAAAATGCGTTAAACGAAAATCTGGGCGTCGCCGATTATGTGACGACCGAGGGCGTGGGGAACGAAGGCGATGGAGCCGATCTCGCCGTCTGGGATCTCGACGGGAACGGCATTCAGGATCTGCTCTTTCTCGCCTATGACGCCCCGAACGGCGCGAATAATATTCGCTATAAAATCGGATTCGACATCACGGGCCGCGCGGTGCCGCGCCGATGGACAAACGGGTATGTGCTACAGCCTGGGTTCGGCGATTCCGGGCAGGGCGCCGGCGTGGAGTTGGTGGATCTGAACGGCAACGGGCGTCCGGAAATGATCATGCTGGTCTACGATAATCCGTCCGGCCCCAACAACCTGCGCTACCGAATCGGCTGGGACATCAATGCGCAAGGCAAGACGAGCAATTGGAGTCGGACCTACATGGTCGACGGCATGGGAAACGAGGGACAAGGCGCGGCAATCGCCGCGACAAACCTGGACGGTGACCCTCGGCCCGATCTTCTCGTGATGGTGTACGATAATCCGGGAGGGCCGAATAACTTCCGCTACAAGATCGCATGGAACATCGGACCCGGCGGCACGGTGTCGTCATGGAGCGGCGTCACGCAGGTCGACGGTGTCGGCAATGAGGGTCAAGGCGCAGGCGCGGCGTTTTTCAATCTCGATGGCAATCCGCGTCCTGAGTTGCTCCTCATGGCATACGATAACCCCGGCGGCCCCAATACCTTCCGCGTCAAGATTGGGTGGAACGTGAGCACCGCAGGAATTGCGTCGAGCTGGTCGAACTTTACGGCGTTCGCGGGCGTGGGCAATGAAGGGCAAGGGGCCGGCATTCGTCTGGTAGATGCAAACGGAAACGGCCGGCCGGAGATGATTCTGATGGCGTACGATAATCCCGGTGGCCCCAATACGTTTCGGTATCGAGTGGGTCGTGATCTCGGTCGTGACGGTGGGTTGGGACAACCGTTCGGCTTTCCGCGAGACTGGAACGGTAACGGGACGTTCGATGCGTCTGTGAAAGTCAATATTAACGGAGATAAGGATAACAGCGGGAATCCTATCTTCGGTGTGTTAACCGACTGGGACGATTGGAGCCATCTGGTTTACTAATATGCGCCGATCATTACGCATCATATCGACAGCCTTGCGGGGGGCCGTGTCTATCAGCGTCCTGCTCTCGGCCGGCATAGCCTTCGCACAGGGGCCGTCTCTCGAGCAGAAGCGCGAGTCGACTCAGCCTCCCGCAGTTCAACTCGAGCCATTTGTGAAACCTCCGCTGGTCAATCGACAATTCACCGGAGAAATCCGTCGTATTCTTCCGCAACAGGTCGAGATCCATATCAAGGAAGCCGCCGAGACGGTGACCCTTCACCTGCGTGATGAATGGACGCGGCAGTTGAAGCTGGCGCCCGGCGAGTCGTATGGGATTCTCGCCCATCAACGCCTTACGCCCGGCGGCATTACCACAGCCGTGAAGTTTCACGACGATCGCGGACTTTATGCGTTAGCGGAGACGATTCACGACGTGCCGCTCTTCACCGTCCTCGATAGAGAAGGACTCGCGGTAGACCAACGCCCACAGCAAGGTAAAACGTTTGTATATGAAGACGCGTGTAAGGCGGTGTACAACGTGCCGGTCGAATTTACGGTAGGCAAAGAGCAGATCCTCGTGCAACCGCACGAGAGCGCGCGCATCGAACTGGACGGCAAGCCCTATGCGTTGACCTTGAACCAGAGCCAGTTCATCGTGCTGAAAGAGTGCTCTATCACCTTCGAGGGCGGCCGCTCACAGCTAGACTATAGTGTCGTGCGGGCGGCGAATAAGGAGAGAGAGAACACGCCTCGGCATTGAAACGTGTCGCGGGAAAGATCGGCAGCACTTACGGGAAGAACGGATCGGAGTTTTCTGATTTGAAGATTTTCCGCCGGCGCTGCTTATACCACACCGTGAACACCGGGACGGCCGCCGCAATTAACCCCATCGACGCATAGAGCGCATAGCGCCCCCATCCCGCCGGTCGAATCTGTGTCCCCGCTACTTGCTGCGGCTCCGCTTCGTGAGATTCCATTTCGACCTGCGCGCCGCAGGTTTTGCAGATGACGTTGCCGGTGAAGTAGCCGGATGCGTTACTCTCGGGGTCTACACGTCGATGGGAGCAGGGCGGGTTGCCTTTGGACTTCCAGGACTGGCGTAACACTTTGACACGATCAACGTCCACCTCGTCACCTCCTCAGAGTACAGATGAGCAACGAGCGTCTGGAGAAGAGCCTTCCGCCTAGACCCTCGGAGTCGTGGTGCGGAACAATTTGGATAACAATCCGAGCATGAGGCCTTGGCGAATCAGTTGAGCCACATTCGTTACCTGCAACCGACGCATGAGATTGAATCGGTGGACCTCGACGGTGCGTGAACTGATATTCAGTTGATCGGCGATCTCGCGATTATTGAGTCCTTCGGCGATGAAGGTCAGCACCTCTTGTTGTCTGCGGGTAATGTGCATCGCTTGCGCGTGGCGATCTGCGCGCTTGCCCCTGTTTGGAAGCAGACTCTTCTGGGCCATGAACGATACCTCCTCCAATGGTGTAGCGGGCTCGAAGGTCTTAGTCAGAACTATCCACAGGAACGATTCTAGTGGAAACCAAGTATCGACGTAATCAGACAGATGATTACGGATATGCACTAGAGCTTAACGAGGGCCTGTTGAATAGAGCCGATAAGGAGTGCGAATGCCGAGCCGGAACTTGAGACAACTGGGCTTGTGGTTGGCGTGTGGGCGCTTAGCTGTGTGTCGCTTCCGCTTGGCGTGTGTAGAGTGCGCGCACTGTCTCGATGGTGTCAGCCTGCCCCGCCGTTTTGTCGGGACGGTATCGTTTCACGCGTGCGAATCGCAGAGCGAGTCCACCCGGATAGTGAGGACTGGCTTGAATATCATTGAATGCAATTTCGACGACGACTTCCGGCCGCACAGAGACCGTGTAGCCGTCCGTCGAAAGTTGAAGGGCTTTGAACTTCTCGGTCTGCCAGATCAACATTTCATCCGTCATGCCTTTAAAGGTTTTGCCCAACATGACGAAGCCGCCGTTGACGGGATCGCGCGCCCCCAAATGCAGATTGCTGAGCCATCCCTCGCGCCGACCGCTTCCCCATTCGACGGCCAAGACAATCAGGTCCAAACTATGGGCCCGTTTAATTTTGAGCCATGCGCTGCCCCGACGACCTGCCTCATAGGTCGCGTCCAGCGCCTTCGCCATGACGCCTTCGTGACCCTGCCTGAGCGCTTCGTGCAGAAAGGCTTCGGCGGTGGACAGCTCCTGAGTCACGAGCCGCGGGGTGACGAACGAAGAGGGAAGCGCGTCATGCAGGGCGGTGATACGGTCGGCAGAAGACCGGTCGATGAGATCTTCTCCATCCAGATGCAAGCAGTCGAAAAAGAATGGCGTCAGCGGCATCGAGTCTCGCATTGACACGACGCCGAGTTTTCGGCCGAATCGCCGCATCGTGACCTGAAACGGATGGGGGCTTCCGTCGGGACGCAGGGCCAGCACCTCGCCGTCCAGGATAATGGAGCGCGCCGGAAGACGATGCACGATGTCGAGCACCTCGGGCACCGAGTTTGTCACGTCCTTGAGCGTGCGAGTGAAGACACGGATATCGGCGCCCTGCTTGTGGACTTGCACTCTTGCGCCGTCCATTTTGTATTCAAACGCCGCTTCGTGCAGATTCTGTAACGCATCGGCCACGTCCTCGGCAGGTTGGGCCAACATCGGCTGAATGGGCTGCAGCAATTGCAGAGAGAATCGCGCCAGACCTGAAACGCCCTCACTCAATGCAGATTTCGCGACCACCGACAGATCGCCCGTCAGCATGCATGCCCGCCGTACGGATGCGGCAGGCACATTGGCGGCTCGCGCGATGGCTTCCGCCATGATGCCTTCGAGCGCTCCCTGGCGTAATTCTCCCACAAAAAGCCGCAGGAGAAAATGTTGCTCATCCGTCGTCGCGTGTGAAAAGAGAGTTTCGAGTATCCGGCGTCGTTCCGCCGTCGACCCGGCCCCCGTGGTGCGGCTGATGGTTTCGCATGCCGCGTCGACCTGCGCGAGGGTCAGCACAGGTTCCTTCGTGGCCGCGACTGCGGCGACGGATCGTAGTGTCGCCGCTCCAATGCCGATCGTGCGTTGCCGAAGCCGTCCTGCGAGAAAATTGACTCCGATCTCGATTTCTTCGGGCGCTAAATGCCGAAGGCAGGCACCGAGATGCACGAGTTTGTCCAGTCGACCTGACGTCTGTCCGACCTGTTGCGACGTGCGTACGATCTCGAAGAGCAACATCGAATTCTGGTCTCCAGCCGAAGATTCATCATACCGGATTTGCAATGCTTGCCGTGGGAGGCCTGGCGCAATCACGAACAGGATGAGTACCATGAAGACATGGCTCTCGATCGTCAGATTCAAGGAAGGTCAGTGGTCATCGCCGGCGCCGGTCTGGCCGGCCTCGCCGCGGCGGTCGATCTTCAAGATCGCGGCGCCACGGTCACGGTGGTGGAGGCGCGCAACCGCGTTGGCGGGCGTGTATGGACGCTTCGCGATGAATGGGCCCATGGACAACATGCCGAGGCCGGAGGCGATTTGATCGACGAGGATCAACAGGAGATTAAACAGATCGCAGCAAGGCTAGGCCTTACACTCAGGCCGATTCTCCGCGGGGGGTTCGGATTTGCGGCGGATCGAGGCGAGCGCCGGCAGCCGCGTCTGTTCAAGAAAGGAAGTGGCGGATGGCGCCGCCTGAGTGAGACGCTGGGTCCATGGATACGCGAGTATCGCCTGAGCGACCAGCGATGGGGCAGTCTCGTCGCGCACACGATGGCTCGCATGTCGGTGTCGGACTGGTTAAAGGCGGTCAAGGCCGATGAGGAGTTACAGGCATTCGCGCGAGGGCTCAGAGGATTTTTTTTAGCGGACGCCGATGACCTGTCACTGTTGATGCTGGTAGATCAGTTTGCGGCCGACCTGCCGGGCCGCGGCCGTATGTATCGCATCGAAGGCGGTAACGACCGGCTGGCGACGGCGCTCGCCGGTGTGTTGGGAGATCGAGTCCAATTGACGACGCAGGTGATGAGCGTGACGCAATCATCGAATGCGGTTCGCGTCCGACTGCGCACCGACGATGGAACCGAGGCAGACATGACGGCGGAGTATGTGATTCTTGCTGTTCCTGCAACGACTCTACGGCACATTGTCTGTCGTCCCGCGCTCCCGGTGGAACAGGAAAAGGCCATTGTCAATTTGAAGTATGGCAAGGCGACGCGCACCGTGCTTCAATTCGGCCGCCGTTTTTGGCGTCACCGTGGGAGGCCGAACGCATTTGGAACGGATCTCCCCATCGGAGCGGTGTGGGACGGCAATGAAGAGCAAAAAGGAAGGAACGGAATTCTGTCCTTCTTGGCCGGTGGCTCGGCGAGTTTAGAAACGCAACGGATGCTGGCCAGGGGAGGGGTCGAGGAGTTAGCGCACGCAGTGCGGTGGCTGGGTGCAAAGCTGGGTGCAAAAGAGGAGCCGGTGATCGCGTCGCGTGTGGTGTCGTGGGAACACGATCCGTGGGCTGGAGGCGGCTATGCGTATTTCGATTCCAGCTACGATCCGGCGTGGCGGCCGCTGTTGGCTCATCCGCACGGCCGCGTGCTGTTTGCCGGCGAGCACACCAGTCTCCATTGGCAAGGCTATATGAACGGCGCGGTGGAAAGTGGACTGCGGGCGGCTGCAGAAGTGCACGCGCTTGCGTGTGGCGCGCCACGCGATCACCTACGTTCACCTTCCCGACGATCACTGCGTTGACCTCTTCCTGCATGCTCCGGTAAGATGCCGCGCCGATGACTACCTACAAGCAAGCGGGTGTCGATATTGATGCGGGCGACGAATTCGTCGACCGGATCAAGCCCCTGGTCCGTTCTACCTTCCGTCCGGAGGTCCTCACGGATTTAGGCGGATTCGGTGGATTGTTTCGCTTGCAGGCTTCACGCTACGCCGATCCCGTGTTAGTTTCGGGCACCGACGGGGTCGGGACGAAGTTGAAAATTGCCTTCATGATGGATCGACACGACACGGTCGGCATCGATCTGGTCGCGATGTGCGTCAATGATATTGCGGTGAGTGGGGCGGAGCCGCTGTTCTTTTTGGATTATCTTGCGACGGGGAAATTGGCGGTGCCGAAAGCCGCCGAGATCGTCAAGGGGATCGCCGAGGGCTGCCGGCAGGCGGGATGCGCATTGATCGGCGGCGAGACGGCAGAAATGCCGTCGTTCTATCGAGACGGGGAATACGATTTGGCGGGATTTGCCGTGGGCGTAGTCGATCGTCCGAAGATCATCGATGGCCGGACGATTGAAGCCGGCGATGTGCTGATCGGCGTGGCTTCCTCGGGATTGCATAGCAATGGATATTCGCTGGTACGGCGCGTGCTGTTTGACGACGGCAAACTGACGGTCGAGCAACGACTACCTGAACTGGATCGTCCGCTCGGGGAAGTGCTGCTAACGCCCACCCGCATCTATGCGAAACAAATTCTCACAGTGGCCGCAGAATTTTCTCTCAAAGGCATCGCCCATATCACCGGTGGGGGTGTGACGGAAAATCTCCCACGGATCTTTCCCTCGCAGTGTCATGCGCGAATCGACCGCCGAACCTGGTCCGCACCGCCGATTTTTTCCCTCCTGGAGAAGATGGGCCGGATCGATCGTGAAGAAATGCACCGCGTCTTCAATATGGGCATTGGACTGGTGATGGCCGTGGCGCCAGCGATGGCCGACTCGATTATTCGTCGACTGGCCGAGCTTGGGGATCAGGCCTGGGTCATCGGCGAAATGGTGACGGCCGTCAGTGGCCACCCGCAGGTGGAATATGTCGGGACCGATGGCAGCCACTAACGTCCGCCTCGGCGTGCTGGCGTCCGGCAGAGGCTCGAATCTCCAAGCGATCATCGACGCGGTCGAGGCCGGTGCGCTGGATGCGCGCATCGCCGTAGTCGTGAGCAATAAGAAGGATGCGCAGGCGCTGGAACGGGCGCGAAAGCATCACATTGCCGAGCTATTTCTCGATCCCAAGCCGTTTGCGTCACGTGATGATAAACGCGAGGCCTATGATCGAGCTATCTTGGAAATTTTGAAAAAGCATAATGTCGATCTCGTGTTGCTTGCCGGCTACATGAAAATCGTCACGCCCCTTCTCATCGATGCCTATCACAATCGCATCATGAACATTCATCCATCGCTCTTGCCGTCCTTCCCAGGACTCGACGGGCAGAAGCAAGCCTTGGAGTGGGGCGTGAAAATGGCAGGGTGCACCGTGCACTTTGTGACCGAAGGCGTGGATGCCGGACCGATCATTCTTCAAGCGGCCGTGCCGATTCTCGAACAGGATTCGCCGGACACATTAGCCGCGCGAATTCTCGTTGAAGAACACAAACTCTATCCTCGCGCCGTCCAACTCTACGCCGAGGGGCGGCTGCACGTCGAAGGGCGTCGCGTCAGAATTGCCGATCATGCCGCAGGTTGTGTATAATGCCGCCTGTTCAATTTCCTACCGACGATTCTCTTGCCGTGTGTGCCGTGGGGGGCTAGCTCAGTTGGGAGAGCACAACGTTCGCAACGTTGGGGTCGGGGGTTCAAATCCCCTGCCCTCCACCATCCAACATGACCCCTTTCTTCGCTTTGAAATTCATGGGCTTGCGCTGGTGGCATAGGGTAGGAGGCCGTACCAAAGCACACGGTCTGAAATAAGCCTGCTAAACAACATTATCGGATCGCAGAGGGTTCGAAACCCGTCACCCAATCCATTTCTACTTTCTATTCCTGGGGCCAAAATATCGAACGGTTTTTGTAAACAGGACGGAGAGTTCCATCTTCAAGGGTGCAACAACGCCATCAAAACACTTAAAAGGGTGCGAGCTCTTGAAATGAAAGCGTGACTAGACCAGGCATCTTCGTTGGCATGGACAGGGGAATGGGTTGGTGGGCGATGTCTTATACGACTCCATCAAAGTTTGAGAGCGCAATCGCAATTGTATACACAAACTGGACAGCTTTCGAAGGTGTCCTCTATTTTAGGGCGCAAAGACCTAGTGTATCGTGGCACGTTTTAAAAGCATTTGGGCTGGGATCAGTGATCTATCGACTCTTGTAGCGGTCTGCCAAGGGCTTTGGTGGGTCCTCGGTATTGCTGGTTTCTCAGTTGTGCTGGAGATGGTGATGGCTTGGATGGGAGCATCACCACTGCAAGCTATTGGTTATGCCCTCGCGACGGCAAACTTTCTTGTACTCGGCTTGTTACTCTACCGGACATTCAAATTGAACGTCTCAATTGAATTTCAACCTAGAGAACATACCGCGTATTTCCACCAATGGGGAATTGTTAGTGAAGAAGAATCATTCCAAGCCAGTTATAACAATCGGTCCATTATCAGTGGATGGCTGGTTAGAATCAGGTTACGAGTATACAGCGGCGATACCGTTGAGGGCGTGAAAGTAACTCTCACAGAGGTAAAGGAATGCGAAGAATTGAGGGGCATGCTGCCATTTGCGCTCCTTTTCAAGGACGATAATACGATACCCCATAAAACATACATTGACTTACATCCAGATGGCTATCAATTCGTAGACGGACATAGAATCAGGAGAGCAGAAGTGTGGTGTTGGCGAAAGACGATTTAATAAATGGATAAAGAGACGCCTCGCATATAGGCCACCTATTTGTTCCTTTAATCCGCTGAGCGGCGGCAAACGTAGTGCTGGACCGACACTAGTTCAAGTACAGTAGCCGTCTGTTATTTATTAGCTTTAACTTCCTTAATAGGCAATTCTGGACCTATGGGGTATGCATATTGGGTGGGATTGTAGCCGATACTTGCTTCACCCTTCTGAGGTATGTATGAACGTATTCGCTCGAATCTTACAATTCACACAAGTTTCAACAATTCTAGGCCTAGCATTGTTGTTGCCATCTTGCTCCCCTATTCCAAGGGAGTACATTCATCAGTCTGAACGAGGCGTCACGTTGAGCGCGTTGGTTTCGGAGCCCAATCGGTATCAAGGGAAAATAGTGATTCTTGGCGGCGTGATTGTTGAAGAAAAAGAAGAAGGAGATCAGGTCTTTCTTCGACTTAAAAATAGACCGCTGGATAAGGACTATGTCCCGCATCGTCCTCCCTCCCTTGACGGTTCCGAAGCCGGCTATTATTGGCTCACGCTTTCCAGGCACGATCTTCCGAATCAGTACCGAGAATGGGCTCGTGTCACCGTCGTCGGGCGGGTAGAGGGAACACGATACCAAGGCGAACCGTTATTGAACGCCCTCTATCTTCGTGGGTGGGGCGAAGCGGTGATAGAAACCAAGAAATGGAAGTCAGTCTAGATGGACCAGGTGGAAAGATGCCGGTTCAAAAAGAAACCTTTGCATAGCAGGGCAATCTCACTTCCTCAACGTAGTTGATACACGAACTGCGGAAAAAGAGGCTAATTCAAGTCATCCTTCCGACGTTTCACCTTACACAACATAGTCGCACCTGTTTCCAAAACATCTGTTTTGTGAAGTGCCGTCTTGTACGACTGAGAGCCATAAAATTCCGCCCCTTACGCCCGCCAATCCTTTGAGATTTAAAAACAGCCTTGCTCTCGACAACCGTGGTCTGACATTCGCTCGTAGTTAGCACGCAGTATTGACGTGTACCCATTTTAATACTCATACTCGCCATGCGGCGAACCTGACCCACTGACGAAGAATTGTCACCCTTTTCTGTCTCTTTTTAAATGACCGACCAGCCTGATCTTTTGCGACAGAAGTATCAGAAAAATCTATGGCTCTCGAAATCCATTTCTGCGCCGTCTTTGGCACGATGATTAGGTCGTGCCGCAGTGGCATTGGCTGACCTCTAGCTGAGGAGCCCGTCATTTCAACTTCATCTGAATATTTCAGGATTTGAAAAAGGTATCGACTAGGCTGGGAATGGGCCGGTAAGGAGAGTCATGCCAAGCCAATTATCGTTAGCGGTACCATGGTGGGGAAAGATGGCGGCCAAGGTGGTATGTTCCAGGTTACCCATTGGATATAAAATATGGAAAGCACTGCACGTGTTTGAATGCGGGCAGATGGACGACCCTAGTTATGCCTATGGCGTATTTAAAAAACATTTTGATGCCGCACAGTCGCAAGGCCGTTCCCTACGAAAAGGATTTGTGAGTTTAGAGTTAGGGCCGGGGGATTCTCTCTCGTCCGCCCTCATCGCCGCTGCTTATGGCGGGTCAGCTTCATATCTAGTCGATGCTGGACCTTATGCTCAAGCCAAGGTGAGACACTATCGGGCGATGGAAAAGTTTTTAGCCTTGAAAGGGTTAACGAACCCCACAGTCAACCGGGTGGATTCGGTACAAGACGTTCTAGACACCTATCGGTCGACCTACCTGACCAAGGGATTATCATCGTTACGAAGCATTCCGAGTCAGTCAGTTGATTTTGCATGGTCCCATACCGTGCTTCAAGAGATTCGTCGGCATGAATTTCTCGACACCATGAAAGAGTTGCGTCGCATCATGCGACCCGATGGCGTGTGCTCCCATTGGGTTGACTCGACAGGATATTTGCAAGGCCATGATTTACGGTTCTCAGATTTCGTATGGGAATCGTCGTTTATTTCGGGATCCGGTTGTTATACCAATCGTATCCACGAGAACGAAATGTCGGAACTGTTTCGAGCGGCCGGATTTCTACCGGAAATGCTTTTAACAAAGCGGAGGGACCGTCCTCTGCTGAAACGCTCGCAATTGGCCTCGCGTTTTCGACACCTCTCGGATGAAGAATTACGTCTGCGGTGCTTCCATATCCTTCTTCGACCGAACTAAACAACACGATTTCCGCGGACGATGAAACACGTCGGACGCTGCTTCTGTCTCCGATGTGTACATCCAACCGAGCAGCCGAGCTTTGATGTGGCGGATCACAAAATGTTGCGCGTGCTTCAACCCGCTCTGAAGCACTAGCGTCTAGGGTCTGCCTGTGTCTTACGAAGGTTGGTGAAGCACCAATCAGCTGTGGACCGGACACGGGATACTAGAGAGCCGGAAGACGACGAGCATTGAATGTGTCTGAATCAAATGTGTATGTGCCCAATATGGAAATATGATATATACCGAATAACGGGTATCCCAATGCTGACATCCCTTCCTCGACACCTGAAGCGCACGGTGGCGCGGCTCGGCTACAAAGTAATTAAAACTTTGCCACCGCGCATGCGTGTGACGATGGAGTATGTGCTTGTACATCGCCGATGGCCGAATTTCGATACTCCTCAGACTCTCAATGAGAAGGTGATATGGCGCAAATTGTATGATCGGGATCCGCGCCTGCCGGACCTAGTTGATAAAATCAAGGTAAAGGACATCGTCGCACGGCAATTCGGAACCGATGTCATTATCCCAACGCTCGGTGTCTACAACACGGTAGATGAATTGGACTTTAACGTGCTTCCCCTGTCGCGACCGCCGTATGTTCTCAAGGCCAACCACGGGTCGACATTTAATGTGTTCATTAAAGATCGATCATTCGATTCAAAGGCAGTCCGAGCAAAACTTACCAGGTTTTTGAAGGTCAATTATGGAGACCATATGTTGGAATGGGCGTACTCCAAGGTTCAGCCCAGAATTCTTCTCGAACCTTATCTGGAAACGCCCAATCGCGGTACGATCCCAGATTATAAATTTCATGTGTTTGGCGGCGTGGTCTATGCCATCCAAATGGTGATGGATCGATTCGATACTTACCGGATCAGTTTTTACAACCCAGACTGGAAATTGCTCGACATTCGCCATTATGGAAATCGTCCTCGCTCTAATGAGGCTGTTCCGGCTCCGGCACGCTTACGGGATATGATCCAATTAGCAGAGGCCCTGGGAAAGGATTGGCCTTATGTGCGGGTCGATCTATATGAGATCAACCAGCAAATCAAGTTCGGCGAGTTGACATTTTACACGACCAGCGGCTTGGACAGATTCGATCCCTATGAATGGGATTACAAGTTTGGCCAGCAATGGAAACAGGATTGGGCTGCACGGAAGACCTCGGCGACAGCAACCCACCCCCGATGAAACTCCTGTATTTGCCCACACCTATCGCAAGATAAAGAGCTATCAAGACCTGATGTCATCACGAATTATTGTCATTGATGACGATGAAGCTATTCGGTTGGAAGATATGAAGGAATGTTTTGAGAGAGATTGTAAACACTAGCCAGTGATCCGATACCCATCCAACAGGTGGACTCAAGTAGCGAAAACGCTCCCCTAGGGTTCTCCGCGTGGGCCACCCCGGATGTCTTTTAAGTTACTGGCAAACGCATTCCTTGAGACTTCTGAGCTAGGATTACCATGCAGGCCAGTCGACGGAACAGCTTAGATCCAAACCATTGCACGAAATGCAGCTGAAAGATGCGAGATAAAAATGCTCTTCCATATTTATCTAAACGAAAGGTAATGTACTCATGTTCTAAGAAGGACACTGTAAAACGAGTTCTAAAACCACTCAAAACTGCGTTCTTATCCCGATAGTAAGTATAGGCATCAAGCCATTGTAAAAGTCATTAGCCCACTGCGATGCAGATTTCTTACCCTTGTGATGCCCAAGTCCTAGTGTCCTCAATGCAACCATATAATAAAACCTGAAATGAGAGCCTTTGGGAAACCAGTGAATAAACGGAATGCCACAATGTCCTTCTCTGATGCATTCTTTTGACGGAAACAAGCAGAGCAAAATTCCATTGGGTTTTAAGACGCGTTCAATTTCACGAAGGACAACATCGAGGTCTTCAATATGCTCGAACACCTGATTACTGATTATTAGATCGAAAAAGTTGTTCTCAGATGGAACGATGCCGTTCTTGATCTCTCTGACCACAGTCCCGAGCCATCCCTGTCTTTCTATCTCAGCTCGGATGTTGCTCCCTCCATAAAAAGTCTCTGCACCGTAAATTGTCAATCCTGCCTTCCGACCCTCCCCGATAATCCCGCCGCTGCCGCATCCGTAATCTAAGACAACCGGTGTATATCCATCAGTTCGAATCATCGCCTTGCTTAACAGATACAGATAATTTATGTGCATATCTCTCAGCTCCTAGCCAAACGATCAGTCGCACTGTCGTTCATGGCGGATCGGAAATAGACGGCAATCCTCTATCCAGTATGTTTATCTAAGTTTCCGTCGTCAATACTTGTTGGTAACTAGCACCCAACGAGGAGAGAGGAAGCCTGTTTTTAAAACCCCCGGAATTAGGCGGGCGTAAGCGGCGGAATTTTATGGCTCTCAGGAGTACCAGACGGCACTTCACAAATCAGATGATAGTTGTACGCCCGCTGATTAAGAGGGAGAATCGGCCATTTTTAACAAAGCTCGCTATTGCGACGGTTTCCCCAAATTGGTTGCAATCTCATAGCTTGAACCGTTCCATTAGTTCTATCCTTTGCCGTCCTTTCCTGTTCTTTCCTACCTGTTCTGGTCACAAAAATGGTCACAGAGTGCGACCTGTGGTTTACGAATTTCAGACAATCCTACAGCTCTCAGGGGTGCAGAGGAATTTCGACTTTCGCGGAATTGACTCAACAGCCTAATTCCGCTTCGAGAGAACGACGTGTGTCACGTTTGGCGTGGGGACGTATTTGGTGCAATCATAGCCAAGCTCTACCATGTTGACACCAGTCATCAGATGTTCCCCAGATCCAAGAAGCACCGGGGAAATCGCAAGATGCAATTCGTCAATAAGCTGTGCGTGGAGGTATTGTTTGATCGTGGTGACGCCGCCGCCGAGCCGGATGTCTCTTCCATTGGCAGCCTCATGAGCAAGTTTGAGGGCGGCGTGAATTCCATCGGTGACGAAATGAAAGATCGTCCCTCCATCCATGGTGATCGATGCGCGAGGATGATGGGTCAAGACGAAAACAGGGACGTGATACGGTGGGTCACTTCCCCACCAGCCCTTCCACGTGTCGTCGGGCCACGGACCTCGAACCGGCCCGAACATGTTACGGCCCAAAATCCAGGCACCAATGTTAGGCAGACCGCGCTCCACAAAGTCGTTATCAATTCCAATTGTGCCTCCGTCGCCTCCTTGTATCTGAGAAAACGTGCGAGTAGCGATTATCCAATTGTGTAATGCCTCGCCGCCTTCGCCGAGCGGGTTGTCGAGATTCTGGGCAGGGCCAGCACCGTAGCCATCGATCGATATGCTGAAAGCGTGGACACGCAGCCTAGACATGGATTACTCCTGTGATGTCTTATCGTTTCGTCTAATGACCTCAGTCTGAATTGTCATCATGCTGCCATGTATGAAGAGGTCATTGCCCCCGACGTTGGGCGTATCTCGGACGCCTGGAGTAACGTGGCGACGGACATGAGCCGCCGCATTTCGATCCCCACGCTCTAGCCTTCACGTTTCAGCTTCTCGCGGCGCCCCAGCTCGGTGGCCGAGGGCTCGACCGCGCCGCCGACGGTGGCTGTCTTCACCTCGCCATCGCGCACATAAGTCGCGGCGATGAGCCCGTTCGGCGTGATGGCGTTGTGCGTCAGTTTGAACGCGCGCGGCTGGCTGTCGCCGCTGAATAGCCGTTTGCCCTTGCCTAGCAACAGGGGGAAGGTGAACGTGCGGATCTCGTCGACGAGGCCAGTGGCGAGCAAAGCATGCACAAGCTCCGTGCTGCCTTGCGTGACGAGGACGGGGCCGTCTTCCTGTTTCAGTTTCGCGACATCCTTGGTGGCGTCGCGCAGCGCCACTGAGCCTTTCCAGGTCAGGTCCACGCCTTTGCGCGTCGCAACGTACTTGGTTATACGGTTGAAGGTCTTGGCGATGTCGTCGGACGGCCCACCTTCGGCATAGGGCCAGTACGCGGCGAAGATATCGTAGGTGCGCCGCCCGAGCAGCAGGTCGAACGGCTCGCCGAACAACTTGCCGAGTTCTTCGCCGAAAACCGGGTCGTCCCCCAGCGGAGCGACCCAGCCGCCGAACTTGAAGCCGCCGGTGGGGTCTTCTTCCGGTCCGCCGGGGGCTTGCATCACCCCGTCCATTGAAACCATCGCGCCGACAATCACTTTTCTCATGACCAATTTCTCCTTATCTACAAACTGGATTCAGGACTCTTCAGGGGATGAACGCTAATGAAACGCTGTTCTTGACTTATAGTCGTTCGCAATGACCAAAATCGACATCGCAGCGGAGGGGGAGGCCCCGTAGGGGGTCAATCCGCTTATTAAGAGGGAGAATTGCGTTTTGAATGGGTTCCCTTATTAGACTGTTGGTGTGTACGAGTGAGGTGCTGGCGTCTTCAGTGGGGAAAGACTCAGTGCCTTTTGGGACTGTAAGAGACCATTGTTACACCAAAAAGGGTTAGCCCTGTTCCTCTCTGCGACCAGCTAAGTTCCCAATAAACCCACTAGGTCGTGTCTAGTACCGGTCTTCAAGCATTTCACGATATGTTCCGCGAACAGCACCCAACCGGTTATTGAAAGAGCATACAGTAGATGACGCGTCCGGATAATGTTGAAGCGATGCAGGCGCTGCGGCAACAATTGGCCTATAAGAACGGCATGAAGGGGGGACTGATTGCAGCGTGATGTGATCCGCGAAAAGTTAAGGGAACTTTTCAGGTTGCGCCCACTACCTACTTTCTACACCAGAGATGGGCACCGTCTGCCGTTTCGTGATGATTTCTGGGGTTGCGCCACGTCTCTGAAGCCCAGGCGGAGTTCAAGAATCGACAGACAGGCGTGGCATTCACAATTGAATTGGCAGACTTGAAGGAAATTCGTATTCCCGACTATTTCATTTTGAATTGCGATATCACCGTGAGGGCAGGGACCGCCACTTTGGTTAGTCGGAAGTCCTCCGAGGAAGAATTTGTGAAAAGAAGGAAACCTGCCGAAGATCTAAGCACGCGACAGGACGCTCAGTTCAGGGGCGACCGGGGAGATCCAGAGATATAACAATAACGCCAGACTTATAAGTGACCAACCCCACCAGCCCCCCCATCAGCCAAAGGGTATATCCATCGGGCTCCAGCAACGATACCTGGGGCTTGGGAGATTTACTGCGAACCAGTTATCGCTCCAGCTTGCGACGGGACAGCCGTCGTAGCGGCTATTTGGAATGCGTGATTTATACACCCTCGTCGTTTTTATTGTCGGCCAGCTTTTCTAACACTCGTTCGAGCCGTTGTTTTACTAATCGTTCTAGAAGTAACTTAATTTTTGGATCTGTCTTGAGGACATGTTCCATTAGCTGCTGACCCATCGTAGCCGCTGAACGCAATAAGCCCTGGTCCACAGCGTTTCCAATAGCGTCAATAGAGATGACGTCCCGCTTCTGCCGCCTTTTCTTTTTGCTCATCACACCCTCCTCTTTGGGACTCGCTCGGTGAAGTAAAAACCGTGATTTTGCTTGGTGAAGGGGGAAGGATACGTCAAAGGATGTGATAAATCGACCTGTGCTGCTTCTCAACTTGAAAGAGCTTGGGGCATGAGCAGTGTCGCTTGCACGACGATAACCCTGTGATAGTGTGCTGGGAAATTACGTGTATTTTGATAGAGGTGGCGAGCGTCTCTCGTTAGCTGCCATGTACCCGTGGGTATGCGGAGGGATATCAGATTAGACTAGTTAGTGCGCCCCTTACATGGACCCATGACCCTTTGACCGTAGGACCTCCATTATCAATCCACACACAAGCTGTCGGTCAAATGGTTTCTGTGGGGCCTTAATAAGGACCGTCGAGATGAAACCTCGAATTGCCGAAAGTTAGAGTTCAGTCGCGTCTTTTCTTCTCAAGTGTGGACGCATCCATCGAGGGGAGGGACCATCGCCACCCTAGACACGGGTATGATTCCTGGCCTAGGATAACCTTGCCGACGATTGGCCGGGACCATCATTTAGCTCTGCTTAGGTCGTGAACACGTGATGTTTGAGGACGAACACGAATCGTCAAGGGGGGCTGAAGCGACGTCTGAGGCCAGCCAGGACGCACTCCATCGGCTGTTGGAAGCGACAGGAGTCGTTCCTTGGGAAGCGAATGCGCGGACATGGCAATTTACCCATGTCGGCCAACAGGCGGTGAAGTTGCTCGGATACCCTGTCGACCGATGGTATGAAAAAGACTTCTGGGCCGACCATCTATATGCCGACGATCGTGCGCGTAGCATCCAATACTGCTTTGAACACAGCCAAATCGATGACCAGTACCAATTCGAATATCGCATGCAATGCGCAGATGGTCGCATTGTGTGGATACAAGATATCGTCACGGTTATCCGCGAGAATGGTTTTCCAGTTCTGCTTCGTGGGTTTCTAATCGAGGTCACCGCACGCAAAGAGGCGGACGAAGCGTTACGGCAAAGCCAGGAACGTTTTCTCCTTGCTGTCAATGGGTCGAGTACCGGCATTTGGGATTGGGATATTCGAACGAATCAAGTCTTTCTGTCACCAATTTGGAAACGTATGCTCGGCTATGAAGACTTTGAGATCAAGGACAGGTTTGAGGAGTGGGAGGAGCACCTTCATCCTGACGAGCGAGATCGTGTGTTGACCATCATGAGAAATCACTTGGCTGGATCACTTTCCGAATATGAAATGGAACACCGGCTTCGGCACAAGGATGGCTCTTATCGATGGGTCTTGTCGCGGGGCGTGTCCCTCCGCGACACCAGTGGCAAGCTGATGCGGCTCGCCGGCTCCCATGTTGACATCACCAAACTGAAAGAGACCCGTGAGGCCTTGGAAGCGAGCGAGCACGCCGTGAGTGGCCGTCTGATTTCTGCTCAAGAGAATGAGCGGACAGGAATTGCCAGAGAACTCCATGATGATATTGGTCAGCGGATGGCGCTCCTGGCAATCCAGGTTGAGAGACTTTCAAAACTTGTGAGTCGACGGTCGAAAGAGAGCGGACGCCTGGTGGCGGGGTTAAGAAAGCAGACGAAAGAAATTGCCTCCGATATCCAGCACATCTCACACGAGCTTCACCCTGCGAGGTTGGAACATCTCGGCCTGATCGCCGCCGTCAAGGCTCTTTGCCGTGACTTGTCTGCGCACAGCCACATTCGTATCGATGTAACCGCTCCGTCTGTTTCTGGTCCAATCCCACAGAACGTTGGCCTCTGCCTCTATCGCGTCGTCCAGGAAGCTCTGCGGAACGTGCTCAAGCATAGCGGGACAGAGGAAGCGAAGGTCAACATTTCTGTGAATGAGGATGTCATTGATGTGTCGATCTGTGATTCCGGTGTCGGGTTTGACCACGAGTCTGCCGTTGCCGAAGGCGGACTCGGGCTCGGACTTGTGAGCATGCGGGAACGGCTCCGCCTTGTGAGCGGGGAACTTACCATCGAGTCGCGCGCATCCCAAGGCACCTCCATCAGAGTCCGCGTGCCCCTGCACGGATGAGGGCTGCAGAAAATTGCTCGACTCGCTATCAACACCGTCTCGTGTCTGGAACGATTCCGCTGATGGGCCTTCCCCTCCTGCATCTGTCATTTGTAACAGTTTCTAATTCTCCTTTGTGATGCTAGATGTGGACTTACTCGTTGCAGCCCTAGCTGTTGCCGTACGTAAGTGCCTAGCTGATTGCAGGACCTCTACGCTACGCCTCTGGTCTATATCAAATGCCGCCTCAATGAGCGAATAGCGTTGCCTATGCCAGCAGAAAAGCCGGTTGGGAAGCCTCGAATGCGACTGATTGTCGTCGACGATCATCCTCAGATCATCAGCGCAGTCACTGAATTACTAAGGGGTAACTATGACATTGTCGCCACGAGCAGTACAGGCAGTGAAGGAATAGAGGCCATCGCGGCGTTCAAGCCTGATGCTGTGGTGCTGGACATCTCCATCCCGGGTCTCAGCGGACTTGAGGTCGCCCAGCGTCTGAAGAACATTCACTCGCATACGAGGATCGTTTTTTTAACCGTCCATGCAGATCCAGATTACGTTAAGGAAGCCTTTGCCGCTGGGGCGAATGGCTATGTGCTGAAATCCGACCTCCTCGCAGATCTTCCCAAGGCTCTCAAGCAAGCATTTGCCGGCGACCATTTCATTTCCCCATCGATCAACATGAAGTAGTCGCACTCAACGGATGCCTTTGTTCGTTTTCACAAGTTCTGACTCAAATGGTCCATTGCCCTATGGGTGTGGTGGGGACGAAAAGGACTGGACCCCGTTCAAAGCGCTGGTCGATGAGCTATGCGGGATTCAAACAGCTCAATGAATCCTTCCATGCTTACTCCGGGAGTACTTGGGCCAAGGGTTCCGTTCAACGACCGGACAAGGACCTACCATTGTTTCGTTCGAGGCCTCGATATGGCTTAACCTCCGCAATGGATGGTTTTGTTTCTTCCATTGGTTGAGCTTCCGGAGAGTGGATTTTGCCGATCGCCTTGGACTCATATGGCGAACAAGAGACAAGACCTGACCCCATTAATTCTAGCTTCCTAGCGTCAAAAGGTCATCGCAACTTGCCTTTACGGCTTTGGATCGCTAATGAATGATTGGCCTAGGAAGAATCTGCTACGACACTACCAGGACAGCCCAATCCAATATGATCCATCACGATCAGTCTTTTCTAAATACTCGTTTTTCGGTTCTCTTGGCTCTTGCGGAGTCGGCTCAGTTGGGACAGGGAGAATTCGTAACGCGGCCAGGTCGAGGGCATGGACCGCCGTTACTTTCGGACGCATCACGAAAGGCAGGGTAAGGCATCCATTGCATGACCAGCGCCTTCGAACCGTCAACGGCCAAGATAATCCTCATCTGCACATGCTCCGCTTCGATCAGGCGGCGGTCAAACAAAGCCCATGACGCAGCAAGCGTTCATCGAACAGCGGAACGATCGACATAGCCATCAGGTCTCCGTCACAAGATAGCCGAACCGATTGTGAAAGGCGTCGGTGGTCAAGCCGACGATCGCGGCATGCCGCTCCAGCATCTCCTGGCGCTCGATGTCTTCTCGACCCAGCCGGATCATGAACCCGCGTGCGACCCGGTAGGACTCCGAGTCAATGTCCACCATGCGGACACGCGTGCGGCCTGTCGCAGGATCCAACATCCGCTCAAAAGGAATCGGGACAAAGCGCCCGTTTTGAATGGACACCATCGCCGCATTGCCTCCGTCCATGAGAAACTGGGCGGCGCAATAGCCGAGATCCCGAGTGTACTCCATATCATAGGGGATGGGATCGGCGCACCGCAGTTCGTACCCGATGTTTTTGGCGACCATCGTACCGGGGATGCCGAAGGAGGCCAACCGTTTTTCGACTTCCCGCTTAAGCATGTCGCCGAGATTGACCTCCGCCAGTCGCAAATGACCGTGCGGGTCCCGCGGCACCCCTTCCAGTTCGGAAAGTTCATGGGGGTCCAACGACTCCGCCAGCCCCTCCGCCAACACGGCGACGCCGTCGGATCGTCCCATACCCAAGCGTTTCACGACCGCGCCCGTCAGGATATCGGCGAGCGTCGACAGCCGAACGGGTCGACCGCGAAATTCTTCCGGGATGATCGTAAGCGTCGCCCCGGCGGCCTTGCCGATGCCCAGCGCAAGATGTCCGGCCTTGCGGCCCATCGTGACCACGACGTACCAACGTGACGTCGTTAACGCATCCACCATGAGGTTTTTCAAGAGATCGACGCCGACATGGCGGGCCGTCTGGAAACCGAAGGTCGATATCCCATGAGGTAGATCGAGATCGTTATCAATCGTCTTGGGGACATGCACGATCTGCAACCGTCCTCCAGCCATCTGTGCCAGCTTCAACGCGGAAAACGCCGTGTCGTCTCCGCCGATGGTGATGAGCCCGGATACGTCCAGCTTCAGCAGTGTCTCCAATGTCCTCGCGAGCTGCTCGGGGTTTTTTGTGGGATTTGCACGCGCCGTGCCGACATGCGAGCCGCCGCGGAAATGAATCCGGCTGACCTCATCGATGGAGAGGGGCTTCACGCGGGTCGTGTCGCCTTCCATAATCCATCGGAAGCCGTCTCGTATGCCCAGCACCGTATGGCCTCCGACTATGCATTGGATGGCCGCTGCCCCGATCACGCTGTTGATGCCGGGCGCAGGACCTCCGCCTACCAAGATGCCGATCGTCCCGAGTGTATAACCCTTGTTCATCGCATTAGTGTTCCATGACTAAGATTATGTGATGAGTTTCCAATGTGCACTGCTGAGATCATCCGTCATGCTTTCACAGAAGCACTGTATTTCTCCATCCGCAACGGCCGACACTTTGTATCGGGACACTTCGATCTCTCGTCGGCGCTTGACGACAAGAGCGCATTGACGTTCGTGGACGGAGAATGAAAGCTGGTAAACAATTCACCGGGCCGGACCCGCTCGCTCACGACTTCACCCCGTCCGCTTACCAATCGCACCGTGGTGCCCTCCTGGATGTGCAATCGTTCGGCATCGTCGCGATGCATTCCGAGACATCCGTACTGATCATCCGCGCGATCTTTGTCCGCCGCGTCTGCGCGCCACAATTATAGTGCTGAAGGATGCGGCTTGGACACATAATTGTTGTCTACGTTGAAACACTGAAATTTTGCAGGGGTAAAGGCGAAGGAGCAGAGCCATGAAGAAAACAATTCTTACCACACTCGCTCTTAACGTAATGCTCTTCTTTTTGTTCGCGTTCACGACGCATGCGGAGGAGGTCGTGCCAAGCCCAAAACCACCCACTTCGTCGGCGTTCGCGCAAAACAAACAAGACCGACATCCCAGCCGCGATCACCACGTCGAACAGCGTCGAGACGCGGCTCGGCACACTCAAATTCACCGATGGCTTTCCGCACGATGCGACTGGCTTCGGTTGAGCCGTTTGTCGCATTAATTTATTATCGCCCTCTCCGTCTAAACGCACCGCTTGGGTGGTGATTGGTGAATTGGCTATATGCAAGAGACAAGACCTGATCCCATTTGTAAATTTGTCCTGGTTAGTATGCTGATTAGTTACGTGCCTCTTCGGATTGCCAAGAGAACAGGATCCTATACTCGCTTGTCGCAGCAGTCGGCCATAAAAAAGCCGGCCCAGATTACTCTGGACCGGCTGTTTACGCCACGAAAGCTGGAGTTATGCGCTCTTTCGACGCTTCATGCCCCAGACACCGATGCCAGCGAGGCCCGAGCCGAGAAGGATGACGGAGGCTGGCTCCGGCACGCCCGATACTGGCCGGGCTCCGACCCACAACGATGACTCACCAGCGGCCCCAGGGGTACAGACTCCTGCTGCCTGATTGCTGCACGCCAAATTCCCGATATGAACAAAGGCGCGAAACACATTATTTGTATCATTGAAGTCGAACGTCGATGGATCTAAATTCGTGCTGGTTTTGCTGATCGTTCCGCTGAATGGTTCAAAGCCGAGGTTCCCATTCGAGGGGACGTTCAGATCAAACTTACCAGCCGTGTAGCCATCAGCTTGAATGGCATCTTCGTTGGCGGTAATAGTCGTTCCCGTGATCGACCATCCCGAGTTATTGAGTGAGGGGTTCATATTCAACCCAAATTCCAGCACTTTGTTGACTCCGGAACCTACGAGATTCACCGACACCAACACACTGTTACCGCTATCTGTAAGCGTGATCGTTCCATACGACACTGTTGGCGTACACCCCGCTGAGCTCAATACGCAATTGAGATCAAACGTCAGCGCCTGCGCGGGCGCCGCCTGCATGAAGCTTCCGACGAGGAGCGCGGCTGCTAGCGACAGAAGCCCCTTCATTTGTCTTTTCATCTTTTGTCTCCCTTTGCTGTAAAGCTGTTAAAAAGTCTGCATACACTGAACTAGTTCATATTCATTACAAGCCACGTGCCACATTGGGAGCCGAGCCTAAGGGGACTAATGGGATCATAAGGCCATGACAATACTTATGTATGGAGATGCGTGTCTCGACCCTTTAGTCGTAGTGATGTGGAAGGCTGTCAACTATTTTTATACGTCTTTCGACGGAAGGGGGCACAGCCAGGACAGACCGAGGCGGTTTATTAGGAACTTATGCGAAAGAGATTTGCTTTCACCGGCTGTAAAGGTGACCGACAGTGTTTCACGCGCATCGTCCTTCTTTCCGAAAGGGAAAGCCTTGAGAGACGACAACAGGGCATTCACTTCCTAGCTGTTTGTCAGCATACCAAAGATCTAAACTGTGAAGGTGACTACTGCAGTCTAATACCCTCGACGGCGTGCTAGGAAGTGATTCAAGCCTCCTCGCTGGGTCATGTGGTCGCCGTGCTCACCGTACTATGTTGGCTTTGTTGGCCTGCTGGATGTGTCAAAATACTTAGGTGTCTATCACACATTGCAATAGGCGCTTATTAACGATAATGTCCTAGTCCATTGTCGTTAATGAGGGCATATGAAACTTTGGCATACAATTTCAAGCAAGATTTTCGATCGCAGCCACTCTCAGGGGTACTCTGCGCGGCGTCCTGGCCACGACGGTCGCCAGGCGTTCTCTCTCGAAGCACTAGAGTCTCGTGTCCTTCTCAGTGCGGACCTTGCAGGTACGCTCATATTACCTGCCTCTCAGCAGACGTTCTCCGTCGCCGACCTATTGGTGAGAGACGCCTCGTCGTTTGCTACCGTAGCGCAGCAGTCGACCTCGTCAGCCACCGGTTCCGGCGGGCTGACTCAAGAGCCCGCGAACACGGCAGGTACCGTCGCGGTCAATGGAAAAGAACCCGTATCTGGTACCGGGGGTACCGGCGTTGGGACCGTCGGCACGAGTGGGGATGACTTGGAACCTCAGCCGGTCGATGGCGCTGAACCGCCGACCCGCACCACCGACACTCAGGTCGACGACTTCCGAGGCAGTGTGAATACTTCCCAAAGCTCTCCTCGCACCTATTTCATTAGTCCAGGGGGCGACGATACCAACGACGGAAGCTCGCCTACGCTCGCCCTCAAAACGCTTTCCGCTGTGAGCGAGCTTCAGCTCGTGCCCGGGGATGTCATCGCCCTAGAAGGGGGCGCCTCCTTCACAGGCAAGCTCGTTATCCACAATTCCGGTTTGGATAACCAACCGATTCAGGTCACCTCCTTTGCAACACCGGCCGGAGATCGCGCGGAGATTCTCGCAGGCGAGGGTGATGGGATCGTCCTTCGAAATGTCGAGCGGATACTGATCTCGAACCTGAAGATCACCGGCGCTGGGGCGACGGCGAACAGTGGACAGGGCATCATGTTGCTCCACGACGATGCGAACGACCGGCGTCTGCTGGGAATCCAAATCGATCAGGTTGAGGCGAGCGGATTCAGGTACGCGGGTATCGCGATGTACACACAAGGCGCATTGCGGTACGGCTACGAAGATATTCGCGTGACGCATGCCGACGTGCACGATAACGGCTACGCAGGGATGTGGATGGGGAGCGCCCCAGGAAACTACCCGGATCATCCCGAGACGTATGCCTACGAGAACGTGTATGTTGGCTACAGTCGCTTCTATGACAATCATGGCCTGAACATCGAGGAGCAGACGGGCAACGGTCTTTTTTTCAAGGATGTGAATGGCGGGGTCATTGAACATTGCCTCGCCTACAACAACGGCTCGCTCAACCGCACTCCGAATGGCCCGGTCGGAATTTGGGCGATTTACTCGAATAACGTCGTCATTCAATTCAACGAGTCGTTCGGTAATCGCACGCAGGGAGGGGATGGCAACGGATTCGATCTAGACGGAGGCACGACCAACTCCGTGATGCAATACAACTATTCCCACGACAACGCGGGTCCGGGTTTTCTCGTCTACCAATTTAATGATGTATACCGTGCCAGCTCAACGGGAAATGTTGTCCGCTATAACATCTCCGAAAACGATTCACGTCAGGGAGCCGAGACTGGAGCCATCGATATTCGTGCTCAGAATTCCCCTGAACTGGATACTCAGGTGTACGGCAACACGGTGTACCTTGATAACGGGGGGCTGAATTCAGTAAATATTTCAGCGATTCGAACGAGTGGAAATCTGAGTCATGTGCGCGTCTTCAACAACTTATTTATGACCACGGGTGGCGTGCGGCTCGTCGATACACAAGGCCCCCTTGAGGTGGCGCTCTTTCAGGGCAATCGTTACTCAAGCGATGGAGATCCGTTCATCATTTCATCTGGAGGAGTCATGTACGGTAGTGTTGAGGAGTGGCGCGCAGCCAGTCATCAAGAGTTGGACGGTGTTCGCACTGGGTAGGTTTGTGGCAAATCGGCAGAAGAAGCTAGGGACTTAGTTTTCCTGCTTCCACCGATAGTGTAAATAACCACTGGTCGGACGACTGCTAGCGGTTCACTGCATGTTTACGAGCCGAAGCGAAACGCGAAGGGTGGCGTAAAGTAAGTCTTAAATCGGGTGCCCTTCGCCATCCCTCGCCAGGCGTGTACCGACCACCTATTAACTGAGGCGGTCGGAGAAGTGCCACCCAGGAAATCTAGTCTCGCTTTGAACCCCCGACCGGGTGCTGGAAAAGGGTAAACCCCCTTCGTGGGAAGCATACGAGGGAGTAGGCTCCCGCTGTAAGAGGCCTGTAGGATGAAGCTGGAGTTGACCATTTTTCTTCTTCTAGAGCTCCCGCGTAGTGTATCGACTTAGCACTGTGACTATACTGACCCCGCTCTTCGCAATAACGCAGCGGTCGGTTGATTGGCTACAAGGCAAGAAACAAGACCTGACCTCATTTGTTTGCTTGACCCCATGTGTTTTGCTCACCACCATGCCGGCCATCTTACGGTTGCTCCGGCGCAAACAGTAACGACGGGTGCACCCTTGGTTGACCCTCGCGGCATCGAGGATGGGCACGGGGTACCAAGAGGTATACGGTTTGTATAAAAGCGGCTCAGATTTTTTGATTATTTTCGCTTTATGTCCCTGGCGGATTCGCGCGCATCCTGCTTAGTATCTCGCTTTTCCCGCCGACATTCCGCACGGCTTTTATCATCTGCCGCTTTGCATTCGGCCTTCTGCTCCCTTGCTTCGTCACGGCCGGTCTGCCGAGTATCCCGCGCATCCCTACGTTCCTCACCGCGCTCGGTTGCATTGGCCGGTACCGGCGTCCACTGCAGACCAGCAGTGATGATCAGCGCCGATATGGCACAAACCGTGGTTACCAAACCCAGTGGTTGCACACAATTAAAGTTTCGTCGCGACATAAATGACTCCTCTGTGAAGGGCTGACGTAGGTGGATAGGGTAGGCGGTTGATTCGTGCGAGTCAATAGGGTGGGAGGTCTTAGCGGGTCCTGGCTTTTCTTGTTCGGCGTGCCTGCGTCATCATCAGTTTATACTCACCACAAATGCGAGGATTAACTCAAACTCGGAGCTTAAGACGAGAACGACCATCGGTCAATGACTAGACTGTCTGGCGAAGAGTGCGGGTGAAATAAGTCTTAAATCGGGTGCTCTCCACCATACCAAACTTCGGTTGAGCCGTTTGCCACCTTAATACTTCATTGTATGTGTCGGGCAAACGGAGAGTCATCTCTGTCCTCTATTTTATCCTTCTGTTGACCTGCCGCTGGGCTGCGACTATAGGAGGTGAGGTGGATATCGACTTTGTGTGACTATATCAATAACCTGCTTCCTGCAAAACTCACGCGCTCGCTTGATTAGTAAATAGGCCGCTGTTAGAGAGTGGCGGTCGTCCCAAGATCAAGGAAGGGGCTCGATACCCCGAGAAGCTGGAGCAAATGACCGGTCGTTGCCCCTAACTGCATACAAGAGACAAGACCTGACCCCATGTAGTATTTGACCCCATTTAGTATTTTATTTTCATGTAGTAAGTTTATTTTTTTGTGTGTTTCTTGGACCCCATTTGTCTTAGGCAAATAGGCATCCATCGGTAGGTTCGTCATCGTCAACATCTTGCCTCATGCGTGCGTGCTGCCAAACGCAGGGATTATTCCGTGTGTTTGCTAGGCCTGCAGAGTTGAGAGAGAACTTCCTTTTCGACGACAACGTTTACGTATGGTATGGTGCTGCTTCTAGAAGGAGAAGCGGTGGGACTAACGCGACGCCAATTTCTTCAGACAAGCGTTTCCGGTCTCACTGCCGCTTTAGTGATTCCAACCTTGCAGGCAGGGAGCATACAGAGTCAGACATTGCGCATAGCCTTGTTGCACCTAGCGCCGATTCCGGGCGATATTTCCCATAACCGCAATTTAGTCAAACAGGCAGTCACAACCGCAGCTGGATTAGGGGCAGAGTGGATCACGTTGCCGGAACTAATTATTTGCGGCTATTCCTTTGCGGACATCATCGGTACAGAATGGATCTTGCCCCAACCCGATCCGTGGATGGTAGGATTTTGCCAACTGGTGGCTCAACTTCGGGTGACAGTATTCCTCTCGCATCCGGAACGAGATCATCAGACTGATAAGCTCTATAACACCGTTTTCGTCGTCGGCCCCGATGGCAACATTTTAGGCAAGCATCGCAAGATCAATGCTCTCAAAGTTGGCTCAGAGTCGTGGTCGACCCCCGGGGAAGTGGCCGTACCCTTTTCAGTTAGCCCCTTCAGAAGTGTTGGGATCTTGATTTGTGCTGATGCGTACTCATTAAGTATTTGCACACGCCTCCAAGTTCAAGGCGCACAACTATTGGTTTCAGCGGCAGCGTGGGCACCGGGGCTTCACGGTCCTAGTGGCGAATGGGAGCGATGTACGCAGGAAACTGGTGTCCCCCTGCTGGTGTGTAATCGTACCGGCGCCGATCGCACGCTGGACTTTACCCGTGCCGAAAGTGTGGTGGTCAAAGATGGAAAGCGGTTACTGTCATTTTCGTCGGAACGCTCTGCGATTGTCGTGATTGACTGGAACCTCGAAACGCAAAATCTCGCGACACCCGTATACCAGACGGTATATCTGGAGCAGTAGACAGGATCACCACCCAGGCTAATCAGGTTCTGGAAAATGAGTTGAGGAACTCGTGCTAACAATCGGATAATTTCAGCTTACGATCGAGTCGTAACCGTCAGTTCGATTTTGTCAGGACTTGTCAGGACTTTGGCATATCATCTGTCCCATGCAAGGAGGAAAGCTTTTGAAGGCAGCCCATGCAAGAAGCTTCGGGAGGACCTGAATAATGAATACGCCGCCACACTTTGATGGGGAGTTTCGACAGAAACTCCATGAATTGTTCTTATGGAGAAGAGATGTCAGAGCCTTTCGCAGCGATCCGCTGCCACCAGCTCTATTAAACGATCTATTTACTGCCGCTTCCTTGGCCCCGTCGGTAGGTCTCAGCGAGCCATGGCGTTTTGTGCTAGTGGATGACCCGGCTCGCAGGATGGGAGTTAAGAACAGTTTTTTAGCAGCCAATGCGGATGCTCTTGCGGGTTACGAAGGAGAGCGCGCCCAACTCTACAGCACGTTAAAACTGGAAGGATTACATACCGCTCCCGTCCAGCTGGCCGTGTTCTGCGATGAGTCGACTTCGCAGGGACATGGCCTGGGGCGGCGGACGATGCCGGAGACCTTAAGCTACTCAGTCGTGGCATCGATACAGACGCTTTGGCTCGCCGCGCGCGCGAATGGCATAGGGCTGGGATGGGTATCAATTCTGGATGCCGCCGACATAAAAAAGGTCCTTAATGTGCCGGAACCTTGGAACTTCATCGCATATCTTTGTATGGGGCTTCCTAAAGACAATTCTTGCGAACCAAAGTTGGCCGAGGTGGCATGGGAGCAACGACAGAACATTCATGAGTTTATCCTTCAGCGGTAGCATTGCCATTCAAAGATAACGTTTCCCTCCGAGTCATTGATTGGCCACAGAAAACCTCTCGGACCGCTCCTAATGAAAGCCCCCAAGATTGAGCACGAAAATATCCCGGATCAAGAAGCTCAATTCCGTTGCAATGTCGCGCGTCCCCTTATTCTGCGGAGTGTAGGGCGGTCCCTCTTTTTAAAAGAATTTTGAGCCGGTGGTGTTTGATTGTTTGCCAACAGCTGAGGTGGCACTCTCCTAGTACCAATGGCGCACGTCCATGCTGGTAGCGAATGAGATTGTTCAGGGCATGTGAAAAAAGTGCACCGCTTCGCGCCGTTTGCGCTCACCCGGTAGGCGTGCCAAGGTCCGAAAGGATGGGAGGGATCATGGACGCCTCACCGAACGAATAGCCAAGTCTGTGAAAGGTTGGCAAAAGAGCGTTGGTGAGAACAAGCTCTGATCCAAACAATGAGTTTGTGTATGACTGGTAGCTGCAATAGATCTCTCGCACAAGACGCGTACTAAGCTTCAACGAAGCGAATGGCGTGCCACCAAGAGGATCATCAGTGCTAAACAGGGCACGAATCGATGCCGCATATCTTTGCCAGAATGTCGGGGCACCAGAGAGGTAATGAAATATGGTTGTGCAATATTCATGGGACGCGATATCCAACGGAGACCTCCAGGTCGCAGGTGTTTCCATGGGCACTGCAATGTTCAACGTCCAGTAATTGAAAGGTCCCAAACCGAGTGGAACATTGTACTTCTGTCTAGACATATCCTTTATCGGTCGTGAGTTTATTGAGGAGACTTACTAATAGATGAGGAACGAAACATCAAGTCCCATTCGAAGGAATGGATCTACTCACGTGGATATACTTTTACTTGACAACACTGGGATCGGTCTCATAGGGTGGCCGCACATATTTGGCCTGGGTGTAGGGAAGAGGGTGAAACTCCCTCACGGTCCCGCCGCTGTGACTGGGACGAAACCCGCTACTGCCACTGTCGTGAGCGCTTCAACGCTTCAGATGGGAAGGCGCGGGGAGTAGAACGAACCAGAAGTCAGAAGACCTGCCCGGCCTGACCATCTTTCCTTCGTGGGCTGGGGAAAGGGCGAGGGTGAAGAAGCGGGTGCAATCCTCAGGGTCGTTCGGCCTTGAGGATTTTTTGTTTGCGAACGCGATCCCGTTACATCCACCACAGACTTACCCCCGTGGGACTTCTCATCGCCCTCCTGGCGAGCGTGGTGCCTACATTCGCCGCTCAATCCACGATGGGGCCACGGACCTTTACCGATGACTTAGGACGACACGTTGTTCTGTCCGGGGTACCTCAACGCCTCGTGTCTTTGGCACCCAGTATTACCGAAATTCTTTATGCCATAGGGCTGGGTGACCGAGTTGTCGGCGTCACAGAATTTTGTGATTATCCTGCGAACGCTCAAACGAAACCGAAGGTGGGATACAGTCACCCGAACGTCGAAAGCATTTTGGCGCTGCACCCAGATCTGGTGGTGGCTCCCAGCGCCTTTCTCCGACCCGACCTGTTAACGAAACTGGAGCAGTTGAAGATAGCCATCTATATCAGTGAGCCGAACAGCGTTGAAGATATCCCGCAGCAAATCCAGATGCTGGGTCGTATGCTGGATCGGTCCGCATCAGCGGACGAACTCGCTGCGCAATTGCGTGATCAGCTGTCGGAATTGAATGCAAGAACGCAGGGGCGCTCCCGTCCTCGCGTGCTCTATGTCCTGAATTCCCAGCCATTGATTACTGTCGGGCCCGGAAGTTTCATCCATGAGTTGATCGAGATGGCTGGGGGGACCAATGTCGCCGCGCGGGCTGCATCGCCCTATCCCCGTTTGAGCATGGAAGAAGTGCTCGCCCAGGATCCGCAAATTATTATTTTTCCGGTCGGAAATTCGGAAGGTGTTCCGGCTGAAGAGCAGGTCCTCTGGAGACGGTGGAATACCATGTCGGCAGTGAAGCAGGGATCGTTTTATCGTGTCGGCAGTAATCTGCTTAACCGTCCGGGTCCACGAATTCTCCTAGGGCTCACGGAGCTGATCAGGATTATTCATCCGGAAGTCTCCTTAGAATCTAGTGTCCCCTTAAAGCGGCCATAGACGTTCTCATCCTATGTCGGACACCATTGCAACAAGTTCGATGCCCGCAGAAAATCGTGTCACTGGCGCGAGTTTGCCCTCTGCAGTACTAACAAGCCGACGCTGGGTCAGCATTTTGGCATCCCTTGCATGCGCCAGTCTGGTAGTGATCCTGGCCTCTTTGAGATTTGGGACAGAGCCAATTTCATTCGACCAGGCCGCCCGGATTGTATGGCGGTTCCTCCATGAGGGATCGTCAATCGTCAGTGGGGATGACGCGAGAGCCATCATTCTCATTCATGTGCGTCTGCCTCGCGTGCTCCTCGCTTTTATGGTCGGCGGATGTCTCGCCGCAGTGGGGGCCGGACTACAAGCGTTGCTGCGGAACCCGATGGCCGATCCGTACGTTTTGGGCATTTCGAGTGGGGCGGCTCTAGGCGCGGCACTCGCGATGCTTTTGGGCATCGGCACCACGGTCCTGGCAATCTCATCTCTGCCCCTCTTTGCGTTCATCGGAGGTCTGCTTTCCATCGGGATCGTCTATCGGGTCGCCAGTTCATCTGGGCAGCTTCCGATCCACACCCTTTTGCTGGTCGGCGTGGTCATGAACGCGATCTTCTCCGCCTTAATCATGTTCATCACGTCCATCATGGATCCCAATCGGTCCTTCGCCATGATGTCGTGGCTCATGGGGACGCTCCTCGCTCCCGATTACTGGTCTCTGGTGACGTTGGGTGTGTACATCGGTGTGGGGATTGCTGTCTTAGCGTCCCAGTCAAGGGCACTCAATGTTCTGACGCTGGGCAGTGAAACAGCGCACTCGCTTGGCGTGGAGGTTGAACGCCTCAAGAAAGTCATCTTTGTAGCGTCCGCGCTGTTGACCGGCGCCGTCGTTTCAGTCAGCGGACTCATCGGTTTTGTTGGCATGATCATGCCGCATGCCGTCCGGTTGTTTGTCGGCCCTGATCATCGCCTGCTCATTCCAGCTTCATTTCTGGTCGGCGGCATGTTTCTCACGATGGCCGATGCTCTGGCGCGGACGCTTTTGACCCCTAGCGAAATTCCGGTTGGGGTCGTCACTGCCTTGGCGGGTGGGCCAATTTTTCTCTACCTGCTCACGCGTCGAAAAGGTGGCATTGGAATGTGACGGTGCCGTCGTCGACCTATCGCGGCAATGACGTGCCGCTGATCGGCAGCTACTTTTGCAGAACATGGCGCACAGAGCGCTCGGCGCTGCTCCACAGATTGTTTGCTACGCGGGTATGCTCCGCATGAGCGAACCTAACGCATCGTATGTGAGCGGAAAGGACTTGTGCCCCGTCCCTTCGCTATTCCACAGGGGTATGGTTTTCAAGATGGAGGAACGACGAGAAGAAGTCGGATGGTGACGGGGAAGATGGTGCGAAGCCATCATGGTGCCGCCACAGTAAGCGGAAAGCGATCTGCATAAGCCAGTGTTGGACGATCGACGTCTGACGCGAAGGTGCAGGCACGCGACGATTCGCGAGGGTGCCAATCTATCCGGCGCAAAAGGTCTCTTTGATTTTTCTGCCTCGCTCTCTCAGTGGGATACGAGCAATTTCTCAGCAATCAACTATCGCCGCGGTGCTGCGGAACGGGATGGATTCCATAATTGGCAAGCCTCGAGCAAGCTCGGCGTCACATTACCGAAAGATGGGCGGCTGGAATTTAATCTCCGATGGTATAACTCTGACGTCAGTATTGATGGATTTGATGGGAACGGACGACCCGCGGATATCTTTGGTGCCAGACAAACGACTCGCAATCTGATCGTCAGTGGCAGTTATTTTCAGCCCTTGACCTCTTGGTGGTCGCAACGATTAACGTTAGCTCGTGCGAATGAGCACTTGCTTGGCATCAGTGGCATGGTCGGACGAGACCTGGATACGGGACAAACCATTACGGCCGATCCGTTCTGCGGTGGGAACACGTGCTTTTTTCCGTTTCAAACGGACTTGGAAATTATTAACCAGCGATTAAAGTGGCAACACAATTTTCAAACCGCTAAACCGCTACTGGTAACCGCGGGCTATCAATTTCGGGAAGAGACCGGGGATGCGCTCGGGTTTTTTGGTGGCCCGCAGCCAAGCCGCCGCATCGCTTCCAATGCGGGATATGCCCAAGCGCAGCTGAATCTGTGGGACCGACTATTCATGACAGGAGGTGTGCGTCAGGACAGTTACAATGTCTTTGGAGACGCGACGACATACCGTGTCACCGGCGGATATTTGATAGAAACGGACACAAAATTCCGGACGAGTTATGCGACCGGATTCCGGGCGCCTACGCTCAACGATTTTTTTTGCCAGGGATTCGGCAACCCTAATCTGAGGCCAGAAAAAAGCAAGAGCTTTGACGCAGGCGTCGATCAGAATCTTTTTCAGGGACGATTGCAACTCACCGCAGGCTACTTTTGGAATCACTGCGATGATCTGATTCAATTTGCCTCCGTCCCTTCCAGCCTTTGCCCGTCAATACGTTTGGATTCTGTCCGATCAATCTGGCAGAAGCGAAGAGCCAAGGATGGGAACTGGGCTTCAAGGCGACACTCATGAAAGGACTGGAGGCATGGGGTCAGTATACTTACACATTAACGAGGAATTTTGACACGCCCGCTAGTCCGCTTGGCGGCGATAAACGTTTGGCACGATGGCCGATCGACCAATTCAGTGTCAAACTGCCTACCAACCGATTGACCCCGTGCGGATGACGGTTCACTATCGGTTCGTCGGAGCGAGAAATAATGATCTGGCCAATACGGTGGTCCAAAAAATGGGATCGTTCGGTGTCATCAATGCGTCCGCTTCCTATAGTGTGACGAAAAACATGCAGGTTTACGGACGAGTAGATAATCTCTTGAACCAGAAATACGAAGAGATTCTCTACTTCGGCACCCCAATCAGGTCGGTGTATGGCGGTATTCGGCTTAGTTTATAGAGGATGATGCAGGCGCCTCGACTGGTCATCGCCGGCACGCATAGTGGAGTCGGTAAAACGACCGTCGCGTTGGCCATCATGGCGGCCTTGACGGCGCGTGGCCGACGGGTGCAGCCGTTCAAGGCAGGTCCGGACTTCATTGATCCTGGCCATCACACTGCGGTGACGAAGAGGTCATCGCGCAATCTGGACGGGTGGATGCTGGGGGCATCACTGAACCGCGACATCTTCGCCCGCGCTGCGGCGGACGCGGATCTCTCTATCGTCGAAGGCATGATGGGATTATTCGATGGAAGCTCGGCCACCGAGGAGACGGGCAGCACCGCCGAATTGGCGAAGCAGTTGGATGCCCCTGTGTTGCTGGTCGTCGATGGAAGCGCAATGGCGCGCTCCGCCGCGGCAATGGTCAGCGGATATGCCCGTTTTGATCCAAAGCTGAACGTGCGAGCTGTGCTGTTCAATCGAATCAGCGGCGAGGGACACTATGCTCTGCTCAAGGATGCGGTTGAGGCCGAGACGGATCTGGTCGTGGTCGGATATCTACTGCCCGATTCGAAGGCAATTATTCCTGATCGACATCTCGGTCTGATGACGGCGATTGAGCGGAGTTCAGAAGACCTGTATCAGCGGCTGGCGGAAGCTGCCAAGCAGACGATCGATCTCGACTTAATTGAAGCGCTGGCTCGATCTTGCCGGGAGCTCTCATCGCCCCCGTTTCAGACGTCTGGATCTCACGCACAA
Source organism: Nitrospirota bacterium (assembly GCA_963700335.1). Taxonomy (GTDB): domain Bacteria; phylum Nitrospirota; class Nitrospiria; order Nitrospirales; family Nitrospiraceae; genus JAICXS01. Next base: position 747,370 of record CAVOXE010000007.1, on the reverse strand, counting down.
CCAAAGATCCGTGTCGGGCTCGCCTACGATCCGGCATTTTGCTTCTATTACCAGGACAATTTGGAGTTGTTGGAAGCGGAAGGCGCTGAACTAGTCAGGTTCTCCCCACTAAGAGATCAAGCGCTACCGGCCATTGATCTGCTCTATCTAGGGGGCGGGTACCCGGAGCTTTACGGTGAGGCGCTGACCGCCAACGCGTCTATGCGCAGTGCGATTCGAACATTTGCCGAACAAGGCGGCGCCATCTATGCCGAATGCGGCGGTCTCATGTACTTGACGCGAAGCATTCGTGACTTCGACGGGCGATCGTATGACATGGTCGGCCTTTTCCCAGCGGAGGCGGTGATGAAGCGTCCCGGTCTGACACTGGGCTATCGGCAATTGGAGCTGACACATGCTTGCCTATTAGGCGCCATGGGCCTCATGGCTAGGGGACACGAGTTTCATTACTCATCGTTGAACGTGATCGGACCTCTTGACCATGCCTGTCGTGTGATTGATGCGAAGGGGCAACTTCGAGGGAAAGACGGTCTGATGACGGGCAATACGCTCGCGCTCTATTGCCACCTTCACTTCGCCAGTCAGCCTGAGGTCCCGCGCGCGCTTATCCGCTCCGCACGCAACGCCGCTTCGCGGAGACGCGAGAAGCAAGGAGAAACGCCATGACCGAGAGCGTTGAACACAAAGCCCGCATGGAGCGATTGAAGACGTCGGTAGATCGTCGGATCGACGCGGCGCAGGAGGAACGAGGCTTGGTGATGGTGTTTACAGGCGCCGGCAAGGGGAAGACCACCGCGGCGCTCGGCATGGTATGGCGCTGTCTTGGACATGGCATGAAGGTGGCCATCGTACAGTTCATCAAGGGGGCGATCGATACGGCTGAAGAACGCGTGTTGAAGCGCTTCGGTGAGGAGGTCACGTTTCTTCGGATGGGAGAGGGGTATACCTGGGAGACGCAGGATCGGGATCGCGATATACGGTTTGCGCAGCACGCCTGGGAAACGGCCTGCGGTTTTCTGCGGGATCCTGCCTATGCGATGGTGATTCTCGACGAATTCAATATCGTCCTCCATCAGGGGTATGTCCTGTGCTCCGCGGTCTTGCCTGTTCTCGATGCTCGGCCGCCCATGCAACACGTCGTTATCACGGGACGCGGGGCGCCAGTCGAACTCATCGAACGGGCCGATCTTGTGACCGAGACGAAACAAATCAAGCATCCCTTTCGAAAGGGAGTGAAGGCTCAGCCTGGCGTCGAGTTTTGACTCACGCGAGAACTATGGAAATGAGTGAGGAAGGCATGGCCGTCGACAAAATCTGTGAGCATTGCGGAGAGACGTTTCAGTGTGGGGGTTCAGGATGTTGGTGTATGCAGGTGCCGCTGACCGACTCACAGCGAGATGGGATTGCCATGCGGTTTCAGGACTGCCTCTGCCCGCGCTGTTTGCCGCAGTGCGCCACCGATCACCCAGCCGCTGCCCATGTCGGATTGAATAAGGCGTAGGCGGGATGGGCTTAACAGAATCTTGTACAGGACGAGTGATTCTCGTGATCGGAGGCGGATCATCGGGAAAGAGTGCGGCGGCGCTTTCGCTTGCGGGCGGTGAGACGCCGCAGGCGTTTGTTGCCACCGGCCAAGCGCTCGATGAGGAAATGGCGGTACGGATTGCACGTCACCAACGCGAGAGAGGATCACTCTGGGAGACCATCGAAGTGCCGGTTGAGCTGGAACAGTGGTTCCTCGCCAACGGCCACACTTACCGAACTATCGTGCTCGACTGTCTCACACTCTGGCTCAGTAACTTACGCGAGCACGGCGTGCCGGACGAACAGATTCCGGAATTTGTGCACGCGCTTCTGCGCGCTATGCGCACATCACGCGCGCGTGTCGTCGTGGTGACGAATGAGCTCGGATTAGGCCTAATTCCAATGGAAGGGTCCGCGCGAGGATTTCGAGATCTTGCTGGAAAGGCGAACCAATTATGCGCAGGGGAAGCCGATGAGGTGTATTTCATCGTGAGCGGGATGTCGATTCAGATGAAACCGGATCAGCACGTCAACAGAGCGAGGATTATCCGATGACACTGGCAGAAACCATTCGGAATATTCGTCCAATCGATCAGGCCTGCATGGAGCGAACGCAGGCTCGCTTGGATCGCTTGACCAAGCCCCGAGGCAGCTTGGGCCGCTTGGAAGAGTTGGCCGTTCGCTACGTCGGCATCACGGGCGAAGAGCAGCCCAAATTGCCATCGGCCGTCGTCCTGACCTTTGCCGCCGATCACGGGGTGACCGATGAAGGCGTGAGTGCCTATCCTCGTGAAGTCACGGCTCAAATGGTGCTGAACTTTCTCAGAGGCGGGGCCGGCGTGAACGTGCTGGCCTCGCATGTCGGTGCAGAAGTGCGAGTGGTGGATATCGGCGTGGATCACGATTTCGGAGTCTTACCTGGATTGATTGTCAAGAAAATCGCACGCGGCACTAAGAATTTTTTGCGGGAGTCGGCCATGTCCAGAGAGCAGGCAATGGAAGCACTGGAAATCGGCATGGCATTGGCGGATCAGCTTGCGGCTCAGGGCATCGGTCTGTTGGGAACCGGAGACATGGGGATCGGGAATACAACATCGAGTGCGGCCATTACGGCCGTGCTCACCGGTGAAACGGTCGCGCAGGTCACAGGGCGAGGTACCGGCATAGATGACGACGGGTATCGGCGCAAGGTCGAAGTCATCGAACAAGCCATCATGAGACACCAACCCAATCCGACCGATCCTCTCGACGTGCTCTCGAAGGTGGGCGGGCTGGAAATCGCCGGACTTGCTGGATTGATCCTTGGAGGAGCTGCGCATCGGATTCCCGTGGTGCTCGACGGATTCATTGCCGGGGCGGCAGCGCTCATTGCGGCCACGTTGCAGCCACAGTGCGGCGACTATCTCATTGCCTCGCACCAATCGGTGGAGCGCGGACACGACGTGATCTTGAAACGGCTCGGACTCAGGCCGCTGTTCGACCTGAGCCTGCGTCTCGGAGAAGGAACGGGCGCCTGTCTGGGTATCGGACTGGTGCACGCGGCCATCAAGATCTTGACGCAGATGGCCACCTTCGATGAAGCGGGCGTATCAGAACGGGCGACGTGAGTCTCTCTATGGCTCGATCGTTTGTCATCGCGTGGCACTTTCTCACAGCCGTTCCGTTCATCCGTCAGTCTAAGGTACCGGATCGTGACGAGTGGGCACGTTCCATGGCCTGGTTCCCCATAGTCGGGCTTGTGCTTGGCGGCATCTTGGCCGGTGTCGCGGCGGCACTATCACACGTCTTCCCTCGTCATGTCGTGGATGCCTTGCTGGTCGTGTTGCTGGTGGTACTCACGCGAGGACTTCACCAGGATGGCCTAGCCGACACCCTCGATGGATGGCTTGGGGGCGGATCGCCAGAACAGCGGCTCATGATCATGCGCGACTCCAGAATCGGCGCGTTTGGCGCCACTGGTCTGATCCTCACGCTCGGACTCCGCTATGTGGGATTTAGCGCCTTGCCGGATGTCGCTCGCCTTTCCATTCTGATCTGCCTGCCGGCGGTTGGACGCTGGGCTATGGTGGTAGGGGCGATTCACGTCCCGTATGCCAGAGCTGAAGGAGGGCTTGGTCAGTCATTCGTGCAACATCTCACCGGCCGCGAAGTTCTCATGGCGACGCTGTTGTTGGCCGCCCCGCTGATGTTTGCGGTCGGTCCCATCAGAGGGATGGTCCTCATGGTAGTGGCGGCAGTGATCGCTCGTACCGTGGTGATGGTGGCGCGTCGCCTCTGCGGCGGAATCACCGGTGATATGCTGGGCCTTATTAATGAGTGCGCCGAATTGGGATTTGTGTTGCTGGCGCCGGTGGGAATGAGGTTGTGATGACGGCGGGAGTCTTGATTGCGGCTGTCGTCCTTGATGTGTCGTGTGGAGACCCCCGGTGGTTTCCCCATCCTGTGCGGCTCATGGGGCGGATGATCACATGGTATGAACGCTACATCCGGTATCTGGCTTCCGGTCGCATGGGGGAAATCGTGGCTGGGGTCGTCTTGGCTGTAGGGTTGCCGGCTCTCTGGTATGCCCTGACCTATTGGCTTATTGAGCTTTCAATGGCTGCTCACGAGATAATCGGAAAATTGACGGAAGTGTTGCTAGCGTATACGGCATTGGCGGCGCGCGATCTCCGCGATCATGCGGTCGTCGTGGGTCGTGCGCTGGACGCGCAGTCGCTCGATCAGGCCCGTCGCGCCGTGTCTCGCATGGTCGGGCGCGATACGGCCGGTCTTTCTGAACCGGACATTGTCCGCGCCACTGTGGAAACGATCGCAGAGAGTACGTCGGACGGCGTGATCGCGCCGCTCTTCTATCTCGTCATCGGAGGCCCTCCGCTGGCGCTCGCGTACAAGGCTGTCAATACGTTGGATTCCATGGTCGGACACTTGGACGAGCCGTATCGATATTTCGGATGGGCCTCGGCGCGGCTGGATGACCTGGCCAACTGGATTCCGGCGCGTGTCACAGCCTGTCTTGTTATCGCGGCAGTCGGCCTACGCTTTCGGAGTGTGGCTCGCATGCGGTATGCCTGGACGGTGTTTCGGCGAGATGGGGGAAAGCACCCGAGTCCCAACAGCGGTCAAGCAGAAGCGGCAATGGCCGGCGCGCTCCAAGTTCAGTTGGGCGGAGTGAACTACTACGAGGGCACACCTACGCCACGTCCATTGTTGGGAGTGACTGAGCGACCCCTCGTCTCGACTTGCATTCGTGAAGCCGTATCCATCATGTGGCTGGCGTCGTTCCTTGGTGCTGGTCTGGGCGCGTGTTTCTTGTCTTGATCATGCAGGCCCACGGTGGAAATATTTATCACGCGGCCCGGGAACGCGGGTGTCGGCCCCAAGACCTCCTCGACTTCAGCGCGAGCATCAATCCGCTTGGGCCATCGCTTCGAGCTATTCGTACTCTTCGGCAAGGGCTCTGGGCGGTGCGACACTATCCTGATCCGGAGGCGCACGATCTCCGTCAAGCCTTAGCCACGCGTTTCGGAATAGATCGATCCTGCATTCTTATTGGCAATGGCTCATCAGAGTTGATTCACCTGCTTCCGGCCGCGCTCTCATTGACACGAGCCATCATTGTCGGCCCGACTTTTTCTGAATACGCTCGAGCGATGACGCAATGGGGCGGTGAGTACTCATATGTCCTCGCTGAACGCAAGGATGAGTATCGACCTCCCGTCGAAAGGATTCTACATTGTCTTGGCGATGAGCATTTCGTGGGCGACGCTGTCTTTCTGTGCAATCCCAATAGCCCGACGGCGCAGGTACTGAGCCGCAGTGAGGTGCTTCAGGTCGTGCAGTGCGCGGCCAAGCACGGACGTTGGATGGTGCTGGACGAGACGTTCATCGACTTCTGCGAAGAGGAATCCCTGTCGCATGACATTGCCCGGCACCCACGGCTGCTGGTGCTCCGCAGCTTCACGAAATTCTATGGCTTGCCCGGCCTGCGGATCGGATATCTCGTGGGTCATCCTCATGTGATTCAGCAATTGCAAGGGCATCAATCGTCCTGGTCGGTAAATGCGTTGGCGCAGACCGCAGCGTTGGCTGCCCTCACGGATCAAGGGCATCGACGGAAGAGTTTGGCGTTTATGAAAGAAGAACGCAGGCGCTTCAGCCAAGCCCTAAGCGCGCTGTCCGGCGTGCATGTGTTTTCATCGGCGGCCAATTTTCTCTTGCTGGAACTGCCGAAGACGCTTCCTGTGTCCACGGTGATAGACACCCTTCGACAGAGCCGGATCCTCGTCCGCGATTGTTCCGATGTGCCGGGAATCAACGGATACACGATCCGCGTGTCGATCAACACGACTCGCGATAATAATGCGTTGGTTCGAGCTTTTGGGCGCATCTATGAGCCGTGATACTGGTGCGGGAATCGAGGCGGGTTCTGAATTCAAAACCCGTTTCTCGATCGTACAACAGTCACTGGTGATTGATCTTGGGCGACGGCGTCGGATTCTCTCCTCCGCGCCCCGGGGTGGTGGATTTGTTCAAGCGCGCTACGTCATCAATCATCAGGTCGATGCCAATCCTAGACGCTCCGATGATCCGGTACGTAAGTGTGAGTGGGGAGACCCCGCCCGCTATTTAGGTTTAGTTGCCCGAAAAGTTGTGGCCACGCATGATTGCGTGGCGCTGATGACTGCCGTACCGATGAAGCGGTTGATCGTCCTACGTGAGCAGGCGGAAACCCTGTGGATCGAAGGATTCTTCACGGCGGGGGTGACCAATGCGGTTCGAGCCGGTGATTCGGTCGGCACCGAAGAAGGATATGGTCCAGGGACTATCAATATGATACTGGTCACCAATGCGCGACTCACTCACTCCGCAATGGTTTGCGCCGTTCAAGTCATGACAGAAGCCAAAACTGCAGCCCTCTTTCGTGCGAATGTGCATTGTTGGCGAGGAAGACCTGGTGCAACCGGCACCGGGACGGATGCCACGGTAATCGTGTGCGGTGACGGTCCGTCTCTGAAATTTAGTGGAACTCACACCAAGATAGGCATGATGATCGGGCAGCTGGTCTTGCGCGCGCTTCATAAAGGGTTACGACCATAGGTTGTTCAATCCTCCATGAATCATTCCTACCGCATCACGTCTCACGACCTTCGCTATACGCGGGAAATTCCCTCCAATTTTAAAGCACGATTCGCAATTTCGTTGATCGTAACTGTCCGATCCTGACATGTCTCGTAAGCATGCAGCCCAGACATCTGCTGCTACCGCACATTTGTTATTCACATAATGTATCGACTGGGCACGGTGATTATACCGATAACTCTCATCGGCAAAACGAATATAGAGTAAAACGTTGGCCGTTAAAGCTTCGGTACCCGTAGTTTATGGACTTGGCACTGTGACTATTTACTACGACGCTCTTCGAAAAACGCACCGGTCGGCTGATTGATCAATTGGCCCATAATACAAGAGACAAGACCTGACCCCAGTTGTTTTGACCACGGAGGAGATTACATCGATTACAGTGATCGGAGCGCCATTCGTGGGAGACTCTAATCCGTCTTGTTCGCATTTATCCAGCTTACCAACCGTGCTGTCCGCACGGCCTCGGCACGGCATCGAAGCTACTCATTCTACGCGAGGCAAAACCGCCTTGGATGGTGACGGTCCTATCCAAACTGTTATTGATGGCGCCACCTACAATGACCATGTCAAAACTTAACGGCGTTGATGCGATTTGCGCCATGAGCGGGTTGGGGGCTGAACTACCGAAGAGATTAGAAAGATTAACGACACCGCCAATGATGGTTGCTATGGCGGCTCCTCCTTCGAGAACGGTCACGAAGGAAACTGCCATTGCTGCAGCTGGGTGGATGGTTATCAGAAAAACGATGGTCACCAACGGGCTTATTGTTTTCATGTCTATCACCTTCCACGATAAGGCAAATCTTACTTGACTTTGTTGAGTCGAGACAGCACTTGCCAGGAGAGTGCGGACGCTGCGTGAGAATGGGTATCACAGTTGGAAATAGTAGGAACATGTCTTTTATTTTGCTTCACCTCGTCTCTTTTTGCCGTGAGGAAGCAAAGTTAATACCTTTGGTTAACCATCAAGAATAGGACACGCTTATTCTGGACTAAGTAATGCTATGTAAAGGTGCTTTGACGAATCTTGGGAAAGTTACCGTGGCGAAGAATTCCTCTAAGTTCCACAAAACAAAGAACTTGATTTCGGTTAAACGTACTATTGAGTAAAGAAAGCAAACTGACAAGGGGTTCGTCGGCCGGTTATCCATGAACGAATGGAGGGACCCGTCCGAACAGCGATGGAGTAACCGTGTATCATCACATTCAAAGATGCCTCGCGACGACGGCGCAAGCGTATCGCTGGAGAACCTTATGTTTGAACCTATCTGATGAGGAGTAAAGAAAATGAATGCAGAAGATAAGGCGCACTTAGACGCTATCATGAAATCTTTTCAGCAGCGGTTGGCGAAATCCAAAGACGCGCAAGAGCAACGTCAAACGGAGGAGGATGTCGGTTATGCCGAGTTCAAGCGAGTCGTATCGGAAACGATCCGGCCTGCCATGGAGGACATTGGGAATGAATTGAAGGCCGCCGGCCATCACTATGAAATTAGTGAAGTGAGGGATGGAAGAAGTCAGCGTGATGCCAGAATAACGCTGGCCGTGACGATCATCGGAGTGCCGACATCCGCCCATAGACGTGGTGACAATACCGTCTCGGTGTCGTTTTATCGCACTGGGGCGACCACGGTCACGATGGAAGCGGTGACTCAAATCAAAAAAGAAAAGAATGATGTGACAGGACCGCGTGGAAATTATGCGCCGTCTGAAATCACGACGGACCTTGTCCAGAAAGAGATTTTGAAAGTCCTTGATGCGATATTTAGCGCGCGATAGATGTAGACAGCCTTTCGACCTCTCCCTTCCTCACGCCAGTGGGCTGTCCTCAGTATCGGTGGAATCTATGAAACACATGCCGACACTGATGGCATAGAAAAGGATAGGCCCCGAATAATCGACAAAGCCGATCCCATAGACCGCCTCGTTGAATTCGATGGCTGATGTGAGAACACTTTGGGCAGAGCATGCCCACCTACCCTAGGATTCACGCTGCCTGTCTCCCACCCATGTCCTCGACCGCGATGCGCCTCATGATATTTTTCCATGCTGATGACCGACAAAGCGCGTGGGGCCGATCACATTCGGCAGGCTGATCCTTCTTCCTTCGAAGTTCTTAGCGCCCCGGCACGGCATCGATGGATTTGCGTGATTCTTGGTCCCGCCGACAGCCCTGTTCGGCCATCATGCGTTGTCCGGTACTGGCTTTTTGGGGAATTCTCTTCAGGCAGTATTTCAGGTTATCCTCCACGGCGCCGGATGCCGTCATGCTCAGCCCATTCTCGGGCGCGACGGCAGTCGTAGCAGCAGCTTTCGGAGGTTTACTAGCAGCGTGCGCCTGGGTAACGGCCGTTCCAACGATTAGCGCAAACGATGTCCCGATAATGATGTGCCGTATCAATTGTGTAGCGTCCATAATCACCTCCTTAGAAGGGCCTTGGGTCTGGTGACGGCGCGAGACCTGTGCGCGACGTAACAATTATGATTTCAACACCACGCGCAAGTTTTGTTCCGTCTCGTCTAACGCGTCCATTCTATGCTCTCGCCTATCCATCCGAAAGTCACTTTTGCTCACTGAGTGAAGGCGGTGATGCCGCACATGGCCGTTGAACTGATAGACCAACCCATCCTTCGGGGACGAGCGTAACCCGCTATCCTTCTGGCGTTAATACAGCAATCATTGACTGGATCGAGATCACCTATGTTGGCCAATGATCCATGCTCATCAGAACGAAGGTTGGAGACAGTAGATCGCAGTATCGTAAGCCAGGAAGTAGCGCAGCATATCCGTACCATCCGTACTGTCTTGGCTCCCATCTCTGTTGGAGTGGTTGACTCTAGGCTGCGACGCGTCAACAATAGGGTCAGGTCTTGTCTATTGCATTACAGGCCATTCATAAATCAACCGCCCGATGCGTTTGACATAGAGACCAAGGTTGTCGACAATGACAAAACTCAAGGTTCTATAATGCCGAGCCGCAATCATGATAAATCGTTTCGATGCTTCCACGGCCGTGATATTCAATGCATATTTATCCAGCCGTGCCAATCAAGCCGTACTGTCAGCATGGCCTCAGCACTTCATGGAATCGCCGTTGCCGTAGCTGGGTGGATGGTTATCAGGAAAACGATGGTCACCAAGAGGCTTACTTTGTTCATGTCTATTCCCTTTTACGATGAGGCACTCGTTAGTTAAGGCTTTTCGACCCAAGGCGACACTTGGCAGGTGCGGGTTAAAATTAAGTGAGAACACGGCTGTATATTGTTTATTCATCGTCTCTCTAGGCGGGAAGGAAGCAAAGTCAATCCCTTTTTGCTAACTCTCAAGAATTGGACACACTATTCAAGACTAAGTAATGACCAGTAAATCGCTTTGTCGAATCCTTGGAAGTTGTCATTGCGAAGCGATCCTCTAAGTTCCATAAAAACAGAATTTGATTTCGGTTAAAACGATTATTGAGTAAGAAAACAAACTGACAAGGGGTCCGTCGGCCGGTTATCCATGAACGAATGGGGGGACCCGTCCGAACAGCGATGGAGTAAGCGTGTATCATCACATTCAAAGACGCCTCGCGACGACGGCGCAAGCGTATCGCTGGAGAACTATTGTGTTTCATTTGGGACAGAAACCTTATCGTGTCTTTGTCATACTGTCTTGACGCCATGAACAGATGAGCTCGAGTGCCCTATGTTTGAACCTATCTGATGAGGAGTAAAGAAAATGAATGCAGAAGATAAGGCGCACTTAGACGCTATCATGAAATCTTTTCAGCAGCGGTTGGCGAAATCCAAAGACGCGCAAGAGCAACGTCAAACGGAGGAGGATGTCGGTTATGCCGAGTTCAAGCGAGTCGTATCGGAAACGATCCGGCCTGCCATGGAGGACATTGGGAATGAATTGAAGGCCGCCGGCCATCACTATGAAATTAGTGAAGTGAGGGATGGAAGAAGTCAGCGTGATGCCAGAATAACGCTGGCCGTGACGATCATCGGAGTGCCGACATCCGCCCATAGACGTGGTGACAATACCGTCTCGGTGTCGTTTTATCGCACTGGGGCCACCACGGTCACGATGGAAGCGGTGACTCAAATCAAAAAAGAAAAGAATGATGTGACAGGACCGCGTGGAAATTATGCGCCGTCTGAAATCACGACGGACCTAGTCCAGAAAGAGATTTTGAAAGTCCTTGATGCGATATTTAGCGCGCGATAGATGTAGACAGCCTTTCGACCTCTCCCTTCCTCACGCCAGTGGGCTGCCCTCAGTATCGGTGGCAGCGATGTACACATGCCGACACTGATGGCATAGAAAAGGATAGGTCCCGAAAAATCGACGGAGCCTATCCCATAGGCCGTGTCGCCTTCCATGAGAATTCACGCCACGTGTTTCCTACACACACCCTCGACCGCACCGTGCGCCTTGACATTGATCCATACCGATGACCGGCGAAACTAACGCCAGGCTCGAGGCTTTCCTTGGTTGTAGCCGTGTCGGCTGAGAGCGCCTGCCGTTGAAACGGCGTGCGCACGGGGCATACAAACGATTTCCGAGCACGTGCGGCCGATCGCATTTGGCAGCCCGACTTGCTTCCCTTGAGAATCTTAGCGTCCAGGGACGGCATCGATGGGTTTGCGTGACTCTTGGTCCCGCCCGCAGCCCTGTTCGGCCATCATGCGTTGTCCGGCACTGGAATCCTTGGGAATTCTCTTCAGACAGTGTTTCAGGTTATCCTCCACCGCGCCGGATGCCGTGGTGCTCAATCCACTCTCCGGGGCGACGCCCGCGGCGGCTGGTACAGGTTTACTCGCAGCCTGTGCCTGCCCTACAGCCGTTCCAGCGAGCAGCATGAACGATGCCCCGATCATAATGTGCCGTAAGAGGTTAGTAGTGACCATAATGCCTCCTTAAACAGACCTGAGAATATGGCTTCGGCGCGAGGCCTGAACGCGACGTAGCCATCATGACGATCTCGGTATGCGCCCTTGATACGCCGTAAAGCAAATAGAGTAAGACTAAGCATCACAATACGCTCTCTGTCGATCCGGCCGCAGGTCATAATTGCTCACCTTAGTGCCAAATATGGTGAGGAGGCTGCTCGCGACCGCGCATATCAGGCCTACATGTTTTTCTCAGAACGCGTACGTACTTAGGCAGTCCTGTCAGGACATGAATAGGGCAAGACGTTTGGGCGCCCGAGCCTTGTCCGAATGCTGGACATGCGCACGGTTGAGCGCTTGCTGCAGGATGGTGATGGTCTGCTCATAGATCGTCTGGTTCACGGGGTAGGGGATGCGATCTTTTCCTCCATGTGCGAAGGCGAAACGAGCCGGGTCCCGCGTCCTGTCCGGTGTGCCATAGATCAATTCCGCCGCCAGCGATAGCGCGCGAAGACTCTTCGGCCCACAGGTATGCCAAGCAACTGTTCGAAATCCTTCGGCCCCTTCTCATAGGCTCGCACAAAAAGTTTTCGCAAATAGCGTGGGTCGAGATCCTGGCGGCGAATATCATGATGATCGGGAAGCATGAGGGTCGGCAAGCGGTCGGTGATCTTCGTCAATTCAGCGTCGCGGGTACGTACCAAATCGACCATGGCCTGTTGGAGTGGTTGACTCTCGGACGCGACGAGGTTGAGTGGCGTTCCCTGCACATCGCAGCAGACGGCGGCGTGTGGATCCGCGACCATGAGCGTACGTGTTCACCGAGCCAATGATAGCGTCGAGCCGTGCCCGTTTCATCGGACATGCCTTGTTGAATCACGCACCACTGACCGGTCAGGGTAAAGAGAAGCACAGATGATAAAGCTGATAGCCGTCCTGAACCGCGGCACTATCAATTTTTGCCACCAGGCGACTTGTGGAGATCAATGAATCGGGCGAGTAAGCCAACCGTTCGCAGGGCGCGGTTATTTCGACTGGCGTCCGGCGTGCGGTCGCTCCCTTCCCTCCCGCCACCACGAATCCAAAGTCATGTTCGAGTCCCTTCACGGCCTCCTTCACCGCTCCACAGGTCGTGGTGGTCACTCCGCTGGAATGCCAGTCGAATCCCAATAGGCAGCCGAACGCTTGAAACCAAAATGGGTCCGACAGCCGCCGAAGGACCTCTTCCGCAGCATATTCACTGACGACATGACCCAAGACTTCTCGAACGAGCCGAACCATTAAGGTAAACAGCCATCGAGGAGCCTGACCGCTGTGAAGAGGGAGGTGCGAGATTCCGGTACGCATGATGTAGATCGTCATGGGGGAAAGACGACAATCAGAAGTTTTGAAAGACGTGATCGACAATTGTCCGCGTGTAAGGCACTTCTTTACGGCACGTTCATGTTTTTTGCCGGGACCGGTGAAGCTGCCGGCACCGACTGCTGGCTTTCTATGGGCACATGCCGCAAATGGGCTTCGATATAGTCATTCAAAGAGGCATAACTGTCACGGTTGAGTTTGCCTTGGGCCACCAGGGTCAGGGCATGCATGCGGATATTCTCAATCGTCGCGCGGTCGGTTGCACCCTTTGATTTTAATGCAGCGATCTGCGCCATCAAGTGACTGACCCGCCGTCGTTGGTACCATGCGTAAAACAAGGTGTACACGGTGGGGATCCCACCGACGATCGAAAGAACGATTTCTCGATGTTCGATGACTAACCGAATTTTGTCTTCGAACCACGGCCAGAGGGGGACATTGTCGCCCTTGTAGTAGGCAACCGCACCCGGATGCAGGGAGTAATAATTATTTTCTTTGATTTGCGCTTTGGAAAAATCTTCCGCTAGCAGCAGTCCCGATTGAAGCTCTTGCCAGTGGACGGCAATCGTTCGGACAATTCGATAGGCGAGTCGATTGCTCACTTCTCCATTGGCGATCAGGATATCGTCGGCCGCTAATGACCGGACCTCGCTGGGCGGAAAATCTTTATTGTAAATCCCTGCTGGGATAGTGGATGACCTGAGAGAGGTGCGCAGCATATGAATGGCGTCACTCGACGCATCGGTTAACGGGACGAGGACCCCATGCGTCGACATCGCCACGACTGCGGGGCTTCCGATGGGGACAAAGAGACAGATGACGTCGATCTGTCCCTGGAGGAAAGCCTTTGCGGCATCCGTATAGGAACCGTGTTCGAGCACCTCCCACGGCAAACCGGACTCCGGAGACATCTTGTAGTAGTTCAGGAGAAGACCCATAACCGTATGCGTGCCGCTATGCGAAGAGCCGATGTAGACCCGCAACGGCCGTCCCAGTTTGTGCCGGTGATCGACCAACAGATCCGTGAACTGTGTGATGGGACGCCCAATCGTCCGACTGACCTCCTGACTGGCCACAACATGGAGCATCGAACTTGATAGTTTGACTAGACCGCGGATATCCGCTCCGCCGGCCACTTTTGGCTTGACGGTCAGGCCTTCCACGGCGAGGCCAAGTTGAGCCTTGCGTTCCGCCAGATATTGAAGATTTTGTCGAGGCCCGTGTGAGTCAACGTGTTGAAATACGACCGGTGCTTCTAGGCGTTGCTCGTCCAGATCTATGCTCAACACTTGAAGGAGCTTTTCGCCAATCTCATGATAGCCGCCGCCGGGAGACCCGCTGGCAATGCCGATAACCTGCGTGGATGTCAATCCATGATAGGTGGCAGCAATCAAGAACAGCGCCAATACGCCGGCGGCCACGGCTGGGACGATGCGCCAGATCGACCATTTCACGGTAGGCGACTCCTGATCTTCATCACGTCATACGAACTGAATGTTCGTAGTACATCGGTCGAAACGCTATTCTATTCTTGCCCGCAAATCAATCGGGACTTTGCCAATACATTATTGAGTTAGTTCTCTTGAAAGCAGGGCGGGAATGAATTGCTTTCTTGTCGCGTTCACGCCATCATACTTTCTAAGCGGTGAAGCCTGTCGGAGTGAAGAATCCCTGTAGGTTCATCTCTGGATTCTAAAGTCTCGGCCGCTTATATGGAATTTTGAAACGTCACATGCTCATCGCGCTCACTGGGTCTGCTCTCTCATAATCCCCAGCATTATATGGCTGTCGTTCCACATGAGAAATCATCGCTCTCCCATCGCGTCTTATTCCAGACGTCCGGCCGGGCTCTCACCGCTGACAGCTTCATCATTTGTATCATCATCATGTTGGTCGTGCTCAGTTGGCTGCCGCGGATGCACGGTCCTCTCGATCTACGCTGGGATGGCGGCGTCTATTACGTCTTGGGGACCGCCTTGGCGGAAGGCAAAGGCTACCGCCTCCTGAACGAACCCGGTGAGATCGAGGCCGTTCAATACCCCCCGCTGTTCGCCGCGATCATTGCTGCTCATCAAATCATGCTCGGAACGAGTGATCCATTCATCGTGGGGCCATGGCTGCGGTTGACATTTTTTCTTATCTCGTTGGCGTATGGCGTGTGCAGCTATTTGCTGCTCCGGATCTTTCTGCCTCCCGGGTATGCCTGTGGAGCAGTGCTGACGGTCCTGCTGAACCTGTTTACAAATTTTCTCTCTGATCTATGTTTTGCGGAAATGCCTTTCGCGCTCGTCTCGATCGTCTTTGTGCTTTGCAATCGGAAGGGCGGGCGGTTCTATCCCGTCATCACCGCAATTCTTGCCACGGCCACGTATCTGTTGAGAACCATCGGCATCGCTGTCTTAATCGCGTGGATTTGTGAGGCGCTCTTCCGGCGCCAGTATCGAACGGCCGCCATCAGAGCGGCAATTGCGTTGCTTCCTATTCTTGCCTGGAATGGGTACATCTATTCCGTAGAGTCGAGCCCTTCGTACAAAGAGTCGGCTTATACGTACCAGCGCGCAGAATATCTGTTCTATAACGTCAGTTACGCCAAGAACGTCTCGTTGCGCGAGCCATTTAGTCCGGAACTTGGAAAGCTGTCGGTCGAAGATCTCGCCCGCCGCTTTGTTCACAATTTGGCACTAGTACCGGTGAGCGTCGGCGAAGGTCTCAGCGCCAAACTATGGTATTGGCGAAAATTCACAGCCACCATGCTGGAACCTTTGTACAATATGCGTGGACTCTGGCGAGTCCCGAACTATGCTCCAGATGTGCTGTTGATTGCTCTAGGCGGTCTCATTATCGCCGGGATGGTCGGCTTATTTCGGCAAGGCGAAATCTTTATCCCGGTCTATATCTTGCTCGTGCTGGTCGCCGTCTGTCTCACACCGTGGCCGGAGCAGTGGCCTCGTTACTTGGCTCCCACTGTACCGATTCTGGCATTGGGCTTCTTTCGAAGTGTGGTAGCAATCAGCAGTTACGCTTGCATCTTTCCACGGGCTGTTAAAGCGGCTCGCCTTGTGGCGGGTCTTCTTATCGGTCTTGTCTTTCTTTTTCAGGGGCTGACGCTCTATCGGGTGTACGTTCAGGAGATGGGGCAGACCGCGTACCTGGACCGAGATGGTCACGTTGTAAGTTCTCGGCTGTTCTTCTATAAAAAGGGCGGGTACCGTGAACTGGATGCCGGATTGGATTGGTTAATGACCCATGCACAGCCCACTGATGTGGTGGCCGCCTCCATGCCCCACTGGGTCTATTTGAGAACCGGCCTGAAGAGCGTGATGCCTCCCTTCGAGCGTGATCTGGACACAATGCAGGCGCTGTTGGATTCTGTCCCGGTCGCATACGTGGTGGTGGACTCGTCGACCGTGAACTTTACTCGGGACTATACGCGCCCTCTATTAAAACAATTTTCAGAGCGCTGGTCGCTCGTCCATGTGATTGATGATCCTACGCCGGGCTTGGATGGAGGCCCCCTTGAAATCTATCGACGAATCACTCAATAGCTATTGCAACCTGGACCCACGATATTCTTGAACATCTCGACGCTTCCCAACACTCGACTATGAAACTACTCATCGCCATTCCCGCGTTAAATGAAGAGGACAGTATTCAAAGCATTATTACCCGTTCGTTGGCCGCACGGTCGCACATCCTGTCCCATTCACCGGTGACGCAGGTGGACATCACGGTAGTCAGTGACGGATCGACCGATCGCACCGTTGAATTGGCCAGCAAGTTTGCAGACCAGATTCATCTGATCGTCTTTGAACGGAATCGTGGATACGGAGCAGCCATTAAAGAGGCGTGGGAACAATCCGATGCCGACCTACTGGGTTTTTTGGATGCGGATGGAACATGCGATCCTGAATTTTTCTCTCATCTCTGCCAGGCCGTCACCGGGCAAGCCGCCGATGTCGCGCTCGGATGTCGCATGAACAAACACAGTCATATGCCGTGGCTTCGTAGAATTGGAAACCATCTCTTCGCGTCCATGCTGACGGTCTTGTCCTCTTCCACGGTGCGCGATACGGCCAGCGGAATGCGCGTCGTCCGTCGACAAAGTCTGAGCAAACTGTTGCCACTTCCAGACGGGCTCCACTTTACTCCTGCGATGAGCGCCAGAGCGCTCTTGAGCAAGACGCTCAAAATCGTAGAGATCGACATGCCGTACTATGAACGTGAGGGAGAATCGAAACTACACCCAGGAAGAGATGGACTGCGATTTTTACGGGCCATTGTAGATGCTGCGTTTCTGTACCGTCCGGCCCGCCCCTTGGCCATCCTCGGTCTCGTGTGGCTCGGGGTGGCGATCGCGCTCATGATCACGCCGACTGTCTACTATCTTCGGGAGCATGCGGTGCAAGAGTGGATGATCTACCGATTCGTCGTCAGTCATCTCGCCGGGACATTAGCCGCCTTGTTATTCTGTGCCAGCTATCTCACGCAAAAGATGGTGAAGATCACGCTGCCGGATGAGTCTCGGGTGCAAGGGCGAAGAAATGTTCTAGAGCGATTCTTTGCGGGTCGTCTCGTATGGGTGATCGCTCCTCTGTTGCTGCTGGCCGGCGGTCTGTTAGTTCTGCCTAGTTTTCTGGAACTGGTTCGCACCGGGGCCACGTATGAACATTGGTCTCGTTTCATTGCCATGTCCGTCTGTTGGTCGGTCGCGTTCATTCTCATCGTCACATGGATGGTCGATTACACGCTAGGCCTGGTCACAATCCAACTCGCTTTCACAAAAACCCTGTTGGTGCGTCGGGAGCCCTCGTCCTAGATGTTTCTAATGGGCGAGCCCTTCAAGGCCCTGCGGAATTCTTCGAAGCGTATCGATCAAACTGAAGGAGTTCTGCACCGTCCATCTTCATGCGATGGGAAACGATCGCATAGCCTCTTAACCAGTCCTCTTCTGGCGCTGGTTCGCCCACCGCGTGAATATTCACCAAAACAATCCGCCCTCCTGCGAGTAGCGACTCGATGTCATCCGGCACGCGGCGCTGTTTGAGCTGACCCACCCAGCTGAACAACATCACGGGCTTTTTCGTGTAGCGTGCTATTCCGAGGACCCCTGAAGGAATCGAGTGGACAACCACCACATCCGATGCGGCGACCTCATCCAGACGCATGGCTAATTGCTTGAAGGGTTCCCAGCTCCGGACCGGATTGCGCACCACCGTCCAACTGCTAGGCAAGAGAACCATCAGTATGAGGAACAGTGCCGCCGCACGCGCGTAGGGGCGGAGCCGGCCAAGGGTGAGTGCGACCAACACCAAGGCGGCCGGCATGCCCGCAATCGCATAGCGTGGCACTGCGGTGGTATAGGTGCCCATGAGTTTATCGAAGACGAATGGTCCGGCGCAGGCAGCAAAAAGGCACATCCACATTAATTGTCGCCGCTTACTCAACAACCGGTGTCCCAGTCTTCTGATCGCCATGAAAGCGGGGAAAAGGAACACCACCATGGCCAGGTAGTCCAATCTGGGGTCATTTCGCCACAAGATGCTGATCGGCGAGAGCAAAGTCCAAGGCAGCGTAACTGCCGCGATAGTTCGGCTCGCGACCGAAGGAACTAATAGCCAATCCTTGGTCACCCGCCACATTGAGAGGCCTTCCCCGATGTGCAGATACCATGGAGCTATGATGAGTCCAATTCCCATGCCGGCGGCTATGAGCGTCGTGCGACTCAATCTCCCCGGATAGATGAAAAGCCAAGCGCCACAGGCCAGGACAATAAACGCATAGAAATAGTGCGTGAGCAGTCCGGCCGCGCCCATGAATACCCAGCATGTGACGAGGGTGGGGCGCGGGCCGCGCTGATTCAACTTGAGGGTAAGCCAGGCCAGCGCCGCCGCAAGAAACCACAGTAGCGAATACATGCGGCCTTCGGTCGAGTAATAGAGTGAGAGGGGCGAGAGACTAAACAGCACAAGCGCCGGTAGTGTGGCAGGTCTGCCTCCGATTTCTTTCGCCAGGAGGTAAACCAGCGGAAAGCAGGCGAGAGCCCAAAACACCGACAACATCCGTAACGCTCCATCGCTCGTTCCCCACACCTGCGTCCACATCCACAGCAAAAGATAATAGAGCGGTGGGCTGGTATCGGAAAGCAGCACGGCCCGCACCACGCGGGCCGGTCCTACCGGTGGATCTTCGTGCCGAAGATACCGTGTGTACTCGGACGCAAGCAGCGGCTGCGGGGCTTCCACATAGTCGCCTAATTCCGGCTGGGCGTTGGAAGCAGGATGCTCAAGGCTATGCCCCGTCGCAATGGCGAGCGAGAACAGTTCGTCCGCCCAGAGTCCCGAACGATCGAGCATGGGAATGCGAAGGCCTGCGCATAAGGCGAAGACCGCCAGATAGACCAGGAGCGATCGGTGCCGTTCCTGCTGAATCATGGAGGTGAGATTCATCGACCGACGGGAAGTTTTGGAGGAGTGATGTGATCGGTGCGCCAGGTATGTCGCGCGTCGCCATGCTTTTCGAGTCCTTTGTACGGCCCAACGCGGAGCACGCTAGCCAGCCAAAGATTGACCAGGACGCGAAGATACCCGCCGCCTACATGAAAGAGACGGAACGATGAACTTCCCATATCGGGCGTGCGATTGATCCATGAAATGGGGACTTCTTTCACTGTATACCCCATCACCAAGGGCTGGAGGCCGGTCTCTGCATTAATGGCAAAACCTCGTTGCGTGAGAATCAGATGGTCCACCACCTGACGTTTAAGGAGTTTGAGGTTATTGGTGAGATCGCGGAATCGGCGAAAGAGGACGATGTTTGCCAAGAGATGGAAGGCGCGGTTCGCCACAATCTTGGGAAACGGATAGTTTAAGAGCACACTGTGACGCGAGAAGCGGCTGCCCACCACGACATCGTAATCATAGAGAACAGCGGCGTCGAGGATGTCCCGGACTTCCGGCAAAAGATGCTGAAAGTCGCAGTCCATCGACAATACATATTGACCAGTGGCAATACGGTATCCGTCCTGGATGGCCAATCCAACACCGTTGGGTGGGCGCCTGATGACGGGCTTGATCCTGGCGTCCTGCGCGGCTAACCGTTCAATCACGGCCTGTGTGCGATCGGTACTGTTATCGTCAACCAGGATAATCTCGTGCATATAGTCGTCGAACAGATTTTTCAATCGAAGGACAAGCGTCTCGACATTCATCTCTTCGTTGTGGCAAGGAATCACCACGGATACCGCCGATCGCAATGACTCATGCGTGAACAGCGAGATGGCGGGAACGTACGCCGTGCGCGGCGGCTTCTGACAAGTTACGAGAATAGAGCCGGCCAGTGTCCTGACTGCGGGGGCATTCTCCAGCACAGTAGAGAGATTGCGAAATAGCCGCATGAGAGGACGGGGAATGGGTCGGAAGACGAAATCGTTGTAAACCGCCGACACACGAATGAAGCCAATTTCAGAGAGAAGCTCGTACAGTTCGGGTCGGCTCAGCAAGTGACGCGGATCTCGTGTGCCAAACGCCCGCGACAGCGCACGTCGGAATTTGAGAAAGGGGTTCCAAGGATTGCTCTCATAAAAGAGCGCCTGCGCCCCGGGTTTGAGCAGGTCATAGACCTTTTGCATCATCCACGCACAATTCACCCGATCGAGAAGGTCCATGGCGATGATAAAGTCGAATTGGCGGCCGGCGAGCGCGCCGGGCAGGGATGATGCGGAGACATGCTCGACGTCTACCGGTAGCGTCTGGGGGCGATCAAGAGTTCGGTCAAAGGTGACGCACGTGACCGGATTTTCGCCTCTTGAAACTTTCAACAGTAGTTGTGTAAAGCGGCCTTGCCCACAACCGAGCTCTAAGACCGTTTGCGTGGGCAGCAGATGCACTCTATGACGAAAGCTTTGTGCACGCCACAAGAGTCGCTTGTCGATGATGGGATCGTGATCCTCCCAGTAGCGGTCCCTGAAGCGTTCGCGGACCGCGAGCGTCTCGATAAAGCGTTCCTCTTGCGTCAACACGGACACGATTGAGGCCACTCACGCATGAGAGCGTTCCTGCCATGAGGCCACCATTTCCACGAAGATATCATCAAGCGTCTTAGTAATAGCCCACCCTGGATAATCCTGTTGCACCCGGTGGAGGTTGGTAATGTAGCATATGTGATCTCCTTCTCGGTTTCCTTCCTGATGCTCCGCATCCATCTTCTTTCCCGTCAATTGGGCGACGATATCGAAGGCTTCTAGGATCGAGCAGGAGTTCGCGCGGCCACCGCCCAAGTTGTACACCGCTCCACATCGCGGATGTTCATAAATGGCCTCGATGAGCCGCGCCACATCGTGGCTGTGGATGTTGTCCCGAACCTGTTTTCCCTTGTACCCGTAAATCCGATAGGGCCGGCCCTGCAACTGAGCCTTCACGAGATAGGACAGAAATCCATGGAGCTCCACGCCGGAATGGTGACGGCCTGTCAGACAGCCCCCGCGCAAGATTGTTGTCTTTAATCCATAATAGCGACCATATTCCTGGGCCATTACATCGGCAGCGACCTTACTTGCGCCAAAGATGGAATGTTTCGAGCGGTCGATGCGCATGTCTTCGGAGATGCCGTCATAGTCTGAAATCCGTGCATAGTCCCATCTGCTGGGTAATTCTTTGAGGGGCAGTTCGTTAGGCGCATCGCCATACACTTTGTTGGTGGACATGAGGATGAACACGGCGTGAGGGCTGAGTTGCCGGGTGGCCTCGAGAAGATTGAAGGTGCCCACGGCATTGACGTCGAAATCATCGGTCGGCCGCCGCGCGGCTAGATCGTGGCTCGGCTGAGCGGCGCAGTGCACGATGAGGTCGAACGATCCTTGCTGCGTCATCAATTCATGAAGACCCGCGCGATCGCGCACGTCCAGGTGGTGATGATGAAAGTTACGGGTCGTGGCGAGCAGGCGGTCGCGGTTCCAGGTCGTATCGCCTTCCTGACCGAAAAAATCGGCCCGCATGTTGTTATCGATCCCAATAATCATCTGGGCTCTCGGATCGAAGAACGTCACCAACTCCGATCCGATCAAGCCGCTGGATCCCGTCACGAGAACTTTCATGATATCGTTCCCGTCCCTTCGTGGCCGGCATCGGTCAATTTTCGAGAAGACGAATGAGATATCAGCTTAGGCATAGGGTATTACCTTCCCAGTCACCATCTGTACAACCTTGCCCCACAACAGCTGGCGCAATCCAGCGGGATAGAGTCGAACAAGCACCCAGAATTGTTTGACTGCCTTGCGCCAGCGTCTCTGCTTCGCATCTCGCACCATTTGCCAGATCAATGGTGGGCCGCAGGCCGTCTGATATTGGAGCACGCCGCATCGATACGCTTGCTCGTAGAGAGGACGGCCTTTGACATACGGGAGTTGCTCGCGCATTGCCGCGATACCGCTGCTTAACATAAGAACCCATTCTTGCGACATTTGCGAGGCATGACGCCGATATTCGGCAATGAGCTCATGATGGCAATGGATGGGATACTGTCTCGTGACCCGTAGCCAGCAATCTCTATCCTCACTGCCGAGAAATTTGGCCTGTTCTTGAAACCCGCCCACCGCCACCATTACCTTTTTCTTGACCATGACGCTATGGGGTGGAGTGATGAATCCAAACCGCAGCAATGCCGCATACTGGTCGGGTTCTCGTGAGCATTGGTGCTGATGCCACGTTTCATCAGCCCCAAACCAACGAAAATCTCCACAGACAAGGCAGACTTCAGGACGTTCGTGAAATACCTTGAGGCAGGTTTCAAAATGATGCGGGAGAAGACGGTCGTCGGCATCCAGAAATACTAAGAAGGCGCCGTGACTGTTGCGTATACCGGTATTCCGCGCCGCGCCAAGGCCACGATTACGGTCATGTCGAACATATTGGACGGTTGGATAACGCCGTGCAACCTCCTGGGTTATGTCGGGCGACGCGTCATCGACGACAATGATCTCATAGTTGGAATAGGTTTGCGCCAATACGCTTTCGATGGCCTCATGCAGAAAATGGGCTTGCTTGAAACATGGAATGACAACGCTGACATAGGCTTTTTCAGTCATGTCGAAAGATTCTGCCGGTGTCACGGATGATTGCACCATTACCTATGGGTTGAGACAAAATTTGTATTACCCCTAGAGTACTCTGAGTGGTGCGTGTATCAGACTTCGTGGCAAGCGTCTGTAGTCTGTTGAGAGCGGTCCCGGCAGATGTTTCGGATGTACGCAAGCGGCGAGAGCAGGGGGGAAGGAATGTGCTCACGTTTCTGCATCAACGTCATAAGCACACAACCAGGGCCCTGTTTGGACAATTGATTTCCCGAACCGATCACGCCATGATGATTTCGGCGATCTTACGGAGGCGTTTATGAAGATGTTACTCGCGGTGGATGAATCCAAAAATGCGGAACGGATGGTGGAATATGTCGGTACGTTGCTTCACCGCACGCCGGACATCACATTAACCCTGTTGCATGTTCTCAAGCCGTTGCCTCGCAAGTTGCTCGAGCACGGCGGAAGTGAAAATCCGGTGACGGAAGGTCAACTGCAGTCGCAGTTGAAGCAGGACCAAGCGGAGTGGTATCGCACACAGGCAGAGGCCGAGTGTCCGTATTTGTTGAGGGCCCGCGACCTGTTAATCAAGGCGGGATTACGCTCCGACGCGATAGAGTTGAAGTTCGGACACGAAGAGGATATTGCCAGAAACATTCTCGAGGAAGCCAGGAGTGGAGGATACCGCACGATCGTGCTTGGGCGTTACGGGACGTCCAGCATGAAACGCATCTTTGGCGGCGGCATTACCGATCACGTCTTGAAGGAAGCCACGGGCATGGCGGTCTGGATTATCGAATGAACACTGCCTGCACTTGAACGAATCGGTCTCACAAGCACGGCAGAAAAGATTGAACAGTCACGAGTCGGCTGCAGTGGGAACTCTCTGGCGAATACGGCAGGGTAAGCCTTCGATCAGAGGATAACAGATGGAGAGTCTGACCCAGCTCGAAATTATCATCATGCTGCTCGGCGTCATGCTGGCGCTGACCACGCTCTCGCGCCGACTCTTAATTCCCTATCCCATATTATTGGTCATCGGCGGCCTGGTTCTCGCCTTGATCCCTGGCTTGCCGACGGTACGCTTGAATCCCGATCTGATCTTTCTTGTCTTTCTTCCACCTATCCTGTGGGCGGCCGCGTATTTTACGTCCCTGCGTGAATTTCGCGCCAATCTTCGGCCCATCTCCATGCTGGCCATCGGGCTTGTGTTGGCGACGGCTGCGGCTGTGGCGGCCATCGCGCACTGGCTGTTGCCGGGGCTCAGTTGGGCGGCGGCCATCATGCTCGGCGCCATCGTCTCTCCTCCAGATGCCGTCGCCGCGACCGCCATTGCACGACGGCTCGGCATTCCGCGCCGCCTGGTGACGATTCTAGAGGGGGAAAGCTTAGTCAACGATGCGACGGCGCTCGTGCTGTACCGGACAGCGATCGGAGCCGTCGTGACAGGAACCTTTGTCTGGAGCGACACGCTTCTGCAGTTGGCCTTTACCACGGTGACCGGTATCGCCCTTGGTTTGATCGTCGGAGCCGCCACGCGCGGGGTTCTCCGTTTGACCGAGGACAGCTTCGTGGAAAGCGCTCTCACGTTATTAGCGCCCTATGTCGCCTGGGTATTGGCGGAGATGGTTCATGCTTCCGGAGTCCTCGCCTGTGTCGCCGGAGGCTTTTATGTGCGTCAATATTTCAGCGCTGCCGTGGCGCCGACGACTCGTCAGCAATCCAGAGCCGTGTGGGATATTGCCGTGTTTATCCTCAACGGCATTATTTTCATTCTGATAGGTCTTCAACTGGGCGCCATTCGGGAAGAGATATTGTCGTCGGGACTCACGCGGTTGCTGTGGCACAGCGCGCTCATCAGCGTGACCGCCATTATCGTGCGCTTGGCCTGGGTACCGCTGACTGCTTATCTTCCGAGACTCTTGATGCCCTCGCTCAGAGCCCGCGATCCCATGCCACCGACAAGTCATTTGTTCCTTGTAGGCTGGACCGGCATGCGCGGGATCGTGTCGCTCGCGGCCGCCCTCGCGCTTCCCCTGACGGTAAGCTCGGGCGCCCCTTTTCCCTACCGCGCCGATATCATCGTGATGACGTTCGGCGTCATCCTGGCCACGCTGGTGGTGCAAGGACTCTCGCTCACCCCGATTATTCGTATGCTGAAGCTGGAGGCCGACGAGTCTCTGGAACACGAGGAGGCCTTAGTCCGCCAACAGACGGCGACCGCTGCCTTAAATCGATTGGATGCCCTTATGATGGAACACTGGGCGCAACCGGATCACGTCGACCGGCTACGGGTCCATTACAACCGCCGCGTCGAACGCTTCGCGAAGCCGGGCGACACCGACCCCGATTGCTCTCCGCAAGGCGCAGAATCCTTTCGTCGTCTTCGTCACGAAACCCTGACAGCCGAACGACTGATGGCCATTGCCCTCCGCGATCAGGGCGTCATCAGCGATGAGGTCTTGCATCGCATCGAACAGGAACTGGACGTGGAAGCGATCCGACTGGGAATCGGGGATATCCGACCAAACGGGTCGTTCTCCAGTCCCGTGGCCGAGGCGACCTACGCTCGCTAGCCTGCCTTACGAAGGGACCGTCCGTGCCAATGACGCCGCCAATATCCTTCGTCGGAGATAGCCAGGATCACGTCAGAGGACCGGACAATACGCCCGTGACGCTGATTGCCTATTGCGATTTTGAATGTCCGTATTCCGGTGAGATCTATCCCGTCATCCATGCATTAGTGCAACAAGCGAGGGATCGCGTTCGATACATCTTTTGGCATTTCCCGCTGCTGCACAAACATCCGCACGCGCAGCAAGCCGCAGAAGCGGCGGAAGCGGCCGGCGCGCAAGGGTGGTTTTGGGAGATGCACGATCTGCTCTTTACGCATCAGGCGGCCCTCGAGGAGACCGATCTGTTCGACTATGCGTTGGAGTTAAGATTGGAGCGCGCCGTATTTGAACACGCATTACGAGAACGGACCTATGCGAAGCGCGTCTATCGCGACGTGGCCGGTGGCAGACGACACGGAATCACGGGAACTCCCACGTTCTTTCTGAATGAACGTCGGGTTGCTGACGAAGAAGATCTCGCGGACCTTGTGCGGAAGGCGCTGGCGGAGATTCACTGATGGAGAAGCCAAGAGGACGCTCCATGCTAGGAGCGTCACACGGTCATTCGATGAGCGCCGGTCGGCTGGAGGGCAGGTCAATGAAGGCACTATGTTTTCCTGGATAAAAAAGAAAGCACAAGAATACTGGTCCTCTCTCGCGTCTGATGAACCAGAAGATCAACAGGACACTCTGATCGGCACAGCCCCTTGGGACATCGGACGACCTCAACCGGCGTTTATCTCGTTGGCGACTTCTCAACAGATCCGTGATCCTGTGCTGGATGTCGGATGTGGAACGGGTGAGAATGTGCTCTACATCGCGGGATTGGGGTTTGATGTGACCGGGGTCGATTCAGCGCGCGCCGCCATTGAGACCGCACGCGAGAAGGCGAAACGCCGAAACGTGCGCGCGAACTTTCGAGTGGTGGACGCGCTGGATCTCCCCTGCCTAGGCACGACCTTTGAGACGGTGATCGATTCAGGCCTTTTTCATGTCTTCACAGATGAGGAACGCTCCCGGTTTGTGGTGAGCCTCGCCGCCATTCTGCGGCCGGGTGGTAGCTATTTTATGCTTTGCTTCAGCGATCAGGAAACTCGCGAGGGACCCAGACGTATTTCACAGGCTGAGATTCGTGACACTTTTCAGAGGGGATGGACCATTCGGTATATTCATGCCGCTGCTTTTGAAACCAGCATTCACGAAGGAGGCGCCAAAGCATGGCTGGCAGCTATCATAAGGACGAGCCCCGGGGCGTAATCAGGATAGTATGATGGGACTGGATGGTAAAGTCGTGATCATTACCGGAGGGCGGGGAGGGCTCGGTCAGACGGTCACCCCGGCGTTTGCAAATGCAGGCGCGCGTGTTATCGTCATCGATCGCCATGCAACCGGTCAGCCGCAGGCTCGAGAGATCGGCATCGACGCCGATGTCACCGACGAGTCGAGCGTCGCGAGCGCCGTGCGTCAAGTCCTCGATCAGGAGGGGCGGTTGGACTGTCTCGTGAACCTAGTGGGGAGCTTCGTGCCCGGCCGACTGGCAGACACGAGTCCGGCCACCTGGAATACTATGTTGTCGCTGAATGTGACGGCGGCCTATCTGTTGTCCCGCGCGGTGATTCCGCATCTCTCCACACAAGGCAACGGCCGCATTGTGCACATTGCGGCCCGTGCGGCACAGGACCCGTTTCCCGGGGCCGCCGCCTATATTGTGGCAAAGTCCGGGCTGATGGCCTTGATTCGAGTACTCGCATTGGAACTGGCCGGCTCCGGTGTCACAATTAATGGAGTGCTGCCGACGACGATCGACACTCCGGCGAATCGCCAAACTATGCCGAAGGCCGATCCAAGCAAATGGGTCAAGCCCGAAGCGATCGCCGACCTGTTGCTCTTCTTAGCGTCCGACGAAGCAGTCGGCATCAACGGCGCACTGATTCCACTGGGCACGCCATAGGTAGCGTTTCGCAAAGCTCATGATGACTACACTTTCGCCTATACATAAGAGGCCATGATGGTAAGCACCATGACTGTTCAGGCCGTACGGCAGTTACCACTGTTTGCCGGTGTGTCTGACGAGGAAAGCCGGTGTCTTGAAGGCGGCGAGGAGATATCCTTAAACGCCGGCGAGACACTTGCGGTAGAAGGAGATCCGGGCGAGCACTTTTTCGTGATTCTCGAGGGCGAGGTGCGGATCACCAAACGGTATGGTCGACAGGAAATCGCACTGGCGACCCATACGCCGGGAAAATTTTTCGGGGAGGTGCCGCTGCTCCTGGAGATGCCGTTCTTTGTCGACGCGCGGGCGCTCAAGGCATGCCGTCTCCTTCGGTTTTCGAAAGATGCCTTCTGGACCATGATGCGATTTTGCCCCTCAGTGGCAAGCGAAATTCTGCGCACGATGGCGACGCGTGTTCGGAATCTGGAAGGGTTCTCTCAGCAGCGCGAGAAGTTCGTCTCGCTGGGCACGATGGCCGCGGGGCTCGCTCATGAGTTGAATAATCCCGCCTCGGCGGCCCGCCGAGCCTCGGTTCATCTCGGCGAGGCGATCGAAACGATTCAGCGCCTGGCCTGCCGCCTTCATCCGCACCTCACGGCTGCCCACTGGGAAGCGCTCGTCACCATGGCCACCACGGCGGATGCCAAAGTTGCAGAATCGGCGAACGAAGATGCGCTCGCATCGGATGAACGCGAGCAGACGATTACGACGTGGCTTGAGCAGCATCAAGTTCCCGATAGCTGGACCTTCGCTGCCGCTCTTGCGTCTGCCGACATTGGACCGTCCGCTCTGACCACTCTTGCCTCGACCCTACCCCCATCCGAAACTGCGCCGGCCGTCGCATGGCTGGGAACCCGCCTCACCATTCGGGCCTTGCTGCAAGAAGTCGATCGCAGCACGCGTCGCATTGCCGGATTGGTGGAAGCCGTGAAATCGTATTCCTTTGAGGGACGTGCCCCGTTGCAAGATATCGACATCCATGAGGGGATTGAGAGCACGCTCACGATGCTGGGGCATAAATTGAAGGATGCGACGGTGATTCGCGAATATGACCGTACTCTGCCGCGCATCCCGGCGTATGGTGTCGAACTCAATCAAGTGTGGACCAATCTTCTCGATAATGCGATCGATGCCATTCAAAAGGGCGGTCATATCTGGGTGCGAACGCGTCAGGATGACCGTCAGATCCTCGTGGAAATCCAAGATGATGGGAGCGGCATTCCGGCCGACGTCAAACCGCGGCTGTTTGAACCGTTTTTTACGACGAAAGGCGTCGGCAAAGGCACCGGCCTGGGGCTGGTGATTTGTTATCGTATCATCGCGGACCGGCATGGAGGTGAAATCGAATGTGAGTCGAAACCAGGCGACACACGATTTCTCGTTCGATTGCCCATGGCGAGACATGAGGAGCACGGATGAAACCCGTCTTGATCACCGTGGACGATGACCGCGAAGTCTTGCGCGCCGTAGAGCGAGATCTCCGCCGTCATTATGGCGAAAATTATCGAGTCCTTCGTGCCGAATCCGGCTCCTCCGCGCTGGAAGCGTTGAAGACGCTCAAGCTTCGCAACGATCCGGTCGCCTTGCTGCTGGTCGATCAACGGATGCCGGAGATGACCGGCGTCGAATTTTTAGAGCGCGCCATGGAACTGTATCCCGACGCCAAGCGCGCCCTGCTCACCGCCTATGCGGATACCGATGCCGCCATTCGCGCTATTAATACCGCGCGAATCGAATACTATCTGATGAAGCCCTGGGATCCGCCGGAAGAACAGCTGTATCCTGTGCTGGACGATCTCCTCGAAGATTGGCAGGCATCTTTTCATCCGCCCTTCGAAGGCATCCGTATCGTCGGCCACCGCTGGTCGGCCAAGTCGCATCTGATTAAGGAGTTTCTTGCCCGCAATCATGTGCCGTACCAGTGGCTCGATATTGAAAAAGACGAAGAGGCACGCCGATTGGTGAACGTGGCGGCCGCCAGTGACCTCGACCTTCCCCTTGTGCTGTTCGCGGACGGTTCGCACCTGACGGAGCCGTCGAATGCGGTCATTGCGGAAAAGATCGGGCTGCGGACGCGCGCCGAACAGCCTTTCTATGATGTGATTGTCGTGGGCGCGGGACCGGCCGGACTGGCGGCAGCCGTGTATGGGTCATCGGAAGGATTGCGCACGGCATTGATTGAACGGGAAGCTCCCGGCGGGCAAGCCGGCATGAGTTCACGCATTGAAAATTATCTAGGGTTCCCCAGCGGAGTCAGCGGCGATGATCTGGCGAGGCGTGCCGTTACGCAGGCAAAACGGTTTGGGACTGAAATCTTGGCCCAGGAAGTAATGGGATTACGATGCGACGGGCCGTCGCGAATCGTGACGCTGGCGGATGGGGGTATCATGGAGTGTCGAGCGCTCTTGATTGCGACGGGGGTGTCCTATCGCAAGCTTGATGTTCCAGGCGCCGATACATTCACCGGAGCCGGTGTCTATTACGGCGCGGCGATGACGGAGGCCCTCTCCTGCCGCGACGAAGAAGTGTATGTGGTCGGCGGAGCGAATTCCGCCGGACAAGCTGCGGTCTACTTTGCCAAGTATGCCAAGCGGGTCACCATGCTGGTGCGAGGGTCGTCGCTTGTGCAGAGCATGTCGCGATATTTGATCGATCAGATTGGGGAAATCCCGAATATTGTCGTTGAAACCGATGTCCATGTCGTGGAGGTGACGGGAGAGTCCAGTCTGCAGACGATCACGATCGCGCATGTGAAAACGGATGAGCGCAGGACCGTCGCAACGCGGTATTTGTTCATCTTCATTGGCGCCATGCCGCACACCGAGTGGTTGGCAGGCTCGGTGGAACGCGATGAGCACGGGTTCATTCTGACGGGCCCAGACCTCATTCAGAACGGCTCCCGGCCTCAGAGCTGGACGCTCGCGCGCGATCCCTTTCTCTTGGAAAGCAGCGTGCCCGGTATTTTTGTCGCAGGAGACGTGCGGCATGGATCAGTGAAGCGCGTTGCGTCCGGCGTGGGAGAGGGCTCCATCGCCGTGCAGTTCATACACCGATACCTCGCCGAAGCGTGATGAGATGAAAAATACGTGTAAGACCAAGAAGCTGCGTTTCCAAGCTTCTGTCAATGAACATTCGAACCAACCCATTGGCGGTGCGCGGCGATGAAAGAGTGCCTCCGTCAGGCGAAGCTCTTGGGACACTGCTCCGACGCGGACCTGGATCGCGTGATCGAAGCCAGTGAGGTGCTCTCGCTCCAGTCCGGCGATCTGCTCTTTTCCGATGAAGATCAAGCCAAGGAAGTCTGGGTGTTGTTGGAAGGGGAATTGATCATTACCAAGCGGGCTGAAGGTCAGGATGTCATCATCGATCACCTGTTCCCCGGATCATTTCTCGGCGAAATCTCGCTGCTGACACAAACACCCGCGCAACACCGCGCTCGCGCAAAGGGGGCGTGC
Source organism: Nitrospirota bacterium (assembly GCA_963700335.1). GTDB lineage: Bacteria > Nitrospirota > Nitrospiria > Nitrospirales > Nitrospiraceae > JAICXS01. Next base: position 716,332 of record CAVOXE010000007.1, on the reverse strand, counting down.
CGGCTGTTGCGGATTCCCGAGCCGGTGTTCCAACGGTTGCTCGGCACGTGTCCCACCATGGCCCAGACGGTACTGCAGACCATGGCTGAACGCGTACGTCGGATTGAGCATTTATTGCAGCGGCACGAACGGATGGCAGGTCTCGGCACGATCGCCGCCGGGCTGGCGCACGAACTCAACAACCCCGCTTCGGCCGGGCATCGTGCCGCTGAACTCCTTCACGGGACGTTCAACGAATTGCTCTCTATGACGAGACAATTGCTCCCCCGACAGTGGACCCCGGATGAGATCCATCTTTTGTCAGAGCTGCAAAAGACGATCATCCAACAAGACATGTCGATACCGTCCATTGATCCCGTGATGCGCAGTGATCGTGAAGAGGCGCTGGCTGCTTGGTTAAAAGATCATGGCATCGCGCAGGCGTGGGACGTGGCCCCCAATCTGGCCGGCATCGGCCTGACACCCGATAGATTGGAGGCGCTCGCGAACGGCATGAGCGGGGCCGCGCTCAAGGATATTCTCACATGGGTCGAGCGAAGCGTCGCCGTCGAACAATTCATTCAGGAAGTGGGTCGCACCACGGCACGCATTTCCGATCTTGTGCGTGCGGTCAAAGCGTATTCCCACGTCGATCAAGTCAGTCTGCGCTCGACGAACGTCCAAGAGGATATTGAGAACGCGCTGCTGATGCTCGGGTATAAGGTTCGCCAGGCGGCCATTCAGATCGAGCGGCGCTATGAGACAGATCTTCCGACTATTCAGGCCTACGGCACGGAACTTCAGCAGGTCTGGACCAACCTCATCGACAATGCGGTGGATGCGCTCGAGGGTTCCACCCCACCTCGCAGGCTCGAAGTTCGTGCAGCAAGCGACGGTGAATTTGTGAATGTGAGTCTCATCGATAACGGTCCAGGGATTCCGACCGAGATCCAGCCTCGCATCTTTGACCCGTTTTTCACCACGAAGGCGGTTGGAAAGGGCACAGGATTGGGGCTGGAAATTGTGAAGCGCATTATCAATCGACATGGTGGAACGATTCGTGTCGACTCGAAACCAGGCGAGACGCGCTTTGAAATCCGATTGCCCATTCGCCAGCCGACTGCGCCACCCGTCACCGCGGGCCAGTGACGAATAGGCTGCACGGTTACCCCAATATCACCGGTACCAATTATGGCGTGACTGCCACGTCTTTCCGCCGGGATGTTCCAACGCCGTGCGGTCCCAGTGACCTAGGACCGCGGCCGCCTCATAGGTGCTTTGTGCAAATGCCATAAGAGTGTCATCCGGGGATGTCGCCGTCCGGAGGGCCTCATAAGGCAAAATAAATTCGTTCAACTGAGGGTGGTAATAAGCGCCCTCCGGCTCGATTTGCACATCTTTATATCCCTCCGGCTCGGGGTATGCATACGCATAGAATGCAGGCATACCGAGGCCAGCGCCAGGCCAGAATCCACAGCTACTGACTTCATGCGAGTACGCTTCCCGCGCTACAAATCGAGCCAGATGTGGCGCGCCGGGATGATCGGGAGCAGGACGGCCGGAAAAACGAGTCAGCGCGAGATCGAAGCTTCCCCAAAAGAAATGGATCGGACTCGATTTACCGATAAATCGTCCTCGGAATTCCGTTAACACACGGTAGGTTTGAGCGAGGATGCGCCAGCATCGTTGGGCATAGTCTGGGTCATACTCGTTATGGTGAGCGTCCATCTCGAAAGGGGTGCGGTCAGCGACCTCGACCGGAGTCGTCCATATGGTGACCGGAAGATCGAGCGCACGCAGGCTGTCCATGGCGGCGCGATAAAAATCAGCGACCGTGCGCGCTTCAAGAGCCATCGAACGAGCCTCTCCATCGGCCGTGGTGATATGCAACTGATGGTCGAGGAAATCAAAATCAAGTTGAAAGAGGCGTGTGCCATGCGAAATCGGGGAAGTAGTGAGTCCTCTGGAGGTCAAATAGAGCGTCGAGTGCCACCAGTGATTGATCGCAGGGGTCAAGGCCAGTCGAATTTTGCCGACGATCTGCGTCCACATATGCAAGGTGGCATAGGCGTTCTGCCATGCCTCCAGGGGTAAACTCGGCCAGACGTCACGACCGGCGGAAGAGAGGATCGTGTTTTCATTCATGATGATGTCCTCGTTGGCAGGAGATGGCACAGCGCATCAAATATACTGGCGGCCGTCCGGTACTATCTGCGGTTCTATCATTAACATAGAGAGAAGGGAAGCAGCGTTGAGGGCTGACACGGTGAAGTGTATGATCTTCACGTGCGAGTGTGGCAGCCGATGGTAGGCAAACGTTTCAGTACGTGCGCCTATACGGGTTGTCAGCACACGTTTGTTCATTCGACCCGGCTGGAGGGGTGGAAGAAGGAGGTCTGTATGGCGGCAACATGTGGGCATCTCGACCAGATTCGAAAGGTCACCCCAAGCGCGAAGGGCTGTGAGGATTGCTTGAAGACGGGGGACGAATGGGTGCACTTGCGCCTCTGCTTAACTTGCGGCCACGTCGGCTGCTGTGATTCTTCAAAGAACAAACATGCCACCAAACACTATCGGGGGACACAACATCCCATCATCCGGTCATTCGAGCCGGGTGAGAACTGGCAATGGTGTTATCCGGATGAACTGTTCATAGAGTCATAAAATGAAATCCATGCTGTGTGCTGTTACCGCAGCAATGAGTCTCTTCTCATTAGTGCTGTGTGTGGAAAGGGTTGACGCGGAGCGGAAGGCGAATGCGAATGTCGTCGTGAGCCGATCGGACGTCGCGGCTCAGGGTATCATCCGTCAATATGTTATTGACCCGCGCGGCGAGGTGCAGGGATTTTTGCTCAGCGACGGCACCCAGGTTGTGTTCACCTCGCGTGTCCAGCGCGAGGTGATCGCCACGATGAAGCCGGGAGCGTCCATTCGGATTGAAGGTCGTCGTTATAAGGGAGTTCCTCTCGTGGAGCCCGATGCCATCATTAATCTCGAGACGGCCGCCTCTATTCAGGTTCCTTCTCATGGTGAAGGACCGGTTTCACAACCGAAAGAATCGCTGTCGGTACAAGAAATGCGGGCTGAAGGTTCGATCGAGCAATTCCTATACGATCGGTCTGGTCAGATTGCAGGCCTCGTCCTACATGACGGGACACAGGTGTGGCTCCCGCCTGACGTCAACGATCAATTCAGGCGTTCTCTTCACCTGCATGACCGTCTTATTGTGGAAGGCCATGGGACTGAAAATGAATACGGACGCGCCATGGAGTCGCTGGCGATTAGAATTCCCGGCGCTCCGCTGACGCCCTTGGATCATGGCACCGACGGACTAGAACCGCCGCCAAATGCCCCGCTTGGTCGTTGAGGACTCGCAGAAGAATTCGGCCTGTCGAGCCCCATTCTCGAAACGTCTTCAGACGCTGTCCATCCAAATGGTTTTTAAACCTTCTTGGGAAATGAGCATCCTTGATAACTCAGTCCGCAGAATACCTTACAACCCCTACTGGTCTGATCTGACATGAAAGGAGTGAAAAGAATGATGGTCCTACGATTGTCGGCGAGTTTACCGTGTAATTGAAATTTGCTTGATTCATCTGATAGCGGGATGAACGGTGAACACTCTCTCACGACATGGAGGAACGATGCGACATGCGATGACGGTTCTGGCGATCAGCGTCTGTTTACTGACAGGGGGTATGAGCGGTGTATGGGCTGCTGATAAAAGCGGTGTGCTCAAGGCGAGTCATCTCATCGGGATGAAGGTGCAGGGAATCGATGGAAAGAAACTCGGGGATATTAAAGACTTGGTGGTCGATCCGGCGGACGGTGATATTGACTATGCCGTGTTGGACTTCGGGGGATTTTTAGGAATTGGGGATAAATATTTTGCGGTGCCATGGGAAGCGCTCCAGTGGACGGCCGACGGAAAATATGCGGTATTGGATGTGACGAAAAAGGACCTGAAGCAGGCGCCGGGTTTTGATAAAAACCATTGGCCGGACCTCACTAGTCGGGATCAAGCCGTAGTGATCTACGAATTCTACGGGGTGCCGATGACGGAAGAGAGCCCCGGCCACAAACAAGCGCCTCACTAATCCTGCGAATCGAAACCCACTCTCGGCTAACCATTGCCGAGGGTGGCCGTTCGGTCTGCTGTTTTTCCCATCTGGCTGTACTGGTAATCCCTAACTGCGCAGTTATCGCGGCACTGACGAAGAAGCGCCACTAACTCCGTATCCTCCATCTTGCGCACCGCCGCACCGACGTAGACCAGTACATGACGTCCGTTGGCGTAATGTATTCTTTTTCAGATGAGCTGGATGACGCGGCCGCCAGCAAGATCGCGCGGCGCAGCGATCCCATCTTTCACCGAATGTGAAAGGGTCGTCACAATCAGGTGGCAGAGGTTGCGGAATCTATGGCAGCAACGGGCGTGGGCACATTGATGAGACGCACACAGTTTCGGCCGTCTTGTTTCGCTTGATAGAGGGCGCGGTCGGCGGCGTCCGTCAACGATGCTGCGTCCATATGGAGATCCGGATGGCAGGCTGCGATGCCTAAACTGATCGTGATCCCAATCCCCAGTCCCTCCACCTTGGTGCGCAGCGACTCGGCGACACGTTGGGCGCCGTCGCCGGGAGTGCCTGGAAGGGCAGCCACAAATTCATCTCCCCCGTAACGGCACAAGAGGTCTCCTGGCCGGCTGAGCATGGTCTTGACGACGTGGACCACCTGTTTCAGGCAATCGTCTCCGGCGAGATGGCCATAGGTATCGTTATAGGCTTTGAAGAAATCGATATCGAAAAAAATGAGCGAGACGGGGAGCGCGTCGCGCACCGCTCGGCGCCACTCCTGTTCGAAAAATTCATCGAAGCGCCGACGATTGGCGATTTCGGTGAGTCCATCCTGGCTGGAAAGTTGACGGAACCGTTCATTCGCTTCCTCGAGTTGTTGCATCACCTGAAGCAGTTCTTGCTCGCGCGATTTACGTCGGGTGATCTCCTGCGCCAGGCGCAAGACCGAGCGCACACGCGCCAGCATCTCCACCTTGATCAACGGTTTTCGTATGTAGTCGATGGCGCCTTCGGCAAAGGCCAGCTGGAGGTCAACGGGGTCGCTCTGCACGGTGACGATGACGACCGGAATATCCCGAAGGCGATCGATGGATTTGATGCGGCGGCAGACCTGAATCCCATTGACGGCTGGCATGAGAACATCCAAAAGGATAAGATCGACTTTCGCGGCGTGAGAGGCGTCCTTAATCCCCAGAATGCGGTACGCAGCTTCCGCCGAATCGGCGGTCAAGATGTCACGATAGCCGGCGCTTTCCAGCATCGTCTTGAGCAGTTGGGTATCGTCCCGTGAATCGTCAACGATCAGAATCGCCATGTATCCTCAAAATTGCGGAATATAAAGAGGTTCTAAGGGAGCATCAAAAAGATATCAGCGAGAGGACGTTCGGTCAACTTGACCGTTGAGGTAAGGGCAACTACTGAAGCTTGGACTTGACGAGCTCGCTCAACTGTTTGCCGTCGATGGTTTGCCCGGTCAACTTTGCCATGACGGCTTTCATGACCGTTCCCATATCTTTCGGGCCCTTGGCGCCCGTTTCCAGGATAGTTGACTCGACAAGGCGTACAATATCGTCCTGGGATAAGGCCTGAGGAAGATAGCCTTGGATAATATCGATTTCCTTGAGTTCCTTCCCGGCCAGGTCGGCTCGGTTGGCTTTCTGGTACTGTTCGACCGCCTCACGGCGTTGCTTGACGAGCGTCGTCATTACCCGGCTCATCTCCGCGTCATCGAGATCTTTTTTGAGTTCCAACTCTTTATTGAGTAGCGCGGCTTTCATCATCCGAATGACATCCATGCGGAGTTGATCCCGATCTTTCATCGCGCGTTTGAGATCTTCCGAAAGCCGATCGTATAGCGACATGATCTAGTCCGACCTGTAAGAGCGAAGTGAAGGTAGCCAGCCGAGCATAGTCGGTCATTCTGCTTGAGTCAAGGAGCCTGACTGATAGATGTCTTTCAGTAGTCTTTCGAGTCTCCCTGCAGTAAGATGCGGAGGGGACGAAAGCCGGCAGGTTCACCTGTGAATCATGGTGTAGGAGGGGTCATGAAGGCACGTATGGGCTCTGTCGTACTGTGTGGATGGATGGTCGGGTCACTGGCACTCGTCGGCTGCGCGGACAAACCGAAGCCAATGCCGCAACCGACCCCCGCTCAAACGCGGTCGGATTCCGATCGATTTTTCGACAAAATGAAGCAGGACGAACGCGAACAAGGAAAGGGGCTGACCCCGACGCCTTGAGGTGGGTCCTCTCTTCGTCGGCATGGTCTCGCCCCCGTGCGGTAGCGTAGAATAAAGCTGCGATGGACCGCTGAAACGGAGGTGCGCTATGAGCCGTGGCGCCAAACATCAACGCAGAGTGCACGTCGTCGTGATTGCCAGCCTTGCTGCAAACCTCTTTTTCCATATGAGCCTGTTGCCGGGAGTACAGGCCCGAGACCTTTTGCCACCGAAGGAGCAGAAGGACACGTCATTTGAGGAAACAACAGGACCTTCTTTCGATGTGCAAAAACGGGGTGTGCCGCAATCGATTTTTGTCTCGATCCAAATGGCGCGAGGCTACGAAGTGGAATGGGACAGTTTCGGGCGGCAGGGATGGTACACGCAAGATCCCCGCATTAAACCGATCGATCCCGGGACGACGTCCTTTGCGCCGGATACACCGGCCGTGTATGTCGTGTTCGAGGTGGCTCCGTTGGAGGATCCGGCACAGTTCGGCGCGCAATGGTTTCTCGAAGATGCGCAGGGCAATTTCTCCGATGCGCCGGTGGGGCGTGATGTACTCGAAGTCCCGGGTCATAGCCGGTGGGGTTTTCTCGAACTTAAAAGTCCATCCGGTGGGTGGACCAAGGGCAACTATTCGGTGAAGCTGTTCATCACGCCGTTGGGTCAACAACCGTTCCATGCCGCCAATCATGTGGGTATGATGCGATTTACAATTACCGATCAGCCGGTCAAGGCGGGCGCCGCCTCGGCCCACTGATCTCCAGAGATTTATCGTTCTATGCCGATCTACGAATATGTGGCGGACTATTGTGGGCAACAGCCCGCCTGTTCGCGGAAAAAAGAGTATCTGCATTCCGTTCGCGAACTGCCGCTGACGTCATGTCGGGAATGTGGCGTACCCATTCGGAGGATCATGTCCACGTTTGCCGCACAATCGGGTGAATTTGGCGTCTCCAGTCCGGATCCAACTCCGTTGAATGTCACCGGCATCCGGCCGCCCAGGCATATGCCCTCCGACAGCGAGGGTAGCTGCGATGGATCGCATGATCACTAAGTTCGAGAGGGAGGCCGTGTGAGAGCGCTATGAAGGAAACGGACCCGGAAAAACTGACTCTACTGTATGAGCGATTCAAAGATGTCTGTCTGGTCGAGAAGGAAGTATGGAGAGAGATTTACATGCCGCGGGATGCGGGGAAAGGTCTCGTCCTCACACGAGTCCAAGATCGGTATGAAGTGCTGATCGACGATGATGCCGTAGAGTCCGCCCTAGAGGCCAATATTCCGTTAGGTGGGAAATCGCTGGCGGCGGCGATTCATGAATATCGAGATCACATCAGCTTCGTGAAGCGAACGTAGCCTTTCCTCACGCCGCTACTTTTTCGCCAACGCGTGCTCGACATCACGCACGACTTCGTCGGAAAGCGGCTTGGTACGATGGTGATACCGGGCTACGACGTTGCCTGCGGAATCGACGAGATATTTCTGGAAGTTCCACTCCACTTCTCCGGTAAATGGACTCTCTTCGGTGAGGTAACGATAGAGCGGATGCTTATCGTTACCTTTCACGCTGATCTTACTGAATAAGGGGAAAGTCAGACTATACTTCGTGAGGCAGAAGCCCTTGATCTCCTGATTGGTGCCCGGCTCCTGTTGACCGAAATTGTTCGCAGGAAATGCGAGAATCTCAAAACCCTTTGACCGATAGCGCTCATACAACGTTTCCAAATCCGTATATTGCGGGGTGTTGCCGCAGAAGCTCGCCGTATTGACCAGCAAGAGTGTCTTGCCGCGGAATTGGCTTAGTGGCACGGGCTTTCCGTCGATATCGTTCAAGGTGAAATCATACACGCTTGGATAGACGGCCATCTGGGCTCCTTGTGTTTGGTCGTGTGCGTCGTTGGCGTGCGCACCGGTTGGAACAAATACGTAGCCGGGTGAACACCCGGCTACGAGACCCAGCGCTAGTGCGATCCCGCGAGATGCCCTTATCATAACGACTGCCCAAACCGTTGCAGTGCGGCGACTCGATCTTCAATGGAAGGATGCGAGGCAAACAGGCTCATTGCGCCGCCGGTCTTGCCCGAGATTTTAAAGGTCACGAGAGGATCCTGCGTGGTGTATTCGGGTTGCGCGCGGTTGACCCATCGTTCGATCCCGCGCAACGCCGAGATCATGGCATCCTTTCCATAGACTTTTGCCGAAAAGGCGTCGGCGCCGAATTCCCGGCGTCGCGAGAACCACATAATCGGAATCATCGCGAGAATGCCCAAGACAATCTGAAGGACCATGGATAGGACAAATCCCAACATGGCCTGGTCGCGTTCGGCGAAGAGCCGGCGAACCCACATGGAAATAAAGTACACGAAGGTGTTCATCAAACCGGCGAGAATCGTGGTGGTAAACATATCGCCGTTGAACACGTGTCCCATTTCATGGGCCAGCACGGCCTTTACTTCTTGCTCGTGTAAGTTCTGCAACAAGCCCGTCGAAACAGCAACCATCGCGTTATTCTTGCTGGGGCCGGTCGCAAAGGCATTGGGATCTGGAGATTCAAATACCCAGACCTCCGGCATGTTGATGTGCAGACGCTGGGCGATTTCCTGTACGGAGCCGTAAATCACGTGCTCCTGCTGCGTGCGTGGCTGGGTAATCTGATAACAGTCCAGCATGGCTCTGGCCATCTGTTTGGAAAACGCCAAACTGATGAAGGCGCCTCCAAAGCCGATCACCAATGCCCATAAGAGGTCCTGTTGATTCACCGCCCCGCGAAGATCCACTCCAAACGCCGGTAGAATGACGTTTACGAGCAGATTAAACGCAAACGAGAGAGTGAGAAAAATCAGAATGTTCGAGATCAGCAATAAGCCGATCCCTTTCAGCCGTTTCAACATCGATGACTCCTTTTGTGTCTGCGCTCAGTCAGTGCGACCTATTATACAACCCCGGCCGGATGAAAATCATCCGACGGCGGAGTGTCGTCTATTTGCAAGTCGTTTCAAGTACGTTATAGATAAGGTCGATCATCTATATGTCAAGGCGGACCTATTGCCTTGATTGACGGGGATAACCCCATTTGATAGAAGGGCCTATGCAAAAGTTCATCTTTGAAGCGATCATGGTTGTTTTCATCGCAGGTTTCCTTGCCTCCGTCTCAGGGGCAGAAGTCTTTCAGGCCTCAACGTCCGTCATCGTCCCCGTCGACAACGATGGCGTTCAGCGTATTAGCATCACCGTCGATAGTTATTCCTACACGCCGAACCATCTGCAAGTCGAAGTGGGCAAACCCGTAGAATTGATCCTCAATAGCGTCACGATGATTACGCCTCATAATTTCGTCGTGAAAGAGCCCGCAGCCGGCCTGATGATCGACGGAGACGTGCCGGCCGGAAAAACTGAAATCATTCGATTCACGCCGACGCAACGCGGCCTCTTCACCTTTTACTGCGACAAGAAGCTTCTTTTCTTTAAGAGCCATCGCGACAAGGGTATGGAAGGGCTCTTGGACGTACGCTAACGGGACTGCCATTACACCTTCCCACGGCCTGCTCACAGACACTCTCAAGCGCGTCTCCCGATCGTTTTATCTGACGCTCGCCGTCGTACCTGAGGTGGTTCGAGATCAGATTGGATTAGCCTATCTGTTTGCCCGGGCGGCGGACACCATTGCCGACACAGATGTGATCGAGCGAACGCAGCGATTGACGTTGCTGAAAGACTTTCAGGCGCAGTTCGGCGTTGAGGGGGTACAGTGGGAAACCGTTCGCAGAATTCAATCCGCCCTAGTCCCACACCAGGCGAGCGCCGGTGAGCGGACTCTGCTCCAGCGCTTGGAGGAATGTTTCCAACGTTTGCACGCCTTCACGCAAGAAGATCAACAACGCATTCGCGCACTGATGAAGACACTGACCAAAGGGATGGAGATGGACCTCACCGTCTTCATGGGCGACTCAGCTAAGGAGTTGCGAGCGTTGCAAACCATGGAGGAGCTGGATCGCTATACCTATTATGTCGCCGGTTGTGTCGGAGAGTTTTGGACGCATATGGTTGCTGCGCATCTCCCCTCATTGACGCACTGGAATGTGCCTGAAATGGTGCAAGTCGGCATGCGGTTCGGCAAAGGACTTCAGTTGACGAATATCGTGAAAGATCTGGGTCGCGACCTTCAACGGGGACGGTGTTATGTACCGGATGTATTACTGCAGCGGGCAGGGTTGAAACCCACCGATCTCTTGAGTGCGCACAATGTTGCGCGCGTACAACCACTCCTACGCCACCTCATCGGGATCGCTCGAGATCATCTAGATCAAGGCTGGCTCTATACAATGGCCATCCCACCTCGCGAACGTCGCCTTCGCTTGGCGTGTATGTGGCCGATCCTCTTTGCCGGGGAAACCCTGTGGCGCGTCGCCGAATCGCCGGACGTTCTGAACCCCAGGGTCAACATTAAGATGCCGAAAAGTCGGGTCTACCTCATCATGTTACTGACGGCGGTGACCGGCGGATCGAGTTATGTCGGAACCGCGTATTGGGGAAGACTTAGGAAAATGGTGCTCTAGCGGCAATGGTTGTTTGAATTACGCTCGCCAATAAGGCAAGTGTCTTCGGTTGGACGACGTGAATTGAGATTAAGCCTTCTTTTGGGGAAGCAAAATCTTCTCGCCTTTTCGATAGACGGCATAGATCGCTTGTGAAGGACAAGCATCCAGGCAGAGACGGCAGCTTTCCATACAGCGGGAAGAATCAAACTTAAAGGGCGGGGTGGACAGCCAGGCCCCCGTCGGGCACACCGGTATACAAATCGCTTGATGCGTGCACCGGTCGGGGTGGCGAACCAAATAATCTCGAGCGACCATCATCGGTTTGACTCCCTCAAATAAACCCTGGGAGAACATTTCCAGCATGTTCATGGCAGGATGATTCTCACTTCCAGTGGTTGACCAGTTCGCGTAAGCGATCCTTCAACTCCGGAATCAGTTCCAGATTGTTGTGAATGGCGCCAAGGATCTTTTCCAACCGGGCCGAGCGCAACGCCTCTTTATCGATATGCGCTAAGCGATCGTATTCGGCATACGCATCGCGGTGCATCGGCTCCAAGACCTGTCTCGCCACCCGTAATCCCTCCGTCAATTGCCAGGGCTCGGGGGCAAGAGGCGGCGCAATGGTAAAGGCGCCGTCTGTAAATACCAACACCGCCACTTCAGGCTTGGAAGGGAGGGACACCACGGCTTCAATTGTTTTGTCTTTGGCCTGCTCCCAGGTCACGAAGAGGCCTGGAAAGCGTTTCATGAACTCGACCTTCGCCATGTTGGCCTTCCATTTTTCTTCAACCGCCATGGCGTGGCTCACCCGGACGAGCAGGCATGAGTGGACGATTTGGCGGATGCCCGGGCATCAGCAGCCGCTCGACCACCTCCCCTTTGAGAATATGACGTTCCATGAGTTCCGTGACATCGGTTTCGGATCCGACCCAATACCAGGTGCCCTCGGGATAAATCACGACACTGGGGCCGTATTCGCAGTGATCCAAACACCCGGCCTTGTTGGCGCGAACGGTTCCTTTTATGCCAAGGCGCTCGACTTCTTTTTTGAAGAAGGCATGCAAACGTTCCGACCCGAGATCGGCACAACAGCCGCGCGGATCGCCCTTCGGGCGTTGATTGATACAGACAAAAATATGATGGGTAAAAGTCGCCACAGAACTTGAGCTACGCAGTCGCCGTCGTAGTGGACAGTTGAATGTGCATTCTCTGGATGAGGGAGTTCACATCTTGAGGATCGATCAGCACTGAGCGGACGGTTTGCGTGGAAAGGAGTGCGGAGATTTCCTGAAGGCGAAGGCGTGCGCGTTGAACCTGATCCATGCCGGTCAGTTCGGACGACTGTCCCTCGACGACCTTATCGAATTCGGCTCGAATGTCCCGCACCTCGCGCTGAAGATTCTTATGCATGGAGCACGGGTCGCAATACCATTGGGGTGAGCGATCGCTGGACGGCGAGAGGCGATCATAGGAACGGGCGAAGAAGTCTTTTCCCATGGACAGCTTCATGAACGGACCCTGATCCGTTCCGCACCCATCGCAACGCCCGGCCGGCTGTATGTTCTGTGTCTCGCTCACATTTTGTCCGCTCAAGGAGCCGAATCTTACACCAACGATTCCAAATGTGTCCAGCAACGAGCGTGGTCTACTGTGAGGACGAGGGCGGTGTCGTTATAATGAATCAGATGCAGATGGAGGAGTGCGATGATCATTGGCGTGCCGAAAGAGATCAAGGATCATGAATATCGGGTCAGTATGACCCCCGAAGGAGTCCAGACCCTGTGCGCGGCGGGCCATGTCGTGTGGGTCGAGAAGGCGGCAGGGGAGGGCAGTGGGTTTCCCGATGAAGCCTATCGTAAGGCCGGTGCGCGTCTCGCTTCTTCTGGGGGGGAAGTCTTTCAAGAAGCGGAACTCATCGTGAAAGTGAAAGAGCCCTTGCCGGTGGAATATCCGTTCTTCCGGTCGGGACAGACGCTGTTCACCTTTCTTCATCTCGCGGCTTCCGAGGGGTTGGTCCGGGCGCTTCTTGATAGTGGCGTCACCGCGATTGCTTACGAAACGACCGAATCGAAGGATCATACCTTTCCCATGTTGCGGCCGATGAGCGAGATTGCCGGGCGCATGGCGGTCCAAGTCGGCGCGCATTATTTAGAACGATCGCAAGGCGGGCGCGGCATCTTGTTGTCCGGCGTGCCGGGCGTCGCGCCGGCTACGGTCGTAGTGCTCGGTGCGGGGATCGTCGGCACCGCGGCTGTGCGAGTGGCCATCGGAATGGGCGCGCGCGTGACAGTTTTCAACCTCGACCTCTCCAGACTTCAGTATCTCGATGAGCTTTACCAAGGACGGGTGGTGACTCGCGCGGCTCACCAAGCTTGGATTGATGAGGACGTCGCGCAAGCGGATGTAGTCGTCGGCGCCGTCATGATGCCGGGCGCGCGAGCCCCTCGGGTAGTTTCTCGAGCCGTCGTGTCGCGTATGCGGTCCGGATCGGTCATCGTCGACGTGTCCGTTGACCAGGGAGGATGTATTGAAACGACGAAACCGACCACCCATTCGGATCCTGTCTATTCCATCGACGGCGTGCTTCACTATGGCGTCCCCAACATGCCCGGCATTGTGCCTCGGACATCGACTTTGGCCTTGACCAACGCGACGCTACCCTTTATAGTCCAGCTTGCTTCTGCGGGTATCGACTCGGCGATTCGCTCCGATCATAGTCTGCGATTGGGCGTCAATGTGATCAAAGGGCAGGTCGCCTGCCGAGGGGTTGCGGAAGCGCACGGCCTGCGGTACCAGCCGCTGACCTGAAGAAAACAAGTCTAAGGGATCGGGGCGTAGCGCAGCCTGGTAGCGCACCGCGTTCGGGACGCGGGAGTCGGAGGTTCAAATCCTCTCGCCCCGACCAAATCTCCTTGAAAAGCCGCCGATGCAATGATGACCATTGATTTCTACACTCGGGTCTTCATGCCGTTCGTGGAGGCTCGGCTAAGGGCTTCAGGATGACGGAGGAATATTCCCTACGGCCTTCTCACTCATCTTGTTCACCAGACAGCTCCATCCAACTATCTTTCTCTCTCAATTAAATGCACAATATTGCGCCGGCCGATATCCAGGAAGGTTCACGCGTCAGCATGTCTGTGCGAGCCCGCATCGTCGTTAGCGGTCGAGTCCAAGGAGTGGGCTATCGAGCTTTTACGGAGGGAGCCGCACAGCGGTGTGGTGTGCGAGGAGGGGTGAGAAACCTCCGAGACGGACGAGTGGAAGTCGAAGCAGAAGGCGAGCGTGGTGCGATCGATGACTTGTTGATGTGCCTGAGGATGGGCCCTCCGAGAGCCCAAGTTGAAGACGTGCAAGTCCAGTGGGAAACCCCGACTGGTCAGTCGACTGGTTTTCATATCTGGTATTAATCGCCCAAGCCCAGGAGTCTACATGGGTCATGATGACGATGATGTGACCGAATCGGTCGGCACGGAAGAAGAAGACGAAGGCGAGGAAGAAAAGGAATTGCTCGCGGAGTCTTCTCGTCGAGGGCGGGGTGTGGCGAGAGCGGCGAAAGAGAGCGATTACGAAGGTCTAGATGCCGTCAAGAGCTATCTGAAGGACATTCGGAAGTCCACGCTTCTCAATTTCGATCAGGAGCAGGACCTCGGCAAGCGGATTATCGAAGGCGACTTCTCAGCCCGCGAGCAGATGATCGAGTCGAATTTGAGATTGGTGGTCAGCATCGGCAAACGCTACATGAACCGTGGATTGCCGTTTTCCGATATTGTCGAAGAAGGCAACATTGGGCTCATCAAGGCGGTCGAGAAGTTTAATTATGCGCGCGGCTTCCGGTTCAGCACCTATGCATCCTGGTGGATTCGTCAATTCATCGAGCGTGCGATCATTAATCAATCGAAGATCATCCGGCTGCCTGTGCATGTCGTCGAACGCTTGAATCGATATCTCTCCGGGTTGGAAGAACTCGTGCAGGAGTTCGGCCGTGAACCAAAAGTGCATGAGATTGCGGAACGGTTGAAATTGTCCGAGCGGGAAGTGACCGATCTGAAGCAACTGATCCGGACGACCTATTCGCTGGATAGTCCGATCAATGAACGGACAGGAACCTTTCTGCGTGACATTATCGAAGATCCCGTCAGCGTTTCGCCGGCCACGACGGCCGAAGGCGTGCGTCGGCGCGAAAGCCTCATGAGCTGGATTCAAGAATTGCCCGAAAAGGAGAAGACGGTCGTAATTCTCCGATTTGGACTGGATGGCGGAGAGGCGCATACCCTGGAAGAGATCGGCCAAACGTTGGGCCTGACGCGCGAGCGCGTGCGCCAAATCGAAACGGCCGCCCTAGTCAAACTCCGCGCCACGATCGAACGAAAGACAATGACGCAAGAGGATCTTCTATGATGAAGAGCCCCGTGATGGATTATAAGGCCCTCATTCGCGAGGTGCCGAATTTTCCCAAACCCGGTATTTTGTTTTACGACATCACAACACTACTTAAAGACCCGCAGGCGTTTCGCACCATTATCGATGAATTGACGGAACGGTATCGCGAGAAACAGATCTCGAAGATTATTGCGATTGAATCGCGGGGATTTATTTTTGGAAGCGCCTTGGCGTATCGTCTTGGAGCCGGGTTTGTTCCCGTGCGTAAACCTGGAAAGCTGCCCGCCGATATTTTCGAAGTGAAATACAATTTAGAATACGGGTCCAACTCCCTGGCCATTCACCGCGATGCGGTCGCTATGGGAGAACAGGTATTGATCGTCGATGACCTGCTGGCCACCGGCGGGACGGCGGCCGCCACCGTCAATTTGGTTCGGCAACTCGGTGGACACATCGTCGGCTTGGCCTTCTTAATCGAACTCACCTCCCTGAAGGGACGAGCCCTCCTGAATGGATGTGACGTTCATGCCATGATTTCCTACACGTAATCTCATCCTTCCCATTACTCACAGAGTCAGGCTTAGCAAAACCTCGTCCGGCGCGTTCGCCGTCGCATATTCCTCCCCGTCGGACACTTCAATTTCAGCTTATGGAACGGCGCCGAAGGGGAGTTGACGTGAAAGCGGTCGTGCTGGCAAGCGGTGGATTAGACTCAACGGTGACTGCAGCGCTCGCAAAGCGGGAAGGGCATGAACTCTATTTCCTGACGGTTGCTTATGGGCAGCGGCATGGAATTGAAGTGGAGCGAGCTCGGCACGTCGCTCGAGCCATGGGTGTGTCGAAGCATATCGTGCTTGAAATGGACTTACGCGCGATCGGCGGATCGGCGTTGACGTCCGATCAGCCGGTGCCAAAAGACCGCACTGAATCCGCGAGGGAGAGCAGCATTCCTTCAACCTATGTGCCCGCGAGAAACACCATCTTCTTGGCGTTGGCGCTTGGCTATGCGGAGACGATCGATGCGTCATTGGTGTACCTCGGGGCCAATGTAGTAGACTACTCGGGATATCCCGACTGCCGGCCGGAATTTTTAACCGCCTTCGAAGAGGTCGCCAGATTGGGTACTCGCGCAGGTGTGGAAGGCAAGGGCATCGCCATTCGGGCGCCGCTGTTATCCCTATCCAAAGCGGACATCATTCAATTAGGGGCTTCATTGGATGTGCCGTTCCACTTGACCCATAGCTGCTACGATCCGCTCGTCTCGGGCTTGGCGTGTGGTCGGTGTGACAGTTGCCTGATTAGACGGGAAGGGTTTCGAGCGGCAGGCATTTCAGATCCAACGGAGTACGCTGAGGGACACACATCGTGAAAGTCTCAACCGAAGAATTTTTTATGTATCTGACGATCGCATTGATCGTACTCGTGCCGATCATGGCGCGGCTGTATCGCTATGTCACCGCCAAGCAGATGAAGCGCACTCTGCATGAGCAATTCGGACAACCCCAGAATCGTCCGGATGAGACACGATCCGAAAAGAGGTGAGATGAATTATACCCGCTGCGCGAACCAGGCAGGTCTCTGTCGATGGGTCGCGGTGCTCTTGTTTTGTCTGACGATGATCGCGTTGCCCGCGTTAGGCGCTGGGCCGATACCGGCAACGCCCAAAGTGCCCGCAGAATTTCAACCGGGTGAAAGAAAATTCACGGCACTCTGTGCTCGTTGCCATGGTCCGCAAGGCAGCGGGACGACTCAAGGCCCGCCGCTCGTCCATAAAATCTATGAACCCAATCATCATGGCGACGCCGCGTTTCAGCGCGCCGCCTTAAACGGGGTTCGGGCCCACCACTGGCAGTTTGGAGATATGCCCAAGATCGAAGGGGCGACCTCGGCAGACGTCGATGAGATCGTCAAGTATGTCCGATGGCTGCAGCGGCAAGCTGGTATCATGTAAGCTTCCATTCTGGTTTCCTTCTCCCGTCACCGCCTTTGCTTCGTCCCATCTTCTCTTTACGCGACTGCGATGAGCCACTGTCCAGGGCGTGGACCTTCTTTTTCGAAGAGTGTATGGTTGCTGGCGAAGCTCATTCCTGTCGCAAGGAGGCAAGTCATGATAAGAGCTGGTCTTCGAAACCTGGTTATTCTGGGAGCGACCGGCTGTGTCCTCTCATTATCCGGCTGTATTATGCCCGCGATCGACGCAGGACATGAAGGCGTCTTGGTCACCAAGCCGATCCTGTTTGGGCATGGTGGGGTCGAGCCGGTTCCTGCAACGACGGGCCGCGCGATGGTCGCGCCCACGACGGAAGTCATCGACGTCGATATACGCCCCGTGCAGCACTCGGAGCATTTCGAAATCATTTCGGCTGAAAATGCCCCGGTGTCGTTCGACGCGTTTCTCATTGCCAATGTTCTCGAGGGACGTTCTCCAGAATTGATCAGCCGGTTCGGTCCGAACTGGTATGCCAATAATGTGAAGGAAGCCTTTCGCACGTTTGTCCGGGAAGAAGTACAGAAATATCACCTCTTCGAATTGACCACTCGTCCGGCGACGCGGGCCAAGCTGCAGGAAGCGGTGGAGCAGGAAGTGCGCGCCCGCCTGTTCGATAAACCCGGGTTGCCGATCAAACTCAATCGCGTGGTCATTGGCAGCATTCTTCCCCCGAAAGGTGTCTTGGAGCAGACCGCCGAGACGATCAAACAGGAGCAACGCAAGATCACGATGGTGGAATTTCAAAAAGCAGAGGAGGCGCGCGAGAAAGCCGAACGGCAGCGTGGCATTGCCGATCGCGCGTACCGCGAGCATCTAGGCTTGAGCGCCCCGGAATTCGTCGATCTTCGGCGTGTGGAAGTCCAGAAAGAAATTGTTCAGCACGCCCCGTCGGCGCTGACGATTATTATGGGCATGGAAAAGGTCGGCATTAACCTCCCTCCCATCTCGGCTGTCCAACCGTAACTAGGAGGGTGCTCGAAGGCAGGGTTGGGAGTCAACGTTCCGGCGTCAGACTTAGGATGGTTCCAGGAGGCGTTGCACCTGTTGGAAGAGTTCTTTGAGCCGCCGTTTGGCATCTTCGAGGCGATCGCGAAGTCTCGCATTCTCCTCTTGAAGATCCGATGGGGGACGTGCGCCCCCGCCTCGATCCGATCGTCGGACCGCTTGCTGCTCTTGAGCGATCTTCAGCTTGAGCAATTCGTCCCGGATTTCATTTCGTTCTAGCTCGGTTCGCGTCGCGTGCTCTCGTTCGGACTGGAGGGACGACTCAAGCTCTTCTACGTGATCTTTCAGTCGGCGAATCTCGATATTTAGAAGCAGAATCTGACGTTGATCTTCTTGATGTTGGCTGTAGGCGCGTTGCTGCGATTCCTCGTACGTGCTATTGGTAACGCAACCGGTCTGTAACGCCAACACGACCCCTCCGATCATTATCACCGCTCGATTACAGTTCGTGCCGGACATGGTGCCTCCGCATAAAAACTTTCAATTGATAGATGCGGGAGGGAGTCTGCCATTTTATGCGCGATGATTTGATTTCGATAGCGTGACCGTCGATGACCGTACCCGTGATCCGGTTTACAGACCATTAGGCCTATGCTAGGATCATGCCTGTCTGTTTTTATTGTTAAGCATTTGATTGAGAAGGTTGATGTGGCGATCTCGTGCACGTCGGGTCTTATTGGTTCTCAGCGGCATGTTAGCTGTTTCTTTGGTCTATCTGCTCGTGACGCGGACAGACTCCGGCCCTCGCTCCATCAATTCCGGCATGCTTGCCCAAGTGGATGCGGGAATCGATCAATTCTCCTTTATGCAATCGAAGGGGGGCGCGGTGCAATGGCATGTCCAGGCCCAACGAGCTCGAATGAGCGAAGCCGAACATCAGGCCACGCTGGAAGATGTGTTGGTGACGTTGTATGGACAAAAGGGATGGGAGCTCAAGTTGTCCGGCGACGAAGGAACGATCGATACGGTTCAGAAGAATTTCACGCTGGTTCGTCGAACGGGAACGATCCCTGTGCATCTTCAAAACGGGTATACCATTTATACGAACCATCTACACTGGGTGGAGGAACGGCGAGAGGTCAATACGGCCGATCCGGTCACGATTATCGGGCAAGGCATGGAGATCACAGGCCGCGGGCTTGTCGGGAAGTTGGATTCCGAGGAGTTTAAGATCCTTCATGATGTCCACGTGGAAATTACGCGGTAGTGTTTCTGGGGCACTGCTTCTCTTGAGCGCCGTGACGACATGGGCGGACACGGCAAATACCAAAGTGACAGCCCCCGAAGAGACCCGCACGACGATTACCTCGCAACGAATGACGGTCAGAAATCAAGAAAACAAGGCGGTTTTTGAAGGGGCGGTTATCCTGACGAAAGGCACGTTGGTCGTCCATTCGGATGTCATGGTCGTATTTTTCAAGTCCACGGATTCAACGCCCGGCAAATCCTCCGACTCGACGGCGTCCGCTGCCGTCGATAATTCCGCTCCCACTGCGACACGCTCCGACGAGCTGCCCGTCATGTCAAATCGTGCCGTCAGTACGATCGAAGCGACCGGCAAGGTCAAAATTTTTAAGGCCGATGGACAGGCGACCTGCCGAAAGGCGGTCTATGACGGCGCCTCGGAAAAAATCGTTTTGACGGGCGACCCGGTCGCTTGGCAAAAGGGAACGCGCGTCACCGGTCAAAAGATTACGATGTATTTAGCGGAAGATCGCAGTGTCGTGGAAGGGGGATCGAAAGTTTTAATCGACCAAGAAGAGGGGAACGCCCGCTAATGCCCGTCTGCGAGCCGAACGTGCAGACCGCTCCGAACGACCCACCGATCCAGGCTGAGGCGCGTGATCGGTTCGAAGCGCAGGGGCTGAGAAAAAGTTTCAAGAAACGCGAAGTGGTCAAAGGTGTCAGCATCCACGTCGATGCCGGTGAGGTGGTCGGACTTCTGGGACCGAACGGCGCAGGCAAAACGACGATTTTCGATATGATGGTGGGCTTGTGCCAACCGGACGCCGGCCACATTCTGCTGAACAGAGACATCATCACCGATCTGCCCATGTTCAAGCGTGCACGGCGTGGAATCGGATATTTGCCGCAAGAGTCATCCGTCTTTCGACGGCTATCGGTCGAACAAAATATCTTGGCCATCCTCGAAACGTTGCCCATCTCGAGCTTGGAACGTGCGGAAAGGCTGGAAGACCTCTTGAAAGAACTCGACCTCAGCAGCCTTCGGCGTAGCAAAGCCTATGCCTTGTCGGGGGGCGAGCGCCGTCGTCTGGAAATCACGCGTGCATTGGTCATACACCCCAAGTTTTTATTGCTCGATGAGCCTTTTGCCGGAATCGACCCCATCGCCGTGGGCGATATTCAACACATCATCACGCGACTCAAAGACAAACAGATCGGAATTCTCATTACGGACCATAACGTTCAGGAGACGCTTTCGATTACGGATCGTGCCTATATTATTAATGAGGGCGGCATTTTGGAGGCCGGCACGCCCGATCAGATTGTGAATAGTTCTACGGCTAGAGCCATTTACCTTGGCGATCGGTTCCGGCTCTAGCTGAAGGGATTTGGGGTATGAAACTACGTCTGGACCTGCGACTCAGTCAAAAACTCATCATGACGCCTCAGTTGCAGCAGGCAATCAAGTTGCTGCAATTGTCCCGTTTGGAACTCCAGCAAACCCTCACGCAACATTTAATGGAAAATCCTCTTTTAGATGAGGTCGCGCCGGATGTCGACGAAGCGGCCGAGGAGGCCGGTCAGGAAAAACCCGAGCCCGAGCGCACAGACATAGAAGAGCCGAGCGGCGAACAAGGGACTGAGAGCGCCGAAGATTTATCGTCGAGCAGTTGGGAAGATTATTTCGACAGCGATCGGCGTGTCGGCGACACTGAATATCCGTCCGCCTCCCAGGACGAATTTCCCTCCTATGATCAAACCCTCAAGAAGGTACAAAGCCTCGAAGAACACCTGCTCTGGCAGTTGAATCTGTCGGGCCTGTCCGATGCGGAAAAGGCGATCGGTCGGATGATCATTGGGAATATCGACGAAGAGGGTTATTTACGAATGCCGGTTGCTGAAATCGCGTCGGAGGCCGCCGTGCCGGGGGAGCAGGTCGAGTCCGTGTTAGGCCACATTCAGACGTTCGATCCAGCAGGCGTCGCGGCCCGCGATCTGCAGGAATGTTTATTGATCCAGTTGGGATCGTTGGATCGAGTATTCGGAATGGTGGACGGCCGGCGGATCAGGCTAAAGGGCTCGTTGGTCGAGTCGATCGTGAAGCTACATCTGAAAGACCTTGAAAAAAAGCATTACAGCCGGATCGCTAAAGCACTGAACGCGACGCCTGAGGAAGTGTTTGCGGCCACGAAGGTTATCGAAGGGCTGGAGCCTAAACCGGGGCGTCCATATTTCCAATCCGACAACTATGTCATTGTGCCGGATGTGTTCGTCGTGAAAAACGAAGGGGAGTGGGTCGTCCTATTGAACGATGACGGCATGCCTCGCCTGCGGATCAGCCCGTATTACAAACAGATGATGGGCGGAGGCAAACAGCCGGCGGATTCAACGAAGGCGTATCTCGAAGACAAGATGCGCGGCGCGCAATGGATTATCCGGAGTATCGAACAACGCAATAAAACGATTATCAAAGTGGTCGGGAGCATCATTAAATTTCAAGAGCAGTTCTTCGATAAAGGGGTGCAGTATCTTAAGCCGCTGGTGCTCAAACAGGTGGCGGAGGACGTGGGATTGCATGAGTCGACCATCAGCCGCGTCACAGCCAACAAGTACATGTATTGTCCTCAAGGCATTCTGGAACTGAAATATTTTTTCAATACCGGTATTCAGCGTTCCGATCAGAGTGAAGATGAGCTGTCTTCGGTGACCGTGCGCGAAATGATTCGGAAGATGGTGGCGGATGAAGATGGGCAACGGCCATTGAAGGATCAAGAGATTGCCGCACGCTTAAAAAGCCAAAATATTTTGATTGCCAGGCGGACGGTGGCGAAGTACCGGTCGGAGGTCAATATCCCGTCGGCCAGTCAACGAAAGCGGTTCTTCGCATGATCGATCGAATGAGCGCCAAGATATGTATGCAGGCAGGAAACACGTTCATGATCCAACATTATGAGGTTGTCGTATGTCATTGATGATTACGGGGCGTCACGTTGAAGTGACCCCGGCGCTGCGGCGATACGTCGAGACGCGTTTCAAACGACTGGAAAGATACGGTGTGCGATTCGGGGACGTGCAGGTAATCTTGAGCGTAGAAAAATATCGGCATGTCGCCGAAGTCGTCTTGCCGGTCAACGGCGCCGTCATGCAAGGAAAGACCTCCACGACTGAAATGTACGCCTCGATTGATCAACTGTTCGACAAAATCAGCCGCCAAATTCTCAAACGAAAAGAAAAACTCACCGATCATAAAGTACGGCCTGTCACAGCCGCGTCTCGGGAACGGACTCGGCCTGCAAAACGATCTGCCCCGCCGGCTGTGGACGTGGAAACTCTTCGAGTCGCTTTGCATGACCTAAGCGTCGCGCAAGCTATCACCCGACTGGGCAATGATCCTGATGCTGTGGTCGTGTTCAAAGATGCGACGACCGATCGGGTGCAGGTGATGAGGCGATTGGAAAGCGGCGCCGTACAGTTGATCGATCCACGTCCGTCTTAACTTCGTACATAGGTCTGCCATCATGCTCCCGCTGCGACTCGTTATCATCAGCGGCCTCTCGGGCTCCGGTAAGACTCACGCGATAAAATGTTTTGAGGATTTGGGGTTCTTTTGCGTCGATAATCTCCCTCCTGCGCTTCTGCCGAAATTTGTCGAACTCTGTCTTCAACGAGGACGCGATGTGCAGAACGTCGCGTTGGGGATCGATATTCGCGAACGCAGTTTTTTTTCGGATTTCGCCCGCAATGTGGATACCTTAAAATCTGCAGGGTATTCCGTCGAACTGCTCTTTTTTGAAGCGAGAGATGAAATCCTCGTCCGCCGGTTCTCGGAGTCCAGACGTCCGCATCCGCTGCTGCCGCAGTCGCCTGTCTTGGAAGGCGTCCTGCTTGAGCGGGAGCGGTTAAAAGAGTTACGCCAACGCGCCGATCAAATTCTTGATACGTCGGATCTGACCGTCCACGAACTGAAAGAACTATTGGCTCGGCATTATGTCGAACAGGTTCAAGGGCATCGTCTCACCATTTCTCTGCTGACATTCGGATTTAAGTTCGGCGTGCCGTATGACATCGATATGCTGTTCGATGTCCGATTTTTACGCAATCCGAATTTTGTCGCAGACCTCAAACCGCTGACTGGGGAAGACCCCCGCATCCAGTCCTATGTATTGGATGACGCCAATACGAAGCCGCTGCTGGCACAATTGGATGCGCTATTTCGTTTTCTTATTCCCCAATTCGAACGCGAACGAAGGAGCTACCTGACCATCGCCATCGGATGCACCGGGGGCCGGCATCGGTCGGTGGCCATTGCGCTCTTGTTGAGAGAACGTTTGGCCGACTTCGGGCACGTGGCGACGGTCCGTCATCGCGATCTCCACCGCTCCTGACCATCCTCTACGTTGATTGTCATAATTGCCGATCTTGCACGTCATAATTTCTGACATCGTTTCTTCCATACCTTGACAGCACAGATATATTGACTATACTTAGTCAGTAGTTGGAATATACATAAATATCAACATCTTACATAACTGACAATGAAGACTCTCGAAGATACCAGAAAGCGGTACAAAACGTATGAAGTCTGTAAGCTTTTTAATGTATCTCGCGCGACACTCTTTCGGTGGGAGCGAGAGGGACTGATTTCAGGGCCGCCGAGAGATTGGCGAAATTGGCGAATTTATACCGGCCAGAACATCAAGGAAATTACGCAGATCATTCAGACGAAGACTTCCACCGACTAAGCAAGGATTGGCTATGAAGGGCTTAAATTTCGGTTCCCTGTTCGGAAGAAACAAGCAGTTGATCGGTCTCGATATCGGTTCGAGCGCTATCAAGCTCGTTCAGATGAAAGAGGTCAACGGCAAATACTTCTTACAGAAATTCGGAATGAAACCGTTGGAGCCGGAAGTGATTGTGGACGGGACGGTGATGGATGCCGGACGCGTCGTCACGGTCATCAAAGAGTTGCTGAGCGAACTCAATATTAAGTTGAAGCATGCCGCCATCTCAGTGTCTGGGCACTCGGTGATCGTCAAGAAGATCAGCCTGCCGCCTATGTCCGACGAGGAATTGGAAACGGAAGTAAAAGTCGCCGCGGAACAATATATTCCGTTCGATCTGAACGAAGTCAATCTCGACTTTCACATCTTGGATAACGCAGAACCTGCCGATGACGGTCAGCCGCATGTTTCGCTGCTGTTGGTCGCCGCCAAGAAAGACAAGGTCAATGAACTCACCGAATTGGTGCGAGGCGCGGGATTGATTCCCGTCGTGCTCGACGTCGATGCCTTTGCCGTGGAAAACATGTATGGAGCAAACTATGAATCGCCCAACGGCGAGGTCGTGGGTCTAGTGAATATCGGGGCCAGCGTGATGAATATCAATATCCTAAGAGAGGCCACATCCCTGTTTACGCGGGACATCGCCGTCGGTGGAAGCGGGTATTCGGAGGCGATACAGCGAGAGTTGGGGGTGTCGTTCGAAGAGGCCGAAACGATCAAGAAAACTCATCGTCCAACCGATGCGAATGCAGCAGCCGTGGGTACCGTTCTCGATGGAGTGAATGCCGAAGTGGCATCGGAAATCGCGAAATCCATCGATTATTTCAGGACGACAGGCACGGGCGGGGACCTGAAAAAAATCGTCCTGTCCGGCGGCTCCGCCAAGGTCAGCGGTTTGGCTGCCCAGTTGAGTGAACGTATGGGGATTCCGGTCGAGTTGGCTAACCCCTTTCAGAATATCGACGTGTCGGGCGCGAGCCTCGATGAGGAGTCCCTCGCAGAGCTCGCCCCGTTAGCGGCTGTCGGAGTGGGCCTCGCAATGCGAACAATTGGTGACCGATGATACGCATCAATCTACTCTCCGTTCCTCGAGCAAAAGCGGTAAAGAAACAGTGGGACGTGCGGTTGGAATTGGCCGGGGCGCTGGCTTTTCTACTGCTGACTGTCGGGGCCTGGGTCTTTTACGGCGATACGTTAGAAACCGACATCGCCAACAAGCAGAATGAGAAGCAAGGCAAAGAGAAGGAACTGGCCTTGTTGAAAGACAAAGTCAAGCAAGTGCAAGACTTCGAGCAGACGAAAAAGCTTCTCGAAAGTAAAAACCGCATCATCGACGAATTGGAAAAATCACGCGCGGGTCCCGTGCACGTCCTGGACTATGTGAGCAACAGCTTGGAGCCCCTCAACATCGGCCTCGTCCGATTGACCGTGAAGGGCACCAATATCGAACTGGAAGGCAAGGCGCTGACGAACGACGACGTGGTGGAGTTCGTCAACAATCTTCGACGGACCGATTATTTTTCAAATATTCGGCTCCTGGAAACTCGCTCGGGGACCGAAGCCAAGTTGAGTCTCTATCAATTCAAACTGAATATGACGTTGAAGGTGTAATGTGGAATTGCCCAAGCTCGACCTGGACGGCCTACGCAAAATCTCGACGCCCAAAAAGCTGACGGTCATCGCCGTGCTGGCGGCCGCTATCAGCGGGCTCTTTTATTACTACGTGATCACGCCGAAATATGAAGTGATGACGGCGCTCCAAGACAATATTGGAAAGCTGGATGCCGACATTCAGGCGACCGCCATCAAGGTGCAACATCTGGATGAACTGGTGGCGGCGAATAAAGAGCTGGAAAAGGAACTCGAAAAGAAGAAAGAGCGCCTGCCCCCCGAAGAAGAAGCCGTCACCCTATTAAAGCAACTCTCGGATCTTGGGGTTCGCCTTGGACTGGACATCAAACTCTGGAAACCGGGTACTCATGCGGAAGACCCATCCAAGCTGTTCGTCCGAATGCCGGTCAGCGTAGAAGTGTCCGGGGGCTATCACACCGCGGCGGTATTTTTCGACCGCATCAACAAACTTCCGCGAATCATCAATGTGTCGGATCTGCGCATGGGCTCCTCGAAAGTCGAACACGACCATGTCGTGATCCAGACACTGTTTGAGTTGACGGCCTTTGTGGCCCCGCCCGATGTCAAGCCGGCGGTCAATGAGATAAAGCCCGTGCCGAATGTTGCACCGTAACGAGACGAATCAGAGAGGGATGTCGATGGCTGATCCATCTATACGGATATGGAGCGTCTATGCGGGACTGATCATGGCGTGGCTCGCCGTGGCGCCCGCCGCTGCGGCGGACGTCGCGTCAATCACCACGCCGACTGCGCCGGCGCCCGTCAGCGCACCTCCGCCGCCGCTTCCAGGCCAAGCGCCGCCTGAGAACGTCCTAGGCGGATCGGTGGCCTCGATGCCTGGGGAGTATTCCTATAACCCATCGGGAAGACGGGACCCATTTTCGGTTGTGCTGAAAGATTCGAAGACCGGCGAGCCGAATCAAAGTCTTCCTCCGCTCCAACAACTGTCTCTCACCGAACTGAATGTGATCGGCATTGTCTGGGGAGGCTTCGGGTATAGCGCCATGGTACAGGCTCCGGACGGAAAGGGATACACGGTACGGCAAGGGACACGTGTCGGGCCGAACGGTGGTGCGGTCAGTTCCATCACCGAGAACGCGATCGTCGTTCAAGAGCGATTCACTGATGTGTACGGCAACAAACAGGTACGGGAGTACGTCAAGCTCCTGCACGCAAAAGAGGGCTCAGAATGAATGTCAAACGGATCGTAGCATCGACCTTATGTACGCTGATGGTCTTTCAAGGGTTCGTGTCCTGTATGCACCGCCCTTCTCCTGTCGCAGGCGGGAAATTGGAGATGGCGACCCTCGATCGGGTCGACGTCATCGAACTTCCTGATCGCCTTCGTATAGAAGTCGACGGTGGTCGGCCGATGACCTATGCCCTGGCCACCAGTACCAGCCCTGCCAGCGTGACGGTGGACTTGCCCGGATTCTCGCGCGGCCCTCAAATCGAACACATGGCGATCAACAAGGGTCCGATCGTCGATATGGTCGCCGAGGATGTGACGGTTCCCACCGCCGGCACGCAATTGACATTTGCACTCACGGCGGCGGCACGACCGGAGATCCAAACGGAAGGCAATCGACTCTTTATTGATTTTCCGAAAACGCCGTCAACCGAACAGACGTTGACTCAGGCCGATGCCGATCTGGCGAAACCCGAAGCGGACCCTCTAGGAAACGCGGCGACGGCTCCGATCGCTCCCGGCATAGCCGCCAAGACGTTGACCAAAATTGACGTGCAAAAAACCGCGACGGAGGCGACGATCATGATCGTCGCTGATGGCGAATTGACGTATGAGGCCAAGCGCACAACGGGCGACCGTCTGGTGATCGATGTGGCCAATGTGACGTCGGCTCTACGAACGAAGCTTCTGAACGTCAATCACCCGTCGATCCGGCAGGTCCGTATCGGTCAACATGCTAAAAAGGTGCGCTTGGTATTCGATTTGGCGAACCAAGCCATTTACTCCATCAAGCCTGCAGGTAACCAATTAGCCATTCAGTTGGCGATGCAACCCGACTCGGGCAAGCCAGGATCGAGTGTCTCTTCTCAAACCACTCGACAGGATAACAATGAAGCCATGAAGGTCTCGTCCCCGGCGGTGGTCCGTACGGCGTCGTCCGGCTCGGTGCCTTTCCCTGAACGGCTGGCGATGATCCAGGCGCGTCCTTCATTGGCTCAGATGGCGCCCGAACACCGCGAAACAAAGGAGCTCGACTCGGAAGAGATCGGCCAGCGCCGATATGCGGGGAGACGGATCTCCCTGGATTTCCAGATGGCGGATATCAGCAACGTCTTGCGGCTGATCGCCGAGGTGAGCGGATTTAATATCGTCGTGGGAGAAGGCGTCAAATCCAAAGTCACAATGAAGTTGGTCGGCGTGCCATGGGACCAAGCGTTGGACATGCTCTTGAAAATGAACAATCTTGGAATGATTCGCGAGGGCAATATCGTCTGGATCGATAGCCTTGCCAATATTGCCAAGCAACAAGATGAAGAGGCGAGGGCGAAGGAATCGAAGACGAAGGCAGAGGATCTGATCACCCGGGTCATCTACATCCAAAATGTGGCTGCCCAGGAGTTGCAAACGACGCTGCGTCAGTATCTCAGCCCGCGCGGACAGCTCACGGTCAATCAGGCAAGCAATGCGCTCGTGCTCCAGGATACGGAGTCTAGAGTAGGCTCGTTCGCCGAGCTCGTTCGCAGCCTGGATTTGGAAGTGCCGCAAGTTCAGATCGAGGCGCGCATCGTTCAGGCGGACACCTCCTATTCACGATCATTGGGTGTGCAATGGGGTATTGCCAATACGGCTTCGTCGAACGGGGGGTTGGGAAGCAGCTTTTTTGGAAATGCCACCGGCCCGTTCTCTGAACAGCAACTCGATTCGAAGGGGACAATCACAAGATCTTTTCTGGTCAATCTACCGGCGGCCGTCTCCGGGTTATCCTCCGTGCCGGCTGCCGGCTTTACGGTCGGTAAAATTGGAACACGTGATGGATTCACTCTGGATCTGCGCTTGTCGGCCGGCGAACTGCTGGGTCTGACAAAGGTGATTGCCGCGCCGAAGGTTACAACGTTGGACAAACGGGAAGCAAAAATCTCGCAGGGTGAATCGATCCCGTTCCAAACGACTTCTTTGCAGGGTACGCAGACGACCTTCGTCGATGCGAATCTTGAATTGCAGGTGACTCCGCAGATTACCTCGCGGGATCCCAAAGAGATCGGCAAGCAGGTGTTGCTGAAAGTCAGAGCGACCCGGAATGCCGTCGGCGCTCGGAGCAATCCGGCCGGTCCCAGCATCGATAAACGCGAGGCGACTACGCAAGTCTTGGTTCGAGACGGCGAGACCATGGTGATCGGCGGCATCTTCGTTGATGCACAGACCAATACGGTCGCCGGTTTACCTTATCTTTCGCGCATCCCGGTACTAGGATGGTTGTTTAAAAATAAGACGGAAGCTGTGTCCAAACAAGAACTGTTGATTTTCCTTACGCCGTCGATCGTCAAGACTACGTAGAGCGGTCGATCAAAGGAACGATCGTGGGGCTGGCCGGGATGCAGCAACGGCTGCTGAATTCTGGCCGGCCCCGATGATTTAAAAGAGCCTACGCGTCCAGAGACCACCGCTCCTGACACAGCCTTTTAGTTTTCCGACCCCTGTGTTACTATCCCGCGCATTCTAAAAGCTGCTCAGCCACAGTCGGTCATGGTCTGACTTCACCTCGTGCATAATCGTACATTTCAGAGTAGCCAATCCTTATGCCTACCGTAGACACATCTATCAAGGTTGCTCTCGGCGATCGAAGTTATGAGATCGTCGTCGGAAGAAACTTACTGGATGACCTCGGGCGGCGGCTGTTGGCCTTGGGGTACAGCGGTAAGGTGGGCGTCGTCACCGATAAAAACGTCGGTCGTTTATTTGGCGCCCGGGTCATGCGCTCTCTAAAATCCGCCGGCTTGATAGCACACCTGACCACCATTCCCGCCGGCGAACGGACCAAACGCTTGCGATGGGTCGGTCGTGTGCTGGATGATTTAGTCGAACGCCGGTTCGAGCGCAGCTCCGTCTTGATCGGGTTGGGCGGCGGCGTGATCGGGGATCTCACAGGCTTTTCGGCGGCCATCTATCTTCGAGGTATTCCCTTCGTTCAAGTGCCGACCACCCTTGTCGCGCAAGTGGATTCCAGCGTCGGCGGCAAAACTGGGGTCAATCATCCAATGGGCAAAAACTTAGTTGGAGCCTTCTATCAGCCGCGTCTGGTATTAATGGATATTGAGACACTCAAGACCTTGCCACCGCGCGAGTGGCTTGGCGGCATGGCCGAAGTGATTAAATACGGCATGATCGCCGATGAGCCGTTTTTCACCTATTTGGAGCAACACATGGATGCGTTGCTGGAAATGAAAGAGGACGCCGTCAGCCATATCGTAGCCCAATCATGTCGAATCAAAGCCGCCGTAGTGATGGAGGATGAACGGGAATCCGATCGGCGCCGCATTTTAAATTATGGCCACACCATCGGCCATGCGCTCGAATCATTGGGTCACTACCGCACCCTGATCCATGGTGAGGCCGTGGCGATCGGCATGGCCCACGAAGCCGATCTCTCGCGTCATTTAGGCTGGTGCTCGCCGGATGTGGTCCGTCGCCAGCGGACCCTGATCCAGAGGACAGGATTGCCCGTTCGCCTACCGCACACGACGTTTTCAAATCTGTGGAACGCGATGCAACACGATAAGAAAGTGGCGAAAGGGCGCGTCTTCTGTGTTTTTCCAGAGCGTGTTGGACAGGTCTGTATCAAGCCGTTGGAACGATCTGATTGTAAACAGTGGTTCTCGACGGCCCACCACCGTCACCGTGAGATGCGGGTGAGCGAATGAGCACCATCATTGACTTGTCACATGATCGACAGGTTTGGGATGTGAATCGATGAAGGGCTCCGGGACGTCACAGAGTGCCGCCCATCGTGCGCTTCGCGAAAAAATTCGCGAGGTCGAAGTGCTCCATAAAATCAGCGATTCCATCAGCAGCACGCTCGATCTGGAAACCGTCCTATCTCATATCGTCGAGGTCGTCACGGATGTGACCAAGGCGGATGCCTGTTTGCTGTATCTGCTATCCGACAGTCGGGAAGAACTAATTCTTCGTGCATCGAAAAACCCTCATCCCAAACTGATTGGACGTATCACGATCGGCCTTGGAGAAGGCATCACCGGGTGGGTGGCGCGGGAGCGGACGAGGGTAGTGATCTCGGGAAATGCGAGCGACGATCCGCGTTTTAAGTTTTTTCACAACTTGCCGGAAGACCGCTATCAGGCTTTCTTATCCGTACCGATCATCGCGAAAAAAGAAGTCATCGGTGTCATCAACGTCCAACATAAGCGCGTGCGGCGATATCGCGCCGACGAGCTGGCCCTCTTGACGACGATCGCGAATCAGGTGGGAGGGGCCATCGAAAACGCCAGACTGTATGACGAGATGACCCGGAAGGCCCGCCAGTTGGACACCCTGTCGCTGGTCTCCGAAACGGTGGTCTCGAATCGGGTCATTGAAGACGTCATGCAGCTGATCGTCACGATGACCGCGCAGATGATGCAGTCCAAAATCTGCTCGATCATGTTGCTCGACCACCCTACCGGTGAATTGCGGATTGTCGCGACTCAAAGTCTCAGTGAGCAATATCGGCTCAAGCCAAACCTCAAGATAGGGCAGAGCATCAGTGGGCGGGCGGTTCAAGAGCGCCGGCCCATCATCGTGCCGAATGTCATTCATGATCGAAACTATATGTATCCGGATATGGCTAAGAAAGAGGGGCTCTGTTCGCTCTTGTCGATACCGATGATGATTCGCGAAAAAGCGGTCGGCGTCATCAATAGCTATACTTCCACGCCGCACATGTTTACGACGGACGAGGTCAAGCTCATGCAGGCGATTGCCAATCAGGCCGCCATCGCCATTGAGCATACGACCTTGATCGAAAAATCGTTTGAGATGCAAGAAGCCTTGGCGGTGCGGAAGTTGGTGGAGCAAGCCAAGGGGTATTTAATGAAAACGAAAAAATTGACGGAAGCAGAGGCCTTTCGCTTTCTTCAACGACAGAGTATGGATCTGAGAAAGTCGATGCGGGAGATCGCGGAAGCGATTTTACTGGCGGGGGAAATCAATGAACGGGCGACCTGACGGCCTGAAAATCATGTTGATGCAATAAGGGCGAACCTAGCGAGAGGAATCAACAGCGGAGTCAGGTGATGGTTGACACGATACCCCCTAAATGCTACAACCAATTGACGCTCGGCAAGACAATGTGGTTTTGCCGAAGTCGGAATTGACCCGAATTTCGAGTTCCAAATTGTGCAGGACAACGACGTCCTCCAGCCTATCCATACGGCAGAGGGCGTTTTTTTTTGAGTAAGAATGTCTGGTGAGAAGCGCCAGTGTTTGTTCGAGCCGGGAGATATGAGGCTTTTTCGTATCGCAATGGTACAAATGAATCCGACGGTTGGCGATATGCAAGGCAATGTGGCGCGCATCCGTCATTGGGTGCGGGAGGCTCGCAAAGCGCAGGCGGATCTGGTCGCATTCCCGGAATTGGCCACGACCGGCTATCCCCCTGAAGATCTGTTGCTGAAGCCGCGCTTCATTGACGATCATCGTCGAGCGTTGCAGGAAGTGGTTCGCGAATGCCGAGGGATTGCCGCGGTGGTTGGTTGTGTGGCGGAAGACGTGGCTGTCAGACCTCCGCTCGATCCTCGTGGGGTCGTGTCCGCCGGGCGTCGGCCCCTGTTCAACGGGGCGGCCATCATTGTTGATCGGAGCCTTGTCGCGACCTATCATAAACTGTATTTACCCAACTATGGCGTCTTCGATGAAAGCCGGTATTTTCAGTCAGGCCGCCGAATCCAGCTCGTCGTGTTGAAGGGGACATGTTTCGGCGTCAACATTTGCGAGGATATCTGGCTCCGGGACGGTCCCACACAAATCCAGGCCGCCGCGGGCGCCGATGTCATCGTGAATATCAATGCGTCGCCGTTCCACGAGGGGAAACAGCGGATTCGCGAACGCATGCTGTGTGCGCGTGCAAAGGATAACAACGTCCTGGTGACCTATACCAACATGGTGGGCGGACAGGATGAGTTGGTTTTCGACGGCAACAGCGTCATTGTCGATCGAAGCGGATCTGTCATCGCTCGAGCAAAAGGGTTTCAGGAAGATCTGTTGATCGCCGATCTGGAGGTCGGCGCCAAGGGTAAGCCGGTTACGACACGGCCGCGTAAGCCGTCCCGCCGATCCCTTCCACCCATTGACCGACTCGTCATAGCTCCGTTCTCCCCTGCGCGCAAGCGCGCTCGTCGAGCGCCGACCGAGGCTGTTCCGCTCGAACCACTGGATCAAATCTATCAGGCGCTGGTGCTCGGTGTGCGGGATTATGTTCGGAAGAATGGATTCGAGAGCGTCGTGATCGGGCTCAGTGGAGGGATTGATTCCGCGCTGACGGCCGTCATTGCCGTCGACGCGTTAGGGGCGGACCACGTGCTTGGTCTCTTCATGCCGTCTCCCTATACGTCGCCCGAGAGTCGTGAAGATGTGTCTGATCTGGCATTGCGTCTGAAGATTACGGTGCAAACGATACCGATTGCGCGCACGCTCACATCGTATCTTGCCGCCCTAGCAAAGAGTTTCAAGGGCCGTGCGGGCGACACGACGGAAGAAAATCTTCAAGCGCGCATTCGCGGCAACTTACTCATGGCCCTTTCCAACAAATTCGGGCATCTGGTGCTGACGACGGGAAACAAGAGTGAAATGAGTGTCGGGTATGCGACGCTTTATGGTGACATGGCGGGCGGATTCGCGGTCATCAAGGATGTGCCGAAAACGATGGTCTATGAATTGGCGTATCTCCGGAATGCGGCCGGTCGCGCGCCGGTGATCCCCGAGCGGACGCTGACGCGACCGCCATCCGCGGAACTCAAGCCGCACCAAGTCGATCAGGATACCCTGCCACCGTATGACGTCCTGGATCCCATCCTGAGGGCCTATGTCGAAGAAGACCGCGCTCAAGAAGATATTGTCCGCCTAGGATTCGACGCCAAAACGGTGACCTCCGTGATCGCGATGGTGGATCGGAGTGAGTATAAGCGGCGGCAATCGCCGATCGGCATTAAAATCACGCGCCGGGCATTGGGCAAAGATCGCCGGATGCCGATCACGAACGGCTATCGAAGTCATTGACGAGAGGAGTGCCGGGCGTCCACCCACGCCATTGTTTGAGGTAGGGAAGATCGGCTATGATGGCCGCTTGACCGGGTTTTTATGGGGTTGATGCGGTGATTCGTCGCCAACGCCAGGCTCGAATCGATCGACTCATCATCCGAAATCCTGTGCTTCGGTGGCGGTATATCGACAGCGCAGAGCAGGAGGCAGAGACATGAAATTAGTCGAAGCGGTCATTAAGCCCTTTAAGCTGGACGAAGTGAAAGACGCGCTGCTCGAAATCGGCGTGCAAGGTATGACTGTGACCGAAGTGAAGGGATTTGGC
Source organism: Nitrospirota bacterium (assembly GCA_963700335.1). Classification (GTDB taxonomy): domain Bacteria; phylum Nitrospirota; class Nitrospiria; order Nitrospirales; family Nitrospiraceae; genus JAICXS01. Next base: position 681,998 of record CAVOXE010000007.1, on the reverse strand, counting down.
CGCCAGAAGGGGCACAAGGAAACATATCGCGGAACCGAATATACGATCGAGTTCGTGCCGAAGGTCAAGATCGAGGTGGCGGTAGCCGATCCACAAGTAGCCCGCGTGCTTGAAACCATCGCGCGAACCGCCAAAACCGGTAGCATTGGCGACGGAAAAATTTTCGTGCGCGATTTGAGTGAGGTGGTCCGTATCCGTACGGGAGAAACGGGGGAAACCGCGCTGTGAGTGGAGTGTCCACCACCGGAACGGGGAGCGGCGTGCTCAAAGCGCTCGATGTGGAAGCTGACGGGGCGCTGCTGTCGGACCGCCGCCGTGCCATCCATCAGCGCTTGCTCGACGGGGCCTCGGGCGCCGAAATTGTCAGCGCGTTTTCGGAGCTGGTCGATGGACTCATCATCGGCCGCTATCGGAATGCCGTCCGCAAAGCGGATGAGCCGGTGGCCTTTGCCGGGTCGCAGCATTGCTGCCTGGTGGCCTTGGGCGGCTATGGCCGTCGAGAACTCGCCCCCTATTCCGACATCGATCTTATGTTTCTCTTCGATGCCGGAGCCGGTGAAGCCGCGGCAGTCCTGTCGCGAGCCGTATTGCACCATCTCTGGGATTTAGGATTTCAAGTCGGGCATAGCGTCCGAACGATTCGCGATTGTCTCGAATTGGCGCCGACGGATCTGGCCATCAAGACATCGATGATGGAGGCGCGCTATTTAGCAGGCAGCGCCGAGCTGTTTCAGCAATTCCAGCGACGCTATCTGAATCGGGTCGTCCGCCGAGGCGTGAGCGGTTTCATCGAAAGGAAAATGGACGAACGTCGCCGCGAATACGAGAAATTCGGGGAGACTGTCTATCTCCTGGAGCCGAACGTTAAAAAGAGCAAGGGTGGGTTGCGGGATCTGCATGTCCTGCAGTGGATCGGAATGGTCAAGTACCAAGCCCCGACCATTCAGGAATTACGGGACGGCGGTATGCTCGCCAGACAGGATTATGCCGCATTGACCGAGGCGCGGGAGTTTCTTTGGCGTGTCCGGGCGCTCCTGCACGTTCATGCAGGCATGGCCCAGGAAATTCTCTCCTTCGATGAGCAGGTCTGGTTGGCGAATCATCTCGGGTTCGAGGACCGTCCGCACCTCTTGGCGGTCGAGCAATTCATGCAACAGTACTATCGCCATACGATGGGCCTGCATGAACTGTCCATCCGATTTATCGACCGATGCCGGGGTGTGTCGGTCTGGGAGCGGCTCTCTAAGCTGTGGCCCGCGCCGAAAGTCGACGGCCATTTTCTGATCAACGGCCAGGAACTGACGGTGCCCGCCGAGCTGCGCACGCGGGTCTTGAGCAGTCCCGACTTGCTGTTACGGCTCTTCGAATTGGCGAGCGCTCGGCGCGTCAAGATCGACACGACGTTGCTCGACGACATTCATCTCCACATCGATGCGGTGCCGGACGACGCGTTTCGTCATGCGGACGTGAGCCGTACGTTTCTTCGTCTCCTGTGCGGACCGGGATTGATTGCCGCCACCTTGGAGGCGATGCACCGGGCCCATGTGCTCGAAAAAATTATTCCCGTTTTTGCGACCGTCCGCGGATTGATGCAGTTCAATCAGTATCACAAATATACGGTGGATGAGCACAGTTTGTTGGCCGTGGCCAAATGTGAGGCATTGAGCCAGGAACCCGGCATTCTGGGAGACGTCTATCGTGAAATCCGTAGAAAAGATCTATTGCACTTGGCGGTCTTGCTTCACGATCTTGGCAAGGGACGAGAGGAAGACCACAGCGAGGTCGGCCGATCCATTGCGGAAGAAACGGCCGCGCGGCTTGGTTTTGATGAACAGGAGACCAGGACGCTCAGCTTTCTCGTCCATCGCCATCTGTTGATGGCCCATACGGCGTTTCGGCGAGATCCTTACGACGATAAAGTCATGCTCCCGTTTGCGCGGGAAATCGGCACGCCCGAAGTGCTCCGCAAGCTCCTTGCCCTGACAGCCGCAGACATTGCGGCCGTAGGTCCCGGCGTCTTGACCAAGTGGAAAGAATCGCTCCTGATCGAACTCTATCTGCGGACCTTACCGCAAGTTTCCGGAGACCGAGAGCAGGCCACCGGTCCGCAACAGTTCGAACAAGTCGCCAAAGATCTTGTGCAGGATCGGATGTTGGCGGCGCTCGGCGTCGAGCCGGATTGGATCGAATCCCAACTCAAACAATTTCCGCTCCGCTATTTACTCGGCACGCCGCCGAGCCGGATAGCTGTGCACCTGGCCGCCGTGAGGACGATTAACCCCGGCGATGTGCGGGTTGAGTCTCATTTCAACGAGGCGGTGGGAGCCGTCGAGTATACCGTGGTGACGTTTAACGATGTGACGCCCGGTCTCTTTTCAAAAATCGCGGGCGTCATGGCCGCGAAGGGCCTCCAAATCCTCGACGCGCAGATCATGACACGCCCGGACGGCATCGTGGTCGACAGCTTTCATGTCGCCGATCCCGATTATCATGGCGTTCCTCCCCCCGATCGACCGCTCTCTATCGCGGAGACAATCACCCGCGTGTTGAAAGGGACGGAGTCGGTGGACACGCTCGTCGCCCGCAGCGGACGACTCGGATCGATGCGACAGCTCCCGGCCAATCGCCAACCGACGGAAGTCCGTATCGACAATGAAACGTCCGATGCATCGACGATCATCGATGTGTTCGCCGACGATCGACAAGGCCTGCTGTATGTCATTACCCATGCGATGTTTCAATTGGGGCTCTCCGTGCATGCCTCACGCATTTCGACGCGATTAGACCAAGTCGCCGATGTGTTTTATGTGACGGATCAGATGGGAAGGAAACTCGACGACCCCGGACGTCTGGAAGCCATTCGCAGCCGGATTATCGAGGAAATCGATCGCAAGTTTTAGTGGATCAACCGGAGGAGGACAGCATGGATTGTTGTAAGAGGACGCGTAGGCTCGTGAAAGGAGGGGGGGTATGAATCCGCGGGAAGTATTGGAGTATGCAAAAAAGAACAAGGTCCAGATCGTGGACCTCAAATTTATCGATCTCATCGGCACGTGGCAGCACTTCTCGATCCCGATCGAAGAATTAAACGAAGGTGTGTTCAAAGACGGGTCAGGACTGGATGGCTCTTCCATTCGCGGATGGAAGGCGATCAATAATAGCGACATGCTGGCGGTGCCCGATCCCGCCACGGCCTGCTTGGATCCCTTTACGAACATTCCCACTCTCAGCTTGGTCTGCAATGTCATCGACCCAATCACGCGGGAGAACTATGACCGCGATCCCCGGTACATTGCTCAGAAGGCCGAGAAATATCTCAAGGGGACGAAAATCGGCGACACGTCGTACTGGGGACCTGAGGCGGAGTTTTTCATTTTCGATCAGGCGCGCTACGACCAGAATAGTCATAGCGGCTACTACTTCATCGACTCTGACGAAGGCGTGTGGAACGCTGGCAAGGAGGGAATGAATCTCGGCGGCAAGATCCGGCATAAGGAGGGGTACTTTCCCGTCGCTCCGACGGATACGCAACAAGATATCCGCAGCGAGATGATTCTAGAAATGCAGCGGGTTGGCATTCCCATCGAAAAACATCATCACGAAGTTGCCACCGCGGGCCAGGCCGAAATCGATTTGCGTTTCGATTCGCTCGTCAAGATGGCCGACAAGATGATGATGTACAAGTACATCGTCAAAAACGTCGCGAGTCGTCATCACAAGACCGTGACGTTTATGCCGAAACCCTTGTTCGGTGACAATGGGTCCGGCATGCACACCCATCAAAGTATTTGGAAGGACGGCAAGCCGCTCTTCGCGGGGAAAGAGTATGCCGGCATTTCGCAAATGTGCCTGTATTACATCGGCGGTATTCTCAAGCACGCCCCAGCTTTGGCGGCGCTGACGAATCCGACGACCAATTCTTATAAGCGGTTGACGCCGGGGTTCGAAGCGCCGGTACTGCTGGCCTATTCCAGCCGGAACCGGTCTGCCGGTATTCGGATTCCCATGTACTCCCCGAGTCCAAAAGCTAAGCGGATCGAGGTGCGTTTCCCAGACCCCGCGTGCAACCCGTACCTTGCGTTTCCCGCCATGCTCATGGCCGGTCTCGACGGGATTGAAAATAAGATCGATCCGGGCGAGCCGATGGAAAAGGATCTGTACGATCTCGAACCCAAGGAAGCGGCTAAGGTGCCGACCATGCCGGGCAGCCTCGATGAGGCGCTCAAGCATTTGGAACGAGATCATGAATTTCTGCTCAAGGGAGGCGTGTTTACCGAAGACTTGATCGAAACGTGGATTGCGTACAAGCGAAGCCGCGAGGTCGATCCTCTGCGGTTGCGCCCGCATCCCTATGAATTCTTCATGTACTATGACGTGTAACGAATGACGACGGGATCGGTTTGACCATCAACCCGAGTTGACTGTTGTGCCGTGATGGCCGTTCCAAGCCGACAGCGTCGTCGGCATAGTGGCAAAGGCGCCAGGCCTGTGTACGAGTGATCCATCTCACACAGTGCCCTGGCGCTTTTGTTTTGATGGTCAAGGAGACAGGCTGTCGAGATGATCGACGATCGTGGACAGGCCCGCCTGCTCGATGAGCAGATATCGTTAGAAGCCCTGCGGTCCGTGATTGACGGATCGACGCCTTCCCACGAAAAGATACAGGAAGTGCGGCGCCTCATTCAGAGCCGATTGGATATTCTGTGTACGAGACGTGGGGACACGGGGCCTGATGAGGATCGACCTTCCGATTCCGCCGCCCGGCGTACGGCCCCGGACGTAACGCGGGAAGCGCAGAGGCTTGCGGCCGACCGAACGCAATTGGTCGGCGGCAGTGTCGCGATGAAGCACATTGAAGAGGCCATCCATCGCGTCGCGCTGAGTCATGCGACGGTCCTCGTGCGAGGTGAAAGCGGCACGGGAAAGGAGCTCATCGCGCGGGCGATTCATGGAGAAAGTTCGCGCGCAGACGGGCCGTTCGTTCCCCTTCATTGCGCAGCGGTCGCGGACAGCTTGCTGGAGAGCGAACTATTCGGGCACGAACGGGGAGCGTTCACCGGGGCGCACGAACAACGGAAAGGCAAGTTTGAGTTGGCCGAAGGCGGCACTCTTTTCTTGGATGAGATTGGAGATATTCCCGCAGCCACGCAAGTGAAACTGCTGCGAGTGCTGCAAGAAAAATGTGTCGAACGAGTCGGCGGAAGTCGGTCGGTGCCGGTCGATGTCCGCGTGATTTCTGCGACGCATCGGGATTTGGAGGCGATGGTAAGCGCCGGGTCCTTTCGAGAAGACCTGTACTACAGACTCAATGTCGTGCCGATTGCCCTACCTCCTCTGCGTCATCGCGAAGGAGACATTCCCTTACTCATTAATCACTTTTTGGAACAGTTCAATCGTCAGAATCGCCGTCGGATCAAATTGGGAACCGATGTGCTGGTCTTGATGGGGCGGTATCATTGGCCTGGAAATATCCGCGAGCTTCAGAACTGTATGGAGCGTCTTGTCGTGATGGCGGATCCTCATCGGGAATTGGTGACCTTGGAAACCGTCCCCGCCTCGCTGCGGGGGTATTTTGCCGATATGAAGCAGGTCACGACAAGTGCAGCCGCCGTGGATGTCGGCACAGCATTTTCGGGACGGTCAACCTTGGGTACCAGTCTTCAGGAAATCGAACGCACGCGCTTATTGGAAGTGTTACAACGGACAGGGTGGATTCAGACGCGTACCGCAAAGATATTAGGCATGACGCCGAGGCAGGTCGCGTACAAAATCAAGAAATACGGAATCACCGAATCCCAACAAGGATAATTATGGAAAGGAAATTTAGGGGCAAGCCCTCGACACCGGCCAGCCCGGAGAAGCGGAGTGGCGCGTAGTGTGGCCAGACGACAGTGCCACTGCTTGCCTGACGGTGGCAGGTGTTTAAGGACGAACGCAGAAATCCTCTGCGTCTGAGCTCAACAATCCCCTGAACAATATTGGCTTGATTCTCGGGAACGCATTGGAACGACTGGACGGCGGGTCTCTTGACGTAGGCCATATACGACAGGAGACGGGGACCAGTGCACCGGGCGAGCGCCATCATCGACCATCTCCGCACCTTCGCTCGTACTACCTCAACCCTGTTCAAACCTGTAGCCATTCATCAGGCAATTCGGTCGGCGGCCTCCCTCGTCGAGGCAGAGCTGCGCGCCTCCCACGTCGAACTGTCCATGAAGCTTTGCTCTGACGATTCCTGCTGTTGGGCAACGTGATTCAATTGGAACAGGTCTTCATCAATTTGCTGACCAATGCCCGTGACGCTGTGGATTAGGCGGATAAGAAAGTCATCGAGATGGCGAGCCGCATTCGACGGGATAGAGTCGAGGTGACGGTGCGCGACTCCGGAACAGGAATTTCTTCCGAGTATCATGCTCGTATTTTCGATCCTTTCTTTACGACTAAGGAAGTCGGCAGGGGTACCGGCCTAGGCTTATCGATCAACTATGGGATCACTCACGAGCATGGAGGAGAAATTACGGTTGAGAGCCAAACTCAGCAGGGAGCGACCTGTTTTGTGACGCTGCCGATTGCAACAGGTGTTTTCATAGCGAGTCAGATGAGTCACGCAATCCATTGATGCCTCACCAATTCCGTGTTTCTCCCGCTGTCTGAAAGCGCATATTCGACCGTCAACGTTCTCGTTTTTGTCGTAGGTCCGACAAAATTGTCATGGTGGAGGAACCGGCTGCTGCTAAGTCCTTCTGCAAGCTGCCTATTCTATGTGGCATCCGAGTTGCTGTTCTCCTATGCATGGACACGAATAGAGTACGATCAATTGAAATTCGACCTTCCCCACCAGCACAACGTCTTCTCGATGCCTTGCGAACACGCGGATCGTTGCATCTCGATCTGGTCCCGGCCGTCTTGGATGCAAGTTGGGGGGAGGCCTTTCTCCTGGTCGACCGATTGAGCCGGTCGCGACACATCGCACTTCATCGCACAGAGTCGCGGGAATATCTGGTCTCCATCGCGAGGACCGCTTCTAGCACCGAGGTGTTGGACCTTCCATGAATAAGATCGAAGAACTCAAACGAGAACGCGATGGTCTCGACATACGAGACGCGATCGCCGGGTATGCCAAGACCGGCTGGGAATCGATTACGGAAGACGATGTCCAACGATTGAAGTGGTATGGATTGTTCTTGCGGCAACCAACCCCAGGGTTTTTTATGATCCGCGTGCGAATTCCCGGTGGGATCACGTCGTCGCGTCAACTGCAGGCGCTGGCCGACATCGCCTCACAGCATGGCAATGGCGTGCTCGACCTCACGACGCGGCAACAGTTCCAACTTCGGCAGATCCGTATTGAGCAGGTTCCCGTCATCTTCAGGATGATGGAGGAAGCCGGACTCACCTCCCAGCAGACGGGCATGGATAACGTGCGGAACATCATGACCTGTCCTGTCGCGGGACTCAGCCCGGACGAGGTGCTTGATGCGACGCCGCTTATCTCTGCCTTGACGGAAGAACTGGTGGGCCACCGCTCATTCAGTAATCTCCCGCGTAAGTTCAATATGGCGGTCACCGGCTGTCCCGACAACTGTCTTCATACGGAAACGCAGGACCTTGCGCTGGTTCCCGCATACCAGGAAAGGGACGGGATACGGGTGCTGGGATTCAACGTCTTGGCGGGTGGAAAACTGGGGTCGGGCGGGTATCGTATTGCCGGACCATTGGATGTCTTCGTGACGGCCCCCGAGGTCGTGGATGTGTGCCGCGCCATCGTCGAGACCTATCGCGATTATGGACCGCGGGACTCTCGCAACACTGCTCGCCTGGCGTTCTTGCTGGACGATTGGGGGGAGGCTCGCTTCCGAGCCGAACTCGAAGCTCGAATGGGACGTCCGCTCTGCCGCGGTGGCGTCAATGCGAGGAAACCGTCGGTGAAAGATCACGTCGGCATCTATCGGCAGAAGCAGGCGGGGCTGAACTATGCGGGACTCAAGGTCCCGGTGGGACGCATACGCGCCCCAGATCTACTGGAAGTCGCGGCGCTGGCGGAACGATATGGAAATGGCGCGTTGCGCCTTTCTCCCGCGCAAACAATCATCATTCCGAATATCTCCGATCGCCGCATCGGTGACTTGGTTGAAGAGCCGTTCTTGAAACGGTTTGCATATAACCCGTCCCCCATTATGAACGGCGTCGTCAGCTGTGTCGGCAACGACTATTGCAACTTAGCGGTAATTGAAACGAAGACGCGAGCCATGGCCACCGCGAAAGCCTTGGACGCCAAACTCGGCGGCACTCTCAAGCCCATTACTATGCATTGGTCCGGGTGCCCTGCCGGATGCGGCAATCACTTGGTGGCGGATATCGGGCTGCTCGGGAAGAAGGCGAAGGTCGGTGGGCGGGTAGTCGATGCGGTGGATGTGTACGTCGGTGGCCGTTCCGGTCCAGATCCCAAGGCTGCAGTGAAGCTGCTGGAAGATGTTCCGTGTGATTCTCTCGCGTCCGTGCTGGAAGGAATCGTTCCTTATCACTCCCGCGAGAAGATGCATCGTGCTCGTCCTGTGAGAAAGGTCAGTACCGATAGCAAGCCTCTGTCAGCCGTTCGCGCGGCCGCCAATTCTCCCCTCTCGTCCTGACATCTTCTCTCTCGCGAACTCATGGACGTGTTGTCCGAACTCGGACAAGCTGTTTGTCCGTTGCGAAGAATTAAATCCTCCTGCTCCGCCTGATCTTAGGATTGTCATCTGCCCTTCTTCCCCTAGTGATCCGCTTAAACGACGATGAACAGCGGCGTTCGGCATTCGCCACGCCAGCGACATCTCATTGAAAATGTATTGTGCTTGCTGTCTCTAAAAAGGGCGTGCTGTTTGCAAGGGCCTATGGCATTGCGATGTACAAGCAAGTGATGTGAACATTCACCGCTGAAAAGGGGGCTCACCATGGGCAAGGGGATCATTTTATGGCTCTTAGGAGTACCAGTAAGTCTACTGGTTATTTTATGGGTCGTCGGAATCCTTCGATAACGTTTCACCGAGCGAGAACTTTTACTTGTAAAGGAGGAGGTCAGGCTATGTATGACAGAGATGATCATGAGAGTTCAGCAGGATGGTCGGTATTCGTAGCAGGGGCGTTGATCGGTGCAGGAGTGGCGCTCTTGTTGGCCCCCCAAACCGGATCGGAACTACGGGGCATGTTGCGCAACTATGCGTCGCGCGCGAAGGACGATTTAGTGGACAGGGGCCGGGACGCGTGGGATACCGCGGTGGAACGCGGAAAAGAATATATGGAGACCGGTCGCGAAGCCGTCAAAGACGCCGGTCGCACGGCGCGTGACTATGTGGAGACGGGAAGAGAAGCCATTAAGAGCGGGATGGAGACGGGAAAAGAGGCTATCAAGAGCGGTAAGGACACGATTAAGGACACCGCACGGGAAGCGACCACGCACCGTAGCTAGTAGCAATTCATCTTTACCTGGAGGTTCGTATGTTGAAGAGGGCATCGGGTTTTGTCGTTGTGTTGGCCATCATGGGTTTGGTCGGCTGTCAATCGATGACGGGGAAGACGACCGGTGAAACCGTGAGTGATGCCTCCATAAGCACGGCCGTGCAGAGCAAGCTGACGGCGGATCGCGTCTCCAACTTCACTCGCGTGGATGTCGATACGGAACGCGGAGTCGTGAGTCTGACCGGGGTCGTGCAATCCGCCGATCAGAAGGCTCATGCGGCGGAATTGGCCCGTCAGGTCAACGGTGTGAAGAAAGTGAATAATAATTTACAGATACAGGACCAAGTGCCGGCTAAGACCGGTAAGATGACAGAATAGCAATTCATCCGATGGCGTGCAGGTTGAAGGCCGCTCGCGCGACCTTCAACCACGCCGGTGAAGAGGCCAATCATGTCGACCATATTGTTGGTCATTTTGATCCTGTTGTTGATCGGGGCCTTCCCCGCATGGCCCCACAGTTCCAGTTGGGGTTATGGTCCTAGTGGGATCGTAGGGACGCTGCTGATCGTGCTCGTCGTCCTTATTGTCATGGGGCGGGTGTAAGCGGGGTAAGCAACCATTTTCGAAGCCATCGTTTTCCTACCATGCACTACGGGTCCTTCTGGTATGACGTCTTGGACGGTTCGCAAGCAGTTTTGCGAGCGCCGTCCAAGCATCGCTCTCCTTTAATCATCTCCCCTCAGGTCATCGTACATAAGTTCACTAGTTCACTCGCGGATGTGGCCGATGAATGATCGTTCATCGTGGGACGTCGTTATCATCGGTGGGGGCTTTGCGGGCCTGCCTGCGGGGATTTACCTCGGACGCAGCCGTCGAAGAGTGCTCGTCATCGAATGGGGAAAGTCGATGGCAGTTTGGGAACCCGATGTTCAAAACTACTTGGGTTTTCCCGAAGGCATCTCCGGGGAAGACTTGCTTGCCAAAGGACGCGCGCAGGCCCTGAAATTCGGCGTCACATTGGTTCAAGACAACATCCGTCATTTGAGCAAGCAAGATGACCTGTTCCAAATAGAAGGAACGAAATCCTATCGATCGAAACGCGTCCTGTTGGCGACTGGGCTTACTCATCTTCCCCCCGATATTCCAGGGGTGTCGGACTGCTTGGGGCACAGTCTGTTCTTTTGCAAAGACTGCGACGCCTTTCGCGTGCAAGACAAACGCATCGTGGTGATCGGCCGCAACAACGAGGCGGTGGATTACGCCCTCGCCATGTTGTCCTACTCACCCTCTGTCATCATTGCGACGAATGGAAACGATCCGAAGTGGAATGAGGTGCATGCCGCCTGGCTTGAAGAATATCAGGTCGGGATCGAACGGCAGCGTATCGTGCACATCGAGCAGAAAGACGGCGCGATCCAGGGGTTCATATTCGAACAGGGGCATCGCATTTCCGCCGATGCCGCGTTTACCACTCGGGGCGACGTCTACCACACGAGCCTGGCCAAAGGGATCGGCGCCGCATTGGATGACGACGGTCAGGTCATGGTCGATGCGTGCATGCGCACCAACGTCGCTGGATTGTATGCCGCCGGCTGCGTGACGGTGGCGAATTGCCAAATGATGATCGCCGCAGGGCAGGGCGTCACGGCTGCTCAGGCCATCAATCGCGATCTGTTCGAAGACAGCTTGCGCCGTCATGCGTTGCCGGTGCGGCGGCGGCCGTTCGAAGAAGCCGCCTGTCCGATGCCGATAGGGGAGGAGCCGTGATTCGCACGATCGTACAAGGGTCCGGCATGAAGCGCGTGGCGGCTCTTGCAGACCTACATTGCCCCCGCACCGGCGAAGATGTCCTGCGTCCTCTCTTTACCCATATTGCTGCTCATGCAGATATTGTCCTCCTCTGCGGTGACCTGACGGACTACGGTAAACCGGAGGAAGCGGCATTGCTCGTACGCTCACTCTCCGCATTGGGGGGATTACCGGTACTGGCTGTGCTGGGCAATCATGATTATGAGTGTGGCGCTGTCGAAGAGGTGACGCATCTCCTCTCAAGTAATGGGGTTCGCATATTGGATGGGACGTCGGTAGAGATCGATGGTGTTGGCTTCGTCGGCGTGAAAGGATTTGCGGGGGGCTTCGGCGAGCGAGCGCTTCAGCCGTGGGGCGAGGCGGTTCTCAAGCAGTTCGTCCGTGAAGGCGTCGAAGAAGCGCTGAAATTGGAGTCCGGATTGGCGCAGCTACGAGTCCCAACGCGCATTGTCTTGTTGCATTATTCCCCGATTGCGGCGACGGTTGAAGGGGAGCCGTTGGAGATCATTCCCTTCCTCGGATCGAGTCGATTGGAAGAGCCCTTGAATCGCTATCGGGTCACCGCGGCCTTCCATGGCCACGCGCATCATGGAAGCCCCCAAGGACTGACCGGCGACGGGGTGCCCGTATATAACGTGGCCATGCCATTGCTGCGCCGCCGCTTTCCCGATCGCCCGCCCGTACGATTTTTGGATGTGCCCATCGTGCACGAAATGGTGACCCCATGAAGACGGCTCTCATCGACGAACGAGATGACATGGCGCTCGATGTGTATCGAGGCGGCATGCGTGCGTTGCAGGCGTCCGGCATTCCCTTTGTGGTCGGCGGCGCGTTTGCGCTTGAGATCTATTGCGGTGTGACGCGCCGCACGAAGGACATGGACCTATTCGTTCGGCCTGAGCATGCCGAGCCCGTACTCAGCAGTTTGTCGAAGTCCGGCTACACCACGGAGATGCGCTTTCCGCATTGGCTGGGAAAGGCATTCAAGGACGATCATTGTATCGATGTCATCTTCGGCTCCGGCAACGGCATTTCAACCGTGGACGGCGAGTGGTTTGCCTATGCGCCCACTGCCGATGTGCTTGACCTCGCGGTGCGCCTCGTTCCTCCGGAGGAAATGATCTGGTCAAAAGCGTTCATCATGGAGCGCGCACGGTTTGACGGCGGGGACATCGCGCACCTACTGCGTGGCCGCGGCAAGTCGTTGGACTGGTCCCGTCTGCTCCGCCGCTTCAACGGCCATTGGCGCATCTTGTTGAGTCACCTTATTCTTTTCGGTTTCATCTATCCCGGCCATCGTTTACTGATCCCGCGATGGCTCATGGAAGAACTGATGCGCCGGGTGCATCGCGAAATGACGTGCCTGCCTTCGGATGAGAAGCTCTGTCAAGGCACTCTTCTTTCGTGCTCCGAATATTTGATGGATACCGACGAGGGGAATTACCGGGACGCACGCCTTTCTCCTTATGGCGCCTTATCTCTCTCAGAGACGACCCAGATCACGAATACGCTGAGCCACGAACGACACAACAACGGCGACACTGATGAGAAGGCCGATCCCAAATGGGGAACCTGAGCAGATGGTCCCGAGCGTCGCCCCTTCGGCCCTCCTCCGATGAGGGAATCATGGTGGACAAAAGCGTCAAGAAAATCAGTTCAGCGTATTGCCGACCGGAGAGATGGGCCAGACCTATCTGGCATCGGGCGTGCGCGTGTCTATGCGTTTATGGAAGGAATCGTCTGGACCTGCTAAGCCGCCGACCGAGCGCCACTACGAGACGGTCGGGTACGTCATTCATGGTCGAGCGGAGTTGCAAATCGAGGGACAGACTGTGTTGCTCGAGGCTGGGGATTCATGGGTCGTTCCAAAAGGGTCTTCACACAGCTATACGATCCTAGAAACATTCGTGGCGGTCGAAGCGACGAGTCCGCCTGCGCACGTTCATGGTCGCGACGAATAACTTACAGTAAGCCGAAACGGCCGGAGGCGGGGCGATTCAAACCATGAGGACTCACGAGGAGGTGTTTATGCGACAAGATCACGCCTACTCTACACTGATCGGCCGAATTTTGATGGCGGCTATTTTTCTCATGTCCGGATTGGGAAAAATTGCCGATCCGGTCGGTACGCAACAATATATGCAAGCCATGGGAATGACGTGGGCGACGACTCTCTTCTATATCGGGGCGATTGTGATTGAGATGGGTGGGGGAATCTCCTTGTTGCTCGGCTACTGGACACGCGCCGGCGCGATGGCGCTCCTGCTGTTCATGATTCCAACGACGCTCGTCTTTCATACTCACTTTGCAGACCAAAACCAAATGATTCACTTTCTTAAAAACCTCGCCATGTTTGGAGGGCTCTGTTACATCGCTGCGTATGGAGCGGGTCCGATTAGCCTGGATGCGCGTGGCGGCGGTGCCGGCAGGCGGGAGAATGCGCATATCGATCTTCGCCAAGACGAAACGTTTCAGAAACGCCGCACCAGCGCATAAGATTGTGGACGGGTGGATCGACCGCGCATGGCCATTTCAGATGAAGTAACTAGAAAGTCACCTAATCTCGTTGATGAAGCGCCCTAAAGAGTCGGCAATCACCAGGGAAGCAGCGAAGACGTCGGCCCCGGCCACTGATTCGGTCGCATCGGCTAAGAGCGCCGGTCTTCGATACGTCAGTCTTACTGGCCCGGGAATTCGCCGAAGGAGCACGGGGCAAAGCATGGTCTATTTCGGCACAAATGGCGAGACCATCAAGGATGCCGACATACTTGCCCGCATCAAATCTTTGGCGATCCCTCCTGCTTGGCGTGATGTCTGGATCTGTCCCATCGCGCACGGTCATTTGCAGGCGACCGGTATCGATGCAAAAGGACGTAAACAGTATCGATATCATCCGCGATGGCGCGCCGTACGAGATGAGACAAAGTATGACCGGATGCGTCTGTTCGGTCGTGCCTTGCCTGGGATTCGCGCGCGGGTTGAACGCGACTTGGCCCGTTCCGGATTGCCGCGCGAGAAGATTCTTGCCACTATTGTCCGCTTGCTGGAAACGACCCTCATCCGCGTTGGAAACGAGGAGTATGCTCGACAAAATGCTTCCTTTGGCCTGACGACGATGCAGGACCGCCACGTGGATATCTCCGGAGCGACGCTGACGTTTGAATTTCGTGGAAAGAGCGGCATTTCTCATTCCATCGATTTGACGGACCGGCGTCTCGCCAAGATCGTCAAACGAAGCCAAGACCTTCCCGGCTACGAACTTTTTCAATACTTGGATGAACAGGGGACACGACGCTCGGTCGACTCCGCCGATGTGAATGCCTATCTCAAAGAGATCTCTGGGGAGGAGTTTACCGCCAAAGACTTTCGCACATGGGCGGGAACAGTCTTAGCCGCCCGCGCTCTGCAGGAGTTTCAAACATTCGACTCACAGGCCCAAGCCAAGCGAAACGTGGTGCAGGCCATCGAAGCGGTGGCCAAGCGCCTCGGCAATACAAAGGCCGTCTGCCGAAAATGCTATGTCCATCCCAGGGTCATCGATCTGTATATGGATGGGTCGCTGTTGCAGACGTTGAAACGTCGAGTCAAAAAAGAATTGTCGCAGTCCTTGCATGGTCTTCCTCCAGAGGAAGCCGCCGTCTTGGCATTGCTTCAGCAACGGCTGGGACGCGAAGAGCGCAGTCGAAGAATCGGCGATGTCAATGGCCGTTCTACCGTGCCGTTGAGCCGGCTGTTACGGCAGTCGATCAAGAAGAAACAACACCGTCGCCGCGTGATGAACGCATCGCAAGCATAAATCGCCATGTCCGAATTTTCAGAAACTTCGATCGCCGCGTGCGGAGCGCCCACCGTGCAATGCCGGAGGCTCAATCTCGGAGCAACCGTCGAGCCGAACGGTGTCGCATTTCGGGTATGGGCGCCAAAAAGGCGACGTGTCGAAGTATTGTTGGAGAACCTGGAAAAGCCTGCCTCATTGGAAAAAGAGCAACGCGGGTATTTCAGCGGCCTCGTTATTGAAGCGCAAGCAGGGATGCGGTATCGCTACCGACTGGATGGAGAGCAGGTCCGTTCCGATCCCTGTTCCCAATATCAGGGAGAAAGCGCCACGTTCTTTGCCGCTGTACCAGCCGTATCGATGGGGCGCTAATCGTGGGGCGAGCGTGGCTCCTCTGCGTGCTGATCGTGTCCCTCGCCTGTTGTGCCCGCTATGACGTGCCGTCTTCTGATCTCGATCATCAAGGCCGGTCTGCGACCATTTTGATCCCGGGATATTACGGGTCACGTTTGGTGCAACCCGCGGATGGTAAGCTCATTTGGATTTCGACCGCACAGGCTCTCTTCGGCAATCAGCCCCTGACCTTGCCGATTGCGGGGCTTGGGCTTCCAGACGCGGTCGATCTGAGCACGGATGGGATTCTCGATCACGTGCAGGTGATTCCCCTGCTCTATGCCGTCGATGGGTATGGATCAATCTTGAAGGCGCTTCAAGATCAGGGCGACAGCCATTCCACCGTCGTCGCCCTGTCGTACGATTGGCGTGAAGATCTGCTTCGCACCGTGCGAACCCTCGATGCAACAATCCGTAGATTGCGCGCCGAGGGCGCGGCCGATATTCAGGTCGTCGCGCACAGTATGGGTGGGCTGATTGCGGCCTATTATCTTCGCTATGGCGCGCAAGATCCAGATGATGCGGTCGAAACTTGGGCGGGCGCGGCACAAATTGACCGAGTCGTGTTGGCTGGGGTGCCGTTCAAGGGGACGATGATCGCATTTCGCAACAGTCAATATGGCGTGACGATTGGGCTGAATCGAACGTTACTGCAACCGATCGCCGTGTCCTCATTCCCTGCGACCTATTATCTTTTACCGTCGGATGATCAGGATGTGTTGCTGACGCCGGATCTGGTCCCAATCGCAGGGGCCGTTCGCGACGCCAATAATTGGACGACTCAACGATGGGGCTTGCTCCAT
The DNA here is from genome assembly GCA_963700335.1 of Nitrospirota bacterium. GTDB lineage: Bacteria > Nitrospirota > Nitrospiria > Nitrospirales > Nitrospiraceae > JAICXS01. Next base: position 665,780 of record CAVOXE010000007.1, on the reverse strand, counting down.
TCTTCCGATTTGCCGGACGACATTGCATCTCGTCGGCAAGCATATACAACGAGCTGGCTGGCTCGTGCGCACAAATTCTCCACATTGTTGCTTTCGCCTTCACATACTTCCGGTCCTTCACCCGTGTCGGTATTGTCGATTGTAGGAACGGACGAGAAGACCTTAGCCACGGGAGTGTGGGATGCAACTCAGGGATCGGACGATCCATCGCTCGTGTTCGATACTGAGGCCGGGAGTCGCACGCGACCGACTCTCGATAAGGCGGTGTTGTTCAAGGATGGGGACGGATCGGTGACGACCGAGTCGGCCACCTTGCCTAGGGCCTATGCTACCTCACTACGGACGACGGTGCGGTCCTTTCGAGTGGGGCACGCAGAGATGATGGCCCGACGCGACGTGCAACAGACGATCGTCGAATTTCTGCATGCAACAAGGAGCGCGCCCTGATGAAACAGCCGCATACGGATTCGTTTCCCAACCTTGTCTTTCCGTGGGAAGGCGGCGATGTCCCCGAGGATCTAGTGTCCAGGGAATGGCTGGTTACCAACGGACTGGGTGGCTATGCCTCCGGCACCAGCGGGGCGTGGCGACGGGAGACATCACGGACTGTTCGTGCCCGATCTGGCTGCGCCGCGGGGGCGCATGATGATGGTGCCGCGGGTGGACGATGAAGTCGAAATCGACGGCCGATGGATAGCCCTAACCGGTGCTGAGTATGAAGATGGGCGGATCGGGGGCGAGACTGCCCGTCACTTGAAGCAGTTTCGTTGGGAATGGCAAACGCCCGCTGGCGGCCGGTGGTCGATATGGCTGCGAAACAATTGGTCACGCCCGTCGGCTTGGCGAAGTTTGGCACCCGGCCACCGGGATTACAAACCGGCATATGACGGCGATCTGCGATCACGCGACGCAGCGCATCATCAACGGACGGTGTGGGCCTGGTTGATTGGCCACTACATCGATGCCTGGCTGAAGGTGTACAACGAGAACGAACGGGCGCGCGTTTTGTTGTCTGGATTTGAACCCCACCTCAGAGAAGCGGGAATAGGAACCATCAGTGAGATTTTCGATGCGGAACATCCATATTGTCCGAGAGGAGGCATTACCCAGGCCTGGAGTGTCGCCGAAGTGTTGCGAGCCTCTGTAAACACCGCGGGGTAATACCCTCGATCGCTTGAGGGTATGGCATGCACTGTAGGATAATCCGCCTACACATCACACTCACTGACTTGCTATGTTACAGCAAAGGCTCTGTAAGGACTTCGCTGTCAAGCAAGCGACGTGGTCTTGCTAAGCAAAAATGCGTCTTTGACCGGCATCCGAGTTAACGGACATGCAGGACAATCAGGAAAGACAACTACTGAAATTAAGGAGGCACTTATGAAGAAATTGATGAGTGTGCTAACGATAGCCGTGCTTCCCCTTTCTCTTCTGACGGGCTGTCAATCGAACCGCGACGTTGACCGAACCGGCATGGCGCCTGCGCCTGCCTCCGATCGATTCAGCTCCGCTGACCAAGAACGGATCATGGTCAGTCAAATGAATCTGAATCGGGCAGGCGATCAGTCCGATCTTACCGCCAGCGAGCGGGACAATATTGCGCTCAGGGGTGGAAAAAATCCGCGCGCCAGCGAGACCGCCCTCGTGATCGTGCCGGTTGAGCCAATGGCGCCCGCGTCGGAGATGGCCGACATTGGGCGGTATGAACCCGACTTCCGTCAAGACTATGAAAGTAACTTTGCCAATAGCGGCTACAGCTACGATCAGTATCGGCCGGCCTATCGCTATGGGTACGAGCTGGCTTCCGATCCGCGGTATGCCAGTTCGGATTGGAGTGGCGTAGAAATGCAGGCACGCCGTAGTTGGGATGAGGGAACCATGGGACCGTGGGAGCGGTATAAAGACGCGGTTCGCTATGGGTGGGAGCGCGCGCGCCAGGCCGCGACGGGACGAAGTTAAGAACGCAGGTGTTGCGCGCTCCCAACTCGGGGTCGGGACGCTCAGGTCCCTCAAAATGAAAGTAGAGGGATGCAGCGCACTCGGTGTACCTTCCCGTTTGACACGTCTTTTTGTTTCTCATCTTCTCGCCTACCTGAAATCGTGATCTGAATGATGACCGATCTTCTAGCCGCCCGTTCCCAGATGGCCATGTCTCTGGGGTTTCACATTATCTTTGCCGCGATCGGCATTGCGATGCCACTGATGATGGCCCTGGCCGAGTGGCGATGGATGAGAACCGGCGAACAGGTCTACCTCACATTGGCGAAGCGATGGTCGAAGGGGACAGCCATCTTGTTCGCCGTCGGAGCCGTATCAGGGACGGTGCTCTCATTCGAACTGGGTTTATTATGGCCTGCCTTTATGAACTGGGCCGGTCCGATCATCGGCCCTCTCTTTGCTTTTGAGGGTTTCGCTTTCTTTACGGAAGCCATTTTTCTCGGTATCTATCTGCATGGCTGGTCGCATTTACGGCCTCGGATGCACCTTGCGGCCGGAGTGATCGTCGTCATAAGCGGCGTGGCGTCGGCCATTGTTGTGGTCATTGCGAATGCCTGGATGAATACGCCGATCGGATTTGATTTGGTCGAGGGACACGCCGTTCATATCGATCCAATCGCCGCCATGCAGAATCCTCATGCTGCTGGAGAAGTGGTCCACATGATCCTGGCCGCATTTGCGTCGACCGGGTTTGCCGTGGCGGGCATCCATGCCTATTTGCTGTTGCGCCAGCCCGGGAACGTGTTTCACCGCCATGCTTTGCAGATTGCCTTGATCGTCGGAGCCCTGCCCGCTGTTGTCCAGCCCCTCAGTGGAGATCTACTCACCAAGTCTGTTGCGCAATACCAGCCTGCGAAATTAGCGGCGTTTGAAGCGCATTTTCATACGGAGCGGGGCGCGGCCTTCCATCTTGGAGGCCTTCCAGATTTGGAACGGCAAGAGGTTCCTTACGCGATCGACATTCCATATGGCCTAAGCCTGTTGCTCTATCTCGATCCTACTGCCCAGGTCATCGGGTTGGACGCATTCCCAAGGACCGATTGGCCCCCCATCACCGCTGTGCATGTTGCCTTTCAGTTCATGGTGGGAGTCGGTCTGGTCATGATGGCATTGGCGCTCTGGGCAGCCTGGTGTTGGTGGCGAAAGCGGCCGCTGGAAAAGGAGCATGCCTTACTGCGCGCGCTGGCGCTTACCGCACCCCTGGGATTTCTGGCGATCGAATCCGGTTGGGTCGTCACCGAGGTGGGCCGGCAACCATGGATCATCTATGGTGTCATGCGGACGAGTGAGGCGGTAACGCCGATGCCTGGACTCTGGGTGCCGATGGTCACATTCACGGTGCTCTATGGAATCTTAGCGGCCATCGTTGTGTGGCTGTTGCGTCGGCATATTGCCGCGACAGAATCCGCCCAGGTGCATTAAGGCTTTCACTGGTTCATTGATCACCTTCACTATGTCACTTGAACTTCTTTTGGCCGGCATCATGCTCATTGCGCTCACGTTCTACGTGTTGCTCGGAGGAGCCGATTATGGCGCCGGTGTGTGGACCTTGTTTGCGAAAGGGCCACGAGCAGAAGCGCAACGGACCATGATTTCGCGTGCGATCGGGCCCATTTGGGAAGCCAATCATGTGTGGCTCATTCTAGTGGTCACCATTCTATTCACGGCATTTCCTAAGGCGTATGCCGTTATATCGGTTCGGCTGCACGTGCCGCTTGCCGTCATGCTGATCGGGATCGTCCTACGCGGATCGGCCTTTGCATTTCGTACGCACGATGTCGTCGACAACGCAAGCCATGAGGACCGGGTCGCGAAGTTTTGGGACCGCGTCTTCGCGTTGTCGAGCGTATTGACGCCGATCATGCTGGGCATCACCATCGGAGCGATTGCCTCCGGTCACGGAGGAGGTCCGATGAGTACATTCGTCGAGGCGTTTATCCGTCCGTGGGCGACGCCCTTTTGCGTCTTGACCGGATGTCTCGCGCTCACGTTGTTTGCGTTTCTCGCCGCCATGTACCTTATTCTTGAAGCGACCGATCAGGCCTTGCGTGAAGATTTTCGCCGACGTGCCCTGTGGGCGGCCGCTGTCTCCGCGATGATCGCAATACTGGTATTCGCGCTCGCCAAACACGCCGCCACTCAGATTCGGTACAACCTCGCCCACACCGTCTGGGGTGTGACAATCATGGGGCTTGCGGGCATTTCCGCTCTCGGGACGATGATGGCGCTTCGCCGGCGCTGGTACCGTGCAGCCTTCTACTGCGCCCTTTGCGAAGTCACTGCAGTACTCTGGGGATGGGCCTTGGGACAATATCCTTATTTGGTGCCGCCGGACGTCACTCTGGCGGATGCGGCGCCTGCGCCAACGTTGCAATTGGTATTCATCGCCCTCATTGTCGGTGGACTGGTGCTCTTCCCCTCGCTCTTCTATCTGTATCGAATCTTCAAAGGACGAACAATCCGCCGGGTGCTTGAATAGTTATCAACAGCGCCGTCCTTCCCGGGCAGATAGTCGATCCTTTCCTATTACCATTCCACCCCGTAACTGTCTTGAAAAATCGTCCAGGCCGCCAAAACGAGGAGAAGAAACCCTGCCAGATGCTTGGGCTTAAGCCCCTCGCCGAGATAGACCGCCGCGAAGACGATGAAGATGGAGAGCGTGATGATCTCTTGAATCGTCTTCAATTCGTAGGCCGAGAAGGCGTGATAGCCGAGTCGGTTAGCAGGGACCTGAAAGCAATATTCGATCAGAGCAATTCCCCAACTTCCCAAGATCGCCACCCACAACGGCACGCTGAGAAAGCGAAGATGGCCATACCAGGCCAGCGTCATAAATGCGTTTGAAAGAACCAAGAGAGAGACGGTGGTCAATAGAGTCATAGTCTTCTCCGTATCTGGAATATTTCTAATGGCGATGTCGGCCACGCGCGCAATAGCAACGTCAGGCTACGTGCGAGTCTCGTCTTCCATAATGTAGAAGCGGACAGGATGTCTTGGCTCGGTACGTGTTGCTCGCGTCAACAGTAAAACGTTCGCCTATGTCTGTGCAATATAGAATGGCTGTGGCGCTTCCAAATGGCGTTGTGAAGGTCTAGTGTTTGCAGGGCTTTGCATGATGGGATGTAACAAGGAGGCTCTCATGGCTCAGAAACAACAACGAGAAGTGAAAGATGCCGACCAGGTTATCCGTGAATATTACGAGGGCGAAGAATCCGGACTACAGGGCGCGTTTCGGGATCAGCTCGAGACCTATTCGACCGGTGATGAGCACGGCCACGATCGGATGAAAGACAGCGCGAGAAATCCCACGTTAACCGGAGGCGATGTAGATGCGGGATGGGAGTATGCCGATATCGGCGAGGAGACCGTGGGTGGGGATAATCCGACGCCGGATCAGGATATAGTCGATGATCTCGGAGAAGCCGCCGGTGTGACGTACCAAGATACGGAACCGTTGAATTTCGGCGAGAAGATGGAACAGCGAGATCGGACGCGCTGGGAGTTGGACCCTGCCTCCTCGGACGATTATCGAGAACGTGTGCAGTTGAACGACAAGGAGGTGCGTCGTGGCAACGGACAGACAACGACGGGCGGCGAAACAGAATATTAAGAAGGCGCCTGGCGCAGCCAAGCGAAAGCACACACTTCAACACCTCCCGAAAAAGACCCGTCAGGCACTCGGGAAAGAAGGCGCCAAGGCCGCCGCTCGGTCGCGTTGAACGCGGACGTGAATGTCAAGCAATCCGATCGGAGGTGACCATGCCGGAGAAGAAAACGAAGGCACGAGCCCAGCGAGCCAAACGTCAAGGAAAAGCCGCGACGACGCAAGCCGGGGAATATGTCAAAGAAGAAATGCATCATATGAAGGGAAAGAAACATCCCGTTAAAAACAAAAAACAGGCGATTGCGATCGGCTTGTCCAAAGCCAGACGGTCCGGTGTCAAAGTCCCAAAAAAGAAAGTCGGAGCGACCACCAAGACCCGTCGCCGTACGTCCAAGAAAAAATAAGATGTAAAGCCGGTTACCGAAGGCCCATTAGGTCTTTGATTACGTCGGTATAAGGGAGGCAGCTATGCATGACAAGAATCATACACTCAGTCAGGAAACCAAAGACTGCATCGCCGAGTGTTTTCGATGCGTCCAGATATGCGAGGAATGCAGCGACGACATGATTGGAATGGATCACAGCGGTGATAGTCAGATGATGGCGGATTGCATCCGGCTCTGCAGGGAATGTGCAGATATTTGTGCATTGGCCGGGCAATGGATGAGTCGTTCCTCATCATTAACAAACAAGGTATGCGGGTTGTGCGCCGATGTCTGCGACCAATGTGCAGACCTGTGTGAGAAACATGCGTCCCATCATGCCTTGTGCGGACCGTGCGCTGAGGAATGTCGGCGCTGTGCGAAAAGCTGCCGGCAGATGAGTCGAACATCAACGAAGGCCGCCTAATTAAATCCGAGACGGTGAGGCTCGGCAGGAGGGCTTATGAAGTCATGCTCAACACGGATCGGCCTGTTGGTCGGTGTATCATTGATGATGCTCACGTCCTTCGCTTGGGCCGTCGAGGCGCCGAGTCCCGGGCCCACGGACCCGGTTCCCAAACCGTCCGATCCTATCCCGAGTCCCAAACCAAAACCCTTGCCCATGCCGTTGCCTGCCCCTCCTTCTCCGTTGCCACCCAACCCTCAACCTCCACCTCCATGAGGAGGTTGACTATGGTGAACGAGCCCACATATGCGGAGTCGTTACGATTAGGATGGTCGGTCTTATGGCGTAGCGTCGGCAGTTTTTTGGCAGTGCTGTCAGCCATCAATGGCTGGATTTTTTGGACCATGCCGGAGCTGACGAGGTCTGACCCCTCGATCCTGATAGCGATTGTTCCCATCTGTGCCGCTGTTCTCTTGTGTGCATTTATCGTGATGCCCTTCGTCGTGCGGTCGATCCTCCACAAGCGGTTCGGTCGGTTTCACCTCCAACTCATTCATGAAGGCAGGTCACAAGCATAGGCCCGATCTACTCGCTGCTCACCCAAGGAATGGGAGCTATGACCGAAGGATTTCTCGATCGCCGCGAGGCGGGTCACGTGCTCGCGGGTCACCTCACGCAGTATGCCGACCGCGATGATGTCGCTGTGCTTGCGCTCCCCCGCGGTGGCGTGCCGGTGGCCTTCGAGGTTGCCCAGGCATTACATCTGCCATTGGATGTGCTGATCGTCCGGAAGCTTGGCGTGCCGGGGCATGAGGAACTCGCTATGGGTGCCATCGCGAGCGGCGGTGTACGAATCGTCAATGAAGGGGTCATGCGGGACATGGGTATATCAGCGCCCCTTCTCGAATCGGTGGCGGTGGGGGAGCAGAATGAACTTGCGCGCCGAGAAAAGGTGTATCGCGGTGAACGCCAAGCAGTAGACGTAGAGGGACGCACGATTCTACTCGTTGATGACGGCCTTGCAACCGGCTCGACGATGCGCGCCGCAGTGGCTGCATTGCGCCAAAGAAATCCGGAGCGAGTCGTGGTGGCCGTTCCCGTCGCCGCGCGAAGCACATGCGAAGAGTTGAAAGAGGAAGTGGATGAGGTCGTCTGCGCCGTTACGCCTGCCCCTTTTTATGGCGTAGGGCAGTGGTACGAAAACTTTTCGCAAACATCCGACGAGGAAGTGAAGGAATTGTTGGATCGCGCCTTCGACGCTTATCATGGAGCGAGAGCTCCATCTGCGGCGCTAAAGCGTACGATAACCGTCGACCTTTCGGCTGCCACTCTCGTCGCCGATCTGGAGGTTCCCATCCGTGCGTGGGGGCTCATATTGTTTGCGCACGGAAGCGGAAGCAGTCGTCTGAGCCCCAGAAATCAACATGTCGCCACCTTGCTCCGAGAAGAAGGTCTCGCCACGCTGTTGATCGATCTGCTGACCATTGAAGAGGCCGTTCTGGATAATCGAACCATGCAGTTTCGATTCGACGTCGAGCTGTTAGCCCAGCGTCTCATTGGAGTGACCGATTGGCGTACCCAGGATATGGAGGTGGCGCAATTGCCGTTGGGCTACTTTGGAGCCAGCACCGGGAGCGCCGCCGCTCTCATCGCCGCCGCGTCACGGCCCTCTGACGTCGAGGCGGTTGTCTCTCGCGGAGGTCGGCCGGATTTAGCCGCTTCGTCGCTCGCGCGTGTACACGCGCCGACCTTGCTCATTGTCGGGGGAGAAGATGGTGCTGTGATCGAACTGAACCAGAGTGCATTCGATCGTATATCGGTGGCAAAGGAACTAAGTATCGTCCCCGGCGCAACGCACCTGTTTGAAGAGCCCGGAGCGATGGAACGCGTGGCGCGTCTGGCCGTCGCGTGGTATAGGCGGCATCTCACTTGAAACGGCCCTGAGAGGAAGCACGATGGAAGCACAGGAGAGAGAAACGACTAAAGAGCCCGATGCCGACATATTGAAGGCAGAACAAATAAAACAGGTGAAAAAGAATGGGGAGGCGCTGATCAAGGAAGTCGAACTAAACAATCAAAACGTCCAAAATCCCCAAGAGCGTCGCAAGGTTGTTCGGAGCAAACCGTGCTGAGTTGCTTCGGACTAAATCGCGGCGGCGTCCGCTTCTTCTCCGGCGGCCACGACTAAGAGCGGGCATCGAACCTCTCGCAAAACCTGTTCGGTTGTGGACCCCAGCAGGGCATCGAGGAAACCATGCGGACCTTCAGTGCCCATCACGATGAGATCGGCCGACTCCGATTCGGAGGTGATGGCCTCGACGACATCGCCGGAACTGACGGAGGTTTGCCAGATCCACCCCGGATGCTCGACAAGGGTGAGAGCGGGCAGTTCTTCTGCCGATCCAATGTGCAGCAGCGTGAACGTAACGCTTGGCGCGTTGAGAATTTTTGCCAGTTGCACGGCTGCATCGATGGCGGCATGAGGCGGTGGGATCTGACCGACTGGAATTAAGATGGACCGAACATTGGTCTGCCCATCGGACGCTTGCACGAATCCTGTCGAACTGTCCGGAATGAAGAGCGCTGGAATGCGGGTATGTCTCGCAAGCGGTTCAGCCACGGGTTTTGAAAACAAGCGTGCGAGCACATCGGGCTGATGCGTGGCTAACACCAGCAGATCCGCAGGGTGATGTCGGAGATGTTGTTCGAGCGAACGTGTCGGGTCTTCATGATAGGCCAGAATCTTTTCGATGTGCAGACCTAACCGGACGACATCTCCTTGAGAACTGCCTTGGGGCAACGCGCCCCAGCGTTCCAGTGTCTCTCGTACGCGAGGTAAAGCGGACCAGTCGGTCTGCGGCAGGTCCGGATCGACGTGCATGATCCGCAGTTCCCCTCGGGCAAGCAGCCCCAATTTCAAGGCATGGGCAAACGCGACGTCGCTCGCAGGCGATAGGTCCGTCGGATGGAAGATTTTGTAAAGCGGTGTGATCGAATCAGGCAGCGGATGAGACGAAGGAGCCAATGAAGGAGCTAATGAGTTGTCGTCCACGTGATTTTCCTTGGGTTATCTGTCTTCCTGTTTGTAATGGTTAATCTAGAGAATCGACCTCGGCGAGTTCATCCACCATTTAAGTAATCTCATGTCAGGGCCTGGATGACCCCTAACTCAATTTCAGGGTTTTAACAAGTAGGTCATGCCCGTCATGGTGAAGATCAAATCCCCGACACTGCAGAGGCGGAAACACTGCTGGCTCACGAGACCTACATCCCTCACACTGCATGAATGACGCATGATATTTCAGAAGCCCAACCAAGGCGACGCGAAGGAGAGAACAATGCGGTTAATCCTCGTTCTGTTTATCCTACTGCTGACTGATGGGATGTACACCAGCGGCGGCGCGGCCGATTCGGCTGGGAATCTATCACGTGACCAACAGAATGAGAATGTCGTCACGGGAACGTTAGAAGAATTGGATCTGAAGAAACATAAGGGACGCTTGAAGACGGATATGGGAAAGCCCATCTATTTTCAGGTGAGCAAGCCTGAATTGTTTGAGCGACTGAGCGTCGGACAACAGGTGACGGTGCAATTGGATGACGAAGGCCGTGCGATAAAAGTCATCGATACGCCCGTGCCCGAGTTGAAGCAACCGATGAAGGCCCCCGAATAAGCGACTCAATTCAATGAGAGCCACCGTGAACTAGGAAGGTGAAAACATGGCCAAACAAGCTGAACCCTATAAGGCAAAGTCATTCGATATTCACGGTCTCGAGGGGATCTCCGATCGCACCGTCGATGTGCATCTGAAGCTTTATGAAGGCTATGTGAAGGAAACCAATAACCTGACCGAGCACATCCGAGAGGTCTTGAAAGACGGCAAAGTCGATCAAGAGGAAATGCCGGCCTATTCCGAATTGAAGCGCCGTCTGGGATTCGAATACAACGGCATGGTCCTGCATGAATACTACTTTGAGAATTTGAAAAAAGCCGCCGGGAGTGCACCGGGCCGCAACTCCCCGTGCGCTCAAGCCATGGAAGCCAACTTCGGGAGCTACGAGCTGTGGAAGACGGACTTTGTCGGAGTCGGAAAAATGCGAGGGGTGGGGTGGGCCATCTGCTATCTCAACCCCTTGAACGGGCAATTGTCGAATCATTGGGTCACGTTGCACGAGACGGGAAATGTTGCGGGCTTTGTGCCGATACTTGTGATGGACGTCTGGGAACATGCGTTCATATTGGATCATCCTCCATCCGAAAGGGCGGCGTATATCGACGCCTTCTTTTCAAACATTCACTGGCAGACCGTGGAACAACGACTCAGTCTGCCCGCTCGCGCATACAAGGCGACGGGCTAAAGATAGTGCTGAGTCGAAAGTGCTGAGTGCTGAGCCTCCAGAACTCAGAACTCAGAACTCAGAACTCAGAACTCAGAACTCAGAACTCAGAACTCAGAACTCAGAACTCAGAACTCAGAACTCAGAACTCAGAACTCAGAACTCAGAACTCAGAACTCAGAACTCAGAACTCAGAAATGCGCTATCTAGCACTGGCAGCCGATTACGACGGGACGTTGGCCACGGATGGTCGGGTCGATTCGGCCACCATCGCCGCTTTAGAGCGGCTCGTTGCGTCCGGGCGAAAGTTAATTCTCGTGACAGGCCGCGAGCTCGACGAACTACTGGATATTTTTCCCCAGCTCTCATTGTGCGAGCGCGTCGTCGCGGAAAACGGCGCTCTGTTATACCGGCCGGCGACGAAGGAGCATAAGGTTCTAGGGACGCCGCCACCCGAGTCGTTCGTGAAGATGTTGCAGGCTCGCCAGGTCGCACCCTTATCGGTGGGCTATTCCATTGTGGCGACTTTTCATCCGCACGAAACCGCTGTGCTCGAAGCCATCCGAGATCTGGGTCTCGAACTTCAAGTCATTTTCAATAAGGGCTCCGTCATGGTGCTGCCGGCAGGAGTGAACAAAGCGACCGGATTGACGGCGGCGCTAAAGGAACTCGGGCTCTCGCCTCACAATGTCGTGGGCGTGGGGGACGCGGAAAACGATCATGCCCTGTTGAAGCTTTGCGAAAGCGGCGTGGCGGTGTCCAATGCCGTGCCGATGCTGAAGGATACGGCCGACTTGGTGACGAACAAGGATCACGGCGCCGGAGTCATGCAACTGATCGACGAACTGCTCAGCCATGATTTGTCGCGCTATGAAGATCGATTGACGCGCCACCATATTCTGCTCGGCTCGCGCCGCGATGGGTCGGAGTTTACCCTCAGTCCGTACGGCGGGAATGTCCTCGTGTCAGGGTCGTCGGGAAGCGGCAAGTCAACCTTAGCCACCGGGATTTTAGAACGGTTGCAGGAGCGAGGCTATCAATTTTGCATAATCGATCCTGAAGGCGACTACGAGACGCTTGAAGGGGCGGTGGCGCTGGGGACCGGTGAGCATCCCCCGACGGACGCCGAGGTCCTCCACTTGCTGGAAAAGCCCGACGTCAACGCCGTGGTGAATTTGATCGGTCTGCCGATCCACGATCGGCCGGGCTTTCTCGCCGGCCTCATGCCGCGACTGCAGGAATTGCGAACGAAAACCGGGCGTCCACACTGGATCGTGATCGATGAAGCGCACCACCTCCTGCCGGCCGGAGGAGATCCGAACACTCTGCCGTCCACACAAAAACTTTTCAGCATGCTCTATATCACCGTCCATCCCGACCAAGTGTCGAAAGCGGTGCTGCACGATATCGATGTAGCCATGGCCTTGGGAAAGAATCCCGGGGAGACGTTGCGCCTCTTTGCCAAAGACCGGCCTGAGTCTTTGCCTTCTTCGCCGGCCGCTGTGCAAGACGGGGAGGCGCTGGTGTGGCGCCCTCGCGTCGATGAACCGCCGTTTCCCCTGCGTATCGCGCCCAGCAAACTGGAACGCCGTCGGCACCGCCGCAAGTACGCGGAAGGTGAGCTGCCCGAGGAACGCAGTTTTTACTTTCGCGGGCCTGAGGGGAAATTAAAGTTGCGCGCGCAGAATCTGATGCTGTTCATGCAGATGGCCGAAGGGGTAGACGACGCTACGTGGCTGTATCATCTCCAACAGGGGGATTACACTCGCTGGTTCCGTGACAAAATCAAAGACGAGGAATTGGCGGACGCGGCGGCGAGAATCGAGCGGCAGGCCGGTCTTTCTCCACAAGAGAGTCGCCAGCTCATCAAAGCGGCCATCGAAAAGCAATATACTAGTCCTGCGTGACTCTCACCTCCAGCATACATCAGGCGACAGCCCACCCTTTCGGATCCAGCAGGTCTCTTTCGACCCGAGATGGACTATCCATGTTGGATTCTAGAAAGAAGGTCGTCATTGTGGGTGGTGGCTTCGGCGGACTGACCGCCGCGAAGGCCTTGGCCTCCAATGAAGTTGACGTGACGTTGATCGATTCCACCAATCATCATCTCTTTCAACCGTTGTTGTATCAGGTCGCGACCGCGGCGTTGTCAGCCGGTGACATTGCATCTCCATTGCGAACCATTGTCCAGGGCAAGCGGAATATTCGTGTTGTGATGGACGAGGCCATCGGCGTCGACCGTCAGGCCCGTACCGTACAGGTTCGAGACGGCCAATTACCGTTCGACGTGCTCATTCTTGCGCCGGCTTCACGCCACTCGTATTTTGGACACGACCGGTGGGAGAAGATGGCGCCGGGGCTGAATACCCTGGCCGATGCGCTCAGCATTCGAGAGCACGTCCTGCTGTCCTTCGAGCATGCGGCGGCCGCGCGTAGCACGGCGGAGGGTGCAACGATATCTCAGGTTTGCCATCGTCGGAGGCGGTCCCACAAGGGTGGAACTGGCGGGCGCCCTCGCTGAAATTGCCAAACATTCCATCATGCCGGATTTTCCGACGCTCACACCTTCGGACATTCGCGTTATTTTGATCGAGGCGGGCGATCGCATTCTTGCGGGATTCGATGAAGGTCTGTCCTCCAAAGCGCAAGCAGTCCTTGCAAGTCTTGGTGTGGAGGTGCGGCTCAAGACGCGAGTCACGGATATCAACGAACAGGGCGTGTACGCCGGTGACACATTGATCGAGACCGCCAATGTCATCTGGGCCGCAGGCAACGAAGCGTCGCCTATGCTGGCCACGCTCGGCGCGCCGCTTGTCATCAACGGCGCGTATGCGTCGAGCCGGACCTGTCTATCCCTGTCGATCCATTCATTTTCGTCATCGGCGATGCCGCTCGTGCGCTGGATGACAAGGGCCATGCGCTTCCGGCATTGGCATCGGTCGCCATTCAGCAGGGGCGTTATGTAGCGCGTCTCCTTGGAGATCGAACGGCGCCCGCGTCGCGCGCGCCGTTCGTCTATAAGGACCGCGGCATATTGGCGACGATCGGGAAGGCGCACGCGGTGGCGCAAATCGGCCCGTTTCGCACCGTCGGCCTCCTAGCCTGGTTGCTCTGGTCGGTCGTCTACATTTTCTTCTTGATCGGATTTCGAAACCGGTTACGGGTCATGTTCGAATGGATCTGGTACTACGCCACGCAGCGTCCCGGCTCCCGGCTGATTATCGCCAAGAATGGTGAGAATCGAGTCGAGCGCAGAGCTCGGGGATAGGTGATAGTCAGTAACCGGTTTTCATTCCGACTGGGCCTTCAGAACCGATCAATGTAGGCTCCGAAAACCGTCGAATCCACGGCTCTGCCGCCATAGGGAAAGACGGAGGCAGTTTCGTTCTTCTCCTATTGGGTCTTAGACAGCATTGGGCGTACCGGCTGCTGAGCCGCTCATCAAACGTACCTCGCGCTGCGGGAAGGGGATCTCGACGTTCCGCGCTTTGAAGCGCTCCACCAAGGCTTGGTAAAGCTCTCCCGGCGTCGAGCCGAAGTCTTCCACTTTCACCCATGGTCCCATGGAAATTTGGATGGAGGAGTCTGCCAGTTGGGTGATACCCATCGTAGCAGCTGGCTCTTTTAACACGTGCGGGCTCTTGAAGAGAACGTCGTTGACGATCCCGAGCGCCTCGGGGAGGTTGGTGCCGTATCCCACACCCACGGTAAGATTGAGCTGGCGCATTCTCCCATAGTTGTGCAAGATCTCTCCGACGATTTTGTGATTGGGAATGACGACTTTCGATAGGTCGGCATGCATCAACGTGGTAGAAAAAATATCGATGGTGGTCACTTGACCATAGACCCCGACAATATCGATGTAGTCTCCGACCCTGAATGGTTTGGTAAAGATAATGGATAATCCCGCCATGACGTTCCTGAGCACGCCTTGCAGCGCAATGCCGATGCCGATGCCTGCGACCCCGATCCCCGCGATCAGCGGCGCCACCTGCACGCCGAACTGATCGAGCGCTACCACCAGCGTGAAAGCCAGGACCACGATTTTGAGGATCCGGACCAGCAATGTGCGGATCGGGGGCTCCATTTCCTGTTTCAGAAGCGCTTTGTAAGCGAAGTCGCCTGCCCATTTTGCCAGCAGGAGGCCTATCGCGAAAATGACAAACGCGCCGAGAATCTGTAACCCGTATCTGATCAGAAGGTCGATTGGAATATTCGGCATAGGAGGTCCCTTTCTCGTGACGGCGCAATAACCCCGGGTATATTGAAACTTCGGACTGGTACTAATCGCGTGGCGACTCGGTCAGTGCTCTAATCAGACCGACTCAAAGCGAGAGGAAAAGAATTCACGCGTCAGGTGCAGGGTTCGTTGGATATCCGCGTGGAGTTTTTGTGCGCCTTCTTCCCAACTCTCCGTCGTATATCCAACGCGGCGGGCGAGGAAGACAAAAGCCTCCGAGTCCGCCGGCGGCAGTACAAGATCTTTCGCATGCCCACGAACGATGCGCAGACCGTCGATGAGGAGACGAAAGAAGAGATAGGCCGCGGTAAGTGACTCTACTTCCTTCCTGGGGAGCAGTTTCGTGTCGGCGAGCGCCGCCAGCGCCACAAGCGTATTCTGACTGCGAAGAGCGGCATGGCGATGGCCGTGTTGCAGTTGAAGATATTGAACGCCGTATTCAATATCGATCAGTCCACCCGGGCTGTACTTAATGTTCACCTGATCGGATTCGACAAGTTCCTTTACCTGCCGGCGGCGAAGGTCCACCGCGGATGCCAGGTCCCAGTCGGATTTGCTGTAGACGTACGTGTTCCGATGTTCCTCAAATTTCTGTCCCAATGCCTCATCGCCTGCGACATGCCGCAGTTTGATCAAGGCCTGCCGCTCGAAAGGTGCGGCAAGGCCGCCCCGACTATAATAGCGCTCCAATTCCGCCAGGCTGTTCGCCAGCGAGCCTTTACTACCATGCGGGCGCAATCGTACATCTAGGTGGAAGATGCCTTCTTGCTTGGCTTCGATCCATCCTAAAATCTCTTGGACCAGCCGCTCGAAATATTCGCTATGTTCTAGCGACTGCTTCCCGGTTGTATGTCCTGCGCCATCATAGACAAACAGTAATTCGATGTCCGACGCATAGCCGAGTTCGCGCCCGCCGAACTTCCCCATCCCGAAGACGGCAAAGGGACACGGTTGGCCGTTGTCGAGCTGAGGGACGCCATACGTATGGGCCAACTTCACCTGGCAGTCTCGAACGGCTTGATCGAGCACGACCTCGGCGAGGTCCGTCAATGCCCGTGAAAAATCCACCAGCGTCGAGTCGGGATCGAGGAGATGCTTCATGTCGATGCGAAACATCTCCTCATCTTTGTATTGATTGAGCGCCCGGCGCCGTTGCTCGTCGTTACGTACCGAGGAAATCCGTTTGCGCAACTCGCGGACCATGTCGGCCTTGGGGCGGACGAGCGGTAGATGTTGATAGGTCTCCAAGAGCGGCAGCAAGTTGGCGTGCTGTCGCCGAAGAAAATCCTCCCACAAAAAATCACTCGTGCCGAGCAGTCGGGCCAATGTAGCCAGCGTTTTTTGTTCTTTCAAGAAATCGAGGGCGCGTCCGGTGCGGCCACCTTCGAGAAGCTGATCGAGAAATCGATCGAAGTGGTCGAGCGCCTTGGCGGGGTCGGGGGCCCATGTTAAAAATTGGGTGAACTGTTTGATGAAGGTGGCAGTGAGTCGAAGTTCTTGCTGATCGGCAGCGTCTTCGATTTTATGACCATGCCGCCCGCGAACGAGGAAGCGATCGTGCAGTTCGACCCCAATCTGTTGGAACCGCGCCTTGCGAATGTACACGCCGCGCATCGCCAGCGCATTGGCAAAGGCGTAGAGAAAGGCGGGGGTATCGGTCGAACGAATCTCGATCATCGTATCGGTCGGCGATTGGCGATTGTCGAAATCAATCCGAACCGGATGGAGGAGGCCGACGAATCGGCCGCGCGTGCGGTCCAACGTTTCGACCAGCCGCCGATTCACCCGATGGCGCGCTTCCTGAAAGCGTTGGGCATCGAGCAGGCGGATCATGTTGTCGAGTTCCTCGGCCATCTGCCCGTCGTGCCGTTCCGTCAAGGAAGTGCCGGGCATCGGCTGAACATGAAAGAGATCGACAATCTTCTTTCGGGCCAGGCCGGGCTTGCGGGGCGCGCGAGAGCGCAGGGGACGTGCATCGCGTCGCGCCGGCGGCGTCGTGACCGGTTCGGCGGAAGTGAAGATGCGCCCTTCCCGGATATCGAGGCCGAAGGACGCCAGCAGTCCGCAGATCACCGCAAACTCGGAGAAGTAATCGTAGGCGACGATGAGGAGATCGGCCGATCCGTCCGCCCGCTTATCCAATGCCATCTGGGAAGGATGATCGGGATCGAGCCGCGCCGCCAGAGCGAGATGACGCGCCATGTCGGCCGGGGTAAATTCCGTGAGATACTCGTCATCCATGCGCGAAAGAAAGTCGCGGATGACTTCCTCATCGACGGTCGGGCACAGCGGTTGAACGAGGGGCAGGAGTTGATCCGACGTCATCGCCATTGCGTCGAGT
The DNA here is from genome assembly GCA_963700335.1 of Nitrospirota bacterium. GTDB lineage: Bacteria > Nitrospirota > Nitrospiria > Nitrospirales > Nitrospiraceae > JAICXS01. The sequence continues at coordinate 648,431 of CAVOXE010000007.1, read as the reverse complement.
ATACAGAAATCGGACGGTGATTGCTGGAAGACTTCCGTTCTTCATCCACAAGACCCTGGTATAATTCTGTCCATGCGACCGCCACGACGATCCTCGCCACCGACCATTGCGCAAGATTCCCAAATGCGCGGGCTTAATTCATCGATGCACGACGATCCGCGGCGTTTGTTGCTGGCGTCCCGTCTGGAGCGCGACGACGTCGCCGCCCTCCTCAAACCGTATGGGTTTCTCGATGCTGCGCGCGCCGATGCCAATATCCAGTCCATGGCGGGTGAGCCGAGATCGCGAGAACTCCTCGCTCCATTACTACAGGAAATGCTCCAGGCCATTGCCGAAACCGCCGACCCCGATCAGGCGTTGACGCATTGGGATCGTTTTATTCAGACCGCAGGGAACCGGGTTCAATTCTTTCAATATTTGGCAAGTACGCCAAGGATGGTGCATCTGCTCTGCATGCTGTTCGGCAATAGTCCATATCTGGCGCAGACGCTCATCCGCGATCCACTGCTGGTGTACTGGCTCGCTGAAGAACAGGTCTTGACCAGATGTCCGTCGCGGCAGGCACTCACGTGCGCGTTGAAGACGATGTTAGAGAATGTTGCGGCGCTGGAATTAAAACTGGATGCGCTTCGGCGATTCAAACGGCGTGAGATGCTCCGCATCGGCGTGCGGGATCTGTTACGGCTCAGTTCCGTTCGAGAGACGACGGTAGCCTTATCGGAACTTGCGACGGTGCTCATTCAAGCCGCCTATGAAATCGTTCAGGCCGACTTGCAACGCCGGTATGGAAAACCGATGCATCGCGAGCGCACCGGACAATGGGTTGAGACAGGATTTACCGTGATCGGCATGGGCAAGCTTGGCGGCGGCGAACTGAATTATAGTTCGGATGTCGATTTGATCTATGTATACGCCTCCGATGAAGGCGAGACACGTTCACGCCATGGACGACATGCGCAGTCGATTGCAAACGAAGAGTATTTTGAATATGTGGCGCGCGACCTGACGAAGGCGCTCACCGAACCGACGCATGAAGGCATGGTCTTCCGTGTCGATCTCCGTCTCCGCCCGGAAGGAACAGTGGGATCGCTCGCGGGATCGATCGCGCGCTATCAGCAGTACTATCGAACGAGAGGGCAAGGGTGGGAACGTCAGGCGATGTTGAAGGCCTGGCCGATCGCGGGTGACGAGTCAGTGGGGAAGGCGTTCCTTCGCATGATACGGCCCTTTATCTTTGGCTCTGAAAAGAAATCGAATGGTCCGGAGGGGATCGTCGAACAGATCAAGCGTATCAAGGGCATGATTGATGAGAAGATGGCCGACCGCGGGCACGAACGCCGGAATGTAAAGTTGGGCATTGGAGGCATTCGGGAAATCGAGTTTCTGGTGCAGGCGGTGCAGATGCTGTACGGGGTGCGTCTTCGAGCCATTCTCGACAGCAATACGCTTGGAGCGTTGGAGCGATTTCAGCGGCGCGGCTTGCTCTCGAAGGTCGAATACGAAGGACTCACGAATGCCTATGTGTTTCTGCGCGACGTCGAGCACAAACTTCAAATGGTTCACGACCTGCAGACCCACGCGTTACCTGACTCACCGGATGAACTCACGCGCTGTGCAATTCGCCTAGGCTATTCATCAAGCGATCGCGAAAAGGCGATGGCAACATTTCTGAAAGATCACCAGGCGCACACAGAGTTGGTCAATGGACTATTTAAGGAATTTCTTGGAAAATCCGATCGCTTATCTGGAGTTCCTGAAAAACCAAGACAAGAGATGGCTGACGAGGATCGCGCACCAAGAAGGAAGCGCCTCCTGTGATTGGCTGGGCAGAGGCTTGGGCGGCCCAAAAACAATCATTATGAAAATAGGATATACGATGTCGTTATTGGTTGTTCTGCTCACGCTGGTTTGGCTTCCTGCCTCAGCGCATGCGTTTCCCATCAGCAGCGCAGCTTGGTCTAGTTCGGACTGGGAACAACACTGCAAGGATGTCAGGACAACATTTAATCGTGATCGCCCGTTGGCCACGGATCGCCTGACGCTGACCACCACGGACCCGCGACTCCTGGATTTTATCTATTGGGTGTGGGCGAATAAAATTCTTGAGCATCAGGTTGAACAGGTCGGTGGAACGGAATGGGAGGGGTCCAGGGATGGCGTGATTTTCCATTGGGCTCCGGGCTCTCGATGGGAAGCCCATACCATCGCGCCCTTTGACCATGCCATCCATCATATTGCAGATGAGCACCACTGGCGGGACAACATGTTTAAGGAGTTTTTCGAGAAGTTTGGACCGGTAGAGGGCGTAAATATCAAGAGTCGGTTATCTCTCGATGAGTCGCCGACATGGGAGCAATTTCTCGAGCATATTGGTGGGCCCGAGAGTCCCTACTATCGGTTTGTTTTTCACCAGGAAAGTACCATCGATCCACAACGCCGCGTCGTGACGATGTTTGGAGGGCAGGGAGTGCTTTTCGAGTATTCCTTCGAGCGCTATTTGCAGGAAGCGGCGGAAGTGCTCACTGATTGCAAGGCCTACCAATTCTTCCAGTTATTCGATTCGTACGGGCCCGGCTTTGCTTCGAAGGTGGGATGGGCTGGACAGTCTCTTCCGAAGAACTGAAGGCTAAGCCAGTCGTCACACCACGCTACCCCTTTGAGCGGATTCCCCAGCTCCCCTCGCGCCCCGCCAGTCTCGGGCCTAGGTTGTTTACTACCTGGGTTAGTTCGTCCCGGCCTAATAAGCCCTATTACCGCGTCTTTAACGTCTTGCAGTTTTGTAAGCGTTAAAGGATAATGGGGCTGCCTAAGTTCCTACAGTAATCAAGCCTCGGTTAATTTTTCTTCCGAGGTTAGAAATCGGAGCCGTTCTATGGGATGCGAAACCACCTCTAACGTTTCCACGAAGTCTCTTGTTCCAACACGGGAAATCCTTCTTGTGGACGATGATGCGGGATTGCTTGAAGTCCTTCCGCAAACCATCGAATACCACCTTGCCCAGGTCAGAGTGACGGCATGTGACTCTGCCGAGGCTGCGTTGCGGCATATCCACTCGGGTCACTATGATCTGGTCATTACGGACCTAAATATGCCAGGCATGAAAGGCCTGGAGTTCACCCGTCGCGTCAAAGCCCTCTGCCCCGAGACAGCCGTTCTCATCATTACCGCCCATGGTGACGAGGAGGTGCAGCGGGAAGCCGTACGGGCAGGGGCTGATGGTTTTATCCGAAAGCCCTTTGATCGAAATCAAGTTACGGTCTCCGTAGAAGAAGCCCTCCAACGTTCTTCACGCCCTCGATAGATCCCGCATTGCAGCAGTCATGAAAATGAAACTCCAATGCACGTTCCGACCATTCTCACTCAATGCCTTCGCCGTTCTTGTGTGTTTGATCTTTTAAGAAGTTCGAGCCGGTAGAGCGCGTGAATATGAAGGGCCGGTTGTCTGTCGCTTATTTTATCCGGCGATTAACAGAGATAGGTAAGAGCGAGTTATGAGAAGTGAGGAATCATGGGAATGATATGCAGCATCTCGTTAGCAGTACCGACAGTCTAGGGTACAAGGCTTTTACTTTTATGAGAAATCTGCTCCGCTGGCTTTGATCCCTTCTGTTTGCCGCCGTAGACGTTCTATCTCCTTCTCGAGTTCGATCAGTTTCAATTCACGGCCCACGACGACATCGTGGAACTGTTCTAACTCAGCGATTCGTTCCTCAAGTAAACTGTTCGCCTCTTTAAGCTCGGCGGTGCGTTCCAAAACCCGTTTTTCTAATGCGTCTTTTGTTGCCCTGAGTCCCTCTTCTGCTTCGCGACGATCCGTTAAGTCGCGTGTAATCTTGGCATAACCTCGAAGATGCTTCGAATCATCAAACAGGGCCGTGATGATCACATCGGCCCAAAATCGCCTGCCGTCTTTACGGACACGCCAACCCTCGTCTTCCACTCGGCCGTGTTCCCTCGCCTGTTTTAGGAGCGAGCGAGGCCTGTTCGCCTGCCGATCGACCTCGGTATAGAAACGTTCTATGTGTTGGCCGATGATCTCCTTTGCGCGATAGCCTTTCAGCAACTCGGCCCCGCTATTCCAAGTCACGATGTGGCCGTTTGGATCGAGAGCGAAAATCGCATAATCCGTAACCCGATCAACGAGTAGCCGAAATAACTCTTCCGATTGCTCAAGATCATGGAGATGGATCTTTTCACCTCTATTGGATTTGGGATTCGACATCTGTCTTCTCCATCTACAACAATAGGCTGCGTCGTGACCGTAGGATAGCACATGGCAGCAAAGAACCGAATATGCACGCTCAAATGCGACCACCATGACCCAGAAACAGAAACGGCCGGATGGCTTTCACCACCCGCCCGTTCTGAAGCTGAGCGCTTCTCAGCTAAAGGTACCGCCACTCACTTTCTCGCGGGGCGCGCACAAACGTGGCTCGGCTTATTCGTCGAACCATATCTTCCTGAGTCGGCTCAGTTTGGCTAGGGAGAATTCTAGACTTACAAGAAGCACCATCTAAGCTGTATCATTTCGTTCATTTTCAAAAATTATGCGCATGAAAGCTACATGCGCCCTTAAACGAAGCGGAGGTAAAGGTGGCAAGCGCCTCAATAAAAGACAGACGGTCGGCTCGTCTCGCAAGTGTTGAGCAGCACATTCGACTTGAGAACGCACACGACCTTGAAGGTGTGATGTCCACCTTCGGGGATACGGCCCGGTATGATGATGAGCCGTGGGGGGAACACTATACAGGCCGGGACGGAATCCGTCTGTTTTACGAGCAACTCATGAAGGCCCTGCCTGACTTAGAAATTGAAGTACAGTGCCAGCATGTCACAGACGACGCCGTTCTTGTTGAAGTCATGATTCACGGCACCCATCTCGGCGTGTGGCGTGGTCTTCCGGCGACAGGGCGGCGAATAGAGTTCCCGCTGTGCGGTGTGTACACGTTCGATGGCGATGATCGTCTGGCCGGCGAGAAAATCTACTACGACCGTGGCACGGTCTTAAGACAACTAGGACTTTTCCATGAGCCGCAGAGCGTATTGGGGCAACTCTCTATTTTGGCGACTCATCCCACCACCGTTGTGCGTGCTTTCGCGAGGAAACTCCTGCACAGGTGAGGCGTTATCTGAAGCACGAAAAGTCGCCCGGAGTTAAAAAATCCTGTGATTCGTCCGGTTCAAGCAGGAGCATGTAAAAAGCCAAAAACTTTGATGAAAGTCGGATTTGCACAATCCGTTCTGATCTGCCACGATCAATTTTTGCTACTACGCTGGTTCCGGAACAGCCCAATCCATCCTGATCTATCAAGATCAGTCTTTTTCTAAGCCATCGTTTTTTAGGTTTAGCGAGTCTTGTTGAGTTACGCATGTCAATCAGCTCCAGCTGAACATAGAAGAATTGCAGCCGGAGCGAGGAATGCGCGGAGCGACATCAGGGCCGCGTGGTTAAGTCCACAGCGGAGGAGTGGCGTCCCGGAGGGAGTGGCGCTGACTGTTTGAAGCCGGCGTTCGCGCATTGCGGCCGGACGCCGCAAGTTTCAGCGCCAAGCCACTGCGGAGCGTGAGGGGGGGCCACGCGGCTCTGTCTTCAAGCGGAGTACATGCCCCGTTTCCGGCTGCTCTTCTTTGTAGATTAGTCGGGCAGCAAAAAGATTGTTGAGGCAATACACAAATCAAAACGGCCGGATGGCTTTCACCACCCGGCCGTTTCCAGACTACTGAAGCTGAGCGCTTTGCAGCTCTCGCTTAGTACATGTCGTGCATGTGACCGCCGCCGCCGCCCGGCATGCCGGCTGGTTCTTTCTTGTCGTCCGGCAGTTCGGTGATCATGACTTCGGTGGTCAGCATCAAGCCCGCGACGCTGGCCGCGTTCTGCAGGGCACTACGGGACACCTTGGTCGGATCGATGATCCCGGCCTCGATCATGTCCACGTACTCTTCGTTGGCCGCGTTGAAACCGAAGGATGCCTTGGTCTCTTTGCGGACCTTATCCACGACAACCGATCCTTCTACGCCGGCATTCTCGGCGATCTGGCGAATCGGCTCTTCGAGAGAGCGTCGGACGATGTTCACGCCCACTTGCTGCTCTGGCGCGAGTTTGAGTCCGTCCAGCGCCTTCAGACAGCGGAGATAGGCCACGCCGCCGCCCGGCACGATGCCTTCTTCGACGGCTGCTTTGGTCGCATGCAACGCGTCTTCAACGCGTGCTTTCTTTTCCTTCATTTCCGTCTCGGTCGCTGCGCCGACGTTGATGACCGCCACGCCGCCGACGATCTTGGCGAGCCGCTCCTGGAGCTTCTCACGATCGTAATCGGACGTGGTCTCGTCGATCTGCGCCTTGATCTGCTTCACGCGGCCCTCGATCTTCTTCGGATCGCCATAGCCTTCGACGATCGTTGTGTTGTCCTTGTCGATCGTGACGCGCTTGGCTCGGCCGAGATCGGTGAGCTTCACGTTCTCGAGCTTGAGGCCGAGTTCTTCGGAGAGCATCTGTCCGCCGGTCAACGTCGCGATGTCTTCCAGCATGGCCTTCCGGCGATCGCCGAAGCCAGGGGCCTTGACAGCAGCCACGTTCAGCGTGCCGCGCAGCTTGTTGACCACGAGGGTCGCCAACGCTTCACCTTCCACGTCCTCGGAGATGATCACGAGGGGCTTGCCCATTTTGGCCACTTGCTCGAGCAAGGGCAGGAGGTCCTTCATGCTGCTGATCTTCTTTTCGTTGATCAGGATGAACGGCTCTTCGATGGAGGACTCCATCCGCTCTGCATTGGTGACGAAGTATGGGGAGATGTAGCCGCGATCGAACTGCATGCCCTCGACCACGTCCAAGGAGGTGGTCATGGACTTGGCTTCCTCAACCGTGATGACACCATCCTTGCCGACCTTCTCCATCGCCTCGGCAATCAGTTCGCCGATCGTCGGGTCGTTGTTCGCGGAAATCGTGCCGATCTGGGAAATTTCTTTCTTGTTCTGGCAGGGCTTGCTCATTTTCTTGAGCTCCGCCACGACGGTCTCGACCGCCTTATCGATGCCCCGTTTGATGTCCATCGGATTGCCACCGGCGGTGATGTTCTTCGCGCCCTCGCGATAGATGGCTTGGGCAAGCACGGTCGCGGTGGTGGTGCCATCACCGGCGATATCGCTGGTCTTGCTGGCGACTTCACGGACGAGCTGGGCACCCATATTTTCATATGGGTTCTTGAGCTCGATTTCCTTCGCGACGGTCACGCCGTCCTTCGTAATGGTCGGGGCTCCGAACTTCTTATCGAGAATTGCATTCCGGCCCTTGGGGCCGAGGGTCGCCTTCACGGCATCGGCGAGCTGGTTGACGCCCTTCAGGATCGCGGCCCGCGCCTGATCGCTGTACAATAATTGCTTTGCCATCGTTCTCCTCCGTTATCGTTAATCGTGTCGTCTGGTTCGGCAGACAGTTATGACGTGAAAACTCCGAGAATGTCCTCTTCCTTGAGAATGAGGCAATCTTCATCTTCGATTTTCAGCTTGCTGCCTGAATACTTATCGAACAGAATTTGGTCTCCAACTTTCACATTCTTGACGTCTTTTCCGACGGCTTGAATGCTGCCTCGTTGGGGTTTTTCCTTCGCGGACTCAGGCACATAGATCCCACCGGCCGTGCGCTCCATCTCCTCGGTGTAGGTCACGAATACGCGATCCCCCAAGGGTTGAAACCCTTTTGCCACCTTACTCTTTTCCTTCATCTCAGTAGCCATAAACCTCCTCCTTACAATGAGCCGAATCGGTTGTGAAACGTGTGTATGCCGGGATTAGCCGAACTTCCCAGGCGGGTGTAACGGGGCATTAGATAGTGCCGATATCGGTCAAGTCAAGAGGACTACTTCATTTTGTTTCGAGAAAAGTTCAATGCCTCGGAGTGGCACGGGGTGATCTCGCCGTTGAATGAGGGTGAAGGCCTTTGGGATCAAGATCTTAATTGGTCGAAGTCTTTGACCTCCTTCTGCAGGTATTCTCGTAGGCGCTTGATCATGCGGGCTTCCAGCTGGCGCGTCCGTTCCTTGGTAATTCCGTATTTCTGCCCTAAGTCTTCGAGGGTCACCGGCGTTTCCGATAACACGCGATTGCGTAGGATGTCCTCTTCCCGTTCTCCGAGCGTCTTGGTAAAGGATGCCAATTTCTCGCGAAACAGATCCAGAAGCTGCAGTTTTCCCAGCCGTTCGTCAACGCCCTGTTCTTGGGACGGCAATACATCCAATAAGGTGCCATCGGAGTCGTCGCTCAGCGGCTGATCCAGCGAGAGCTCCCAACTGCCGAGCCGTTGATCCATTTCGATGACATCGCGTTCACGAACGTTCAGCCGATCCGCCAGCAGTTTAGTGTCCGGCGCAAAGCCTTCGCGCTCAAGCTTGGCCTTCTCCTTGCGCAGATTATAAAAAAGCCGCCGCTGATCCTGGGTCGTCCCCACTTTCACCAGACGATAGGTATTCAGGAGATAGCGCAGGATATAGGCGCGGGCCCACCAGGCGGCATATGCATGAAAGCGGACATTTTTCGTGGGATCAAACTTCTTGATAGCCTGCATTAGCCCCACGTTGCCTTCCTGGATCAAGTCCATATGGTCAGCGCCCGTGTGGAGGTATTCATAGGCAATGGCCACCGAGACGCGAAGATTGGCCAGAATGAGTTTGACGGCGGCCTCCCGGTTCCCTTGCGTCTGGTGTTCGTGAAAGAGGCGTAGCTCTTCCTCTTTGGTCAGGAAGGGATAGCGCCGCACCTCCGCCAAATAGTGCTGAAGCGTCGTGACGGGAACGACGGCGGTGGATACCCCCGCGCCGTCTACCCCACCAGGCAGGGTGGGGAGGGACTTTGCATCATAGGCACTATCGCCCGCGCCATCGGATTCCGGCGTCGGCTCAAGCTCATCATCCGTCTCGGTCTCAACGGCGGCCTCTGCCGATTCCACGATTTGCTTTTTCGATGACTTTGCCATGGGTCCTCTAATCAAACACTGATTATAAACGGAACGGGAAGAGAGAACATAGTTTCATCTGAGAGGGTCGTGCGCCCTCAAAATGCGTACGTAGTCACCTAGTTCGAGAAGTTGCCGATGTAGGGTGGCTAGGACTATAGTGTCGCCCGGTCGTCGGGCTTTGTGTATTCCTCAAAAACGGTGCCCATGCATACTCATTTTCTTGGTGTGTTAAAGAGCGGACATTGGCCGACGCTCATGGGAGCATGGTTGCACCTGACGTTGAGCTTTATGGTTTGGCTATTAATCGGCGCATTGGGGGTGCCGATTGCGACGACCTTCGGCTTATCTGCCACCGAAACCGTCACGGCGCTGGCCGTCCCTCTTTTGGGCGGCGCACTCTTGCGGGTGATGGCGGGATGGTCCTGCGATTGGTTTGGGGCCAAGCGCACCGGTGTTGCGGTACTACTATGCGAATTGGTCGCCGTGATATGGGGATGGCTGGGTATTCAGTCGTATGTCGACCTGCTCCTCGTGGGATTGGTGCTGGGGATCGGAGGCGCAAGTTTTGCCGTGGCGCTGCCGCTGGCGGGGCGAGCGTATCCACCGGCTCATCAAGGAATGGCCCTGGGCTTGGCCGCCTCCGGCAATATCGGGACGGTGTTCATTGCGTACTATGCGCCTCGATGGGAACAGATGATCGGCTGGCGCAATGTGTTCGGGTTGATGGCCATTCCCGTCGTCGTGACCTCGGCGGTCTTTCTCGCATTGGTCCGAGACGATCGTGCGGTCGGTCTCCGTAGTGTTTCTGAAGGCGATCGCACGGTGCGCTGGTGGCATGCCGCCGCGGCACTCATTCGGCATCGCTCCATGTATTGGTTGTGTTGCATCTATGGCGTGACGTTTGGAGGATTTGTCGGACTGTGCAGTGTCCTGCCGCTGTTTTTTCACGATTACTATGGAATGAATCTCCTCTCCGCCGGGACGATGACGGCGCTCTGTGGCCTAGCCGGAAGCGTCATTCGCCCTCTCGGTGGATATGTCGCGGATCGGATCGGCGGCCTGGCCAGTCTGCGCGTGGTGCTTCCGTTCATTGTGTTGACAGTGGCGAGCATCGGATATTTACCTCCACTTGAATGGTGCGTGCCCTTCATGATTGTCGCAGTGGGCATGATGGGCTTTGGGAATGGTGCGGTCTTTCAGATCGTCTCTCACCGGTTTCACTCACAGATCGGATTGGCGTCCGGCTTGGTGGGGGCGGCGGGAGGCCTCGGCGGGTTTTTCGTGCCGATTGTGTTGGGCACCTTGAAAGACATGACGGGAACGTATCGCACCGGATTCTGGCTGTTTGGCGTTGTCGCCGCGATCGCATGGCTCAGCACGATGCTGCTGCGCGGCATTATTGCCGAACGTCCGTAAACGGATGGGTCGCGATTGACATTCAAACGAGAAAAGATTTAAGTGATTGTATGCTGAAAAGCAAAGGTAAGTCCAGGGCGCGCAAGCCTCTAAGATCTCAGTTCGATAGCATCGAACAGGCCCTTAAAGATATCAAAAAAGGGCGATTCGTCATCCTCGTGGACGATGAAGACCGTGAGAATGAAGGCGACCTGGTGATCGCGGCCGAGAAGGTGACGCCGCAGGCCATCAACTTCATGGCCAAACACGCCCGCGGCCTCATCTGTCTGGCGTTGACTCCCGAGCGCGTCGAAGAGTTACACCTGTCGCCACAGACGCATGAAAATACGGCGACCTTCGGCACGGCATTCACCGTTTCGATCGACGCCCGGCGCGACATCACCACCGGCATTTCGGCCGCCGACCGGGCCACGACGATTCACGTGGCGATCGATCCCAAAAGTAAGCCGGCCGATCTTGCGCGTCCCGGCCACATTTTTCCTTTGAAAGCGCATAAGGGCGGTGTGCTCAGACGGGCGGGGCAGACCGAAGGTTCGGTAGATCTGGCGCGACTGGCGGGTCTTAACCCGGCCGCCGTGATCTGCGAGATTATGAACGAAGACGGCACCATGTCGCGCGTGCCGGAGTTGGCCAAGTTTGCCAAAGCGCACGGATTGAAAATGGTGACGATCAAGGCGCTGATCGAATATCGCGTGCGCCGGGAAACGTTTGTTCGGCGGGTCGCCAGCGCTCGAATGCCGACCATCTTCGGCGAATTCGAAGCGGTGGCGTTCGAAAACGAGATGGACGGCGGCACCCACATCGCGCTCGTGAAGGGACCGACGGATGATCCGATGGGGACCCTGGTCCGCGTGCATTCCGGCTGCCTGACCGCGGATGTCTTCGGGTCGTTGCGCTGCGATTGTCGCGATCAATTGGAGCGCGCCATGGAAATGATTCAGAAAGAGGGCCGCGGCGTCCTGCTCTATCTCAATCAGGAAGGCCGGGGAATCGGGCTGCTCAATAAGATCAAAGCGTACAATCTACAGGACGAGGGCAGCGATACGGTCGAGGCGAATTTGCAATTGGGATTCAAGGCGGATCTGCGCGATTACGGGACCGGCGCTCAGATCCTCATGAATCTTGGCTTGCATCGGATCCGACTCATCACGAATAATCCACGCAAGATTGTCGGCATCGAAGGCTACGGCCTGAAAGTTGTCGAACGCGTGCCGATCGAGATTGCGCCGCGAGCCGCGAACGAGCGGTATCTGCGTACGAAGAAGGATAAACTCGGACACATCTTGAAAAAAGTGTGATCAGCTGAAAATGACTCCAACGTAAGGGGTCAGTTGGCGTGATCTTTCCGCGTGATAGCGACCTTGCCCGGTGCCACACTGACAACGATTTCTACAGAGATCTCGAACACGAATGAAATTCCGCAAAGGCACGCATGATGCGACGGGATTACGCGTCGGTATCGTGGTCAGTAAATTTAATAAGTTCGTCACGAGCCGACTGTTGGCGGCGGCCGTGGAGACGTTAAAGAAGGCGGGCGCGATGGACGAGGCACTTGAAGTGGTTCGCGTGCCCGGCGCCTTTGAGATTCCCTTGGCGGCGCGAGCCTTGGCGCGAACCGGCCGGTTCGATGCGGTTGTCTGTCTGGGGGCGGTGATCCGAGGGGAGACGCCGCATTTCGATTACATCAGCGCCGAGGCCAGCCGGGGTATCGCGCAGATCGCCTTGGAGTGCGATCTTCCGGTCGTGTTCGGGGTGTTGACGACCAATACGGTCGCGCAAGCCATCGAGCGCGCCGATCCTGCCAAGCATAATCGCGGGGCGGAAGCGGCTCGCACGGCGATCGAGATGGTCACCATCTTGCGCGATATCCGAGACACGCAACCGGCACGCCGTTCGACCGCCGCTACAAAACTCAAGACCGCAAGGAAGAGAGCCTAGATGGGAAGCCGGCGGCAATCGCGAGAGCGAGCCCTTCAGGTCCTCTTTCAATGGGACATTCACGGCAACACCGACCACTGGCTGGAAGATTTCTGGGAACAGAATGACACCGCAAGCGAGGTCCGGCAGTTTGCCGATCGCCTGGTAGACGGGGTGATGACCCATCACCAGGAATTGGATCGATTGATCGGCGCGCATGCCACCAACTGGAAAGTGTCGCGCATGCCGGTGGTCGATCGCAATATTTTGCGCGCCGCCCTGTACGAGCTGCTGTGGATGCCGGAAGTGCCGGCCAAGGTCACGGTGAATGAAGCCATCGAGCTGGCGAAACAGTTTGCCGACGACGAAACGAAACGATTTGTGAATGGGGTGCTGGACCATATTATCGAGACCGAGCCGCGTCTGGCGGACAAGCGCGGTGAGTTGAGCAACGGCGCAACGCAACCCAAGAGTCCGGGCACGACGAGCGGAGCACACGGATCATGATCGAACGATATACCCGCCCTCGCATGAAGGCCATCTGGGATCTCCGGCACAAGTATGAGATTTGGTTGGATGTCGAACTGCTGGCATGCGAGGCTTTGGAACGGACCGGCGAAGTGCCGCGCGGCGTCTCGGCTCGCGCCCGCAAAAAGGCGTGCATCGACGTCGGCCGTATCGCGAAGATCGAGCAGGTCGTCAAGCACGACGTGATTGCATTCTTGGAATCGCTTGCCAAGTCCGTCGGACCCGAAACGCGCTTTCTCCATAAAGGGCTGACCTCCTCGGATATCGTTGATACCTCGTTGGCCGTCCAGATGACGGAAGCGATGGATCTCATTCTTGCGGACGTCGACGACCTGTTGGACGCGCTGAAGGCGCGCGCGCTGGAACATCGGGAGACCGTCATGGTCGGCCGCTCGCACGGAATCCATGGGGAGCCGGTCTCATTCGGCTTCAAGGTGGCGATCTGGTATGAGGAGGTGCGCCGCCATCGCGAGCGCCTGCGGGCGGTGCGCGAAGATATCGCGGTCGGCAAACTGTCCGGCGCGATGGGGACGTTCGCTCACCTCGGTCCGGAAGTCGAAGAGTATGTGTGCGCCAAGCTCGGGCTCAAGCCTGATTCCGTCTCCAGCCAAATCGTGCAGCGCGATCGACATGCGGCATACCTGTCCGCTTTGGCCCTGCTCGCGGCGAGTATTGAAAAATTTGCGGTGGAGATTCGTCATCTGCAGCGCACCGAGGTCTTGGAAGCCGAAGAGTATTTCTCGGAGGGGCAAAAAGGGTCGTCGGCAATGCCGCACAAACGCAATCCTATTGCGTCGGAAAATCTCTGCGGCCTGGCAAGGATGGTGCGCGCGAATAGTCTGGCGGGCCTGGAGAATGTGGCGCTGTGGCATGAACGGGACATCAGCCATTCCTCGGTCGAGCGGATCGCCATGCCGGACAGCACCATTCTTATTGATTATATGCTCGCGCGATTCACTGACCTCATCAAACATCTGCTAGTCTATCCGGCGCGCATGCAGCGCAATCTTGATCTTACTGGAGGGCTCGTGTACTCGCAGCGACTGCTCTTAGAGTTGATTGAGGGAGGCGCGCAGCGCAAGGATGCGTATGAAGCGGTGCAACGCAATGCAATGCTGGCCTGGGAAGGGGCGCGTCTTCCGGGAAAAGAGTCCGTCTTGGCGGACTCGGGACGGGCGGGTGGAAATAAGTTGCCCGGGGGGGGCGGGTGGCATAGCGGCCGCGCGGGTTTCAAAGAGCTGGTCGGTAAAGATCCATTGATTACGAAATATCTGACCCACGAGCAAATCGAGTCTTGTTTTGATCCCGCGCATTACCTTCGTCATATCAACACCATCTATCGACGTGTCTTCGGCATGGATGAACGTCAAGGAAAACGGCGCATGGCACGCACTCGAAAGCAACGCCGGTAGCGATGTCCGACTCCAGTTTACACATTCGATGCGGCGACGATATTCTCGCCACGCTGAAAGAGGCCGGCTTGCCGGGAGAAATGATCCGGTGGGCGGATGCCCTGTGCCAGGGTCCGACTCCGGCCGGTCTTGGGAAGACGCAGTGGCGCAAGGTCCGCGCCGAGCATGCCCGGGATTTTTACGGGATGCCGTATGACGAAGGCGCCGAGTTCCTTCGGCAGCAGGATGACAATCTCCAGCGCTACCGTGAGCACGACGACATCGTCCTCTGGTTTGAACATGACATGTTCGATCAGGTCATCCTGATTTATTTACTGAATTGGTTTGCGCAACAAGATTTGGGTCGGCGGCGCCTTCTGCTCATCTGTCACAACCGGCACTTGGGCACCATGAAGGCGGACGAATTGATGAAGCTATACCCCACGCGGCGTGAGGTAACTGCCGGTCAAATCGCGCTGGCTCGGCGCGCGTGGGAGGCCTTCTGTTCGACCGACCCGCGTCACATCGAAACCTTGATTGCCGAAGACACGTCGGCCTTGCCCTATTTGAAGGCGGCGCTTCTCCGTCATTTGCAGGAATTCCCGTCGGTGCGCAACGGCCTGAATCAGACCGAACAGTTTGCACTGGAAGCCGTCGCGTCCGGCGTGACGGAGCCCAAGCAATTGTTTCTCACGATCCAACGGCGCGAAGAAAACGCCTGGCTGGGCGATTCGATGTTCTGGCCATATGTCGAACAAATGGCGGCGGGCGAAGAGTCTTTACTGACCATTCAAGGATCGGGGCCATGGGTGGGTCGGCACAGTCAGGCGCCGACGCGGGTCGTTCGTTTGACAGAACGCGGCGGCGAGGTGCTCGAGGGTCATGCTGATTGGGTCAGTCTCAAGGGCATCAATCGATGGATCGGCGGCGTGCACCTTCACGGCAACGAGATTCCGTGGCGGTGGGATACCGAACAATGCACGTTGGTACGGAGTCACTGATGACGCCAGGCGCGATGCTCTACGAAGGGAAGGCCAAGAAAATTTTTGAGACGGATCGGTCGGACCGGGTGATTCAGTATTTCAAAGATGACGCGACGGCGTTCAATGCGCAGAAGCGCGGGACGATTGTCGAAAAAGGTGTCGTCAACAATAAAATTTCCGAACGTCTGTTTCGCGTGCTCGCGACCGCCGGCGTTGCCACCCATTTCATCGAGCGGCTGAGCGATCGGGAAATGCTGACGACGCGCGTGACCATCGTGCCGATCGAAGTGGTAGTGCGGAATATCGTGGCCGGCAGCTTGGCGAAGCGATTAGGACTGAAAGAAGGTGAGCCGATCGAGCCGCCGCTGGTGGAGTTCTATTATAAAAACGACGCCCTGGGAGATCCTTTGATTAGCGATGAGCATGTGCGGCTGATGAAACTAGCCGAGCCCAAGATTGTAGAAGAGATCAAACAGCAAGCACGAAAGATTAATGCAGTGCTCCAGCCCTTCTTTAAAGAGCGCAAGATGCTGCTGGTCGACTTCAAGCTGGAGTTTGGCTTGCACGATGGGAAATTAATGTTGGCGGACGAGATTTCTCCGGATACCTGCCGCTTCTGGGATCAGGGGACGAAGGAGTCGATGGATAAGGATCGGTTTCGGAAGGACTTGGGGAAGATTGAAGAGGCGTATCAGGAAGTGTTGCGACGGGTATGCGGCTAAATGAAAAGATGCTGGGACCGGTCTCTGTGCTCGCAGAGCCCCCACTTCAGAAAGTGGTCGCTCCATGCGCGCAGTGGAGACCAATCCCAGCATCTCCTCACCGTTGTCTTCCCGAGCCTAGTGAGGGGGGAGAGAATAAGAAAGAGAAGAAAGAGTGAAGCGCCTCATCCTGAAGTTCATGGAGCATGGTCTGCTGTGGGCCATTCTTGTGTGGGCGGGCGCGGTGGCGTTGATGGCGATCAATACGCCGGACCCGTTTTGGCGCTGGGTATTCTTGGGCCTGTCGGCGACAGGCGTGGTCATTGTGATTGTGATTAATTGGGCGAGGAAAAAAATGGTGGGCGCGGCTCAGGTGCAAAAAGACGGGAGTCAATTGTGAAAGCGAAAATTCATGTGACGTTGAAGCCGGGCATTCTGGATCCGCAGGGGAAGGCGATTGAGCACGCGTTGGAGACGTTGGGGTTTAATTCGGCGAGCAATGTGCGGGTTGGGAAGTATATGGAGTTGGAATTGAAAGAGTCGGCGAAGGATAAGGCTGACGCCGAAGTGAAGGCCATGTGCGAGAAGTTGTTGGCGAACACGATTATTGAAGAATATCGGTACGAGTTGCAGTGAAGAGGTGGAACGGAGGAGCCGAGGTCGGCTTCGTGCTCGCAGAACGCGCACACGCAGACGGTGCTCGTTCGATGCGCGCAATTGAACCAACCCAGGCTCCTCCGTTCGATGATTTGTTAAAAAAGGGTGAAGAAGCGATGGGGCGCGGATGAATATCGGAGTTGTCACGTTTCCAGGTTCCAATTGCGATCACGATTGTCAGCACGTGTTGGCGGATGTACTGGGCCAAACGGTGCAGATGATATGGCACAAGGAGATGTCGCTGAAAGGGTTGGATGCGGTGATCCTGCCTGGAGGATTTTCGTATGGCGATTATTTGCGCACTGGGGCGATTGCTCGATTTTCTCCGGTGATGGGAGCGGTGAAGGAGTTTGCGTCGACCGGTGGAATGGTATTGGGGATCTGCAACGGGTTTCAGATTTTGCTGGAAGTGGGATTGCTGCCCGGCGCGATGCTTCGTAATCGCTCGCTTTCGTTCATCTGTAAGGATGTCTATGTGCGGGTCGAGAATGCGGCGACATCGTTCACTGGCCGCTGCGAGCCAGCTCAAGTTTTAAAAATTCCCATCGCCCATGCCGACGGTAATTATTACACCGACGACGTCACGCTCTCGCAACTCAAAGCGACGGCGCAGATCGTCTTTCGTTATTGCACAGCAGATGGCGAGGTGACGCCGGATGCCAATCCAAACGGCTCGATCGAGAATATCGCCGGCATCGTCAACATCAAAGGTAATGTGCTCGGCATGATGCCGCATCCGGAGCGTTGCGTGGAGGACGTGTTAGGCAATGACGCAGGGCGACTGCTCTTTATGTCGATGTTCGATGCTCTAAAGAAGACGAAGCAGCAGATCAAGATGGTTGGCGCTGGGTGAGGCTTAGACTAAGCCTAAACCTAAACCTAAACTGGCAGTGAGATATGGACGATGTTTTAATGCTCATAGCATCGTGTCGTAAGTTGATAATTCAATGATTACCAAAGATCTCATCGCCCAACATAATCTCTCCGAGGACGAATACAAAAAGATCGTCGAGATTCTCGGGCGCGAGCCGAACTTGACCGAACTGGGTATGTTTTCAGTCATGTGGTCGGAGCATTGCTCGTATAAATCTTCGCGGGTGCATTTGCGAAAGTTGCCGACGACGGGACCGCGAGTGGTGCAAGGGCCGGGGGAAAATGCGGGCGCGGTGGACATCGGCGATGGCCTGTGCGCGGTGTTCAAGATGGAATCGCACAACCATCCGTCGTTCATCGAGCCGTATCAGGGCGCCGCGACGGGGGTCGGGGGTATTCTGCGCGACATCTTTACGATGGGAGCTCGGCCTGTGGCCTTGCTGGACTCCCTGCGTTTCGGTCTGTTGGATCAGCCGCTGAACCGGCATTTGGTGAAAGGTGTGGTGGCGGGCATCAGTGGTTACGGCAATTGCATGGGCGTGCCGACGATCGGCGGCGAAATGGTGTTCAACGAAATCTATAGTCAGAACCCGCTCGTGAATGTCTTCTGTCTCGGCATAGCGAAGAAGGACAAGATTTTTAAGGGCAAGGCGGCCGGCGTCGGCAATCCGGTCATTTACGTCGGCTCGAAGACGGGGCGTGATGGAATTCACGGCGCGACCATGGCGTCCGATTCGTTCGATGAAGCATCGGAATCCAAGAGGCCGACGGTGCAGGTCGGCGATCCATTCACCGAGAAACTTCTTTTGGAGTGCTGTTTGGAATTGATGTCGGGCGATCTGCTGGTGGGCATTCAGGATATGGGCGCGGCAGGATTGACAAGCTCGTCCTGTGAGATGGCGTCGCGCGCCGACAATGGGCTCGATCTCGATCTGACCCACGTTCCTCGGCGCGAGCCGGGCATGACGGCATACGAATTGATGCTCTCGGAGTCGCAAGAGCGGATGCTCATGGTTGCGAATCAGGGAAAAGAAAATGACGTCATCCGCATTTGTAAAAAGTGGGACCTTGATGTGGCCGTGGTCGGCCGCGTGACGAACGATGGGATCTTGCGTGTGCGGGATCAGGGCAAAGTGGTGGCGGAAATCCCGGCGAAGGCCCTAGCTGACGATGGACCAAAGTACGATCGCCCGAACGCGCCGCCCGCCTATCAGGAGTATTTACAGTCACTCAATATCGATACGCTTCCCGACGTAAAGGATGCCACGGCCGCACTCTGCACGCTCTTGGAGTCGCCGACGATCGCCAATAAGCGATGGGTGTATGAGCAATACGATCACATGGTGCGAACGAACACCTTGGTGCGCCCCGGATCTGATGCGGCGGTGATCCGCGTCAAGGGCACGAACAAGGCGTTGGCGATGACGACGGACGGCAACGGCCGCTACTGCGTGTTGAATCCCTACGCGGGCGGCAACATCGCTGTGGCCGAGGCGGCGCGCAATCTGGTGTGCTCGGGAGCGGAGCCGATCGGAGTGACGGACTGCCTGAATTTCGGCAATCCCGAGCGGCCGGACGTCATGTGGCAGTTCATCCTATCGATCGAAGGGATCAAGGACGCGTGCGAAGCCTTTCAGATTCCCGTCGTGAGCGGGAACGTGAGTTTCTACAACGAAACAAATGGGCTCTCGATCTATCCGACGCCGATTCTAGGCATGGTCGGCCTGATCGAACCGGCGGATCGAGTGATGACCCAGTGGTTCAAGCAAGCAGGAGATGCCATCGTTCTGCTCGGCGCAACCCGGGAAGATCTGGGTGGGACGGAATATCTGCGCGCCCTTCATCATCGTGAGCAAGGGTCGCCCCCCTATATCAGTCTCGAGGCCGAGCAGGCGCTTCACGCATGCGTGCTGAAATTGATTCACGACGGGCATGTTCAGTCGGCACATGATTGTTCGGATGGGGGCTTGGCCGTGGCGTTGGCAGAATCGTGCCTTTCTCACCCTGCGAAACCGATCGGTGCTGTGGTAAAATTGGGCCTCGATGGTCTTCGGCGCGATGCCCTGTTGTTCGGTGAAAGTCAATCGAGGGTCCTGCTGTCCGTGAGTCCTGCCCACCTCGATCAGGTCTTGACGATAGCCCAAAGTGCCGGCGTCCCGGCGAGGCACATCGGTAGCGTGGGCGGCAGGCGATTTGTAATTGAGGTGGAGGGCGACGGACGGACCACGGGGTGCATGATCGATACGAGCCTTGAGACCCTTTATGGCCATTGGGCAGATGCACTTCGGCTATTACTAGAAAGCGGAGACGGTCATCGTGAATCTTAAGAAAAAGCCTATCTGTTGTTGCGAATAGCGAATCACAGATAACGCATCACGGCCATGCAGCTGATCACCCCCGATAAATTCCATGATGAATGCGCCGTCTTCGGTATCTATGGTCATAAGGAGGCCGCTAACCTGACCTACCTCGGTCTCTATGCGCTGCAGCATCGAGGGCAGGAAGGCTCGGGCATCGTCTCCTCCGACGGCGACCACTTTTATACGGAAAAGGGCATGGGCTTAGTGGCGGACATTTATACCAAGTCCGTGCTCAAACGCCTGCCGGGCAACATGGCCATCGGACACAATCGCTATTCCACGGCCGGCGGAAATAACCTCAAAAACGTGCAGCCGCTGACCGTCAACTTTGCGTTCGGCAATCTCGCCCTCGCCCATAACGGAAATTTAATCAATGCGACCATGCTTCGGCATGAATTGGAAGCGTATGGCGCGATCTTTCAATCGACGACCGACAGCGAGGTGATCATCCATCTCATCGCCCATTCCCGAGCCGATTCTCTTTTGGCACGCATTATCGACGCGTTGAGCCAAGTGCGGGGCGCCTTTTCCGTCGTATTGATGACGGATCGGGGCGTCATTGCCGCGCGAGATCCATACGGATTGCGACCGCTCTGCTTGGGACGCGTACGTGATAGTTGGATGGTCGCCTCGGAAACTTGCGCGTTCGATCTGATCAATGCGGAGTATGTGCGCGATGTCGAACCCGGGGAGTTAATCGTCCTCGATGAAAAGGGATTGACCTCTCATCGGCCGTTCGTCGACACGCAACCGGCGAAGTGCGTGTTCGAATACGTGTACTTTTCACGTCCCGATAGCAAGATCTATGGCGGCCATACGGTGTATGCCACCCGGAAAGCGTTGGGTCGTCAGCTTGCCAAGGAAGCGCCCGTGGACGCCGATGTGGTGATACCCGTTCCCGACTCCGGTGTCCCGGCGGCGCTCGGCTTTTCAGAAGGGTCGGGCATCCCGTTCGAGACCGGCCTGATCCGCAACCACTATGTGGGCCGGACCTTCATCGAACCGGAACAATCGATCCGCCATTTCGGCGTCAAGGTCAAACTCAATGCGGTGCCTGAGATACTGAAGGGTAAGCGCGTCGTGGTGATCGACGACTCGCTGGTGCGGGGAACGACGAGCCGAAAGATCGTCAAGATGCTCCGACAAGCGGGCGCGAAGGAGGTACACATGCGCATTAGTTCCCCTCCAATCGTCTCGCCGTGCTTCTATGGCATCGACACGCCGACCAAGCGCGAGCTGATCGCCTCCAGCCATAACACGCAGGAGATCAAAAAATACATTACCGCCGACAGTTTAGCGTACCTGAGCCTCGAAGGGATGCTCAATGCAGCCCCCGCACGGAGCGAGGAATATTGCACCGCCTGCTTTACGGAAAAATATCCGATTCCGTTTACAAAAGCGGAAGAGTTGCAGTTGGGTCTCTTCTAACCTCGCCTGCCTTCGATAGTCATTGCCCGGCAAAAAATCCGCGTGCTAGGATACAGCGTCGATCTTTTAAGAGGAGGGTGTTATGAAACGACTCCTGATGATATCCGTACTGTCGATTGTGGCCGTGGCCATGGTGACGGCCGTGTCGGCGAAAAGTTATTTCAAGACCGGCGAAAAAGCTCCGACCTTTGCCTTGAATTCCTTGAACGGGGAATCAGTGTCGCTCGACAGCTACAAAGGAAAGGTCATTGTGCTGGGTCTCTTTCATATTTGCGAACCCTGCATGATCCAGGGCAGCAATCTTCAAAAAGTCTACGAATTGACGCGCGGCAAGAACGTGGCGGTGATCGGGGTGAACTCTTCCGGCGACTCCAAAAACAATGTGTCGGAATTTCTGTCGCAATTTCCCGTCAAGGTGACGTATCCCTATCTCCTCGATCCGGGGAAGTCTACCGATAAGCTGTACGGGGGTGGGCGCTTCATTCCGAACGTCTACATCATCGATCAGAACGGAGTGATCCAATGGCAGCGCGTGGGTAACATGGATTTGGCGGGAGCGGATGTCATTCTCGCCGAAGTCGAGAAGTTGTTGGCGAATGCGCCAAAAGGTAGCAGCGGCTTGTAGCGAATGGACTCGTTACCTCCATGTGCTGAACGGCAGCCGAGAGGATAGGGCAATGGATGAAATTGAAGAAGGCAAGCAGGCGTTTCTCGAGTTGGTAAAGAGCGTCGATGCCGCGGTGCAGGTCGTCATTCCCGTCACGCCATCGAACAGCATGTTTTTGATCTCGTTGACCAAAGGCCCAAACCGAAAATTTATCACCGTGTCCGAAGACGATATCATTGATCTGCCCAACGAACACAGCATCTCCACAAAAGTGACCAAGATCGTCAAAGACGCGGTCGGTGCTCTCTAGGGGAATTTCATGAAACAAGTGCTGGCCGGGATATGGCAGTGGTCCAAGTTTTCGGATGAGAAGCAACTCGACTTCAATGGACTGTTTCTCACGGTGGGCGAGCATCGCATTTTGATCGATCCGCCGCCGATGAGCGTCGATGATGTGCAACATGTAAAACGGGGAGGCCGGGTCGATTACATCGCCATCACGAATCGAGATCACCTTCGAGAGGCGGCGTCATATAAGACGGAGTTCGACTGCCAACTCTGGGTGCCCGAAGTTGATGCGCCGCAGATGGACGTGAAGCCTGAGAAGACATTTAAAGATGGAGAATTGCTGCCGGGTGGGATTTGGGCGGTTCATCTACAGAATCAAAAATCGCCGGGCGAGTGCGCCCTCTTCATCCAGCAGGGGAACGGCGTCATGATTGTCGGCGATGCGCTGATTGGAAAACCGGCCGGCGCCGTTGCAATGTTACCTGCCGAGAAGTATGCCGACGTTGAAAAGGCGCGCGAGGGCTTGCGGCGACTTCTCAAATACCAATTCGACAGTCTCCTCGTGGGCGACGGGCAGTCCATCATGTCCGGTGCGAAGCCGGTCGTAGAAGCCTCCCTCCAGCGTTAATTACCATGCATTCGCCATCCGAAGAACTCAATCGCCAAGGAAACGAACGGTTTTCTCGCGGGGATTACACCCAAGCATACGTGTGCTATGCGCAAGCGTTGGAGTGTGATCGCCTGAGTGGAGACAGGCGTGCGCTCGTCGCCACGTTAGGCAATTTAGGCAACATCTGCGCCGTCAGCGGGCGGCGCGATCAGGCGCACGCATACTATCAGGAAGTGCTGGAGCTGCAAAAAATTCTTGGTGACGATCGCGGGATCGGCACGACGCTGGCCAATTTAGGCAACCTTCGGGCGGATGCCGGCGAATGGGATCGAGCCAAAGCGTATTATTTGGAAGCCCTGGATCTGATGACCCGCACGGTCGACGAGACAGGCAAAGCCATCCTCTTGTCGGATTTAGGATTGGTCGCGCGAGAGACCGGGCAATTCGACGAGGCCATGCGGTGCTACGAGCAGTCGTTGATCCTGATGCGCCGCACGAGTAATCACGGAGGAATGGCCGACGGGTGGCGGATGATGGCGCGGACCTATCTCTTGCAGAAGCGCGCAGACGAGGCGCTCGCTTGTTGCCGCACGAGTTTGGCGGTCGCCGAGCGGATGCACGATGAGCTCCGGATCGGCGGAGCGTGGTATCTCATGGCGGAATGCTACGAGCAAGGTGGGCATTTGGAGGAAGCGGCCGATCTGCTTGCACGCGTCGTGCGCGTCGATGAAAAATACCAATTGCCCAAGCTCGCCGAGAATACCAAGCGTCTCGATGCGCTGCGGCGCCGGTTGGAAGGGGACACATCGATCCCTGAATTGGAAGGCACTTCATGAGCGACATGCCGACAAAGCCATCGTGGGAAGATACCAGGTCTCAGTTGATGCACAGCGAACCGGCATTCTATGAGCTGGAGCCTGGGGGTTCGCTCGCGTTGCCGTTGGGCGATGAAGCGTGGATATTGGAAGTGACGCCGGACGGCAACCTCATCTGCCAGACCGGCATGGATATGGAAGACATCCAAAGCCTGCTGTCGGACGGCACGCCGGAAGATCTGGGCACCGATGAGTTGGCGAAGCAAGCGAAGTACTACTTGCAGCCGACCGTCGCCAAACGTCGGAAGTCCTTAATCGGCGCCGGATTCTCGGAGCGTACGGATATGACCGACGAATATGTGGCGGTCGCCTTTGAACGCGCGGTGGATTTCGCCCATGTCGATGAAGTCAGGCGCATGGTGACCTGGTGCCAGCAGCAATTCCGCGGATGACGTGTACGCGCCCTCTTGCTGAGAATCACCCGCACGCCACCATCCAACTTCTTCCATCAACGCGCTGACAGCCTTTCTCAAGTGGCTTCTTTTGTTCCTCCTCTCTTCCGCTGATTTCCCTATCAATCGTTCAAGTCTTGTCAATGGCGGCCGACGATTCCTCATTATGACAACGGAATGGTCCATGTAAGGGGAGTCTGGTATACTCGTCACGTCCGGTATCCGACATGCTTATGTGGAGGTGGCATGAATCTCGAAGAGGCCAAACAAAAACTTAGGCTGTTGCTCGATCAGGCCAACGATAGGGCGGACCTGACGATTTCAGTGCCGGACTTGAGGGACATCTTGGACGGACTCGATAACGACGAGCAGGTGATCATCATGCACAATACCGCCGTGGCACTCTTACTTCGCCTGGGAGGACAAGCCGAATTACGCCCGCAGGATGCGCTCAAACTGCATCATACTCATACCATCAAGTTGACACGAATGCCCGAAGGCAACATGTTGCTGAAGGTGCTCAATAAGGCCGAGCATAATTAGCAGTCCATCCTACCTGCTTGTCTCGCGATTACGATCTACCCTTCCTTCTTCTGAACAAATCCGTACTGAGCGAGTCAATTCGATCTAAGAAAAGCAGACCCTGCAAATGGTCCACCTCGTGTTGGAAGGCCAGCGCTTCTAATCCCGATGCGGCAAGAACGAGTATCTTTCCGTCCGGCGTCAGACCTTCTACAATCGTCCGTTCATATCGCAGCACATTGCCCGTATAATCCGGCACGCTGAGACAGCCTTCTCGAATCGTACGCGATTGGTCCTGTTCGACGATGCGCGGATTGAGCAGGACGACGAGGCCATGTCCGGTCTCACCCTTCTTCCGCGAGACATCCACGACGATAATGTTGAGCAGGTGCCCGATTTGCGGCGCAGCCAAAGCGACGCCGGGCGAAGCCTCGAGCGTATCGAGCATGTCTTGCAGAATGTCTCCGAGACGCGGCTCGCTCAGAGAGACAGGTTGCGAGAGGCCTTTCAGCGTAGGGTCAGGGTAGAGCAGGATAGGATGAACGGCCACTACCGTGACACCACTATCGTGCGTGCAGTCAAAGCGGCGAGACGTCCCGAGCAAGCGTAACCAAGGCCGACACTGACCCATGCGTTCAGGCGCATGTCTACAAGCGTACCTGTTCGAGTGGACGGAGCGTGAGATCAACGCCGAGCGAGGGTTTGAGCCGATCGAGCGCGTCGTGCAATCGATCCGGGGAGTACCCGGGTGTGAGTTGAATCTCGAGAATCATGATATAGACGGGCCGTTCTGCCGATCCCACCACGCGTGTGTTGACGTCGGTGATGTTGCCTCCGCAGTCCGCGACGACGCGGGCGACCCGGGCCACAATGCCCAGATGATCGGCGCCATAGACGGAGAGAATGAACAGAGGCAGGTCGGGCTCGGCGAGTCGCTCAGCCGCCCCATGCGGGAGGGTTTTGCAGAGAATCGTCAAATCGAATTCGGTAACGGCCGCTGTCAGTCGTGCGGGAAGGTCCTCGGCTTGAAGCGTCTCCGGCAATCGCACCATGATCATCATCGTGAACTCGCCCCGGAGGCGCGTCATGCAGGTATCTTCGATATTGCAGCCGAGCCTGAACAATCCTTCCGTCAAGGCGGCCACGATTCCCGGCCGATCTTGTCCAAAGGCGGTCAACAGTGCGTAACGTACCATTCGGTCTCCGTGGCGCGTCTAGACTCGGTATGTTGGCGCGATGGACGCGAGGGTCGCTGAACCGTTCTGAGGCTATCAAGGCCTCGAAGTCGTGTCAATAAAGTCCCCTGCAGCCTTGCCCACACTCCATAGGCGGTGTTAAGATCCGATAGGAAGTGAGGAAGAGAAGCGATGCCGAATATCACCCTCTTAGTGTCCCCCACCTGCGGCGCGTGTCCCTCGGCGAAAAGTTTGTGGAAAGAGCTGAGGGTAAAGTACAGCTTTAACTATCGCGAGATCGATATCAATTCGCCGGACGGGCAGGAGTTGGCGAATCGCCATTCGATTCGTGCGGTGCCGGCCACGATTATCGACGGCAAGCTCACGTTTATCGGTGTGCCTCCGCGGCAGAGCGCAGAAAAAGCGCTCCAGCTCAAAATGAAACCCCAGTCGGCTTGAACAAGGACGCTATGGATATCGAGGATGACGACTTCGAGCTGCCGCCCCTTCCCGTGGTGGACAAGGGCCCGCCGCCTGAGTGCGGGATCTGCGGCGATCCCATGTCGTTTATCGACGGCGACTGGTGCTGCGTCGATTGTAACGGCGAACTTCTTGGACCGGAGACGGGATAGCGTGGACCGTGAGACGTGACGTGGCTGGGCTGCGATTCACGATTCACGACTAACAACTCACGATGCTGCGTCTTGTCACCGGCCCATTTCACCCCACTCTCGAACTGGCCCTCGTTGACTCCGTCCAACAACTGAAAGCGTCCGATCCGCTGACTCCCTTCACGATTGTCGTTCCGTCCGATTCGCTTCGGCGTCGCCTCCTTCGGCTACTCTGTGTCGAACACGGATGCGCCCTGCTGGACGTTCATCTGCTGACGTTTCATCAGTTCGCCGTTCGCTTGTTGCGGGAAGCCGGGCAATTTGACCCGGCTCGTATTCGTCCCGAATGGTTCTTTCACGAGCTCGTCCATCTGTTACTGAAGCGTTCAAGTCAGAGACCTAGCAATGAACCGTCTGCGCCATGGTCCAACCTGGCCGACATGCCCGGCGCGTGGGGAGCGTTGCGTGCGACGTTGAACGATTTGCAGGAAGCGCGAGTCGATCCCGAGCGTGTACTCGATGCCGTGAGCCAAACGGGATTAGAGCCGAATGCGGATCTTGCACGACTCATGTCGCTCTATCGTGTGTTTCTCCACGAGCGCGATCGTATGCAGGTGACCGATCACGAGGGGCTGGCCGGCCTGGCTGAGCCGTTGGTGGCCGCATCCGCTTTTCTGCAGCGACAACAGGGGTGTCTCTATTATGGTTTTTACGATGCGACCCAGATCCAACTCGATCTCTTTCAAGCGGTCGCCCGTGCCTATCCGACCACCCTGTTCTTCCCTCTGATAAAAGCGGCGCCGGCCTATGCGTTTTCCGAACGCTTTTACGAGCGCTACCTGTTAGGCCTCGTCGGCGAGGTGCAGGACGAACAACCGATCTGCACATCTCGTCATCGCGAACATGCGATGCCGTTGGAACAGACGCGCCGCATCATGTCGGTGTCAGGGCCGGTCGATGAGTTGACGGTAGTCGCAAAGGATATCCTCAGTCTCGTCGAAGAACATGGCTATGGATTTCATGAAATCGGCGTGGTCGCCCGAACATTGACCGGTTATGACACACTGCTGCCACGAATTTTTGAACAACACGCGATTCCGTACACGACGACGATGGCGCGATCGTTGTACGCGTTTCCGTTGGTGAGTACGTGTCTTCAGATGTTGGATCTTCGCGTGAATGGGTTTCGACGCGACCGAGTATTGGAGTTGGTGTCTTCACCGTTTTTCCGCTTCTCATCTCAGGGCTCGACAGGAAGTAAACCGCGTCCGGACCTGTGGGATGCGGCCAGCCGTCGTTTGGGTATTACCAAGGGATTGGAGGAATGGCGGCGACTCACGGCCTATCTCGACAGGGATCTGCCGCTCCGCGATGACGACGAAAATGATGTCGTCGGCCTGCGGATTGCGTCCACCCACATTCGCAACCTCTGGTCGGCTGTCTCCGCACTGGCCCAGGCGCTTGAGCCGATTCCGGAAATCGGCACTTGGGAGGAGTACAGCGAACAGGTGCTGCAATTGTGCGAACGGTGGCTGGATGCCTCCGGCGGCACGGCCGAGTCGATGAGCGACTCCCAACCGGTCATCGACAGCTTGAAGCAGGCTTTGACGGAGTTGCGCTGGCTGAGCGCCATCCAGCCCGAAGTGTCTCTGGTGGAGTTTACCGCTGCGTTGCATCGCGTGATGGAAACAACGCTTCTGCCGATCGGCCCTTCCTCCAGCGGAGGAGTGCAGGTGCTCGACGCCATGGCCGCGAGAGGGGGCGTATTCCGCGCGCTGTATGTGATCGGCCTCAATGAGAAAGTCTTTCCGCGTCACATTCGCGAGGACGCCTTCCTGCGGGATCGTGTTCGCCGATTTCTCGACATCGATCTCGGTTTCAAAATTCAAGAGAAGCTCGGCGGCTACGATGAAGAACAATTGTTGTTCGCGCTGCTCTGCGGATCGGCACGGGAGCAGCTCACGCTCGTATATCAACGAACTGATCACGCGGGGCGCGCGCTGTTGCCGTCCAGCTATCTTGTGGAAGCGCAGCGGATGATTGGCGGCGGTGAATGTGTGATTCCCCGCCGTCTCACGGCTAAATTTCAGGAGACCCCGCAGTATCACTCCGATCGGCTCACGCCCGCCGAACTGACCACAAAGTGTCTATTGCAGCGACAGGTACCGCGCCGTCTGTTGGAAAGCTCGGGGTCGGGGCGGCTCGTGGCGAGAGGCTTGGTTGCGCTGCCGTTTCTGGATGGCAGCGATTCCAGCCTGGGTGTCTACGACGGCATCACCGGTCCCATTGAAGCGGTGTGGCACCGGATGACGTCCTCCGGTGTGTCACCCACGTCGCTTCAAGAATATGCGACCTGTCCGTTTCGTTATTTTGCGAAGCAGATCTTGAATCTTCGACCGCTCACCCTTCCCGAAACGATCGATCAGGTGGGGCCGGCTGAACTCGGCACGTTGGCTCATAGCATCTTGCGGGGCTGCCTCGAGTCGCTTAGGCATGATGGGTACTTTCAAGGGGTTCGTTCGGAAATCGATCCGGTGACCGTGTTAAGACAGGCCGCTCGTGAAGAGTTCGTGCGCTTCGCGAATACGCATCCCATCGGTTATCCGCTCGTGTGGCGCTTGCATCAGGAACGTCTCGTGAGTTTCTTGAGCGAAGTGCTTCGCGACGACCTGGAGGAGATGGCGCAAGAGGGATGGGAGCCGGTGCTCTTTGAGGAAGACTTTCAAGGGACGTTGAAAATGCAACCGCCGCTTTTGTCGGTCGACGTTCCCGAGATTCCTGTCACAGGACGATTGGATCGTGTGGACTGGTCTGCCAGTCGCAACGCCTATCGTATCATCGATTATAAATTTAAAATCGGGCGAACCGCTCGGCCCATCGATACCAATCTCGTCATGGGCGCGGCACGGGCCACACGCCTCCAACCGCCGCTCTATCTCACGATGACACAGGCGCTCGCGGCGCGCATGCCCGATACGTCGAGGGACAGTACCTGCCACGGCGTCTGGTTCTATTATCTCGCGCCGTCGTGGCAGACACCGTTGACGCGCATTGCCTTCCCCGGCAATGCATGGTCTTCCGCACTCACGATGCCGATGATGCAGGCGATCACTCACGTTCTGTCCGGCATCCGGTCGGGTCGATTTTTTATGTATACGGGCAAGTTCTGCGATCGCTGCGATTATCGGGTCCTATGCCGAAAGTCACATCAGCCGACGGTCTGGCGCGGGCGATTGGATCATGCGGTGGTCAATCCCTATCGCCTCCTTCGGTCGGCCACGGTGCGTAAGGGCGAGGCGGTGGAACCATTCGAATCATCGGAAACATCGGAAACATTGGAATGACGGCGCCCCTGTCCGACAGACATGCGCGCGAGCGCGCCGCCACGGCAGACGACCGAAACATCGTCGTCACGGCGGGGGCAGGGACCGGGAAAACAACCTTGCTTGTCAATCGTCTCCTGCATCTTCTCTTGTATCACCCTCATCCATTGGCCATCGGCGAAATCGTGGCGCTGACCTTTACCAACAAGGCCGCCGACGAGATGAAGCAGCGTTTGCGTCAGCGCTTGAGCGAACTGCCTGCGAACGAATTGGCGGGCGCCGCGCTTCGTGACCTGGACAAGAGCCAGATTGGCACCATTCATAGTTTTGCCGCGCATCTTCTCCGTTTATACCCACTCGAAGGCAGGGTGGATCCCGGATTCGAGCAAGACGAAGGCCGACAGTTCGACGAGTTCTTTCGGCAGGAGTGGACAACATGGCTGGACCAAGAATTAGGCGTGTCCGGATCGCATGAGGACATTTGGAGAGCCGCTCTCTCCGCCGTCACCCTCGACGAGTTGCAGGAGTTGGCGTGTAGATTGACTGGGGAGCTGATTCCCTTAGACGAGAGTCCAGCGCCCGATGCGCTCCCTCTGGTGATTCGCGAGTGGTTGCGCCGGCAGGCTTGCCTTGCGAGGGAATTGCGGAAGACGCATCCCAAAACGAATATCCTCGAGCGCATGCTGGAAGACGCCGCAAGTTATCTTGAACGGGTCAGTGAGGATGGGCATGAGGCCGGTCCGCCGGCGGTCGAGTTGGATCGTGATGTGCCTCCGATCACGAAACAATGGGCCCCTCACGAGTACGAGACAGCGAAGCGAACGATCCGTATCGCGCAAGCCGTTGCCAAAGTGCGAGTAGATCTTCTGCAGCCCATTGTCCAACTCCTCGTGCCTTTTGCGCGTGAGTGCCGGCGCCGTTTTATCCAGACCGGGTACGTGTCGTTCGACGGACTCGTCGCTCGGGCACGCGGCCTTTTGCGGGATCATCTCGTGGTACGTCGCGAGTTGAAGACGCATTTCCGGTCCATTCTCGTCGATGAGTTTCAAGATACCGACCCCGTGCAGTACGAAATGATTCTCTATCTGGCCGAAGCGCGAGATGGCGACGCGACCGACTGGCGTCGGATTATGTTGGAGCCCGGTAAACTGTTTATCGTCGGAGATCCCAAGCAATCCATTTACGCCTTTCGGCGCGCCGATATGGAGGCCTACGACACCGTGATTGAAGATCATGTCTTGGCGCAAGCGGCGCCCGGTGAGCGGCACGCGCTCCAGACAAATTTTCGTAGCCATGCGGGATTGCTGGCGCCGATCAATGGATTGTTTCGTCGAGTCTTTCCCGAGCAAGCCGTCAAGGGTCTCCAGCCCCGTCATGACCCGCTTCTCGCGCACGAAGCGATGCATCCGCTGCCGGGAGAGCGGGTCGAACTACGGCTCATTCGTACCGAGGCGGAGCAGGCCGATGCGGACACGGTCGGACGGGCGGAGTCCGAGGAGCTAGCTCGGTGGTTGCGGGAGGATGTGCTGGACCGCGACGAAATCTTCGAGCAGGGCGTGCCGGTGAAGGTCAAGCCGAGGCATGTGGCGATCCTTTTTCGAACGCTGACGGAGATGCGCGACTATCTGGAAGCGCTGCGTCGGCATCGTATTCCTTGCCTGACGGAAGGTGAGAAACATTTTTACGAGCGCCAAGAAGTCATCGATGCGATGAATCTTCTACGAGCGGTCGTGGAACCGCATGACCGGCTGGCTTTGGTCGGAGTGCTGCGATCGTCCTTGGGGGCGCTGCCGGACGCGCAGATAGAATTATTGAACCGACATCAACTCTTGGATTATCGGCTCACGAACACTCCGGCGTCGATCCCGGCTGAAGTGCAAGACGTGTACGCATCTGTCGCGCCGTTGTATTCGCTGCTGCGAGACCTGTCCGCCAGGCTTCCGCACCTTCCACTTACGGAGGTGGTGGACACGGTCCTCGGTCACGCTCCGTGCTTGGAACTGGCGGCGGCATCTATCGATGGCGAGCAGGCGGTTGCCAATGTGCTGAAGTTTCGTGACCTGGCCGTTCAACTTGCGGCGCAACCGATGATGACCTTGCACAGCCTTGTGAATGAACTGACGGCACGCGCGCTGGAGGTGCCCGAAGAGGCAGAAAGCTCGCTGGCCGAAGACGTGAGCGGCGAGGGGCAAGGGTTCGTTCGGCTTACTGAGTATTCACAAAGCCAAGGGGCTGGAGTTTCCGATCGTGGTCCTCGCAGGCTTGCAGCGAGGCGCACATCGAGTGCCGTCACGAGTCGCGGTGGCACACGATTGGTCCTCCGGGATCGTCGGGATCAAGGTCGGCGATCTGCAGACGATCGGCGGCGTATTCGTCGAAGCAAAATTGGCGGAGCGCCAGCGTGCCGAGCAACGTCGTGTCTTATATGTGGCCATGACGCGCGCCAAACGTAAACTGGTCTTGTCGGCAGGCCTTCCGAAACAGCTCGCGCACGACAGCGCTCTGAAGATGATCATCGATGGATTCGGAATCGATCCGGATATCCTAAAGCCGGAATCCGAGGTTTCTTCAACCGATGTTTCTCTCGACGGTGGGATAGTCTCGATAACGGTAGTTTCCGGCAAGGCAGTTCCCTTGTCGGCCATGCGTCGTGACGCGGTGGCATGGCAGGATCTCAACGATAATATCGAACACATCCAGGGCCGATGGAAGGCCCGTCTGCTCCGTCGCGACGAGTATGTTCAATGGCCGGCGGTGCTGAGTCCAAGCCTCTTACGGAGCCGGCAATCGGTTGGCGGGACGAGCTATCGTTCCATGGGAGAAGGGCCGGATTCAGAAACGGCGCGACAGATCGGCATCCTGGTACATAGCATTCTTGAGCAGTGGGATTTTTCGAAAGACCCAGCCGCCTTGTCGCAATATGTAACTTACAATAATAATGACAATAACATACAGATAATTATTAAAGATATACTTGATATATTTGTGAAGTCCGACGTCTATCGAACGTTGCAGCGTGCGACAATCGTCGGCCGCGAATTGCCTTTTGCGATACCGTGGCCTTCTTTAGATAGGAAGACCGCGCCCTACGGTTCTGCGGAGTCTGTCATGGAAGGAATGATCGATCTGGTGTATCGTCTCGACGGCGAGATCTGGGTGGCCGATTACAAAACCGATCGTACCTCGCAGGAAGACGTCTTGGCGCGCGCAGAAGAGTATCGGACGCAGGCCGAGATCTATATGGAAGCCGTTGCTCGTTGTTTGGGAGTGACGCCGACGGGATTTCAATTTATCTTTCTTCGGACCGGGACGGTGGTTCCGGTTCTCTTGCAAGGAGGGCGTGCATGAAAGTCGGACCATGGGTGGTCGTCATGGCCATTATAGTGACAGCGTGCGCGAGTCGGCCGGCAGCGTCCGAGCGCACGTTGGCGGCTCCGTCCGGAGCCGTGCCCGCTGCTGCGAGTGCGATGCAAGAGGGCAATCGGCAGTTTTCGGCACGCCAATGGGAGGCGGCAAAAGCGCATTATCAAGAAGCCATCAAGGTCCAGCCGACCTTGGCGGAAGCCCATTACAATCTGGCATTGGTCTATGACATGTTACGGGATGACGCCACAGCCAAACGCCATTTTATCGAAGCGGCGAATCTGGCGCCTGGGAACAAGGTGATTTGGGATGCACCGCCGCTCAGACGGCATGGGGATGTGGATGCGCATCCCAAAGGTGGCGACACGATCTTTATGCCCGCCGTGCGCTAGTTCTTTGGGCAACCGCTTGACGGTGCTTCGTGTCAGACACCGTTCGCTTGGGAGCGTAGAGAGTGGGTCATGAGGCCTCGCCGTCGTTCACACGTCTTCGTGTTGGAACCCGAACAGTTCGAGAGTTTGGTCCGACAGGCCATTGATGGACTGCCGATTGAATATCGCCGTCTGCTGGAAAATGTCGCGATCGTTGTCGAAGACGAGCCCCCGCAGGCGGTCCTCGACGACTTTGGCTTGGAGTCCCCGGACGATCTACTCGGTCTGTATTCCGGCGTATCCCGAGACAACGATTCATTTTTCAATGCCGGCGGCCAATTGCCTGCCCGAATCTCTATTTACCGCGGGCCCATCATGCGCCTGTGCCGAAGCGCCGAAGAAGTCGTGCAAGAAGTGCGCGACACGGTCGTTCATGAGATCGGCCACCATTTTGGGTTGGACGATGATGAGATGCCCTATTGACATGCGGGAATAGGCCCTTGCCTCCGTCAACCTGCCCATGAGTCGTGCGTTCTTTCCGGTAGAAGGATTGAAGTCGGCCACGGAGGGATCATGACGATGAGAAGTGGGGCAGTTTGCGAGGCTCTTGGTCAGACGATGGGCCGCCGCCATCGCGATGGGAGCCGCTAGATGCAACCGGCGGCCGCATCGTGGAATCGGGCGGTCTCGGCTGAATCGGTCTGGTCTATTGAAAGGGGAGACGCTCTGGATCGGACTCGGGCGCTGGACCGATTTCTGGCCGGTGTCGAACGGCGCGCGTTTCGGATGGCCCAGATCGCCACGAGAGATGCCGATGATGCCATGGATTTGGTGCAAGAGGCGATGCTCAAGCTGGTGCAGCATTATGCGTCGCGGGACGAAGCAGAGTGGGGGCCGCTGTTCCATCGAATCCTGCAAAGTAAAATTCGCGACTGGTACCGGCGTGCCTCCGTCCGCAACCGTCTGCGCGTCTGGTTCGGTCACAAGGAGGATGACGAAGAATCCAATGCGCTGGAGCAGGTTCCGGACACGTCTTCGGTGAATGCTGATGAACAATTATCCCAAAAGCGAGCGGCACAAGCGCTGGAAATCGCCCTTCGCGACCTGCCGCTTCGACAGCAGCAAGCGTTTCTCCTGCGTGTATGGGAAGAGTACGATGTGGCGGAAACGGCACGGATCATGGGATGCTCCGAGGGCAGTGTCAAAACTCATTTATTTAGAGCCGTGCACGCGCTTCGCGACCGATTAGGAGAGCATTGGCCGTGACCGACGAACGCGAACAACAAGTCATGCGCAACGCCAAAGCGGTGTTGGATCGCAGCGTTGAAGAATTGGATCAGCAGACCATCCTTCGTCTGCAACGCATGCGGGTCACGACCCTGACCGCTCGCCCACGTTCGGCTCGCTGGGTGTTCGCCGGCGGGATGGCGACATTGTGTGTTGGCGTCCTGGCCTCAGTGCTTTGGATTTCGAAGCCGGTTGCCGTGATGCCTGTGCACGAGGCGGACGACCTCGACGTTGTCACGGCCGCCGAGAATCTTGAATTTTACGACGAGATCGATTTCTATCGATGGTTGGCGGACCATCACGGTGAAGGGTAACGGTCTGTTAGTAGGGATCGTATTGATGATGACTCAGGCCGTCTGGGCCGGGTCGCTGTCCTTCGAATCGGAACCCCCCCTGGACATGCTGGAGTTTCTGGGCACGTGGCAGACACCAGACGGCAAGGCGATCAGTCCATTTGATCTCGATGACGGCGCCGACTCGTCGTCTTTCATCGATTCAAAGCCACACCCCTCACAGGCCGGATCCAATTCGACGGAGGCCCCGAAGGATCGTACGGGTCGCACGCCGCCACGCCGAAAAGATCTGCCTCCAGAGAGATCTAACCAATGACCCTTTTCTGGGCAGTGTTATTCAATCTGCTCCTTTACGCGACGGCCGGAGCGGAGTCGGGGATGCCGGGCACGCCGTGGAGTCAATTGGCGCCGGAGGAACGGCAGACGTTGCAACGTTTTTCCGATCGATGGGATCAGTTGCCGCCGGAACGGCAGGAGCGATTGCGGAACGGCGCTCGACGATGGTCGGAGATGACGCCGGAACAGAAGGATATCGCCAAACAAAATTATCAGCGATGGCAGCAGTTACCACCGGAACAGCAGCAGCGCTTTCGGGAGCGGCTTGACCACTTTCGGCAGCTTCCGCCCGAGGAACAGCAACGGCTTCGAGGCACGCGGCAGTGGTTCAAAAGCTTGCCGCCCGAGCGTCGGCACGAATTGAAAGAACGTTGGAAGAATTTAAGTCCGGAGGAGCGACGGCGGTTTCGTCGGGAGATGCAAGGCGCAGGGCAGGGAGCCGGTGAAGGTCCCCCGCGATCTCGGCCGCATCGGCCTGCCCCCTGATGCAGTCAGCGTGTATTCGTCTGCGCGCGGTTCTGGAAGGAATTGAGATAGCCAAACGCCAGCATACAGGCGCCGATCAGCACCATGGGCGCGCTGAGGACTTGGCCCATGGTGATCGCCCCTGCAATGAAGCCTAGGTGCAGGTCCGGTTCGCGAAAGAACTCCACCACAATCCGGCACAGGCCGTATCCCATGATGAATGTCCACATGAGCGTTCCCGGCGGCCTGGGACGCCGTCCTAACCACCAAATCACCAGAAAGAGTAAGCCACCCTCTAGTGCGGCTTCATAGAGTTGCGAGGGATGCCGACATTCCGGTCCGCCACTCGGAAAGACCATGCACCACGTGACGTCGGTCGGCCGTCCATACAGTTCTCCGTTGATGAAGTTGCCGAGCCGGCCGAACCCTAGCCCGATGGGAACCGTGATGGCCACGAGATCCGCAATGGTATAGACCGGAAAGCCCTGCCGCCAGCAATAGAAGAGCAGAGCGACCACGACTCCCAGCAATCCGCCGTGAAAGGACATGCCGCCTTCCCACACCGCGAGTATTTTTGACGGATGCTCCAGGTAATAGGGCAGATTGTAAAACAGAACGTAGCCAAGACGACCCCCGGCAAAAACGCCCACCGCTCCATAGACAATAAGGTCATAGAGCTGTTCTTTGGTCATCGCAATTCCGCGTGCCGCCGCTCGTGCCTTAATCACGAAATAGGCGGTCGTGAGCCCAATGAGGTACATCAGACCGTACCAACGGAATTGCAACGGACCGAGCCGCAGAAACACCGGATCTATGTTGGGGAAAGGCATCATGGACTGGGCGCTGATAGTAGTGGAGACGCGACGGACTTTGCAATAGTATGGCGCGATGAACGTCATAGTTGCGATCGACTCGACGTCATGAAAATCTTCATCGTCCTGGCCATAGTCACCACCTACGTCTTTGCCTACGGGGTGCCGGTGGGCGCGGCGACCGTGGCAACCGCGAAATTGACCGCATCATCGCGAACGCTGGACGGAGAGGAGTTGCTGCGCATCGGAGATATTCACGAAGTACAGCATCACTGGCAAGAAGCGTTGCCCTATTATCAACGGGCGTTGTCGGCCTTCCGTGAGAAGCGAAACCGGAAGGGAGAGACGCGCGCGCTCTTGAAGATGAGTCATGTGCTCATGCAACAAGGCAAACTGGACGACGCGTTGACCACCGTCAATGAGTGTGTTCGCGTGGCGTCGGCGACTCGCGACAGCAAGATGCAGGCGCAGGCCCTTGTGCAGCGTGGACTCATTGCCGAAGCTTTGGAGCACGGAGGATTAGCCAGGACGTCGTATGAGGAAGCCCAGCATCTGTTTGAGAAAGCGCACGATGGGGAAGGGGTTATCGACGCCCGCATTAGGCTGGGATCAGTACTGGCAAGGCAGGGAGAGCTCGATGCAGGATTGGCCTTGTTGCAGCAGGCGTATCAAGATGCGCAACAGCAGTCGCTTCTAGCATTGCAAATGGCCGCATTGCCCGGAATCGGACAGGCCCAATTGGAATTGGACCATTCGGACGCGGCGCGTCGGGCGTTTGAGGATGGCCTTGCGCTGGCGCACGGGCTTCAAGACTTGAAGCAGGAGGCGCTGTTCAGCATGCGACTGGCTCGACTGAATCAATCTTCCCAAGATTTTAAGGAGGGTCGGCAACTTGCCCAGCGTTCGCTGATGCTCTATCAGGCCGTGCGGGATCGATTGGGAGAAGCCGACTCCCTTTCCTTATTAGGCACCTTGTACTTGAATGACAAGGACGAGGATCAGGCGCTCACCCACCATCAGCGGGCGCTGGAGCTTTATCGTGCATTACGGCATCGAGCCCGAGAGGCCGGTAGCCTCACAAATATTGGGATCGTCTATGAGCACCAAGCGCTTAGTCCATTGGCCCAAGAAACGTATGGTAAGGCCATTTCTCTTCTTCAGAGCCTTTCCGAGTCGTCATCTTCGTCGATGTCCCGTTTCTGAGACGCTCATTCTGTCCTCGGTGTTGTGAAAAACGAACAGTCCTAGTGGAAGATTTCAGCCGCGATCGCAGAAAAGCCAGACTTTTACAAGATGGGCGCCACGGGTTCATTGGCACACAGAATGCTTCATGCACAGTGAGCGCTCAGAACATTTCTTTAAGGGTTCTCTATCACCATAAACAAGGAGTGACCGCCATGTCGACGTCGGGGAAAATCACAGCGTTGGTAGCGGGCAGTGCGGTGATCGGCGCGGGCTTGGGCCTTCTATTGGCGCCACAAACCGGATCGGAAACGCGCAGGCAAGTTCGGCAGTATGCGAAGCGCACTCAGCACCAAGCCGTGCGATTGAGCCGGAGCGTGCAAGCAGGATTTACACGCGCCATCGAACACGGGAAGTCCTTGCAGGACATGCCGGGTCGCCGACCGGTTGAGGCGGCCTGACGCGCATTGATTCGTCTTCCTCCTTCGGAACGAGAGGCCTGCGCGGCACCGAGCGCAGGCCTCTCCGGGCGTACGTCTACAATATTGACCCCTCCTTCACCGGATGTTAGAGTCTGCCCCGGCAGGCTAACGAACTGACATTCGTCGTGACCATTCCTCTCACATAAACCAGATCGCGACGTATCGATAATTGGCTATGGCGCATCGTTCTTTTCTCCCCATTCAGATCTCCATCTCGCCAGCATCCCCTGATGGATTTTGCGATTAACCGTTCATCGATGACGGTCATGCATGCCGGAGTGGCGGAATAGGCAGACGCCTGGGACTTAAAATCCCATGGGCCGAAAGGCCCGTGCCGGTTCGAGCCCGGCCTCCGGCACCATATCTTGAGTGGTTGTATGCCGACGATACGCATCGATTAGATGACCTCCTCACTGACAAGCGGCTAAAAATATCTAAGCTCAGTCCTACTACGATTATTCGGTGTATGTCATCCACCGCACAAAGGTTTTGCTCGCTTTACGAGAGGGGCACCCGCCTATACACTCTCCCAGGTCTATTTACGTGGAGGATTATAGGAGGGCTGGCAGCGAGCATGACCAACACCAAATTGAATCTCCCGCCCCTAGCTCTCGTAGTCGAGGATGACCACACGACCGCGCTCTTGTGTGCACGGGCGCTTGAGTCAATGGGCCTGCAGGTGATGTGCTGCCAGACAAATAAGAACGCAGCCAATGTGGTCCAGCTTCATGGGCATCGCATGCGGTTCATGCTCATCGATGTCGTGTTAGCCTCGCCCAGGTTTCGGCTGGCACAATACCGTACAGAAGAAGAGGGAGATGGAGCCCGACTGCTTGCCGTGTTGACGCACTTCTGTAGGCAGGCGGTCGCCGTCCAAATGTCCGCGTACTCACGATTAGAGCTTACTGAGCAGGGTTATCGGCTTGAAGCAAACCATTTTCTCCAAAAGCCGTTCACTCCGGCTACCCTACGTGGCCTAGTCACATCGTTACTGCCTGATCTCAGGGTACCGAAAACCCCGATTCTTCCTTCTAGCGAGGTGACTTGGTGCGGGTAACCGCTATGGGGAAATAGTGGTTCACTTAGGAGGGGAGTTGTCTCCGCGTCGTAGAAGGTCTAAGACTCCGTTCCTTTTTCATGGAGAAACCAACTAAATACACCGAACAGTCGATGGTCTTTTTATGAGACTGCGTGATCTGATTAAAGTGGCGAGGCTCTACACCAAGGAGGAGCCAATGAGTTATCCCATCTTCATTGCGCCGCTTCCTCGTCACTTTACTTCTGCCGAG
Source organism: Nitrospirota bacterium (assembly GCA_963700335.1). GTDB lineage: Bacteria > Nitrospirota > Nitrospiria > Nitrospirales > Nitrospiraceae > JAICXS01. The sequence goes on along the minus strand of CAVOXE010000007.1, from coordinate 608,944 downwards.
CTAGCAGCACTGTTTCGTCCGTTTGGGCGTGTGGTCTTAGCCAAGGTCATCTACGATTCTGTGGGGCAGTCTCTGCAATATGGACGGGTGCAGATGGAGACCGACGAGGGCGCGGACAATGCATGCCGACACCTCGACAGGACCATCTTTCACAAAACAATCATCTACAGATATCACGGAGCGGTCCCGCTGACTGTATTTGTTGATGGTCACGGTTTGTCTGCCTGACTCACCTTCGGTGTCTCTTGAAGCCCCTTAAGGCTGACCCAAAACTGTCCAATACGGTTTTCGGTTTTCGTCTAACCTCCTACTATTCTTTCCAAGCAGGTTTGCATGCTCAGACAGTTTCAACGTCTCGCGCTCGTAGCCGGGGTGCCCCATCAAGAGGCCCTATGACGGTTAAACGAGGCGGTCTGCACCTACCTGGAGCATCCCACGCCTCACGATGGCGTGCGCTGAAGGGCGGCTTGCGCCTTCGCGATCACGAGATCGGGAAATACAGGCTTTGAGAGAAACGCATAGACTCCTGTCTGCGATGTGTCGGCTTCTAACGAGTCATCGAGACGTGCGGTCATAATTATGACCCGTGTGTCTGGCGCAGTTGCTCGTAACTGCCGTAAGAGGCTCAGCCCATCAACACTCGGCATCCGAACATCTATGAAAATGAGTTGATAGTGCCCACTCCGCACCAACGAGAGTGCGGTCTCCGCATCCATAGCTGTATCGACAGTGGTGTCCGGAAGACGGCTCTTGAGCAGTGCAGGTAAGACTCCCAAGGTCACAGCATCATCATCGATAACGAGAATACGCTCCATGCGGCGTCCCCATACACCTAGGTGTTGTTACACACTATCATGGCGGGCCGTCGTCGGGATATGGTACGCATATGATCGACCGTGTGTATCTTGTCCATTCCCGGTATGGTCCTCACGTACAACCCTTCCGGCTCGCGCTGTCCCAACACGAAGTCTGGCAGTTTCTGAAGAAGCCGGACCCCGTCGTTCTCGAACTATTCTTGATTGAATATTGCGCCCTTGGGGTTGCCATGACAGAACCTGTGGAGGGCTGGATTAGACGGGCTGCGGAACGATGTCAACAGCTTGGCTTCGCAAAGGCTGGTGAGTTCCTTGTCTCCCATGCCGATGAGCAAAAAGACCATCATGTGCCGTTCATCAATGACACCCGATGGCTCATTGATCGGTGGAATGCAAAGCATGATCGGCAACTTGATGCGGAAGAACTGTTGAGCCAACCCTTAACGGCTGGAGTGACCAATTACCGGGCGCTGCACGAGGCGATCATTTCAGCGGATACTCCTTATTGCCAACTCGCTATTGAGTTTGAGATTGAGCGTCTTGCCTTCACGTATGGTGCTGGGGCCATTCCGAAAATCGTCAGGGCGCTCGGGTCCGAAGCTATCAAGGGGCTCCAGTTTCTTCAGAATCGTGTCAACCACGGTATATGGCATGCCTCCCGGACTGAAAGCCAACTCAACCAAATACTTCATGATGTACCGTCAACACTTGCGGTTCTCACAGAGACGGCGGGAATGGCGCTGAAGACGTATGGGCAGTACCTCAGCGATTGCTTAGCGTTCGCTTCAAAAGAAGCGGCGCTCTTGACCGGTACGGATATCTCCTCGGCTCTCTAACCGAAGACCGACCTTTAACAGCATTTGCGGTTCAAAATTCAAGCGCGTAACAGATGAGTTTTGATGGGGCAGAGTCACTTGGAAGGGATATTGGGCTTTCCCCCCCACGGGGTCAGGCTGACTGTGTCAACTTGGTGCGGATCACAAACAGACCGATGTGAAATGATGACCAAAGTGTAGAGCATTTCCATGGACGCCGGAAGGCGACGACCGAGAAGCGGCTCTGCATAAAACAGAGGCATAAGCCCGAGTATGACAATGAGCGCACATACAAGACCTGGTCGTAGAAACCGCCTAATCAATCGCACCGGTAGGAGATGCAAGCATATCGACCTCATCGAATAGTTCTACACCTGCCCCCAGTTCCATCCAATCGGGCGAAAGTCGTCATCCTTTTGACTCAGAGCATTATTAGGTGTTTGGATTGCAACTAGGCGACACGCGTAAAACTCTTTTATGTTTTTCCAAAAAAATGAACTGGGTTCATTCTGACCGTGTGCCCTTGGTACCCCGGGGCCGCCTCCGAAAAATGGCGTGAATGGCACAAGGGTGCACCCCTCTTCTCACTGACGGCTCCAGATCTGTACGAACGTCGAGTGCTCTTTTTGGGCACCCCGCCTGCACCTAAAGCCGTCCGGGGTTGGTCACGGTTTTGGTTACAGATCAATGATCTGTGCATTTCACAGTGGTTCACACTAGTAGCCTGCGAAACCTCCGCTCAGTGCGAAGTAAATCGTCAACCGTATTATCCCATCTCAACCAACGCATCGACCCCAATGCGGACTTAAAATCCCATGGCCGAAAGGCCCGTGCTGGTTCGAGCCCTGCCTCCGGCACCATCCATTCAATAAGTTTACATGACATGCGCTTCAGCCTGACTCACCTCATATCAGCAGGGTAGGTCACCGAAAAATTCAACTCGGCAAACAGTATTTCAAGTTAAACCTAGGTAATAGTGATCGCATGGCAGCTACACGCAAGATAGCTTCATTCTACAAATCTAGTGTAGTTTCGCTCATCGCCTGATGGGCGTTTGCGCTCTATTGTTCATGGGGGTCCACTGCTAAGTCTTGTATTTTCAGGGATGCCTATCTAGGCATCCCTTCTGCTAGTCACGTGTGGAGCACACACAAGTAGCGATGAATGATCGGCGCAAATCCAGAAGAACACGTGTCAAGGTGCCAGTTTTCCTTCGTGCTACCGGCCCGTGGGCCGGAGGTTCTATCACTAATCTTTCGGTAACGGGTTGCTGCATCACATTTCGCGATGCCTGGATCGACGTGCCCCATCTGGAGGCCCTCATGGCATTGCCTACCGCTCCTCCCCGCACCATTCGGACGGAGGGTCGTGTCAGCTGGAAAGCCAACCGCACATGTGGGATTGAATTTCTCACGCTTACCCTGCCTGATTACCAAACTCTTTCAACCTACATAACTGGCATCCTGACTGATTGAGTCGCGGGAGTGCTTGTAATTTTGACGTATGCCGTGTTTGCTCTCTCACCGTGGTTGTACAATCAGTCCGGTCCCGGCCTGACCTCACGCGTATGGCAATGCTGGTAAAGTCCAGTCAGCGATGAACTGCACCTGGGAGGATGACGATGCAGATGGTGATGATGGTTTTCCGCACGTCGATGGAAGGGGAAGTGCTCCCGTGGGTCGAGCATGAACAACTACCCTACACGCGACTTGATGGCGCACAAGGCAAGGGAGCGACGGGCACGGTGCCTGGGTCAGCAATGTGGGTGGGCGGCGCGAATAGCGTCCTTCTCCTAGCTGTCCCCGACGACCGCCTGGACAGTTTCAGAGATCGCGTTCGAGCGTTTGAACGGGAACTGGAGGTACAGCAACGGATGGAGGTGCCCTTTCACATTTTCGTGACGCCATGCATTCAATGGCTGTAACCTTCCGTGCCTCTCCGACGAGTCATGGCCGCACGGGTCAAGGATCACGATGCCTCATTGCCGTTCAATCTGAAGTCACGGCGAGGCTATTGGGATTGGCATTACGGTAGCCGATACAGGCTCGAGTCACTGTCATATCGGCAGGGAGGCTGTCTTACCGCTCGCATAACTGTTCGGTTGTATAGGTTGAGAGCGCGCAGTTTATCCAGCCGACGAGTGAATTAGGCCACAAGCCGAAAAAGAAATGGAGGACGCATCATGAAGATGAAAGGGTTTTGGGTGGGACTCGCTGTTGGAACTATCTCCACCTGCCTAGTCGGTCAGTGGGTGTTCCCTGCTGCGGGCAAGGAGACAGATCCATCTAAGTGCATCTCTCCCAAAACTGTCGCGGATTATATCCATAGTGTGGTCGAGGCGGATCGAGCGTTTTACGCGACCGAGATTGTGGAGCGGATGCAGATGCGAGGCATTATGTTCCCGTCGGAACACTGGAAAGATGACGGAGAACTCCCTTTACCCGCCCAATTTTTACTCGAAACGGGGCGGCTCGTGGCGAAACAACCAAATGGGATTCGGTTCCGGCTGATCAGCAGTTGGCCGATAAATAAATCGAATAGCCCAACGACAGAATTCGAACGGGCGGCGCTTACGAAGATCCTTGAAAATCCCGGTCCTCCCTATGGAGGCGTGACAACCGAGGGCGGGGCTCGCGTCTTCCAAGCACTCTATCCCGATAAAGCTCTGTCTTCGCAGTGTGCCGATTGTCACAATGTGCACTCACAAAGCCCAAAGAGAGATTTCAAGGAGGGAGACGTGATGGGCGGGGTTCTGGTAACAATTCCACTCCCCCAATAGCGAACGCCAAGGAATAATAAGCGATCTGCATTGCCGCCGTGTGTGGGTCAGCAAGCGAGACTGTTTCCCATGGGTTCTCTAAGGATTTGATTGCCAAAATCGGTTGTTTGTTGACATAGGAATGACCGCCATGCGTTAGAAGAACGGAACCATAAAAAATAACGACTCTCTTTTCCGTTCAGGGCCAATCCGGACGGCCGATAAATGCTCTGTTTATTGGAAGGCTAGCCGGAATTGTGCTGATTGTTTGCTTTGCCCTGCCTTGTCTCAAGTATCGAGTCAAATTATCGCGCGGATAGCGATACGTACGTCGCTGTTTGCCGCCGATAACCACCGATAGTTAGCTTATAGTCCCTCCTCCATATTCGGACTTAAATCCCATGGGCCGAAAGGCCCGTGCCGGTTCGCCCGGCCTCCGGCTCCATAAATTCTACGTTTCTACATCCCTTTTTATCGAAGATTGCCACAGTATTGATTTATTTTTAATATCTGGTAATCCTATTCTTTCATGGGAGGACCTTCCATGACACACTTGCGACCAACCGTGTCCGACACACTTCTCAACGTCCAAGTCCATGACCATGTCTGTCTGCTGTATGAGACGCCTGAGGAGCAATTCCAGACTGCATTGCCCTTTCTCAAGGCCGGACTCGATAAACAGGACTACTGTATCTATGTGGCCGATGAAAACACGACACAGACCGTTATGGAGCGTATGCGTCGAGAGAATCTGGACGTGGATACGGCCGTTGCATCCGGTCGTCTCGCCTTACTGACCAAGCGCGAGAGTTTTCTGCGCAATGGGGCCTTTCACGCTGATCAAATGATCGAATTCCTCAAAGAGGGGTGCGGGCAGGCGAAGGCTCGTGGTTTTTCCGCTTGTCGTGGGACGGGCGAGATGACATGGCATTTTGACTCCGGGATATCACCGCATGAGTTGCTCGCCTATGAGGCTAAGTTGAATGATTTTTACCGATCCCATGATGCGATCGGCGTTTGCCAATATAATGTGAATCGATTCAGCCCGGAGGTGATCCGAGGCATGATTCAAACGCACCCCATCATTGTGTATAAGAATATCGTATGCAGAAATCTCTATTACATTCCCCCCGACGAATGGTTGAATGAAGAGAAGGACACCGTGCGACAAGTCAAACGGCTGCTTGCCAATCTTGTCGAACGCGAGCAAGCCGAAGCAGAGCTTCGCAAGACGCTCAAAAAGCTTGAGGCGTCGCAATCCGCACTGCAAGATAAAATCAACGATCTGAAAAAGTTTGAAGATGTCGTAATCGGCCGAGAATTAAAAATGGCCGAACTGGAAAAAGAGAATAGGGAACTACGGGCTGAGCGGCTTGCCTTGGCCTCTCGCCCTCATGGAGCTCGCTAACCGTGTCCGTATTCTGCATCAACCGTCATCCCCTACCGATAAATTTCGAATGGATCTACAACCCTACCCGAAATCGCCAACCTGTTTCGTCCGTTTGGGAGTGTTGTCTTGGCTCAGGTCATGTACGATTCTCTCAAGCAGTCCTTGCAGTTCGGTCAAGCTGAGATACAGACCGACGAAGCCGCCGACGTGGCCTGCCAACAGCTCAACAACAGGACGTTACACGATGCGAGTTTAGTCGTCATGAGGGCACCCGCGTTAAAAAGAATTTAGTTCCCTCAATCGGGTCCGACATACAGCGAGCGCATCATACATTGTGTAGGCGCTAAGAATATGAAGTTCAGCTGTATCTGCATGTAGAGAGTCTCGACAGGGGGTTGCAGGCCAAACGAATGCTGAGGACATGGCGAAGGCAGCCAGATCGTTTGTTATGATGGTGAGAAGTTGGTGAGGGCGCAGGGGCGAGGGGAAGATTAGCTTTTCTTTTTTCGTGTTGCGTTTCTCCGCGGCTTTTCGAGTTCGCGTACTCGTTGCTCGAGGTCTCGTATCTGCTGGCGAAGTTCCGGAAGGCGAGGAATCACAGCCATCGATTTCATCGCGACGTCATGGGGCATGACCGGCGCGCCCGACACGATTTGATTTCCCGTCAAACTTCGATTCACGCCCGACCGTGCTGCAATCATGACTTGGTTGCCGATTTCAAGATGATCGGCTAAGCCGGCTTGTCCACCGACCATCACATGATGCCCTAACGTCGTGCTGCCCGCGATACCCACCTGCGCGACCAGGATGCTATGCTCGCCAACGGAAACGTTATGAGCGATTTGCACGAGGTTATCGACCTTCGTGCCGCGTTTAATCACCGTGCGCCCGAAGGTGGCGCGATCGATCGTGACATTGGCTCCCAATTCCACATCGTCTTCGATACAGACAATACCCAGTTGGGGAATCTTGTGATGCCGCCCTTCGTGCTGCACGTACCCAAAGCCGTCGCTCCCGATGACGGTTCCGCTATGAATGATCACCCGGGCGCCGATGAGGCACCCTTCCCTCACCGTCACATTCGGATAGAGCACGCTGTCGTCGCCGATCGCGGCATCGTCTCCGATAAAGACGCCGGGGTAGAGTGTGACTCTGGCGCCGATGCGGGCGCGATCGCCCAGCGTGACGAATGGGCCGATGGATGACTCCGGGCCGATTTCTACGGATTGGCCGAGTGCGATTTGGTTGGAGATGCCGCGTGACTGGAAGGGTGGGACGAAAAAGGTGGCGGTAATACGCGCGAAAACGTAGGCTGGATTGTTCACGACGATTTGCGGACGGGACACATCCGCGAGCTCGCGCCCCACAACCAGCGCGGCCGCCTTGGAATCCTTCGCCGCCTGGAGGAAGCGTTCGGATGCGACATATCCTAAATCGTCAGGGCCGGCTTCCGCCAAGCTCGACACGCCCGTGATCGTTACATCGGCAGGACCAATGAGCGTCCCCCCAAATGCCTCACTGATCTCGGCCACACGGATGCGTCGGGATGTCTGCAAACCGGCCATCTCGAATTATTTGCCCTTTTTCGCGGCCGTCGATTTTTTTGCGGAAGCGGAAACTGTCCGTGCTTTCGTCTTGGCGGGTATCGAGTGCGCCGGTCGAACTTTCTTCTCCACGTAGGTAATCACATCGCCGACCGTCACCAGTTTGTGCAGGTCTTCATCGGGGATCTGGATTTCAAACGCCTCTTCAATGCGGAAGAGGAGTTCGATTGTCGCCATCGAATCCAGCCCGAGATCGTCACGAAGGGAATAGGCCGGCGTAATCGTCTGCCGGTCACGTTTGACATAGTCGGCGAGGGAGATCAGGATGCGTTCGGAGACCGAAGGGAGCGTCATAGAGTTCCTTTAATTGTCTCTGATGGGCATTTAGCCAAATCGGGTGAAGACCACCGCCGCATTATTACTCCCGAATCCAAAGGCATTCAAGAGCGCCACCTTCACGGTGCGCCGTTGGCCGTGCGAGGAAATTCCGTTCAGGGCACAAGCGGGATCCGGGTCGTCGTAGTTGATCGTGGGATGAAGCTGACCGGTTTGAATGCTCAATGCACAGACCGTTCCCGCAATGGCGCCCGCTGCTCCCAAGGTATGCCCCACCATCGATTTCGTCGCATTGATCGCTATGCGGTCGGCTCTCGATTTGAACACGTGACGGATGGCTTTTGCTTCGACGGCATCCCCAATCGGAGTCGAGGTGGCATGCGCATTAATGTAGTCGACTTGAGACGGTGAGATCCCGGCATTCTCCATCGCTAATCGCATCGTGTTCGCGACTTCGAGGCCATCCTCTTTGGGAATGACCATGTGATAGGCCTCGCTGGTGGCGGCGTATCCCGCTACTTCGGCGTAGATCCTCGCCTTGCGTTTCTTGGCATGCGCGAGCGATTCCAGAATCAATGCACCTGCGCCCTCTCCCATCACGAATCCGTCCCGGCTACGATCGAACGGCCGCGACGCACGCTCGGGCGTATCGTTAAACGTGGTGGAAAGGGCCCGTAAGGAACAAAATCCCGCAAATACTAATGGGGTAATGCTCGCATCCGCGCCGACCACAATGACGACATCCGCTTGTCCGTTCCGAATGCATTGGAGGCCTTGGCCCAAGGCATGCGCACTGGACGAGCAGGCGGTCGAGATGGTGAGATTGGGGCCTTTAGCGCCGTGAGCCATCGCGACGATGCCCGAGGCTGAATTCAGGGTGATAGTCGGAATAAAGTTCGGGTGAACCCGGTGTGGTCGCCGGCTTTCGTAGAGTTGCGTGATTTCCCGTTCGCCCATCACCATCCCGCCCATGCCCGCGCCGACGATCACGCCGACACGATGCGGCTTTTCCTGGTCCATCCGTAAGCCTGCGTCGGTGACCGCTTCTTTGGCGGCCACCAGGGCGAACTGCGCATAGCGGTCGACCCGCTCCGCGCGAGTCGCGTCGAGAAATTGCGTGGGATTGAAATGATGGATTTGGCCGGCTACGCGCGATCGATAGGTCTCCATTGGAAAATCACCAAAGGACGTGATGGCTGAGATGCCTGAACGTCCTTCGAGCGCCGCTTTCCAAAATTCGGCGACGCCGATGCCGATCGGTGAGATGATTCCTAGCCCTGTGACAACGACGCGTGTGGCCATGTGCCGAACGACCTCCGTATGCTGAATCTCTTGTACTCTACGCGATGGACTCAGTCAACGCGCAAGTCGCACACCACCTAGAAGCGGAGCCGGACGAGGCCTCGGCTTGCCGCGGCATCGTGTTAATGACTGACCTTCAAGTAGAGATAGCAGCCGTATGACAGAAATAGGAGATTGGTCAGCCATCCCGCGAGCAGCGGGGCCATGACTCCGCTGCGGCCGAGCGCGATCGCAATCGAATAGGCAGCCCAGTAGAGAAATCCAATCACCAACGCTTGGCCGATGCCGATGGCCATGCCGCCTCCGCGCACGCCGGTTCGTTTGAGGCTCAAGGCGATGCCCACCATTGCCATGATGATGCTGACGAAGGGAAAGGCAATCCGGCCGTAATATTCGGTCTGGAGCCGCGTGACATTGTAGCCATCTTGTTGCAAGCGGTTGATGCGCGCGTGCAGATTTCCCAGCGTCAACTCATCTGATTCCACGGCGAGGCCGGCTCGAAAATCCTTCGGATTGTGCGACAGCGGTAGAGGCTTGGTATCAAACGTGGTCGAGCTGACGGCTCCATTTTTAAACAGGGTGCGACTGAGACCGTCCTGCATGACCCATCCCTTCTCCGTGAAGTGTGCTTCCTTCGCCTCGACGATTTCCCGTAATTGAAAATTCGGACCAAGACGGTAGAGCCGAAGCCCGTGGAGCGTCACGCCGTCGGGGTCCATCACTTCCACGTTGAGGAGAGTCTGATTCTCCAGTTGCATCCAGGGGTGGAGAGTTTTCAGAATTGCCAACGGGTTCTTTTTCTCGATCAGCGTCGTCTTGACATATTCTGATTTCGCATTGGTCACGGGTACGATGACTGCGCTGAGGCTGAACAAGACCAGCGCAATTAGGCTGGCACAGACGAAGAAGGGGAGCGCCGTCCGTGAGAGACTGATTCCGCAGCTTCGCATCGCCGTGATTTCATGGTTACGTGAGAGCATGCCCAGTGTCAGCAACGTCGCCATTAACACCGCGAGTGGAGCAATCTGAAAGGCGATGGCCGGTGTCCGTAAGAGAAAGAAGACAAGAATGTGCATCACGTCGGCGTCAAATCGAAGGAAGCGGCGCACTTTTTCAAAGAAGTCCACGACGAGGTAGACCGTCATCAGTCCGGCGAAGCACATGACAAACACCTTCATGTATTCGCGCGTCATATATCGAAACAAGATAGTCATGTGGTCATCGGCGGCTGACGCGATGAAAGAGGACGACACCCGTCATGAGAAACAGGATGTTGGGCAACCAGGCTCCGGCAAACGGGGGCAGCCATAATGTCGTGACAAGAAATTCACACAGGACGTTCAAGACATAATACACAATAATGATGGCCACTCCGGCGGTAAACCCACCGATCCGTCCTGAACGTTTCGACACGATTCCGACAGGAATGCCCAGCATGCCGAAGATCAACGCGGCGGTCGGAAAGGCAAGATCCTTATAGGATTCCATTAACCGGCGCAGGGCGGTCGCATCACGCCAGTCGGACTGATCGAGTTGCTCGATGATGGCTTTCCGAGCCGGCCGCTCTTCCGCCGGCGCATACAGGCTGGGATCAAGGCTGAGCTTCAGATCATAGCTCGAAAACGAAATATGCTGATATTGGTCGAAATCGTGGGGTCGACTGTGGATGGTGCCGTTGAGCAGGCGAATGCCGACATGGTTGCTGCCGGGATCGTTGAGTAGGCTGTACCCGCCGGCGACGATAATCCGGGCGTCGGTTGGATTGCGTTCGTCGGAAATGAAAATGCTTCCCCCTTGGGTTGAGCGGCTGTCGGACACATAAATCACCATATGGGGCATTGGTTCGTTAAAGACGCCCTTGTCTAACGCGAGAGTGAGTTGATCGCGCAACAAGCTCAGCGCCAATTTCTTTAAGGACACGCTGGTCCACGGTTGCCCCCATTGCGAAAGCACCAAGGTCAGGCCAAACACCGCACACGAGAAGATGAACACCGGCCATGCCAGCCGAATTAAACTCAAGCCGGCGGCGCGCATGGCGACCAACTCTTTGTCATACGACAATCGGCTGAACGCCGTGATCGACGCGATGATGCCGGCGATAGGAAGGGTGAGGACCAAAAAAGAAGGTAGCAGATGCAAGAATACCTTGATAACGGCCGTGATACCGATGCCTTTGGACACAAACAGTTCGACGAGTCGAAGCAGTTCCTTCGTCAACATCACAAAGCACAAGGCTCCCACGCTGATTAGGAAGGGAGGCAATAACTCGGCGAAGATGTAGCGGTCGAGGATTTTATTCAACGATCATCCTGGAAGGCCGGTTGCGGGGTGCACTATAGCGAATCAATCGGGACTGTGTATATTTCCTCTTTCTATTCCCCCCCTGGGGAGCATCACCCAAACTACTCCTTGACAGGCTACGTGATAAATGCTAGAGAATCATCCGTTTTTATAGGTTCGTACATGCATCGTACTCTTATTTTTTTGTAGTGGCCATAAGAAGCGAAACGCTTCTTGTGGCTTTTTTGTTTCTTGGGTCGGTTATGCCCTGGCCATGTTGTCGGGCGAGCAGGAAAGGAGGCGTGCGTGAAGAGTAAGGGGACAGTGAAATGGTTTAACGATCGGAAAGGGTTTGGATTTATTCGACTGGATAGTGGTGAGGACGTGTTCGTCCATTACTCTGCCTTACAGGGCGACGGCTTTAAGTCGCTCAAAGAAGGGGAGAGCGTCGAGTTCGACATTGTGCAAGGCGCCAAAGGTCCGCAAGCCGCAAATGTAATGAAGATGACGGTCAGCGCGTAACATTCCCGCCTACGAAGCAGGGCCAACGTCAACACCTAGAGGCCCTGCTTCTTTCGACTCGCACGCGGTCTTTCGCTACGACTGCTTTTTGTCTCCAACCCATAAATCCTTGACAGTCTTGCATATTATTGATAGTTTTTCATGCAAGTCAGGAGGGCTTCTTGGAGGCGGATAAGGGGAAAGTATTGCAGTCGGCCAATCAACTGGCGGCCAAAGGCCAGTTCGATAAAGCCATTGCCGAATGGAAAAAATTACTCACCGAGTCTCCCAACGATGGGACCGTTCATAACAACATCGGCGACCTGCATATCAAGCGAAATTCTCCCTCCGAAGCCATCGAAGCCTATCTTTTGGCCGGGGCCGCCTTTCATGCCTCCGGGTCAGCGCTCAAATCGATAGCCGTCTATAAAAAAATCCTCAAGCTCGATCCTGCCCGCTATAGCGTCTACCAGCAACTCGGCGATCTGAACGCAGAACGCGGTCTTGTCAACAATGCCGTGTCCGACTATTTGACGCTCAGCAAGTTATTTTTAAAAGATGGCCGTACCCGGGACGCGTTAGCCGTCTATCGCAAAATCGTAGACTTGGATCCGACGAACCTGAATGCCAGGCAGCGGCTGGCTGAGCTCTGTCTTCAGGAGAATTACCGCGACGATGCCGTCAAAGCCTATTTTCATTTGGCAAAGGAATGTGTCGCCCAGGATCAGGTCGAGCAGGCCTGCAAGGCGTATAAGACCATTATAAAAATCGATCCGGGCAATGCCAAAGCGGAACGCTTACTTAAGGATCCGAAAAGCGCTCTTCAAGAAGTGCAGCAGGAACTCTCACGGCGTGTCGGCGGTTCGGAAAGCCCATTGGAGCAAGCCCAGCGGCAAATGGAGTCCGGGGAGTTCGATCAGGCCGAGACTGTTCTATCCGATCTTTTGAGCACGCAGCCCGGCGACCCGGAAGTTTGCCGGCTTTTGGCCATGCTTCACTTGAAGCGGGGCGAACTGGCCGTGGCCTTGAGCGAAATACAATTCCTCTCAGAAGCCGCCATTCGTGCAGAGGATTATGGGTTGGCGGAATCGATGATTTTTGAATATCTCAAGGCCGACCAGGGCTGCGTCGCTTTATTGGAGCTATTGGGCAGCTTGTACGAACACAAAGGCGATCATCCGGCGGCGGCTATCCAGTATGGAAAAGCCGTCTTAGCCTTGCTGCAGCATCCTGACCCGGAGGCGCCGGACCGGCCGACCGAGCTGTTGGCCAAGGTTACGAGCTTGGACCCGTCCAGTCCGATGATTGCAGAGCTGAACGTGGCACTCACATCTGCATCACCAGCCCGCGTCTCCTCCGCTGAATCAGAAACTACCGAGCCGGTCGTCCAGGCCGTGGCGAAAAGTCCCGAGCCCGATGACGTACCGATCACCGAACTGTCTGTACCCGCAGTGCCATCTCAGGCAAAGGTCGAACCCAGTGCGTTGAGATTGGCTGGGAGCAGTCCATCTCCGACAGACAAGGAAGCGCCACCGGCACCCGTATCGGAAGCGCCGATGGTTCAGACTACGGACAAACATACCCCGGCTCCCCAAGAGACCGGTGTAACCGAGAAGCAACCATTGCGATTTGCCGGCAGTCCCGCGTCTCTGATCGTTGAGCCGGTCGCGCCGCCCGTGACTCCGCCTCCGATCACCGAGCAAATGCAACCGGACATTTCCAAGGTCAGCGAAGTCGTGGCGTTACCCGATGAGATGGAATCTCATCGTTATTGAAACGGAAGCCACCGTTGAATCGGAATCCATAGTTGTCGAGGAGCCCGCTCCCGAACCTATCACGCCCATTCCAACCACGCCACAAATTACTGAGCATGAATACAATGTCCATTACGAACTCGGCGTGGCCTATAAAAATATGGAGATGCTGGACGAGGCGATCGAAGAGTTTGGGGTCGCCATTAACGGGAAGGGATGTTTCCTGGATGCTGCGACGTTGCTTGCCGCGACGCTCAAAGAAAAGGGATTGATTGAGCCGGCTATCGAAGGGTTGGAAGCTGTGCTTGCCGATCCACGGTGCGATCAAGAAAAGTCCGTGGCCATTCGATATGAATTGGGCATGCTCTACGAAGCGGATGGGTTATGGGAGAAAGCGGTCAATATATTTTCTCTCATTCCCTCGTTCCTTGACGTGCCGATGCGTTTGGAACGACTGAAGAGCGGTCACTCGTCACATCAGACTGAACACGACTCTACGACCGGAGAACCCACCACGGTGACTACCGCCGGCGTCACCTTGACCGAGCGGAAGAAGCGTCGCATTTCCTATCTCTAACCGTGTGATCGATTCCCCATGAGTCTGCTCGAATTCTTCCAACTCAAAGAAAATCCGTTTTCCATCACGATTGACAATCGCTTCTTTTTTAAGTCCCAACAACACGCCGAAGCGCTCACGCGGCTCAAGTATGCGGCGGAGAACATGAAAGGGCTCGCGCTGGTCATCGGCGATATCGGCACGGGGAAGACGACGCTCGCCACGCGCTTCCTGGAGGAATTGGAGACCGGCGAGTATGAAGCGGCGTTGCTGATCGTGCTGCATGCGGCGGTGACCTCGGAGTGGATGTTACGGAAGATTGCCCTGCAAATGGAAATTGCAACGCCCGCCGAAAGTAAAACCGATTTGCTGACGCAGCTTTCCCGCCGCCTAGACGAAGTCGCCGAATCGGGGAAGAAGGCGATTGTGCTTATCGACGAGGCGCAAATGCTGCGCAGTCAGGAATTGATGGAAGATTTCCGGGGGTTGTTGAACGTCGAAAATAACGGCCGCAAGCTCGTCACCTTCGTCCTATTTGGCCTACCCGAACTTGATCAGGTGCTCGCGCTGGATAAGCCATTACATCAGCGAGTTGCGATGCGATATGAGCTGACCGCCCTCAATTCGCCCGGCACCGAAGCGTATGTGAATTATCGATTGCGGATCGCAGGGGGACAAAAACTAATTTTCAAACCGGAAACCTTCTCTCTCATCTGCCACTATTCCAAAGGCATCCCGCGACTCATCAATACGATTTGCGATAATGCCCTCCTCGAAGCCTACCTCAGAAAACAAGATAAAATCGAAACCGCACTCATTCACGAAGTCGCCGAAGATTTGAAACTTGGCCGAGCGTGAAGAAGTCCTGAGTCCTGAGAAAGACTCAGCACTGAGTCCTCAGGCCCCAGCACTTCCTATCCCACCCGGTTCGGCGCCGGTCGGCCGTCCATAACTGCGAGTGCATTTTCCAAACACATCATGCCCATGCGGGTTCGCGTCGCGTCCGTAGCGGACCCGAGATGCGGTAACGTCACGACGTTTGCCAGCGTGAAGAGACCGGGATGAAGCGCGGGTTCGTGTTCGTACACATCGAGTCCGGCTCCCGCCAATCGTCCCTCTTGTAATGCCTCGACCAGCGCCGCTTCATCCACGACGGGGCCACGTGAAACGTTGATGAGGTACGCCGTCGGACGAATGAGCCGTAACTCGCGCGCCCCAATCAGATGATGCGTGTCCTCTGTCAACGGCACGTGCAAACTGAGAAAGTCGGCACGAGTCAAGACGGCGTCCAATCCGACGGGCTTCCATGAAGGCTGATCCGGGAACTGTTTTTCGCCACGAGTGTAATAAACGATCGACATATCGAATCCGCGGGCGCGTCGGGCCACAGCCTGTCCAATCCGTCCCATGCCGATAATTCCCAATGTTCGTCCATATACGTCTGCGCCAAGGAGTTGTCGAGGCTCCCAGCCCTTCCACGCTTTCTGCTGAATCAGTCCATGACCTTCGAGAATGCGCCGGGCCGCCGCCAACATAAGAGCCCATGTCAGATCGGCCGTACTTTCAGTTAAGATGTCCGGAGTATTCGTCACGACGATCCCTCTTGCTTGCGCGGCAGCCACGTCGATATTGTTATAGCCGACGGCATAATTAGCGATCACACGAAGCCGGGGGGCATCTGCCATCAATTCCGTGTCGATCTGCTCCGCCAGCGTGGGGATGAGAGCATCGGCGTCCCGGATACCTTTCAAGATCGTCCTGCGCGTAGGCGACTCACTGGACGGGGGGCGAGTCAGCGTGAACCGGTCTGACAGTTCAACCATGACCGGATCGGGCAATAGTCTCGTGACGTAGAGAGTGGGTTTCGGCATGTGCGAAAGAAAGGTTAGTCCTTCGAGCACGTTGTCGCCGGGACACGAAAGGATGGCCTGTGCTGCCTTGACTGGCCTCTTAGCCGTTTGTTAGACTGCACGACCTAACTTATTGAACAGCAAGGCGGTTTACCTTTTTGCGTCAAGGTTCGAAGAGGGTGACATGAAAAAGCCGTGGGAAAACGATACGCAGCTGTTAAAAGGAATCGCTCTATATGCACAAGGCAATCCCGACGAATGGGGAGCCGGAGATTCTGTGGCGGAAGAGGAGCTTCCTGCACCGCCATCCAACGTGGTGGCCAAACCGGGAAATGGCCGCAATTTCATTACTTGGGATCCCGTTCCAGAAGCGCTGTACTATAACATCTATTTTCTCACCACTAAAGGCGTGCAGATAAAGTTTTCGGAACTCACTCGTCCCATCGCCGGACCGGACGACTTTAATCCCATCAAGGGCGTCAAGAAGGAAAAAGGAAACCTTATCGAGGGCGCAGCCAGCCCGTTCGTGCATGAGGACCTCGCCAACGGTACGTGTTATCACTATGTCGTGACCGTTGTCACGGCGAAGGGCGAAAGCCCGGAATCGGCCGAGGTTCTTGCGATTCCATCACCGTATCTCTTAGCGATGACCATCGGCCAAGAAGGAGTCGATGATGGAGAATTCAAGTCGCCCACCGGGATTGCGATCGACAAGGACGGCCATATTTACGTCGCCGATACCGACAATCATTCCATTCAGAAATTCGATAAAGAGGGAAAATTCATGGCCCGCTGGGGCGGTGAACCGAGCGCGCAGGAAGGCTTCTTCTATTATCCGCGAGGGCTGGCGGCAGGTCCGGAAGGCGATGTGTATATTGCAGACAGCGGAAATAATCGCGTGCAGAAGTTTGATAGCGAAGGCAACTGCATGCATGTGTGGGGCAAGTTCGGATTTGCCTGGCGGGGCGCCGAGATGGGCAAATTCGATGTGCCGTGGGGACTGACGACTGATCATCAAGGCAACGTTTACATTTCCGATACCAGCAACGCCCGCATTCAAAAATACCAGCCCGACGGGACGGCCATCATGAAGTGGGGCCGCGACGGGAGCTATGACGGCGCATTTTTCTTTCCGCGCGGTGTGGCCATCGATTTTGTCGGGAACGTCTTTGTGGCCGATGAAGGCAATCATCGCATTCAAAAGTTCGACGCGCGCGGCAGTTTCCTCACCAAGTGGGGAAAGGAGGGCGGCGGCCCCGGACAATTTAAATCGCCATGGGGTGTCGCCTGCGATGCGCTCGGCAATGTGTACGTCGTCGATAGCAACAACCATCGCATCCAAAAATTCGACGGGAACGGCACGTTCATCTGCTCGTGGGGTAACCGGGGAGTGACGGAAGGGCAGTTCAATTTCCCGTATGGCATCGCGGTCGATAAAGAAGGCTGCGTCTATATCGTTGATAGCGGAAATAATCGAATCGTAAAATATGTGCCCACCGAAGAAGAAATCCAGCGGACGCAACAGGCCAAGACCAAACAGCAGGAGTCCTCGACGAAGGTGCCGGCCCCTCGCAGTATCGTCGTGAAACCCGGTGACACGGAAGCTGTCTTAAGCTGGATGGACGTGCCCGATGCCGTGTCTTACAACCTGTATTTTCACACCTCGCCCAATTTGACGGTCGAGACAGGAACGCGCATCGAAGGAGTGACGAGCCCCTTTACGCACAGCGGCCTGACCAACGACACGCCGTATTATTACGCGTTGGCGTCGGTCTTTGAAGAGGGCGTCGAAAGCCCGCTCTCTGATGAAGTGACGGTCACGCCGGTTCTCATCGATATGACGGCGCCGCAAAATCCTAATGCCGTCATCAATCACGGCGGCTTCATGACCAATTCTCCCGAAGTCATTGTGACGATCTCGGCCAATGACGTGGATACGGGAGTCTCCGCCTACTTCATTTCAGAAAGTCCCATGGTGCCCACCGGCACCGTTCCGGGCTGGGTGGATGTGGAACCGATGACCAAGTTCGGCGCCACGATTCCCTTCATCCTCTCGCCCGGCGACGGGCAGAAAACGGTGTATGTGTGGTTCAAGGATGTTGGCAACAACGTGTCGGTGCCGGCGAGCGCCAGCATTCTCCTCAATACGTCGGGATACCTCTGCGTCTCCAAATGGGGAAAGCCCGGCCGCGGCGCGTCGCTCTTGCACGGAGGAGAGTTCATTGCTCCCATGTATGGCATGGCGATCGATCAACAGGGAAGCCTCTTTGTCGTCGACAATGGGAATAATCGCATCCAAAAATTCGACAACAGCGGGAATTTCATCATTCTCTGGGGCAGCTTCGGAACCGCGAACTCCAGTTTCCACAATCCCACCGGCATTGCCTGCGATGCCAAGGGCGATGTGTACGTGGTTGATACGAATAATCACCGCGTACAAAAATTCGACGGGAAGCTGGGCGGCTACATTATGAAATTTGGATCGCGGGGGAATGCGGAAGGGCAATTCAACGCGCCGTGGGGCATCGCCGTTGATCGGGTCCGCGGCTACATCTATGTAGTGGATAGCGCCAACTTCCGTATACAGAAATTCGACATGACCGGCGAATTCATCATGCAATGGGGCAGCTTCGGCAATAACGACGGGCAGTTTTATTTTGCGCGCGGGATCGCCGTCGATCAAATGGACGGTACGGTGTATGTGGTCGACATGGGCAACCATCGTATTCAAAAATTCGATACCAGCACGAACGTGCTGCCTCAATTACTCACGAAGTGGGGAGGCGGCATCGGTCCCGGCCACGCGAGCAGTCCGCAGGCCCAGGAAGCCGGGCAATTGCGTTCGCCATGGGGTATCACCGTCGATAGTCATGGCGATGTGTACATAGCGGATACCGGGAATCAGCGAGTTCAAAAATTCGACCGTGAAGGCAATTACATCACGCAGTGGGGCGGGTTCGGCAACGGCGAGGGCCAGTTCAATTTCCCCTACGGCATCGTAGTCGACGCGAGAGGTAGCGTGTTCGTCGTGGACAGTGGCAACACGCGGGTGCAGCAGTTTATGCCCGCAGATGAAGGGAGCGAGCGATTGCAAGAAGATGCGGAGGCCGTGGCGGCGCTCAACGCTCCGGCGGGTGAAACGCGCGCTCGGTAGATCGAGGTTGCTTGACCGCTTGCCCAAGCTGTGGCAGCATTCGCCGATGATTTGACCGGGGACAAAGAAGGAGCAGTATGTTGGAAGAAGAGGTACGGCTCGGGCTCACATTCGACGATGTGATTCTCATACCCGCCAAGTCCGAAGTCTTGCCGAGCGAGACCAATACCGAGACGAAGGTCTCTCGCCATATTGCCATCCACATTCCTATTGTGAGTTCCGCCATGGACACCGTGACGGAATCACGACTGGCTATCGCATTGGCTCGCGAAGGCGGAATCGGGGTTATCCATCGTGTCTTGTCTCCGGTCGATCAGGCAGCCGAAGTCGACAAGGTTAAAAAGTCCGAAAGCGGCATGATTCTCGATCCCATCACCATCGCCCCGGATCAAACGATTCGGGAAGCCTTGCAACTCATGTCGAAGTTTCGGATTTCAGGAATTCCTGTCACGAAACTGGGCAAGCTCGTCGGGATCTTGACGAACCGCGATCTTCGTTTCGAAAGCCGCATGGATCTCAAAGTCTCGCAGGTGATGACGAAGGACAATCTCATCACGGTGCCCGAAGGCACCACGCTCGAGAAAGCGCGCGAGATTCTGCACGAACATCGGATCGAGAAGCTGTTGGTGGTGGATAAGCAATTCAATCTCAAAGGGCTGATCACGATCAAAGACATTGAAAAGCGAATTCAATATCCCCATGCCTGCAAGGATGAACACGGCCGGTTACGCGTGGCCGCCGCCGTCGGTGTGGGACCGGACGTCGACGAGCGGGTCGAGCTGCTCGTCAAGGCCGGGGTCGACATGGTGGTGGTCGATACCGCGCACGGCCATGCCCGAAGCGTCCTCGATACCGTGAAAGCAATCAAGCGCTCGCATCCCACACTCGAATTGGTGGCCGGCAACATCGCCACGGCGGAAGCGGCAAAGGATCTCGCGAAAGCCGGTGTCGATGCGGTGAAGGTCGGCGTGGGGCCGGGGTCGATTTGCACCACGCGCGTTGTCTCGGGCGCCGGCATGCCGCAATTGACCGCTATTATGGATTGCGCCAAAGCGTTGAAGGGGACGGGGATTCCAATCATTGCGGATGGCGGAGTGAAATTTTCCGGGGACATCACGAAAGCCTTGGCGGCGGGCGCATCCGCCGTCATGATCGGCGGCTTGTTGGCGGGGACGGAAGAATCGCCGGGAGAAACCGTGCTCTATCAAGCGAGGACCTATAAGGTGTATCGAGGAATGGGATCGCTCGGCGCAATGGAAAAAGGCGGAGGGGATCGCTACTTTCAATCCGGGCGGCCCGTGTCCAAGTTAGTTCCTGAGGGCATCGAAGGCCGCGTGCCATATAAAGGCACCCTCGCCGGTGTGATTTACCAACTCGTGGGTGGCGTCAAATCGGGCATGGGCTATTGCGGATGCCGGACGATTGCCGATCTTCAAAAGAATGCCAAATTTATTCGGCAAACGTTGGCGGGCCTGAAAGAAAGTCATGTGCACGATGTCATCATTACCAAAGAAGCGCCCAATTATCGAACGGACTGGGAATAGGCACGTTCATCGTGAACTGTTAAGCGCGAAAACCGACCATTGCCACAACGCTCCGTCCTGCTCTTCAACGAATAACAATAACGAATAACGTCTCCATGGAATTACGACATGATCGGATTCTCATCCTCGATTTTGGGTCTCAGTACACACAGCTGATCGCGCGCCGCGTCCGTGAGGGCCGTGTCTATTCTCAGATCCTTCCCTGCACTGCTTCCTTGGCCGAGATCAAAGCGTACCGTCCCAAAGGAATTATTTTGTCTGGCGGTCCGTCGAGTGTCTACGACCGTCATGCGCCGACGGTACCGAAGAAATTGTTTGACCTGGGCGTCCCGTTCTTGAGTATTTGTTACGGCATGCAATTGGTCACGCATGTGCTGGAGGGCGAAGTCGCCAAGGCCACCCACCGCGAGTACGGACGTGCGGAACTCTTGATCGACGATACCTCCGATCTCTTCAAAAACATACGGGCCCGGTCGCGCACAGTTTGGATGTCACATGGCGATCGGATCGAACGGATGCCGAAGGGCTTCCGCGTCATCGCCCATACCGATAACTCCCCCGTGGCGGCGATGAAGTCGGTGGTTCGCGGCCGGTCGATCTATTGCCTCCAGTTTCACCCCGAGGTCGCCCATACTGTCTGCGGCGCGCAGATCTTGAAAAACTTCGTCCACGATATCTGTGGATGCCGGCCGACGTGGACGATGAGTTCCTATGTCGAGACGGCGGTGGCGGACATTCGGGCGCGCGTCGGGAAGGGTAAGGTCATTTGCGCATTAAGCGGCGGGGTGGACTCGTCGGTAGCGGCGGCGCTGACCCAGCGCGCGATCGGGTCCCAACTTGCCTGTATTTTTGTCGACAACGGGTTGCTGAGAAAAGACGAGCGGGTGAAGGTGCAAAAAAGTTTTGCGCAACTCGATCTCGACCTACACATCCTGGATCGATCGGCTCAATTCCTCGGCGCCTTAAAGGGTGTGATCAATCCCGAACGCAAACGAAAGATCATCGGCCGTCTTTTTATCAGGAACTTCGAAAAAGAGGCCAATCGGTTGGGCAAAGCCGATTATCTTGTCCAAGGCACACTGTATCCCGACGTCATTGAAAGCGTCAGCTTCAAAGGTCCGTCGGCTACGATTAAGACGCACCATAATGTCGGCGGTCTCCCAAAGAAGATGCGTCTGCGACTGGTGGAACCGTTACGTGAACTCTTCAAGGATGAGGTGCGTGTGCTCGGCAAAGAATTGGGATTGCCCGATGACATTGTCTGGCGCCATCCATTTCCAGGCCCCGGCCTGGCGATTCGCGTGCTGGGCGAGGTCACTCCGCAACGTTGCTCCATGTTGCGCGAAGCCGATGCGATCGTGGAACAGGAAATTCGGCAGTCCGGTCTCTATGCTGAGACGTGGCAGGCCTTTGCCGTGCTGCTTCCCATTCGTACCGTCGGCGTGATGGGCGATCAGCGTACCTACGAGCATGTTGCGGCGATTCGGGCCGTCACCAGTCTGGACGGGATGACCGCTGACTGGGCCAAGCTCCCGCACGAGGTGTTGGGGAAAATCTCGAATCGCATCATCAATGAGGTACGGGGAGTGAATCGGGTCGTGTATGACATCAGCTCGAAACCGCCCAGCACTATAGAATGGGAATAGAGAAGAGGATCTGGCCTAGATGATCTTGTGCTCGCAGAGCGCTCACCCAGCCCAGGTCCTACAAGAGGAAAGATAGAAGAATGGAAGTACGATTACAAAAAGTCATTGCCGCCTCGGGCCTCGCGTCACGTCGCAAGGCAGAAGAATGGATCGCTCAGGGGCGGGTGACAATCAATGGAAAGATCGTGCGTGAACTAGGGACGCGGATCGATCCCGAGCGAGACCATGTAAAGGTGGATGGACGTCATCTGAAGGCCGTGGAACCTTATGCCTATCTTCTGCTCAATAAGCCCAAGGGCATTGTCTCCACACTCAACGATCCTGAGGGCAGACCGACGATCGACCACCTGTTGCATGGCGTGACGCTTCGCATGTTTCCGGTCGGACGATTGGATTTCGATACGGAAGGGCTCATGCTGCTGACCAATCACGGTGAGCTGGCGCAAGCGCTCTTGCATCCACGCTACCATGTGGCCAAGGTTTATCTTGCAAAAGTCAAAGGGGTGCTCGCTGATGAAGAGATCAACCGCCTTGCGCATGGCGTCGAATTAGAGGACGGGATGACGGCTCCAGCCGTGGTCAAAAAGGTGCGCAAGGCCGAGGAAAACTCTTGGCTCGAAGTGACGATCTACGAAGGTCGAAAGCATCAGATCAAGCGCATGTTCGAGGTCGTCGGCCATCCGGTTTTAAAACTCAAGCGCATTAAATTCGGTCCTCTGGCGCTGGGCGATCTCCTGCCCGGTGAATTTCGCTATCTGACGGACCGGGAAGCCAACACCTTGCGTGACCTCGTTAAATATAGGCAGGAGCAGGAAGCGGCCGGGATACCACCGCCACAAATCCGTCCGCCGAAGCCGGTTCGGAGAACATCCGCGCATCCTGCACGACCCACAGCACGTTCAAGTGGACAATCGGCATCCTCAAGACCGCAGCGGACGTTTTCAAGGGGAAAGCCGACTCGTTCCAGATTGCAGCCGATGTCTTCACGAGGGCAGTCGAAACGTTCAGCAGAACAGCCGGCTCGCCCAGGAATGCAGCCGAGGCCTTTAAGAGGACAGCCGACACGTTCTGGGAAACCCCCGATACGTTCAGCAGAACAGTCAGCCCGTCCCGGAGGCCAACCGATCCGCTCTATCGGAAAGCCAGGACGTGCTGCGCGGCCGGATGCTCGTTTCTCGCGACCGTCATCCGGTAATAAAGGACGGCCCGCACGTCCGACACGGAGGACGAGGTGATGGCACGCACGCACACGTGCGGTGAACTGCGTCGAAGTCACGTTGGCCAGGCCGTCACGCTCAGCGGCTGGGTACAACGCCGCCGGGATCATGGCAGCGTACTATTTATCGATCTACGCGATCGACAGGGCATGACTCAGATCGTATTTAACTCGGAACAAGCGCCGGACGTACACAAGCAGGGCGAAAAACTCGGCAGCGAGGACGTCGTGGCCGTGACCGGGCTGGTCAATCTCCGTCCGGATGGCGCGGACAATCAGAACCTCGCTACCGGAGATGTCGAAGTGCTGGTGCAGCAGATCGAAATGTTGAATGAAGCCAAAACGCCGCCCTTCGTGATTGAAGACGACGCCGATGTCACGGACATCTTGCGCTTGAAGTACCGTTATCTGGATTTGCGCCGTCCACGGATGCAGCATTTGCTCGCGCTCCGCCATGCCGTGATGCAAGCCACCAGGAGTTTTCTAAACCGGGAAGGGTTTCTGGAAATTGAAACCCCGGTTCTGACCAAAAGTACGCCGGAAGGGGCACGCGATTATCTTGTGCCCAGTCGGGTGAATGCCGGGACCTTTTTCGCATTGCCGCAATCTCCGCAACTGTTCAAACAAGTCCTGATGATCGGAGGGATGGATCGTTACTATCAGATCGCTCGCTGCTTCCGCGATGAGGACTTGCGGAATGACCGCCAACCGGAATTCACCCAGATCGATCTGGAAATGTCATTTGTGGATCGTGAACAGGTGATGACGCTGATGGAGCATATGATTGTCTCCGTCTTTAAAGAGGCCGGCAAGGTGGACCTCCCGACACCGTTCCCACGGATGACCTATGCCGAGGCGATGGGTCGCTATGGGTCCGATAAGCCGGACCTTCGGTTCGATATGCCGCTCTATGACGTCACCGCGTTTGCAGCGCAGAGCGAGTTCAAGGTTTTTAGGGAAGCCGCAACAAAGGGCAAAATCGTAAAGGCGTTGATCGTCAAATCCGGCGGGAGCATCGCGAGGAGTCGAATCGATGCGCTCGGAGAAACCGCCAGGAGTTTTGGGGCCAAGGGCCTTGCATGGCTGAAGATTACGGCTGACGGTCAGCTCGATTCCGTCATCGCGAAATTTCTGGATGCCCGGGCGTTCTTTGCGGCGCTGCCCGAGGCAAAGCCCGGCGATTTGGTTCTGTTCGGCGCGGATAAAGCCGCCATCGTACACGATGTCATGGGCCGGATTAGATTATTGCTGGGCGAGGAACTCAATCTGATCGACAAGACGGCATGGCGTCCGTTATGGGTGACGGAGTTTCCTCTTCTGGATTATTCTCCTGAACAACAACGCTATATCTTCATGCATAATCCCTTTGCCGCGCCGATGGACGAAGATCTTGCCCTGCTCGACAGTGAACCATTGAAGGCCAGGGCCAAGGCCTATGACATGGTAATGAACGGGAGCGAGATCGGGGGCGGAAGTATTCGAAACCATCGGAGCGAGGTCCAGTTGCGTATTCTGGATTTGCTGGGCATGACCAAGGACCAAGCCCACGCCAAATTCGGATTTCTTCTGGAAGCCCTCGATTACGGCGCTCCTCCGCACGGCGGCATCGCCTTCGGGCTGGATCGCCTGATCATGCTGCTGGGGGGGGCCGACTCCATTCGGGATGTGATTGCGTTTCCCAAGACGCAAAAGGCGCAGTGCTTGATGACCGAGGCCCCGTCGCAAGTCGATGCGGCGCAGTTGAAGGAACTTCACATCAAGGTGGATATCATTGAATAGGTGCGCCCACGCAATTCATTCTGATTCTCTTCATCCCTAGCTGATGGCTGGGAATACGTTCGGCACACTCTTTTCAGTCACGTCGTTCGGCGAAAGCCACGGACCGGCCATCGGCTGTGTCGTCGATGGTTGCCCGCCGGGACTCACGTTGACGATCGATGATATTCAAAAAGAGCTCGATCGCCGCAAACCGGGCACCTCGCGCCATGTCTCGCAGCGGCAAGAATCGGATCGCGTCGAAATTCTCTCCGGTCTCTTTGAGGGCACCACGACCGGCACGCCGATCGCGTTACTCATTCGCAACGAAGATCAACGCAGCCGCGATTATGGCAATCTCGCCGACACCTTCCGGCCGGGCCACGCCGACTATACCTATTGGCAGAAGTATGGGATTCGTGATTACCGTGGGGGTGGACGCTCGTCCGCGCGTGAAACGGCCGTGCGAGTCGCGGCCGCGGCCATCGCGAGGAAATGGCTCCACGCCAAGTATGGCGTCGTGATTCGCGGCTATCTCTCCCAAATCGGACACATGCATGTCCCCTTTCAGAGTTGGGATGCGGTTTTGACGAATCCATTTTTCGCGGCCGATCCGGCGTCGGTGCCAAAACTCGAAACCTTTATGGATGACTTGCGGAAGTCGGGAGATTCCGTCGGCGCGAAGATTACCGCCGTCGCGGAGCATGTGCCGGTAGGTTGGGGCAGTCCCGTGTATAACAAGCTGGATGCCGACTTGGCGTCGGCCATGATGAGCATCAATGCGGTCAAAGGCGTGGAGATTGGAGCCGGATTCGCCTCGGTCGCTCAACTCGGATCGGAGCATGGCGATGAACTGACCCCGGAAGGATTCGTCACCAACCATGCCGGCGGAATTCTCGGCGGTATTTCGACCGGTCAGGACATCGTGGTGACTATCGCGATTAAACCGACTTCGAGCATTCGGATTCCGCGTCGATCGATCGACAAGCAAGGGCGTCCCGTCGTGGTCGAGACGGAGGGCCGCCACGACCCATGCGTCGGCCTTCGCGCCACTCCCATTGCCGAAGCCATGCTCGCCCTCGTGTTAATGGATCATGCCCTGCTTCAACGGGCACAGAATGCCGACGTCAAGTCGACCACGCCCGCGATCCCGGGGCGGACGACGGAAGACCAGGCTTCTCGCGGTACTTCGGCTTCACCTAAGATCAACTCCGATCCCAGCGAAGCCTGACGGAAGCAACCCCCACTCAGTTTCAGCAACGGAAAATCATGAGGTTTCGTTGGCCTTCGGCTTATTGGAAGGATCGGATGCTTCCGCCGCCATTGTCATCACGCTCAGCGTCGCAGAATTTTCTTTGGCGATGGCATCTTCAACCCGCTCTACAAAGAGGCTAAAAGCCTTGCCGCTATCCAGACCGGCATAACGACTCACCCCGGATAGAAAGAGAAATCGCTCATGACCCAATGATTGTTCGGTTGAGCGATAATTTTTCCACTGTTCCCGATAATGAAAGACGCTTTCGAGCGAGACGAAAACGACCACCAAGAGACTGATCACGGTCACCGTGAGCTGAATGACGTCGATGCCAACGACTTTCCAGTTCGGTTGGACATTGATTAAGACCGGAACGATATCGCCCCCGATGACCGAGAAGGCGCGCATACGAAGGTAGAGCGCCTTGGCAGCGACGGCTTTACGGTCATACCATGCTGGTAGTGCACCGCCTGAGGATAAAAATCAAGCCGGAGTGTTGGTTCCCTTGTCACGATCGCTGTCTCGTCCTGTTTTCCAGAACGCATAGAGCGGTAGACCGGTGAGAACGATGAGAACTCCGACCGCCGATTCGAAGGGTCGCTCAACCACGCTGGTTGCGACGATTATCAGGAAGATGCCGATCGCAAGCAACGGCAAGGTAGGATAGAGTGGTACGCGAAACGGTCTGGCTAGTTCAGGATGGCGTCGCCGCAGTACGATAACCGCGCCGATCGCCAATGCGGTGAAAGCCGAGAGGATGAATCCACTGAAAAGAACCACCTGCTCAAACGTCCCGGTGAGAATGAGCAGGGAGACCCACAGGCCTTGCAGCAGCGACGCGCGCAGCGGAACACCGGTATGTGTCGAGAGTACGGAGAAAAATGCCGGAAAGGCGCCGTCGAGCGCCATCGCTCTATAAACATGAGGGCCCGCCCATATCATGGCGCTGACACCGCCGGCGATGGCGACGCAGAGCAAGGCCGCTACAAACCGCGCCCCGGTCGGACCAAATAGAGCCGCCGCCGCTTTCTCCGCAACCGGTAGGATCGGTGCGTCTGCGAGCGCTTTCACCGGAAGCGCGTAAAGGTAGAGGAGATTGAGCAAGAGATAGAGTCCCGTCACCAATGCCGTGCCTCCGATCACAATCGTGGGAATGGTGCGCTGCGGATCGGCGATCTCTCCGGCGATATAGCCGACGACGTTCCATCCTAGATAGGTGTACATCACAAAGATCAACGCCGAGATGAGCGCGCCGCTACCGGAAGCCGGCTGAACATGGGATTCGGCGAGGTGCGACCATTGGCCGTCGCCGATCGCGAACCCTGCGACAAGAAAAATTAAAATGGCCATGACTTTGGTGATCGTCAGAACGCGCTGCAATCGGCCTCCGGCTTCCGTACCCCGTGCGTGGACGGCTGTGATTGCCCAGATCAGGATGAGTGCAATGCACTTGAATATGGCGCTGTTCTCCTCCGCAACGGGCATGAGCCGAAGCATATAGGAGGCAAAACTCACGGCTGCGGCTGCAATGCCCGCACCGAATCCGACGGTAAAGGAGATCCAGCCGCTGAGAAATCCGGTGAGCGGTCCATAGGCCTGACGGAGATAGACGTAGTCGCCTCCGGCGTGTGGGAGCGCCGCAGGCAATTCGCTGTACGAGATGGCGGCTGCCATCGCCAGGCACCCGCCGACCACCCACATGGCTAAAATAAGAATCGGATCCCCGAGATCTCGCGCCATCAGTCCCGTGACCGTAAAGATCCCGCCGCCGACGATATTGCTGATCAAGACACAGGCCGCCGTGAACGAGCCCACCTTACCCCGTAGGGCGCTGCGGGTATCGGGTGCGGCCGGTGCATTTCTCACCTGTGTTCCGCGCGAATGTCTGGATGTTTCCAGGCAATCGGAAGAAGCACAATCAGAAAGAAGCCGTGAATCCGAGTGTCCGTTCGACGTGTCATGGTATCTCTTTCAAAGGGATCCATGCGAGATGATGGCTCGCGATTATTTGAGGTTCCGAAGAAACTCCCCGAGTACCGTTCTAAAACGATCCGGGTCTTCGGCCATCATGAAATGACCGGTATTGAACTCGACGAGTTGAGCGCGGGGTATCTGGGCTTGAATGCCTTTGGCGATAGCGGGCGTGGCGACGTCGTCTTTTGCGCCGACCATGATCAGGGTGGGAGACTGGATACGCGTGAGTTGTCCATGGACATTGAATTGCGACATGGACGTCAGCGCCTCGCGGATGACGGTGTCGTTCCAGGTAGGAATGCGGTCGAGCAGGGGCTGATAGACTGTGGCGGGAGTGTTGAGCGGAAAGCTCTCGACGATCATGTTTTTCGAGACCTGCCGATAATCCCGCGGCCTGCCGATGCTCGGAATATCCTTGTCGAGAATCATCGCCCCATCGGTCGTCGAAACCAGGACCAGCGCTCGCACGCGGTCGGAATGATCGAGCGCAAGTCGTTGAAGGATCATCCCGCCCATGGACACGCCGACCCAGACCGATTTTTCGATATGCAGCGTATCGGCTAGCCTGATCAGGTCTTTCGAGAATTGCTCGATCGTGAAGCCGGTCGACGGCTTGTCCGAATCTCCATACCCGCGGAGGTCTACGGCGATTCCCCGAAAGTTGGGGGAATAGGCGCCGACATACTTGGGGAAAATATTGCTGGTAGTGACCACGCCATGTACAAAGATGACGGGGTAGCCGGTTCCCGCCTCCACAATGCTCAGATGCATTCCATTGAGATCTACCAATCTTCGTTCGAACGGGTGAGCGGTTGGAGATTCGGATGGTCTGAGAGGCTGAGCGCCCTGCTCTCGACCGGTATGTCCTGAGTCCATACATCCGAATACGCCGAGGACGCTGACTGCTGAAATGACGAGGAGTGCCAACATGCTTATGCCTCTCTAGGTTGCGAGCAGATGTCGGGACACAGAGTAAGCTGTGCGGTTTATATTTTCAACGTGCGATCGCGGATGAATGTCCCCTCAGTGCGACGGCGACGCTGGACACTGACTGACCACGAGGATACACTTTGCCGCCGCAGTCGAGTCGGCTCGGTTCTATGACAGCGCACACCCCTAAGATTGTCGAGATTCAACACGCCACTGTCTATCGTGGCGACACCAAGGTCTTCAGCGATCTCTCTCTCGAAATCGTTCTCGGATGCCATACGGCCATTCTCGGGCCGAACGGCGCGGGGAAATCCACGTTGCTCAAATTGCTGTCGCGTGACATCCATCCCGTTCGCAGGGAAGGGAGCGATATTCGCCTTTTTGGGCAGGACCGATGGAATGTCTGGACGCTGCGCGCGAAACTCGGCCTTGTCTCGCACGAGCTGCAACATCAGTATCTGGATCACGTGCGCGGCATCGACGTTGTGCTGTCCGGCCACTATTCGAGTATCGGCACCTATGCTCATCAACAGTTCAGTGAGGGGGATCGAACACGCGCCGCGCAGATAATCGATGAACTGGGCGTCGGTCATCTTCGCGATCGACACTTTTGCGAGATGTCCACCGGCGAGCAGCGTCGATTTTTACTCGGCCGCGCACTCATTCATCAGCCGCTCGCCTTGGTGTTGGACGAGCCGACCAGCGGACTCGATGTACGGGCGTGCTTTCAGTATCTCGACCTTGTTCGCCGTCAGATGCGGCAAGGAAAAACGATTATTCTTGTGACACACCACGTGCATGAAATTCCGCCGGAGGTCGGACGCGTCGTCCTCATGAAAGCGGGGTCAATCGTAGCCGACGGCGAGAAGCGAGACATCCTCACCTCGCAGCGCCTGACTCGGCTCTTCGAGACGCCGATCGAGGTCGTGCAGACGAATGGATTCTATCAAGTCTTTCCCGCGAGCAATGAAATTGTTCGGCAACGAGAGGCTTGACAGGCTGCGAGGCGCCGCCTAGCCTATGGACAAGGAGATGATGAATGGGGTCTGACGGTGGAACATCGGGCGACGGGAAGGCCAAGCAAATGTTGTGGATTATTCCCGGCAGCTTACTGGCACTCTTGGTCGGGTACACACTTTACACGGGTCAAACGATTGAGGAGATCGGCTTGGGCAGCCTGGGTTCAGTGAAATTTGCAAAACCTGGGAACACGCCGCCTCCCACTGTCGGGGAAGGGCACGGCACGACGCCGATTGTTCATCCGGATGCCGCCAAACAGGTCGATCAGGAAGAGATGGCGCGGCGGCAAGCCGAGCTCGAAGCGAAATTGCGTCACATGGAGGAGGCACTCAAGCGGTCGGAGGCGCGTCCGGTGCGAAGAGCGCCTGAGGACGAGGCGAACGAGAGCAGCGCAGCCATTCCACGCCACATGAACATTGCCGGAACGTGGTATGACCGAACAGGGGTGTCATGGGTCATTCAGCAAACCGGCAATGCCGTGGCCGTTCGAGAATTTAATCCGCTCCTCGGTGTGACGGCGGTCGGGCAGGGCTCGATCTCCGGTCATGAACTCCAGCTGACGTATCAATCGGCGATGCAAACGAACGGGCAGGCATCGCTTACGATTTCGCCCGACGGCCGAAATCTATCCGGGAATGCGCGCGACAATGTGACAGGCGTCTCATTCCAACTGATGTTCACTCGGTGACGGACGGGAAGCCACAAGTGATCTAGCTTGCCGTGAGACCAAGTTGGCTGATCACGGTGCCGTCGTGAGCGCGGCCGGTCAGCTTGCCGTCCAGCAGAAAGATTCGATCAGCCTGAATGCCGCCTTCATCAATGAGGGACTGCTGGATCTGCTTGGCGCGTTCTTGGGCGAGCAGTCGCAGTTCCTCTTCTTCGACAGGAAACGCCTCAAGCAATCGCGTTTTTAATTGCTCCGACGTAACGGGTGCTTTGCCGTCCGACTGCCGTGGGAGTGTCCCAAACTTCTTGATGTAGAGCGCTTGCAACAAGCCGGCGTCGTCCGGTTCGTCGGCTTGGGCTCTCGCCGATCGTCCCGTTTGGGCAGCGTCTTTTAACAAGTCCAGTTCCTTTTGCAATTTAGCCTCGCTGAGCGCGGCGCCGTCTGCCGCCGGGTCGGCGATGCCGGAAACTTCCAACTGAAGGGCCGGACGCTCCTCTAGAGATTTTGCCAACGCTTTGAGACCTCCGAGTTTATCCGTTGGCATCTCGGCGCTTCCAACCGGAAACGGCACGTCACTTAATTCATCGCTGCTCCCGCCGATTAGGTTCGCCATCAAGGTAAACGGCGACGCAACCGCTTTGGTCAGGAGATTCGTCAGGACATTCCAAATGAGCTTGCCATAGTGAAATTCGGGGTTACTCAAGTCGCCCTTCACCGGCAGGTCGATATTGATGCGACCATGACGGTCTTTCAGAAGCGCAATCGCAAACTTGACCGGTAAGGATGTCGCGTCAGGACCTTCTATTTTGTCGCCCAATGTCAGTTGATCGATGACCACATTGTTGTTCGCATCCAACTGCTGCCGATCGAGGAGATATCGCAGGTCCATTGAAAGCTTCCCTTTGACGATCGGATAGCCGGCAAACTTCGTGGAATAGGGTGAGAGCGTCGTGAGTTCGACATTTTTGAAGGAGACCTTGAGGTCGGTGAACGCGTGGTGACTGAGGGGATTGATCTGCCCCGCGATGGTCACCGGAGCATACTTGTCCACTTGACCATATAACGAGACCTGTGCTCTGGCCTGTTCTTGTGACGACAGGCCTTTGATTGAACCCTTTAATCCAAAGATGCCGGTATCGACAATGGGTTTGACGGAAAAATCGGCGAAATGGGCCGACCCATCTACGATTGTCACCGTTCCGATCTTGATAGGAAGTGGATGTGAAGGCGCTGATTTCTCCGCATGGGGAATGGCCTCCTCCGCGCTCGTCCGGCCCTTCTTGGGTTTCGCGAAAACCGTGCTGATGTTTACCTGTCGATCGGCACTGATCACGATGTCGGCGAAAAGTTTGGCCGCACGCACTTCTCCGATGATGGCATGTTGATCCGGAAGAGCCAGATCGATGCGGGTGGCGTGCAGGTCTTCCCACCTGACGAGCGGTTTATCAAGCTGAGAGTCAACGATCGATAAACGCGCCACGTTGGCATCACCTGCAAAGCGAGTCGTCGGTTGGTCGCCGGCCTCATACAACAGATGCCCCTTCAGACTTGCCGAACCATCGCGGACTTCCAAGGAGGCCGTTTGACCGATGTAGGGTTGAAATGGGGTCAAGGGAAATTGGTCTATCTCGACGTGAAGGTCGGCCGTAGTCGGATGAAGGCCTATAGTTCCTCCTATGGAAAACTGCCCTGTCGTGTTGATGTGACCCGATGCCTCAAGATTGAGCAGCGCGGTCGGGGGGTAGATCACGTCCTTCACATGGAGATGAAGGGCCGCTAGATCGAGTTGTACCGGCGAGTCGGGTTTCTGATCTTCCAGGCTGAGGCCGTAGTTTTCTAAGTTGATCTCGTTGAGCGCAATCGACCAAGGCCTAGAGGACGAAGAATCCCCGGCCGGCGGCGCGGATGCGGAAGTTGATCCGGCTGCCGGTGCCGATGCGAAGACCCGCTGAAAGTTAAGCAGGCCGTCTTTTCCCATCGAGGCGTGAATATGAGCGCCGGTCGATTGCACCAAGCCGACCTCCACGTGACGCTTCAATAGATCGGCCTGAACGCCTTTGATCCAAAAGGTAGGGAGGTCGATCAAGGGCGATGTAGGTTTTTTCTCCGACAGGGAAATCCGTTCAAGACCGAGCGTGCCGTCGGAGATGGCGGTCTGAAAGCCGTCGGTTCCAGCTTCTGCATGGTAGGCCGCCTCTATGTGCAGGATGCCGTCCGTCAACTCAAAACCGACACGATCCTGAATGTATTCCCACGCGTGCCGCACTTTGAAATTGGCGAGAGAGACCCGCCCCTCCGATCGCAGTGGATTCATCAGAAGCGTTCCATGCCATTCCAACGTCTCACCCGCTGCGAATTCTGCTTTGAAGGCAAATGCATTGTCACCGGCCTGTAACGTACGGAAATTTTTGAGCGACAAAGAGATCGGCACGATATCGGCGCTGAACGGCGTGGGCCGTGCGCGATCGTGAAATTCTATGGCACCTTGTTCGATATCCAACGTATGAATAATCAACGATGGAAGAGAGGCTGGAGTTTCTGGAACGTCTCGATCGGCTGGGGAACCCTGAGGCTGCGATGAAACGAGGCGAAGGTCGAGCAGATTGACGCCGCCGTCAGGACGAATATCGACGAAACCGTAGGGGACGCGGAGGCGGATTTGATCGAACGTCAGCGAACGATTCAAGAGAGAAGAAATGCCGACGTCGACATACAGTTCCTCGAATCCCAGCAACGGCGTATTGTCGCGCTCGCTGATGGCCAGATGCCTGATAGAGAGTGCCAGTGTAAAGGGATTGAACCGGACATCATCCACTGTCACGGGACGGTCGAGTCGGGCCGAGAGCGCATGGGGAATCTTAGATCGCAGATACAAAGGCAGAATCAGGAAGCCCAGCACGGCATAGAATGCCATGAGAGTGGCGACGAGCAGGGCCGCTATTTTCAATCGGCGTGGCCATCGGGGCATTTCGGGAGGCGGACCCATGCTCACAGATTCGTCGGGCAATCGATGGGCGCTCGATTCCATACGCCATTGTGTGCCAATCACGGTTCGCGCGCAACTGACATCGTGCCACTCTTCGAGGACATTGAAGCAGAGGCCGAGTCGCCTTTTGAGTGGCCAGATCGTCAGTCGTGACGGAGCAACAACGATGTCATCGGAGAGGGCCGTTGAAAGTGATGCCTTGGTCGGCGCGCCTTGTCGGCGGGACGGCGCAATTGATGTTGTCGAATCTTGGCATCCACGATCGCGCCGCAATTGGCGCATCGCAGCATGGGTAGTTGTCCGTCCAGTCCAAGATAGCGATCGTGCAGCATAAGTCCATTGCAACGTCCACAATGCATGCGCAACCTCCATGTTTGTGTTGAGTCGACTGCATCGTATCGCGTTAGCATTGCGGCGGGGTTACGGCGCAGTTAGCGGCACGTTACCGTGCGGGCATTTGTGATGTTGTAGAGGAACGTACGGCTAGATCCTTTTTGCCTAGGCTCGGCCAATGTCGCCCCTTCCACCCCATTTATGAAATCGAAATGATTGGAATCAGGACGCCTTTCGATCGGCACGATTTTCGAATAGGTGTCGGGAGATTCCAACGCAGGAGGTACACGATGGGATGGATACGGCGAGCCTGGGTTCATGTGAAATGGAAACGCATACAGGGCGCGGCCATTATTAACGAAGCGAGTATGGAGATCCATCGAATGACCGTGTGGGGCCAACTACCAGCCGGGACTTGGCTTGTGAAACGTCCCCTCACCGTTGCTGCGGGTGGACCGGTGCTCTATCTAACCTTTCGCGTATGCAATGAAGTGAAGACCATCGTAAACGCGAGCTTGTGATCGGCGGCCATCCGGTACCTGATCCATCATTTCGATCCTCGACTTCAGTTGCTCAATCGACATCGGTGGGATGATCGCGCTGATTATGCCTGCTTGATTTCTACCTCTTAAAGTTTGCGGTTCTCCGCCCAATATCCTTGCTTTAAAAAAAAGCCTTGCAGGTGTATTCCTCGTGGGGTATGTCTGGTGAGCCTGCGAATGACAGACTGCATCAAGAGGGAGAAATGATAGATGACAGATCACCACGTGAAACTATTCAACCCGACGATTCTCTTTCTGACGTTGGTCTCACTCGGCGTGGATTCGTAGTCACGACACTTGCCGTGGGTTTTGCGTTGGCTGTACGTCCACTTTCCGCCGAGACCATCATGACGGCAACAACTGGATTGACCGTCGGCGAAGTGACGATTCCTACGAGCGATGGTCGAATGCCGGCCTATCGCGCGATGCCGGCCCAGGGTCGGTCTTGTCCTGTCGTGCTCGTGGTGCAGGAGATTTTCGGCGTGCATGAGCATATCAAGGACGTCTGCCGGCGATTGGCGAGCCGGGGGTATCTGGCGATTGCGCCGGAGTTGTACGCGCGGCAAGGTGATGTCGCGAAGATGACTGAGATTGACGACATCGTGTCGAAGGTGGTTTCCAAGGTTCCCGATGCCCAAGTTCTCTCAGACCTCGACGCAACAGTGGCCTGGGTCAAAGAGTCAGGGGAGGGCGATACCGGCAAGCTGGGCATCACGGGTTTTTGCTGGGGCGGGCGTATCGTGTGGCTGTATGCAGCGCACAATCCACAGGTCAAAGCTGGAGTGGCGTGGTATGGACGTTTGAGTGGAAAGCCGAGTGCATTACAGCCACGACATCCGATCGATGTGGCGGCATCGTTGACGGTGCCGGTCTTGGGCTTGTACGGAGCGGATGACAAGGGGATTCCGATCACGACCGTCGAACAGATGGAAAGTGCGCTCAAACAGGGATCCAGCGGTTCTCAGATCGTGGTGTATCCCGACACGCCTCATGGGTTCCACGCGGATTACCGCCCGAGCTATCGCAAGGAGCAGGCAGAGAACGGATGGAATCGTTTGCTAAAATGGTTTGCAGACCACAGCGTAGTGTGATCTGCGAAACATCTCCCGCGTTAGAGGCGGTTTTCCTTGAAAGTATCGCAGGCATTTGGATCGCCGCTCTCGAGACCGCGGCGCAGCCATGCGGTGCGCTGTTCTGAAGAGCCGTGCGTCCATGTTTCGGGTTGCACCGACCCTCTCGACCTATGCTGAAGTCGATCGTCGCCGATCGCGGACGCTGCACGGAGGCCGGATTCAAAGTCGCCCGGTTCGATCAGATTTCGATCCAGCTTCGCATGATACCCCCACACACCGGCAAAGCAGTCTGCTTGCAGTTCCACTCGGACCGATAACGCATTCCCTTCCGCCTGAGACGCCTGACGCTGCAGGCGGGTAATTTTTTCAGCGATGCCGAGCAAATTTTGCACATGATGGCCGACCTCGTGCGCGATGACATAGGCTTGAGCGAAGTCACCCGGTGCGCCGAACCGCTGGGCCAGTTCTTTAAAAAAAGACAGATCGAGATACACTCTTCGATCCGGTGGACAATAAAAGGGGCCCGTGGCCACCGACCCCAGACCGCACGCCGAGCGGACTGAATCGGTAAAAAGAACCAGCCGGGGTTCTTCATAGGACCGCCCGAGTTTCGGCATCAGGTCTTGCCATGTGTCCTCGGTGTCCGCCAGAACCACCGCTGCAAACTTTCCTAGCTTATCTGCCGGCGGACCGGTCGGTGCAGGTGAATCGGTCTCCGGTGTGGAAACGGTTTGAACATTTTCCACGAGGTTGAGCAGGGTCAGCGGATTTGTTCCGGTCAGATAACTCACGACGAGCACGAATAAAATCCCGCCAATTCCAAGCCCGCCCGCACCGACCGGACCCATGCCACGCCGATCCTCAATATTTCCGCTCTCGCGTTGGCCGCCCCATCGCATAGCACGCTCCTCCCAATCTCTCTAGCATTCCACGTAATCACACATACTGACACGCGATCAAGTCGAGTTGTAGCGAGGTTGCTGTAGGATGAATGGTTCAGTGATTCAGACCAT
Organism: Nitrospirota bacterium; assembly: GCA_963700335.1. Lineage (GTDB taxonomy): Bacteria > Nitrospirota > Nitrospiria > Nitrospirales > Nitrospiraceae > JAICXS01. The sequence continues at coordinate 571,935 of CAVOXE010000007.1, read as the reverse complement.
TCAGTCTTGATATTTCGACAGCCGTGGACAATGCTAGAGAGGCAGTTGAGGAATTATTCACGATGACGCTTATCGAGTCTTGCGCTACCACAGGGCAATCGACAATCAAATCGGCGATCGAGCGTGAGATAAAGCTCAGCGCGGATCGAAGATTTCGCTTGCCCGTCCTGAGTGGTGAAAGACTTCCCCGACGTGTCCTGACGTCGACCTATTACGATACGTCCAACTATCATCTTGCTCGTAGTGGGATCACTCTCCGCCATCGCACTGAAAAACGCAAAGGCGTCTGGCAGTTGAAGCTTCCGTTAGACGGTGCCCGTCGCGAGATCGAAATGAGCGCTCCGGCAGGCATCCCGCCGGTCTCTCTCACCGACCTTCTCATCGTCCATCTGCAAGGCGAAGCATTGATTCCCGCTGCCACGCTGCGCACGTGGCGTACAGGGATCCAGGTGAAGGGCGAAAAAGGCGCGGCTGCCGAGGTGGTGCTCGACACCGTGTCGGTATTGAAGGATCGTCACGTCGTACATAGTTTTCGCGAAGTGGAAATTGAGCGCGTGAGTGGCGACGACCGGCTCCTCACGCGGCTGGAGAAGACGCTTCGCAAGGCGGGCGCGGAAGAGCATGATGGTCGTCCCAAATTATTTCGCGCGTTGGACATTCCTCCCCCTCGTCCGATCCAACCGCCTTCCGTGGAAGCGCCGACCGCCGAGCATTTGAGATTTGTCCTGCTGCAGCATGTGGAGGTGCTTCGGGCGCATGACCCGGGAACTCGTCTTGGGGGCGTGATGGAAGATCTCCACAAGATGCGCGTTTCAACAAGGCAGCTGCGGACGATTGTTCGGGCGGCCCAACCACTCCTTGTGCAGGGATGGGGAGAGCCTCTGCGCACCGAGTTGGGTTGGTTGGGTGAGATGCTGGGGGGCGCCCGAGATCTTGATGTCCAAATAAAATATTTCAAGGAAGAATTAACAGCATTGGACCTGCGAGATCGCCGGGGATTGGAAAGATTTGTCGCGCGTCTTTGCATGGAGCGAGACAAAGTTCAGCAGACGCTCGTGGGTGAACTACAGTCGCCACGATACCTCGAACTGGTTCGTAAATTGATGCAGGCGGCACAAGATCCGGCCGTGGTGGTTTCCACCGTGACGGTGTGCGATATTGCCGCGACGGAGTTCAAGAAGCTACGGAAAGCCATGCGGAACCTGGGAGATATTCCCTCCGATTCCGAACTCCATCGCCTGCGCATTAAGGCGAAGCGCGCGCGATATGCAGCCGAGCTCGCGGAAACCAGCAAAGGAAAGCCGGCGACGAGGTTTATTCCGCAGGTCAAGGCTTTTCAGGATCTGCTCGGCGTACATCAGGATGCGGTCCTTGCCGAAAAACATATCCGGCAATTTACAGAGCAGTCGACAAGCGTACGAACGGCCTTTGTCGCCGGGCGGATGGTCGAGCGCCAACGTCAGCGCCGCGACTCGGCACGATCGGCATTTAAGTCGCAATGGAAAAAGCTGAAGAAGCGAGGGCAAAAAGCGTGGGGATAATCGGCGGTCCGCTCCGGCGTATCGAAACGCGATCCCATGTAAAGATGAAGGCAGCAGCAAGGCCACGCGCGCTCGCATTCAATAAACCCTATGGGGTGCTGCCCTGTTTTACGGACGAGCAAGGCCGGCGGACTTTGGCGGAGTTTATCGCGGTCCCGAAGGTCTATGCGGCCGGTCGACTAGATTTGGACAGCGAGGGTCTCATGGTGCTGACATCGGATGGCGCATTAGCGCATTACATTACTGATCCACAGCATAAGTTGCCGAAGGTCTATCTGGCGCAGGTAGAATGTGTGCCGAACGAGGAGGCGTTAGTAGAGTTGAGGCAAGGCGTACTGCTCAATGGCAAGCGCACGCGACCTGCCGAGGTTCACCTACTGTCGGACGCGCCGAATCTTCCCGACCGTCCTGTGCCCATCCGCTTCCGCAAGTCAGTATCCACCTCGTGGTTGCAAATCACGTTGCGAGAAGGATTGAACCGCCAGGTCCGGCGCATGACCGCTGCAGTAGGCCATCCGACTTTACGACTCGTTCGAGTCGCGATCGGTCCGATTGTGCTGGGAGAATTGCGGCCAGGGCAGTGGAGAGAATTGACAATGGAGGAAATGAAGCAGTTCAGATCTCAGAGTATCTGATCCAATCGAAATCCTGCCTATCATTCCTACTCTTTACCTTTGCAATCCAGTGGATCAGCCTCAATTGCGGCTCTCTTGGTCTCAAGTTAGGCGCCTAGACATTGAAGCGGAAGTGCATCACATCGCCGTCCTGGACCACGTACTCCTTCCCTTCCAGCCGCATCTTTCCTTTTTCCTTGGCGCCTGTTTCGCCCTTGCAGGTGATGTAATCGTCATAGCCGATGACTTCCGCGCGAATGAAACCCTTTTCAAAGTCACCATGAATCACGCCCGCTGCTTGCGGGGCGGTATCACCGATATGAATAGTCCAGGCGCGCACTTCTTTCGGTCCGGCTGTAAAATAGGTTTGCAGCCCCAGCAGCTGGTAGGCCACGCGAATGAGGCGGTTGAGACCCGGCTCCGTTAAACCGACATCGGCCAAGAACTCTCGTTTCTCGTCGTCCGACAGTTCGGAGATTTCCGACTCGAGCGCGGCGCAGATCGCCACGACCGGCGCTCCTTCGCCTGCGGCAAATTCCTCCATGCGCGTCAGCAGGGGGTTATTCTTAAATCCCTTCTCTCCCACATTGGCCACATACATCACCGGTTTAATCGTAAGCAGGCACAGGGGTTTCAGCAGGGCGAGTTGCGTTGCATCCAATTTCATCGTGCGTGCCGGTTTGCCCTGATTCAAGCACTCCGCCACTTGTATCAAGAGGTCCCCCAGCTTCACGGCCTCTTTATTACCCGACCGAGCGACCTTGGCATTTCTGTCCTGAGCTTTCTCCACGGTGGTGAGGTCCGCCAACGCCAGTTCGGTGACGATCGTCGCAATGTCGGAAATCGGATCGATCGTTCCCGCCACATGAATGACATTGTCGTCCTCGAAACAGCGCACCACATTCACAATCCCGTCGGTCTCACGAATGTTGGCAAGAAACTGATTGCCCAATCCTTCGCCTTTCGAAGCCCCGGCCACCAGCCCGGCGATGTCCACGAATTCCGTGGTGGCATATTGCATTCTCTGCGGCGTGACAATGTCTGCCAACGGCTGCATTCGCGCATCCGGCACTTCCACGATGCCGACGTTGGGTTCGATGGTGCAAAACGGATAGTTCTCGGCGGCGATGCCCGACTTAGTAAGCGCATTAAACAAGGTGGACTTGCCCACATTGGGAAGCCCGACGATTCCGCATTTCACACTCATGACGATTCCTTCACGTAACAGCGGTTGTACATTTCCGTTTCCACCGTGCCTTCGCTGCTCAGAGATGGAAAGGAGTGGCGCATTCTACTTTCTCGGGGTCGGTTCGGTCCACCCCTACGTGATTATCGGCCCTCAAGGGTCCGCCGAAATTCGGGCCGTGCACTTGAACGCGTCGCTGAAAGAAGCCGCCCAACTCATGCAACAGTGGAGAGAGAGTCGGTTCGCTCTCGGTCATCGACGATCGTTCGTAAGTGGGCGTCGTCACCGATACTGACTTGGTCTGAGATGTAATGGCGCAGGGGATTGATGTCTCAACTGAGATCGTCAAGACCTGTATGAGACACCCCTATCGCGATCGAGGTAGATCAGCCAATCGCTGAGTCGGTGGAGCTGACGAAAGAAAAGGGCACGCGCCATTTCGCCGTGCCCGATCAAGATCAGATCATTGGTGTCATCTCGGTGTCGAACATCCTTAGCTATTATTCGGGCGTCGCGTAGGCAAAGTTCAGAAATCCTTCACGGCACGTAGGTGTCCCCGGTGAGTCCAGAGGCAGGTAAAAGCGAGAAAGCACCTTTTTCTTTCCTTCCTATAAGGCCCTTGTTATAGCCTCCATTTCGCGAATGGTCGTACACAGCGCCTCGAATGAGCCTCCTTTGGTGAGATACGCCGCAGCACCCGCTTCCCGCATCGCGGAATCTGTCTTCTCATCCTCGTAGACGGACAACCCAATGATGGTGATGTGTGGATGTTCCGCCTTGATCAGTCGCGTAGCCTCCACTCCGCTCAGCCTCGGCATATTCACATCCATGATGATCACATCCGGTCGGAAGATAGAGGCAGCGTCTACCGCCATACGGCCATCTTCGACTTCTGCCACCACTACGAGATCAGGCTGTCCTTCGAGAATGTTCCGCAACCCTTCTCGCATCATTTGATGATCGTCAGCGAGCATGACTCGAGTCTTTGAGCCAACGGCCTCTTGCACAGTCGCCTTTGGACCTTTTGGGAATTGGTCCTCTTGGTGATCGCCCAATGGACAGGTTGAGGCCGTCTCGGCTATGAGCGGGACGATGAGCTTCACACAGGACCCCTGGTTTGCAACCGAAGTCACCTCCAGGCGTCCGCCGAGCAGTTCCACTCGCTCTCGAATGCTGAACAACCCAAAACACCCCTCTTTTGAGGGGGCGTGCATGGTGGAGGCATCGAAGCCTACCCCCCGATCTACTACCGCCGCCTCGAGGCACTTGCCCGATCGTCGGAGCGCCACTGTGGCCTCGTTGGTTTGCGCGTGCTTGAGAACGTTGTACAGCAGTTCCTGAATTGACCGATAGGTGACCGTGAGCATCTCCTCATCCAGCAGCTTCAGTTCCCCATCATCTTGGATCGTCACGCTTAATCCATGCCGTTGCATTTTCTCTACTACCCAGGCGATGGCCGCCCTCAAATCATGGTCATCGCCCATCAGCGTTGGGCGAAGATCGGACATCAAAGTTCTGGTATAGTTCAGTGCTTCGTCTAGAAGAGCATTGAGGTCTTGCAGCTTTGTTGACGATCCCTCCATCTTCAGGTGCTTTGCCATGGCGCCAAGCTTCATCTTGCTTAAGGCTAATATCTGTGCGAGGTTGTCGTGCAGATCAGTGGAGAGTCGCTTGCGTTCCCGTTCCTCGGCCCGACTCAGCTCAGAGGCCAGCGCACGCAACTGCTGCTGCTTCGTAAGCAACGCCGCCGTCCGGTCCTTGACCTGTGCCTCTAGAGAGTCATTCAGCTGCTGTAACCTTGCTGCTGAATGCTGTTGTTCACCCTCCGCCCGCTTGCGATCGGTGATGTCCTCACACACAATGAGTGCTGTTGGATTGCCGTGTGCATCACACACCATCCGTACGGTTTCTTTTACCCAAAAGAGCGTCCCGTCCTTGCGGACTTTCCGAAATTCCCAGTGGCATACTTTGCCGGGATTCTTGACGCAGTCGTTGAGTTCGTTGAGAACAGTGGCTTTGTCATCTTCGTAAAATACGGACGTCACCGACTGTCCGACTAGTTCTTCAACCGCATAGCCGAGTTGCTCGGCGCCGAATCGATTGACAGAAAGAACCATCCCCTCGGGATTGACCGTGAAGTACATCGACGGATTGTCTTCGTAGAGGGCGCGATATCGTTCCTCGCTGGATCGAAGCCGCTCCTCGGCCCGTTTGCGATCGGTAACGTCCTGGAAGACAACCACGGTTCCCACCAACTCACCGCTTTCCCGGATAGGAGTACTCGTATATTCAACCGGAAAACTGGTCCCATCCTTTCTCCAGAAAACTTCGTTCTCGGCAGAATGCACGCTACTATCCTTCAAAGCTGAGATCGGACAGTCCTCCTTCAGGTAAGGAGAGCCGTCTGCTCTTGAGTGATGCAGGGTAGCATGCATACATTTGCCGATGATGTCTCCTGCGCTCCACCGCAGCAGTTTTTCGGCGGTCGGGTTGATGAAGGTCATGTTCCCATGCCGATCCAATCCGCAAATGCCCTCGCCCGCGGAGCTTAGAAATAACTCGTGCTGGCGTTGCAGGTGTTCCAGTGTTTGCTCAATTTGCCTGCGCTCTGTGATATCTATGATCGTCTCCAGGATATGCGCCTGACCCTCCGTGGTCTGAATCTTCGACCAGTGAACGAGCAGATATTCATTATTGGGAAGAACTACTTCAGTGGACGCCGTGTGGCCGCTGGCTAAGACCTCGGGCACCTTACAAAAAGTACAAGGTGACGGTCGACCAAAGTTCCTCTCATGACACGTCTCATTGACATGAGTGAGATTCCCAAGTTTGCCGAGCCCTCCTTCATTCTGGAACTGGACTTTATAGGAATCAGGCTCAATCACTGAGATCGAGACGTGCTCGGAATCCAAACGCTGATCTTCAAATGAGGTAGCCATCGCTATTTCCTTTCCGAGCTCAGGCCATCGACTAAGTTAAGAACACAGTAACTAGGAATGTCAGGTAAAAATCAAGGCCAAAATATCTTGCGAATGATGCGAATGATAGGACAGGATCGTATGCGATTTGAAAGCATGTGTACTTCTTAGCAGGTATGTGAGCAGGCAGGTGAAAGAGGTGTCGCGGCTGCCCCCTTCCTCCTCGAACCACTGTGTCAAATAGAACTCCCGAAACACACCAGGAACTCATTCAGGCCTGGACAGAGAGAAAAGGTGTTCGGAACTGTTTGGTGATCCGCGACGAGAGTTGTCTCAGGACTCCGACAGAATCCTCGCTCAGACTTTGATATCGAGGAACATTCCCTCTACTTCTTCCCAACAAGTCCTGCTTTGATATCGCGAAATGACAGGCGATGGTCTCGGCTGGCTGTCGATCGCCGTTGACCTGCATCAGATCGTGCGCGGGTTCCAGACTGATATTGCAACGCTCTCTCGTATGTGGTCTGTAGGATTTTTTCTTGAGATTGCCAAATGCTCAATCCATTTGGATTCAGCAAATATTGCGCTTGCGATCCGTCAGGGTGTCCGTCGCGCAGCTTGCAGAAATGATGATCATAATAATTGCAAAGGCTAAGCACGAGCCGCTGGCTACTCTGAACATTCCTATGTTTCCATGATGACCGCCAACGGCAAGGTCTCAACGTTGATACGGGAATGCGATAAACGATCTGTGACTTTAAAGCTGTTCCACATCGGCGATGATCGTATGGAGCCCACTCGCTCCCGCCGGTTGCGGCCTCACCAGCTCCGCGATCTGCACATTGCCTTTAACGTCGGTAGCGCGGACGACGACTTGGAACTTGCCCTTTTTGGGAGGACGCCAGCGGTAGTTCCAGATAACCCAGGAATAAGGAGATTGCGGCGTTTCTAATTCCGCCTCGTGCCACGTTTTGGCGGCGTCAAAGCTTACTTCCACTTTGCCGATGGTATTGGGACCGCCGAAGGCAATACCGCGGAAGACCTGTTCCGGCCCTCGTAATGCTTGATAGTGGCCGGGACTATCGATGCGAGAAAATATTTTGATCGTGCCATCGTCCGTCCAACCTTGACGTTGCCAGTAGCCGAGATGATTGCCGTTGTAGACCTCGATTTCGGTAATCCACTTTACATTCTTAATGCCGTAGAGTCCCGGCACCAGCAGGCGAAGTGGAAAGCCATGCTCTTTGGGAAGCTTTTCACCGTTCATCAGGTAAGCGAGCATGACATCGTCCTGCATGGCTCTTGTGAACGGAATACTGTCGTCATACCCATCGGCTGCTTTGAAGACGACATCGCGCGCCATCTCCTCATCGGCGCCTGCGTCCTCGAGTAATTTCTTCAGCGAAATACCTCGCCACATCGCATTGCCGAGGCTGTCTCCACCGGGTAACGTATCAATGCATTCCAGCGTCACCACTTGGTCAAAAGACTGCCGGTTGAGTACATCGCGCCAGCCTAGCGTCATCGGATGTTTGACTTCACCGCTAATCGAAAGCCTCCACTGCTCTTGATTGAGATCGCGTGACACATTGAACGGCGAATCCATGAAGTTGACGACATAAAATTTGTTGTTCGGTGTGAAATAAATGGTGTCTCGCGGCGGCATGGCGAACATACGGCCAAAGACACTGCCGATGGAGTCGCATCCGCCCATCATCCCCGCGGCCGCGCCCAGGCCCATCAATTGTAAAATCATTCGTCGCCGCAATTTCACTATATCCTCTCCTCAATCATCATATGCCGCAGAGCATGGGCGTGCAAGTTACCGTCAGATGCAAAAGTTGCGCATTTTGAAATACTGAGTATGGGATTCTTTGTGTCATCATGAGATATCGCAAGCAGCGACATTGATCACGATGTTCGCGACACGAAATGAGTGATAGAAAAAAGTTTTCTACGCGTGACTCTTTGCTTGACAAGAGAATCGGGAGAAGAGTATAAACTCACCTCTCGCGACAATCCTCGATTTGATTCTCGCGCAACTCGGAACGCCCCTTGACAGTATTTGAAATCCTGTTGTAGAGTGTGCGGCTCCGGATTGGTTTGTTCTTCGTTCTTTGACAACTGAATAGAGTGAGTACAGCAATAAGAGCAAGGTAAGGTGTATTGAAGTGGTGGCCCTTGGATCCAAATCCTAAAGAACACCTATTCATGAGAGTTTGATCCTGGCTCAGAACGAACGCTGGCGGCGCGCTTAACACATGCAAGTCGAACGAGAAGGCGTAGCAATACGCTTGTACAGTGGCGAACGGGTGAGGAATACATGGGTAACCTACCCTCGAGTGGGGGATAACCCGCCGAAAGGCGGGCTAATACCGCGTACGCTTCCGATCTTGCGGGATTGGAAGGAAAGCTGTCCCTTGGGGATGGCGCTCAAGGATGGGCTCATGTCCTATCAGCTTGTTGGTAGGGTAACGGCCTACCAAGGCATCGACGGGTAGCTGGTCTGAGAGGACGATCAGCCACACTGGCACTGCGACACGGGCCAGACTCCTACGGGAGGCAGCAGTGAGGAATATTGCGCAATGGGCGAAAGCCTGACGCAGCGACGCCGCGTGGGGGATGAAGGTCTTCGGATTGTAAACCCCTTTCGGGAGGGAAGACGGCCTTAGACAACTAAGGCGGACGGTACCTCCAGAAGCAGCCACGGCTAACTTCGTGCCAGCAGCCGCGGTAATACGAAGGTGGCAAGCGTTGTTCGGATTTACTGGGCGTAAAGGGAGCGTAGGTGGTTAGGTAAGCCCTCCGGGAAATCTTCAGGCTTAACCTGAAAAGGTCGGGGGGGACTGCCTGGCTAGAGGACGGGAGAGGAGCGCGGAATTCCCGGTGTAGCGGTGAAATGCGTAGAGATCGGGAGGAAGGCCGGTGGCGAAGGCGGCGCTCTGGAACGTTTCTGACACTGAGGCTCGAAAGCGTGGGGAGCAAACAGGATTAGATACCCTGGTAGTCCACGCCCTAAACTATGGACACTAAGTGCCGGCGGGTTACCGTCGGTGCCGCAGCTAACGCATTAAGTGTCCCGCCTGGGGAGTACGGCCGCAAGGTTGAAACTCAAAGGAATTGACGGGGGCCCGCACAAGCGGTGGAGCATGTGGTTTAATTCGACGCAACGCGAA